>NZ_KB891333.1 GCF_000373385.1 Thiobacillus thioparus DSM 505 | reverse complement strand
CTGCGGCTGCGGCCGAGAGTTTGCAGGACCAGGCGGGCAAGCTGGCCGAGGCGGTGAGCGTGTTCAAGCTGGAATCCGCTGCGCAGGCCTACAGTCGGCCTGCCGAATTGCCGATATCGAATGGCAACGTGGCCCGGCTGCCGGCTGCCCAGAAGCGCATGCCGTCCAAGGTGGTGCCGCTGGCGCGTCCGAAGAAACTTGCAGCCGGCGGCGGTAACAACGAATGGGAAGAATTCTGAGCGGTGGCACAGGAGAGTGAAGCGCCGCTACCAAACCTAAAAAAGGAAAAAGCAATGCGATCCAACCTGCCTGTCACCAATACTGAATACGTCCTGAAGGACCATGAGACGCCGACTTCGAAGACGGATATCCACGGCAGAATCACCTTTGTCAATCGGGATTTCGTCAACATCAGCGGCTTCAGCGAGGACGAACTGATCGGAGCGTCGCATAACATCGTGCGCCATCCCGACATGCCGGTCGAGGCGTTCGCCGATTTGTGGCGCACGCTACGGGGCGGCAAGGCCTGGACCGGGCTGGTGAAGAACCGCTGCAAGAATGGCGATCATTATTGGGTAGAAGCCAACGTGGCGCCGATCGTCGAGAACGGCACGGTTGTCGGCTATACCTCCGTTCGCGGCAAACCCAGTCGCGACCAGGTGCAGGCAGCGGACCGCGCCTACCGTGCGATCAAGGCCGGCGATTCGACGCTCGAAATCCACGAGGGCGAGGCAGTCAAGCGCTCCTTCGCCCAGCGCTGCCGCCTGTTGAAGAACCTGTCGCTGAAGACCATGCTGGCCATCGCCGCCGGGTCGGTCGGTGCCCTGTTTGCCGGAATCGGCATTCTGGCCTGGCTGGCGACGACCGGCGACGGTACGGCCTACCTGAACTGGCTGATGGCGATCTCGATATTGGGCGTGCCGCTGGCCGTGGTGTTCGGGGTGCTGTCCTATCGCAGCGTGGTGGTGCCGCTTGAGCACGTTCGGGAGGAAATCGACCGGATCAGCTCGAGCGATCTGACCGGACAGATCGAGGCCAAGGGAATCGTCGAGCTGGCCAGGCTGATGCAGTCGCTGCGTATCCTGCAGATCAACATCAAGTGGCTGGTCGGGCAGATCAGGGAAAGCACCGATCTGGTGAATTCGGGCGCAAGCGAAATTGCATCCGGCAACGCAGATTTGTCTGCACGGACCGAATCGCAGGCCTCGAGCCTGGAAGAGACGGCCTCCTCGATGGAAGAGCTGACCAGCACCGTCAAGCAGAACGCCGAGAGCGCGCATCATGCGAGCAAGCTGGTTTCTTCGACGGCGGAGATTGCGGTCAACGGCGGGGAAGTCGTCGGCAAGGTCATCCATACCATGGGTTCGATCAAGGACAGCTCGCGGAAGATTGCCGACATCATTGGCGTCATCGACGGCATTGCCTTCCAGACCAACATCCTGGCCTTGAACGCTGCCGTCGAAGCGGCGCGAGCGGGCGAACAGGGACGTGGGTTTGCCGTCGTCGCCTCCGAAGTGAGGAACCTTGCCCAGCGGTCGGCGGGCGCTGCCAAGGAGATCAAATCCCTGATCGAGGATTCGGTTGGCAAGGTTGACGCCGGCGGCAAGCTGGTGGACGAGGCTGGCAAGACCATGGACGAGATCGTCACCTCGGTCAAGCGGGTCACTGACATCATGAGCGAGATTGCGGCGGCGAGCCAGGAACAGAGCGCCGGGATCGAACAGGTCAACCAGGCCGTCGGCCAGATGGACGAGATGACGCAGCAGAACGCTGCGCTGGTTGAAGAGGCTGCGGCTGCGGCCGAGAGTTTGCAGGACCAGGCGGGCAAGCTGGCTGAACTGGTCAAGACTTTCAAGCTGGTCCGGACGGGACACATGTCGAATGGCGGCCATCAAACCACGGCAGCCATGAGGCAATCCCGCTCCCAGCCCGCCGTGGCGGAAAGCCTGGCAGCGTAGACGGATAGAGTGTTGGATGTTCCCGCCGGGTGAATCCGGCAGGCGTGGCGTGTGACGGAATGGTCCAGTACAGAGAAATCGGGCTTGGTTTGATTCGTGGGTTCAGCCTGGAACGCAACATAGATTGGACGCACATTTCGACATGAAGCCTGTATTGAAGAACACGCCTGACAACGCCAAGGTGTTTGCGTTCACCCCGCGTGATTTCGCCCGGATACGGTCATTGATCTACCGGCAGGCCGGGATTGCGCTGACCGACAGCAAGCAGGAGATGGTCTATAGCCGCCTGGCGCGTCGCCTCCGGGCAAAGGGCCTGAATTCCTTCGAGGAATACCTCGACGAACTCGAAAACGGACGCGACAGCGACGAATGGGAGGCGTTCACCAACGCGCTGACGACCAACCTGACCTCGTTCTTCCGCGAGGCGCATCACTTTCCGATACTCGCCGAGCACATGCTCGGCATGAAGGCGCCGCTTTCGATCTGGTGCTCGGCCAGTTCGACCGGCGAGGAGCCGTATTCGATCGCCATGACGGTATGCGAGGCATTCGGGACGCTCACGCCCCCGGTCAGCATCGTAGCCACCGACATCGACACCAATGTGCTTGAGACGGCGGCGAGCGGCGTGTATCCGATCGATCGCATCGACAAGATGGCGCAGGATCGGGTCAGGCGTTTTTTCCAGCGCGGCAAGGGAGAGCGTTCCGGCCTGGTGCGGGTGCGCCCCGAACTTCGCCAGCTGATCACGTTCAAACCCCTCAATCTGCTGGCCAGCAGCTGGCCGGTCAGCGGGCCGTTCGACGTGATTTTCTGCCGCAATGTGATGATCTACTTCGACAAGCCGACGCAGAGCCGGATTCTGGAACGCTTCGTTCCGCTGATGAAGCCGGAAGGGCTGCTGTTTGCGGGGCATTCCGAAAACTTCATGTATGCGTCGGACGCCTTCAAGCTACGCGGCAAGACGGTGTATGAACTGAATTCCCGTCATCCCGGTGCAAGGAAACACGCATGAATCCTGCCATCGAAGAGCAGCTTGCGACCAATCTGTATTACGACCGGACCTTCGACTGCGAGGCCGCCAAGATATTGCCTGGCGAGTATTACTTCACCAATCGTCCCATGCTGATCGTTACCGTGCTCGGTTCCTGCGTGGCGGCGTGTATCCGGGACAAGGTGTCGGGAATCGGCGGCATGAATCATTTCATGCTGCCCGATGGGGGCGGGGAAGCCGGCAATCCGATGTCGGCATCGATGCGCTACGGGGCGTATGCCATGGAGGTGCTGATCAACCAGCTGCTCAAGGCGGGCGCCCGTCGCGACAATCTCGAGGCCAAGGTGTTCGGCGGCGGCAATGTCCTGCGCGGCTTCACCAGCATGAACGTGGGCGAACGCAATGCCCAGTTCGTACGCGATTTCCTGAAGGCGGAGAACATCCGCGTGGTGGCGGAGGACCTGAACGACGTACACCCGCGCAAGGTGTATTTCTTTCCGCAGACCGGCAAGGTCCTCGTGAAAAAGCTCAAGCAACTCAACAATTACACGCTGGTGAAACGCGAGCAGGATTACGCGAGCCGGCTTAAGACCAATGAAGTGGTTGGCGACATCGATTTGTTCTGAGCGCCGGCAGGGATGAGACCTGGAATTTAGCATGACGAAAATCAAGGTTCTGATCGTGGATGACTCGGCGCTGATCCGCGGCGTGATGAAGGAGATCATCAACAGCCAGCCGGACATGGAGGTCGTGGGCGTGGCCCCCGATCCGCTGGCGGCGCGCGATCTGATCAAGCAGACCAATCCGGACGTCCTGACGCTGGATGTCGAAATGCCGAAGATGGACGGCCTGGAGTTCCTCGAGAAACTGATGCGCTTGCGCCCGATGCCCGTGCTCATGGTGTCGACGCTGACCGAGCGCGGTTCCGAGATCACCATGCGAGCCCTGGAGCTGGGGGCGGTGGATTTCGTCACCAAGCCCAAGATTTCGATCCAGAGCGGCATGCTGGAATACACCGACCTGATCGCGGAGAAGATCCGCATCACGTCGCGGGCGCGGATCAAGCAACGCACGCCGGGTGCCGCCCCGGCGCATGCAGTGGGGCCGCTGGCGCCGTTGCGCAACCCGCTGACCAGCAGCGAGAAACTGATCATCATCGGCGCCTCCACCGGCGGGACTGAAGCCATCAAGGATTTCCTGATCCAGCTGCCCTCCGATTGCCCGGGCGTCCTGATCACCCAGCACATGCCGGAAGGTTTTACACGCTCGTTCGCCAACCGGCTCGACAAGCTGTGCAAGATTTCCGTCAAGGAAGCCGAGGGCGGAGAGCGGGTGCTGCCCGGCCATGCCTACCTCGCGCCGGGACATTCCCATCTGATGCTGGTGCGCAGTGGCGCCAACTATATGACCAGGCTCGACCAGGGACCGCCGGTCAACCGCCATCGTCCCTCCGTCGATGTCCTGTTCCATTCGGCGGCCGTCAGTGCGGGCAAGAATGCGGTCGGCGTCATCCTTACCGGGATGGGCAAGGACGGCGCGGCGGGGATGCTGGAAATGAAGAAGGCCGGCGCCTACAACCTGGCGCAGGACGAGGCATCGTGCGTAGTGTTCGGCATGCCCAAGGAAGCCATCGCCAGCGGCGCTACGCACGACGTGGCCCCGCTGCACGAATTGCCGGGCCGCGTGATGGAGTTTTTTGCGGCGCATGGCAACCGAGCAATGCGTGTGTAAACGTCCGTTCGTACCCGTTGCGCAGACAGATTTCACGCTTAAGTTTGACGCCGCAATGCCGATTAATCCAGTAACAATGAACTGCACCAATGGAGTATTGCATGGCCGATCCGAACACGAAATTCCTGGTTGTCGACGACTTTTCCACGATGCGCCGCATCGTGCGCAATCTGCTCAAGGAACTGGGATACTCCAACGTTGAAGAAGCGGAAGACGGCGCCGACGGCCTGGCCAAGCTGCGCGCCGGGAATTTCGATTTCGTCGTGTCCGACTGGAACATGCCGAACATGGATGGTCTGACCATGCTGCAAACCATCCGTGCCGATGCCGCCCTGTCCAAGCTGCCGGTCCTGATGGTGACGGCCGAAGCCAAGAAGGAAAACATCATCGCTGCGGCTCAGGCCGGCGCCAGCGGCTACGTCGTCAAACCTTTCACTGCAGCCACACTCGACGAGAAACTCTCGAAGATATTCGAAAAACTCGACAAAGCGGGAGCCTGACGTGGAAACGCAATTCGTCGGCTCCGCTGTAGCCGTGACCGTGTCGCACGCCGTGAGTCCCGAGGGCTGCGAGTCGGAGGAGATGCTGGCGCGGGTTGGCCAGATTACCCGCACACTGCATGACAGTCTGCGCGAGCTCGGCCTGGACAAGGTGCTGGAAAAGGCGACGACGGACATTCCCGATGTGCGGGAACGCCTCAACTACGTGGCACGGATGACCGAACAGGCGGCGCAGCGCGTGCTCAATGCCACGGATGCGGCCATTCCCATGCAGGAACGCATCGATGCCGGTGCCGACGAAATCCTGAACGGCTGGCAGGCCGCCTTCAAGGCGCCGTTCTCGGAAGCCAATTACCGCGACATGGCGACCATGACCATGCAATGCCTGGCGGACATGCGCAACGACACCAGTGCCACCAAGCAGCAGTTGCTGGACATCATGATGGCGCAGGATTTCCAGGATCTGACCGGGCAGGTGATCCGCAAGGTGACCGACCTTGCGCACAACCTGGAGCGGCAGTTGGTGCAACTGCTGATCGACTATGCGCCGGCTGAGGTGAAACGGGAATCCAGCAGCGGCCTGCTCAACGGCCCGCAGATCGATCCCACGAACAAGAGCGATGTGGTGGCCGACCAGAGCCAGGTCGACGATCTGCTCGACAGTCTCGGTTTCTAAAGCCTGATCGGGCTTTCCGGGTTCAAGCGCCGGGCTGCAGGGATTCCCCGCAGCCCGGCGCTTTCATTTCGCGTAGCCCTGCTAGGGGTGCAGCGCCCGGATGACCGCCGTCGTGGCTGCGAAACCGTTCCTGAACATATGCTCGAACTGGGGCGTGAAGTAGGGCAGGGTGATGTCCAGCGCAATCAGGCCCACCCCCAGGGTGATGGGAAAACCGATCGCAAAGATATTGAGCTGGGGGGCCGAGCGCGTGAGGATGCCGAGAGCCAGGTTGGTCATCAACAGGATAGCGATCAGCGGCAGCGCCAGTTGCAGGCCGATGGAAAACACGACGGAGCCATAGGTGGCGACGCTGTAGAAGCCTGCCGCGGAAAGCGGCTGCGGGCTGATGGGCAGGCTCTTGAAACTCTCGACGAGAATGCCCAGCAGCAGCAGGTGCGCATTGACCGCGAGGAACAGCAGCGCGGCCAGGAGATTGAAGAACTGGGAAATCACGAGAGTCTGGCCGGCGCTTTGCGGATCGAAAAAAGACGCAAACCCCAAACCCATTTGCAGGCCGACGATTTCGCCCGCCGCCTCCACTGCGGCGAACACGACGCGCATGATGAAGCCCATCGCCATGCCGATGAGCAGTTGCTGGATCAGGATGAACAGACCATACCAGGAGCCCAGTCCGACATCGGGCATGGGCGGCAGCGTGGGCGCGATGATCAGAGCGATGAACACGCCCAGGCCTATCTTGACGCGCCGTGGCACGGAACTGTGACCGAATACCGGCGCCACCATGATCAGGCCCAGGATACGGGTGAGGGGCCAGATGAAACTGATCAGCCAGGCATTGAGCTGGGCGTCGGTGAGGCTGAGCATGGGTGTCTGCGGGAGGTCAGCCGATGAGGTTGGGAAGATCGGTCAATATCCGTCGCATGTAGTCGGTCATGACCGTCAGCATCCACGGCCCGGCAATGGCGAACGTGGCGAGTACGGCGATGACCTTGGGAATGAACGAGAGGCTGGCATCGTTGATCTGGGTGGCGGCCTGGAAGATGCTGACGATCAGGCCGACCACCAGGGTGACCAGGAGGACAGGGGACGCCACCAGGATGGTCATTTCCAGCGCGGTGCGGCCCAGGGTCATTACGCTTTCGGGTGTCATGGCGTGTCTCGTCGGGATCGGGTCAATAGAAGCTTTGCGCCAGCGAACCCAGCAACAGATTCCAGCCGTCCACCAGGACGAACAGGATGATTTTGAAGGGCAGCGAAACGATGGAAGGCGACACCATCATCATCCCCATCGCCATCAGGATGCTGGCGACGACCATGTCGATGATCAGGAAAGGGATGAACACGGCAAAGCCGATCTGGAAAGCCGTCTTGAGTTCGCTGGTGATGTAGGCCGGAATCAGCACGCGCATCGGTACGTCGGCCGCGGTTTTCGGTGCTGCCGAGCCGGACATCTTCACGAACAGGGCGAGGTCGGTTTCGCGCGTCTGCTTCATCATGAACGCGCGCAGCGGCACGGCGCCCTTGTCGAGTGCCTCGCCCATCTGGATACGGTTCTCGGAAAGCGGCTGATAGGCTTCGGTGTAAATCTTGTCGAGGGTCGGCCCCATCACGAACAGGGTCAGAAACAGCGCCAGACCGATCATCACCTGGTTCGGTGGCGACGACTGGGTGCCCAGTGCATGGCGTAGCAGCGACAGCACGATGATGATGCGGGTGAAGCTGGTCATCATCAGCAACGCGGCCGGCAGGAAGGATAGCGAGGTGAGCAGCAGCAGGGTCTGCAGGCTCAGTGTGTAGGTCTGGCCGCCGCCGCTGGGAGTGCTGGTGAAGGCGGGCAGTCCCGCGCTTTGCGCCAGGGCCAGCGAGGGCAGCAGCAGGGCGGACAGCATGAGCAGAGCACGCATCATGCGGCGATGCAGCTTATTTTCCACGGCGTTTCTCGATCAGATGTTGCAGGCCTGCCGCAAAACTGGTGTTGAGGGAGGGGACGGGCGTGGACGGGATTTCGCCGCGGGGCAGTGTCATCAGGGCATTGACGCTGCCTGGCGCCACACCGACCACCAGCCACGACTCGCCCACCTCGACCACCACGACCCGCTCCCGTGCGCCGACCGAGGCGCTGCTGATCACCTGCAGCACATTGGATGCGCCGCCGCGGGTGACGCCGAAGCGCTTGGCGACCCAGGCCGTGGCGGCAATCAGGAGCAGTACGGCGACGAGGCCGATGAATACCTGGAGCAGGCTGCCGGCGGCCGAGACCGCCGGAGTCGGCGAGACGGCATCGGCAGCTTGCGCCAGGACCGGCAGGCTCGACACGATGCTTGCGACGAAACGCTTCATTTGTTGAGTTTCCGGATTCGTTCGGCCGGTGTGATGATGTCGGTGAGGCGCACGCCGAATTTGTCGTTCACCACCACCACTTCGCCCTGCGCGATCAGACAGCCGTTGACGAGCACGTCCATCGGTTCGCCCGCCAGTCCGTCGAGTTCGACCACCGATCCCTGCGCCAGCTGGAGCAGGTTCTTGATCGCGATCTTGGTCCGCCCCAGTTCCACGGTCAGCAGGACCGGGATGTCCAGGATGAAGTCGATGTCCTTGGCCAATCCGCCCGCAGCGGTGTTGCCTGACAGTTCCGGAAAGATTTCGGGACTCGGTTGGACGACCGCAGGGGCGGCCTGTTCGGCCATGGCGGCCGCCCAGTCGTCTTCGGCGATGGTTTGGGTGATGTCTTCAGACATGTTGGTCTCCTGTTTGCGGATCGCTCGTGCTGGTCGACAGCAGTTTCTCGACCCGCAGGGTGTATTGGCCGTTGAACTTTCCGTATGCGCATTCCATGACCGGGACGCCGTCCACCTTGGCCTCGATCGTTTCGGGGATATTGAGCGGGATGATGTCGCCGACTTTCATGTCGACGATGTCGCGCAGGCTGATGGCAGCCGTTCCCAGATCGGCGACGATCTCGACTTCCGCCATCTGGATCTGTTGCCGCATGAGGCGGATCCAGCGTTTGTCGACCTCCAGGTTTTCAGCCTGCAGACTGCTGGTGAGCAGGTCCTTGATCGGTTCGATCATCGAATACGGCATGCACATGTGCATTTCGCCGCTGATCTGCCCGAGTTCGATGGCGAAAGTGACCGCCACCACGACTTCGTTGGGCGTGGCGATGTTGGCGAACTGGGTGTTCATTTCCGAGCGGATGAACTCGAAATCGATGGGGTAGATCGGCTCCCACGATTTCGAGTAGGCCTCGAACACGATGTTCAGGATGCGCTGGATGATGCGGTGTTCGGTCTGGGTGAAGTCGCGCCCTTCGACGCGGGTATGGAAACGCCCGTCGCCGCCGAACAGGTTGTCGACCATGAGGAAAACCAGATCGGGGTTGAAGATCATCAGAGCCGTACCGCGTAGCGGCTTGAACTGCACCAGATTAAGGTTGGTGGGCACGACCAGGTTGCGGATGAACTCGCTGTACTTGGACACCCGCACCGGGCCGACCGAGATTTCCACGCCGCGCCGCAGGAAATTGTAGAGGCCGATCCGCAACTGGCGCGCAAAGCGTTCGTTGATGATCTCGAGCGTCGGCATCCGGCCGCGCACGATGCGTTCCTGCGTGGCGAGGTTGTAGGGACGTGCGCCTGAATGATCGTCCGATTCAGCCGGCGCCTCGTCGACTTCGCCGGTCACGCCTTTCAGCAGCGCATCGACTTCGTCTTGCGAAAGAAAGTTGTCGGCCATGGATGGGCTCTACTTACTGGATCACGAACGTGGTGAACAGGACATCGTCCACCTGTTGCGGTTTGCCGTTGGGATCGAACGGCAGCTTGATCTGCGCCAGGATTTCCTGCGCCAGCTTTTTCTTGTCGTCCGGCGTGATCAGCTCGTCAGCCTGCTTGCTGGAGAGCAGGGTCAGCAGACGGCTGCGCACGCGCGGCATGTGCACCTTGATGGACTCGACCTGGGCCGGATCGGCCACCTGCAGCGTGATATCAGTTTGCAGATACTGCTCGCCCCCCTGCAGATTGACGGTGAAGGTTTCGAGCGGCAGATACACCGGGGGTTTGGCCGGCTCGGCAGCCTTTTCCTTGGTGTCATGCGCACCATGCATGAAGAACCACGCACCTGCGCCGCCGCCTCCCAGCAGGACCACGAGGGCGCCTGCGATGATGAACAGCTTTTTTTTCGATTTCCTGGCCGGGACGGTTTCCTCGGCTTCGGATGATTCGACAGGTACGGCAGGTGCGGCCATTGTTGCTTTCCTCTACATGTGCAATGGGGGGCAGATGTTTGTCATTATGAAAAGGAACATGCGTCTTCGATTCGGTAAAAAGAGGGGGAAAAGGGACGCATATCGTGTGAAGTCACGCCTGCCCGGTTAGGCGAAGGTGTCGACCAGGCCGCGTCCGGATTGACGGATCGGCGTCTGAACAGCCTGCAAGCCGGCCGATGCGGCATGGTCGGCGCCGGAAAACGGAAGCGTGATGCGTTGCGCCTGGCGGTCGGGCGTGCTGTTTTGCTGCGGTGTATCCGCGCTGACCGTTGCCTGTCCGAGCTGAATGCCGGCGTCGTTCATCATTTCGCGCAGCCGCGGGAAGGCCGCTTCCAGTGCCTGGCGCACTTCGGGCTGGGCCGAGAAGAAGCTGGCCGTGGCCTGGTCGTTGGTGACATGCACCACAATCTGCAGCGGTCCGAGATTGGGCGGGTTGAGCGTGAGCGAGGCGGTTTGCTGGGTGCCCGCGGCCATCCACACCAGCTTCTCGCCCAGCGCCTGGCCCCAGGCCGCCGTACCGACGGAGGGTGCCAAGCGGGAGGACGACGCGTTGGCCGGCGCGAACTGGGTGTCGATCGATGCGTGCGGGGTCGTCCGCAGTGCAGGATTGCCGACGAGATCCGATGGAACGTCGGTCTTCACGGCGTCGGCGTGTCGGGCGGCCGCCAGTTGTCCCTGGAACGCGGCGGCGGCATCGGCCGGCGCGGCGGTCCGGGCTGCCCCGGCTGCGTGCATGTCTTCCTGTCTGGCAAGGCGCGGGTCGAGTTTCTGCGTGCCGTGTTCGCTACCGGCTTGGCGGGCATCGTGCTGCGCGGCTTGTTGCATGGTCTGCGTGAGTGGAATGGCGCGGCCCTTGCGGGCATCCTGGGCGGATACGCCCGGTGCACCCAGGGCAGGGCCGGCAGTCGCACCGCGGTCGGGTGCCGTTTCCGAAACGACACCTTCTGCGGCTTTCGTCCCGACGGGGCCCACCGTCGGCTTGAATGCATCCGGGCCGATCGGCAGACCGAGCAGGGTTTCCGGTGCGACTGTGGCTGTCTCTGCCGTGTCCGTCTCACCTTTCTTGTCATGGTCGCGCTCGGTTTTCTCGCCCGCCTGGATCGGCTGCTTGGAATCGGTCTTGCCTTCGGCTGACCCGGCAGGGCGGGAAGCGGCCGGATCCGGCTTTGCATCGGCATTGCCGCTGTCCTGAGGCGCCTCGCTTTTGCGGGTCTGGGCGATCTCGCTGGACAGCACCTGGCTGAACGGAACGTCCGGCGTACTGGCGTCTGCCGATTTTCCGGCCTGCGGCGCGGACTGAACGGCATTGCCGGACGTGGGATTCATGGGGGTCGCATTCATGGCGTCGGTCCTGTCTCAGGAAGGAGTTCTTTTGTGTTGCGAGCGCCGGGCGGCATGCTCGTCGTTCTGCTTCTGGTCGCGCCACAGTTCGCGGCGGGACTGTTCCTTGTTCGCGCGTTCGGCCAGCGTGACGAAGGACATTTTCTTCTGCTCGCAGGCCTGCCAGGCGGCCCGCGCCTGGGCAATCCGCAGTTGGGTGTCGTTGACGACCTTCTGCTGGCCCGAGATGGCGTGGTCGAGCTTGTGCATGAACATCTGGAAGTTGTTGAAATGCGTCGTACTGATCCCGCTGGTCAGATTGCTCTGGCAGCGTTCCGCATAGTCGTTGCGGTACTGCAACAGCAGATCGAGTTTCTGCACCGCTTCGTCGCCGACGCGCAGGGCGAGGCCCAGCTGCTTGGCGGCCTCGTCGGTTTCCTTGTGCGCCAGGTCGATCAGGGTGTTGAGGGCGGAGGGAGAAGCCATTCAATGTGCTCGATTCGTCGGAGGTGGTTATTGGAACAGGGCTGCGAGGTCGGTCAGGCTTTCCTGGACGTCGGCGCGTTCGTGAATGGCTTGCTGAAGAAAGGCCTCCATGCCGGTTTGCAGCCGGATGGCCTCGTCCAGCAACGGGTCGGTGCCGGCCGCGTAGGCACCGACGTTGATCAGGTCGCGGCTGCGCTCGTAGCGTGAATACAGTTTCTTCAGACGGCGCGCGAGTTGCTGCTGCTCCAGCGTCGTGATGCTGTGCATGGCGCGGCTGATCGACTGCTCGATGTTGATGGCCGGGTAGTGCCCGCTCTCGGCCAGCGAGCGATCCAGCACGATGTGGCCGTCGAGAATGGCGCGCGCGGCATCGGCGATCGGATCCTGCTGGTCGTCGCCTTCGGTGAGCACAGTATAGAAGGCGGTGATCGAGCCGCCGCCCGGCTTGCCGTTGCCGGCGCGTTCGACCAGCGCCGGCAGCTTGGCGAACACCGAAGGCGGGTAGCCCTTGGTCGCAGGCGGCTCGCCGATCGCCAGGGCGATCTCGCGTTGCGCCATGGCATAGCGGGTGAGCGAATCCATGATCAGCAGCACATTCTTGCCCTGGTCGCGGAAATGCTCGGCGATCGAGGTGGCGTACGCCGCACCCTGCAAGCGCATCAACGGCGGCGTGTCGGCCGGCGCGGCGACCACCACGGCGCGCGCCAGGCCTTCCTCGCCGAGGATCTGCTCGATGAATTCCTTGACCTCGCGGCCGCGTTCGCCGATCAGGCCGACCACGATCACGTCCGCGCTGGTGTAGCGCGCCATCATGCCGAGCAGCACGCTCTTGCCGACGCCGGAACCGGCGAACAGGCCCATGCGCTGACCACGGCCGACGGTCAGCATGCTGTTGATGGCGCGTACGCCGACATCGAGGATGTCGGTGATGGGGGCGCGCGCCAGCGGGTTGGCGGCGCGATTGTTGAGCGGCGCAGTAGCCGAGGCGTGGACCGGGCCGAGACCGTCGAGCGGACGGCCGCCGCTGTCGAGCACGCGCCCCAACAATCCCTCGCCGACCGGCAGATGGCGGGTGCGGTCGCTGGGCCGCCGGCGCGGATGATTGACCTGGCCGGCGCGGGGCAGGGTGGGAATGACTTCCACCGGGAACACGCGTGCGCCGGGGACGATGCCCTCGACGTCGCTTTGCGGCATGAGGAACACATGATCCCCGGCGAATCCCACCACCTCGGCTTCAAGATTTGAGCCGTTGGGAAGCGGCACGGTACAGGCGCTGCCGACTGGCAGTTTCAGTCCGACGGCCTCCATCACCAGCCCGGCCACCCGGGTGACGCGGCCGGATATCTGCATGGGCTCGGCGATCGCCAGCAATTCCCCGCAGTCCTGCAGGTAGGCCTTCCAGCGGGTGCTGTGGGCATGCGTGTCCATATCCATCAGGCGGCCAGCCAGTCCGAGTTCTTGCTGAGCGCTGCGGTCAGGCGCTGCCAGCGGGTGGGCAGCGAGGCATCGATCTGGTTGCTGGCCGTTTCCACGCGGCAACCGCCGGGTTCGAGTTGCCCGTCGTCGGCAAGTTGCCAGCCCATTTTTTCGAGTTCGTCGCCGATTCTTGCCTTGACCAGCAAGGCGTCGGACGGATTCAGGAACAGCAGGGCCGGCTGGTGCAGAACCGGCAGGTAGCGTACCGCTTCCTTGACGATGGGAATGACCAGCTCGGGACGGATCGCCAGCGCCGATTTCAACAATGCACGGGCCAGATCGATCGACAGGTCGAGAATTTGCTGGGAGATGATTTCATCGGCCTGGGCGACCTCGACCGAGAAGGTGTTGGCCAGATCGTGCAGCCGGGCCGCTTCGCGGGCGGACTCCTCACGTCCGGCGGCGAGTCCTTCGGCATGGCCGGCCTGGTAGCCTTCCTGCCGCGCCTGTTCCTGGATGGCGGTGATCTGCTCGATCGTCGGCAGGACGACGGCGGTATGGCCGGCATGCTTTGCCGGATGCAGGTGGGCATCGAAGCTGGTCATCTCCCAGGGCTGGCAGGCGGCCTGGTCCACGCTGGACATGACGTTGGCAGTTTGTCTGGTTGTATTCGTCATGCGCGCCGGGCCTCTACGGGATGCAGTGCAAGGCGCGGGGAGCGCCGTTGTGCCACCCACAACAAGCGGCCCGTAACGCCGCAATGCGCCCGTAGCGGCCCGGCCCTTCGGGTTGTCGCCAGAAAGCGCGTCTGCTGCGTTACGGCGCTAGGCAAGGGAATGGCCCTTGCCGTCGCGCCGTGCCTTGCATCCATCGCTTTCTGGCGACAACGCACACGACGAATACAGCCAGACAAGCTGCTAAACATACTGTTCCTCTCCCTTGGCGCCCAGCGAGATCTGGCCTTCGTCGGCCAGGCGGCGGACGATCATCAGGATTTCCTTCTGCTGCGCCTCGACCTCGGACAGGCGCACCGGGCCCTTGGATTCCAGGTCTTCCCGCATCATTTCAGCGGCACGCTGCGACATATTCTTGAAGATTTTCTCGCGCATCTCCTCCGACGCGCCCTTGAGCGCGATGATGAGCGAGTCGGACTGCACTTCGCGCAGCAACAGCTGGACGCCGCGATCCTCGATGTCCATGATGTTCTCGAACACGAACATCTCGTCCATGATCTTCTGCGCCATGTCGGGGTCGTAGCTCTTCAGGTACTCCATGGCGGACTGCTCGTTGTCGCCGCTCATGAAGTTGAGGATGTCGGCGGCCGCGCGCGTGCCGCCCATCGGCTGTTTCTTCAGGACGTCGCTGCCGGACAGCAGTTTGGTCAGGACGTCGTTCAGTTCGCGCAAGGCCGCGGGCTGCACGCCGGAAAGCGTGGCGATGCGCAGCAGCACGTCGTTGCGCAGGCGCTCGGTGAAGCAGCCCAGCACCTCGCAGGCCTGGTCGCGTTCCAGGTGCACGAGGATGGTCGCAATGGTCTGCGGATGTTCGCTGTGGATGAGATCGGCCACCGATTCGGCGTCCATCCACTTCAGGCTTTCGATGCCACTGGCATCGCCGCCGCCGCCGAGAATGCGGTTGAGCAGCGAGTTCGCCTTGTCGTCGCCCAGGGCCTTCTTCAATACGCTGCGGATGTAGTCGTCCGAGTCCAGGCCCAGCGAGGAATTCTGGTCCGCCACGTTGTTGAAATCGTGCAGCACGGTTTCGACCTCTTCCTGTGGAATGGCCTTCATGCTGGTCATCGCCTCGCCCAACTTCTGCACTTCACGCGGGCCGAGGTATTTCATGACTTCCGACGCACCCTCCTCGCCCAGCGCGAGCATCAGGATTGCACCTTTTGTAATGCCGTTATCACTCATGGCTGCCTACCCAGGTTTTGACGATGTTGGCGACGACACGCGGGTCTTCGTTGGCCAGTTTCTGCGCGCGCGCGAGGTTTTCCTGGTAATTGCGCTGGCCAGGCAGCGCCATCATGTCGCCGCCGCCGTGGTGCAGATGGGCATCGTGGCCAGGCGCAGGCAGTGCAGGAGCCTCGGAGATCTTTTTCAGCATCGGCTTGAGCATGCGCAGATACAGCAGCAGAAGCGCTACGGCCATCAGCAGGTATTTGCCCGTCTGCATGGCCAGGTCGAGGGTCTGGGGCTGCTTCCACAGCGGTACGTCGGGGATGATTTCCGCCGGCTGGCTTGCGAAGGAGCTGTTCACCACGTTGAGGGTGTCGCCGCGTTCCTGGTTGTAGCCCATGGCTTCCTTGACCAGATTGGTGATCTGGGTGATTTCTGCCGGGCTCAGCGGCTTCATGACGACCTTGCCGGCCTTGTCGACGGTTTTGCGGTAGTTGACGACCACGGCAACCGACAAGCGCTTCAGACCGCCGCCCGCCTTCTGCACATATTGAATGGTCTTGTCGACTTCATAGTTGACGGTGGAATCCTTGTGCGTGTTGGTGGTCGGGGCGGCCGGCACGGCTGCGGCAGGGGTCTTCTGACCGGGTACCGTGATTGGGGCGGTGGCCGGGGCCGGCGGCTGGTTGGTCAGTGCGCCCGGCACACCGGAGGGACTGGCGCTGCCGTTCTGCGATTCGCTGGTCTGCTGGCTGCGGATGGCCATGGCATCGGGCGTCTGGTTCGGCTTGTAGGATTCGACCGCCTGTTCGCTGCGCGAGAAGTCCATGTCGGCCGTCGCTTCGGCCCGCACGTTTTCCGCGCCGACGATGGGGGAGATGATGGATTCGATCCGCTTGGCGACATTCTGCTGGTAGTCCTGCACGTACTTGATCTGGCTCGGGTCCATGCCGTTTGCGCTGGCCGTCCGGGTCGTATCGGAGAGCAGATTGCCGTTCTGGTCGACGATGGTCACGTTCTTCGGCGAGAGTTCAGGAACGCTGCTGGCGACCAGGTGCACGATGGCGCTGACCTGCTGCGCATCCAGCACACGGCCGGGATGCAGATTGAGCAGCACCGAGGCAGTGGGCTGTTTCTGCTCGGAGACGAAGATCGAGTCCTTGGGCATGGCCAGGTGAACGCGTGCGGCCTGCACCGCCGAGAGGGATTCGATCGAACGGGCCAGTTCGCCTTCCATTGCGCGCTGAAAATTGACCTGCTCGAGGAATTGCGACGCCCCAAGCTTCTGGTTCTCCATCAGTTCGAAACCGACATTGCCGCCCTTGGGCAGGCCTTGCGCAGCCAGTTTCAGGCGTGCGTCGTGGACGCGGTCGGCCGGCACCAGCAGGGCGCCGCCGCCTTCGGCGTATTTGTAGGGGATGTTCATTTTCTCGAGCTCGGCGACGATCGCACCGCCGTCGCGGTCGCTGAAGTTCGCGAACAGGACGCGATAAGCGGGCTGCTGGCCCCATAGCCAGACGGCTGCCATGACCGCGATGACCGCGGCCGCGCCCAGCATCAACATGATTTTTCGTCCGCCGGCCGTCCGCGTGAAATCCATGACGTTGGCCGGAACCACCATTTCGCCTGCACCCGCCATTATCTTGCCCCTATCGTTCTGGCGTCATGGTGCGCCCTGTTTTCGATTGCCGTATTCATGCCATGTGATCCCATGAGGATGTCGCTATGTGAACGAATTATCGGCAGTGCAACGGTTTTCAATCGGGGGAATAGAAGCCGGTTTCAGGCGCTTATCGCGCTTATGGCTTGCCGCCTGACTGGTAAGGTGGGCACGTGGGAAACCGCCTGGACAGACAAGGAGGGCACAATGAGCGTAGGCATGATCGATACCAGCAGGATCGAGGCGATGGTGGCGCAGCTGAAGGCTGCCGCGGCCCGCGCCACCCCCGGGGGTGCCAATCCGGTAGGCGAGGGCGCCCTTCAAGCCAAGCCGGCTACAGGCGCGGTCGATTTCCAGTCGGCCCTGAAATCCTCGCTCGACCAGGTCAACGAGGTCCAGTTGCAATCGAAGAAGCTGGCCGACCGCTTCGAGATGGGGGATCCCAGTGTCAGCCTCTCCGACGCCATGATTTCATTGCAGAAATCCAGTATTGCCTTCCAGCAGACCGTGCAGGTGCGCAACAAGCTGGTGTCCGCTTATCAGGAAATCATGAACATGGGCATCTAAAACAGAGCGCCCCCCGCGCAGCGGGGGGCTTCAAGTTGCAAGATGCAGGGTTCACGCGGCGCCCAGGTTTCAGTCCTGGACATAGACTTCTTGCAACTTGCATCTCAGTGCACTGTGCTCAGCGCCTGGCGTAACGCATTCGCCAGGTCCTCGGCGACGAATTTCGCGACATAAGCATCTGCACCGACCTTTTTGACGTGCGCCTCGTTGGTCGAACCGGTCAGCGAGGAGTGGATCACCACGGGAATGGCGCTGAAACGCGGATCCTGCTTGATGTTGCGGGTCAGTGTGAAACCATCCATCTCGGGCATTTCCAGATCGGTCAGTACCAGAGCGACCCGGTCGTGGACGGTTTTTCCTTCATCCTGTGCCTTGGCGGAAAAGGCCTGCAACTGGTCCCAGGCTTCCTTTCCGGTCTTGCACATGATGTAGGGCAGGCCCATGGCCTCGAGCCCTTGCTCGATCATGGTGCGCGCGATCAGCGAATCGTCAGCCGCCAGGATGACGGTGCCGGGTTTGAGGTCGACATGCGGACCGATAGTGTCGGGATCGATTTCCAGTTCGGTCGACGGCATGACCTGGCGCAGGATCGTTTCCACGTCGAGCACCTGGGCCAGACGATCGCTGTTCTCGCCGTCCAGGCGGGCGATGCTGGTGACCATGCCGCTCGCGCCATTGCCTTCGGCAGACAGCACCTGGCGCCAGTCGAGCCGCACGATGTCCTCGACCGATTCGACGGCGAAGGCTTGCGTGCTGCGGGCGTATTCGGTGATCAGCAGTATGTTCAGCCCCGTTTTCGGGGTGCAGCCCGCCACGGCAGGCAGATCGATGACCGGCAGGATCTGGCCGCGCAGGTCGACCACACCCATCATGTGGGGGGGCGATCCGGCGACGGCCGTGATGGTCGGCATGGGGATGATTTCGCGAATCTTGAAGACATTGATGCCGAACAGCTCGTTGCGGTCGAGACCAGGGTCCTCGCCCAGACGAAACAGCAGCAGTTCCAGTTTGTTGGAACTGGTCAGATTGGTCCGTTCGTCAATTTCCTGCTGGATCGTTTGCATGGCGGTATCTCCTTGAAGCGTTCATGTAGGGTGGGCGTGCGGTTTAGAGGCTGTTTCGCCGCGCACGCTCGATATCCATGACAAAGCGTTGCAGCTTGGCCGCCATGTCGTTGGGTAGATTAATGAACTTGCAGCCCAGACGCGTCTGGAACGCACCGTTCTGCAAGCGTATCTGGGCCGAATTGCGAACCTCGAGGGTGGTCACGATCGCTTCCGTCTCGGGCAGCAGCAGTTTGCAATCGGGCATGATGCGGCCGGCCGCATTGCCGAGGCGTCCGCTGGTGTCGGCCAGCGCCACGCCGCCGCAGCCGATATCCACGATGTGCACGGAGATCGGTTCGTTATCCTCCGTCGAGAGGGCGGGTACGATGCACCTGACCGGGTTGGCGATGGGCATGGGCACCCTGAAATGCTCGCGCCGCTGCAGGCGAATGATCGAGCGCGGCAGGGCGATGCGCAGCGCCGGCAGCTTCTCGTATTCGCACAAGGTCACTGGGCCGGTGGCAAAGGTGATGGACACCCCGTCGAGCTGGGTGACGAACTCCGCGCCCTTGCCGGAGAGCAACTCGTGGTTGAGCGCGTCGCCTCGGGCACTGTCGAGGATCAGGGTGTGGCTGGATTCATTCACCTTGAGCACCGAGGTGACGATGATCTGCCGACTGCCCGGCAGATCGAGATTGACCAGTAGCTTGCGTTTCTGGATCGCACGCAGCAGGAAGAGTATTTCCGTGCGTGAATGCAGGGTAAAGCGTGCCAACTGGCCTTCGTGTTCGGAGGAATGGAGGTCATGTTGCTCGGATGGAGAAGCCATTCTGATCAAGTGTTGTTATGTGGCAGTGCCTGTTTATCGGATTCTTCCATGTGGTAGAGCCAGGCCAGCAACTCCGCAACCGCAATATAGAGTTGTGGCGGAATGTGGCTGTCGAGGTCGATCTGCATCAGCAGCGCCAGCAACTCGCGCGATTCGTGGACGTATACGCCCGACGCACGCGCCTTCTCGATAATAGTATCGGCAAGAATGCCCCGACCCTTAGCGACCACGCGCGGTGCCGCATCACCGGTCCGGTAGGCGAGCGCCGCCGCGGCCCGCTGTTTGTCAGGCGCCGTCATCGTGTTGCACCGTCAGACTGTGGAGCGTGCAGCCGGCGTCGGCCAGCCGTTTCGCCAGCTGTCCCCGGTTTCGCTGCAGCAGGGTCTCGGATTCGGGCTGCTCCGGCACCATCCGGATACTGAATGCATGGTGGGCATCGAGCTTGATATGCACGGTCAGGTTGCCGAGTTGCGGCAGGCTCAGCTTGAGCTGCGACTCCCAGCCTGTCCCGGCGTCGCCGGCCACATCGGCGCGCGCATGGCCCTGCTCGGGGTCGGTTTCCTGGCGCAGCTGCCACTCCAGCGGCTGGCCCGGCCAGACTTCCCCGCGCCAGACGAATTGCGGGGATTCCAGTACCTGTAATTGCTGCGACAGCAGGGCGTGCATGGGATTGAGCGGCTTGTCGCCGACTGTTTCGGCGATATTGGGCAGGGCGAGCAGGCCGGCCGGGCTGGCAGTGGCGCGCGCGGTTTCCGTCGCGACGAGTCGGTTCTGCGGCTCCTGCATCAGGCCGTCCAGACTGTCCTGGCCGACTGCCCAGTCGGCCAGATGCGATTCATAAAACAGGCCGCTGCGAACCAGTGCGGTACGCAGCGCAAGTGCCATGACGGCCGGGTTCGTGGTCGGCTGGTCGAGCAGAGGACTGTTCGGGGTGACCGTGGGCAGGACATTGTGCCCCGGCAGATGCTGCATCAGGTCGCTCAGCATGCGGGCCGTCTGGCTCAACTGCGGGGCGTCGCTGACGGCAGCTTGCGGGGTGGCGAGCAGAAATACGGGTTGTGGCATGTGCCCGGCGAAGCGCAGGCGCAGTGTATCGCCCGGCGCCGTTTCGGGGGGCAGCCGCATCGCAACGGTCTGACTGTCGATCTCGACCAGCGCCAGGCCCTTGCTCAGGCTCTTGACCAGGCCGGTCAACGTCTGGCCCAGGGCCAAGTGTTCGAATGTCGGACGCGGGGTGGTCTGGTCGTGTTCGGTGGCGTTCAGAACCGCCTGTACAGGCACCAGTCCGGACACGGGCCGCAGCGTGGTGTCCCGCGAGAGCGGGGCATCCATCATGCGAGCCATGAACTGAACCGGGAACATGGGGAGGCGTCAGGTTCGCTGCGCGTTGTAGGCCTTGACGCTACGCTGGCTTGCACGCGACAGGCTCAGGCGCTGCTGCAATTCGTGCAGGCGCGGTTCGGCCAGCGCACGGATCTGGGCATCGTTCTGCAGGATGGTACGGATGATCGCGACCTTGGTGCGTTGTTCGTTTTCGTTCAGGCGAACCCGATCGGTTTGCATCAGGCTGCCGACATAGGCCTGGCAGCGTTGCTCCAGCACGGCCAGATCATCCCATTCGCCCTGGCGGGCGGCATTCAGCATGCTGCCGGTCAGTTCGGAGAGCGATTCATAGGTGGTGAGGATTTCGTGGCTGGTCATGAAAGTCTCCGGTTCAAGCGGCGATAGGATGTTGGAGGGGGGTGGCGGCGGCCTGGCCGGTAGCACCGATCTGTTTCCAGGCGGTGTGAAGTTCGCGCAACAGCCCCAGCACTTCTTCCAGCGGCTCGGTCTGGTTCTTGAGGTGGGCGAGCATCAGGCGTTTGCCCATATAGTCGTACAGGGCGTCGAGCTGGATGGCGAGATCGCCTCCCTGACGGGTATCGAGTGCAGCGCGCAGGCCTTCCAGAATGATGGTGCTGGCCTTGGTGACGGCGGCCGATTTCTTGACCAGATCGCCTTCATTCATGTGCCGGATCGCCATCCGCACCGAAAGTTCGGCACCCTCATACAGCATGATGATGAGCTGGTGCGGATTGGCGGCCATCACGCCGGTTTCGAGGCCGACGTTGGCGTAGGCGTTGGCGGCAATTCTGGATTGTGTGTACACGTCTTCCTCCTGGTTTATTTATGCGGACGGCCGACGGGGCAGTCACGTGGCGCGGTCGGAACGAAGCAGGCGGCGCTCATTTGGACGAGGTGCCGCTCAGTTGCTGGGTCAGGTATGTGCTGGTGGAATTCATGCGGCTCAGCAGGAGGTTCAGGTTGGTATATTCGGCGGTGTATTTTTTCTGCAGGGCCGTCATCTGGTTTTCCAGCCGGTCGATTTCGTCGTTGCGGTCCTGGACGTATTTGTTGAGGCTCTGGGTGCGCGTATCGATCAGGCCGCCGGGATCGAGCGTGGACTGGGCCCAGTCGGCAAGCCGGGTGGCGAAGCCCGTCGACGACGAGAACAAATTGGTCACATCGCTGAAATTGGTCGAGATGGCGCTGTTGAGCTTGCTACTGTCCAGGCTCAGCGAACCGTCCTTCTGGAATGCGATGCCGACCTCGGCAAGCGAGGTCAGGGTGCCGCCACTGGCGGGCGTATTGAAAATGCCGCGCAACTGGTCCTGCATGACGCGCAAGGTGCCGTCGCCCGCCAGAGCGCCCCCTGTCGAGCCGTTGGTCGCGTAGGCGGATCGGGATTTGATCTGGCTGGCCAGTGCGTTGTAGGCCTCGACGAATCCCGATGCTGCGGTGTTGATCGCCGTGGTGTCGCGCGCGACCGTCAGGCTGGCTGGCGCGGCAGTGGTGTTCGTGAGCGTCAGCGTGACACCCTGGATGGCCTCGCTCACCGTATTGGATGCGCTGGTGATCGCGATGCCGTTCACCGTGAGATCGGCATTCTGGGCGGCGATGGTCTGGGTCAGGTTCTGCGTGCCGGCCGGGTCATAGCCCAGCAGGCTGCCGATGGAGCCGTCGCCGCCGCTGGTGGTGATTTTCATGCTGTTGCTGGCACCGGAACTGCCGGAGGTCAGCGCCAGGCGGTAGGGCGTGCCCGACCCGTCGTTCACGATGGTCGCGGTCACGCCCATGGCAGCAGAGTTGATCGCGTCGCGTATGCCTTCCAGGGTGTTGTTGGTGCTGTCGATGGTGATGCTGGCGGTGCCGTTGCCGTTCGACGTGAAGGCCGCGCCGCTGTATACCCCGTTGGTCAGGGTGCCGCCGCCGATGGTGCCGAAGTCGAACGTGACCGTGGTGGCGGTGCCGTTGCCGATGGCGGCGGTGCTGCTGGCTTGTCCTGCGGCAACCAGGCTCTGCGACTGCGCCAGCTTGCTCACCTCGACCGTGTAGTTGCCGGGCACCGCGGTGCTGCCCGCCGTGGCGGAGAAGACGCTGGGGTCGGAGGGCGTGGCGGCGAGTTTCTGCAGGGTAGTGCCCAGATTCTGGGCTGCGGTCTGGAAGCTCGAGACCAGGCCGCTCAGCGTGCCGAAGGAGGAGATCTTGGTCTGGTAGCTGGTTATCTGGGTATTGAGCGTGTCGATCGGACGCCGCTCGACTGCCATCAGCTGCGAGACGAGAGTGGGAACATCGAGTGCGGTCGTGGTCGACGAAGTAATGGCCATGATGAATCTCCTGACTCAAGCCTTTTGTTTCAGCAGCAGACCTTGCTGGAATTGTTCGATTCCACGCGAAATCGCAAGGGTTTCTTCGGACGGAAATTGGCGAATCAGTTGACCTGTGCTGGTGTCCACCATCTTGACCACGACTTTCTTCGTGTCGGTGTCCACGCTGAACTCGAGGTTCTGGTTCGATTGCTGCATGGCTTTGTTGAGCGTTTCCACGGCGTTTTTCAGTTCTGCCGCGGAAGGCTGCTGGGGAACATTGTGGGCCTGGGTGTCGGCGACAACCTTGGATTCGGTATGGGCGGCGCCATGGGCGCGCGCGGCCGGGAGCACGGCCTGATTCATGAGGGGGGTGTTCTGGATAATCATCGCGATATCCTTCATGTCAAATCCCCAACCGACTGCTTCGGTTGGGGGTGTCTCCTATCAAAAACCGCTTAACGCAGCAGGGTCAGCACGGTTTGCGGCGTCTGGTTGGCCTGCGCCAGGACTGCGGTACCGGCCTGTTGCAGGATGTTGTTCTTGGCCTGGGCAGACGTTTCGGCAGCGTAGTCGGTATCCATGACGCGGCTGTAGGAAGCCGAGTAGTTCACCGAAGCGGTCTGCAGCGTGGCCACGGCAGAAGCCAGCGACGACATGTCGGCGCCGAACTTGGCGCGGGCGGTACCGATGGCGGTCAACTCGGTGTCGAATGCAGCCAGGTTGGAGAAGGACGTCGCAGCGGTGAAGGTCGTACCCGTGCCGCCGGCCGTGCCGCCGCTTTCGTCCACCGTCACCGCAGTGCTGGCAGTGACCAGGCCGTCGATACGGCCATTTTCAGCAATGAGCGCAACCGCTTCCTGGTTGGTGACCGCGCCGGTCTGCACATAGATTTCACGCAGGCGCTGGGTATTTTCAGTGATCTGGGCCAGGTAGCCGTCGGAGATCTGGGCCTTGGAAATGCCGTCGTTGGCATTGCGAATGTTCATGTTCGCACCGCGGATCTTGGAGTCGTAGCCGGTTGCGATCGAGAGGCCGGTCGCATCGTCGGCCGCGCTGTTGATGCGCAGGCCGGAAGACAGGCGTTGCTGGGCGGTTTGCAAAGCGATCGCCGATTTGTTCAGTGCAGCGCCAGCAAAGAGAGCGCCTACGTTGGTGTTGATTACTTGTGCCATGTTGTTTCTCCTTAAGTGGGTCGATGGTTCCGGCTTCTATGCCCCAAAGGGTGCTCTGGTGCCGTCAACGTTGGTCTGCCCGTTGGGGCTACATGAACCGCCGTTGTGTGAGGAATCGTCGGGGGTTGGAGAAAGTTAAGGCTGCTGCTTCAAAAATCTGCATGATCTTCACTCCTGGCCTTGACAGGCGCGTCTGGAGCCAGGCAGACGCGGTTCTTGCCGCTGTGCTTGGCTTCGTACATGGCGCTGTCGGCACGGGCGATGGAGGCTTCCTGCGATTCGCCCGGCACGCGCTGGGCGACGCCGGCGCTGAAGGTGATCAATACCTTTTCGTTGTTGTCGAGGAAGTACTTCTTGGTGAGGCTGCGCTGCAGGCGGGTGACGATGTGCGCGGCCTCGTCGAGCGGGGTGTTGGGAAGAATGATCAGGAATTCCTCGCCGCCCATGCGTGCGATATGGTCGGTGATGCGCAGTTCTTCCTTCGCCACCTTGACCAGATGGATCAGCGCCTCGTCGCCGGTCTGGTGGCCGCGCTTGTCGTTCAGCGCCTTGAAATTGTCGACGTCGAGCACGGCGATGCTGAAGGGGGTGTCGTAACGGTCGGCGCGCGACGCCTCGCGTGCGAATTCATCGTCCAGGCCGCGACGGTTGAGGCTGCGGGTCATCGGGTCTTCGCGCACCAGGGCGCTCATCTGGGCGAGCTCGGTTTCCAGCTGCTTGATGCGGCTCTCCGCCTGCACGGCGGCGTCGCGCTCCCCGATCAGCTGCTCGTGGGCGCGCCGGGTGTCGGCCTGCGCGCTGCGCGTTTCATCCAGCAGGTTCTCGAGGATGCGATTCAGTTCCAGCACGTCCTCGGTGTTGCGGATGCGCTCGATGTGGGTAGCGATCTTGCCCTGGTATTCGTCGTTGGCCGCCACGGCATCCCGCATGCGGCTGACGAAGGTGGTCATGGTGGCTTTCAGCGTGGCGGTGGCCTCGCGCAGGCCGTGCTTGACCATGCTCTGCTTGTAGATGACCTCCTTGAGCCGCTTCTCCGCTTCCTGCAGAGACCGGATCTGGAGCGGGCCTGCGATGACTTCCTCGACCATGTCGAGCTGGCCGCGCAGCCAGGTGTCGTCGTCCAGCAGTTCGCCGATGTTTTCGACCAGCAGCAGCAGAATGCGCTTGAGCATCTCCTGCTGCTGCTGGAGATCCGGGGCCTGCATCTCGATGCCGACCCACAGGGATTTCAATCCGGACGTGACGCTGCGCAGGGCCGATGCGCTGTTGGCATCGCGCACGGCGGCGGCGAGATGCTGGGCCTTCTCGGCCAGGCGCGGACTGTGCGACAGCTGGGTGACGACGCCGAATTCCAGGGTTTTGGCCAGCAGGTCACGCAGCAGGGCCAGGTTTTCCCCGCCGCCTCCGCTGTTTTCGCCCTGCTGCTTGAGTTGCAGGGTGATCTGGCCCAGTTGTTTGCGACATTGCATCCAGTCGTTCTTGCGGATGGCCTGATTCAGCGTTTCCACGGGCGCAGCCAGTTCGGGATGGTGCAGGTTGAGGTCCATCACCAGCCCGGACAGGGCGCTGGCGGCCGTGGCGGCGCTCGATGTGGCAATGGGCTGGGCGCTCGACCCGCTTACGATTTCCTCGTACAACGTCTGATAGTTGTCCGGGGTGGGCGCAATCCGGCGCAAGGCCAGGCGGCGCAGGGTTTCGCGTGCGACTTCGGTCGGATTGGCAAGATTGATTTTGTCGTTTGGCTCAGCCATGTCGGCACTCAGGCCCGGGAAGGGCATTGACTATGCCTCGCATGGTAGGGCTGGCCCTGGCCGGGTGAAGTCCGGATTAAGGCAGTAAAACCCCGGTATTTCTGAAGACAGCTGCAAGTTTCAAGTTACAAGTTGCAAGGAAAAACTTGAAACTTGCAGCTTGTGACTTGCAACTCAGTCCAGCAGGCCGTGCTTGATGGCGTAATGCGTCAGTTCGGCATTGTTTCTCAACCGCATTTTCTGCAGCAGGCGGGCCCGGTACATGCTGATGGTCTTGACCGACAGGGCGAGCTTGTCGGCGATGGCGGAGACGGTCAGGCCCGAGGCGATCATGCACAGGGTCTGGTATTCGCGGTTGGACAGTGCTTCGTGTGGCAGGCCAGTGCGCTCGCCGCTGACTTGGCTGGCGAGTTCCTGGGCGACTTCGGCGCTGATGTATTTCTTGCCCGAGGCGACCAGGCGGATGGCGTCGACCAGCTGGTCGGGCGCACTCTGCTTGTTGAGGTAGCCCGCCGCGCCGGATTTCAGTGCCCGCACCGCATACTGGGTCTCCCGGTACATGGAGAGCATCAGCACCTTGATGCCGGGGTGCTCCTTTTTCATGAGTTCCAGTGTTTCCAGGCCGTTGCGGTCGGGCATGGAAATGTCCATCAGCACCATGTCCCAGGGTTCCAGCCGCGCCATCTGCAGGGCGCGGCTGGAACAGTCGGCCTCGCCAGCCACCACGATGTCTTCGACATCGGCCAGGATCAGCTTGAGCCCCTCACGGACGATGGCGTGGTCGTCGACGATGAGGATCCGATAGGGTTTTGCGGTTGCCACGAACGCTCTCTGCTTGGTATTGGGACGATTATGCCGTCATTCAGCCGGATCGGGCACGGGGACGGCCAGAGGAATGCGCAGGCTGACCTGGGTGCCCTGCCGTTTGGCGGGTTGTACAGTGAGCTCGCCGCCCAGCGTGGCTGCGCGCTCGATCATGCCGAGTATGCCGAAGCCATGTCCGTTTTCCGGCGCGGGCTGGAGGCCGCGGCCATTGTCGGTCAGCGTGATCCGCAAGCTGTCCGGTTCCCGCACCAGCCTGAGTTTCACCCGAGTGGCGCGGGCGTGTTTGGCGACGTTGGTCAGCGCCTCCTGCACGATGCGGAACGCGGCAATCTCCGCATCGGGGCCGAGCGGGATGGCTTCCTCGGACGCACTGAATTCATGGGGAATGTCGGTGTTGCGGGTAAAGCGTTGCAGTTGCCAGGCAATGGCAGGAACGATGCCGAAATCGAGTGCCGCCGGCCGCAGGTTGGAGGCGATCCGGTGCGCGGCCTCGAAGGTCTGGTCGACCACATTGTCCAGGTAGGCCGTGCGCTGGATCAGCAGCGGCTGGTCAGGCGGGAGGTGTCGCATCAGCCAGGACAGGCCGATCTTGATGGTGGTGAGGTTGCCGCCCAGGTCGTCGTGTACCTCGCGGGCCAGATGCAGGCGCTCCTGTTCCTTGACCGATTCGACGTGTGCGGCCAGCGCGCTCAACTGGGCCCGCGAACGCAGAAGTTCGGCCTCGGCCTGCTTGCTGTGTGTCATGTTCAGCATGATGCCATCCCAGATCGTGCCGCCCTCATCCTTGCGCTGGCTGACGCGTATCGCGACCCATTTCACATCCTTCCAGGCTTTCATCCAGATGCGGCCCTCCCAGTTGAAGGTCATGTGACCACCGTCGGCTTGCGCCAGCTGGGCCAGATAGTCGGGCCGGTCTTCCTCCAGGATCAGCTTGTAGAAGCGCTCGGGCTTGCCATGCAAGGCGGACGCCTTGATGCCGAGCAACTGGGCGGACTGCTCGCTCACGTAGCGCAGCGTGGGCGGGGCGTCGGGTCGGCGCTGGATCTGGAACGCCATGCCCGGGATATGTGCCACGATCGCGTGCATGTCCGATACCGAATGCGCCAGGGCCTGCCGCGTGGCTTCGCGCTGGCTGACGTCATTGGCAATCCAGATGAAAACCGGCTTTTCGTGGTCGGCCGAGTACAGTATCCGGACCTCGACGGGATACAGGGTGCCGTCCCGGCGGCGGCAGTGCACGCTGAGCGCGGTGCGGCGTTTTTTCCCGTGTCTGAGCAGGGTGAGCAGGGTATGGAAGGCCGGCCTGTCCTCGGGGGGTAGAAAATCCAGCGGTGTCAGTTTCTGCAAGGCCCTGGGTTGGTAGTGCAGATTCTTGGCCGCCGCCGGATTGGCCTGGACGATCCGTAGGGTGTCGGCGTCGAACACCACCACCTCGGTTACCGATTCCTGCAGGATGGCCTTGAGCAGGGTGCCTTCGTCGGCCGCTCTGGATGAAGCCATAAGTCTCCTCGATATTGGAACGATGGCGATCCGGTCGCCTCGGACACATTATTATCGGCGCAAACGCGGATCCGGCCGGGCATCACTTGAAAGCGGACAATTCCCCCAGATTTACTAGGCTGATTAATGAGGGAATGCCGTATGTCCACTATCCGCCCCGCTGCCGTTGCGGGATTGTTCTACCCGGACAATCCGATCGAGCTCAAGCGCACTGTCGCCGACCTGCTGGCCCACGCTGGGACGGGGACAGTTCGGCCGGCGCCGAAGGCCCTGATCGTACCGCATGCTGGCTATATCTATTCCGGTGCCGTTGCCGCCAGTGCCTTTTCGGCATTGGCCGACCTGCGCGGCCGCATACGCCGGGTGGTACTGCTCGGTCCCACTCACCGCGTTCCCGTCCGCGGGCTGGCACTGCCCGAGGCAGAGCGTTTTGCCACCCCGCTTGGCGAAGTCCAGCTGGACTGCGCGGGCATGCAGGCGCTCGCCGGACTGCCGCAGGTGGCGCGCAGCGCGGCGGCGCACCAGATGGAACATTCGCTGGAAGTGCAGCTGCCGTTTCTGCAGCAGGTGCTGGGCGACTTCCAGTTGCTGCCGCTGGCGGTGGGCGACGCCAGCGGCGCCGAGGTGGCCGAGGTGCTGGAGCAGGTGTGGGGCGGCGACGAGACGCTGATCGTGATCAGTTCCGATCTGTCGCATTTCCTGCCCGACGCGCTCGCTCGTCAGGTGGATGGCGAGACCGTCAAGGCCATCCTGGCGCTGAATCCGCATCTCAACCACGAGCAGGCCTGCGGCGCGACGCCGGTCAACGGCCTGCTGCTGGCGGCGCGCAAGCATGGCTTGCATCCGGTGGTGCTGGACGTGCGCAATTCCAGCGATACCGCCGGCGACCCCGAGCGGGTCGTCGGCTACGCCGCCTTCGCTTTTCAGGCCGAGGCGAGTCCCGAGAAAAGCCGAAAGGTCGAGGCTGATCAGGAGGAAGCGGAAAAAGGGTCGTTCCTGCTGAAGCTGGCGCGAGCCGGGATTGCCAAACAGTTTTGGGAGGACGTGCCGGAACCGTCGGTCAAACCCTGGATGGCCGAACCCGGGGCCAGTTTCGTCACCCTGACCCGGCAGGGCGACCTGCGCGGCTGCATCGGCACACTGGAGGCGCATCGCCCGCTGGGCATCGACGTGCGCGAGAACGCGTTGGCGGCAGCCTTTCGCGATCCCCGCTTCATGCCGCTCTCGCGCGCGGAATTCGACGATATCCGGGTCGAGGTTTCGGTTCTCTCGCCG
This sequence comes from Thiobacillus thioparus DSM 505, assembly GCF_000373385.1. Lineage (GTDB taxonomy): Bacteria > Pseudomonadota > Gammaproteobacteria > Burkholderiales > Thiobacillaceae > Thiobacillus > Thiobacillus thioparus. Next base: position 131,319 of record NZ_KB891333.1, on the reverse strand, counting down.
ACCGAAGCGCTGACCGTGGCGAACGAAGAGCACGCGCTGGAAACCTTGCGGCCCCACATCGACGGCGTGGTGTTCGAGTATCGCCACTACCGCAGCACTTTTTTGCCGCAGGTGTGGGAACAGCTGCCCGAACCGGCCGAGTTTCTTGCCCATCTGAAACGCAAGGCCGGCCTGCCGGTGGATTTCTGGGCCGAACAGGTACGCCTGTCGCGCTATACGGTGAGCAAGTGGAAGGAGAGGGGGGCGCATGAGCAGTGAGCCTCGACACGTGCGAACGACCGCGAATGCGGCCGCCACCGACGCGCTACCCGATATCTTCGACGTCATCCTGAAAGAGGGGGCCGCATGAGCATTCCCGAATCGCACTACCCGGCGCGCTGGTGGCATGTGCTGCCCGACGGCCGCATCGAGTGCGACCTCTGCCCGCGCTACTGCAAGCTGCACGAAGGCCAGCGGGGTCTGTGCTTCGTGCGCAAGATGGAAGGCGGCAAGATGGTGCTCACCACCTACGGCCGCTCGTCCGGTTTCTGCGTCGATCCCATCGAGAAGAAACCGCTCAACCATTTCTATCCCGGCTCGTCGGTGTTTTCCTTCGGCACCGCCGGCTGCAACCTCGCGTGCAAGTTCTGCCAGAACTGGGACATTTCCAAGTCGCGCGAGACCGACACCATGGTCGACCAGGCGATGCCGGACGAGATCGCCGAAGCCGCCGAGCGGGCCGGCTGCAAGAGCGTCGCCTTCACCTACAACGACCCGGTGATCTTCGCCGAATATGCGATGGACGTGGCCGACGCCTGCCATGCGCGCGGCATCAAGACCGTGGCGGTCACCGCCGGCTACATCACCGAGGCACCGCGCCGCGAGTTCTATGCAAAAATGGATGCGGCCAACGTCGACCTCAAGGGCTTCACCGACGATTTCTACGTCAAGCTGACCGGCGGCCACCTGCAGCCAGTACTCGACACACTGACGTACCTGAAGCGCGAGACCGACGTCTGGTTCGAGATCACCACCTTGCTGATTCCCGGCCAGAATGACTCCGACGCCGAGCTCGCGGCGATGAGCCAGTGGATCCTGCGCGAACTCGGCCCCGACGTGCCGCTGCATTTCTCCGCCTTCCATCCCGACTGGAAGATGCTCGACGTGCCGGCCACCCCGGCGTCCACGCTCACCCGCGCACGCGACATCGCGCTGAAGGCCGGCCTGCACTACGTCTACACCGGCAACGTGCACGACCCGGCCGGCGGCACCACGTCCTGCCCGAGCTGCCACGAAGCGCTGATCGTGCGCGACTGGTATCGCATCGACCACTACAGCGTCACGCCCGACGGCCATTGCCCGCACTGCGGCAGCGCCATCGCCGGCCGCTTCGGCGCGTTCAGCCATCCCTTCGGCAACCGCCGCATTCCGATCGCCATGCACCGGGAGGATCGGCCATGAGTACGTCCACCCTGGTTCACATCCCGGCGGGCGGCGTCACCGTCGAGGGCATGCTGGAGATTCCCGACGGCGCCGTCGGTCTGGTGCTGTTCGCCCATGGCAGCGGCTCGTCGCGTCATTCCCCCCGCAACAACTACGTTGCCGGCGAGCTGCGCGCGGCCGGCGTCGGCACGCTGCTGATGGATCTGCTGACCCCTGAAGAGGACCGCGATTATTCCCGCCGCTTCGACATCGACCTGTTGACCCAGCGGCTGCTGGAGGCGGCGGGCTGGGTCGGTTCGCAGGAAGCCACGAAGCATTTGCCGCTTGGCTTTTTTGGTGCCAGCACGGGTGCCGCCGCGGCGCTCGAAGCCGCCGCAGCACTGGGCGACCGGACCCGCGCCGTGGTGTCGCGCGGCGGCCGGCCCGACCTCGCCAGCGAGCAGGCACTGTTGAAGGTGAGCGCGCCGACGTTGCTGCTGGTAGGCGGCTACGATGACGGCGTGATCGACCTCAACCAGCTGGCCTACGACCAGCTGCACTGCGAGAAGGAAATGGTGATCGTGCCGGGCGCCACCCACCTGTTCGAGGAACCCGGCACGCTGGAGGCAGTGGCGATGCGGGCGGCAGGGTGGTTTGCGGAGCATCTTCCGCGCAAGGCACGGTGAGCGTGCGGGTGGCCGCCTGACAACGGGCGTGGCATGATGGCCCACATGCCGGACGCCTTTCCCAACGCCGTTTTCGTCGCTCACAACCTGACCAAGGTCTACCGCATGGGTGAAGTCGAGGTGCAGGCGCTGCGCGGCATCGACCTCACGCTCAATCGCGGCGAACTGGTGGTGCTGCTCGGCCCTTCGGGCAGCGGCAAGTCCACCTTGCTCAACATCCTCGGCGGGCTCGACGCGCCGAGCGGCGGCGAAGTCTACTACCTCGACCACAAGCTGACCGGCGCGAGCGAAGCCGAGTTGACCCGCTTCCGCCGCGAACACGTCGGCTTCGTGTTCCAGTTCTACAACCTCATCCCCAGCCTCACCGCACGCGAGAACGTCGCTGCGGTGACCGAGATCTCGCAAACGCCCATGCGTCCCGAGGATGCGCTAGCCTTGGTGGGTCTGGGCAACCGTCTCGACCATTTTCCGGCCCAGCTTTCCGGCGGCGAGCAGCAGCGCGTGGCGATCGCCCGCGCCGTCGCCAAGAATCCGGCGGTGCTGCTGTGCGACGAGCCGACCGGCGCGCTCGATTCGGCCACCGGCGTGGTGGTGCTCGAAGTGCTGGAAAAGGTGAACCGTGAACTCGGCACCCTGACCGTGCTGATCACCCACAATGTCGGCATTGCCGGCATGGCCGACCGGGTGATTCGGCTGTCCGATGGCCGGATCGCCGACATCCACGAAAACGCCACCAAGAAGCCGGCACACGATTTGGCCTGGTGAACCATGCCCGCCCCCGATCCGTTCCCCCTGGATTTCTGGCAGCCCCCGCTGGCGGAACTGCAGGCGCAGCTCGGCAGTTCGCCTGAGGGGCTCAGCGAGACAGAGGCCGAAGCCCGGCGCCGCACTTACGGGGCCAACCTGCTGCGTCCGCGCGCCGATCGGGCGTGGATACTGCAGTTCCTGGCCCACTTCTGGAATCCACTGGTGCTGGTGCTGCTGGCGGCCAGCGCGATTGCCGGGATGCTTGGCGACATGAAGAGCTTCGTCGTCATCACCGGCATCGTGCTGATGAGCGTGACGCTGGATTTCTTCCAGGAGTTTCGCGCCAGCCGCGCCGTCGAGAAGTTGCGGCACACGGTGGCCTTGCGCGCATCAGCGATACGCAATGGTCAGGCGCGTGCAATTCCCGTTGCGGAACTGGTCCCCGGTGACGTGGTTCTGCTTGCAGCCGGCGACCTGGTGCCTGGGGATGGTCGCGTGCTGGACGCGCGCGATCTGTTCGTCAATCAGGCCATGCTGACGGGCGAATCCTACCCGGTGGAAAAGCGCGCGCAGGACGAACGCCCTGGCGCCGACCTGGCTGACGCGACCAATGCGCTGTTCCTCGGCACCTCGGTGATCAGCGGGACGGGGCGCATGCTGATCGTCCGCACCGGCTCCGCGACGGCACTCGGGCAGATAGCCGATACCCTGACACAACGCCCGCAGGCCACGGCCTTCGAGCGCGGCACCCAGGCCTTCGGCGCCCTCATCCTGCGCCTTACCGTCATCCTCGTGCTGGCGGTGCTGCTGATCAACGCGGCGTTCCACCGCCCGCTGTTCGAGTCCTTCCTGTTCGCCGTGGCACTGGCGGTCGGCCTGACGCCGGAACTGCTGCCGATGGTGCTGTCGGTCACGCTGTCGCAGGGCGCGATGCGGCTGGCGCGGCGTCGCGTCATCGTCAAGCGGCTTTCCGCCGTGCAGGAGCTCGGCGGCATCGACGTGCTGTGCACCGACAAGACAGGCACCCTGACCGAAGGCCATATCCGGCTGGAGCGGCATGTCGACATCCTCGGTCGCGACAGCGCGCGCGTGCTGGAACTCGCCTACCTCAACAGCCAGTTCGAGACCGGCATCCGCAGCCCGCTCGACGAGGCGATCCTCGCACACACGCACATCGACGTCAGTCCCTGGCGCAAGATCGATGAGGTGCCTTTCGACTTCGAGCGGCGCCGGGTTTCGGTGCTGCTCGACCGCGACGGCGTACGCAGCCTGTTTGTGAAGGGATCGCCCGAGGACATGCTGCGCCTGTGCGCACGCTACGAAGACGGGGAGCAGACGCCAGTGCTGGACGACGCGGCACGCGAACAGGCGCTGGCCCTCTTCGAGGCGCTGAGCCGCGACGGATTCCGCGTGCTCGGCATCGCCTGGCGCCAGACCCCGCCGCATCAGGATCACGCCGTGGTCACCGACGAGAGCGAACTGGTGTTCTGCGGCTTCGCGGCCTTTCTCGACCCGCCGAAAGCCAGCGCGGCGCCGGCGCTCGCCGCGTTGGCGGCCAGCGGCGTGACGGTGAAGATCGTCAGCGGCGACAACGAACTCGTCGCGCGCTACATCTGCGACAAGCTGGGTGTGACGATCGCCGGTGTGCTCAACGGCAACGACATCCAGGCCATGAGCGATCCCGCCCTGCACGCGCAGGTGGAGCGGGTCAACCTGTTCTGTCGCGTCACCCCCGCGCAAAAAACGCGGATCATCGAAGCCCTGCGGGCGCGCGGCCACGTGGTGGGCTTCCTCGGCGACGGCATCAACGACGCGCCGGCCCTGCACGCCGCCAACGTCGGCATCTCGGTCGACAGCGCGGTCGACGTCGCCAAGGAAGCAGCCGACCTGGTGCTGCTGGAACACGACCTGAACGTGCTGCAGGAGGGCGTGCGCGAAGGCCGGCGCACCTTCGGCAACGTCACCAAGTACATCATGATGGGTACCAGTTCCAACTTCGGCAACATGTTCAGCATGGCCGGCGGCACGCTGTTTTTGCCTTTCCTGCCAATGCTGCCGATCCAGATTCTCCTCAACAATTTCCTCTACGACCTGTCGGAGATCGCCATCCCGCTCGACCGGGTGGACGAGGACACCCTGGCCCACCCGCGGGTGTGGGACATGCACTTCATCCGCAACTTCATGCTGGCCCTGGGGCCGGTGAGTTCGGTGTTCGACTTCCTGACCTTCTTCGTGATGCTGAAGGTGTTCCAGGCGAACGAGGCGCTGTTCCATACCGGCTGGTTCATCGAGTCCATTGCCACCCAGGTGCTGGTCATCTTCATCATCCGCACCCGCGGCAGCCCGCTCGCCAGCCGGCCCAATGTCTGGCTGGTGGCGCTGTCGCTTGCCGTGGTGGCGGTGGCGGCGTTGCTGCCGTGGCTGCCGTTCGCCGGCGAGCTGGGCTTCGTTGCGCCGCCGCCCGCGTTCTACGCGGTGCTGGCCGGCATCGTCGCCGCCTATCTCGCGGTCATGCTGTGGGCCAAGCAGCTGTTCTACCGGCACTGGGAACGGCGTCACCCGCGATGAAGGCGCTCGACCGCAAACTCTTCCGTGATCTCTGGCACATGCGCGGGCAGGTGCTGGCGATTGCGGCGGTCATCATGGGCGGCGTCGCGACCATGGTGATGTCACTGTCCACCTACGATTCGCTGGTCGGCACGCGCGACCGCTTCTATGGTGAATACCGTTTCGCCGACGTATTCGCCGGCCTCAAGCGCGCCCCCCAGCCGGTGGCGGAACGGCTCGCCGGCGTGCCAGGGGTGGAACGGCTGGAAACGCGGGTGAGGGCCGGAGTGAAGCTGGAAGTGGCCGGGTTTTCCGATCCGATCACCGGCCAGATCCTGTCCCTGCCGGACGTCGGCGAGGCGCAGCTCAACCGTCTGTATTTCAAGCGCGGACGCTCGGTGCAGCCATGGAGCACGGACGAGGTGGTGGTGTCCGACACCTTCGCCGATGCCCACCATCTGCAGCCCGGCGACACGCTCGCCGCCATCATCCACGGCAAGCGCAAGACACTCACCGTCGTCGGCGTCGCAGTGTCGCCGGAATACGTCTACCAGATCGCGCCGGGCGCCATGTTTCCCGATTTCAAGCGTTACGGCGTGCTGTGGATGGCGCGCAACGCGCTCGGCATCGCCTACGACATGAAAGGCGCGTTCAACCAGGTCAGTCTGACGCTGGCGCGCGACGCCAACGAGCAGGACGTGATCGACCGCGTCGACGCGATCCTGGCCGACTACGGCGGTACCGGTGCCTATGGACGAAAAGATCAGTTTTCCAACCGCTTTCTCAGCGAGGAATTGAAGCAACTGCGCACCATGGCCACCATTTTCCCGGCCATCTTCCTCGGCGTCGCCGCTTTCCTGCTGAACGTCGTGCTGAGCCGGCTCATTGCGCTGCAGCGCGAGCAGATCGCCATCCTCAAGGCATTCGGCTACAGCTATGCGGCGATCGGCACGCACTACGTCAAGATGGTGCTGCTGATGGCGCTGCTTGGCGTGGCGGCCGGGGTGGCGCTCGGCACCTGGTTCGGCCAGGGGCTGTCGCATGTCTACAGCGAAACGACCTTCCGCTTTCCCTATCTCGATTACCGGCTGCAGCCAGGCACGGTGCTGATCGCGCTGGCGGTGTCGGCGCTGGCGGCCGTGAGCGGCACCCTGGTGTCCGTCATGCGCGCGGTGCGGTTGCCGCCGGCCGAAGGCATGCGCCCGGAGATGCCGGCGCGATATCGCACCAGCCTGGTCGAGCGCATCGGACTGCAGCGCTGGCTGGCCGCGCCGTCGCGGATGATCCTGCGCCACATCGGGCGGCGCCCGCTGAAGTCGCTCTTGACCGTGCTCGGCATCGCCTGTGCCTGCGGCCTGATGATGGTGGGCAACTACCAGAAGGGCGCGATCGATTTCATGGTCGACGTGCAGTTCCGCCAGGCCTCGCGCGAGGATCTCGCACTGGCGTTCATCGATCCGACCTCCGGCCGCGCGCTGCACGAACTCGCCGCACTGCCTGGCGTCGACTTTGTCGAAGGCTATCGCGACGTGCCGGCGATCCTGCGTTTCGGCCAGTACCGGCATCGCGCCGCGCTGTTCGGCATCCAGCCGGAAGGCCGGCTGCACCGCTCGCTCGACAGCCGGCTGAAGCCGGTGGCGGTGCCGCCGGGCGGGGTGGTGCTCACCGATTACCTGGCAAACGACATCCTGCACGTGAAGCCGGGCGACATGTTGACGGTGGAGGTGCTGGAAGGCAGCCGGCCGGTGCGGCAGGTGCCGGTGCTCGGCATCACCCAGCAGTATCTGGGCGTGTCGGCCTACATGCAGAAGGACTCGGTGAATGCACTGATGCGCGAGGGCAATACAGTGACCGGTGCCTACCTGGCGGTGGAGCCGGGCACCGAGCCGGAACTCTATGCCAGGCTGCACGAGCGCCCGCGCGTGCTCGGCATGGTCGCCAACAAGACGGCGGTCCAGAGCTTCTACGCCACGATCGGCGAATTCATCCTGTTCTACAACCTGGTGGCCACGGTTCTCGCGGGCGCCATCGGTTTCGGGGTGGTCTACAACAGCGCGCGCATCGCGCTGTCGGAACGCGGGCGCGAGCTTGCCAGCCTGCGGGTGCTGGGCTTCACCCGCGGCGAGATCGCCTATATCCTGCTGGGAGAGCTGGCGCTGCTGACGCTGGCGGCGATTCCGGTCGGCTTCCTGGTCGGCGTCGGCCTGGTCGGCATCCTGGTGGTGGCGTTCCAGAGCGAACTGTACCGGCTGCCGCTGATCCTGACGCCGGAAAACTACGCCATGGGGGCGAGTGTCGTCATCGTCTCGGCGCTGCTGTCCGGGCTTCTGCTCTGGCGACGCCTTGGCCGGCTGGATCTGGTGGCAGTTCTGAAAACACGCGAATAGGAACAACGACAGCTATGCGGCTACGCGCAAAAATCGGAATGCTCGCCATCGCTGCGGTGGTGGCCGTGGGCCTCGTGATCGGCTTCATGCCGCGTGCGGTGCCGGTCGATGTCGCAGAGGTGAAACGGGCGCCGCTCACAGTGACGGTGGAGGAGGAAGGCAAGACCCGGGTGCGCGAGCGCTACCTGGTGTCGGCACCGGTCGCCGGCTATGCGCGGCGCATCGATCTCAAGGCCGGTGATGCCGTTGCCGCCGGCCAGGTTCTCACAGTGATCGAGCCGGCGCGCTCGGTGGCGCTCGATCCGCGCACCCGCGTGCAGGCCCAGGCGCAGGTGAGCGCCGCACAGGCCGCGCTGGTGGTGGCGCAGGAAAATGCGCGCGCCGCCGTCGCCGCCGCAGAGCTGGCGCAGCAGGAGCGCGGCCGCGCCGAATCCCTGCGGCAGTCGAATTTCGTCTCCGCCCAGGCACTCGATACTGCGCGAAGCGCAGAAACCCGTGCCCGCGCGGCGGAGCAGGCTGCGCAGTATGCGGTCAGGGTGGCGCGGTTCGACCTGGAGACGGCGCGCGCGGCGGCGGCCAGCACCGCGCATCTGCAGGCCGGCGGTGCGGCCGAAGCGCTGCAGGTGCATGCGCCGGTGGCTGCACGCGTGCTCAGGGTGCAGCATGAAAGCGAAGGCCCGGTGACGGCCGGCCAGCCTCTGCTCGAGATCGGCAATCCCGAAAGCCTGGAAGCCGAGGTGGAAGTGCTGTCCACCGATGCGGTGAAGATCGTGTCGGGATCGAAGGTGATCCTGGATCGCTGGGGTGGCGACCAATCGATCGAGGGCAGGGTACGCGTCGTCGAGCCGGGCGGCTTCACGAAAATCTCCGCGCTCGGCGTCGAGGAGCAGCGGGTGCGCGTCATCGTCGACTTCACTTCGCCGCGTGAGGCGTGGGCACGGCTCGGCGACGGCTACCGGGTGGAGGCGCGTTTCGTGCTGTGGGAAGGCCAGGACGTGCTGCAACTGCCGACCAGCGCATTGTTCCGGCTCGGCTCGGGGTGGGCGGCATTTAGGCTGGATGGTCGACACGCCCGCCAGACACCGGTCGAAATCGGCCAGCGTGCCGGGCTGGTGACCCAGGTGCTGTCGGGGCTCAAGGCCGGCGACCGGGTGGTGGCGCATCCGGACGAAACGATCCGTGACAGTGTGCGCGTGAAGCCGCGCTGACGCTCAAGTCTGCTTGAGGATGGCCTCGACTTGGGCGTCGTCGATCTGCGGAAATTCCGTATAGAACTGCCCCACCGCCTGGAAGGACATCGGCGTCGACAGGCAGACTACCTCGTCCGCATAGGGTCGGATCTTTTCCACCGTGTCGACCGGGGCCACCGGCACCGCGCAGATCAGGCGTGCCGGTTTCTTGTCGCGCAGCGCATGCAGCGCGGAAATCATCGTTGCACCTGTCGCCAGCCCGTCATCGACCACGATGACGATGCGCCCGGTGGGGTCGATCGGCGGGCGCAGCGGCGTGTACTGTGCCCGCCGTTTCTTGATGACGTCGAGCTGGGCCTGTCTTTCTTGCGCGAGATAGGCTGGCGTGCCGCCGACCGACTCCGCGTAGTCGGCCACATACGTCCAGCCCGATTCGTCGATCGAGCCAATGGCGAATTCCGGATTGAAGGGGGCGCGCAGCTTGCGTACCAATACCACGTCGAGCTCGCCTTCGAGGGCCCGCGCGAGCTGCTGCCCCATCGGCACGGCGCCGCGCGGAATGGCAAGAATCAGGGGATGCTGGCCTTTGTACGAGGCCAGGGCCGTCGCGAGACGCTCCGCGGCCTGATGGCGGTTGGCGAAAACCATGGTTAACCCCTATTCCCTTTAATGTTTTTATCTTAGTTGCAATAACGACGAGCACGCGATGCCATGAGCCATTTTATGTAGGGACGGGAAGCCGGAACATTTCCTTTCCTGCGTGCCTGGACTGTTCCAGAAAACGCGGGTCAAGCCATTGATGTTCCGTATTGAAACATCATGAAACGCCGATTGGGGGAATGAGGGCTCACCGCGGCGCGTATGCGGGGGGTCGGACAGTGGCACAGTCATTGCTGACGGGTTGGACGGTACATTCTGGAACGGCTGTCCATACTGATCATGCTGCCCGCCATCATTGGTTGCACTGCGTTGTTTTGTCTATTGACCGGTCTGCAACAGCAGGCGTGGGCGCATTCCGATTCGTCCGTGTTTAGCGCGCCTGCCGCAGCCCATCATCATGACGATGAAGAGGCGGAGGCGGAGCCGGCGAAGCTTTATCCGGCCAAGGTATCGATCGATCCCCGTCATATGGTGAGTGTGGTAATCAAGATCAACGCCCGCATGGCCAATCTCCGCAACGTGTATGTCGGAAAAAGAGTGAGCCGGGGCGAGGTGCTGGGCGAGATAGAAAGCGCCGAACTGGAGACGGTGCAGGCTACCTATCTGGGCTTGTTTGCCAACATGGATGCTGTCCGGGCATTTTCCATGACCAGCGAAGAGAAGATGGTCGATGCGCGCATGAATCTGCTCTGGCGCGGTATGTCGGAGGAGGATATCAAACGTCTGGAAGCAACGCGCCAGCCGCTCAAGCTGATCAAGATCAAGGCCCCGACCTCGGGCTACCTGTATAGCCTGAATGTGGTCAACAACCAGATTCTCAATGCCGGTACACAGGGCGGCCAATACGCGACCAGTGGCACCACGATCGCCACGATCGCTCAGCCTGGCGCAATCGTGGTGGAAGCGAGTTTACCGGTAAGCGAGGCTTCGGCGATCAAGCCGGGACAGTCTGCCAAGGTCTATGTGACTGATCCAGCCAAGGGGCGGATAGCGGTGGCCGCGAAGGTGCAGCGTGTGTATGCCTTTGTGAACCCGGTCAGTCAGAGACAGTGGGTGCGGTTACAAGTTTTCAGTGCGCCTGAGCGTCTGGGTCTGCTGAATGGGGTGGTGGCAACGGTCAGTTTTTCGGGGGACGCGCATGTTCATTAAGGTGGTATTGGCGCTTCCCATTGTTTTGCTTGCGCTAAGTATGTCCGCCCTGGTTCATGCGCATGGCGACTCTGGGGTATTCGAACAGATCGTCGAACGCAACCGTGAAGCCAGCGAGGTCAGGCTGCCCTCGGGCGTGCGTGACATTGGAGACGTTATCACGCTCGCATCGGTCAGGGCCGATGCTCCTGCCAAACGGCTGAGGACTTACGGCCAGGTCGTGCCCAATGCCGAGGCGGTTCTGGATGTAAATACTGTCGTCAGCGGCCAGATTGTTCAGGTGTTCGTGCGCCCCGGCGACAGCGTGAGAAAGGGACAGCCGATGGTGTCCATTTTCAATCCCGAGTTCATCACGACCCAGAAGGGGTATTTGCAATTCCTGCAGAACGAAGAGCGGCTTCAGGTTCTTCGCGAAGAGGGACGTCTGCCGAACTATCTCAAGGATGCCAAGGAGAACCTGCGCTGGTGGGGGATGAGCGATCCCCAGATTACCGCGTTGATCGACAAGGGGACAGTGGTGGAACACCTCATCCTGGAGGCCCCCACCGATGGATTCGTCACCGACATGTTCGTGCAGCCCGGATCGCTGATCAATGCAGGAGACCGCACCATGAAGCAGTTCGTGGTGATAGGAAAGTCGGTGGCGCGCATGGTGTCCAGCAAGCAGTCATTGTGGGTGGAAGGCTATATCTATGCTGGTCAGGAGGCCCTGCTTCGGCCAGGCATCAAGGTCGAGGTCGCCTTGCCTGGCGGCGTAAGGATGCAGCGCCCGATATCCGAGGTGGTGCCGGGTATCGATCCCCGGACACAACGTGCCCGTTTCCTGCTGGATCTGGGGCGCAGCGTGCCTGGACTGGCCACCGGCCAGACGGTGGAGCTTGTGCTCGCCCTGGATGGCCGGGTGGGAATTTGGGTGCCGCGCCAATCGGTTCTGGGCCAGAAGCTGGATCCGGTCGTGTATGTGCAAGCTGCGCCCGGGCACTACCTGCGCAAGCCGATAGCAGTATTGGGCGAAACGGAGGGTTGGCTCCAGGTGACGGGTGTCGATCCGCGCGACCGGGTGGTGGTCGACGGCAAGATGATTCTGGAAGGGGTGTACCGCATGTCCGGCAATCATGCCAGCGCCGCAAACGGCGACCACCATCACTGAGACGGATGAACGAAGATGTTTGATTGGGCAATCAAGTGGTCTCTTAAGAACCGGCTGGCCGTGGTGCTGCTTTATGTGTTGATGGCCGGCGCGTCGATCGCCGCTGCGCTGCACATGGCGGTGGATGTATTCCCGGAATTTGCGCCGCCGCAGGTGCAGATCCAGACCGAAGTGCCGGGTTACTCGACTAAAGACGTGGAAGGGCTGGTCACCCGGCCGATCGAGATCGTCCTGCAGGGAGCCCCGTATATCGATCAAATCCGATCCAACTCGTCGGTCGGCCTGTCGCGCATCACGATCACATTCAAATGGGGCGTCGATATTTATCGTGCTCGCCAGATCATCCAGGAACGATTGCAGCTGGTGCAGGGCCAGTTGCCCGACTCGGCCCAGGCTCCCCAATTGATGCCGGTCACGTCGGCAGTGAGCTGGTTGCTCAAGTTCGCCTTGGTCGACTGGTCTGGCGAAAACCGCGAACATGAGTTGCGTACGCTGGCGGACTGGGATATTCGCAATCGTGTGCTGGCCCAGCCGGGCGTCGCGTCTGTGGTGGCAGTGGGTGGCGGGGTGAAGCAGTACCAGGTGATGCTTGATCCCATTCGCATGCGCAAGTATGACGTGTCCAGCGAAGAGGTGATGCAGGCCCTGCGCCGCGCCAATCTGGTGGCGTCCGGAGGGTTCGTCTACCCTACCAGTGAGGAGGAATATTTCATTCGCGTCAATGGCCGGGTGCAGAGCCTCCGCGATGTGGCCGAGACACTGATTGTCATGCGTGAAGGCCAGCCTATCCGGGTCGAGGATGTGGGGGAGGTGCGCTTTGGAAGCGAGGTAAAACGAGGCGATGGCCAGATCTTCGGCGGCCCGGCCGTGATCGGAACCGTTTCCAAGCTATGGGGTGCGGACACGCTGGAAACCACGCACAACGTCGAGAAGGCGCTGGCCAATCTGGCGCGCAGCCTGCCCGCGGATATTCAGCTGATTCCCGATGTATTCCGCCAGGCAAGTTTCATCGAGACTGCTATCGCCAATCTGCGAGACGCATTGCTCGATTCCTCCCTTATCGTGGCGCTGGTGCTGCTGCTGTTCCTGTTCCGCTGGCGTCCCACTGCGATCAGCCTGATTGCCATTCCCGTTTCCCTGATGGCTGGTGTACTGGTGCTGTGGCTTTTTGGCATCGGCATCAACGCCCTGACCCTGGGAGGACTGGTGTTCGCCATTGGCGAAGTCGTGGACGATGCCATCATTGACGTCGAGAATATTCTGCGCCGCTTGCGTGAAAACAAGCAGGCTGCGGATCCGTTGCCTGCGCTGGAGATCGTTTACGAAGGCTCGCGCGAGATACGCAATTCGGTGGTATTCGCCACCTTCGTGATCATCGTGGCCTTCATGCCGATCTTTTTTCTCCAGGGCATCGAGGGCCGTATCTTCCGGCCGCTGGCGATCTCCTACTTGGCGGCCATTGCCAGTTCTCTTGTGGTTGCCATCACGCTCGTGCCGGTTCTGAGTTACTACCTCATGGGGCGGCGGCCGCAATATCAGAGCTATGGCTTGAGCCCCATTTCCGACATGCTGCTCAGCCGTTATGCGAAGGTATTGAAACCCTGTCTGGATCGGCCCTTGCCGACGGCCGCGATGTCCGCATTGATCCTGGTCGCAGCGATCCTGGTGATTCCGTCCCTTGGCCGATCCTTTATTCCCGCCTTCCACGAGGGCAATCTGGTGATCGCGACCACGCTGATGCCGAGTACGTCACTGGAGGAAAATTTGCGTGTGGGCCGCAAGATCGAGCAATTGATCGGCGATATGCCGGAGATTGCCAGCCTCGCCCAGCGTGCCGGACGCTCGCGTCTGGACGAGGATGCCCAGCCAGTGAATTTCAGCGAGTTCGATATTGCTCTCAAGCCGGGTACCCGCAACGTGCCCGAGGTGATGCAGCGCATCCGTGACAAGCTGACGCAGATTCCAGGCATGTCGGTCAATGTGTCCCAGTTCATCACCCACCGCATGTCGGAGATCCTGTCCGGGGTGCGTGCCCAGGTTGCAGTGAAGATCTATGGCCAGGATTTCGGGGTGCTGCAGCAGAAGCAACAGGAAGTCTATCAAGCGGTGAAGGGCGTGACGGGCGTGGTGGATTTGCAGATGGAGCCGATGGTTTTGGTACCTGGTGTCGATATCCGGGTCAATCGGACCGTCGCAGCCGCCTATGGATTCACCCCGGGTGCGGTCGTTACCCAGGTCAGTGCCGCGTTCAATGGGGTGGCGGTATCCAAAGTTCTGGAACAGGACCGTACCTTCGATATTTTCATGCGTGTGAACGAAGCAGCCCGCAGCGATATCCAGACCTTGGGCGAGATGCCGCTGATGTCACCTGGCGGTGCAGTCATTCCATTGCGTGAAGTGGCCGAGCTGAAATCGGTGCAGGAGCCTTACATGATCAACCGCGATGGTGCCGCACGCCGAGCGGTGGTGCAATGGAACACCGAAGGACGCGATCTTGACGGGGTGGTACGGGAGGCCCAGGACCGCATTCGCGACAAGGTTACGTTGCCGCCTGGCTACAGTATTGAATTTGGCGGCGACTACGAGGGTCAGCAACGTGCATCCCGCACCCTGTTGGTGACGTCCGCCGCTGCAATACTGTTGATGTCGGTCGTTATGTATCAGGCGTTCCGGAGCTGGTCGTTGGTATCGCTGGTCATGCTCAATTTGCCTTTGGCTCTGATCGGCGGCGTATTCGCACTTGCACTGGCCGGAGAGACCCTCAACGTATCCTCGCTGATCGGCATGATTGCCCTGTTCGGCGTGGCCACCCGCAATAGCCTGTTACTGATATCCCGCTATCAGTCCCTACTTCGCATGCGTCCAGACCTCAATGCCAGAGAAATCGCCTTGAAAGGGTCGGTGGACCGCCTGGTCCCTATTTTGATGACGGCATTTACAGCCGCACTGGCTGTGATTCCACTGATTATGGGCGACCCCACTGGAAAGGAATTGCAACGGCCGCTGGCTATTGTTTTGCTGGGTGGCATGTTGAGCTCGACCCTGCTCAATCTGCTGGTGATCCCGACGCTCTTCCACTGGATGGCCAGCCGCCGCAAGGGCTGGCTGGTGCCGAGCGGATTGTGAGCCGATAATCCTTGTCCGGACTGCGCTGACCTAACATGAAGTAGGTGGTTTATCCGCGGCCGCCAAGGCTGGAGCAAACGCAATGCAGGTGAAATTTTTTCGAATGGAACGTGGAATCGGGCTGCCTGAATCGGACCGGTCGGGCAACCTGCTCGAGACCGGAGTGATGCTGTGGGTGATATTCCTGCTTTTGCTCCCGATCCTGCTGTTTGGGAATCTTTCTCCTCATCTGCTCGCGCAGCAGTTTGTCGAGATCAAGAGCCACATGCTGATCGAGTCATTCTGCGGCTTTGTAGCGTTGATGGTCGCCGGCATGATTCTGGCCGTGAGCGCGAGACAAAAGAGCTACGACGGGGCTTTTTTCGGAATGGCTTTCCTGTCCATGGGGGTCATGGACATCCTGCATGCCTGGTCGAATCCGGGCCCGGAGTTGCACCATTTTGTCGCCTACCATACCGTCTCTTCCCTGTCTGGGAGCGGGCTGATCCTGGCCGGCATCGTGGCCCATATTTTCTCCGATCGGAAACGCTGGCCTACTCACAGCGATGTGTTCACTGTGGGGATGGGGGGGCTGGTCGTACTGGTGGTGGCGGTCTTGTATCAGATATTCATTCCGAACCTGATGTCGGGCACTTACCCCGATTCCCTGGATTTTCTGCCGACCACGCATAGCGTGCATTACCTGGCCAGCTTTCTCTATGCGCTCGATGCCGTTGCGTTTTACGGTTATTACCGGAAGTATCGGAAAAGCCTTGCACTTGTGATCGCCAGTCTGCTGATGGTGTTTGCCCAGAGTGCCTATCTGTTTAACTTCTCCAAACTATGGGACATCATCTGGTGGGGGTGGCACGGGGTCAAAATGATGTTCTATCTGGGCGTCATGATCACGGTGTCAGTCGGTTTCCTGCTGGCGCTCAATACCATTGAGCGCTCGCGCCATGTTCTGATGCGCGCCAACCGGCGACTGCATCGCACCCAGCGCAGGATCAGAAACGTCAATCAGGAACTTAGAATACGCAACCGCATGGCACGCGAGGCGATGACCTCGCCCGATCTCAACAATGCGCTCGATGTGGTCTCCGGTGCGGTCAACCAACTGCTGGGTATCCCCTGTGGTGAGTTGATCCTGAGCATTCCGGCGGATGAAGTCGATGAGTTCGAGCGGCACATGCCCCAATTGGGATCACACTGGCCCATTCGCGCCAAGGCGTCGAACGCCACCTGTTTTGGACAAAGCTGCCAGTTGGTGAGGGAGTCGGGTGGCAGCTATTACGAGTGCTCTTCCGGTACGGTCGATCAGTCGGTTTGCCTGTCGCTCACGGCAAGCGGTCAGGAGATCGGCCACCTTCGGCTGCTCATGGAAGATCGCGAGCACTTGCGCCAGCGCATGGGCCAGTTGCAGGCGTTGGCGGCGGAGATTGGCACTATCGTCAACAATGCGTTGCTTTACCACCGCTGGCTGGATGCCAACGAATTCCGGGCCGCCTTGCTACGGGTATCGGCCATGATGACCTCAACCCTGAACCTCAAGCGGGTGCTTGAATCGGTATGCAGCGAAAGCGCTGCCCTGCTGGACAGTGAAGGGGCGCTGGTCTGGCTTCCCAGCGAGAAGGAACCCGGGCGCTTTACTCTGGCGGCCCGATGGTTTGCCGACAGCGACAAGGCTTGTACTGCCGAATTGGAGGCCTGGTGTCGCGATGGCCGTTCGTGCGCACGGCTTCTGAATAATATCGACGGCCACTTCCGTCCCCGTGCCATGCTGTGGTCGGACAGTCAGGCGTTGTTGGTCTCAGGACAGCCATTGGGCTGCCATTGGGGAGCGATGGCGCTGTTTCCCCTGCTGGACGAAGAGCGCTTGATCGGCGCCATGGTGCTGATACGCAGGGAGAGGGTGCAATTCAGCGAGGCGACCCTGGCCAAGGGGGAACTGCTCGCTGGCCAGGTCCGCATCGCAATCAATAATGCTCATAGCTACCAGCAATTGTCCGAAATCAACCAGCAACTTAAACTGTCCGAGGCAAACAAAATCCGCGCGGAACGCCTGGCAGCGCTGGGTCAGATGGCTGCCTCGGTGGCGCATGAGGTACGCAATCCGCTGTCGGCCATTACCAATTGTCTGGCGGTGTTGAAGGCGGAACGTAATACCGGGGGCCGAAGCCATGACGCCCTGGAAATCATCCAGGACGAGGTGGCGCGGCTGGATAATCTGACGCGCGACTTCCTTATGTTCGGCAAGCCGCGTGTGATGGCAAACAAGCCGGTGGTGCTGGAGGCGCTGGTTTACAAGGTGTGTGCAGCCCTGGAACGCCATGTTCAGCAACAGGGACAAATGATTGAAGTAGAAGCGGACATCTCGGGCAACGCCATGCCCCATCTGTTTGATGCGGACGGACTGGAAGTCGTATTGTGGAACCTCCTGCTCAATGCGTCGCAGGCCATTCATGGGCGGGGCCACGTGTATGCCACGGTACGTGTCTACCCCGGCTGGTTTCTGCTGGTCGTGGCGGATACCGGCAAGGGCATCCCGCCCGTGGAGCGCAAGCTGATTTTTGAGCCGTTTTATACCCAGCGTTCGCATGGTGCCGGGCTGGGGCTCGCCATCGTGCAGCGCTTCGTGCAGGAGTGGGGCGGCCGTATCCGCATTGCAAGCCAGGTGGGGCGCGGCACGCGGTTTTATGTGCGTGTGCCCTTGCCCGAACCGGTCGACGCGACCATTGACCGTACGATAGCAATGGCATGAGTAGCAAACCGCTTCATATCCTGCTGGTGGACGACCAGAAAAGCCTGCGCCGTAGCCTGTCGCTCATGCTGCTGGGCGCCGGCTTCGACACTAGCGAGGCGGAAAGCGGCAGCCAGGCGTTGACGATATTGAGCCAGGCTGAATACGACCTGGTGATTACCGATTTGCGTATGGATGACATGTCCGGGATTGATCTGCTGCGCGAGATCAAGCAGATCAATCCCCATCTGCCGGTGATCCTGATCACAGCCTATGGCAGCATCGAATCGGCAGTCGATGCGATGCGCCTGGGCGCATTTGATTACCTCACCAAGCCGTTCAGCGAACACGATATTCTGGAGAAAATCCACGCCAGCCAGGCATTGCGCAATTACGTCACTGCAATGCGCATGCCCTCCACGGCGGAGTTGCGTGAGGCAGACGACATCGTGGCCGATACCCCGCAGATGCGCGCGACCCTGATCAAGGCGGAACGGCTGGCGGCCACCGACATCAGCGTGCTCATTACCGGCGAGACCGGCACCGGGAAGACCCGCATTGCCCGTCTCATCCACGAGAAAAGTGCGCGCAGCGGGCATGCCTTTGTCAGCATCAATTGCGCCAGCTTACCGGAGCAGCTTCTGGAGAGCGAACTGTTTGGTCATGTGCGGGGCAGCTTCACCGGCGCGACCGATTCCCGTGCCGGTCTGTTTGAGGAAGCGGACGGTGGCACCATTTTTCTGGACGAGGTGGATACCCTGTCGCCCGCGATGCAGGCCAAGCTATTGAGCGTATTGCAGGAGCGGCAGATCCGCCGGGTGGGATCGAACAAGAGCAAACAAGTGGATATCCGGGTGATCTCCGCCACCAATCAGGTGCTCGACAGCCTCATGGAACGTGGGCATTTCCGTTCCGACCTGTATTTTCGTCTCAACGGTATCCGACTGCATCTGCCGCCGCTCCGCGAGCGGGGCGAGGACCTCAAGCGGCTGCTGACGCGTTTTCTCGAAGTCTACAGCGCCAAGTACAGGCGAAGCGGACTCAGTCTGACGTCGCGTGCCCTGGCTTGCGTACTGGCTTATCCTTACCCAGGGAATATCCGCCAGTTGGAAAACTTCGTGGAACAAATGGTGGTTTTCGCTGACGAGCAGGGGGTGATCGATATCAACGCTCTGCCCGAAGATCTGTTGCAGCATCTGGGCAGCATACCCGTGGCCAATGATGCCTCCGCCCCGTTGTCGCAAGGAGAGGGTGGCAGCCTTGCCAAGACCGAGCGCATGTTGATCGAGGCTGCCTTGCAGCGTGCCAGGCATATCGGCGAGGCTGCGCGTGAATTGGGTATCGGCCGTACCACTCTGTGGCGCAAGATGCGCGAATTCAATCTCCAGTTCACGCCAAGTCGGCGCGAATAATGTCTCGCATCATCTGGCATGCTGTTTGCTGAAGTTCCGCAGGGCCGATTCACGGCCTGTTGGTTGAAACAAACAGGAGAGAGGGTGATGAAGATTTTTCCCCGTATTAAACGCAACAGCCGCATGCTATTTTTACTGGGTTTGCTGACGATCTTGCCAGCGACATCGGCCATGGCCGATGAACCTCATGTGGCGGCAACCGAACTCAAGTTCGAAGTTACCGTGGCAGACAAAATCGCGACCGTGCGCGATATGCTGCTCTCGCAACTCGAAGCCAGGAATTACGCCATCATCAACGTGCTCAATGTGCAGGAAGGCCTGCAGGGGCGCGGGATCGATGCGCCACCGCTCCAGCTCATCGAGTTCTGCAATCTGACCAAGGCCTACACGGTCACCCATCATGTGCCCAACTTCGAGATGTTTGCGCCCTGCCGGTTGGCGCTCATCGAGCATGACGGCAAGACCACGGTCATGATGCAGCGTCCGGCCCATATTTTGAGCCTGCTCGCCAGCGACAAGAACTTGACGGACGAAGGCCGGGCAACGCTCAAGCAGTTCGACGATGACTTGCGTGCCATTCTGGATAGCCTGGCCAGTGGCGGGTTCTGATGGCAGGGCGGGTTCGTTCCAAAATGAAACGACCCGCCGGACACACCGTTCAAATCTATGCCCAGCAAGCTTGCTGCGGATGGGAACGAAAATTGCCTGCGCTTCCCGCAGGCCATGGACAGAGGTCCTGGATACACTCAACCCAATGACAAGGAGTATTTGATGAAGTGCAGGTGGAACGGGATGCCTGAAACCCGATATATGAGGCGGATCGCCGTTGCTGTGCTGCTTGGAGCAATGGGACAGGCCGGTGCGGCAGAGCATTCCCACCATGGCCATGATGGAGCGTCTCCCATGGATCACAATCATGGGGGCTCGAATGCGACGGCAGAACTGGTGGCCATTTCCGGCAGTCAAGCGCACGGTACGCTGCATCTGGTTCAGCATGACAACAGTAACGTGCTGATCAAAGGACGCGTGACAGGCTTGACACCGGGTAAGCACGGTTTTCATATCCATGTGAACGGCAATTGTGATTCGCCGGATGGAATGAGTGCAGGCGGTCATTTCGCGCCTTCTGGCGGGCCTCATGGCGCTCCCTCCGGCGCACATCATCTGGGCGACCTCGGCAATATTGAAGTGGATCGGAATGGCGTTGCCAACGTTAGCGTGGATGTACCGGGTGTGAGTCTGGCATTGATTGGCCTCAATTCCATTGTCAACCGCGCCATCGTCATTCACGCCAATGAAGACGATTTTTCCGATCCGGCGGGTAATTCCGGTGCGCGCGTGGCCTGCGGCGTCATCGAGCAGGACAACGACATGCGCATGTAAGCGTCATCCCGCTTCGTGAGCGTTTCGCCTGTTCCGGTCTGTGGGGCCGGCCGCGATCGATTCAACCTATTCCAATAACAGCGCAATTCACTCAGGGCGGCTTTCAGCCTGCAACAATCGCCAGAGAGAGACTGACGATGTGCTGATTCCGGACTCGCTGCCCTTATTCATTGGCTGATTCAGCCGTGGATCCAAGGCCGACCTCATCTAATCGCTCAATCTCCTCCTCCTCTGCCGGTAGCCATGCGCTACCGGCTTTTTTTTGCGTGGGTGATGGGGGGCTTCCGCAGGCCAGACAGAGTATTTCAACGTGAAACATTCGTTGAAACAGAGCGAGGGGGAGTGCGTTCAATCCATTGAAAATAAACAGTAAATTAAATTGGCATGGTAAGTGCTCCAGACCAACCGCGACAAGGTGTCGCAGCTTTGTTGGACAGGCTTTCTGGAGAGCGGTTTGGCCGCCGGGTTTCTGGATGGCGGTTCGGTTGTGTGGCATCCGGTTCTGATTTCGGGTCGGTCGTGCGACAGGGTTTAACAACAGGAGAATTTACAGATGAAATCTAAGGCAACAACGGTATCAGGTGGGCTGGAGAAGCGACGCGTCGTTTCTGCACTTTGCACGGCGGGGCCAGCTCTTTTCGCGTTGGGGCTGCTTGCAATACCCGTTAGCGCGGTGTTGGCGGATGGCAAGGATGGCACCTTTCCGTCTGCCGAGCAGGTGGGGGGCGAAGTGTTCATCCAACCGATGGCGGTAGGCACAAAAATGCCGACCGACATCGAGATTTACGACTCGCAAGCGAAAAAAGCCGATCTCGGCAGCTTGGTGGCGGGCAAACGTACGCTGGTGGTGTTTTTCATCTCCGCGGTACCGGTTTCGGTTGCTCAACTGAAAAAGACCGAGGAGTTCGTGGACAAATACGGCCGTGGAACGAATGTCGTTTTTGTCAATGCGGACACGATGGGTACGCACCTGATGGGCGGTCCGACGCAAGCGATTCCTTCCACAGCGGCAACCATGCGCCTCATCAAGAAGGAGCATAACTTGAAGCGGGATATGTATGTGGCGCCCAACGACGTGCTGAGCCCTAAAGGCGTTTCTACGCGCCTGGGGATTCGCGGCCTGCCGACCAGCTTCCTGTTGTCTGCCGACGGCACGATCGAAAAGGTCTTCGTCGGTCCGCAGGACTGGAAGAAAGGCGACATCTGAATCGACGCTAGGGCGTCTGCATAAAGCTATACAACGCAAGGAGTTAAATTAATGAGTATTTCCAGAAGGCAGTTCATACAGGGTTCGCTCGCTGCCGGCATGGCCGGGGCAGCGGGTGTTTTGGGTTCGGGAAGCGCCATGGCAGCTCGCCACGATCCGCTCAACGAAGCGCAGGCTGATTTCTTCAAGAAATTCGATCGCAACGTTGTGCTGCTGCCGAGCAAGTACGGCGGTTACGTGCAGGCGCTCGACCTTGCCGTGCCGGAAACCCTGGCCTGGTACAACTACGGCCTGGCTGGCGTCAACATGCCCATCCCGCACCACATCGCTGCCATGCCTTCGGCCGATCCCTACAAGGGGTTCGATTTCTACCAGACCATGCAGCCGCCCGGGACGCCTTATGTCAACGAGAACTCCCCCGAATGGCGTGATCGGGGCGATTTCAAGATGTTCAAGATGCGCTATGACGGTAGCGGCAAGCAAAACCACATCGAAGTGGTCAATGACATCGGCGTGACCACGGGTATGTCGCTGGGTGTGCACGTGTCCATCGGCGTGGGCGAAAACGCCAACAAGTATGTCGCGTTTGCAGATGGCCAGAAGGACATGGTGCTGATCACCACCATCGATGACAACCCGAAAATCGTCAAGGCTTTCCGTGCCGATTACGACCCCGTCAAGCGGCAGCTTCACATCAGCCATGTCTTCCCCGATGCCACCACCGGCAAGTTCGACTACGTGGGCCGCAAGGGCATGAAGACGACCCATGAGGCGATGCTGGGCGAAGAGTTGATGCCGGCCGACCCGACCGCGGTATTCGTGGATGCCTTTACCTGGCACCCAACCCTGCCGTTTGGTGCGATCCTGATTCGCCGCCTCGGTTGCTGCGCGATCGTCGATACGCGTACCTGGGAAGTGGTTG
The DNA here is from genome assembly GCF_000373385.1 of Thiobacillus thioparus DSM 505. Taxonomy (GTDB): domain Bacteria; phylum Pseudomonadota; class Gammaproteobacteria; order Burkholderiales; family Thiobacillaceae; genus Thiobacillus; species Thiobacillus thioparus. Next base: position 108,633 of record NZ_KB891333.1, on the reverse strand, counting down.
CGCTGCTTTCCACCGCCAAGGGCGCGCCTGACAATTTCCCGCTGACCAGGCAACAGGGGTTCACCTGGACCTTCTCCGTGCCGTCGGTGCTTACGCCTTTGCATGAGGCTGGCTTCATTACGAGCGGCGAGTATTTCTGCGCATGCAACAACGTGCTGCAGAACAACATCGCGATCTACCGTGCGACCGATGAGAATCCGCTCAAATGGAAGAAGGAAGCCTTCGTTGAGGGATTCGGCGACAAATACCTGCCGCTGCACATGGGCAACGTGCCGGATTCGCGTTTTGCCTACTTCACCATGTGGGCGCGCAAGCCGAACAATGGCTACATCTGCAAGGTGGATACCAAAACCTGGAAGGTGACCGCCAAGTGGGATACCGGCCCGGATCCCCATACCTGCGACTGCTCCGTTGACGGCAAGTACATGACCACGGTGTACAGCGGCAACCAGGGCGGACAGTCCGGCTTGGTGATCCTGAACGTCGAGACCGACAAGATCGAAGCCCGTATCGCCGTTCCCGGCGGCATGCACGACCACGTCGTGGTGCCGGAAAGCTGGGAAGGCATGAAGTTCTCGCGTAGTACCTCGGTGTAACGGAACGTTTCGTTATTTCCGTCGGCGGCATCGCCGCCGACGGGATATCCGATGGAAAGATTATTAAAGAACTGGAAGACGACCATGAATATTCAAAAAACGATCGCGAATACATTCGCCTCGGCAATGCGCTGGATTGCCTGCCTGGGTCTGCTGTCTGCGTTGGGCCTGCCGACTGCGGCGCTGGCCCACAGTAACGAATATCTGGCCACCATCAAGGGCGACCACGGCGGTTTGCTGCGCATGGCGGAGATGTATCACTTCGAATTGGTGGTGAAGGATGGCGAGGTCCAGGTATGGGTCACCGACCATGGTGATGCGCCCCAATCGACCCAGGGTGCGAACGCCAGCCTGCATTTCATCGCGGGCACGCAAACCATGACGGTGAAATTGAATCCGGCCGGCACCAACGAACTGGCAGGAAAGGATTCCCGGATCAGGCCTGCTGCCGGTACCAAGATCGTCCTGACCGTGACGATGAAGGGACAAAAACCTTTGCAGGTTCGCTATCTGCTGGGCGACTTGAAGGCGGATCACGCGGGAAAGCATTGAGCCGCGAACCTGGAATCATGATGTATCTGCGACTGCATGATGAGCTGTGCTTTCCGGTGCAGACAGGTATCGGCGGTTAGCGGGAGAGGAGAGCAGACATGCAGATGGCACAACCCAGGTATTGGTTCTCTCGGGCCGGCCAGATCGCAGGCTTGGCATTCCTGGCGGCGACCGCGGCGATGGCGCATGCGGCGACCGCTCAAACGACGGTCCCGCACAGGGACAGCCGCGACCGATTGCTTGCGACCAATGCCTGCGTGAAATGCGACCTGTCCGGGGTTGATCTGTCCGGCCTCAATCTCATGGGGGCTGATCTGTCCCAGGCTGATCTGTCCCGGGCCAATCTTGCCGGCGCCTATCTGACGGGTGCCACGCTCTATCAAGCCAAACTGACCGGGGCTAACCTGAGTGGCGCGGTTATCGGCGGGGCCAACTTGAGTGCTGCGGATATGGGCGGCGTCAACCTGACGCGGGCGGTATCGAGCCGGGCCAATCTAAACATGGCCAATCTGGCACGTGCCGATTTTTCCGGGGCCAAGCTGGAATATTCCAATATGGAAGGGGCCATCCTGACGGGCGCGAATCTGAGCCGCACCGATTTGTACGAATCCCGCTTCCTGTTTGCGGACCTGACCAATGTAAATTTTATTGGCGCAAATTTGCATGAGGCCGATTTCAGTCATGCCGACGTCAACGGGGTGGCAACCGATGCCACGACTACCTGCCCTGATTTGAAGCCCGGCCCTTGCGATATGCATGTCTTGAGCGAAAGCGGAGAAAAGCTCGGCACCATGCGGCAGCCGCATTTTGCGGGCGAGGGCGCTACGCCTCGAGAGGATCCGTTCCAGTTTGTTCTCACGCTGTACGAAGGGTGAGAACAAAGGTGTTTGTAATTTTATGGCGTTAATTAAAACCGACAGGGTAAGACAGATGGGGAAACCACTTGCAATCGTCACCGCAGTCAGCTTGGGTCTTCTGCTCGCTGCCACATTCATTTCCTCGGCACGGGCAGCGGAAGCGCCCAAGCCGGAACCGACCGGACAGGAACTGGCCTTCGATAACCGCAAGGGAAATTGTCTGGCATGCCATGCCATGCCCGGTGAGCCCAAAACGGTGACCAACACCAACATCGCTCCGCCGCTGATCGGCATGGCGGCGCGTTTCCCCGATCGAAGAAAGCTGTATGGACAGATCTGGGATGCTACGCGAGCCAATCCCGACACGGCGATGCCGCCATTCGGCAAGAACGGGATTCTGACCGACACGGAGATCAACAAAGTCGTGGATTACGTCTACGGGCTGTGAATGCCCGGCTGTCATGTGATTTAGAAAGAGAAAAGAAACATGAAACAAACAACATGGATGCTGACTTGCCTGGGCATGCTGGCTTTCAGTGCCGATGCGCTGTCCCTCTCTCCGGAACAGGAGCGATTGAACCGCGTACAGGCGGTGCAGCAAAAATACCCCGATATCAAGTTCGAAGACTATGTGTATGGTGCGCTGGCCTTCAGCCCGGATGCCAAGGCGCAATATGAAAACATGATGGCGTTCCCGCCGTTCGAGTCCGAGATCGACAAGGGGCGCCAGTTGTGGGAGACCCCGTTCAACAACGGCAAGCGTTATGCCGATTGCTTTCCCGGAGGTGGCAGGAACGTAGCCGGCAATTACCCTTACTACGATGAGGCCATGAAAAAAGTGGTCACCTTCGAAATGGCGCTCAACCAGTGCCGAGCAAATAATGGCGAAGCGCCCTACAAGCAAGCTGACATGAATACCATGGGCCTGCTTACCGCTTACGCCAGGACCTTGTCGGATGGCATGCTCATGAACATCAAGGTGAAGGGCAGCGGCGCCCTGGCAGCCTTCGAGTCCGGCCGCCGCTTCTTCTATCAGCGTCGCGGACAGCTCAATTTTTCCTGCGCAAGCTGCCATGTAGACCACGTCGGCGAAATCCTGCGTACCGAGTATCTCTCGATGTTGCCGGGCCAGGCTACGCACTGGCCGGCCTTCCGTGGGGGCGATTACGCTTTGTTTACGCTGCAGCGACGCTACTCGGCATGTAATCAACTGGTGCGTGCGGTACCCATGGAAATTGGCGGGGAGGAGTACAACAACCTGGAGTACTTCCACTCGTATCTCAGCAATGGCCTGCCGCTCAAATCATCAGTTTTCAGAAAATAGCGAGCCGGGGGCGGCCAGGAGGAAAAATGAATTCATGTCGTATTGCGATCCGTTTGCTCGTATGGAGTGGACTTGTGATGGGGGTGGCGGGACATGGCGCGCGCGCTGCCGAAAGCAGCAGCAAGCCGATCTTGTCGGCTGAGGCCACTGAGGCCTTGGCGAGAGCGGAGTCTGGCGTGGCGCTGGCAATAGCCAAGAAAGCATTGTGGACCACCGCGGCCAGTGCGCTTGCCCAAGCCCAGGAAGCCGCCAAGCAACAAGATAATGCAGCGGTGATGAAGTACGCCGCCGTTGCCACCGAGCAGGCGTCTCTCGGCATGGCGCAAGTCGATGGCCCGCTTACCAGCCAGCATTAGCCTGTCTGTGTGGCGGTCTGCTTTTTATCACGCATGCAGCCAGAAGTTGCCCGATGTGTGCATGTTGGAGCAAGGGATGAAAATGCGCTTTTCAGGAAGAAGCCGGCGGTTGAAATATAGTGCGATGTGCGCGCTATGGGGTATTCACGGCTTGGCATTCGCTAGTTGCGGTTCAGCGTTCTGTACCGTCAATACCGACTGGGATACGCAAGCCCCCTGGGAGAATGACGCCACTCGCCTGGATCTGCGCATGGAATACATCCACCAGAACCAACCGCGTTCAGGGACGGATAAGGTCTTGGGGGGCGGTCACCATCAGGAGGTGGAAACCTATAACCGCAACTGGGTGGTGGGCTTGAGTCATGCACTCACACCAGACTGGAACCTGTCGGTTCAAATCCCGGTGGTGTCGCGCGACCATCTGCATATCCATAATCACCATGGCGTCCCTATTCCTGAAAGCTGGGATTTCACGCGCCTCGGCGATATCCGGATGCTGACACACATACGTCTGGATACGAGCGTGCCGTCACAGGGGACTTTTGGCCTGCTAGGCGGAATCAAGCTGCCTACCGGCAGCATCGATGTGCGCAACAACGATGGCGATGTAGCAGAGCGTTCCCTACAGCCGGGATCAGGCTCTACTGATCTCATCGCCGGCGGATTCGTGTCGGGTCGTTTTGCGCAGACCGACTGGCACGCACAGTTGCGTTGGCAGCATGCGGTGCTTGAGCGCCAGAATTATCGTCCGGGCGATCAGCTGGGACTGGATGCCGGAATCCGCTATCCGCTGGGGCCGGTACAGGCACTGGCGCAAATCAACCTGCTCTGGCGCGGCCATGACCGAGGTGCGGACGCCGAGCCGGCCGATAGCGGCGGGCGGTTCGTTTTCTTCTCGCCTGGCTTGGCGCTGCCCATCGGCAGGAACATGCAGGCGTTTGGTCTGATTCAGTTGCCGCTTTACCAGAACGTACGCGGCGTCCAGCTGACGACCGATTGGGCCGCCACCGCCGGTTTGACGATGCGTTTCTGACGGGAGTTCAGGTCCCGTCAGAACTCGTATTCGGTCTGCAGCCTGAACGTATTGTCGGGCGTGGCGTCCGACACGCCGAACAGCCAGGCGGCGTTGTACTTGATGACATGATGGTGGGCGGTAGCCAGCTTGCCGAAGACGGCCGGGCCTATTTTATGCGACTGGTCCCGGGATGCCTCCCAGTCGTTCCAGGGGCCGGTGCCGCCAAAGCCCTGGAGGCCGTACTCGAAGGCGGGCTGCCAGCGGTATTTCACCTGCCATTGATACCCGGCTTCGGTCGGGCTGGATACGGCGGCATTGAAGCGCTTCTCGAAGAGGATGTTGCCATTGAACTGCAGCTTGCCGAATTCGGTCTGGAAGAGCGGGCCGACTTTCAGTTCAACGCCTTCGTCGTGGTCGCTCGGAACTTCGATCTCGGTGATGAAGCCGACGTCCACCGGATATTTCCCCGTTTCGGTGAGTTGGAACTTGTTCTCCCACTCGACGGCATCGTACTTGACGCCGTCGCCGCCTGTCTTTGCATACTTCAGATAGATTTCGGTGAACCACCAGTCGTTGGCACCATAGCCCAGCCCCAGCGAGGCCATGGATTGCCGCGGCGCGCTGTCGACGGTGCCGAATTTGAAGTCGATCTCCTTCTCGCCTTTCTCCACGGTGGGCGTATAGACGTAGTCGGTGGGACCGGCGAGGGCGGATTGCAGATACAGCATGCCCATTGCAGCAATCAACACTGCGTTGCGTTTCATGGTGTTTCCTTTCAGGTTGCCTGGGGGATGCGGGGGCGACTCCAGCGCATCCCGAACAGGATGACGAGGAAGGTCAGCGTGTAGAACAACACCTGCATGCCGCTGGGGCGGGCCTCGTAGCCGGCGAAGATGTGCAGCAGGTTGCCCAGGAGCGAGTCCATGGGCAGCAGGGATGATGAATCCCAGAGCGGGCTGGCGAGCGGGCGAATAAGATCGCCCTGGATCAGCAGGCGCGCCATCTGCCCGGCCATGCCGGCTGCGAGAAAAAGAATCAGGGCGCTGGTGACGGTGAAGAAATGGCGCAGGGGGATCCGGGCGAGCCCCGAATACAGCACCCATCCCGCGCCGATGCCGGCCGCCAGGCCCAGCAGGCCGCCGCTCAGCATGGAAACCCGGCTCGAGCCATCGCCCGCGGCCAGTCCGTACAGGAACAAGGCGGTCTCCGAACCTTCGCGCAGGACGGCCAGGGCGATCAGGATGGCCAGCGCCGACATCTCCCGCTGCCCGGATTTGACCGCGTTTCCCATCGATTTGGCCTGAGCAGCCATTTCACGCCCGTGGGTGGCCATCCAGATGTTGTGCCAGCCCAGCATCAGCACCGCGATGCCCAGGATGGCGGCATTGAACAGTTCCTGTCCGGCGCCTTCGGCCATCTCGGCGATGGTCTCGGTCAATCCGGCTACGACCAGGGCACCGCCCAGGCCGGCGCCGATGCCGATGGCGAGCCAGAGGTTGCGGCCGGTCAACCCGCGCGTGGCGGCGGCGATGATACCGATGAGCAGGGCAGCCTCGAGGCTTTCCCTGAAAACGATGATGGCCGATCCGAACATGCTTTACTCCGCCACGATCACGCCGCGCGCGGTCTTGTCGTGGAATTCGCCGTAGAAGGGATATTTGCCGGGTGCGAGCGGGCCGACATAGATCGTGGCCTTGCCATTGCCGGCCACCAGTTTTTCGCGGTTGAGCTCATGGCTCTCGAATTCTTCCGGCGTGCTGTCCAGATTGCTGACCAGCAGCTTGACCTTCTTGCCTGCGGGCACCTTCAGTTCGCTGGGCGTGAATCGATGGTCCTTGATCGTCAGCGCGGCTTCCAGATCGGCGGCAAGGGCGGCAAGGGGGAACATCAAACAGGCAAGGACAAGGGCTTTCATGGGTGCTTACAAATAATTCACATATGTATAACGATAATCGTTCTCGTTAATATACGCAAGCCTACTTCCTGCAGGCCGCTTCGCAAGCCCAAAGAGGTCAGGTCGCATCCGCCGCAGCGGGCTGGCCGAGCGTGTTCGAGGCACCGTTGTCCGGACCCGAAATCTCAAAAGGGAAAGCGCGACGTCATGGCCGGCCGGCTCTTGCCGGCGACCAGATGCGTGACTTTGGGCGGCTCGCTGCCGCGATGAAATGCCCGTGTTTGTTCCAGGACGTCCCGATCCGCAACCGTGACCCGTTCGTGCTGGCGCAAATGCTCGTGCCAGGATTCGACCATGAAGCATTCCATCATGCGCTCGGGATGTTCGATGTCGCAGAACAGCTCCCACATGAAGGCGCCATCGCGCCGACGGATCCGGCTGATCTGCTGCATGGTTCGGGTGAACGCCTCGGTCTGGGCCGGATCGATCCGGTATTCCACCGTGACCATGACCGGCCCGCGGTCGGCTTCGAGTTCGCCGGCCATCATTGGCGTGGGCCAGAACAGCGAGGGCGAAAGATCGGCGACATCATGCTGTCCGACCCGGTACGAGCGGGTGAGGGCAATCCCGATCAGTGCGCCGACGGCGGCGGCACTCAGCGCGAGCGGGATGCCCGTCCAGGAGGCGACCTGGCCCCACAATGCGCTTCCGGCCGCCATCCCGCCCATGTAAACGACCCAGAACAAGGCCAGGCCACGCGCGCGCACCCACCCGGGCAGGGCCATCTGCGCGGCGGTCATCAGCGACGAAACCACGCTGATCCAGGCAACCCCGATCAGCAGCATGGCCGTCCCGGCCGCATACACGTTCCCGCTGTGGGCGAGCGCCAGCATGGCCAGGGCGTACAGCCCGGTCGCGCCAGCCACGATCCGGTCGCGCGCGAGGCGGGCGTGCGCATGGGGCAGCAGCAAGGCGCCGGCCACTGCGCCCAGGCCCAGACAAGCCAGGAAGAGTCCGTACGTCCCGGGGCCGCTGTGCAGTTCCTGTCTGACGATGAGCGGCAGCAGGGCCCAGGAGGCGCTGGCGAACACGAAGAAGGCGACGCCGCGGGTGAGCACTGCGCGCAACTCGGGCGAATGGCGCGCATAGCGCAGGCCGGCACGCACCGCACCGACAAGGCGTTCGGCGGGCAACCCGTTTGCCGTGGGCGGGCGCTGCCAATGCTTCAAGGCGGCAATGACGGCAAGAAACGACACGGCGTTCAGCACGAAGACCGCGCCCGGCCCGGCGGCGGCCACGATCACACCGGCCAGGGCGGGGCCGACGGCTCGGGCGACGTTCAGCCCCATGGAATTCAGGCCGATCGCTGCCTGGAGTTGGGCGCGTGGCACGAGTTCCGGCGTGATCGCGCCCCAGGCCGGCATCATCATGGCGTTGCCGATGCCGAGTGCGAAGGTGAACAGCAACAGGAGCGGTGCGGTGGTCAGGCCCGCGAGCGTGAGGACGCCCAGCGTAGCCGCCATGGCCAGCATCCACACCTGGGAGGTGATGAGGTAGCGCCGCCGGTCGACGATGTCGGCCAGCGCCCCGGCCGGCAGCGCCAGCAGGAAGACCGGTGCTGTGGTGGCGGCCTGTACCAGCGCCACCATCAGGGGGTTGGGCGCGAGCGAGGTCATCAGCCAGCCGGCGCCGACCTCGTGCATCCAGGAACCGATGTTCGACGCGACCGAAGCAATCCATAACGTCCGGAACACGCGGTTGTGCAGGGGGATCCAGGGTGAGGTGGGCTTGAGCGTCTCGGCTGTCACGATGCGTCCGCGTCAGGCACCGTTGAGCGCGTTTTTCCAGGTGCGCAGCGGAATGCACGTCTGCAGGCGATGGACGGCGCGGTCGACAAGCGCGGCATGGAGTTCGTGCCCGACCGGCGAGGCCACGTCCAGCGTGGCGTCTCCCTGGCACTGCATGAGCCGTTCATAGGCGGCATAGGCATGCTCGACCGGGATGATCGGGTCGTCTTTTCCGTGCAGCACGTGCAAGGTCGTGAACTCGGGCGCCCGGTCGGGCAGCGTCGTAAAGCGGCCGGAAAACGCCAGGACCCGGCCGACGCCGCCGTCATGCGCAATGCCGTATTCCAGTGCCATGATCGCGCCCTGGGAGAAGCCGACCAGCGCCGTGTCCGGCTGCATCACCTTGAGACGATCCTGGGCCTGTCGAATCAGTGCGTGCAGCGCCGGCATGGCCGCGGCCACGCGGGCAGCCCGGTTGTCGTCGCTCAGGCCGTCGAGGGAGAACCACTGCCTGCCGCTGTCGTGTCCGTCGAATTCGGAGAGCCCCTCGGGCAGTAGGAACGCGGCCTGGGGAAAGACGGCACTGAGCGTGTCGGCCAGCGGCAGCATGTCCGCGGGCGTCCCGCCCCCGCCATGCAGCAAGATGAAAAGCTGCCGGACCGGAAGTGCGGCGGGCAGCAATTCGATTCCTTGCAAGTCGCGTTCGCTCATGTGCTGTCTCCGCCGCCAGTCCGGCAGGCTGTTTATCCCGGCTTGAACAGGTCTTTGTAGGCCCGCGGCTGGGAACGCCAGTACTGCTTTGGCGCATCGACCTGGTCGCCGAGCTTTGCCGCCGCGTGCCAGGGCCAGCGCGGGTCATACAGCATACCGCGAGCGAGCGCCACCATGTCGGCCTGGCCCGAGGCGAGGATCGTTTCCGCCTGCTCGGGCTCGGTGATCAGGCCCACGGCGATCGTGGGCAGTCCGGTTTCGCGCCGGATTCTGTCGGCGAAGGCGACCTGGTAGCCTGGCCCCACCGGGATCTTTTGCAAGGGAGAAAGCCCGCCGCTGGACACGTCGATGAACGCGCAGCCGCGGCGTTGCAGTTCCTGTGCGAACGCCACGCTCTGTTCGATCTCCCAGCCACCGTCCACCCAGTCGGTGGCGGAAATCCGGATGCCCACCGGCGTGTCATCCGGCACGGCGGCACGGAGGGCGTCGAATACCTCGAGCGGAAAGCGCATGCGATTGTCCAGCGTGCCGCCGTAGCGGTCGTCGCGGGTATTCGACAGGGGCGACAGGAACTGGTGCAGCAGATAGCCGTGTGCCGCGTGCAGTTCGATCACGTTGAAGCCCAGCCGTTGCGCGCGCTGCGCCGCGGCCACGAAATCGTTGCGGATGCGCGTGAGTCCCGCATCGTCGAGCGCGAGCGGGCGCGTGTCGTCTGTCGCATAGGGCAGGGCGGACGGTGCGACGGTTTGCCAGCCGCCGCTGGCCGTGGCGATGGACTGGCCACCTGCCCATGGCACCGCGGTGGAGGCCTTGCGGCCGGCATGCGCCAACTGGATGGCGATGGGAATCGGGGAATGCCGGCGGACCGACTGGAGGACATGTGCCAGCGCCGCCTCCGTCTCGTCCGACCAGAGCCCGAGGTCGGCGGGCGAGATGCGGCCCTCCGGCGCGACCGCCGTGGCCTCGATGAACATCAGGCCGGCACCGGACAAGGCCAGCTGTCCCAGGTGGATCTGGTGCCAGTCGGTCGCCCGACCCTCGTCGGCGGAGTACTGGCACATGGGAGCGATGACGGCGCGGTTGTCCAGAACCTGCCCGCCGAGTGTGATGGGAGAAAACAAGATGCTCACGATGATGGATTCCTTTAAGGGATCAATGGGCTTCCGCCGGGTCCCGCCACACATAGGCATCCATGGCAAGGCCGCCATAGGCGAAGGGAGGTTGATGGCGCGTGGCCCGGTCGCCGTCCGCGGCGCCCAGGGCGACGAAAAACGGCAGGAAGTGTTCTTCGGTCGGATGCGACGCCGAACCATGGGGCGCCGAACGATAATCCAGCAGGGCCGCGACATCCTGCGCCGCGACGCGCGCGGCGACCCAGTCGGCGAAGCCCTTCGCCTGCGGAACCGGCATCGGGTCGCCGGCCGCCTGCCAGTCCAGCCAGCCGAAGTTATGCGTGATCGAACCGGTGGCGACGATGAGCACGCCTTCCTCGCGCAGCGGCGCCAGCGCCTGCCCCAGCGCGAAATGCGCCGCCGGGCCGGCGTTGCGCACCAGCGAGAGTTGCGCGACCGGCACGTCGGCCTGCGGAAACATTGCCGACAGCGGCACCCAGGCGCCGTGATCGAGCCCGCGGCTGGGATGGAGCTCGGCCGCTGCGCCGGCAGCGGCCAGCAGGGCGACGGCGCGCTCGGCCAGTGCCGGCGCGCCTGGCGCGGGATACTGCATGGCATGCAGTGTCGGCGAGAAACCCGAGAAGTCGTGGATCGTCTCCGGCGCGCCGGACAGGCTGGCCGTGGGCTGGCGCGCTTCCCAGTGCGCCGAGATCGCGAGGATCGCCGTCGGCCGCGGAATGTCCCGGCCGATCCCGCGCCAGCAGGCCACGGCCTCCGGTGCCTTCAGCAGGGCATCGGGGGCGCCGTGGGACACGAACACGACGGGCAGGCGAGACATATCGGACTCCATTCTCCGCCAGAAGCGGCGGCGTTTACTGCTTGTTGACCGCGACGGCTTCCATCGGGATTTCGAGGGTCACGTCATCGGACACATAGGGCGCGTATTTGCCCATGTTGAATTCGGTGCGCTTGATCTTGGTCACCGCATTGGCGCCGATCGCGTCCTTCTTCATGATGGGATGCGGCATCGCCTGGAACGAGGTGACGGTCAGCGTCACCGGCTTGGTGATGCCCTTGATCGTCAGGTTGCCGTCGACCGACACCGGCTTGTCGCCATCGAATTTCACGGAGGTCGACTTGAACGTGATGGTCGGGTACTTCGCGGTATCGAAGAAATCCTCATCCTGGATGTGTTGGTTCAGCAGGGGATAGCCGGTGTTCACCGACTTGGCGTCGATGGTGACGTCCACCGAGCCCGTCCGGGCGGCCTTGTCGAACATGATCGTGCCGCTGGTCTTGTCGAAGCTGTGCACCTGATTGGAGTAGCCGAAGTGGTTGTACTCGAAGCGCGGCTGGGTATGCGTAGGGTCGATGACGTAGGTTTCCGGCGCGGCGAAGGCGCTGGCGGCGAAGGAGGCAAAGGCAAGGGCAAGCGCGAGTTTCTTCATGGGGATTCTCCTGGGTGAATGAGGGATGGGACGCACTACTTCTTGCTGGCTGCCGCAGCGGCAACCAGCCGGAATTTGATCTGCACTTCGTTGGCGACGGTACCGTAGTCGGCCCACATGCCTTCGCCGATGCCGTAGTCGCCACGCTTCAGTACGAAACTGCCTTCGAACATGCCGAGATTGCCTTCCTGCCTGAACGTGGCGGGCGTTTTCGTATCGAGTGTGCGGCCCTTGATGCTCATCCTGCCCGCCACTTCGAAGCGGTTGTTGCCCAGCGGCTTGATCGAAGTGGACACGAAACGCGCGACGGGAAACTGCTGGGTGTTGAACCAGAGCTTGCCGGCCACTTCGTCGTTGCCTTCCTCGGAGCCGGTATCGATGCTGGCGAGCTCGATATCGATTTCGGCCTTGGCGAGCGCCGGCTTTGCCGGATCGAAATTGATCCGGCCGTTGAAGCGCTTGAAGCCGCCATCGAGCGGCACGTTCATTTGCTTGTACGCGAAGCTCACTGCGCTCTTGTCGGCCAGCAGCTGGTTGAATTCGATGGCCTGGGCACCCGCCGACAGCAACAGGGCGGCCAGGGCGGCCAGGCCGGCGAACGGCGCGACATGCCGTGTGCCGGGTTTCATCAGGCTCAAGGAGAAAGAGCGAGCGGTGAGATTCATGGCTGAACTCCAGAGTGCGGACAAGACGATAGGTTCACTGTACGCAGGCCGGGCTTGGGGAAATAGGCTACATTTGGCAAATTATTGTTGCTCTGTAGGCAACAATCGGACGGGAACATACATGGACCGACTCGACAGCATGCGGCTCTTCGTGCGGGTGGCCGAACTCGGCAGCTTCTCCGCCGTCGCGCAACAGATGAACGTGGCGCGCTCGGTGGTGACGCGACAGGTGGCGGCGCTCGAAGCGCACCTTGGGACGAAGCTGCTGGCCCGCAGCACACGGCGTCTGAGCCTCACGTCGGCTGGCGCGACCTACCTGGAAAAATGCCGCGAAATCCTCGGGCTGGTGGATGCCGCCGAAGCCGGCCTGACCGAGGACAGCCAGGCGCCGCGCGGCCACCTCCGCATCACCTTGCCGTTCTCCTTCGGCATTCGCCAGTTGATGCCGATGTTCGGCGACTTCATGGCCGCCAACCCGGAGATCACCGTCGAACTGGAATTCAGCGACCGCCGCACCAACCTGATCGAAGGCGGGCTCGATCTGGCTATCCGCATCACCGACCGGCTGGAGCCGGGAGACGTGGCGCGCAAGATCGGCAGCAGCCGGAGCGTCGTGGTGGCCGCGCCCGGCTACATCAAGCGCCATGGCCGTCCGCGTCACCCGAAGGACCTGATCCAGCATGAGTGCTTCGGCTATGTGCTCGCCACGCGCACAAGCTGGGCCTTCACCCTTGACGGCAAGACCGAGTGGTTTCCCGTCGCCGGCCGGCTCGAGGCCAACAGCGGCGACGCCCTGCTCGCTGCCGCGATAGGCGGGCTCGGGATCACCTATCTTCCCACTTTCATTGTCGAAACGGCGGTACGCGAACATAGCCTGGATATCCTGCTGCCTGCGTTCCGTGCGCCTGAACTGGGAATCTATGCGGTCTTTCCGAGCAATCGCTACGTGCCGCACCGCGTCCGGGCCCTGGTTGAATACCTGGCCCAGCGGATCGGCAACAAACCGCCCTGGGACGAAATCCTGCCCAAGGGATAGTGTCGCCGGGGGCGAGACCGCCTCCCGTCTGCCTGAACGCATCGGGTAAACTCGATCCTATCCCGACCGCACCATCAACACGAGCACACCCAAGGCATGACCGCACCTGAAACCAAACCCTGCCCCTTCTGCCAACTCGACCCGCACCGCATCGTCGCCGAAGATGAACTCACCGTGGCCTATCGCGACGGGTTTCCCGTCTCGCTCGGCCATACGGTGATCATCCCGCGTCGCCACGTCGCCACCCTGTTCGAGGCCACCGAAGCCGAGCAGACTGCGTTGCTCAGCATGCTGGCGCAAGCGAAAGACATCCTCGACAAGCACCACCAGCCCGACGGCTACAACATCGGCATCAACCACGGCCCGGCCGGCGGCCAGACCGTCCCGCACCTGCACATCCATCTCATCCCGCGCTACCGCGGCGACAAGGAAGATCCGCGCGGCGGTGTGCGCTGGGTGCTGCCGGACAAGGCGAAGTACTGGGCCTGAGTGTGCCCGGCGCCGCAATCTGATATTTTTCGGCCTTTCAACAACCCGATCCTGGAACCCCCACGATGTACAACACCTTCAAACCCGAACAGCCCATGAGCCTGATGGACTTCGTCCGCGCCGCCAAATCCTGCGTCAGGGAAATCACCCCGCAGGCGCTGCTGGACAAACTCAATGCGAGGGAGGACCTGCTGTTGCTCGATGTGCGCGAACACGGCGAATTCGAGACGGGCCACATCAAGGGCGCGCAGCTGGTGCCGCGCGGCATCATCGAAGCGGCCGCCGACCCCAGCTATCCCAAGCACCTGCCCGAACTGGCTGCCGCCCGCGACCGTCAGATCGTCGTCTACTGCGCCACCAGCGGACGTTCCGCCATGGCTGCCGCCGTGCTGCAGATGATGGGATTCAAGAACGTGCTGAACATGGAAGGCGGCTATACCCGTTGGGTGGACGACGGCATGCCGCAGGTCCACGAAGCCACGTATTGATCCGGCAGGCGCAAACGCCGGCCCTGCCGTCCGATGCAGCAAGGCCCGCAGCAATGCGGGCCTTGCTGCATCGGGCATGCCCGTTTCATCGAGCCTGAAGCCTGTGCCGAGAGGGGGCGGCCTTCCCAATCCAACAAATCCTTCAAATAACCCATTATCATCGGGCCTCGGGCCTCGGGCCTCCACTCAGCTTGCATGCGGCTTCAGATTGCCCGACTTGAGCCGTTCATGAAGTCACGCCCGCCCCGGGCGCCCCATAATAGATTCATGAGCACGCGCGTTCTCCTGTAGCGAACGATTGATATGCCAAGGTTGATCGATGAGCACTGATCCGGAACAGATTTACGTCACGCAACCCTATCTGCCGCCCCTGGACGAGTTCATCCCGTACCTGGAAAAAATCTGGGAGAGCAAGCAGCTCACCAACAACGGTCCCTTCCATCAGCAACTGGAACAGGCGCTGGGCGAGTATCTGGGTGTCGAGCACATCGCCCTGTTCACCAACGGCACGATCGCCTTGATCACGGCATTGCAATCCTTGCGCATCACGGGCGAGGTCATCACCACGCCCTATTCCTTCGTGGCCACCTCGCATTCCCTGCTCTGGAACGGTATCAAGCCCGTGTTCGTGGATATCGACCGCGACACGCTCAATCTCGACCCGGCGAGGATCGAGGCCGCCATCACGCCGCAGACCACGGCCATCATGCCCGTGCATTGCTACGGCCGCCCGTGCGATGTCGAGGCCATCCAGGCCATCGCCGACAACTACAACCTCAAGGTCATCTACGATGCGGCGCATGCATTCGGCGTGCGCGACGCGGGTGGCAGCATTCTGAGGCATGGCGATCTGTCGGTGCTGAGCTTTCACGCCACCAAGGTGTTCAATACCTTCGAGGGCGGGGCGATCGTCTGCCCGGATGCCAAGACCAAAACGCGGATCGATCACCTGAAGAATTTCGGCCATGTGAGCGAGGTGGCAGTCGTCGCCCCGGGCATCAACGGCAAGATGAGCGAGTTCAATGCGGCACTGGGCATGCTCCAATTGAAATATATCGACCAGGCGCTTGCGCGGCGCAGGGAAATCGACGCGGTCTATCGCAAACGCCTGGAAGGGGTGGCCGGGATTCAATGCATGCCGGCGGAACGGGGGGATATTTCCAATTTCGCCTATTTCCCGATTCTGGTCGAGGCCGATTATCCGATCAGCCGAGACGACCTTCACCAGAAACTCAAGGACAACGGCATCCACCCGCGCCGTTATTTTTATCCGCTGATTTCGGACTTCTCGATGTATCGAGGGCTCCCTTCCGCGCACCCCGACAATCTCCCGGTCGCGGTCGAGGCCGCAGAAAAAATCTTGTGCCTGCCGATTTACCCGAACCTGGATGACAGGCAGATCGACACCATTACCCGACTGATTGCAGCGCAGTCATGCATTTAGAACAGAGCGTCGCGAAAAGGGCGGGGCATGACAGCTGCGATGGAAAATAAAAAACTGATCATCTACGGCAATGGCCAGATGGCACGCATGTTTCTGGAGTTTGCGCGACTGGAGTACGAGGTTGCGGCGTTTACCGTCGACCGCTCCGTCCTGACCGATCCCTTCATCGAAGGCCTTCCCGTCATCCCGTTCGATGACATCGAGACGGGCTACCCGCCGGCAGACCATTGCCTGATCATCGCCGTCGGCTATCGGGAGATGAATGACTTGCGGGTCCGCAAGTACCAGGAAGGGCTGGCCAAGGGCTATGCCTTCGCCAGCTATGTCCACGCGTCCGTGGTGCGCCACGCCAGCGTGTCGGTGGGCGAGAACACCATCATCCTCGACCATGCCGCCATCCACCCCTATACGCAGATCGGCAACAGCGTCTTCATTGCCAGCAATGCGTCGATAGGACATGGTTGCCGCATCGGCGACGCCTGCTGGATCAATTCGGGCGTTGCCATCGGGGGCGAGACCGTGATCGGGGACGCCTGCTTCCTCGGCATCAACGCTACCCTCGGCGACAACATCCGGGTCGGCAGGCAATGTTTCGTGGGCGCCAATACGCTGGTGACCCGGAACACGCTCGCCGACGAGGTGTATGTCTCGGCGAGTGGCGAGCGCTTTCCGCTCTCGAGTCAGGCTTTTCTTCAATTTATTGCCCGCTCCACCCGTTAGCATACCCATGCTGACTTCATCGCACCCCGCAGCCCTCTATGGGCACTTCCGGCATGCCGCCGAACGCAGCCCCGACAAACTGGCGCTCGTGGTGGGCAACGCCCGCTACACCTATCGCGACCTTCTGCAGGAGGTGGATGCGCTGGCGGATGGCCTGTCGATTGCAGGGGTGCATGCCGGCGACCCCATCGGCGTGCTCCTGCCCAATTGTGCCGAGTTTGTCCTGACCTTGCTCGCAGGCGCGCGCCTCGGCGTGGTCATCGTGCCCCAGAGCATGGGGCTGGGTGCGGAAGCGTTGGCGGCCACCTTCAAGGCTGCCGACGTCCGGCACCTGATCGCATGGTCAGGCGCGGCTTCCAGCCTGGACGACCTGCGTCTTCCGCCCGGCGGCATGCGTGTCGTGGCCGGCGGTGTCCGGGAAGGCTGGACATCCGTGCAGGCGCTGATCGATACAGGCCGCGCTACGCCCGGGCCGGCGCCCACGTTGTCGGAGACGTTGCCGTATCTCATGGTGCTCACCTCCGGCTCCACCGGACAGCCCAAGCCCATTCTCCTGAGCCAGCGTACCAAGCGGCTGCGTGCCGCGGCGGCTGCCGAGTTGTATGGCGTCACCGCGGACGACGTGACGCTGGCCGCCACGCCGCTGTATCACTCCCTGGCGCAACGGCTGGTGCTGATGCCGCTGATTTCCGGGGGGACGAGCATCGTCATGGCGCACTTCAGCCCGGCCACCTGGATCGCTGCGGTCCGCCAGCACGGCGTGACCTTCTCCATCGCGGTTTCGTCACAGCTCAGGCAAATACTGGACGCCTTGATCGCCAGCGGGGAAACGCTGCCCTCGCTGCGCTGTCTGGTGTCTTCTTCCGCGCTCCTGGACGATGAAACGAAGGCCAGGCTGCTGACCCACCTGTCCTGCGCGTTTCACGAGTGCTACGGCGCGTCGGAGATTGCCATTGCCACCAACCTGGCGCCCGGCGCGGCGTCCCGTAAACTGGGCTCGGTCGGTACCGCCATTCCGGGAACGGACGTCCTGATCCTCGGCGAAAACGGGCAGGCGGCGGCGCCGGACACGCCAGGTGAGATCGCGTGCCGCACGCCCATGCTGTTCAGCGGCTACTATGCCCAGCCGGCCGCGACGGAAGCCGCGATGTGGGGGGACTATTTCCGTACGGGCGATCTCGGCAGGATGGACAGCGAAGGCTTTCTGTTCTTTCTCGGACGGATCAAGGACATCATCATTTGCGGCGGCATCAACATCTATCCGAAGGACATCGAGGACGTGGTCGCCACCCACCCCGCAGTCAGAGAGTGCGCGGCCATTCCGCTGCCGGACGACCAGCTGGGCGAAGTGGTCGGCGTTGTCGTCGCCTTCCATGCGCCGGATGCGCCGGCGCAACCGCGCGACCTGCAACGGCTTTGCATGCAGCATCTGGGTGATTTCCAGCAGCCGCGCCGCTTCTTCGTCGTCGATGCGCTCCCGCGGAACGCAATGGGTAAACTCGACAAACCTGCACTGCGACAGGCCTATTCAACCGGCCTGCACAAAGGATAAGTATGGCCCATACCCACCTGCCTCCCCTGCGACTGGGTTTTATCGGCGGCGCCCTGAATTCGGCCGTCGGCTACACGCACTACAATTCCAGCCGGCTGGACGGCCATTTTCGCGTGGATTGCGGGTGCTTCAGCCGGCGTGCCGCCATCAACGAAGACACGGCGCGGACGTATGGCATCCCATCCGAGCGCACGCACGCCACCTGGCACGCGCTCCTGGAAAGCGAGCGGCAATCGCTCGATGCCATCCTGGTGCTGACGCCGACGCCGGATCATCTGGATAGCGTGATCGCGGCGCTCGATGCCGGGTATCCGGTCATTTGCGAAAAGGCCCTGGCGGTGTCCAGCGAAGCGTGCCGGCGCATCGGCGAAGCCGTGGACCGCAACCGCGGCTTCCTGGCGGTCACCTACAATTATTCCGGTTATCCGATGGTGCGCGAATTGCGCCGCATGATCGCCGACGGCCAGCTGGGGCGCCTGCAGCAGATCCAGATCGAGATCCCCCAGGAAGGCTTCCTGCGGCAGGCGGCTGCGCCGCAAGCCTGGCGCCTCAAGGACCATGCCGTTCCCACGGTGTCGCTCGATCTCGGCGTGCACGCCCATCATCTGGTCCATTTCCTGACCGGGGGCAAGGCGCCGCTCGAAGTCATCGGCGATCAGGCCACCTATGGCCAGTTCGGCGACATCGTCGACAACGTCTATTGCCTCGCGCACTACGAGGACGGCCTGCGGGTGCAGTCCTGGTTCGGAAAGACGGCGCTCGGCAACCGCAATGGCCTGCGCATCCGCGTCTACGGCAGTCTCGCCAGTGCCGAGTGGTTCCAGATGCAGCCCGAGGATCTGCTGTTCAGCCAGGCTGACGGCCGCAGACTACTCATTGACCGCGGGTCAGGCGATGCCGACCTGGCCCGGCAATTGCGCTACAACCGTTTCAAGTCTGGTCATCCCTCCGGGTTCATCGAGGCCTTTGCCAATCTCTATGCCGATATCGCCGACCAGCTGCGCCAGCATCAATCCGGCACCGTGACGCATAATGCGTTCGTCTACGGTGCCCAGGAGTCGGAAGAGGGTCTGCGTTTCCTGGAAGCCATTTCCCGATCGGCGCAGACACGAAAGTGGGAAGCAGTATGACGCGCCCCGACCAGACCACCCCCATGTCCCCATCCGTTTACGATTTCATCGTGCAGCTGCTCGAAGAAAAAGGCGCAGTCCCGGAACCTGCAGCGCTGCCCGCCTACCGATACCTCGACGTCGGCCATATCGATTCGCTCGCCTTCATCAAATTCATCTTTCGCATCGAAGAGCGCTTCGGCATCCAGTTCTCGGAAGCGGACATGCTGGGCGACCAGGCAAAAACCGTCGGCGGACTGGTTGCATTGATCGAAGAGAAACGCGATCGATCCCCCGCACCTTGATGACATTGGGTCACCTGACATGAGTCTGCCAGACAACAACGCGTCCCTGCTTGCCGAATATGGGCGCTACATGCTTCCCGTCCTCAGCTTCCGCGACATCGTCCTGGTGCGGGGGCAGGGGAGCTACGTCTGGGACGCGGATGGCAACCAGTATCTGGATTTGAACAGCGGCCAGTTCTGCGCGGTGCTGGGCCACTCCGACCCCGGCGTCGCCCGCAAGATGCAGGAGATCGCCCAGACCCTGCAGGACACCGACACCTCCACGCTGACGCGGTCGGTATTGCTGGCCGCCAAGCAGATTCATGACCGCGCCCCGGAGATGAACGGCAGGATCCTCTTCCTGTCGACCGGCGCGGAGGCCGTCGAATGCTGTCTCAAGTACGCGAAGCACATCAAGGAGAAGCCGGGCGTCATCGCCTTCGACAAGGCCTATCACGGGCTGACGCACGGCAGCGCCGCGTACTCGATGTCGCGCGACCGGATCCGGCCGCCGGTCGAGCACTCGTACGTCACGCCTGCGCCGCGTGCCCATGCCGATGACGAAGTGGAAACCGACCGCTGCATCGAGGCGTTCCGCCAGATCCTCGGCGAGTGCAAGGACGACATTGCCGCGGCGATCTTCGAGCCGATCATCTCGGGCGGGGGATTCTTCTTTCCGTCGCGCCGGTATTTCCAGGCGATCCGACAAATCTGCGACGACAACGGCATCTTCCTGGTCTTCGACGAATGCCAGACCGGCTTCGGCAGGACGGGCAGCTGGTTCTACTATCAGCAGCTCGGATGCGTGCCCGATTTCGTCGTGTCCGCAAAAGCCATGGGAATGGGCTACCCGGTCTCCTGCGTCATCGCCAACGGACATACCGTTCCCCATGCGAAGTTCGCGATGGAGTATTTCAGCTCCCACCAGAACGAGTCCTACGCCGGCGCCCTGGTGTCGCACCTGATCGACGAGATCGAAGCCCGCGGCCTGCTCGACCGCAACCGCGCCTCCGGCGCGTACCTCCTGGCTAAACTCGGCGCGATTGCTGCCGAATCCTCCCTTATCGGCAATCCCCGAGGCCAAGGGCTGATGTGCGCTTTCGACCTGAGCGACACGGGCAGGCTCGACAGCAAGCAGGCGGGCGACCTGTTCTGCAGGCTGGCCCAGCAGAACGGCTTGCTGCTCCAGCATTGCAATCTCGGCCGGACCATCCGCCTGCTGCCGAACTACGCCGCCACCGAGGCGGATTTCGACTTTTTTGCGGCCCGATTGCAGGCCACGCTGGCCCGGTTCCAGGCCACACTCGATCAACCTCTCTAGCGAGCGACCCCCATGTTATTTTCAGAGATCGACACGACTTACCTGGCCAACACGATCAAGGGCCTGCAGGGGAAAAAGCTCATCCTGTGGGGCGCCGGGCGGCGGCTCAAGGGTTTCGTCGAGCACTACTGCGGCGACGGCAAGCTCCTGCCCACGCCTTACGGCATCTGCGACAGCACGCGCGAGATTGCCGAGAAGACGCTCTGGGGCATCCCCGTCCTGCCATTCAAGGACGTGCAGAACATGCTGCCCAAGGATACCGTGATCATCATCACGGCCGGCCTGCTGGAACTGCAGGCGAGGGTGGTTGCAAGCGAACTCTACTATTTCCCGCTGTTCCATTGCCGGACCTTCGAGGTCTACGACTACCTGCAGAAAAACATGGACCAGTGCGACCGGGCCATTGGCCTGCTGGCCGATCCTGTGTCGAAGAAGACCTACCGGGGCTGCATCGAGAACATCCTGTGCGGACGGCTGTGGGACCAGTCCCTGTTCAGCCCCAGCCCGTATTTCGGCAACGACATCAACGAACGGCTCGACGCATCCGGCCAGCTCGTCTTTGCCGGCGCCTTCAACGGCAAGCATCTCGACCGCGCCCTCGAGAACAACCCTGCCATCCGCATCGCGGCCTTCGAGCCGAGCAAGACCTGGTCGGCCTATCTGCGGGACAAGTTCAAGGACGCACCGCAGGTGACGATCCACAACAAGATCCTCTGGAGCGAGAACACGCTACTGAGCTTCGACGACGACATGTCCAATTCCGGACTCGACGCGCACGTGACTGCGGACGCGGCTAACAGCACCTACCAGCACGAAGGCGTCGCCATCGACGAGATCATCGAGGGCAAGGTGTCGATGATCGCGCTCGACGTCGAAGGTTCGGAGCAGCGCGTCGTCCAGGGCGCGCATCGCATGATCGAACGCGACCGCCCGCGTCTGTGCCTTTGCCTGTACCACAACCTCGACGACTACTTCAGGATTCCGCTCATCATCAGCGAGCGCTATGGCTATCGCCTGCACGTCAAGCATCACTCCACGATCAGCGCGATCGAAACCGTCCTCTATGCGGTCTGACTGCCCGGCGTTCGCCCATGCTTGATTTCGCGTTCTCCATGCCGACCCGGATCCTGTTCGGGTCGGGTGCGCGATCGCTGCTGGAACGGGAACTGGACGAGCACCCCGTTTCGAAGGTAATGCTGGTCTATGGACGCGAAAGCGCGCGTCTGAATGGCAGCTACGACGACGTCACCGGCCTGCTTGAAGCGCGCGGCATCGCGTACCTCGAGCATCCGGGATGCCGGGAAGACCCGGATGACGAATTCGTCGGGGCAGGCGCCGACCTTGCACTCGATCACGGCGTGGATTTCGTCCTGGCGATCGGCGGCGGTTCGGTGATCGACGCCGCCAAGGCCATCTCTCTGCTGGCGGCCAACCAGGCACGTGACATCTGGGCGTATCACGCGGCACGGCAAGACTTCACCGCGCCCGCACTGCCGCTCGGCGTGGTGCTGACCACCACGGGGACGGGCACCGAGGTCAACGGCGGCTTCGTCATCAGCCGCCGCGCCGACAACGAAAAGATTGCGTTCAGCAGCCTGTCCACGCGTCCGCGCTTTGCCTATTGCAACCCCGACTACACGATCACGCTGCCGCCGCAGGTGCTGGCCGATAATTACACCGACATCCTGTCCCATCTGCTGGAGCAGTATTTTTCGATGGAGGACAGCACGGGAATCGTCGATGCGATCATTCTCGAAGCCATCCACTACCTGCTGAAGAACACGCCGGCACTGCAAACCTGGAAAGATTCGTACGGCTTCCGGGCCAACACCATGTTTGCATCGACGCTCTCGCTGTCCTATCTGTTTTCCTGCGGCAAGAAAGTCCCGTGGATCCTGCATTACCTGACCCATGCGCTGGCCGCCCGTCGCCCCATTTCGCATGGCGCATCGCTCAGGATCGTCATGCCGGGCTGGCTCGTCTGGCTGTCGGGCAACCCCGCCTATGCCTCGCGATCGCGCCAGCTTGCCGACAAGCTGGCGCTGTCCGATGCGGCCCAATTGGGACAGTATTTTCTCGATCACTTCGCGCTGATGGGCTGCGATCCGCATCCGCTGCTCAGCGATGCGGAGAAGGCGCAGATGGTGGCGCGGCTGTCGGCCGACATGGATTTTCTCGCTCGCGCAAACCTGCACGTGCGCGATCTGAAATGCATCCTCGACTGGACGCATCATGCATGCTGAACCGGCATCGCCTGACATGAACACGACAACGATACTGATCTTCCCGCTCGATATCGACGACGCGGACGCCTTCATCCGGACCGCGAAGGCGCTCGGCCGCACGGTCGTCGGCGCCAGCTCTGCCATGGCCGGCCCGGGGGATAAAGCGGTCGACGGTTTCCTCCGGCTGCCCTTCATCACCGACCCGGCCTTTGACCGGGCCTTGCAGAACGCGCTCGAACAGCACGCGGTGACGACGGTCTATGCGCCGCATCAGGGCGTCTGGCGCCATCTGAATACGCTCCTGAAAACACACCCGGGCCGCTTCCGCTTCACGCTCTGCAGCCCCGATCCGTTTTCCGCGACGCAGCAGCGCTTTGCGCCACACGAGGCGTGGGCTGCCTTGATGTCGTCCGACTCCCCGCTTGCAGGACTTGCGGCACCCCAGCCGATCCGTCCGCCCTTGTCGCCTGCACGGTATTCTGCGCTGCATCGGCAGTTCCTGAGCATTCCCGGGGATTCCGATGTCGGAAAACTTCATGCCTTGTGCGACATTGCCCGTCTGTTGCCCCTCGGCGACCTGCTCGAAGTGGGATGCCTGTACGGACGCTCGGCGTTTGCGCTGGGCTATCTGGCCCGCCAGTACACGCTGGGCAGCATGATCTGCGTCGATCCGTGGAATACCGCCGAGCTGACCGACCAGGGCGCCGACGCCGCGATCATCAACGTCGAACTCGCCAACACCGACATCGACAGCGAAAAAATCTTCCGGGTATTCCTGAATGCCGCAGCCCTGCTCGACAACGTGGGGTATATCCGCAAAACCTCCGAGAAAGCGACGGGCGAGTATGAGGCGGCCATCCGCAGCGGTGCATTGCGCAGCCCCGAACTGGGCAGCATTCCGGTCAGCGGGCAGCTGAGCCTGCTGCACGTCGACGCCAACCATCGCTACGACCACGTGCGGCGGGACGTCGAGCTATGGAGCCCTTATCTCGTCGAGGGGGGCTGGCTGCTGCTGGACGACTATGTGTGGGCGTTCGGCGACGGACCGCGGCGGGTGGGCGACGAACTGCTCGGTAGTCCCCTCTACGATTCGGCGTTCGTCAGCGGCGACACCCTGTTCCTGCGCCGCACCGGCGTGAATTGAGGCGCGCGCCTCAGCTGCTACACCATGTCCGCCACATCTCCCGGTAGGCGGCTTCCAGGTGGCGCGTGACGGTTTCCGGGCCATAGTTCGACGCCGTCATCCGCGCGCGCAGGGACTGCCGGATTCGATCCAGCCCTGGCAAGTCCTGCGCCATCCGTATGGCGAGCTGAAAGTAGTCTTCCTCGCTGTGCGTGATGAATTCGCTCAGACCGACACGCGACAGCAAGGGAACCGCGCAGCGCGACACCATGTGTTCGCCGGCCAGGGTGATGACCGGCACCCCCATCCACAGCGAGTGCATCGTGGTGGTGCCGCCGTTGTAGGGGAAAGGGTCGAGCGCCAGATCGATCGTGTGATGCAGCGCCAGGTACTCGCTGAACGACATGCGCGGCTGCAGGATCAGGCGATCGGCTTCCACGCCCGCCTGGCCGAACCGTTCGATCACCCGCTGCCGGACGCCGTCGTCCGTTATGTTGCCAAGCATCAGCCTGGCGTGCGGTAGCGCTTTCAGAATCCGTGCCCACAGATTGACGACCGATGGGTTGATCTTGATCAGGTTGTTCAGGGAGGCGAACACGAAGGTGTCGGCGCTCAGGGCCGGCAATGGATTGACGGGCGGACACCCCGGTTCCGGCCGGTAGGCCACGCCCGAGTCCGGCATGCGCACCAGCGACTCGCTGTGGTAACGCTCGGTCAGCCCGGGCGGGTCCATTTCCGCATTGGTGATCCGGTAATCCATCGCGGTGAGGCCGGTGGAGCCGGCGTAGCCGATCCACGTGGCCTGCACGGGCGCCGGTTTGCGGGCGAACACGGGCAGGCGGTTGTAGCCGGTATGTCCGGACAGATCGATCAGAATGTCGATGCCGTCCGCACGAATGCGTTCGGCGAGCTGCGCGTCGCTCATTTTCGAACAGGCCAGCCAGTGATCGGCGTGGGCGGCAATCTGCTCGGTATGGGCATCACGCTTGATGTGGTTGTAGTAGCAATGGATCTCCATCTGGGATTTGTCGTGTCCGGCCAGAATCGGCTCGATGAAGAAGGCCACGGCATGATTGTAAAAGTCCGCGGAGACGTACCCGATCCTGAGTCGTCGTTCGGGGTCGCGGCTGTTGGCGTGGGGCCGCCAATGCGCCTTGAGCGGGGTTTCGAAGCGCTCGGCGTAGCGCTGGTGTTCGCTGAATACTTCCGCCGGCGTGACAGTATCCATGTACTGCATCGTATACAGCAGGTTGCTGTATGCGATCGTCGAATCCGGCTTGAGCGACAGGACCTGCCGGTAACAGGTGATGGCTTCGTCCAGCCTGCCTTGCGCCTGGAGCGTATTGCCCAGGCCGTTGTAGGCCTCGGCGAAATCCGGCTTGAGCAGCAGTGCCTGTCTGCCGCATGTGGCGGCTTCGTCCAGCCGGCCGTGTTCCCTGAGGGCGGTTCCCAGACTGTTGTAGGTCTCGGCGGAGTCCGGCCTGATTTCGAGCGCCCGCTTGTTGGAGGCGATGGCTTCGTCCAGCCGGCCCAGTGCATAGAACGCCTCGCCCAGATTGCTGTATGCCTCGGAGAAATCCGGCTTGATCGAAACAGCCTGTCGGCAGCAGGCGATCGTTTCGTTCAGCCTGTCCTGCTTCTGGTAAATGACGCCCAGGTTGTTGTAGGCCTCGGCGAAATCCGGCTTGAGCCGGATGGCCTGCTCATAGGCCTCGGCCGCCTCGTCCAGCTTGTCCTGGTTCTTCAGCACGTTGCCCAGGTTGTTGTAGGCGTCGGCATAGTCCGGCTTGAGCTCGATCGCCCGTCGGTAGCTTGCGGCTGCTTCGTCCAGGTCTTCCCGCTCCCTTAGCGCATCGCCCAGGTTGTAGTGCACTTCCACCAGATCCGGATCGAGCCTGAGGGCCTTGCGGTAGCTGGCGATCGCCTCGTCCAGCCGGCCTTGCGTCTGCAGCGCATCGCCCAGGTTGCTGTGCAGCTGGGCATAGTTGGGCGTGAACGCGACGGCCTTGCGGTAGCTGGCGATCGCCTCGTCCAGTCGGCCTTGCTCCTTGAGCGCATTCCCCAGGTTGTAATGGGCATTGGCATGGTTGGGCTGCAGCGCAATGGCTTTCCGGTAGTGGGCAATCGCCTCGTCCAGCGCGCCTTGCGCCATGAGCACCACCCCCAGGTTGTTGTGCCCGTCGGCAAAGTTCGGCGCGATCTTGGTCACACTGCCGAGCAGGACGGCCGCCACATCGAGCATGCCGATCTGATACGCAATCATCCCCTGCATATGCAAGGCATCCGGATGATTGGGCGACAGTTGCAGGATCTGCTGGCAAACCGCGTCGGTCTCGCGCAACTGCCCCGCCTGGTAGTGTGCGGAGGCGCGCTGCAAGGCATTCGCGAGATCCATCGCTGCCGAAGCGGGGGGGACGGGTTGCCCCGCCGTGAGCAGGCAGCACTGCTTGTACTTCTTTCCGCTTCCGCACGGACACGGATCGTTACGCGCGATTTTCTGGGTTGTCATGGCACATTGAGAGGGCGCGGCGGGGCCGGTTCAGCGCCTATTGTAGCGATCCTTGGAGAGAGCCCGCACGATCGTGGCGCGAATGAACGGAAACGTGGACCAATCGACGACGAACTGGCAACCCGCAAATGCGCCGCTTCCGTTTCCAGGCCGCATCAAACCGGGATGAAAACGCCCATTCGCCAACTCATAGTCATTTCCTATATGAGTTATTGACATTAAGTCTTTGAAAATGGCAATCGCTTGATTGATGATTGGGGTCGTCAATAATTTCTGTTGCTGCGCCTCTCGGTTTTATAACGTCCCGCTATGCGAAGGCGCCAGGATCGTTGATGTTCTGGAGGATCAAGCAAAGATCCTCCCTAGGCAAGGAGGTTTTCGTACTGAAAATTAAGGATTCTTGGATGCGTTAAACGATGGCGTGAAGTCTTTTTGGGCCGTGCGGCCTTTGGCCAAACCAACGGGGCTCCCGGACAGAGGCATCACCCGCCAACTCAAGCGAACGCCACCACCGGATGTTCGTGGTGCTTGTCTTTCCAGTCTTTCATGGCGTGCCGATCAAACGAATCGCCATGCCTTCCCACACGGGAAACCCCGCCGAGCTGCTAACGCTACTCCCCTTGATACGCATCAATGAATCCCCCTAATCGTTGATGGACGCTTGCATGGAAACTATATGGTCAATCTAACGGAATTTGGGATAGTCGTGAGGAAAGCGAGGCTTGACGCCAAGGTGACCCAGAGCGAAATGGCGGCCGCGCTGGGCGTGACGTCAGCTTTTTTGAGTAATTTGGAGAAAGGGCGAAGCAAGATTCCGGAAGAATGGGCAACGAGAATTGAATCGTTCTTCAAGCATAAAGGTGTCGCTACCCCGAATCTGCGCAAACTGGCAGATGTGGCGAACCGCTCGATATCGCTGGAAGGCATGAACCCGCAGAAAGCGATGATGCTGGCTGCCTTCGCAAGGGCAAGCTTTTCCCAGCAGCAGATGGAAAAATTCTCGCAACTGCTCGGCGAGATCAAAGAGAACTAGCCGAGGCTGATTGTCGGATCGGAGTTGCCGTGCCTGCAAACGATTGCATGCAAAGGGTGGCAACTGGAAATAAAAAAGGCCCGCATCGTTGCGGGCCTTTTTGTATCTGGCTCCCCGACCTGGGCTCGAACCAGGGACCTGCGGATTAACAGTCCGTCGCTCTACCGACTGAGCTATCGGGGAATGGGAAGCGCGCATTCTAGAGATGGCGGGCGATTCGGTCAACCCTCAGCCGTCATTTTCCACCTGCAATTCGGGCACGTGGCTGAAGGCGATGCGCATCGGCGCGGTGCCGCGGCTGCTGTGGGCGCCGCCGAAATACAGGGTATTGGGGCCGTAGCGCTGGTTGATCTGGTCGAGCACGTTGTTGAGGGGTTCGTGCAGGTCTTCGGGGTCGAACAGGTCGCGTGTGACCTGGCCAGGTTCGACGAAGTCGGACAGGGTGACGCCGACCTTGAGGATGGGGCCGGGGTCGGACGGGCGGCGTTGCCACAGTTCGGCCAGCACGGGGTTGAACTTGAAGGTGTCGGCGTGCGGCGAGAAGCGCGCCTGGTCGACCCAGCGGGGATGGCCGGTGCCGGTCTTCATGTATTGCAGATGCAGGCTCAGGGCGCCCGCGCAGTAGCCGTAGTAGCGCAGCCGCATCGCCGCCTTGTGCAGCAGGCGCTTGAGCACGGCGAGGGCGGAGGCCGGATCGCGCAGTTCGGGCGCGAGCACGTGCGAATGGCCGATGCTGGCGCGCTGGGTGGGGGCGGCGGCCATCGCGTCGCCGCGCAGCTTGGCATAAAAACGTTCGCCTCCGATGCCGCCCCAGACATGGCGCAGGGTCTCCTTGCTGGCGGTGCAGAGCTGCTCGACGGTATGGATGCCAAGCTGGTTGAGGCGGTGTTCCATGGCGCGGCCGATGCCGGTCAGCGCGCCGAGCTTGAGGCCATACAGCCGTCCA
Organism: Thiobacillus thioparus DSM 505; assembly: GCF_000373385.1. Taxonomy (GTDB): domain Bacteria; phylum Pseudomonadota; class Gammaproteobacteria; order Burkholderiales; family Thiobacillaceae; genus Thiobacillus; species Thiobacillus thioparus. The sequence goes on along the minus strand of NZ_KB891333.1, from coordinate 80,037 downwards.
GGTAGTTCGCTCTGGCGGATGACGACGAGACCGTCGGGTTTCTGCATGTTGGACGCGGTCTTGGCGAGGAAGCGGTTGGGTGCGATGCCGATCGAGCTGTGCAGCATTTCGCCGACCTGGTCGTAGATCGCCTGTTTGATCTGCTTGCCGAGCTTGATGGCGTTGGCTTCCTCGCGGTCGCTGCCCATCAGCTCGCAGGCCATTTCGTCGATCGAGAGCACGTCGCCGACGGGGGTGCAGGATTCCACCGCAGCGATGATGCGATGGTGGATGTCCACATAGATCGAGGGCCGCGCCTGCACGAAGACGATGTCCTTGCAGAGCTTCCTGGCCTGCCACACCGGGGTGCCGGTACGGATGCCGAAGTGCTTGGCGTCGATGCTGGCGGCGATGCAGCAGGTGGTGTCGGCCATCACCGGCAGCACGCCGATGGGCCGGCCGCGCAATTCGGGGCGCAACTGCTGCTCGACCGAGGCGAAAAAGGAATTGAGATCGACGTAGAGCGACTGCAAGGACATGGCGGCTGCGATATCCCGGCTTTCCCGGATGACGGAAAGGCCGGGCTGGGGTTACGATTGAAGTAGTGTATATCCATACACTATTTCAGATCAATTCAGCCTGGATTCGCCAGGTTCATCCGTTCCAGCCGCTGGCAGAGTGTGTCGATGATGCGGCGCGACAACGGGGCGGAATGGCGCATCAGTTCTTCGAGGAGATGCGGCGGCAAGGCCAGCACGGTGATTTCGCTGTCGGCGACGACCGAGGCGGTGCGCTTTTCGTTCAGCAGGTAGGCCATTTCCCCGAACAGCTGGCCTTCGTTGAGTTCGCTCAGCCGGCGGCGGCCTTCGGCGGTGTCCTTGTAGACTCCGGCGCGGCCGGCGTAGAGGAAGTAGGCGATGCGCGAGTCGTCGCCTTCCGCGATCAGCACATGGCCGGCCGGGTAGGTCTCGCCGTATTTTTCCAGCAGGCGATGGGCGTTGCCGAAGACATAGCTTTCGAGCGTGCTGGTCCCTTCGTCGGTGGCGGCGAGGAACAGCTTCTCCAGGGCGGTGATGTCGGCCTTGCCGCAGGCATACAGCGCCTGTGCCCACAGGTACAGCAGCAGGAAGGCGAAATAGGCGCCGATCAGCACGAACACCACGCCGCCGAGTGCGCCGTACAGGCTGTGGTAGTTCTCCAGCTTGAAGAAGGCGCCGAACAGGGCGAACAACATCCCCAGGCTCACCGTCGCAGCCAGCGCGAACGCGGCGGCAACGCGCGCGCGCGGATGCCTGCGCGGCAGCCGCCAGTAGGCGGCAAACAGCAGCGCCCAGATCATGGCAAAGCCGAACAGCGAGTTGAGCGCCTTCAGGACCAGCGCGTTGCCGATGCCGATGAAGTCGTTCTGCGCCAGGAAGCTCAGCGTCACCTGCGCCAGGGCGGCCACGCCCATCAGCAGGAACAGCACCGGCAGGATGATCAGCGGCAGCACCCACGACACCACCATATTGCGCCTGATGGTGTCGGGAAAAATGATGCTGAACGTGCCCTGCATCGTGTTCACCAGCCCGCGCGACGACAGCAGCAGGGTGACGAGACCGACGCCGCCGGCGGCGAGTTGCGTCTGACGCGGAATGAAGCCGAGCGAGGTGAGCGTGTCCAGTTGCATCTGACTGTAGAGCGCGGCCATGAGGATGGTGGCAGGCACCGAGTTCTCGGCGATGCGGCCCAGCAGCTGCAGGGCGTAGCTCAGCAACAGCAGCAGCGGGGTGGCGGACAGCAGGAAGTAGAACGAGGTTGCCGCGGCGTGGTTCTGCAGGCTGTTCTGCTTGAACAGGCGTGCGGTGGTGTAGCCGAGCTGGAGCAGCCAGCTCAGCGTTCCCGGAAGGGAAACAGTCCCGTGCGGGGAGGGCAGGGCGGAGGGTGGAGACATGCCGCTAGCCTACCCGCGCCGGGCGCGCTAGGCCAGCGCGGCGGCGATGCGTTTCAGCGCCTTTTCCAGGTTGGCGTGCGAGGTGGCGAACGACAGGCGGATATAGCCTTCGGCACCGAAGGCCGAGCCGGGAACGACGGCGACGTCGGCACTTTCGAGCAGATATTCGGAGAAGGCGATGTCGGTCGCTTCCTCGATGACGTCGCGCGCCAGCAGGTTCAGGATCGCGGGGCGTACGTAGGGGAAGGCGTAGAACGCGCCGCCGCTGTCGACGCAGCTGAAGCCGGGGATGGCGTTGAGTCCATCGACGACTAAACGATGGCGTTCCTTGAAGGCGTCGAGCATCGGCGTGATGCAGCCCTGATCGCCGTTGAGCGCGGCCTCGGCGGCCACCTGCGAGATCGAGGTGGGGTTGGAAGTGGACTGCGACTGCACGTTGGTCATCGCGCGCATGATCGCCTCGGGCCCGGCCGCATAGCCGATGCGCCAGCCGGTCATCGAATACGCCTTCGACACGCCGTTCAGCACCAGGGTGCGGTCGTAGAGGTCGGGGCAGACGTTGAGGATGTTGACGAAGGGCACGTCGTTCAGGCGGATGTGCTCGTACATGTCGTCGGAGGCGATCAGTACCTGCGGGTGCTTGCGCAGCACGGCGCCCAGCGCGGCCAACTCGTCGCCGCTGTAGACCGCGCCGGTAGGGTTGGACGGGCTGTTGATGACGACCAGCCGGGTCTTCGGCGTGATCGCCGCTTCCAGTTGCGCGGGGGTGATCTTGAAGCCCTGCTCGATGCCGGCCTCGACGATCACCGGTTTGCCATCGGCGAGAATGACGATGTCGGGGTACGAGACCCAGTACGGCGCCGGGATGACGACCTCGTCGCCGGGATTGATCACGGCCTGCACCAGGTTGAAGAAGCTTTGCTTGCCGCCGCACGACACCAGGATCTGCTTGGGGCCATAGTCGAGGCCGTTGTCGCGACGGAGCTTGTCGATGATCGCCGCCTTCAGGCTGGGCGTGCCATCGACCGCCGTGTATTTGGTGAAGCCTGCGTTGATCGCCTTGATCGCCGCGTCCTTGATGTGCTGCGGCGTGTCGAAGTCGGGCTCGCCGGCGCCGAGGCCGATGATGTCGCGGCCGCTCGCCTTGAGCGCGGCGGCGCGGGCGGTGACGGCCAGGGTGGGCGAGGGTTTGATGGCCTGTACGCGGCGGGAGAGTTCCACTATGGTTCCTTCAGAGCATCCGCTGGAGCGGAAGTGCTACTATCGACAAGTTTTAGCCGCGCGATTTTAACCCGAATGTTTCATAAATTCGCGTGATGATCGCGCAGGATTTTGTTTTGTAGGGGAATTTTGTGAAGGAGTGGCGTAGTGATTCATACGCCCGACGGAGCAAAGTTTCCATACGAAGCAAAAGCCCCCGCAAGGGGGACGCCGGATTCGTAAGCGCCAAGGCGCAACGACTCCGCTGACCAGCGAGCGGCGCGTCCTAATTTATGAAATATCCGGGTTCTGATGTTCGTCACCTTCCCCAATAGCCCCTTCCGTCTGTTTCAGCCGTTTCCGCCGGCTGGAGACCAGCCGACCGCGATCGCCCGGCTGGTCGAGGGGATCGAGGACGGCCTGTCGTACCAGACTCTGCTGGGGGTGACCGGCTCGGGCAAGACCTTCACCATGGCCAACGTCATCGCGCGGACGGGACGCCCGGCGCTGATCATGGCGCCCAACAAGACGCTGGCGGCGCAGCTGTATTCCGAAATGCGCGAGTTCTTCCCGGAAAACGCGGTCGAGTACTTCGTGTCCTACTACGACTACTACCAGCCGGAAGCCTACGTGCCGGCGCGCGACCTGTTCATCGAGAAGGACTCCAGCATCAATGAGCACATCGAGCAGATGCGGCTCTCGGCGACGAAATCCCTGCTCGAACGGCGCGATACCGTGATCGTCTGCACCGTGTCGGCGATCTACGGTATCGGCGACCCGTCCGACTACCACAGCATGATCCTGCTGCTGCGGCAGAACGAGAAGATGACCCAGCGCGACGTCATCACGCGGCTGACGCAGATGCAGTACGACCGCAACGACGTCGAGTTCAAGCGCGGCGTGTTCCGCGTGCGCGGCGACGTCATCGACATCTTTCCGGCGGAACATGCGGAAACTGCGATCCGCGTCGAGCTGTTCGACGACGTGGTGGAGACCCTGCACCTGTTCGACCCGCTGACCGGGCAGATCCTGCAGAAGGTCGGGCGCTTCACCGTGTTCCCGTCGAGCCATTACGTGACCCCGCGCGAGACGACCCTGCGTGCGATCGAGCAAATCAAGGTCGAACTGCGCGAACGGCTGGAGTGGTACTACGCCAACGGCAAGCTGGTCGAAGCGCAGCGGCTCGAGCAGCGCACCCGCTTCGACCTCGAGATGATGGTCGAACTGGGCTTCTGCAAGGGCATCGAGAATTACTCGCGCCATCTGTCGGGGCGCAAGCCGGGCGAGCCGCCGCCGACGCTGATCGACTACCTGGCGAAGGACGCGCTGATGTTCATCGACGAGTCGCACGTCACCGTGACGCAGGTCGGCGGCATGTACAAGGGCGACCGCTCGCGCAAGGAAAACCTGGTCGACTACGGCTTCCGCCTGCCGTCTGCGCTCGACAACCGCCCGCTGAAGTTCGAGGAGTTCGAGGCGCTGATGCCGCAGACGGTGTTCGTCTCCGCCACGCCGGCCAAGTACGAGGCCGAGCACGCGGGGCAGGTGGTCGAGCAGGTGGTGCGCCCGACCGGCCTGGTCGATCCGGTGGTCGAGGTGCGCCCGGTGGGCACGCAGGTCGACGACCTGATGAGCGAAGCGCGCAAGCGCATCGCCGTCGGCGAGCGCGTGCTGGTCACCACGCTGACCAAGCGCATGGCCGAGGATCTCACCGATTACCTCGCCGAGCACGGCATCAAGGTGCGCTATCTGCATTCGGACATCGACACCGTCGAGCGCGTCGAGATCATCCGCGACCTGCGGCTGGGCGAGTTCGACGTGCTGGTCGGCATCAACCTGCTGCGCGAGGGCCTCGACATCCCCGAGGTGTCGCTGGTGGCGATCCTGGACGCCGACAAGGAGGGCTTTCTGCGTTCCGAGCGTTCGCTAATCCAGACCATCGGCCGTGCCGCGCGCCATTTGCACGGCAGCGCGATCCTGTATGCCGACCGCATCACCGATTCGATGCGCCGGGCGATGGACGAAACCGACCGTCGCCGTACCAAGCAGGTCGCCTTCAATACCGAGCACGGCATCACGCCGCGCGGCGTGGTCAAGCGCATCAAGGACATCATCGACGGCGTGTACGACGCCGACGCCACGCGCCAGGAACTCAAGGCGGCGCAGACTGTGGCCGAATACAAGTTGCTGGATGAGAAATCGCTGACGAAGCGGATCAAGAAGCTGGAAAAGGACATGCTGGACGCGGCGAAGAACCTCGAATTCGAGAAAGCTGCGGAACTTCGCGACCAGTTGAAGGAACTCAAGCAGGTGTTATTTGGAGTGGAAGAACATGACTAGGGTGTTGATGATCTGCATGGGCAACATTTGTCGTTCGCCGATGGCGGAGGGCATGCTGCGTAAAGCCCTGCAGGAGGCGGGTCTCGACCGACACGTGGAAGTGGATTCGGCCGGCACGCATGCCTACCACATCGGGTCGGCGCCTGATCCGCGTGCGCAGCAGGCGATCCGCCAGCGGGGGGTGGACATCAGCAATCTGCGCGGGCGCAAGGTGGCAGACGAGGACTTCGAGCGCTTCGACTACATTCTGGTCATGGACGGCGACAATTACGACAAGCTGATCCAGCGCGCGCCGGCGCGCCACCACGGCAAGATCCGCCGGCTGCTGTCGTTCAGCCGCAAATACCCCAACCTCGATGTGGTCGATCCGTATTACGGCGGCCCGCAGGGATTCGAGGAAAACCTCGACATGATCGCGGATGCAGTACAGGGCCTGATCCGCGAAATCACCTCCGATTCAAGCGTAAGCACCCGAAAATCCGTTTAACGCTTCGCCGACTTGCAAGACCGGGCTGCTGATGGCCCGGCTTGTCTCCTCTCCGTGATCACCGTTATTCCAGGCTGGGTATCGCCAGTGGGAACGGGATGTGTTTTGCTGTCATCTAATGGCGTGACAGCAGATCGCACATCAGGAGACATTCATGCAGCAGCCTGTGCCGCAAGCCCCCATCAAGGATTTGACGGACGCCGAATTGGCGGGACGCATCGCATCGGGGGACAGGCTTGCGCTTCAGTGCCTGATGCGCCGGTACAACCAGACGCTCTACCGTACCGCACGCAGCATCCTGAAAGACGATGCCGAAGCCGAGGATGCCGTTCAGGAGGCCTATGTGCTGGCCTATCACGCAATGGATCATTTCCGCGGCGATGCGAAATTGTCGACCTGGCTGATCCGTATTGCGGTCAATGTGTCGATCCGGCGCGCACGCAAGCTTAACCGTAGCGCCAAGGTGATCGACCTGGTTGCCGACCCGGCGGATTTCCGCGAGACCGGAGGGATGTCGCAGGGGGCCGAGATGGATGAACACACGCCTGAGCAACCTGAACGTGCCGCCTTGCGCGCGGAAACCCGGCGGCTGATCGAGGACAAGATCAGCCTGCTGCCGGATGCCTTCCGCACGGTATTCGTCATGCGTGCGATCGAGGAAATGTCGGTGACCGAGACGGCGATTTGCCTGGATATTCCAGAGGCCACGGTACGCACGCGCTATTTCCGGGCGAAAGGCTTGTTGCGCGAAGCCCTGGCACGCGAAATCGACTTCAGCCTGAGCGAGGCATTCTCGTTTGCCGGCGATCGCTGCGATCGCATCGTCGCTGGCGTGTTGCGCCAGCTCGGCAATTCATCCCCCGGTATTTGATTCGCCTGGTTGTCCGGCACAAGGCACAGCTGGGCCGCGGCTGGGCATGCAGGTTTGTTCGCAGCACTTTTGAAAAGGAAAAACACCATGTCTTCACGCATTCAATCCCCGGATGCTTCACTCTCCCTCGCCTCTGACGTGCCGGACCTGGAAACACGCCGTTCCTTCCTCGGGAAATCGGGGCTTGTTCTGTCCGGTGCGGCGGTCGCGCTGCTGGCCGGCCGGGATGTGCTGGCAAAAGGGAACCGGTCTGCCGGTTCCGATGTGAACGTGCTGAATAGCGCGTTGGGCGCAGAGCTCGAGGCCATCGCCGCATACCAGGTAGGGGCGGAAAGCGGCCTGCTGCAGAAGCCCGTGCTCAACCTGGCCGTGACGTTCCAGGGGCATCACAAGGAGCATGCCGACGTGCTCGCAAAAACCATCATCAAGCTGGGCGGCCAGCCCGTGTCGGCAAAAGAGAAGTACACCTTCCCGGTGGAGACTTTGAAAACCCAGTCCGATGTATTGCGTTTTGCCGCCATGCTCGAAAAGGGCGCAGTCAGTGCCTATCTGGGCGCGGTACCGGTCTTCGACAATCGCGATCTGGCCAAGGCCGCAGCCAGTATCCTGGGCGACGAGGCCATGCATTGGGCGATCCTGCGCAACGCGCTGGGCGACGCGCCGGTGCCTGCTGCGTTCATGTCGTGAAGCTGGCGCCTATGTCGGCCGCCGTCGTGCTCGCCGTTGTCGTCGGCGCGGCTGCGGCGAAAGGCGAATTAACCGGTGACCCGAAAGCAGGCGAAACGATCTATGCGCGCTGCTTTGCCTGTCATGCGCTCGCTTACAACCGCACCGGCCCGAAACATTGCGGCTTGCTGGGACGGCGCGCAGGCAGCGTGGCGGGGTTCCAGTACTCGGCGGCGATGAAGCGTGCGAACTGGGTCTGGAACAAGCAAACCCTCGATCGTTTTCTGGCCGATCCGCTGAAGACCGTTCCTGGAACCACGATGGGATATGCCGGCGTGAAAGACAGGCAGGAGCGTGCCGATCTGATCGCCTATATCGAACAGGCGGGTCATTCCGAGGTCTGCCGCGCGCGTTGAGTCGAATCGCACGTCATCCTTGGATGCAGCAAGAACATGGGCCGCTTCAAGCGGCCCATGTTCTGTGGGGCGGTGCAGTGGATTACTTCGACTGTGTTTCCACCTGCACCAGCGGCTCCTGGGGCGGCGTCACCTGCGGGCGGGTACGTCGGCGCGTGGGATGCGGAGCCGTTTCAGCCGATGCCGGCATCTCGGTGACGCTGGTCACGGGCGCTGTGGTTTCCACCTGCATCAGGCTGACGGCTTCGGCTTCTGCCTTGACCGCGGGCCGGCGACGCCGACGTGAGCGAGACGGTTCGCTACGTTCAGCCGTGTCGACGGCAACACCCTGGGTTTCCACCTGTTGCAGATCGGCCTTGCTGGTTGCCAGGTCTGCCAGGATGGTGGCCGGCGATGCGGTGACCGCACCGGGTAAGGGTGCGCTCGGCGCAGCTACGGTTTCCAGTTGCAAGGCCTGCTGCGCAGGGGCGGTGACCGCTGCCGGTGCGGGCGTCGCCTTGGGTTTGCGCGCGATTTCGATGACTGCGTGGAAGCCGGCGGTTTCGATGACGGCATGCGGCGCGACCGTGCTGCCAGCCTCGGCCGCATCTGGACGGGCGTCGCGGGGGCGGCGATTGCCGCGTCCGCGGCGGCTGCGCGACTCGCGTTTTTCCTCGGCGCCGGCTTCACGCGGAGCGTCGGCCGTTTCCGCTGTGCGCGGGGCGACTTCGGCTTCGGGACGCGGCTTCGGCTGGCGTGGCGGACGCGGCTGTTTGGGTTGCTCGCTGCCGCGGGTTTCCCGGGTCTCGCGACTCTCACGGCCTTCGCTTTGGCGCGGCTCCTGCTGGCGGGTTTCGCCATTGCGAGGCTCGCCTCGTCCTTCGCCGCGGCCGCGGCGCTGGCCGGGTTTGCGCTCGCGTTCGCCCCGGCGCTCGCTTGGGCGTTCGCTGCGCGCGATGGCGGCAACCGGTTCGGCTGCGGGGGCGGTTTCGGCCGCGGCGGATTCTTCGCCCCGTTTTTTGAACCAGCCGAAGATACGCTCGAACAGGCTGCCCTGGGCTGCTTGCGGCGCGGCCGGTACCACCGGGCGTGCCGCGGGGACCGGTTGCGGCGGCGCGATGGATTTGACCGCGGCTTCCTGGCGCGCCGGCGCGGCGGCCTGGGCGGTCTGGTAGACGGATTCGGTTTCCGGCACGACCGCCATCTTGTAGCTGGGCTCGGCCGAGCCGGTCAGGTTCAGTTCGTCGTGACGCAGGCGGGTAATGGTGTAGTGCGGGGTTTCCATGTGGATGTTGGGGATCAACACCACATTGACCTTGAGCCGCGATTCGACGGTGTGGATGTCGACACGCTTCTCGTTCAACAGGAAGGTGGCGACGTCGACCGGCAGCTGCACGTGTACGGCGCCGGTGTTTTCCTTCATCGCTTCTTCCTGCAGGATGCGCAGGATGTGCAGCGCCGACGATTCAGTGCCGCGGATGTGGCCGGTGCCGTGGCAGCGCGGGCAGGGCGTGTAGCTGGTCTCGCCGAGCGAGGGCTGCAGCCGCTGGCGCGACATTTCCAGCAGGCCGAAGCGCGAGATCTTGCCGGTCTGCACGCGGGCGCGGTCATGATGCAGGGCATCGCGCAGGCGATTCTCGACTTCGCGCTGATGCTTGGGGTTTTCCATGTCGATGAAATCGATCACGATCAGGCCGCCGAGGTCGCGCAGGCGCATCTGGCGGGCGATTTCGTCGGCCGCTTCGAGGTTGGTGTTGTAAGCGGTCTGCTCGACGTCGCTGCCCTTGGTGGCGCGGGCCGAGTTGACGTCGACCGACACCAGCGCTTCGGTGTGGTCGATCACGATGGCGCCGCCGGCCGGCAGGTTGACCTGGCGCGAGAATGCCGACTCGATCTGGTGCTCGATCTGGAAACGCGAGAACAGCGGTACGTCGTCGCGGTAGAGTTTGACCTTGTTGACGTTGGCCGGCATCACGTGCGCCATGAACTGCTGCGCCTGTTCGTAGATGTCCTCGGTATCGATCAGGATTTCGCCGACGTCCGCCGAGAAATAGTCGCGGATGGCGCGGATCACGAGGCTGCCTTCCTGATAGATCAGGAAGGCGCCGGGCTGCGAGGTGGAGGCGCCGTCGATGGCCTTCCACAGGCTCAGCAGGTAGTTCAGGTCCCACTGGAATTCTTCGGCGGTGCGGCCGATGCCGGCGGTGCGGGCGATCAAACTCATGCCTTCGGGGATGTCGAGCTGCGCCAGGGTGTCGCGCAGTTCGTTGCGCTCCTCGCCCTCGATGCGGCGCGAGACGCCGCCGCCACGCGGGTTGGTCGGCATCAGCACGACATAGCGGCCGGCCAGCGAGACGTAGGTGGTGAGCGCCGCGCCCTTGTTGCCGCGTTCATCCTTTTCCACCTGGACCAGCAGTTCCTGGCCTTCCTTCAGATTTTCGGGGACGCGGCCGCCGTTGGGCAGGCAGGCACGGGAAATTTCCTTGAACGGCAGGAAACCGTGGCGCTCGCAGCCGTAATCGACGAATGCGGCTTCCAGGCTGGGCTCGACGCGGGTGATGACACCCTTGTAGATATTGCCCTTGCGTTGTTCCTTGCTGGCGGACTCGATGTCAAGGTCGACGAGCTTCTGTCCGTCGACGATGGCAACCCGGAGTTCTTCCGCTTGGGTTGCGTTGAAAAGCATGCGCTTCATTGTTTACTCCCGCGCGCGTGCATACGGGACAGGCCAGACTGCCGCCTAAAGTGGGCGGCTCATGCGATCACGGATTGGGTTGAGTGAAATGGCATGGGTGAGGTGTCCTGTTCCTGGAGAGGGGCGCCGGCAGAGCCGGGGCGGTCTTTCCGATTCCCGCTGGCACGGAGCCGAGCGTGAATGCTGATTTCGTATGCTTCTTGTCGCGTCATTGATAACATCGCTGCTTTGCCGATTGCGCGGGGCGGGTGGCTTCGACTGTCCGCGCCAACGTGGAGTTGGCTGGGCGGCAGGAATCCAGACGGGCCGGGCTGGCGGCGGCCGGTGAGCGTTTTAACCGGCGTGATCTCTAAAATCTCCGGCATGAATGCCGGGCAATTGGACAGGCAAAAATCGGCCTGAACCGGCGGTAGTGTATATGAAAATGAAGGACTTAGAGAAAGATTCGGTCAGGCGGCTGAAGATCGACGATAGCGCGGATAGCCAGCGTCTGGATAACTTTCTGATGGCGCGGCTGAAAGGCGTGCCGAAAAGCCGCATTTACAAGCTGGTGCGAGGCGGCGAGGTGCGGATCAACGGCGGCCGGGTCGACGTCGGCTATCGCCTGAAGCTGGGCGACGAGGTGCGCATTCCGCCAGTGCGCGTAGCCGTACCCGTGATCACGCCCGCGACCCACCTGCCGCAGGGCGGGCTCCGGCTGGTGCCGCACATCCTGTACCGCGACGATGCCCTGATCGCGCTGAACAAGCCGGCCGGCATGGCGGTGCATGGGGGCAGCGGCATTTCGCGCGGGGTGATCGAGCAGATGCGGTTGGAGCTGCCGGAATGCCGCTATATGGAACTGGTGCACCGGCTCGACCGGGAGACCTCGGGCGTTCTGCTGATCGCGCTGAAGCGGCGCGCACTCGTCGGGCTGCACGCGGCGATGCGCGACGGCAAGATCGAGAAGCGCTACCTGACGCTGGTGGCGGGGCGCTGGCCGAACCCGGTGCAGCATGTGAAACTGCCATTGCACAAACGCGTCACCGACGAGGGCGAGAAACGGGTGACGGTACGCGACGAAGGCCAGGCCGCACACACCATTTTCCGCCGCCTGCAGCAGTTTGATGCGTTCACCCTGCTGGAAGCGGAACTGAAGACCGGGCGCACCCATCAGATACGTGTGCACACCTCGCATCTGGGCTTTCCGATCGCGGGCGACGACAAATACGGGGATTTCGAACTCAACAAACAGCTGATCAAACAGGGACTGAAGCGCATGTTTCTGCATGCGGCCAAGCTGGTGTTCGAGCATCCCATTTCGGGCGAGCGCATGCAGATCGAAGCGCCCTTGCCCAATGATCTGGCCAAGTTTCTGGATACTCTGAATCATGCCCAAGCAGTTTGATGTACTGATTTTCGACTGGGACGGCACCCTGATGGATTCCGCCGGGGTGATCGTCGACTCGATCCAGCGTGCCTGCGAGGATATCGGCCTGGCCGCGCCGAGCGATCGCGCATCGCGCCAGATCATCGGCCTCGGGCTGGTCCAGGCGCTGCAAACCCTGCTGCCAGATCTGCCGGCGGACGCTTATCCGCGCCTGGTCGATCGTTACCGCCACCATTACCTCGGCCGCGATGCACAGATTCCGCTGTTCGCTGGCGTGCCCCAGGGCATCCGCGACCTGCACGAGCGGGGCTTCCAGTTGGCCGTTGCCACAGGGAAAAGCCGCATCGGCCTCGAACGCGCGCTCGAAGCCAGCAGCCTCGGGACCTGGTTCGCCGCCACCCGTTGCGCCGACCAGACGCACTCCAAGCCGCACCCGGCGATGGTGCTGGAACTGATGGACGAACTCGACGCCGATCCGGCCCGCACCCTGGTGATCGGCGACACCAGCCACGATCTCCTGATGGCGTCGAATGCCGGCGTCGCCAGCCTGGGGGTCACCTATGGCGCGCACGAAGCGGGCGACCTGCATCCGCACGCGCCGCTCGCCCTGATGGACAGTTTTGTCGAGGTGTATGCATGGCTTGCCGCGAACGCCTGATCTGCGCCGCAAGCGATCTCGCCGAACTGGGTCGCGGCATGCGCTTCGAGCTGACCCGTTTCGGTCAGCCGCAGCAGGCCTTCGTGGTGCGTTATGACGGCCAGCCGCGCGCTTTCCTCAACCAGTGCGGCCACGTGCCGGTGGAACTCGACTGGCAGGAAGGCGAATTCTTCGATCACTCGCGGCTATACTTGATCTGCTCCACCCACGGCGCGCTCTACCACCCCGCAAGCGGGCACTGCGTCGGCGGACGCTGCGCCGGACGCGGCCTGATCCCAGTCCCGGTCGTCGAACGTGACGGCCATGTTTATCTGATGGAAGAACAATGAGTGAACCCACCCCGAATTGGGAACGTGAAGTCCTGGAAAAACTGGCGCTGTCGGCGATCCAGGAGCAGCGTCGCAGCCGCCACTGGAGCATCCTGTTCAAGACGCTGGGCTTCCTGTATCTCTTCATCGTGCTGTTTCTGGTGGCGGGCTGGTTCGGGTCGGACGGCGTGTCGATCAATGGACACACCGCGCTGGTCGATCTGCAGGGCGAGATCGCGTCCGACAAGGCCAGTGCCGATACCGTGATCGCCAGCCTGCAGAGCGCATTCGACGACAAGAAGACCAAAGGCGTAGTCCTGCGCATCAACAGCCCCGGTGGCAGCCCGGTCCAGGCCGGCCAGATCCATGACGAGATCAAGCGCCTGCGTGGCCTGCATCCGGATATTCCCCTGTACGTCGTGGTGGACGACATCTGCGCCTCGGGCGGCTATTACGTCGCCGTCGGAGCCGACAAGATCTTCGTCGACAAGGCCAGCATCGTCGGCTCCATCGGTGTGCTGATGGATGGCTTCGGCTTCACCCAGACCATGCAGAAACTCGGTGTCGAGCGCCGCCTGCTCACCGCGGGCGAAAACAAGGGCTTCCTCGATCCTTTCTCGCCGGTCGATCCCAAGCAGGAAGCCTATGCCAAGCAGATGCTGGAAGAAATCCACGGCCAGTTCATTAGCGTGGTTCGCGAAGGCCGCGGCAAGCGCCTGAAGGAAACCCCCGAGATGTTCAGCGGCCTGGTGTGGAGCGGCGAAAAGAGCATCCAGCTGGGCCTGGCCGATGGCCTGGGCAATGTCGAATCGGTTGCGCGCGACGTCATCAAGGCCAAGGATATCGTCGACTTCACCCAGCACGAGGGCCTCGCCGAGCGGCTCGCCGGACGCCTGGGCGCGTCGATGGCAACGGCGCTGGCGCCGTTTGAAAAGGCAGGCGTCACGCTGCGTTGAGCGATTACCGGCCGATTCCCTGCGCCAAGCACGAGCGGCTGGAGTTTGCCGCGCTCACAAAACAGTGGCTGCAGGTGACGGTAGGCGGTGGCATGGCGCAACGCCTGCTGCCTCTGGATGTGTACACCCGCGATGGCGCCGAATGGCTGAAAGCGCAAACCGGAGTGGGTGACGTGGTCACGTTCAGGCTCGATACGCTGACATTCTGATTGCCTGCGTTCTAGGCAGCGACCCCGAATACGACCAGGCGGTCCTTGACCGCATCGGTCTTGTCGCGCCAGTTTTTTGCGCTGCGGGTCTGGATCAGCTGGCTCGGCAGGCTGAGATCCGCGCCGACGCTGACGAGGGTATCGGGCGACAGGGTGGTGGCCAAGGCGTCCAGCAGGGCCGCGCTGCGGTAGGGCGTCTCGATGAAGAGCTGGGTGGCGCGGTCGCGGCGTGCGGTTTTTTCGAGTTCGCGGATGGCCTGGCTGCGCTCGGGTTCCTTGGCGGGCAGGTAGCCGTGGAAGGCGAAGCGCTGTCCGCCCAGACCCGAGGCCATCAGCGCCAGCAGGATGGACGACGGACCGATCAGCGGAACGACCCGGATATTCTCACGATGTGCGGCGAGGACCAGTTCCGCCCCGGGGTCGGCCACCGCAGGGCAGCCTGCTTCCGACAGCAGGCCGACGTCGTGTCCGGCCTTGAGCGGCGCCAGTAGCGACAGGATGGCTGCGGCCGGAGTGTGTTCGTTGAGCTCTTCGAGGTGCAGCGCCTGGATCGGTAGAGGATGGCCCATCGCCTTCAGATGCGCGCGCGCGGTCTTGGCGCGTTCGACGACGAAGTGCTCGAGCCGGCGCGCGACCGCGAGGGTGTCGGGCGGCAGGCAGGCCTCGGGACTGACCGGCCCCAGCGGCACCGGAATCAGGTAGAGGCTACCGGTTGCCATGTGAGGACGTCGACGCCTTCGTTCAGCAACATCCCGGTCAGCGCCATCAGCGGCAGGCCGATCAGGGCGGTGGGGTCGGGGCTGTCCATGCGTTCCATCAGGGCGATGCCGAGCGATTCGCTCTGGGCCGAACCGGCGCAGTCGTAGGGCTGTTCCTTCTTGAGGTAGGCCTCGATCTGCGCGTCGCTGAGCGGCCGGACGTGCACCACGGTCGGTACGTCGCGCGTCTGCGTGTGGCCGGTGCGGCTGTTCAGCAGTGTCAGCGCGGTATGGAAGACCATGGCCTTGCCCTGCATTTTCTTCAGCTGGGCGAAGGCCTTGTCGAAATTACCGGGCTTGCCGAGTTGCTCGTCGTCGAGCATCAGCACCTGGTCCGAGCCGATGATGAGCGCGTCGGGATGCGTCGAGACTGCCGCCTGCGCCTTCAGCACCGAGAGCCGCAGCGCGGTGGCCGATGGCGACTCGTCCGGCAGCGGCGTTTCGTCGACGTCGGGCGACAGGATTTCGAACGGGATATGCAGGCGCGACAGCAGCTCGCGCCGGTAGCGCGAGGTGGAAGCGAGCACCAGTTTCATTCTGGCTGGATCTCGACCAGCGCCATGTCGGGCGTCACCGCGTCACCCTTCTTGCAGAAGATGCTGATGACGACGCCGGCAATCGGCGCCTGCACCTCGTTCTCCATTTTCATCGCCTCGATCACCAGCACGCCGTCACCGGCCTTGACCGTCTGACCGATCTTCACCAGCACGTCGACGATGGTGCCCGGCATGGCGGCGGTGACGTGGCCGGGGTGGCTGGCGCGTGGCTTCTGGCCGGGCGCGGGGGTGGCAGCGGTTTTGCGTGGCGTGTTGTCGCTGCCGGTTGATACCGCAACCTCGTTCAATGGCTCGACCAGCACTTCTTCCGAGACGCCGTCGATCGATACGAAATACGGGCGCTGGGCGGCGTCGCTGCGACCACTGCCGGAAAGCTTGATGTGGTAGGTCTCGCCGTGCAGCGTGATCTTGAATTCGTCGGCGGCGTAGCGCGGCGCGCTGTCTTCCTGCGATGCGCCCGGCGGCAGCAGTTGTTCGGGCTTGAGGCTGCCGGCCGCGCGTTCCTGCAGCCAGGTCTTGCCGATCTCGGGGAACATGGCGTAGGTCAGCACGTCCTCGTCGGACTTGGCCAGGCCTTCGATTTCGCCGCGCAGCTTGTCGAGCTCATCGGCGATCAGGTCGGCCGGACGGCAGGTGGTGACCTCGAGGTCACCGATGGCAAGCTTGCGCACTTCCTCGTTGACGTGCCCTGGCGCCTTGCCATAGCGGCCCTGCAGGTAGAGCTTCACCTCGTTGGTGACCGATTTGTAGCGCTCGCCCGTGAGCACGTTCAACGCGGCCTGGGTGCCGACGATCTGCGAGGTGGGCGTGACCAGCGGGGGGTAGCCGAGGTCCTGGCGCACGCGCGGGATCTCGTCGAGCACGGCGTCCATCCGGTCGAGCGCGCCCTGTTCCTTCATCTGGTTGGCCAGGTTGGAAATCATCCCGCCCGGCACCTGGTTGATCAGCACGCGGGTGTCGGTGCCGGTGAAGGCCGATTCGAACTGCCAGTACTTCTTGCGCACCTCCTTGAAGTAGGCCGAGATTTCCTCGATCAGCGGCAGCGACAGGCCGGTGTCGTAGGCGGTGCCGGCGAGCGCGGCAACCAGGCTCTGCGTGGTGGGATGGCTGGCGCCCTCGGCAAACGCGCCGACGCTGGTGTCGATGAGGGTCGCGCCGGCTTCCACCGCCTTCAGGTGCGTCATGTGCGCGAGGCCGGACGTGGCGTGGCTGTGGGTGTGGATCGGCAGGTGGGTGGCTTCTCGGATCGCGCACACCAGGTCGTATGCGGTGTAGGGCGTGAGCAGCCCCGCCATGTCCTTGATCGCGATGGTGTCGCAGCCCATCTCGGTCAGCCCCTTGGCGAGTCCGACGAAATGCGGGATGTCGTGCACTGGGCTGGTGGTGTAGCAGATCGCGCCTTCGGCATGCCTGCCGGCGGCTTTCACCGCTTCGATCGAGACCTTGAGGTTGCGCAGGTCGTTCATCGCGTCGAACACGCGGAACACGTCGACGCCGTTGTCGGCCGACTTCTGCACGAAAGCCCGCACCACGTCGTCGGAATAATTGCGGTAGCCCAAGAGGTTCTGCCCACGCAGCAGCATCTGGATGCGCGTGTTGGGCAAGGCCTTCCTGAGCTTGCGCAGGCGTTCCCACGGGTCTTCGCGCAGGAAGCGCACGCAGGCGTCGAAGGTGGCGCCGCCCCAGGCTTCCAGCGACCAGAAGCCGACCTGGTCGAGCTTGCCGCAGATCGGCAGCATGTCTTCGGTGCGCATACGGGTGGCGATGAGCGACTGGTGGCCGTCGCGCAGGACGAGATCGGTGATGTGTACTTTGGCCATTTCTTATAACCCTTGATGCGCGGCGATGGCGGCTGCAATGGCAGCTGCGATCACTTCCGGCGGTTTCTTTTCGGTGTACTGGGTGAGTTCGGGGTGCATTTCAACGAAGCTGGTGTTGAAACGCCCGCTGCGGAACTCGGGATTTTTCAAAATTTCCTGATAGTAGGGAATCGTCGTCTTCACGCCGTACACCAGCATGTCGGCGAGTGCACGGCTGCCGCGCGCGATGGCGGATTCCCAGGTCAGGTTCCACACCGTCAGCTTGGCGCACATCGAATCGAAGTAGGGCGGGATGACATAGTCGGTGTAGATCGCCGCATCCACCCGCACGCCGGGGCCGCCCGGCGAGTAATAGCGCGTGATGCGGCCCAGGCTGGGCAGGAACTCGTTTTTCGGGTCCTCGGCGTTGACGCGGAATTCGATCGCATAGCCGCGATGCGCGATGTCTTCCTGCTTGTATTGCAGCGGCAGGCCGGAGGTGATGCGGATCTGCTCCTGCACGATGTCGACGCCGGTGATGGTCTCGGTGATCGGATGCTCGACCTGCAGCCGGGTGTTCATCTCCATGAAATAGAACTGGTTGTCCTGGTCGAGCAGGAATTCCACCGTGCCGGCATTGACGTAGCCGACCGCCTTGGCGGCGCGAACCGCCAGCTTGCCGATATATTGGCGCTGCGCCTCGGTCAACTGGGGGCTTGGCGCGATTTCGATCAACTTCTGGTTGCGCCTTTGGATCGAGCAGTCGCGCTCGAACAGGTGAATGATGTTGCCCTGGGTGTCGCCGAGGATTTGCACCTCGATGTGCTTGGGCTGCACCACACATTTCTCGACGAAGACCTCGGGCTTGCCGAAGGCCTTGCTGGCCTCCGATACCACGCGGTCATAGTTTTTCAACAGGTCTTCCTCGCTGTCGCAGCGGCGGATGCCGCGGCCGCCGCCGCCGTTGGTGGCCTTGAGCATGACCGGGTAGCCGATCTTGTTGGCCAGCGCGCGTGCTTCCTCGACGTTTTCCAGGTTGTGGTCGGAGCCTGGCACCACCGGGATGCCAGCGGCGATCATCGCATTGCGGGCCTGGATCTTGTCGCCCATGCGGCGGATCACCTCGGGCGAAGGGCCGATGAAGCGGATGCCGCGACGCGCGCAGATAGTCGCCAGATCGGGATTTTCCGAGAGGAAGCCATAGCCGGGATGGAGCGCGTCGCAGCCCGACGCGGCCGCCAAGTTCACCAGCGTGTGCGCGTTCAGGTAGCCGAGAATCGGGTCCTTGCCGATGTGGTAGGCCTCGTCGGCTTTCTTGACATGGAGCGCGTGGCGGTCGGCGTCGGTATAGATGGCGACCGATTTGATGCCCAGTTCGGCGCAGGCGCGTACGATGCGGACAGCGATCTCGCCCCGGTTGGCGACCAGTATTTTCTTAAGCATGGGTTCGCCTGAAGTTGGGATGGCTAGGGTTTCTTTGACAAAAAGAACGCGAAATCATATCATTGCGGGCTAATGTTTAACCGGGTGCTTCGCCATGCTTCCGTCTGTTGAGGTCGATCCATGGCGTTTTTGCAGGGATGCGCAATCGTGGGAAATCCAGTCCGATGTGGCTGTGTTTCCGCGACTTGCCCATGAATTTACGCAAGGCACGCTGTTCTGTCGAGTTGTCGGGCGTGTGGACCAGCGTGGCAGTCTGTCCCTGCAGGTGTCGATCAGCGGCGAAGTGGGATTGACGTGCCAGCGTTGTCTGGGGAGCATGCCGTATACAGTCGGGCTTGAGCGCACGCTGTATCTGGCGCGCAACGAGGCGGAACTGGAACGGTTGGACGCATTGCCTGACAGTGACGCGATTCAGGCAGGCGAGCGATTGAGCCTCGTCGAGCTGGTTGAGGATGAAGTGTTGTTGAGCCTGCCGCTTGCACCCATGCACGCAGAAGGTGAATGCTCCATACGTGGAGCGCAATAGGTTTGGGTGCCGGAATCCGGTGCCACGATTTTTAAGGAGTAAGAAATGGCAGTCCAGCAGAACAAAAAGTCCCCGTCCAAGCGTGGCATGCACCGCTCGCACGATTTCCTGACCAACCCGCCGCTGGCCGTCGAGCCGACCACGGGTGAAGCGCATCTGCGCCACCATATCAGCCCCAACGGCTTTTATCGCGGCCGCAAAGTCATCAAGGCCAAAGGCGAATAATTCATTTACGCGCCACGGCGTGATAGTTACCGCCCGGCGCGATCCACTCAGCCAACGATTCCGGCTGTATGAGAAACATCACAGTCGCCATTGATGTCATGGGGGGCGATCATGGCCCCCATGTCACGGTCCCGGCGGCGATCCGTTGTCTTGCGCGTCATCCTGACCTGAACGTGATTCTGGTCGGACCGCAGGACATTGTCGCGGCCGAACTCAAGGCGCGCCGGGCCAAGACCGGCCCTCGTCTCATCGTGCGCCACGCCAGCCAGGTGGTGGCGATGGACGAGGCGCCGGCGCTGGCCCTGCGCGGCAAGAAGGATTCCTCGATGCGCGTGGCCATCGACCTCGTCAAGTCCGGCGAGGCCGATGCCTGCGTGTCGGCCGGCAATACCGGCGCGCTGATGGCGACCGCCCGTTTCGTCCTGAAAACCCTCCCCGGTATCGACCGCCCTGCCATTGCTGCCGTCATGCCGACGACCACGGGTCATGCGCTGGTGCTCGACATGGGCGCCAACGTCGATTGCTCGGCCGAACACCTGCTGCAGTTCGGCATCATGGGCGCGATGCTGGTGTCGGCCGTGGAGCACAAGCCGAACCCGAGCGTCGGCCTGCTGAACATCGGCGAGGAAGACATCAAGGGCAACGAAATGGTGAAGCAGGCTGCCGAACTGCTGCGCGACAGCCATCTGAATTTCTACGGCAACGTCGAGGGCAACGACATTTTCAAGGGCACGACCGACGTGGTGGTGTGCGACGGCTTTGTCGGCAACGTGACGCTGAAGGCCTCCGAGGGGCTTGCCAAGATGATTGCCACCACGCTGCGCGCCGAATTCCGTCGCAACTGGCTGACCCGTCTCGCCGGCCTGCTGGCCATGCCGGTGCTGAGCGCTTTCAAACGCCGGATGGATCCGCGCCGCTACAATGGCGCCACCCTGCTGGGACTCAAGGGGGTCGTGGTGAAGAGCCATGGTTCGGCCGACCGCTTTGCCTTCGAGCACGCGATCGAAACCGCCAGCGACGAAGTCCGCAACAACGTGCTGAAACGCATTACCGATCAGATCCAACTCCTGCAACGGGTAGCCGCTTGACCTATTCCCGCATTCTCGGCACCGGCAGCTATCTGCCTGCGCGCATCCTCACTAACGCCGATCTCGAAAAACTGGTCGAGACGAACGATCAATGGATCGTCGAACGTACCGGTATCCGTGAACGCCATATCGCCGCCGAAGGTGAATTCACCAGCGACCTCGCCATTCAGGCGGCACGCGCCGCACTCGACGTGGCGGGCCTGCAGCCCGACGACATCGATCTGCTGCTGGTTGCCACCACGACGCCCGACCTGGTGTTCCCCAGTACGGCATGCATCGTGCAGTCCAAACTGGGGATGACCAACGGCAAGCCCGCTTTCGACCTGCAGGCAGTATGCAGCGGTTTCGTATACGCCCTGTCGGTGGCCGACCAGTTCATCAAGACCGGCGCTGCCCGGCATGTGCTGGTGATCGGTGCCGAAACGCTGTCGCGCATCACCGACTGGAACGACCGCAGCAACTGCATCCTGTGGGGCGACGGCGCGGGTGCCGTAGTGCTTGGGGCATCTGTCGAGCCGGGCATCATTGCCACCCATATCCATGCCGATGGTCGTCACAAGGAATTGCTGCGCACGACCACCGGCGCTTCGACGGGCATGCGCGAACCGGCACTGATGCGCATGGAAGGCAATGCCGTGTTCAAGATGGCGGTCAATACGCTCGACCGCATCGTCGACGAAACACTGGAAGCCAACGGTCTCTCGAAATCCGACATCGACTGGCTGGTGCCGCACCAGGCCAACATCCGTATCATTTCGGCTACCGCAAAAAAGCTTGGCATGAGCATGGACAACGTGGTGACCACGGTCGCCGGCCATGGCAATACCTCGGCGGCCTCGGTGCCGCTGGCCTTCGACGTGGCGGTGCGCGACGGCCGCATCCAGCGCGGCCAGACCGTGCTGATGGAAGCCTTCGGCGGCGGCTTTACCTGGGGCTCCGCGCTCCTGAAATATTGATTCAAGGAACACGTACGTGGCTGTTTTCGATAAAAAACTTGCTTTTGTATTTCCCGGACAAGGCTCGCAATCGGTCGGCATGATGCAGGGCTGGGGCGATCGCGCCGAAGTGCGCACGACTTTTGCCGAAGCCTCCGACGCGCTCGGCCAGGACTTGTGGGCGCTGGTGACCGACGGCCCGACCGATCTGCTGAACCAGACCATCAACACCCAGCCCGCGATGCTTGCGGCCGATATCGCCGCCTGGCGTGTGTGGCAGGCAGCGGGTGGTGCGATGCCGGCGCTGCTGGCCGGACACAGTCTCGGCGAATACGCGGCGCTGGTCGCGGCGGGTTCGTTGGGCTTTGCTGATGCGATCAGGCTGGTGCGTTTCCGCGCCGAAGCCATGCAGGCGGCGGTACCGGAAGGCGTCGGTGCGATGGCGGCAATCCTGGGACTGGACGACGACGCCGTGCGTGCGGCCTGCGCCGACGCGGCTGCAGGCGAAGTGGTCGAGGCGGTGAACCTCAACTCGCCTGGCCAGGTGGTGATCGCAGGCAACAAGGCCGCAGTCGAGCGCGCGATGGCACTGGCGAAGGAGAAGGGGGCCAAGCGCGCCCTGCCGCTGCCGGTCAGCGTGCCGTCGCATTCCTCGCTGATGCAGCCGGCTGCTGACAAGCTGCTGGCGCATCTGCAGGGTGTGGCGATTGCGGTGCCGTCGATCCCCGTGCTGCACAATACCGATGTGCAAAGCCATGCCGATGCGGATGCGATCCGTGCGGCCCTGGCAAAGCAGCTGCATACCCCGGTGCGTTGGGTCGAGACCGTCCAGGCCCTGAAAGCCGCCGGTATCGAGCGGGTGATCGAATGCGGCCCTGGCAAGGTACTGACAGGCCTCAATAAACGCATCGACGACAGTCTGCCCGCCGTGGCGCTGGTCGACGAAGCCAGCCTCGCGGCTGCGCTCAACCCATAAGGAGACGAGGATGTTGCAAGGACGCCTCGCGCCTGGCGCGAATCTTGAAGGACAGGTGGCACTGGTGACCGGCGCCAGCCGCGGAATCGGCCAGGCGATCGCATTGGCGCTCGGTAACGCAGGCGCCACCGTTGTCGGCACTGCCACCAGCGACAAGGGCGCACAGGCGATCAGCGATTACCTCGCCGTGGCCGGCATCAAGGGCGGCGGCATGAAACTCAACGTCACCAACGCCGCCGAAGTCGATGCCGTGATCGCGGCGATCGAAAAGGATTTCGGCACCATCGGCATCCTGGTCAACAATGCCGGCATCACTCGCGATAACCTGCTCATGCGGATGAAGGACGAGGAGTGGGACGACATCCTGGCGACCAACCTCACCTCCGTGTTCCGTCTGTCGCGTGCGGTGCTGCGTGCCATGATGAAGGCGCGCAGCGGGCGCATCATTTCCATCGCTTCGGTGGTCGGTGCGATGGGCAATGCGGGGCAGACCAACTACAGCGCAGCCAAGGCTGGCATCATGGGTTTTACCAAATCGCTGGCACGTGAGGTCGGCAGCCGCAACATCACGGTCAACTGCGTGGCGCCGGGCTTCATCGACACCGACATGACGCGTGCGCTGCCGGACGCGCAGCGCGAGGCACTGCTTGCCCATATCCCGCTGGGCCGGCTGGGCGCCGCCGAAGATATCGCGCAGGCCGTCGCTTTCCTGGCGTCGCCTGCGGCGGGCTACATTTCAGGCACTACCTTGCACGTAAACGGCGGCATGTACATGGCGTGACCGCCCCCGAAAGTTTGGTAAAATCGATCGGCTTCAATTTTGTTGAAGCCTTATTTCAAGAGAGGATCAGTAATGGAAAACGTACAGCGTGTAATTAAGGTCGTCGCCGAGCAATTGGGCGTCAACGAAGCGGACATCAAGAATGAGTCCTCCTTCGTCGGCGACCTGGGCGCCGACTCGCTCGATACGGTTGAGCTGGTGATGGCGCTGGAAGAAGAGTTTGGCTGCGAAATCCCCGACGAAGATGCGGAAAAGATCACCACCGTCCAGCAGGCGATCGACTACGTCAACAGCCACTCGAGCTGATCGTTCACCCGGCTATTGAGTCGGCCCGGCCATGTGCGAAGCTGCTGTGCGTGTGCAATGCCGCTTGCTTGGTGTGTTCGCCGGCCGTCCAATAGTGCGCCTTCCAATGTTCAATGATTCGGCCTACGTCCGTATCGTGCCGGATCGATAAAAAGGACTGACTTTTGTCCAAGCGTCGCGTTGTCGTGACCGGCCTGGGAATCATCTCCCCGGTCGGCAATACCATCCCGGAGGCCTGGGACAATCTGGTTGCTGGTCGCACCGGGATTGCCCGGATCACCCGTTTCGATCCTTCGCCTTTTGCCTCCCACATGGCGGGCGAGGTGAAGGGTTTTGACGTCGAGCAATACCTCAATCCCAAGGAAGCGCGCCGCATGGATGTCTTTATCCAGTTCGGCATGGCCGCCGGCATTCAGGCGATCCGCGATTCGGGCCTCGAGGTCACCGAAGCTAATGCCGAGCGCATCGGCATCAACATCGGCTCCGGAATCGGCGGGTTGCCGCTGATTGAGGAGACCCATTCCTTGCTGATGGAATCCGGCCCGCGGAAGATTTCCCCCTTCTTCATTCCGGGGTCCATCATCAACATGATTTCCGGCAATCTTTCGATCCTGTATGGGATGAAAGGCCCCAACCTGGGGGTTGTCACCGCTTGCACCACGGGTCTGCATGCCATTGGCCTGTCGGCCCGCCTGATCGAGCATGGTGACGCGGACGTGATGGTCGCCGGCGGCGCCGAGTGCGCCACTTCGCCGCTCGGCGTGGGCGGCTTTTCCGCCGCGCGCGCGTTGTCCACTCGCAACGACGACCCGGCTACCGCCAGCCGTCCGTGGGACAAGGATCGCGATGGCTTCGTGCTGGGCGAGGGGGCCGGCGTGCTGGTGCTCGAGGAGTACGAACACGCCAAGGCACGCGGCGCGAAGATCTACGCCGAGGTGACGGGGTTCGGCATGAGCGGCGACGCCTATCACATGACGGCACCGAGCACCGACGGCCCCCGACGTGCGATGCTGAATGCGATGCGCGACGCCGGCGTGAATCCCGACCAGATCAACTACATCAACGCGCACGGCACCTCCACGCCGCTGGGCGACAAGAACGAAACCGACGCGATCAAGCTTGCCATGGGCGATGCGGCCTACAAGACCGTGGTCAACTCGACCAAGTCGATGACCGGCCACCTGCTGGGTGGCGCCGGCGGGGTGGAGTCGGTGTTCACCGTGCTGGCGGTGCATCACCAGTTGTCGCCGCCGACCACGAACATCTTCTCGCAAGATCCGGAATGCGATCTCGATTATTGCGCCAACACGGCGCGCGACTTGAAGATCGACTTTGCGCTCAAGAACAACTTCGGGTTTGGCGGCACCAACGGCTCGCTGGTTTTCAAGCGCGTCTGATCTCCGCGATGGACTCCCCATCGCATCCGATCAAGCCGGTTGTCCGACATGACCATGCTTGAAGCCTTGCGCGCGGGGGGGCCGGACGGCACCATGAACGGCTGTTCCAAGGTGCGCACCATGCAAATCATCCATGAACCACAGCGGACGTCACACTGCAGCCACACCGGCAGCGATATCAGCCG
Source organism: Thiobacillus thioparus DSM 505 (assembly GCF_000373385.1). Taxonomy (GTDB): domain Bacteria; phylum Pseudomonadota; class Gammaproteobacteria; order Burkholderiales; family Thiobacillaceae; genus Thiobacillus; species Thiobacillus thioparus. The sequence goes on along the minus strand of NZ_KB891333.1, from coordinate 54,995 downwards.
AGACGGCCGCTTCGCTTTCGATGTCCTGATCCGCAGCGTCCTGCTGCACATACTGGAAATTGCATGATGCTCGTCAATGGCCAACCGGCCGATTCGGTCGATGCCCGTGATCGTGGGTTGGCCTATGGCGACGGCGTGTTCCGCACCCTGCGCACGCAGAACGGACAACCACTGTGGTGGCGCGATCATTACGCCAAGCTGGTGGCCGACAGTGCGGCACTGATGCTGGACTGCCCCGACGAAGCGGGGCTGCATGGGGAAGTTTGCCGTGTGGCGGAGACCGGGGAAGGGATCGTCAAGATCGTGCTCACGCGCGGCGCCGGAGCACGCGGCTATGCGCCTCCGCCAAGCCAGGCGGCCACCCGGATCGTTTTCTCTGCGCCGTTGCCGGCTTATGCGCAGGCCGGTGCGCCGGACGCAATTGCGGCGCGCTGGTGCACCCTGCGGTTGGCACGGCAGCCCCGGCTGGCAGGGATCAAGCATCTGAACCGCCTGGAGAACGTGCTTGCACGTGCCGAATGGACCGATCCGGCGATTCTCGAGGGGCTGCTGTGCGATGACCTCGGTGCGGTGATCGGCGGGGTGATGAGCAATCTGCTGCTGATCAGGAATGGCGAGCTGTTCACGCCGGATCTGGGCGAATGCGGTGTGGCGGGCGTGGCCAGGACGCGCCTGCTGCGGGCCGCGCCGCGTCTCGGTATTCCGGTCCATGTCGGCCGTTTGTTGCCCGCGGCTATACTCGCTGCCGACGAAGTGATGGTCTGCAACAGTGTCATCGGCGTGCGCCGTGTGGCCAGGCTGGATGACGCAATATGGCCACCTGCGGGTTGGGCTGCGCTTTTGAGTAAGGCCTTGAATGAAGACGTCGATTAAACGATTGATTGCGCTCGCTACGCTGCTTGCGCTCATGGGTACAGGCGGACTGGCCTGGTATGGCAACCGGCCTTTGCAGATCGAGCCGTTGCCGAAGACGCTCAACGTGGTACCCGGCACGAATTTGCGGAGCCTGAGCGCCATGCTCGAACGCGAGGGCGTGGTCGGCAATGCGCAGGTATTCTGGCTGCTTGGACGCATACTGGGCAAGGCAGGGACACTCAAGGTGGGCGTGTATACCCTCGACAGGCCGCTGACGCCACTGGAACTGTATGCCATGATCCAGCGCGGCGAGGTCTCGCAGGCCATGGTGCAGTTCATCGAGGGCTGGAACTGGCGCGAGGTGCGTGCTGCGCTTGCCGCCCAGCCCATGCTGAAGAATGAAAGCGCCAGCATGAGCGATACCGAAATCCTGCAAGCCATCGGCGCCGAAGAAGATCACATTGAGGGCCTGCTGTTTCCCGATACCTATTTTTATGCACCTCATACCTCCGATCTCGGTGTGCTGCGCCGCGCCTATCGTCGGCAGCATGAGAAGCTCATGGCCGCCTGGGAGACGCGTGCTCCCGGATTGCCATATCGCACACCGTACGAGGCGCTGATCATGGCGTCGATCGTGGAAAAGGAAACCGGCGTGGCATTCGAACGCCCCAGGATCGCCGGCGTTTTCCTGAATCGGCTCCGGCTGGACATGCGCCTGCAGACCGATCCGACCGTGATCTACGGCCTGGGGGAGCGCTTCGACGGCAACCTGCGCAAGGTCGACCTGCAACACGATACGCCGTACAACACCTATACGCGCGCCGGGCTGCCGCCCACGCCAATCGCCATGCCGAGCGAGGCGGCCATCCAGGCTGCGCTCAACCCGGCCAAGACGGATGCGCTGTACTTCGTTGCACGGGGCGACGGCACCCATGTATTCTCAAGCACGCTCGACGCGCACAACCGCGCGGTAAACCGCTACCAACGCGATCAACGATGACCCGAGGAAAATTCATCACGCTCGAAGGCGTCGACGGCGCCGGCAAAAGCACCCACCTGGAATTCGTTGCCGACTGGCTGCGCCGGCAGGGCAGGGAGGTCGTCGTTACCCGCGAGCCGGGCGGTACCCCGCTTGGCGAGGCTTTGCGTGAACTACTGTTGCATCGCGACATGGATGCCGACACCGAATTGCTGCTGATGTTCGCCGCGCGGCAGCAACATCTGGCCGAACTGATCCGGCCTGCGCTTGCACGCGGCGCTTGGGTCGTGTCCGACCGTTTCACCGATGCCAGCTACGCCTACCAGTGCGGCGGGCGCGGCATCGACGCGGAACGTATCGCCGCGCTGGAAGCCTGGGTGCAGCGCGGCTTTGCGCCTGATCTCACCCTGCTGTTCGACGTGCCACCCGACGTGGCGGAAGCGCGGCGTTCGGCTGCACGTACCGCCGACCGCTTCGAACGCGAAGCCGACAGCTTTTTCAGCCGCGTGCGCAATGCCTATCTCGAGCGGGCACGGGCCGAACCCGCGCGTATTCGCGTGCTGGATGCGCGTCACAGCATCGCCGAGCTGCAGATCGAGATCGGCCACTTGCTGGAAGGGCTGGGGTGAGCGCGCCGTATCCCTGGCTGGAAGCGTCCTGGCAGCGGTTGCTGGCGACCCGGGCGCGCCCGGCGCAGGCCTTGCTGCTGGCGGGGCCGCGTGGGGTGGGGAAAGGGGTATTGGCGCGGGCATGGGCGCAGGCGTTGCTGTGCGAGGCGCCGCGGTCGGATGGCGCGGCTTGCGGCGAGTGCCCGGCCTGCCATTGGTACGAGGCGGACACCCATCCGGATTTCCGGCTGCTGACACTGCAGGAGAAGACCGGCAAGGAAGGCGAAACCCGCATGGCCACGGCGGTCGAGGTCGACCAGGCGCGCGAGGCGGTCGATTTCGTCCAGATGTCCACCTACCGTGCAGGGTTCCGGGTGGTACTGGTCGATCCGGCGGACGGTCTCAACCTGGCTGCAGCCAACGCGTTGTTAAAGGTGCTTGAGGAACCGCCGTTAAATACGGTATTCGTGCTGGTTTCGGATCAACCGCGTCGACTGTTGCCGACCATACGCAGCCGTTGCACCCGGATCGATATCGGCTTGCCGCCGGCCGGTCAGGCAGCGCAATGGCTGGTCGGGCAGGGTGTGGACGACGCGATGGGCCTGCTGGCGCTTTCCGGCGGTACGCCGCTCGACGCGCAACGTTGGGCCGAAGGGGCCGAGCTGGACGAACGCCGCGGCGTGCTGGAAGGCTTGGCAGATCCCGGTCGGCTCGATCCGGTAACCCTGGGCGAGCGCTGGAAGACGGTCAATCCGCAGACCTGGCACAACGTGGCTTACAAGTGGCTGGGCGATTTGCTGTCGGTCAGATTGCTGGGCAGCGTACAGTTCAACCGCGATTTTGCGGAAGTGCTGGCGCAGTTGGGCAAGAAGGCCGATCTGCCCAGACTGCTGGCACTTGCCAGAACGCAGGCGAACGAAGGCCGGACGCTGGCACACCCGCTCAACCGGGCGTTGCAGCTCGAAGCCTGGCTGATCCAGTACCGGCACGTGTTTGATTGAAAAAAAAAGGATCGATGATGAATGCAGCAGTCAATGATGTCGCAGGTCAGGTACGCCCCGGCGTGCTGTCCCTGTCCATCAAGGAAAAATCCGCGCTTTTTGCCGCCTACATGCCCTTCATCAAGGGCGGCGGACTGTTCATTCCCACCAACAAGCAATACAAGATGGGCGAGGAAGTGTTCATGCTGCTGACGCTGATGGACGATCCCGCCAAGCTGCCGGTGTCAGGCAAAGTGGTATGGGTGACACCCTCGGGCGCCCACGGCAGCCGTACCCAGGGTGTGGGCGTGCAGTTCGCTTTCAACGAAAGCGGCAAGGCGGCGCAAAACAAGATTGAAGGTTTGCTCGGCGGTTCGTTAAAATCGGTGCGTCCCACTCACACCATGTAACGCCGTCTGCGGCGTTCCCGAGCCGCATGTATATCGATTCCCACTGTCACATCAATTTCCCCGATCTCGCCGGCAAGCTGCCCGAGGTCTTCGACCTGATGGCGGCCAATCAGGTGAGCCACGCGCTCTGCATCAGCGTGGAACTGGAAAAATTCCCTGAAATCCGCGCGCTGGCCGAGGCGCATCCGAACGTCTATGCATCCGTGGGCGTGCACCCGGACCATGAAGACTGCACCGAGCCGACCGTGGCTGAACTGGTCGCACTGGCCGATCATCCCAAGGTGGTGGCGATTGGCGAGACCGGGCTGGATTATTTCCGTCTGACCGGCGACCTCGAATGGCAGCGCGAACGCTTCCGCACTCACATCCGCGCCGCGCGTGCCTGTCGCAAGCCCCTGGTCATCCATACCCGTTCCGCGGCCGACGACACCCTGCGCATCATGCGCGAGGAACAGGCAGGCGAGGCGGGCGGCGTGATGCACTGCTTCACCGAGAGCCTGGCGGTGGCCGAAGCGGCGATCGAGCTGGGGTTCTACATTTCGTTTTCCGGCATCGTCACCTTCAAGAACGCCGCTACGCTGCGCGAAGTGGCCGCTGCCATCCCGCTGGAACGCATGCTGATCGAGACCGATTCGCCCTACCTGGCGCCAGTGCCGCACCGCGGGCAGACCAACCAGCCGGGATTCGTGAAGCATGTAGCGGAAGAAATCGCACGGGTGCGCGGCATGACGGCCGAAGCGGTGGGCGAGACCACGACGCGGAATTTCTTTCACCTGTTTGCCTCAGCCCGAACCTGATCCCTCCATTTCCGGTATTGCGCGGCCGAGGCCCACAACCCGGGCGCAAGAAATAGGGGCAAGTCTGGCCGGCTTGACTCAAGTGGCTGGGGGCGAACCCCAGCCAATGCGTCAGAGGCCTGCGGTTTCCAGTTCGAACTGGATCGCCTGGATCCCCGCGCGTGCGCAGGCTTCGTCCTGTTCACCCGTTGCTGCGCCGGAGACGCCGACCGCGCCGACGATGTTGCCGGCAGCCTCGATCGGCACGCCGCCAGCAGAAAATACGAGTCCTTCGACCTTGCCGACCGAGAACGGTTGGGTAAAGCGATCAACCATCGCCGACGTGGCAGCGTTGAAGTTGACCGCCGTATAGGCCTTCTGCTTACTGATCTCCAAGGTCACGCGCGGCGCCAGCGTGTCGCGCAACACCACCATGGCATCGCCACTGCGATCGACCACGGTCACCCCGATCTGGATACCCTGCTTGCGGCAGGCTTCCATCGCGGCATGGGCGAGTTTTCCTGATGCCTCGACGGTGAGCCTGGGAATTTTGACGATGACGGGTTCTTCTGCGGCGATCGTAGGCGAGGCGAACAATACGGCACAGCTCGCAGCGATCAAAGGGAGTTTGCGCATGGGGATTTCCTCCAGTTGGTTAAAGTGGGGAATGTACTGCGGTCACCCGAAAAAGAGCCGCAGGCCATCTCACTCCGTAGAAAGGAAGCCGCACGCGGAGTGAAACCGAACTATTGTCCGAAGAACGATTTCACTTTATCCATGAACGACTGCGCGCGGGGGTTATTGTTGCGTCCCGGGCTCAAGTCATCAAACTCGCGCAGCAGTTCGCGCTGGCGCTCCGACAGGTTCACCGGCGTTTCCACCAGCATGTGGCACATGAGATCGCCCGGCGCGTGGCTGCGCACACCCTTGATACCCTTGCCGCGCAGGCGGAACACCTTGCCGGACTGTGTTTCGGCGGGGATCTTGATCTTGGCGTGGCCATCCAGCGTGGGAATCTCGACCTCGCCGCCGAGCGCCGCGGTGGCGAAGCTGATCGGCATTTCGCAATGCAGGTCGTCGCCGTCGCGCTTGAACACCGGATGTTCCTTGAGATGGATCACCACATAGAGGTCGCCGGGCGGGCCGCCATTGACGCCGGCTTCGCCTTCACCGGCCAGACGGATGCGGTCGCCGCTGTCGACCCCGGCGGGAATCTTCACCGACAGCGTCTTGTGTTTCTTGACGCGGCCTTCGCCATGGCAGCTGGGGCAGGGGTCGGCCACCATCTTGCCGGTGCCGCCGCAACGCGGGCAGGTCTGCTGCACCGAGAAGAAACCTTGCTGGATACGGACCTGACCGTGTCCGCCGCAGGTGGTACAGGTGGTCGGTGTGGTGCCGGGCTTGGCGCCGCTGCCGTGGCAGGTGCCGCATTCCTCCAGGGTGGGAATGCGGATCTTGGTTTCGGTGCCGCGCGCGCCTTCCTCCAGTTCGATTTCCAGGTTGTAGCGCAGGTCTGCACCGCGATAGACACGGTCGCGACGGTTGCCGCCACCTCCGCCGAAGATGTCGCCAAAGATATCCGAGAAGGCGTCGGAGAACCCGCCGCCGCCAAAGCCACCGCCCATGCCGGCCTGCTGGTCGATCCCGGCATGGCCGAACTGGTCATAAGCGGCCCGTTTGTCCGAATCGGACAGGATTTCGTAGGCCTGCTTGGCTTCCTTGAATTTCTCCTCCGCGCTCTTGTCGTCAGGATTACGGTCGGGATGGTGTTTCATGGCCAGCTTGCGGTAGGCCTTCTTGATTTCTTCGTCCGAAGCGTTCTTGGTGACGCCGAGGATTTCGTAGTAGTCGCGTTTTGACATGGTGTTGAGTGGTGAACAGGGAACTGTGAGCAGAAAAGCAAAAAGCGGTGAACGGGGTTGCCGCTCACCGCTTACCGTTCACGCTATTACTTGTCCTTCACCTCTTCAAACTCGGCATCGACCACGTTGTCGTCCGCGGCATGACTGCCCGCGCCTGCTTCTGCGCCGGGTTGTGCGCCACCTTTGGCTTGTTCGGCCTGATACATCTGCTCGGCAAGCTTGTGGCTGGCGGTGGCAAGCGCATTGGTCTTGGCCTCGATGGTGTCCTTGTCGCCTTCGCGCACGGCATCTTCGGCTTCCTTCAGGGCCGCTTCGATCGCCGCTTTTTCGTCGGTCGAGACCTTGTCGCCATATTCGGCCAGCGACTTCTTCACCGAGTGGATCATGCCGTCGGCGGCGTTGCGCGCGGTCGCGAGCTCGACAGCCTTGTGGTCCTCGGCCGCGTTGGCTTCGGCATCCTTCACCATGCGCTGGATTTCCTCTTCGCTCAGACCGGAGCTGGCCTGGATGCGGATGGTATTTTCCTTGCCGGTGGCCTTGTCCTTGGCCGACACGTGCAGAATACCGTTGGCGTCGATGTCGAAGGTGACCTCGATCTGCGGCATACCGCGCGGCGCGGGCGGGATGTCGGACAAGTTGAACTGGCCCAGACTCTTGTTGCCCGAGGCGACTTCGCGTTCGCCCTGAAGCACGTGCACCGTCACTGCGCCCTGGTTGTCGTCGGCAGTGGAGAACACCTGCGAGGCCTTGGTCGGGATCGTGGTGTTCTTCGGGATCAGCTTGGTCATCACGCCGCCCAGGGTTTCGATACCGAGGGAGAGCGGGGTGACGTCGAGCAGCAGCACGTCTTTCACTTCGCCCTGCAACACGCCACCCTGGATCGCAGCACCCACGGCAACGGCTTCGTCCGGGTTGACGTCACGGCGCGGATCCTTGCCGAAGAAGTCCTTCACCGCATCCATTACCTTGGGCATGCGCGTCTGGCCGCCGACCAGGATGACGTCGTCGATCTGCGAGGTGGTGAGACCGGCATCCTTCAGCGCCATCTTGCAGGGGTCGATGGTGCGCTTGATCAGTTCTTCAACCAGCGCCTCGAACTTGGCGCGGGTGATCTTCACCGCCAGGTGCTTGGGCCCGGAGGCGTCGGCCGTGATGTAAGGCAGGTTGACTTCGGTCTGCTGGCCGGAGGACAGTTCTATCTTGGCTTTTTCCGCCGCTTCCTTCAGGCGCTGCAGCGCGAGCACGTCCTTCTTCAGGTCGACGCCCTGTTCCTTCTTGAATTCTTCGGCGATGTAGTCGATCAGGCGCTGGTCGAAGTCCTCGCCGCCGAGGAAGGTGTCGCCGTTGGTCGACAGCACTTCGAACTGGTGCTCGCCGTCCATCTCGGCGATTTCGATGATGGAAATGTCGAAGGTGCCGCCGCCGAGGTCATATACGGCGATCTTGCGGTCGCCTTCCTTCTTGTCCATGCCGAAAGCGAGCGCTGCCGCGGTCGGCTCGTTGATGATGCGCTTGACGTCGAGACCGGCGATGCGGCCGGCGTCCTTGGTCGCCTGGCGCTGGCTGTCGTTGAAGTAGGCCGGTACCGTGATCACGGCTTCGGTGACTTCCTCGCCCAGATAATCCTCGGCGGTCTTCTTCATCTTGCGCAGGGTTTCGGCCGACACCTGCTGCGCGGCCATTTTCTTGTCGCGTACTTCGACCCAGGCGTCGCCGTTGTCGGCCTTGACGATCTTGTAGGGCATCAGGCCGATGTCTTTCTGCACTTCCTTCTCTTCGAAACGGCGGCCGATCAGACGCTTGACCGCGAACAGAGTGTTCTTCGGATTGGTGACCGCCTGGCGCTTGGCCGGTGCACCAACCAGGATTTCGCCGTCTTCGGTGTAGGCCACGATGGATGGCGTCGTGCGCGCGCCCTCGGCGTTCTCGATCACCTTCGGCGTGCCGTTTTCCATCACCGCCACGCAGGAGTTGGTGGTACCCAGGTCAATGCCAATAATGCGTCCCATGATGCGTTCCTTCTAAAAGAGTATTGAATTGATTCAAATGTGGGGGAGGCAGGGCCTATTTCAAGGCCGTTTCAATCCTTGCCCTTGGCGACCATCACCAGCGCCGGTCGCAAGGTGCGATCATGTAGGCGGTAGCCTTTCTGCAGCACAGTGACCACGGTGTTGGCCGGCTGGTCGGACTCGATCATCTGGATGGCCTGGTGCTGGTGCGGGTCGAATTTCTCGCCCATCGGGTTGATGTCGTTCAGGTTGAACTTGCCGAATGCGGAAACCAACTGCTTCAGGGTCAGTTCGACACCATCCTTGAGGTTTTCCACGCTCGGCGACTCCACCGCCAGCGCAGCTTCCAGACTGTCCTTGACTGCCAGCAGCTCGTTGGCGAAGTTTTCCACCGCGAACTTGCGCGCCTTTTCCACGTCGTCCGCCGCACGGCGACGCATGTTCTCGGTTTCCGCCTTGGCCCGTAGCCAGGCGTCGTGATGTTCGGCGGCCTGGAGTTCGGCCGCTTTCAGCATTTCCTCCAGGCTGGGCATGGTTTCTTTCTCGGCCTGGGTTGCGGCCGGGCTTGCATCGGTGTTGAGTTCGTCCTGCATGTGGGCTCCCAATTGGTACTGGCGGAGAACTGGGGACGAATGACCGGGATTCAAGGGGCTAAAGTCATTTTTTCTGCCCCTGTGGCGGAAAACCGCGGATTCCGCATTCAATTTGCCGGGCGTGGGCGCTTCCGGTATGATGCGCCGCTCTCGGAGAGGTGGATGAGTGGTTTAAGTCGCACGCCTGGAAAGCGTGTTCAGGATAATATCCTGACGGGGGTTCGAATCCCCCCCTCTCCGCCAGAATTCCCTTCATTTCCCCTATCAGCAACCCAGCCTGCGGATCCTAGGAGTCGACGGTTCCCGGCCGATGGCTGCGGGTGCATGCGGCAGCCCGGGCAAGCAGCAGCGCACGTTCGCGCGCGTTGCGAGTGAGGGTGGCGGCGCGTTCGAACTCGGTTCGGGCTTCGGCGATACGGTCCAGGCGGGCCAGCAGGTCACCGCGTACGCTCGGCAGCAGATGGTAATTTTCCAGACTGGGTTCGCCAAGCAAGGTATCCACGATTTCCAGCCCGGCTACGGGACCAAAGGCCATGGCCACCGCCACGGCGCGATTGAGCGTGACGACCGGCGAGGGCGCAACCTGGGCGAGCGCGTCATAGAGTGCGGCAATACGTGCCCAGTCGGTGGCATCGGCGGTAACGGCACGCGCGTGGCAGGCCGCAATGGCCGCTTGCAGGGTGTAGGGGCCCAGCGGTCCGGATTGGGATTCGGCGTGCTCAAGCGCGGCCAGACCGCGGCGGATGAGCAGAAGGTCCCAGCGCGCGCGATCCTGGTCGAGCAGCAGGATGGGCTCGCCTTTTGCATCGACGCGTGCCGCAAGCCGCGAGGCCTGGATTTCCATCAGGGCGACCAGACCGTGGACTTCCGGCTCGGACGACATGAGCCCGGCGAGCACGCGGCCCAGGCGCAGCGCCTCTTCGCACAGCGCCGGACGTACCCAGTCGTCGCCTGCCGTGGCCGAATAGCCTTCGTTGAAGATGAGATACACGACCTCAAGTACCGACGCGAGACGGTCTGCCAGTTCCGTGCCGCGAGGCACTTCGAACGGCACGTGCGCGGCCGCGAGCGTGCGTTTGGCACGCACGATGCGTTGCGCGATGGTGGCTTCGGGCTTGAGGTAGGCACGTGCGATCTCGTCGGTGGAAAGGCCGCCCATGATGCGCAGCGTCAGCGCGCTGCGTGCTTCGGGCGAAAGCACGGGGTGGCAGGCGGTGAAGATCAGGCGCAGCAGATCGTCGCCAACGTCATCGCTGAGCGCGTCGTCGACCCTGTCATTGAAGTCGGCGGCAGCTATTTCGTGCTGTGCGTCGAACTCGCGGCTGAGCTCCTCGTGCTTCGGCGCGGTCAGTTTTTCGTGGCGCAGGTGATCCAGCGCACGGCGTTTGGCAGTGGTCATCAGCCAGGCGCCGGGATTGTCCGGCACGCCTGCTGCCGGCCAATGTTCCAGCGCGGCGACGAGCGCATCCTGTGCAAATTCCTCGGCCAGGCCGACGTCGCGCAGCATGCGTGCAACGCTGGCGGTGACCCTGGCCGCTTCGATATGCCAGATCGCCTCGATGGTCCGGGCGGCTTCGCTGCCCGGATCAGGCGTGCCCATAGGCCTGTTTCAGCGCGGCAATGTCGAGCTTGGTCATCTGCAGCAGCGCCTGCATGACCCGATTGGCGCGGTCGGTATCGGGGTCACTCATCATGTCGCCCACTATGCGCGGCACGATCTGCCAGGGCAGACCGAATTTGTCCTTGAGCCAGCCGCATTGCACAGGAGCGCCGCCGTCAGCCGTGAGCGCGGTCCACAGGCGGTCGATTTCGTCCTGCGTATCGCAGTTGACGATGAGAGAGACGCCGTCGTTGAAGCTGAAGTGTGGTCCGCCGTTGACTGCCAGCCAGGCCCGGCCGAACAGTTCGAAGCTCACGGTACGGACGCTACCTGCAGGACCGCCGAACTCGTTGGCACCGCAGCGCGTGAGTCCCGTAATCTTCAATTCGCTGAAAACCGACGCGTAGAACCGGACGGCTTCTTCGGCCTGGTCTTTAAAACACAAACAGGTCGTCAAGGTATGCATGGATTTTCTCCGGATATCCAGGGGGCTCAGAGACTGATCATGGTCTTGAATCCGCCCCAGAACATGCGCTCGCCGTCGAAAGGCAGGGCCGCCGGATCCATCATGCTACCCAGGCGCGGGTCGGCCATGACTTTTTTATTGATGCGATCGCGCTCCTTGCGGGATTTGTACACGATCCAGGCAAATATCACGGTTTCGCCGTCCTTGAGCTTCACGCTCTGCGGGAACGACGTGTGCTTGCCGGGCTGGACGTCATCGGCGAGGCATTCGATGTATTCGAGCGCGCCGTGCTCGCGCCAAATCTTGCCCGTCTGGCGGGCCATGCGACGATAGGCCACCAGGTTGTCGGTGGGAACGGGGAGGATGAAACCGTCTACGTAGGGCATGGGTATCTCCTTGTTATGCGGATTGCATGTGGACCAGTTCCCAGATGTGCCCATCCGGATCCTGGAAGCCGTGACCGTACATGAAGCCATGGTCCTGGGGTTCGTTGTAGGTCGAACCGCCTGCAGCCACGGCAGCGCATACCATGGCGTCCACCGCTGCCCGGCTGTCGCGCGACAGGCAGACCAGCACTTCTGTATGTTGCATGGCATCGCATACTGGCTTGGGCGTGAAGCTCTGGAAGCGTTCGCGCACCAACAGCATGACAAAGATGTTGTCGCCGACGACCATGCAAGTCGCCGTGTCGTCGGTGAATTGCTCGTTGAAACTGAAGCCGAGCCGGGTGAAGAAAGCGATCGAACGCCTGAGGTCGGCAACGGGCAGATTGACGAATATCTGGGTGGACATGGAATTCTCCTAAACAGGGAAGCTCAACCAGGCGAAGGACGCATGCAATCCGTGGGAGGTGGGCATGGGTAATGCATACGCTTTTCCAATGACCTAGCCGACATGGCAGGGCGCAACCTCGCGCACCTCGACTGTGGCCCATTGCGCAGCAGGGCACGCGCTGGCGATGGCAATGGCTTCCTCGCGCGTGGCGCAGTCGATGAGGAAAAAGCCGCCGACCATCTCCTTGGCCTCGGCAAAAGGCCCGTCGCGCAAAACGGTCTTGCCGCCGCGTTGCTGGATCCGCACGCCATGTTGGTCGGGTCGCAGAGATTCGCTGGCGCGCAGCAAGCCGCGCGCCGCGAGTCCCTGGCCGTAGCGCACCATGTCGTCATAGAGTTGGCGGGCTTCTTCCTGAGTGCGCGTATCGCGCTGTCCGCGCGGCTCGACGATCAAAAGCAGATAAGCCATGGTGTCTCCTTGATGGATATTGGCCCGGGCGAACGTCCCCTTGCGCGCGTGGCCTGCTGGTCCGGACCACGATGCGGGAAGGGTTTTCCACCACATGTCGACTAATGTAACGCGGGTGCGCTGATCAGCTACCGAGCGCAGCAACCGCAGCCTGGATGTCCTGCGGACTGAGGTCGCGGATATGGGTGGCGATCGACCACTGGTGCCCAAAGGGGTCTTCGATCCTGCCATAGCGATCGCCCCAGAACATGTCGTCGACGGGCATCGTGACTTTGGCGCCGGCGGCGACGGCCCGTTCGACCGTTGCGTCGACATCCGTGACATAGAGATGGATCGTCACGGGCGAGCCTTGGCCGGATTGCGGCCCCAGCGAGCCGCAGTCGGGGAATTCGTCGACCAGCATGAGGTTGGAATCGCCGATACGAACCATCGCATGCATGAGTTTGCCTTCCGGGCCGGGCAGCCGGGCCAGTTCGACGGCGCCGAAGGCCTTGCCGTAAAACGCGATGGCATCGGCGGCGCCGCGGCACACCAGGTGAGGCGTGATCGTATGCATGCCATTCGGGATGGGGTTTGTTTGGGTTGGGCTCATGTTCATTTCTCCTGTGGGATTGAGGGGACGAAAACGTGTTCCGCTCCGGTGCTTCACTTCGTACGACGAACGGCGGGCTGCCCAATCGACAGGTTGCCGCTTGAGGGGCCGGGAGCGTCGTCGTTCGTGTGAGCGGGCGGCGTTATTGCCTTGCCATTTCCATGTCGCGGAAACGCTCGATTGCGGTCGATGGCGCGAAGTCGTCCAGTTCGTACAATTGCCGCACTTCGATCTCTGCCGGCTTGCCCGCACCGACCGGATTGGGGAACCGGCGCGCCCACTCCAGGCCTTCTTCGCGCGTCTTCACCTGGATCAGCGTATAGCCCCCGATCAACTCCTTGGTCTCGGTGAACGGGCCGTCGATCACCCTGCGTGACTCGCCGTCATAGCGGATACGCCAGCCTTGCGCGCTGGGCTTAAGGCCGGATGCATCGAGCAGCACGCCCGCCTTGGCTAGTTTCTCGTGGTAATCGGCCATTGCAGCCAGCAGGGCTTCATCGGGAGCCGGGTGCGCTGCGGCTTCGGATTCGGCGGTGGCTTTGACGATAATCATGAATCGCATGGGTTTCTCCTGGTTGTTTCGGGTGGGAATCGGACCCTTGCCTGAGGTCGGCGCAAGTCCTCCATCACTACGACGAAGCAGGCCGGGGGAAATCGACATCTGTCAGGCTGTTTTTCTGTGCCCTGGCAGAGTGGGTCGCGGACCGGCGCACGGGGCGGGCATGCCGGGGTGTCCGGAGCATACGCGGCGTTGAAAATAAATTAGAATGCCAAGCTTCTGAAATTTCAAGCTTCGGAAGCCTGTCGATGCGGCCCAGCCCCGGGAATATCTCCCTGTGCCGCCAACACTAAGCGACCCATATAAATACAGCAATGCCCAAACACGCCTACCATGGCAGGCTTTCCGTAGTCGTTCCCGTCAAGAACGAGCAGGACAACGTCGAATCGCTGGTGCGCGAAATCGCGGCCGCGCTGTCCGGAAACACTACGTTCGAAATCATCTATGTCAACGATGGCAGTACCGATGCCACGCAGGCACGATTGGATGCACTGAAAACCGAATTTCCCATGCTGCGGGTGATCCGGCATCGCGCTTCGTGCGGGCAGAGCCGGGCGGTGACGACGGGCGTGACTGTAGCGCGCCATGAATGGATCGCGACGCTCGATGGGGACGGGCAGAACGATCCTGCCGATATTCCGGCCTTGCTGGCCCGGCTGGCCGATCCGGCACAACCGCCTAATCTGGAGCTTCTGGCAGGATGGCGGGCCCGTCGCAACGACACCTTCCTGCGCCGGCTGTCGTCGAAAATCGCCAATGGCGTACGCTCGCGCATGCTGAAGGACAACACGCCGGATACCGGCTGCGGCCTCAAGGTATTTGCCCGCGAGACCTTCCTGCAGCTCCCCAATTTCGACCATATGCACCGCTTCCTGCCGGCATTGGTGATGCGCAATGGCGGCGCGGTGGTGTCGGTTCCGGTTCACCATCGTGCGCGCGAGCGCGGCACCTCCAAGTACGGCGTGCACAACCGGCTGTGGGTGGGGATCGTCGACTTGTTTGGTGTGGCCTGGCTCCAGCGGCGCGTGCGCCTGCCGGTCATCGAGTCCGATTCCGATCTGTAAATGAGGGCGCGCGTCATCGTCAAAGGCCTGGCGCTGATATTGAGCCTGGCGCTGTTGGGCTACCTGTTCGAGTCCAGCGATCTCGGCAACAGCATCAACGAAACCTGGATTGATGCGCGGGTGCGCGGACACGGCGTCAATGGGGCGCTGCTGTTCCTACTGATGGGCGGGATTTTTACAGCCATCGGCCTGCCGCGCCAGATCATTGCCTTTCTCGGTGGCTATGCCTTCAGCATTGGGCTGGGGACACTGCTGGGTGCGCTTGCAGGGTTGCTGGGCTGCATGCTGAGCTTCGGCTACGCACGCCTGTTTGGCAAAGGGCTGCTGCGTGCGCGGCTGGGCGAGCGCGCCGGGCGCTTCGACCGCTTCATACATGAGCATCCGTTTGCCATGACAGTGCTGGTCCGCCTGCTGCCGGTAGGCAACAATTTGTTGACCAACCTGGCTGCGGGGATTTCCAGCATCCGGCCAATACATTTTTTCGCCGGCACGCTGCTCGGCTACCTGCCGCAGACGCTGGTGTTCGCGCTGGTTGGCAGCGGCGTCCACATCGCGCCCGCCCTGAAACTCGCGCTTGCCATCGGTCTGTTTCTGATCTCGGGCGCGTTAGGCGCCTACCTGTATAGACATTTCCGCCACGGCCAGAGCCTCGACGCGCAGATCGATGCGGCGCTGGATGAAACTGATAAGCGATGATGATCATGACTCCACGACACAATCCTGATTCCACCGGGCGCGGCCTGCTGCTTTTGAGCCTGATGCTGCTGGCCGCATTGGCTGTAGTGGCGATCCTGACGCGCCCGCTGACCCCGATAGACGAAACGCGCTACGTCAGTGCGGCATGGGAAATGTGGCTGCGTGGCGACTTCCTGGTGCCGTTCAAGAACGGTGCGCCCTACAGCGACAAGCCGCCCTTCCTGTTCTGGATGTTCCAGGTCGGCTGGGCAGTATTCGGCGTCAACGACTGGTGGCCGCGTCTGGTGCTGCCGCTGTTTTCTGCAGGCGGGCTGCTTCTGACGTTCAGCCTCGCCCGCCGCCTGTGGCCGCAGCATGTGGGCCTTGGCGGACAGGCCGCGCTGGTGCTGGCAAGTGCACTGTTGTGGATCATTTTCTCCACCTCGGTCATGTTCGACGTGATTCTGGCCTTCTGGGTATTGATTGGCCTTCATGGCGTGTTGGCAGCCACCGATGGAAAGCGTGGCGGCTTTGCCGTGCTGGGGGTGGCGATCGGCCTGGGTGTGCTGGCCAAGGGGCCGGTTATCCTGCTACATCTGCTGCCTGTCGTCGCACTGGCACCGTGGTGGAATCCAGGCCTGAAATGGCGCCGCTGGTTCGCCCACACGCTGCTGGCAGTACTGCTAGGCGCGGCAATCGCGCTGGCGTGGGCGCTGCCGGCCGGGTTTTCCGGGGGCGAGGTGTATCGCAATGCGATTTTCTGGGGTCAGACCGCCAACCGCATGGTCGAGTCCTTCGCGCACCGGCGGCCGTTCTGGTGGTATGTACCCCTGCTGCCCTTGTTGCTGTTCCCCTGGTTCGTTTGGCCGGCATGGTGGAAGGCGCTGATCCAACACCGTCGCGAGGGCCTGGATCGCGGTTCACGCTTCTGTCTGGCGTGGATGCTGCCGGTATTCGTCGCGTTTTGTTTCATCAGCGGCAAGCAGCCGCATTATCTGGTTCCCCTGTTTCCCGCCTTTGCCTTGCTGACGGCGCGATTGATGACGGGACGTACGGACGCGCGCGTCGGGCTGCCGGCCTTGCTGGCAGCGGCGCTTGGGGGTGTGCTGATCCTGATCGCCACAGGACATATTGCTGTCCTGCATCGTCAGGTGGCGGCATTGCCGCCAGTCTGGCCGGGTGCGGTCTTGATTGCGCTGGCCTTTGTCGTGTGGGTGGCGGGCCGACGGGGTGTGGCGCCGATACCCAATCTGGCCCTGCTCGGCGCGGCCCTGCTGGCACTGGTGCAGATAGCCGCGATGCATTCGATCGAGCCAATGTACGACATCAAGTCGATGGCGCGGGCGATCAAACAGGTACAGGATGAAGGGCGGCCGGTTGCGAATATCGCGACCTACCATGCGCAATACCAGTTTCTCGGCAGGCTGGAAACGCCCTTGGCCGAAGTGACCGGAGCCAGTGCGATGCAATGGCTGGCCGCCCATCCGGAAGGCTATGCCGTAGTGTATCTGGATAGTCGCCGCCAACTGGCCGGGGTTTCGGCGCGCTATAAGCAGCCCTACCGCGGCGGAGGCGCGGTCCTGGTGAACGCACAAACGGCAGCCGCACTGCTGGCCGCGCCGACTGAATAAGGCGACTTAGGCCTCGGCGTCGCGTTGCGGCAGGACCACTTCGCGCGAAGGCGAAATGGTCGAGATGGCGTGCTTGAAGATCATCTGGGCAGCCTGATCCTGACCTTTCAGCAGCACCACAAACTGGTCGAACGATTCAATTCGCCCCATGAGCTTGATCCCGTTCACGAGAAACACTGAAACCGGGATGCGTTCCTTGCGCAGGGTGTTGAGGAAAACGTCTTGCAGGTGGTTGTATTCTTTGCTGGCCATGATCGGCTCCCTATCAGGTGAAGACGGGGCGAAGCCCCGTTTAATATTATTAGCGGATTACTCAATTTTTGCATCGGTACGCGCTGCCGTGATGGCGTCGCGGATGCGTTGTTGTTGCAACTGCTTGACGATTTCACCCCGCACAGCGTCCAGCGGCGGAAGTTTGGATGTGCGCGTATCGTCAAGACGGATGATGTGGTAACCAAATTGCGTCTTCACCGGGGTTTTGGTGAATTCGCCTTTTTTTAGGCCGGCCAGTGCGTCAGAGAACTCGGGCACGAAGGCACGCCGATCGGACCAGCCCAGCGCGCCGCCGTTCTTGGCCGAGCCGGGGTCCTGGGAGTATTTCTTCGCCAGATCCTCGAATTTGGCCTTCTTGCTGCCCAGTTCGGCGATCAGTTTCTTCGCCTCGGCCTCGGTTTTCACCAGAATGTGGTGGGCCTGGTATTCCGGTTCCATCGGCTCCGTTTTGGCCTTGTCGTACATTGCCTGGATTTCGGCGTCGGTGACCGGGTGAGCCTTGACGTAATCCTCCAGGTAGGCCTTGGCAAGCTGATCCTTGCGGCGGATGTCCAGTGCCGCGGCCAGATGCGGTTCCTTGTCGAGCCCCTTGTCGAGTGCGGCACGCGACAGCAGTTCAAGGTTGATCAGGGACTCGCGTACGCGGGCATCCAGTTGCGGGGAGTCAGGCTGGCCCTGGGCCATTTCGCGCTTGACAAGGTCGCCATACAGGGCGGGGATTTCCTTGCCGTTGACCACGGCCAGCGGCTTGTCGGCGGCGGCGGCCGGGGTGGGGGCCGCAGGCGCGGGGGCTTGCGCCTGTGCCAGCGGGGTGAACGCCAGCATGATCAGGGCGGGGAGAAGAGCAAGACGCATTCGGATTCCTTTCAGAGTTCTTCCGGGGTTAAGGCAGTGATCGACAACGCATGGATCTCGCGTTGCATGAGCTCGCCCATGGCTTCGTATACCAGCCGGTGGCGGGCGAGGGTGGAAAGATTACGGAATTTGTGTGACACCAGGGTGAGGCGAAAGTGCCCGCCACCCGAGGCTGCCCCGGCGTGGCCCCTGTGCTGGGCGCTTTCGTCTTCCAGCGTGTAGGTTTCGGGCTCCAGCGCGGCAAGGCGCTGGCGGATCAGGTCGGGCGTGCTCATGTGGGCAGGGTTTTCTTGAAGGGTTTGACGCTGACGCCGGCATAGACGCCTGCCGTGACATAGGGATCGGCCTCCGCCCATGCCTGTGCGTCGGCGAGCGTGTCGAATTCGGCGACGATCAGGCTGCCGGTAAACCCCGCAGCGCCTGGGTCATTGCTGTCAATGGCCGGAAACGGGCCAGCCAGCAACAGCCGTCCAGCCTGTTGCAAGGCATGCAGACGTTCCATATGGGCGGGGCGGGCGGCCAGTCGCCGCTCGAGGCTGTCGGCCGTATCCTGGCCGACGATGGCATAGAACATTATTGCTTTTCTTCCTTGTTCATATCAGCTTTGTCCAGATATTTGGTCAGCATCATGCTCTGGCCGATTACGAATACCAGCATCAATCCCAAGCTGCCGAACAGCTTGAAATCCACCCAGGCATCCGTCGAGAAGTTGAAGGCGACAAACAGATTTGCAACCCCCATGAAGGCAAAAAATCCGCCCCAGCTCGCATTCAACCGACCCCAGGCGGCGTCGGGAAGTTCCATCTGTTCGTTCATGACGCTTTTGATGACGTTACGTCCGAAGGCGGCGGCACCAAAAATGATGCCGGCGAAAATCCAGTACAGCACAGTCGGCTTCCACTTGATGAAGCTCTCGTCGTGCAGCCACAGCGTGGCGCCGCCGAACAGCACGATGATGCCCAGGCTGACCCACATCATGGTGTCGGCCTTGTGGCCGCGCAGCTTGACCCAGGCGATCTGCCCGACGCTGGCGACGATGGCAACCAGCGTGGCGAGGTAGATGCCGGGCTTCTCGCCCACGCCTGTCGGTTGGGGCAGGCCGAGACCGGCCAACAAGGTACGCGTGGCGTCGGCGTTGGCGTCGCCCAACTTGTAGGCGATGAAAAAGACGATGATGGGGAAGAGGTCGAACAGCAGTTTTTTCATTATGGTTGGGCCGCGCAGTCAGCCGTAATTCGGGCGATTCCTTATTTTGCTATGATTCCCCCTCCTGACCAAGCGCTTTTGGCGCTGGTCGCCAGACCCGATCATCGATGCTCAATATCGATCTGCATTGCCATTCCAACGTGTCAGACGGTGTATTGCCGCCCGCCGAAGTCGTTGCGCGCGCAGCCGCGAACGGTGTGCATGCGCTCGCGCTGACCGACCACGACGACGTGGCAGGGCTTGCCGCTGCGCAGGCGGCGGCCGAGGAAACGGGGCTGACGCTGATCCCGGGCGTCGAGATCTCGGTGACCTGGAGCGGACAGACGGTCCACATCGTCGGCCTGCGCATCGATCACTCACATCCAGAACTCGCCGCCGGCCTGCACGGCATCCGCCTTGGGCGCATCGAGCGCGCGCAACGCATGGGCGTCGACTTGGCGCAGTCCGGCATCGTAGGCGCCTATGAAGGCGCCTACGACTACGCTGCCAACAAGCAGATGGTGGGGCGTACCCATTTTGCCCGCTGGCTGGTGGCGCAGGGCCATGCGTCCGACATGCGCAGTGCTTTCCGGCGCTTCCTGACGCGTGGCAATCCCGGCTATGTCGAACACCAATGGACCACGCTGGAAAACGCCGTCGGCTGGATTCGCGCCAGCGGCGGCATGGCGGTGATCGCACACCCGGGGCGCTACGCCTTCAATGCGCGCGAACTGCATCTACTGCTGGATGCCTTCCGCGCACTGGGCGGCGAAGGCATCGAGGTCATCACCGGCAGCCACCACCCATCCGAATATGGCAAGTTTGCCGACCTGGCCCGCGCATTCGGCCTCAAGGCTTCGCGCGGGGCGGATTTTCATGCGCCGGGCGAGGGCATCGACATCGGCCGGCTGCCGGCGTTGCCGCACTACTGCCAGCCGGTCTGGCAGGGCTGGTCCGAGCTTGAACCGCATCTTTCCCTTTCCCCGACCTGACGATTTATGGCGCAATTCTTCAATATTCACGCAGAAAACCCGCAGCCCCGCCTGATCCAGCAGGCGGTCGACATCCTCAAGCGCGGGGGCGTGATCGTCTACCCCACCGATTCCTGCTATGCGCTGGGCTGTCATATCGGTGACAAGGAAGCGGCGATGCGGCTGCTGTCGGTGCGCGGGCTCGATACGGGGCACGATCTCACGCTGATCTGCCGCGACCTGTCCGAACTCGGGCGCTACGCCCAGGTCGACAACACCCAGTTCCGCTTTCTGAAGGCGCACACGCCGGGCGCCTACACTTTCATCCTGCGCGGCACCCGTGAGGTGCCGAAGCGCCTGCTGCACAAGAAGCACGACACCATCGGCCTCCGGGTTCCCGCGCATCCCATCGTGCAGGCGTTGCTGACCGAACTTGGTGAGCCTATCCTGTCGTCCACGCTGTTGCTGTATGGTGAAGACGTGCCGCTGACCGAGCCCTGGGAAATCCGCGAACGCCTGGAACACCTCGTCGATCTGGTCATCGATGGCGGCGCCTGCGGCCTGACCCCGACCACCGTCGTCGATCTCACCACTGACACGCCGTCCGTGCTGCGCTTCGGCAAGGGCGATACCTCGGACTTCGAGGCCTGATTGCGCATGGAACTCACGCTGGTTCAGAAAATTGCCGTGTTCGCCCTGCCGGTGATCTTTGCGATCACCCTGCATGAAGCCGCGCACGGCTATGTGGCACGCTTCTTTGGCGACATGACCGCGGCTGCTGCAGGACGCATCACCGCCAATCCCCTCAAGCACATCGATCCGGTGGGTACTATCCTGGTGCCCCTGGTGATTCTGCTGACCAGCAAGCTGCTGGGCGGCGGGATGATCTTGTTCGGCTGGGCCAAACCGGTACCAGTCAATTTCGGCCGCCTGCGCCGCCCCAAGCAGGACATGTTGTGGGTCGCGGCTGCCGGCCCCGGCATGAACTTCGTCATGGCGGTGTTCTGGGCACTGATGATCCAGCTCGGCCATGCGCTGGGGAACAGTTTTGCCAGCGCGCCACTGATGCTGATGGGCGCGGCGGGCGTGTTCATCAACGTCATCCTCATGGCGCTGAACCTGATCCCGCTGCCGCCGCTCGACGGCGGCCGCATCGCCGTCAGCCTGCTGCCGGTGAAGCAGGCCATGCAGTTCGCCCGGCTGGAGCCGTATGGCCTATTCATTCTGCTCGGCCTGATGTTCACTGGAATTCTCGGTTTCATCCTGTGGCCGCTCATCAGCGTGTTCATCGGCCTGACCGCGCTGGTCACCGGTCTCGAATCCGCCCAGCTGATCGGCCTGATCCAGCTCGTACTGTCCTGACCGCCACCACTCACCACTCACCACTCACCACTCACCACTCACCACTCACCAACCATGTATTCCGATCGCGTTCTTTCCGGCATGCGCCCCACCGGGCGCCTGCATCTTGGCCACTATCACGGCGTCCTGAAAAACTGGTTGCGCCTGCAGAACGAATACCAGTGCCTGTTCTTCGTCGCCGACTGGCACGCGCTGACCACGCACTACGACACCCCCCAGGGGATCGACGAGAACGTCCGCGACATGGTGGTGGACTGGCTTGCGGCGGGCGTCGATCCGGCGCAGGCGACCCTGTTCGTGCAGTCGCGCGTGATCGAACATGCCGAACTGCATCTGCTGCTGTCGATGATGACGCCGCTCGGCTGGCTGGAACGCGTGCCCACCTACAAGGACCAGCAGGAAAAGCTTGCCAGCAAGGATCTCTCGACCTACGGCTTTCTCGGCTATCCGCTCTTGATGAGCGCCGACATCCTGATCTACCGCGCCAACCGGGTACCGGTCGGCGAAGACCAGGTTCCGCACATCGAATTCACCCGCGAACTGGCGCGCCGCTTCAACCACATGTACGGCCGCGAACCTGGCTTCGAGGACAAGGCGCGCGCTGCGGTCAAGAAGCTCGGCTCGAAGAAGGCCCGGCTGTACGAGGAATGCCGCACCGCCTATCAGGAGAAGGGCGACGACGAGGCGCTGGAATCGGCCAAGGCGCTACTGAATGACGCGCAGAACCTGTCGATGAACGATCGCGAGCGCCTGTTCGGCTATCTCGAAGGCTCCGGCAAGATGATTCTCGTCGAACCCGAGGCCCTGCTGACCGAGGCATCGAAAATGCCGGGCCTGGACGGGCAGAAGATGTCCAAGTCCTACGGTAATACCATCGCGTTGCGCGAAGATCCCGAGACGGTCACCAAGAAAATCCGCACCATGCCGACCGACCCGGCGCGGGTCCGCCGCACCGATCCCGGCAATCCGGCCAATTGCCCGGTGTGGCAGTTCCACCTGGTGTATTCCGACGATGCGACCCGGCAATGGGCCACGGCGGGCTGCACCACCGCCGGCATCGGCTGTCTGGAGTGCAAGCAGCCGGTGATCGACGCCGTGCTGGCCGAACTCGCGCCGATCCGTGAGCGTGCGGTGTATTACGAAGACAATCCCGACCAGGTGCGCAACATCCTTGCCGACGGCTGTGAGAAGGCGCAGGAGCTGGCGCGCGACACCATGCGCGACGTGCGGGAATCGATGGGACTGACCTTCGGCTAGAAGACGCCATGCCATGCCCGGCAAGGCTGCAAGCAGCCAATCAAGCAGTTGCCGGTCGGCTGCTTTACGGTTGATTCACCTCGCCCTTGTCGGTTTTGAGCCTTTCGATCTCTTCCACCATTTTCTCGATGAGGATCAGGGCGGCCTCCAGCACATCTTCCGCCGCCACAGCCTTCTTGAACACGCCCGCCTTTTTCATGACCTGGTGTGCGGCGCGCAGCTTTGCGAGTTCTTCTCTCATGCTTCTCTCTATCCCATTCCACAAGACAAAAAGAGGGGTCAGGCCGCATACCCGAGCACCGCGAAGTAATGGCATGCCGTTCCCGTCATGACAAACAGGTGCCAGATCAGGTGGCCATACTTCAGGCGCGAATCGAGTGCGAAAAAAGCCACGCCTACGGTGTAGGACACGCCGCCCGCAAACAACCAGAGTAGGCCCGCTGTCGGGATTCTCTCAACCATGGGATCGACCGCAATGACGACCAGCCACCCCATCATCAGATAGTTCGTGGTCGAGACAACGGGGTGGAGAGACTGGCGGAAGCTTTCAGTGCCACGCCGGCCAGTGCGAGAAACCAGACGAGTCCGAATAGCGCCCAGCCCCATGCTCCACGCAGCACCCCCAGCGTAAACGGCGTGTAGGTGCCCGCGATAAGCAGAAAGATCGCGGAATGCTCGATCACCCGGAAAACACGCTTGGCCTTGCCGACGGGTAAGGCGTGGTAGAGGGTGGAGGACAGGTAAAGAAGGATCATGGTCGCCGCGAAAATGCTTGCGCCGACGACGAAACGGGTGTCGCCGTGCCGTTCGGCCTGCATGATGAGGTAAGGCGTTCCGACGAGTGCGGCGACCAGCGCCAACCCGTGGCTGATGCTGTTTGCGATTTCTTCCCCTTGCGACTGCGGACGCCTGGGGGCTGCATCCCATGCATGCACAAGCATTCCTTTCGGGACTAATACGGCCTGTTGCGGGTCCCGCTCATAGCAGGCGCGCCCACAAACGGGCGCCGGCTTCCTTCAGCCGCGACAACAGGGAACGGTGTTCCCAATCGTCCCGGGTGATTTGCCGGGATGCCCGCAGGTCTTGCTCGAACATGGTCTGCATGCGGTTGCCGAAGTCCTGTCCCAGAATCACGGCATCGATCTCCTGGTTGTTCAGGCGGCTGCGCCAGTCCAGATTGGTGGAACCGACCGTGGACCACACGCCGTCTATCATCGCGGTCTTCGAATGCAGCAGGGCATCCTGACGTTCATAGATCTTGATTCCACTGCCCAGCAGTTCCTGATAAAACGAGCGCGAGGCAAACAAAACCAGATCGGAATCCGATTTGCCGGGCAGCAGCAGCCGCACATCCACGCCGCGCACCGCGGCATCCTTGAGCGCAGCCAATAACTGCGCGTCGGGAAGGAAGTAGGCATTGGTGAGATAGACCTGGCTTTCCGCGCTGTTGATGGCGGAGATCAGAGTGGCATACATCAGGCTGTAGGGATCGTCGGGCGAACTGCCGATGGCGCGCACGACTTCCGGGCCCCTGTTGCTGAGTTGCGGAAAATAGTTACGGCCGCCCAGCGCATCGCCTTTCTGCCGTTCCCAGGTACTCATGAACAGCTTCTGGAATTCGGCCACCACCGGCCCTTCGATGCGCAGATGGGTATCGCGCCACGTCGGGCCGTCCTGAGTGTGCCGGGCATTTTTGCTTCGTGAAGACGAGCTGCCGAATGAACCGGAGGAATACACGCTGCTGATATTGATGCCGCCGACGTAGGCGATCTTGCCGTCCACCACCAGCAGCTTGCGGTGATCGCGTTCATTGAGCGCCCAGTCCTTGCGTGCCTTGCGCGGGTCAACCGGGTTGTATTCCAGCACATAGGCGCCGGCATCCACCAGCGGCTGGAAGAATTCCTTGGGCGTGGACAGCGACCCGACGCTGTCATAGAGCAGATTGACCTGCACACCGGTACGCTGCTTGACCAGCAGCGTGTCGACGAGGCTCTGGCCGATCTCATCCGGTTCCAGGATGTAGGTTTCCAGATTGATGGTGTCCCTGGCTGCGTTGATCGCGGCAAACATGGAAGCATAGGTGGCCGGCCCATCCAGCAGCAGTTCAACCTTGTTGCCCACCACCAGCGGGCTGCTGCCCATTTCCTGCACCAGCGCCAGATGGCGTTCAAAGATATGGGTGTCATCGGCCCCGAGTTTGAGCCGGGCCAGGATGGCCTTGCTCTGCTGACTGGATAAAGGACCGTGTGCACCTTCCATCTGAATGGGATGGGACGGACGCATGGTCAGGTCGGGATTGATTCTGGGAAGCGAACCACAGCCCGCAAGCAGAAGGGGTGCCATGGCAGCCAGCAGCAGGCCACGCCGCATCAGTGCCTGCATGCGCTGACCGCAACCTTGCTGTAGCGCGGCCATGAGGTGGCATCTTTCCAAGTCGTTCTCCGTTGTTCTCTATACGCCAATGCCAGACCGGCGATGACCTGCCAGTTTAGGGTGCACGCCCTGCCAGCAGGCCCGGCTCCGGCCTGCGCGGTTCGGTCTAGTTGCCGGATTGGCCAAGGACGTGGAAAGGGTCGCCACGGGGGATGTCTGCAAGCAGGCGGTCGTATTCCTTTTTGACCACTGCATAGCATTCGCATACCGTCTTTTCCAGTCCCACCCGGTCGAGCACCTCGATCCGTCCGCGGCTGTAGCGGATCAATCCGGCGCGCTGCAAATTCCCGGCAGCCTCGGTCACCCCTTCGCGACGCACGCCGAGCATGTTCGCGATCAGTTCCTGCGTCATGGTCAGAGAATCCGAGGACAGGCGGTCGAGGCTCAACAACAGCCAGCGGCACAGTTGCTGTTCGATCGAATGGTGCCGGTTGCATACTGCGGTCTGCGTCATCTGCGTGATCAGCGCCTGGGTGTAGCGCAGCAGCAAACGCAGCACCGGACCAGCCCGGTTAAATTCCTGTTTCAGCAGTTCCGCTTTCAGGCGATAACCATGGCCCGCGCTCTGGACCACGGCACGACTGGGCGTGCTGTCACCGCCCATGAACAGCGAAATACCGAGGATTCCCTCATTGCCGACTACCGCAATTTCGGCCGATGCCCCGTCCTCCAGCACATACAGTAGCGACACGATGGAGGTGGTGGGGAAATAGACGTGGCGCAACTGGGCCCCGGACTCATACAGGACTTCGCCAAGCGGCATCGGAATCGATTCCAGATGAGGAGACAGGCGCTCAAACTCGGCAGCGGGCAGGGCGGCGAGCAGATGGTTTTGCGTTGGGCTAAGGGGTGTGGCCATCAGTGAACTCCAGCATTGTGTTCTGGCAATCCCAGTAGCGGGGAAGAAGCAAAAACAGGATCGTATGCGGGCAGCGTAGCACGACTGGTCTGGGTGCGACAGCGCGCAGACAGACCCAGGAGCAATTGTTAGCTTGAAAATATGGATGTGTGTTCAGTCATCATGGATGCCACTTGGCCTGTGGTGCTTCGACACGCGATGGCATGTTGGTATCGGAACGCGACCAACACGCAGAGTGGTTAACCCGACGTTCGAAACAGAGGTGTTCCAATGAAAACGACGAAAATGTTTGCAGTCAGTACGCTGGCCATGGCGGTGCTGCTCGGTTTGGGAGGGTGTAGCGGGATGTCGGCGCGTGACAAGAGTACCGCAATCGGTGCCGGCGTCGGTGCTGTCGGGGGCGCCGCCCTCACGGGTGGCAGTGCGGTCGGAACGGTCGGCGGCGCAGCGGTCGGTGGCGTCATCGGCAACCAGGTCGGTAAATAAGCAATACGCCCCAATTCTCCGGCGCCTTGCCAATTTTGACCGCTTACCCGCGGCCAATGCAGGATGCCCAATCGCTCGCTTGCCTCAGGCCTGGTAGCTGTCCTTGGCCCGTCTGTAGCACGAGCACGCCGAGGCTTCCAGGCCGGGACCATCAATGATGTCGATGTTTCCACGGCTGTAGTCGATCAGTCCGCGTTGCTTGATGGCGTGCGCGGCATGGGTGACGCCGACCCGGCGCACACCCAGCATGTGCCCGATAAATTCATGGGTCAGGTGGAAATGATCCGAGCCTACCCGATCGCGTGTCATCAGGAGCCAGCGTGCGAGGCGCGCCTCGACGACGTGAAAGCGATTGCACGCGGCGGTTTGCGCGATCTGAATCATCAACTCATGGGCATAGAGTCCCACCTGCCGCTGTAGGGCCAGGCTATGCCGGAGTTCCTTGCGAAACGGCGCGGCCTTCATCCGCATCGCCGTGCCGGCGCCTTGAACCAGCGCACGGACCGGACTCAGGCTCACGCCCAATGCAAGCGAAACGCCCACCATGCCTTCGTGGCCGACCATTCCCACCTCGAGGGCGAGGGGCGGATCGACCAATGTGAGTAAGGATATGAGCGAGTCGTTGGGAAAATAGACGTACCTGACCACGTCCCCGGGCTCATACAGTACTTCCCCAAATGCCAGCGTGATCGGCTCCAGACTCGCCAGCAAGCGCCGGTATTCCGGATGCGGAAGCGCGGCCAGCAGTTTGTTGGAGGCCGGCAGCCGGTGGGTGACCTGCATCAGCATCGGATGTCCTTCATGGATCCATCCCAGGCGAGATTGCAGAGGGGCTTTGGAAAAGGGCGGCAAAGATAAGGCATGCCACAAAGGCTAAGGAAGGAAACGCCGACCGTCTGTACGCCAACGCACGGAAGCATTTTGTAACAGGGACGGGAAATCGAACGGGTTTCGTCGAACTATGTTCGACACCGTACAGACGGTATCCAGGTATTTATCCTATAAAGAAAGTGTGGTTTTGATATGGTTGATCGAAAGGCTTGAAGTGTGTGATGTCTCGCGACACGCCTACAGTCTGCGGTCATGTCTTTTTGCCCCGACATCTTCATGGAGAATCAAGAATGAGCACTCAAAACGTACCTGACGAACCGGATTTCCCCGACGTGACCAAGGAACAGCTGATCGCTGACTTCAAGACAGTGGTGTCGGATGCGGAGGCCCTGATCAAGGCCACGGCCAACCAGGGTGGCGAGGCACTGGCCTCGGTGCGCGCCAAGGCCGAAGCGTCGCTTGCCAAGGCGAAGGCCCAGATGGCCGACGCCGAAGCAGCGCTGCTGGTTCGGGCCAAGGCGGCTGCCAAGGCGACAGATGTCTACGTCCACGAGAATCCGTGGAAAGCGATCGGCATCTCTGCAAGTCTCGCGCTGCTGGTCGGCTTCATCATGGGCCGCCGCTAGTCGATCGCCCATGAGCACGGAAACGCCGGGAGGCGGATCGGGGTTATTCGATTCCCTGAAAGGGTTCGCAGCCAGTCTGGTTGCCATCGTACACACCCGGCTCGATCTGCTGTCGACGGATCTGGAGGAAGAGCGGACGCGACTTGCGTCGGTGTTGCTGATGCTGTTCGTGGCGCTGTTTTGCCTCGGTATCGGCGTGGTGCTGCTGACGATCCTGATTGCAGTCGTCTTCTGGGATAGCCACCGGCTCCTGGCCTTGGCCGGGTTGACCGGATTCTTCCTGGCCAGCGGCGTAATGGCGTTCGAGTGTGCGCGACGCAAGTTCAGAGCCAAGCCGAGATTGTTCGCGGCGACTCTCGCTGAATTATCCAAGGACCGGCAGCACCTGACGGATCGATCATGAACAGCACATTAACCAGACTGGCGGAACGCCGCGAACGTTTGGTGGCGCAGTCCGCTGAACAGCGGACTGCGCTGGCGGAAAGCGCGGCGCCCTGGCGCGCACCCTTGGCTTTGGCGGATCGGGGCGTAGAAGCGCTTCGCGCGATCAAGCGGCATCCAGTCTGGGTACTGGGCGGCGTGCTGATGCTTGCGGCCTTGCGGCCACGACGAGCAGGCAGATGGACACGATTCGCCTGGATCGGATGGCAGATTGGGCGAAAACTCCTCGGGCGCTGAAGAATTGAACATGTAGGGCAGTGAATCAAGCATCACGTACCGACTTGCGGGATTGCAACGTGTAGCAAGCAGGGTCTCTGAATCAAGAGAAGTCGCAGGTCCATCATTAAATAAAGGAACATGATCATGAAAAAACAGAGTCTTATCGCCGCCGCCCTTTCCGCCTTTCTGCTGGTTTCCGTCGTGGGGTGCGCATCGACGTCCAAGCAGGAAGGTACGGGTGAATATGTCGATGACGCCGTCATTACCACCAAAGTGAAAGCAGCCATTTTCAATGAACCCAGCCTGAAGTCGACCGAGATCAACGTCGAGACATACAAGGGTGCGGTTCAGCTGAGTGGCTTTGTCAGTTCCCAGGCCGACATCAACAAAGCGGTCGATGTCGCACGCAGCGTAAAAGGCGTCGTCAGCGTCAAGAACAACATGCATGTGAAGTAAATGCCTCGAGTCGTTTGCCGCCTGTTGCTGCCGCCGGATTCCCGTCTGGCCCAGTGAACAGGGTGGCTCGATGAATTTCGGGCCTGTCGAACGATTTTCCAAACCCATTAAAAGGGGAGCGCAACATGCTTGAAACCATCATTGTCGTACTGGTGATTCTATGGCTGCTGGGAATGGTGACGTCCTACACCATGGGCGGACTCATTCACGTTCTACTAGTCATCGCGATCATCGTGGTCCTGATTCGCGTCATTCAAGGTCGGCGTCTCTAGCCCGCTTCGAAAACTTCCATTGCCGCCGTGTGCACAAACCGGTCTGACTGACCGAACTGCGGCGCTCTTCAAACAGGAGGACAGAAAATGCGCTACCTGCTTATTGCATTGTCGATGTTACTTATCCCACTGACCCCAGCCCGCGCCGAGGTCAGCGTCGGCGTCGGCATCCACGTGCCCGGCGTCAGCATCGGTATCAATCTTCCTGCGTATCCGCGGCTCGTTCGGGTGCCAGGCTACCCCGTCTACTACGATCCCGGCGTGAATGTGAATTTCTTCTTTTACGATGGCCTGTACTGGGTATTCCAGGATGACAACTGGTATGCGAGCAGCTGGTACAACGGGCCGTGGGACTTGGTGGATCGTTATGACGTGCCGCTGTATGTACTGCGCGTTCCGGTTCGCTATTACCGTCATCCACCGTCGTATTTCCACGGCTGGCGTGCCGACGCGCCTCCGCGCTGGGGCGATCACTGGGGCCGCGACTGGGAACAGCGTCGAAGCGGATGGGATAACTGGGACCGGCATTCAGCGCCTCGCCCTGCGCCTTTGCCGAGCTACCAGCGCAATTACTCGGGCGACCGCTACCCACATGAGCAGGAACGTCAACAATCGATCCGATCCGAGCGTTATCGCTACCAGCCGCGCGAACCGGTGACGCAGCAGCATTATCAACGGCAGCATGACCAGAATCAGAATGGCCCGCAAGACAGAGGTCGGGGAAACCAACGTGAAGAGCGCGGACAGGATCGCCGGTAATGGCAGATGAACGAATGGCGGCCGCGAAGCGACCGTTGTCTGTCATGCCATCCGTGTCATTCAAGGCGGTTCAGCCTTCCCGAACGTTTTCCCTTACAGACTGGTTTGGCGCTACTTGAAAGGGACTGAAATGAACGCAGTCAAAATCGTGGCTATCGCACTGATCGTGGCCGGGAGTCTGGGACTGATCTACGGCGGATTCACTTATACGAAAAAAACGGATGAGGTGAAGCTGGGACCGCTTGAACTGTCGATCAAGGACAGGGAGACGGTCAATATTCCGGTCTGGGCGGGTGTGGCGGCTATCGTGGCGGGAGCCGCGCTGCTGCTTGTTCGCAAGTGAAGCAGTCAACGGCAGAAAGATCTCTGTGGACGCCCGGAGAGCAGCGACACCGTGGCGAACACGCAACGGGTCATACCCGATAGCTGGGCGATGGCCCGGGATTAAGTACAGAGCAGAAAATGAAAAAGACCTACCTGATCATTGCGATATCGATAGTCCTTGTCGAGGGGTGCTATACCGCTCCGCCCTACCCACCATCTAGCCATGTCTCGGTCGGAGTCGGATATCCTGGTGTCAACATCGGCATCAATTTTTCGACGTACCCGGATCTTGTCCAGATACCGGGCTATCCCGTCTACTACGGCCCCCGCGTGGATTCGAATTATTTCTTTTACGACGGCCTCTACTGGGTGTTCCTGGGTGATGACTGGTATGCGAGCAGCTGGTATAACGGCCCGTGGGATAGGGTGGATTATTACGATGTGCCGGCTTATGTGCTGCGCGTCCCGGTACGCTACTACCGCCAGCCTCCGTCGTATTTCCGTGGCTGGCGTGCCGACGCGCCGCCACGTTGGGGAGATCACTGGGGTCGCGACTGGGAACAGCGTCGAAGCGGGTGGGACCGTTGGGACCGTGGCTCCGCCCCGGTTCCCGCGCCATTGCCGACCTACCAGCGGAACTATTCCGGCGACCGTTATCCTCGCGCAGTAGAACAGCAGCATACGATCCGATCCGAGTATTACCGCTACCAGCCGCGTGAGCCTGTCACGCAGCAGTATTTCAAACCGCGTGTACAGCAGGAACAACAGGACCAGCGTCAGCAAGACCAACGTCAGCAAGACCAACGTCAGCAAGACCAACGTCAGCAAGACCAGCGTCAGCAGGGCCAGCGTCAACAGGACCAGCGTCAGCAGGACCAGCGTCAACAGGACCAGCGTCAGCAGGACCAACGTCAGCAGGACCAACGTCAACAGGGCCAACGTCAGCTAGACCAACGTCAGAAGGAACGGCAGCAAGCGCAGCAGCGCCAGCAACAACAGAAGCAGCAACAAAATCTGGAGCAGAAGCGCGCTCAACCCGAAGCGCAGGGGCAGGATCAAAAGCGCAAGGCTACCCAGCAGGAGCCGAATGGGAAGAAGAGAGCCACGCAGGAGGAGTTGGATCGGAAGAAGAAAGAGGAAGACGCTCGCGATCGGTATCGCCAGTAATTTCAGGCGGCCCGGCGGCAAACTTACTGACGACGATCTCATGATGGCCGAAGGCGACAAGGAGCCCTGCTCGGCAAGCTGCAGGGGCATTATGGTTTGGTCAAGGGCCAGACTGAGCGCTATCGGAAGAATCTCGGACACTGGCTTGTCCCGGTTGCGCGGAGCGCTTGGGACTCGATTCCCGTTTGTGATCAAGGACGTGCCATGATGGATCGCGTGCTCTTAATATTGCGGCTGATCGGGATGATGCCGGGACCCTGTGGCATGTGCCTGGCAAGGTAAAAGAGGGTCCCTTTGCCATCGAAGCGGTCACGGGGCTTCGGATGCACTCGAGCGGCTGCGCGCAGGCGGCATCGGCGTGATCCTCGCGGGCAGTCGCTGCTCGACGGGTGTTGAAACATTCGACCAGTTGTTCGCCTCACCTCTCAGACGCCGATCCTGAGCTCGGTACGCTGGCGACGGAAGTGGGCAGCGAGGTGCGCAAGCACCCTGTCGAGAGGTTACTTTGGTGGCTCGCCATCTCGACCGCACAGGCGATGAGCATGAAAATGGCCCATCCTGGCGCATCACGATTTCCTGATGGATCTGCCGCCGGGTGCTGCTGAATGGCCGCATCATGCAAGCGATTGCTTGTGCGAAAAGGCGCGGCACGCATGTTGCCTGCGCTGCTGGCAACATGAATTCCCGAGGCGGCCTTCCGATGCAGGGGAATTGCCCTGGCTGTAAACGGGTCCGCCCTTGATTTAGGAGACGAAAATGCTGGTGACGTTTACATGTAAGGCCTATGCCGACATCACGATGTTTGGTGATGTCGCGCTCGGCATGCTGAAAATGATGGGGCACAGCGAAACGGTGCCCGGCGCCATTCTGGCCGAGGATGTGCCTGCGGCGCTGGATCGGTTGAAGCGCGCGATCGAGGCGGCGCCGGCCCGGAACGAATCCAGGAAAGCCGAGAACGACGACTCGGACGAGCTGCCTGTCAGTCTGGCGCACCGGGCCTTGCCCCTGATCGAACTGCTCACGGCTGCCGCGCGGCAAAAGGCCGATGTGATGTGGAAATGAAGCGAACGCGCTATCCGCAATCTTGATCCGATCAGTGCTCCGTCCCGGGTTTCAAGCCACGCAGTTTCTTGGTCTCCCCCCGCCGCTGCTTGCTGTCCAGGCGCCGTTTTTTTGACGCCAGCGTGGGCCGGGTGGGGCGGCGCGGCGTCTCCACTTCGCAGGCTTCACGAACCAGTTCAATCAGCCGTTCCAGCGCGTCGTCGCGGTTGCGCCGCTGGCTCCGATAACGCTCGGCTTCGATAATCAGCACACCCTCCTGGGTGAGACGGCGGCCCGCGAGGGCCATCAGGCGGACGCGCACCGGCTCGGGCAGCGAAGGCGAGCGGGCGACGTCGAAGCGTAGTTGCACGGCGGTCGACACCTTGTTGACGTTCTGCCCGCCGGGTCCCGAGGCGCGCACGAAGTCCTCCTGGATTTCGCGCTCGTCGAGCTCGATCTGGGCGTTGACCCGGATCATGGCTGCGGTTTTGCGATCACCACTTCACCACATGCACGTTGTTCAAGGTGCGTCCCAGGAAGCGCTCGCCGATGGTCTGGAAGCGCAGCGGTACATCGGTGACGTAGAAGTCGTAGCGCGGTTGGGCGTGGCTGGGGTTGGCGAGATGTTTCTCGGCCAGGACCGCGGCGACCTGTTCGGCCATGGCTTCGGCGGAATCGACCAATGCGACGTCGTCGCCGACCACCTGGCGCAGCAGCGGCTTCAGCAGCGGGTAATGGGTGCAGCCGAGCACCAGGGTGTCGATGTGCTCGGCCATGAGCGGCTTCAGGTAATCCTGCGCGGTGAGCCGGGTGACTTCGTGGTCGAGCCAGCCTTCCTCCACCAGCGGCACGAACAGCGCGCAGGCCTGCGAATGGATACGCGAGTCGGGCGCATAGTCGTGGATGGCGCGCGCGTAGGCGTTGCTGTTGATGGTGGTAGGGGTGCCGATGACGCCGATCTTCTTGCCGCCGCGCGCCGACACGGCGCCGGCGTCGATCACGTCGAGCACCGGCACCGGCGACAGGTCCTTGACCACCTGCGCCGCCACCGCCGCCATGGTGTTGCAGGCGATGACCAGCAGCTTGACGTCCTTTTCCAGCAGGAACTGCGCGATCTGCGTGGTGAAGTGGGCGATGGTCTCGACCGATTTCACGCCGTAGGGCACGCGTGCGGTGTCGCCAAAATAGACGATGTTCTCGTAGGGCAGGCGCTCCATCAGGGCGCGTACCACGGTGAGTCCGCCGATGCCGGAATCGAATACGCCGATCGGGGAGTGTGCATTCGTGGACATGGGTGGCAGGATGGCGGGATGACAAAGCCAGTATTTTACCTTCAGGGCCGCCTGTGGCGGCATCCCGCATGAGCGGCTGCGGTTGCGATTCGGTGTGCAACGCGCCGCCGCCCGACCCGGGCTACCGGCGTGCGCTGTGGATTGCGCTGGTGCTGAACGCGCTGATGTTCGGCGTCGAGATCGTTGCCAGCTTTGCGGCGCAGTCGGTGTCGCTGCTGGCTGACGCGGTCGATTTCCTCGGCGACGCCGGCAACTACGGCGTGGCGCTGTTCGTTCTCGGCCTGGCGCCGGTATGGCGCTCGCGCACCGCGCTGTGGAAGGGCTGGCTGATGATCGGCTACGGTGTGTTCGTGCTCGGCAAGTCGGTCTGGCAGTGGTCGGCGGGCGTGGTGCCGGAGCCCTTCATCATGGGCTGGGTGAGCCTGCTGGCGCTGGCGGTCAACGTCGGTGTCGCCGCGCTGCTGTATGCGCATCGCCAGGGTGACGCGCAGGCGCGCTCGGTGTGGCTGTGTTCGCGCAACGACGCGCTGGGCAACCTGGCGGTGATGGGGGCGGCAGCTGGGGTATGGGCGACCGCGCGCGGCTGGCCGGATATCGCAGTGGCGTTGGTGCTGGCGGGACTGGCGCTGAGCTCGGGCGCGTCGGTGATCCGGCATGCGCAGCGTGAGCTGCGCGTGAATTAAAACAGCGCCAAGCAGGAATTAAAGGCGGTCTAAGCTATTTCCTGGCGCGCCAGCGCCCACGCGACATGCTCGCGCACCAGTTCGGACGGGTGGTCCAGGCGAGCATTGAGCGCTGCTTTGATATCGGACGAAGGCTGTGCGTTGCCCAGTGCGACCGCGATATTGCGCAGCCAGCGCTCATGCCCGATGCGGCGGATCGCCGAACCCGCCAGGCGTTCGTTGAAGTCGGCCTCGCTCCAGGCGAACAGGTCCACCAGCCGCGCGCTGTCGAGTCCGTTCCGCACTTCAAAATCGGGCAGTGCGGCGGCCTGCGCAAAGCGGTTCCACGGACACACCAGCTGGCAGTCGTCACAGCCGTAGATGCGGTTGCCGATGAGCGGGCGCAACTCCAGTGGGATGCTGCCCTTGAGTTCGATGGTGAGATAGGAAATGCAGCGCCGCGCGTCGAGCGAGTAGGGCGCGATGATGGCCTGGGTGGGGCAGACGTCGATGCAGGCCTGGCAGGTACCGCAGTGGCCGGCCTCGGGCGCGTCCACCGGCAGCGGCAGGTCGGTGTAGATTTCGCCGAGAAAGAACCACGAGCCGTGTTGCCGGTTCAGCAGCAGCGTGTGCTTGCCGCGCCAGCCGAGCCCGGATTTCGTGGCGAGTTCCACTTCGAGCACCGGCGCGCTGTCGGTGAAGACGCGGAAATGGTGCGCGCCGATTTCCGCGCTGATTTTTTCGGCCAGTGTTTGCAGGCGGTTGCGCAGCACCTTGTGATAGTCGCGCCCCAGCGCATAGCGGGAGACATAGGCGGCGTCCGCGTCGGCCAGCACCACGTGGGGGTCGGCGGCGGCCGGCGGGAAATAGTCGAGCCGCGCGCTGATGACGCGAACCGTTCCCGGCACCAGTTCGGCTGGCCGGCTGCGCTTCGTGCCGTGTGCCGCCATATAATCCATCTCGCCATGAAAGCCCCGATCCAGCCACGCCTGCAAGCCTGCCTCGGCCGCGCTCAGTTCGCCGTCCGCAATGCCCACCGCGGCAAAGCCGAGCTCGCGCCCCCATTGCCTGATTTGCCCTGCCAATCGCGTTAAATCCTGCTCATGCATAAGACCGATGATACCGTGCGCTGCTGTCGCCATCTGGCCGACGAAGCCGCGACGCTGGCATTCGGCGCGCAAATGGTGCAGGGGCTGACGGCGGGGCTGACTTTTTATCTGGAAGGCGATCTTGGCGCGGGCAAGACGACGCTAGTGCGCGGGGTGCTGCGTGCGCTGGGTTATGGCGGTCGGGTGAAGAGTCCGACCTATACGTTGGTAGAAAGCTACAGCCTGCCCGCATTTGAACTGTATCATTTTGATCTATATCGTATGCATGATCCGCGCGAGTGGCTTGACGCGGGATTTCGCGACGTAAGCGACGGCCACGCCGTCAGCCTGATCGAATGGCCGGAAAAGGCTGCAGGCTGGCTGCCGCCCCCGGATGTGGTCATCCGGTTGACAATCGCGGACGATGCGCGCGAAATTGAATGTGAAGCGGCGAGCCCGCGCGGCGCCCAATATCTGGAGACATGTTGCACGCCTTGTTGAGAATTTTCCTGCTGTGCGGTTTGCTTGCGTCGGGCTGGGCCCAGGCGCTGCAACTCAGCGCCACCCGTCTGTGGCCGTCGTCCGACTACACGCGGATCACCTTGGAGGCGGCGCAGCCCGTCGCCCATAAATACTTCCTGTTGTCGAACCCGGATCGGCTGGTGATCGACCTCGAGGGGGTCGAGGCGGGCGCTGCGCTCGATGCCCTGGCCGGGCAACTGACCCCGGATGACCCTTTCATCGGGGCGATCCGTGTCGGGATGAACCGCCCTGGCGTCATGCGCCTGGTGCTGAATCTGAAAACGGCCGTCAAACCCTCGGTGTTCCAGCTGCAACCGCAGGGGCAATACGGCCATCGGCTGGTGGTGGATCTCTACCCGGCCCAGACAGGCGATACGGTGGCCAGCCCCGTCGCGCAATCGCAGCCGGACGTGGCCGAGCAGCCGACACCGGCCAAACCAGCCAGGGAGGCGAAGGACAAACCGGGAGCGCCGCAGTATGCGCGGCTGATTACCGTGGCGATCGATGCCGGCCACGGCGGCGAAGACCCCGGCGCCAGCGGGGCGAACGGCTCCCACGAGAAGGACATCACGCTGGCGCTGGCCAGGAAGCTCAAGCAGAGAATCGACGTCCAGGAAAACATGCATGCCGTCCTGATCCGCGACGGCGATTATTTCGTGCCGCTCGGGCAACGGGTCGTCAAGGCGCGTGCGCTGAAGGCCGACCTGTTCATGTCGATCCATGCCGATGCCTTCATCAAGCCCCACGCGCGCGGCTCGTCGGTATTTGCCCTGTCCGAGAACGGCGCGACCTCCGTTGCCGCGCGCTGGCTGGCCAAACGCGAAAACGACGCCGATCTGATCGGCGGCGTCAACGTCGACGTCAAGGATCCCTTCCTCAAGCGCACGCTCATCGATCTGTCGCAGACCGCTACCATCAACGACAGCCTGAAGCTGGGGCGGGCGGTGCTGAAGGAAATCGGCGGCGTCAATACGCTGCACAAGAGCGAGGTGGAGCAGGCGGGCTTTGCCGTACTGAAGGCGCCCGACATTCCTTCGATCCTGATCGAGACCGCGTTCATTTCCAACCCCGAAGAAGAAAAACGCCTCAACGATCCCGGCTACCAGGACAAATTGGTGGATGCCATCGTCGATGGCGTCAAGGATTACTTTGCCAAGCATCCGTTGACTGCGCCGTCGCGGCTGACGCGCAACCCATGACCGTGAGCCTGCTCGGTGCGGCGGCCCCTGGATTCGACCGGCCGCTCGATGTGCTGGAAGCCTGTCACGGTCGCATTGCCCGGCAGTGCGATACCCTCGGCAAACTGCTGGCGCATCTGCCGATGCATGGTGCGGATGCCCAGGCACAGCAAGCAGCGCGTGCGGTCCTGACCTATTTCGATACGGCTGCGGTGCACCACCACGACGACGAGGAGCGCAACCTGTTTCCGCTGCTCGAACAGGCCGGCGCGCCGGGCACCTGCGATCTGGTCGAAAGCCTGACCCTGGAACACGACGAACTGGCGCTGTTGTGGCGACGGCTGCGCGGACAACTGCAGCAGATCGAAGCCGGCTCGGCCGCCGTACTGGATGAGAGGTTGACGCATCGCTTCGCCGCACTCAATCGCAGCCATCTCGAATTCGAGAACACCCATGTGCTGCCGCTGGCGCGGCAGGTTCTGGACGCTGCCGCCATCGAGCGTCTGGGGCGTGCCATGGCCGCTCGGCGGGGTGTCGGGTTCGCAGGTTCGCTGTGACCATCAGAGTTCTGCCCGATGTGCTGATCTCGCAGATCGCAGCCGGCGAGGTGGTCGAACGCCCGGCGGCAGCGTTGAAAGAGATTCTGGAAAACAGCCTCGACGCCGGGAGCACCGACATCCAGGTCGATCTGGAGCAGGGCGGCATCAAGCGCATTCGCGTCGCCGACAACGGCAGTGGCATCGCGCGCGACGAATTGGCGCTGGCCTTGACCCGTCATGCCACCAGCAAGATCGCCAGCCTGGCCGACCTGGAGCAGGTGGCGAGTCTGGGGTTCCGCGGCGAGGCCCTGGCATCGATTGCCGCCATCGCGCGGGTTCAGCTCACCAGCCGCAGTGCCGATGCCGAGCACGCCTGGGCGGTACAGGCCGAAGGCGGCCGCCTTGATGCGCCGGCGCCCGCCGCGCGCGCCGCAGGCACCACGATCGACATCCAGGACCTGTTCTTCAGTACCCCGGCGCGGCGCAAGTTCCTCAAGACCGAAGCCACCGAATACGCCCATTGCGCCGAGACCGTGCGGCGCCTGGCCTTGGCGAACCCGCAGGTGTCGTTCACGCTGAGCCACAACGGCCGGGCGCAACTGCGCCTCAACGCCGAACCCGCCTATGCACGAATACGCCAGGTGCTGGGTGAGGCGTTCGAGCAGAACAGCATTGCAGTCGAGGCCGCTGCCGGCGTGCTGCGGGTGTCCGGCTGGGTGATCCGTCCCAGCGCCGCCACGGGCAGCCGCGACAGCCAACATGTGTTCGTCAATGGCCGCTATGTGCGCGACAAGCTGATCGTCCACGCCCTGAAGGAGGCTTACCGCGACGTCCTCCATCACCAACTGAATCCGGCGTATTGCCTGTTCATCGAACTGCCGCCGGATCTGGTCGACGTCAACGTGCATCCGGCCAAGACCGAGATCCGGTTCCGCGACAGCCGCGGCGTGCACCAGTTCCTGTTCCATGCGGTCGAGCGCCTGCTGTCGGCGCCGGTGGTAACAGATGTCGCCGTGGCCGCATCCGGGCTGTCGCAGGCTTCCCCGCAGCCGGCCTGGGCCGCGCCTCGACAAACGGTGATGCCGCTGCAGGTGAATGAAGCGATGGCATTCTATGCGCCTTTGGACCAGGGGACCAGGGTGCAGGGTTCGGTGGTGCCGGTTGCGCCGACGATGCGGCCCGTGCCGGATGAGGGGACCGATGCGCCGCCGCTAGGCTATGCACTGGCCCAGCTGCACGGCGTGTACGTGCTGGCGCAGAACGCGCAGGGGCTGGTGCTGGTCGACATGCACGCCGCGCATGAACGCGTCGTCTACGAAAAGCTGAAGACTGCGCTGGATGCGCGCGCAGTGCCGGCGCAAACGCTGCTGATCCCCGTCGCGCTGACGGCCGACGCCCGCGATGTGGCGGAAATCAGCCCGCATCTGGATCAACTGGCCGGGATCGGGTTCGAATTGTCGGTGACATCGCCAACCTCGGTGGCGGTGCGTTCGGTGCCGTGGCTGCTGAAAGACGCCGACCCGGTCGAGTTGACCCGCGCCGTGCTGGCCGAAATTGCCGAATTCGGCGTGGCGCGTCTGCTCGCCGAACGGCGCAACGAATTGCTGGCGACACTCGCCTGCCACGGTGCGGTGCGCGCCAACCGCCGCCTGACGCTGCCCGAGATGAACGCGCTGCTGCGCGAAATGGAAGCCACCGAACGGGCTGGGCAGTGCAACCACGGCCGTCCGACCTGGTTCCAGGTCAGCCTCGGCGAACTCGACGCCATGTTCATGCGCGGTCGTTGATTTTGCGACTGGCGCGTTTATATATAAGCTTTGGCTAATTAATTTGGCGAAGTGAGCCCATCATGAACGAACGTACCGAACGCAAAACCATTCCCATCCAGGAGGTCAACGAGGCCAGCAACTGCGCCAGCGCCGAACCCTACGCGTTGATGGTGCTGGGCGATTCGATGATGCCGGAATTCGAAGAAGGCGAGATCATCGTGGTCGAGCCGTCCGGCCTGGTCAGGGACGGCTCCTATGTGGTGGCCTACGTGAACGAGGAATACATCTTCCGCCAGATCGTGAAGCGGGACGACGGCTGGATGCTGAAGCCGCTCAATCCCCTGTACGAGAACATCCCGGTTGCCGATATCGATGTCGCCAAAGGTGTGGTGATCATGAAGAAGCGGCCCGGCAGACGGAAAGAGCAGAAAAGATACATTTGATTTCTTGATCCGTGGGATCAACCCGGCCGGACACCATTATTAGAAATAATGATCCATGCATTCAAAAATTAAATAAATTAGTTGACTAATTTACTCAGGTATATAGACTGGGGGTGTAGTTCAACCCTTCTGAAAGGAGAAAACCATGAGTGGATTGATCGCTAATTTTCCGACCGACGGTATCGTGACAGTCAACCGGGTGGTCCTGAAACCGGAATACACGGTGGACGACCTGCAGGAACGGGTGGCGTTTCTGTGTGAGAACGTCAAAACCTACCATTCCGATACCGGTTTCGTCGGCGGTTTCGTGGCCCTGAACTCCGGCCAGGTGTCGAACGAAGGTTCGACCATCGGCCAGGCTGTCGAAAGCCCGATGAAAGGCAAGGAAGCCTTGATCGTGACGTTCTGGACCGATTTCGAGAACCACGAGAGATCGCATCGTTCCGAAACCTTCCAGCCGCTGTTCCAGAAAGTGCTGGATCTCTGTGAAAACGGCAACGAAGAGATCGCCTACGAAATGCTGTGGTCCGGCAAGGCCTATGGCCCGGAAGAAATCGAGGCGGCGCGCAAGGCCAAGACGCAGTACGCGCACGCGGCCTGACGTCTCGGGCACCGGCAGTCGAAGCGGCAGGGGAAACCCTGCCGCTTTTTTATGGCCGTTCTACCGTACCGTCATACGCGGCCAAGTGGCCGGGATCAGGTCGCGCTTTCCATGGCACGCAGGTATTTTCCGTCGCGTGCCAGGCCATTGAGGTCGCAACGTTTGAGCAGCGCCTGTTGCGCAGCTGCGACCCGGTCTTCCCGACCTTGCCAGGCGGCCAGCACCGGCGCCTGCAGTGCCCGTCCATAGGAAAAGCTGACCTGCCATGGCTGCGGCCCCAGCGCATTCATGGCATTGAGATGCTCGGTCGCGTCTTCCGCGCTCTGCCCACCGGACAGGAACACGATCCCCGGCACCGCGGCCGGCACATAGCGCCTGAGGCAGCGCAGCGTGGCTTCGGCCACCGCCTCTACGCCGGCCTGGTGCGCGCACTTCTTGCCGGCGATCACCATGTTCGGTTTCAGCAGCATGCCCTC
Source organism: Thiobacillus thioparus DSM 505 (assembly GCF_000373385.1). GTDB lineage: Bacteria > Pseudomonadota > Gammaproteobacteria > Burkholderiales > Thiobacillaceae > Thiobacillus > Thiobacillus thioparus. Next base: position 13,707 of record NZ_KB891333.1, on the reverse strand, counting down.
GAACAGCACGCCATGGGCGTCGAGTTCGGCGAACACGGCCTGCAGCGCCTGTGCCGTCACTGCCTCGCAGCGTTCGATGCCGTGGGCGCCGTCCATCAGCACTTCCGGTTCGACGATCGGCACCAGTCCGGCCTCCTGGCACAGCGCAGCGTAACGCGCCAGCGCGTGGGCATTGGCGCGGATGCCGAAGGCCGAGGGGATGTCGCGCTCATCGATTTCGATCACGGCCCGCCACTTCGCGAACTGCGCGCCCAGCTGTTTGTATTCGGCAAGCCGGCCGCGCAAGCCGTCCAGTCCCTCGGTCACCTTCTCGCCGGGGTGGCCTGCCAGCGCCTTGGCACCCTGGTCGACCTTGATGCCCGGGACGATGCCGCGGTCTGCCAGCAGCCTGGGGAAAGGAATGCCGTCGCGGGTGTGCTGGCGCAGGGTTTCATCGAACAGGATGACGCCGCCGAGGGTGCGTTCGATCCCTTCGGCGGTGAACAGGATTTCACGGTAGCGTCGGCGATTCTCCTCGGTGGACTCCACCTGGATCGAATCGAAGCGCTTCTTGATGGTGGGGTTGCTTTCGTCTGCTGCCAGCACGCCTTTTTGCCTCGCGACAATGGCATTCGCCACGGATCTGAGTTCGTCGGTATTCATGGACTACGTCCCTCCGGATTGGATAAGCGCATCAGATTTCAGGCAGGCGCATACGACCTGCCGTTCCTCACTCTAGACCTTAATCGCTGCGCTTCATGGGGACTTTCCGCATACACGGGGGCCGGCCGCGACGGAAAGCTGGGGGATAATCGCCCCCCATGCCTGTATCCAGCCATCCGCCCGCCATTTTCCTCATGGGCCCGACCGCCTCGGGCAAGACTGCGCTGGCGGTCGGCCTGGTCGAGCGCTTCCCGCTCGAGATCGTCAGCGTCGACTCGGCACTGGTGTATCGCGACATGGGTATCGGCACCGCCAAGCCCGATGCCGCCACGCTCGCCCACGCACCGCACCATCTGCTCGATATCCGCGACCCGACCGAGGCGTATTCCGCCGCAGCGTTTTGCGACGACGCGCGGCGGTTGATGGCCGACATCGCCGCGCGCGGCAGGGTGCCGCTGCTGGTCGGCGGCACCATGCTGTACTTTCGCGCGCTGCTGCAGGGACTGGACGACTTGCCGCGCGCCGATGCGGCGTTGCGCAAGGAACTGGAAGCGGAGGCGGCCGCGCGCGGCTGGCCGGCGCTGCACGCCGAGCTGGCTGCGGTCGATCCGGCGACCGCAGCACGGCTGGCCCCGAACGATTCGCAGCGCATCGGCCGTGCGCTGGAGATTTTTCGGCTCACCGGCACCCCGATGTCGGCGCTGCTCGACCGTGTGCAATCCGAACTGCCGTATCGCGTCTTGCAACTGGCCCTGATCCCATCCGACCGGGCCGTGCTGCATCAGCGCATTGCCGCACGCTTCGACGCCATGCTCGCCGCAGGCCTGGTCGACGAAGTGGACACCCTGCGCCGCCGTTACGCGCTCAACGCCGATCTGCCGTCCATGCGTGCGGTCGGCTACCGCCAGGCCTGGGCCTATCTCGACGGCGACATCGATTTGAAGGGCTTGCGCGAGCAGGGCATCGCCGCCACCCGCCAGCTCGCCAAGCGCCAGCTGACCTGGCTACGCTCGTGGCCTGACGTGGTGGAACTGGATTGTCTCGCGGACGATCTGGACCTACGGGCGAGGAACCTCGTGGCCCGCCATTTAAGTACGTAAGCCGCTCAGTCCTCGCGGGTGGCGTCGACCGTCGCGCGAACCTGCCCGCGGTGTAGGCGGATGCCGATTTTTTCACCGGCATCGAGCATCGCGGCATCCTGCACGACACTGCCGTTTTCCCGCTGGACGATGCTGTAGCCGCGCGCCAGCACGCCTTCGGGGTTGAGGTGGGCGAGGCTGCTGGCCAGCCGCGCCAGATTGAGCCGGTGCTGCCCGAACCCGCCCTGAACCGCACGTCGTGCGCGCAGGTCGAGCGCGTCCAGGCGCTGCTGTTCGCGCTGGATGACGTGACGCGGCGTCACCAGCCGTTGGCTCAGGCGCGCGATGCGCAATTGCTCGCGCGTCAGGCGCGTGCCGCTGGCGTGATGGAGACGCTGCGCCAGCTGGTTCAATTCGGTCTGCCGGCGGCGCAACTGCTCGGCCGGGTGGACCAGCCGCCGCGCCAGGTAATCCAGCCGCTGCATCTCGCTGTGCTGCCTGCGCGCGTGGTGATGGTGGAGCTGGCGGGCCAGGTGATCCAGTTGCTGCAGCAGTTCCTGACGCACCGGGCTGGCGAGTTCGGCCGCGGCCGTGGGCGTTGGCGCGCGCAGGTCGGCAGCGAAGTCGGCCAGGGTGAAATCGGTTTCGTGGCCGACGCCGCTCACCACCGGCATCGGGCTCGCGGCGATCGCGCGCGCCACCGCCTCGTCGTTGAATGCCCACAAATCCTCCAGCGAACCGCCGCCGCGGCACACCAGCAGCACGTCACACTCGGCGCGCTCGCCCGCCGTGCGGATGGCGGCGGCGATCTGCGCCCCGGCGCCCGCACCCTGCACCGGCGTGGGATAGAGGATCACCGGCAGGCCCGGCATGCGGCGCGCCAGCGCGGTCAGTACATCGTGCAGGGCTGCGGCCTGGGGGGAGGTGACGATGCCCAAGGTGCGTGGAAAGCGCGGCAAGGCGCGTTTCTTCGCGGGTTCGAACAGGCCTTCGGCTTCCAGTTTGGCCTTCAGTTTCAGAAAAGCTTCATATAGTCGCCCGGCGCCGGCGCGGCGGATCGCCTCGGCGCTAAGCTGGAATTCGCCGCGCGCTTCGTACAGCGAGGGCAGGGCGCGGATCTCCACGTGGTCGCCGTTGGCCGGGGTGAAATCGGCAAACTGGTTGCGCCCGCGGAACATCACGCAGCGCACCTGCGCATTGGCATCCTTGAGCGAAAAGTACCAGTGGCCCGATGCGGCACGGGTGAAGTTGGACACTTCGCCTTCGACCCAGAGCAGCGGGAGTTGCGACTCCAGCGCGCGGCGCGCCATGCGGTTGAGCTCACTGACGGTGAGCACGGGCAGGGCGGGCGTACTGTCGGGAAAGTCATCCGGGAAATCCATGGCGTGCAGAATAACGGGTTCGCTTCGGCACGGTTCATGCACAGTCATCAAACGCTCATAAAAAAAATTGGATAACCCTATTGACGATGGTTGTCTTTTTATAACTGCTTGATATTAAAAGGATAAGGCCATTGTCTACTTTTTGGGCCAAACCACTTTTTCCTTTGTGGGCGGGCGCTTAGGGAAGCCGGCAGGGCGTTCTTCACAGACTTATCCACATCAATTGTGGAGAACTCCGGCCCCGACCGAAAAATGCTGCTGGTCTAAAATTTGGTGCTTGCCGAAACCTGCGCGTGAGCGCTACATTTCGCCTGGTTGTTTTATTGTGGAGTGGTATTCAGTGCTTGCCATCATCGAGGCGGCCGGTTGGCCGGTCTGGCCGTTGATATTGGCGTCGGTTCTCGCCGTGGCCATCATCATCGAACGTGCTTACAGCTTGCGCAGCCAGGAGGTCGCCCCTGCGGGCCTGTTGCTGGAGACGATCAAGATTTATCAGGAACGCGGCGTGACGCAGGAACTGGTCACACATCTGGCCGATGGTTCGCCGCTAGGACGGATCTTCGCCACCGCGCTGAAGAACGCCCACAACTCGCGCGAGATCATGAAGGAGTCCATCGAGGAATCCGGCCGCGCCGTCACCCATGAACTCGATCGCTTCCTGACCTCGCTTGGCACCGTCGCCAGCATGGCGCCGCTGCTCGGGCTGCTCGGCACCGTGATCGGCATGATCGAGATCTTCGGCGCGCAGACCGGCGGCGGCACCAATCCCGGCCAGTTGGCACATGGCATTTCGATCGCGCTCTACAACACTGCGTTCGGCCTGATCGTGGCGATCCCGGCAATGATTTTCTATCGCTACTTCCGGGCCAAAGTGGAATCGCTGGTGGTCGACATGGAGCAGCAGGCGATCAAGCTGGTGGAAATCGTCCACGGCGACCGGAAGTAAATGCAGCTATGGATTTCAGAAAAGGCCGCCGCGAGGACTACCCGGAAATCAACCTGATTCCGTTCATCGACATCCTGCTCGTCATCGTGATCTTTCTTGCGGTGACCACGACCTACGCGCGTTTCGCCGAACTCAAGATCAACCTGCCGACCAGTAGCGCTGCCCAGACGCCCAACCCACCCAAACAGATCGAGGTAGCCGTCTCCGAAGACGGCCGCTACGAGATCGACAGCACGGTCGTGGGCGATGCGTCGATCGATGGCCTGGCTGCCGCACTGAAGAAAACCGCCGCCAACGAGAACGAGCCGGTCGTGGTGATCAATGCCGATGCGCGGGCCACTCATCAATCCGTGGTGAACGTGATGGAAGCGGCGCGCCGCGAGGGGCTGACCCGCATTACCTTCGCCACGCAAACCAACCCCTAAGCGGGCTCATGTCCTCTCTACAGCATGTCTGGGCACGCACGGGCGTGCTTGCTGTGCTGCTCCTGCCGCTCGCCATGTTGTTCGCCGTCGTGTCCGGATGGCGGCGCCTGGCGTATCGGCGCGGCTGGCTTCATGCGGTATCGGTCGGTGTGCCGGTGATCGTGGTCGGCAACATCACCGCCGGCGGCAGCGGCAAGACCCCGCTGGTGATCTGGCTGGTGAACTGGCTGCGCAGCCAGGGCTATCGTCCAGGAGTCATCAGCCGCGGCTATGGCGGGACGGCGTGCGGCTGCGTCGAGGTGCAGGCCGACAGCCCCCCGGCGCAGGTGGGCGACGAACCCGTGCTGATCCGGCTCAAGACGGCCGCGCCGGTCGTGGTCGGACGCGACCGGGTGGCAGCGGCGCACACCCTGCTTGAATATCATCCGGACGTGGACGTGATTGTGTCCGACGACGGCCTGCAGCATTACCGCCTGCGTCGCGACATCGAACTGGCCGTCATCGATGCGACGACCGGTCTGGGCAACGGCTGGCTGCTGCCGGCGGGTCCGCTGCGCGAGCCCGCCGCCCGGCTGGCCAGCGTCGATGCGGTCGTCCAGGTGGTGCGCGATACCGCCGAGCCGCGTACATATCGCTCGATCACAGGCTGGCGGGCCGACTACAGTGCGGGACACGCCTATCGGTTGTGCGCCCCGCAGGAAAAGCTGGCGCTGCGCGACCTGCCGCCGCACGACTGGCTTGCCGCGACCGGAATTGGCCGGCCGCAGGGATTCTTCGCCATGCTCGACCGACACGGCCTGCACTATCGCCCGCAAGCCTTCCCCGATCACCACGTTTTCCGACCAACGGACCTGCCCGTGGGCGGGGCGGTGCTGATGACCGAAAAAGACGCGGTAAAATGCCGGGAATTCGCAGGGCCGGACTGGTGGGCGGTGGGGCTGGAGGTCACCCTGGAAAATGGATTTGTTCGCTGGCTGGACGCACGCCTCAAACAATAATTGCGCTCGCCCGTGCGTGCGCATCTGAGGGAGGGATGTATGGGCATTAAAAGTTCGGACTGGAGCGATCGCCGCCACCCCTGCCATTGGGAAGCCGAAAGCGATGACGCCGGCTTCTGGGTGCCCGACCGTTCCGAGCTCGTCACCCAGTTTTTCACCCGCTACCTGTTTTTCTCGCTGGCGGTCATCTATTTTTCCACGCTGGAAAGCGTCCGCCCGGTGCTGTTCAGCATCGAGCAGCTGCTGGTTGCCCTAGGCGTTTATTTCTTCATCAACAGCTGGTTCTTCCGGCAGGCGCTGCAAGACGTCACGCTGCTGAAGATACGCAGCGCCATGAGCGCCGACCTGATCATCGTCACCCTGTGCGTGATCCACGACCCCAATCCGATTCCGCCTTCCGCGCTGGCTTTTTTAATGGTGCTGCTAGGCAACGGTATGCGTTACGGCATGCGGCTGTTCGCCGAGGTACTGGGCGGCGCATTCCTCGGCATGGCGATCGCCTTCGCTTTCCGTTATCGCCTGGGGGGGTTCGAGGTCAATGCGGGTGATGTGTTCTTCGGTGTGTTCTGGGTCACTCTGGCCCTATATGCCTACATCCTGATGGGGCACATCGAGGCGCAGCGCCGCCAGCTCGATTATCGCAGCCGCTTCGATACGCTGACCGGACTGCTTAATCGTCACGGTCTGCTGGCCGCGGCAGACACCATTTTCGACAAGACAAATGCGGGTACACCAGCCACGGTTCTATTTGCCGACCTGAATCAGTTCAAGGCCGTCAACGACCGCTACGGCCATGGCGTGGGCGACCGCGTGCTGGCCGAATTTGCGCAGATATTCAACGAATCGGCCGAAATGGGCGTGTGCGGACGCTGGGGAGGCGACGAATTTGTCGCACTTCTGCCGCAGCGCGACGAGGCCGCCATCCACCAGATTTTCGAGCGCATCGAGGCACGTACCGAAGCCTGGAGCGCCAGCAACGGCCTGCCGATGGCGGTAAGCCTGGGCGTCAGCCATGCCCCGCGCGACGGCAACGACCTGATGACCTTGCTGTCGGTCGCCGACATCCATCTCTACCAAAGCAAGTCGAAGCAGCCCGAGTCGGCCGTTTTGTCCCCATTCAACAGGATTCTGATCGATGAACCCAAAGCTTCTTGAAATTCTCGTCTGCCCGGTCTGCAAGGGCCCGCTCGACTGGAAAAAGCCGGCGCACGAACTGGTGTGCCGCGCCTGCCGCCTGGCCTATCCCATCCGTGACGACATTCCGGTGATGCTGCCGGAAGAGGCGCGTGCGCTGTCGCCCGACGAAATCCACGGCAAGGCTTGAGGCTGGCCCGTGCATTTCCGCGTCGTCATCCCCGCCCGTTACGCGTCGAGCCGCCTGCCGGGCAAGCCGCTGGCGGATATCGGCGGGCGGCCCATGGTGCTGCATGCACTGGAACGCGCCCTGCAGGCGGGCGCAGAATCGGTGGTGGTCGCCACCGACGACGTGCGGGTACTGCAGGCAGTCGAAGCCGCCGGCCACCAGGCCCTGATGACCTCGCCGGCTCATCAGTCCGGTACCGAGCGCCTGGTGGAAGTCGCCGAAACCCTGGGCTGGCCGGACGGCACGTTGGTGGTGAACGTACAGGGTGACGAACCGCTGATCGACCCGGCTTTGATCCGCGAAGCCGCGCGCCAGCTGGTGCTGCACGACGATGCGGTGATGGCCACGCTGGCACACCCGATCCACGACCATGCCGATTTCATCAATCCCAACGTCGTCAAGGTGGTGGCCGACGAGGCCGGCTACGCGCTGTATTTCAGCCGTGCGCCCATTCCCTGGCCGCGCGATGCCTTTGCCTCACAGCAACCGATGCCGCACGAATTCGGCGCCCTGCGCCACATCGGCCTGTATGCCTATCGCGTCGGCTTCCTGCGCACTTACGCCAGCCTGGCCAGCTCGCCGCTTGAACGTTACGAAATGCTCGAACAATTGCGGGTGTTGTGGCACGGCTACCGTATCAGCCTCGGCGTGACGCCGATCGCGCCCGCTCCGGGCGTGGATACGCAGGAAGACCTGGCACGGGTGCGGGCCCTGTTTGGGGCTGCCTAGCAGCCTCTTGAATCCCGCAATAAAAATTTTTAAGTGTTGCTCGAACCGCGCTTGCCTTAGGCTAATGCGGTTTGACATATCCATAAATCGAGGAGACACGTAATGCGTTTGATTTTATTGGGCGGTCCGGGTGCGGGCAAAGGCACGCAGGCCAATTACATCAAGGAAAAATACGGCATCCCACAGATCTCCACCGGCGACATGCTGCGTGCGCAGATCAAGGCCGGCACCGAGTTGGGCATGAAGGCCAAGGCCATCATGGATGCGGGCGGTCTCGTTTCCGACGACATCATCATCGGCATGGTCAAGGCCCGACTGACCGAAGCCGACTGCAAGAATGGCTATCTGTTCGACGGCTTCCCGCGCACCATTCCGCAGGCCGAGGCCATGAAGGCTGCCGGCGTGCCGATCGACTATGTGGTCGAGATTGACGTGGCGGACGAAGAGATCGTCAAGCGCATGTCGGGCCGCCGCGTCCACGTGGCGTCGGGCCGCACCTACCATGTCGTGTTCAACCCGCCCAAGGTGGCCGGCAAGGACGACGTCACAGGCGAAGACCTGATCCAGCGCGACGACGACCACGAAGACACCGTCAAGAAGCGCCTCGACGTTTACCACGCGCAGACCGAGCCGCTGGTGAAGTACTACGGCGACTGGGCCGCGCGCGGCGAGGCCGGCGCACCCAAGTACGTGAAGGTTGCCGGCGTCGGCAAGGTCGAAGGCATCCGCGATTCGATCTTCAAAGCACTCGGCTAAGGCGACGATGCCACAACAGATTCACCCGCTGACCGACACCGAACGCTGGATCGTCTCCAGCGCGGTGAAGGAACGCTACGGCAGGGAAGTCGAGATCCAGGACGTCGAAACTGAAATCCGCCTGCACATCGATGACCGCGAACTGACGCTGTGCCCGGGCTTTTACTGGAACGAGCGCGGCTGTCATTTCGTACTGTCCAAGACGGGCGACTCGCGTTATCGCAGCATGTTCTTCTATCGCATCCGCGACCGCTTCAGCACCGGACGCGAGGAATACGACGACATTGGCGACTGCGTCACCACGCTGCTGAAAATGCAGGCCGATGAAGAAGCCAAGCGCCTGGCCGAGGGCGAGGCGTCCGGCAATAGTTGATTTCAAAGCCAGCCTTGCGCTGGCTTTTTGTTTTGCAAATGACCACCAGAAATAACAAGGAGAAGCACCCATCATGGCGAAAAAAATGAACGCCTTTTACGCACAGTCCGGCGGCGTTACCGCGGTCATCAACGCGTCGGCCTGCGGCGTGATCGAAACCGCGCGCAAGCACAAGGACAAGATCGGCAAGGTCTACGCCGGCCGCAATGGCATCATCGGCGCACTGACCGAAGACCTGATCGACACCACCAAGGAAAGCGCCACCGCGATCGCCGCGCTGCGCAACACACCGTCGGGCGCCTTCGGCTCCTGCCGCTTCAAGCTGAAGTCGCTGGAAGCCAACAAGCGCGAATACGAGCGCCTGATCGAAGTGTTCAAGGCGCACAACATCGGCTACTTTTTCTACAACGGCGGCGGCGACTCGGCCGACACCTGCTTCAAGGTCAGCCAGCTGTCCGAGCAGATGGGCTATCCGATCCAGGCGATCCACGTGCCGAAGACGGTCGACAACGATCTGCCGATCACCGACTGCTGCCCCGGCTTCGGCTCGGTCGCCAAGTACATCGCCGTCTCCACGCTGGAAGCCAGCTACGACGTACGCTCGATGGCCAAGACCTCGACCAAGGTGTTCGTGATCGAAGTCATGGGCCGCCACGCCGGCTGGATCGCCGCTGCCGGCGGTCTGGTCGAGGACCACGGCATTCCGGTCGTGATCCTGTTCCCCGAAATCGAATTCGACCAGAAGAAGTTCCTCGCCCGCGTCGACAAGCTGGTGAAAGAACACGGCTACTGCACCGTCGTCGTCTCCGAAGGCTGCCACTATCCGGACGGCAAGTTCCTCGCCGAACAGGGCTCGCGCGACGCCTTCGGCCACGCCCAACTCGGCGGTGCCGCCCCGGTCGTCGCCAACATGATCAAGGACGCGCTCGGCCACAAGTTCCACTGGGCCGTCGCCGACTACCTGCAGCGCGCCGCACGCCACATCGCCTCCAAGACCGATGTCAAGCAGGCCTACGAACTGGGCCAGAAGGCCGTCGAGCTTGCGATCAAGGGCCACAACTCGGTCATGCCGACGGTCGACCGCATTTCCGACAGCCCCTACAAGTACAAGATCGGCATGGCACCGCTGTCCAAGGTTGCCAACGTCGAGAAGTTCATGCCGCGCGACTTCATCACCAAGGACGGCTTCGGCATCACGCCCAAGTGCAAGCGCTATCTGACGCCGCTGATCCAGGGCGAGGACTATCCGAAATACAAGGATGGCCTGCCGGTGTACGTGACGCTGAAGAACATCGCGGTGGCGAAAAAGCTGCCTACGTTCAAACTTTGAGAGATCGGGATTCAGGGGCCAGGGATCAGGGAACGTGTGGGCAAAGCCCATGCCCTGATCGCTGAATCCAGACTCCTGCCAACATGACACTTGACCGCGCCAAACAACTATTGAAAGTCCAGGCCGATTTCGGCGGCTTCTACAACGGCAATTCAGCCAAGCTGATTCTGTCGGAGGTGCAGCGCGAGCATGGGCAGGGGGCGGTCGATCAGCTCATCCGGGATCTTGAGCTTGACCGGATCTTCGGGTTCGAGCCCGGCACACGGTTCGAGGGTGGGCTGGCAATGGGTAAATAGGTCGACGGCAGCGCAAGCTGCCGTTTTGTTTTGGTGCGTAGTAAAACGATAAGGAGTTGTGATGGAGACGCAGTTGATGTGGATCTTGGCCAGCGCAGTGCTGGCTTTGGTATATGGCGTGATATCGATCGGATGGATTCTGAAAAAGCCGGCCGGGAATGCACGCATGCAGGAAATCGCGTTGGCGGTACAACAGGGCGCGCAAGCGTACCTCAACCGTCAATACACCACCATTGCCATGGTCGGCGCAGTGCTGTTCGTCGCGCTGTGGCTGGCGCTGGGGGCTCACACCGCGATCGGTTTCCTGATCGGCGCGGTGCTCTCGGGGGCGGCGGGCTTCATCGGCATGAACGTGTCGGTGCGTGCCAACGTCCGTACCGCCGAAGCGGCTTCGCACGGCCTGAATGCGGCGCTCAACGTCGCATTCAAGGGCGGCGCCATCACCGGCATGCTGGTGGTCGGACTGGGCCTCTTGGGCGTGGCCGGCTACTACGCCGTTCTGACCATGATGGGCGCGACCTCTGAAGGCGCGATCCACTCGCTGGTCGGCCTCGGTTTCGGCGGCTCGCTGATCTCCATCTTCGCGCGTCTCGGCGGCGGCATCTTCACCAAGGGCGCGGACGTCGGCGCCGACCTGGTGGGCAAGGTTGAAGCCGGCATTCCCGAGGACGACCCGCGCAACCCGGCGGTGATTGCCGACAACGTCGGCGACAACGTCGGCGACTGCGCCGGCATGGCGGCCGACCTGTTCGAGACCTACGCGGTGACCCTGATCGCCACCATGCTGCTGGGCGTGCTGATGGCGAGCCAGGCCGGCAGCGGCGCGGTGATCTACCCGCTGGCGCTGGGCGCGGTGTCGATCATCGCTTCCATCGTCGGCTCGTTCTTCGTCACCGCGCGCGAAGGCGGCAAGATCATGAACGCGCTGTATCGCGGCCTCGCGGTGGCGGGCGGCCTGAGCCTGATCGCCTTCTACCCGGTGACGCAGATGCTGATCGGCGATGGCCTGCAGATGAACGACGGCTCGGTGATCGCGTCGATGAACCTGTATTACGCCGCGTTGATCGGCCTCGCGCTCACCGCTGCGATGGTCGTCATCACCGAGTACTACACCGCAACAGAGTACGCGCCGGTGCGTCACATCGCACAAGCGTCGACGACTGGTCACGGTACCAACATCATCGCCGGCCTCGGCGTGTCGATGAAGTCCACCGCAGCACCGGTGCTGGCCGTGTGCCTGGCGATCTATGGCGCCTATGCGCTGGCGGGCCTGTACGGCATTGCCATCGCCGCCACCGCCATGCTGTCGATGACCGGCATCATCGTCGCGCTCGACGCCTACGGCCCGATCACCGACAACGCCGGCGGCATCGCCGAAATGGCCGGCTTGCCGGAGAGCATCCGCAACATCACCGATCCGCTCGACGCCGTGGGCAATACCACCAAGGCCGTCACCAAGGGCTACGCCATCGGCTCGGCCGGTCTTGCCGCACTGGTGCTGTTCGCCGACTACACCCACGCGCTGCAGGCCAAGACGGGCGGTGTCACGCTGTTCGACCTGTCCGACCACATGGTCATCATCGGTCTCTTCATTGGCGGCATGGTGCCCTATCTGTTCGGTGCGATGGGCATGGAAGCGGTCGGCCGCGCGGCTGGTTCGGTGGTGGTCGAAGTGCGCCGCCAGTTCAAGGAAATCCCCGGCATCATGGCCGGCACGGCCAAGCCCGATTATTCGCGTGCGGTCGACATGCTGACCAAGGCGGCAATCAAGGAAATGATCGTGCCGTCGCTGCTGCCGGTGCTGGTTCCGGTTCTGGTCGGCCTGATCCTCGGCCCCAAGGCGCTCGGCGGCGTGCTGCTCGGCACCATCATCACCGGCATCTTCGTGGCGATTTCGATGACCACCGGCGGCGGTGCATGGGATAACGCCAAGAAATACATCGAGGAAGGCAATTTCGGCGGCAAAGGGTCGGAAGCGCACAAGGCCGCCGTCACCGGCGACACCGTGGGCGATCCCTACAAGGACACCGCCGGTCCGGCCGTCAACCCGCTGATCAAAATCATCAACATCGTTGCGTTGCTGATCGTGCCGCTGATCGGGTGAATTGCGTTAAGCTTCGCCCTGCGTGTCTGTTCCATGTCTACCCGGCATGGCAGGGCGAGCAATCGCACACGTTCAATCAATCAAAAGGAGGAAGCATGGCAAAAAACGTCGGTGGAGTTGATCGTATTGTCCGCGCAGTGGTCGGGATCGCGCTCATTGGGTATGCGATGTCGAATTTGCCGGGTGCCGAGAGCTGGATGGTTCCAGCGGGCATCGTGGGCTTTATCGTCCTGCTGACCGCCATCTTCGGATTTTGCCCAGCCTACCTGCCGTTCGGCATCAGAACCTGCAAGACGAAATAAACTTTCGCCATCCTGCAGGGTCATGCAAAGTGCGCCCTTGTGGCGCACTTTCTTTTGGAGCCTTCATGCGTTTATTGTTTCTGCTGTTTGCGCTGGTCGCCAGCGCAGCCCACGCCGGCGGCGTCGACCGTCTGAAAGCCTTCATTGCCGGCGCCAGGACCGCCCAGGCCGATTTCGTCCAGACCGTCTCCGACAAGAACGGCCGTATCACCCAGCAGGCCAGCGGCCAGATGGCGTTTGCCCGGCCCGGCAAGTTCCGCTGGGATTACAACGCGCCCTACGAGCAGGTGATCGTCGGCGACGGCGCCAAACTCTGGCTGTACGACGTCGATCTCGACCAGGTCACCGTCAAGCCGCTCGGCGAGGTCATCGCCGGCACGCCCGCCGCCCTGCTGGCCGGCGACAACGCCATCGAGAAATACTTCAGCCTGAAAAACGCGGGCGAGAGCGACGGCCTCGAGTGGCTGGACGCCACGCCTAAAAACCGCGACACCACCTTCGAGCGCATCCGCATGGGTTTCAAGGGCGACGCCCTGGTGCAGATGGAGTTGTTCGACCAATTCGGCCAGCACACCACGCTCAAGCTGACGCACTTCGTGCGCAATCCGTCCATCGCGCCGTCGCGTTTCAAGTTCACGCCGCCGAAGGGCGCGGATGTGATTGGGGAGTAGTCAGCAGTGAGCAGTGAGCAGTGAGCAGTGAGGAGTGGACCGCTTCCCGCTTCCCGCTTCCCGCTTCCCGCTTCCCGCTTCCCGCTTCCCGCTTCCCGCTCACCGCTCACCGCTCACCGCTCACCGCTCACCATGTGATAATTCGGGACAAATGAGCTCCCAGGACCTTTTCCAGACCGACACCCCCGGGCCCGCGCGCGACGACCCGAACGCGCCGCTGGCCGAGCGCCTGCGCCCGCATACCCTGGCCGACGTCGTCGGGCAAACGCACTTATTGGGCCCCGGCAAGCCGCTACGGCTCGCCTTCGATT
>NZ_KB891332.1 GCF_000373385.1 Thiobacillus thioparus DSM 505 | reverse complement strand
GTCTTGTTGACACGCCTGGTCGCAGTTGTTGATTCGGATACAAAATCCGATCCCATTTAGGTAGGAGTAGATGAATGCGAATTCTGTTGAGGCAGACATCAACCGACGGGAGAGCTTGAGAGAGCTGTCATCTCGAAGCGAAACAACCTGTCCTGCACAATGACTCAAAAACTTTTCCTGATTCTTGACGACGATTCCCGCCGCCCCAGCAACGGCGCCCCAGATAAAGCTCTTTGTTTTTCGTTCCATTCTTTGGCCTTGGTTGGTGAGAGCTAACAGTGATTAGACGGACCCATCGGTCCGGACATTTTTAATAATACGGACGCCATCAAATCACCCTTATCCCCATGATAATCAATGATGTTTGGTTTTCTGTGTCCGTCTATTACAGTATGAAAAGGCGGACCCAGCACTGTCGTCTTCTGGCTTGACAGATTATGTTCCAACTTTTTCTCTGTCACCACTCATAGGAGCGAACATCATGGGGTCAGCCCACACCCCGTCCCCGCCTCATGGATCTGGTAGCCACGCTCTGCCGGCGGCGCCACTACAGCCCACGCACGGAGGAGAGTTACCGATACTGGATTCGGCAGTACATCTATTTTCATGACAAGTGCCACCCCGGCGCACTCGGCGCACAAGATGTCGAGGCCTTCCTGAACCATTTGGCCACGGTGCGCCAGGTGTCGGCTTCGACCCAGACGCAGGCGCTCAACGCCCTGGTGTTCTTGTATGAGGCCGTACTGGAGAAACCGCTCGGGCGGATGGTGGGACTAAAACGGGTGCAGAGACTTCATCGTGTGCCTGTCGTACTAACCCGCGATGAAGTCAGGGCAGTGCTATCACACATGTCCGGGACACCACGCCTCATGGCAGAGTTGATTTATGGCGCAGGCCTGCGGGTCCAGGAATGTGTGACGCTGCGGGTGAAGGATATCGATCTGGCTGCTGGCAGCCTGTCGGTGCGCAGCGGCAAGGGCGGCAAGGACCGGACTACGGTATTACCCAGCCGCCTGCGTGAGCCGCTGCAGCAACACCTATTGCGGGTGGCCGCGCTGCATAAGACGGATCTGTCGCACGGGGCGGGGCTGGCACCAATGCCGGGCGCGCTGGCGCGCAAGTATCCTTCAGCTTCTTCATCGCTGGCTTGGCAGTTCGTCTTCCCCTCCTCGGTCCAGCGGCCGTGGGGCGATCAAGGGCGTCTGGCGCGCTGGCACACCTCGGATACGACCGTGCAACGGGCCTTTCGCTTGGCAGTTCGAAGCGCAGAAATCCACAAACACGCAAGTGTGCATACGCTCCGCCATTCATTCGCGACGCATTTGCTTGCCTCCGGCACAGACATTCGCACCATTCAATTGCTGCTGGGGCACCGTAGCTTACAGACGACGATGATCTATACGCATGTGCTGGAGGCCACCCGCAAGGTGGTGAGCCCCTTCGACAATCTGGAGGACTGATCGGCAATGGCGGCGCGTCCGGCTCCTTTGCGCTGCCCCTGCCACTTTACCGGCGAGGGTTTGGCGGGAACAACGGCCTGGAAGTCCGCATTCCCAACGGCAAACTGCGTACGTTAAAGATGCCGCAGGCGGATGTCCGCTCATCAATTCAGAGCGGACTCCCTCCGCTCGACCTATGACCGGCAGCAAAGGCCGAACAGCAGACCTCCACGGGTACCGCACCAATCAGCCATTGGCCGGATACAGTCACTCAGTCTTACGGCCACTAAGCACACTGGATTCCAGATTTTCGTTAACGCCTAAGAACGCGCTGAACGCGTAGAACAGTCAGGGTTGGTTCCAAGCGCACCCCTCACGTAGCGTACGTAGTCGTCAGGTTCGAATCCCTCGCCGCTGCCAGCAGTGACTGAAATTCCTCCGCAGGAAGCGGGCGGCTGAACAGATAGCCCTGCCCCATGTGGCAACCGGCCTTTTCCAGCGCCCGCTTCTGTTCTTCCGTCTCGATGCCTTCGGCGATCGTGCCTTTGTCGAGGGCGTGGGCCAATGCGATGATGGAGCGAACGATGGCCCGGTCTTCCGATTCGTCGGCCACGCCGTCGACGAAGTTCTTGTCGATCTTAATGGTGTCGGCGGGCAGGCGTTTCAGATAGCTCAGCGACGAGTAGCCCGTTCCGAAGTCGTCGATGGCGATGCGAACGCCGATGCGCTTGAGGGCGCCGAGCACTTCCACGCTGGATTCCGCATCCAGCATCGCGGCGCCTTCGGTGATTTCCAGCTCCAGGCGCGACGGCGGCAGGTGGCACCCGCCAATGACGGATGTGACCTTGCCCAGCAGGTCCGGATCCTGGAACTGGCGCGTGGAAAGGTTGACCGCCATGCTCAGATCGAATCCCTGGTCGAGCCATGCCTTGGCCTGCGCACAGGCGATTTTCAATACCCATTCCCCCAGCGGCAGGATGAGCCCGGACTCCTCGGCGACCGGAATGAACTGGGCGGGATGGTGCTCGACGCCGTCGGTGTCGCGCCAGCGCAGCAGGGCTTCGGCGCAGAGGACCCGGCCCGATTCCAGGTCGACGATCGGCTGGTAGTGGAGCCGGAACTGCTGTTTGACCAGCGCGTCGCGCATTTTCGCTTCGAGCGTCAACCGCTGCTGCAGCCGTTCGCCGAGGCCTGCTTCGAAGCAGGCAAAGCCGCTGCGGCCCAGGCGCTTCGCCTCGTACATGGCCGTGTCGGCATGCTTGAGCAATGTCTCGCGGTCGGTGCCGTGGTCGGGGAAGAAGGCCAGGCCGATGCTGCAGGACATTTTTAATCGATGCTCGGCCACCTGGAACGGCGCCTCGAATACCACGATCAGGCGTTGCGCCGTCCGGGTGGCGGCGGCGGGCGGGCAGTCGGGCAGGATGATCAGGAACTCGTCGCCGCCCAGGCGCGCCAGCATGTCGTGATGACGCAGCGTGGCGGCCGTCCGTTTGCCGACTTCGGCCAGGAGCTGGTCGCCGATGCCGTGCCCGAGCGTGTCGTTGATGTCCTTGAATCGATCGAGGTCGAAAAACATGATCGAGAAAGATCGGCCGCTTTCCTTGGCGGCCCGTATCTGGTGCTCCAGAAGCTCTTCCGCGCCTGCACGGTTGGTGAGCCCCGTCAGCGAATCGCGCCGCGCCTGGCTCAGGAGTTCGTCGCTGTGTTGCCGCTCGTGAATCCTGACCCAGTAGGAAATGGCGCCGAAGATGGCCACGAAGACCAGGAACACGCCGAGAACCGGACTGTTGTGTTCCCACCATTTGTTCCAGATATGGCCGTAGGGAATCGACACATAGGCATACATGGGCAGCGTGGCGAGGTGGCTGTAGGCGCCCAGCCGTTGCTGTTCCGTGTACATCCAGGGCGAAAAGCCGGTGAAATAGCCATGACGCAGGCCGGGCTGCGCGTGGATCGTCTTGATGAGCGGGCCGTTCAGGGGGCGGCCGTAGACTTTGTCGGGGTTGTCCACGGGCCAGCGGGCCTGCTGGAACCCGTCCTCGCGCAGGATGCCGACCAGGCTATTCGACGGCAGCGACAGGTTGCGCAGGAAATGCATGCCCGTTCCCAGGGGAATGGCTGCCTGGATCATGAACAGCGCCCGCCCCTGTTCGTCCCGCATGGTGTAGCGGAACGGGAAGCGCCACTCACCGATGACCTGGCCGTATTCGGGGCGGCCGATCGTATACAGCCCGGGGTCGTCCAGTGCCGCCTGGAAAGGGGCCATGTAATCCGTCGTGTGCCGGTAATCCGGCAGCGGGGCACCCGGCGGCAAGGCCGTATTGATCAGCATCCGGCCGCCCGGATCGAGGACCGCCATGGCGCCGACCTGGGGATAGCGCTTCTGGAATTTTTCCAGGGAGGCGCGGGCCGCCTCGGGGTGGTTGATTACATCGATCCGCTGCAGCAATTGGCCGAGCGGATCGAGGCCATGGCCCAGATCGTCGAAGAAGGCCTGGGTTGCAGACGCCAGAAATCCGGAAAGGACGGACAGATTCTTCCGTTCGTCCGCCTGCTCCCGGTCCCAGCTGATGATGCCGAGCGCCACGAAGCCAAGCAGCCCTGAAGCCACGAATGCGTAGAAAGCACGCCGCAAGAGACGGGAAAAGGGGGAGCGTGAGGGCATCCTCGATACGGAGTTCATTATTTTGCGAGTAAGGCTATAGCGGCAGGCATGGCCAAGTGTTTAGGCCGGAAACGCGATGGCCGCCCAACCGCCGTCATTTTCCGGGTATCGGCCAGCCGATACAGGCGCCGCGCCGGGCCGCCCATACCCTTTCAGACGCAGCGCCTCCGACGGATTTTCCATGGTCTAGAATCGATGAGTATCGCTTCCGCATACGGCCGTCGTTCCATCACCTGGGGCGCCGTGACCGGCTTCATCCATCGCTGAGGAGTCCTGCCCATGATCAAACTCGACGTGAATGGCAAACAACATCAACTCGACGTGGCGCCCGACACCCCGCTGCTGTGGGCGCTGCGCGACACGCTGCACCTGACCGGCACCAAATACGGCTGCGGCCAGGCCCTCTGCGGCGCCTGCACGGTGCAGGTGGATGGCGCGCCGATGCGGTCCTGCGTGACCCCGGTGTCGGCGGTGGCCGGCCGCAGGATCACCACCATCGAAGCGGTGGACAGGGACCGTGTCGGCAAGGCGGTGCAGGACGCGTGGCGCAAGCTCGACGTGGTCCAGTGCGGCTACTGCCAGTCCGGGCAGATCATGAGCGCGGTGTCGCTGCTGCGCCAGAACCGCAGGCCCAGCGACAACGACATCGACAACGCCATGTCCGGCAACCTGTGCCGCTGTGCGACCTACGTCCGCATCCGGGCGGCCATCCACGAAGCCGCCAAGGCCCTCGCCTAGGAGACCCCGCGATGAACACGATCGAAAACCTCAGCCGCCGTCGTTTCCTGCAGGGCAGCGCCGGCCTCACGCTCGGCTTCTGTCTGCCCGCCCTCGCCGCTCCGGTAGCCGGTCCCGGCAAGGCCGGGGAAGGCGCGGTCGGGCCGATCCATTTCGAGCCCAATGCCTTCCTCCGCATCGGCACCGACAACACTGTCACGGTGTTGTCCAAGCACCTGGAAATGGGCCAGGGCACCTATACCGGGCTCGCCACCATCCTCGCCGATGAACTGGACGCGGACTGGAACACGGTACGCGTCGAGGGGGCGCCAGCTGACGCCAAGCGCTACAACAACCTGTTCTGGGGCCCGGCGCAGGGCACCGGCGGCAGCACTGCGATGGCCAACTCCTGGGAACAGATGCGCAAGGCTGGCGCAGCCGGGCGCGCCATGCTGGTCAGCGCGGCGGCCATCAAATGGAACGTGCCTGCCGCCGAGATCATGGTGCGCGACGGCGTGCTCAGCCATACGAAGTCGAAGCACCGCGCCAGCTTCGGCGAGCTGGCCGTGGACGCGGCAACGCTGCCCGTGCCCACCGACCTGAAGCTGAAGGACCCCAAGGATTTCCGCCTGATCGGCAAGCAGGTGAAACGCAAGGACAGCGCCGACAAGACCAACGGCCAGGCCCGCTTCACCCAGGACGTGCAGTTGCCGGGCATGCTGGTCGCGGTGGTGGCCCACCCGCCTCGCTTCGGCGCCACGGTCAAATCCTTCGACGCCCGCCGCGCCAAGGCAGTGAAAGGCGTGGTGGACGTGGTGCAGATCCCCCAAGGGGTGGCCGTGCTGGCGAGCGATACCTGGAGCGCAAAGAAGGGGCGCGACGCCCTTTCGGTGAATTGGGACGAAAGCCAGGCCTTCACGCTCGGCAGCGAGGAGATATTCGCCCGCTACCGGGAGCTGGCCAAGACCCCGGGGCTCGTCGCACACCAGAGCGGCGACGCGGACCAGGCCTTCGGCAAGGCCGCCCGGGTCGTTCGCGCGAGCTACGATTTCCCCTATCTGGCGCATGCCGCCATGGAGCCGATGAATTGCGTGATCCGGCTCGGCGGCGATGGCTGCGAAGTCTGGAACGGCGAGCAGATGCAGACCGGCGACCAGTACGCGCTGGCCGGCCTGTTCGGCCTCAAGCCGGAACAGGTGACCATCCACATGCTGTATGCCGGCGGCAGCTTCGGCCGGCGCGCCAGCAGCCACTCGGATTACGTGCTGGAGGCCGCCCACATCGTCAAGGCCATCGACGGCCGCGCACCGGTGAAACTGGTGTGGATGCGGGAGGACGACATGCGCGCAGGCTATTACCGGCCGCTGTTTCATCACGCGCTGGAGGCTGCCTTGGACGACAAGGGCCGGCTGACCGGCTGGCGCCATCGCCTGGTGGGCCAGTCCATCGTGGCCGGCACCGCGTTCGAGAAGAACCTGGTCAAGGACGGCATCGACCAGGTGTCGGTGGAAGGCGCCGCCAACCTGCCCTACGCCATTCCCAACATGAAGGTGGACCTCCACACCCCGAAGGACATCCCGGTTCCGGTACTGTGGTGGCGTTCGGTCGGCTCGTCCCACACGGCCTACTCCACCGAAACCTTCCTCGACCAGGTGGCCGGGGCCATGGGCACGGATCCGGTGGCGCTGAGGCTGGCGTTGCTGCCCGGTCATCCGCGCCATGCCGGCGTGCTCAAGCTCGCGGCCGAGAAAGCCGGCTGGGGCGGCCCGCTCAAGGCCGGCAAGCCGGGCGAGCGCCGCGGCCGCGGCGTGGCGGTGCATGAATCGTTCAACTCCTACGTCGCCCAGGTGGCCGAGGTGACGGTCGGCAAGGACGGCAGCATCAAGGTCGACCGCATCGTCTGCGCGGTGGATTGCGGCATCGCCATCAACCCGGACAACGTCCGCGCGCAGGTGCAAGGCGCCATCGGCTTTGCCCTGTCCGCCGCCTTGCACGGCGAGATCACGCTCAAGGAAGGCCGCGTGGAGCAGGGCAACTTCGACGGCTATCCGCCGTTGCGCATCCACGAAATGCCGGTGGTGGAGGTGCATATCGTGCCGTCGGCCGCCGCGCCGAGCGGCATCGGCGAGCCCGGCGTGCCGCCCGCGGCGCCGGCCGTGGCCAACGCCATCGCCGCCGCCACCGGCAAGCATCTGACGCGCATGCCGTTCAACCCCGCCGAACTGGCCGCCTGAGCATGGACAGCCAGGACAGCGAGGTGCTGGCGGCGGTCCGCAACTGGGCGGCCGATGGACACCGTTGCGTCCTCGTCACCGTGGCCCGCACCTGGGGCTCGGCGCCGCGTCCCCCGGGCGCCTGGATGGCCTTGCGCGATGACGGCCGGGTGCAGGGCTCGGTATCCGGCGGCTGCATCGAGGACGACCTGATCGCCCGCATGGCAGCCGGCGAATTCCACGGCGCGCAGCCTTTCGTCCAGCGTTATGGTGTCACCCCGGACGAGGCGCGCCGCTTCGGCCTGCCCTGCGGCGGCGTCGTGGAGCTGGTGATCGAACCCGCACCCGATATGGCCGCGCTGGACGACCTCGCCCGGCGCATCGCCGCCGGCCAGTTGGCGTTGCGCAGCATCGACCTCGACAGCGGCGCGGCAACGGTCCGCGACGGCTGCCGCAGCGACCAGCTCAGTTGGGATGGGCGCTGCCTGACCACGCTGCACGGCCCCGCCTGGCGCCTGCTGATCATCGGCGCCGGCCAGATCTCGCGCTACCTCGCCTCGATGGCCCAGGCCCTGGACTACCAGGTGCTGATCTGCGATCCGCGGGTCGAATACAGCGCCGGCTGGGATGTTCCGGGCGCCGCCTTGATAGCGGGCATGCCGGACAACGCCGTGATTGAACTGGGACTCGATCCCCGCAGCGCGGTGGTCGCCCTGACCCACGACCCCAAGCTGGACGACATGGCGCTGCTGGAAGCGCTCAAGTCGCCGGCCTTTTACGTCGGCGCGCTCGGCTCGCGCGCCAACAACGCCCGGCGCCGGGAACGGCTGCTGCAACATTTCGATCTCTCCGAGGCCGAGATGGCGCGGCTTCATGGCCCGGTCGGCCTGCCCATCGGCAGCCGCACGCCACCGGAAATCGCCGTCTCCATCCTCGCCGAGATCACGGCGATCAAGAACGGTCTCCCGCCCTTCGCGGCAACGGGACGGCTACCCGCAGCGGACCGTTCCGGTTGCCGCATCGATTAACCCGCATGACGCCAGGCCCCATCATTGGCATTCTCCTGGCTGCCGGCAGCGGCAGCCGCTTCGGCAGCGACAAATTGCTGCATCCCCTGGCCGACGGAACGCCCATGGGGTTGGCCGCCGCCCACCGGCTGCGCCCGGCCTGCGATCGCGTCCTCGCCGTGGTACGTCCGGGCAGCGCAGTATTGGCGGAGCAGCTGGCCGCAGCAGGGTTCGAACTGATCGTCAGCGCAGCGTCCCTTCAGGGCATGGGCCACAGCCTGGCGGCGGGCGTCCGCGCCGCGCCGGATGCCGGCGGCTGGCTCATCGCTCTTGCGGACATGCCTTTCATCGCACCCGCCAGCTACGGCCGCGTGGCGGCGGCCCTGCGTGACGGGGGCAGCATCGTGGTCCCCGAGTACCGGGGGCGCCGGGGACATCCGGTGGGCTTCGCCAAGCAATGGGGTGAACCGCTCTCGGCCCTGGCCGGCGACGAAGGGGCACGGCGGATCGTCACGGCCTTTCCCGACGCGATCGTGCGCTGCGACGTGGACGACCCCGGGATCGTGCGGGACGTGGATCAAGCGGCCGACCTGATGGATCGCCCCACGGGCGCAACACTGGCGCCGTATCCGTGACGCATCCTGGGCTTCCCGTTTTGAAACGTTATGCCACCGCCGAAGTCTGTGTGGTATCGGGCAACAGACCCGATCACGCGTGCATCCCGGCAAACCCGTGGAGCTGGCTCCACATCCAAGGAGAAGAGTTCATGAAACTGAAAAACTGGTTGATTTTGTCTGCATTGGTGGCCGGGACGAATGCATGGGCCGCCGACACGCCCGCTACCAAGCCCGCAGAAGGTGCGTCACCCTCCATGCACAAAGCGGAAGAAAGCGCGAAGAAGACGGCCGCGGACGCCAAGGAGGCTGCGCAGAAAGCCGCGGACGCCGCGAAAGTGGCCATGGACAAAGCGGAACTGGCTGTCGGCAACACGTCGCAGAAAGCCGCCGAAGCGGCCAGGCAGGCGGCAAAGAATGCCGAGAAGGCCGCTAAATTCGCTGCGCACAAAGCCGCCGAGGCCACCCGGAAAGCAACGGCGGCAACGCGCGAAGCCGCTCAGAAAGTGGAAGACTCCGCGAAAAAAGCCGCCCTTGCGAGCGAGGACGCCCTGAAGAAAGCCGAGGTGTCCGCCAGGCAGGCGGCCCAATCCGGCGCGGCAGCCGCACGGAAAGCCGCCGAAGACACCCGGGATGCGGCGCGCCATGCCATGGAAGCCACCAAGGCGGCAGCCGAGAAGGCGTTCGAAACCAATGAAGGCGCGGCCGACGTGAAGAAATAATCCCGGCGCTCAGTGAGCCGTCAGACCAGCTCCACCCACACCGGCTGATGGTCCGATGCCTCGGTCGCGGCATCGATGCCGTGCGCCTTGAGCCGGGCCGCCAGTCCTTCGGTGAGGAAGACGAAATCGAAGCATTCGGGCTGCTTGACGAAATCCACCGGGTGGATGCCGACCGTAGGTGCGTGCGTTTCGCCAGGATGCAATATGGACCAGGCATCGTGAAATCCCGGCGTCCTCTCGGCAAACGGGGCGAGAATTTGTGCACGCTCGGGTGCGGTGGCGGGAAAATTCATGTCGCCGCACAGCAGCGCCTGCGCAGGCCGGGGAAATACCTCGAAGGACCCGCCCGCCTCCTCCGGCATCGGCGTCCGCCCGGATAGGGCCCAGGCTTCCGCATGCAGGTGGCGGATGGCGTCGATCTGGGCCTGGCGCTGGCGTTGCGAGTAGTACTCGAGGTGGGTGGTCAGCACGCGTAGCGGCCCGACATCGCTTGTCACCACGGCTTCCACCAGCACGCGCTGCATGCTGGGCACCGCCGCCTCGGCCGGCCACGGCAGCAGATGCCGCCACACCTGGCCGACCGGCAGGCGCGAAAAGATGGCATTGCCGAACTGGCTGCGGCCGCCGCGGCCGCCCGGCACATCGGTCGCTGCGCCATAAACCGCCGTATAGCCGGGCAGGCCGGCGGACAATTCGGCGACCTGGTCCTCGCCGCGGCTGCCGGACAGGCCAGGAAAATCGATCGCGACTTCCTGCAGGCAGATGACGTCGAAATCGCCCAGCTTGCGGATGGTCCGCAGGATGCGCGCGAGATCGACGCGGCCGTCCATGCCGCGCCCCCATTGGATGTTCCAGCTCAGTAATTTCATGTCGCACCTCTGCCGTCAGCATAGCGAATGGCCTCATTTGGATGGAACATTGACAGGCGGGGTCCGCCCGTCGGCAAGGGATTGCCTGCACAAAGAGGATAGGGGATGGCGCGGCAGGACTGCCGTCGGTCCGGGCAAGGAATTTTCCGGGGCGGCGGCACTCCCAGTTGAGGTGGCGTCCGGCCGTAAACCCTTGCCGCGGCAAGGCCTTGGCGGAGGCAATCATTGCCGCACGCGGCTTGAGGGATTAAAATGCCGCACTTTTCGCTTTAATTTTGCGGCTTGCCCTGTGGGCAGGCCGCTGTTGCCTGAGCATACGGAACCATGGAACGACAACGCTGGCTGGACGGGACGCTGTATTCGCCCGATTTCGAACAGGATAGCTGCGGCTTCGGCCTGATTGCGCAGATCGACAATCAGCCCAGCCACACGCTGGTGCAGAACGCGATCGGCTCGCTGGCATGCATGACGCACCGCGGCGCGATCGCGGCCGACGGCTTGTCGGGCGACGGCTGCGGCCTGCTGTTCAAGAAACCGGATGCCTTCCTGCGCGCGGTGGCGGCTGACGCCGGCTTTAAGCTCGGTGATCTCTACGCCGCCGGTCTGGTGTTCCTGTCGCGCGACGCGGCGCCGCAGGCGCATGCCCGCACCACGCTGAAATCGTCGCTGGAGGCGCAGGGCCTGACGGTCGCCGGCTTCCGCCTGGTGCCGACCGATTCGTCCGTGTGCGGTGAATCGGCGCTGGAATCGCTGCCGCACATCGAGCAGGTGTTCGTCAACGCGCCTGCTGGCATGAGCGAGGACGACTTCGAGCGCAAGCTCTACATCGCCCGTCGCCAGGCCGAAAAGGCGCTGGAACCGACCGATCCGGTGTTCTACCTGCCGACCTTGTCGTGCCGCGTCATCAGCTACAAGGGCCTGGTGATGCCGGACAACCTGCCGGTGTTCTACCCCGACCTGAACGACGCGCGCTTCGCCACCAGTCTGGCGGTGTTCCACCAGCGGTTCTCGACCAATACCTGGCCGCAGTGGCGGCTGGCCCAGCCGTTCCGCTACCTGGCGCACAACGGCGAGATCAACACGGTGCAGGGCAACCGCAACTGGAGCCGCGCACGCGAACAGAAATTCGTGACGCCCCTGATCCCGGACATGGACGACGTCCGTCCCATCGTCGGCACCAAGGGCTCGGACTCGATGAGCCTCGACAACATGGTCGAAGGCTTGGTGATGGGAGGCGCGGGTCTGTTCCGCGCGCTGCGCCTGGTGATTCCGCCGGCGTGGCAGAACGTCGAATCGATGGACGCCGACATCCGCGCCTTCTACGAATACAACTCGATGCACATGGAGCCGTGGGACGGCCCCGCTGGCGTGGTGCTGACAGACGGCCGCTACGCCGTCTGCACGCTCGACCGCAACGGCCTGCGTCCGGCACGCTGGGTACTGACCAAGGACCGTATCCTCACCATCGCGTCAGAAGTCGGCGTGTGGCAGATCGATCCGGCCAACGTCGAACGCAAGGGCCGCGTCAAGCCGGGCCAGATGGTCGCCGCCGATCTCGAGACCGGCCGCCTGCTGATGCCGGAAGACATCGACAACGAGCTGAAGGGCGCGCAGCCCTACCGCGAATGGCTCAAGGCCGGCGTGGTCAAGCTGGAGCTGTCGATCAACCAGGACGCCGACCTGGCGGTGATGGATGCGGCCAGCCTGCTGACGCACCAGAAGCTGCATAACGTCAGCTTCGAGGAACGCGACCAGATCATCCGCGTGCTGGCCGAGGACGGCGCCGAGGCGATCGGCTCGATGGGCGACGACACGCCGATGGCGGTGTTGAGCCAGAAAGTGCGCTCGCCGTTCGACTATCTGCGCCAGCAGTTCGCGCAGGTCACCAACCCGCCGATCGACCCGATCCGCGAGGCGATCGTGATGTCGCTCAATACCAGCTTCGGCCCCGAGCGCAACTTGTTCAAGGAAACGCCGGAGCACGCGCACCGGGTGGAAGTCCACACGCCGCTGCTGTCGAAGGAGGCCTTCGACAAGCTCTTGAACCTGGACGACCCGTCGTTCGCTTCAACCACGCTCGACCTGCACTACGATCCAACGGCGACCACGCTGGAAGCCGCGATTCATGCGCTGACCGCACGCGCGGTCGACGCGGTGAAGGCCGGCAAGGTCATTCTGGTGCTGTCCGACCGCAACCTCGCCAAGGATCGCCTGCCGATCCACGCACTGTTCGCCACCGGCGCCGTGCACCACGCGCTGATCACGGCCGGCCTGCGCTGCAACGCCAACATCGTGGTGGAAACCGGCAGCGTGCGCGACCCGCACCACTACGCCTGCCTGATCGGCTATGGCGCGACCGCAGTGTATCCGTACCTCGCCTACCAGATCATCGGCGAATTCGTGAAGACCGGCGAGATCAAGCCCAACCTCGACAAGGCGCTGTGCAACTTCCGCAAGGGCATGGACAAGGGCCTGTACAAGGTGCTCTCCAAGATGGGCATTTCGCTGGTGGCGAGCTATCGCGGCGCCCAGCTGTTCGAGGGCGTGGGCCTGCATGAAGATGTGGTCGAGCTGTGCCTGAAGGGCACGGTATCGCGCATTTCCGGCGCCAACTTCGAGGACTTCGAGTCCGACCAGAAGCTGCTGCACAAGGCGGCGTTCAACCCGCTGCGCCCGCTGACCGCCGGCGGCCTGCTGAAGTTCATGTTCGGCGAGGAATACCACGCCTACAACCCGGACGTGGTGCAGCAACTGCAGAAGGCCGTGAAGACCGGCGACTACGCCGAGTTCAAGAAGTATTCCGAGATCGTCAACACCCGCCCGGTGGCGATGGTGCGCGACCTCATGACGCTGAAGCCCGGCGCGAATCCGATCCCGCTGGACGAGGTCGAGCCGCTGGAAAGCATTCTCAAGCGCTTCGACTCTGCCGGCATGTCGCTCGGCGCGCTGTCGCCGGAAGCGCACGAGGCGCTCGCCGAGGGCATGAACCGCATCGGTGGCCGCTCCAACTCGGGCGAAGGCGGCGAGGATCCGAAGCGCTACGGCACGGTGAAGACCTCCAAGATCAAGCAGGTCGCCTCCGGCCGTTTCGGCGTGACCGCGACCTACCTGGTCAACGCCGAGGTACTGCAGATCAAGATCGCGCAGGGCGCCAAGCCCGGCGAGGGCGGCCAACTGCCCGGCGACAAGGTGTCGCCGATGATCGCCTCGCTGCGCCACTGCAAGCCCGGCACCACGCTGATCTCGCCGCCGCCGCACCACGATATCTATTCGATCGAGGATCTGGCGCAGCTGATTTTCGACCTGAAGCAGGTCAACCCCGACGCGCTGGTGTCGGTGAAGCTGGTCGCCGAGCCCGGCGTCGGCACGATTGCGGCGGGCGTGGCCAAGGCCTATGCCGATCTCATCACCATTTCCGGCTACGACGGTGGCACCGGCGCGAGCCCCCTGGCTTCGGTCAAGTATGCCGGGTCTCCGTGGGAACTCGGTTTGAGTGAAGCGCAGCAGGTATTGCGCGCCAACGGCCTGCGCGGCCGCGTCCGCGTGCAGACCGACGGCGGCCTGAAGACCGGTCTGGACGTCGTCAAGGCGGCGATCCTCGGCGCCGAGTCGTTCGGCTTCGGCACCGGCCCGATGGTCGCGCTGGGCTGCAAGTACCTGCGCATCTGCCATCTGAACAACTGCGCCACCGGCGTGGCCACGCAGAACGAGAAACTGCGCAAGGAGCACTTCATCGGCCTGCCCGACATGGTGGTGAACTACTTCAAGTTCGTCGCCGAGGAAACGCGCGAGCTGATGGCCAGCCTCGGCATCAGGAAGCTCACCGATCTGATCGGCCGTACCGACCTGCTGGATGTGAGCGCGGGCGACACCCCGCGCCAGGGCCGCCTGAAGCTCGACGTCCTGCTCTCGCAGGGCGAGATCCCCGCCGACGCGCCGCGCTTCGCGCAGCAGGAACGCAACCCCTCGTTCGACAAGGGTGAACTGGCCGAGCAGATGGTGGCCGACGCCTTGGGGGCAATCAAGTCGGGTTCGGCCATCGCGCTGAACTACGCCGTACGCAACATCAACCGCTCGATCGGCGCGCGCCTGTCGGGCGAGATCGCCAAGGCACACGGTTCCAAAGGCCTGCCGGACGACACCATCCGCGTCCAGCTCACCGGTTCGGCCGGCCAGAGCTTCGGCGTGTGGAACCACAAAGGCCTGACGATCACGCTCGAAGGCGACGCCAACGACTATGTCGGCAAGGGCATGGGCGGCGGCCGCCTGGTGATCTACCCGCCACGCGTCGCCACCTTCGATGCGCACCGCAACACCCTGATCGGCAACACCTGCCTGTACGGCGCCACCGGCGGCGAACTCTACGCGGCCGGCATGGGCGGCGAGCGCTTCGGCGTGCGCAACTCCGGCGCATTGACGGTGGTGGAAGGCATAGGCGACCACGGCTGCGAATACATGACGGGCGGCGTGGTGATCGTGCTGGGCGACACCGGCCTGAACTTCGGCGCCGGCATGAGTGGCGGCATGGCCTTCGTGGTCGACGACACGAACGATTTCATGTCGAAGACCAACAAGGAAATGGTCGAGCTGACCCGCATCACCAGCGACGAAACCGAGCCATTCCGCGTCTTTCTCAAGGCGCAGATGGAACGCCACCTGGCGCTCACCGGCAGCGCCCGCGCGAAGGCGTTGCTGGCCGAGTTCGATACCACCTTGTCTCGCGTCTGGCTGGTCAAGCCGAAGCGCATTTCGATTGAAGACCTGGTCGAGGACATTCCCGGCCAGACACGTGAAGCATTGGAAGCATAACGATGGGCGACGTATTCCAGTTTCTGAAGCAGGCGCGACGCGACGGCGAGAAGACCGCCGCCGATGTCCGCAAGCACGAGTTCCGCGAAATCTACGCGCTGATGGATACGGCACACGCGCAGGAACAGGCCGATCGCTGCCTCGGCTGCGGCAATCCGTACTGCGAATGGAAGTGCCCGGTGCACAACTACATTCCTAACTGGCTCAAGCTGGTGACCGAAGGGCGGCTGTTCGAAGCCGCGGAGCTATCGCACCAGACCAACTCGCTGCCCGAAGTGTGCGGCCGCGTGTGTCCGCAGGACCGCCTGTGCGAAGGGGCCTGCACTCTCAATACCGACGGCTTCGGTGAAGCCGTGGGCGGTGGCCCGAACACGGGTGGCTTCGGCGCGGTGACCATCGGCCAGATCGAGAAGTACATTTCAGAGGAAGCCTTCAAGGCCGGCTGGCGTCCCGACATGTCGAACGTCGTTCCGACCGGCAGGAAAGTCGCCATCATCGGCGCCGGCCCCGCCGGCCTCGGCTGCGCCGACGTGCTGGCACGCAACGGCGTGAAGCCGGTGGTATTCGACCGCTACGACGAAATCGGCGGCCTGCTCACCTTTGGCATCCCCGAGTTCAAGATGGAAAAATGGGTGATGACGCGCCGCCGCGAAGTACTGGAAGGCATGGGCGTCGAATTCCGCCTCAATACCGACATCGGCAAGGACATCTCCATGCAGTCCCTGCTCGACGAATACGACGCCGTGTTCATGGGGATGGGCACCTACACCTACATGAAGGGCGGCTTCCCCGGCGAGGATCTGCCCGGCGTGCTGGAAGCGCTGCCCTTCCTGATCTCCAATGTGCGCAAATGCCTCGACCTGGCCAAGCCGGACGAGGTCTACCACAACATGAAGGGCCTCCGCGTCGTGGTGCTCGGCGGCGGCGACACCGCGATGGACTGCAACCGCACCAGCATCCGCCAGGGTGCAGCCAGCGTCATCTGCGCCTACCGCCGCGACGAGAAGAACATGCCCGGCTCCAAACGCGAAGTCGGCAATGCCAAGGAAGAAGGCGTGCAATTCCTGTGGAACCGCCAGCCGGTCGAGATCGTCGGCGACGGCAAGGTCGAAGGCGTGAAACTCGTCACCACCGAGCTCGGTCCGCCCGATGCGCGCGGCCGCCGCACCCCGGTGGTGATTCCGGGCTCCGAGGAAGTCATTCCGGCCGACCGCGTGATCGTTGCCTTCGGCTTCCGCCCCAATCCGCAACCGTGGTTCGAACAGCACCAGATCGCGGTCGACCCGGGCGGCCGCGTCATCGCCAAGGGCCAACCGCACGCCTTCCAGACTGCCAATCCCAAGGTCTTCGCCGGCGGCGACATGGTGCGGGGCTCCGATCTGGTGGTAACCGCCGTATGGGAAGGCCGCGAGGCCGCCAAAGGCATCCTCGCCTACCTCGACCTGCTGTAACGCCGCCGGCACGGGTGCGGCCCGCCGCACCCGTGCCCACCCATCGGGTATGCTGCGGCATTGCCATCGACTGCCCTTACCGGATGCTTTCAGGCCCTTACTACCCACGTTCGTTCACCATCCTGGTCATCGTTGCCATGGGCGTATTGATCGTGCCGCTGGCCAGCGGCCTGATCAATGCGGTGCACGTGCTGCAAGGCGTGGTCGAAACCCAGCGCCAGTTCACCCACACCAGCCTTGCCGTCACGCGCGACGTGCGGCAGATCGTCGAGTCGGTCAGCCAGCTGCAACGCGCCGCCGGACAATACCACCTGTTGCAGGACGCCGAATTCGGCCCGGCGCTGCGACAAAGCTTCGGCGAACTGCGCACCCAGTTGTCGCAACTCGATACGCAGCTCACCGACTCTCGTTCGCGTGCAACGCTGGCCACGCTGCAGGCGCGCAGCCAGACCCTGTATCGCCAGGTGCGGCCGGGTGAATTCCTGGACAGCGACCAGTTCCACGCACTCGACCCGACGTTCGATGACTTGCATGATGTCGCGCGCACCCTGCTCGTTCAGGCGGATGCCGCGGTGCAGCGCGAATTGCAGGCGCTGGAAGGCACGGTGCAGGCGACCCGCCGGCGGTTGATCGTGTTGGCGTTGGCCCTGATTCCCCTGACGCTGCTGCTCGCGGCTGTGTTTTCCTGGATGATCAACCGTCCGATCAAGCAGCTCAAGACCTCGATCCAGCAACTCGGCCAGGCCGACCTGCGTCCCTTGCCGGCCATCAGCGGGCCGCAGGACATCGTCGAGTTGGGGCGGGAAATCGACTGGCTGCGCCAGCGCCTGCAGGCGCTGGAAGAACAGAAGCTGCGCTTCCTGCGCCACGTGTCGCACGAACTGAAGACGCCGCTCGCATCGCTGCGCGAGGGCGTGGCGCTGCTGGGCGACGAACTGGCGGGTAGTCTCAACCCGCGCCAGCGCAGCATCGTCGGCATTATGGACAGCGGCAGCCGCGACCTGCAGAAGCGCATCGAAGACCTGATCCGTTACAGCAGCATGGTGCAAGATGCCACGCCCTCGCCCGCCACGCCGCAAGCGCTGGCCGACGCGCTCGAAGCCGTCCTGACGCGGCAAAGGCTTGCGCTCGATACGCGCCACATCGAGGTCGAAACGCAGTTCGACGCGCCGGTGCTCCATGCCGAGCGCGGCCAGCTGGAAACCGTACTCGACAATCTGTTGTCCAATGCGGTCAAATTCAGCCCCGAGGGCGGACACATCCTAGTGAAGAGTGCGCCTGTCGATGGCGCGATCGAGGTTTGGGTATGCGATCAGGGCGGCGGCATCCCGGAAGCCGAACGCACCCGCATTTTCGAGCCGTTTTTCCAGGGCGCGCGCCAACCCGCCAGCGTGGTCCGCGGCAGCGGACTCGGCCTGTCGATCGTGCGCGAGTCACTGCTGGCTGTCGGCGGCAACGTCGAAGTGGTCGACAGCCCGCCCTGGTCGATCTGTTTCCGATTGTCGTGGCCCGATCCCCGTGGCCCCCTTAACCTGGCGCGTACCGAATGAGCTTCAAATCCATCCTGCTTGCCAGTCTTTTGCTGACACTGAGCGCCTGTGTCGTCCCGCCCCTGCCCAGCCAGCCGGCGATCCCCGGTAGCCGGCTATCCGGGTTGAGCGCGTCGACGCTCTTGAACGAGCTGTCGCGGGTGGCGGCCCTGTCTCCCGAACAGCGCCGGCGCGAACTGGCCGCGCTGGACAATGAGCGCCGCCTCGACGACGCCAAGCGTTTCCAGCAGGCCGCCCTGCTGGAACGCGAAGACAGCGTGGATGCGTTCGAGCGCAGCCTCAAGAGCCTGGCCATGATCGACGACGTCGATCCCCGTGCGCATACCCTGCTCGATCTGATGAAGAAATCGCTTTCGGCCCGCATCGAGCTCCGGCAGCAGACCGCGCGCGCGCAGGAACTGCAGGACAAGCTCGATCAGATCAAGGCGCTGGAAAAAACCCTGCAGCAGCGCAACACGCTCCCCAAATCGCCATGAAGAAACCTGCCATCCTGGTCGTGGACGACGACGCGGCCCTGCGCGAACTGATCACCCTGCGACTGGAAGCCAACGGGTTCAAGGTCGAAGCGGTCGACAGCGGCGAGGCCGCCCTGGCGCAGCTGGCGCTGGCGCGGCCCGACGCCGTGCTGACCGACATGCAGATGGGCGGCATCGACGGCATGGCACTGTTTCGGGCCATTCATGCACGCGACCCGTCGCTGCCGGTGATCGTACTGACCGCGCACGGCACCATCCCGGACGCAG
Source organism: Thiobacillus thioparus DSM 505 (assembly GCF_000373385.1). Taxonomy (GTDB): domain Bacteria; phylum Pseudomonadota; class Gammaproteobacteria; order Burkholderiales; family Thiobacillaceae; genus Thiobacillus; species Thiobacillus thioparus. The sequence goes on along the minus strand of NZ_KB891332.1, from coordinate 154,406 downwards.
TGGCCGCCACCCAGCAAGGGCTGTTCGGCTACCTGACCAAGCCCTACGACGCGCCCACGCTGGTCGACCTGCTGAAGCGCGCCACCCGGCTGGCCGGCAGCAGTCCCGAGACACACGACGACAGCTGGCGCAGCGCCATTGTCACCGCCAGCCCGGCGATGGACACGCTGCTGGCCGAGGCCCGTCTGGCCGCCCAGATTGATGCCGCGCTGATGATCCAGGGCGAATCGGGCACCGGCAAGGAGTTGCTGGCGCGCGCGATCCACCGCGCCAGCCCGCGCCACGCCAAGCCCTTCGTCGCGATCAACTGCGGCGCGATCCCGGCCGAACTGCTCGAATCGGAACTGTTCGGTCATGTCAAAGGTGCCTTCACCGGCGCGGGCCGCGACCATCCCGGCCTGTTCCTCAGTGCGCAGGGCGGTACCGTGTTTCTCGATGAGATCGGCGACATGCCCCCGCCCTTGCAGGTCAAGCTGCTACGCGTACTGCAAGAGGGCGAAGTGCGTCCGGTCGGCGCGACCGAGACGCGCGCCGTCGATGTGCGCATTCTCTCGGCCACCCACCGCAACCTGGAAGAGGCCATCGTCAGCGGCGAGTTTCGCGAAGATCTGTATTACCGGCTGAACGTGGTCAACCTGACGCTGCCGCCGCTGCGCGAACGGCGCGAGGACATCCCGTTGCTGGCGCAGCATTTCCTGAGTCTGCTGACGGAAAAATACCGCCGCCGCATCCACAGCTTTGCGCCCGATGCGCTCGACATGCTGGTGGCGGCCGACTGGCCGGGCAATATCCGGCAACTGCACAACGTCCTGGAACAATGCGTCGCCCTATGCACCACCACGACCATCCCGGCCACGCTGGTCGGGCGGGCATTGCGCGACAAACCCGCCGACATCCAGCCGCTGGCCGAGGCGCGCGCGGCCTTCGAACGCGATTACCTCATCACCCTGCTGAAGCTGACACGCGGCCAGGTCAGCGAAGTGGCCCGTCTGGCCGGCCGCAATCGCACCGAGGTATACCGGCTGTTGCAGCGTCACGACCTCACCCCCGCGCTGTTCAAGGATCGCGACGAAACCGACTGAATGTCGGGCAAGGACGACGCCCGCACCACCCGGACTGCCGTCGGCTTGCACGCCAACCTCACAGTTCGTTGATTAAAAAAGAAATTTTTGTCTGGCACACACTCTGCATTGAAGGGATACCGCCTTCGGGGCGTTTATCAACTCTCTGAGGAGAACATCATGTTTGGATGGGCCATCACGTTCCTGATCCTTGCCATCATCGCCGGAATTTTCGGCTTTGCCGGCGTGGCCGGCACCGCAGCCTGGATCGCCAAAATCCTGTTTGTCGTGGGCCTGGTCGTCTTTCTTGTCATGCTGGCCACGGGCCGCCGCCCACCAACGCTGTAAATCCGTCATGCCGCATGAAGAGGGGAGCCCAGGCTCTCTTTTTTATGGCCTGTCGCCGTCGCCATACAAAAATAACAAGTAAAAACATTGACTTATAAAACAGCATGCCCTTGTGTCGCCGGCCGACGACATATCTGCCCTGTCGCGGCCTCACGATCTTGGAAAAATTCCCGCTACTCCATCTCAACACATTGATTTAACAGCAGAAAAAATAACTGGCACGGTCGTCGCTGTATTTGGCTTGAGTGCATGTGCATTCAACTCAACCCTTATAGGAGATAGCCATGAAATTCATTCACTACCGCTTGACGACCTTGACGCTGGCCAGCGTGCTGGGCGCTGCCGTTTCCGTTTCCGCTCTGGCCGCATCGACGGCGGCCGACTTCAAAACCTATGACAGCAATGGCGACGGCAAGATCAGCCCACAGGAATACCAGGCCCAGGGCGGCAGCGAAGGCACGTTCCGCATGATCGACGCCAACGGCGACGGCAGCTTGAGCCACGATGAATTTGTCAAGAAAGGCGGGGCCGCGGCACCCGCCAATCCTGCGGCCCCGGACATGCCGAGCCCGAATGATCGCCTGTGAACATCTGAACGGCCGGTTGGCGCATGCGCCGCGGATCGGATTACCCCGTATGTAAATGGAGAGGAACATGAAAAACCTTAATCGAACGCTCATGAAGCTGACGCTTACCAGCATGTTCAGCGCGGGTGTTGCGGGTCAGGCCCTGGCCGTGACAGCCAGCTTCAAGACCTACGACAGCAACGGCGACGGCAAGATAAGCCTGACGGAATTCCAGGAACAGGGCGGCCAAGCGCAGGCCTTCCGCGATGGTGACACCAACCATGACAACAGCCTGAGCCAGGATGAACTCGTCAAGGCTGATTCCAGCGGTGACCGCATCAAGGCCGGCAAGTATATCGATGACGCGTGGATTACCACCAAGGTCAAGACAATGTTGCTGAAAGACGAAGGCATGAAGGGACTCAGCGTGGACGTGGAGACCCACAAAGGCACGGTGCAGTTGGCCGGCTGGGTCAACAACGCCACCCAGGTCGCCGAAGCCGAGAAAATCGCGCGCAGTGTCAAAGGCGTCACCGAGGTCAAGAACACCCTGCAGATCAAGAATTGATTGCTGTAGGGATTAGGCTGCGGCGGCATGTGCCGCGGCCGCAACCAGGAGAATTCACATGTACCAGACCACGCAACACCTCAACGATGAGCATATGCAGCTGTACGAATGGAGCGGCGCTGGCGCAGGAACAAGGCTGCTGGGCGCCGCCCCGAGAAAATCGAAGCGGACGCATGCCTGGCATGCCTCATACGGCGTACTGGCGCTGCTGACGTCCCTGCTGGCGCTGAATGGCTGTGACAGCAAGGGCCCGGTGGAACAGGCCGGCAATCAGGTCGACCAGGCCGTCAAGGACATGCAGACGGAAGATGCGCGTTCGCAGCAGATGAACACGCCATCCACCAGCCCGGAGGCGGCAGCACCCGCCCAGGAAGCCCCCTCGGACGGCACGCAGCCTGGTTCCGACATGCCGAAACAGTAGGGCCATGCCGGTACATATGGAGAAACCACACCAAAAAGCTGGTGGCACGCACGCGCCACCGGCTGGGTGTGGATCGAAACGGCAATCAGAACGCGTAGCTGTACATCAACTGCCAGTTCAACTGGCTATGGTCGATGACCATGCCGCCGTTGCCGGCGGGTGGATTGGGGCCTGTACCGGTCACCGAGATTCTGGGCGAATAGCTCAATGCGAAGTTCACCGTGGACTGCTTGCTGAAGGCATAACCGAAGCCCGCCGTATAGTGATTCTCGACGATCGCCGGCCACAGGTAGTTGACGAACTGATCCGGGATCGGATTCTTGCCATGGTTGTAGCCGATGCGGCCGGTCAAGGCGTCGTTGAATTTGTAGGCAAGACCCAGCGACAGCACGATCTGGTCGTTCCAGTCCTGCTGGAACGGCGCAACGACGGCGCCGTTCTTGTAGATGGTCACGGTATTCATGCTGTCGCTCCACAGCACGTCCTTGACGTCGGCCGCGACCATGAGCCGGTCGTTCGCCTGCCAGGCCAGACCCAGGCCCAAGGTGGCCGGCATGTCGAAGCCCTTCACCTTGTAGATGCCGTCCTTGAGGTCAGGTAGGTTGCCGGCGGACTGATAGACGCCGCCGACGGTGAGCGCGTCGGCCAGCTTGTAAGTGAAGCCCAGCTTGGCTGCCAGGCTGTAGCCCTTGGCGGCACCGGTGAAGTCGCTGCCGTCCTTGAAATTGATACCGTATCCGGTCACCACCATGTCCATCCCGGCCCAGACGAGGTCGACGCTTCCGCCGATATTGAAGCGGTCATTGACCGCGTAGACCAGCGGGAAAATCACTCGCCCGACACTCACCTGCGCCATGTCGCCGCTGGCGTACTCGGTGCCCATGCCGCCCTGGCCGTAGATGCCGGCGCCGTAGGTCAGCTTGCCCTGCTTTTTCGCATAGCCGAATGCTGGCATGTAGAAGGCATCCGCTTTGGATTTGCCGATGCCCATGGACGTCTTGACGTCCGGACCCACGAAACCGAGCATCACGTCGATCCGGCTGCCTTCCGCCATCAGGCCCAGCGTGGCCGGATTGTTCGCCATGGCGGCCGTACCGTTGTCATACGCCATGGCCGCCCCGCCCATGCCGGCGGCAATGGGGCCATAGCCTTCCATGAGCATGCCGTTGGTCGCCATGGCCAAGCCGGGCACAGTCATGCCAACCGCGGCAAGCGTGGCCGCGAGTTTATTCAGTTGCATCGGGGGGTTCTCCTAGAGGTACGGGTTATAGATTTTTAGAAAAGTCGAAAATTCTAACCTATTTATGTACGCGGCCGAATGGGCAGGCCGGGGTCTGACAAATCTGATGAATCGGGATGGGCAACGCTGGGCGGGGAATCTTCCATACGTCGATCATGAATCGGCATGACTTGGAAAAACATTAGCCCGCTCGGGCGTTACATTGCGTTACATGTGGTTACCTGCCCCAAACATGCCGCTTACACGGCGTGCCTAGAGTGCAATTGTCCGCCGACGCTGAAGATACCGACGGGGACATTGATCAACCGCACAGGAGCCACATCATGAAACCGATTAAAACCCGTCTCGGCATGCTGATACTGGGGGGTCTGAGCCTCATGACGACCGCCGCGCAAGCCGACTGGGACCGTAACGGTCACCCTCAGGTCAGGTACGCCTACCAGCAAAGCCAGGCATACAGTCAGCAGATCAATACGCGCCAGGCACGGCAGATGGATCGCATCGAGGCAGGCAAACATAACGGCAGCCTGACCCGCCACGAAGTCCGCGACTTGATACGTGAGCAGCGCGAGATCCAGGGCATGGAGCGCCATTTCCGCGCCGACGGCATCATCGACGCCCGCGAGTTCAAGCGTCTCGACCATGCGCTCAATCAGGCCGACCGCAACATCCGGGTGGAACGGCATGACCGCCAGGCACGCTATGCCTACGATACCCGTCCCCGTTGAACCCGGCCGCCACCGGCTGCGTGGATCGAATTCCATTCCGAAGACAATATCTAAGGAGCAAGTCATGAACGTGCCCGTCACACTGGCCTTGGCGGCACTCGCGGGCAGCAGCCCGGCGTGGGCCGATCCACCCGAGCATGCACCGGCGCACGGCTACTACAAAAAGCACCGCGACGATGACCGCGGCCATCGACAGGACCGCCATGCCGGACATTACCAAGGCAAAAGCGGAACCGTCTATGTGCACGACTACGGCATCCCGGCCGGCCGCTGCAATCGCGACGAAATCGGCGCGGTCATCGGCGGCGTATCCGGCGCCGTCATCGGCGGACAGGTCGCCGGCCGCGACGATCGCGTCGTCGGCATGGTCGTCGGGGGCGTGCTCGGCGCGGTATTGGGGCACGCCATCGGCGACAGCATGGACGCCCGCGATCGGGCCTGCATGGGCCATGCCCTGGAACTCGGCCGTCCGGGCGTACCGGTCGCGTGGCGCCATGACGGTCACGCCTATCGTTTCACGCCGCGCGGCGAGGCGCGCGACGGCTGCCGTTACGCCACTCTGGTGGTCGACGGCCAACGGCCACGCGACGTGCTGGCCTGCCCGGCCGGGCGTGGCAAATGGTCTTTCCGCCGCACCTGATCGGCCCTCGCCGGGTCGGCGACGCCAAGCCTGCTAAAATGCCGGCTTTGCGTCCTGGCTCGCTTCATGTCTGCCCTCAAGAACGATACTTTCCTGCGCGCGCTGCTGCGCCAGCCTACTGATTACACGCCGTTGTGGCTGATGCGCCAGGCCGGGCGCTACCTGCCGGAATACAACGCCACGCGCGCACGTGCAGGGGATTTTCTGACCCTGTGCAAGACCCCCGATCTGGCGACCGAAGTGACGCTGCAGCCGCTGGCGCGCTACCCGCTCGATGCCGCGATCCTGTTTTCCGACATCCTCACCGTGCCCGATGCGATGGGACTGGGCCTGTACTTCTCGGCCGGCGAAGGTCCGCGCTTCGAGCGCCCGCTGCGCGACGAATGGGAAATCCGCGACCTTTCCGCCCCCGATCCGACCGACAAACTCGGCTACGTGATGGATGCGGTGCGTTCGATCCGTCGCGCGCTCGACGGCTCGGTGCCGCTGATCGGTTTCTCCGGCAGCCCCTACACGCTGGCCTGCTACATGATTGAAGGCGGTGGCTCGGACGACTACCGCCACATCAAGACCATGCTGTACAGCCGCCCGGATCTGCTGCACCGCATCCTCGAAGTAAACACCCGGGCCGTGACCGACTACCTCAATGCGCAGATCGAGGCCGGCGCCCAGGCCGTGATGATTTTCGACTCCTGGGGAGGCAGCCTGACGCCGCACGCCTATCAGGAATTCTCGCTCACCTACATGACACGCATCGTCGACGGCCTGATCAAGGAACGCGACGGCCGGCGCGTACCGAGCATCGTCTTCACCAAAGGAGGGGGCAACTGGCTGGAGGCCATCGCCGCCTGCGGCGCCGATGCGGTTGGCCTCGACTGGAGCATCGACATCGGCGAAGCGCGCCGCCGCGTGAGCAACCAGGTGGCGTTGCAGGGCAATCTCGATCCCAGTGCCCTGCACGGCACGCCCGACATCATCCGCAGCGAAGTCGCACGCATCATCGACGGCTACGGCAATCACCCGGGCCATGTGTTCAACCTCGGCCACGGCATTTCGCAATTCACCAACCCGGACAACGTCAGCGTCCTGGTCGAGGCCGTGCACAGCCGTAGCCGGGCCATGCGTGCCGCCGGTGAAAACTGATTTTCCAGATGAAAGAATCGAAAATTTCGAATAATTCACGTATAAAAATCGACTTTTCAGCACGGTTGGGTTTACGTCACCATACCCGTTCTCGTCGACATTCCGGAGCCTCCTCGTGAAACCTTTCTTGATCAGCCTGTTCGCCGTGTTCCTCACCTTCGCGTTCGCCACCCATGACGCTGAGGCCAGGCGCCTCGGCGGCGGCAAGTCCTTCGGCATGCAGCGCAGCGCGCCCGCCAAACAGGAGGCCGCCCCTACGCCGCAACGCCAGCAGACGGCCGGCACGCCGGCCCCGGCCACCCCGCAGAAGCGCAGTTGGATGGGGCCGATCGCAGGACTGGCCGCCGGCCTCGGGCTTGCCGCCCTGGCTTCGCACTTCGGCTTCGGCGAAGGAATGGCCAATTTCCTGATGCTGGCACTGCTGGCCATGGCTGCGTTCATGTTGTTCCGCTTCCTGATGCGCCGCGCTGCGCCCGCGGCGCCGGCCATGCAATATGCCGGCATGCCGGCCTCCGCAGGGAGTCCGGCATTCTCCGGGTTTGAGCAGACGCCAGCCCCGGCATTCGGCGGCCCCGCCCATCCCTTCCCCCCCGGATTTGACGCCGAGGCTTTCGTGCGCGAAGCCAAGCTCAACTTCATCCGCCTGCAGGCGGCCTTCGACGCCGGCAACCTGGACGACCTGCGTACCTTTACCACGCCCGAAGTCTTCGCCGAAATCCGCCTGCAGCTGGCTGAGCGCGGCAATGCCGCGCAAACCACGGACGTGATGACGCTCGACGCTGCGGTGCTCGAAGCCACTGACGAAGATGGCCGCCACGTGGTCAGCGTCCGGTTCACCGGGATGGTTCGCGAAACGGCCGACGACCACGGCGGCACCCCGTTCGATGAAGTCTGGCACCTCAGCAAACCTACCCTGGGCCAGAGCGGCTGGGTGATCGCCGGGATTCAGCAAGCATAAATCCAGCCAAAACAAGGCCTTGTGCACAGAAAACGTGCACAAGGCCCGTAATTTTGGCAATAGAAGCATCAACTTATGCACAGTTTTGACGCACGGGAACTTTTTTTGTGTCAAGCCCTTGACAGTCGGGCGATGTTTGTAAGTGACTGAATAATATGAATTTGTCTGCCTGCCCGCTTTTTAGCCTTTAAGGCTGGCCCGCCTGAATACGGGCTTTGGAGGGCAATCGACACAAATCACCCACACAATTATCCACAGCCTGCGTGGACAACGCCAAATTACCCTTGGTTAACAATCAGTTAGTGAAACTTTCCCGATACCCGACCAAGATTCGCCGCTAACATGCCGTCCATCCTTCAGGTCGCGCTCGATACCCCGCTCCACCGGCTGTTCGACTATCGTCTGCCGGCGCAGCTTGACCCGGTGCCGTCGGGCAGCCTGGTCGAAGTCCCGTTCGGCCGAACGCTACAAATCGGCGTCGCCCTGGAACGGCAGAGCGATAGCGCCATCGTGGCGGACAAGCTGCGCGACGTCATCCGCGTGCTGGATGATCGCCCTGCGCTGTCGCCCGATATCCTCCACCTGGCGCAGTTTTGTGCCGACTATTACCACTATCCGCTGGGCGCGATCCTGCTCGCCACGCTACCGCCGCGCCTGCGTAATGCGGCGCCGTTTATGGCGGGCAAGCCCTGGCTGACGGTGACCGAGGCAGGCCAGACTGCCGAACCGCCCACCCGTGCCCGTGCACAACGCGCCCTGCTCGACGCCCTGCGCGCTGCGCCGCAGGCGCGCGAGACATTGCGCCTCCGGAAACAAGGCCGCCACGCCGCAGCGCTGGTCACCGCCGGCTGGGCGGAGTGGTCGCGATTGCCGCCCGCTGCCGGCCATGCGCTGCCGACCCAGGCGGCCCCCGCAGCGACCGTCGAGCAACAGGCTGCGCTCGACCGCCTGCTACCCGTGCTGGGGACATTCAGCGTCCACCTCATACACGGCGTCACCGGCAGCGGCAAGACCGAACTGTATCTGCGCCTGATCGACGTGGTGTTGGCAACAGGCCAGCAGGTGCTGGTGCTGATCCCCGAAATCGCCCTCACTCCGCAACTGGAACAGCATTTCCGCCGCCGTTTTCCCGGGCGCCGCATCGCCACCCTGCACAGCGGCTTGAACGAAACCGCGCGCGCGGAAAACTGGCTCGCCGCACCCGACTGCGACGTCCTGCTCGGCACCCGACTGTCCGTGTTCGCGCCGCTTCCCCGGCTGGGATTGATCGTCGTCGACGAAGAACACGATGCCTCGTTCAAGCAGCAGGACGGCCTGCGCTATTCGGCACGCGACGTCGCCATCGCCCGCGGCAAACAGGCCGATATTCCTGTGGTGCTCGGCTCGGCCACGCCTTCGCTGGAAAGCTATGCGCAGGCCCTGAATGGGCGCTACCAGCTGATCGAACTGAGGCAGCGCGCGATCAGCCAGGCGCAACTGCCGGACATTGAACTGGTCGACCTGAAACACATCCCGGTCGACAACGGCCTGACACGACCCGCGTTGCAAGCGCTGACCGACACCCTGGCGCGCGGCGAGCAAAGTCTGGTCTTCCTCAACCGTCGCGGCTATGCCCCGGCACTGTACTGTCCGAGTTGCGCCTGGGTGTCGCCCTGCCCGCGCTGCTCCGCACGGCTGGTGCTGCACCGCACCTCGCACCGATTGAAGTGCCACCACTGCGGATTCGAGACGCGCATCCCGCCCGAGTGTCCGAGCTGCGGCAACCCCGATCTCAAGGCCCTCGGCCAGGGCACCCAGCGGCTGGAGGAAACGCTGGCCGCCCGCCTCCCCGCCGCACGCATCCGCCGCATCGACCGCGACACCATGCGTCCGCGCGCTTGGGCTGAACTCGGCGAAGCCGTGCATGGGGGCCAAGTCGACATCCTGGTCGGCACGCAGATGCTGGCCAAGGGCCACGATTTTCCCAACATGACGCTGGCGCTGATCCTCGACACCGACGGCGCCCTCTACAGCCCGGACTTCCGCGCCACCGAGCGTCTGTTCGCCCAGCTGATGCAGGTGGCCGGGCGCGCCGGCCGCGCCGACAAGCCCGGCCGCGTACTGATCCAGACCGCCTTCCCCGACCACCCGTTGTTCCGCTATCTGCAGCGCCACGATTACGCCGGCTATGCGCGCGCGCTGCTGGCCGAACGCAAGCAGCTCGATCTGCCGCCGTTCACCCGCCAGGTGCTGCTGCGCGCCGAAGCGACGACGATGGATGCGGCGCTCGCCTTCCTGCAACACGCTGCGGCGCTGGCGCCGGACACAGCCGGCGTCAGCGTATTCGGCGCCACGCCGGCACCGATGGCACGTGTCGCCAATCTCGAACGCGCACAACTCCTGGTCCAGTCGGCGCAGCGCCAGGCCCTGCAGGCTTTCGTGCGCGATTGGCGGCCGCAACTCGAGCGCATCAAGCCGCGTATCGCGCGCTGGTCGCTCGACGTCGATCCGCTGGTGTTCTAGGGGTCCTTCTATGTCGAAAGTCCTCAATTAGGCCGGTTTCCGTTCGATAACGTATCTTGGGACACGGATCGAAGTCCACACGATGACGGAACACCGATGAGCGAGCATTACGACGAGCACTACATCAATAGCGTGACCGCGCTGGGCGATACCCATGAGGTCGTCACCACCCAGGCGATATTCACCCGCAACGGCATCAAACTCATCGACCGTGGGGCACGCATCAACTCGGCCATGCGTGAAAAGCTGGTGCGACACAAGCTGATCCCGGCCATCGACGAATGCCTCTCTGTCACCGACGGTGTCACCAACGCCAGCCTGCGCGACCGCGCCCGCGAGATTCTGGATAACGAGCCCCGCTTCCAGTTTTTCCGCTCCAGCCTGCCCGGAACCGCGCGATTGCTCAACGCCTTCTATGCCATGCCGCTCAACGCGCCGCTCGCGTTCAAACTCACGGTGGCACGCGAGCGGCGCCCGGAGATTTTCGAGCACAGTGTGCAGATGACGCTGATCGCGCTCATGCTCGCCATCAAAAGCCGTCTGCCCGAACGCGACCTCGCAAGCGTCGCCGCCGCGGGCATGCTTCACGATATCGGCGAACTGCATATCGATCCCGCCCTGCTGCGACCCGGCCATCCGCTCGATCCGGACGCGATGCGCCATGTCTACGCCCATCCGATGACGGCCTATCTCATCCTGCAAATCTATCCCGCGTTCCACCCGGAAATCAGCACCGCCGTATTCGAACACCACGAACGGCTGGATGGCAGCGGCTACCCACGCGGCCTCAAGGGCGAGGAAATCGGACGCATAGGCCAGATTCTGATGCTGGCCGAGGCCGTCAACGCCCTGTTCGAAAAGAGCTGGCACACCCACGGCGCCGCTCGCCTGGCAGTGATGCTGAAAATGAACCGGCGCAAATTCGACCCCGAACTGATCAACCATCTCGTCAGGCTGCTCAACAGCGGCGAGCGGGCCGGACCAGGCGGAGCGGGCAGCGTCTCGTCCGAGTCCGTGGCGGCCCAGCTCAATCAATTGGCCGAGGTGTTCCGCTTGTGGCGCCACGCACACCACACCTGTCCGCCCGGAGTGACCGAGGAACCCCTGGTGGCATTCGTCAACCAGCGCCTGACCGACCTGGAACGCACTCTGCTGGAGACGGGTTTCCAGCCGGACGAACTGGCTGCCTTCACTGCGGGAATCGAGAACGACACCGCCGCGCTGGCCGAAATCCAACTCATGACCAGCGAATCGCGCCGGCAGGCCTGCGATATCCTGAAAGAGGTCCATCGCCGCTGGACAGCGCTTCGGGACGACAGCGCCGGCCGCGCCGCCGTGGAATACTGGGTCACGCGCGCGCAGACGCTTCTCCAGGCAGACTGACCCGCCCGACCCAATCGCCGTCGGGCGTTTGGCCACCTCGCGCGTGGCGCATATAATCGCGTGCTACCCATTTTGAACACTGAAGATGCCTGCCTGACCCATCTTCAATGTAACCATGTCCAACACCCATCCGCTTAAAGACCAGATCGCCCTGCTGATCGGCGAAGCCCTCGAAACGGTGGCGCCCGACACGCCGGTCAGCCTTGAAATCGAACGCCCAAAGAATTCTGCCCATGGCGACTTTTCCAGCAATGCCGCAATGCAGCTGGCGCGCCCGCTGAAGAAGAATCCACGTGAACTGGCACAGCGTATCCTCACCGAACTGCCGCAATCCCCGCTGATCGCCAAGGCCGAGATCGCCGGCGCCGGCTTCATCAACTTCCATCTCACACCGGCCGCCTGGCATGGCATCGTGCCGCAGATCCGCTCAGCCGGGGCGCAATTCGGCCAGGGCAATGCGGGCAAAGGTCACAAGATGCTGGTCGAGTTCGTCTCCGCCAATCCGACCGGCCCACTGCACGTCGGCCACGGCCGCCAGGCGGCATTGGGCGACGCGATCTGCAACCTGTACGCCGCGCAGGGCTGGGAGGTGTGTCGCGAGTTCTACTACAACGACGCCGGGATGCAGATCGCCACGCTGGCGAATAGCGTACAGACGCGCGCCAAAGGCCTGAAACCAGGCGACGCCGCGTGGCCGGAAGCCGCCTACAACGGCGACTACATCGCCGACATCGCGGCCGATTTCCTGGCCAGGAAAACCGTGAAATCGGACGACCGCGAATTCACCGCCTCGGGCGACGCCGACGACCTCGACTCGATCCGCCAGTTTGCCGTCGCCTACCTGCGTCATGAGCAGGACCTCGATCTGCAGGCCTTCGCGGTGCGCTTCGACAACTACTACCTGGAGTCGAGCCTGTATACCAGCGGGCGCGTCGAGGCAACGGTACAGAAGCTCGTCGAGGCCGACAAGACGTACGAGCAGGACGGCGCGCTGTGGCTGCGCACGACGGATTATGGCGACGACAAGGACCGCGTGATGAAGAAATCCGACGGCACCTACACCTACTTCGTGCCGGACGTCGCCTACCACATCGCCAAATGGGAGCGCGGCTACGAGCGCGCAATCAACATCCAGGGCACCGACCACCACGGTACCATCGCGCGGGTGCGCGCAGGCCTGCAGGCTGCGGGCGTGGGTATCGCCAAGGGGTATCCGGATTACCTGCTGCACACCATGGTGCGGGTGATGCGCGGCGGCGAAGAAGTAAAGATCTCCAAACGCGCCGGCAGCTACGTCACCCTGCGCGATCTCATCGAATGGACCAGCAAGGATGCGGTGCGCTTCTTCCTGCTGAGCCGCAAGGCCGACACCGAATACATCTTCGATATCGATCTGGCGCTCGCCCGCAACAACGACAATCCGGTGTATTACGTGCAGTATGCGCACGCGCGCATCTGCCGGGTGTTCGAGGAATGGGGCGGCATGTCCGATGCGCTCGATGGCGCCGACCTTGCGCCGCTGACCGCCCAGCATGAACTGGCCCTTTTGCAGCGCCTGGCCGAATACCCGGAAACGGTCTCCACTGCTGCACGCGAACTGGCGCCGCACCTGCTGGTGCATTACCTGCAGATGCTGGCGGGCGATTTCCATTCCTGGTACAACGCCGAAAAATTCCTGGTCGACGACGCGTCGACGAAACTTGCCCGACTGTCTCTGGCTGACGCCACGCGCATTGCAATCGTCAACGGCCTGGCCTTGCTCGGCGTATCCGCCCCGGAGAAAATGTAGTCATGGCAAAACCCGCTTCCCGCAAATCCGGCCGCTCAGGCGGTAGTTCCATTTTCACCGGCGTGCTGATCGGTCTCATCATCGGCGCAATCCTCGCCGTAGGCGTGGCGCTGTGGGCAACCGATTCCAACCCGTTCAAGCTCGGCAAACCGGCAAACACCCCCAGCAAGCCCGTTACGCCGGCATCCCCTACGCCGGAAACCGCCCCCAGCTTCGATTTCTACAAGGTGCTGCCGGACAACACGTCGAGTGCGCTGCCCCCCACAGCGGCCCCCGCCAACACCGCACCCCGGCTTTATCTGCAGGCAGGCGCGTTCCAGCGGGCCGACGAAGCCGACAACCTGAAGGCCCAACTGGCCTTGCTGGGTGTCGAGGCGGTCATACAGACCAGCGAGGTCCCCAACAAGGGCGTGCTGCACCGAGTACGCATCGGCCCGTTCCACACCGCAGACGAGGCAAACCGTACCCGCAGCCTGCTCGCGCAGAACAATATCCCGGTCACACTGGTCAAAGAAGTTCCCACTCAACAGGAGACGCCTTGATGTTTGCCCGCACTTTGGCTTTTTTTGCCGCCGCTATTTTGTCCTTGTCTGCCATTGCCGCGCCGGAGGAGATGTTCGAAGGGCGCGACTACACACGCGTCAGCGTGCCGCAGCCGGTTGCGACCGGTAAGAAGATCGAGGTGCTGGAGTTCTTCTGGTATCGCTGTCCGCATTGCAACGCGCTTGAACCCGGTCTCAATGCGTGGCTGAAGAAGCTGCCCAAGGATGCCCAGGTTCGCCGTGTGCCGGCCGTATTCCGCGACGACTGGATGCCCGGTGCAAAAATCTATTACACGCTTGAGCAGATGGGTCTACTGAGTCGCCTGCATCGCAAGGTATTCGACGCCTATCACGTGGACAACCTCAACCTCGACGATCCGGCCGTGCTGGGCAGCTGGATCGCAAAGCAGGGCGTGGACCGCAAGAAATTCGAAAGCCTCTACAGCTCGTTCTCCATCCAGTCCAAGGCCACGCAGGGCGCACGGCTTGCCTCCACCTACGGCATCACGGGCGTGCCGGCCTTCATCATCGACGGCAAATACACCACCGCGGAGTCGATGACCGGCAGCGAACCCCGTCTGTTCGAGGTTCTCGACCAGCTGATCGTCAAGGCACGCGATGAGCGCGGCGGCAAGAAACCCGCGAAGTAAGTCTGTTGCCGCCCGTCCCACTCAAGGTAGCGAATAGGCCCTTGCGGGTTTTCATCACCGGGGCCAGTTCCGGCCTGGGTGCTGCGCTGGCGCGACACTATGGCGCAGCAGGCGCGCAACTGGGGCTGGCCGGGCGCCACCCGGGTGGCTTGCAAAGCATCGCCGCCGGGCTGGATGCGCACCTCTATCAGGCCGATGTGCGCGACGCGACAGCCATGCAGCGGGCTGCCATAACATTTTTGAACGAAGTCGGCGCACCCGACATCGTCATCGCAGCGGCCGGGATCAGCGTCGGCACGCTCACCGAATTCGCGGAAGACGCCCCGACATTCCGCGCAGTCATGGACACCAACGTGCTGGGGCTGGTGCACACCTTTCAGCCTTTCATCGGCGCCATGTCGCCCGGCGGCGTATTGTGCGGCATTTCCAGCGTGGCCGGAATACGCGGGCTGCCGGGCGGCGGCGCCTACTCGGCATCCAAGGCGGCCGCCACGGTCTATCTTGAAGCCCTGCGGCTCGAATTGAAAGCGCGTGGCATTGCCGTGGTCACGGTGGCGCCAGGCTATATCGATACGCCCATGACGCAGGTCAATCCCTATGCCATGCCTTTCAGGATGACGGCGCCGGCCGCTGCCGCCAAAGTGGTCCGCTGCATCGCCCGCCGCCGCCGTTCCACGGTGATCCCCTGGCAGATGGCCTGGGTGGCGCGGATGCTGAAATGGCTCCCCATTCCGGTCTATGATGCAGTTTTCGAAAAAGCGCCACGCAAACCGCGCAATCTGCCAACATAATGTGCATCGCACAACGCATCGGAGAAGCAATGCCTGCCCCCCTGAACCTCATCCTCATCGACGATCATCCGCTCCTGCGCATGGGTGTGGCGGGCTATATCGAGCAGGAGCCGGACCTGCGCCTCACCGCGCAACTGGCCAACGCCGCCGAATTGCGTGCGTGGATCGAAGCCGGCAACCGGGCCGACGCGGCACTGCTTGATCGCTCCCTCCCCGATGCCGACGGCCTCGATCTGGTCTCCGATCTACGCGATCTGGGCATCAAGGTCATCATGCTGACCATTGCCGACTCCGACGAGGAAATCTCCGAGGCCATTTCTTCCGGTGTCGACGGCTACGTCGTCAAATCCAGCGATCCCGAGCAGGTCCTGGCCGCCATCCGCAGCGTGTGCGACGGCCAGAGCAGTTTTCCGCTCAACATCATGCAGAAGATGGCACGCGGCGAACTCAACAACAATGCCCTGTCGGCGCTGACCGCGCGGGAAATGGAAATCGTCGACCATGTGAAGGAAGGACTTTCCAACAAGGCCATCGCCTACAAGATGACCCTGTCGGAAAACACCGTGCGCAACCACCTGCGCAACATCATGGAAAAGCTCGGCCTGCGCAATCGTGTCCAGGTCGCCACCCTGGCGTTGAAAGAAGACCGCAAGCGGCACTAGGCAAAAGCCACCCACAAAAAAGCGCGGCCATGCAGCCGCGCTTTTTTGTGGGTGGTCGCGCCTACTCCACGGTCACGGATTTCGCCAGGTTCCGCGGCTTGTCGACGTCCGTGCCTTTTTGCAGGGCGGCATGATACGACAACAGCTGCAGCGGCACGGTATGCAGGATCGGCGACAACACGCCGTTGCTGCCGCCCGGGAGTCGGATGACATGCACGAAGGCCGATTCCTCGATATGCACATCGCCGTCGGCGAACACATACAATTCGCCGCCGCGCGCCCGCACTTCCTGCATGTTCGACTTCAACTTCTCGATCAACTGGTCGTTGGGCGCGATGGTGATCACCGGCATGTCTTCGTCGACCAGCGCCAGCGGGCCATGCTTGAGCTCGCCCGCCGGGTAGGCTTCGGCATGAATGTAGGAAATTTCCTTCAATTTCAGCGCGCCTTCGAGCGCAATCGGGTAGTGCACGCCGCGGCCGAGGAAGAGCGCGTGGTGCTTGTTGGCGAAGCGCTGCGACCAGGCTTCGACCTGCGGCTCCAGCGCCAGTACCTGCTGCAGCTTGTTCGGCAGGCTGCGCAACGCCGCAAGGTGGGCCGTCTCCTGCTCAGGCGTCAGTCGGCCGCGTAGCTTGGCGAGTACCAGCGTCAGCAGGAACAGGCCCGCCAGTTGGGTGGTGAAGGCCTTGGTCGAGGCTACGCCGATTTCCGGCCCGGCACGCGTCAGGAACTTGAGCCGCGAAGTGCGCGTCAGCGCTGATTCCGCCACGTTGCAGATGGTCAGCGTCTTGTTCTGGCCAAGCGAGATGGCGTGGTTCAACGCCGCCAGCGTGTCAGCCGTTTCGCCCGACTGCGAGATGGTGACGATCAGCGCGTCGGGGTTCGGCACGCTGGTGCGATAACGGTATTCGCTGGCGATTTCCGCATAGGCCGGGATGCCGGCGATCTCCTCCAGCCAGTAGGTGGCCACTTTCGCGGCATGATAACTGGTGCCACAGGCGAGGAAGGTCACCGAATTCACCTGGCCCAACACGTCGGCGGCATCGAAGCCGAACCATTCGGGCTGGACGCGATCCTGTGCCACCGCAGTCAGCAGGGTATCGGTGAGCGCACGCGGCTGCTCATGGATTTCCTTCTGCATGAAGTGGCGGTAATTGCCGAGCTCGGCCATGTCGGCCGACAGTTCGGATACATGGATGCTGCGGTCGGCCTTGCGGCCCGCAGCGTCGTATACCGTCACCGCCAGCAGTCCGATATCGGCGACGTCGCCCTCTTCCAGGTACATCACGCGTTGGGTCACCGGCAGCAAGGCCGAGACGTCGGAGGCGATGAAGTTCTCCTCGATGCCGAGACCGATCAGCAGCGGGCTGCCCTTGCGCGCGCACACCAGGCGATTGGGCGCGTCCTCGCTCACCACGCCGATGGCATACGCACCTTCCAGCTCGGCCACCGTCGTACGGGTAGCCGCCAGCAGATCCTTCGACTGCCGGAAGTAATGCTCGATCAGGTGCGCAATGACCTCGGTATCGGTTTCCGACGTGAAGACGAAACCTTCCGCCTTCAGACGCGTACGCAGGGCTTCGTGGTTTTCGATGATGCCGTTGTGCACCACGGCGAGGCGGCCGCTGACGTGCGGATGTGCATTGGCCTCCGACGGCGCGCCGTGCGTGGCCCAGCGGGTGTGCGCAATACCGAGGTTGCCGTACACCTGCTGCGCGGCGCACGCTTCGGCCAGGCCCGCAACGCGACCGACGCTACGCACCCGCTTGAGGCCGCCATTGATGGTGACGAGGCCGGCCGAATCGTAACCGCGGTATTCCAGCCGCCGCAGGCCCTCGAGCAGAATGGGGACAACGTTACGCTGCGCCACCGCGCCGACTATGCCGCACATACCTAGCCTTCCTTTTTCTGTTTGACCGGCCGTTTCCAGCCATTGACGGTGAGCTGCTTCGCCCGCGATAACGTCAGCTCACCGGCGGGGGCATCGCGCGTCAGCGTCGTGCCCGCGCCCAGCGTCGCGCCCTGGCCGACAGTGACAGGCGCCACCAGTTGCGTGTCGGATCCCACGAAAACATCGTCCTCGATGACCGTGCGGTGCTTGTTGGCGCCATCGTAATTGCAGGTGATGGTGCCCGCGCCGATGTTGACCCGCTTGCCCATGGTGGTGTCGCCGACGTAGGACAGATGGTTGATCTTGGAGCCGTCGTCGATCTGGCTGTTCTTGATCTCGACGAAGTTGCCGACGTGGACGTCGCGCGCCAGGGACGTGCCCGGGCGAATGCGCGAGAACGGCCCCAGCCGGTTGGCCTCGCCGATGACGGCATCGTCGACCAGGGTGAACGCGTCGATGCGCGTGCCGGCCGCCACCTTGACGTTGCGCAGCACGCAGTTAGCGCCCACTTGCACGCTGTCGCCCAATTCCACAAGGCCTTCGAATACGCAATTGACGTCGATCACGACGTCGCGCCCGCATGTCAACGTGCCGCGCACGTCGAGTCGGGCCGGGTCCATCAAGGTGACGCCGGCGTCGAGCAGTGCCCGCGCGATCTCGCCCTGGTGAATGCGTTCGAGTTCGGCCAACTGGGCCTTGCTGTTGACGCCGAGCACTTCCCATTCGAAGGCCGGATGGTCGGTTTCCACCGTCAGGCCATCGCGCACCGCCAGTGCGATGATGTCGGTGAGGTAGTACTCACCTTGCGCGTTGTCGTTCTTCAGTTCATCGATCCACCGCCTGAGATGGCGGGTCTCTACCGCAAGGATGCCGGTGTTGACTTCATGGATCGCCCGCTCGGCAGGAGTCGCGTCCTTGTGCTCGACGATGCGCCGTACCCGGCCGTCGGCATCCCGCACGATGCGCCCGTAGCCGTCGGGCTGCGCCAGTTTGACCGTGAGGAGTCCCAGTTTGCCTGCCTGGGCTGCGGTCACGAGCGGTCGCAAGGTACGCGTATGCGTCAACGGGACGTCGCCATACAACACCAGCGTCACACTGTCGTCGGACAGCTGCGGCAACGCCTGCTTCACTGCATGGCCGGTGCCATGCTGTTCGGCCTGTAGCACAAACGTCAGTTTGTCGTCAGCCATCGCCTGCGGCACGGCCTCGCCGCCAAAGCCGTAGACGACGCAGGTTTGGGCCGCACCCAGCGCATGGGCCGTATCCACGACATGGCCAAGCAGGGGTTTGCCGGCCAGCTTGTGCAGCACCTTGGGCAGGTCGGACCGCATCCGGGTGCCCTTGCCCGCCGCGAGTATCAGGATTTCAAGCTTGGAATGCATTCGGGTCGTCCGGGTGTGTGAATCGCATCAGCAGAATGAGAGCAAATCGCGCGCCAAGTATAAAGCCTGTACGGGGCCGTCAAAATGAAAAGGCAACCCGCAGGTTGCCTTTTCTGTTTTCGCACGTGGGATCGTCTACCAGCGATACGGGGTCAGCGCTCCGTAGCCGGCTCACGTTTCCGCAACGAGTTCAATTGAGCGGCTGCAATTCGACCCGGCGGTTCTTGAAGCGGCCGTCCTCCGTCTTATTGTCGGCGACCGGCTGGGATTCGCCATAAGCCTTGACCACCAGGCGGTCTGCCGCGATCCCCTTGCTGACCAGGTAATCGCGTACCGCTTCTGCGCGGTGGAGCGAGAGGCGCATATTGTAAGCTGCGGTTCCCCGACTGTCGGTATGGCCCGCAATTTCCACTTTACCGTCGCCCCACTCCTTCAAGCTGGCTACCGCTTCATCCAGGGTAGCGTGCGCTTCCGGCCGCAGGGTGGCTTTATCGTAATTGAAATTGACGTCGTTCAATACCAGCTTTTTGGGAGCCGGGGCGGCAACAGGTGCGACCGGGGCAGCAGGCGCGGCCACAACCGCTGGGCAGCCATCGTCTGTTTTGGCATAAACTGTGGGGCACTTGTCATCGCCATCCACAATCCCATCGCCGTCACTGTCCAGTTCGCATCCATCGGCGTTGACCTTGCGGCCGGCCGGCGTATCGGGGCATTTGTCCTTGCTGTCGACGACACCGTCGCCGTCGCTGTCGACTTCCTTGGGCACAGCGCAGGGCTGATCCAGAAGCTGCTTGCCCGGACAACCAATGGTCCTGTAGAGCTCGTAACCGATCGTTTTCCCGGTCGAACTCGCTGCGTTGCTGGGATCGTAGAAAACACCTTGGGCAGCTTGGGCCGAGATCACGCCGGCAGACATGAGCGTAGCCGCACTGGCACAAAGAAGTAGACGGGTTGTTCGCATATTTGATATTCCTTTGATTATCTAAAAAACACAGAAACGAAAATACTCGTGATTTTCGTATTCCCCTGAATGTACATTACGGAAGCGGACGACTGGCATGTCCCAATCCTGCGTGCACATTACCAATCTAGTGCATTCACTGACTTCAGTTGCCGGCCAGTCGCCAGACTTTATCATGGGGACACTCCGTCAACGCAGATCCCCTGTCGCCCCTCCGTGTGGGCGATCAAATCTTGGGTATGGGTTGCACCGATCGCGCCTTACATAATCCGAGGGGCTGCCGGCTCCGACACATGGACCACCTGCCAACCTGTAAAAACATAGTCAAAAAAAGCAGTTAAAATCTTGCGTTGTATACCGTATAAAGACTCCATGAAGATACGGCCGATCAAAGCCATCATTGCCGATGACGACAGCGTGACCCGTCATCTTCTGCGCACGCTATTGCGCCAGCACAACGTCGAAGTCGTCGGCGAAGCCTGCAACGGCAAGGAAGCGTTGCAAAAGTGTGCCGCTGAGATTCCCGACATCCTTTTTCTGGATATCAACATGCAGGAGATGGATGGCTTTGAAACGCTTCAGCACGCCCGGCATGCCATACCAGGCCTTGCCGTCGTCATGATCAGTTCGGACTCGACGGTAGGCAACGTACAAAAGGCGCATGCCCATGGCGCCGACGGCTTCATCGTCAAGCCGTTCAGCGCAGCGCGCGTATTGGAAGCCGTCACGCGTTGCTGCCGATAAGCATCCTTTCGGCGCTCTGCCGATTCATTCAATAGATGGGGTCGCCATCCGCCGCCGGCAGCCCCGATTGCCTCAAGTGCATCAGACGGCCGATATTGTGAAGTACCGTGTTCACCGCCTCAGCGAGAGCGCTGGCATTTTCGTACAGGCATAATTCCTCCAGTTGCTTGGCTGAAGCGTGTACGGCGACGGTCCCGCAATAACTGGACGCACCCGACAGGCCATGCGCCACGCTGTGCATGCGTACGGTATCCCCCGCCTCCAGGGCCGCGCTGAGATTGTCGGCATATTCCGGCAACAGGTCGTACAACAGATCCAGCGCTTCGCGCCACGTGACCGGATCGCCATACGTGCACTCAACGCTGAGCCGGGGATCAAGTACGGGATGTGTCATGACGTGTCTACGCATAACTCCTGTGTGGACGACAGCTAACACTCGAGTCCGCAAATGGCAGGGCGGCATGTTCCTGCCAGCAAAAAGGGCAACCCGGAGGTTGCCTTTTTTTACGTCAAAAACACCAGCGGATCAAGTCAGCTTGCGCAGCTTCTTGATTGCCGCCAGCTGGGCAACGGCCTGGGCCAGTTCGGCTTGCGCTTGCGCATAGTCGAGCGTGGCGGCCTTGTCCTTCATCGCTTCCTCGGCGGCGCGCTTGGCCTCGAGCGCCTTGGCCTCGTCAAGGTCGGCTCCGCGAATGGCGGAGTCGGACAGGATGGTGACAATATGTGGCTGCACTTCGAGAATGCCGCCGGACACGTAGACCAGTTCTTCTTCTGCCTGGTTCGGCACTTTGATGCGCACCGCACCCGGCTTGAGCGTGGTCAGAAGCGGCGTGTGACGCGGGTAGATGCCGAGCTCGCCACGCTGACCAGGGGCAATCACCACTTCGGCGATGCCGGAGTAGAGCGATTTTTCTGCGCTGACGATGTCGACGTGAATGGTCATGGCCATGTTTTAACCTCGTATGGGCCAGGTTTCAAGAGACAGGGGAGATTTCTGATCTACGCCCGGTCTCCCGCCTGCGCTTTTACTGAATCGTCTTCGCCTTTTCGACGGCTTCTTCGATCGCACCGACCATGTAGAAAGCCTGTTCGGGCAGATGGTCGTATTCGCCTTCGACGATCGCCTTGAAGCCCGCAATGGTCTCTTTCAGCGTGACATACTTGCCGGGCGCGCCGGTGAACACTTCGGCAACGAAGAAGGGCTGCGACAGGAAGCGCTGGATTTTCCGCGCGCGGGACACCGCCAGCTTGTCTTCCGGCGACAGTTCGTCCATGCCCAGAATCGCGATGATGTCGCGTAGTTCCTTGTACTTCTGCAGGGTGCCCTGAACCGCACGGGCGACGCCGTAGTGCTCCTCGCCGACAACCTGTGGATCGAGAATCCGCGAGGTCGAGTCGAGCGGATCCACCGCGGGGTAGATGCCGAGTTCGGCAACCTGGCGCGACAGCACCAGGGTTGCGTCGAGGTGGGCGAAGGTGGTCGCGGGCGACGGGTCGGTCAGGTCGTCCGCCGGCACGTAAACGGCCTGGAAGGACGTAATCGAGCCGGTGCGGGTCGAGGTGATGCGCTCCTGCAAGCGGCCCATTTCGTCGGCCAGCGTCGGCTGGTAACCCACCGCGGACGGCATCCGGCCAAGCAGCGCGGACACTTCGGTACCGGCCAGGGTGTAGCGGTAGATATTGTCGACGAACAGCAGCACGTCGCGGCCTTCGTCGCGGAAGTATTCGGCCATGGTCAGGCCGGTCAGCGCGACGCGCAGACGGTTGCCCGGCGGTTCGTTCATCTGGCCGTACACCAGCGCGACCTTGTCCAGCACGCCGCCTTCTTTCATCTCGTGATAGAAGTCGTTGCCTTCGCGGGTACGTTCGCCGACGCCGGCAAACACCGAGAAACCGCTATGCTGCACGGCGATGTTGCGGATCAGTTCCATCAGCGTCACGGTCTTGCCCACGCCGGCACCGCCGAACAGGCCAACCTTGCCGCCCTTGGCGATCGGCATGATCAGGTCGATCACCTTGATGCCGGTTTCGAGGATTTCCACGGCGGCAGCCTGATCCGCATAGGCGGGAGGCTTGCGGTGAATCGGCATGTGCTTTTCGGCGTTGACCGGACCAGCTTCATCGATCGGCGTGCCCAGCACGTTCATGATGCGGCCCAGGGTCGCCTGGCCGACCGGCACCAGAATCGGGTTGCCGGTGGCCAGCACGTCCATGCCACGGCGCAAGCCGTCCGTAGAGCCCATTGCAATGGCACGCACCACGCCGTCGCCGAGCTGCTGCTGGACTTCGAGGGTCAGCTCGGGAGTCTGCATTTTCAGTGCTTCGAAGACCTTGGGCATGGAATCACGTGAAAATTCCACGTCCACCACGGCACCGATGATCTGAACAATTTTTCCGTTGCTCATGTTGATTTCCTAATCAATTAAATTCTGTATGCCGCGCGCTCAAACCGCTGCTGCGCCCGCTACGATTTCCGACAGTTCCTTGGTAATCGCGGCCTGGCGGGTCTTGTTGTAAACCAGTTTCAGCTCGCCGATCACGTCTTTTGCGTTGTCGGACGCGGCCTTCATCGCCACCATCCGTGCCGACTGTTCGCACGCGATGTTCTCCGCCACGCCCTGATACACCAGCGATTCGATGTAGCGCATCAACATGCCGTCGACGACCGGCTTGGCATCGGGTTCGTAGATGTAGTCCCAGTGCGTTTTCAGGCTGGCTTCTTCCGTGTCTTCCATTTGCGCCAGTGGCAGCAGTTGGGTCAGCGTCGGTTCCTGCTTCATGGTATTCACGAAGCGGTTGTAGACGATATAAAGCGCGTCGATCTTGCCTTCCAGATACGCATCCAGCATGACCTTGACCGGTCCGATCAGCTTGTCCATGTGCGGTGTATCACCGATTCCGGTCAGTTGCGACACCACATTGGCACCGAGGCGCTGCATGAAACCCAGGCTCTTGTTGCCGATCGCGGTGACGTCGATGCCGACGCCGGCGGCTTCCCACTGCTTCATCTGGCTCACCACCACACGAAAGGCGTTGGTATTGAGTCCACCGCACAGACCTTTGTCCGAGCTGATGACAATGACACCGACGCGCTTGACGTTTTCACGCGCAATCACAAAAGGATGCTTGTATTCCGTGTGCGCATACGCCAAGTGCGTCGCCACTCGGGCGATTTTCTCGGCGTAGGGACGCGCGGCCTTCATGCGCTCCTGCGCCTTGCGCATCTTGGATGCCGCGACCATTTCCATGGCCTTGGTGATCTTGCGCGTGTTTTCCACGCTCTTGATCTTGGTCCGTATCTCTTTTCCGGCTGCCATAGTGGCTCCTAACTAATCAGCGCGGTCTATCAATAGACGCCGGTTTTCTTGAACTCGTCCACCGCGGCGGTGAGCGCCTTTTCGGTCGCATCATCCAGGTTGCCGCTGGTTTCGATGGTGTCCATGATGCTGGCGTACTTGGATTTCATGAATGCCATCAAGGCGGATTCGAACGGCAGGATCTTGCTGACTTCGACGTCATCCATGTAGCCCTTGTTGACGGCGAACAGGGTCAGCGCCATCTGCGACACCGACATCGGCGAGTACTGCGCCTGCTTCATCAGTTCGGTCACGCGGCGGCCGCGCTCCAGCTGCTTGCGGGTGGCTTCGTCGAGGTCGGACGCGAACTGGGCGAAGGCCGCGAGTTCGCGGTACTGCGCCAGCGCCAGACGGACACCGCCGCCAAGCTTCTTGATCACCTTGGTCTGTGCGGCGCCGCCGACGCGGGACACCGACAGACCGGCGTTGATCGCGGGACGGATACCGGCGTTGAAGAGGTCGGTTTCCAGGAAGATCTGGCCGTCGGTAATCGAGATCACGTTGGTCGGCACGAAGGCGGAGACGTCGCCGGCCTGTGTTTCGATGATCGGCAGCGCGGTCAGCGACCCGGTCTTGCCCTTGACAGCGCCGTTGGTGATTTTCTCGACGTAGTCGGCGTTGACGCGCGCAGCGCGCTCCAGCAGACGCGAGTGCAGGTAGAACACGTCGCCAGGGTAGGCTTCGCGGCCCGGCGGACGGCGCAGCAGCAGCGACACCTGACGGTAGGCCCAGGCCTGCTTGGTCAGATCGTCGTACACGATCAGCGCATCTTCACCGATATCGCGGAAGAATTCGCCCATGGTGCAACCGGAGTACGGGGCGATGTACTGCATCGCAGCAGCATCGGACGCGGTCGCGGCAACCACGATGGTGTGATCCATCGCGCCGTGCTCTTCCAGCTTGCGCACCACGTTGGCCACCGAAGAAGCCTTCTGGCCGATGGCGACGTAGATACACTTCACGCCGGTGCCCTTCTGGTTGATGATGGCGTCGATCGCGACGGCGGTCTTGCCGGTCTGGCGGTCGCCGATGATCAGTTCGCGCTGGCCGCGGCCGACGGGAACCATGGCGTCGATCGACTTGAGGCCGGTCTGCACCGGCTGGTCGACCGATTTGCGTTCGATCACGCCGGGCGCGATGCGCTCGATCGGCATGGTGGTGTCGGCGGCGATCGGGCCCTTGCCGTCGATTGGCTGCCCCAGCGAGTTCACCACGCGACCCAGCAGGCCACGGCCGACAGGCACTTCGAGAATGCGGCCGGTGCACTTGGCCACGTCGCCTTCTGTGATGTGTTCGTAATCGCCCAGGATCACGGCACCGACAGAGTCACGCTCGAGGTTGAGCGCCACGCCGAAGGTGTTGCCCGGCATTTCGATCATTTCACCCGACATCACGTCGGACAAACCATGAATGCGGACGATGCCGTCAGTGACGGACACGATCGTGCCTTGGGTGCGCAGTTCGCTCGACGCACCAAGGTTCTCGATCTTGGCTTTAATCAGTTCGCTGATTTCGCTTGGATTCAATTGCATGTCTGTTCTCCGAACCGTGAGGTTCCGATAATTTTGAGTTCGTGATTAGCCTTGCAGCGCGAAAGCCATGCGCTGCAGCCGTCCCTTAACCGAGCCGTCTATCACCTGGTCGCCGATGGCGATCACCGCGCCGCCGATCAGTTCGGGATCGACCGCAACCTGCACATTCACTGAGCGGTTGAATTTGGCCTTGAGTCCGGCGACCAGATCGTCAACCTGCGCCTGCGTCAGTTCCTGCGCGCTGGTGATGGTGGCCTCGAGGGTGCCTTCGGCGTTGGCCTTCAGCGTCTCGAATTGTGTGCCGACTTCCGGCAGCAGCGACAAGCGGTCGTTCTCGGCCAGCACCTTGACGAAGTTGGCGCCGCGTTCGCCGAGATCGCTACCGGCGACGTCGATGACGAGGCCGGCCACACGTTCGGCCGAAACGGCCGGATCGGTGATCAGGCGTGCCACCTGGGCATCCGAAACGATGGCCGCCAACGTGGCGACACGGCTCGACCAGCCTGCCAGGTCATTCTCGCCCTGCGCCATGCGGAATACCGCTTCGGCGTAGGGACGAGCCAGGGTAGACAGTTCGCTCATGGTTTACAGCTCGGCTTTCAGCTGGCCCAGCAGCTCAGCGTGGGTTTGCGCATTGACTTCGCGGCGCAGGATTTTCTCCGCGCCAGCCACAGCCAGCCCAGCCACCTGCTCGCGCAGGCTTTCGCGCGCACGGTTGGTTTCCTGTGCAATATTGGCCTGGGCAGCAGCCAGTTGACGATCGCCTTCTTCCTTGGCGGCCACTTTTGCCTCTTCGATGATCTGCGCCGCGCGTTTTTCAGCCTGGGCGATCACTTCGGCAGCCTGGGCCTTGGCGTCGCGCATGTTGTCGCCGGCCTTCTTGGCGGCCAGTTCCAGCTCGTGCTTGCCGCGATCGGCCGCGGCCAGGCCGTCGGCGATCTGCTTTTTGCGCGTTTCGAGCGCATTCATGATCGGCGGCCACACGAACTTCATGCAGAACCACACGAAGAAGATGAACGTGATGGACTGGCCGATCAAAGTTGCGTTGAAGTTCATATCCGCACCTTTTAATGACGGGGGTTAGACAAGTTCCGTAGCAACCCGCGAATTAACCGGCAACGGCGAACAGAACGTACATGGCCAGACCGACAGCGATCATCGGCACGGCGTCAACCAGACCCATGACGATGAAGAACTGGGTACGCAGCATCGGGATCAGTTCGGGCTGACGGGCTGCGCCCTCGAGGAAGCGGCCACCGAGGATGCCGATACCGACGGCTGCACCGAGCGCGCCCAGGCCCATCATCAGGGCGCCAGCGATGTACAGTACGGCTTGAGTCATTTCCATTTGTTGCTCCTAGAAGTAAAAATTAAAGTTGAAAACAAGAAACCAGAAAATTAAATACGACTGAATCAGGGGGATCGCTTAGTGGTGCTCAGCGTGTGCCATGTCCAGATACACGATGGTCAGCGTCATGAAGATGAAGGCCTGCAGCGTGATGATGAGGATGTGGAACACCGCCCACGCCCACTGCAATGCGCCGCCAAACACGGCCAGCACCCAGCCGCCGCCGAACATCAGCGCAATCAGGATGAAGATCATTTCGCCGGCGTACATGTTGCCGAAGAGACGCAGGGCCAGCGAGATCGGCTTCGCGATCAGGCCGACGCCCTCGAGCAGCAGGTTGACCGGGAACAGGAATTTGGGGAAAGGCTGGAAGGCCAGCTCGGAGAAGAAACCACCCGCGCCTTTCATCTTGACGCTGTAGTACAGCACCAGGAAGAAGATCGATAGCGACAGGCCGAAGGTCACGTTGGGATCGGTCGACGGCACGATCTTCAGGTGCGGCACGCCCGACAGCGTCGCAGCATAGGGAAACCAGTCGACCGGGAAGAGGTCCATCAGGTTCATCAGGAACACCCACATGAACACGGTGAGAGCCAGCGGAGCGACCATCGCATTCTGGTGCGAGAAAGAGCCGCGCACGGAACCATCAATGAACTCGATGATCCATTCGACGAAATTTTGCAGGCCGGACGGAATGCCGGTCGTCGCCTTTTTGGCCGCCATGCGGAACAGGAGCAGGAAGAGCAACCCCAGGCCAATCGAGAAGAGCATGCTGTCGACGTTGATCGCCCAGAAGCCCATGGACTTGGCCTCTGCGGCGCCATGGGCGAAGCCCCAGGTGCCGTCAGGAAGTTGTCCGTAAGTCAGGTTTTGCAGGTGGTGCTTGATGTATTCACCGGAGGAATGGGATTCCGTAGCCATAGTGATCTATTTCAATAAGTGGGTTTTGGATGGACACGCGGGGCGTTCCCATTCAAAACCAACCTTGGCAAAACTTCGCCCTTCGGCTATTTGCCGTTTCGGCCTGCCGCAGCAGCCAGCCAGGCAAACTGGGCCAGCACCAAGCCAAGCAGTAAGGGCAGCGGGTCAAGCTTCAACACGCCGAGTCCCAGGCCCAACAAGGCAACCAGCAGGACCAAGCGCTCGATGCTGACGCGAACAAACACCTTCAACAATCGATGCTGATCCCATTCCGGGTGAGCCATTGACTGCTGCTCACGCCAGACCAGCACTGCGCTCACGGCCAGCGCGACGAGCACGCCATACGCAGCCGCCAGCCCCGCATCCATACCTGCAATTGCAGTACCGCTTAGCGCGGCCACGAACACGAGCACCGACTGCGCCCGAACCACCCGTCGGGTGCCGGTAGTGATGCCGTTGAACATTTAGCCAATTATGATACTAGAATTAGTGCGGTCTATGCAATCATCAGGCTGCTTGATGATGAATTTCAGTACGTAGTGATGTTGCTGGCGAGCCCGTTACAACTGGATTCCCAGACGTTGCAGCAAACCCTGCAACTCTTCCGCGCTGGCGAAGTGGAGTGTGAGTTTGCCACTGCCTTTGCTGTTGGTTCGCACATGGGCGGTCATTCCCAGGGCATCCGACAGCGCCTCTTCCAGGCGAAGCGTGTCGCGCGAAACAGCCTGGCTAGCCGGCGCGGCGGCGACATCCTTCAACCGCGCCACCCGGCGCTCGACCTCGCGCACCGACAGGCCTTTGGTTTCGATTTCGTGCGCCAACTCGCGCTGTGCGCCTGCATGCAAGGGCAGCAGCGCACGCGCATGGCCCATCTCGATCAACCCTGCGGTGAGCATATCCTGCACCGGGTGCGACAGGTTCAGCAGGCGCAACAGGTTGGACACGGCCGCCCGCGATTTTCCGACCGCCTGTGCAGCCGCATCGTGGGTCATGCCGAACTCGTGGATCAGGCGCTGCAGACCATGCGCTTCGTCAATGGCATTGAGGTCTTCGCGCTGGATGTTCTCGATCAGCGCCATCGCCGCCACCGCATCGTCGGCAACTTCGCGCACCAGCACCGGGATTTCGTTCAATCCGGCCAGTTGCGCCGCACGCCAGCGTCGTTCGCCGGCAATGATTTCATAGCCGGCGGCAACTTCACGCACCAGGATCGGCTGCATCAGACCCTGCGCGCGGATGGAATCGGCGAGTTCCTGCAGCGACTCGCTGTCCATCTGGGTACGCGGCTGATATTTGCCGGGCGCCAGTTGCCCCACCTTCATCATGCGCAGGTCGCCTTGTGGCGGCGCGGCATTGTCTTCGCCGCCAAGCAGCGCGTCGAGTCCGCGCCCGAGTCCCTTGAGTTTGGCCATTATGCTGTCTCCCCCACTGTAATGCCTGCACGTCGTAACGTTTCTTCCGCGAGCTCCATATACGCTCTGGCCCCCTTGCACTGGCGGTCGTAGGCCAGCACGGGCAGGCCGTGGCTGGGTGCCTCGGCGAGTCGCACGTTGCGCGGAATCACGGTGTCGTACACCTTGTTGCCGAAATGCTGCTTGATCTGGTCCGACACCTGCTGCGCCAGCGTGCTGCGCGGATCGAACATCACCCGCAGCAACCCCTCGATCTCGATCGACGGATTCAAGCGTTGCTTGACCTTCTTGATAGTGGCCACCAGATCGGTCAGTCCTTCCAGGGCGTAGTATTCGCACTGCATCGGGATCAGCACCGATTGCGCGGAAGCAAAGGCATTGACGGTCAGCAGATTCAAGGTCGGCGGGCAGTCCATCAGGATGAAATCGTAGTCGTCGGCCACTTGTGCCAACGCGACTTTCAGCCGGAGGTCGCGCTGTTCCAGATTCACCAGATCAATTTCCGCGCCGGCAAGTTCGCGGTTCGCCGGAATGACGTCAAAATGCCCCGGCTCCGAGCGCATCCGCGCCTCGCGCACGCTCACCTGATTGAGCAGGATCTGATAGACGGTCGGCAGTGCCGTGCGCTTTTCGATACCCGCCCCCATGGTCGCGTTGCCCTGCGGATCGAGGTCGGCCAGCAGCACGCGCTGTCCAAGTTCAGCCAGGCTCGCGGCCAGGTTCACCGCCGTCGTCGTCTTGCCGACGCCGCCTTTTTGATTGGCAATTGCCAGGATTCGGCTCATTCAACAGGCTCCAGAACAATCAAGTGGCGGGTCGCATCCAGACCCGGGACGGCCAATACATGGTCAGCGCTTACTTTCACGCCAGCCGGCAATAAGGCAAGCTCTTCGTGCGGATATAAGCCCTTCATGGCGAGCCAGCGGCCCGCCGGCTTGAGTAGGTGGCGAGTCAAGGCGACGAACTCCCTGAGGTCGGAAAATGCCCGCGAGGTAATGAGGTCGAACCCCGTTTCGGGCCGATAATCCTCCACCCGATTCGTCACCACGCTCAGATTATCCAGACCAAGTTCCGTTTTGGCCTGCAGCAGGAAAGCGGTCTTCTTGGCAATGCTGTCGATCAGCGTCACCTGCAAATCCGGTCGTGCGATCGCCAGCGGAATGCCTGGCAAACCGCCGCCGCTACCGACGTCAAGCACGCGCCCCTCCTGGAAAAAAGGGACAGCTGCCAGCGAATCGAGCAGATGATGGCTGACCATACGCTCGGTATCGCGCACCGCGGTCAGGTTGTACACGCGGTTCCATTTATCCAGCAGCGCAAGATACGCCAACAGCTTCGCCTCGGCATCAGCAGGCAATGCCAGCCCGAGGGCGGCGATTCCCGCCGCGAGTCGCGTGTGAAGTGTCATGCGCTTTTCTTCTGCTCGTCGGGCTTGAAGCCGCGCTTGGCATACACAAGCAGCACCGAGATCGCTGCCGGGGTGATGCCCTGCAAGCGGGACGCCTGGCCCAGCGTTTCGGGGCGCGCCTTCTGCAAGCGCTGGCGAACCTCCATCGACAGACCGGTCAACTGGCTGTAGTCGAGATCCACGGGCAGACGCAGGCTTTCCTGCTCACGCTGCTTGTCGACTTCCTCGTTCTGGCGGTCGATGTAGCCTTGGTATTTGGCGGCGATTTCGACCTGCTCGGTGACACACGCGTCAACCTCTCCTGCGCCGCCGCCCGGCAGGGCTACCACCTGCACGTAACTCAGGTTGGGTCGACGCAGCAATTCGAACAGGCTGTATTCGTGCTCGATCGGCTGACCAATCAGGCGGGTGGCGGCCTCGGCAGGCAGAATAGTCGGATTGACCCAGACCGATTTCAGGCGTTCGGTTTCACGTGAAACCGCATCCCTCTTCCGATTGAACGCGTCCCAACGGACCTCATCCACCACGCCAAGGGCGCGCCCGATTTCAGTCAGCCGCATGTCGGCATTGTCCTCACGCAACTGCAGCCGGTATTCAGCACGGCTGGTGAACATACGATAAGGCTCCGACACCCCACGCGTGATGAGGTCGTCGACCAGCACGCCGAGATAAGCCTCATGTCGGCCCGGGCTCCAGGTCTCTTTCCCCTGCACCTGCAAGCCCGCGTTGATCCCAGCGAGTAGACCCTGAGCGGCGGCCTCCTCATAGCCGGTGGTGCCGTTGATCTGTCCGGCGAAGAAAAGCCCGGCGATCGACTTGGTCTCCAGCGAGGCCTTGAGGTTACGCGGATCGTAGTAATCGTACTCGATAGCGTAGCCTGGGCGCAGGATGTGTGCCTGTTCCAGTCCCGGGATCGAGCGCACGATGGCGAGTTGAACGTCGAACGGCAAGGAGGTCGAGATGCCGTTGGGATAGATCTCGTGTGTGGTCAGCCCCTCGGGTTCGAGGAAAATCTGGTGGCTGGCCTTGTCGGCAAAGCGGGTGATCTTGTCCTCGATCGACGGGCAGTAGCGCGGCCCCACTCCTTCGATGACGCCAGTGTACATCGGCGAGCGGTCAAGGCCGCCGCGGATGATCTCGTGCGTTTCCGCGGTGGTGTGGGTAATCCAGCACGGGCGCTGCTCGGGATGCATCGCCGCACGCCCCATGAAGGAAAACACGGGCGCCGGATCGTCGCCCGGCTGCACCTGAGTCTGGCTGTAATCGATGGTACGGCCATCGATACGCGGCGGGGTGCCGGTTTTCAGCCGTCCCACGGGCAGATTCAGTTCGCGCAGTCGTGTGGCAAGCGACACCGCAGGTGGGTCGCCCATGCGGCCCGCCTGAAAATTTTCCAGGCCGACATGGACCAGACCGGCCAGGAACGTGCCCGTGGTCAGTACCACTGCGCGGCCACTGAACACGATGTCGAGTTGGGTTTTCACGCCGACGACGCGGTCCCCATCGAGCACCAGATCATCGACCGCCTGCTGGAACAGCGTGAGATTGGGTTGATTTTCAAGCCGTGCCCGGATCGCCGCCTTGTACAGCACGCGGTCGGCTTGGGCGCGGGTGGCCCGTACTGCCGGGCCCTTTGACGAATTGAGTGTACGGAACTGGATCCCAGCCTCGTCGGTGGCCAAGGCCATTGCACCGCCGAGCGCGTCGACCTCTTTGACCAGGTGCCCTTTGCCGATGCCACCGATCGACGGATTGCACGACATGGCGCCCAGGGTCTCGATATTGTGCGACAGCAGCAGCGTCTTCACGCCCATGCGCGCGGCCGCCAGCGCGGCCTCGGTGCCGGCATGGCCGCCGCCGACGACGATGACATCGAAGGATTCGGGGAATTTCATGATGGCCGCCATTCTACCCGTTGCCGGGCTCTGTTTCACGTGAAACAGGCAATGCGGAACATGGCCCCGTTGTCCCGCCGCTCAATTCATTTCAACCTGCAGATGCTTTCGCCTCCAGCATTTCCCAGCGTGTCAGCGCCTCGAGCAGCCCGGCTTCGATGGCTTCCGAGCGTGCCTGCAACGCCGCAGCCTCCTGCGGACTCGCTTGATACAACGCCGGATCCGCCAGCCGCTCTGCAA
The DNA here is from genome assembly GCF_000373385.1 of Thiobacillus thioparus DSM 505. Taxonomy (GTDB): domain Bacteria; phylum Pseudomonadota; class Gammaproteobacteria; order Burkholderiales; family Thiobacillaceae; genus Thiobacillus; species Thiobacillus thioparus. Next base: position 121,324 of record NZ_KB891332.1, on the reverse strand, counting down.
TCTGTGCCTGCTCGGCCTCCAGCGCCTCGATCTGCGCCGGCAGCGCTTCGAGCTCCCGTGCCTCTTTGAAACTGAGTTTGCTTTTGGATGCGGGCTTGGCCGGCGCAGTCTGGACAGACGCCTTGGGGGTCGCCCCACGCGGAGCCTCGGCCGCGACTCGCTGTCGTTGCTGCCAGGCGCGCCAGTCGGCATAGCCACCGACGATCTCGGTCAGCTTGCCCTCACCCTCGAACGCGATCGACTGGGTAACGACGTTGTCCAGAAACGCGCGGTCGTGCGAGACGATGATGACGGTGCCGCCGTAGTCTTGTAGCAGCTGCTCCAGCAATTCCAGGGTATCGATGTCGAGATCATTGGTCGGCTCGTCCAGCACCAGCAGGTTGGCAGGGCGGGCAAACAGGCGTGCCAGCAACAGCCGGTTGCGCTCGCCTCCGGACAGCGCCGACACCTTGGCGCGGGCGCGTTCGGCGGGAAACAAAAAATCTTCCAGATAGCTGATGACATGCTTTTTCTGGCCGCCGATTTCAACGTAGTCGGAGCCAGGCGAAATCGTGTCGATCAGCGTCGCCTCGTCGTTCAGCTGGTTGCGGAACTGGTCGAAATACGCGACCTCAAGCTTGGTTCCCTGCTTGATCCAGCCCGATTGCGGCTTCAGCTCGCCCAGGATCAGCCGGATCAGCGTGGTCTTGCCGACCCCGTTGGGGCCCAGGAGGCCCAGCTTGTCGCCGCGCAGGATAGTCGTGGAGAAATCGCGGATCAGCACGCGGTTGTCGTAACCGTAGGTGACGTGATCGAGTTCGGCCACCACTTTGCCGGAGCGATCGCCAGCGTCAATGTGGAAGCCCACCTGCCCTGCATGGGCGATGCGCGCCTCGCGGGTGCGGCGCAAGGCTTCCAGCCGGCGCACCCGGCCTTCGTTACGGGTGCGGCGCGCCTCGACCCCCTTGCGGATCCAGGCCTCTTCCTGTTTCCAGAACTTGTCGAACTTGCGGTTGTGGACTGCCTCGACCTCCAGCTGCTCGGCCTTCTTGAGCTGATAGGCGCTGAAATTGCCCTGGTATTCGCGCAACTGGCCGCGATCGAGCTCGACGATGCGGTTGGCGACGTTGTCCAGGAAACGCCGGTCGTGGGTGATGAAGAGCAGCGCGCCGCGGTAGTCGTTGAGCATGGTCTCCAGCCATTCGATGGCGGAAAAATCCAGATGGTTGGTCGGCTCGTCCAGCAGCAACAGTTGAGGGTCGGTCACCAGCGCGCGAGCCAGCGCCACCCGCTTTTTCAGGCCGCCGGACAGGGTTTCCACCGCCGCGTCGGCATCCAGATTCAGGCGTTGCAGGGTTTCTTCCACCCGGCTGTGGAACCGCCAGGCATCGGCCACTTCCAGCTCATGCGACAGCCGCTCGAAATCGGCGTACACCGTTTCATCGCCTTCCGCCATGGCATGCGCCACGGCGTGGTATTCGGCCAGCAGGGTCTGTGCTGCGCCGACGCCCTCCGCCACCGCCTCGAACACGCTATGGCCGGCCTGGAACTGCGGTTCCTGGGGCACATATGCCAGCTTCAGGCCGGGCGCGCGCCACACCTCGCCCGCATCCGCCAGACTCTCGCCGGCGATGATTTTCAGCAGGCTGGACTTACCCGTGCCGTTGCGGCCGATCAGGCCGATACGCTCGCCTGCCTCGACCACCAGCGAGGCGCCGTCGAGAAGCGGCCAGTGGCCGTAGGCCAGTTCGAGTCGGTCAAGCGTAAGGAGCGGCATGGTATGGACGATGAAACAACGAGCGCGGAATTATCCGCGATTGAGGGCCGCATGGACGGCTCGCGCAATATTTAATGCATGGGGTGTGTCGCTGTGCAAGCAGAGGGTTTCAGCCTGAACCCGGAGGGGCGTGCCATCCAGCGCGATAACGGCCCTTCCCTGCGCAAGTGCGCACGCCTGCTGCGCTGCCGCGTCGGGATCGGTCACCAGTGCGCCCTCGGTTTCACGTGAAACAAGCTGGCCATTGGATTGGTATCGGCGATCGGCAAACGCTTCATTCAACACAATCCGTCCAGCCGCCCGGCCGGCAGCGATCAATTGCGACCCCGCCAACCCGACCAGTGCCAGACCGGGGTCGAATGCCGTGACCGCCTGCACAATGGCCTGGGCCACATTGCGGTCCTGTGCCGCCGCGTTGTAAAGCGCACCATGCGGTTTCACATGCGCCAGCCGCAGGCCCAGCCGCACGGCCTGTTCGGCCAGTGCTTCCGTCTGCTGCGTGACCCAGGCCGCAATATCTTCCGCGGAGGCCTCCAGCGCGCGGCGGCCAAATCCGATGCGATCCGGATAGCTCGGATGCGCGCCCACCGCTACACCGTGTTCGGCCGCCAGCCGCAACGCCGCCGCCATGCTCGCGGTATCGCCGGTGTGTCCGCCGCAGGCGATGGACGCGCGCGACAGATACGGCATCAGTGCGCCGTCATCGCAGCCCTCGCCAATATCCGCATTCAACTCGATCATGCCAGTTCCTTGAACATCCACTGCCCTGTTGCCAGTTTGCGCGCCGCCTCGACCTCAATCGTCACGAACCGGACCGCATCGCCAGGCTTCAATTGCGCCAGCCGGGGCACGTCCGCCGTAATCACGCCGGCGATCACCGGATAACCGCCGGTCACCGGCCCATCCCATCCCAGGATGATCGGCTGGCCGTCCGGCGGGACCTGTACGCTGCCGGGCAGCACGCCCTGCGACGGCAACTCGGCCCGGCGACGCTTGACCGACGCCCCGGCCAAGCGTAAACCCCGCCGATCCGATGCCACATCGACCCGGTATGGCGTGCCGAAAAATGCGGCCAAGCCGACATCATCGAACTGCCCAGCCTGCGGCCCCGCCACCACCCGCAAGCAGCCCTTCGCCTCGTCAACCGGGGGACTGGCGCGAAGCAGTTTCATTTCATTCGCCGGCACATCGCAGCGCAGGGTATCCCCGGCCTGCAGGGCTCGCCCGCAATGTCCGCCAAACCCCGACGGCAGAAAGGTGCTGCGGCTACCCATCACCGACGGCACAGCCAACCCGCCACGCAGTGCCAGCCAGCAGCGGCAACCCGTCTCGGGACGGTCCAGGGTCAAAACTTCACCTGCTGCCATCACCAGCGTCTCATTCCACGCCACTGGGGCACCACTGCTGCGACGGGCGGCAAAACGGGCGCCCGTAAGCGCCGCCACCCCGCCCAGCGGAAACTGCAGTCGCGGCCCGGACAACGCAATCTCCAGCCCGGCCGCCGCCGGGTCGTTACCCACCAGGCGGTTGGCCGCCGCCAGCGCTGCCGGATCGGCCGCCCCGCTCGCCGGCACGCCAAGCATCCGCCGGCCCGGGCGCCCCAAATCCATCACCAGGTCGCACAAACCTGCACGCAGAACCTCGATCATGTGGGAACGAAACGTACCCGGTCGCCCGGCATCAGCAAGGCCGGTGCAGGGCGATCGGGGTCGAACAACACCGCGTCGGTCCGCCCGATGACATGCCAGCCGCCCGGCCCGCCTGCCGGGTAGATCCCGGTATAGGGTCCGCCGATCGCCACGCTGCCCGCTGCGACCTGTTGCCGCGGCGACGCCCGGCGCGCCGCCTGCAGCGTGGGTGGCAGCCCCTGCAGATAGGGGAATCCGGGCTGGAATCCCAAAAACGCCACCGTATACTCCCTCGCGGCGTGGCAATCGATATAGGCTGCCGCACTCATGCCCGCACGCTTGGCCAATGCCGGCAGATCCGGCCCCGCCGCGCCGCCGTAGTCGACGACGATCTCATGTCGTTTCCCTTTCACCGCCGTCTGCGCAATGTCCAGAGGCGCACTCAACGCCGCCCGCACTTCCGGCGACACCCTCGCCGCTCGCCGCAATATCAACAACAAGCTGCCATCTGCAGGAATAATGTCTTCAACGTCTGGCAAGTTCATCGAAAGTAACGATGCGTAGCGTACCAATGTTATGGTGCCTGTCTCGATCCGCAGGCCACGTTCGCCAACCCAGCGCCAGCCCGCAGGGGCGACGATAGGTTGACCGGTTGTCTGCTTTCCCATAGGGTAGAAGTCCCTTTTCGGAGTTTCGTATGATGCGACGGATCGCAAGCAGCACTATGCTGATGGGCGCCAGTGTAAAGGCAACACCGGCGCTTGCGGTCCCGGCACAAAACACCCGCAGCCCGTCGATCCCCCTCCAGGCGAGTATTGCCTCGCCAAGGCGAAAACTCCAGCCCTCGCGGAGACCGGTCGTGCATCGCAGCCGCCCAGTCCTTCCCTGCGCCTGACGGAATATTGCCTCTCATCTCTCCGATGGAAATCTACCAGCATATTTTTGAATACACGCCCGACACCCTGTTCGTCATCGACCAGGGCGGGCGCGTAATCCTGGCGAACGCGCAGGCGGAGACCCTGTTCGGCTATGATCGAAGCGAGCTGATCAACCAGCCTGTCGAAATGTTGATCCCGGCCCGCTTCTCCGCCCTCCATATCGACCATCGCGCCCGCTATATCACCCAAGCACACAGCCGATCGATGGGCGGAGCCGCCGAGCTTTTCGCCCTGCGCAAGGATGGCAGCGAGTTTCCGGTCGACATCATGTTGAGCCCGATGCTGCTTCATGGCGACCAACTGGTCCTCTGTGTCGTACGCGATATCACCGAGCGCAAGGCCGCCCAGGATGCGCTCGCGCGGCAAACCACCGAACTCCGGCAGCTGCATGCGGAACTGGAACTGCTCGCCAACCATGACGGCCTGACCGGCCTGTACAACTGGCGTGCGTTTTACGAATACGCCGAGCAAATGCTCAAAACCGCCCATCGCCGGCAGGAAAACGCAACCCTGCTGATGATCGATCTGGATCATTTCAAACAGATCAACGACCGTTTCGGCCATGCCGAAGGCGATCGCGTCCTGCAGGCCGTCGCATCCACCCTCAAGGCCGCAGCCCGGGAAAACGACATCGTGGCGCGACATGGCGGCGAGGAGTTTGTCGTGGCCGCGCTCGGATTGAGCGAAGCAGAAAGCCTGATGGCGGCCGAACGGCTGCGCGCGGCCGTGGCGGCCATCGAAAACATGAAAACCCGCATCACAACCAGCGTCGGCATTGCCACGCTCACCCCGCAAACGCAGAAATACGAAACGCGCCGAATACTGGCCGAACTGCTCGACAAGGCCGACCAGGCACTCTACGCGGCCAAGCACAATGGCCGGAACCAGGTCTGCCACTTCAACCGTCTCACAGATCTGGCACAGCCCGCCACGTCGTAATGGACTGGCCCCTGTCGGCCGCGCCCCGGCGGGGCCCGGATACGCCAGAGACAACAAAAAAGGGGGCAGATGCCCCCTTTCTCTGGCCGGACGTCCGTGCAATCAGTCCTTGAAACGGCCCCGTACGCCGACGCGGTTGGTGCCGCCCCGATTGTCGTTGCCACGTGGTTGGGCTGCGCCTGCACGCGCGCCGGGCGCACGATTGCCGTAGCTGCGGGTCGCCGCGGCCGCTGCTTTGGCCTTGGCTTCGCGCTCGCGCTTCTCCCAATATTCGACGCTATTGCCGTTGACTTCGCCGTTCGGCTCGCGCGGCACGTCAGCACCGCGGAAACCTTCATGGCGCGGCGGGCGATCGCCGGTCATGCGGGGCACGTCGGACGGGCCGCGCACGGCAGCCTGTTCAAACCGGTTGCCGCGCGGCGCATCGCTGCGGGCAGGACGGTCGCCACCAGGACGCGCGTCGGCACGGTAACCGCGGTCGCGGTTGTCACGGCTGTCGCCACGCGGCGGACGGTCGCCGTAGCTACGCGGTTCGCTGCGTTCGCCAAAGCTGCGCTTCTGCCCATCGGGCCGCTTGTCGCCGAAGCTACGCGGGCCGTTGTTGCTGCGCGGACGACCCGACAACGGGCGCCCGGAGGCCGGCTTCTGGGTCGGCTCCAGCCCTGGCAAGGTGTGCACCTCGATGCGGTTGCCGGTGTAGCGTTCGATGTTCTTCACCAGCCCGCCTTCGCGCATGCCGGCAAAGCTCACCGCGATGCCGGTACGGCCGGCACGGCCGGTGCGGCCGATGCGGTGGACATAATCCTCGGCCTGGCGCGGCAAGTCGAAGTTGATGACATGACTGATGCTGGCCACGTCGATGCCACGCGCGGCGACGTCGGTCGCCACCAGCACCTTGGTGCGGCCTTCGCGCAGGCGCTGCAGCGCGCGGTTGCGCTGGCCCTGCTGCATGTCGCCATGCAGTGCGTCGGAGGCAAAACCGCTGTCGGCCAGCAGGTCGGAGATTTCCTCGGTGCTGCGCTTGGTGGAGGCGAACACGATGGCCTGCACCATCTCAACGTCACGCAACAGCGCGTCGAGCAGGCGGTTCTTGTGGTCCATGTTGTCGGCAAACAGCAAACGCTGTTCGATCTTGGATTCCTTGTGCGGCACGGCCTCGATCTCGATGCGCTGCGCGTCGCGGGTCAGTTCGCGCGCCAGGTTGCCCACCACGCCGTCAAGCGTGGCCGAGAACAGCAGCGTCTGGCGTTCGGCCGGGCAGCGCGCGGCGATCGCCTTGATGTCGTCGACAAAACCCATGTCCAGCATGCGGTCGGCTTCGTCCAACACCAGCACTTCCAGGCGCGAGAAGTCGATCTTGCCGCGCTCGAGATGATCGATCAGGCGGCCCGGCGTGGCCACCACGACATCCACCGGCTGGCTCAGACGCTTCAACTGCAGGCCATACGGCGCGCCGCCGACCAGGCAGGCGGTGCGGAAGCGGCGCATGTCCTTGCCATAGGTCATGGCGGCTTTTTCGACCTGCAGCGCGAGTTCACGCGTCGGGGTCAGCACCAGGACCCGCGGGCCCATGCTCTTGACGGTCGGCTCGGCCAGCATGCGCTGGATCGACGGCAGCAGGAACGCCGCCGTCTTGCCGCTGCCGGTGTGCGACGACACCAGCAGGTCACGGCCGGTCAGCGCGGCGGGAATCGCCTGCATCTGAACGGGCGTGGCGGTTTCGTAGCCAGCGGTCAGCACGGATTTAAGGATGAGGGGATCAAGCCCCAGTTCGGAAAAGCTCATGGCAATACCTTTTTCAGTGCGCATCAATGCGCAAACACGGCCTGCGCCCGGTTCGAAACCAGACAGGCCAACAATTACGAACCGGAAATAAGCAGCGTTTGAAAAACGCCCAACGGGTCGCGTCGATCACATCGGCGCCAACCACAAGACTTGCCACTGCCGGATGAAGAAACCCGGCGGCACAAAAGAGAGGTCGAAGACGATGGGGCTGTGAGAACAGTCCCGAGGCACGGCGGCAAAAGCCTGACCTGCCCACTGCTGTATGCACAACTCGGCGGAGTTTATCAGGGAACGCTGATTTTCCCCAGCATTTTTTTACGCGTGGCGGTAAAGCTTGTGATAGAGCCCGCCCCGGTCGATCAACTCGGCGTGCGCGCCCTCCTCCACCACACGGCCGTTCTCGAACACCAGGATGCGGTCAGCCTGCTTCACTGCGCTCAAACGATGCGCGATGATGAGCGTGGTGCGACCGGTCAGAAACCCGGAGAGGGCCTGATGCAGCCGCCGTTCGGTGTCGGTGTCGAGCGCGGAGGTGGCCTCGTCGAGGATCACGATCTGCGGATTGGCGACGATCATGCGTGCAATGGCCAGGCGTTGCCGCTGTCCGCCCGACAACCGCACTCCCTGTTTCCCGACGATGGTATCCAGCCCGTGCGGCAGGGCAGCGATGATGTCCTTCAACTGCGCGATCTCCAGCGCCTGCCACAGCGTGGCGTCATCGGCTTTGCGTCCGAGCGTGAGATTGGCCCGCACGCTGTCGTTGAACAGTACCGGGTGCTGCAGTACCACGCCCACATGTTCGCGCACGGCTTCCCAGCCGATCTCGGTGACCGGCGCCGCCCCATATAGGATCCGGCCGGATTTCACCGGATAGAGCCCCAGCAAGGCCTGCACCAGCGTCGACTTGCCGCCCCCGGAGGCCCCGACCAGCGCCACCTTTTCACCCGCCGCCACACTGAGGCTGACGTCGTCCAGCACGGTCTCGCCATCCGCATAGGCAAAGCTCACGTGCTCGAGCGCGATCCCGACGGTCGGTCGGTCGGCGAACGGATCGCACCGCGCGGAATGCTGCGGTTCGCTGTGCAGGCCGAGCAGCGCATTGATGCGGCCCAGTGCCGCATTGGCGGCGAACCAGGCATATTGCAGGTTCACCAGTTCCTGCACCGGCGTCATCATGAACCACAGGTAACCGAACACCGCCAGCATCTCGCCGATGGTGAGATTGGAAAACACCACCATCAGCATCGCCCCGGCACGGAAAGCGTCGAAGCCGGCAAGGAACACGAAGAACGAGACCCGGCTCATCGCGTCCGACTTCCAGGCAAACGCGGCCGCGTGCCGACGAATGTCGGCCGCCTTGTCTGTCACCCGCATCAGATAATGCTTTTCGCGGTTCATCGCCCGGATCTGGGTCAGCGCGTCGAGGGTCTCGGACAGGGCGTCCTGGAACACCTCAAAAGCGCGGTTTTCGTGCCTCTTCAGATCCTTTACCCGTTTGCCGAGGCGGGTGGAAAACAGGATCACCACCGGATTCAGCAACAGGATGAACAGTGCCAGTTGCCAGTGCATCCAGAACAGCACCGCCGCCACCCCGATCAGGGTCAGCACCGACACCACCAAGCCCGAAACCGATGCACCGAGGAAACTGTCGATGGCATTCAAGTCCGTGACGAAATGCGAGGTGACCCGGCCCGCTCCCACCGTCTCGAACTCCGAGAGCGCGATACGCGACAGCCGGGCGAGCATCCGCACCCGGATGCGGTAGACCACGTCCTTGGCCAGCAGGGAAAACGTCCGGCCCTGCCATACGTTGAGCAGTATCGACATCAGCCTGAGCGCGACTGTCAGCAGCAGCGTCACGCCGATGAACAGCACCGGCCCGTGCCAAGCCGCGGGGAAGACCGCGCCGATCCTGTCCACGAAGACACCCGGATGGTGCAGCAGCACTTCGTCCACCATCAGTGGCAGCAGCAGCGGCACCGGCACGGCGGCCGCCACGGCCAGCAGGGCAATGACATTGGCCTGCAGCAGGCGCGTGCGGTGGATCCTGAGTTCGTCGGCGATGCCGCGCCACGTCAGCATGACTGGCCGTCCTGAAGAAAGTTACACGCTGCAAGCATAAGCGCGGACGCGTCCGGGTAAAAGCGCTGTGGCCCGTCCCGCCCGTGAAGCGGCTTATAGATTCGAAGCGCCGCCGCCCATCCAGAACAGCGCGTAAACAAGTGCCGCCGTTAAACCCAACAGCACGAATGCCCGCCAGGTCGACACCAGACGCCCGGCCGTTGTGCCCGCTATCCCCGCCTTCATGCCGGTGAACATCGCTTTGATCATGTCGTCGCGGCGCAACAACTGATGGGCCAGGACAGCCGCAACATGCAGGCCGATCAAGCCCAGCAGCAGGTCGAAATTGTAGGTATGCAGGGTGGTGATGAGGCTGCTGGTGCTATGGTCGAGCCAATGCGAGAGTGGCGCTTCGTAGTCGCTGTCATCGTTGCCGAACAGCCCGGTAATCGCTTGCGCCAGCAACAGCAGCAACAGACTCACGATCATCCATCCGCCCAGCGGGTTGTGCCCCAGATAGGCCTTGGGCTGGCGTTGCAGTACGCTGCGGAAATACGCGTAGCTGACGCGCGGGCCCCGCACGAAATGCGCAAAACGCGCCGTGTCGCTGCCCACAAGCCCCCAGCCAATACGGAACAGCACCAGCGTAAGGATGGCAAGGCCCGACCAGCCATGGTATTCCATCCATTGGTTACCCTGTTCCCCACTCCACCAGGAGAAACCGAACAAGGCCAGCAGCAGCCAGTGAAACAGCCTTACCGGCACATCCCATACCCTGACCCGCGCAGACCGCTGCGTCATAACACCGACGGCCCTCGAAACGTTTTATGACAGGCGGCGCAGCTGTCGCTCACGTGCGTGTAGGCTGGGCGGATCGCGTCCAGATTGCTGGTCTTGGCCATCGCAGCGAGGCCTGACACCGCCTTGATGTAAGTGTCCTGCGCCTGTTTGAATTGCGCGGCTTGCTGCCACACGGCGGGTTTGGCACGACTCGGCGCGTAGGTGCTGCCTAGCGGAAAATAGGGCCACGGCTGAGTGCTCAGGCTCTGAAGCTTGTCTGCGAGCGTAAGGAATTTCGCTGCGACATAAGGCGTTTTGCCGCGCACCATGATCCCCATCGGCTCAAACGTACGCAGGGTTTCCTGCAACAGTGCGCGGCGCTTCGTCACCGGCTGGCCGGGATGCGTATCGACCTTGGGGCCACATCCGACCAGCATCAGGGCGGCGCCGATCAATAAAGGCGCGGCGCGCAAATAGGGTTTGAGCGAAATCATGGTCATTCCTGGTCGAGGGCAGAAAACAGCAAAGGCTTATGGATAGCGTAAACACGAGCCGAGTTCCCCAAGGCACGCAGGGGCCGGCAAATAATGCGTGTCGCTTGCGAAGTGGAACTGGCAGGCAGGTAAGGTCGTTTACTTTCCGATGCAGAACGAGCTGAAAATCTCACCCAACAGGTCGTCAGCCGTGAACTCGCCGGTGATTTCCGACAAGGCGGCCTGTGCCAGCCGCAGCTCCTCGGCGAACAATTCCAGTTGGCCGGCCGATTCGCGCGCAACGGCAAGATGGCCGGCGGCACGGCCCAGCGCATCCAGATGGCGCGCGCGCGCCATGAATGTGCCCTCGCCCGCCGCCTGCCAACCCGCCGATGCCAGCAGCTTGCCGCGCAGGAGATCGATCCCGGCACCGGTCCGGGCGGAAAGCCAGACCTCGTCACCCGCCACGCGCGGCGCTTCGCCAGTGACATCGATCTTGTTGTGGATCGTGAGCCGCACGACTGGCGGCAAGCGCGCCAGGATCGCCGCCTCGCGCTCGCTGAGGCCATGCGCCGTATCCACCAGCAGCAACGCCACGTCGGCCCTTTCCGCCGCCTCCCAGGTACGGGCGATGCCGAGTTTCTCCACCGTGTCGTCGGTTTCACGCAGACCGGCGGTATCGACGATGTGCAACGGCACACCCTCGATCTGGATTGCCTCACGCACGGTATCGCGCGTGGTGCCGGCGATCTCGGTGACAATCGCGGCCTCGAATCCGGCCAGTTGATTCAGCAAACTCGACTTGCCCACGTTCGGCTGGCCAATCAGCACGACGGTCAAACCCTCGCGCAGCAACGCGCCCTGCTTCGCCTGCGACCGCACCACGGCCAGGCTGGCGTCGATCGCATCGAGGCGCCCGAAGGCATCGGCCTGTTTGAGAAAGTCGATCTCCTCTTCGGGAAAGTCGAGCGTAGCCTCGACCAGCATGCGCAGGCGCGTCAGCGCTTCGACCAGTTCCGCGATCCGCGCCGAGAAGGCCCCTGCCAGTGAACGCACCGCCGAGCGCGCCGCCTCGGTGGAGGCCGCGTCGATCAGATCGGCCACCGCCTCGGCCTGGGTCAGGTCAAGCCTGCCATTCAGAAAGGCGCGACGAGAGAATTCGCCCGGCTCGGCCAGCCGCGCACCGAGTTCCAGACAACGTTGCAGGATCAGGTTAAGCACCACAGGCCCACCATGACCTTGCAGTTCCAGGACGTGCTCGCCGGTAAACGAATGGGGGGCGACAAAATGGAGGGCGATCCCCTCGTCGAGGGCTTCGCCATCGCGATCGAGAAAGCGACAGAACGTCGCATGGCGCGGTGCGGGCACGCGCCCAAGCATGGCTTGTGCAAGCGGGGCGATGTCCGTCCCCGATACGCGTACCACGCCCACCCCACCGCGCCCGGGCGCAGTGGCGATGGCAGCAATCAGATCAGGCTTTGCCGGAGGCAAGCTTGCCACCGTCCTGAACCTGTTTGTTGATCACCCACTGTTGCGTGATGGACAGGATGTTGTTGACGATCCAGTACAGCACGAGGCCGGCGGGGAAGAACACGAACATCACGGTGAATGCCACCGGCATGATCATCATGATCTTGGCCTGCATCGGATCCATCGGCTGCGGATTCAGCTTGACCTGCAGGATCGAGGTGATGCCCATGATGATCGGCAGAATGTAAAAGGGGTCGGGCGCCGTCAGGTCGGTGATCCAGCCCAGCCACGGCGCGCCGCGCATTTCCACAGCCGCGAGCAGCACCCAGTACAGCGCGATGAACACCGGAATCTGGATCAGGATAGGCAGGCAGCCGCCGAGCGGGTTGATTTTCTCGGTCTTGTACAGCTCCGCCATCGCCTGATGCAGCTTGGCGCGGTCGTCGCCGTAGGTTTCCTTCAGCTGCTGCAGGCGCGGCGTGAGTTTCTTCATCTTGGCCATCGACTTGTAACCGGCAGCCGACAGCGGGAACAGCGCCAGTTTGAGGAGGATGGTCAGGATGATGATGGCCCATCCCCAGTTGCCGACGAAACGCTCGATTTTTGCCAGCGACCAGTAGATGGGGAAGGCCAACGGCGTCAGCCAGCCGTAATCACGCGCGAGATCCAGACCGGGGGCGGCCGCTTCGAGCAATTTCTGCGTCTGGGGCCCCGCATACAAGGGCACGGTAAAGACTTTCTGCTGGCCCGGCGCCAGTGTGCCCTCCGCCAGAATGACGCCGGCGGAGTAGAGGTCATTCCCCAGTGCGCGTGCGTAATACTCGCGCTTGACGCTGCCCTCGGGCAGCCAGGCCGCCACAAAGTGATGCTGCACAAGGCTCACCCATCCGTTGTCGGCCGTTTTTTCAAACTCGGCTTTGCCTTCCTGGATGGCTTTGAACGTGACTTTCTGGAATTTTTTGGCGTCCGTGTAGAAAGCCGGGCCGGTAAACGTATGCAGGAAGAAAGATGCGCCGCGCGGGGCGCCGGAATGGCGGGTGAACTGGTAATACGGGGTCAGGTCGACCGGCTGGGTCCCGTTGTTGATGACCCGTGTTCTGAGGGCGATCTCATAGCTGTTGCGCTTGAAGACATAGGTCTTCTCGACGCGCACGCCCGTGGCGGGATCATTCCACACCAGCGGGACCTCCACTTGCGAGGCGCCACGGGTCAGGCGGTAGGTGCCGGGATTCAACTGAAAAACGCTGCGGTGCGTCGGGAGATCCTTGCCGAGCAGGCCGCTCTGCGCCAGGTAAGGCTGGGTTGGGTCCTCTTCAAACAGCGTGAAGATCTCGTTGCGTGTTTCTGTCTCGCGATAGGTCAGCAATTGAAGCTGACGGAGATCGCCGCCATCGGCATCGATCGTGGCACGCAGCACATCGGTTTCCACCACCGCGCGCGCGCCCTTCGTAAATCCGGTCTGGGCCGGTGCGGCGGCGGGAGCGTTCAGCCCCTGGCTTGGAACGGGCGGCGTGCTTGTGCTGGCCGGGGCGTTCGTCGCCGTGACGGCTGGCGGCGGGGGCGTATGCTTGTCCTGCCAGGCTTCCCACAGCAAAAGCAGGGAAAAGGAAAAGACAATAAAAAGAATCAGCCGCTGGTTATCCATGGAACGGGACGCTATGAGTTGGGATGAGGTTCCGGAGTGGCAATCAGGGATTCGCCTGACACCACGGCGGGCCATTTTGCCATGGCTCGATGGCCCGCACGTGCGAACGTGCGCAACAAATCCCGTGCCTCATCGCCCGGGACCGGCTTGGCAATGAGACGAACGACAAAGTCGCACGCGGGCAGTTCCGGCAAAGCCTGTCGAAAGCTTTCGCGCACACATCGTTTGACGCGGTTGCGATCCACCGCACGCGCAAGCAGTCGCTTGGCAACGACCATGCCCAACCGGGGATATCCCACCTGGTTGGGCCGGGCCATCACCATCAGATAATCCGTTCGTGCGCGTTGATTGTCAGCAAACACCTGATCAAAATCAGCCTTGTCGACCAGCCGCGCATCGCGGAGGCGCACGCCACCCGCTGAGTCGTGATGCGCGTTGATTAGACGGCCAGACGTGCGCGGCCCTTGGCGCGACGCGCGTTGATCACGGCACGGCCCGCCTTGGTTTTCATGCGGGCACGAAAACCGTGGGTGCGCTTGCGGCGGACGGTGGAAGGCTGGTAAGTGCGTTTCATGGCATATCCTTTCTGGCAGGCATTGGCCCATCCCGCAAGGGCGGGCGAGCCAAACACAAAAAATCTGTTGAAAAACCGCGTATTAGACCCGCCCTCCCGGGGATGTGTCAAGTTCGCGCGCGAACGCCCCGCCAAGTCCGGAGCACTCTGCCTGTGGATAACCTAGCCGAAGGGGAGTAAGATTCGCGTTTGAATCCCATGCTGCTTTCCGCCCCTCTCCCCTCGACTATGGATTCCTTCTGGGACCTTTGCCAAGAGCGCTTTCGCGCCAATCTGACCCAGCAGCAGTTCAGCACATGGATCAAACCCCTCGTGTTTGAGGATGCTGGCGGCGAGGTGCGCATCCTGGCACCCAATCATTTCGTGATGGACTGGGTACGCGAGAAATTTGCCGAACATATCGATGGCTGGGCGCAAGAATTCTATGCGCGCCCTGTCTCCATCACCTATGCCCTGGGTAAAAAACCCAGTGCTCCGCGTACGCACACAGCCCCGTCTGCCGTCGCTACGCCTGCCCCGCTACCTGCCAGCGTGCCTGCCCCCGCCCAGATGGGGATGCGCATCAACCCCGGCTTCACCTTCGACAATTTCGTTTCCGGCCGCGCCAACCAGTTGGCACGGGCGGCTGCACTGCAAATCGCCGACAATCCCGGCGTAGCCTACAACCCGCTGTTCGTCTACGGCGGCGTCGGACTGGGCAAGACCCACCTGTTGCAGGCCATCGGCAACACCGTGCGCCAGGCCAATCCCAATGCACGCATCAGCTACATCCATGCCAACGATTACGTCGACGACGTGGTGAAGGCCTATCTGAACAAGCAGTTCGACGATCTGAAGCGGCGCTACATGTCGCTGGACCTGCTGCTGATCGACGACATCCAGTTCCTCGCCAAAAAAGACCGTACCCAGGAAGAGTTTTTCTACGTCTTCAACTCACTGATCGAAAACAAGAAACAGATCGTCATCACCTGCGATACCTTTCCCAAGGAAATCAGTGGCCTCGACGACCGCCTGAAATCCCGTTTCGCTTGGGGCCTGACAGTGGCCGTCGAGCCGCCGGAACTGGAAATGCGGGTCGCGATCCTGCTGGCCAAGGCCCAGGCGGAAAGCGTCAAGCTCGATGAAAACGTCGCCTTCTTCATCGCCAAGCAGGTGCGTTCCAACGTACGCGAACTCGAAGGCGCCCTCAAGCGGGTGATCGCTTTTTCTCGCTTCCACGAAAAACCCATCACCCTGGAACTGGTCAAAGAGGCGCTGCGCGACCTCATCGCCTCGACCTCCCGCATCGTCTCGATCGAGAACATCCAGAAAACCGTCGCCGACTTCTACAAGATCAAGGTTGCCGACATGTTCTCCAAGAAACGGACACGCAACCTGGCCCGCCCCCGCCAGATTGCCATGGCGCTGGCCAAGGAGCTCACCAACCAGAGCCTGCCGGAAATCGGCGAGTCCTTCGGCGGACGCGACCACACCACGGTGATCCATGCCTGTCGTAAAGTTGCCGAGTTACGCGAGACCGAGGCCGACATCGGCCGTGATTATCTGGTGTTGTTACAAAGCCTGACAGGCTGAGGATGAAATGTGGATAAAGCGGGTCATGCGGGCAGAGCGGGAAATCCATCCCCTTTCCTCCCGTGTTTCCCCGCTGTTATCCACACCCCAAAACAAGCAACAAGTCGCTGTTTTAATTGAGTAAGAAGGCTTACCCCCAGTTTTAGGCTGCCTTTATTATGATTCTCAGGAATATATAAATGCTATTAGTACAAAGCGAACGCAACACACTCCTGGCTTCCCTCACCGCAGTTGTCGGGGTTGTCGAACGCCGCCATACCCTCCCCATCCTGTCCAATCTCCTGCTGGAGAAAAAAGGCAGCAAGCTGACCCTGCTGGCGACCGACCTGGAGCTGCAGGTGAGCACGCAGTTGGATGTGCAAGAGGGTGAGGATTTCGCCATCACTATTGCGGCACGCAAGCTGTTCGACATCGTGCGTGCGTTGCCTGATTCCGCCAAGGTCAAGCTCGACTCCAAGGACAGCCAGGTCGTGGTCAGTGCAGGCAAGTCCCGCTTCACGCTGCAAACCCTGCCGGCTGCTGATTTTCCGAGGGTCGAAACCGGAGTTGGCCTGGGCGAAGCCATCCGTCTGCCGCAAAAAACGCTGAAGCGCCTGTTGCAGCTGGTGCAGTTCGCCATGGCCAGCCAGGACATCCGGTATTACCTCAACGGCATGTTGCTGGTACTGGACGGCAAACAGTTACGCGTCGTCGCCACCGACGGCCACCGGTTGAGCTATGCTGAAACCCAACTGGAAACCGAAGCCGAAGCGCGCGAGGTCATCATTCCCCGCAAGACCGTGGTCGAGCTTTCCAAACTATTGGGCGACGTGGACGATCCGGTCGAACTGCGCATCGGCACCAATCAGGTCACCATCACCCTGCCCGGAACCGAGCTGGTGACCAAAGTGGTCGACGGTAAATTCCCCGACTATCAGCGCGTCATCCCCACCAACCAGCCGCGTCACCTCAAGGCCAACCGTCAGAGCGTGATGCAGGCCCTGCAGCGCGCGGCGATCCTGTCGAACGAGAAATTCCGCGGCGTCCGCCTGGTGATGAGCGAAAACACCCTGGGTATCGTTTGCAACAACAACGAGCAGGAAGAAGCCGCCGACGAGATCGAGGTCAGCTATAACGGTGATCCGCTGGATGTCGGTTTCAACGTGACCTACCTGCTGGATGGCCTGGGTGCCGTCAATACCGATGAAATCACGCTGTCCCTGGGCGACGCCAACAGCAGCATGCTGCTGACCAGCGAAGGCGAAGCCGGCTTCAAGTACGTCGTGATGCCCATGCGCATCTAAGCCGGAACAACGTCTGATTCCCTTAGCAATAACCGACAGGAACGCCCCATACGGGGTATGAACACCATGAGCGACAAGCCCGACAACGCGATGCCCGACGACATGAATGGCGGCTACGACGAAGACAGCATCCAGCAGCTGGAAGGACTGGAAGCCGTACGCAAGCGTCCAGGCATGTACATCGGCGATACGTCCGACGGTACCGGCCTGCACCACATGGTGTTCGAAGTGCTCGACAACGCCATTGACGAAGCGTTGGCGGGTTGGTGTGACGACATCAAGGTCATCATCCACCCCGACAACTCGATTTCGATTTCCGACAACGGACGCGGCATTCCGGTCGGCGTCAAATTCGACGACAAGCATGAACCCAAGCGCAGTGCGGCCGAAATCGTCATGACCGTGCTGCATGCCGGCGGCAAATTCAACCAGAACAGCTACAAGGTATCGGGCGGTCTGCACGGCGTCGGCGTGTCGTGCGTCAACGGACTGTCGAAGTGGCTCAAACTGATCGTGCGTCGAGACGGCAAGAAATACGCGATGACCTTCCACCAGGGCAAGGTCGTCGACCGCCCCATCGAAATCCAGAACGGCGTCGAAGTCTCGCCCATGCAGATCGTCGGCGACGCCGAAGGGCGCGGCACCGAAGTGCACTTTTTGGCCGACGAGGAAATCTTCGGCGTAGGCAAGGTCGAATTCCACTTCGACATCCTCGCCAAACGTATCCGTGAACTGTCCTTCCTCAACAACGGCGTGAAGATCGAACTGATCGATCATCGCGACGGCAAGAGCGAAAACTTCGCGCACTCGGGAGGTGTGAAGGGCTTTGTCGAATACATGAGCCGTCTCAAGAATCCGCTGCACCCGAAGATTTTCAGTGCCATCGGCGAGAAGGACGGCATGACCGTCGAAGTCGCCATGCAGTGGAACGACAGCTATACTGAGACCGTACAGTGCTTCACCAACAACATTCCGCAACGCGACGGCGGTACGCACCTCACTGGCCTGCGCATGGCGATGACGCGGGTGTTGAACAAGTACATCGAGGAAAACGAAGTCGCCAAGAAAGCCAAGGTCGAGACCACCGGCGACGACATGCGCGAAGGCCTCACCTGCGTGCTGTCGGTGAAAGTACCGGAGCCCAAGTTTTCCAGCCAGACCAAGGACAAGCTGGTGTCAAGCGAAGTGCAGCCGGTGGTGCAGGAAGTGGTCGGCCAGAAGCTCGCCGAATTCCTGCTGGAAAACCCCAACGACGCCAAGCTGCTGTGCGCCAAGATCGTCGATGCCGCGCGCGCCCGCGAGGCCGCACGCAAGGCACGGGAAATCACGCGCCGCAAGGGCGTCATGGACGGCCTTGGCCTGCCCGGCAAGCTGGCCGACTGCCAGGAAAAAGACCCGGCATTGTGCGAGATCTATCTAGTCGAGGGCGATTCCGCCGGCGGCTCCGCCAAGCAGGGGCGCGACCGCAAGTTCCAGGCGATCCTGCCCTTGAAGGGCAAGATACTCAACGTCGAGCGCGCGCGCTTCGACAAGGTCATCGGCAGCCAGGAAATTGCCACGCTGATCACCGCGCTCGGCACCAGCATCGGCAAGGACGATTACAATCCGGACAAACTGCGCTACCACCGCATCATCATCATGACCGATGCGGACGTCGACGGCGCCCACATCCGCACCTTGCTGCTGACCTTTTTCTACCGTCAGATGCCCGAACTGGTCGAACGCGGCCACATCTACATCGCGCAGCCGCCGCTGTACAAGGTCAAGCATGGCCGATCCGAGCGCTACATCAAGGATGAGCATGCGCTGAAGGAGCACCTGATGGCCGAGGCGATGAAAGATGCCGAACTGACCCCGATGGACGGAGCCATGCCGATTTCCGGCGAAGCGCTGGAAATCCTGGCGCGCGAATATTTCCTCGCCGAGGCCGTCAGCGAACGCCTCGCTCGTCTGCTGCCCGACGACGTACTGCAGGCGTTGATGCGCATCCCGCGTCTTTCCCTGGCCGACAGCAACGCGGCCATGATGGCGGAAGCAAGTCTGGGCGCGGCGCTGGATGCCCAGAAATTCGAGATTGCCGCCGAATACATCAGTGAAACCGACACGCATCGTCTGCGTATCACCCGCCATGCACACGGCAATGCGTATGTGAATTTCCTTGAGGACGATCTGCTCGAATCAGGCGACTACAACCAGCTGGTCAAGGTTGGCGACCTGCTGCGCGACCTCATTGGCCTCGGCGCCCGCGCCAAGCGCGGCGAGAAGGAAGCCTCGGTGCAGAGCTTCCGCGAAGCGATGGACTGGTTCCTCGCCGAAGTCAAACGCGGCATGAGCATCCAGCGCTACAAGGGATTGGGCGAGATGAACCCCGCCCAGCTGTGGGAAACCACGATGGATCCCAAGGTGCGCCGTCTGATGAAAGTGCAGATCGAGGATGCGATCTCGTCCGATCAGATTTTCACCACTCTGATGGGCGACGATGTCGAACCGCGGCGCAATTTCATTGAGACGAATGCGCTGGGTGTGCGCAATCTGGATGTTTGAGTCAAGCTGTTAGTGTGCGTAAACGGAAATAGCGTCACGAGAAGCCATTCTACGGGACAGAATTTCTGAAATTGGCAACGTCGTAAGGCCAACCGATCTGGTTGGCCTTTTCTTTGGCGTAATGAAGAAGCAAAGAAAACGCAGACATGGGATTGGCCGTAGGCAATCGACCATCATTCCTAATGGTCCGGGCCAGAAGCCGCAGCGTGCATTTCCGGACTCTCAATATAAATTCTGCGGTTTTCCAGGCTTAGAAAGCCTCTCCGCTTTAGCTTGCTGAGCATCCCCGTAACCGTTTGGCGTGTGGTGCCGACCATATCGGCAATTTCTTGGTGGGTAAGCGTGATGTCGAGGTGGATATCCTGCCCAACGTGGACGCCATGGCGCGCACTCAAGCGTAGGATCAACTTCATGATGCGGGTCTCAACGTCGTCATTGACCAGATTGACGATGACTTCACTCAGGGTGCGCATACGGCACGACAGCACCTGCATGACGAGATGCAGGGAATCAGGATGGTCGCGAAGAAAGCCGGAAAACTGGCTCTGCGACAATTTAAGCACCTCTGAGGCCTCGCACACGTGCGCATGCACCACGCGCCCTCCTCCCTGCGCTACTTCTGCAAGACCAAACATTTCCCCTGCGAAGCAGAACCACAGAATGACTTCCTTGCCGGTATGCGACGGCTGGCAAATCTTGACTCGGCCTTTGCGAAGGAAATAGACGTGCTTGCCGGGCGCCCCTGCACGGAACACGAATTCGCCCTTGGAAAAACGCTGCATCGTGCCGAGGGAAAGCAATGCTTCCCGGTCTTCCCCGCTCATGCGGGCGAGTATGTCGGTTTGCTGATCAAGTGGCATGCGCATCCTCTGTTGGATTGCCGCGCCTTAAACGACATTTCTTTAATGCCGGAAATGTCAGTTGGCCGACATACTTTCCTCGAGATGGCCAGAATACTACTTATGCCGCTTCGGGAGTGTAAAGGGGTTGGTATCCGAAGCCGGAGAACCACAAACAGGAATGGGACATTGTCTGTGTCCCTCATAACGGAGTCCTACCCTGATGGAGGTTACGATGCCTTACCACTCTCGAGCCCGATGCTTCTCTTCTTCCCTTTTCCTCAACATTTGGGCGCTGTTGGCTGCAGTGATCGTCACGACACCTGTGTGGGCGGCTGACGTGACACCCAAGATGCAACCCAAGATCGATGCCTATAAAAAGCAGGCAGCCCTGTGGGCCATGGATCCTGTCATTGTAAAAGCCGTGAAGGAATCCAACGCCAAAGGCCCAATTCCCATGTTGGGCAATGCCAAGTGGCGCGAGTTGAAGGAAAGCGATCCCATCGTCAAAGGCTTGGTTGACAATCCGGCCGGGCAACGCCTGACCAAGTGGATGAATGCCGACGCCAAGTGGATCAATAAAATCGTGCTGTCGGGCGACAAGAGCCATCGCGTCGCTTTTACGTCCATGCCGGCGATTTATATCGGTAAGGGCAAGCCAAACTTCGACGAATCGTTCAGCGGAAAAGTGTGGCAGCAGGGTGAATCCAAGCCCGATCCCAGTACCAATATCGAATCAGTGCAGGTTTCCGTACCGGTGAAAAGCGGCAATGATGTGATCGGCGTGCTGTTGGTGTCGCTGACTGCAGCCAGTCTGCAATAGGGGGCCTTATGAGCGAACAAGTGCAGAGCGGCGGCTTTATCGCCAACTGGGGCAGCAATATTCGTGATTCCGGACGATCGCCCGGCAAGTGTGCGTGCGGATTCATCGCAGCCTGGATCGCGTTTTTCCTGATCCTGTGGGTGATGCCCGTGCCAGAGGGACTTTCCACCGCGGGCAAGGCAACGCTGGCGGTCATGGTATGGGCATGTCTCATGTGGATTACCGAAGCGATTCCAGTCGGCGTATCCGGAATGTTGATCCCTATGCTGCTGGTGATGACCGGTGCGATCGACAAGTTTCCCAAGGCGGCCAGTGGTTTTTCGACGCCGGTGGTGTTTCTGTGTCTGGCGGCATTCATTTTTGCTGCTGTGATGCAGGCAGCCGGTCTGGATCGACGCATCGCACTGGGGATGCTGCACAAGCTCAAGGTAAGAACGGTCAATGGCGTGATCTGGGCTATGTTCGGCGCCAACTTGCTGTTGTCGTTGATCATTCCTGCAGCCAACGCACGTGCCGCGACGTTGTTGCCGGTGGTGAACGGCATTACCAATATGTTCGGCGATACACCGGAAGAACGCGCCGGCAAGAAGGCTATCGTCATCCAGACGCTGGTCTATGGTTCGATGATCAGCGGCATGTGCATCATGACTGCGCACCTGCCAAACCTGGTGATCGTCGGCTTGCTCGACACCGAGCTTGCGTTACACCTGTCCTATATCGACTGGTTCAAGCTGCAATGGCCCTATCTCGGCATGTTTGTCATTACCCAGTGGTGGATGCAGCGCTACTTCAAGACGCATGGCGTGGGTGTGCACGGGGGTTATGAGGCAGTGCAAAGGCAATACGCGGAACAGCCGAAGACCAGTCAGGCGGAATGGCTCATTCTCGTGGTATTCGGCGTGATAGCGTTGCTGTGGGTGACGGAATCCTGGCACGGCATCAAATCGCATAATGCGGCGCTGATGGGGTTGGCGGTGCTGTTCATGCCCGGCATGTTCGGTTTCAAGTGGAAAGAGCTGCAGGATCGCACGATCTGGGGCACCTTCCTGTTACTCGCGGGCGCGCTTTCGATGTCGTCCGCAATGGGCAGTACCGGGCTTGCACAGTGGTTGTCGGACATCATTCATCCGCTGGCGATGGGCCATCCGTGGTGGATGGTGCTGCTGATCCTGATGGCGGGCACGCATGTGATCCGGCTCGGCATGCTGTCGAATGTGGCGGCAATCACCATGCTGGCGCCGATACTACTGGCGCTTGCACCCAAGCTTGGGTTGCACCCGGTGGCGTTCACCATGCTTGTATCCGACACCGATACCTTCGCCTACATCCTGCCAACGCAAATCACGGCGGCGGTCATCGCCTACAGCAGCGGCACCTTCAGCATGGCCGACTACGCGAAAGTAGGCTGGGTTTCGGTGCTGATAGCGATCGCCTACGGCATCTGTGTCATGGCGCCATGGTATGCCTTCATGGGCATCCCCGTGTGGGATCCCGCAGCACCTTGGCCTTTCCAATAAATCTGCCCTGATCGACACATCCCCAACCGACTTCCGTTCGGCTTGGATGTGCCTGCCGTACCAGTAAAACGAGGAAGACAACATGAAGAAAATGACCGACGCCGAACTGAAAGAAAAACTTGGCGACTACATCGCACCGCAAGGCCTGTATCAGATCACCAAGGACATGCCCTTTCTGGGAAAGGTCTCGTGCAACATCGAGCGCATGGAAGCGGGCTCCTGGCAGGAAATCGTCATCGACTACGAACTCGGCGCCTCGGGCATGGCCGACGGATCCTGGTTCAAGGCGACGTTTCGCTTCTATTCCGACTGGGCGCTGTTCCAGAATACCGATCCGGCCGGCGCCAACTACATCTCCGCCGAATATCACGCCGCGCCGACCATTCCCGGCCAGTCACCGGCGACCGTGCAGAAGCTCAGCGTGCGCTTCGATCAGAAAGGCCATGAACGGCCTTTCCAGAAAGCAGTAATCGTCGATACCTACGACGGTTACCTCAAGGCTGGCGACCACATCATCATCCGCCTGGGCGACCGGCGTTTTGGCGGCGCCGGTACGCGCGTGCAGACTTTCGTCGAGGAGAGTTTCCGCATCCGCTGCTATGTCGACCCCCTTGGCACCTCGCGCTTCGCTTCCATTGGCGAAGACCTGGTGATCGATATCAAACCCGGCGCGCCGGCGCAGTTGATGTGGGCCGGCTCGCGCATCGTGCGAGCGAATGAAAAATTTCCGCTGCGGCTGCGCAGCGAGGATCAATGGGGGAATACCTGCTGGAATCGCGGCGACAAGGTGCGGATCAACGCGACGCTGAACGGCAGGCCGGTGTACAGCAAAGAAGCGACACTGGCGGAAAAAGGCTGGGCCGTGTTGTTGCTGGAAGATTTGCCGGCGCAGGAAGCCGGTGAATTGGCGGTCACCGCCCATCTACCAGAACACCCATGGGTCAAGCCGGCGGTCTTCTACGTCACAGTGGACAAGGCGTTGACGATGCCGCGTATTTACTACTGCGATCTGCATGTGCATTCCGAAGACACGATCGGCACCAATACCACGAGCTACAACCTCACCTATGGTCGCGATGTAAGCGGTCTGGATATCCTGGCCTTTGCGCATAACGACTTCAATATCACCACGGAGAAATGGAAGAGTACGGTCGAATTGATTCATTCGATCACCACGGACGGCAGCTTTGTGGCCTATCCGGGCACCGAGTGGTGCGGATCGAGCTGCGCAGGCGGCGATCACAACGTGGTGTTTCTGCACGACGGGGAACCGGAATTTCCCTACCTCAAGACCGGCGAGCATGTGCGATCGGTGGAATGGAACGAAGACATGCGCTCGGCCACCGTCGAGCCGGGTGCCTGGCCGCTGGAAGAGTTATGGGTGGCCTATGCGAAAGATCCGGATGGCCACCTGCTGATTCCGCACGTGGGCGGTCGACGCTGCATTCTCGACTGGCACCATCCCAAGCTGGAGCGGCTGATCGAGATCGGCTCCAGCTGGGGCCATTTCGGCTGGCTGTATCAGGAGGCGATGACTCGCGGTTACAAGATCGGTGCGTCCATGGCCGGCGACGAACATCGCGGTCGCTGCGGCGGCGGCGTGCCCGGCACCGCGGTCTTCGGCACCAAGGGCGGCATCTCCGGCGTCATTGCGCCGGAGCTTTCCAGAAAGGCCGTGGCTGAGGCCTTGCGTGCGCGCCACACCTTTGCGTCCACCGGCGAGCGCAGCTATGGCTTGATTCGCTGCAATGAGCACATCATGGGCGATGAGTTCGGGCACAAGGGGCCGGCGTCGGTTGATTATCGTTTCCTCGGCGACGCGGGCTGGGACGAAATCATTGCCTTCGACCACACCGGCGAGATCTGGCGCCGCAACTTGCAACAGGAACTCGGCTACTCCGAGCGCAAGATCCGCTTCCGCTGGGGCGGCGCGCGGGTCAAGGATCGTTACCGCTGGGCTGCCTGGAAGGGCAAGGTCACCATCACCAATGCGGTGATCAACGATTTCACCGGTCGCGGATTCGAACATCTCGAAGAAACCTGCTGGCGCGAATCTGCCACCACGGTGGGTTTCAGGAGCGATACCTATGGCGATGTGGATGCCATCGAGCTTGACGTGTCGCACCTGGCCACGGCGAAGATTCGCGTCGAAGGCACGATAGACGGCTATGTGAAAGTCGGCGATCCGCTCAAGGGCAATCCTTTCGTGCACTGCCCGACATTCGAGTGGGAAATCACCGGGGCGGAATTGCTTGAAGCGGCGCGGCTCAAGAAGGATCTGCCCGGGGTGGAGATGTTTCTCGCCTTTGAGCGCATGAGCGATTCACCTGCACCGCGGGAAGTCAGCGGCACGCTCAACATCGACCCGCATAATGGCCCGCACGGCCACCGCCCGGTTTACTTTTTTGGGAGGCAGATCGATGATGCGAAGGTATGGACATCAGCGTTGTTCATTACCTTTGATGGATAAACGGCTTCTCTCACACAGGGCGCAACGGGTTGCCAAGGGAATATCCCCCCGCCTTTCTTCCCGATGCCCTTGCGTCCCTGCCGGATAACGGTTTTGACATGCCCATGAATCCATTGCGCTGGCCGGACGAAACCGCCCGGCCAAGGAACCATGAGGAGCCGAGCTTTTCGCAGCCCGGCTCGAATATCTGCCTGGATTTTCACGGCGATCCGATGCGTGCGCGGCTGGTGGTTTTTTCCGACGGCAACCATCATATGGCGCTGCAGGAAACATTGCGTGCCTTTCTGTTGAAATTCCCCGAGATGGAGGATGTCTTCTATGTCACCACCCCACCGCGCGTGGCGCTGCAAATGCTTCAGGCGGGGTGTCTGAATATAGGCAATCTCAGATTGTCGGTAACGCCGCATGTCTTCATCAGCCCATCGGCTGTGCTCGACCAACTGATAGCGGAGAAACGCATGACTGCTTATCGGCCCTTCATGCATAGCCGCGGTGTGGTGCTACTCGTACGCAAGGGTAACCCGAAGAACATCAGCGGCCTCCGGGATTTGCTGCGCGATGATGTGAGGGTGTTTCTATCCAATCCCGTCAACGAGAAAGTCAGCTACCAGATATACACGGATTGCCTGCGGCGACTGGCCCTGCATGAGAAAATTTCGCTGGATTTTCTCGCCCATCCACCGGCTTATCCGGGCTCGCCCAACTTGATTTACGGCGATACGATTCATCATCGCGAAGCGCCGCAGGCGTTGATGGACGGACGGGCAGATGTGGCAGTGGTGTTCTATCACCTGGCGCTGCGCTATCAGCGTATCTTTCCTGAACTGTTTGATTCAGTTTGGCCAGCCGGTTCCCGGGGTAACCAGCATTGCGATATCAACCGCTTCGGTTTCGGCTTGGTGGATGGTGGCGGGCCGTGGGGCAGCAAGCTGGATACGTTCCTGATGACCGATGAAGTGACGTCTATCTATGCTGCGCATGGCTTGGAACGCGCCGTGTGAAACCCCGCGCGACTATATTGCTGCCAAAATTAATTCCCTGGACGATCATGTGTACTGCGCCAGTGCGCGAAACATAAGACAGATGCGGCGCGTTTAAGCGCGTCTCAAATCGGTGCAGACGTATTTTCCAGCCAGGCCTGCAATGTGGCGCGCAACCGGTCTTCCTGCACCGGCAGCGTCAGGGCGGCGTCGATGCGCAGTCGTGCGCTGACCTTGTCGAGCACGGCCTGGTGGGCCGTTTCGTAAAAGACCAGGATGCGCGTATCGGGCGCGCTTTGTATCGCGGCCAGCAGCGACTCGAGGTTGGACAGCCGGTCGCGGAAATCCGTCTGGTGGTAAAAGTCTGCGACGATGACGGCAGGCGGGGTTTTGCGTACCAGGCTGATGGCCTTGCGTTCCGACCATTCGCCGACGACGCTGAAACCCAGTTCCTGATAGAGCTTCTTGTAGCCCGCCGTGCCGATGAAGGCATTGAGCATGAGCAGCCGGGGCGGCGCGCTCATGCAGGGGCTTTTTTGCTGGCCGCTTTCTTGGTCGTGGCCTTTTTGGCAGCCGGCTTTTTCGTCGCAGGTTTCTTCGTTTCGTCAGCGTCGGCGGCCTTGGCTTTCTTCGCTGTGGGCTTGGCGGCAGCCTTCTTCGTCGGCTTCTTGACGGGCCCTTTGGCCACGCGCGCGGCGATCAGCCCGAGCGCCTCATCCAGCGTGATCTCTTCCGGCGTGATGTCCTTGGGCAGCGTGGCGTTGGTGCTGCCGTGCTTCACATAGGGGCCGTAGCGGCCGCTGCGCACGGTGATGTCCTTGCCGTCTTCCGGGTGGGGACCCAGATTCTTCAGCACCGAGGCGGCGGAATCGGCGCCGCGCGGGGCGCGTTCCATCGCCAGTACTTCCAGTGCGCGTGGCAGGTCGATCTCGTACACGCTGTCAGTCTTGGGGATCGACTTGAACTTGCCGTCGTGCAGCAGGTAGGGACCGAAGCGGCCATTGTTGGCGACGATCGGCAGACCGGTGGTCGGGTGGTGTCCGACTTCGCGCGGCAGCGAGAGGAATTTCAGCGCCAGTTCGAGGGTGGCGTTTTCCAGCGGGATGTCCTTGGGCCACGATGCGCGGCGCGGCTTCGGCGCTTTCTTGTCCTCGGGCATCTCGCCGATCTGCACGTAGGGGCCGAAGCGGCCGGACAGCAGCTTGACGTCGAGACCGGTGGCGGGATCCTGGCCTAGGATGTTGTCGCCCTCGGCGGTGGCGGCATGCAGCGGGCGCGTGTAGTCGCACTCCGGATAGCCGGAGCAGCCGATGAAGAGACCGCGCTTGCTTGCCTGCATGAAGAGCGGCTTGCCGCACTTGGGGCAGGCTTCGAGGATGGGGCAGCCGCGCTCGACGTCCTGCTTGGCCTTCAGTTCGCCATCAAAGCCCTTCCAAAACTCGCCCAGCAGCTGCAACCATACGCGTTTGCCGTTGGAGACGTCGTCGAGCTTGTCCTCCAGCTTGGCGGTGAAGTCATAGTCGACGTAATGGGTGAAATGCCGGGTCAGGAAGCAGTTGACCAGGCGGCCGATGTCGGTCGGCTGGAAGCGCTTCTTTTCCAGCACCACGTATTCGCGATCCTGCAGGGTGGAAATGATGCTGGCGTAGGTAGACGGCCGGCCGATGCCATACTCTTCCAGCGCCTTGACCAGGCTGGCTTCGGTGTAGCGCGGCGGCGGCTGGGTGAAGTGCTGCTCGCCATGGAGTTTGTCGACCGGCAGGGTTTCGCCCTCGGTCAGTGCCGGGAGTTTCGACTCCTCTTCATCCTCGTCGTCCTGATAGACGGCCAGGAAGCCGGCAAATGCTAGGGTCTGCCCGGTGGCGCGGAAGGTGCCCTCGCCCACCGTGATGTCGGCGGCGATCGTGTCGAACTGCGCGGGCGTCATCTGGCAGGCGACGGTGCGCTTCCAGATCAGCTCGTAGAGTTTGGCCTGGTCATGCGACAGAAACTGCTTCACCGTTTCCGGCGTGCGTGTCACCGAAGTCGGGCGCACCGCCTCGTGCGCTTCCTGGGCGTTCTTGGTCTTGGCCTTGTAGGTGATGGCGGCCGGCGGCAGGAATGCCTTGTCGAAGTTGGCACCCACATACTTGCGGATGTCGGTGATGGCTTCCTGCGCCAGGTTGACCGAGTCGGTCCGCATGTAGGTGATGAGACCGACCGGGCCTTCGCCGAGGTCGATCCCTTCGTACAACTGTTGAGCAGTGCGCATCACGCGGTCGGTGGTCATGCCGAGCTGGCGCACCCCGGCCTGCTGCAGTGTCGACGTCGTGAACGGTGCGCCGGGATGACGCGCACGGCGCTTCTTCTCGATGCGCATGACGCGGGCGTCGCGGCCTTCGAGCATCGCCAGCCATTCCTTGCTGCGCGCTTCGTGCTCGATCGTGAACTGCTCGAGCTTTTCGCCCTTGAAGTGGGTGAGCTTGGCGGTGAATGGCTGTCCACCTTTATGCGTGTCGAGGTGCAGCGTCCAGTATTCGTGCGGAACGAAGGCTTCGATTTCTTCCTCGCGCTCGACGATCATGCGAAGGGCTGGCGACTGTACACGCCCGGCGCTCAAGCCCGGGCTGATCTTGCGCCACAGCAGCGGCGACAGGTTGAAGCCCACCAGATAATCGAGAGCACGCCGTGCCTGCTGCGCGTCGACCAGGTCGGATGCGATCTCGCGCGGGTGGCGCACCGCGTCCTGGATGGCCGATTCGGTGATTTCGTAGAAGGCCACGCGCTTCATCGGCGTCTTGACCTTACGTTCCTTGAGGATTTCGCTGATGTGCCAGGAAATCGCTTCGCCTTCTCTATCCGGGTCGGTGGCCAGCAGCACTTCGTCGGCTTTCTTGGCGGCCTTGACGATGGCCTCGACGTGCTTGGCATTGCGCTCGATGATCTGGTATTTCATGCTGAAATTCTCAGTGTCGACCGCACCGGTCTTCGGCTCCAGGTCGCGCACGTGACCGTAGCTGGCGAGAATTTCGTAGTCGGCGCCCAGGTATTTCTTCAGCGTCTTGGATTTCGACGGCGATTCGACAATGACGAGTTTGGACATGACTAATTAATGTAGACGTCCCGGCTCGTGATTCAACAACATGTCTTCCAGATGCGTGAAATGTTCGATCAGGCCGCGGCTCCACAGCACGATCAGCGTCATCCAGCGCACGTGATCGGGTTCGATGTCTTCGCCGCCCAAGGCCATCAGACCGGAAATCACCCATTCGCGCGATTCGGGATCGAGTATCTCGGCGCCGACCAGGAACGCGAGTTCGCTGCGGCAGCCCTCGTTGAGGCGCTCCAGCTCTTCGGCGGCGTAATGACGGTCGTAAGCCAGTGCGAGCCGCTCATGGGTGGCGCTGCCGGTCAGATTGGCATACCAGTCCAGGGCGGCGTTGATGTCGGATTCTTCAAACCCGGCGGCAAACAGGCGCTTTTCCAGCGCGTCGCGATCGGGCGCCAGCTCCGCCATGCGGAAGCTTTCATACAGGTAAACCAGGATGTCGAGCATAGTGTCAGTGAATTTTTTGGTAGCGCCCGCCGGGCAAGGAAGCAATTCGCCCATCCAGTTCAAGCGTCAACAGCTTCGCTGAAAGCGCATCCAGCGTCAACCCGGTTCTTTGTGCAAGGGTGTCGAGCG
The DNA here is from genome assembly GCF_000373385.1 of Thiobacillus thioparus DSM 505. GTDB lineage: Bacteria > Pseudomonadota > Gammaproteobacteria > Burkholderiales > Thiobacillaceae > Thiobacillus > Thiobacillus thioparus. The sequence continues at coordinate 91,583 of NZ_KB891332.1, read as the reverse complement.
TGGTGGGTGCGCCATCCAGTGCATCCAGCACCGGGTCGGCCAGGGCGGCTGCAGCGTGTCCCGACGCGGGATCCTCCGCGGACCCCTCGCCTGGCGGGCCGTCCTGGCGCAGCCCTGGCGGGGCCAGCCGCTGCTGCCAGGCCAGTTCGTCGAGAATGTCGGCGGCGGACTCGACCAGCTTGGCGCCCTGCTTGATCAGGGCATGGCAGCCGCGCGCCAGCGGGGAATGGATCGAACCGGGAATGGCGAACACCTCGCGTCCCTGTTCGGTGGCCACCCGTGCCGTGATGAGCGAACCGCTGTCGGGTGCGGCTTCCACCACCAGCACGCCCCGACTCAAGCCGCTGATCAGCCGGTTGCGGCGCGGGAAGTGGCCGGGCAGGGGCGGCGTGCCGAGCGGAAACTCCGACACGATCAACCCGGTTTCGACCAGCTGGTGCGCCAGCGCCTTGTTGCGCGCGGGGTAAATACGGTCGAGTCCGGTGCCGACGACGGCCACGCTGGATCCGGCTCCGGCCAGTCCGCCCCGATGGGCTGCCGCATCGATGCCGAGCGCCAGCCCGCTGACGATAGTGAGTCCGGCATCCGACAGGGCATGGGCGAAGGCCTCGGCGTCGCGTATGCCCTGCGGCGTGGCGTTGCGGCTGCCGACGATGCCAAGCGCAGGCTGGTTGAGCAGGGCGCGCCGTCCCTTGCAATACAGCATGGCAGGCGGATCCGGGATCTCGAGCAAGGTCTTTGGATAGTCCTCGTCCGCCAGTGTCATCAGGCTGTTGCCGGGCTGGTCGAGCCATTCCAACGCGGCGCCAAGCTGCGCGGCGTCGGGTTCGGCCAGCAAGGCGTCGCACTGGGCGGACGTGAGGTGGGCCGCCAGCGCGCTGCGGCCGGATGACAAAACGGCCTCCGGAGAACCGAAGGCCGTGAGCAGACGAATCAGGCTGGTGTTGCCCACCCCCGGAACGAGGGCGAGACGCAGCCAAGGATCAAGTGCGTTCAATCAGGGTTTTTCACGGTATCGAGCAGGTAGACCGGGCCTTCCGACTGCATGATGAGCGCGTAGGACACACGGTCGTATACCCGGTAGACCATCACCAGGCCGCTGCGGGTATCGGGCAGCTTGACGGCGCGATCGCTGTTGTTGCCGAGACAGGTGCTGCGGAAGGAGTTGCGTACATCGACGATTTGATCGTACGTGGCCTTGCCGTCCTCTTTCAGGCAGCGCACATCGCTGTACAGCCAAGCGCCGCCATCGGGAATGCCCGCGGATTTTTCCTTGATCCAGGTCATGCGGTCCTTTTCGTCGCGGGTAAGCGTCACCGCCAGGCCTTCGCGGTATACCGCCAGCACGTGGCCGGGTTCCAGGCCGTCGCGGCTGCCGCGGTTGATGACGACGGTCTGGTAGCGCCCGCTGTCGGACAGTCCGCCGTATGCCGAGATGATGCGGCCGCTGATCTTGCTTTCCGGTGCGTGCGGAACGTATTCGAAGGGGGTGTTGTTGTCTGCCTCCACCAGCTTGTCCTTGGGCAGGATTTCCCGCACCGACTGGGTGATGCGGATTTTTTGCGGGGCGCCTTCCACCAGCGTGCGGGCGTCACCGAGGTATTCGACTTCGTAGCCCAGGACTTCGCCGGTTTCCGGATCTTTCAGCGCCTTGCCCGGGCGCAGCACGTTCCAGCGGGTGACGCCGGGTTTGCCGCCGGTGGCAAAGGCATCGTCCCCCGAGCCCAGCACGACCCGTTCGACGTTGCTGCCCAGGATGAAGGGCGCGTCGTCGAGCGCCCCTTTGGCCACCACGCGCGGCTGCGACAGGAAGGGATGGATCACGCGGATGGGAATGGATGGAATCGCATCGTTGCCGATCTCGGTTGCGCGCACGCCGGGCGACAACTTGACGGTCTCCATGCCGTTCTTGTCGCCCTTGACCAGCGACAGACGCGGCTCCTTGCCGCTGCGGTCGAGAACGATCATGTCCCCGGGATAAATCCAGTGCGGGTTTTTGATCTCCTCGCGATTCATCTTCCAGATCTGGGGCCAGCGCCACGGATCCTTGAGAAAACGCCCGGAAATGTCCCACAGCGTGTCGCCTTTGACCACGACGTATTTGTCTGGCGCGTTCTCCTGCAGTTTAAGGGTATCGGCCAGCACGGGAGCGGCGGCCAGCAGCAGGGCGAGAGAAACTACGAGTTGACGCACGGGGGAACCCTCCATTTAGACCTTGTCTAATTTTCAGCGTTGAAAATATACTGTGCGCTTAGCTTACGGCTATCCGCCGCCTTATATTTAGGGTTGTGCGCAACTAAACGCAGATTCTGCATCAAAGTGCGCGCCCAGCCCATTCAATTCTTAGACTTTGTTATGGCCAGACTCGACATTTTGCATTACCCCGATGCACGCCTGCACACCGTCGCCAAGCCGGTGAAGGTAGTGGACGAGCGCATCCGCACGCTGGTCGACGACATGGCCGAGACCATGTACGCGGCGCCCGGCATCGGTCTGGCTGCGACCCAGGTCGATGTGCACGAGCGCGTCATCGTCATCGACATCTCCGAAACCCATGACCAGCTGCGCGTTTTCATCAATCCGGAGATCGTTGCCCAGTCGGGAACCGAGGAGAGCGAAGAGGGTTGCCTGTCGGTGCCGGGGATCTTCGACAAGGTTGTGCGCGCCGAGCGCGTCACCGTGCGCGCGCTGGACCGCGACGGCAAATCCTTCGAACTCGACGCCGACGGCCTGCTTGCCGTGTGCATCCAGCACGAGATGGATCATCTGAAGGGCAAGGTCTTCGTCGACTACCTGTCCAATCTCAAACGCAATCGCATCCGAGCCAAGCTGCTGAAGCAGGCGCGCGAGCATCGGCCCGACATGGCGCCGGTGCGCGCCTCGCTCTGAGTTTTTCTTTCCATGCGCATCATTTTTGCCGGCACGCCGCCGTTCGCGGCGGCAGCGCTCAACGCCCTGGCGGACGCCGGGCATGACATCGCCCTGGTGCTGACCCAGCCCGACCGCCCTGCCGGGCGCGGCATGAAGCTCACGCCCAGTGCGGTCAAGCAGACCGCGCTGGCGCGCGGCCTTCCGGTGTCTCAACCGGTCAGCCTGAAATCCCCCGAAGCGCAGGACGAATTGCGGGCCGCGGACGCGGACGTCATGGTGGTCGCGGCCTACGGTCTGATCCTGCCGCAAGCCGTGCTGGACCTGCCGCGCTTCGGCTGCCTCAACATTCATGCCTCGCTACTGCCGCGCTGGCGCGGCGCCGCGCCGATCCAGCGCGCGATTCTGGCCGGCGATCTTGAAACCGGCATCACCATCATGCAAATGGATGCGGGCCTCGACACCGGGGCGATGCTGTCGAAAACCGTCGTGCCGATCCGCGACGACGACACGGCCGCCAGCCTGCATGATGCGCTGGCCGCGGCGGGTGCGTCCGCCATTGTCGCGGCGCTGGCGAATTACGCCACGCTTGTTCCGGCGGCACAGGACGATGCGCAAGCCACCTATGCTGCCAAGCTCAGCAAGGACGATGCGCAACTCGACTGGCGCCAACCTGCCGATGTCCTGGCGCGCGCCGTGCGCGCCTACAATCCGGCGCCCGGCGCATGGACGCTGCTGGACGGCGCACCGCTGAAAGTGTGGGCGGCGGCGACCGCACCGGGCGCTGGCGACCCAGGCACCGTCCTGCGTACCGACGCGGAGGGGCTGGTCGTCGCCTGTGGCGGTGGCGCGCTGGCTTTGCGGGAGATCCAGCCGGCAGGCGGCAAACGGATGAGCGCCGACGCATTTCTCGCCGGGCGGCCGGTGCCACCGGGTGCTCGGCTCGGCCATTGAAACCCGGCCGGCCGATCCCCATCTAACGCTCGTCGGCGCGCCTGTGGGCGCGTCTTAAGGAGCCTTACATGTTCGGTAACTGGGTCAAGACCTCCATCCTGTTCGCTGGAATCATCGCGCTGTTCGGCGCCATCGGCGCGGCCATCGGGGGCGCCCAGGGTATGTTGATCGCGCTGTTGTTCGGCGCCGGCATGAACCTGTCCGCCTACTGGAATTCCGACCGGATGGTGCTCTCCATGTACCACGCGCGCGAAGTGGACGCCGGCAGTGGCGGCCGTTACTACGCGATGGTGCAAGAGCTGTCCGTACGCGCCGGGCTGCCGATGCCGCGCGTGTATGTGATCGACGAGGCACAACCGAACGCGTTTGCCACGGGCCGCAACCCGGAGCACGCGGCCGTGGCGGCCACCACCGGCATCATGCAACTGCTCTCCGAACGCGAACTGCGTGGCGTGATGGCGCACGAGCTGACCCATGTGAAAAACCGCGACACGCTGATTTCCACTGTCTCGGCGTCGATCGCCGGCGCGATCTCGGCGCTGGCCAACTTCGGCATGTTTTTCGGCGGCCGCGACAGCGAAGGACGTTCGGCCAATCCCCTCTTGGCAATCGCGATCATGATCGTCGCGCCGATTGCGGCGATGCTGATCCAGATGGCGATCTCGCGTGCCCGCGAATTCGGCGCCGACGCCGGCGGGGCCGGAATTTCGGGCGATCCGCAGGCGCTCGCGAGTGCATTGCGGAAGATCGAGGCCTACGCCAAGGGTCTGCCGATGCCGACGGCCGAAGCGCATCCGGAGACGGCGCAGATGATGATCATCAATCCGTTGTCCGGCAGCGGATTGGCCGGACTGTTTTCCACGCACCCCGCCACCGAGGAGCGCGTCGCGCGGCTGCTGCAGATGACACGCACGGCCTGACGCCGTCGCCTGTTATCATCCGCCGCTCCCCGCAGCAGGCGTAACCCCGATGAATCAGCAAGCACTCTCCGGCCCTTTCTTCCATGCGTAAGCTGCAGAAGCTGGCGGCCGGCGTGCTGGAAACGGTACTCGCCGGCACGGCCCTGCATCAGGCCCTGCCGCAAGGCCTTCAGCAACTGCACACGCCGGGCGAGCGCGGCGCACTGCAGGACATTGTCTACGGTAGCCTGCGCCAGCTGGGACGGCTCGACGCCTGGCTGGCAGCCCTGCTCGAACGCCCTCTGACCGATCCGCAACTGGGCTGGCTGCTGCGCGTGGCGCTGTATCAGCTGGCCTATACGCGCGCACCGGCCCATGCCGTGGTGCACAACGCGGTCACTGCAGCCGGCCAGGGCTGGCGGCGCGGACTGGCGAACGCGGTACTGCGCAACTTCCAGCGCCGTCGCGCCGAGTTGGACGAGATCGCCAACGCCCAGCCATCCGCGCATTGGTCGCATCCCGACTGGTGGATCGACACACTCAAGGCCGAGCATCCGCACCGTTGGCAGGACATCCTGGAAGCGAGCTTGCTGCATCCGCCGTTTACCTTGCGCGTCAATGGCCGCCATGGCGACGTGGCAAGCTATCTGCGGCGCCTGAACGAGGCCGGGCTGCCCGCACATCAAACTGGGCCGGACGCAGTCACCCTCGACCGCGCGGTGCCGGTGCACGACTTGCCCGGTTTCGATGCGGGCCACGTGTCGGTACAGGATGCAGGCGCGCAGTGGGCGGCTCGCCTGCTCGATGCGCAGTCCGGCGAACGGGTGTTGGACGCTTGCGCCGCGCCCGGCGGAAAGACCGGCCATATCCTGGAACGCGCTGACGTGGACCTGACTGCGCTCGACGTCGATGCGGCACGGCTGCCGCGCGTACAGGAAAACCTCGACCGGCTGCAGTTGCATGCCAGCCTGATCGAAGGCGATGCCGTGCATCCCGAACGCTGGTGGGACGGGCAACCGTTCGATCGCATTCTGGCTGACGTGCCGTGCAGCGCTTCCGGCGTGGTGCGACGCAATCCGGACATCAAATGGCTGCGTCGTCCCGAGGACATCGCTCAATTTGCCGCGCAACAGGCCGTTATGCTGGATGCGCTCTGGCGGCTGTTGGCCCCGGGTGGTACATTGCTTTACGCCACCTGCTCGATATTCAATGAAGAAAACGACGGGCAAGTGCGTGCGTTCCTGGCGCGTCATCCAGACGACGCGGAACGCTGTACGCTTCCTGAACCTTTGTCAAACGGGTCGCTGCTGCCAGATGCCGAGCATGATGGTTTCTTTTACGCCCTGTTGCGCAAGACGTGATTCCACCCTTCGCGGGCTGGTCGGGCTGCTGCTGGCTTTCTGGCTGACCGTCGCGGGCAGCGCGCTGGCCAGCGACAAAAGCGCGGTCAGCCAGGCTGCCATCCGTGCGACCCCGCAGGGCTATGTGCTGGACGGCGATGTCAACATCGTGCTCAACAGCACGCTGGAAGACGCGCTCAGCCGGGGCATCAACCTGTACTTCCTGCTCGAACTGGAACTGTCCCGGCCGCGTAACTGGTGGTTTGACGAAGAGATCGCCGACCCGGTGCGCAAGATGCGGATCTATTACCACCTGCTGTTGCGACGCTATGTGGTCGAAACCGGATACACCACGCGCACCGCCGCCACGCTGAGCGAAGCGCTGGCCATGCTGGGGCGGGTGGATGCGTGGCAGGTGCTGGAGCGGGGTGCGCTCAAGACCGGTCAACGCTACGACGCGCGCTTGCGCCTGCGGCTCGACACCTCGCAACTTCCCAAGCCGCTGTCCATCGGCGCGGTCGGAGGCGACCGCTGGGAGCTGGCCACGCCCTGGTACGACTGGGCGTTCGATGCACCCGTGGTTCCGGCCCCGCCCGCACCTTTGCCCTGATGCGCAGTCTGATTGTCGTCGCCCTGATCCTGGGTATCGTGCTCCTGTCGTTGCTGTTCTATGCCAGCGGCGGCAGCAGCGCCTTTTCCGACACGCTGCCCACGCTTTTCATCGGCGGCGGCATTCTGGGCGTGGCCTTGCTGGTACTGCTGGGCTGGCGCATGTGGTGGCTGCAGAAGCGCATCCGCCGTGGTGTGTTCGGTGCCAAGCTCACGCTGAAGTTGCTGTTGATGTTTGGGGTGGTTGCCATGCTGCCCGGCCTGGTGGTGTACGGCGCATCGGTGTTCTTCCTCAATCGTTCGATCGAAACCTGGTTCGACGTGCGGGTGGACAATGCGCTGGCTTCCGGCGTCAACCTCGGGCAGGCCGCGCTGGATGACCTGCTGCGTGATCTCGATAAAAAAGCCCAGCGCATGGCGCTGGCCCTGTCGGACGAAGGCATGGGCTCGGTCATCACCAGCCTGTCCACGCTGCGCGAGCAAAGCTCGGTGCAGGAGCTGACGCTGTTCGACGAGCGCGGCGGCGTGGTTGCCCACGTCAGCGGCGAACGCGAAACCCTGTTGCCGGTGCTGCCCGACCGCAATGTGCTGTGGCAGGTCCGGCAGCAGCAGCCCTACAGCCGCATCGAGGAGGTGCCGGAACGCGGCCTGATCATGCATGTGATTGTGCCGGTGTATACCAGCTCGCTGACCGGCGAGACGCGTGTGCTGCAGCTGGTGCAACCGGTGCCGGCCCGGCTCGCGCACGATGCCCAGGCGGTCCAGCTGGCGTATCAGGAATACCAGCAGATCTCGGTTTCGCGGCTGGGCCTGAAACGCATCTACGGCGTGGCGCTCACCCTCACGCTGATGCTGGCTTTGCTGATGACCTTCGTGATCGCCTACCTGCTGTCGGAACGGCTCGGCGCGCCGCTGCGGACGTTGGCACGCGGTACCCGCGCCGTGGCCAAAGGCGATTTCTCGCAGATGCCGTCGGTATCCAGCCGCGACGAACTGGGCGTGCTGATCCAGTCGTTCAACCGAATGACCCGCCAGCTTTCCGACGCGCGCGAACAAGTTGCGCAGAACCATCAGCAGACCGAGCAGGCCAAGGCTTTTCTCGAACGGGTGCTGGCGAATCTGTCGTCCGGCGTGGTCGTGCTGGACGAGGCTTTGCGAGTGCGCACAGTCAACAGCGCGGCGGCGCAGATTCTGGGAGTGGACGCGTTGACGCTGGACGCACAGCTGCTGGCGGAACTGGGCCAGCCGGGCGAGGCGCTGCATGCGCTCGGAACGACGGCGGCGACCCGCTTTGGCGAGCACGAAGGCGAGTGGCAGGAGCAGGTCGATTTCACCGGTCCTGGCGGTAGCCAGTCGTTGCTGCTGCGCGGTACCCGTCTGCCGGCAGGTGTCGAACGCGGCTATGTGCTGGTATTCGACGATGTGACCAAGCTGATCGACGCCGAACGCAATGCCGCCTGGAGCGAAGTGGCGCGCCGCCTCGCGCACGAGATCAAGAATCCGCTCACGCCGATACAACTTTCGGCCGAGCGCATCGCGCGCAAGCTGGACGGGCGTCTGGAAGCGGCCGATGCCGAATTCCTCGCGCGTGCCACGCATACCATCGTCAACCAGGTCGCCGCCATGAAGAGCATGGTGGATGCCTTTGCCGGCTATGCGCGGATGCCGCGCGCCAAACTCGAGGCACTCGACCTCAATGCCTTGGTGCGCGACGTGCTGACCTTGTACGATGCCAAAACGCTTGGGCTGGTACTGAGTCTCGACGCCGACTTGCCGCGCATAGCAGGAGACGCCACATTATTGCGTCAGGTGATACATAATCTGTTGCAAAATGCGCAGGATGCGCTGGCCGGTCATGCCGCACCGTGTGTGGAGGTCGGTACGCGCCTGCGCAGCAATCAACATACAGTTTGTTTATCCGTAACAGACAATGGAGCCGGGTTTCCGGAACATCTGATGACACGGCTGTTCGAGCCCTATGCAACGACCAAGGCCAAAGGGACGGGCCTGGGCTTGGCCATTGTCAAAAAGATCGTCGAAGAGCATCACGGTAAAATTCAAATAGAAAACCTCAAAACAGGCGGCGCGGCAATCCGCATTTCGTTGCCTGTCTTTGCGGCAGGCGGAGAGAACACGTGAGCGGGCATATTCTCGTCGTTGACGACGAAGTGGGCATTCGTGAGTTGTTGTCGGAAATCCTTACCGACGAAGGGTATGACGTGCATCTGGCGGAAAACGCCGAGGCGGCACGTGCCTTCCGCTCCCAGCGCCGGCCCGACCTGGTGTTGCTCGATATCTGGATGCCCGATACCGATGGAGTGACCTTGCTGAAGGAGTGGGCCGGCGGCGGTCTGCTCACCATGCCGGTGGTGATGATGTCCGGCCACGGCACCATCGATACCGCCGTGGAGGCCACCCGGCTCGGCGCAGCCGATTTCCTCGAAAAGCCGGTGGCGCTCGCCAAGCTGATCGATACCGTCAACAAGGCGATCAAGCGCGGCGTCGCCCTGCCCCGGCGCGCCGCCAGCATGGACTTGTCGGCGCTCGGCAAAAGCCCCCTGATTCTCGAACTCAAAAAACGCCTTTCCCAGATCGCCGGCAACACCGCGCCAGTGATGCTGCTGGGCGAACCGGGCAGCGGCTTTGAAATCTGTGCCCATTTCCTGCACCAGCCATCCACGCCGTGGGTCGAGATCAAGGATCGTGCGCGACTGGTGTCGGATCCGCTGAGCTTCGTCGAAATGCTTGGCAGCGGCACGCTCTACCTGCCTGAGGTATGCGAACTGGCGCGCCTGGAACAAAAAGGCCTGGGCTTGCTGCTCGACCGCATCGAGGGCAGCGGCGCGCGTCTGGTGTGCGCATCCAGCCGCAGTCTCGACATCATGGTCGCAGCTGGCGAATTCGACAGCCGCTTGTTCTATCGCCTGTCCAGTCTCGCCATTCAGGTGCCGCCGCTGCGCGAGCACCGCGAAGACATACCCGAGGCCGCCAACTTCATGCTGGCGCAGTTGATCGAAGCGGGCGTCTGCCCGGTGCGGCGGCTCACGACGCCGGCGCTGAACCAGTTGCGCAACTTCGACTGGCCGGGCAATCTGCCGCAGCTCAATAATGTGGTGCGCACGCTGGCAGTCACGGCACTGTCGGGCGAAATCGACGCAGCCGACGTCAACCGCGTGCTGGCTCCCATGAAACTATCGGCGCCGGCCGTGGCGCACGGCATCCCGCTCGACATTCCGCTGCGCGAGGCGCGCGACGCCTTCGAGCGTATGTATTTCGAACACCTGATCCAGAAGGAGGGCGGCAGCATGACCCGGGTCGCCGACAAATCGGGGCTGGAGCGTACGCACCTCTACCGCAAACTGAAACAGCTGAACATCCGGCACGGGCGACGTCTGGACGAAGACCTGTAGACCCAGGGAATACGTTTGAAGATCATCATTCTGGGCGCAGGCCAGGTCGGGGCCAATCTGGCCGAAAGCCTGGTTGCCGAAAACAACGACATCACGGTCATCGACCTCGACGCCGCACGCCTGGTGCTGCTGCAGGACCGCTTTGACCTGCGCACCGTGCGCGGCCACGCAGCGCATCCTTCGGTGCTGAAGCAGGCCGGTGCCGAAGATGCCGACATGCTGGTCGCGGTCACGCAAAGCGACGAAACCAACCTGGTGGCATGTCGCATCGCATCCACGCTGTTCAATGTGCCCACTCGCATTGCGCGTATCCGTTCGAATGATTTCCTGGGTTTGGAACCAGGCTTTCTGGCAGAGCAATTCGGCGTCGATGACGTCATCAGCCCGGAGCAGGAAGTAACTGATACCCTGCGGCGGCTGATCGAGCACCCGGAAGCGCTGCAGGTACTCGACTTTGCCGGCGGCAAGGTGCGCCTGATCGCAGTACGCTCATACCACGGCGGCCCGCTGGTGGGACACGAACTGCAGGAGATCAAGCGCCACATGCCGGACCTGGAATGCCGCATTCCGGCCATTTACCGGCGCGACCATGGCATCGTACCCAAGGGGATCACGGTGATCGAACCGGGTGACGAGGTGTTCTTCCTGGCGCGTAAACAGGACATTCCATCCGTAATGCGCGAACTCCGCCGCATGGAACGCCGGGTCAAGAAGGTCATGATCGCCGGCGGCGGCAACATCGGAAGACGGCTGGCGGCGCAGATCGAACGCGATTACGACGTCAAGGTGATCGACCATAACAAGAAGGTCAGCAACCTGCTGGCCGAGCAGCTTCACCATACGTTGGTTCTGCAGGGCGACGCGACCGACGAGGAATTGCTGGAGCAGGAAAACATCGCTTCCATGGATGTGTTTTGTGCCCTCACCAACGACGACGAGGACAACATCATGTCGGCGCTGCTGGCCAAGCGGATGGGTGCGCACCGCGTGATTGCGCTGATCAACCGCTCGGCCTATGTCGACCTGGTGCAGGGTGGCGAAATCGACATCGCCATCTCGCCGGCGCAGGCGACGGTCGGGCCTTTGCTGTCCAAGATCCGGCGCGGCGACATGGTGGCGGTGCATTCGCTGCGGCGTGGTGCGGCCGAAGTACTGGAGGTGGTGGTGCACGGCGATGCCAAGACCTCGCGTGTCGTGGGCCGGCGCATCGAAGAGATCGACCTGCCTGACGGCGCGACGATTGCCGCTATCATCCGTAACAACGACGTCATCATCGCCCACCATGACACGCTGATTGAAGCGGAAGACCATCTCATCGTGTTTGCGCTCAACAAACGCATCATTCCCAAGGTGGAAAAACTGCTCCAGGTCGGCTTCGGTTTCTTCTGATGTCCCGCATTGCCCCCGTTCTGAACGTGCTGTCCAAGGTGGTGATGCTGTTCTCGGCCACCTTTCTGCTGCCGCTGACGCTGTCCTGGCTGGTGGCCGACGGGGCACAGCGCGCCTACGACGATGCCATCATCGTCACGTTCGTCGCCGGGGCGCTCACCTGGCTCTTTACCCGGAAATCGCAGCGCTAACTGCAGACCCGTGACGGCTTCCTTCTGGTGCTGCTGGCGTGGACCAGCCTCCCAGCCTTTGCCACACTGCCCCTCCTGATCTACCTGCCCCACCTTTCGTTTACCGACGCCTATTTTGAAACGGTATCGGGCATTACCACCACGGGTTCCACTGTTCTCTCCGGCCTGGATGCGCTGCCGCTTTCCATCAACCTGTGGCGCGGCCTGCTGGTATGGTTGGGCGGCATGGGGTTGATCGTGTTGGCGGTCGCCATCCTGCCCTTGCTGGGCGTGGGGGGTATGCAGATCTACAAGGCCGAAACGCCAGGCCCGATGAAAGACACCAAGCTCACGCCGCGCATCACGGAAACCGCCAAGGGACTGTATCTGGTCTATGTCGGCATTTCGATCGCGTGCGGGCTGTCGTTCTGGCTGGCCGGCATGACGCCGTTCGATGCGGTCATGCACACGTTCAGTACGATGGGACTGGGTGGATTCTCTTCGCACGATGCCAGCTTCGGCTACTGGAACTCGCCGGCCATCGAGGCGGTGACGGTGGTGTTCATGCTGGCGGCCGGGATCAATTTCTCCACACACTTCCTGGCGTGGCGCCAGCGATCGATGGCCGCCTACCGAATCGACCCCGAGGTGCGCTGGTTCCTGATCGTGACGCTGGGCAGTTCGCTGCTGATCGCGATTTTTCTGAACGTCATGCACGTCTACCCTGATTTTCTTCAGGCATTGCGGTTTGCGGTGTTCAATACCGTTTCGATCGCTACGACAACCGGGTTTGCCAACACCGACTACAACCAGTGGCCTATTTTTGCCCCGCTCTGTATGCTGCTTCTGTCCTGCTTTGCCTCCTGCTCGGGCAGTACCGGCGGCGGCATGAAAATGGTGCGTGCGCAACTCCTGTTTAGGCAGGGGCGACGCGAACTGACCCGCCTGATTCATCCGGCAGCGCGGCTGCCGGTCAAGCTGGCCGGACACGTGGTGCCCAACAACGTTATCTATGCCGTACTGGCCTTTGCATTCATGTATGTGTTCGCCATCATTGCCATGACGCTTCTTATGACCGCTAGCGGGCTGGACTTCGTTACAGCTTTTTCTGCCGTGATCGCTTCCATCAACAACACGGGTCCCGGACTGAACCAGGTGGGCCCCGCGACAACCTACGCGAGCCTCACGGACTTCCAGACCTGGATCTGCACCATTGCCATGCTGCTGGGGCGACTGGAGTTGCTTACCGTGCTTGTCGTCTTTACCCGGACCTTCTGGCGTGCCTGATCCTCTGGAAAATTTCCTTGCTCTGTTGGCCGGCGGCCGCGACAACGCCTTGCTGCGCTTTTCGCTCGGCAACGAATATCTCAAACAGGGGAATGCATCGAGTGCTGCCGAGCACCTGCGCCGCGCGGTTGAGTTCGATCCGAAGTATTCCGCCGCCTGGAAATTGCTGGGCAAGGCCCTGACCGACGCCGAAGCCTGGAGCGAAGCCCTGGTGGCTTACCAGCAGGGCATCGCAGTGGCCGAGGCGCGTGGAGACAAGCAGGCGGCCAAGGAAATGACGGTGTTTGCCCGGCGTATCGAGAAGCGGCTTGGGTTAAAATCGAACGATTGAATTTTCAGGAGCAGCAAATGACGCGGATGGTGAATTGTGTGAAGCTCGGGCGCGAAGCCGAAGGTCTGGCCTTCCAGCCGGTGCCGGGCGAGTTGGGCAAGAAGATTTTCGAGAACGTGTCGAAGGAAGCCTGGAGCGGCTGGCAGCGCCACCAGACCATGCTGATCAACGAGAACCGCCTCAACCTGGCCGACCCGCAAGCACGTACCTATCTGATGGAACAGATGGAGCGCTACTTCTTCGGCGGCGGTAATGTCGATGCCGCGGCAGGGTACGTGCCGCCCAGCAAGTAAGAGATCGTCGCACAGCAAAACGGGCGCCTGGGCGCCCGTTTTGCTGTGCGATGTCACGCGCCTAGAGCACTTCTTTCTCGATCTCTTCCAGCGAGGTGTGGCGCACGTCCTTGCCCTTCACCATGTAGACCACGTATTCCGACATGTTCTTGGCATGATCGCCCATGCGTTCGATCGCCTTGGTGACGAACAGGATGTCGATGAACACCGAAATGGTACGCGGGTCTTCCATCATGAAGGTGATGAGGTGGCGCAGGTTGAGGCGGAATTCCTCGTCTACCGACTGGTCCTGGCGCGCGATCTCGACCGCCTTGGTGGCGTCCAGGCGGGCAAAGCCGTCGAGCGCCTTCCGGAGCATGTCGAGCACCAGATCGGCCATGTATTTGACTTCGGAGAAGCGCGGCAGGCTGATGCGCTCGGCCTGGTGGATCAGCCGGGCCATGCGTGCGATCTTCGCCGCTTCGTCGCCGATGCGTTCCAGATCGGTGATGGTCTTGACCACCATCATCACCATGCGCAGGTCGGAGGCCGTCGGCTGGCGGCGCGCAATGATGTGGGTGCAATCCTCGTCGATGGCCACTTCCAGCGCATTGACGTTGTGATCGTTGGCGTCCACCTGATCGGCCAGCTTCATGTTGCCCTGGATGAGCGCTTCGATGGCATTGGTGATCTGCTCCTCGACCAGTCCCCCCATTTTCAACACGTTGGCGCGCACGGCTTCCAGTTCGGCGTCAAACTGCTTGTAGGTGTGTTCAGTTGGCATCGCGTAGACCCCTCAATAATCCACTTTTCATTATAGACTTCGTATTATGACGCTTACATGTACGGAAGGTTTCAGCGCGTACTGAAGGGCAGTGCGTAATGCACCCCGTCGATCTCGAGGGTCAGGGTCCAGTCTCGTCGTCCGCTGACGCATACCGGCAACGTCACGCTTGAAACAAAAGTGTCATTGTCGGACGGGTGCAGGTCATAGCGGTTGAACCCCATTTCCATGCCGTTCATCTGGAACTCGGCGCTCACCCGTGCCGCCCCCGGCGCGTTGACGCTGAGCCGGAACGCTTCCAGCGGTTTTGGGTGGGCCGAAAAATACGCCGTTACCGTGGCGCCGTGGTGGCTGAAGCGGCAGCCTGCCACCGGATCGGTACATGCGACAGCCTGTGCTTTGGCCGGGCGATTCAGCCAGTAACCGGCCACCGCGATCGCTGCCAGAACGACGATCAACAGCAGCGGTACCAGCACCCGCTTCATGTCCATGCCCCGCGTAGCAGCGCCACGCCGTGGGCGCCGCGCGACTGCGCCAGCGCCACGTCCTCGCGTCCCAGTCCGCCCAGGCCATACACTGGAATGGGGCTGGCCGCGGCGAGCCTCGAAAAGGCTTCCCAGCCCAGCGTGGTGGCGCCCGGGTGCGTCAACGTCGGCAATACCGGCGACAGCAGCGCGAAATCGGCGCCGAGCGTGGCAGCCTGCGCCAGCTCGGCGCCGTCATGGCACGACACGCCAACCCATTCGCAGTCGGGGCGCGCCGTCAGGGAGGCGGCGGCGGACGAATCGAGATGAATGCCGTCGGCCCCCGCGGCACGTGCCAGGTCCAGCGGGCCGTTGACCAGCACGCGTGCGCCATGCAAACGGGCGCGACGCACGGTCTCGCGCGCAAGGTGCAGGCGCGCCTCGTCCGGCAGCGTCTTGTCGCGCAGCTGAATCAGCCTCAGTCCGTTGTGCAGCGCCACATCCAGACGGGCCAGGAAGGTGTCCACGCCGAGCGACTCGGCGTGCGAAATCCCCAACACCACGGGTAGCGAGAGCGCCTTCACGATCGGAAAATTGGCCGGCAGCAGCGGCGTTACCTCAACAGCGTCGGGCAACTGCCAGGAAAACACCTGGCCCTCGTGCGGATGCGGCGCACCTTGCCATTCGAACACGCGGAAAAAATTCAGCCGCACGAGGGCATGGGGATACTCGAACACCCGCGTGATCCAACGGCAGGGCTGGGTGACGACGATCCCCAGTTCCTCCTGCAGTTCACGCGCCAGTGCTGCCTCCAGCGATTCGCCCGGTTCCACCTTGCCGCCGGGGAATTCCCAGTAACCTGCATAGGGCTTGCCGGGCGGTCGCTGCGCCAGCAGGACACGGCCATCGGGCTGGGTGAGCACCGCCGCGACGACTTCGGTGATGGGGGACAGGTTCATTTTTTCCCGGCCCAGTCGCGCGCGAATTGCCACGCCACCCGGCCATTGCGTGCGCCGCGTCCGAGCGACCATTGCAGCGCGGCGCGCTCGAAGCCATCGTCGGCAGGCACGCCCAGCGTCTCAACCCAGTGCCGTGCGATGGCGAGATAGGTGTCCTGGTCCATGCTGTGAAACGACACCCACAGCCCGAAGCGGTCGGACAACGAGATCTTTTCCTCGGTCGCCTCGCCCGGATGCACCTCGCCGCCGAGGTGGCGGGTTTCCAGGTTTTCCGCCATGTATTCCGGCATCAGGTGGCGGCGATTGCTGGTGGCGTAGATCAGCACATTATCCGACGGGCCGGCCAGCGAGCCGTCGAGCGCCGCCTTGAGGCTGGCGTAACCCGGTTCGTGCTCGGCAAAGCTGAGGTCGTCGATGAAGACGATGAAGCGGTAATCGGCATCCGCCAGCAGGTCGAACAGATCGGGGAGGTGCGGCAAGCCGGCCTTGTCCACTTCGATCAGGCGCAGGCCCCTGGGCGCGTACTTGGCATGCACCGCCTTCACCAGCGAGGATTTGCCGCAGCCGCGTGCACCGGTGAGCAGCACATTGTTGGCGGGTTTGCCGGTGACGAACTGGCGCGTGTTGGCATCGACCTGCTGCTTCTGCTCGTCGATCGCCAGCAGATCCTTCAGCGCCACACGTTGCGGGTGCAGAATCGGCTTGAGTTCGCCCGTCTGTGCGGCCCAGCGCGCGGCGCGGATGGTTTTCCAGTCAAGGCCATGGGGGGCGGCGGCATGGTCGAGGCGGTCGAGCAGCCGCTCGATGCGGGGAAGGAGCGTGGCGAGATCGGTCATCCGCAGATTCTAGCCGCTGGCTTAGGAAAAATTTAGGTTTCCGCTAGCAAAGACTTATCAACGCGCGTCCGGCAATCCACTTAAGCTCCCTTCCGTCCGGATGCATGCGCACCCGGCAAACAAGGAAGGAGCGAACATGAACACATCCATGAAAATCGCAGGGACGCTGCTCGCCAGCCTCGTTTCCCTCGCGGCCTGGGCCCAGGGGGATGACGCTGAAATCCGCCATGGCCGCTATCTGATCCAGACGTCCGGATGCAACGATTGCCATACCCCGGGCTATATGCAGAAAGACGGCCAGGTGGCGGAATCCGAATGGCTGACCGGCGACGCGATGGGCTGGCACGGGCCATGGGGTACGACCTACCCGGCCAACCTGCGACAACTGGTCCAGCAGATGGACGAGAAGACCTGGCTGAAACGGGCGCGTCAGCCGATGCGGCCGCCCATGCCGGCCCCGTCGCTGCGGGCCATGAGCGATGCCGACCTCAAGGCGATCTACCGCTATGTGCGCAGCCTCGGCGCAAAAGGCCAGCCGGTGCCGGCCTATGTGCCGCCGGGCGGCCAGGTGGCCACGCCCTATCTCGATCTGACGCCGAAAAACCTGCCGGTGCAGGTGGCCCAATGAGCGCGGTGGGGATGACCGACGCCCTTCGCCGGCTGGAGGTCATGCTGCTGATCCGTGCCTACGAAGAGAAGCTCGTCGAATTCCAGCGTGGCGGCGCCCCCGGCACTTGTACCAGCGTCGGCCAGGAAGCCTGCGCCGTCGGCGTGGTCGGCGCGCTGGAGTCGCGCGACCGCATCCTCACCAACCACCGTAGCGCGGGGCACCTGATCGCCCGTGGCGCCGACCCCGGCCGCTTGATGGCCGAGGTGCTGGGGCGCGTCGACGGCTACTGCGGCGGCCGCAGCGGCAGCCTGCACATTTCGGCGAAAGAACTCGGCGTGGTGCTCACCTCGACCATCGTCGGCGGCGAGCTGTCGATGGCGCCCGGCGTCGCCCTTGCGCAGAAGATGGGGCAGGGCGAACCGGGCGGGATCACGGCAGTGTTCTTCGGCGACGGCGCGGCCTGCGAAGGCATTTTCCACGAGGCGCTCAACCTTGCGGTGCAATGGCAGTTGCCGCTGCTGTTCGTGTGCGAGAACAATGACTGGCAGGCCTTCGTGCACCGCCGCGAGACCATGCCCGACAATGCGATCGCCGACTGGGCGGCAGGTCATGGACTGCCGGTTGTGACGGTCGACGGCAATGACGTCGAGGCGGTGCACGCAGCCGCACGCGAAGCGGTTGCGGCGATCCGTGCGGATGGGCGGCCGCATTTCCTGGAACTCGTCACCTACCGGCTGCGCGGACATTTCGAACCCGACGACCAGGCCTATGTCGACGCCGACGAGCTGGCACGTTGGCAGGCGCGCGACCCC
Organism: Thiobacillus thioparus DSM 505; assembly: GCF_000373385.1. Taxonomy (GTDB): domain Bacteria; phylum Pseudomonadota; class Gammaproteobacteria; order Burkholderiales; family Thiobacillaceae; genus Thiobacillus; species Thiobacillus thioparus. Next base: position 73,589 of record NZ_KB891332.1, on the reverse strand, counting down.
TTGCAAGGGATCGCGGATCGGCTGCTTGCGCAGGGCACTCTCGACGCGGCGGGTCTGGCCCAGTTGCGCGACCGGGTCGCGGCGCGTATCGAGGCCGCCGCACACTTCGCCCAGGCGAGCGCGTGGCCCGATCCGCGCACGCTTACCCATCATGTGTATGTGGAGCAAGGAGCCCGCCCATGAGCCGAATGACGACCGAACAGGCGATCCATCAGGCGCTTGCCGAGGAAATGCAGCGCGACGAACGCGTGCTTCTGGTGGGCGAAGGCGTGGCCACCAAGCGCGGCGATCTGGTGCGGAATTTCGGTACCGCACGTGTGCGCAATACCCCGCTGGCCGAAGCCATTATCGCCGGCACGGCGGTGGGTGCAGCCGCGAGCGGTCTGCGGCCGGTGATCGACCTGCTGTTCGCGCCGTTTCTCACCTATGCGATGGACGCGCTGGTCAACAGCGCCGGCAAACTGCGCTATCTGTCGGGCGGGCAGTTCGAATTTCCGTTGGTGGCGATGAGCATGACCGGCAGCGGCTGGTGCGTCGGTGCGCAGCACAACCACAACCTGGAAGCGATGTTCGCGCATGCGCCGGGGCTGAAAGTGGTGATGCCGTCGACTGTGGCGGATTTCAAGGGGCTGCTCAAGGCGGCCATCCGCGACGACAATCCGGTGCTGTTCTTCACTGATCTTGCCCTGCTGCATCAGGAAGGCGAGGTGCCCGACGTGGCCGATCACCTCGTGCCGCTCGGACAGGCGGCCGTGCGCCGCGTCGGTGCCGACGTGACGCTGGTGAGCTATGCCAAGACGGTCGGGGTGTGCCTGCAGGCCGCCGAGCAGTTGCAGGCACAAGGCATCGCTGCCGAGGTGATCGATCTGCGCACGCTGAAGCCACTTGATGAGGCGACGGTGCTGCGCTCGCTGCGCAAGACCGGACGGCTTGTCGCCGTCACCGAAGCCAGCGGCCTTTGCGGCATGGCGGCGGAACTGGCCGCATTGGCCGTCACCCGGGCGTTCGATGCCCTGCGTGCGCCGGTCGTGCGGTTGACCGGGCCGGACGCGCCCGGCGCGTCCTCGTGGGTGCTGGAACAGGCCGCGCTGCCGACCGCCGAAGCTGTGGTGGAGGCGGTGCAGGGCATGCTGGGAGACGCTGTGGTCGTGCGTGAGGCGCTTGCGACGACCTGATGAAGGATCAGGCGCTGAGTTGCAGCGGTCGGCCGATGTTCAGCCGGAAGCGGCCGCGACCGGTTTTTTCCAGTGCGATCGTCGGGCAGCGCTCGGCAAGGCGGCGTTGCAGCAAAATCAGGCGCGTCTCCAGGTTGTCGCCGAAATCGGGCAGCGGCAGGCGCGGGTCGCGCCGCAGTTCGCGGTTGCAGAAATCGTGGCGACCGTTGTGTGCGTGTTCGTTGAGCAGCATCCACAGGATGCTGCCGGCCACGCCCTTGATGAGGTAGTCGTTGTCGATGAAGACGCTGTGATCGGCGGCGAAGTAGCGCACCGCCAGCGGCGTGCCGGTCGGGCGCGCCGCGGGTTCGTCATGCGCGGGCTCGGCGTCGTCCGGCTCGCACGCGGCCTGCGCAACCAGCGCGGCGAGGTGGCGGGCGTAGACGACCAGTGCATCCTCGTCGGCATGGCTGAAGAAGGCGTCGTGTTCACTTTCGGCGTAGAGCACGCCAAGGAGACGGCCGCCGTGAATGAGGGGGACGGCAATCCGGCTATGCGGATTGGCCAGCACCGGCAGCGGAATACGCGGTTCGGTCGCATGCGTTGCGCGCATCGCCGTCTGGTACGCGTAGTCGCCCGTGCGGTAGTTGATGCGGATGGGAATCCGTTCGCGCGCGGCGACGCCGATGAGGCCTTCGCCGACCTTCACTTCCGCGCCGATCCCGGAATCCGGATAGCCCAGGCTTCCCAGCGCATAGAGTGCGGCGCCGGCCTCGTCCAGCATCAGCAGCAGCGCGTGGCGGATGCCGAAGCCGGAGGTCAATGCTGCGAGTCCTCGATCGGCCAGATCCGACAGATCGGTCGTGTCGCCCAGGCGGTCGAGCGTGCGCCGCAGGCTCAGAAGCGCATCGGACGGCGGCGACGCGGGCGGGATATGGGGATCGACGGATTCGATGTCGAGCACCCGGTAGATGTCCGCACCGCGCAGCACGAACACCTTGTCCATGTGGGTCTGCGCCGCGATGCCGGCGAGCTGCGCCTTCATGTATTCGAACAGCGGACCTGCGGTTTCGGTGCGCATGTAATGCAGCTTGAGCCGGAAGTGGCGGAAGCTTCCGGGTTCGACCACCTGTACCTGTGCGTAAGGATGCGCGAGCACGTTTTCGCGTGTCTTGCTGAAGAACTGATAGGACAGTGCCACGTGTTCGGCGTCGACGTAATGCACCTGCGAGGCATAGGCCACATTCGGCGTGCCGTCCTGGGCGCTGGTGGCAACGACGGCAGGAATCGCGCCGTCGAGGCAGGGGCGCAGCGATTCGAGCGATAGGTTCATGCGCGCGCCAGCACGCGTCCGGCGTCGGGTCCGGGCGTTTGATCGAACACGATTTCCGGCGCGAAGCGCAATGCCACCAGATCGTCCGTGGGCAGGAGAGCGGCCAGTGCCTGTTCCAGCCCCGCGCCGTAGCCCAGCCCCTTCAGTTCGTCGGCGAACGCTGCCACACAGCGTGCGCTGCATGCGCGCTGGGCTGCGCCAGTCGTAGCGCGCGTAGCCGCGGATGCCTTGAGTTGCAGGGTGGCATGGGTGGACGGGCGGCTGACCACCAGCGTAATCCCGCTGCCCGCGTCGAGCGCGTCGATCACTGCGCGCCCGCGGCTGGCCGACAGCAATACCGTCAGCGCACGCCGGTCGCGCGCCACCATCACTCCTTGAGCCCGGCACACGCATGGCCAACCGTCGCGGCCCACCGCGCCGACGTTCATCGACAACGGGCCTTGCAGAAAGACAGTCTGCTCGACGGTCAGCTGCACGCTCATGGCATCAAGTGCGGTACTCCGCGTTGATTTTCACGTAATCGTAGGAGAAGTCGCAGGTCCATACGGTGGCATTCACGGTGCCGCGATTCAGTGCGACGCGCACGGTGATCTCGGCTTCCCTCATCACCGCCGCGCCCTGCGCCTCGGTGTAGCTGGCGGCGCGGCCGCCGTTTTCCGCCACCAGCACGTCGCCGAGCCAGACTTTCAGCGCATTGACGTCGAGGTCCGCCACGCCGGCGTAGCCGATGGCGGCGAGAATGCGTCCGAGGTTGGGATCGCTGGCGAAGAAGGCAGTCTTCACCAGGGGCGAGCGTGCGATGGCATAGGCGATCTGCTTGCACTCGGCGCGGTCGCGCCCCTCTTCGACGGCGATGGTCATGAACTTGGTCGCGCCTTCGCCGTCGCGCGCCATGGCCTGTGCGAGCTCGATGGCGACCTCGCTCAATGCCGCCTTCAGCATGGCGTAATCGGTGCCGGAGGCGGCGGCGATTTCAGTGTTGCCGGCCTGGCCGGAGGCGATGAGGATGAAGCTGTCATTTGTGGAGGTGTCGCCGTCGACGGTGACGCAGTTGAACGACACGTCAGCCACTTCTTTGACCAGTTGTTGCATCAGGGACGCGGCCATCGCTGCGTCGGTCGCGACAAAGCCCAGCATGGTCGCCATGTTGGGGTGGATCATGCCGGAACCCTTGGCGATGCCGGTCACCGTTACCGCCTTGCCGCCGATCGATATCTGGCGCGACGCGCCTTTGGCGACGATGTCGGTGGTCATGATCGCGTGCGCGGCATCGCTCCAGTGATTCGGCGCGAGGTCGGCCTGCGCGGTGGGCAAGGCCGGCAGGATCTTGTCGACCGGCAGCGGTTCCAGGATGACGCCGGTGGAAAATGGCAGCACGTTTTCGGTCGCGCACCCCATCAGCTGTGCCACGGCGTCGCAGGTCTGGCGGGCCCGCTTCAGGCCTTCCTCGCCGGTTCCGGCGTTGGCGTTGCCGGTGTTGATCACCAGTGCGCGGATATTCCCCGTCGCCAGATGCTGCTTGCACAGCGTAACCGGCGCAGCACAGAAGCGGTTTTGCGTGAATACGCCGGCGACCTGGCTGCCGGCAGCGAGCTCGATCAGCGTGATATCGCGCCGCCCCGGCTTTTTGATGCCGGCGGAGGCGATGCCGAGCCGCACACCGGCAACGGGCAGCAGTGAGGCAGGGTCGGGAGCGGTAAGGTTGACGGGCATGGCGGCGGAGTAGGACGGAAAGCCGCTATTTTATGCCGGGCTTGCTGCAAATAGATGGCTGAGTCTTACTGCGCGCGCCCCAGCAGTACGTTCAGCAGGCGGCGGAATCCCGGCCGCCATGGCCACACAGGGTCGAGTTCGATCGAGCGGGCCAGCGCGGCCAGCGCAATCAGCGCAAAGACGAGAAACAGCAATTCCGAGATGAGCTGCCGCGAAGTAAGCATTCCCAGTGGCATGTCCAGAAAGCCAGGAACATAAAACAGACTGGCAAATGCTGAGAAGAGAAAAGCCGGGCCGAGATACATGGTATTCGCAGTCAGGGTTGTTGTAAGGGGAGGGACAGCAATCGTCGTGCCAGGAAATAAACGCCATAAGAAACAATGTGCTGGCTTGTTTGAGCCAACGCGGCGCGGCACGATATGTAAATTAATTCGACAGCTACTTGTCCATGAGCGGGGCGGCCAGCTTGCGCAGGATTTCATGCGACAGCGAGTAGAACTGCGGGGTGGGGCCGAGATCCTCATAGATCGGATCGCCATAGTCGTCTTCGGCAATGATGCGGTTGCCCGGGATGTAGGGCATGGCAACCTCAAGTTCGTCGAGGGCGGCCCGGATCAGGTCGGCTATCAGTTGGGAGTCGCTGCAGTCGGGATACATCACGTGCAGCGCTTCGACGCGGGCGGCATCACGCAATGGCAAGTGAACCGTATAGGTGCGCGCATCCGGGTGCGCATGCCCCTCCTGGCCCCAGCGCTGGATCAATTCGGCGATGCGCATGCGAGTTCCCCAACCAACTTCTTAATGGTTGTGTTATAGCAAAGCGCCCGGCAAGGCAAAGCGGAATTCAGCCTGCCATGCGCCACACGAGCGTGCGATTGTTGGCCGGCATGGCAATGTCCTGTTGCAGAACCAGGTCGTGCGCACGCGCCAGGGCATCCACCGCCTCGAAATCGCGCACGCCCGAAGCCGGGTCGCGTGCCTTGAGCCAGGCGTCGAAGCGGGCATTGCTCTCCGACGTATAGCGGCCGCCGTAGTTGAACGGGCCGTATACCGCCAGGATGCCGCCAGCTTCCAGCACCATGCCCACGCCCGCAAAGAATTTTTCCACTTCGGGCCAGCCCATGATGTGCAGGGTATTGGCGGAAAACACCGCGTCATAGCGGCCGCTGCGCCAGGCGGTGTCGTTGACGTCGAGCGCCAGCGGCGGCAACACATTGGGCAGCGCGGCCTCTTCGAGCCAGGCCTGGATGCCGGGGTGATGCTGCGGCACGTCGGCGGTCTGCCAGACGAGATGCGGCAGGTCGGCCGCAAAATACACGGCATGCTGGCCGGTACCGCTGCCGATTTCGAGCACATGGCGGCGATCGGTGAACAGCGTGCGTAATATCGCCAGAATGGGGTCGCGGTTTTGTACGCAGGACTCGGAGAAAGGTTTGTCGATCAAGGTTGCGGGTCCTAATAACGGTGAAGGCAGGGTGTATTTATACGCTGTTCAGTTCGACCAGCCGTCCGTCTGCCAGCAGCAATGCAGCATGGAGAGGCTTGTCGGGATACAGTTCTGCCAGCAGAGTGCGATATCCCGCCAGCTGAGTGCCGTGGCGCTCAGCCAGTTCGGTGTCGGACAGCGTGCGGCTGTCGTTGCCTGTTTTATAGTCGATCAGCCACACCGAATCGTCGCATTCCACCACGCGGTCGAGCCGTTGCAAGCGTCCGTGGCCATCGAGCAGGGTTAGTTCGTTGTATGCGCGCCGATACTGCGCGGGGTCGAAAAACCGTGTCAGATGCGGCTTTGCCAGCAGCGCGCGGGCGGTGGATTCGATGGCGTCCAGCTGATTTTCGAGTCCCAGATGCGTCGCCAGCGCCGCCAGATCGCGCGGGGTTCCGGGTGGCGCATGGTGCTCCAGGCAGGCGTGAAAGAGTTCGCCGCTTGCCGCGGCCGGGTTCGTCACCGGCGTGCCGACGCGCTGTCCGATTGCCGGGGCGTCGATGCGGATCGGCGGCAGGAGGCGATCCGCTGCCCGCGCGGTTGCGGGGGGCAGGTCGGCCGGCAGGCCCAGGTTCCGCCAGGCAGCATCGACGCGCTGCAGCCAGGCGTTTTTCTCCGCGTCGCCGCTCACGACCAGCGCCTGTTCGGCGCGGGTGAGCGCGACATACAGCAAATTGTCGGATTCGCGCTGCGCCAGTTCTGCTTCTTCCTCGAACCAGGCCTCGCGACATGCGCCGTGCTCCTCCTGTCTGCCGAACAGGGAAAAATGCACCGGCCGCGGTGCTTCGGGAGGCCATGGCGCCAGTACGGCATGGCTCGTTCCTTTCTGGTGGTCGCTGCCGCCCAGTAGCCAGACGATGGGCGCTTCCAGCCCCTTGGCACCGTGGATGGTCAGCAGCCGCACCGCGTTCTCGCCGTCGGCGGCCAGGCCTTCGCCGGGTGCGGCGTCGGCATCATCGACCAGGCTGGCGAGTTCGCGGATGAAGCCGGCCAGCGTGGGATAGCGCCCTGCGTCCTGCGTCAGCGCCAGTTGCATGAAGGCGCGCAGGTTGGCGGCAACCTGCGGCCGCATCGCTTCCGGTACGGCGGCAGCATAGCGTGCTTCGAGATCGCCTTCGAAATAGATGCGGTCGAGCAGGTCGTGCACCGGCAGCGTGCCGCAATGCGTTCGCCAGCGACCGAGCAGGGACGCGGCGCGTGCCAGGGTGGGCGGGCAGTCGGTCTGATGGATCAGGGTGGCCAGTCGTTCCCAGCCGCGTGTTTCGCCCGGCGGTTGCGGCGCGAACACCCGCAGCAGATCCTCGTCGCTACAGCCGAACACCGGACTTTTCAGCACGTGTGCCAGCTTCAGGTCGGCGTGCGGCAGCAGCAGCGTTTCGAGCAGCGCAATCACATCCCGCGCTTCCAGCGCATGCAGCAGGCCGCCGCGGCGCGAGGTGATGAACGGGATACGCGCCGCTTCCAGTTCACGTTCGTACAGGTGCAGGTGGGTACGTTTTCTGACCAGCGCCATGACGTCGCCCGGGCGTGCCGCACGCGGGCTTCCGCCATCCATCACGCCCCAGCGGTCCAGCACTTCGTCGCGCAATACCCGTGCAAACTGCCGTGCTTCCGCGTGCACGGCGCGATCGTCGGCTTCCGGTTGCGGTGTGGTCAGCGGGTTGCGCATAGGACTCCACACGTGGCCGGAGGCCGCGTAGTGGATCGGAGTTCCCGTGTGGGGCAGGCCATCGACCGTGGCGGCTTCGGTTTTTTCCACCTGCACCGGCAGGCTGCGCAGCGCGCCCGGACGGTCGGCGTTCTCCGGCGCGTGGGTGTGGGCGGCAAACCCCGCCACGTCGGCGAATACCGGGTTGATCGCCGCCACCACCGACGGCGCCAGCCGCCGCGTCATATCGGTGCTGAAACGCGGTGCGCCGAAATGCGCGTGCAGGAATTCCGCCGCCGCGTTAAACACCCGCGCCTCGCCGCGGCGGAAACGGTAGATCGCCTGCTTGGGGTCGCCCACCATGAAGACGGTCATGCCGTTGTCGGCGCTGCGTGCTTCGAGCAGCCAGGTCGACAGCGCCTGCCACTGCAGCGGATTGGTGTCCTGGAATTCGTCGAGCAGCAGGTGCCGATAGCGTGCATCCAGCTTCAACGCCAGCGCCGGAGCGTGCTCCTCGCTGGCAAGTAGGCGGCAGGCCTGCCATTCGGCGTCGGCAAAATCGATCACGCCCTGCTGCGACTTGGCGGCCTGATAGGCCGCGATCAGCGCGTGGCCGAGCAGCAGGCCGTGGCGGTTGAGGGCCCAGATACGGATGTCGGCCTGGATCGCAGTCAGGGTCTCGAGCGCGGTTTCCAGCATGTCGAGATCACGCAGATATGTGTCGAACTCCGCCCCGAGTGCTTTTTCCAGTTCCCTGGTTGCCGGCTTCTTGCGCCGCTTGCCTGCCGTCATCAGATGCTTCATCAGCGCGGCATGAGCGTCGTCGGGCGGCAGATCCAGGCTGTGCTGGATTTCCGGCGCACGCGCCTGTTCGCTCTTGCTGCCTTTTTCCAGCGCAAGGCCGATCCGCTTCACACGCGCCACGGTCGATTCGTCGGCCCAGAATGCGGCCACCGGGTCGCTGTCCAGATCGGGGTGCAGCAGCGGGCGCAACTGGCTCAGCGCATAGGCCACCGGATCGGCTTGGCCATCGGTATAGGCCCACCATTCCGTGCGCGCCTGGACGAAGTGTTTCGACAGCGTGCGCAGGCTGTGCTCGCCGATGTCGGCCAGCAGTGTCAGCAGGGCAGCGCCTTCGGCGGTGTCCGGCGCGGCGGCCCAGCGGTTGAGCTGGCGATCGCGCACTTCGTTCAGCAGCTGGCTTTCGCGTTCCAGCAGCGGCGCGCCCCATGGCAATCCGGCTTCCAGCGGCGCGCGTTTCAACAGATCGAGAAACCAGCCGTGAAAGGTCGTCACCGTCGGCCCTGGCTGCGCAGTCAGCACCGTTTCCAGCAGGCTGCGCGCGCGCGGCAGCATCGCGCCGATCTCGGCGTCCGGCACCGCGCGCGCGCGCAGAAATTCGCGCACCGTCGCGTCGTCTTCCAGCGCCAGCATCCGTAGCCATTCATGTAGCCGATCGGTCATCTCCTGCGCCGCCTTGCGCGTGAAGGTGATCGCCAGCAGTTCCGACGGCGCCGCGCCGGCCAGCAGCAGACGCAGCATGCGCGACACCAGGAGCCAGGTCTTGCCGCTGCCGGCGCAGGCCTCCACCACCGCCGAGCGGGCGGGGGATAGGGCAATGGCGTTATCCAGCGGCTCACTCATGCCACATTCCCTTGCGGCATAGCCCGCGCGCTTCGCAGTATGCGCATACGCCGTCGATGCCATGGGCGGGAAGCGTGGCGCCTGCAGCGATGGCCTCGAGCAGGTCGGACAGGCGGCGACTGATGGCCTCGACATCGGTTTCGCCGTCCAGTTCGAGCGGCGCGACAGGCACTTCGTTGATCGGCAGATAGGCGGCAGCGGCTTCGCACAGCCAGGCGTAGAACGGCAGCTGAACGGCTTCGTCCGGTGCCTTGAGTTTTTTCCTGAGGCTCTGCGCGGTGCTGGTCTTGTAGTCAATCACGTAGCGGGCGTCGCCCTTTGCGTCGACGCGATCGACGCGGCCGTGCAGGGTGACTTCGCCGAGGCCGGCAATGGTGTGCGGTACGGCGAAATCGGTTTCGCCGGATTCATAACGCCAACCTGCAGATGCGTGGGCCAGCCAGGCGTCGAGGTAGGCCGGCTGGATTCTTTCCCACTTGCAGCGCCAGGCGGCGGCGGTCCATGCGGGCAGCATGGCGAATTCGGCGGCCGAAATCGCATTCAGCCGGGCCAGCGCGGCGTCGCGTTCAAGCGGCGGATGGCTGTCGTGAAAGGCCTTGAGGATGCGATGCAGCGCGTTACCGTAATCGCTCTTGTCGAGCGCCTCGTCGGCTTCGTCGAGTTCGCGGATGCCGAGCACGCTGCGCGCAAAAAACCGGTAGGGGCAATCGAGCAGGGTCTGGTAGGCGGTGGGCGAATAATGGCGCGGCAGCTGTGCGGCCGATACCGTTGGTGCAGGTTGCACGGATGCGCCGGGCAGCGGACTGCATTGGGTGGGCGGCGCGCCGATGGTTTGTGTCGGCAGGGCCGTGCCCCATGCGGCCTGGTGCAGGGCCTGCAACCGCAGCACCAGCGGGGAGGCGGGGTTGGGCTCGTCGTTGTTCCAGGCTTGCCAGCTCAAGAGGGCGGGCCCTTGGGTCAGCAGTTGCATCAGGTCGGCAGTGGCGGCGAGCGCTTCGTCGGCGGGGGTGGGCAGGCCAAGCTGCATGCGGGTGGCCTGGCTGAACAGGCCGGGGGNGGGGTGGGCGGGCAGATGACGGGCGTCGGCGCCGATCACCGCCACCGCGTCGAACAGACGGCCGCGCGCAGCGGGCAGCGAGGTCAGCACGATGGGACTGGCCACGCTGGCGTCGATGAAGCTTTCCGACTCCAATGCCAGATTGAGCCAGCGCCGCCATTCGCCGAAGCCGTACTTTTCGCCGTCGTCCGCCAGGTCGCGGCGCAGGGTGTCGAGCGTGTCGAGCACGCGCGCGCCGGCGGCGTCGGCCTTGAGGGGCGCAATGGCTTCCAATTTGCCGAGGCTGTCGACGAGGCGGGTAAGCCAGACCGCCAGCGGGGCGCGGGTCTGGGCAAAGCATTGCCGGGCGTCGGCCAGCGTGGCCAGCCAGACGGGAAGCGCGGCGAACTCGTCGTGCGTCAGCCGCCGCATGTCGGCCATGCCTTGGGATATCCCGTGCCGGCGCAGCGCCAGTTCGAACGCGAGCACCTGATCCTGGCGCGCGCCGGGTTCGCCCAGTACGAACGGCGATTTCAGCAGATCCAGCAGTTCGATGTGCGGAAAGTCGCTCGCCACGCATTCCAGCCAGCGGTCGATCACGGCGGCGGCGGCGGTGGTCGACAGCGTCCAGCCGGTCTCGTCGGCCACCAGCACGTCCATGCGCTCGAGCAGCGCACGCACCCGGCGCGCGGTTTCGCGGTCGAGCGCGATCAGCGCGATGCCGTGCCGGCTGGCCTGCAGCTGACCGGCCACCCAGGTGGCGACGGCGCGCGCCTCGGCCTCGAGGTGCGGCGCCGGGCTGAGCGTGATGCGGGCTTGTAGCGGCGAGGCGGGGCAGTGCTGTGCCAGCAGGGCGGCGCGCTCGCGCAGCGGCGGCTCGGTCTCTTGCCAGGCCTGCCGCAGGGCGAAGGCCACGTCATCGCCGGTGTCCTGCTCGAACAGCGTGAGCGGAACATGCTCGGCACAGCGCGCGAGAAACCGTTGTTCGACGGCGGTGAGCATGCCGAGCGCATAGCCATAGACTGGCCGTGGCGCGGCGCGAAGCTGTTCGAACAGGCTGTCGAGTGCACGGGCATAGCGCGCCTGCGGATCGCTGCCGTCGGTATTGAGTGCTTGCCACACGGCCTCGATCAGCGCGGTTTCCCGGTCGAGGGCACCCCCATGCAGCGCGCGGATACGCGATCCGATGGCGTCGCCCAGCCGCGCGGCTGACAGCTCGTCGACCAGCTGCAGGAGTTCATTAGCGAGTGCCCACTTATCGACTGCCCCCAGCCAATCCTGGTGTCGTAGCACACCGTGCAGCCGCGCCAGCCTTCGCGCCTGGGGTTCGGCGCGACCGTTGGCCAGGCTTGTGTCCTTCAGGGTGCTTTCGGCCCAGCTTTTCAGCGGGGTGAGATGTGGCGGGATGAGAACGGGCCGGTCCGCGCCCTTTGCCAAAGCGCGGGCAAGATCGAGTCCGGCGCGATGATTGGGGACGAGTACCGTCAGACCGGACAGATCCGGCAGACGATCAGCATGCTGATCGAGCAGGTGGCGGGCGACAGCGTGCGGCAATGCGCTGCCGCCCAGGGTTGCCAAGCGCGTCAGCGCTCCAAGTACTGGCGCTTGTCCTTGACGCCGGCCCACTCGTCGGCGTCGGGCAGGGGATCCTTCTTCTCGATGATGACTTTCCACGCCTTGGCGAGTTCGGCATTGAGCGCGATGTAGGCGCGCTGGTCGTCGGGTACGTCGTCTTCGGCGAAAATGGCCTCGACCGGGCATTCGGCCACGCACAGCGTGCAGTCGATGCATTCCTCCGGGTCGATGACGAGGAAGTTGGGGCCTTCGTGGAAGCAGTCGACCGGACAGACATCGACACAATCGGTATATTTGCACTTCACGCAGGCGTCGGCTACAACGTATGTCATTCGTAATTACCCAGATGAGTTGATAAATGCCCGGATGCTTGCAGGCGGCAATTTTGATGTAGCATATCGGCACAAAACCGAATTTTCCAGCATTACCATCTTCCCAAACTGCCCAGGCCGTATCCGGCTACCCCTACTTCTACACTAGGAGCTTCACCGATGAGCGAGCATGTTCATTACATATCCGACGATTCTTTCGAACAGGAAGTCCTGCAGGCCGGTGTGCCGGTGCTGGTGGATTACTGGGCGGACTGGTGCGGCCCCTGCAAGATGATCTCACCGATCCTCGACGAAGTCGCCAAGGAATATTCCGGCAAGCTCAAGGTGTGCAAGCTCAACATCGACGAAAACCAGGCCACCCCGCCCAAGTTCGGCATTCGTGGCATCCCCACCCTGATGATCTTCAAGAACGGCAATGTCGAAGCCACCAAGGTCGGCGCCCTGTCCAAATCGCAACTCACCGCTTTCGTCGACAGCAATATCTGACACGTTTCAACCGGACGGCGCATCGGCGCGCCGCCACCTCGCAGTACCGTCCGGCTTCGCTTCTCCCTCACGTCCGGCTCTTTCAAGCGAGCCCACTCAGGCCCACCCCATGCATCTTTCCGAACTCAAGCAGAAACCCATTACCGAGCTTCTCGAGCTTGCCGCCGCCAACGGTATCGACAACGCCAACCGTTTTCGCAAGCAGGAACTGATCTTCACCATCCTGAAAACCCTGGCCAAGCGCGGCGAGAGCATCTACGGCGATGGCGTGCTGGAAGTGCTGCCGGACGGCTTCGGGTTCCTGCGATCGCCGGAGTCCTCGTATCTCGCCAACACCGACGACATCTACGTGTCGCCGTCGCAGATCCGCCGCTTCAACCTGCACACCGGCGACAAGATCGAGGGCGAGATCCGCACCCCCAAGGACGGCGAGCGCTATTCGGCGATGACCAAGCTCGACCTGATCAACGGCGAGCCGCCCGAAGCCAGCAAGAACAAGATCCTGTTCGAGAACCTCACCCCGCTGCATCCGGACAAGCCGCTCAAGCTGGAGCGCGACATCAAGGCCGAGGAAAACATCACCAGCCGTGTGATCGACATCGTCGCGCCGATCGGCAAGGGCCAGCGCGGCCTGCTGGTGGCGCCGCCGAAATCCGGCAAGACGGTGATGCTGCAGCACATCGCGCACGCCATCAGCTCCAACCATCCGGAAGTGGTGCTGTTCGTGCTGCTGATCGACGAACGCCCGGAGGAAGTGACCGAGATGAGCCGCACCGTGCGCGGCGAAGTCGTGGCCTCTACCTTCGACGAACCGGCCAGCCGCCACGTTCAGGTCGCGGAAATGGTGATCGAGCGCGCCAAGCGCCTGGTCGAGCACAAAAAGGACGTGGTGATCCTGCTCGACTCGATCACCCGCCTGGCGCGCGCCTACAACACCGTGCAGCCGGCCTCCGGCAAGGTGCTCACCGGCGGCGTCGACGCCAACGCGCTGCAGAAACCCAAGCGTTTCTTCGGCGCCGCGCGCAACATCGAGGAAGGCGGCAGCCTCACCATCCTCGCCACCACGCTGGTCGACACCGGCAGCCGCATGGACGACGTGATCTACGAGGAATTCAAGGGCACCGGCAACCTGGAAATCCACCTCGACCGCAAGATGGCCGAGAAGCGCCAGTACCCCGCGATCAACGTCAACCGCTCCGGCACCCGCCGCGAGGAGCTCCTGATGCCGCACGACATCCTGCAAAAGGTGTGGGTGCTCAGGAAGCTGCTGTACCCGATGGACGACATGGAGGCGATGGAATTCCTGCTGGACAAGATCCGTGCGACGAAGAACAACAACGAGTTCTTCGATTCGATGCGGCGCGGCTGACGTTATCGGAGAACTGTCGTACCTCTCGCGGGCGAACCCTCTGGCGAGGGGATCCCGTAGCTTGCGCGCCGGACACCACTCCGCTATACTCTCTCGTTCTCCGAATTCAACCCGAAGGAATTGCCATGAAAGCCGGCATTCACCCCAATTACAAAGAAGTCGCCGTCACCTGTTCCTGCGGCAGCACGTTCGTCACCCGCTCCACGCTGGGCAAGGACAAGCTGCACGTCGAAGTCTGCTCGTCCTGCCACCCGTTCTATACCGGCAAGCAGAAGATCGTCGACACTGCGGGTCGCGTCGAGAAATTCCGCCAGCGTTACGGCATGAAGTAAGCAGGCCTGCGCGAAACTGCGTATGCATCCAAAGCGGCTTCGGCCGCTTTTTGCATTTTTGCGGCGCGACGACGGTATCATTTCGTGCGCGCCATCCCGAGAAAGAGGCAGATGTGACGTCCCAAGTGTTTCGCCGTATCGCAGTGACCGCCTTAGGCGTGCTGGCGCTGGCCGGTTGTGCGCACAATCCGGTCAGCGGGGACAGGGACTTCGTGCTGATGTCCGAACAGCAGGAAATCCAGATGGGCGCACAGGCCAACTTGGCGGTGTTGAAGGAATACGCAGCCCTGGATAATCCCGCGCTGCAGGCGTACGTCAACGAAGTGGGCCAGCGGCTGGCAAAACAGAGCGAACGCCCGAACCTGCCCTGGCATTTCACCGTGGTCGACAGTCCCGAGGTCAATGCTTTTGCGCTGCCCGGCGGTTATGTCTATATCACGCGCGGATTGTTGGCGTACCTGAATTCCGAAGCCGAGCTGGCGGGGGTGGTCGGCCACGAAATCGGCCATGTCACCGCACGCCACGGCGTACGCCAGCCAAGCGCGTCCACCGCGGCCGGCCTTGGCGCGGCGCTGGGCTCGATTCTGGTGCCGGGCATGGGCAATCAGGCGGGTTCCGCCCTGCTGCAAACACTGGCGCAAGCCTGGACCGCCGGCTATGGCCGCGAGCACGAACTGGAAGCGGATCGGCTCGGTGCAGCGTATCTGGCGAAAACCGGCTACGACCCGCAGGCGATGATCGACGTCATCAGCGTGCTGAAAAACCAGGAACGGTATTCCGCCGAACAAGCCGCCCGCAGCGGTCACCCGCAGCGGGCCACCTATCACGGGATCTTCGATACGCACCCCAGCAACGATGCGCGCCTCGGGCAGGTGGTGGCCGAGGCGAACAAATACCGCGTGTCCCATCCGCGCGAAGGCCGCAACGACTATCTGCAGAAGCTGCCGGGACTCTATTTCGGCGACAGTCCCGATCAGGGCGTGATCCGCGACAATGCCCTGCTGCATGAGAAACTGGGCCTGGCGATCCAGTTTCCGCCGGACTGGCGCGTGCAGAACCGGCCTGACCGGGTCGTGGTGACCAGCCCCCAGGGCGATGCCCTGCTCGAGCTGGTACAGGGACCGAAGAACGACAATCCGCTGGAGACCGTGCAGAAAGGGGTCAAGCTGGATACGGGCGCGCGCTATGACACCGGTCACCTTGGCGGCTTCCCGGCCGCATTTGCCGCGGGCGCCCAGCAGGGCAAGCCGGCGGTGGTGGCGGTCGTGGTGTTTAACGGCACGCAATACCTGATTGCCGGCATGACGCGGGACACGGCCACCTATGAGCGCGAACGCAGCGCCCTGCGGGCGGCGATCAACAGCTTCCATGCGATCACGCCGGCGGAGAAACTGACGGCCCGGCCTTATGTCCTGCAACTGCTCACGAGCCGCCCCGGCCTGACGATGGCCGCGCTGGCACGGCAGTCTCCACTGGGTGTCGAGGTCGAAGGCCAATTGCGCCTGATGAACGATCTCTATCCTGATGGCGAACCCCGATCGGGCCAGCTTCTCAAAATTGTTCAATAAGCATCCGCTCCCTCTTGCCCGGTTCGGGCTGTTGCTGCTCTGCGCGGCGTGGCTGTTGCCCGGGCTGGTCGGGCACGCGCCCTGGAAAGGCGGCGACGGCGAGCACTTCGTGCAGTTGTGGCTGTTGCTGAAAAGCGGTGCTGCCCCGCAGTTCGTCTCGGCTACGCCTCCCCTGTACTACTGGGTGGCCACCGCCACTGCCTGGCTGACGTCGTCTTTCCTGAGCCTGGCCGATGGCGCACGCCTGGCTTCGGGGCTGTTCATCGCGCTGGCGCTGTTTTTCATCGCACGCACGGCTCGCGCACTGTATGGCGCGGAAACCGCGTGGGCCGCCGCGCTCACCTTGCTGGGCTGCATGGGACTCCTGGTCCGCGGCCATGAACTCAATGCGGCAACCGCGCAGTTCGCCGCCGCCGCGATCATGCTGCACGGCATCGCCACTCTGCCCCAGGGTCCGCGCGGTGGCTGGGCGCTGGGCGCCGGCGCCATCCTGATGCTGCTTGCCGGGGGCGCGGCGGAAGCGGTCTTGTTCCTGCTGTTGGCGATGGGATTGCCGGGCCTGCTCGAAGCCTTCCGTTCGCCGCTGGCACGGCGTGCGCTGACGTGGGGGGTGGGCCTTGCCGTGGCGGCAAGCGCGGCGTGGCTGGCCTACCTGACCACGCAGGCCATTCCGCTCAAGCAGGCGCTCAACCTGCAGCGCTGGCTGGGGGGGGCGCCTTTGCGTCCGGCGTTCTACCTGAGCACTCTCGGCTGGTACGCCTGGCCGGCATGGCCGCTGGCTGCCTGGACGCTCTATCGCGGCCGGCGTCAGTGGCGCACCCCGGGCATCGTGCTACCGGTGGGCGCGCTGCTGGGCCTGCTCGCCCTGTATGTATTCGACACCGATCCCGGCGAGGAACAAGGCCTCATTCTGCTGCTGCCGCTCGCCTTGCTGGGAGCGTCCGGCCTCTATACCCTGCGGCGCGGCGCCGCCTATGCCTTGTTGTGGTTCGGCATCATGCTGTTCGGCTTTCTCGCCCTGGTCCTGTGGGTCTACTGGAGCGCACACGACCTGGGCAGCCCGGCGCGGCTGGCAGCGCGGCTGACCCGATTGGGTATGACGGGCGTGGGCGTGCTGCGTCCGTGGGCGCTCGCGCTGGGCGTCGTCGTCACGCTGGCGTGGGTTGTGTTCCTCGCACGCATTCGCCGTTCGCCGCTGCGCCCGATCCTGGTGTGGACGGCCGGCATGACTTTCAGCTGGGGGCTGCTGATGGCGCTGTTCCAGGCGCCGCTCGACCAGCGCCTCTCCTACGCCAGCGTGGGCGCGGTGCTGGCGGCACGGGTGCCTCCGACGGAATGCATCCAGACCTATCAGGTGCGCAGCCAGCAGCGTCTGCTGCTGGCCTATCACAGCGGGCGCATGCTCGCGCCCGCCGACATCGGCTGCGCCTGGCTGCTGGTGGAGACGCGGCAGCGCGATATCGAGCCGCATATCTCCCCCGACTGGGTCAAGGTGTGGGACGGTGCCCGCCCCGGCGACCGCTCGGATCTTTTCCACCTGTATGGCCACCGCTGACACCCCTGGCATGCAGGACGTGACGGCCGTCATTCTGGCCGGCGGGCAGGGCCGCCGCATGGGCGGCGCGGACAAGGGGCTGGTCGACTATCAGGGCCGTCCGCTGGTCGAATGGGTATTGGCCGTGCTGGCGCCGCAGGTCGGGGAGATCGTCATCAGCGCCAATCGCAATCTCGAGCGTTACGCGGCCTATGGCCGGCGCGTCCTGCCCGACACCCTGCCTGACTATCCGGGCCCGCTGGCGGGCGTCCTGGCGGCGTTGCAGGCGGTGACGACAGACTGGCTGCTGGTCGTCCCATGCGACACGCCGCACCTGCCTGCCGATCTGGCATTTCGCCTGCTGGGCGCGGCACAACTGGAAGGCGTGCCGCTGGCGGTGGCGGAGGACGACGCGCGCATACACCATAGCTGCTTCCTGGTGCATACCGACCAGCGCGAGCATCTGGCCGGTTATCTGGCACGCGGCGAACGCGCGGTGCGTCATTGGCAGGCGGAGCTATCCTCGACCACCGTGCGTTTCGACGCGGCGGCCTTTGCCAACCTCAATCGGCCTGACGATCTCCAGCCCTAGCCCGCTCGTCCATTTTGGACGGGGCCGATCCAGATCCAATCAGCCCTGGCGGCTTTCCGTGATCTGCGCGCAATACTGCTGCAAATGTTCCGGCACGCCGGGCGGACAGGTACCGCATTCGCGGTTGCCGGGGACGGCATAGTCGATGAACTTGGGGTAGGCGAGCTTCAACTCGTCCATCAGTCGGACAAAATCATCCAGCGTCCGGTCGCCGCCGAGCCGGGGGTTGCGCGCCTTTTCCTGGCCGATGGTACTGATGCGGCGCTGCTCGTAATCGTGGGCGGGATAGACCAGCGTGTCGTCGTCGAGCGCGAACAGCTTGCCGCGCACCGAGTGGTAGAGCGCGGTCGCGTCGCCATTCTGGAAATCGGTGCGGCCGCAGGCCTCGATCAGCAGGGCATCGCCGCTGTAGAGGCGATCGCCGTGCAGATAGGCGAAGTGGTTGTCGGTATGGCCGGGCGTGTGGAGTGGCACAAGTTCGACCGCGCCCATTTTGAACGGCGTCCCTTCGGCAATGCCGACCTCGGTGCACGGCAGCCGGTCGAGCGCGGGGCCGGCGATGCGGCTGCCGGCAATGGCCTTGAGTTTATTGGCCGAGGTGATGTGGTCGGCGTGGATATGCGTTTCCAGTGTGAACGCGAGCTTCAGTCCAAGTGAGTTGACCGTGGCCAGGTCGCGTTCCCAGGCAGGCAGAACCGGATCGATCAAAAGGGCCTGGCCGGTTTCCTCGCAGCCCAGTAGATAGGTGTAGGTGCTGGAAATGGGCTCGAACATCTGCTTGAAAATCATGTCGTTCTCCCGTGGGTGGTCAGGATGCGGCCATCGTTTCATCCAAAAGTTCCACCCAGTGTCGTACCGGGATCGGGCTGGCCGATTGCAGATGGGTCAGGCAGCCGATGTTGGCGGTCGCGATCATCTCTGGCGCACCGGCTTGCAGATGGTCAAGCTTGCGGGTCTTGAGCGCGCCGGCGATCTCGGGCTGCAGGATCGAATAGGTACCGGCCGAGCCGCAGCACAGATGCTTCTCCGCCACCGGCGTGAGCTCAAAGCCTGCGTCGATCAGCAGCGCCTCGACGGCGCCAGTGAGCTTCTGCCCGTGCTGCAGGGTGCAGGGCGGATGGTAGGCGATGCGCTTGCTGGTGAGTGGTAAGCGGTGAGTGGCGAGCGGCTTCAGCGCGTCGCGCTCGGCGGCGAGGATCTCCGAAAGGTCCCGCGTGGCGGCGGAGATGCGGGCAGCTTTGTCGGCGTAGGCGGGGTCGTGGCGCAGCAGCCAGCCGTAATCCTTCACCATCACGCCGCAGCCCGACGCCGTCATCACGACGGCTTCCGCGCCGGCCTCGAGATGCGGCAGCCAGGCGTCGATGTTGCGGCGCGCGGCGGCGAGTCCCGCGTCGGTGTCGTTGAGGTGGTGCGCCAGCGCGCCGCAGCAGCCGGCCTCATCCGCGGCGATCAGCGAGATGCCGATGCGGTTGAGCACGCGCGCGGCGGCGGCGTTGATGTTGGGTTTGAGGCCGGGTTGCACGCAGCCTTGCAAGACCAGCATGCGGCGGGGGTGGCGCGGTGCGGGCCAGGTGCCGGCGGTCTCCGTTGGCGGAATGCGGGACTTCAGAAAACCGGGCATGAGGCTGCGCATCCCCTGGCCGAGCTTCAACGCGCCGTTGAACAGCATGGGCGAGCCGAGGCCGGTCTTGAGCGCAGTGCGCGTCGCGGACTCGGCGATGCCGCGCCCGACTTTGTCTTCCACGATATGGCGGCCGATGTCGAGCAGCTTGCCGTATTCCACGCCCGACGGGCAGGTGGTTTCGCAGTTGCGGCAGGTCAGGCAGCGGTCGAGGTGGAGCTGGGTCTTGGCCGTCGGCGTCGCTCCTTCGAGCACCTGCTTTATCAGATAGATGCGGCCGCGTGGCGAGTCGAGCTCGTTGCCGAGAATCTGGTAGGTCGGACAGGTGGCGAGGCAGAAGCCGCAATGCACGCAATTGCGCAGGATGCGCTCGGCGACGTCGCCTTCGGGGGTGTTGCGATAAGGTTCGGCGAGCGTGGTCTGCATGTCAAAGCGGATTGGAAAGTTCGATCAGATTGCCATCGGGATCGCGCACATAGACTGACAGGAGAGGGCCTTGCGCGCCGGTGCGTTCGACCGGGCCGGCTTCGATGGCGACGCCCTGTGCGGCGAGTTGGCGCGTGATGTCGGCGATGGGCGTGCGCGCGAGCAGGCAGAGATCGGCCGCGCCCGGCGTGGGATGCGCCGCTTTCGGCTCGAATTCGCGGCCGGCCTGATGCAGGTTCAATTTGCAGCGGCCAAAGGCCAGGGCCCGGCGGTCGCCGCCGAAAATCACCTCGCGCATGCCCAGCACGCACGTGTAGAAGGCCATGCTGGCAGGGATGTCGCGTACGGTCAGCACCACGTGATCGATTGCGTCGAGGTCCATTCAGAATTCCGGATACAGGCGGCCGCGGTTGAGAATGCCCTTGGGATCGAAGCGCTGCTTCAGGTTGCGATGCAAGGCCCGCAGGGCCGGGGCAAGCGGGGCGAAAGCGCCGTCGATGGGCGCCGTGCCGCGAAAAAGTGTGGCGTGGCCACCGGCTGCTTTCGCCGCGTCGCGGAGGGTGGCTGCAGGCAGATCGGACGCCAGCCAGCGCACTGCCCCGCCCCACTCGATCCATTCGGCGTCGCCGAAATTCAGAGGCGGCGTGGTCGGTTTGACCGCCAGCCGCCAGAGCGGGCGCTTGTCGAAGAAAGGCGTGGCCTGGTCGCGCAGGCGCTGCCAGAAGGCGGCTGCGTCATGCAACGACTCACCGCCGAGCCGAGCCTGTGCCGCATGCACCGCGGATTCCGCGCCCGACAGCCGCACCGTCAGCAGGCCAGCATGCCATGAGGTGGCCGACAGCGGCAGCGGCTGCCCCGCCCACCGATTCATGTTCTCGATCGCGGCGGTTTCGTCGAGTTCGAATTGCAGCGTGGTTTCCGCTGCCGGTTTCGGCAGCACCTTGAGCGACACCTCGGTAATCAGGCCGAGCGTGCCGAGTGCACCAGCCATCAACCGCGACACGTCGTAGCCGGCGACATTCTTGATGACCTGACCGCCGAAGCGCAGCAGCTGGCCGGTGCCGTCGATCATGCGCACGCCGAGCACGAAGTCGCGTGCGGCACCGGCATACGGTCGGCGCGGGCCGGACAGGCCGGTGGCGATGCTGCCACCCAGCGTGGCTGCACCGCCGAAGTGCGGCGGTTCGAACGCCAGCATCTGGTTCCGTTCGGCAAGCGCGGCTTCGATCTCGGCCAATGGCGTGCCGGCGTGAGCGGTCAGCACCAGTTCCTTGGGCTGGTAGTCGACGATGCCAGTGAGTGTGCGTGTGCTGAGCACCTCGCCTTCGTCGGCGTTGCCGTAGAAGGTCTTGCTGCCGCCGCCCTGAAGAATGAGCGGCGAGCCTTCGGCGTGGGCCGCGCGGATGCGGTCGATGAAGGCGTCCAGCATCAGAACCTCGGCAACTCGGGATGCGGGAGCTGGCCGCCGTGGATGTGCATCGCGCCCCACTCGGCGCAGCGGTGCAGCTCGGGCACGGCCTTGCCGGGGTTGAGAAGCGTGTCGGGATCAAACGCGGCCTTCACCTCGTGGAAACGGGTCAGTTCCGGCGTAGCGAACTGCGCGCACATCTGGTTGATTTTCTCCAGGCCGACGCCGTGTTCGCCGGTGATGGTGCCGCCGACCTCCACGCACAATTCCAGGATCTTGCTGCCGAAGATTTCGGCCTGATGCAGTTCGCCCGGCTGGTTGGCGTCAAACAGGATCAGCGGATGCAGGTTGCCGTCGCCAGCATGGAACACGTTGGCGACGGCCAGCCCGAATTCGATGCTCATTTCACTGATGCGGCGCAGAACGTGCGGCAGCTGGGCGCGTGGAATGGTGCCGTCCATGCAGTAGTAGTCGGGCGCCAGCCGCCCTACGGCAGGGAACGCCGCCTTGCGCCCGGCCCAGAACCGGAGGCGCTGTTCCTCGCTCTCGGCCGTGTGGATCTCGATCGCGCCGGAGGCTGCGAGTACTTCGCGCACCGTGAAGATGTCGTCCGAGACTTCCTCGTTGACGCCGTCAATCTCGCACAGCAGCAGGGCTTCGCAGTCCAGCGGATAGCCGGCGTGGACGAAGGCTTCGGCAGCCTGGATGGCGAGGCGATCCATCATCTCCAGTCCGGCCGGAATGACCCCGGCGGCGATGATGTTGCCCACCGCGACACCGGCTTTCGCCACGTCGTCGAACGCGGCCAGCACCACTTGCGCGCGCTGGGGTCGCGGCAGCAGCTTGACCGTGACCTCGGTGATCACCGCCAGCATGCCCTCGGATCCGGTCATCAACGCCAGCAGGTCGTAGCCCGGACTGTCGAGCGTGTCGCTGCCGATTTCAAGCAGTTCGCCGGCGATGGTCCAGGCGCGCAGCTTGAGGATGTTGTGTACGGTGAGACCGTATTTCAGGCAGTGCACGCCGCCGGAGTTTTCCGCCACGTTGCCGCCGATCGAACAGGCGATCTGTGACGACGGGTCGGGTGCGTAATAGAGACCGTGCACGGCGGCGGCTTCGGAAATTGCGAGGTTGCGCACCCCGGGCTGCACCGTCGCCGTCCGGGCCAGCGGGTCGATGTGCCTGATCTGATTGAGCTTGGACAGCACCAGCAGTACCGCGCCGTCTACGGGCAGCGCGCCGGCAGCCAGACCCGTGCCGGCGCCGCGCGCCACCACGGCCACCTGGTTGGCATGGCACAGCCGCAGGATCGCCGCCACTTGCGACTCGTTTTCCGGCAGCGCCACCACGTCGGGTATGTTGCGGTACGCCGACAGACCGTCGCTCTCGAACGGCACGAGATCCTCGCGTGCGTGGAGCACGCAATGGTCGGGCAGCAGTTTGCGGAGCTGAGACAAAAAAGCGGGGCTGAGCATGAAAAGCGATGTGTACGTTCAGGCTGCGAGTGTAGCCGGGCTTGCCTGCGCGTGCGAGGGTGCGAGACGTCGATAGGCTTCGGCCAGCGCACCGTCGCCGCCGACATTGCCGGGGAAGATGACGACGGGCAATTGCGGTAGACGATGGTCGGGCGGCGTCTGCACCACGGTGACGCCGGGCAGGATCTGCCCCAGCACGCGCGATGCGGTCAGCGCCAGCCCGGTCGAGAGCACGTCGTTGGAGGTGATGCCGCCCTTGCTGATGAGGAAGCCGAGCGTGTCCGGCAGCCGTTTCACCACGTCCATCAGCGTGCCCGACACCGACTCGCCAAATGTCAGGCGTTCTGCAATGTTGGCGAATTGCCGTTCGCTACGGCTGGTGAACACCACCGGGGTGAGGCCGCGTGCGTGGGCGTGGGCGATGCCGGCGGTGAGCTCGTCGACTACCGCGGCGCGAGCGTCGGGCAGGCGGGCAACGTCGAGCGGCAGGCCAACCACGCCGCGTTCCTTCAGCAACGCGGTGAGTTGCGCGGTGGTCTTGGCGACGTGCGAGCCGACCACGACCGCGCCGGGCTGACGGTCGCGCACCAAGGTGGCGAAGGCTTCGGCGGCCACCGGCTGCTGGGGCAGCTTCGCCAACGCGGTGAGCAGCGAGGCGGCGCTACGGAACAGCCATCGCTTGCCGCCGGCCGCGGCCTTCAGCGCAGCATCGGCGAACAGCCGGTAGTCGTCCGCCGTTTCGCCGTCGATCACCCCCACCTGATTGTCGTGCAGTGCCGCCAGCCAGGCGTCCGCGTGTCCTGTGCGCAGATCGGTCAGCGTCAGGCACCGAACCGAACCGGATGCCACGCGACCGTTTGTCTTCTCGGCGACATAGTCCGGCAGATACGCCGTGCGATAGCCGAACACCGAGTCGCGCGCGAACTCGGTCTCGTGGGTCGGCACCGGTTTGCCGTCGACCATCAGGTAATGCGTGCTGTCACGCGTGATGCGGCCGCCTTCGAAAAAAGCCGGCGTCAGCAGCGTCGCGTCGAACGGCCCGAGCACGGCGTTCATCACGTCGGTCTCCACCGGGTAGTGGCCGCGCAGGGTGGAATCCGAGCGCGACACGAACAGGACCGGGCCGGGGAAATCGGCGAGCGCGAGCCTGAGGTTTTCACACACCTCGCGCGTCACGGCGGCCGCGCGTTCCGCATCCATCCCGCGCGTATTGGTGAGGATGAAGAACAGCGGCGCCGCATCGGCCAGCGCCGCCTTCAGCGTGGCGACATCCCAGCGCGTCAGCAGCAGACAGGAATGCACCGTCTGCGAGCCGGTGGGATCGTCGTCGAGAACGACGATCTTGGGGCTCATGATGCCGTGCGCTCCAGCATTGCCAACGCGCGTGCGCTCATCGCCTGCGCATTCATGCCGTTGAAGTCGAACAGCTGCTGCGGGCTGGCGGTGGTTTCGCCGCGTTTCCAGCAGAACACATCCCGCTGGGCGGCCTGGCTACGCAGCAAAACCGGCTCGAGCGGCGCCGACGGGCCGCCGCTGATGCCGAGCAGGACGTCGCCGTGGAACATCGCCTTGAAGGAGTCGTCGTCCATGAAGCGGCCGTCGGGCTCCGACACGCTGCCCCACAGCACGTCGCCCGGACGGTACAGGCGACGCGGGTTGACCACGGCGACGATGCGGGAGCCGATGCCGGATTCGGCCAGTTTCTCGGCAGCGGCGAACACCGGCTGCAGCACCATGTCGCCGGTCACGGCAAACACGACCGATTTCTTGCCGGCATGCTCATGCAGCACGATCGCGCCCTGCTCGATGGCGGCCTCGCCCTGCGCGAGCGAGGTACGCACCGGCAGCGGCGACTTCGAGGCGGTGATGACGATGCCCTTGTTCTTCTGCTTCAGCGCCCAGCCGTAGCTCGCCTGGATCATGTTGGCGTCGACCGGGAACAACGGGTAGACGTTGCCGTTGCGCATCATCGCGGCGAAGTAGCTTTCGACTTCGGGACGCTGGTGGGTCCAGCCGTTGCGGCCCTGCTCGAGCGCCCCGGCGGTGAACAGGCACACCGTCGCCGGCGTCGGCCGGCGCAATTCGGCCATCGCCTGCGTCACCGTCTGCCAGATCGGCAGGCCGTTGATCGCGAACGACTCATAGCTGCACCACAGGCTGCGGCCGCCGAACAGCGCGACGCCCACCGCGAGACCGGCGCACGCATCTTCGTTGAGCGGTTCGTAGACCTGGCCGGACGGGCCCTGGAAATACAGTTCGTCGGCGGTCGGGTGGCGGATCGTCAACGCCTTGTTGATGTTGGCCATGCCCGAGGCTTCGTTGCCGTCGGCGTTGGTGACCACAAACATCGGGTCGCGCCTACCCACCTCGCCGACCACATTGCCGAAGGCGGTGGTAGGCACATGGTTTTCGCCGACGGCGAATTCGGTCAGGGGCAGGCCATCCAGGCTGGGCAGGTCGCGCACGCTTTCGGTCACCGCCACGCGTGCGGCGGGCCCGCCGCCAGCGTGGCGGAAATTCTCGCGGGTGATCGCCCAAGCTTTCGCTGGAAGCGCGCGGCGCTGCAGCCCGGATTTCACGTCGTCGGAGTCGAGCGTGTGGTGGGCATAGAGGTTGTGCGACTTGGCGCCAGTGGCGTGCACGCCCGCGCCCTTCAGCTGCTTGATGATGAGGCAGGCGCGGCGGCCGGACAGGGCGCTCTTCGCTGCGGCAGCGCAGGCTTTGAGCACGGCGCCGGTGAAAGCCATACGCGCGGCGAAGCCGAACGTGGTGCTGTCCGTGTACACCGGCGCGCCGGGCGTGTCGGCGAAGTCGCGGGCGTCGATCAGATGGACGTCGTCGAAGCCGTGCGCGCGCCAGTAGTCGGTCATGCGCGTGTTGTCCCACAGCGACACCATGCTGTGGTGTTCCTGCGAATAGCCGTTCCACACCAGCACCGGCAAGTAGTTGGTGACGTCGGGGTAGGCGGTGGCGAAATGCTGGAACGCACTCATGATGTAGGGTTCGCCCAACCCGCCGTCGCCGATGGTGACCGGGAACAGTTTGTCGCGGTGCAGATAAGCGCCGGCCATGGCGAAATGCTGGCCTTGTCCGAGCGGCCCGGCGGGCGCGAGCAGGCCGGGGATCGCACCCGACAAGTGACCGAGGAGACCGTGGCGCTCGCGGAAGCGGGTGCGCATCTCTGCCACCGTGTGAATGCCCATGTCCTCGAGCGAGGTGTCGAGGAACATCGCCGAATAGAAGCCTGGCGCGTGGTGGCCGACCTCGGTCACCATGTTGCGGTGGCCCAGCAGATGCAGCGCGGCGACCGCGTCGGCGCTGGAGGCGAAGCCGCCGGGATGGCCGGAGGACTTGCTGCCGGTGATCTGCAGGGTCAGGTAGCGCAGCGCGTCGGCGGCCAGCAGTGTTTGATAGACCGCGGCCTCGCTGATGGCGTCCGGCAGTGCGGGCTGATTCGGGCCCAGCAGCGGCGCTGTGCCCAGGCGGTCGATTTCGGGGAAGCTGTCGGCGAAATACTGGATGCCTTCGCAAAACGCAGGGAAGGTCTCGAGGGCGGGCTGCATCTGGGCGCTCATGGCTATGCCTTTCACAATATGAAAATGTTTCACATGATGTGAAACGATGAACGTATTGAAGCAGTAAACTGCCAACAATTTCACATTGCGTGATAAATTTTCACTTTATGAAAAAAGGTGCTTCTTCCATCCAGGTCATCGACCGCGCCATGGCGCTGGTCGGTGTACTCGCCCGCGCGCCGGGTCCGGCCAGCCTGACCCGGTTAGCCGAGCAGGCCGGCCTGCATACCGCCAGCGCCCACCGCATTCTCGGTGCACTGATGGCGCATGGCTTGATCGAGAAGACAGGCGCCGGCGAGTATGACTTGGGCGTACGTTGGCTGGAAGTGGGCAATCGCTTACGTGCGCGGCTGAATATCCGCCAGGTGGCGATGCCGTATATGCAGCAACTGGCCGAGTTGACCGGTGAGACGGTCAACCTGATTGTGCGGCGCGGCGACGAGGCGGTCTACGTCGAGCGGGTGTCGGGCGGCCAGACGCTGATTCAGGTGGTGCAGGTGGTGGGAGCGCATGCGCCGCTTCACGTCACCGCGGTCGGCAAGATCTTCCTTGCCGAGGACAGCGCCAGCGGGGTAATGGGCTATGCCGAGCGTACCGGCCTGCCGGCCTATACGCCGAATACCTTGACCACGCTGGAACGCCTGTCGGGTGAACTGGACACCATCCGTCGCGAACAACTGGCCCGCGACCGCGAGGAGGCCGAACTGGGTGTGGCCTGCATCGGCGCGCCGATACGCGATGCCGAAGGCAAGCTGGTGGCAGGCCTGTCGATCTCGGCGCCGGCCGATCGCCACAAACCGGGCTGGGCCGAGGCCTTGAAAAAAGCCGCCGGACAGACCGGCGCTGCGCTGGGCTACCAGGCCATCGTCTGAAACGAAGCGGGGCGCGGGTGGCGTAGTGCGTACGTGCTGTCGAAGGATTTTACAAATCGCTCCGAATGAGCCCTCCCAGCTGGGGCGTGGGCGCACACGATATTTGTAAGTCATTGTATTGAATACTGGATTCTGTTGTGCGCGTATGGGTTGGCATGCTCCGTGCTAATTCACTGGCAGGCTGGAACGGGCAGATGCAAGGAATGGAAAATCTGCCCGCCAGCACAAACAAGATCAAGCGGAAAGCGGAGAAAATGAAAACCAGCCTGAATAAACTGAGCCTCGCGCTCCTACTGGCGGCGGGCATGAGCTCGGCCCATGCCACGTATATCGAATCGGGCGATGCCTCGAATTTCCTGGCGTCAGCCCAACTGGCAACTGATATGCAGATCCAAGGCACAATCGGCCAGGGCGACGAAGGCGATGTGTACAAACTCGTTTTCGCTACCGGCGGTCTGCTGACGATCAACGCCACGGGCCAGATTGGGACGAATTTGGATACTAACATCGCCCTGTTCGATGCGGGCTTTCAGGCCCTGATCGGAAACGATGATTCGGGTGGCCTCGATTCGATGCTGACCTACGCCATCAGTGCCGGGATCTATTACATCGGCATCGGCGATTACGAAATGTATGCGATCAATGCCAGCAACCAGGTCTGGTTCATGGATGGCTTGCCGTCGGCCGGATTCGGTGCCGTGTCGCATATTGAAAACCTGATCTCGATTGATCCGGGTGCCTACACGCTGACCTTGTCCGTGCAACCGCGGAGCAACGGGGTGCCGGAACCGGCCACCGTGGGCCTGCTTGGCCTGGGTCTGCTCGGCCTGGGTATAGTGCGGCGCAAACGGGCCTGACCGGCCGCCCTCAAGGGTGCCCAGGCAGCCCTGGTGCTCAAGCCCGACCTCGGCGTCGGGCTTTTTTGGCTGCGGATGAGCGCGATGGTCATGTCGTGCGGGGCTGTGGAACGCCGCAGGATTTCCCGGCCCGCGCCAGAGGCGGCTGCCATCCGCGGCGCGGATTCCAAGGGGCTCAGCAGGGTCCGCCGGACGTTACAAGGGCGGCCGCACCTGCGGCGGTGTCCATTGATACAGCCAGGTCTCCGTCAAAGGCTGGCCGTCCGCCCGCAAAAACATACGGAGGTTGATCGGGGCCGGATCCGTATCGGTTGGTTTCAGGTCGAACATCGCGCGCAATCCCTGTATTGATGCCAAGGGGCGCACTGATGTGATCTCGACTTTACCGCGCGAAACGGCGATCACCGGTTCGACAACCGTGTCCTTGCCGAGCATGGTGAGATCGCCCCCTGCAAAATCGACTGCGAAACGCCAGGAGAAGTATTTGCGCTTCTGCCCCACAATGCCGCCGAGGCCGGTACGGGTGGCGACGACCCGGGCAAGCGGTGCGGTAACCGGCGGCTTGTCACCCCAGTAGAGACGATAGGCGAACAGCAACTCCTGGCCGGGTTGGGGTTTCTCGGCCGGGTTCCAGAATGCAACGATGTTGTCGGAGGTCTCGTCGGACGCCGGCAATTCGACCAGTTGGACCGACCCTTTGCCCCAATCCGAGCGTGGCTCGACCCAGAGGCTGGGCCGGCGTTCGTAGAAGGCGCCGTCGTCCTGATAGTGGTCGAAATTGCGGTCGCGCTGGAGCAGGCCGAAGCCGCGTGGGCTGTCGTCGGCGTAGGCGTTGAAACGCAGGTCCGCCGGATTGACCAGCGGCCGCCAGATCCACTCGCCATTTCCGCGCCATATCGCCAGCCCGTCCGAGTCGTGGATCTCCGGCCGCCAGTCGTGGTTGATGCGATTTTCGTTCTCGCCGAAGAGGAACATGCTGGTCAGCGGTGCGACGCCGAGCCGCTCGATCGGCTTACGCGGGTAAAGCGCGGCATCGACGTCCATGACCAGCAGCGACGCCGGATGGATGATGAAACGATAGGCGCCGGCGACGCTCGGAGAATCCATCAATGCATAGACCGTGAGCATGTCCGATTCGGGCTCGGGTCGCTCGAACCAGAAGGCGGTGAAACGCGGGAATTCCTCGCTGCGCGACATGCCGCTGTCGATCGCCAGGCCGCGCGTCGAGATGCCATATTGCATGTCACCCCCGACCGCGCGGAAATAGCTTGCGCCGAGGAAGGCGACGATGTCGCGCTTGTGGTCGGTGTGATAGAAAAGCTGGAAGCCGGCAAAACCGAGATCCTGTGGCAGGTGCGCACTCCGCACTCCGCTTTTGCCGTAATCGAACATGGCGGGATCGTAGGCGATTTCCTGCGCCTGGCCGTCCTGTACTTCAAACATGCGAACCGGTGTCTTGAAAAACAGGCCCAGGTGAAAAAACCGCGCCTCGAAGCGCAGCCGCTCGTTTGCCCACAAGGCATGATCGGGGCTGTAGCGAATCGCCTGGAACTGGTCCCAGTCGAGCTTCTGCACGCTTTCGGGAAGCGCCTCGCTCGGGGGCTGATAGGCGCGGGCCGCCAGCGCCTGGGCTTGCCCCTTGAGCGCGGCATAGTCGAAATGGCGGGCTTTGCCAACGGTCTTCGGCAGCACGGGCGCCGCGGCGCCGCGGCTCCAGGTGGGGAACGCGACAAAACCGATGGCGATGCCGGCTTTCAGGAAACTGCGTCGATGCATGACAGGCGGCCTGTGGTGTGTGAAAGAGTCTTGCGCCATGCGGGATGCGCCTCGGCCGAGACCCACACCTCGAAGTGCAGACGCGAAAATGCGATGGGATCGTTGAGCAAATGCATCTTGTGGCCGGTGCCGAGGGCATCGGGGCCCCCGCGGAGCGCCTTGTCCACCAGTTTCGCGCGGTGTTCCGCAACGCGAGACTGCCGGAAACGCGGCACGCCGGTGGCACAGATCGTGGCGTTGATCACCGGATCGGTTACGGCTTCGATGAAGTCCGGTGGTGCGGCCGCATGCGCGGCGTGTTCGTGGGTCCGGCGCAGTTCCTCGGGCTGATTCAATTCCTCCGGAATCAGGAAAAAACGAAGTCTGCGCAGCCGCTGGCCCAGGGAAACCCGGCTGGAGAGTACCGAGACCGGAATCGAAAGAATGAGCGCGCCCACGACAGGCATCAGCCACAACAGGTAGGAGGGCTTGAGCCAGTAGACGCCGGCAGCCCACGCCAGACCCAGCAGCGTATGCCGCCCGTGGCGGCGCAGTGCCTCGCCCCAGCCAGTTTCAACATCCTCTCGCGGCGGAGATTTCCATTGGATGCCCTGACCCAGCAGCGGAGCCAGCACGAACGTGGTATGGAACAGCATGCGGATCGGCGCCAGCAAAGCCGAAAAGAGTGATTCCATCACCATGCTTAGAACGAGGCGCAGCTTTCCCCCGAAGTCTTTCGCGCCCTGGATCCAGACCAGCAGTACGCTCAGTATCTTGGGCAGGAACAACAGCGCCGCGGTGAACGAGAAGAGCGCAATGGCGCGTTGCGGGTTCCATTCCGGCCACACCGGAAACAACTGAAACGGCTGCACGAAGTATTGCGGCGTCGCAAGTGCGTGTTCTGCCAGCTGGGCAGTGGACAGGAGCAGGAACAGGAACCACAGCGGGGCGGACGCATAGGCCGCCACCCCGGTCAGGAATACTGCCCGATGCGCCGGATGCACGCCGTTGGCCAGGAACAGACGAACGTTCATCAGGTTGCCCTGGCACCAGCGTCGGTCGCGCTTGAGTTCATCGACCAGATTGGGCGGCACTTCCTCGTAGCTTCCCGGAAGGTCATACGCAATCCATACCGTCCAGCCCGCGCGCCGCATCAGCGCGGCCTCCACGAAGTCGTGCGAGAGGATTTCCCCCGACAAGGGCCCGCCGCCGGACAGCCGGCCAAGCGCGCAGTGGCGCATGAAAGGCGCCACGCGGAGGATGGCGTTGTGTCCCCAGTAGTGGGATTCGCCCAGTTGCCAGAAATGCAGACCAGCGACGAAAAGCGGCCCATATACGCGGTTGGCGAACTGCTGCATGCTGGCATAGAGGGTGTCGCGTCCCGCGATCAGCGGCGCGGACTGGATGATGCCGGCGCCGGGATTGGCTTCCATCAGGCGCACGAGGCTGGCGAGACACTCCCCACTCATCACGCTGTCGGCATCGAGCACAATCATGTAACGGTAGTTGGCACCCCAGCGGCGGCAGAAATCGGCGACGTTGCCGCTCTTGCGCTTGAGCCGGTGCTGACGCCAGCGGTAGAACACCTGTCCGAACCCCCCCACGGCGCGGCATAGCGCGAGCCAGGCATCGACCTCGGCGACGCGATTATCGGCATCGCTGCTGTCGCTGAGGATGAAGAAATCGAAGTGCCGCAATTCGCTGGTGCGCGCCAGTGATTCGTAAGTGGCGCGCAGCCCGGCGAACACGCGTGCGACGTTTTCGTTGCAGATCGGCATGATCACCGCAGTGCGCGCATGCTCGTCGATAGGCGCATCGGCGGTCGCGCTCGCGGAAATTGCAAAGCGGTCGCCGCCCGTGACTTTCACCACAAAGCCCATGATCGCGGTCCAGAAGCCGAGCGAGACCCATGCGGTCAAAATCGCGAACACGATCAGGATCGCAATCTCCAGCATCCGGCGGCCGTGATAAGGCAACACCGCAGCCATGGCGCTGGTGAAGAAATAGACCTGGCCGACGACCAATACCAGCAATGCCAGGCGGCGCAGATTGGCGGCGGTTTGCCAGCTGCCGCGGGTAGCGCCGGGATCCGCCTCCTCCTTGCCCGACAGGGGACAGCTGGGGCCATGCCGGGGCTGGCGCGACTTGAACAGGCGAAAACTGGGCTTGGGCGGCCAGCGCAGCGGCGCCATGGAGCTGCGGTTGACTGCCGGACCGGTAGGCAGACACGATTGCGCGGGCGCCGCATCGCCGGCTCCGGTCGCCGAGGGCAATCCGCTTTTGCCGATGGCCAGTCGGCTGCAAATGGAGGCGACGGCTGGATTATCCGGATCGGCCTTGCGTCCGGGGCCGGCGAGCGCAATGTGCAATGCCGCCATCGCTTCGCGCGGACTGGATACGTCCAGTTCGGCCAGCTGGGCCAGCAGCGCGTCACGCTGTGCCTGCGCCAGCGGCAGGCGGTCGAGATAACGCTCGCAGCTGTCCCGTCCGGGAAAGCTGCAATTTAATCGGGTGGCAAGATGTAGCTCCATGTCTCGGATATCCCCTTGTTTCCGCTGCGCAAGGACGCGCGTATTTCCACCGGTTTACCTGCGTCGAGCCGTTGCAGACGTAACGAGAGCCGCCAGCCACCGGTTGCGTCGTTGTGGATCATTTGCTGTTCGAGGAGCTTGCCGTTCGCATCGACCGATACCTGCGCCTCGGGCTTGAGCTCGGGCGATTCCATGTCAGGCGGCCCTTCGAAGTCGACCGCCAGCGAGACGCTGCCGTCGGGCGCATGCGTGTAGCCGCGCCCATACAGCGTCTGCGCCACGCGCAGTCCGGGCGGCTGCGTATCCTTGTCCTTCTGCCACCATACGCGGTAGGCGTAGTCATAGGCGGCCTTGGGCGCCGGCAGCCGGTCAGGCACCCAGTACGCAACGATGTTGTCGTTGGTCTCGTCAGGCGATGGAATCTGCACCAGCTCGACCCGCCCGGCGCCCCACTGGGCTTTAGGCTCGACCCACGCGCTGGGCCGCAGCTCATAACGCAAAACCGGATCTTCATAATCGGCAAAGTCGCGCTGGCGCTGCATCAGGCCGAAGCCGACCGGATTGGTGGTGGAAAACGAGGTAATCAGAAGGCGCTTCGGGTCGCTCAAAGGGCGCCAGATCCATTCATCGTTGCCCATATGGATCGACAGTCCGTCGGAGTCGTGCACTGCCGGACGGAAATCGTCTTCGACCGGATGTTGGCCCCGGCCAAAGTAAAACATGCTGGTCAGCGGTGCGAGCCCCAGCTTGCCCACGGTGTTGCGAAGATACAGGCGCGCCGTGACGTCCATTACCGTGTCGATGCCAGGCGTCAGCACGAAACGATAGGCGCCGGCCGCGCGCGGCGAATCGAGCAGGCCGTAGATGACCAGCTGTTTATCCGAAGCCTGCGGCCGCAATACCCAGAATTCCACGAAGTGCGGAAACTCCTCGCCTGTGGCCAGTGCGGTGTCGATCGCCAATCCACGCGCCGACAGGCCATAGCGTTGCCCTTTGCCGAGCGCGCGAAAGTAGCTGGCGCCGAGAAACGTCAGCACCTCATCCTTGCGCGTGGCCGAATTGACCGGATAGCGCACGCGGAAACCCGCAAAGTTCAGGCCACGCAATTTGCCGGGGTCGACCTTGGTGGTCCCAAAGTCGAAGGCGTCCTGGTCGAAGCGGACCTCGCGTACACCTTGGGCCGTGACTTCGTTGATTTTGACCGGCTGGTCGAAGTGCCAGCCCGGAGGAAAGAAATCCACTTCAAAAGGGAGTTTGGCGTTGCGCCACGGCATCCGCTCGGGCTTGTAGCGGATCTGGTGATAGCTTTCATAGTTAAGGTTGCGCAATTCCGGCGGCAGGACCACATCGGGCTTTTTGTATGGATCGTCCGCCAAGCGACGGGCACGTTGCGCGATATCCTCAAAATCGAATGCCGAGGCAGACGTGGAGAGGAAGCCAAGCAGGGCACCGGCGACACATGCGAATCCCATGGCCTGCTTGTAAATGGTGACTGTTCGGGAAAATGCGGGCGCATAAAAGCGCGAGAATGACGGCAAAAAAGTCAAATTCCTGACTCCGGTTTATCGTTATCGACGCATTGGTTCAGCTTGTCCATGCTTGAATACTTCTGTGCCTGACTCAATGCAGACTGTTTTCTGAACAATATGTTTGGCAGAAAGTTCCCGGCCCGGCAAATACCCCGGCGACATGCTGGTATGAGGTAACACTTGCCCGTTAACCCGTTTCTTGGCACTGTGCGGCCATGACCGACATCCCCATTTTTGCAGCGACAACCCGCTACCAGATCGCCGCCTGGCTGCTGATGGCGGTCGGATTGCTGTTTACACTGATGTTTCACCTGCTCCCGTCGCTGTTGGCAGGGTTGCTGGTGGTACAACTGGTACACATGCTAGCGCCGCGTTTTGTGATCGGCCGTCTCGATCATGCCTGGGCCAAGGTGCTGGTGGTCTCCCTGATCACGCTGACGGTGCTTGGCGTGTTGGGGGGATTCACCGCCGC
Source organism: Thiobacillus thioparus DSM 505 (assembly GCF_000373385.1). Taxonomy (GTDB): domain Bacteria; phylum Pseudomonadota; class Gammaproteobacteria; order Burkholderiales; family Thiobacillaceae; genus Thiobacillus; species Thiobacillus thioparus. The sequence continues at coordinate 39,266 of NZ_KB891332.1, read as the reverse complement.
CGTGATTCTCTATTTGCGTACCGAAGGCGGGTTGGCCGGGCTGCTGACAAAAATGGCCGAAATCATCGAGAACTCCCGCCAGCTGCTGCCGCTGTGGGCGGCCGCCTGGTTGCCACAGGGGGATGGATCGGTCACCCGGGCGGGGCTAGTCGAATGGCTGCGCACTCATGCAATGGATATCCGCAAATTCAGCGGCGATGCCGGACGCGTCCTGCTGCATTTCATCATCGGTCTCATCATCGGCAGCTTTATCGCCCTGCGCGAAGCGCGCCCGTCCCTGAAGCTTGCGCCACTGGCGCAAGCCATGTGCGAACGGGTCTCCCGCCTGGGCGAGGCGTTCCGCCGCGTGGTCTTCGCGCAGATGCGCATCTCGGCCTTGAACGCGCTGCTGACCGGGATTTACCTGATGCTGGTGCTGCCCGCCTTCGGCGTGCATCTGCCGTTCACCAAGACCATGATCGTCGTCACTTTCCTCGTTGGCCTGCTGCCGGTACTGGGCAACCTCGTGTCCAACACGATCATCGTCATCATCTCGCTTTCCCATTCGCTGCATGTGGCGGCTGCATCCCTGGCGTTTCTGATCCTCATCCACAAGCTCGAATATTTCGTGAATGCCCGTATCATCGGCGGGCAGATCCAGGCGCGGGCGTGGGAATTGTTGATCGCCATGCTGGTGATGGATGCCGCGTTCGGCGTGCAGGGCGTCATCGCCGCGCCGATCATTTACGCCTATATCAAAAAAGAACTGTCCGACAGGGAGTTAATTTAAGCATGTCCAACGACACCGAATCACTCGTCATCACTGCCAGCGGCGAGGACAAAATCGGCCTGGTGGAAGGATTCACGCGCCGCATTTCGGATAGCGGCTGCAATATCGAGGAGTCGCGCATGGCCGCGCTCGGCGGGCGCTTTGCGCTGCTGATGCGGGTGTCGGGAAACTGGGATGCCCTGGCCAAACTGGAGGCGCGCCTTCCTGGCGTCGCAGAGGAGCTCGGCCTCTCGCTGACCCAGCAGCGCACCCGCCCGACACGCGCCGACAAGCCGCTGATTCCCTACACCGTAGAAGTTGCCGCGCTCGACCAGCCCGGCATCGTCAACAGCCTGGCCAATTTCTTTGCACGCCTGCATATCAACATCGAGGCGCTCGACACCGAAACCTATCCGGCACCGCATACCGGCGCACCGATGTTTGCCGTCCACATGACGCTCGGTATTCCCGCTGACACCCATATCGCCACGCTGCGCGGCGATTTTCTCGACTATTGCGACGACCAGAATCTCGACGCGACATTTGAACCGGTACGGATGTGAGGACGATTACGATGGGGCGACGGGACCACGCAAGGCGAGTCGGTCAGACCATTCTGCTGGCGCTGGTGTTGCATGCCGGGGCCGCGCAGGCGGGGCCGTATTCCGACGATCTGGCCAAATGCCTGGTCGAATCGACGACGGCGGCCGACAAGAATGCGCTGGTCAAATGGATGTTCGCCACCGCGGCCCTGCATCCTGCGGTCAAATCGATCGCGGCGGTCACCGATGCAGAGCGCGCCCAGTCAACCCGGTCCACGGCGGAGTTGTTTGTGAAGCTGCTGACCGAATCGTGTCGCGCACAGGCGCAACAGGCCGTGAAATACGAAGGCGCCACCGCATTGCAGACCGGCTTCCAGATACTGGGTCAGGTCGCCGCCCGAGAATTGTTCGCTGACCCGAACGTGGCCCAGGGCCTGGCGGAACTCGAGCAATACATCGACAACCGGAAAATCGAGCAGGCCCTCGCGCCACAGCGATAGTCCGGCGCAGTTCCGGTTCCAGCCTGCCTCTGCGTAAGAGAAAGGCACACCGGATCATTCGTCGGCGCTGACGCCGAGCTCGATGTAATACATCGGCATGACCTCGGTCTCGGGGTTCTTCCGCGGCTGACTGCGTATCAGCGCCGCCTCGACGCGCGCGGCCTGCAGGGCCGTGCGGTCGAGCACGATGGGATAGAGCCGGTAGTGCTTCTCGATCAGTTCGGCCTGCTGGAATGCGCAGGACTCGAGCCGGCCGCGAACGGCAATGTCGAGATGCGGCAGCAGCAGCATCCACGGTGCCTGCCAGGCGTGGTAATCATGCACAAGCCGGGTGTGCGCCTTGTCCATGCCGACAGTGGAGATGAACAGTTGCGGAAAGGCGTCCGCCTCGAGCACGCGGCCGCGCAGGTGATCGCCGCCCTTGAGCGTATGCAGTCCCAGCCCGGCGCCGTCGTCCGAGCGGCGGAACCATTGCACCACGCCGCTGGCGAGGCTGTTTACATGGCGCGTCAGGTACTCTCCGGCGGGCTCGTCGAGATCGGCCACCGCCGAGCTCCCGAAATGTTCCTGTGCCGCCATGCCGGCGCGCCAGTCGAGCGGGGGCTTGGTGTCGGTCTCGAGGTCGGTGCGCACACTGTGCAGCAGCGCGAGCGGCTGGTCGTGCCGGTCGAGTAGCCAGAGCTCGAACTGGTCGCGAAAGGCGAAGGGTACCTCGCGATGCACTTTGAGCAGGTGCTCGTAGACCACGGCGCCCATGTCTTCCAACCGCTTGAAATCGTCCGAGGGAAAGAGCGGGCCGCGTTTCAGGCCTTTTTCCGTCGACCAGTGGCCATAGCGGATGTCGGAAATCTGCGCGCGCCGGCCGTCACGTCCCAGACCGTCGAGCAAGGCGTCGTTGGCCACATAGATGTCCCACTCGACGCCGTCGGTCGTCACCGCCTCGGCCGACTGGTATCGGATCGTGTGCACCACCCCGCGAAACGGGTTGAGCAGGCGCTGGGCGTAGCATTCGATCTGCATGGGCGGGAGCTCTCCTTGGCGATTGGCGATCAATTAGGCGGTGGCGGGCGCGCCGTCGACGTGTCGTGGGTTGCTGTGCTCATCCAGGCGAACAGCGAGGCGCGCATGGCCTCCTCCACCGGCATGTCGATCTGCTGCACCCAGACCCGCGGCACAAAGACGGTATATCCGCCGATCATGTAGCCCATCGGCAGATAGACCGCCACGCGGTCGCCCTGCAGGAAACCGGCGGGCAAGGTGTCGACGCTTTGGCGCGTGATCAGTCCCACGACTTCGAGCGCCTGTCCCGGAATCTTCAGGACGACAACCGTTTGCTGCACCGCCGCATCGCGGCGGGGCGAAAAATAATCGGCAAAATCCTTGAGCGACGAATAAATGCTCTTTACGACGGGCAGGTTGGTGAAGGGCAATTCCACCAGCGACAGCAGCTTGCCCACGCCGGGCTGCGATACGAGGATGCCGAGCAGGAAAATACAGGCCACGCCCAGCCCCAGCCCCATTCCCGGCACGTAATATTCGCCGATCAGGGGGCGCGTCAGTTGCATGGCCAGCGTCTCGCTCCAGTGCAGAAAGACGTACAGCAGGTAGACCGTCAAGCCGAGCGGCAGCGCAGTGAGCAGTCCGCGGAAAAAATACTGGGAGATGCGTTTCATCGGTGTCGGGGCCGGGGCGGCAGCTATCATTTCATCCTGTCCCGTTAGCATAGCAGTGACGGACGTACGAGCCATGGGAGGAGGACCGGCTGGTCGAAATGCGCGTTGATACGACCGGCCCGCCGCCCCACAAAATATTTGTGCGATGAGGCTTCAGTCCCGGGTGGCGTTGCCGATTATTCACGTGATGCGTCCAAGTCTGTTGTGGGGGAATGTAGCGTGCTGAATCGTCTTGTCGGAATGTGGTCGGGTAATCGGGAAAATACAGTCGCGCCACCGCCGCGCGTCGAGGCCGTCGAGCCCGAGCCGGCGGCCAGACCGACTGGCAAAGCGCCGTCGGTCATGCGCCGCGAGGCCATGCTGGGACGCGACCAGCGCGTCGCGGGCTATACCTTCATGTTGCGTCGCACGGCCGACGAACATCCCGATCCGAACCTGCCCGATGTGCAGCGCCTCTACGACGAAACCCTGCTGGGCAACCTGCAGCGCATGGATATCGCGCGCCTGCTGGGGCAACGCCTGGCCTTCGTGCCGATTTCGCCGGCGACCCTGGACCACCCGCTCATCGAGGAATGGCCCGCTACCGGCACGGTCTGGCTCCTGAACATCGACGCCCGGGCCACGGTGGACACGCCTCTGCTGGCCCGGTTGGCTGAACTGAAAACGCGTGGGTTCAGTTTTGCGGTGCAGGCGGATGCGGCCATCCGCCCCGAGCACCATGCGCTTATGCCGCATATGGATTATGTGGTGATGGATGTCAGCAGTGAGGACATTCCCGCCATCACCACGCAAATCGCCGCCGTGTCCAAACTGGCTGCGGGCAAGCGGCTGGTCGCGACCGACGTGCAGACGCTGGAAGCGTTCCACATGTGCCACAAGCTGCAGTTCGCGCTGTTCATGGGGCCATTCATCACCCGTCGCGAAAATCTCGGCAACCCGGTCATGGGGCCGTCGCGCGCCAAGGTGCTGGACTTGATGAACCGGGTGCGTACCGGTGCCGAGCAGCCGGAACTGGCTGCCCAGTTCCGTCACGACCCGGCGTTGTCGGTACGTCTGCTGCGCTACGTCAACTCGCCCGGCATGGGCCTGATGAACAAGATCGGCGGCATCGAACAGGCATTGATGGTGATGGGGCAGGACAAGCTCTATCGCTGGCTGACGCTGATCCTGTTTACCGGCGGCCAGACTCAGGAACTCGACCAGGCCGTTTTGGAAAATGCCCTGGTGCGCGGCCGAGTGGCCGAACAACTGGCCGGTCGCGCCCTGTTTGCCAAGGCGCGCGACGAAATTTTCGTCGCCGGGCTGTTTTCCTTGCTGGATGTCGTGATGCACATGCCGATGGAGCAGGTACTGAAGCAGATCAGCCTGCCGGCCGAGATCACCGAGGCCATCGTATCGCAGCGCGGGCCCTATGCGCCCTATCTGGCGCTGGCCATTGCCTGCGAACGGGACGACCAGAGCAGCATCGAAGCCCTGGCCAAGCAGATCGGACGCGACGTGGCCGACATCAACGGTGTGCACATGGATGCGCTGTTGTGGGCGCAGCAGCTGTCCGGTGACGTATGATCTGACATGTCGACTGCTCCGGACGCCGCATGGTGTGTCTACATGCTGCGCTGCGCCGACGGCACGCTCTACACCGGCATCACCACCGACATCGCCCGTCGCGTCGCCGAGCATAACGGCGAAGGCGGCCTGGGTGCACGGTACACCCGCAGCCGGCGTCCGGTGCAACTGGTTTACGTCGAAGCCGCAACCGATCGCGCCGAGGCGGCGCGGCGCGAAGCGGCGATCAAGCGCCTGGACCGCGTGCACAAGCTGGCGTTGTGCGCATCCGGCCGATAGCCCCCACCCACTCAGCCTTTCAGACGCTGCTGCAACTGCGGCATGGCCCCTTCGACGGCACGCCGCCCGGCACCGATCGCGACATCGCCCTTGTGAAACTCCATCAACCCCAGATCCGCGAGCAGCGGCGTCACCATCACGTCTGCCGGCTCGCCGGCCAGCCGGCTGCGCGTGATCAGTACCTGCATGATGTTGATGCTGCTTGCCAGCACGTCGAGCACGGCCGGCGGTTTGGGTCCACTGCCGTGGTTGAGGCCGAGTTGCGACATGCCATCCTGGATGCGTGCCATCACGCTGTCGGTCAGTGTTTCAGGTTCTGTCGCGGCGCGCTGGCGCGTCTTGCTCTTGGCCGGCCGGGGTTTGAGGTGGCGGCCGAGCAGATCGGCGTTCAGATCGACTGCAATCACGAGGTCGGCGCCCATCGCCCGGCATAGCGACACCGGAACCGGGTTGACCAGGCCGCCATCGACCAGCCAGTTGCCGTCGTGCAACGCAGGCGTGAATAGCCCGGGCAGCGCGATCGAGGCACGCACCACATCCGTCACCCTCCCCTCGCGCAGCCAGATTTCGCGACCGCGTTGCAGGTCGGTGGCGACGGCGCCGAACGGGCGGGCCAGTTCGCGAATGTCGCGATCGACGAAATGGCTGCGGAAGAACTCGATCAGCCGGTCGCCCTTGATCAGCCCGCTGCCGAGCGAAAAATCCAGGAAGCCCATCACGGTCTGCAGGCGCAGGTTGCGCACCCATGTCTCCAGTCGGTCGAGTTCGCCGCCGACATAGGCGGCGCCCACCAGTGCACCGATGGAGGTGCCGCAGACCAGGTCGGGTTCGATGCCGGCTTCCGCCAGCGCGCGTATGACGCCGATATGTGCCCAGCCGCGCGCCGAGCCGCCACCGAGCGCCAGACCGATAAGGGGAGGTTTGCTCACGATGGGGTCAATCCGCCTCGCGTTCGATGCCGCAGCATTGGACCCGTTCGCCGGCCGGCTCGCTCAGGATGGCGCCGGTGACCGGGTTGGGACGGAACACGGTGCAGCCTTTGAGGCCCAGCGCATGCGCCTGCCGATAGAGATCCTCGAAACGCTCGAACGGGATGTCGGCGGCGACATTGATGGTTTTCGAAATGGCGTTGTCGACGAAGGGCTGGAGCGCTGCCTGCATGTGCAGATGGGCGATTGGGTCGATCTGCTGCGCTTCGATCAGTGCAGGCGGCAGGCCTGTATGGCCTTGCTGCTGCCACAGATGGGCGGCGTAGTCGACCACGCGATGGGTGTGATACTGGCCGTCCGCTTCTAGCACGCGGCGCTCCGCTTCGGCGGAGAAAATCGGCTCGATGCCGCTGGAAAGATTATTGGCGAGCAGGCTGATGGTACCGGCCGGCGCGATGGCCAATACATGGCTGTTGCGGATGCCGTGTGCAGCGATGGCGTCGCGAATGCCGGCCGGCAGGCGGGTGGCGAAACCGCTTGCCAGGAAAGCGTCGCGCTCGAAGGCAGGAAACGCGCCTTTCTCGTGCGCGAGCTCGATCGACGCCTGGTAAGCATGGTCGCGCACCGCCTGCATTACCTGCGCGGCCAGGCGCTGCGCGGCTGCGCTGTCGTAGCGCAAGCCCAGTAGCACCAGTGCGTCCGCCAGTCCGGTGATGCCGAGGCCGATGCGGCGTTTCAGGCGCGCTTCCTGCGCCTGAGCCGGCAGCGGGTAGCGCGAGACGTCGATGACATTGTCGAGAAAGCGCACTGCGTGCGCTGCCGCGTCGGCCAGTGCGGCGAGATCGAGACGCGCGTGGGCGGCAAAGGGTGCCGTTACGAAGGCGGTCAGATTGAGCGAGCCGAGATCGCAGGCGCCGTAGGGCGGCAGGGGGATCTCGCCGCAGGGATTGGTGGCGGTCAAGGTCTCACGGCCCGCCAGCGTGTTGTCGCGGTTGATGGTGTCGGTAAACAGCACGCCAGGTTCAGCAGTGTCGTAGGCGGCGCGCAGGATGCGCTGCCACAGTGCGCGCGCCTTCACCGTGCGCCTGCTGGCGAAGCCGGGAAACACCAGCGGCCAGTCGCGGTCCCCGGCCACTGCCGCCATGAAGGCGTCGCTCACCAGTACCGACAGATTGAAATGCCGCAGCATTGCGGAGTCGCGCTTGGCGTCGACGAAGGTCTCGATATCGGGATGGTCGCAGCGCAGCGTCGCCATCATGGCGCCGCGCCGCGCGCCGGTCGACAACAGGGTCGCGCACATCGCGTCCCAGATGTGCATGAACGACACCGGCCCGGACGCGATGCTGCCGGTCGCCTGGGCCACCATGCCAGCCGGGCGCAGGGTGGAAAAGTCGTAGCCCACGCCGCCGCCGTGCTGCATGGTGAGTGCGCCTTCCTTCAGCGCCTCGAAAATGTGCTCGAGGTCGTCGGCGATCTCGCCCATGACGAAGCAGTTGAATAGCGTCACCCGGCGGCCGGTGCCGGCGCCGGCAAGAATGCGCCCGCCGGGCAGGAAGCGGAAATCGTCCAGCAGCGTGGCGAAACGTTCGGTCCATTGTTCACGCCTGTCCGTTTCGGCCTGCGCGATCGCCTGCGCCACGCGCCGCCAGCTGGCGCGGATATCGGGCTCGCCTGTGGCACGGTAGCGGGTTTCCCAGATATGGCGGGAGATATCCATGCTGAATGGGTCGTTCGTCTTCATGCGGATACGATGTCAGGCGGCGTTTGAGGCATTATCTGCCTCCTAACGTTTTCTGGGCAGCGGTCCTTTGGATATAGCTGCTTTGTTCCTGACCATGATGGACTCGCCCCACCCATATTCCACCCTGACCCCAGACTGTGCCCTCGACGCGCTCGACAGCACCGGCCTCAAGGCCGACGGCCGTCTGCTGGCCTTGAACAGCTACGAGAACCGCGTCTACCAGATGGGCGTCGAAGACGCGCAGCCGGTCGTCGTCAAGTTCTATCGTCCCGAACGCTGGAGCGACGAAGCAATCCTGGAGGAACATGTCTACACGCAGGACCTGGCCGAGCGTGAAATCCCGGTGGTGGCGCCGCTGACTTTGAACGGCGTCACGCTCCATCGCCACGCCGGTTTCCGCTTTGCAGTCTATCCTAAACAGGGTGGTCGCATGCCCGAGTTCGACCGTGCCGATGCCCTTGAATGGATGGGCCGCTTCCTCGGACGCATTCATGCGGTCGGGGCGACGACCGCTTTCGCGCACCGGCCGGCACTCGATCTGGAGACCTTCGGTTACGCGTCGCGCGATTTCCTGCGTCAGGGCCGCTGGCTGCCGGCCGACCTGATCGCCGCATGGGACAGCGTGGTCGAGCATGCGCTTGCCAGCGTGGCGTACTGTTATGAACGCGCCGGTCGGGTGCATGCCATCCGCCTGCACGGCGACTGCCATGCCGGCAACGTGCTGTGGACCGAGGCCGGACCGCATTTCGTCGACTTCGATGACAGCCGCATGGGGCCGGCGGTGCAGGATCTATGGATGCTGTTGTCCGGCGAACGCGAGGAGCAACAGGCGCAGATGAACGCGATCCTGACGGGCTACGAGGACTTCATGGAATTCGATCCGCGCGAACTCCATCTGGTCGAAGCGCTCAGAACCTTGCGGCTGATCCACTATGCGGCCTGGCTGGCCCGGCGCTGGGACGACCCCGCTTTCCCTGCTGCGTTTCCGTGGTTCAATACGCAACAGTATTGGCAGGCGCGCATCCTCGAATTACGCGAGCAGATCGCGCTGATGGACGAGCCGCCGTTGGCGGCTTGATGAGGACAAAGGTATGTGCGGCATAGCAGGTGAATTTCGCTTCGACAACACGGCACCCGATGCGGCAGCGATGGCGCGGATGCTGGCCAGGTTGGCGCGGCGCGGGCCCGATGCCGAAGGCCAGCACACCGATGGACCCGTCCGCCTGGGCCACCGGCGGCTGGCGATCATCGACCTGTCGCCGCGCTCGCGCCAGCCGATGGTCGACGCCGCCAGCGGCACCGCGCTGGTGTTCAACGGCACTATCTACAACTACCCGGAACTACGTGCCGAGTTGATCGATCTCGGCCATGTTTTTCATTCCGACGGCGATACCGAAGTCATCCTGCGCGCCTACCTGGAGTGGGGCGAGGCCTGCGTCGAGCGCCTGCACGGCATGTTCGCGTTCGCCATCTGGAATCGCGAGGAACTGTTCCTGGCGCGCGACCGCCTTGGCATCAAGCCGCTGTACTACAGCGAAAACCTCGGCCGCTTCCGCTTCGCTTCGACGCCCCAGGCCTTGATCGCCGCAGGCGGCGTCGACACCAGCATCGACGCGGTGGCGCTGCACCACCTGTTCACCCTGCATGCGGTGGTGCCGGCGCCCCGTACGATCCTCAATGGTATCCGCAAGCTCGCCCCCGGCACCACGCTGACGGTGAATGTGCGCGGCGAACTCTGCCACCGGAAATACTGGTCGCTGAAGGCGCAACGTCCGGCCCAGCCGAAAACCGAAGCCGAGTGGACCGAGGCCATCCATGACAGCCTGCGCCAGGCGGTGAAGAAGCGCATCGAGATCGCCGACGTCAAGGTCGGGGTCTTGCTCTCCGGCGGACTCGATTCGAGCCTGCTGGTAGCCCTGCTGGCCGAACAAGGCGTGCCCGACCTGATGACCTTCTCGGTCGGCTTCGAGGATCAGCCGGAAGAGCGTGGCAACGAGTTCGAATATTCCGACCCGGTGGCAGCCATGTACGGCACCCGCCACCACAAGTACCTGATCCCCAATTCGGAGGTGCTGCGTCGCCTGCCCGAGGCCGTCGATCAAATGTCCGAACCGATGTTCGCGCAGGATGCGGTGGCCTTCTATCTCCTGTCCGAACAGGTCAGCAGGACGGTCAAGGTGGTGCAGAGCGGACAGGGCGCCGACGAGGTGTTCGGCGGCTATTTCTGGTATCCGCGCATGGCGGCGGAAACGGACGGGACCCCCCTGGAGCGCTTCCGCCGCCACTACTTCGACCGCGACCACGACGAGTTCCTGGATATGGCGATGCCGGCCTATCACGGCCCGGATTACACGGCAGAAACCATCGCGGCGCATTTGACGGAACCTTTCGCCGATGACTTCATCGATCAGGTATTGCGCATGGACACGACCATGCTCATCACCGACGACCCGGTGAAGCGGGTCGACAACATGACCATGGCCTGGGGGCTGGAGGCGCGCGTGCCCTTTCTCGACCATCATCTGGTGGAACTTGCCGCGGCGATGCCCGCCGAACTGAAGCTGGCATCCGAGGGCAAGCACGTGCTGAAGAGCATTGCGCGCGGCTTGATCCCGGACGCGGTGATCGATCGCAAGAAGGGCTACTTTCCCATGCCGGCGCTCAAGTTCGTGCGAGGAGATTTTTTGTACTTCATGCAGGACATATTGAATTCCCAGGCCTGCCGCGAGCGCGGCCTGTACCAGCGCAGTTACGTGAACAGGCTGCTGGATGCGCCGGAGAAGCACCACACCCGCATCCAGGGCAGCAAGCTATGGCACCTGGCGCTGCTCGAATACTGGCTACAGAAACATGCGTAGAACGTTCTTGTTCCTGGCTCTGCTGGCGGCAGGCCCGGTTCAGGCGCAGGACGACTTCGACAGCTGGCTCGGCGCCTTCCGCCAGGATGCCAGGGCGCAGGGCATTTCCCCGGCTACGCTCGACGCCGCACTGTCAGGCGTCGTGCCGGACGCCCGCGTGATCGAACTCGATCGCCGCCAGCCTGAATTCCTGCAGACCTTTTCCAATTACCTGGAACGGCGCGTCACGCCGGCCCAGGTGGCGCGCGGTCAGGCCCAGCTGGAGCAGCACGCGGCGCTGCTGGATGCGGTCGAGCAGAAATACGGCATTCCAAAGACCGTGCTGGTGGCGTTCTGGGGACTGGAAACCCGCTACGGCGAGGTCCAGGGCAGCCTCAACGTGCCGACGAGCCTGGCCACGCTGGCCTGGGACGGGCGGCGCAGCGGGTTCTTCCGCAACCAGCTGCTCGACGCGCTGCGCATCATCGACGCAGGACATGTCAGCGCGACCGACATGAACGGTTCCTGGGCGGGCGCGATGGGCAATATGCAGTTCATGCCATCGACTTTCCGCGCCTATGCGGTGGATGGCGACGGCGACGGCCGCATCGACGTGTGGCAGTCGCTGCCTGATGCCCTATACTCCGCCGCCAATTACCTGCAGCAGGCAGGCTGGCACGCGAACGAGCCGGTGGCGATCGAGGTGCGGCTGCCGGAGGGATTCGACTGGCGTCAGGCCAGGGTGGCGCACCGCTTGCCGGTAGCGGACTGGAAGGCGCTGGGCGTCCAGGCGGCGGATGCGGACGCCCTGCCCGAGGTGGCCGGACGCGCCGCCGTCGTCCTGCCGCAGGGCTGGCAGGGGCCGGCCTTCATGGTGTTCGACAATTTCGACGTGGTGATGAAATGGAACCGCTCGCAGAACTACGCGCTGGCAGTGGCGCTGCTGTCGCACCAGTTGGCGGGAGGCCATGCACTGGCCGCGCGTGAAGGCGAAGCCGGGGCGCTCAGCGTCGAACAGTTGAAAGCGATGCAGCAGGCGCTCAACGAAATGGGCTTCGACGCCGGCACGCCGGACGGTCTGCTCGGGCCGCGCACGCAAACCGCGATCCGCGTATATCAGGCCCTGCACCAGCTGCCGGTCGACGGCTATCCTGCACCGAGCGTGCTGGCGCATGTCGAGCAGGCCCATGCCGCCGCCGCCGTGGCAGGCAAACTCACGCTGGCACCCGCGCCGACCTTTGCCGAGTCCAGCGGCCTGCCCTGACGCATCCATACGGCAACTGTGATATTTTTTAGCCGTTCAATCCAGGAGACGAAGGGTGAGTGACGCGCGCAATGTATTGGGAGGCCTGCTGCAGGTGTGCAGCGTATCGCCGATGACCGGTTTCGTTCGCGATGGCGTCTGCCATACCGGCCCGCAGGATCTCGGCAGCCATACCGTCTGCGCGCAGATGACCGATGCCTTCCTGCAATATGCGCAAAGCCGCGGCAATGACCTCGTCACGCCGATTCCGGAATATGGCTTTCCAGGCCTAAAGGCCGGCGACCGCTGGTGCGTGTGTGCCGCGCGCTGGCTCGAAGCCGCCGAGGATGGCATGGCGCCGCCGGTGGTGTTGGATGCGACCCATGAGCACACCCTGCAGACGGTCGCCTTGGCGGACCTCAAGTATCACGCCCTGCGCTATCCCGATTACCCCGGCCAGTTGTCCCCCGAATCATGAGCCTGGTCTGCTGGAAATGCGGCGCCAGCCTGGCCGGCATGCCGTTGCCGCTGGCGCGCCGCGATACCTGCCCGAGCTGCCGCGTCGACCTGCACGTCTGCAAGCTGTGCCGCCACTACGATGCGCACCGCGCCGGCCAGTGCCGCGAGCTGGCGGCCGACCGGGTCGCCGACAAGACGCGCGTCAACGATTGCGGCTGGTTCGTGCCGCGGCCGGAAGCCTATCGGGGTGGCGGTGCAGTGATGGCACAGCCCGGCCGTAGCGCGCTCGATGCGCTGTTCTCGAACGCATCCGGCACGAACCAGCCGGCCGACGGCGAACCCGACAAGCCGGTTCCCCCGGCTTCGCTCGACGACCTGTTCAGGAAATAAGCGGCTGCCGCAGCTGCCGTAGCGCCTGCCACTCGTACAGCAACAGGCCCGCGCCGATCAGCGCGATGCCGGCCCAGCCGATGCCCGGGATGCGTTCGTGGTTGAGCGTCTGGCCGAGCAGCAGCGCCGACACCGGCGTGACCAGCATGATCAGTGCAATGCGGCCGGCGTCGAGATGCTTGATCATGTAGTAGTACAGCGTGAACCCCACCACCGAACCGAGGATGCCGAGGTAGACGATGGCGGTCCCGGCGCGTAGCGTGGTCGTCGTCGGCAGTTGCGCGGCGTCGGTAATCATCCAGGCCAGCACGAAGCAGGGCACGGCCACCCCGAGCGAGCCGGTGGTGATGGCGAGCGACGAGGCCCGCAGATTCAGGCGCTTGATCCACACCAGCCCCAGCGCCTGCAGCGCCATGCCGGCCACCACGGCGAGCGTGCCGAGCGTGGCATGGCTGTCACCTGGCCACGGCTGGCCGAAGATCAGCCACAGGCCGGCCAGCGCCAGCCCTAGCCCGCCGATGCGCAGCGGCGTGAGCGTGCGTTCGGCGAGCCACAACGCGGCAAACACGCCGGTGACCAGCGGCGACAATCCGAAGATGACCGAAATCAGCCCCGATGGAATATGCAGCGCGCCCCAGTAGGTGAGCAGCATCGACGCGAACAGCGACAGCCCGCTGATCGCATACAGCCGGCGCGCGGCCGGGGTGAAGGGAAACGCGGTGCGGGTGGCGAGCAGCAGTACCAGGCAGACCGCCAGGCCGATCAGCATGCGCGCCATCACTGCGAAGCTGAAGCCGGCGCCCTGCGCGCTCCACTGGATGGCGAGCGGCGTGGTCGACCAGATGAGGATGACGCCGAGATAGGCGGCAGGAACGGACATCGGGCGCCCGGCTCAGAGCATGTAGTCGCCCGCGCGTTCGGGCTGATAGGGAATGTCGATGATGCGCGCGCGCACGGTCTGCCCGCCCGGCACGCACCATTCGATGTGCTGGCCGACCGCCAGGCCCAGTACGGCGATGCCTGCCGGTGCGGCCACCGACAGCTGATCCGGGCGGCCGGTGAAGTCGCGCGGATACACCAGGGTCATCTCGACTTCCCGGTCCGCCGGTTCGAGCACGAAACGGATGCGCGAATTCATCGTCACGACGTTGGGCGGCATCGCTTCGGGGCAGGCGATCTGCGCGCGATCGAGTTCCTCTCGCAGCGCTTCCACCCCGGGCTGGTCGCCCGGCAAGCCGGCGAGCATGGTTTCGAGGCGCTCCAGGTCGAGTTCGGATACGGTGATGGCGGGACGGGTCGTGATTTCCATGGCGGTCTCCTGGAACAAGTCTGAAAAATGAAAACCGCCCGGGCCGAAGCCCGGGCGGTATATGCGCAAAACTATAGCACCGAAGGGGAAACCGGACCAGCCTGCAACTAGGCGGCAGGCGGCAGGGTCTCGAGGCTCTCTGCGGCGATCTCGCGTACGTCCGCGTCTTCGTCCGTCAGCCGCGCGTCCAGCCAGGTGCGTGCGGCGGCATCCCCGGTCAGCCCCAGGTAATGGCAGGCATCGGCACGCACCCGTGCGTCGGCGTGTTGCGATAGTTCGCCCAGACGCGGCAGCAACCCGCGCAACGTGTCGCTGCCGGCAAAGTTTTCCAGCAGCACGCCGGCGCCTAGCCGCACATTGAGGCTGGCCTCGACATTGCCGACGATGGGCAGTACCGCCGCAAGCAGCGAGGAGTCGGCTTCGATCAGCGCCTGCGCATGCGGCAGCTGGCCTTCCTTCAGCAGCATGTGAAACCAGTCGGCCAGGCCGGCCTCGCTGTCCGCCTTGGCCGCCCATTCGGCGAGTTCAGCCGGGCTGCGCATGCCGGCGAGTTCGATGCGGCCGAGCCGCAGCCACGGCACAGTCCAGACGCCGAGTGCCTGCCCCGCTTCGGGGTGAACGTTCAGGTTCACGGCTTCGAGGCGTCCGATCGCGCCCCGCTTCACCAGGTCGGCAAGCGCCGACAACATGGCCGAACAGTACGGGCATTGGGTGGAAATGAGCAGCAGGGCGTCGGGAGCGGACATGGCAGCGTGAATCCGGTACGGTGGAATCGGCAGATAATGGCAGGATGGAATTTACCATCCTCCCTGTCACCCCGTATCAACAAAACTGCTCGCTGGTATGGGACGCCGATGGCCGTGCGGCCTTGATCGATCCGGGCGGCGAGGCCGCACGCCTGCTGGGCGAGGTGCAATCGCGCGGCCTCGCGCTGGAAAAAATCCTACTCACCCACGGCCACCTCGACCACGTCGGCGCAGCAGTCGAACTGCGCGAAACCCTTGGCATCCCCATCGTCGGCCCGCAGCGCGAGGAGCAGTTCTGGCTCGACCTGCTGCCGCGGCAGGCCGAGCTGTTCGGGTTTCCACCTGCGGCGGCGTTCACGCCCGACCAATGGTTGAGCGACGGCGATCGGGTGGACGTGGGGTCCATCCGTTTCGACGTGCTGCATTGTCCCGGCCATACGCCCGGCCATATCGTGTTCTATCAGCCGGATGCGCGGCTCGCCTTCGTTGGCGACGTGCTGTTCAAAGGCTCGATCGGCCGTACCGATTTTCCGCGCGGCGACCATGCAGCCTTGATCGCCGTCATCCGCGAAAAGCTGTTCCCGCTTGGCGACGATGTGCGCTTTGTGCCGGGACACGGGGCAATGTCCACGTTCGGCCACGAGCGCCTTGAAAATCCCTTTGTCGGCCAGTCGGCGGATTGATCCCCGTGTCGCAGCTTCTCATCAGCGAAAGGAGACCGAGATGAACCCTTCCCGATTGTCATGTGCCCTGTTCCCGGCCGCGCTGATGCTGGCGGTCGCTGCGCAGGCGCAGGACCTCTCCGTCATCGTCGTTCCGCCGCCCGAAGCGCCCGCGCTCACGCAGACCGCGCAAGCCCTGGTCGACGCTGCCAATGCGCGCGTGCCGCAGCTCGACACGGCGGGCCTGCTGACGCAGCTGAAGATACAGCCGGAAACGGTGGTGCTCGACGTGCGCACCCCGGTCGAAGTCGACTACTCGGGCCACATCGCGGCAGCGCATTTTTTCAATATCACGCGCGGTCTGCTGGAATTCAGGATCGAAGCGGCGGTACCGGACAAGGCCACGCCCATCGTCGTCTATTGCGGCGTCAGCCAGCGCAGCCCGCTTGCGGCCGACACGCTGATCAAGCTTGGCTACACGAACGTGAAGAACTACCGCGACGGCTTCGTCAACTGGAGGCGCGCCGGCCTGCCGATCGAGTAGCCCAACCAGCGTGGGACGAGGCTCAAAGCGGCGTGATGGCACCGGCCAGCGCGCCGGCGGCGTCGGCCGTGGCATGGCCGCGGTCACGGCGCGGGTTGTACTCGACGATCTCCATCGCCACGAAGCCCGGGTCGCCGCGCAGACGAGAGAGCACGGCGGCAAGCTCGGCGCGGCGCAGGCCGCCGGGCACCGGCGTGCCCACGCCCGGTTCCTCCTCGGGATCGAGCGCATCCAGATCCACGCTCACGCCGAAACCGGCGGTGCCCTGCCGCACGATGGCGAGCGCCTCGTCGAATACCGTGGCGAGCCCGCGTCGGCGCACTTCGTCCATCTCGAACACGCGCACGCCCAGCCGATGCAGCAGCGCCGCCTCGCCCGCCTCGTAGCTGCGCACGCCGATCAGGCACACGTGCTCGGGCAGTAGCTTGGCTTCCGCGCCGTCGATCGACGTGAGCGCCGCCTCGCCGTGGCCGAGCAGGACGGCCAGCGGCATGCCGTGGATCTGTCCGCTCGGCGTGGTGGCGAAGGTGTGGCTGTCCATGTGGGCGTCGATCCAGATCAGGCCGAGCGGCCCCCGGTCGGCCAGCACACGATGCACGCCGCTCCAGGTGCCGATCGCGCAGGAATGGTCGCCGCCGACCACCAGCGGAAAATTTCCTGTCTGCAGTATCCTTTCCACTTCGGCAGCCAGCCGTTCGCCGAGCGCCCTCACCGCGTGTAGCGGCGTGTCTTGTGCTTCGCGCGGCATGCGCAGGATCGCATCCCATTCCACATGCTGCAGCGGCGTGTCGTGAAAGACGCGGTAATGGCGCAGCGCGTCCGGCCCTTCGGCAGTGGCCGCATCGGGTGCGCCGGCGCCGCTGGCGGCGCCGATGACGATGATGTTGCGTGAGGAAAAAACGGAGGCCGGGTTCATGCTGTCAGCCTAGCAGGCGCGGCGGCTTATCCCAGCCCGCCCAGATTCACGTATTTGCTTTCCAGGTATTCGTCGATGCCGCTGCGCCCGCCTTCGCGCCCCAGCCCCGACTGCTTGACGCCGCCGAACGCCACCTCGGCGGTGGAAATCAGCCCGGCGTTGATGCCGACCATGCCGTAATCGAGCTGCTCCGCGAGCCGCCAGGCGCGGCCGAGGTCGCGCGTGTAGGCGTAGGCGGCGAGCCCGAACTCGGTGTCGTTGGCCATGCCGATCACCTCGACTTCGTCGGCGAAGCGGATCAACGGCGCTACCGGGCCGAAGGTCTCGTCGCGGCAGATCTGCATGTCGGGCGTGCACGGGCTCAGCACCGTCGGCTGGAAGAACAGTCCGCCAAGCGCGTGGCGATGGCCGCCGGTGAGGAGCGACGCGCCGTGGGCGAGGGCGTCGGCGATGTGGGCTTCGACTTTCTGCAGTGCGGCGGCGCTGATCAGCGGGCCGGTTTCCACGTCCGGCGTGAAGCCCTCGCCCACTTTCAGCTGCGCCACCGCGGCGGCGAATTTTCCGGCGAAGGCATCGAAGATTCGGTCCTGCACGAACACCCGGTTCGCGCACACGCAGGTCTGCCCGCTGTTGCGGTACTTGCTGGCGAGCGCGCCCGCCACCGCCGCGTCGAGGTCGGCATCGTCGAACACGATGAAAGGCGCGTTGCCGCCGAGTTCGAGCGACACGTGCTTGACTGTGCCGGCGCTCTGCGCGAGGAGTTGCTTGCCCACTGCGGTCGAGCCGGTGAACGAGACCTTTCTGACCAGCGGATGCGATGTCAGCACGCTGCCGATGGTTGCCGCGTCGCCGGTGACCACGTTCAGCACCCCCGGCGGCAAGCCCGCGCGCTGCGCCAGCTCGGCCAGCGCCAGCGCGGTGAACGGCGTCTGCGACGCCGGCTTCGCCACCACCGTGCAGCCGGCGGCGAGCGCCGCGCCGGCCTTGCGCGTCAGCATCGCGGCGGGAAAATTCCACGGCGTGATCAGCGCCGCCACGCCGATGGGCTGCTTCAGCGTGAACATGCGCCGGTCAGGCCACGGCGACGGCACCACGTCGCCGTAGACCCGCCGCGCCTCCTCGGCGAACCACTCGATGAAGCTTGCCGCATAGTCGATCTCGCCGCGCGCTTCAGTGAGCGGCTTGCCCTGCTCGGACACCATGATGGTGGCGAGATCGTCGCGGTGGGCGAGGATGAGGTCGAACCAGCGGCGTAGCAGCTGTGAGCGCGTCTTGGCGGTTTGGTCGCGCCAGCCGGAAAAGGCGGCATGAGCGGCTTCGATGGCGCGTTCGGTGTCGGCAGTGCTGCAACTCGGCACGTGGCCGACGAGCTCCGCATTGGCCGGGTCATGAACGGCGAAGCGGGCGCCGTTAGCGGCGTCTTGCCATTCGCCGTCGATCAGTGCCTGTTGCCTGAACAGTGTGGAATCGCCGAGCATCATCCCGTGAGCGTGTGCAGATCGCCTGTGAATTCAGGATTGCGCGCTGCGGGACGCGGCCTCAACCATTGCTTCGAGCAGGCCGCCCAGCGCCCGTCCCGAACCATCGCTTGCCGCCAGTGGCTGCAGCACGATTCCGCGCGCTTCGCACGCTTCGGCATCGACCCGGGCAGGTCCGGTGACGACAATGCGCTTCAGCTTATGCAGCTGCCCGATGGCTCCCGCATCGATCGGGCATGCATGGGTGATTGCGGTCGTTGCCCAGAACAGCCGTGGCACGATGTCGGCCGCCTCGGTGTCCGGGTACTCGCTCCAGTTATGCTCGAAGCTCGGGATCGGCAGTTCGTCCGCGGTAAAGGCGGCGCGATCGAGGTAGACGACGCGCTCCTTGCCGCTCACTTGCCGTTGCCGTGGTTTTCGCCGGTCAGCCGCTCGAGCGCGCGCATGAGCGCCGAGGAATCGAGTTCGCTATCGCCCGCACCCATCAGCGCATTCATCTGCTGCGCGATCAGCGCGGCGCCCGGCAGCGGGGTGGCGGTTTCCTGCGCGTTGTCCATGACGATGGCCATGTCCTTGTGGTGCAGTTTGACCTTGAAGCCGGGCTTGTAGTTGGAGTCGAGCATGCGCTGGCCGTGGACTTCGAGGATGCGGCTGCCGGCGAAGCCGCCCATCAGCGCCTCGCGCATCTTCACCGGGTCGACGCCGTTGCGGCGCGCGAGCAGGATGGCCTCGGCGACACCCTCGAAGGTGAGGCCGACGACGATCTGGTTGCAGCATTTGACGACCTGACCGGCACCGTGGCCGCCGACATGGACGACGTTCTTGCCGAGCACCTCGAACAGCGGGCGCACCTTCTCGAAGATGGGTGCTTCGCCGCCGACCATGATGGACAGCGTGCCTTCCTTGGCGCCGGTCTCGCCGCCTGACACCGGGGCGTCGAGCATGTGCACGCCGCGCTCTGCCAGCGCGGCGGCGATGCGGCGGGTGGCGGCAGGCGACACGGTGCTCATGTCGACAATGGTGTGGCCGGGCTTGGCGCCGTGCACCAGGCCGCGGTCGCCGAGGATGATCTGCTCGACGTCGGTAGTGTCGGAGACGACGGTAAAGCTGATGTCGGCCTCGGCGGCCACTTCGGCAGGCGTGCCCTTGCCGAGGGCGCCGGCGACCAGCATGGGTTCGATACGGTCGAAACGGCGGCCGTAGACGTAGAGTTGGTGCCCGGCGCGCAGGAGATTTTCCGCCATGGGGCGGCCCATGATGCCGCTGCCGATAAATCCGATTTTCATGATGCAAGTTCCTTCAGCAGCCATAACCAGAATGGCAGCGTAACCAATCCCGTCAGCGTTGACCAGCCCATGATGAGGCCGGCCAGGCGGGTGTCGAGCCCGAAGCGGTCGGCCAGTGCGATGACCATCACCATGGTCGGCATGGCGGCCTCCAGGACACCGGCTTCGCCGGGTTCGGTGAGGGGGCCCGGCCATGCCAGCGCGACGCCGAGCGCGAGCAAGGGCATCAGCGCCAGCTTGATGAGCAAGGCTACGGAGACGGCTTTTTGCGGGCGCAGGTCGTGCCAGGGTATGGTCAGGCCGAGTACGAACAGCATCAGCGGAATGGTCGGGCTGCCGGCCAAGCGCGCGGCCTCCACCAGCGGGTCGAGGTGCGCGCCGGACAGGTTGACCGCGATGCCCGCGGCGAATCCCCATACCGGCGGCAGGTTCAGCCACATCCGCAGAAACGAGGCGTGTTCGGTGTGCTTGCCGCAACGGAAGGCGATCCATACGCCGAGCGACCACACCAGCGGCGTGGTCGCGAGCATGTCGGCGAAGAAGGGATAGCGCGCGCCGCGTTCGCCGAAGACCGTGGTGAGGAAGGGGTAGCCGAAGAACAGGACGTTGCCGAACCCGGCGGCCAGCATGACCGCGCCGCGTTGCGGCCGCGACAGACCGTGGCCGAGCGGGGTGGCGAACAGCGCCAGTGCGGCGAGCCCCAGGCCGGCCAGCGTGGCGACGCCGAGAATCAAGGGCACCTGCAACAGGTTCAGGTCGACCGTGGCCGCGGCACCGGCCGAAAAGAACAGCACGGGCGCGAAGAAATTCAGCACCAGCCGGTTGATCTCGCCGCGCAGGCCGACGATGGAAATGCCGCTTTGCCAGCGTGGCCAGATGCCGCCCGCGGCGATCAGCAGGGACAGGGGCAGCAGCGTTTTCAGCAGCAGTTGCTGGGCGAGATCGGCAGACATGAAACGAGATGTCGGGCGGACGGGGCGGCCATCATAACGCGTGTCGCCCGGGTTCCGGCGGGATCCGATCCGGCTAAGGTGGCCGTCAAATGAAACGGGCTTTCACGGGACGATGAGCCCGTGAAAGCCCGTTGGGCCGGTGCCGGGAGGCGTCAGGTACGGGACGCGGCGGTATAGTGGGTTCCGGTGTTGCGCGGAAGATTGGTTTCTTCCAGCCAAGCCTTGATGCGTGCGGCGTCTTTGGCGCGGCTGTTGTTGCCGCTGGAGTCGAGCAGCACGATGATGACGTCGCGCTGCGCCACCTCGGCCTGCATCACCAGGCAGTGCCCGGCTTCATTGATGAAGCCGGTTTTCGACAGGCCGATATGCCAGTCGTCCATGCGTGTCAGGCGGTTGGTGTTGTTGAAGGCAACGGTGCGGTAGTACACCTTTGCCTGCTGGTGGTGCTTCTTCTTCAGCACCACGCGCTGGGTCCCCAGCGTGTACTGGCCGGTCGCGGTGATCTGGCGGATTTCGGGATAGTTCTGATAGGCGTAATCTGCAAGCTTGGCGAGATCGAGCGCAGTCGAGCGGTTGCTGCTCGACAGGCCGGTGGGTTCGACGTACACGGTGTCGTGCATGCCCAGCACGCGCGCCGTGCGGTTCATGGTGGCGATGAAGCGGTCGAGGCCGCCCGGGTAGGAGCGGGCCAGCGCGTGCGCCGCGCGGTTGTCGGAAGCGATCAGGGCAAGATGCAGCAGCTGTTCGCGGGTGTAGTGGGCGCCGATCGCCAGACGCGAGCCGGTGCCCTTGATGGTGTCGCGGTCATCGGACGTGATGGTGATGTGCTCGTCCAGAGGCTGACCGGCGTTGATCACCAGCATCGCCGTCATCAGCTTGGTGATCGACGCGATCGGCGTCTGCATGGTGGCGTTCTTGGCCAGCAGCGGCCGTCCACTGGCCTGGTCGTACACCAGTACGGACTGCGCATTCAGCTCGGGCATGGACGCAGGTTCGGGCTGCGATTGCGGGGCGGCGACCGGCTTGTCCACTTCAAGCGCGGTGTTGCCGTCGAGCGCGGCAGCGCCGGTATGTACGCACAGCAAAATCAATCCGGTCAGAACAACTTTCATGTGCATTCTGCTTTAAAGAAGGGTGACGAAAATATAACAGCTATAGCGAATTACGGACATGCAGACCAAAACTTGAAAACAACAGTTCGGGGCGCCTGCCCAATTATTTTAAGTCCTAGATTGACGGTGTAACAAAATTTATTATATATAGCAATGACATGGGAGAACTTCCGAATAATTTACTAAAGAAATCGGGGCTAACAGCATGTCAGTGCGCCCCCGGCGTGGTGGCCGAGGCGCTGGAGCTCCTGATGCGAGGCGAGGCCGCGCAGGCGGAGTTCGCCGCCTGCGTGCGCTGTGATCCCGTATTGGCGCTGCGATTGCTATTGCTGCCGGTCGATTTCTGCGCGCAGCCGGACCTGCTGCGCGCACTGCTATTGGCCGCGCCAGTTGCGACGGGCGCGGCGCAGGTGAGCTATGTGGGCCGCTGGCGGCAGTCGATCGGGGTGGCGCATCTGGCGCAGGCCCTGGGCGTGCGGTCGGGCGCGGTGGATGCCGAGGCCGCCTGGACGGCCGGCCTCGCTCACAATCTGGCGGACTATCTCGACACGGACATCATGCCGCCGGCCCATGCGGCCGACTGGCTGGAGGCGCTCGACACCGACGGCTGGCTGGCCGATGCGGTGCGCTATCACGCCGAACCGCTGGCGCGCGGGCGCGCCGCCCATCCGCTGGTGCGCATCGTCCAACTGGCCTATCAGCTGGCGACGCGTGCCGATGCGGTGGACAGCGTGGATGTGCGGGCCGCGCTCGCCGCCTTGCAGATGGGCGCGGGCGAAGCCGCTCAACTGCTGGCCGACAGCCAGGTTCAGGTACGCCAGCTGGCGCAGCGCTTCGGGCTGGTCGATGCCGTGGCGCAGTCGGCCAGCGGCGGATTCGACCGCCTCGCCCGCCTGTATGCCGCCCAGGCGGCCCAGTCCGCGCTGCATGGGCACTTCCGCCAGTCGGACGGGTCGTCCAGCCAGACTTTCGGGCTGTTGCAGGACAGCCTGCGCGCTCTGTTCGGGATCGAACATACCTGTCTCTTCGCCCCCGGGGTCGACGGCACTCTGCGATTGACCACGCTGATTCCGGCGGGAGCCGGTTTGCGGGCGCTGGCGATCCCTCCGGATGACGGCCACTCCGCGCTGCCTCGCGCGCTGGCACGCAGCGCGCCCCAGCAGTTCGAACGCGGCGAGGCAGATGCCGCGCTGGTCGACGAACAGATCGCTCGTTTGCTGGGCGTGGCGCGCTTTCTGTGCCAACCGCTGGCATTGCACGATGGTCAGATGGGTGTGCTGGTGGCAGGCGATGCCCTGCCCGGTCTGGGACTGTCGCCGCTGTGGCGGTTTACCCTGACTGAATGCAGCGAAGTGTTGCGACCGGCCGTCGTGCCGGCTGCCGCCCCGCCCGCCGCCCCGCCGTCCGTTGTGCCCGCCGCACAGAGCGACGATATTCCGCGCGACCGGGTGCGGCGGGCCGTTCATGAGGTGGCCAACCCGCTCACCATCATGCGCAATTACGTCAACCTGTTGTCCGAGCGCCTGGGTGCGGATTCGGCCGTGCAGCGCGACCTGGGCATCATCAGCGACGAAATCGAACGGGTGGCGCGTATCGTGCGCGGCATTACGCTGGCCGAAGAAATCGCGGTGCCTGCCGCGTCGCTCGAACTGGTGTCGGTCAACAGCGTGGTCTCCGAACTGGTGCGCATGGCCCTCGGCACCCTGTTCGCGCCGAACAAGGTCAACGTGCAGATCGACCTCAACCCTGACGTGCCGCCGATGCCGCTGCAAAAGGACCTGCTGAAGCAGGTGTTGTTCAACCTCGCCAAGAACGCAGTCGAGGCCATGCATACGGGCGGCCATCTCAAATTCATCACGCGGCTGGTTGCGGCCGACGGCCAGCGTCAGATCGAAATCGAAGTGGCCGATACCGGCCCCGGCCTGCCGGCCGCCGTCGCGTCGCATTTGTTCGAACCGGTGATCAGCGAAAAGGGCGGCGACCATGCCGGCCTCGGACTGACCATCAGCCGCAGCCTGGTCGAGCGTCTGAACGGCCAGCTCAGCTGCACCAGTACACCGCAGGGAACCCGTTTCCTGATCCGCCTGCCGACTTTGCAAAACGGCCAGGCCCCGCTCACAACAACACGCTACGGGTCTATGTAACCCGCGCTCAAGGAGAACACACGTGTCAGACGATCCCATCGAATCCTCCCCGCCACGCAGTACGGTCAGCACGTTTCCGGTGCGCCCACGCCTTCTGGTGGTGGACGACGAGCCGCTGATTCTGGAGGGGTTGACGCGCTTGCTGGCCACCCGTGATTACGACGTGGTGACCGCCAACGGCGGTTGCGACGCGCTGATCGCCATCGGCAAGCAGCAGTTCGACGCCATCCTGCTCGACCTCGGCATGCCGGATCTCAACGGCAACGAGGTACTGCGCTTCGTCGCCGACCGCAGCGCCGATACGCCGGTGATCGTGGTGTCGGGCGACAGCACCATCGACGCGGCGATCCGCGCGCTGCGCGGTGGCGCCGCCGATTTCGTGCGCAAGCCCTACGAACCCGAGGAACTGCTGCGGCGCATCGACAATACGCTGACGCGACGACGGCTGGAAAAGGAAAACAACCACATCCTGCAGCGCCTGCAGCAGTCGGAGAAGTGGCATCGCTTCCTGGTCAACAGTTCGCCCGACTTCATCTACACGCTGGATTGCGACGGCCGTTTCACCTTCGTCAACGACCGCGTCGAAAGCCTGCTTGGCTATCGCAGCGAGGAACTGCTGGGCCAGCATTACAGCCTGGTCATCCACGAGGACGACATCGCACGAGCCGAACACGTGTTCAACGAGCGCCGGGCTGGCGACCGCAGCGCGCGCAACACCGAAATCCGCCTCAAGTGCAATCCCGGATTGCGCCGCCCGCGCCTGATGAACGGCCGCTGCAAGTCGGTCGAGCTCACCGCGACCGGCATGTACGACGAAGAGGCGAGTCCGTTCGAGAAACGCTTCATCGGCAGCTACGGCGTCGCCAAGGACGTCACCGAGCGCAAGCAGGCCGAGGAAACCGTGCACTACCAGGCCTATCACGACCTGCTCACCGGCCTGCCCAACCGCGCGCTGTTCCGCGACCATCTCGGGCTCATGCTGGCGCAGGCCAAGCGCAACCAGAAACCGCTGGCGGTGCTGAGCCTCGACCTCGACCATTTCAAGGTGATCAACGATTCGCTCGGCCACACCATCGGCGACGAACTGCTGCTTGCAGTCGGTGCGCGCCTGCGCCAGTGTCTGCGCGAGGGCGACACGCTGGCGCGTCTGGGCGGCGACGAATTCGCCGTGCTGTTGCCCACCCTGGTGTCGCGCAGCGACGTCGAGCACATCTGCCGCAAGATCATCCAGGTGCTGTCCAAGCCGGTGTACGTCAAGGGCCATGAGATCTATATCTCGGTCAGCATCGGCGCCTGCGTCGCGCCGGAAGATGGCGACATGATCGACAGCCTGATTCGCCAGGCGGAAATCGCCATGTACCAGGCCAAATCGCAGGGCCGCAGTCGCCTCCAGTTCTGGGAATCCGGCATGCAGGCGCCCTACTCCGAGCGCATGCAGATCGAGGCCGACCTGCGCCGTGCACTGGCGCGCAACGAATTCGTGCTGTTCTATCAGCCGCAGGTCGACACCACGACCGGCGAGGTGCGCGGGTTCGAAGCCATGCTGCGCTGGTGGCATCCGCAGCGCGGCCTGCTGACGCCCGCCGACTTCATCCCGGTGGCCGAGGAGTCCGGCGTCATCGTGCCGATCGGCGACTGGGTGCTGCGCCAGGCCAGCGCGCAGATGGCCGACTGGCGCAAGGCCGGGTTGCCGCCGGTGCGCCTGTCGGTGAACATCTCGGCGCGCCAGCTCGAGAACCCCGATTTCGTCGACAGCGTCATGCGTGCCATCCAGGTGTATTCGCTGGACGGCCACCAGATGGAGCTGGAAATCACCGAGAGCCTGCTGATGCGCGACTTCGAGGCCAACGCGATCAAACTCGGCCGGCTCTCCGCTTCGGGCATCCGGCTGGCCATCGACGACTTCGGCACCGGCTACAGTTCGTTCAAATATCTTTCGCGCTTCCCGATCCACACACTGAAGATCGACCAGTCCTTCGTGCAGGACCTCGAGCGGGAAGAGAACATGTCCATCGTGAACGCCATGATCGCCATGGGGCGCGGCATGAATCTGAACGTCGTCGCCGAGGGGGTCGAAACCGAGGCCCAGCGTGCCAGCCTGCAGCAGATGCAATGCCACGAAGTGCAGGGGTATTACTACAGTGCCGCCATGTCCAGCCATGAAGCCACCACCCTGCTGGGCCGGCATGCGCGGGGCTTTGCGCAGGCGCAGCATCAGATCGCGGGTTGATTCCGGGATGCGGACCTAGTACAGGCGGTGCCGGAACAGCCAACTCGCGAGGCTCAGCGACACCAGGCCAATCACCGCCATGGGCCATAGCTGGCCGGTCAGCACGTCGAAGCCTGCGCCCTCCAGGAACACCTTGCGCAGGATCACCAGAAAATAACGCAGCGGGTCGATCAGCGTGATCGTCTGCACGACCGTCGGCATGTTGGCGATGGGCGTCGCGAAGCCGGACAGGATCACCGCCGGCACCATGAACAGGAAGGCGCCCAGCAGACCTTGCTGCTGGGTCACCGCCAGCGAGGAAATGAGCAGTCCGGCTCCCACCCCGGATAGCAGGAACAGCGCCAGTCCGGCGTAGAGCGCGGACAGACTGCCCAGCAGCGGAACCTTGAACCACAGCGTGGCGATGAGCAGGATCGCCGTGCCCTGCACCATGCCGATAATGAATCCCGGCAACGCCTTGCCCAGCAGGATCTCGCCGGGCCGCAGCGGCGTCACCAGCAGCTGGTCGAAGGTACCCTGTTCCCGCTCGCGTGCCACGGTCAGCGCCGTCACCAGCATGGTGGTCACCAGGGTGAGCATGCCGATGATGCCGGGGATGAAGAACCAGCGGCTTTCCAGGTTGGGATTGAACCAGGCCCGCGTTTCCAGGCGGGCCGGCGGGGCTGGCAGGCCGTGCGCGGCGATCCATGCCCGGTTGAAGTCGTCCACGATGGCGCGTACGTAGTTCAGGGCGATCATGGCGGTATTGGAGTTGCGGCCGTCGACGATGACCTGCACCGGTGCGCTGCCGCGCGATTGCAAGTCGGCGCTGAAGCGCGGACCGATGTGGAGCACCACCAGCACAGCCCGCTTGTCCACCAGCGGCGCGATCTCGCCTTCGGCATGCAGGGTGGACACACGGTGGAAAGCGGGCGCGCCGTCGAATGCCGCCACCAACTCGCGCGAAGCCGTGCCGCGATCCTCGTTGTAGAGGGCGTAGGAAATGTCCTTGAGGTCGAAAGTGGCGGCGTAACCGAACACCAGCAACTGGATCATCGGCGGCACGATCAGCACCATGCGGCTGCGGGGATCCTTGAGCAGGGCCAGGAATTCCTTGTGGATGAGCGCCAGCAGGCGGATCAGCATGTCGCGTGCCCTGTCATTCGAGTCGCTTTCGGGATTTGCGCCAGGTGATGCCGAGGAAGATTGCCGCCATGAGCAGCAGGGCCAGGGCATTGGGCAGCACCACCGACCAGACGTCGCCGGCGAGGAACAGGGTCTGCACGATGGACACGAAATAGCGCGCGACGATGACGTGGGTGATGCCCTGGACCACGGCCGGCATGCTGTCGATGTCGAAGATGAAACCGGACAGCAGGAAGGCGGGCAGGAAGGTGCCGATGATGGCGACCTGCCCCGCCACGAACTGGTTGCGGGCCACCGCAGAGATGGCCAGGCCCATGCCCAGGGCCGCGAGCAGGAACAGCGAGGCGCACACCCACAGCAGCCAGAACGCGCCGCGCAGCGGCACGCCGAACAGCCCCACTGCAAGGCCCACGGTCAGCAGCATGCCGCCGGTGCCCAGCACGAAGTAGGCGATGATCTTGCCCAGCAGGATTTCGGTCATGCTGGCCGGTGTCACCAGCAGCGCTTCCAGGGTGCCGCGCTCCCATTCCCGGGCCATCACCAGGGCGGTGAGCAGGGTGCCGATCAGGGTCATGATGATGGCCACCAGGCCCGGCACCAGATAGTTGCGGCTGCGCAGTTCGCTGTTGAACCACACCCGCTGCTCCAGCTGCACCGGCGTGGCCAGCGCCTGTCCCTGGCCTGTGGCACGGCGTGCCAGCCAGTTGCCCCAGGCGCCCTCGATATAGCCCTGGGTGAGCCGTGCGGTGTTGGCGTCGACGCCGTTGACGATGACCTGAATGGGGGCGCCGTCGGATCGCCGCAGTTGCTCGGCGAAGTTGGCGCGCAGATGCACGATGGCGTTCACCCGGCCTTCGCGTAGCGCCTGCTCCGCCGCGGCAAGCGTGCGGGCATGCAACGGAGCGAAATAATGGCTGCTCTCCAGGCTGGCGAAGAAATCCGCCGTATCCGGCGAAGGGGCCTCCGCCACCAGGGCCACCGGGACGTGGTCGGCATCGAGCGACACCCCGTAGCCGAACAGCACCAGCAGGAAAATCGGCATGACGAAGGCGATGGCGATACTGCTCGGGTCGCGCACGATCTGCAGGAATTCCTTGTGCACCAGGCCTTTCAGCCGCATCAGGCCGCCGCCGCGCAGAGGGCGTTTCCGCGCGACGCTCATGCTGCTTCCTTCGCCGCACCGGCGGCTTCCACCAGCCGGATGAAGGCGTCTTCCATGCTGGGCTCGGGTTGCTCGGGCGTGCGGGCGCCGGCCTTGATGGCGGCCGGTTCGTCCATCGCGAGGATGCGGCCGGCGGCCATGATGGCCAGGCGGTCACAGTATTCCGCCTCCTCCATGAAATGGGTGGTCACCAGCACCGTCACGCCGGCGCGGGCGAGCGCGTTGATGCGTAGCCAGAACTCGCGCCGGGCCAGCGGGTCGACGCCCGAGGTCGGTTCGTCGAGGAACAGGATCTCCGGCTGGTGCATCAGCGCGCAGGCCATCGCCAGGCGCTGCTTGTAGCCGAGCGAGAGGTCGGCGGAAAGCCGTTCGGCGTAGGGCGACAACTCGAATTCGGTCAGCGCCCAGTCCCGTCGTGTCTCGCGCATCGTGCCCGTCAGGCCGTAGGCGCTGGCGAAGAAATCGAGGTTCTGCGCCACGCTCAGGTTGCCATAGAGGGAGAATTTCTGCGACATGTAGCCGATGCGGCCGCGTGCCGTGGACGCCGCATGGCGCAGGTCGAGGCCGGCCACGCGCAGGGTGCCGGCGCTGGCAGGCAGGAGGCCGCAGAGCATGCGGAAGGTGGTGGACTTGCCGGCGCCGTTGGCGCCCAGGAGGCCGAAAATCTCGCCGCGACGCACCTCGAAGCTGATCCCGTCCACCGCCCAGAAATTGCCGAAGCGGCGGCGCAGGCCGTCCACCTGGATGACCGGCGTATCGCCCGCATCGGCGCGTTGCGGCAGCGTGTCGACGCGGGGTACGCCATGCGGGGCGGCCATTGGGTCGTTGCGGGTATGCAGCAGATCGATGAAGCCGTCCTCGAAACGCGGCGGCACCGCCTCGATGCGGGCGTCCTGCAGGCCGGGCAGCCGGATCAGCTGCGCTGGATCGTCAGCCGTCTGCGTCACCAGGCGCACGTGGTCGCCCTGGACCAGGGCGTCTACCACGCCAGGCTGGCCCGTCAGCCCGGCCTGCAGGTCGCGCGGGCGCTGTCCGGCGACGCTGACGGCCCAGGTTCTTCCCGTCATGCGCGCGCTGATCGTCGCCGGCGGGCCCTGGTCGAGGATCTTCCCCCGGTCGAGCAGGATCACGGCCTGGCAGCGTTCCGCTTCGTCCAGATAGGCGGTGGACAGCAGCACGCTCATGCCTTCGTTCTTCACCAGGCGGTCGACGATGCTCCACAGTTCGCGACGCGATACCGGGTCCACTCCCACGGTGGGTTCGTCCAGCAGCAGCAGGCGCGGCGCCCGTACCAGGGTGCAGGCCAGGCCGAGTTTCTGCTTCATGCCGCCGGACAGGCGCCCGGCCAGGCGGCGGGTGAAGGGGCCGAGGCCGGTCATGTGCATCAGTTCGTCGTAGCGTTCGGCGCGTGCCGTATGGGGTACGCCCTGCAGGTCGGCGTAGAGGTCGAGGTTTTCCTGCACGCTGAGATCCTCGTACAGGCCGAAGCGCTGCGGCATGTAGCCGAGCGCGGCCTGCACCGCGAGGGACTCGCGGGTGGAGTCCATGCCGAGTGCGCGGATGCGGCCGGCGTCGGGAACCAGCAGCCCGGCCGCTAGGCGCATGAGGGTGGTCTTGCCCGCCCCGTCCGGCCCGATCAGCCCGGTCACCACGCCGGGGCGGATGGCGAAACTCACGCCATCCAGCGCCTGGGTGCGCTGGTGGCCGGAAGCGAAGGACCGGGTCAGGTCAACCGCCTCCAGGATCGGCGCGTCGTCCATGACGGCGCCGCCTACTTGCCGTCCGCGCAAGGGGCGACGCCCTGCGCCGGCGGTGCCTGGTCGAGCGGAATCGTCACCGTGGCAGGCATGCCCAGGCGCAGTTCGCTCTGCCCTTCGCAGACGAACACGCGGGTCTGGTAGACCAGGCTGGAACGGATTTCGGTGGTCTCGACCGACTTGGGGGTGAACTCGGCGCTCGGCGAGACATAGCCGACCCAGGCGCGGTAGCGCTTGTCCGGGTGGCTGTCGGTCTGTACCCAGGCCCGCGCGCCCACCGGCACGCGGCCGAGTTGGGGTTCGGCCAGCCAGGTGCGCACCCAGACCGGATCGGTCAGCGCCAGGGTGAACACCGGTTTCTGCGGCGAGGCCATGTCGCCCGGTTCCAGGATGCGGTTCTGGATCACGCCGTCGGACGGCGCGTGCAGTTCGCCTTCGTCGAGGTCGCGCTGCAGCACGGCCACGGTTGCCTCGTCGGCAGCGAGGGTCGCCTTCGCCGCCGCAATGTCCTCCTTGCGCGGACCGAGTTCGGCCAGACGCAGCGTTTCCTCGGCCGCCTTCAACTGGTCGCGCGCCTTGTCGAGGGCGAAACGGGCGCTGTCCGCCTGCTGCTGCGAGATGAAGTTGCGAGCCACCAGGTCAGCCTGGCGCTGGTAATAGGCCTGGGCGTCCGCCACGGCCACCCGGGCCGCGTCGCGCTGCGCGCGCGCCTGGCGGATTTCCTCCGGACGGGAACCCGCCAGGTAGCGCGCCACCACCTGGCGCTGGACGGCTACTTGCGCCTCGGCCTGCTGGCGCGAGAGGCGCAGCCGCTCGGTGTCCAGGCTGGCCAGCAATTGCCCGGCTTTCACACGCGTCCCTTCCTGCGCCAGGACCTGGACGATGCGGCCGCTGGCGTTGAAAGCCAGTTCGACCTGACGGATGTCCACGTTGCCGTGCAGGGTCAGTTCATTCTGCGGCGGCCCCTCTTCGTTGCAGAACCAGCCGACGCCGACAAGCACGGCGACGACTGCGGCGATGAGCAGGATGATTTTAATTTTCATGTCACGTCCTTCGAGCGGGTCGGCCGGTCTGCCTGGTTCGCCAAGCATGATAGGGCAGATCGCGTCGACCTGTCCTTGCGTGGCCGACAGGCGTTCGGGAACTTCGTGGCCATGCCGCGTTTCTCTATCAGGCAACTCAACAACACACCTGATCGGAAGGATGCCGTGGACGCCGCAACTGCTTCAGTCACTCGCCCCGCGCTCGCCGCGCTCAACGGCCTGCGCGCTTATCTCAACGACCAGATCCTCGGCCAGGAAAGCCTGGTCGAGCGCCTGCTGGTGGCCCTGCTGGCGGATGGCCACCTGCTCGTCGAGGGCCCACCCGGTCTCGCCAAGACCCGTTCCATCAAGGCACTGGCGCACGGTCTGGAAGGCGACTTCCAGCGTCTGCAGTTCACCCCCGACATGCTGCCGGCCGACCTCACCGGCTCCGACATCTACCGTCCCGAGGAAGGCGGCTTCCATTTCCAGCGCGGCCCGCTGTTCCACAACTTGATCCTGGCGGATGAGATCAACCGCGCGCCCGCCAAGGTGCAATCCGCGCTGCTCGAAGCGATGGCCGAGCGGCAGATCAGCGTCGGTGCCGCCACCTATCCCTTGCCGCGCCTGTTCCTGGTGATGGCCACCCAGAACCCGATCGAGCACGAAGGCACCTATCCGTTGCCCGAGGCGCAGCTAGACCGCTTCATGCTGCATACCCGGGTCGACTACCCGGACCGCGCCACCACCCTGCGCATCATGGAGTTGGCCCGCCGCGAGGCACGGGAAGCGCGCGAACTGCCGCCGCCGCCCAGCCGGCTGAGCCAGGAAACGATCCTCGCCGCGCGCCGCGACGTGCTCGACCTCGCGCTCGCCGATTCGGTGGCGGAATACATCGCCGCTCTGGTCGAGGCCACGCGCAGCCCGGAAAAGTACAGTGCCGGCCTCGCCGAATGGCTGCGCTGGGGCGCTAGCCCGCGCGCGGCGATCGCCATCGAGCGCGGCGCCCGTGCACTGGCCTGGCTCGACGGGCGCGACTACGTCAGTCCCGACGATGTCCAGGCCATTGCCCCCGATGCCCTGCGCCACCGGCTGCTGCTCGACTACACCGCGCAGGCGCGCGGCGTCACCGCCCAGCAATGCGTGGCCGAATTGTTGCAGCAGGTGCCCGCCCCGTGAGCCTGCCCGATCTGGCGGAACTGGTCGCGTTGCGCGGCTCCGCTTGCGGTCTCAGCCTGCACGCGCACCGCCCCGCACTCGCGCGACTGCAGGGTTCGCACCGCAGCGCCCAACGCGGGCGCGGCCTGGAATTCGAGGAGGTGCGGCCCTACGCGCCCGGCGACGACGCCCGCAACATCGACTGGCGCGTCACTGCGCGGCGCGGCCGGCCGCACACCAAACTGTTTCGCGAGGAACGTGAGCGGCCGGTCTGGCTGTTGGCGGACCTGCATCCCGGTCTCTATTTCGGCAGCCGCCGCCAGTTCAAGTCCGCCCTGCTGTTGCGGTCGGCGGCCCTGCTGGCCTGGGTTGCGGTGCTGGGCGGCGACCGCCTTGGCGCCCTGATCGCCAGCGGCCATGATCAGCCACGCATCTTCCCGCCTCGTGGCCGCGAAGCCGGCGTGCTGCCGGTGCTCGAAGCGTTGGTCGAGGCGCAGCCGCAGGCGCCCGGCGTGCCCAATGCCGACAACCTGAACGCCCTGCTGGCCGGATTGCGGCCGTTGCTGCAACCCGGCAGTCTGGTGCTGGTACTGAGCGACTTCAGCGCGCTGGACGAGCGCACCGAATCCGCCCTGGCCGCGCTGAGCGCGCACAGCGACTGCCGGCTGTTGGGACTGAGCGATCCATTGGAGCGCAATGGCCTGCCCGCCGGCCTGTATCGTGCCGGCCTGCCTGGCCGGCTCTGGTGGCTCGATGGCGCGCGCAGCCGGGACGCCTGGCAGGAAAGATGGACGGCGCGGCA
Source organism: Thiobacillus thioparus DSM 505 (assembly GCF_000373385.1). GTDB lineage: Bacteria > Pseudomonadota > Gammaproteobacteria > Burkholderiales > Thiobacillaceae > Thiobacillus > Thiobacillus thioparus. The sequence goes on along the minus strand of NZ_KB891332.1, from coordinate 5,953 downwards.
CCAGCAGCTGGATGCCCTGGCCTGCCGGCTTGCCTTGCCGCTGACCCACCTGGATACCGCGGATGCCGTGGCCGAGTCGCTGCCGCCGCTACTCAGGGAAACGGCATGGGCGGCATGAATGCCGACTGGCTGTCCCAACTGGCGCCAGCCCATGCGCCGCCGCCGCCCGGGTGGTGGCCGTTGGCGCCCGGCTGGTGGGGACTGGCATTGCTGCTCGGACTGGTCGCGGCAGCCGGGGTCTACTGGTACCGGCGCCCTGCCGGTCGCCTGCGGCGCGTCGCTCTGCGCGAGCTCAAGCGTCTGGAAAGCGGGCCGAACGACGCCGCCCGCCTGGCCGGCGAGCTGGAACACCTGATGCGCCGCTACGCGATCGCCGTCCATGGCCGCGAGACTGTAGCGCATCTGAGTGGATCGGCCTGGCTGGACTTCGTCGTTGCGCACGGTGGCCGGGATTTGGCGGGCGACGCGGGCCAGGCGCTGCTGCGCGCTGCTTACGGCAGCCGGGTCTCAGCCGATCGCGCCCGTTGGCTGAAAGGGGTTCGCGGCTTCCTCGGAGTCCGCCGGTGATCCATGTCGCCTGGCCCTGGATGCTGCTGAGCCTGCCGTTGCCGTGGCTGCTGGCGCGCTGGCTGCCGCCCGCGCAGCCGCACGGCGCGGCGCTGTTCCTGCCCTTCGCCGCCATGGTCGCGGGCGCGGCGCTGCCGGCCGGGCATCCGGCCCCGCCCCCGCGCAAACTGCTGTTCGCCCTGGTCTGGCTGCTGCTGGTCCTCGCCGCCATCCGGCCGCAGTGGGTGGGTGACCCCGAAGCGGTCGCCGCAACCGGGCGGCGCCTGCTGCTGGCGGTCGACGTGTCGGGTTCCATGGCCAACCAGGACATGGCGGGTGGCGCAACTCGTCTGCAGGTGGTGCAGAAAGTGGCCGGCGATTTCATCCGCCGCCGTCACGGCGACCAGGTCGGTCTCATCCTGTTTGGCACTCGGCCCTATCTGCAGGCGCCGCTCACTCCCGATCTCAACACGGTGGACCAGTTTCTCGACGAGGCCATGATTGGCGTGGCGGGCACGCAGACGGCGATCGGCGACGCCATCGGCCTCGCCATCAAGCGGCTCAAGCAGGACCCGACCCGATCGGGCCACCAGGGCGATACCGTACTGATCCTGCTCACCGACGGCAGCAGCAACGCCGGCGCCATGCCGCCCGTGGAAGCCGCCAAGATGGCCGCCCAGGCCGGGCTGCGCATCTACACCATCGGCGTCGGTGCCGCCGCGCAGGACGGCTTCTTTGGCGTCAGCGGCAACAGCGACCTGGACGAGGACACGCTGAAAAGCATCGCCAAGACAACCGGCGGCGAATACTTCCGCGCCACCGATGCCGCCGCCCTCGAACAGGTCTACGACCGCATCGACCAACTGGAGCCGAGCGCTGCGCGCCAGCAGTGGTATCGCCCGCGCGACGAATGGTTCGCGTGGCCATTGGGGCTGGCGCTGCTGCTGAGCCTGCCGGCCGTGCTGTGGAGCGGACGCGCATGGCGCTGATGCAGTCGCTTCACTTCCTGCGGCCGGCCTGGCTACTGGCCTTGCCCGTACTCTGGAGTCTGGTCTTCTGGCTCGCCCGGCGTCGCGGCCGCGACGGCGACTGGGCCCGGCTCATCGACCCCGACCTGCTGCCGGCGCTGCGCCTCGACGGTGGCGGCACACCCGGGCGCTCTCCGTGGCCCTGGCTGGCGCTGGCCTGGACCCTGGCGGCGCTGGCGCTGGCCGGTCCCAGCTGGCAACGCGCGCCTTCGCCTGCCTATCGCGGCAATGCAGCCTGGGTGCTGGTGCTCGACCTGTCTCCTTCGATGAACGCGGCCGACGTGCCGCCGAATCGGGCCACCCGCGCCCGCTACGCCCTCGACGATTTGCTCGACGCCGCACACGATGCCCGTGTCGGCCTGGTGGTGTTCAGCGACGAGTCCTATACCGTTGCGCCGTTGACCGACGATGTCGCCACCGTACGCGCCCTGCTGCCGCCGCTCGACCCGGGCATCATGCCGACGCGCGGCGACGACCTGGCACCGGCGCTCGAACAGGCCGGCAAACTGCTGGCACACGGCGGGGGCCAGGCAGGCCAGGTGGTGGTGCTGACCGACGGCTTCGCCGACCCGGCCGCCGCCTTCGACGCTGCCGGGAAACTGCGGTCGCGCGGCATCGCCGTCAGCGTCGTGGTGGTCGGTGCCCACGGCGGCGGTTTCGTCCGGACGGGCCAGTTGAATGCCAGGCCGCCCGACGTCGACCGGCTACGGCAACTGGCCGCCTCGGGCGGCGGACACTATGCCGATGTGGCCGGCCTGCCCGCTTTGATCGGCGAGCTCCAGGCCCGCGCCAGTCGTGCCGGCATGACACGGGCCGCGCAGGATATCCGCGTGGCGCATTGGCTGGACGGCGGGATCTGGCTGTTGCCGTTTTTGCTGCTGTTTGCCGGCCTGCTGGCGCGGCGGGGGTGGCTGTGATGCGCGGCCTGTGGCTGGCCGGGCTGCTGATGTGGGCCGCTGCCGCGCAGGCAAGCCCGACCTGGGACAGCCTGTGGAGTACGCCCGACCAGCGCGCCCAGCAACTCCTGCATCAAGGCAAGCCGGCCGAAGCGTCCCGGCTATTTCAGGACCCGCGCCGCAAGGCCTATGCTGAGCTGCAGGCCGGCAATTTCCTGCAGGCGGCACAGGATTTCGCTGTCTTTGGCGACAGCGACGGCCAGTACAACCGGGGCAATGCCCTGGCGCGCGCAGGCCATCTGCAGGAAGCGATCCAGGCCTACGACGCGGCGCTGGCGCGCGATCCGAACAATCGCGATGCGCGGCACAACCGCGAGCTGGTGGCCAAGGCCTTGCAGACGCAGCCACCCAAGACGCAATCCGCCTCGGGCCAGAGCCGGCAGGGCAACAAGAATCAGGACGCCCAGAAGCAGGGCGATCCGGGCAAGCAGAAACAGGATTCCGGCACGCAGAACGGCGAGGTGTCGAAGCCGTCTTCGAACAATACGGCGCAAGCGGGCAAGCAGGACCGAAACCAGGCCGGAGGCGCCCAAACCAAACCCGCCGGACAAGGCCAGCCACAGCAAGGACAGACCCAGCCCGATCAGACCAATCCGGGTCAGCCGTCCGATCGCCGCAACACGGACGCGAACGGTTCACAACAGGGTCAGGCCGCGAACGACGCCGCCCAGGCCCGCAATGATGCCGCCGCCGGACTGGCCAAGCCGCAGGCGCTCCAGGCGCCACAGGCCGCGACCCGCCCGTCCAGCGAACGCCAGCTCGCCGAGGAACAATGGCTGCGCCGCATTCCGGACGACCCGGGCGGCCTGTTGCGGCACAAATTCATGATCGAACATCTCATCCGACAGCAAGGGACGCAACCATGAACACCCCATGCCGCCTCTTCGTTTTTGCAGCACTCAGCACCCTCAGCCTGACCGCTTCCGCCGCGGTGAGCGCCTGGCTCGACCCGACCCAGGCCGGCCCGGGCGAAGCAGTACAGCTCATACTCAAACACGACGGCCAGACGGGGAAGCAGCCCGACCTCGGCCCGCTCAAGCAGGACTTCGACGTGCTTGGTCGCAGTACGGGTTCCAGCATCCAGATCGTCAACGGCACGATGTCGGCGCAGACCGAAATCAACCTGACGCTGATGCCGAAACACGGCGGCACGCTGCAGGTGCCGGCCCTGCAGTGGGACGGCGAGACGACGCCCGCCCTCACCCTGATCGTAAGCGGAAACGCGGCCGCTGCCCATCCGGACAGCGTCCCCGCCAGCGGCTCGGCGCACGTCTTCCTCAGCGCGACGCTCGACCAGAAACAGCCCTACGTCCAGGCCGCCGATACCCTGACGGTTCGTCTCTATACCGACCAGCCGCTTTATCAGGCCAGCCTCGAACTGCAACCGAGCAACGACGTGCTGGTGCAGCAGTTGGGCCAGGACAGCCAGACCAGCGCCACGCGCGACGGCCGCAGCTATCGGGTGGTCGAGCGCAAATACCTGCTGTTCCCGCAGCGCAGCGGCAAGATACACCTCGACGGCCCGGTGTTGAATGCCGAGGTGCAGGACGACCGCAACGGCAACGACCCGTTCGGGACGAACGCCTTCTTCGGCAACGTATTCGGTCGCAACCCGTTCGCGGGCATGATGAATGCCACCAAGCCGCTACGGGCCCGGGCCGACCCGCTGATCCTCGACGTGCGCCCGCGTCCTGCGAGCGGAACCGGGCACGACTGGCTGCCTGCGCAGAAGGTGACGCTGGCGGAAAGCTGGCAGCCCGACAACGGGCCGTTCCACGTCGGCGACCCCATCACACGCCACGTGCATCTCAGTGCGCTCGGCCTCACTGCCTCGCAACTGCCCGACCTGAGCGTGCTGATGCCACTGCCGGACGGCCTGCGGGCCTACTCCGACCAAGCCAAGCTGGATACCGGCGTGCAGGGCGACGGCGTCGTCGGCACCCGCGACCAGGACATTGCGCTGATCGCCAGCCGTTCGGGTCGTTATCAGATCCCCGCGTTGCATCTGTACTGGTGGGATACCACTCGCAACCAGCAGCGTGAAGTCGAGCTGCCGGCGCGTACCTTGTTTGTCCTGCCCGGTTCCGGCGGCGTCGCTGCCACGGTCACGTCCGCAGGCCCGACTGCCGGCACGCCGCTGTTGCCGGCCAGTCCGTCCAAGTCGATCGCCGAACAGATCCGGGCGCCGGCAAACACCCACGGGTACTGGCTCAGCCTGGTTCTGGGCATGCTCTGGCTGGGGACGCTCACAGCATGGTGGTTCAGCCGGCGTCGCCGCCCGTCATCCAGCCCGGGCGCAAGCAGACCGACATCGACGGTTGCCGTCGCAGATGCGCGCAAGGCCTTCCGGCAGGCCTGCCACGATGACGATCCGCACGCGGCGCGACGGACGCTGCTCGGCTGGGCACGTGCCACTTGGCCGAGCGATCCGCCGCTGGGTCTCCAGGCCTTGTCGGAGCGGCTTGACGATGCCGAATCGACAAGCTTGCTGAAGCAGCTCGACCGGGCCTGTTATGCCGGCGGAACGTGGACGGGAAAACCGCTGGCCGAAACGCTCACGCGTCTGGACGAAAACACAAAAGGAAGAACTGCGGCACCGCCGGGATTGGCCGGCCTCTACCCCTAGCATTGCTTTCGAATACCGCCTATTGTCCGTTCTTCAGGAATGGTGTGGTTAGAACCTGACCCTTTGTGTGGCTGATGAAGGGGAAGTTGTTTGCAGATAAGCCAAGGAAGCCTGAATGCTTGTAGTATTTAGTTCTCTCAACCAACGAAGGGATATTTATGAACAAATCCGAATTGATCGAAGTCGCCGCAACCGAGGCAGACATCAGCAAGGCCGCAGCTGGCAGAGCACTCGACGCAATCCTTGATGCAGTCGTCAAGGCCGTGGCGAAAGGGGACACCGTGACCCTCGTCGGCTTCGGCACCTTCAAGTCGTCCAAGCGCGCTGCGCGTACTGGCCGCAACCCGCAAACCGGCGCCGAGATCAAGATCGCCGCGTCGACAGTGCCGCGCTTCACCGCAGGCGCTGGCTTCAAGACCGCCGTCGCAGGTAAGAAAGCCGCGAAAAAGAAGTGATGTAACACAAGCGGGGAGGGTGCCGCCGCCCGTCGTGGTGCCATCCCCGCTATCAATACGGGCCGGCTTCTCTATGCCTTTCAGCCCGCGTCCGTCCCCGTTGACTGGGTCAGCAAGCGCAAGGTTTGATCGCATTCGGTGTTGCCTGGGACCGCGAATTCGATCTGCCCGTACCGATGTGTAGCGCATGTAAATCCGCTGGTAATACCCGGCGTATCTGGCGGGATGACACAGGATGATTTTCAATGAAAACGGCCCGCGAAAAGCGCGAACCGTTGGAAGTGGTGGCCAGTCTCGGAATCGAACCAAGGACACGCGGATTTTCAAAGATCGTCTGGCATC
>NZ_KB891331.1 GCF_000373385.1 Thiobacillus thioparus DSM 505 | reverse complement strand
TTGGGAAGGTAAAGCGAAAACGGCCCGCGAAAAGCGCGAACCGTTGGAAGTGGTGGCCAGTCTCGGAATCGAACCAAGGACACGCGGATTTTCAATCCGCTGCTCTACCAACTGAGCTAACTGGCCATTTGAATTTCTTGGACTTTTCCCCGCCTGTTGCTGGCGGAAAGCGCGCAATTAAACCCTGAGTCTGGCCGCAAGTCAACAGGCACGGCCCACGGAGGCATACGAGCGGCCTGGACAAGCACGGATCAAGGGCCTTGTGGTGTGGCAACGCGAGCCAGCCGGCTGAACCCGGTATCGGAATTCGATCCATTCATGACTTTGGATGGATGGCGCTGAGATAAATTAAGATTGCCGCATGGCCTCTACCATCCCCCTCGCCAGCAGCCTGCTCCGTGCCACCCTCGACACGTTGCGCCGGCAGGCGCCTTTCGCGGACATGGACGAGACGGATCTGATGTGGACGGCAGAGCGCTTGTCGGTGGCGTATTTCCCGCAGGAAGCGGCGCTGGTCGAGGCCGACGGCCAGCCGCCTGCCTACCTGTTCATCGTCAAACAGGGCGTGGTCGAAGGGGAGGCACCGGATGCGCAGGGCGTGCGGCTGCTGCAGCTCACCGACGGCGAGATGTTTCCGCTGGGCGCGCTGCTGGCGGGACGCGCCGTGGCGAACCGCTATGTCGCGGCGGCGGATACCTTCTGCTATCGCCTGCCGGCCGCGGATTTTCATACCTTACTCGGCCGCAGCCGGGCGTTCAGTGATTTCTGCACGCGTCGCATCGCCAGCCTGCTGGAGCAGTCCCTGCGTGCAGTGCAGTCGGAATATGCGCTGGCGCTGGACGACGAAAATCGTTTCTCGCGCCCCGTTCGCAGCCTGATTCGTCAGGCGCCGGTGGCGGTCCTGCCCGAAACGCCGCTGGCCGAGGCGCTGGCCGCCATCGATGCGGCGCGCGTGGGGTCGGTCGTGGTCAACGATCCGCACGGCCATCCGGTGGGCATCCTGACGCTGAAGGATGTGCTGCGGCGCGTGACGCTGGCAGGGATTCCCCTCACGACAGCGATTTCCAGCGTGATGACGCCCAACCCTGCCACGCTGGAAGGCGGGGCGACCGTGGCGGACGCGCTGCTGGTGATGGCGCGGCAGGGCGTTCACCATCTGCCACTGGTGGAGGACGGGCGGCTCGTCGGCGTGATCTCGGAAAAGGACGTGTTCACGCTGCGCCGTCTGTCCATGGAAGGAATTACCGGCGCCATTGCGCGCGCTGACGATCCGGCCGCGCTTCCGATGTTGGCGCACGCCATCGGCGAGCTTGCGCACAACCTGCTGGCGCAGGGCATGAACGCAGAAAACCTGACCGCCATCCTCTCCAGCCTGAACGACAAGCTGACGCAGCGGGTGATCGAACTGGAAGTGTGCGCCGCCCATCTGCCCGATGTGCCGTGGTGCTGGCTTGCTCTGGGCTCGGAGGGCCGGATGGAGCAGACCCTGGCGACCGACCAGGACAATGCGCTGATCTACCGGGCCGCCACGGCGGAGGAGCGTGCGGCCCTGCTGGCGTTTGCCGAACGGGTGAACCATCGGCTGGCGGCGTGCGGCTTTCCGCTCTGCAAGGGCGAAATCATGGCCAGTAATCCGAAGTGGTGCCAGAGCCTGGACGAATGGCGGGCCACCTTCGCCAACTGGATCCATCGGGCCGACGCGCCGGCCCTGCTCCACGCCACCGTGTTTTTCGACTTTCGCCCCTTATATGGCGCGCAGGAACTGAGCGAGGAATTGCGGGACTGGCTGAATGCCACCGCCTGGGAAAACCGGCTGTTTCTCAAGCGAATGGCGGAGAATGCGCTCGCCAATCGCCCGCCGCTGGGACTGGTGCGGGATTTCGTGACGGCGGCGGGCGGCGCGCAGGCGCATACGCTGGATCTCAAGATCAACGGGGTCACACCCTTCGTCGATGTTGCCCGCATCTTTGCGTTGTATGCCGGGGTGAACGCGTCCAGCACGGTGGCGCGCCTGCGCGCCACCGCCCGGGCGTGGAACCTGGCGCCGGACGAGGTCGAGGCGTGGGTGGCCGCGTTCCATTTCATCCAGCTTCTGCGACTGCGCCGCCAGCACACGGCGCAGACCCACGGTGATGCGCCGGGCAACCGCATTGATCCGGAGCAGCTCAACGCGCTCGACCGGCGCATCCTCAAGGAAGCCTTCCGCCAGGCCCGCAAGTTGCAGGCCGTCATGGCGCGTTATTTCGAGTATTGAAATTTGCAAGATGTTGGGTGGTTTCTATCATCAACCTTCATTTCCCACGGCTTTTGGGCTATGGTTGCTGCAGCTTCGCATCCAGGGGGGAGATGCCTGATGCGGGGCCCATAAAATCAACCATACATAGGAGGCTTCCATGGCTAGTCCTCAACCAGATTGGGCCGCGATTGATCGAGATCCGCGGTTCCAGACGCTTCACAAAAAGAAAACCGCTTTTCTGTGGGGCTTGATGGTGTTTTCCATCGTTTACTACTTCCTCCTGCCCGTCGGCGCGGCCTATTTCCAGGACCTCTTCAAGGTCAAGATCTGGGGACCGCTCAATGTGGGCCTGCTGTTCGCGCTGTCCGAATTTATCGTGGCCTGGGTCGTCGCCGCGATATACGCCAAGCGGGCCAACCGCGAGTTCGACGCCATGGCAGCAGAAATCGCACGCGACGCGCACAAAATTGGAGGGAGCAAATAATGGGACGCTCTACCCCCTATTTCACGGGCGCAGCCGCCTTCCTGGCTTCCGGACTCGCCTTCGCCGGCGAAGGCGCCGTTGCCGACCAATGGAAATGGCTGACCTTCGCGGTCTTCGGTGGCATCATTGCCCTGACCATGTACATCACCTGGCGGGCCTCCAAGCGGGTGCACTCGACCAGTGAATTCTACGCCGCCGGACGTTCTGTTTCGGGCTTCCAGAACGGTTGGGCCATTGCGGGCGACTATCTGTCCGCCGCGTCCTTTCTGGGCATCGCCGGCCTGATCTCCCTGTATGGCTACGACGGCTTCATGTATTCGGTCGGCTTCCTGGTGGCCTACATTACCGTGCTTCTGGTCATCGCCGAGCCCTGCCGCAACATCGGCAAGTACACGTTGGGCGACATCCTGGCCTTCCGCAACGATCCCAAGAAGACCAAGACCATCGCTGCCATCTCGACCATCACCGTGTCGATCTTCTATCTGACTGCCCAGATGGTGGGCGGCGGCGTGCTGATCAAGACGCTCATCGGCATTGACTACGAAGTGTCGGTGATCGGCGTCGGCGTGCTGATGCTGGCCTACGTGGTGTTTGGCGGCATGGTGGCGACCACCTGGGTGCAGATCGTCAAGGCGATCCTGCTGGTGGTGGCTTCGCTGGTGATGGTCGCGCTGGTGTGGGCGCCCTACGGTTTCTCGCTGCCTGGCATCCTCGACCACGTGATCCACGACGACGGCATCCAGAAGGAGGTGGCCAAGCTCCTGGGCACCTCTGCGGCCAACATGACGCCCGAGGAACTCGGTCAGCGCTTCCTCGAGCCGGGCCTGTTCCTGAAGAACCCGATCGACCAGATCTCGCTGGGCATGGCGCTGGTGCTGGGCACCGCCGGCCTGCCGCACATCCTGATGCGCTTCTTCACTGTGCCGAACGCTCAGGAAGCGCGCAAGTCGGTGGTGTGGGCGATGGTCATCATCGGCGGCTTCTACGTGCTGACCCTGTTCCTGGGTCTGGGCGCCGCGCTCAACGTCGGTCCCGCCAACATCATCGCGCTGGACAAGGGCGGCAACATGGCCGCGCCGATCTTGGCCCAGTATCTGGGCGGCGGTGCCGATTCCATGATGGGCAACTTCTTCCTCGCCTTCGTCGCCGCAGTGGCCTTCGCCACCATCGTCGCGGTGGTCGCCGGCTTGGTGCTGGCCTCCGCCTCGGCCATGGCGCATGACATCTACGTCGGCGTGATCCGCGGCAACCATGCCACGCCGAATGAGCAGGTGACGGCAGCGCGCGTCGCCTCCGTCATCGTCGGCATCGTCGCCATCGTCATCGGCATTGCGGCCAAGGGGCAGAACGTCGCCCACCTGGTCGGCATGGCCTTCGCGGTGGCGGCGTCGGGCAACCTGCCCGCCGTCCTGCTGACCCTGTACTGGAAGCGCTGCAACACCTGGGGCATCATGCTCGGCATGCTGGTTGGCTCGTTCTCCGCGATCGCCCTGGTGATGATGTCGCCCAACCTGACCTATCCCAAGACCGTGATCAAGGATGCCACCGCCGTGCTGGACGGCACCCCGGCCAAGGAAGCGGTTCCGGCCAAGGCGAGCGAGGGCTTCGTCTGCGAACTGTTCGCGGTGTGCCGGAATGCCGAGGCCGCCAAACCGGCTGCCGAGGCGAAACCCGGTGCGGTCGAGAAGCTGGCAACGCTGAACCAGAAAATTGCCACACTCACCGACCCGGCCGAGCTGGACAAGGCGAAGGCTGACGCCGGCAAGCTGGAGAAGGACATCAAGAAGGCGCAGGACGACCTGAAGAAGTTCGAAGGCCAGACCACCAACCTGGTGGGCCTGGAGAAGCCCTTCTTCCGTCTCAAGAACCCCGGCATCATCTCGATCCCGCTGGGTTTCCTGATGGTCATCCTCGGTTCGCTGCTGTTCCGCGACAAGCGTGCGGAAGCGATGTGGGATGAGCTTTACGTGCGCCAGCACACCGGTATCCAGGCCGAGGGCGCAGTCGCCCACTGACGCTGCCTTCATCGGTGTTCAGCCAAGCCCCCGAGGTAAAAGCCGGGGGCTTTTTTATGCGCGCGCGGCCACGCTGCTTGGGATTGCCTACGTCTGGCCCGAATCGAGCCAGCGGGCCTGGCGGCTGAAACGGAGGAGCTGCCGGAGCTGGGTGAGCTTGCGTGCCCGTGCAGCGGGCAGCAGCGCGAGCCACAATTGGGCCGTGGCATAGGCGTCCGCCAGCGCGCCATGGCGCTGGTAGACCGGGATGTGGAAGAACGCGAGCCAGTCGTCCAGGGGCCGGTTGAATCCCGGCCCCTGCGGCGCCAGAAGGGGCGCCAGCACCGCCAGGTCGAGCCAGATGGCACGGTCCTTCAGGCCCAGCCAGGCACGGCTGGCGCGTTCCAGCGCCAGCCGGTCGAACGCAGCATGATAGGCGAGCCGCGGACTGCCGCCGGCGAATTCCAACCAGTCCAGTAGCGCCTGTGCGGGCTCCCGTCCGGCAAGCTGCTGGCCCGTGGTGATGCCGTGTATCAGGATGTTGTCGGTCGTTGTAGCCTCCTGCTGCCGCAAGCTGACTTCGCACGTCGGCGCCATGGCGATTGTGCCGTCTCTCACAGTGACTGCGCCGATGGCCAACAGGGGGTCGACCCGCGGATTGAGACCGCCGGTTTCGACGTCCACCACGACCCAGCCGTCATCCAGCGTCTGTTCCCTGACTGGCCTCAAAGCAAGATTCTGCAGGCGGGCCGCGAGCGCAGCCCCCAAGGGTGGGCGGGAGCGGAAGGGCCAGATCATGATGAGCAGTTCCGGTACATGGAGACAACCTTAGCGTGCAGGCTAATCGCGGCAATATTGCAGCAGCATGGGGAAATAAAAAAGCCCCGCCGAAGCGGGGCTTTTGACCTACATAAACAGCTGGGTTTTACATCCTTACATCATGCCGCCCATACCACCCATGCCGCCCATGTCGCCGCCGCCCATCGGCATGGCCGGCTTGTCTTCCGGCAGGTCGGCGACCATGCAGTCGGTGGTCAGCATCAGGCCGGCGATCGAGGCTGCGTTTTGCAGCGCGGTGCGGGTGACCTTGGTGGGATCGAGCACGCCCATCGTCACCATGTCGCCGTATTCGCTGGTGCCGGCGTTGTAGCCGAAGTTGCCCGTGCCTTCCAGCACCTTGTTGACGACGACGGAGGGCTCATCGCCACAGTTCTTGACGATCTGGCGCAGCGGCTCTTCGATCGCGCGCAGCACGATCTTCACGCCGGCGTCCTGGTCGTGGTTGTCGCCCTTGACCGCGGCCGCAGCGGCCTTGGCGCGCAGCAGCGCGACGCCACCGCCGGGGACGATGCCTTCTTCAACGGCGGCACGGGTGGCGTGCAGCGCGTCTTCGACACGGGCCTTCTTTTCCTTCATTTCGACTTCGGTCGCGGCACCAACCTTGATCACTGCCACGCCACCGGCCAGCTTGGCCTTGCGCTCCTGCAGCTTCTCGCGGTCGTAGTCGCTGGTGACTTCCTCGATCTGCTTGTTGATCTGGCTGATGCGGCCCTTGATCGCGTCGTGATTGCCGGCGCCGTCGATGACGGTGGTGTTTTCCTTGCCGATCTCGATGCGCTTGGCGCGGCCCAGATCCTGCAGGGTAGCCTTTTCCAGCGACAGGCCGACTTCTTCGGCGATCACGGTGCCGCCGGTGAGGATGGCCATGTCTTCCAGCATCGCCTTGCGGCGGTCGCCGAAGCCCGGGGCCTTGACGGCGCAGGTCTTGAGGATGCCGCGGATGTTGTTGACCACCAGGGTGGCGAGCGCTTCGCCGTCGACGTCTTCGGCGACGATCATCAGCGGCTTGCCGGCCTTGGCGACTTGCTCCAGTACGGGCAGCAGGTCACGAATGTTGGAGATCTTCTTGTCGAACAGCAGGATGAAGGGATCTTCCATGATCGCCATCTGCTTGTCGGGGTTGTTGATGAAGTAGGGCGACAGGTAGCCGCGGTCGAACTGCATGCCTTCGACGACGTCGAGTTCGTTTTCCAGGCCCGAGCTGTCTTCAACGGTGATGACGCCTTCCTTGCCGACCTTGTCCATCGCGGCGGCGATGATGTCGCCGATCGAGGAGTCGGAGTTGGCGGAAATGGAGCCGACCTGGGCGATTTCCTTGGAAGTCTTGCAGGGTTGGGAAATCTTCTTCAACTCGGCGGTGATGGCGATCACGGCCTTGTCGATGCCGCGCTTGAGGTCCATCGGGTTCATCCCGGCGGCCACGTATTTCATGCCTTCGTTGACGATGGACTGGGCCAGCACGGTGGCGGTGGTGGTGCCATCACCCGCGATGTCGGAGGTCTTGGAAGCGACTTCCTTGACCATCTGGGCACCCATGTTCTCCAGCTTGTCCTTCAGCTCGATTTCCTTGGCGACCGACACGCCGTCCTTGGTCACGGTGGGCGCGCCGTAGGAACGGTCGAGCACCACATTGCGGCCTTTCGGGCCCAAAGTCACCTTGACAGCGTCAGCCAGAATATTGACGCCAGCCACCATGCGGTGACGCGCGGAATCGCCAAAACGTACGTCTTTTGCAGCCATTGCTTAACTCCTAAATTTTGAATTCGATTTGGATTTGCGTACGGCGTTCGATTACTGCTCGACCACGCCCATGATGTCTTCTTCGCGCATCACCAGCAGTTCGTCGCCTTCGACCTTGACGGTCTGGCCGGCGTACTTGCCGAACAGCACGCGGTCGCCGACTTTCACGTCCAGCGGAATCAGCTTGCCCTGGTCGTCTTTCTTGCCGGCGCCGACGGCGATCACTTCACCCTGGTCGGGCTTCTCGGTGGCGGTGTCGGGGATCACGATCCCGGAAGCGGTCTTGCGCTCTTCTTCCATGCGCTTGACAATCACTCGGTCGTGCAGAGGACGGATTTTCATTGCAAAGTCTCCATTGCGGTACGTTGATATAAGGCAGCCGGAGCTGCCCGAAAAATGAGGAAGCGGCGAAGGTGTTGTTAGCACTCGTCGCCGTTGAGTGCTAATAGTAGGGGCGGAGAGTTTCAATTTCAAGTCCATGGACGATTTAATCAGCCGCACCCGCGCCGCCGTCTGGCACCCCTGCACCCAGATGAAAGCGTTGGAAGCCACGCCGCCGCTGGCGATCGCGCGTGGCGAGGGGCCGTGGCTCGTCGATACGGGGGGACGGCGCTACCTCGACGCGATTTCCAGCTGGTGGGTCAACCTGTTCGGCCATTGCAACCCGCGTATCAATGCCGCTATCGTCGACCAGCTCGGGAAGATCGAGCACGTGATGCTGGCCGGCGCCACCCACGAACCGGTCGTGGCGCTTTCAGAACGGCTGGCCAGACTGACCGGCCTGGGACACGCGTTCTATGGTTCGGACGGTGCGTCAGCCACCGAGATCGCACTGAAAATGAGCGCCCACTTCTGGCGTAATGCTGGCCAGGCGGAGAAAAACGGCTACGTCAGCCTCAGGAACGGTTATCACGGCGAAACCGTCGGCGCGCTGTCGGTAACCGATATTCCGCTGTTCAAGGCCACCTATGCCCCTCTGCTGCGGAACACGGTGCAGGTGCCGACGCCGGATGCGCGCCTGGCCGAAGCAGGCGAAACGGCTGAGGGATTTGCCCTGCGCTGTGCGGATGCACTGGAAGCGCATTTGGTCGAGCACGCCGCCGAAACGGCCGCTTTCATCGTCGAACCGCTGGTGCAGGGCGCGACAGGGATGGCGATGTATCACCCGATCTATCTCAAGCGGGCCCGGGAGCTGTGCACGAAATATCGAGTGCATTTGATTGTCGATGAGATTGCCGTGGGTTTCGGCCGCACAGGCACCATGTTCGCCTTTGAGCAGGCCGCCATACGCCCCGATTTCATCTGTCTGTCCAAGGGCATCACGGGTGGTTACCTGCCGCTGTCGGCCGTGCTGACGACCGACGAAGTCTATGCCGCGTTCTACGGCGACGCCACGGCGCGCGGCTTCCTGCATTCGCATTCCTACACCGGCAACCCGCTCGCCTGCCGGGCGGCGCTGGCGGTACTGGATATTTTCGAGGCCGATCAGGTCATTGCCGCCAACCGCGTCAAGGCGCAGGAATTCACGGGATTGCTGGCGGACGTGGCGATGCACCCGCGGGTACGCCATTTTCGGCAGCGCGGCATGATTTGGGCGTTCGACGTGGCGCAGGCACAGCCCGGTTTCTCCGCCCGCCTGCACCAGGCGGCGCTGGGACAAGGCGTGTTCATTCGTCCGATCGGCAATACGGTGTATGTCATGCCGCCCTATGTGACAAGCGCCGACGATATGCGCATCCTGGCGGCGACCCTGCTGGCCTGTCTTAAAAACTCGAATATCTGAATGGGCACCTCGCCGGCTTGACGCGTGTCGAGCCCGATCATAAGATAGTGATCAATAACTATCTAGGGGCTGCGTTCATGTCCGAGGCTGTGCGCAAACGGTTGGGTGCCGACGAACGGCGCGAGGAAATCATCCGCGTGACACTCGAACTGGCTGCCAGGCAGGGCGTCGACGACGTGACCACCCAGGACATGGCCCAGGCGATGGGAGTGACGCAGGGCGCGGTGTTCCGGCATTTTCCAAGCAAGGACGCCATCTGGATGGCGGTGATGCTGTGGGTGCGCGACCGCATGATGGCGGTGTTGACGCGTGCGGCCGCACAAGGCCGCGATCCGCTGGATTCCCTGCAGCGCATGTTTTTTGCCCATATCGCGTTCATCGCCGGCCATCCGGCCATTCCGCGTGTGCTCACCTCGGAACATCTGCATGGTCGCAATGCGGTGCTGCGTCAGGTCGTGACCGAAATCATGCTGGCGTACGAGGCGAAAATCGCCCATCTGCTGCGGGATGGCCAAGTACAGAAGCAAGTTCGCCTCGATCTCGATACGCAGGCCGCGGCCACGCTCTATATCGGCATGATCCAGGGCCTGGTTCTGCAAACTTCCATTCTGCGTGGTCAGCGCACGCTGGCTGCCGAAGCCGCCCGCACCTTACCGGTTTTTCTCGCGGCGGTCTGTACGCCCTCACCCACCCAAGGAACGCACCCATGATGAAATATTTCTCGATACCGCTCGCAGCCTGCCTGTGCATGAATCTGGCCACCGCCCATGCGCAGGACATGGTGCTCTCCCATGCCCATGCGCCTGCCGCAGACAATCGCGTGATCCTGGCCTTGTCCCCGGACGAACGCGCCATGATCCTGGAAGAAATGCGCCTCTTCCTCGACGGCGTCGGCACCATGACCGGCGCGCTCGGCAAGCAGGACATGCAGGCGACGGCGGCCGCAGCACGCGGGATGGGGATGAAAATGGTGCACGAGGTGCCGCCCGAATTGCGGGCCAAGTTGCCCATGGAATTCAGGCAGCTGGGTTTTTCGGTGCACCGAGATTTCGATCAGATCGCAATGGATGCCGACAGCCTGAAAGATGTGAGCCACACGCTCAACCAGATGTCCGCCACGCTGCAAAAATGCGTGAGCTGCCATGCGGCTTATCAAATCCGCAGCCCGCTGAATGACGACAAGCATTGAGCAGGCCCGTATGACGCACCGCGCAGTCTCGTTCATCAATCGACGTAATCTGTTCCTGGCTGCCGGTTTCCTGGCATTTGCCGCGGCTTTCGTCTGGCTGCTCGCGACACGCGGGCCGCTGGCGCCGGCGGGCATCGAGCAGGCCGCCGTCACGCGTGCCGATCTCAATCCCGGCGTGTACGGAATTGGCACGGTGGAGGCGCAGCGTGCCTACAGTGTCGGTCCGATCCAGGCCGGCCGGTTGTTGCGGGTGATGGTCGATCAGGGCGACCGGGTCGAGGCTGGCCAGGTGCTGGCCGAGATCGATCCGGTGGATCTGCGGCAGCGCGCCGACGCGGCGGTGAGCGCGGCCGCACGCGCCCGGCAGGCAGCCGAGGCGGCGCTGGCGCAGGTGGCCGAAGCCGAAAGCCGGACGCGTCTGGCACAAGCCAATCTGGCGCGCTACCAGGCGCTGTATCGGCAGAATTTCGTCGCCAAGGAAATGGTGGACAGCCGCCTGCACGAAGCGGCGGCGGCCGAAGCGGCATTGGCCGCGTCGCGCGCCAATGCCGCAGCCGCGCAGCGCGAGATCGGGCGGGCCGAAGCCGAGCGGCAGGGCGTCGATCAACTGCGCAACAGCCTCCGATTGCTGAGTCCGATCACGGGCGTGGTCACGACGCGGGAGGCCGAACCCGGCACGACGGTGGTGGCGGGGCAGGCCGTACTGCGGCTGGCCGATCCGGCACATCTGTGGGTGCGCGCGCGGGTCGATCAGGCGCGTGCGCAGGCTATACGGGTGGGGCAGGCGGCGGATATCACGATGCGTTCTGCGCCCGAGATGGCCCTGCCGGGAAAGGTGGCGCGGATCGAACTGCAAAGCGATGCCGTGACCGAGGAGCGGATCGTCGATGTGGCGTTCGATCCGGTGCCTGACCGTCTGTATCTGGGTGAGCTGGCAGAGGTGACGCTGCACCTGCCGGGTACGCGCAACGCGTTGGCGGTGCCGCGTGCTGCTATCGGCTTGCGCAACGATCGGAGCGGCGTGTGGCAGGCAGTCGACGGCCGCGCCCGCTTCAAGCCGGTGCAATTGGGCGTGCAAACCGCGGATCGTGCGCAAGTCGTCTCCGGCCTGGCCGAGGGCGAGCGCGTCATCGTTTACAGTGCCCGGCAGCTCGACGAGGGCATGCGGGTGCGCGAACAGCAATTAATGACGCGCTGAGCTGTTCCGCCCATGATCAATCTCGCCGGGCGCGACATCGCCCACCACCTGAAAAGTTATCTGCTGACCGGGCTGGGGCTGGGCTTGCTGATCGGAGTGACGTTGACCATGGCCGGCGTGTATCGCGGCATGGTCGACGACGCCAAGGTGTTGTTGCGTGCGGTCGACGCCGACGTCTGGGTGGTGCAGCAGGATACCCTTGGCCCGTTCGCCGAGCCCTCCTCCGTGCCAGACGACCTCTATCGCGCGTTGCTGGGGTTGCCAGGCGTGGCACAGGCGGGAAACGTCGCCTACCTCACCATGCAGGTGTCGCACGCAGGCAAGTCGCAGCGCGTGATGGTGGCCGGGTTCGAGCCGGGCAAGCCGGGCGGACCGGCGTTTCTGGTGGCCGGTCGCCCGATCGCCCGTGCGCATTACGAAGCCGTGGCCGATGCCAAGACCGGCCTGCGGGTGGGCGACGTGGTCCGCATTCGTCGCAACGACTACACCGTGGTCGGATTGACGCGGCGCATGGTGTCGTCCAACGGCGATCCGATGCTGTTCATCCCCTTGAAGGACGCGCAGGAAGCGCAGTTTCTCAAGGACAACGACGCCATCGTGGAGGATCGCCAACGCCTGACCGCCAATCCGGCGATCAACCGCCCCGGCCAACCCGGCGTGCTCGATGCGGTGCAGGCGATCCAGACGTCCAGCCACAAGGTCAATGCCGTGCTGCTGCGGTTGCAGCCGGGGGCCGATGCGCGCGCCGTCGCCGGCGCGATTGCGCGCTGGCAGCGCTTCACTGCATATACCCGCGACGACATGGAAGAGATCCTGGTGGCCAAGCTGATCGCCACCGCAGCCAAGCAGATCGGCCTGTTCCTGGCGATTCTGGCGGTGGTCAGCGCGGCCATCGTCGCTTTCATCATCTACACGATGACGCTCGGCAAGATCAAGGAGATCGCCGTGCTGAAACTCATCGGCACCCGGAATCGCACCATCGCCGCGATGATCATGCAGGAGGCGCTGGGGCTGGGCGTGATCGGTTTCTTCGTCGGCAAGTTCGCCGCCACCCTGTGGGCGCCGGCCTTCCCCAAATACGTGCTGCTTGAAACCGGTGATGCAGGACGCGCCTTCGTGCTGACCCTGGTGGTGTGCGCATTGGCCTCGGTGCTGGCGATACGCGCCGCACTCAAGATCGACCCGGCGGAGGCGATCGGTGGCTGACGTTGCTTCAATCCGGCCCGCGATTCTCATCGAGGGCCTTACCAAGCGCTACGGCAGCGGCAGCGCGGCAGTCGATGCGCTGAAAGGCGTCGACATGACGGTCTGGCCCGGCGAGGTGGTCGGCCTGATCGGGCCGTCCGGCTCCGGCAAGACCACCTTGCTGAAATGCCTGGGGGCGGTGATCGAGCCGACCGCCGGCCGGTTCACCCTCGGCGGCGAAATGATCTTCGACGGCGGCTGGAAGACCGGTGACCTGCGCGCGCTGCGTCGCGACCGCATCGGTTTCGTGTTCCAGGCGCCCTACCTGATCCCGTTCCTCGATGCCACCGACAACGTCGCGTTGCTGCCGATGCTGGCCGGCGTACCCAATCCCCAGGCGCGTGCAACCGCGCTGGAGATGCTCGGCGCCCTCGATGTCCAGCACCGCGCGCAGGCGCGCATTGCCGAACTCTCGGGCGGCGAACAGCAGCGTGTGGCGATCGCGCGGGCGCTTGCCAACAAGCCGCCGATCATTCTTGCCGACGAGCCGACCGCGCCGCTCGACAGCGAACGCGCCCTCACCGTGGTGAAGATCCTCAACCGCCTGGCGCAGGAATTCCGCACCGCGATCATCGTCGTCACCCACGACGAAAAAATCATCCCGACCTTCAAACGCATTTACCATATCCGCGACGGCAAGACTTACGAAGAAGCGGGCGAAGGACGCGCGATATGAAACTGACCTTTCTTGGCGCAGCGCGCGAAGTGACGGGCTCCAGCTATCTGCTGGAAGCCGACGGCGTGCGCTTTCTGGTCGATTGCGGCATGTTCCAGGGCGGGCGCGAAGCGCGCGACAAGAATTGCCGCGCCTTCAGCTTCGATCCCCGAACGATCGATTTCGTCATCCTGACGCATGCGCACATCGATCACTCCGGGCTGCTGCCGCGGCTGGTCGCGCTCGGTTTCAAAGGCCGCATTTACACAACGCGTGCGACCTGCGACCTGTTGGCGGTGATGCTGCCCGATTCGGCGCATATCCAGGAAAAGGAAGCGGAATACCAGAACCTTCATCGCTTCCGCCAGGGGATGGCCCGGCGCGACGCGGCACGCGGTTCGTTTCCGCGCGACACGGCGCCGCTGTATACCGTGGCGCAAGCGCAGGCCTCGCTCAAACAGCTCAATCCGGTCGATTACGATCTGGAAATCGCGCCGCATCCGCAGGTGCGCTGCACCTTCCGCGACGCCGGCCATATTCTCGGTTCGGCGATCGTCGAAGTCTGGGTGGGCGAAGGACCGCGCCGCCGCAAAATCGTGTTTTCCGGCGACCTGGGCCAGCCTGCACGGCCCTTGCTGCGCGATCCGACGCCGATCTTCGACGCCCACTACCTGCTGGTCGAGTCGACCTACGGCAACCGCGACCACAAGAGCATGGAAGCGACGCAGGACGAACTGGTCACAGCGATCAACGACACCATCGAGCGAAAGGGCGGCAACGTCATCATTCCCGCCTTTGCGGTGGGGCGCACGCAGGACATGCTCTACCTGCTGGCCGACCTGACCCGGCAGGCGCGCATTCCCAAGCTTTCCGTCTTCGTCGATTCGCCGATGGCCACTGCGGCCACCGAAATCACCTTCAAGCATATGGAACTGCTTGATGCCGAAACCCACGCGTTGATGGGGCGACATGGCGGTGCGCAATATTTCCGCAAGCTCGAATTCGTCGAGGATGTCGAGGAATCGAAGGCGCTCGACCGCGTCACGGGTGGCGCCGTCATCATCTCGGCCAGCGGCATGTGCGAGGCCGGCCGCATCAAATACCACCTGCGCGCCAACCTGGCACGCCGCGAATCGACCATCCTCATCACCGGTTTCCAGGCTGCCGGCACCTTCGGTCGCCGCCTCGTCGACGGCGCCAAGCGCGTCCGCCTGCTGGGCGAGGATATTCCGGTGCGTGCCGATCTCTATACATTGGGTGGGTTGTCGGCGCACGCCGACCGTACTGCCCTGTTCGCTTGGCTGGGTCACTTTCGCAGCAAGCCGCGCCAGGTGTTCGTCGTACATGGCGAGGAGACGGTGGCGAAGGGTTTTGCCGCCGACCTGAAGACGCAGTTCGACTGGAATGCGATGGCGCCGGCGCCGGGTCATAGCGTCATCCTCGAATGAGCCCGTGCCGATGAATTTTCCCTGTCCGTCATCCGGCCTCCTGTTGCTGGCTTTGCTGGGGGGTGGCCTGACGGGGCATGCGCGGGCGACTTCGCCGGCCGACTGGGAAGGGTGCAGCGCGATTCCGGCGGATGCCGAACGGCTGGCCTGCTATGACCGCCTGTCCGGGCGCCCGCAGTCCGAAGCGGTTCCGCCGGCCTCGGCCGGGCCTGAGCCGCGCCCTGCCGAGGCACCCGCCGCGGCGCAAGCCGTGCCGCCGGAGCCGAAGCTGCTGTCGGCGCTGTCGCGCCATTGGGAGCTGGACGACGAAGCCAAGCAGGGCGCTTTCCTGTTCCGGCCCCATCATCCTAATTATTTCCTGCCCATCAAGTACAGCAACGCGCCCAACAACACGCCGTTTCGGGATGTCTTTACCCAGCCGGACCTCGGCCTCGAAAATATCGAGACGGAGTTGCAGCTGAGTTTCAAGATCAAGGGCATGCAGGGCGTATTCGGACACGACAATGTCGATCTGTGGTTCGGCTACACCACGACCTCATTCTGGCAGGCCTACAACCACAGCATTTCCGCGCCCTTTCGCGAGACCAACTACGAGCCGGAGGCGATGCTGGTGTTCCGTACGAATTACGCCCTGGCCGGTTTTCGCGGTCGCTTCATCAACCTCGGTCTGTCACACCAGTCGAACGGGCGCGGCGAAGATCTGTCGCGCAGCTGGAACCGGGTTTATGCGCAGTTCGGGTTCGAACGCGGCAATCTGGCCTTGCTGGTCCGGCCCTGGATCCGTATCCATGAAAACCGGGGAAACGACGATAACCCCGATATTGAAGACTACATGGGGCATGGCGATCTGCTGGCGGTCTACAGCAAGGGCCGCAACGCCTATTCGCTCCTGCTACGCAATAATCTCAAGAGCCCGGACAACCGGGGTGCGCTGAAGCTGAATTGGAGCTTCCCTCTGGTCGGGCGTCTGAAAGGTTACGTGCAATATTTCAACGGCTACGGCGAATCGCTGATCGACTACAACCACCGACAGCAGTCCCTGGGTCTCGGCGTCAGCCTGACCGAGGGTATGTAATCTTCAGGGCGCGTGGGGCAGCGCCTCCTCCAGCAGGCGGTGCACGTACTTGACCGGAATGGCGTAACTGATCCCGCTGGGCGCGGAGATCGCGGATTCGCGCGTGCCCCGTACGTACACCGAGTTGACCACGCCCAGGACCTCGCCGGTATCGGGGTGCCATACCGGGCTGCCGCTGTTGCCGGGATAGGCCACGGCGTCGAGTTCGAATACTTCATACGGCGAGACGGCCTGTTTGATGACATGCGCATTCAACTGGGACGCGGCTGCGACAGGCGTGAAGATGGGAATGATGGCGGCCAGCCCGGCCCGATGCGTGGAGGGATTGAGGCCCAGTATCGAGCCGATCGGATAGCCGGTGAAATAGAGCTGCCAACCTTCGCGCACCAGGCTGGAATCGCCGAGTTTCAGAGGAGGCAATGGCTCGCCCGCGATTTTCAGCAAGGCCAGGTCGCGCGCCTTGTCGCTGGCGATCAGTTCCGCAGCGCGGACCGATATCCTCTGATCGCGACCGACGAACACGGCGTACATTTCCTTCTTCTCGCTATCCAGCTGCTTGCTGAATATATGCGCGCACGATACGACGTAGTGCCCGTCCAGTACTGCGAAGCCGGTGCCGAGCAGGTTGGCGGGCGGGCGGCCGGTGGGTTTGAAGGTGCCGACGCCGACTACGCCCGGTTTGATGCTGGGAAGCATGTCGGCCACATCGGCATGGACTGGCGTGGCCAGCAGAAGCGCGATCACGGCCCAGCTGGTACGCGGCTTGCTCGTCCATGAAGCGCCCAGCCGCTGGATGTAGCCGGGCAAGGACCTGTAAATTCGATACAATCCGGGCGGCAGCAAAGACTTTATATTCATAGGGGAATCCAAGCATGAGCGTTGTTGCGGTTGTCGGGCTGGGCTATGTGGGCCTGCCGTTGGCGGTGGAATTCGGCAAGAAGGTGACCACCATCGGCTACGATCTCTCGGTTGAAAAAGTCGAGCACTACCGTCGATTCTGCGACCCCACCGGCGAAGTATCAACGGACGACCTCAAGGCGGCGACCCAGCTGACGGTGACCACCGATCCGTCCGAGCTGGCGAAAGCCGACTTCATCATCGTGGCAGTGCCGACCCCGGTCGACGCGGCGCACATTCCCGATTTCTCGCCGCTGGTGGGATCCTCCACCACCGTCGGAAAATACATGAAGAAGGGCGTGACCGTGGTGTACGAGTCCACAGTCTACCCCGGCGCCACCGAAGAGGTCTGCATTCCGATCCTGGAAAAGAATTCCGGCATGAAATGGCTGCAGGACTTCCATGTCGGCTATTCACCCGAGCGCGTCAATCCGGGCGACAAGGAACGCACCATCACCAAGATCGTCAAGGTGGTGTCGGGCGACGATGCCGCCACGCTCGACCAGGTCGCCGCGCTATACGGTTCCATCATCACCGCCGGCGTTCACCGCGCCAGCTCGATCAAGGTGGCCGAAGCCGCCAAGGTGATCGAGAACACCCAGCGCGACCTCAACATCGCGCTGATGAACGAGCTCTCGCTGATCTTCCACCGCATCGGCATCGACACGCTGGAGGTGCTGAAGGCGGCCGGCACCAAGTGGAACTTCCTGCCCTTTCGTCCCGGCCTGGTCGGCGGCCACTGCATCGGCGTCGATCCCTACTACCTCACGCACAAGGCCGACATGATGGGCTATCACCCGCAGGTCATCCTCGCCGGCCGCCGCATCAACGACGGCATGGGTGCCTATGTGGCCCAGGAAACGGTGAAGAACATGATCGCCAACGGCGTGCAGGTGAAGGGCGCCAAGGTCAACGTGCTCGGCCTCACCTTCAAGGAAAACTGCCCCGACCTGCGCAACTCCAAGGTGGTCGACGTCATCCGCGAACTGCAGTCCTTCGGTTGCGATGTGCACGTGCACGACCCGCTCGGCGAGCCGAAGGAAGCCGAGCACGAATACGGCATTCGTCTCACGGCATGGAGCGACCTGCCTGAATGCGATGCCATCATCGCAGCGGTATCGCATAGCGCGTATCTGGAAAAATCGTTTGCCGAACTGACCGCCAAGCTGAGTAAGGGTGGCGCCTTTACCGACGTCAAGGCGGCCTACGATCCGGCTGCGGTGAAAGCGGCGGGCTTCACCCTCTGGAGGTTGTGATGTCCGCATTCGATGCGCTGAAGAAAACGCTCGAAGCCGAGCCTGGCACCTGGCTCGTCACCGGGGCTGCCGGCTTCATCGGCAGCAATCTGGTGGAAGCGTTGCTGTTGCTCAACCAGCGCGTTGTCGGTCTCGACAACTTTGCGACCGGCCACGAGAAAAACCTGGCGCAGGTCCAGGCCAGCGTCGGGCCCGAACGCTGGGAAAATTTCAGCTTCAAGCGCGGCGACATCCGCGACCTCATCACCTGCCATACCGTGTGCAAGGGGGTCGATTACGTCCTGCACCAGGCCGCGCTCGGTTCGGTGCCGCGCTCGATCGAAGACCCGCTGTCCACCCATGCTGCCAACAATACCGGCTTCCTCAACATGCTGGTCGCCGCGCGCGATGCGAAGGTCAAGCGTTTCGTTTACGCCGCGTCAAGTTCCACCTATGGCGACCATCCCGGCCTGCCCAAGGTCGAGGACGTCATCGGCAAGCCGCTGTCGCCGTATGCGGTGACCAAGCTGGTGAACGAGTTGTATGCGGATGTGTTCGGCCGCTGCTATGGCATGGAATCGGTCGGGCTGCGCTACTTCAACATCTTCGGCCGCCGCCAGGATCCGCAGGGCGCCTACGCGGCCGTGGTGCCGAAATGGGTCGCCAGCATGATTCGCAACGAGCCGGTCTACATCAACGGCGACGGCGAAACCAGTCGCGACTTCTGCTACATCGACAACGTCATCCAGGCCAACCTGCTTGCCGCCACCAGCCAGCATGCGGACGCAGCCAACCAGGTCTACAACGTCGCGGTTGGCGACCGCACCACCTTGAATCAGCTGTTCGAGGCCATCCGTGCGCTGCTCGAACCGAAGTATCCCCATCTCGCCGATTTCAAGCCGGTTTACCGCGATTTCCGTGCCGGCGACGTGCGCCATTCGCTTGCCGATATTTCCAAGGCGCGCACGCGGCTGGGCTACGAGCCGACGCATCGCATTGGCGAAGGCCTGGCCGAAGCGATGGACTGGTATGTGCGGGACCTGAGTTGAGGCTGTTTGCCGAGCGATGTGCCGGGTCCGTACCAGACGCAGGCAGCGTGCCGCGCAGGCGGCCAAGAACGATGTGGCTCAACCATGACGATGCATGACGAGCAGACCCCGAGCGACGCCGCAGGACAGAGTGCACTGGATATCCTGTTGCGGCGGATGCAGGCCGAGAGCGATTTCCCGGCCCTGTCCGAAGCGATCGGCGATATCAACCGTATCGCCTCGTCCGACCGCGAGGGCGTCAACGAACTCTCCAACCATATCCTCAAGGACTTCGCGCTCACCAACAAGCTGTTGAAGCTGGCCAACGTCGCCTTCTACAACCAGGTGGGCGGCGGCTCGATCAGCACGATTTCGCGTGCGGTGGTGGTCCTTGGCTTCGATGCGGTACGGTCGATCGCGTTGAGCCTGATCCTGTTCGACAATCTGGAAAACAAGGCGCATGCGCAGCACCTGAAAGAGGAATTCGTCAAGGTGCTGTATGCCGGCATGCTGGCACGCGAGATGGCGGGCAATGCGCAGGTGAAGGATGTGGAGGAGGCATTCATCGGCGCCATGCTGCACAAGCTTGGTCGCATGCTGGCGATGTTTTATTTCCCCGAGGAGATGGCGCTTGTCCTGCAACGCGTCGAAACCGAGGGCTTGAGCGACGCCCGGGTGTCGACCGAAGTGCTGGGCGTGTCGTTCGAGAACCTCGGCATCGGCATCGCGCGCAGCTGGGGGTTTCCCGATCAGCTGGTACAGAGCATGAAAAAGCTGCCGGACGGGAAGATCAGAAAAAGCGCCAGCAACGTCGAACGGCTGCGTGCATTGGCAGGGTTCGCCAACGAATTGTGCGAAATCATCCTCGAGACGCCCGATGAAGACCGCAGCAAGGCCCTGGGCAGGCTCACGACGCGGTTCGGCGATACCGTGCCGGTGACGGCGGAACAGCTGTCCGGCATGATGGAAAAATCGATGCAGGACATCGGCCAGTTCGCGCGGGTGGTGAATGTGAACCTGAAGCACAGCGATTTTGCCCGGCAGGCGTCGAAATGGGCGGGTCTGGCGGCACCGCCGGGCCAGACGTCGGCACAGCAGGAAGCGAACACCGGCATGGCCGACGCCGTGCCGGATGCCATGGCGGCACTGGATGCCAATGTGTTGCACGAGGCCGCACCGGCTATCGAACAGGGCGCTGTCGTCCGCGACAAACAGGAACGCACGCCGGAGGAGATTCAATCCATCCTGGCCTCTGGCTTGCAGGATGTCGGCAACTCGCTGATCGACGACAGCATTTCCATCAACGATATCCTGCGCATGATCCTCGAGGCCATGTATACCGGCATGGGATTCGAACATGTGGTGCTGTGCATCAAGGATGGGCGCCGCAACGCGATGTGCGGCAAGTTCGGTTTTGGCGACGACGTGCAGCGCCTGGTCAAGGCATTCGATTTTTCCCTGGCGGGCCAGCCGGATGTCTTCCTCGTCGCGCTGCAGAACAATGCCGACATCCTGATTTCCGACATCGACGATTCCAAGATCGCCACGCGGATTCCGGCCTGGTATCGCAAGCATGTTCCTGCGCACACCTTCGTGCTGTTTCCCATCATCGTGAAAGGCAAGCCGGTTGGTCTGATCTATGCCGACCGGCTGCATGCCGGCGATATCACGATCCCCGAGAAAGAACTGTCCCTGCTCAAGTCCTTGCGCAATCAGGCAGTATTGGCGATCCGGCAATCCTTGTAGGTCCCGCCTGGGGCGTCGGCGGTTGCCGTTCCGGCCGCCGCTTCGGAATTCGGCATAATGTCGCCATGCCGTTTTTCCGAATCGTGCCCTGTTTCCTGTCTGGTCTGCTGTTTGCGGGCCTGTCCGTCGCGGCGCATGCCGAATCGCTCCCCGTGGCCTTCACAACTGCGCTGCAACAGGCGGGTATCCCGCTCGACCACGTGGCGGTGGTGGTGCAGCCACTGGATGCGGACGAACCGCTGGTCAGCCACAATGCCGATGCGGCGCTGAATCCCGCATCCGTCATGAAACTGGTGACCAGTTTTGCGGCATTGAATCAGTTGGGCCCGGACTATGTGTGGAAAACCGATGTCTGGGCGGAGGGGCCGATCCGGGAGGGTGTGCTCGAAGGAGACCTGGTCATCAAGGGCTACGGCGATCCCACCTTGACGCTGGAACGGATGTGGCTGCTGCAGCGCGAGCTGCGGGCACGCGGCGTACGCCACATCCGGGGCAATCTGGTGCTCGACCTGAGCGACTTCGAGCTGCCGGCCAGCGATCCGGGGGCATTCGATGGCGAGCCGCTGGCCCTGTACAACGCCGCCCCCGGCGCACTGGTTGCCAATTTCAACGCAACGACATTGCGTCTCAAGCCCGATGGCAACGCCATCGGGATCGAGCCGGATATTGCACTGCCCGGGGTCGCGATTCGCTCGGATATTGCATTGACCGACAATGTCACATGCAATGGCTGGAAGGAGGCCTTGGCGCCGAGCATTCCCGATCCCGGACGAAGAGAGCTGGTCATTGGTGGTCGCTATCCGCGCGGATGCGGTGAACAGGCCTTGTCGCTGAACCTGTTCGAACCTGCGATGACCTTCGATTTCCTGTTTCGCGGCCTATGGGCGGAAACGGGTGGCACGCTTGGCGGGCAGACCGTGCCCGGCATGGCACCGGAAACGCCGCCTCTCTTGCGTTTCGAATCACTTCCGTTGACCGATGCGCTTACCCGTCTCAACAAGTATTCCAACAACCTGATGGCGCGCAATCTGTTCCTGACGCTTGGAGCGGAAGCTTATGGCGCGCCGGCGACGCCAGACAAGGGCGCGCGCGCGGTACGCGAAGACTTGGTGCAGCGCGGGATTTCAACGCGGAAGCTGGTGCTGGAAAACGGCGCCGGCCTGTCGCGCATCGAGCGCATCAGTGCGGGCGCATTGAACCAGTTGTTGCGCGCGGCTTATCGGAGCCCGCTGTTCGCCGAATTCGAATCGGCCCTGCCCATTGTCGCGACCGATGGCACCCTGAAGCGCCGCTTCAAGGGCAGTACCCTGACCGGCAGCGCACATCTCAAGACCGGCACCCTGCGCGACGTCAGCGCACTGGCGGGCTACGTGGACACGGCGAGCGGGCGGCGGGTGAGTTTCGTCATGCTGGTGAACCACGCCAAGGCAAGCCGTAGTGAGGCGGCGCAGCGTGCGTTACTGGAATGGGTGCAGTCGGAGATGTCTTTGAATGGCGAGAACGGGAATGACGTTCGATAAGGTGCCCGCATGGGCGGCGTGGCTGGCACAGGATGCGGATGGGGCCTGGTGGGCCTACGAAGCCGAGCCCAACAAGCAGGATAAGGGCTGGTACGAAAACGAGGTCGGGCGCATCGTGCGGCTGGGCCAAAGTGCGCCGCCGCTCGACTGGGAGGCGACACTGACCGCTTGGCCGCCCGAAGCCTGAGACTGGTTTGACTCAGGGTTCGGCGGGCGCGTCCAGTTGCAATTGGCCGTCCTTGACCGGAATGCGCGAACCGGGTTGATGATCCATCCGTACGTGGCCTTCTTCCTTGCCCAGGCGGTAGCGCACGTCATAACCGATCGTTTTGGTATGTGATTCGTAGACGGTCTTGCAGCGCGTCTCGGTCCGGCTGACGGTGTCCTTTTCCTGCAGGTTCTTCTGTATCTGATTGCCCGCGTAGCCCCCCGCTGCGGCACCCCCGACGGTGGCCAGGGTGCGCCCGGTACCGCCGCCGATCTGGTGGCCGAGCAGTCCACCTGCCACCGCGCCGATTGCCGTGCCGGCGATGCGGTTGCTGTCCTTGACGGGCGCCTGCTCGTTGACGACGACGTCATGGCATACCTGCCGAGGCGTTTTGACGGTTTCGGTCACAGGCTTGGCGGCCAGGACCTCGGCAAATTCCGGCTTCGGATTCAGGGCTTTGTAGCCCGCTACACCACCAATCGCCGTCACGGCGATTGCACCCAGTACGACGCCTGTCAGCATGGATTTATTCATGATTTTTCCAGGAAGGTTGCAATAAGGTCACTGAATTTCAATTCAGATGATAGTTCAACTCAAGGTACGTTTCCGCAAAACTGGTCAGTCCGGCTGCAGCAAATCGATCCTGAAGCCGGCTTCGTATGGCGGTACGTTGCATTCGATGACGTCCGGCGGCGCGACATCGAGGCGGACACCCACGATGTCCGAGCGTACCGGCAGCTTCGTCGCCCCGCGGTCCACCAGCACCACGGTGCGGATTTCATCGGGCTGCTTGCGGGCCAGGTATTCCACTGCCCGCAGCATGGAATGCCCGCGATACATCACGTCGTCCACCACCAGCACGGTGTAGCCCGTGAGGTCCAGGGTGGCGTGCAGCGGGTTTTCCGTCAGCCGGGTTTCGGGATACAACAGGGTGAGATCGTCGGCATAGCGGGTGATCTGCAGATCGAGACGTACGCAATCGGCGAGGCCGTAGTGCGCCTGCATGCATGCGTGCAGGCGGTCGGCCAATGGCGCACCGCGGCGCAGGATCCCGACAAGCGCGACGCGGGTGCGTCCTGTCAGCAAACCCGCGGCTTGGCGTGCCATGTCGTCGACGATGGTGTCGAGTTGCTGGGTGGTGTAGAGGCAGGTTCGCTTGCCCAAGGGCTTGTCTGTCATGGTGGTGGCGTCGTGGCGGGTTGGGGCGGTTCAGGCAGGGCTGTCTGCTACCTGGTTGGCCCATGCCATGGCTTCGATCTCTGCCGTGGTCAGATCCGAAAGCGTGAGCCCACCGGCCTGCGCCAGCAATGCGTTGGTGTAGTCCAGGTCCAGATGCTCGACGCTTTCGACCAGTTGCAACAGGACGCCCATCTCGCCCTCGCGGTGCAGCAGGCCTGCCGCAAGGCGCTCGCCCAGATTGAGCTCGTGCACGATATCGGTCAGTGGCTTGTCGATGAGGCTTTCGATCAGGGACAGGATGCCAGCCATGAAGGCCTCATCGCAATAGTCGGCATTGCGTTGCTGTTTGACCGCCAGCACTTCCATCATCTTGCCGCGCGTGGCGGCGAGCAGCAGCAGGGGGCTGGGGTAGACCGGGCCGCTTTGCAGGGTGAACATCAACAATTGCAGCCAGCGCTGCAATTGTTTGCGCCCCAGGACCAGAATGGCCTGCGAGACCGAGGTGATGCTGCGGTGGGCGCCGCTTGCAACCGAGTTCACCAGTCGCATCAGGTTGTAGGTGAGATTGGGGTGCTGCTTGAAGATCTGCTCGATCTGAACGGTGTCGGCGTCGCTCAGTACCAGCCCCAGCAACTGGATGAGCGCCATCTGGCTGGAGTCCGCCCGCTTGGCGGAGAGCACCAATGGCCGCGCAAAGTAATAGCCCTGAAACAGGTCGAATCCGAGGGAATGGCAATAAGCTGCCTGCTCGGCACTGTCGACTTTCTCGGCCAGCAGCTTCACCGGCCAGTGTTTGAGCTGTTTGACGATCGCACGCAGCTGGTCCTGGTCATGCAGCAACAGATCGACCTTGATGATGTCGACCAGCGTCATCAAGGGACGATAGCTCTCATCGAAGACGAAATCATCCAGCGCCAGCGTGAACCCCCGTTGCTTGAGGGCGCGGCAGCGTTCGACGATGGCATCGTCGACGCGGATGGTTTCGAGCAGTTCGAGCACCACCTGGGCCCGGGGCAGCAGTTCGATCATGTCGGACAGCAGCATGTCGGTACTGACGTTGATGAACCCCAGCTGCGCCCCCAGTACCGTTTGGACGCCCATTTCGCTGAACGCATGATGAATGACGCTCGCGGTCGCCTGCATGTCGTCGGTGACTGCGGCGCCGGAGGTGTTGCCGGCGCGGAACAGCAACTCGTACGCGACGATGCGCTGGTTGCGATCGAGGATGGGCTGGCGGGCGAGGAATATGTTCTGGGCGGCCATGATTACAGGCCCAGGTCTTGCCACAGCGCATCGACGCGCGCCTTGACGTCGGCATCCATCACGATCGGCGTGCCCCATTCGCGGGTGGTCTCGCCCGGCCACTTGTTGGTGGCGTCGATGCCCATCTTGCTGCCGAGTCCGGACACCGGGCTGGCGAAGTCGAGATAGTCGATCGGCGTGTTTTCCACCAGCAACGTGTCGCGCGCCGGATCGACGCGCGTGGTGAGCGCCCACATGACCTCTTTCCAGTCGCGCACGTCGACGTCGTCGTCAGTGACGAGGATGAACTTGGTGTACATGAACTGTCTCAGAAAACTCCATACGCCGAACATCACGCGCTTGGCGTGGCCAGGGTAGGCCTTCTTCATGCTCACGACCGCCATGCGATAGGAGCAGCCTTCGGGCGGCAGGTAGAAGTCGACGATCTCGGGGAACTGCTTCTGCAGCAGAGGCACGAAGACCTCGTTGAGCGCCACGCCAAGGATCGCCGGTTCGTCAGGCGGCTTGCCGGTGTAGGTGCTGTGGTAGATCGGGTCGCGCCGCATCGTGATGCGCTCGACGGTGAAGACCGGGAAAGTTTCCTGCTCGTTGTAGTAGCCGGTGTGGTCGCCGTAGGGCCCCTCCAGCGCGGTCTCGCCGGAATGAATCACGCCCTCCAGCACGATCTCCGCGGAGGCCGGCACCTGCAGTTCGCTGCCGAGGCACTGCACCACTTCGGTCTTGGCGCCACGCAGGAGACCCGCAAACTGATATTCCGAGAGCGAATCCGGTACCGGCGTGACTGCGCCGAGGATGGTCGCCGGGTCGGCGCCGAGGGCGACGGCCACCGGGAAAGGCTCGCCCGGGCGCGCGAGCGTGTGCTCGCGGAAATCCAGCGCGCCGCCGCGATGCGCCAGCCAGCGCATGATAAGTTTGTTCGGCCCGATCACCTGCTGTCGGTAGATGCCGAGGTTCTGCCGCTTCTTGTGCGGACCTTTTGTAACGGTCAATCCCCAGGTGATCAGCGGGGCCACGTCGCCCGGCCAGCAGTGCTGGATCGGCAGGCGCGACAAATCCACATCCGCGCCTTCCCACACGATTTCCTGGCATGGCGCGCTTTTCACTTCCTTGGGCGCCATGTTCAAGACCTGTTTGAGAACCGGCCACTTGTCCCAGGCGTCGCGCAGGCCCTTCGGCGGCTCGGGTTCTTTCAGGTAGGCCAGCAGCTTGCCGACTTCGCGCAGCCGGCTCGGGTCGTCCTCGCCCATGCCGAGCGCCACGCGCTTGACCGTGCCGAACAGGTTTGCCAGCACGGGCATGTTGTGCCCCTTGGGCCTTTCGAACAACAGCGCCGGGCCGCCGGCCCGCAGCACGCGGTCGGCAATCTCGGTCATTTCCAGTCTGGGGTCGACTCCGACGGCAATGCGCTTCAGTTCGCCCATTTTCTCGAGTTGTGCAATGAAGTCGCGCAGGTCGTGATAGATCATGGATGGCCGATCATGAACGGATGCGTTGAAGGAGCGCGGTGGTCGAGGTGTGGTGCCTGAACGGGATCGAGTGCACGCTGCCGCCCCAGCTCGCCACTTCCGCCGCGCCGACGATCCGATCAGGCGTCCAGTCGCCGCCTTTCACCAGCACATCAGGACGGATCGCGAGGATGAGGTCGAGCGGGGTGTCGGCGTCGAACCAGGTGACCAGCGACACCGACTCCAGCGCCGCCAGCAAGACCATGCGGTTCTCCAACGTATTGATCGGGCGGTCGCCGCCCTTGCCCTGGCGTTTCACCGATGCGTCCGAATTCACCGCGACGATGAGCGAGGCGCCAAGCGCGCGCGCCTCGGCCAGATAGGTCACATGTCCGCGATGCAGGATGTCAAAGCAACCGTTGGTGAACACCCGCGGTTGCGGCAGCTGTGCGACCCGTTCGGCCAGGTCGGCGGGGCCGCACAGCTTGCGCTCGAATGCGGGTGCGTGCATCGATTGCGGCCGGGTGGTCAGTTGAGGTATTCGAACAGGGTGACGACCTTGGCCACGCCCGAGGTGGTGCGCGCGATATCCGTGGCGGCTTCGGCCTCGGTTTTCGTCACCAGCCCCATCAGGTAGACCACGCCGGCTTCGGTGACCACCTTGATCTTGGTTCCGGGTACGCGCTCGTCGCGCAACATGCGTGCCTTGACCTGGCTGGTCAGGGCGACGTCGTTGGCGTCCGAGGTCAGCGAGGTGATCCCGGATACGGTCAGCTCGTTGAATACCGCGCGTACGTCGGGAATGGCCTTGACCACGTCGCTTGCCCGCGAGCGGGTAGCCTCGTCCGGCACCTGCCCGGTGAGCAGCACCTGACGGTTATAGCTGGTGGCTGAAATGTTGTCGGTCTTTTGCGGGAAGACTTCACGCAGACGCGCCAGCGCACGCAGCTCGATTTCCTGGTCGCTCACATACACGCCTGCCGTGCGGCGGTCCAGTGCGACCGAGGTGCCGACGGCGGCACCGCCCACGACGGCGGCGGCACAACCGCCCAATTGCGACAGGACTGCGCCGATCAGCGCGACACGGATTAGTTTGCTCATTCCTCGACTCCTAATAAAACGCTGTCCACCGCATCGCACAGGCAATGGATGGTCAGCAGATGGACTTCCTGAATGCGCGCCGTGGATTCGGCGGGCACGCACAGGAAGACGTCGTCCTCCTGCATTTGTTCCGCCAGTCCGCCGCCGCTGCGTCCGGTCAGTGCGATGACATGCATGTTGCGGGCGTGGGCAGCGGCCACGCTCTGCAACACGCTGGGCGAATTGCCGCTGGTCGAAATCGCCAGCAGGATGTCGCCCGGATGCCCGAGCGCCTTCACCTGCCGCGCAAACACCTGGTCATAGGCGTAGTCGTTGGCGATCGAGGTCAAGGTCGAGGTGTCGGTGGTGAGTGCGATGGCCGCGAGACCCGGGCGCTCCTGCTCGAAACGGTTGATCATCTCGGACGCGAAATGCTGGGCATCCGCTGCCGAGCCGCCGTTGCCGCAGGCGAGGATCTTGCCGCCCTGGGCGAGGCTGTGCACCATCAGGCGTGCCGCGCCCTCGATCGTTGGGACAAGCGTTTCGGCAGCATCCAGCTTGGTCTGCGCCGAGGCCTTGAAATGGCCGAGAATTCTGTCGTGTAAAGGCATGTTGGGCGCGATTATCCCATATCGTCGAAGGCGTTCCTGATCCAGTCGGGCGCATCGTCGCCGGAAAGTGCGACCACGTCGAAACGGCACGGCGGCAGCGTTTTCAGCGTGGCCAGATATTGACGCGCAGTGGCCAGCAGCTTCTTCTGTTTGGCTGGGGTCACGCTGGCGGCAGCGCCGCCGAAATCGCTGCGACTGCGCAGCCGCACCTCGACGAACACCAGCGTCGAATCGTCCTGCATGATGAGGTCGATTTCCCCGAAGCGACTGCGCCAGTTGCGCGCCACGAGCTTCAGGCCCCGGGTCTGCAGGAAGGCTGCGGCGCGCGATTCGGCGGATTGGCCGAGCAGGGATTTCAACATCTGCGACAATGCAGGGATGAGTGAAAGTCCGCATCATACGCCTCTGTTTCCCGCGCTCTATGTCGTTGCCACGCCAATCGGCAACCTCGGCGACATCACGCTGCGTGCGCTCGACATCCTGCAGCGCGTGGATCGCGTGGCGGCCGAGGATACCCGCGTATCCGGGCAGCTGCTGGCGCATTTCAATATCTCCAAACCGCTGATGTCCATCCGCGAGCACAACGAGCGCGAAGCCGCTGCTGGCGTGGTCGGGCGGATCGCTGCCGGCGAGACGGTCGCCTATGTGTCGGATGCGGGTACGCCGGCCGTATCGGACCCCGGTGCGCGGCTGGTGGCAGCGGTGCGTGCGGCAGGGCTGAAGGTGGTGCCGATTCCTGGCGCGTCGGCCGTGACGACGGCGCTGTCGGCGGCCGGGGTGGAATCGGGGGCATGGCTGTTCCATGGTTTTCTACCGCCCAAGCCGGGTGCGCGTCGTGCCCAGTTGCAATCGCTCGCCGCGCTGCCGGCGGCGCTGGTGTTCTACGAGGCGCCGCACCGCATCGAGGAGACGCTGGCCGACATGGCGGCCGTGTTCGACAGTGCTCGCCGGGTGACCCTGGCGCGTGAACTGACCAAGCGATTCGAGACCATTGTCACGCTGCCGCTTGCCGATGCGCCGGCCTGGCTCGCCGCTGACACGAACAATGTGCGTGGCGAATTCGTCGTTATCGTGCACCCGCCGGCGACCGAGGTGGCGGTCGATGCGGAAGCGATGCGCGTGCTCGACATTCTGCAGGGCGCGCTGCCGCCGACGCTTGCCGCCAAGCTGGCGGCGCAGATCACCGGGCGCAGCAAGGCCGAACTCTATAAAATGTCGCTGGCACTCAAGCCGCACCCGCAGGACGCAGAATGACCGACACCCTCACGATCACCCGCCCCGACGACTGGCATATCCATTTCCGCGATGGGGCGGCCATGCAGAGCGTGCTGCCCGACACCGCGCGCGTGTTCGGCCGCGCCATCGCCATGCCCAATCTGAAACCGCCGGTGGTGAACGTGGCCGACGCCGCGGCCTACCGCGACCGTCTGCTCGCAGCGGCAGGCGCCGCCGCATTCGATCCCTTGATGACGCTTTATCTCACCGACAACACCCAGCCTGACGAAATCCGCCGGGCGCGCGCCAGCGGCTTCGTGCACGCCGTCAAATACTATCCGGCCGGCGCGACGACGAATTCCGATTCTGGTGTCACCGAACTGGCGAAGGCTTATCAGGCGATCGCGGCGATGGAGGAAGTGGGCATGCCACTGCTGTTGCATGGCGAAGTGGTCGATGCCGAGGTCGACGTGTTCGACCGCGAAGCGGTGTTCATCGAACGCCACCTTATACGGCTCATGAACGATTTTCCGCGCCTGAAAATCGTGCTGGAGCACATCACCACGCGTCAGGCTGCCGAATTCGTTGCAGCGGCGCCGGCCAATGTTGCCGCGACGATCACCGCGCACCACCTGCTGTACAACCGCAACGCCATGTTCAAGGGCGGCATCCGTCCGCACATGTACTGCCTGCCGGTACTGAAGCGCGAACAGCATCGCCAGGCACTGGTTGCCGCGGCCATCTCGGGCAACCCGAAATTCTTTCTCGGCACCGATTCCGCACCGCATGCGGTCGGCGCCAAGGAAGCCGCATGCGGTTGCGCGGGTATCTATTCGGCGCATGCCGCGATCGAGTTGTATGCCGAGGCGTTCGAGGATGCCGGTGCGCTCGACCGCCTGGAAGCCTTCGCCAGTTTCCACGGCGCTGATTTCTACGGCTTGCAGCGCCATGCCGACACGATCACGCTACGCCGTGAGAGCTGGACAGCCCCAGCCCGTCTCGGGCTGGGCGACGAGGCGTTGATCCCGCTGCGCGCCGGCGAGACGATCCGCTGGCGCGTGGCCTGACAAAAAAACGGCAGACCAGGGGAAGTCTGCCGCGGCGGAAGCCCGTCAGCGTTGGCTTGCTGACTGCTTCCAGGTGTCGCGCAGCATTGCGCTGCGCGCGGGGAGGAAGGCGTTACGGGAACGCCGGGATGGTGGGTTCGATACCGGAGCTCAAGGCTTCGGGGTGGTACGCGGCGATCCGTTTCTTGATTTCATCGACCCGCCCGGACGGTACGTCGACCATCATCAGAATGCGCCCTGCGGCAATGGCCGACTCGAAGGATTTCAGTCGAGAATTGGGGATGGCGCTGGCCACCATGCTGGCGACCCAGGCGCCGAACGCTGCACCGATCAAGGCCGTGAGCAGAATGGTAACCAGTTGCAGATCCACGCCCGCAGGCGGAAACACCACAGCAACCAGCCCGGCGATAATGCCGATGCCTCCGCCGACCGCCAATCCCGTTTCGGCACCGTGGACAAAATCGGTTTTCTGCAGGATCGAGGCTTCGTGCAGTCCGGGCAGGGAAACGCCATCCCGGGCCAGAACATGAATATGGCCATTCTCGATCCGGGCCAGCAGAAGTTCGTCGTGGATCTGTCGGGCGCTCGCCACGTCCGGCACCATGAAATACAGTCGTCTTCTCATGATGGCTCTCCTGACGGGGGCAAGGTTGTCCCCTGATATCTTGGATTAGCAAATTAGCGGATGCAGTCAAGTTAAAGTTCTATAATTCGAAATGGAAAAGCGGGTCAGGCAACCGCTGTCCTCATGTCCATTGGGCGTGGGGGGAGAGGAAAGTCCGGGCTCCACAGAGCAGGATGCCGGCTAACGGCCGGACGCCGCGAGGCGAGGAATAGGGCCACAGAGACGAGCGTATTCAGTTACGGTGAAACGCGGTAACCTCCATCCGGAGCAACACCAAATAGGCAGGCGATGAAGCGGCTCGCTGAGTCTGCGGGTAGGTGGCTTGAGCCGGCCAGCAATGGCCGGCCTAGAGGAATGGTTGCCCACGACAGAACCCGGCTTATCGGCCCGCTTTTCCACTTTTCATTCAATTCAATCACTTAGCTTTTCTTTCTAAAACAAAGGACAGAAATAGCGGCTAAGCGTCGGTTTTTCCAGAAACTTATCCACAACCCAAAACCACCCCTAAGTCCTTGAGGCGTAGGGGTTTTTTTGTGCCCGTCAGCTTGACCCCCCCAAAACTATCCCCTATAGTGGGTGCAAGTGGTGATTGGTGGGAAGTTGTGGGAGAATGCGCCCGTCCAATCACAATCAAATTCAGCCGGATTGGGTTTCAATAAACTGGGGGAAGCATGTTTCGGGGGGTCGCAACGGTCAGTCTGGATAGCAAGAACCGGCTCGTGGTGCCGGCGCGCTATCGCGACGCCCTCCTGGTGAACGGGGGTGGTCGCGTGGTGATCACGGCCGATCCCAGCCAGTGCCTGCTGCTCTATCCCTTGCCCGAGTGGGAGCCGATCGAGAAGAAGCTCAACGGCTTGTCCGATTTCAATCCCCGTACCCGCAGCCTCAAACAACTGCTCGTCGGCTATGCGCACGACATGGACATGGACGGCGCCGGACGTGTGCTCCTGCCGCCCATGCTGCGCAAGTTCGCTGAACTCGACAAGAACGTCGTGCTGGTAGGGCAGGGCAGCAAGGTCGAGTTGTGGAACGAGGCACGTTGGGAAGCGCAGGTGTCGCAGGCGCTGAGTTTCAGCGACGACGCGCTGCCGCCCGAATTGGAGGGATTTACGTTGTGATGGAGCCCGCCCATGTGCCGGTGCTGGCACAGGAGGCGGTGGCGGCGCTGGCGATCAGGCCCGATGGCGTGTATGTCGACGCGACGTTCGGACGCGGCGGCCACAGCCGACTGATCCTGGCGCAGTTGGGTGCGCGGGGGCGTCTGGTCGCGCTGGATCGCGACCCCGATGCCATTCACGTTGGCCGCACCCTGAAGGACGCCCGGCTGACGCTGGTACAGAGTACGTTTTCGCGCTTGAGCGCGGTGCTGGATGAATTGGGCGTAGGGCAGGTGGACGGAATTTTGCTGGATATTGGCGTGTCGTCGCCGCAACTCGACGATGCGACGCGCGGATTCAGTTTTCGCTTCGATGCCCCGCTCGACATGCGCATGGATCCGGGGAGTGGGTTGTCGGCTGCAGACTGGCTGGCAACAGCGGCAGAGGAGGAGATCAGTGAAGTCATCCGCACCTATGGGGAAGAGCGGTTTGCTAAATCGATTGCGCGCGCGCTTGTTGCGGCACGGCAAAAGGAGGCCATCCGCAGCACCGGGCAACTGGCGGATCTCATCGCCGCAACGGTCAAAAAACGCGAACCGGGGCAACACCCGGCGACCCGCAGCTTCCAGGCTATACGGATTTATATCAACCGCGAGCTTGAAGAGCTGAGCATCGTGTTGCCGCAATGCGTGGACAGGTTGCAACCCGGCGGTCGGCTTGTCGTCATCAGTTTCCATTCGCTCGAAGATCGCATCGTCAAGCGTTTCATGCGCGACGAGTCGCAGGGTGAACAGGCGCCGCGCCGGTTGCCGATCCCGGCCGCCATGCTGAAACCGGGGCGCCTGAAGCGCGTGGGCCGCGCCCAGCATGCGAGCGATGCCGAAATCGCAGCCAACCCGCGAGCACGTAGCGCCGTATTGCGGGTGGCAGAGCGTATGGGCGAGGCGATATGAGCCGCCTCAACGTCGTCCTTGCATTGGTGCTGGTGGCGTGTGCGCTGGCGGTAATCCAGGCGCAGCACCGCGCGCGCACATATTTTGTCGAGCTGGAGCGCTTGAAAAAAGAAGCGCGCGTGCTGGATGAGCAGTGGGGGCAATTGCAGCTGGAACAGGGCACCTGGGCCAACCCGGCACGGGTCGACACGCTTGCAAGGACCCGGCTGGGCCTGATCGCTCCGCCGCATGACCGCGTGCGCATCGAGACGCTGACGAACGCGCCATGAACTACCACTCGCGCAAACTGCTCAAGCTGAATCTCGCTCCCTGGCGCATGGCGACGGTGGGCGGCCTGCTGCTTGCCGGATTGACGGTGGTGGCCGGGCGCGCCTTCTATCTGCAGGGGCTCAATACCGACTATCTGCAGGGCAAGGGCGACGCGGTGTCCAATCGCAACCTCACCCTGCCGGCGCACCGCGGACAGGTGACGGATCGTTATGGCCAGCTGCTGGCGATCAGTACGCCGGTCGAGTCCCTGTGGGCGCGCGCAGCCGACCTCAATCTGTCGGCAGACCAGCGCGTGCACCTGGCCAGGGTGCTCGATATCTCGCCAGCGGAGTTGGCAAAAACCCTGACGCGCAAAACGCGCGGCGAATTCAGCGTGCGGCGTCCTGTTACCCCGGAGCAGGCCGTCAAGATTGCCGCCATGGGGTTGCCGGGTCTGACGCTGCAGCGCGAATACCGTCGTTACTACCCGGCGGGTGCGGTCACTGCCCAGGTGGTGGGCTTCACCAATGTGGACGACAAAGGACAGGAAGGCGTCGAGCGCGCCTACCAGGACTGGCTGGCCGGCCGGGCAGGCGAACGCCAGATTCTGCGCGACCGCCACGGCAACACCATTCGCGATCTGGCACCGATCAAGACTGCGCAGATGGGCGGCAACCTGACCCTGTCGCTCGATCTCAAGATCCAGTATCTGGCACACCGTGAACTGGCGGCGGCGATCGAGAAGCACAAAGCCAAGGGTGGCAGCATCGTGGTGCTCGACGCCAAGACCGGCGAGATTCTCGCGCTGGTGAATCAACCGGTTTTCAATCCCAACAACCGCCAGAATTACAAGCCTGACCTGATGCGCAACCGCGCAGTAATCGACACCTTTGAACCGGGCTCGACCGTCAAGCCCTTTGTCGCGGCAGCGGTGCTGGAACGAGGCCTGTTCCACCCGGACAGCGTGATCGAGACGCCGGACAATTTCCGTGTGGGCAACAAGCTGGTACACGACGAGCATCACCACCCGGAATTGACGGTGACTGAGATCATCCAGAAATCGAGCAATGTCGGCGCAGCCAAGATGGCGATGACGCTGACGCCGCAACAGCATTGGGAAGTGTTGCATCGTGCCGGGTTCGGGCAGTTGCCGGGCTCGGGCTTCCCGGGCGAGACTGCCGGGCGGCTGCGCGATCCGGCGACCTGGAAGCCGGTCGAGCAGGCCACTATGGCTTATGGCTACGGACTGTCGGTCAGCCTGCTGCAACTGACCCGGGCCTACATGGCGTTTGCCAACGACGGCGAAGTCATGCCGCTGTCTTTCCTCAAGCGTGAGCCGCAGGAGATCGTCGGCGAACGGGTGTTCTCTCCGACCGTTGCACGGGAAGTGCGCGCGATGATGGAGACCGTGACTCAGGAAGGCGGTACCGGGACATTGACCCGGGTGCCGGGCTATCGCGTGGCCGGCAAGACCGGTACCGCACACAAGCTCGTCAATGGCCATTACGCGCCGGATCGATATCTGGCCTCCTTCGTCGGCATGGCGCCGGCGTCGAATCCGCGCCTCATCATCGGTGTGACGATCGACGAGCCGTCGGATGGCGTGTATTACGGCGGCAGTGTCGCAGGGCCCGTCTTCGCGCAGGTCATGGCAGCGAGCCTGCGCCTGCTCGGGCTGCCGCCCGATGCGCCGGAAACCGAAACGAAGATGACCGAAAATGCCGTGTCGGCCAGGGGGGGGGCGTGATGGCGGCTGCCGGCTCGCATACCGTTTCCGGCCCGGCCGCATCCCAGGCTATCCACGAAACGGTGCCGCATATTCTGGAGCGGCTCGGGATTGCCGTCGGCGAACTCACCAGCGACAGCCGCAAGGCCACGCCCGGCACCGTGTTCGCCGCCTATCCCGGCGAGGCGTGCGATGGGCGTGATTTCATTGCACAAGCCGTGGCGCGGCGTGTCGACGGCGTATTGTGGGAAGCGGACCACTTTCAGTGGGATCCGGCGCTGGACATTCCCAATGCCGGCGTGGTCGGGCTGAAGACCCGTATCGGCGAAATCGCCGCGCACGTATATGGCGAGCCTTCGCACGCGCTGCACATGGTCGGCGTCACCGGCACCAACGGCAAGACCTCGGTGGCACACTGGGTGGCGCAGGCCTTCACGCAACTGGGACGCAAGACGGCTGTCGTCGGCACCGTCGGCAATGGCTTCCCGCCGGTCGGGGCCATGCCCGGGGCGCTGACGCCCGCACTCAACACCACGCCCGACGCCATCGAGTTGCAGCAACGCCTTGCGGCGTACCGGCAACAGGGCGCGGTTGCCTGTGCGATGGAAGTCTCGTCGCACGGGCTCGCACAGGGACGCGTCAACGGGACTCGTTTCAATGTCGCCGTGCTGACCAATCTGTCGCGCGACCACCTCGATTACCACGGCAACATGGAGAACTATGCCGATGCCAAGGCCCGGCTGTTCAATTGGCCCGGGCTGCAATGGGTGGTGGTCAATGTCGACGACGAATTCGGGCGGCGGCTGGAAAGCGAAACCCGGCCCGCGCGCGTCGCCGGATACGGATTCCAGCGCGGTGCGGTGGTAGGGGAAAAATTACATCTGTCCCAAGCCGGCTTGCACCTGCGGGTTCATACCGACTGGGGCAACGTCGAGTTCGATGTGCCATTGCTGGGGCGTTTCAACGCAGCCAATCTGCTGGCCGTGCTCACCACCTTGCTGGTTTCGGACGTGAAGCTGGACGATGCCTGCCAGGCATTGGCACATGTCACGCCGCCGCCGGGGCGGATGCAGACACTTGGCGGCAATGTGCATCCGCTGGTAGTCGTGGATTATGCCCATACGCCCGATGCGCTGGAAAAAGTGCTTGCCACGCTACGTGAAATCGCCGGCGGCGGGCGCCTGATCTGCGTCTTCGGCTGCGGCGGCAATCGCGACAAGGGCAAGCGTCCGTTGATGGGGCGGGCCACCGCCAAAGGCGCGGATGAAATCTGGGTCACCAGCGACAACCCGCGCAACGAAGACCCGCATCACATCATTCAAGACATTCTCGCCGGGATGAACGGCAAGCCGCATGTCGAGCCCGACCGCGCGCGCGCCATCTTCGAGGCCATCGGCGGCGCGCATCAAGGCGATGTGGTGTTGATCGCCGGCAAGGGTCATGAGGATTACCAGGAAGTTGCGGGCGAGCGCCTGCCATTCTCCGACGTGGCCGTAGCGAAGAAGGCACTGGAGGCGTGGACATGATGCGTCTTTCCGAAGTCGCTGCCATGCTGGGCGTACCGTTTGCGGGTGAGGATGCCGAGGTGCTGCGCATCTCCACCGACAGCCGGACGATCCGGCCGGGCGATCTCTTCATCGCGTTGCGCGGCGAAAAGTTCGACGGCGGCAGGTTTGCCGCCCAGGCGCTGCAGCAGGGTGCGGCCGGCGTGGTGCTCGACCAGGCCCAGGCACCTGCTGTAACCGCCGCCATCCGTGTCGACGATACCCGCCTGGCATTGGGCAAGCTGGCTGCCGCCTGGCGCCAGCGCTTCGCCGTTCCGGTGGTCGCCATTACCGGCAGCAACGGCAAGACCACGGTCAAGGAAATGCTGGCGGCGATTCTGCGGGCGGAAGCCGGGGCGGACGCCGCCGTGCTCCATACCGAAGGCAATCTCAACAACGACATCGGCCTGCCGCTGATGCTGCTGCGCCTGCGCGAGTCGCACCAATACGCCGTACTGGAAATGGGCATGAACCATGCAGGCGAAATCGACTACCTGACGCGCCTGACCGCGCCCGATGTGGCGGTGGTCAACAACGCCCTGTCCGCGCATATCGGCTTCCTCGGCTCGATTGAAAATATCGCGCGTGCCAAGGGCGAGATATTCCATGGCCTGTCGGATGCCGGTATCGCAGTATTCAACGCCGATGACCCGCATGCCTGGTTGTGGCGCGAAGCCAATGCGCGTCGCTGCGTGATCGACTTCGGCCTCAAGCAGCCGGCCGTAGTACGCGGCCATTATCAACC
Source organism: Thiobacillus thioparus DSM 505 (assembly GCF_000373385.1). Taxonomy (GTDB): domain Bacteria; phylum Pseudomonadota; class Gammaproteobacteria; order Burkholderiales; family Thiobacillaceae; genus Thiobacillus; species Thiobacillus thioparus. The sequence continues at coordinate 139,648 of NZ_KB891331.1, read as the reverse complement.
CGGCGATTTCGGCTCGACGCTCACCCTCACGCTGCCCAATGCGACCCTGGACGTCGCCCTGCAGGTGCCGGGCGAGCATAACGCGATGAATGCGCTTGCCGCCGTGGCCGCTGCATTCGCGCTCGACATCAGTCATCGCAGCATCGTCGCCGGGCTATCGGGATTCGGCGGCGTCAAGGGCCGTCTGCAGAAGAAGCCTGCACTGCACGGCAGCACCTTCATCGACGACACCTATAACGCCAATCCCGACTCGGTTAAGGCCGCATTGGCTGTGCTGGTGCAACAGGCTGGCAAGAAAGTGCTGGTGCTGGGCGACATGGGCGAACTGGGCAGCGCCGCCGTAGCGATGCATGCAGAGATTGGGTTGGCGGCGCGCGCGGCAGGGGTGGACAGGTTGCTGGCGCTGGGCGAACTGACGAAGGAAACCGTCGGGGCCTTCGGCGCCGGCGCCATGCATTTCGAACGTATCCAGGAACTGCTTGCCGAACTCGAAAACGCACTCACGCCCGACACCACCGTGCTGGTGAAAGGCTCGCGTTTCATGCAGATGGAACGCGTGGTCAACAGTTTTATGGAAGACCCGGCAGCTACGCAGCCGGGGCGCGAGGGACACTGACATGCTCCTGTGGCTGTTTCAGCATCTGGGCCAGGACGTTCGGGCATTCAACGTCTTCAATTACCTGACGCTGCGTGCCGTGCTGGCCACGCTCACCGCGCTGACGATCTCCTTCATCGTCGGCCCGGCCGTGATCCGCAAGCTCACCGCTCTGAAAATCGGCCAGTCGGTGCGCAGCGACGGCCCGCAAACCCATCTGGTCAAGGCCGGCACGCCGACCATGGGCGGCGCGCTGATCCTGGTCTCGGTCACCGTGACCACGCTGCTGTGGGCGGACCTGTCCAACGACTATGTTTGGGTGGCCTTGCTCACCCTGCTGGGCTTCGGCGTCATCGGCTGGGTCGACGACTGGCGCAAGGTCGTCGAGAAGAACTCGCGCGGCCTGCCCTCGCGCTGGAAGTACTTCTGGCAGTCGGTGATCGGCCTCGCGGTCGCGGCCTATCTGTGGCACAGCGCCAGCCTGCCCGCGCACACCGAACTCATCATTCCCTTTCTCAAGCACGCCACGGTCCCGCTGTCGGCGGTGGGTTTCATCGCGCTGACCTATTTCGTCATCGTCGGTTCCAGCAACGCGGTCAACCTCACCGACGGCCTCGATGGCCTGGCGATCCTGCCGACCGTGATGGTGGCGTCCGCCCTGGCGATCTTTGCCTACGTCGCGGGCAACGCGGTGTTCTCGAAATACCTCGGCCTGCCGCACGTGCCCGGTGCGGGCGAGCTCGCGGTGTTCTGTTCGGCGATGGCGGGGGCGGGGCTGGCCTTCCTGTGGTTCAACGCCTATCCGGCGGAAGTCTTCATGGGCGACGTCGGTGCGCTGGCGCTGGGCGCCGCCCTTGGGGTGGTCGCCGTCATCGTACGGCAGGAGATCATCCTCTTCATCATGTGCGGCGTGTTCGTGGTGGAAACCCTGTCGGTCATGGTGCAGGTCGCCTCGTTCAAGCTCACCGGCAAACGCGTGTTCCGCATGGCGCCGATTCATCACCACTACGAACTGAAGGGCTGGAAGGAAAATCAGGTCGTCGTGCGATTCTGGATCATCAGCATGATGCTGGTGCTGATCGGCCTGTCGAGCCTGAAACTGAGATGAACTACGACAGTCTGAACCTTTCCGGCAAGCAGGTCCTGGTGCTCGGCCTCGGCGACACCGGGCTGTCATGCGTTCGTTGGCTGGCGGCGCGCGGCGCGCGGGTGAGCGTGGCCGACAGCCGCGCGACGCCGCCGCATGCTGCGCGCCTGGTGGAATGGCTGCCGCAGGTGCCGCTCTTTACCGGTCCGTTCGACGATGCCCGTCTACAGGCGGCCGACATGTTGGTGCTCAGCCCGGGCGTGCCGCTGGCCGAACCGGCTGTCGCGCGTGCCGTCGCTGCAGGCGTCGAGGTGGTAGGTGATGTGGAACTGTTCGCCCGGGCGATCCATGCACTCAACACCGAGCGTGCCGCGTCGACCGATTCAAGTGGTCCGATGCGGGTGATCGCCATCACCGGCAGCAACGGCAAGAGCACTGTCACCTCGATGTGTGGCGACATGTGTCGCACGGCTGGGCTGACTACTTGTGTGGCCGGCAATATCGGCCTGCCGGTGCTGGATGCGCTGGTCGAAATCGAACAGGGCATCGCCCCTGCGCCTCAGGTGTGGGTGCTGGAATTGTCGAGCTTCCAGCTCGAGACGACCACCAGCCTCAACGCCGATGCCGCCACAGTGCTCAACGTGTCGGAAGACCACATGGATCGTTATCCTGACATGGACGCTTACGTTGCCGCCAAGGCACGCATCTATGACGGCGATGGCGTGCAGGTAGTGAACCGCGACGATGCACGTAGCCTCGCCATGGCACGATCCGGCCGCCACGTGGTGAGCTTCGGTCTGGATCGCTGCCCGAAGGGCGAGAACTTCGGTTTGTGCGAGGACGAGCTCTGCTTGGGCGGGGACATGTTGATGCCCTTGTCCGCGCTGCCGGTGGCCGGCCTGCACAACGCGGCCAATGCCCTGGCAGCCCTGGCACTGACCCGCGCGCTGGATTTGCCGATGGAGGCCTTGTTGCGTGGCCTGTTGCATTTCAAGGGGCTGCCGCACCGGGTGGAAAAAGTTGTCGAGATCGAGGGCGTGACCTACTACGACGACTCGAAAGGCACCAATGTCGGCGCCACCGAGGCCGCACTGTATGGCATGGGCAATCGCAAGGCAGTGGTGATCCTGGGCGGCGACGGCAAGGGGCAGGATTTCAGTCCACTCAAGGCGGCAGTGGAAGCCAATGCCCGAGCCGTGGTGCTGATCGGACGCGACGCGCAACTGATCGATGCGGCCATCGCAGGCTGTGGCGTCGACGTGTATGCGGCTACCAGCCTTGCCGATGCAGTGGGCCAGGCGCAGCGTCTCGCCCATCCCGGCGATGCCGTCCTGTTGTCGCCCGCCTGCGCCAGCTTCGACATGTTCCGCAACTACGTTCATCGCGCCGAAGTGTTCGTCGCCGCCGTGAACAAGCTGGCGGCTGAACGGGCGGCGAACTGATGCTCTACGCCGCGCGCGCGCCCAAACCCAGTGCCGAGCTCGATTTCAGCCTGTTGTGGCTGGCCATGGGCCTGTTGGCGATCGGCCTGGTGATGGTTTACTCCGCGTCGATCGCGATCGCCGAAGCCGCCCGCTATACCCACCACAACGGCGAGTACTATCTGCTGCGGCAGGGCATCTTCATCGCCATGGGCGTCGGAGTCGGCATGGCCGCGTTCCGGGTGCCGATGCGGGTGTGGCAGCAGGCGGCTCCCTATCTCTTTCTTGCCGGCCTGCTGTTGCTGGTGGTCGTGCTGATCCCGCATATCGGGCGCGAGGTCAACGGCAGCCGGCGCTGGATTCCGCTCGGCTTTGCCAACCTGCAGCCCTCGGAACTGATGAAGTTCCTTGCCGTGCTGTATGCCGCCGACTACACCACGCGCAAGGCTGCCTTCATGCACGATTTCAAGAAGGGTTTCCTGCCGATGGCCGCGGTGATGATGCTGGCCGGCGCGCTGCTGCTGCGCGAGCCGGATTTTGGCGCCTTCGTCGTCATCGTGTCGATCGCCATGGGTATCCTGTTCCTCGGCGGACTCAACTGGAAAGTGTTTGCAGGTCTGGTGGTGGTGCTGCTGATCGGCTTCGTCCTGCTGATCCTGACGTCGCCATATCGGCTGCAGCGCGTGCTCGGTTTCATGGATCCGTTCGCCGATCCGTATGGCAAGGGTTATCAGCTGTCGCATGCGCTGATCGCTTTCGGCCGCGGCGAATGGCTGGGCCTAGGTTTGGGTGGCAGTATCGAAAAGCTGTTCTATCTGCCTGAAGCGCACACCGATTTCCTGATGGCGGTGATTGCCGAGGAATTCGGTTTCGTCGGGGTGGTCGTGGTGGTCGCCCTGTTCGCCTGGCTCATCGTCAAAGCCTTCCTGATCGGCCACCGCGCGGCCCAGCTCGAGCGCAATTTCTGCGCACTGGTAGCGCAAGGCATCGGCATCTGGATCGGCGTGCAGGCGCTCATCAACATGGGCGTGAACGTCGGCCTTTTGCCGACCAAGGGCCTCACGCTGCCTTTCCTGTCGTTCGGCGGCAGCGGCATCATCGCCAACTGCCTGGCGGTTGCCATCCTGTTGCGCATCGACTGGGAACATCGGCAGATGATGCGAGGAAAAACGTTCTGATGGCCGCCCTGAACCGTACGCTCATGGTCATGGCCGGCGGCACCGGCGGTCACGTCTACCCGGCGCTTGCGGTGGCCGACGCGCTGCGCGCGCGCGGCTGGGAGGTATTCTGGCTCGGCACGCGGGCGGGGCTGGAAGCGCGGGTAATACCGGCGGCGGGCATCGACATGGTATGGGTGAGCATGGGTGGCGTGCGTGGCAAGGGCGTGTTAAAAAAGCTGCTGTTGCCGGCCACCCTGCTGGTCGCCTTCTGGCAGAGCCTCGTCGCCATCCTCAAGCGCCGCCCTGATGTCGTGCTCGGCATGGGCGGTTATACCGCCTTCCCCGGCGGCATGATGGCGAGCCTGCTCAACAAACCGCTGGTCATCCACGAACAGAATTCGATCGGCGGCCTCACCAACCGAGTGCTGGCTTGTCTTGCAGACCGCGTACTGACGGCCTTTCCCAAGGTGTTCACCCATGCGCACGACAAACCGATTCCATGTCGTCGCGTGACAACCGAATGGGTGGGCAACCCAGTCCGGAGCGACATTGCCGTCGCCACGCCGGTGGCGCACAGCGGACCGCTGCGTCTGCTGGTGGTCGGTGGCAGCCTCGGCGCGCAGGCCCTGAATGAACGGGTCCCGCAGGCACTGGCCCTGCTGCCTGCCGGCAAGCGTCCACATGTCGTCCATCAGTCCGGCCGCCAGCACCTGGATGCGCTGCGTGCGAATTATGCTGCCGCCGGCGTCGAGGCCGAGGTGCGCGATTACATCGAGGACATGGCTGCCGCCTATCGCGACTGCGATTTCGCGATCTGCCGCGCTGGCGCGATGACCGTCGCGGAACTGGCCTGTGCCGGCGTGCCAGCGGTGCTGGTGCCCTTCCCTTTTGCGGTGGACAACCACCAGACCGGCAACGCCGAGTTTCTGTCCGATGCCGGCGCGGCCTGGCTGATGCAACAAAAGGACCTGAGTGCGGAAAAGCTGGCCGCGCTGATCGGAAGCCTCGACCGCGCCACACTCGCCGTCATGTCGGACAAAGCCCGGCAACTGGCCAAGCCCGATGCCACGGCTCGCGTCGCCGATATTTGCGAGGCACTTGCCAAATGAAGTACGCCGCCAAGCACATCCATTTCGTGGGCATGATCGATCCGAGCAGGGAGCAGGGATCCCGCTTGCGGGATGCGAGCGGCCGCGAGGGGCGCCGGATGCCCACGTCGGGCGGCGGCAAGGGAGGCCGCGGCTGATGAAGCACGCCGTCAAGCACATCCATTTCGTGGGCATCGGTGGAGTCGGCATGAGCGGTATCGCCGAAGTGCTGCTGAATCTGGGTTATAGCGTGTCGGGCTCGGACCTGGCCGACAACGCGGTGACGCAGCGGCTGGCCGGCCTGGGCGCGCGCATCCATCGCGGCCATGCGGCGGAGAATATCGTCGACGCCGATGCTGTCGTCACTTCGACCGCAGTACAGGAAGACAACCCCGAGGTCATCGCCGCGCGCGAGAAGAAAATTCCCATCGTGCCGCGCGCACTGATGCTGGCCGAGCTGATGCGGCTGCAGCGCGGCATTGCGATCGCCGGCACCCACGGCAAGACCACCACCACCAGCCTGGTCGCCAGTATCCTCGGCGAAGCCGGTATGGATCCGACCTACGTCATCGGCGGCAAGCTCACGGCCGCCGGTACCAACGCGCGGCTCGGCAAGGGCGATTTCCTGGTGGCCGAAGCCGACGAGTCCGACGCGTCCTTCCTCTATCTGACGCCGGTGATTGCCATCGTCACCAACATCGACGCCGATCACATGGATACTTATGGCCATGACTTCGAGCGCCTGAAAACCGCCTTCGTCGATTTCTGCCAGCGCCTGCCCTTCTACGGCATGGCGGTGCTGTGTATCGACGACCCGCACGTGCGCGAGATCCTGCCGCGCATCACCAAGCCGATCACCACCTATGGCTTCGACGAGACGGCGCAGGTGCGTGCGGTCAATCCGCGCTTCGAGCGCGGCCAGATGCGTTTCACGGTCAAGCGCGAGGGCGTGGCCGATCTCGACGTGATGCTGAACCACCCGGGCATGCACAACGTGTTGAATGCATTGGCTGCGATTGCCGTGGCGAGCGAAGTCGGTGCCGACGATGCCGCCATCGTCAAGGCGCTTGCCGAGTTCCATGGCGTGGGACGCCGCTTCCAGCGCTACGGCGAGTTGTCCGCGAAGGATGGCGGGAAGTATTGCCTGGTCGACGACTACGGCCATCACCCGGTCGAGATGGCTGCCACGCTCGCCGCAGCGCGTGGCGCCTTTCCCGGCCGGCGCCTGGTGCTGGTGTTCCAGCCGCATCGTTTCACGCGCACGCGCGACTGCTTCGAGGATTTCGTGAAAGTCCTGTCGGAAACCGACGTACTGGTGTTGACCGAGGTGTACCCGGCCGGCGAGGCCCCCATCGTGGCGGCCGACGGCCGTGCGCTGGCGCGCGCGGTACGCGTGGCAGGCAAGGTCGAGCCGGTGTTCGTGGAAAACGTGACCGATGTGCCTGCCACGGTGCGCGATCTCGCGCAGACGGGCGACGTGGTGCTGGTGATGGGGGCCGGCAGTATCGGCCAGGTGGCGCCCGCACTGGGTTCGGAATCCGCCGGGAGGACAAACCATGCGGCATGACTATCGCATGAGCGAAGTCGATATGGCGGGCGGCGGCGCACCCGTCCTGCGCGGACATTTCCTCTACAACGAACCGATGAAGAAGCATGTGTCGTGGCGGGCAGGCGGTGCCGCGCAACGCGTCTACATTCCGGCCGACCTTGAGGATCTGACTTGGCTGATCCGCTCGGTCCCGGTGCACGAAAGCGTCCACATGGTGGGTTTGGGCAGCAATCTGCTGGTACGTGACGGCGGGGTCGCCGGCGTGGTGATCTTGTTGCACGGCGTGCTGAAAAAACTGGCCATCGAAAGCCGTACGCATGGGTTGCCGCCGGCGCCGGCGGATGCCGACACGGCCCTGGTGTATGCCCAGGCAGGCGTTGCCTCGCCCAAGCTGGCGCGTTTTGCCGCCAACCACGATCTCGTCGGCGGCGAATTCTGGGCCGGCATTCCCGGTACCGTCGGCGGCGCCATCGCCATGAACGCCGGCTGCTACGGCAGCGAAACCTGGGACAAGCTGGTGCAGGTACAAACCCTGGATCGCGAGGGCCAGCTGAACGAGCGGTTGCCGGGTGAATATGTGACCGGCTACCGCCATGTCGCGCTGAAGCTTCCGCATCAGGAATGGTTCATCGGTGGCTGGTTCCGCCTGGCGCGCGGCGATGGCGCGGCCTCGCGCGAAACCATCAAGGACTTGCTGAAAAAGCGCATTGCCTCGCAGCCGCTGAATATGCCCAACGCCGGTTCAGTGTTCCGCAACCCCCCTGGCGACTATGCGGCCCGGCTGATCGAGAGCTGTGGCCTCAAGAGTTTCAGGATCGGGGGTGCGCAGGTGTCGACCAAGCATGCCAACTTCATCGTCAATACAGGCAACGCCACGGCGGCCGACATCGAGCGACTGATCGAGCATGTGGAAGAGACCGTGGAGACGCGCACCAATGTGCGATTGATCCGCGAAGTGAGAATTATTGGAGAACGTCAGTGAGCACGATCGAATCGGCGAAGGTATTCGGAAAAGTCGCCGTGATGCTGGGTGGCACGTCGGCGGAACGGCCGGTGTCGCTCAATAGCGGCGCAGCGGTGCTGGCCGCGCTAACCCGGCAGGGCGTCGATGCGCACGCGTTCGACCCGGCGAACCGCAATCTTGGGGATCTCATCACTGGCGAGTTCGACCGGGTCTTCATCGCGTTGCATGGACGCTATGGCGAGGACGGGTGCATGCAGGGCGCACTCGAGTTGCTGGGCATTCCCTATACCGGCAGCGGCGTGATGGCGTCGGCTATCGGCATGGACAAGTGGCGTACCAAGCTATTGTGGCGCGCCGCCGGGCTGCCGACGGCGGACTGGGACATCTTGACCGCCGCCAGCGATTTTGCGGCAGTGGAAAAAAAGCTGGGCCTGCCCATTTTCGTGAAGCCCGCCCGCGAGGGATCGAGCATCGGCATGAGCAAGGTGACCGAGTCCGGCATGCTGAAGGCCGCCTACGAGGCCGCCGCCGAACACGACACCTTGGTGCTGGCCGAAAAGTTCATCGACGGCGCCGAATTCACCGTCGGCATTCTCGGCGAGGCCGCCTTGCCGCTGATCCGGCTGGAGCCCGCGAAAGACAAGGCCTTCTACGATTTCGAGGCCAAATACCTGCGCAACGACACCCAATACCACTGCCCGGCGGGACTCCCGGAGGCACAGGAAATGGCGCTGCGGAAGTTGGCGCTCGATGCTTTCCGTCTGGTCGGCGGGCGCGGCTGGGGACGGGTCGACGTCATGCTGGATAGCCTCGGCAATCCCTACCTGCTGGAGGTGAACACCTCGCCAGGCATGACCGATCACAGCCTGGTACCGATGGCTGCGCGCGTCGCCGGCCTGGATTTCGACGCCTTGTGCATGAAGATACTGGAGCAGACGCTGTGACGTCCCCGGAACTCGCCGCCCATCCGCTGTCGCAGGTCGCCCGCGTGCTGACCTGGGGCGCGCTCGGCCTGCTGGCCTACGGCACGGCCAGCTGGGTGGCGGCGCAGCCGTGGTTCGCCCTGCACACCATCGAGGTGAAAACGCCGGTGGCGCACGTCACCGAGGCGCAGATCCGCTTGGTGGCCGAGCGTCAGGTACGCGGGACCTTCTTCACTGTCGATCTCGAGCATGTGCGCAACAGCCTGGAGAAACTGCCCTGGGTGCGCGAAGCGCGCGTGGAGCGCCGCTGGCCCGACACCCTGGTGGTCTCGCTCACCGAGCATGTGCCGTTCGCCCGCTGGAACGACGACGCCCTCGTGAGCGAGACCGGCGAAGTGTTTGGCGCCGCCGTGTCCACCAAGCTGCCGCGTCTCGTCGGCCCGGATGGCAGCAGCACCGAGGTGGTCGCGACCTATCGCCGCTATCAGGCGGCACTGGCGCCCCTGGGCATGACGATAGACGAATTGCGGCTGTCGCCGCGCCGCGCCTGGCGCCTGCGCCTGGACAACGGCATGCAGCTGGCGCTTGGGCGGATGCAGACCGACAAGCGGCTGGCGCGTTTCGTCGCCCTGTATCCGCGTCTGTTCGGCCGGCAGCCGGCAAAGGACAGACAGGTTGCGGCTGCCCCCCCCGTCCCGCTGATGGTCGACCTACGTTACACCGACGGCTTCGCCGTGCGCATGCCGAACGGCGTGACCCCTTTCAAATCGAGTGAAACATGAGTGCACCGCAACATGAGTAAGCCAAGAGATCCCAAAAACCTCGTCGTCGGTCTCGACATCGGTACGTCCAAGATCGTCTGCATCGTTGCGGAAATCAACGACGAAGGTCTGCTCGAGGTCATCGGTATGGGCACGCATCCGTCGCGCGGCCTGCGCCGTGGCGTGGTGGTCAACATCGAAGCCACCGTCAACGCCATCCAGCGTGCGCTGGAAGAGGCCGAGCTGATGGCCGACTGCAAGATCCGCGAGGTGTACACCGGCATCGCCGGCAGCCACATCAAGAGCTTCAACTCGCACGGCATGTTCGCTATCAAGGACAAGGAAATCAGCCAGATGGATGTCGATCGCGTGGTGGACACCGCGCGCGCGGTGAACATCCCGACCGACCAGCAGATCCTGCACACCATCCCGCAGGAATTCATTGTCGATGGCCAGGAAGACGTACGCGACCCGCTCGGCATGAGCGCGGTGCGCCTGGAAGTGAAGGTGCACATTGTCACCGGCGCAGTATCGGCGGCGCAGAACATCATCAAGTGTGTACGCCGTTGCGGGATCGAAGTCGCCGACCTGGTACTGCAGCCGCTCGCCTCGGCGATGGCGGTGCTGACCGAGGACGAGAAGGAGCTCGGCGTGTGCCTCGTGGATATCGGCGGCGGCACCACCGACATCGCCGTGTTCACCAACGGCGCGATCCGCCATACCGCGGTCATTCCGGTGGCGGGCGACCAGGTCAACAACGATATCGCGGTGGCGCTGCGCACGCCGCCGAAAGAGGCCGAGGACATCAAGGTGCAGTATGGCTGCGCCTTGCGACAGCTGGCCGACGCGCGCGACATGATCGAGGTGCCCGGCATCGGCGATCGTCCGCCGCGCACGCTGTCCCGCCAGACGCTGGCCGAGTTCATCGAGCCGCGCATGGAAGAGCTGTACTCGCTGGTGCAGGCCGAATTGCGCCGCAGCGGATTCGAGGAACTGCTGTCGTCCGGCATCGTTATTACCGGTGGTTCGGCGGCGATGCAGGGCATGGTCGAACTCGGCGAGGAGGTCTTCCACATGCCGGTGCGGATGGGCTGGCCGCGTTATGAGGGTGCCCTGTCGGATGTCATGCGCAATCCGCGCTATGCCACTTGCATGGGCCTGCTGATGGCAGGTCTGGAAGCGCGCGGACGCGATGCGCCGAAGTTGTCCAGCGGCAACTTCAAGGACATTTTTGAACGCATGAAGAGCTGGTTCAAGGGGAATTTTTGACGCCGTGCAAACGACGTTGAAACGGTATTTGGCGGTGGTGTCGGGTGTATCGGTACATCGAGGCAAACACGCCAAAGGATTTTCGAGTGTGGTTTTTGATTGGGCAAAAAAGGAGGAAGCAATATGTTTGAACTGATGGATGTAGACACCCAGGACGCAGTGATCAAGGTCATCGGCGTGGGCGGTTGTGGCGGCAATGCGGTCGATCACATGATCAGCTCCGGGCTGAATGGCGTGGAGTTCATCGCCATCAACACCGACGCGCAGGCACTGAAGCGCAATCAGGCCAAGCTGCAGCTGCAACTGGGCAATGGCGTGACCAAGGGCCTGGGCGCCGGCGCCAATCCGGATGTCGGCCGCGAAGCCGCACTGGAAGACCGCGAGCGCATCGCCGAACTGATCGACGGCGCCGACATGCTGTTCATCACCGCCGGCATGGGCGGCGGCACCGGCACCGGTGCGGCACCGGTCGTCGCCGAAGTCGCCAAGGAACTCGGCATCCTGACGGTTGCGGTCGTCACCAAGCCGTTCATGTTCGAAGGCAAGCGCGTGCGTGCGGCCAACGCCGGCATCGAGGCGCTCTCGCGTCATGTCGATTCCCTGATCATCATTCCGAACGAGAAACTGATGCAGGTGCTGGGCGACGACGTCTCCATGCTCGACGCCTTCAAGGCTGCCAACAACGTGCTGCATGGTGCTGTCGGCGGCATCGCCGAAGTCATCAACTGCCCTGGTCTGGTCAACGTCGACTTTGCCGATGTGCGCACCGTGATGAGCGAGATGGGCATGGCGATGATGGGGTCGGCCCAGGCTAGCGGCGAAAACCGTGCGCGCATCGCTGCCGAGCAGGCCGTCGCCAGTCCGCTGCTGGAAGACGTCAACCTCGCCGGCGCGCGCGGCGTACTGGTCAACATCACCGCTTCGTCGACCGTCAAGATGAAGGAAATCCACGAAGTGATGAACACCATCAAGGGTTTCACCGCCGAGGAAGCCACCGTCATCGTCGGTCAGGTGCTGGACGACACGATGGAAGACTCGCTGCGCGTCACCATGGTCGCCACTGGCCTGGGCAACCCGGTCGCCCGGCAGAGCCAGAAGCCGATGCAGATCATCCGCACCGGCACCGACGATACGCCGATGATGGTGAACGGCAACGGCGAGGAACTGCCCAGCGTGATGACCAGCCGTCGCAGCCGGACCATTCAGGCGATGACCGATTCCGGCATCGACACCCTGGACATCCCAGCCTTCCTGCGTCGCCAGGCGGACTGAACGAGCTTGTTGCCGCACACGATTCCACGATGGGCTTCCGCCCATCGTGGATCGGAGTCTTTTGCGTGGGGAATCCCATGCCGGGTGAACTCGCCCGCATGGAACCGGGTCTATTCCCGTTCTATTCATAGGGTTGCCTGTCGCGCGACCGGTTAAAATGACGGAATGATCAAGCAACGTACTCTTAAAACGCCCGTCAAGGCGACCGGCGTCGGCCTGCATTCCGGCGTCAAGGTCGAGATGACCCTGCGCCCTGCCGGGCCCAATACCGGCATCGTGTTCAGGCGAATGGACCTCAAGCCGCCGATCGACCTGAAGGCCGACCCCTATCTGGTCACCGACACCCGGCTGTGCTCGATGCTCGAGTCCGGTCCGGCCAAGGTGTCGACCGTCGAGCATCTGATGTCGGCGCTCGCCGGCCTGGGGATCGATAATCTGCTGGTCGACCTGACCGGCCCGGAGATTCCCATCATGGACGGCTCCTCGGCGCCGTTCGTGTTCCTGCTGCAGTCCGCCGGCATCGTCGAGCAGGATGCGGCAAAGCAATATGTGCGCATCATGCAGCCTATCGAGGTGAAGGACGGCGACAAATGGGCGCGTTTCGTTCCGCACAACGGCTTCAAGGTCGAGTTCACCATCGACTTCAAACACCCCGTGTTCGACAAGAGCGGCAAGACCGTCAGCATCGATTTCGCCGACACGGCCTACACGAAGGAAATCGCGCGCGCCCGCACCTTCGGTTTCATGCACGAGGTTGAGGCCTTGCGCAACAGCGGACTCGCGCTGGGCGGTTCGCTCGACAACGCCATCGTCATGGACGAATACCGCGTGCTGAACCAGGATGGTCTGCGCTACGACGACGAGTTCGTCAAACACAAGGTGCTCGACGCCATTGGCGATCTCTATCTGCTGGGACACCCTGTCATCGGTGCCTTCGAGGCCTACAAATCCGGCCATGCGCTCAACAACGCGCTGCTGCGTGAGTTGCTGCAGCATCGGGAGTCCTGGGAATTCGTCAGCTTCGCGCATGAAGAGGAAGTGCCGGCCGCCTTCCTGCGCCTGCATCCACTCACGACCTGATGATCGTCATCCGGCTACTGATTGTCGCCCTGCTCATTGCGGTGGCTGCGCTCGGATTGGCCTGGCTGTTCACCGGCAATAGGAAATATCTCGGATATATGGGCCGCGTGCTGCGTTTCGCGATCGTTTTCGGCTTTGTTGCCGCTTTGTTGTTTGTGGTGGAACGCCTGGTGCTGAGATGAGCGACGATGTGGAAAGCCACAGCAAAGGCATGGAATTGATGCTATAAAACAACGAAACGTGCGGGCCATATCGAGTACTAAGCAAGGCGCATTCGCGACGGCGCTTGCGAAAATCAGGGTGGAATGGCGTATTTACAAGGTCGCCGAGGCTATCCATACAAAACCCTGGAGGAGTAACATTGCGCCAGACCGCCCTCTTGTTGGTGGGAGGCGCTAGCTTATTGTTGAAGGTCCGCCCATTTTGAATCCCACAGATCCCAAGGAGTAACCCTATGCGTATCAAGACCCTGTCAGCCCTCATCGCCCTTGCCGGCACGGCCCTGCAGGCGCACGCGGCGGACGACCGCCTCTACGTCGCGCCGACCGTGAACTACACCTTCTCCGACAACGATCGCCACGCCGACGACGGCTGGGGCGGCGGCCTGGCGCTCGGCAAACCCATTACCGAGCACCTGAACATGGAGTTGTCGCTGACGGGCAGCTCGCTTGACTACAAGACTGGCAGCGGCAAATACGACCTGTGGGGACTGGGGGTCGACGCGCTTTATCTCTTCAACCGCAATGCCGACTTTACGCCCTATGGCGTGGTGGGCCTGGGCGCCTTGTATACCGACATTCCGGGCAAGCATGACACCGGCCTGATGGGCAATATCGGCTTCGGCATCATGAAGCGTCTGACTGACAACATTTCCCTGCGTGCCGACGCGCGCTACCGCATGGATGGCAACTCCACCAAGGCGTTCGGGGCGAATGATTTCGGAGACGCGATCATCAGCGTCGGCCTGAATTTCGCCCTGGGCCAGAAAGCCCAGCCCATGCCCAAGTCGGAACCCGCACCCGCACCCGTTGCTGAGCCCGCTCCCGCTCCCATGCCTGCCCCCGCACCTGCGCCTGTCGTGCAGCCAGAGCCTGCCGCAGCGGCACTCACGACCCCGCAGGCGCAGCAACTCGATCAAGCCAAGTCAGGCGATGTGGTGGTGATCCTGGAAGGCGTGAATTTCGAGTTTGATTCCGCCCGCCTGCGCCCGGATGCCATCACCATCCTCGACGAGGCCGCGACCGTGCTGAACCGTCGCAAGGACATCAGCGTGGACGTGGTCGGCCACACCGACAGCACCGGTACCAAGCAGTACAACCAGGGCCTGTCCGAGCGCCGCGCCAAGTCGGTGTACGACTATTTCATCAACAAAGGCATCGCCGCCGACCGGCTGACCACCAAGGGCTATGGCGAGACCAAGCCCATCGCCAGCAACACGACGCGCGAAGGCCGCGCCAAGAACCGCCGCGTGGAATTGGTCGTCAAGTAAACGCAGCATCGCTGCTGTACACGGAAAGGCCGCATCTACGGATGCGGCCTTTTTGTTTTCATGGGCAGAGGAAACAGGCGCGGTTCGAGGATGGCTTGCCAGGCGACCGCAAGCGGCCGTCTCGAATCCGCGTCCGCGTGGGCAATCAATGATGGCCCTAGGCGCGCGGCGCCACGCAGACACGATTGCGGCCGCCATGCTTCGCCGCATAGAGGCCGGCGTCCGCGCGGCTGATGGCCTGCTCGTAGGACTCCGCACCATCATACTGGCTGACGCCGATACTGATGCTGACCGAGGCCGGCTGCGTGTCAACGGTGAACTGCGTCTGCTCGATTTTCAGGCGCAACTGTTCGGCGACATGCTGCCCTTGTTCGAGTGTGCTGCCTTTGAGTACGACGAGAAACTCTTCCCCGCCCCAACGGATGGCGATATCCGACGCCCGCAGCCCTTTCTGAAGCGAGACTGCGACCTGGCTCAGGATGCGATCGCCGCCGATGTGCCCGAACCGGTCGTTTATCGATTTGAAGTGATCGATGTCGATCAGCAGAATGGAAATCGGGCGTGGGTCGCGCCGGTATTCGGCAAAGGTCTTGTCGATCAGGATGCTGAAGGCCTGGCAGTTGAGCAGGCCGGTGAGCTTGTCGGTGGCGGCCATGTCCTCGATGCGCTGTTGGTACCGCGCGAGCGCGATATGAGTCAGGAAGAGCACCAGCAGCGTAATGCCCAGACATACCGCGAGATTGACGTAGAGAGTCTGACGGATGTCGGCCAGCGCGGCATCCACGCCTTTTTCCACGAACAGATACCACTTGAGTTCGGGGATGTAGTTCACATTGAGCAGATGCAGGCCGTGGCTGTCCCTGAACTGATAGGAACCGGATTTTTCACGCAGGACGTGGTCGACGATGTCGCGCAGGCCCGGCGTCGCGCGCAGGTCGGTTTCCTGGCGTCCGGACTGGTTGCCGAACAGGACGGTCTTGCCGTGGGCATCCACGAAATAGATGGTGCGCTGGAAACGCTGCTGGTAATTCGAGATGAGGTGGCGCACGGCATCCACAGTGAGCCCGACGCCGGTAGCGCCGAGAAAGCGGCCGTCGAAGTCGAAGACGCGATAGTTGACGAAGATGGTCAGTGCATCCCGGTTGGCGAGATCGGGGTCGACATTGATCTCGTAGGGTTCCGACATGGCGCGCACCCGGTAGTACCAGACGTCGCGGGATGCCTTCGGTGACACCTGCTTCAGGATGCCCTCGCCGGTGTAGTAGTTGGCGCTACGCTCGGACACGAAGAAGCTGCTGAATGCGCCGTAGCGCGTTTTGATCTCCTGCAGATAACGGACCATGGCGTCGACGTCCTGCTCCCCACCCACAACCCAGTCGCGCAGGAAAGTGTCGTGCGCCATGGTCGACGAGATGAGAATGGGCCGCACCAGGTCTTTCTGGATTTCCGAATAGATATTGCTCGATGTGAGCGGCAGTTCCTGGGCGACGATGGCATTCAGGATCGCCTGTTTCGACACGTAGTAGCTGCTGAGCGTGGTGGCGAAGAAACCGGCTGCCAACAGGATGCTCAACCACAGAAGCAGGCGCTGCCGCTTGAAAATGCGTTGTGCAGAGTACATATATAAAAAACAGGGCGCGCGCGATTTTAGCAAACACCCATGCAGGACATGGGGTCAATGAAGGCAGTATGACATCGACCGGGTGGTTTTCGGCGAGCGTGCAATATTTAGTTCAACGTGCAATAGAACGGGCACGGCTGGCGGGCCAAGCCAGTTTGATCAGGTTTTCCGATGGTGGCGCAATAGCTTGTCCAGGGCGTCCTTTAGCGGACCATCCTCGATTTCCGCATTGAGATGCGCCAGTCCCTCCAATGCGGCGGGCGGCAAGCCGGTTTTTTCGACGGGATGGACATAACGCGCAAGCAACTCGGGGTTGACGCTGACGCGTACTGCCGTCGCCACGATTCCGTGCTTGCCGAGGCTGGCGATCAGCACGTCGGTCTGGTGGCGCAGGCGGCTGGCGACGGCCCCGCTGTCACAGGCGAGGCTCAATACCTCATTATCCAGCAGCATGACGCGAACGTGTCCGGCCAGCGCAGCAGGCAGGGAACGATCGAGGGCAGCCTGGGTCTTGAGCAGGGTACGGGCGCGTATGGCCAGGCCGTTCGGCAGTTGGCTGGCGAGCAGGTCGGCCAGGCTCGAGGCGCTCATGGGCGTGACACGCCGGCGTCACGGGATGCCGGCCCCGCTATGTTAAGATTCAACGGTTTACCGCGTCCTGCGGGCATTTCGGATTCCTCATGCTGCAATCCCTCTTCAAGAAAGTCTTCGGCAGCCGCAACGACCGGCTGGTCAAACAATACCTGCAAAAGGTGAAAGCGATCAATGCGCTGGAGCCGGCGATGGAGAAATTATCCGACGCCGAACTGGCAGGCAAGACGGCTGAGTTCAAGTCGCGGCTGGAAAATGGCGAGACGCTCGACAAGCTGTTGCCGGAAGCTTTTGCCGTGGTGCGCGAATCTTCCCGCCGGGTGCTTGGCATGCGCCATTTCGACGTGCAGATGGTGGGCGGCATGGTGTTGCACGACGGCAAGATCGCCGAGATGCGCACCGGCGAAGGCAAGACGCTGATGGCGACCTTGCCGGCCTACCTGAACGCGCTGGCGGGCAAGGGTGTGCACGTGGTGACGGTGAACGATTACCTGGCCAGCCGGGATGCGGAGTCGATGGGCCGGCTTTACGGCTTTCTCGGTCTGACCACCGGCGTCAACATGTCGCAAATGCCGCATGACGAAAAGCAGGCCGCGTATGCCGCCGACATCACCTACGGCACCAACAACGAATACGGCTTCGACTACCTGCGCGACAACATGGTCTACCAGATGAGCGAGAAGGTGCAGCGCCCGCTGGCCTTCGGCATCATCGACGAGGTCGACTCGATCCTGATCGACGAGGCGCGCACGCCGCTGATCATTTCGGGGCAATCGGAAGAGAACACCGCGCTGTACCAGCAGGTCAACCTGGTGCCGCCGCGCCTGACCCGCCAGAAGGACGAAGAATCCGAGGGCGACTACTCGGTCGACGAGAAGTCGCGCCAGGTCCTGTTGTCCGAAACCGGACACGAAAAGGTCGAAGAAATCCTCACCGAGATGGGGCTGCTGCTGCCTGGCGGCAGTCTCTACGACGCCTCCAACATCATGCTGATGCACCACGTGTACGCCGCGTTGCGCGCGCACGCGCTGTATTTCCGCGACCAGCACTACGTGGTGCAGAACGGCGAAGTCATCATCGTCGACGAGTTTACCGGCCGCCTGATGAGCGGCCGCCGCTGGTCGGAAGGCCTGCACCAGGCGGTGGAAGCCAAGGAGGGCGTGGCGATCCAGAAGGAAAACCAGACCCTGGCGTCGATCACCTTCCAGAACTACTTCCGCATGTACCAGAAGCTGTCGGGCATGACCGGCACGGCGGACACCGAAGCCTTCGAATTCCAGAGCATCTACGGCCTGGAAACCGTGGTCATCCCGACCCACCGGCCGATGATCCGCAAGGACGAGCACGACCAGGTCTACCGGACCGCCAAGGAGCGTGACCAGGCGGTGATCAACGACATTCGCGCGCGCAATGCCGGCGGCCAGCCGGTGCTGGTCGGCACCACGTCGATCGAGGCCAACGAACATCTGTCCGCCGAACTGACCCGGGCCGGACTGCAGCACAACGTGCTGAACGCCAAGCAGCACGCCCGCGAAGCCGAGGTGATCGCGCAGGCGGGCATGCCGGGCGGCATCACCATCGCCACCAACATGGCGGGCCGTGGCACCGACATCGTGTTGGGCGGCAGTATCCAGAAGGAGATCGACGCGATCCGCACCGACGAGACGCTGTCCGACGCGGAGAAGGACGCGAGCATCGCCGCGCTGAAGATCGACTGGCAGCCGCGTCACGACGCCGTGGTGGCGGCGGGCGGCCTGCACATCATCGGCACCGAGCGCCACGAGTCGCGCCGCGTCGACAATCAGCTGCGCGGCCGTTCGGGACGCCAGGGCGACCCCGGCTCCAGCCGTTTCTTCCTTTCGCTGGAAGATCCGTTGTTGCGCATCTTCGCATCCGACCGCGTCGCTGCAATCATGAACCGACTGAAGATGCCAGAGGGCGAAGCGATCGAGCATCCGTGGGTGACGCGCGCGATCGAGAACGCGCAGCGCAAGGTCGAACAGCGCAACTTCGACATCCGCAAGCAGCTGCTCGAATACGACGACGTCTCCAACGACCAGCGCAAGGTGATCTACGAGCAGCGCAACGAACTGCTGGCGAGCGCCGACATCGGCGACACCGTCCGCGCCATGCGTGACGACGTGCTGGACCAGACCGTCAACCTGCACATTGCGCCGGGCAGCATGGACGAGCAATGGGACGTGGCGGGCCTCGAAAAGTCGCTGGCGGCGCAGTTCTCGCTCGATCTGCCGCTGCAGCAGTGGCTGGACGAGGACAAGACCCTGAACGAGGAAGGCCTGCGCAAGAAGATCCTCGAGGCCGCCGACGCGATCTATCGGGAGAAGGAAGCCCAGGTCGGCAGCGACGGCCTGCGCCAGTTCGAGCGTGCGGTGATGTTGCAAAGCATGGACACCCACTGGCGCGAGCATCTGTCGGCACTGGATCATCTGCGCCAGGGTATTCACCTGCGCGGTTATGCGCAGAAGCAGCCGAAGCAGGAATACAAGCGCGAGGCGTTCGAACTGTTCTCCGCCATGCTGACCGCGATCAAGACCGAGGTGACGCAGATCACCACCACCGTGCAGATCCGCGCACCCGAAGATGTGCAGGCGGTCGAGCCGCACGAGCCATTGAACGTCCAATTCCAGCATACCGAGTACGACGAGGCGCAGGACTTCGCCGAAGTCGACCAGGAGGCAGATGCGGGCGAAGGTTATCCCAAGGTCGGCCGCAACGATCCCTGCCCGTGCGGTTCGGGCAAGAAGTACAAGCAGTGCCACGGCCGGTTGAACTGAGGACTCACCATGCCCTACTACGTTTTTCGTCTGGGAATGTTCAAAGTGCTGGAAAAGCAGGGCGAATGGGCGAGCTTCAAGGAAGCCAAGGCCCACACCAACGAACTGCGCAAGACGCTCGATCCCAAGACCGGCGACAAATACAAGATGATCTTCGCCGAGAACGAGATCGCCGCCCAGGACACGCTGATGGCGGAGCGGGAACTGGATCAGCGCTTGTCGGGCGACGACTGGTAAAGTTGCTCACCCACTGTCGCGACCTGTCGTCCGGGACGCGGCCGGCGGTTTCTGATCAACTCTGATTAAGCTGCGATGGCTGAATACAACGAAGACGCTTATCGGCTGGCTAGAAAAGCCTACATCGAGTACAGCTGCCCATTCGAGCGGGCCCTGTTGTCGCGCTGCGTGAGCTGCGACCGCTCGCGCAAGCTGAATCTTGCCGAGCGCGAGGCGATTGCCTGCAGCGATCCCACGGTACGCGAGCATTGCCTGACGTTTTACCAGGACCTGCACGAGAACGCGCAGTTCGCGCTCAGGATCAACCCCGATGCGCCATGGCCGTTCGGCAAGGAGATCCGTGCCCAATGCGGCGGCGTGCGCGGGCTGTCGGCCGCGCTCGATGGCCCGACCGACGAGGCGACCGACATTGCCACCAGCGTGCTGCAGGGGCGGGCGCGTTTCGGCGACATTGCCGATTTCCCCTATTCCGAGATCATGCGAGCCGTGGTGCACTACGAACCGCGCAAGCGTCGCCCATGAGCGGCGCGGGAACCCGGGTCGCTGCGCCCGGCCACTTGTCAGCTTTCGCTTTTTGATTACACTTTCCGCGTGCGCACACGACTCCGACGATTCCTGCTGTTGTTGTTGATGCTGACCCTGCCGGCGCAGGCGTTCGCCTATTCCGCCATGCAGGTCTGCATCCTGCCGGACCATGCCGCGATGGAACAGATGGCGATGCCCGACGAAGCCACGATCATGGCGGACTGCCACACGTCCGACCAGCCGCAGCCTCCGTCCGGCCAGCACGAATGCAAGTTCTGCGCCGCCTGCGCACTGGCCACGGCCATACCGGTCGGGTTCGCCGACCGCACGCCGGCCGTCCCGATCGCACACCGCTTCGCTCCGCAGCCCGCCGCATCGTTCAGCGGCTTCATTCCCGACAGTCTCGACCGTCCCCCCCGAACCGCCCTCGCCTGAGCCCCGCGCGACGACGCGCGGTTCCGTTTTGCGCGCGGCGATCCTGCCGTGAACTTGCGAGGACGATCATGTTGAAATTTTTCTTATGCCATGCGGCGCCGGTGGCGCACGCATCGCTGCTTGGCCTTACGGGGGCTGCGTGGTTGGCAGCGTTGCCCGCCGCACAGGCTGCCGAAGCTCCGGCCTCTCCGCCGGCGGTATCCAATCCTTTCGCGCACTATCAGGCCTGGCGCGAGGACGCATTGCAGGACTGGCGCAAAGCCAATGACCGGGTGGGCGAAATCGGCGGCTGGCGTACCTATCTGCGCGAGTCGCAGCAAACCGGCGAGGCTCCGGATCAGACTGGGCAGGCACACCATGCACACTGAGGGGAAGACCATGCCTCCGACTTTTCTTACGCCGCGTACGCTGGTTCTCGCCGTGCTGTCTGTCGTCCTGCTGGGCGGTTGCGCGAGCTTTTCGGCTGACGGCGGCTTCGGCGCGGTCCAGTCTGCCACCCAGTCGCGCATCCAGAAGGATGTCGTCTGGGCGCGCGACGAAGCCAGCCGCACGCAGACCCAGGCACGCATCGATGCGCTGCTGGCGAAGCCGCTTTCAGCGGACGACGCAGTGCAGATCGCGCTTCTCAACAATCCCCGGCTGCAGGCAGCGTTCAACGCGCTCGGCCTTGCAGAGGCCGACTGGATTGCGGCGCAGCGCCTGCCAAATCCGGGTGTTTCCATCGGACGTCTCACACGGGGCAGCGAGGTGGAATGGGAGCGCAGCCTGCATCTCAACCTGATGCGGCTGCTGACCATGCCGATGCGCATCGACATCGAGCAGCGGCTGTTCGAGCAGACCCGGCGCGAACTGGTTCTGAACGTCCTGCGGCTGGCGGCGGACACCCGCAAGGCCTGGGTTGTCGCGGTGGCGGCGAAGCAATCCGCGCATTACCAGCAGCAGACGATGGATGCTGCCGAAGCCGGTGCGGAACTGGCGCGCCGCATGGCGCAGGTTGGCAACTGGAGCAAGCTGAAACAGGCGCGCGAGCAGTCGTTCTATGCGGACGCCGCACTGGCGGTGGCGCGTGCCGAACAGACGAAGCTGCAGGCGCGCGAACGCCTGGTCCGGCTGCTGGGCCTGTCCACTGGCGATGCGCTGCAATTGCCCGAACGCTTGCCGGATCTGCCTGCAACCCTGCCCGCGCTGCCGGATGTCGAACAGCAGGCCATGGATTCACGCCTGGATCTGCAGGCAACCCGGCTGCAAACCGAGGCGCTGGCCAAGAACCTGGGCCTCACGCGTCGCACGCGCTTCGTCAACGTGCTGGAACTGGGCGCCATCAGCAACAGTTCGAACGAAGTGCCTTTGCAGCGCGGCTACGAAATCAGCTTCGAACTGCCGCTGTTCGACTGGGGGCAGACCCGGGTGGTGCAGGCCGAATCCCGCTACCGCCAGGCGCTCGAGCGCGCACGCGAGACCGCGGTCAACGCGCGTTCTGAGGTGCGCGAGGCCTATGCCATGCAGCAGAGCCAGTACGCCATCGCACGACACCTGCGCGATGAGATAGTCCCGCTGAAACAGCGCATCTCCGAGGAAAACCAGTATCGCTACAACGGCATGCTGATCGGCGTGTTCGAACTGCTGGCCGATGCGCGTTCGCAGATCGCGTCGGTCAACGCTGCCATCGAGGCGCAGCGCGATTTCTGGCTCGCCGACGCCGACATGCAGATGGCGCTGGCCGGCACGCCGGGTAAAACCCCGGTCACCTCTCTCCCGCCCGCGTCTGCCGATGCGACGGGTGGACACTGAAAGGATTTTCCATGACCTCAAGACGTGATTTTTTCAAACTCGGCGGAGCAGCAGCCGTCGCTACGGTGAGCCCGGCTGCCCTGGCGGTCCTTCCTGAAGTGATCAGCATGGACAAGCCCGATACCCAGCCACCGCTGCTGCCGCCCAACGGCCGTCCCTACAATCCGGTGGTGACGCTGAACGGCTGGACGCTGCCCTGGCGCATGAAAGATGGCGTGAAGGAGTTCCACCTCGTCGCCGAGCCGGTGGTGCGCGAGATCGCGCCCGGCATGAAGGCGCATCTGTGGGGTTACAACGGCCAGAGCCCCGGCCCCACGATAGAAGTGGTGGAAGGCGATCGCGTGCGTATTTTCGTCACCAACCGCCTGCCCGAACACACCACCATCCACTGGCACGGCCAGCGCCTGCCCAATGGCATGGACGGCATTGGCGGGCTGACCCAGCCCCATATCCAGCCGGGCAAGACCTTCGTCTACGAATTCGTCGCGCGCCGCCCCGGTACCTTCATGTACCACCCGCACGCCGACGAGATGACGCAGATGGCGATGGGCATGATGGGTTTCTGGGTGACGCATCCCAAAGGCAAACACCCCTTGATCGAACCGGTCGACCGCGATTTCTGCTTCCTCATCAACGCCTACGATATCGACCCCGGTAGCGCCACGCCCTCGGTGAATACCATGCTCGACTTCAACCTGTGGACCTGGAACAGCCGTGCCTTTCCGGGCATCGACACGCTCAATGTGCGACTGAACGATCGGGTGCGCATCCGCATGGGCAACCTCACCATGACCAACCACCCGATGCATCTGCACGGCGTGGATTTCGAGGTGACTGGCACCGATGGCGGTCCGGTGCCGAAATCGGCACGCTGGCCGGAGGTGACCGTTGACATCGCGGTCGGTCAGATGCGCCAGATCGAATTCGTCGCCGACGAGGAAGGCGACTGGGCCTTCCACTGCCACAAAAGCCATCACACCATGAATGCAATGGGCCATGCGGTGCCAACCATGATCGGCGTCGATTACAGCGGCCTGGCGAGCAAGATCAACAAGCTCATTCCCGACTACATGGCAATGGGCGAGCGCGGCATGGCCGACATGGCCAACATGGAGATGCCGCTGCCCGACAACACGCTGCCGATGATGACCGGCCGAGGCCCCTTCGGCTCGGTCGAGATGGGCGGCATGTTCAGTGTCATGAAGGTGCGGCGCGGACAGAAACGCGGCGACTATTCCGACTCTGGCTGGTACAAGCAGCCACCTGGCACGCAGGCGCGCGAAGTCCTCGATGCGTCGGCCGAGCCGGCCGTGCGCGCGCCGCAAGCCGCCTCGCCCCAGGGCATGCCGGGCGACGTCGAAGTGACTGTGCGCAAACCCACCGGCCACGCCGGTCATTGAACGCTATCGATAGCGATACATGAAGGAGCTGAAATGAAGACATGGATTCCATTGCTTGCCGCGCTGGCGATCGTTTCCCCGCTACGCGCCGAACCTGCGGCTCCGCCGGCTGCGCAGGCCAATGTGATGACCGACGGCGTCGTGCGTCGGGTGGATGCCGCCAACGGCAAGCTCACCCTGCGACATGGGCCGATCGTCAACCTCGATATGCCCGCCATGACCATGGTGTTCCGGGTGCAGCCTCCGGAACTGATGAAGGGCCTCAAAGTGGGCGATGTAGTGAAATTTCATGCCGAGAGCATCGACGATACCCTGACCGTCACCGCGATCCAGCCTGCGCAATAGCGGACAAGACCTGGATCTGGCGAACCGCGGAGGGTCATTCAGGCATGAAGCATCCAACATTAGGATAAGCAGGTCGTTTGTACTAGATTGGAAATGAACAATGTCGAGCAGGCGCAATATCGCGTGTGAGGACATTTATTTCGCTAAGGAGACAGAGATGAAACGCATATCACGCATATCAATAGCCGCCCTTGCCCTTTCCTTGGGGATGGCGGGCATCATGCCGGTATACGCCGCCGATCAGGCGCGCGATCAGGACCGCACCCAGGTACGGGATCAGGATCGTATTTACGGTTCCGAACTGATGACACAGCAGGAGCGGATCGAATACCGCAATCACATGCGTACGCTGAAAACCCAGCAGGAACGCGAAGCTTTCCGCCTGGAACATCACAAGCAGATGCAGGAGCGTGCCCAGGCCCAGGGCAAGACCCTGCCCGACATGCCGCCTGCGGGCATGGGGCCCGGATCCGGTATGGGGCCGGGGATGGGACCAGGAATGGGACCGGGTTCTGGCATGGGGTCCGGTTCCCGCCGCTAGCGGGTTGCCTCGTGCGGTTAGGCGGGAACGGTCGTTGCGTTGAAGCGCAGCGTGGCCGCAAACCCGTGGCCGCCATCCGCACGCTGCAGTCCATCCCCCAGTTCAAGCTGGGCATGTGAGAGTGCTGCAATGCGCGCGACGATGGAAAGACCGAGGCCGCATCCCTCGTTTTCGACCTCTCCGCGCACGAAGCGGGCACTGAGTTGCGACCGCAGCGCAGGGGCCACGCCTGGGCCATCGTCGGCAACGGTGATGGCACAGCTCGTTCCGCGATGCGCGATGCGTACGTCGATCCGCGCGCCTTCCCCCGCATAGTGAACGGCGTTGTCGAGCAGGTTGCGGACCGCGACCTGCAGCCATGCCGCCGTGATGGCGATACGGCATCCCGCTGCCGCATCGACCGTCAGGGTTTGCCCCTGGCGTTGCGCTTGGGGCAAAAGTTCTTCGCACACTGTCGCCACGATTTCTGCGGGATCCAGGGGCGCGGGCGGGCTGCCCTGCGTAGCCGGATCGACGCGCGCGAGGGTCAGCAATTGCTCGACCAGGTGCGTCATCCGGTCTACGCCGACGATCACCTGCGCCAGCGCATGCTGCTGGCTGTCAGCCGTTTGCGCGCGCAGCGCGACCTGCGTCTGCACTTTCAATGCCGCCAGCGGGGTGCGCAATTCGTGCGCGGCATCCGCGGTGAAGCGGCGCTCGTTTTCGAAGGCTTCGTTGACGCGCCGGATCAGTGCGTTGAGTGCGGCGCGCAGCGGCGCAATTTCTTCGGGCAGGGCGGGCGATTCGTCGAGTGGCGTCAGGGCCTGCACATCGAGCGCGCCGACTTGGTGCGCCACCGTATCCACCGGCCGCAGGTTGCGGCCGATGCCCCACCAGACCGCCAGCGCCATCAGCGGCAGCGCCAGCGCGGCGGGAATCAGCAGAGACAGGCCAATCTCGCGCGCCAGACCTTCGCGTGCCGCGTGGGCCTGGCCGACGACGACCCGATATTCCGCGTCGGGATCCTGTACCGCATAGAATCGCCAGCGTGCGCCTTCGTACTGGCGCTCGCTGAATCCCGGCCCGATCCCGGATTCAAACCCGGCGTGACCCATGGACGTGGCCAGACGCAGCATCCGTCCGTCAGTGTCGTGCCACACCTCGAATGCGATGGGCACCGGATTGTGATGGCTGTGATCCTGGAGTTCCTTCGCAAAATGCTCGACTTCGCCGGCCGCCACGATCGCCAGCAAGGTGTCGGCGACCTGTGTCAGCTGGCCGTCGAGCAATTCGTCCGCTTCATGGTGCGCGCGCTGATACACCACCAGCGCGGACAGCAGCCAGATCGCCGCCACCGAGCCGGTCAGCAGCCACACCAGCCGCCGCCGCAGGGAATAGGGCTGGTTCATGGCGTCGCGCCCGCCGGCACCATGTAGCCGACGCCGCGCACGGTACGGATCAGGTCGTTGCCGAGCTTCTTCCGCAGGTGGTGGATGTGGACTTCGAGCGCGTTACTGTCGACGGCCTCGTTCCAGGTGTAGAGCTGTTCTTCCAACGCGCGGCGTGTCAGCACCCGGTCGGTGTTTTCCAGCAGCAGGTGCAGCAGGTCGAATTCGCGCGGGGTCAGTTCGACGGCCTGGCCGGCGCGCGTCACGCTGCGTGCCGCCGGATTGAGTTCGATCTCGCCGACGGCGAGCACGGGCTCAGGGCGGCCATGGGCGCGCCGTACCAGCGCGCGCAGGCGGGCGGTAATCTCGTCGAGGTCGAAGGGCTTCAGCACATAGTCATCGGCGCCGAGGTCAAGCCCGCGCACTTTGTCCTCCAGCTGGTCGCGCGCGGTCAGGATCAGCACCGGCGTCGCGTCATGGCGCCCACGCAGCCATTGCAGCACCGACAGGCCGTCGCGTTTCGGCAGCCCCAGGTCGAGCACCACAGCCGCAAACGATTCGGTGGACAGGGCCATTACCGCCGCCTCGCCATCGCGCAGCCAGTCGACGGCATAGCCCGCCTGGGTCAGTCCCACCTGCAGGCCGTCGCCCAGAAGGCGGTCATCTTCCACCAACAATATGCGCATCGTTCCGGTTCATCCTTGGGTCATTGTTTCGGAATCCTGACCGTGTCCTCGTCGAACACGCCCTGTTCCGCCTGGCGGTGGCAGGCAGCACAATTGGCGGCGGAGCCGATCGATTTGCGCGACCACGTCGCCTGCGAAACCTCGTCGTGCTTGCGCACGAACCAGCGGGTGTCGGTGATGCGCAAGGGTGCCGCACTGACTCCCATGCTTTGCATCACCCGACTGCCCATCCGGCTGGTGCCGCTGTCGGCGGCGTTGGCCTCCAGGAATCGCAGGATATCAGCCTGGGTTGCCGGATCAAGGCTGGCGTTTTCACCGAAGTGCTGGTCGAGCCCGCTCATCAGGCGTCGCCACGACGCCTTCGGCAGGAAAGCCGGCGAATAGGCGATATGGCAGCTTGCGCATTCCTGTTGCCAGGCCTTGTTGGCCGTCCGTGGCAGGACATTGCCGCCGCCATCGCCATGCGCATCGCCCGAAGGCAACGAAAACGCCAACAGGCTGAATACGCCGACCGCCGCGACGACCCCGATTCCGCGTAATAGATAATTCATGGTGTGCTCCTTATCGGGCCTGGCTCAACCAGGCGATGAAATCGCCCTTTTCTTGCGCGCTGCATTCGCGTTGCAGGACATCCTGGCAGTTGCGTCGGAACCATTTCTCGACCTTGGCCGCATCGGTGAAGCGCTGCGGATTGGCCGCCGGCGCCAGCGGCTCGATGCGCTTGCCGACGCGGCTGCGTCCGGCCTGGGCCGGGTTGGCGGTGTGGCAGCCGGCACAGCTCACGGCCTGACCATCGCGGCCCGGGTGCTCGGTGCGATACAAGGTCGCGCCGCGCGAGGCGGACAAGCCGGACACCGGCACGCCCGCCTGCTGCGCATACTGCGCCATCAGACTGGCAGGGCTGTCGGCCTTCGCCATGGCGGAGGCCATGCCGAGTACCGCCAGGCCACCGTAGAGAAGGGGCTTAATCATGCTGCACCTCGTTTCCCGTGCCGAGGTATTGCTTGCCGGTCACCATGCTTTGCGCCACCCGTTCGCCGCGCCATTGGTGAAACACCAGCGCAGCCAGATGCAGGCCGATGAAACCGAGCATCAGGCCGAATCCGAATTCGTGCGGTTCACCCAGCACATCCTCCAGCCACGCCACATCGCCCAGCCAGCCGGCGAGCGGGCCCGTCTGGAATTCGCTGGCGGCCAGCCCCAGCCCGGTGACGACCATCAGCGTCATCACGCCATAGGCGAACAGATAGCCCAGGCTGGCGAGCGGATCGTGTCCGGCGCGGTGGGTCTTGGGCAGGCGCAAATTCCTGACGCTGTCCTTCCACACGGCGGGATGCCACAGGTCGCGCCAACGCGCGCTGGCCGGACCAGCCAAACTCCACAGCAGGCGTGTCAACAGGCCTGCCGTCAGGGTGTAGCCGATGAGAATGTGCAGATTCCAGAGTGTCTTTTCATACGGCCCGTGTTCGAACCAGTCGGCCAGTTGGCTGGTGACGATGAGCGATACGATGGACAGCGCAATGACCCAGTGCAGCAGGCGCAGCAAGGGGTCGAACACGCGGTGCGGATGGGTGGCGGCATGTGACATGGCAGTCTCCTGAGAGGGGAATGCAGCAGACTGTATGCGCCCCAGCTTAGGGGCACCTTAAGAGAAACGTTTATTCGGCAATCCTGGGCGCCGCATGGGTTCACCTTCTCCAAATACGCGCGTAAAAGCTATTCTGACAGTGGGTCGAAAAACACATGCATGTCCACATGCGTACTTTGAGTCATCGCGCGGAGCCATTTGCAATCAACCGGATCGAGATTTGGGCATGAAGAACATCAAGCTGGTTTTTTGGGCGCTACTGCTGGCACTGACGGCTCTGTGGTTGCTGGCCGACACGTGGGTGCCCGATCCTTTCACCTATTTCGCGCTTCGCACCGTACTGATGCAATACACCGGCGTCATCGGCATGGGCGCCATGAGTGTCGCCATGCTGCTGGCCACGCGGCCAAAATGGCTGGAGCCCCCTCTGGACGGGCTCGACAAGATGTATCGCTTGCATAAATGGCTGGGGATCACCGGGCTGGTGTTTTCCTGCATTCACTGGTGGTGGGCGCAAGGAACCAAGTGGATGGTGGGCTGGGGATGGCTCAGCAGGCCTGCACGCAAGTCGGCTGCCGGCCAGATGCTGGGGCCGGCCGAGAGCTGGCTGCGCGGCCAGCGCGGGCTGGCTGAATCGCTGGGCGAGTGGGCGTTTTATGCCGCGGTGGTGCTGATCGTCCTGGCGCTGGTCAGGCGTTTTCCCTACCACCTGTTCACCAAGACGCACAAATGGCTGGCGGTGGTTTATCTGATACTGGTTTATCACTCCGTCGTGCTGCTCAAGTTTGCCTACTGGTCGCAGCCAGTCGGGTGGGCCATGGCCCTGTTGATGCTGGGCGGCACCGTGGCGGCGCTGCTTGTCCTGTTGCGTCGCGTCGGGGTCAACCGCAGAGTGCAGGGCACGATCGAATCGCTCATCTACTACCCGGAATTGCGCGTACTCGAAACGGCTATCCGCCTGGAAAGCGGCTGGCCTGGCCACAATGCCGGACAGTTTGCCTTTGTCACGTCCAGAAAAAGCGAAGGCGCTCATCCGTACACGATTGCATCGGCCTGGGACGCCGATGACCGCCGCATCGTCTTCATCACCAAGGCGCTTGGCGACCATACCAGCAAGCTGCATGATCGCTTGAAGATCGGTGCGCCCGTCACGGTGGAAGGGCCTTATGGCTGCTTCGATTTCCGCGACGGGCGCTCGCGCCAGATATGGATCGGCGCCGGCATCGGCATCACCCCCTTCATCGCCCGCATGAAGCAGCTGGCGCGCATGCCCGGCGAACAGGAGATCGACCTGTTCCATCCGACGGCGGATTTCGAACAGGCCGCCATCGACAAACTCACGGCCGATGCCCAGGCGGCCCATGTACGCCTGCATGTGCTGGTCAGCGGGAAAGATGGACGACTCGATGCCGATCGCATTCGCGCAGCCGTGCCGCAATGGCAGTCGGCGAGCATCTGGTTCTGCGGTCCGCCGGGATTTGGCTAGGCCATACGGAACGATTTCGTCGTCCATGGCCTGGCGCCGGATGATTTTCACCAGGAAGTGTTTCAGATGCGCTGAAAGCCATCGTCCGAAATGGAACGACCGCCCTGCCAGGCGCGCCGGACAGCCACTTAAGGCGGTCTTAAGAATTCACAGGCAGGATGCGCATCGAGCCTGGTGGAGGGATCAGTGCCGACGCCCATCCATATAATTTAACTTTTGCGACGCATTCACTTCGCCCCGTGCCGAACCGATTTCTTCGCCTGTTGATGCTCTGGTTGGTCATCGCCTTGCAGGCGATGACGCCGTTCGTCCATGCCCATGCGGGATCGGCGCAAGCGAGCCATGCAAGTTGGCTGCATGGCCATGCGGGCGTGCCTGGCGACGTGGCCTATCACCTGGCCGAAAACAGGGAGCAGGGCGCAGAGATCGAGGTGGCGCAGGGTATACGATCGTTGCGGCAGGCCGTGCTGTTTGTGGCGGATGCCGATGCGTCATACCCGGCACCGGCGCTTCCGCCGTCGGCGGCAAGAGCAGCCAGGCCAGGCCCTGCCTGGCTGGACGTCGCCCCCTTGCAGGCCGTACTCCCCGATCACGCCCTGCCGCACGCGCTGGCGCCGCCGCGCCGCTGATCGTTCCACGCGGCGCACCTGCCTGTGCGCCTGCCCGAATTTCTTGCTCATGGAGATCAAGCATGATCGCTGGTTATGTTTCTACTCGTATTCTCGTATTGGCGTTGCTCGGCGCCGCCCCGGCTTTCGCAGCCGACGTCCTGCCCTTGTCCGCCGCGCAGAAGAAGAACCTTGGCATCGTCACCGTCGTTGCGGCCACGCAAGACACCAGTCCCGCGCTCGCCTATACGGCGCGGGTGACCCTGCCGCCTGCCAGTGTGCGTGTGGCCGCGGCGGCCGGCGCCGGCCTGGTCACCCAGCTGCATGTACAGGCGGGCGACACGGTCAAGCGCGGCGCCCCGCTCGTCACCCTGTCGATGACCGGCCTGGCCGAAGCGCAGAATGCCCTGACACAGGCGCGGCTGAGATCGCAGCTGGCGACCAGCAATGCCGCGCGCGACGAAAAACTGTTCAGCGAGGGCCTGATCGCGGAGTCGCGCCTGCGCGCCACCCGCTCCGAGGCCCAGTCGGCGCATGCCAGCCTGGTTGCGGCACAGACCGCATTGTCCATGATGGGCGCGGGCAAGGTGACAGGCAGTTCGATCACGCTGACCGCACCGATCGCCGGCGTGGTGACGGAGAGTGTCGCGGAGCCGGGCCAGCGCGTGGATGCCGGCATGGCGCTGGTGAAGGTGGCGGATCTGTCGAATCTGGCCCTGGAGATTCCGTTGTCGACGATTCAGGCGCGCCAGGTGGCGGTCGGGCAATCCGTGACGGTGGCGGACAGCAAGGCCAGCGGGCGTGTCATTGCGCTGCTGCCGCAACTCAATGCGTCGCAAAGCGTGCTGGCGCGCGCCAGCCTTGTCGATCCCGACAAGCTGCTGCGTCCCGGCCAGTCGGTTCAGGTTGCCCTGGCCGGAACATCTGTCCCGCAGGGCAAACAGACGGCCCAGACCCTGATTGTGCCGGCCGCCGCGTTGGTATGGCAGGCCAGCCTGCCCTATGTATTCGTCGAAACCGCGCAGGGCTTCGCGCCGACACCGGTGCAGCTGATTCGCCAGAATGCCAGCCAGGCCGAAGTGACCGGCCTGGCCACCGGCAGCCGCGTTGCCGCCAAGGGTGTGGCGGCGCTCAAGGCGCAGTGGCTGGGAGAGTAATCCATGATGAACATCCTGATCGAAACCGCGCTCGCGCGACGCTGGTTCGTCCTTGCGTTGGCACTGGTGCTGGCTGGGCTGGGCGTGCGCGCGTTCCAGCAGATTCCCATCGATGCCTTCCCCGATGTCTCGACCACCCAGGTCAAGCTGATCCTGAAGGCGCCGGGCATGACGCCGGAAGAGGTGGAGTCGCGCATCGCCCAACCGGTCGAAACCGAACTGCTGGGCATTCCGAAACAGACCATCCTGCGCAGCCAGTCGAAAAACGCTCTGGTCGACATTACCGTCGATTTTGCCGAAGGCACGGACATCTACTGGGCGCGTCAGCAGGTGGCGGAGCGCTTCGCCAACGTGAAGGGCGATCTGCCTGCCAACGTATCGGGCGGCTTGGCGCCGATTTCCACGCCACTGTCGGAACTCTACATGTTCACCCTCGAAGGGCCGCTGTCGCTGTCGGAAAAACGCACCCTGCTCGACTGGACGGTGCGCCCGCAATTGCGGGCGATTCCCGGGGTGGCCGACGTCAATTCGCTCGGTGGCCGCGTCGCCACCTTCGCGGTGAGTCCCGACCCGGCGGCACTGGCCGCGCGTGGCATCACCTATGACGAATTGCGCAGGGCGCTGGAAAGCAACACCCGTAACGACGGCGCCGGGCGTGTCAACGAAGGCGAGGAAACCTGGGTGGTGCGCGTCAACGGCGGCATCGGTTCGCTGGAGGATTTGCGGCACATCGGCATCAAGACAGTGGGCGGCGTGGTCGTCACCGTCAGCGACGTCGCGCGCGTGGAACTGGGTGAGATGACCCGCTACGGCGCCGTGACGCAAAACGGCCGGGGCGAGGCCGTGGAAGGCCTGGTCATCGGCCTGAAAGGCGTCAATGCGGGCGAGCTCATCAAGAACGTCAAGGCCAAGCTCGCAGAAATCCAGGCCACCCTGCCCAAAGGTGTGACGATTTCGCCGTTCTACGACCGCGCGCAACTGGTCGACCGCGCCGTTGGTACGGTGAGCAAGGCGCTGCTCGAGGCGGCGGTGCTGGTGGTCATCCTGCTGCTGCTGTTCCTTGGCAATCTACGCGCGGCCATCGTGGTGGCCTTGATCCTGCCGTTGTCGGTGCTGGCGACGTTTGTGCTGATGCGCCAGTTCGGGTTGTCCGCCAACCTGATGAGCCTGGGCGGACTGGCCATCGCGATCGGCTTGCTGGTCGATGCAGCGGTGGTGGTGGTGGAGAACGTCGTCGCGCATCTGGCGCACGATCCGGAAGACACCAGCGAAACGCCGCCGCAGCGCGTGCTGTGGGCGACGCAGGAAGTCGCCCGCCCGGTGACTTCGGGCATCGCCATCATTGCCATCGTGTTCCTGCCGCTGCTGACGCTGCAAGGCCTGGAAGGCAAGCTGTTCGCGCCGGTCGCGCTGACCATCGTGTTCGCCCTGGCGGCGTCCCTGCTGCTTGCGCTCACTGTGATCCCGGTGCTGGCCTCGATGTTGCTGAAGCAGGGCGCGCACACCGATCCGTGGCTGCTGCGCAAGGCGCAAGGCCTCTACACGCCGCTGCTCGATCGCGCGCTGGCGCGACCGAAGCTCGTCTACGTCACTGCGGGTGTACTGATGCTGGCGGCGGTCGGCGTTTATCCGCTGATCGGTAAAACCTTCATGCCGACCATGGACGAGGGCGATATCCTGGTACAACTGGAAAAACTGCCCTCGATCAGCCTGGAAGAGGCTGTCGCGCAGGATCTGCGGGTGCAGCAGGCGCTGCTGAAGAATGTGCCGGAGATCCGCCGAATCGTTGCGCGCGCCGGCGCCGACGAGCTCGGGCTCGACCCGATGGGGCTCAACGACACCGATTCCTTCCTGGTGCTGAAGCCGATGACCGAGTGGCGTCGTCCGGACAAGGAATGGCTGATCGGGGAAATCCGAACCGTGGTCGAAGGCTTTCCCGGCATCGCCTACACTTTCACCCAGCCGATCGACATGCGGGTCTCGGAAATGCTCACCGGCTCGCGCGGCGACGTCGCGATCAAGATTTTCGGCCCCGACCTTGCCACGCTCAACCGGCTGACCGGCGAGATCTTCAACGTGGTCGGAAAAGTCCCCGGCGCGTCCGACGTCTATACCCAGCAGAACGCGGGCGTGCAGTATCTGCAGGCGGAAGTCGACCGGAATGCGGCTGCCCGTTTCGGTCTCAGTGCCGACGATATCGCCATGCTGTTGCGTACGCAACTCGAGGGCGAAGTCATCGGCACGATCCAGCAACAGGGGCGGCGCATCCCACTGCAATTGCGCGGGCCCGCCGATTTGCGCGCGTCGCCCAATGCCCTGCAGGCGCTGCGCCTGACCCTGGCTGACGGCCGCGAGATCAGCCTCGACCAGGTGGCGCACCTGAAGCGCACCAACGGTCCGGTGGCAGTGAAGCGCGAAAACGCAGCCCGTTTCACCGTAGTACAGAGCAACGTCGCCGGGCGCGATCTGGTCAGCTTCGTCGAGGATGCGAAAGCTGCCGTGGCCGCACAGGTCAAGCTGCCGCCTGGCTACAGCTTGACCTGGGGCGGCCAGTTCGAAAACCAGCAGCGTGCCGCGAAACGCCTGATGATCGTGGTGCCGGTGGCGCTGCTGCTGATCGGCTTCCTGCTGTATGTCACCTTCGGCGATGCGCGCCAGGCGCTGCTGGTGATGATGAACGTGCCACTGGCACTGATCGGCGGCATCTTCGCGCTGTGGGCGTCGGGCGAGTATCTGTCGGTGCCCGCTTCGGTCGGCTTCATTGCGCTCTTGGGCATCGCGGTGCTGAACGGCGTGGTGCTGGTCAGCCACTTCAACCAGTTGCGTGCACAGGGACTGCAGGGCGACGCCGTGGTGCGTGACGGCGCGTTGCGGCGCCTGCGCCCGGTGCTGATGACCGCCAGCATCGCCGCGTTCGGCCTGGTGCCGCTGCTGTTCGCGACCGGGCCCGGTTCCGAAATCCAGCGCCCGCTCGCCATCGTCGTCATCGGCGGCCTGGTCAGCGCCACCCTGCTGACGCTGGTGATGCTGCCGCTGTTGTACCGTCAATTCATTCTGAAAGGAGTGCGCGCATGAGTGCCGTGCATACATTGACCCTTGCGCTGGCACTGGCGTTTGCCGCGCCGGTTTTTTCCGCGATGGCGCACGCCGATTATCTGCCTGATCCGGCTGCCGCCGAAGCCGCTCTGCGAGCCTCGTCCATGGTGGCGCAGGCACGCGGCGAATTTGCCGCGCAATCGCTGCGAAGCGAGAGCCTGCGCCGCGGGCGCGAAGAGTGGGTGCTGGGTGCGGACGCCCTGCAACGCCGGATCGATACGCCGCAGGATCGTTTCGCGGAGTGGGGGGTGGCGCTGTCGCGCCCGCTGCGTCTGCCCGGGCGCGCCGCGGCAGACCGCGTGCTTGCCGGTGCGCTGACCGCCCACGCCGAAGCGAGTTACGGTGAAGCGATGCACGAAAGCGGACGGCAACTGCTTGCGCTCTGGTTCGACTGGCTGAACGAAGCCGGCCAGACCAGGCTGTGGCTGGCGCAGGTGAATCTGGCCGAACAGCAGCTCGCTACCGTGGATGCGCGCATTCGCCTGGGCGAGGCGCCGCGCTCCGAGCGCGTCAACGCGGAAGCGGCGCTGGCGCAGGCGCGTCTGCAGCAGCAGCAGGCGGCCACGCGCGAGCAGCGGGCGCGCAGCCGGCTCATGGCGCAATACCCGGGCCTGCCGGTGACGGCGGACGACACGTTGCCGTTGCCGGTCGAGCCAGCCGGGCCGGCCGAGGACTATGTCAGCGCCGTGCTGGCACACAACCACGAACTGTTCCGCGCGCGGCGCCAGGCCGAGGTGTTGCGGGCCGAAGCCCGACAACTGGCCAGCCGCCGCAGTATCGACCCCACTGTCGGCGTGTTCTACAAAAACGAATTGGGCGGCAGTGAGCACCAACTGGGCGTAAGCGTCGGGCTGACGTTGCCGGGCAGCGCGCGGCGTACCGACCAGCAGGCCGCCGAGCAGCTCAGTACCACCGCAGAGGAGGCAGCCATTCGGCTGGAGCAACGCTTGCGCCAGGAGGCGCGCGCGGATTTCGAGACGGCGATGGCCCAGGTGGCGAACTGGCAACAGGCCGACCATGCCGCCCAGTCGCTGGCTGAAGCGGCGCGCCTGGCGGCGCGTGCCTACAGCCTGGGCGAAGGCAGTCTGGATCAGGTGTTGCTCAACCGTCGGCTGGCGCTGGAAGGCCAGTTGAACGCCCAGCAGGCGCAATTCGCTGCGTTGGCGGCAGATGCCCGATTGAAGCTGGACGCCCATAGATTGTGGCCGCTCGATGTGGCTGCGGACCAGGACAGCGAGCACGCACATCCGTAAAACGGGGCGTCAAGCCGAGACCGCCCTCGTTCAGGGCGTGTCAGGGGCGGGCGCCTGCTCCGGGCGGGCCGAAGCGGGCGGCGAGGGCGTCGGGCTCATGCGCCGGGCCTCTTCCTGCATCGCGGTGATCTGTTCGGGCTTCAGCTGCCATACCAGGCTGTCGCGCGCCTTGGCGGCAGCCTCGATCCCTTGCGCCGCGGCGAGATTGAACCAGAGATAGGCACGCGCCTTGTCGATCGCCGTGCCGGTTCCATAGCGGTAGAGTTCACCCAGACTGTACTGAGCCTTGGCGTAGCCGCGTTTCGCGGGTTTCTCGATCCAGCTGAAGGCTGCGCGGTAATCCTGTACGACGCCGCGTCCCTTCAGCAAGGCGAGGCCGTAACGATATTGCGCTTCGGGCAGGCCCTGCTGGGCGGCCAGAGCAAACCAGCGGGCCGCTTCCTTGTCGTTCTGGATTACACCGTCGCCCTCGGCATAGCGCATGCCCAATTGCAATTGGGCCTCGGGATCGCCTTTCTCGGCCCGGGCGTGCGGCACGCTGATGGGCTCCTGTGCGGCGCTCATGGTGTCGCGCGGGTCGATGGCAAACCAGGCGGTGATGGCGACCAGCGCACCGACGGTCGCTAGCAGCAGCACCGGTTTCAGGGGATTGAAAACCCAGAAGCGATGGCGGCAATCGCGGCAGCGCAGGGGCGTGTGCAGCAGGAGGTGGCGGATCCCGTCATGGGCATGCAGCGAACCGCTGCGAATCTTGTCGCTTCCGCATTGGGGACAGATGTGCGGTAGATGGGCCATCAATGTACCTGCCCGGCGAGGTAATCGACCGCCGCCCGGACGTCGGCATCCGCCAGCGACGGATTGCCGCCTTTGGCCGGCATGGCGTTCCTGCCTTGCAGGGCCGAGGCGTAGAGGGCGGTCATGCCTTGGGCCAGGCGGGGACGCCAATCGCTGGCTTCACCGATGATCGGTGCGCCCGCGATGCCCTTGTCATGGCAGAAGGCGCAGGTCTGGCGATAGACCTGCAGGCCGTGAGCGAGGTCGGACTGGATTGCAGGAGAGACGCCGCCGTCGCTGCCGGGGACGGCGGTCGGAGCGGGTTGTGCGGAAGCGGCGGGCAATTCAGGCGGGAGCATGGCGCGAGGCCCGGTTTGCATCTGGGTGGATGCCATGCCCATTCCCGCCGGGGTCATGCCGGATTGATCGCAGGCTGCGAGCGACAGGGGAGCCAGCATGGTCAGCAACGTGACGTATTTCATGGCGGCTGCCTCCTCGTCTCCCAATGCGCGTTCGGGCGAAGCCCGTTCGCGCAATCCCGGTTTACAGCTTGCCGCCTCCCTGGGTCATGAGGAAGCCGACCGCGTTGGCGAGATCGGCTTCCGACAAACCGGCGTTGCCGCCTTTGGCCGGCATGCCGCGAATGCCATTCAGCGCATGGCTGTAGAGCGTCGCATAGCCCTGGCTCACGCGCGGGCTCCAGGCTGCCTTGTCGCCCATCTTGGGGGCGCCGGCCACGCCGGTGGCATGGCAGACGGCGCAATTGGCTTCGTAGACAGCCTTGCCCTTGGACGGGTCAGGTTTGGCGGTCGACGCTGCGGCAGCCGCCGGTGCCGCAGCTTCCGGTGCCTTGAATTTGGCGCCGGCTGCATCGGCCATGTAGGCCACTGCGCGAGCCACTTCGGTGTCGGACAAGTCGCCGTCGCCACCACGCGGCGGCATCTGGCGGATGCCTTCGAGGGCATGCTTGATCAGGGTCTCATAGCCCTGGCTGATACGTGGCCCCCAGTCGCCCTTGTTGCCGAACTTTGGCGCGCCCAGCGCGCCGGGCGTGTGGCACGTGGTACACACGGCATCGAAGACTTCCTGGCCGGACTTCTCAACCTTGGGCGCATTGGCGTCGAGCGCGACCAGATGGGCGAAAGGCTTGATGCGGTCGAGTGTTGCTTTCTGGGCAGCTTCGCTGGTGGTGTCGGGCAGGTGCTTGTCCTGAATGCTGAGCACCAGCATGACGATCAGGAAAATCGCCAGCAGCGGCGCAAACAATCCGGCAAGAACGGAAATGATGATCTCCTGCGGGGTGGCTTGAGTCATCTTGGCGTGCGAATCGGCCATGAAAGGTTCCTTGGGGGGTGGCATCGAAAGCGGCGATTATAAGGAAAGCCACCCCGACAGGAAAGGGCGTTGCGCCCGGCGGATGGACGCCACGTGGCAAAAAGGCTATGCTTCGCGGCTCCTAGCGCCCGTAGCTCAGCTGGATAGAGTACTGCCCTCCGAAGGCAGGGGTCGTGCGTTCGAATCGCGCCGGGCGCGCCAGTTTTCCCGATACCCCATCGGCTTCAGCCCCTTGTCCCTCAAGGGTTTAAACTTCGCATGACGGGTTTAAACTTCGTGCTGGCGTTCAATTTCGAGTGTTACAACATGGCCCATCCCACCCCGACCGACATCAAGTTGCATCAGGTTTCGCGCAAGCTGGAAATCGCCTTCAGCGACGGCGCCCGTTTCGAATTGCCGTTCGAGCTTCTGCGGGTCTATTCGCCGTCCGCCGAAGTGCGTGGCCACGGCCCCGGGCAGGAAGTGCTGCAGGTCGGCAAACGTGAAGTACTGATCAATGCCGCCGAACCCGTAGGCTTGTACGGCATCAACTTCTTCTTTTCCGACGGCCACGACACCGGGATCTATTCCTGGGAATATCTCTACGATCTGGGCACCAACCAGGCTGCGTTATGGGACGAGTATCTCAAACGCATGGACGCCGCTGGCGCCTCGCGCGATCCCGGCATCGCCAAGATGTTCGAGCAGCGCCCCAAGGCCAAGTAGCCTGTCATGGGCAATTCCTGTGCCGTACCCACACACGCGCCTTCCGGGGCGCGTGTTGTTTTGGTGAGCCCGTACGAACTGGGTCGACAGCCGTTCAACCTGGCGCAGCCTGCCGCGTGGTTCGCGCGCGAACACATTGCCGCCGCCTGCGTCGACCTGTCGCAGCAAAAACTCGACCCTGCCACTTTTGCCGATGCCGAATACGTGGCGATTTACCTGGGCATGCATACCGCCACGCGGATTGCCGCTGCGGCGCTGCCGAAAATCCGCTCGCTCGCTCCGCGTGCGCGCATCGCCGCCTTCGGCCTGTATGCGCCGGTCAACGCCGCATGGTTGAAAACGCTGGGCGTGGACGCGATCTTCGGCGGCGAATCCGAGCCCGACCTGCTGGACTGGGTGCGAACGGGGATTGCACCGGCCGACACCCTGGTGCGGCGCGACAAGATCACGTTCCTGCTGCCCGAACGACGCGGACTGCCCGATCTGCAGCGCTACGCCAAGTTGATCCTGGCCGACGGCACGCAAAAAATCACCGGTTTCGCCGAGGCGAGCCGCGGTTGCAAACATTTGTGCCGCCACTGTCCGGTGGTGCCGGTGTACGAAGGGAAATTCCGCATCGTCCCGGTGGAGACGGTGATGGCCGACATCGCGCAGCAGGTCGAAGTGGGTGCGCAGCACATCAG
Source organism: Thiobacillus thioparus DSM 505 (assembly GCF_000373385.1). Lineage (GTDB taxonomy): Bacteria > Pseudomonadota > Gammaproteobacteria > Burkholderiales > Thiobacillaceae > Thiobacillus > Thiobacillus thioparus. The sequence continues at coordinate 99,971 of NZ_KB891331.1, read as the reverse complement.
CTTTGGCGATCCCGATTTTCTCAATGGGCCGACGCATGCGTTGAAAGTGGCCGAGGCCTTGCACGCGCAATTCCCCGATTTGAGCTGGGATGCCACGATCAAGGTCGAGCACCTGCTGAATCACGCAGATCTGCTGCCACGCCTCAAGCAACGTGGCCTGCTGTTCATCGTCACCGCGGTCGAATCGGTCGACGACGCGATCCTGGACCGGCTCGCCAAGGGCCATACCCGCGCCGATTTCGAAGCGGTACTGGCGCACTGCCGCACGCTCGGCATCGCGCTGGCCCCCACCTTCGTGCCGTTCACGCCGTGGACTACGCTGGCAGGCTATCGCGAGCTGCTCGCCACCCTGCTGCGGCTGCATCTGGTCGAGGCCGTGCCGCCGGTGCAGCTGGCGATCCGCCTGCTGGTGCCGCAGGGCTCGCATCTGCTGCAGCTTCAGGATTTCGCGGCGCGCGTCGGCGCCTTCGACGAGGCCATGCTGGGCTACCCGTGGCAGGCCGACGATGCGCTTGTCGATGCCTTGCAAAGCGAGATCATGGCCTGGGTGATGGACGCCGAGAAAAATGGACTGCCGCGTGCCGACGTGTTCGCCGGAATCTGGATGCGCACCCATGCTGCCCTGGGCGAGACGCCGCCGCCGCTCGATCCCGTGCAATTCGGCGAGACCATCGCGCATCATTCCGAGCCCTGGTACTGCTGCGCCGAGCCGACCGAAACCCAACTCGCCAGCTTCTAACCATGCCGCGCCTCCTGTTGCTGCTCCCCGCCGCGGGCTATGCCAACCAGGACTTCATCGCCGCTGCCAGGCGGCTGGACATCGAACTCGTCGCCTGCGCCGACTATTGTCATCGGCTTGCGCCGGGCTGGGGCCTGCCGCCGCTGATGAGCGTACCCTTCGATCAGCCCGACATCGCCGTGCCCCAGGTTTTGTGTGCCTTGACGCAGATCGTCGATGCGGTGCTGGCCGTGGACGATCACGGTGCGGCCCTGGCCGCGCAGCTGCGCGTGGCACTCAAGCTGCCCGGCAATCCGCCCGAGGCCGTGGCGACGCTGACCGACAAGCTGCGCTTCCGCAGACAGCAGCAAACGATCGGATTGCCCTGCCCTGCATTTGTCGAAGTCGGAGACGATGACATGGGCACCGCGCTTGCACTGGGTTTTCCGCTGGTGGTGAAAGCGCGCCGGTTGAACGCCAGCCGCGGCGTGATCCGGGTGGACGATGCCGATCAACTCAGGCGTGCGCTCGGACAGGTTCGGCGCATCCAGGCGCACGCCCAGCGCGACGCCGGTGCAGGCCTACTGGTCGAGCGTTTCATCCCGGGTGCCGAAGTCGCACTCGACGGCATACTGGTCCACGGCGTATTGCAGGTTCTTGCCGTGTTCGACAAACCCGATCCGCTCGATGGGCCCTACTTCGAGGAAACGCTGTTCATCACGCCTTCGCGGCTACCTGGGGCCACGCAGGCCGAACTGATCGCCGCCGTGCAGCGCGCCTGTGCGGCGAGCGGCGTGGCCGAGGGCATGATCCATGCCGAAGCCCGCATCAACGACGCCGGCGTGTGGCTGCTTGAAATCGCGCCGCGCGGCATCGGCGGGCTATGCGGACGCGTGCTGAACGCAACGCTGGGCATGGCGTCGGCCGAAATTGTGCTGCGCCATGCAGTGGGCCTGCCGCTGCCGGCGCAGGCGGGCAAGGAGGCGGCAGGCGTGATGATGGTCCCCGTGCCGACGAGCGGTATCCTGCAGGGCGTCGACGGCCTCGACGCGGCACGCGACGTACCGCATGTCAGCGGCATCGAAATCACTGCCCGGGCCGGTCAGCTGGTGGCGCCGCCGCCCGCGGGCGCGAGCTATCTCGGCTTCATCTTCAGCCGTGCCGCCACGCCGCAGGCGGCCGAACATGCCCTGCGGGCCGCCCATGCGGCGCTCACCGTTCGCGTCCAGCCTTTGCTCGCGCCATGAACACCTTCCATCATGAACTCGCCACGGCCATCGGCCACGCCACGGGCTTGCCATTCGTGGTATCCGGCGCACAGGCCATGCATGGCGGAGACATCAGCCAGGCTTTCAAGCTCAGCGACGGGGTACGCAGCGTGTTCGTCAAGATCCAGCCTGCTGCCGGGCTCGCGATGTTCGAAACCGAAGCGGCCGGGCTTGCCGAACTGGCGGCCGCGAACGCCGTGCGGGTCCCGCAGGTGATCTGTCATGGCATGGCCGCAGGGCAGGCATATCTGGTACTCGACTATCTGTCCTTGGGTGCGCGGGGCGACGCCGTGCAACTGGGGCGGCAACTCGCGCAACAACACCGTGTCAGCGCCGCACAGTTCGGTTGGACGCGCGACAATTGGATCGGCGCTACGCCGCAGCCGAATGCCCGGCACGACGACTGGGTCGGCTTCTGGCGCACGCAACGGCTCGGGTTCCAGCTGCAGCGTGCAGCCGAAAATGGCTACGGCGGCGCGCTACAGCGGGACGGCGAATCCCTGATTGCCCGTCTCGACGCCTTTTTCGACAGCTACGTGCCTGTCCCTTCGCTGCTACACGGTGACTTGTGGGGCGGCAACCACGCCTATCTGGCCGACGGAACGCCCGTGATCTTCGATCCGGCGGTGTATTTCGGCGACCGCGAAAGCGACCTGGCGATGAGCGAACTGTTCGGCGGGTTCGCGCCGGATTTTTACGCGGCCTACCGCGAGGCGTGGCCGCTTGACGCAGGCTACGCCGTGCGTAAAACGCTCTACAATCTCTACCATATTCTCAACCACGCCAATCTGTTCGGCGGCGGCTATGCAACGCAGGCCGCGCGCATGACCGCCCAGCTGCTGGCGCAGATTCGATAGGTTTTCCATGCTGCAGCGTCTGCTCGTCCTGTTCTTCGCCTTGGGCCTGGTCGCCTGTTCCGGCTTGCCGTTCAATGCGGTCGCACCCAAGGTGAGCGTGGCGGATGTTGCGGTCAGCCGTCTTGGTTTCTTCGAACAGCATTTCGATGTCGGTTTGCGCGTGAGCAATCCGAACGATTTCGACCTGACGATCGAGGCGCTGGATTTCGAACTGGAGGTGAACGGGCAACCCTTCGCCAGCGGCTTGTCGCAGACCTCGACCCGGATTGCGGCGACCTCCAGCACATTGCTGCGGATCGATGCCATCACGCAGTCGAAGGATCTGATCCGGCAGATCGAGAGCCTGTCGCCGGAATCCTTGAAGGCGGGCGTCCCTTATCGCATCCACGGCCGGCTCAAGACCGACCGCTCGCCCAACTGGGTGCCGTTCGACCATGCGGGCGTGTATGGTGGCGACAAGGAGAAGCCCCAGGGCCACGCAGTCTGACCGGGGCGGCAGAGGCCCATCCAGGAAGGGTCAGCCCGCCAGGGAGCGCAGGGTGGGGACGCTTAGCCCGAATGCGTCGGCGTGATGCAGCGCGCGCGCCAACCGTGCCGGCGCCGACCGGCCGGTGCAGCCATGATCCGGATCGCCGTCGAAAGCCTCGAGCATGCCGGCGATCAGTGCGTTGCGGTCGTGCACGACGCCGGTCAGCGCATCCTGAATGTCCATCACCTCGTTCGCCACCTGGCGCGCGAATGCTTCGTGCTGCGCCCACAGCTGTGAAACTGTGTCGCCGGTTTTCAAACCGGCGATATTGGTGGTGAGGATGTAGACGTTCTTGCGCACCAGTTCAAACAGCAATGCGCCGCCCGGGGAAACTTCGCGGCACGGCAGATCGATGGCCGCCAGTGCCCTGCACAGCAGGCCGGCGCCCGGCCCGGCCGCCGGCGAGGCGATCAGCGGCCGGGCGTCGGTGCCTTTCTTTTTTTCGAACCAGACCGAGATCACCGTGGGGTCGACGTAGCCGTGGGCTTCCCAGTCGCGCGGCAGCAGTTCGTTCTGGATCAGCGCGGCACGCGGCTTCCAGGCATCGGGCAGCGCGGCCAGTATCGTGTGCAGATCGGCTTCGGCAACTGCGATCAAGACGAGTTCCGGCGCGGGATGGCGTTGCGCCACGGCTGCCATGTCGTCACCGCGATTGACCGGAACCACGGTAAGGCCGGCGCGCAGCAGGCCGCCGGCGAATACGCGGCCGAGCTGGCCGAGGCCGATGACGACGACTCCGTTCACTCGAGGCCCTTCGAATGCAGGTATTCGTCGTAGGTGCCCAGGTAGAACTCGACGCCTTCAGGCGTGATTTCCAGGATGCGGGTGGCCAGGCTGCTGACGAACTGGCGGTCGTGCGAGACGAAGATCAGCGTACCCTTGAACAGGTCGAGCGCGAGGTTGAGCGATTCGATCGATTCCATGTCCATGTGGTTGGTCGGCTCGTCCATGACGAGCACGTTGTGGCGGCCGAGCATCAGCTTGCCATACAGCATGCGGCCTTTCTCCCCGCCGGACAGCACGCGCACCGATTTCTTGACGTCGTCACCGGAGAACAGCAGGCGTCCGAGAATGCCGCGCAGCACTTGCTCGTCGTCGCCCTGCTGGGTCCACTGGTGCATCCAGTCGGTGAGGTTGAGATCCATGTCGAAATCGCTGACGTGGTCCTGCGAGAAGTAGCCGATGCTGGCGTTCTCGCTCCATTTCACTTCGCCGAACTGGGGCGTGAGTTCATTCATCAACAGCTTCATCAGCGTCGATTTGCCGACGCCGTTGCCGCCGATGACGGCCATTTTTTCGCCGGCTTCCAGCGAAAAGTTCATGTTGGAAAACAGGGGCGTGCCGTCGTAGCCGAATTTCAGGTTTTCGACTTCGAGCGCGCGGCGGTGCAGCAGCTTTTCCGGTTCGAAACGGATGTAGGGGTTCTGCCGCGACGACGGCTTGAAATCCTCGATCTTGATCTTGTCGATCATCTTCATGCGGCTGGTGGCCTGGCGTGCCTTCGACTTGTTGGCCGAGAAGCGGCGCACGAACTCCTGCAGTTCGGCCACCTTGTCCTTGGCCTTGGCGTTGGCCGAGGCTTGGCGCTCCTTGGCTTGCGTGGAGGCCAGCATGTAGTCGTCGTAGTTGCCCGGGTAGACCTTGATGGTGCCGAAATCGAGGTCGGCCATGTGGGTACAGACCTGGTTCAGGAAGTGGCGGTCGTGCGAGATGACGATGATGGTGGCGTTGCTCTCGTTCAGCACGTTCTCCAGCCAGCGGATCGTGTTGATGTCGAGGTTGTTGGTCGGTTCGTCCAGTAGAAGGATGTCTGGATTGGAGAATAGCGCCTGCGTCAGCAGCACGCGCAGCTTGAAGCCCGGCGCGATCTCGCTCATGGGTCCATTGTGCTGTTCGGTGGGGATGCCGACGCCGAGCAGCAATTGGCCGGCGCGGGCCTCGGCGTCGTAGCCGCCCATTTCGCCGAACTTGGCTTCGAGTTCGGCGGCATGCAGGTAGTCTTCCTCGCTCGCCTCGGGATTCATGTAGATGGCGTCCTTTTCCTGCATCACGCGCCACATCTCGGCATGTCCCTGCAGCACCACGTCGAGCACGCGCTGGTCCTCGTAGCCGAACTGGTCCTGGCGCAGCCAGGCCATGCGCTCGCCGGGATCAAGCGAGACGTTGCCGGCAGTCGGCTCCAGCTCGCCGGCCAGGATCTTCATGAAGGTCGACTTGCCGCAGCCGTTGGCGCCGATCAGGCCATAGCGGTTGCCGTCGCCGAACTTGACGTTGACGTTCTCGAACAGCGGCTTGGAGGCGAATTGCAGGGTGATGCTGGAAGCGGTGAGCACGGCGGAAATCCTGGGACGCAAAGCCGGGCATTTTAACATTCCGCCCGCGTGATCATGGCGGACGGCCTGCCGGCTGTCGGACACAGCTAGGTGGAGACGTGCAGCGCCGGGTGGTCGAGAATCGGCCGGTCGAGAAAATAGCCTTGTACCAGGTCGACGCCGAACTGGCGCAGCAGGGCAAGCGTCGGGCCATCCTCGACATATTCCGCGACGACGGACTTGCCGAGGCCGAGCGCGACGCTGACCATGGCCTGGACGAACACCTGGTTGTCGGGGTCGCTGGGCAGATCGCGGATGAAAATGCCGTCGATCTTGATGGTGTCGACGTGCAGATGCTTGAGGTAGGCAAAGGAGGCAAAACCGACGCCGAAATCGTCGAGACAGACGCCACAGCCGAGCTGGCGCAAGGCTTCGATCATGCGCTGCGCATCGTGCAGGTCGGACACGGCCGCGGTCTCGGTGATCTCGACGATCAGGCGGCTGGGATTGACGCCGGCCTGGCGCAGTTCGTCGCCGATGTATTGCGGCAGGCCGGGTTCGGACAGCGAGCGCCCGGACAGGTTGAGCGCGATCGATGGAATCGCCGGATTCTCCGCCAGCCGGCGCAAGGTTTCGTGGACCACCCAGCGGTCGATGTCGAGGATGCGTCCGCTTTTCTCGGCCAGCTGGATGAAATGCCACGGCATGATGAGCTGGCCGGGATTGCGCTCGTCGATCATGCGGATGAGCGCTTCCAGGTGGGACAGGGTGCCGTCTTCCGCCCGGTATACCCCCTGGAAATGCAGCTGGAACAGGCCCTTGTCGAGCGCATTGCTGATGCGCTCGCCCCACGACAGGCGGGTGCGCATTTCGGTATCGGCCTCGGTGTCCGCGCGAAATACGCGCCAGGTGTTCTTGCCGGCATCCTTGGCCTGGTACATGGCGATGTCGGCGCGCGCGACCAGGTCGTCGGCGTCGGCGGCATGTCCGGGATAGTAGGCGATGCCGAGGCTGGTGGTGAGCCGCAGGTTCTGTCCCTCGAAGCGGAAGGGGATCTGCGCGATCGCCCGCACCACGCGGTCGGCCAGCACTTCGGCTTCATTGCCTTGCGCCGACGGCAGCAGGATGGCGAACTCGTCGCCGCCCAGCCGTGCCAGGACTTCATTGCGCCGCACCAGCGTGCTGATCTCGCTGGCTACCCGGATCAGCAGCGCATCGCCGGCGCGATGGCCGTAGCTGTCATTGATGGTCTTGAATTCGTCGAGGTCGAAGAACATGACCGCGCACTGCGTCTGATGGCGGTCGCTGTCCAGCATGGTGCGCGCCAGCTCCTGCTGGAAGCGGTGGCGGTTGTAGAGCCCGGTCAGGGCGTCGCGTTCGGCCAGGTACACCAGTTGTTCGGCCGTCTGGCGCTCGCGGGTGACATCCTCGTAAATCCACAGATGGCCGATGAAGCGGTTTTCGCGGTCGCGTACCGGGTAGTCGAGCTCGGTGATGACGCGTCCGTCGGTCATCTGGATTTCGTAGCTGTCGGAGAGTTCGCGTGTTTCCAGCACCGACAGCAGATGCTTGGAGAAATGGTCGGGGCGCGCCAGCATCGAGGTCGATTTGGCCAGTACTTCATGCACCGGCAGGCCGATCAGATGGATCTCCTCGTCGATCATCCACATGCGGGTGAACGCGGGATTGTGATAGATCACCCGGCCGTCGGCAGCAACGAACAGAATGCCGAGATTCATGGCCGACAGCAGCGACACCAGCCGGGCACGTTCCTGCTCGGTCTCTTCCAGATAACGGCCTTGCAGGCTTTCCGCCGTGCGCAGTTCGTTGATGGCCTGACGCAGGTTGGCCTCGGTTGCCTTGAGGTCGTCGATGCTGTGGATGCTGGCGCGGATGCCCTGATAGACGCCGCTGTAATCGTGAATCGGCTGCCAGTTCACCGCCGCCCAGAAATGGCCGCCGTCCTTGCGGCAGATGCGCAAGGCATATCCCTGGCCGGACGTGCCGCGCAGGGCGTGGCGCAACTGGAATTCGGCAGCGGTACGGTCTTCCGGATGGATGATGTCGGCTGGGAAGTTCATCTGCGTCATGCATTCGCCGACACTATGGCCGAGCATGCGCTCGACCGAGGGATTCACCCACAGGAGCTTGCCGTCGGGCGACAGCCAGAATTCGAGATCGTGGGTGTAATCGGCGATGGCGTGAAAGCGTGCTTCGTTTTCACGTGCACGGTCGACGTTGAAGCGTACCGACTCGGCCATGCGATTGAAGGTGTCGATCAGCTGGCCGATTTCGTCCTCGCCCGCGCCGGTCAGTTTCACGTCCAGATCGCCCTGTGCCATGCGCTTGCTGGCACGGGTCAGCGCATCGAAGCGGCGGATCACGCCGCCGACCGACAGGGCCAGCAGAATGCCGGTCAGCAGCAAGGCCGCTGCCGCAATGAACAGGCTTTGCCGGAGGTAACGGTTGCGCGCGTGCTGGATGAAATCGCTCGACAGAGCCAGGGCGATTTCACCATAACGCTGGCCGGCATACTCGATCGGCAGGACCAGACGGAAATCGGCATCGGTGCTTTCGGCTCCTGCTTGATGCACGATACGCCGGTTGTTGTCGCGTACCTCGATCATTTTCAGGCCGCCTTCGCGTTGAAGGGTTTCGACGATGTCGCGCACGCTGGCGTCATCCTGCTGCGAGAGCGGGGCCAGCAGGGCGGCAACCAGGGTCTTGCCCATGTCGTGTGCCCGGTTCTCGGCCTGTTGCTGCAATTCCTCGCTGGTGAGGTGGACACCGTTGATGATCAGGAATGCCAGCATCAGCGCTTCCACACCCAATGCAGCGAGGGTGAGCTTGTAGCGCAACGAGAGGCGCCCGAACCAGGCCCTCAATGCGCCACCTGCATCATTTTCTCCGCCTGCAGGGCGTACGGGCGGAAAGCGCGCAATTCATTGCCATCCACCGGGACGAATCCCCCGTACCCGCCGTGCTGCAAAAATACCTTGCCCTGCGGAGTGGTGGCGAAATCGAGCAATGCCCGGCGGACTGCGTTCGCTTCCTGGTCGCGCAGGCGGGGGTGTGTCAGATACATCAGGCTTGAAAGGGGCGCGGTCTCGACGACGATACGCAATTGTTTGCGTATTTCGGCGGGCAGCAGCTTGTAGGGATGCAAGCCCAGCATAGCCGCCGCCGTGCGTCCGTTGATGACCTGCATCACGGCATTGAGGTGGGAGCCGTAATCCGTGATCTGGTAATCGATATCGCGCCGAAGCCCCAACGCGGCCATATCCGCCTGCACGGCCAAGGCTGCCACGGCAATGGAATCGGGGGTGGCGATGTTTTGGTCGCGCAAGTCCTCCGCTATCCGATAGGGCCCGGTGCTCTTGACGACCAGCAGGCCGCGCGTGGGCTGGGCATACTTCAGCAGTGGCCGATAGCCGGCATCCTGCCGGGCCAGCCAGGCCAGGTGCGGGGCGGTAAGCAGGATGTCGTAGTCGCCCTGGCGGGTACGTTCGACAAAGGTCTTGAAGTCGCGCGCGCTATAGATGGCGACTCGCCGCCGCAAGCGCTTTTCCATCTCCCGGGCCAGCGGCTGGTAGATTTCGAGGGTCTGCTTGGCCGTCATGTTGGGAAAGACACCGAATATGAGCGGAGTGTCCGTATCGGTTTCTGAATGGGCGTCGGCAATCAACACGAAGGCAAGCGCCCCCGACAGGACTACAAACCTGAGCCACGGCACCCAGGCCGGGAGGCGGTGGCCCATGGCGCGGACGTGCGCCGACACGTGCACGGCCCGGCCCGGCAGGTGTTGGGAGATGACGTGCGCGAGCGCATGGGCGTAAAGGCGGGACAAACTCGGCCGCGGGAAAAATCGATGCAAGCGTGCTTTCCTCGTTTACAGTTTTTTTTGCAGAACCTTGGATCTCCGCTTGTAGTTGTATAACGCCTGCTTGCTGCGGGGCAGATGATCCGGGCTGCTGTCGACGAAGCCGCGCTCCTCGAACCAGTGTTCGGTACGCGTGGTCAGCACGAACAGTTGCTTGAATCCTGCCTTCTTTCCCCTTTTCTCGGCTTCGGCCAGCAGCAGATTGCCGAAGCCGCGTCCGCGATATTCGCCGGAAACCGCCAGGCAGGCGAGCTCGGCCGCCTGCTCTTCAGGAAAGGGATACAGCGCCACGCAGCCGGCAATGACGCCGTCGGATTCGAGCACCAGGAAACGCTCGACTTCCATTTCCAGCAGCTCGCGCGAGCGCCGCACCAGGATGCCGTCGCGTTCGAGTGGTTCGATCAGGCCGAGGATGCCCCCGACATCGTCGATGGTGGCGGCGCGCAGGGTTTCCAGCGGCGCCGGCGTAATGAGGGTGCCGACGCCTTCGCGGGTGAACAATTCGGACAGCAGCGCACCGTCGCGGTGGCGGCTGATGAGATGGGCGCGCTTGACGCCCTGCGTGCAGGCGGTGATCGTACAGGGCAGATAGTAGGTCACGTCCTCGGGCAATTTGCGGGCCTTGCCGTGCCCTGCCTGTTCGAGCACCTGTCGCGCCTCGTTGACAGTGAGGGCGTTGTGGATCGTACGGCCCTTGCCCGGCACGCCTTCGGTGTCCATCAGGAAAATCAGCTTGTCGGCTGCCAGTTCGACCGCGGCCTGGGTGGCCACGTCTTCCAGGCTGAGGTTGAAGATTTCGCCGGTCGGCGAGTAGCCGATGGGCGAAAGCAGCACGATGTCGTGCTGATCCAGCCGCCTGCGTATGGCGGCGGCGTCGATCTTGCGGACTTCCCCGGTGTGCAGCAGATCCTCGCCTTCGATGACGCCGATAGGCTTGGCGGTAACGAAGTTGCCCGAGGCCACCCGGATGTCGGCGCCTGCCATCGGCGTGTTGGCGAGCCCCAGCGACAGCAGGGCCTCGATCTCGACCCGCACCGTGCCGGCGGCTTCCTTGACGCAGGCCAGCGCCGCGTCGTCGGTGACGCGCAGACCGCTCACATAGCGGATCGCGGTACCGTTCTCGGTCAGGCGCGCCTCGACCTGCGGCCGTACGCCGTGCACCAATACCAGCCGGACGCCCAAACTATTCAGCAGGTTGACGTCGTGCGCCAGCTGCACAAACCCCCCGTCCGCCACCAGTTCGCCGCCAAACGCAATGACGAAGGTCTTGCCGCGAAAACCGTGAATGTACGGCGCGGCCGAGCGGAACCAGTGGACGAAATGGGTAGTGTCTTTCAATGACATGGCCTGGAACGGGGAATCTTTAGGGCGAAGGATACAGAAAACCCTGCGAAACTGGAGGACGCCGACTTTTCTGCATGAAATAAATGGAATAAATCAGATAGGCTTGGCGTCATAACAAGGCGTGACAACATTAACCGCAACCGTTTCAACGACTGAAGGAGGCAAAAATGAAGCAAATGAACAAATTGATGGGCGCCCTGCTGGGCGGTGCGCTGATGATGGGTGCGTTGGCACTGCCGACCGCCGCCCAGGCCGCGGACAAGGCGAAACTGGTGGTCCAGGTCAGCGACGCCAATCCCGCCACCTGGAATCTGGCGCTGAACAACATCAAGAACGTTCAGAAGGATCTGGGCAAGGACAACGTCGATCTCGAACTCGTGGCATACGGTCCCGGCATCGGCATGCTCAAGGCCGATGCCGAAGTGGCCAACCGCATCGACGAGGCGGTCGATTCGGGCGTCCAGGTGATGGCGTGCGAAAATACCATGCGCGGCCAGAAGCTCAGCAAGGCTGACATGAATGCCAAGGTCGGCTACGTCAAGGCCGGCGTGGTGGAAATTCTCCAACGCCAGCAGCAGGGGTATGCCTATCTGCGTCCGTGACCGGATGCGGATTTGAAAACCGGGCAGCTGCCCGGTTTTTTATGCCAGTACGCGCCTAAAAGTCGCCCCATAGCGTTTGCATGGCAGCCAGCGCGGCCAAGGCTGCGGTCTCGGTACGCAGCACGCGCGGCCCCAGTCGGACCGGAACGGCACCTGCTGCATGCAGTGCAGCGATTTCATCGGCCTCAAAGCCCCCCTCAGGGCCGGCCACCAGCCAATCCTGGATAGTCGATGATGGCAGGTCGGCCAGTCGCACTTCGGCCGCCGGGGACAAAAACAGCAGGCGCCCGGCCTCATGCTGCCCCAACCAGTTGGCCAGCGACATCGGTGCAGCCACTACGGGTACCTGGTTGCGGCCGCACTGTTCGCAGGCACTCGCCACGACGCCTTGCCAGTGCGCCACCCGCTTGTCGGCGCGATCGCCTGCCAGCTTGACTACGCTCCGTTTGGCAGCGATCGGCTGGATCGCCACCACGCCCAGCTCGACTGCCTTCTGCAACGTGTAGTCCATGCGCTCGCCGCTCGAGATGCCTTGCGCCAGCATCACACGCAAGCGCGATTCGCGTTCGACATCGACAAAACCGGTGACGTTGACGGCCACCCCATCCTTCTGGATACGTTCGATACGCGCGGCATATTCGCCGCCATGGCCGTTGAACAGGGTGATGGCGTCGTTCACCGCCAGCCGCAGCGCGCGCACGGCATGGCGCGCGGGACCGGCTGGCAGGTTGAAACGGGCGCCCGGTGCAAGCGGCTGGTCAAGGTAGAAGCGTGGCGGTGACATCTTGGTATTATGCCGACGTTGTCCAGAGATTTTGCGGAGCGCGACATGGTTTCCCTCACCACCCCGGTATGCGACTTTGGCTGGAAGGCCCCCGGTTTCAGCCTGCCCGGCATCGACGGCAGGATATGGACGCTGCGCGACGCGATGGGCCAGAACGGCTTGCTGGTGATGTTCATCTGCAACCATTGCCCGTATGTGAAGGCGATCCGCCCGCGCCTGGTGCGCGATCTGGCCGAGCTCAAGGCGCATGGCATCCAGGCCATCGCCATCATGTCGAACGATCCGACCGAGTACGCCGAGGATTCGTTCGACAATATGAAAAAGGTGGCCGCCGAATTCGGTTTTCCGTTCCCTTACGTGATCGATGAAGCCCAGGACGTGGCAAAAGCCTATGGGGCCGTATGCACCCCCGATTTTTTCGGCTTCAACCGTAATTTCGAACTGCAGTATCGCGGCCGCTTCGACGAATCGCGCAAGGAGACCGCGCCCGAGGGCGTACGGCGCGACCTGTTCGAGGCGATGAAGGCCATCGCGGCGACCCAGCATGGACCTGCAGAGCAGATTCCCAGCATGGGCTGTTCGATCAAATGGAAGGAGGCGTGACATGGCTGACCGTCGGCAGCATTGGGAAAACGTGTATCGCGGCAAGACGGCGGACCAGGTCGGCTGGTTCCAGCCGCATGCCGCGTCGTCGCTTCGTTTGATCGAAGCCAACGCCGGCAAGGATGCGCACATCATCGACGTCGGCGGCGGTGCGTCGGTCCTGGTGGACGACCTGCTCGATGCCGGCTACCGCAACCTGACCGTGCTCGACCTCGCCGAATCGGCGCTGGAAGCCAGTCGCGCGCGGCTTGGCGCGCGCGCGCAGTCAGTGCAGTGGATCGTCGCGGATATCACCCGGGCCGAATTGCCGGCGGCACGCTACGACGTCTGGCACGACCGGGCCGTGTTCCATTTCCTGACCGATCCCGCGGATCGTGCGCGCTATGTGGCGCAGGTTCTGGCCAGTGTAAAACCGGGCGGGCATGTCGTCGTGGCCGCATTCGGCCCCGGCGGGCCGCTGCAATGTTCTGGGCTGGACGTGGTGCGCTATGCCCCCGACTCGCTGCACGCCGAATTCGGCGCGCCATTTCGCCTGCTTGGGCACGAAACCGAAATCCATCACACGCCGGCGGGCAAGGAGCAGGAATTTGTCTACTGTTATTGCGTGCGGATCTGACCATGCTTGAACAGGTCGAGGCGCTGGTCCGCGAGGTGGCGCGGCGTGAAGTGACGCCGCGCTTCCTCAAGGTGGCGCATAGCCACAAGCTCGACGGCAGCCTCTTTACCGAGGCCGATGCGGCGACCCAGGCCGCATTGGAAGAAGCGCTGCCCCGGATCCGCAACGTGCCGGTGCTGGGCGAAGAGATGACCGAGCGGCAGCAGCACGATGCCTGGGAGGCCGGCCGCGACGGATTGTGGTGCGTCGACCCGATCGACGGCACGTCCAACTTCGTCGCCGGCGTGCCCTATTTCGCCGTGTCGGTGGCCTATCTCTACAAGGGCGAGCGCCAGCTTGGCGTGGTATACGACCCGGTAGCCGACGAGATGTTCAGCGCCGAACGCGGGCACGGTGCTCATCTCAACGGGACCCCCTTGCCCCTGCGGGCACCTGCCACGGAGTTACGCCGCGCGCTTGCCGGCGTCGAGATGAAGCGCATCGATCGCGAACTGGCCGGCCGCCTGGCTTCGTGGCCGCCCTATGCCTCGCAGCGCAATTTCGGCGCGTCCACCCTGGATTGGTGCTACACGGCTGCCGGCCGCTTCGACATCTATGTCCATGGCGGGCAGAAATTATGGGATTACGCCGCCGGCGCGCTGATTCTGGAGGAGGCGGGCGGACGGCTGGCCAGCCTGTCGGGCAGTTTCGACATCGCCAATGTGTGGGAGCGTTCCGTCGTCGCCTCGGCCAGCCCCGAACTGTTCGAGTTGTGGCGCGACTGGCTGAAGGCGGCAGGCGCATAAGCCGGCGCATCGGGTAAATAAAAAGATTTTAGGGTCTCATTTATGAGCCATGGCTTGAGCTTGTCGGCTTAAGTCCTTGTCGCGGCATCTATTTTGTCCGGTTTTGGCTCGGCTTGCGGAAGCCTGCCCTGCTGACGGATAATCAAGGTTTTTGCATATTCTGCCCAAGCTGTCTGTGCGCGGCTTTCCCGGGTGGGGATGCGACCGTTTTTTACTTAGCAGAAGGGAACGCAATGCCAACCCGTAATGACCTGGCCAATGCCATCCGCGCGCTTGCGATGGATGCCGTCGAAAAAGCCAAATCCGGCCACCCCGGCGCCCCCATGGGCATGGCGGAAATCGCTGAAACGCTGTGGAACCACCACATGCGCCATAACCCCACCAACCCCAAGTGGGCCGACCGCGACCGCTTCGTGCTGTCGAACGGCCATGGCTCGATGCTGATCTATGCCTTGTTGCATCTGACCGGCTACGACCTGTCGGTGGACGATCTCAAGCAGTTCCGTCAACTGCATTCCAAGACCCCGGGCCACCCCGAGTATGGCTACGCGCCGGGTATTGAAACCACTACCGGCCCGCTCGGCCAGGGCATCACCAATGCCGTCGGCATGGCGATGGCGGAAAAGATTCTCGCCGCCGAATTCAACAAGCCCGACCACACCATCGTCGACCACCACACCTACGTGTTCATGGGCGACGGCTGCATGATGGAGGGCATCTCGCACGAAGCCTGCGCGCTGGCCGGCACCTGGAAGCTGAACAAGCTGGTCGCCTTCTGGGACGACAACGGCATCTCGATCGACGGTCATATCGAGAACTGGTACACCGACGACACCGCCAAGCGCTTCGAAGCCTACGGCTGGAACGTGGTGCCGAATGTCGACGGCCATGACGTGGTCGCCCTCGAAGCCGCCATCCAGAAAGCCAAGGCCAGCACCGACAAGCCCACGCTGATCTGCTGCAAGACCGTCATCGGCAAGGGCTCACCCAACAAGGCCGGCACCCACGACGTGCACGGCGCTGCGCTGGGCCACGACGAAGTCGAAGCCACCCGCAAGAACATGGGCTGGAACCACCCCGCGTTCGAAGTCCCCGCCGACATCTACGCCGGCTGGGACGCCAAGACCAAGGGCCAGGGCCTTGAGACGCTGTGGAACAACAAGTTCGCCGAGTACAAGAAGGCCTATCCAGCCGAGGCCGCCGAGTTCGAGCGCCGCATGAAGGGCGATCTGCCTGCCAACTGGAAGGCGCATGTCGCCGAGAAGCTGGCTGCAATCAACGCCAAGGGCGAGACCGTCGCCACCCGCAAGGCCAGCCAGATCGCGATCAACGCGCTGGCCCCTGCGCTGCCCGAGTTCCTCGGCGGTTCGGCCGACCTCACCGGTTCCAACCTGACCAACTGGGAAGGCTGCCACCCGGTGCGCCACGGCAACCCCGGCAACTACATCAGCTACGGCGTGCGTGAATTCGGCATGGCCGCGATCATGAATGGCATGGCGCTGCATGGTGGCCTCTTGCCCTTCGGCGGTACCTTCCTGATGTTCTCCGAATACTCGCGCAACGCCATCCGCATGGCCGCGCTGATGAAGCAGCGCGTGATCCACGTGTTCACGCACGACTCCATCGGCCTCGGCGAAGACGGTCCGACCCACCAGCCGGTCGAGCAGACCGCCACCCTGCGCATGATCCCCAATATCGACGTCTGGCGTCCGTGCGACACCGTGGAAACGATGGTCGGCTGGGCGGCCTCGGTCGAACGCCGCGACGGCCCCACCTGCCACATCCTGTCGCGTCAGAATCTGCCGTTCATGAAACGCGACGACACGACGCTGGCCAACATCGCCAAGGGCGGTTACGTGCTGAAGGATGCCGTGGGTGCCAAGGCCGTCATCATCGCCACCGGTTCCGAAGTCGAACTGGCCGTCAAGGCACAGGAAGCGCTGGCTGCCGAAGGCATCGCGGTACGTGTGGTCTCGATGCCCTCGACCAACACCTTCGACAAGCAGGACGCCGCCTACAAGGCCAGCGTGCTGCCCAAGGGCCTGCCGCGTGTCGCCGTCGAAGCCGGCGTCACCGACTTCTGGCGCAAGTACGTGGGCCTCGAAGGCGCGGTCATCGGCATCGACCGCTTCGGCGAATCCGCCCCGGCTCCGGCATTGTTCAAGGAGTTTGGCATCACCGCCGAGGCCGTCGCGGCCGCGGTCAAGGGCGTTCTGTAAATATAAGGGACGAGGAACCAAGGGGCCAGGAATGAAGGGGAAGTGCGGTCTCAGCCCGCTCCCCCTCACCCCGACTCCCGGTTTCTAAATCCTAAAAGATTTTCAACTCACTGGAGACTGACTCATGGCAATCAAAGTTGGCATCAACGGTTTTGGCCGCATCGGCCGCATGGCTTTCCGCGCAATCGCCAAGGATTTCAAGGATATCGAAGTGGTCGCGATCAACGACCTGCTCGATCCCGAGTACCTAGCTTACATGTTGAAGTACGATTCCGTGCATGGCAACTTCAAAGGCGACATCGCCGTTGAAGGCAACAACCTCATCGTCAACGGCAAGAAGATCCGCCTGACCGCCGAGCGCGAGCCGAGCAATCTGAAATGGAACGAAGTGGGCGCCGACATCGTGATCGAGTGCACCGGCTTCTTCCTGACCAAGGAAACCTGCCAGAAGCACATCGACGCGGGCGCCAAGAAAGTCGTGCAATCGGCCCCCTCGAAGGACGACACCCCGATGTTCGTGTACGGCGTGAACCACGAGAAATACAAGGGCGAAGCTATCGTCTCGGCCGCTTCGTGCACCACCAACTGCCTGGCGCCGATCGCCAAGGTGCTGAACGACAACTGGGGCATCAAGCGCGGCCTGATGAGCACCGTGCACGCTGCCACCGCCACCCAGAAAACCGTCGACGGCCCGTCGTCAAAAGACTGGCGCGGCGGCCGCGGCATCCTGGAAAACATCATCCCGTCCTCGACCGGCGCCGCCAAGGCTGTCGGCGTGGTACTGCCGGAACTGAAGGGCAAGCTGACCGGTATGGCGTTCCGCGTTCCCACCTCCGACGTGTCGGTCGTTGACCTGACCGTCGAGCTGGAAAAGCCCGCCAAGTACGCCGACATCTGTGCCGCGATGAAGAAGGCCTCGCAGTCCGGCGACATCAGCAAGACGCTGGGCTACACCGATGAGAAGGTCGTTTCGACCGACTTCCGCGGCAACGGCTTCTCCTCCATCTTTGACGCCGAAGCCGGTATCGCCCTGGACGACACCTTCGTCAAGGTCGTGTCCTGGTACGACAACGAGTACGGCTACACCTGCAACATGCTGCGCTTCGTGCAACACGTCGCGAAGTAATTCGGTAAACGGTGAGCAGCCAGCGGATTCCGCTTACTGCTCACCCGACTGAGCTGTAAGGCCTGGGCGGCACGCTGCCCAACCCTTACCGCTTAATTTTCTGGAGAAACTAGCTATGGCATTCATCCGCGTCACCGATCTCGATCTGGCAGGCAAGCGCGTCTTCATCCGCGCCGACATGAACGTGCCCGTCAAGGACGGCAAGGTCACCTCCGACGCCCGCATCACCGCGTCGATGCGCACCATCGAGCACTGCCTCAAGTCCGGTGCCAAGGTGATGGTCACCTCCCACCTCGGCCGTCCGACCGAAGGCGAGTTCAAGGAAGAGGATTCGCTCAAACCCGTGGTCGACGTGATCGCACAGAAGCTCGGCAAGAATGTGCGCCTGGTTCGCGAGTGGACCAACGGCGGCTTTGACGTCGCCGACGGCGAACTGGTGGTGCTGGAAAACTGCCGCGTCAACAAGGGCGAGAAGAAAAACGTCGACGAGACCGCGAAGAAATACGCCGCCCTGTGTGATGTGTTCGTGATGGACGCCTTCGGTACTGCCCACCGTGCCGAAGCCTCGACCCACGGCATCGCCAAGTTCGCGCCGACCGCTGCGGCCGGCATCCTGCTGACCGAAGAACTCGACGCGCTCGACAAGGCGCTGGCCAACCCGGCGCGCCCGATGGTCGCCATCGTCGGCGGCTCCAAGGTTTCCACCAAGCTGACCGTGCTGGAGGCGCTGGCCGAGAAATGCGAACAGCTGGTGGTCGGCGGCGGCATCGCCAACACCTTCCTCAAGGCCACCGGCCATAACGTCGGCAAGTCGCTGTGCGAGGACGACCTGGTTCCCACCGCGCAGGCGCTGATCGAGAAGATGACCGCCCGTGGCGCAACCATTCCCATCGCCGTCGATGTGGTGTGCGGCAAGAAATTCGACGCCAACGAGCCTGCCGTGCTGAAGGACGCCGGCGACGTCGCCGATGACGACATGATTTTCGACATCGGCCCGAAGAGCGCGCAGCAACTCGCCGACATCATCATGAAGGCCGGCACCGTAGTGTGGAACGGCCCGGTCGGCGTGTTCGAGTTCGACCAGTTCGGCGAAGGCACCAAGACCATCGCCATGGCGATCGCCAACACCAATGCCTTCACCCTGGCCGGCGGCGGCGACACCATCGCCGCGATCCAGAAGTACGACATCTACGACAAGGTGAGCTACATTTCCACCGCCGGCGGCGCCTTCCTCGAATACCTGGAGGGTAAAGTGCTGCCCGCCGTGGCGATCCTGGAGGAACGCGCGAAAGGCTAAGGAGCAAACGGCAAACGGTGAGCGGACTACGCTCACCGTTTTTTGTTTCTGTACCGCTTGCTGCTTACCGCTCACTGCTCACCCACATATGATTCGCAGAACCAAAATCGTCGCCACCCTCGGCCCCGCCTGTTCCGATCCCAAAACCCTGGATCGCATGATGGAGGCCGGCCTGGACGTGGTGCGCCTCAACTTCTCACATGGCGTTGCGCAAGACCATATCGACCGTGCCGAACTGGTGCGGTCGCTGGCACGCACACGCGGCCGCGCGGTCGGCGTGCTGGTCGACCTGCAAGGCCCGAAAATCCGCATCGGCAAGTTCAAGGACAGCAAGATCACGCTGGCCAAGGGCGATACCTTCATCCTCGATGCCGCCTGCGCGCTGGGCGACCAGACCCGCGTCGGCCTCGACTACAAGGAATTGCCGAATGACGTGAAGCGGGGCGTGACCCTGCTGCTGGACGACGGCCGCATCGAGTTCTGGGTCGAGGACGTCCAGGGCGCGGAGATCATCTGCAAGGTGGTGCAGGGCGGGGTGCTGTCGAACAACAAAGGCATCAACCGCAAGGGAGGCGGCTTGTCGGCCTCGGCGCTGACCGAGAAGGACATCGAAGACATCAAGACTGCCGCTGCACTGAAGGCGGATTACCTGGCGGTGTCGTTCCCGCGTTCCGGCGCCGACATGCGCCAGGCGCGCGAACTGCTGCGTGCGGCCGGCGGCAAGAGCCAGCTGGTGGCCAAGATCGAGCGGACCGAAGCGATCGAGAATCTGGAAGAGATTCTCGAGGCCTCCGACGCCATCATGGTGGCGCGCGGCGATCTCGGCGTGGAAGTCGGCGACGCGGCGGTGCCTGCGCTGCAGAAGCGCATGATCCGCATGGCGATCGAACGCAACAAGGTGGTCATCACCGCCACGCAGATGATGGAGTCGATGATCTCCAGCCCGATCCCGACCCGTGCCGAGGTGTCCGACGTCGCCAACGCCGTGCTCGACGGTACCGACGCGGTGATGCTGTCGGCCGAAACGGCGGCGGGCCAGTTCCCGGTCGAAGCGGTGCAGGCCATGGACCGCGTCTGCCTGGAAGCGGAAAAGGAAGCCGAACCCGGATTCACCAAGGAGCGGCTCGACCACAGCTTCCTGCGTGCCGACGAGGCGATCGCCATGTCGGCCGTGTTCACGTCGGTCCACCTCAACATCAAGGCGATCGCCGCCCTGACCGAGTCGGGCAACACCTGTCTGTGGATGAGCCGTCTGTCCACCCGGGTGCCGATCTATGCCTTGACACCGCAGGTCGAAACCCGTAGAAAAGTCACTCTATTCCGCGGCGTCTATCCGATCAACCTGAAAACCGCCAGCAAGGAGCGCGATGCGTTGCTGGCCGAAGCCGAGGAAGAGTTGCGGCGGCGTGGCGCGGTACGTGACGGCGACCTGATCCTGCTGACCATCGGTGAACCCATCGGCCAGTCGGGCGGCACCAACACCATGAAAATCGTCCGCGTGGGCGGATCGAAAAAATCCTGATTTTGAAAACAGCTTGCTGCACATTTTTAACCTAGGAGACTGTAAATGGCCCTGATTTCCCTTCGTCAATTGCTCGACCATGCCGCCGAAAACGGCTATGGCCTGCCTGCGTTCAACGTCAACAACATGGAACAGGTCCATGCCATCATGCAGGCCGCCGCCGCAGTGGATTCGCCGGTGATCCTGCAAGGTTCCGCCGGTGCCCGTTCCTATGCTGGCGAGCCCTTCCTGCGCCACCTGATCCTGGCCGCGATCGAAATGTACCCACAGATTCCCATCTGCATGCACCAGGACCACGGCGCGTCGCCCGCCATCTGCTTCCGCTCCATCCAGTCCGGCTTCAGCTCGGTGATGATGGACGGCTCGCTCGGTACCGACGGCAAGACCCCGTCCACCTACGAATACAACGTCGCCACCACCGCCAAGGTGTCCGAGCTGGCGCATGCATGCGGCGTGTCCGTTGAAGGTGAACTGGGCTGCCTGGGCTCGCTCGAGACCGGCAAGGCCGGTGAGGAAGACGGCCACGGCGCCGAAGGCGTGCTGGACCATTCCGCCCTGCTGACCGATCCCGACGAAGCTGCCGACTTCGTGTCCAAGACCAAGGTCGATGCCCTGGCGATCGCTATCGGCACCTCGCACGGTGCCTACAAGTTCACCCAGAAACCCACTGGCAAGGTGCTGCGCATCGACCGCGTGAAGGAAATCCACGCCCGCATTCCCAACGTGCACCTGGTGATGCACGGCTCCTCCTCGGTGCCGGAAGACTGGCTCGCCATCATCAACAGCTACGGCGGCGACATGGGCCAGACCTACGGCGTGCCGGTCAGCGAAATCGTCGAAGGCATCAAGAACGGCGTGCGCAAGGTCAACATCGACACCGACCTGCGCATGGCCTCCACCGGCGCGATCCGCAAGCACCTGGCCGAAAACAAGTCGAACTTCGACCCGCGCAAATTCCTCAAGGAAGCCACCAAGGGCATGAGCGACATCTGCAAGGCGCGCTACGAAGCCTTCGGCGCCGCCGGCCAGGCCAGCAAGATCAAGAAGGTTTTCAACCTGGAAGAAATGCAGAAGCGCTACGACAAGGGCGAACTGGATCCCAAGGTCAACTGATCACCGGATTGCAGTAATCAAAAAAGGGACGCCGTGGTGTCCCTTTTTTGTTTCCTGACAAGTGGCAACGCCGTCAGGCCGGCGTCAGCCGAGCATGGCCTTCAACGCCGCCAGACGGTCACTGCCGCTCGCCTTGGCATCGGCACTGGAGGGTTTTTCCGGCTGGCGGACATCGTCGCCGAGCTCGTCAATGAAGCGCGACGGATCGCAGGCTACCGTTTCGCGGGCGCGCTTGCGGCGACTGCAGTAGGACAGCGTGAGCGACTTCTTCGCGCGGGTGACGCCGACGTACATCAGGCGGCGCTCCTCTTCCAGACGGCCTTCGTCGACCGCGTCGCGGTGCGGCAGGATGTTCTCCTCGACGCCAACCAGGAACACGTGACCGAACTCCAGTCCCTTGGCGGCGTGCAGCGTGGACAGCCGCACGGCATCGGGCTCTTCCTCCTCGCGGCCTTCCAGCAGGGTGATCAGCGCGATGGTCTGCGTGAGCTGAAGCAGATCCTTCTCGTCTTCCTCGCCCTTCTTGGCGATCCAGGCGGCGAACTCGAGCACGTTGTTCCACTTGTTCTGCGCCGCGCGCTGGTCGTCCTGGTCGAAGAGATACACCTCGTAGTCGATCGTTTTCAGGAGGTCGTTCAGCAGTTCGCCGGCCGGCTCGCGCGGCACGCGCTCCTCCATGCGGTTGATGAAGTTGCAGAACTCGACCAGCGGCGCCAGCTGGCGCTCGCCGATCTGGGACATGGCGGCTGCCGAGAACACCGCCTCGAACAGGCTCACGTGCAGGGTGGCGGCGACCTGGCCGAGCTTTTCCAGCGTGGCCGCGCCGATGCCGCGCTTGGGTGTGGTGACCGCGCGGATGAAGGCGGGATCGTCGTCGCTGTTGGCGATCAGGCGCAGGTAGGAAATCACATCCTTGATCTCGGCGCGGTCGAAGAACGACTGCCCGCCCGACAGCTGGTACGGCACCTTTTCGTTGCGCAGCGCCTGCTCGAAGATGCGCGCCTGGTAGTTGCCGCGGTACAGGATGGCGTAGTCGCGCCATTCGGTGCGGTGCTGGAACTTGTGCGACAAGAGCCGCATCACTACCGATTCGGCTTCGTGCTCGTCGTCCTTCGTCGGCATCACCTGGATCGCGTCGCCGAGGCCGAGGTCGCTCCACAGGCGCTTCTCGAACAGCTTGGGGTTGTTGGCGATGAGGCTGTTGGCGGCCTTCAGGATGCGCACGCTCGAACGGTAATTCTGCTCCAGCTTGACCACGTGCAGGTGCGGGTAGTCCTCGTTCAGCTGGCGCAGGTTGTCGGCCGAGGCGCCGCGCCAGCCGTAGATCGCCTGGTCGTCGTCGCCGACCGCGGTGAACGCGGCGCGCACGCCGGTGAGCTTCTGCAGCAGACGGTACTGCGCGACGTTGGTGTCCTGGTATTCGTCGACCAGGATGTGGCGCAGGCGGTTCTGCCATTTCTCGCGTAGTTCGGCGTGGGTGTCGAGCAGTTCTGCAGGCAGGCGGATCAGGTCGTCGAAGTCGACCGCCTGATACGCGCGCAGGGTGGCGTCGTAGCGGTCGTAGATCTTGGCGTAGGCACGCGCGTTGTCGTCCTCGGCCGTGGCGAGCGCGGCGGCGGGCGACTTCAGTTCGTTCTTCCACAGCGAGATGCGTGACACCGCGCGGCGGATTTCCTGCTTGTCGGTGGTCTTGAGGATTTCCGAGACGATGCCCGCGGCGTCGGCCGAATCGAGGATGGAAAACGCCGGTTTCAGTTCGGCGAATTTCGCGTCCTCGCGCAGCATCCTGAGGCCCATCGAGTGGAAGGTGGTGACGATCAGGCCTTTGGTGTTGACGCCCTGCGTGAGCTTGGCGGCGCGGTCCTGCATCTCGCGCGCCGCCTTGTTGGTGAAGGTGATCGCGGCGATTGAGGCCGGCTTGTAGCCGCATTCGCCGATCAGGTAGGCGATCTTGTGGGTGATGACGCGCGTCTTGCCCGAACCGGCGCCAGCCAGCACGAGCAAGGGGCCGTCGAGGTATTTCGCCGCCTCGCGTTGCGGCGGATTCAATGCGGCGAGCAGACTCATGCCGCGCCGAATTCGCGGTTCAGCCGGGCATTGATGGCGTCCGATTCATACAGCCAGGTCTGCTTGCCCTGATCGTCGGTGATCAAAAGGCACGGCACCTGCGGCTTGCCGCCGCCGGCGATCAGCGCAGCGCGGTGCGTTGCGTCGTGCTGGGCATCGCGCAACTCGATGTTGAGCGACAGGCGCTGCATCGTGCGCCGGGTCTTCAGGCAGAACGGGCAGGTGGGGTAATGGTACAGCGCCAGCTTGCGCGTGCGCGCGTCGACGACTGCTTGCGCGGCAGCGGGACGCACGATGCCCTTCGGGCGCGTCAGCCAGTAGCCCAGCAGCATGAAGGGGGCGAGGATGAGGCGCAGGGTACGGAAAAACAGGCGGATCAGGGGTTTCATGGCGCAGGCGTCACAAGAGGTTCGGGCGGGCGCGCTATGATGCAGGTCAGCACAGCACACAAAGAAGCCGTATTTTATATGTCTATCTATGCCATTGGCGATCTTCAGGGGTGTCACACGTCCCTGCTGCGTTTATTGGATGCGATCCGATTCGACCCGGGCGCCGACCGGCTGTGGCTTGTCGGCGATCTGGTCAATCGCGGACCGGATTCGCTGGCGGTGTTGCGGACCGTCAGGGAACTGGGGGATGCCGCCATCAGTGTGCTCGGCAACCACGATTTGCACTTGCTGGCGCTTGCCGAAGGCTTCGGGCGGGTGCACAAGGGCGATACGCTCGACGGGATCCTCGATGCGCCTGATCGCGACGAACTGCTGCATTGGCTGCGGCAGCAGAAACTGGCCTGGCGCGATGGCGAGTTCCTCATGGTGCACGCGGGCGTGCTGCCGGCCTGGACGGTGGACGACACGATGCAGCATGCCGCGGAGGCGGAAGCTGCGCTACAAAGCCCGCATTACCGGGAATTCTTCGCGCAGATGTACGGCAATGCGCCGGTGGCGTGGGATGCGGCGCTGCATGGGGTCGAGCGCCTGCGGGTGATCGTCAACGCCTTCACCCGGCTGCGTTACTGTTCGGCGGCGGGCGAGATGGAATTCCACCACAGGGGCGCGCCGGGCACACAGCCGGCCGGCTGGCTGCCGTGGTTCGAGGTGCCGGGACGCCGGAGCGCCGAGGCGACCCTCGTCATCGGTCACTGGTCGACGCTTGGGCTGATCAACCGCGGCAACCTGATCGCGCTGGATACGGGTTGTCTGTGGGGCGGCAGATTGACCGCCGTCAGGCTGGAGGACCGGCAGGTGTATGCGGTACAGTGCCCGCAGATTCGGCTTCCGAAATCCTGAGGCCCAACAGCCTGGCGGTGGCGGCTTCCGCCTGCGCCGCCAGTTCGCGCCGGTGGCCGTTGGGCAGGATGGGCTCGCCGACATGCAGTTCGGCGATGAGGCCGGGCTCGCTGACGATCTGCTTCAGGCTTTGCCACATGCTGAGGTCGTCGATGTAGGCGGGTGCAGCGCTGTATTCGCCGTCCAGCGTGCGGTAGCGCAGGGCCGCCGGCACGATCGGGCAATTCAGCTCGACCGCCGGCTGCAGCAGCGACGGCATGAAGCGCCGCAGCCCTTTCCCGTCGCCGGTGGTGCCTTCGGGAAACACGGCGACCCAGGCGCCGGACTGCATCAGCGCCCGCATTTCGGTGTTGATGCGCGCCGTGTCGGCACGGCGGCCGCGTTCGATGAACAGCGTGCCGGTCTTGTGTGCCAGCCAGCCTGCCACCGGCCAGTTGCGCACTTCGGCCTTGGAGACGAAGTGCACCCGCTGGGCCGCATAGATCAGGTAGATATCCAGCCACGACACGTGATTGCATACCAGTAGTGCGCCGCCAGGCAGGCGCGGCGCGACATCCGCCTTCAGCCGTACGCCAAGTACACGGAGCAGGCGGCGGGCCCAGGCCATGATGCGGCGGTCTCGCTGTGCAGGGTTGAGCAGGGGGAAAATCAGCCCTGCAAGGATGACGCCCCAGACCAGGTGCAGGGCCAGCAGGCTGATGCGGAGGACGCGGCGCAGAGAAGGGGGGAAATAGGCAAGGCTCACCCGTTCATTGTAAGACTCATCCGATGAGACGGCGGGCATAGTTGCGGTTGAGCTGCGCCAGCGGCAGCAGCATCAGGAGATCGGCGGTGTTGAAATCGGGATCCCACGCCGGTTCGCCGCATACCATCGCGCCGAGCCGGGTGTAGCCCTTGATCAGCGGCGGCAGCGTTGCGGTCTGGCCTTCGTCGAGTGATTCGACGGGCAGGCGGTAGCGCGGTGTGGCGCGCCATTCGACCGGCGCGAGATGGCGCTGGATGATCTGGCGGTACACGCTGGCCGCGACATGGCCGCCGTCCGCCATGCCGATGCTGGCGCAGCCGACGATGTATTCGTAGCCATAACGCGTCATGTAGTCGGCCAGCCCCATCCACAGACGGGCGATGACGGCGCCGCTGCGGTGCACCGGATGCACGCACGAACGTCCCAGTTCGGCCATGCGCGGGCGCAGGAATTGCAGCCGGGTCAGGTCGAATTCCTGTTCGGAGTAATAGCTGCCGACGCGCTTGGCGGCGTCGGGCGGCAGGATGCGATAGGTGCCCACGACTTCGCCGCTGGCCAGATCGCGTACCAGCAGATGGTCGCAGAAGGGATCGTACAGATCGATATCGTGCCCCGGCAGAACGGAGGACAGACGCGCCCCCATCTCCTCGGCAAACACCTTGTAACGCAGGCGCTGCGCTTCGCGGATTTCGTTGTCGTCCACCGCCAGCGAGACGTGGTAGCGGCTGGCAGAGAGGGATGGTTGGGTGCTGAGAACGTCGAGCATGGGGGCACTCCCATTGATGAAATGCGCCCAGCTTAGAGATCGGGTGTTAACCCGACGTGACGTTCAGGTTTCGGAACGATGACCTGCGAATCATGGGAATACCCCCGAAGAAGACCGGGCTGTTCCGGCTTCAATGCGATACGCGTGTCGCCCCCCCGCCCGACAATACCCGTACGCGATCGCCTACCCGGAATTCCTCATCCGCAGCCTGGGTGATGGCGAGCATCCGCCCCGAATCGAGCTTGACCGTGATTTCCACGCCTTTCTGGCGAGTGGTTGCCTCTTCCGCGGCTGCGCCCCCCAGTCCCCCCAGTACCGCGCCGACCGCCGCGCCGACCACGCTGCCTCTGCCGCCGCCCACCGTGCTGCCGGCCACGCCGCCGACGACGGCGCCAGCGCCGGCCCCAATCGGCGTCTTGGTACCTTCGATATTCACCTCACGCACCGATTCCACCACGCCCATCTGGACCTCCTGGACGGCCCGGGTCTGGTCGCGGCTGTAGTCCTTGCCGCCAACGCCGCTGGCGCAGCCGCCAAGTAAAGCCAAGCTGGTTGTCATCAGGGTTACGGCAACGATGGTTGGGGTGTTCTTCATGATGCGGGTCCTGTAGTTGCACACGTTTCACTATAGGCGGTGTGACCGTCGATTTTCGGCGTGGTTCAGAGCGTTTTGCCGAACGCGATCTTGAACCGCCCGGCGATTTCCTGCCGGCTTGGCGCGTGGTTCTGGCCACCGCGGTGCTCGATCTTGATCGCGCCCATTACGCTCGCCAGTTGGCCGGAGGTTTCCCAGTCGAGTCCGTGGGTGATGCCGTACAGAATGCCGCTGCGGTAGGCATCGCCGCAGCCGGTGGGATCGAGGATGGCTGCCGGCCGCACGGCAGGAATGTCGATCTGTCCGGCAGCCGTGTGGATCACCGAACCTTCGCCGCCGCGCGTCACGATCAGCGCCTCGACGTGGCGTGCAAGCGTGGCCAGGTTTTCCCCGGTGCGGCTCTGTAGCAGCTCGGCTTCGTAATCATTGAGGATGACGTAGCTGGATTTATGCACGCATTCCAGCAATTCATCGCCGGAAAACAGCGGCATGCCCTGGCCCGGATCGAACACGCACGGCACGTTGGCCTCGTGGAAACCGCGCACGTGGCGCAGCATGCCGTCTCGCCCATCCGGGGCGACGATGCCCAGCTTGACGTCCGGTACCTGGCGTACGTCGTTCTCGTGCGAGTAGTTCATCGCCCCGGGATGGAAGGCGGTGATCTGGTTGTCGTCGAGGTCGGTGGTGATGAAAGCCTGGGCGGTGTAGGTGCCGGCGACATGGTGGATGTAGTCGCGTGGGATCGCCAAGGCGTCGAGGCGTTCGGCATAGGCGGCGAAGTCGTCGCCGACGGTCGCCATGATCAGCGGCTCGCCGCCCAGCAATTTCAGGTTGTAAGCGATATTGCCGGCGCAGCCGCCATACTCGCGGCGCATCTCCGGCACCAGGAACGACACGTTCAGCATGTGGATCTTGTCGGGCAGGATGTGGTGCTTGAAGTGGTCCTGGAACACCATGATGGAATCGAAGGCGAGGGAACCGCAGATGAGGGTGCGCATGATGGGTGTGGGATGAAAACGACAGCCCGGATTATACGCAGCCGGTTGGCCGGGATTCACGGAAGATTCATGCACCTGACAGCGCAGGTTCACGCAGCGCGGCCATGCTGCGCGCATGTATGCACAGCGCCTCGCTCTCTGGTGGTCGATTCCGGCAAGCCTGTTTGCCGCCGATGCGTTGGCATGGGGACTGACGACCCATGTGTATTTTGCGCAACTGTTCGTCTGGGCCATACCGCTGGCCGATCCCATGCTGCGCCGCGCGGTACGGCGGTTTCCGCAGCGCCTGATGGCCGGCGCCTGCCTGCCCGATCTGGCACTGATGGGTACCACGGCAGGCACCCGGGCATTCGATGCAAGCCACCACTGGGAGACCGCCCATGCGCTGTTGGATGCGGCGCGCGACGACGAGTCGCGGGCCTGCGCGGTCGGTGCGATGAGCCATCTGTGGGTTGACATCATTGCGCACAATCACTTCGTGCCCGCGCACGAGCATCTGTGGTGGAACGTGCCGATGCTGACGCACGCTGCGGCGGAATGGGCGATGGACCGCCACATCGGGCAGCATCTGTTCAAACCATCCGCCGCGCCCTTGCTGAAACCTGATGACTGGCTGGTTGACTATGTGGCGCGCAACTTCGATTGCTCGCCTGCTGTCAGTCGCCGTGCGATCCGCCAGCTGTCGGGCGCAGAACGCCTGTTGCGGCAGAGCCGCCTGCCCCATGCGCTGCATGGCGTGGGATGCGTGCTGGATCGCAAGCTTGCGGCGCGTTTCGATTACTACATCGAGGAAGTGACGGCCCGGTTGCCGCAGATGAACCGGGTGCTGGCCGGCGAGGCGCCCGCCTGGTTGCCGGATTGTCCGCCAGTGGCGGTGGCACGCGAACGTATCGCCGCGCACGCGCCGGAACTGGTGGCATGCCGGTTGCCGCTGCCGGGGGATCTATTCGAAGCCGAAGTGCAGTCGCGTTTCCGCAACGCAGCCTGAGGGCTGTGATTGGGTGTCTAGAACGCCAGCGAGAGGGCGGCAATCGTGCCGCCGAGCAGCGCACCTACCAGGACATCGCTCACGTAGTGCAGTCCCAGGACCAGCCGTGACAGCGCAACCAGCGCCGTGAACGGCCATACCAGCCAGCCCAGTGCCGGATAATAGGCGGTAGCGACCGCGCTGAAGACCACCGCATGCAGGGTGTGGCCGGAGGGAAAGCTGAAGCGGTCGAGCGGCGCGGTCAGGCAGCAGATCGATGGACAGGCCTGATAGGGACGCGGACGTTCGGTGGCGCCCTTCAGCCATTTGTAGACGAGCGTGCCGACGAGGCCCGCCGCGATCATGTGGAGCACGGCCGGCAGGGCGTCCCATCCGTTCCACGCGATCAACGCCAGCATCAGCGCATACCAGAACACGCCGTCTCCGAGCCGGCTGGCGAGTCGCAGCAGCCCGACCTCCCAGCCGGGCAGGCGCACGCCGTTGAGGCGCTCCAGCCAGGCATGTTCGCGTGCGGCCAGTCGATCTAGGCCGTGGTGGGCAACCAGACTCAGACGATTTTGCATGGCGGGTTCCTCATGAACGGACCGTCGGGGCGGCGGCAGGCCAATCCAACTGGGGTTCGGTCGCGGGTTCGGGGTGGGCGAGACGCAGCAGCACCCGCTCGAAACTATCGATGATGGCATCCCACGACAATTGGGCGGCACGCGCGGCGGCGGCAGTGCCCAGGCGGCGTTGCCGTGCGACATCGGAGACCAGCGATACCGCCTGGGCAATGAACGCCGCCTGATCCTCGGGCGCTACCTTGAGGCCGTTTTCGTCGTGCCGAATGATTTCCTCGGCAGCCGCGCAATCGTAGGCCACCACTGCGAGACCGGAGGCCATCGCCTCGATTGTCACGTTGCCCCAGGTCTCGGTCAGGCTGGGAAACAGGAACACGTCGCCCGAGGCGTAATGCGCGGCCAACGCCTCGCCGACCTGGGTGCCGCAGAATATCGCATCGGGACGTTTGGCCTGCCAGCCGGCGCGTTCCGGGCCGTCACCCACTAGCACCAGGCGGGTGGCCGGGCGTGCCTGATGCATGGCATCGAAGGCGCTGAACACCAGAGACAGGTTCTTCTCGGCCGCCAGGCGACCTACGTACAGCACCGCAGTCTCGTATTCGCCCACGCCCCACTGCGCGCGCAAGGCCGCATCGCGGCGACCGGGGTGGAACAGCTGCGTATCCACCCCGCGTCCGATGATCTCGATGTTCTCATAGCCATGCGCCAACAGTTCGCGGCGGATGCCCTCGGTCGGCACCAGCGTGACGGCGGCCTTGTTATGGAATTTGCGCAGATAGGCGACGATCGCGCGGCGCAGCAAGCCGAAGCCGTAGTGGCTGCTGTAGCTGTGGAAATTGGTGTGGAAGTCGCTCGCCACCGGCAGGCGCAGTTTGTTGGCGGCAGCCAGGGCCGACCAGCCGAGCGGGCCTTCGGTGGCGATCTGTACCACGTCCGGGCGCTGCCGGGCCCACAACCGGGTCAGCGCGGCTTTCGCCGGCAGGCCCATCTTCAGGCCTTCGTAGCGCGGCAGCGCTATGCCGCGTTGCAGGTGTTCGCTGAGGGTGGCGGTGGGCTGCGGCTGGTCGTCCGAATGCTGGCGCGGACGGATCAGCTGCACCTGATGGTTGCGCACCTGCAGGCCGTCGACCAGTCGGCCCAGCGTCATGGCCACGCCGTTGACTTCGGGCGGATAGGTTTCGGTCACCACCGCAATGCGCAACTGCGGGCGCATGGACGGAAGCGTCTGGCAGGTGAATTCGGCGGCATCCATAGGGCGCAGCATGCCCCTGCCATGCGACAAACAGATGACGCCGAAGTGATGGTTTGGTGAAGTGGTTACTCAGGCCGCGAGCGGCAATGCGTCCTGCGCGATCGAGCGCAGCAGCAGGATGTCGCGGTAGGCGCCCGGCTCGAAACCTATGCGCGTGCCGCCCCGGTTGTCGTAAATTAGATCGTGGAAGAAGGCCTCGATATCCGGGGTATTCCATACCTTCACCAACTGTTCCAGCAGGTGAGGATAGGCTTCCAACCCCTGGCCGACTTCGTTGTCCTGGGAAATCGGATGGTCGGTGAGATTGACGTTGAAATAGCGGCGGCATTCGGCGCTGGCGGCCGCATAGCCGGCGGTATCGCCTTCGCGGTGCAACAGATCGAGCAGCAGCAGCCAGGGTATCGGCGACTCGGTCGGCGTAGCACGCAGATGTTCCTGCAGCAGGTGGATGGCCAGGTCGCCATGCCCGAAGGCCATGAACACCTCGGCCTGGTCGAGAACATCTTCCTTGACCTCAGTGCCGCTGATTTGCTGGGGCGGAGCGATTTCAGGCATGCGCGGGGAGACGGACGGCGGGTCAGCCGGCATGTCGGCGCTCAATTCGGACAGCGTTTTCTCCGGCATTCCTGTTTGCGTCCAGGGCGTGTTGCCAAGCGTGGGCCGGAGGGAGCGGTTGCGGCGCAGCAGCCAGGTGGCCAGCGCAATCAAGCTGGCCACGATCGCCATCGCCAGCAGATATAACGGCCACTGGACGGGTTGCGAGGGAGCGGCAGGCGCAAGTGTCGCCGTGAGGGTGGCATGTCGTGCGGCTTCGAGTTCGGCATTGCGTCGCTGCAGCGCGGCGAGTTGGGCCTCCAGGTGCGCAAGTTTGCGGCCCAGCGCCGTGTTTTCATCGGACAGTTCGGTGGCGGTCAGCCCATCGGGGCGCGGCTGCGTCAGGTCAGGTAGGCGTGTGTCGAGACGCAGCGCCACCGGATCGTTCTGGCTGGATAGCTCGTGCTTTCCGGACAGAACCAAGCGTGGGACGCTTTCCTTCGGCGCGGCATGCACCCGGGGCGGGGTCGGTGTCCGCGCAGCCGCGTTCGGCGGCCGTGCGATGGATGCGGCTGCGCGATGGGAAGGTCGATGGGCGCGCCGAGGTGAAACGGGATGGGGTGGGGCGGCGGCGGGTGCCGGTCCGGTTTGCGCGCTTGCAGCGGGGGCATTCTCATTGAGAGGGGCTTCCGTCGCCACAGGTGGGTCGAGCAACACGACATACTCGCGTTGCAAGCGCACCTCGCAGTCCGAAACCAGCACGAACTGTACGATCGGATCGTTCACCGGGTAGGACGTACGGATGAGCAGGCGTGTCTGATCCCCAGCCCGTTCGATACTCAGTTTTGCGCGGAGCGGCGGTGCGATGTTGTTTGCGCTGGTGCCGAGGCTGAAACAATCCGCCATCGTGTCGGCGGTCGCGCCGAGCAGGGTGACGGTCGCGTTCAGGGATCGGCCCAGCTGCGAATGTACAGCGATATCACCCATGCCCAAGGCTGCGGCGGAGCCGGCCTGGCACAGACTCAGAAGAAGGCAAACAGTTTTGAAGTTCACACAGTCGGAAAACGATAAGGGGTGTACACCTCTATTCCGGCTAAGAACGCCACAACTTTAGGGTGCAGCGCCATATTGGCATGGTTTTTGTTGTTCACTCAACCCAATAGTACAAGCGCCCACACGACGACTACGTTGGCCAGCGCGATCATCACGGCTGCACTGCCCATGTCCTTGGCGCGTTTGATGAGTTGGTGGTGTTCGAGGGAAATCCGGTCCACCGCCGCCTCGAGCGCGGAATTCAGCAGTTCGACGATCAGTACCAGAAGGACTGCGCCGATCATCAGTGCGCGGCTGATCCCGGTCTCCCCCAGATAGAGTGCGAGCGGAATCAGCAGCAGCGCGAGAAACACCTCCTGGCGGAATGCGTCCTCGTGCCGGAATGCGGCCGAGAGACCGGCCCACGAATAGCCCGCCGCGTTCAGCACGCGCCGCAGGCCGGTCTTGCCCTTGTAAGGGCTGACGGGTTGGGTCATGCCTGGGCGGAGGCGACAGGTTTGTAGGCCAGATCGAGCTCGCGTGCGGCCTTGACGTCGTCCAGCCGCCGCACCGGCAGGCTGTAGGGCGCGCCCTTCACCAGATCCGGGGTGGTCTCGGCCTCCCGCTTGATCGCTTTCATCGCCTCGATGAAGCCGTCGAGCGTTTCGCGGCTTTCGGTTTCGGTCGGCTCGATCAGCAGGCACTCCGGCACCAGCAGCGGGAAATAAGTCGTCGGGGCGTGGTAGCCATAGTCGAGCAGGCGCTTGGCGAAGTCCATCGCCGAGACGCCGGTGGCGTCCTTCAGTTTTTTCAGCGTGACGATGAACTCGTGGCTGGCGCGGCGCTCGGGGTAGGCCAGGTCGAAGCCGGCTTCGCGCAGCTTGGCCATCAGGTAGTTGGCGTTGAGCGTGGCGTATTCGGCGACGCGGTGCATGCCTTCGCGTCCCAGCAGGCGCGCATAGATGTAGGCGCGCATCAGCACGCCGGCGTTGCCCATGTTGGCCGACATGCGGCCGATCGACTGCGGCAGGTCGGCCTCGGTCGCCAGCCGGTAGAAGCCGTTTTCGTTCAGTACCAGCGGAATCGGCATGAAAGG
The DNA here is from genome assembly GCF_000373385.1 of Thiobacillus thioparus DSM 505. GTDB lineage: Bacteria > Pseudomonadota > Gammaproteobacteria > Burkholderiales > Thiobacillaceae > Thiobacillus > Thiobacillus thioparus. The sequence goes on along the minus strand of NZ_KB891331.1, from coordinate 66,474 downwards.
CAGTAGCCGCGTCGATACACCCACCGGCCCGGCACCCGGCCCCCCGCCGCCGTGCGGCGTGGAGAAGGTCTTGTGCAGGTTCATGTGGATGACGTCAAAGCCCATGTCGCCGGGGCGTACCTTGCCGAGGATGGCGTTGAGGTTGGCACCGTCGTAATACAGCAGGCCGCCGGCGTCGTGGACGATCTTCTGGATGTCGGCGATGGTCTTCTCGAACACGCCGAGCGTCGACGGGTTGGTCAGCATCAGGCCCGCGGTCTGCGGGCCGACTGCGGCCTTGAGTGCAACCAGATCGACGCTGCCGGTGGCGTCGGTGGGGATTTCCTTGACCGTGTAGCCGCACATCGTTGCGGTGGCCGGGTTGGTGCCGTGCGCCGCGTCCGGCACGATGATCTCGCGCCGCGCAGCGTCGCCGCGCGCGTCGTGGTAGGCACGGATCATCGCGACACCGGCGAATTCGCCATGCGCGCCGGCCATCGGCGCCATCGACACGCCCGCCATGCCGGTCACGTCCTTCAGCATTTCCTGCAGCTCGTGCATGCTGGCCAGGAAACCTTGTCCGGTCTCGTCCGGGCTGGCCGGGTGGCGCGCCAGGAACTGCGGTAGCATCGCCAGCGAATTGCACGCGCGCGGGTTGTATTTCATGGTGCACGAGCCAAGCGGGTAGAACTGCGTGTCAATCGAGAAATTCTTTTGCGACAGGCGTGTGTAGTGGCGCACCACATCGAGCTCGGAGACTTCGGGCAGGGCAGGCCTGTCCTTACGGAGGAGCGCAGCAGGCAGGTCGTCGAGACTGCCGCCGGCAGCCGGCAGCTGGGCGGCGGCGGTGCGGCCGGAACGGGAATGGTCGAATATCAGCATGGTCAAAACCTGGTGTCCGCGGAGGCATGGCTCCGCGGAGGGTTGCGTTTACTTCAGTGCAGCCAGCGCGGCATCGTAGTTCGGCTCCTGCTTGATCTCGGGAACGAGTTCGGCGTGGAGCACCTTGTTGTTCTCATCCAGCACAACGACCGCGCGTGCGGTGATGCCGGCAAGCGGGCCGCTGGTGATGGCGACGCCGTAGTTCTTCATGAAATCGGCGCCGCGCATGGTCGACAGCGTGGTCACGTTGTTGGTGCTTTCGGCGCCGCAGAAGCGGCTCATCGCGAACGGCAGGTCGGCCGAGATGATCAGCACGGCGGTATTGCCGACGGCCGCGTCGTTGAATTTCTTGGTCGACGTCGCGCACACCGGGGTGTCGAGGCTCGGCACAATGTTGAGGATTTTCTTCTTGCCGGCGAAATCGGCCAGCGAGACGTCGGCCAGATCCTTGTTGACCAGCTTGAAATCGGGCGCGGTGTCGCCGACTTTGGGGAAACTGCCTGCGACGTCGATGGGGTTGCCGCCTAGAGTCACTGCCATGATTGCTCTCCTTGAATAAATCAATTAAATGCCGGGCACTAGAACGATAGCGCCCGATCCATTTCCTGCCAATTAACTGCCGTGCTGGTCATAGCGCGCCAGATGCTCATCCAGATTTTCGCGCAGCATTTTTTCGTATTGGTCCAGAAAATAAGCGATCGCAGCCTCTTTTTCCGCGATCAGCTGTTCCTTGCTCTCTGATGCCGCCGTGATGACGAAGGCGTTGAATCTCGATGCTGCAAATAGCGCGCATGCGCTGACCCGGCTGGGCTTCACCTCGTTCAGGTGGGTATTGGCCAGTTGAATGAACGAGTCGGTCATATCCCAGAACTGCTTGTCCCGCAGTACATCGCTCATGCTTGACTCCAATTAGCTCTTGTACGCACACGGCGGGGCTTCGCGCCGTTTCGACAGGATACGTTCCATTTGTTGCGCGTAGTGGTCGATGTCGGCGGCGGTCTTGGTTTCGGTGACGCACACCAGGATCGCCTGACCGAGTTCGGGATACCAGCCGGAGAGGTCCAGGCCGCCGAGGATGCCCTGCGCGCGCAGGGCACGCAGCACGTCCTTCGCACTTGTGCCCTTCAGGGTATTGTCGTTGAGCTTCAACACCACCTCGTGGAAGAAGGGCGAAGCGAATGCACGTGTGACGCCGGGAATCGCCGCCAGCTTGTCGGCCAGCGCCACGGTATTGGCGTGGCTGTTGGCGGCGACTTTCGCCAAACCCTGCGGGCCCAGCAGCGACATGTATTGCGTCGCCGCAGTAACCACCAGGCCCTGGTTGGTACAGATGTTGGAGGTGGCCTTGGAACGGCGGATGTGCTGCTCGCGGGCCTGCAGCGTCAGCGCAAAACCCGGCTTGCCGTCGAGGTCGACGGTGCGACCGACGATGCGCCCGGGCATCTGCCGCACGAACTCCTGGCGGCAGCACATGAAGCCGAAATAGGGGCCGCCCGAAGCCATCGGCGCACCCAGCGGCTGACCTTCGCCCACGGCAATGTCGGCGCCCTTGGTGCCCCATTTGCCGGGCGCTTCCAGTACCGCCAGCGTGGTCGGGTTGATTAGCGCGATCGCCAGCGCGCCCTTGTCGTGTGCCCAGTCGGTCAACGCGTGCACGTCTTCCAGCACGCCAAAAAAGTTGGGTTGCGGAATGACGAGGCCGGCGAAGCTGCCGGGATCGGCCGGCAGCACGGTCTGGCCGGTGGCGAGGTCGTAGTCGAGCTCGACCAGTTCGATGCCCTGGTTCCTGACGGTGGTGTCAACCACGCGGCGGTAGATCGGATGGACAGTCTTCGGCACCAGCACGCGGCGCGAGGTTTTGTGCGAGCGGACCGCCATCAGCACCGCCTCGGCGAGCGCCGAAGCGCCGTCGTAGAGCGAGGCGTTCGAGACGTCGAGTCCAGTCAGCCGGGTCATCATGGTCTGGTATTCGTAGATCAGCTGCAGCGTGCCCTGGCTTGCCTCGGCTTGGTAGGGCGTATAGGCGGAGTAGAACTCGCCGCGCGTGGTGATCTGCCAGATGGCTGCCGGAATGTGGTGCTCGTAGACGCCGGCGCCGATGAAATTGGACCAGAAGCCGTCCTGCGACGCGCGTTCCTGCATCAGTCGCGTTACTGCCATTTCGGGCAGGCCGTCGGGTACGGCCTTCAGCTTGCCGGTCTTCAGTGCGGGCGGGATTTCATCGAACAAGTCCTCGATGCTGGCGGCGCCGATGGCGCCGAGCATGGTGGAAACGTCTTCTTCAGTGTGGGGGATGAAGGGCATGGCTTAAAAACCTCGTCCACGAAGGGCACGAAGCACGCGAAGAAAATTTCATGGTCCTTCGTGTTCTTCGTGGAGAAAAAGTCAGTGGGCTTCGGACTCGACCAGCTTCTGGTAAGCCGCGGCGTCGAGCAGTTCGGCGACATCGCCGGCATTGGCGGGCTTGAGTTTGAACATCCAGGCACTGTAGGCGTCCTTGTTCACGGACTCGGGGCTGGATTCCACGTCGCCGTTGGCAGCAATCACTTCGCCGGCCACGGGCGCGTAGACGTCGGATGCGGCCTTGACCGACTCGACCACGGCGCATTCCTCACCCTTGGCAAGCGTGCGGCCGGTAGCCGGATTTTCGATAAAAACCATATCGCCGAGCAGATCCTGCGCGTGATGGGTGATGCCCACGGTCAACGTGCCGTCGGCTTCGACGCGCACCCATTCGTGGCTGGGGGTGTATTTGAGGTCAGCGGGGATGCTCATGGTTTACTCCAAATAAATTATGGTTTTATCCACGCAGGACATGAAGACATGCTTTGCAGCCTTCGGGTTCTTCGTGGACGAAATTCAAATCAAAACTTTGCCGTTGCGCACGAACGGATATTTCACCACTTTGGCTTTCAGTTTCTTGTCGCGGATCTCGACTTCGACTTCCTCGCCCGGGGCGATCCCGAGCGGGATGCGGGCGAGCGCGATCGATTGCTGCATCGTAGGCGAAAACGTGCCGGAGGTGATTTCGCCGTCGCCGTTTTTGGTGTGGACTTTCTGGTGGCCGCGCAATACACCCTTGTCGAGCAGAAGCAGGCCGGCGAGCTGCTTTGTCACCTCGCTGGCTTCCAGGGCCTTGCGACCGATGAAGTCGCGCGCGGTCTTCAGATCCACTGTCCATGCGAGGCCGGATTCCAGCGGGCTGGTGGTTTCATCCATGTCCTGGCCATAGAGATTCATCCCCGCTTCCAGACGCAGGGTGTCGCGCGCGCCAAGGCCGATCGGCTTGCCGCCGGCTTCCATCAGCGCCTTCCAGAAGAAAGGCGCCGATTTCGCCAGCACCATTACCTCGAAGCCGTCCTCGCCGGTATAGCCGGTGCGGGCGATGAACATCTCGCCCATGGCGGCGGCGTTGAAGGGCTTGAGGCTGGCAGTGATCTGGTCGACGCCGGGCAGGGCTTCATTGAGGACGCGCGTGGCGTCGGGCCCCTGGATCGCGATCATGGCGAGGTCGCGGCGCGGCGTCAGTGTGAGGCCCATGCCCCAGTCGGTGTTCATCCTTTCCATCCAGGCCAGATCCTTCTCTGCGGTACCGGCGTTGACCACCAGGCGGAACCAGGACTCGTCCATGAAATAGATGATGAGGTCGTCGATGACGCCGCCGGCCTCGTTCAGCATGCAGGAATACAGCGCCTTGCCCGAGACCTGCAATTTGTCGACGTTGTTGGCTACCAGCCGCCGCAGGAAGGCGCGCACGTTGGCGCCCTTGATGTCGAGCGGCAGCATGTGGGACACGTCGAACAGGCCGCAGCCGGAACGCACGGTGTGGTGTTCCTCGATCTGTGAGCCGTAGTTGACCGGCATGTCCCAGCCGCCGAAATCGACCATTTTGGCGCCGAGTTCACGGTGGGTGGCGTTGAGCGGGGTGTGTTTGAGCATGGGGCACCAAAAATAAAAAAGGTGAAGCGAGGATGCGCTCCACCCCTCTGTCCTTGGTACCTGAGAGATTACAGCGGCTGATCCTATGAACCAGCGGGCTGCTGCCCCTTCGGTGGCAGTTGCGCGGATCTGATCCAGTCCGCGACTGCGCTCTCCAGAGTGTTCCGGTTGTTGCGGTCCTTCTGCCTGAGCGATTCCGGGTGGGTTACGCCTTCGGCGGCACGCTATTCGTGCGCTCTCCCGCAACGGGAGAGCGCACTATACCGAAGAAGCGCTGGGCCGGCTAGCTTGACGCTATTCAATATGTCAGTTGCAGGTTGAAGCCCATTGGTGTCAGGTCGTGCACGGTCAGTGGCAGGCTCAAGGGCTGTTCGCTGCGTGCGGGGATGCCGGCGGCGATGCGCTGCGTGTCGCCGAGGTACTCACTGGGGGCGAAGCTGCGGCGCGCCAGTGGACGGTTGTGCTGGTCGGTCAGGGTCAGCACGAGTACCGGCCAGGCCTGGACATGATTGGCGCGGTTGCCCAGGGTGAGCGTGAGTTTGAGGCGCCCGCTGGCCTCGGTTTGCAGGTCGGAGCCGACGATCTGCAACAGTGCCACGTTTTTGGGAAGCGAAAGCGTGCAGCCGAGCGCTGCGCAGGCTTGTTCGAATGCGGGTCGGGTTTGCGGCAGCCGGCTCACCAGGGTGTCGCGCAGAAAATAAGCGGTTTGTGCCAGCAGCACGACAAACAGCAACAGACTGGCCGTTCCCCACACCCAGGGGCTGGTGCGGCGGGGGGAGGACGGTATGCGTGCCTTGCCGGGCATCGGGGAGGCATATTCGATGCGTGCGGCGGGGGGGGCTTCGGCAGCGGTGGGCCGGCGCAGGGGCGTGGCGGGTTCGGGCGGATAACTGGGGGCGGTGTGAATCTGCGGCAGTGGGCCGGGGTCGTCCGGAACCGGAATGTCCGGGTCGATCAGGATGATCGAATCCAGCTCGAACGATGTCTCGCGCTGGACGATCCCGCGCGGGATATCGGCTGCGGCGATATCCTCTTCTGGCGACGGTGCGACGGGTTGCGCCTCGTCGGCCGTGTCCGGGATGACGGCCGACGAGGCTTCTTGTTCGGCGGGCGGGCGGGTTTCAGGCTGCGCAGGCGGTTCGACCAGTTCGGGCGCGGGCTGGGGCAGCGGCGAGCCGTCTTCCATGAGCAGGCTCAGGCGCGCATCGAAGGCCGTGCCGCACACGCTGCACTGCACCCAGCCCTGCGCGGCGTCGAGCTGGTCGGCGCCGAGACGGAATACGCTGGCGCAGTGCGGGCAGGTGGTGCGGTAATTCACCGCTTGATGCCAGCCAGACGCACCCAGCCCTCGTCGATTGTGGGCGGGTCGAAGTCAAACCAATCACGATAGACCGCCATGACCTCGTCTGCCTGTTCGGCCAGGATGCCGGACAGCACCAGCCGCCCGCCGGCGCGCACCCGGCCGGCCAGCAGCGGCGCCATGCCCTTGAGGGGATTGGTGAGGATGTTGGCGACGACGACGTCGTACTGGCCCGGCGCGAGTTCGCCAGGTAGGCAGAAATGGGCGGAAACTTCGTTTAGCGTAGCGTTGTCGCGCGACGCGGCGACGGCCTGGCTATCGATGTCGACGCCGTCGACGCGCGCGGCGCCCAGCTTGACCGCCGCGATGGCGAGAATGCCGGAGCCGCACCCATAGTCCAGCAGCGTTTCGCTACCAGCGAGTTGCGTGTCAAGCCAGCGCAGGCACAGGCGCGTGGTGGGATGGCTGCCGGTACCGAATGCCAGGCCGGGATCGAGCTTGAGGTTGATCGCGCGGCTGTCGGGCGCGTCGTGCCAGGTCGGCACGATCCATAAGCGTGGCGAGATCGGGATGGGATCGAACTGCGATTGCGTGAGGCGTACCCAGTCCTGCTCGGCCACGATGTCGATCGTATAGTCGGTCGGAACGGAAATGCCTGCCTGCTTTGCCGCGGCGGCCAGCGTTTCCGCCACGTCGGCGTTTTCGTCCAGCAGCACCACCGCGATGCTGTGCGGCCACAATTCGGCAGTCGGATGATCCGGTTCGCCGAACAGCGGGGTTTCGTCCACTGTGCCGGCGTCAGCGTCTTCCAGTGACACCGACAGCGCACCCACATCCATCAGCGCGTCGGACAACGGCTCGGCCTGTTTGGATTCGACGAGGATGCGAACGGATTGCCAGGGCATGGTAACAAGTGGTTAGCGGTGAGCAGTAAGCGGTAAAGGGCGACAGGGAGGGTTTTTTCCGCTTGCTGCTCACCGCTCGCCGCTTACCTGTCAGCCTTCTCCGCCGCCAGTTTGTGCTCCAGATAATGAATGCTGGTGCCGCCGGCGATGAATGCGGCATCGTTCATCAGTTCCTGGTGCAGCGGGATATTGCTGTGGATACCCTCGACCACCATTTCCATCAGCGCACCGCGCATGCGGGCGATGGCCTGGTCGCGGGTATCGCCGTAGGCGATCAGCTTGCCGATCATCGAGTCGTAATGCGGCGGCACGTAGTAGCCGTGGTACACATGCGAGTCGACGCGGATGCCGGGGCCGCCGGGCGCGTGGTAGTTGGTCAGCTTGCCGGGGCTGGGGACGAAGGTCGTCGGATGCTCGGCGTTGATGCGGCACTCGACGGCGTGGCCCTTGAACTGGATGTCCTTCTGCTTCCACGGCAGTTTCTCGCCGGCAGCGACGCGGATCTGCGTCTGCACGATATCGATGCCGGTGATGAGTTCGGTCACCGGATGTTCAACCTGCACCCGGGTGTTCATTTCGATGAAGTAGAACTCGCCGTTCTCGTAGAGGAACTCGAAGGTGCCGGCGCCGCGATAGCCGATCTTGCGGCAGGCTTCGGCACAGCGTTCGCCGATCTTGTCCCTGAGCTTGGGATCGAGTCCGGGGGCCGGCGCCTCTTCCAGTACCTTCTGGTGGCGGCGCTGCATTGAGCAGTCGCGTTCCCCGAGGTGGACGGCGTTGCCATGTTCGTCGGCGAGGATCTGGATCTCGATGTGGCGTGGCGTCTGCAGGTATTTTTCCATGTAGACCATGGGGTTGCCAAAGGCGGCGCCCGCTTCGGTCTTGGTCATGGTCACCGCATTCAGCAGCGCAGCTTCGGTATGCACGACGCGCATGCCGCGGCCGCCGCCGCCGCCGGCGGCCTTGATGATGACCGGGTAGCCGATGCGGGCGCCGATCCGTACGATTTCGTCGGGATCGTCCGGCAGGGCGCCGTCGGAGCCGGGCACGCAGGGCACCTTGGCCTCGAGCATTGCCTGTTTGGCGGCGACCTTGTCGCCCATCAGGCGGATATTGTCGGGACGCGGACCGATGAAGGTGAAGCCGGACGACTCCACGCGCTCGGCGAAGTCGGCGTTTTCCGACAGGAAGCCGTAGCCGGGATGGATGGCGGCGGCGTCGGTGACTTCGGCGGCGGCGATGATCGACGGCACGTGCAGATAGCTCTGCGCCGACGGCGCCGGGCCGATGCATACCGATTCGTCGGCCAGCTTTACATACTTGGCGTCGCGGTCGGCCTCGGAATACACGGCGACCGTCTTGATGCCCATTTCGCGGCAGGCGCGCTGGATGCGCAGCGCAATTTCGCCGCGGTTTGCGATCAGAATCTTTTCAAACATTTTGGTTCTCCGCGGCGAAATCGCCCTGACGGCCTACGGCCGTTGCGCGTTTTGGCTTCGCCGCTGCGCTGCCTGACGGCAGCCGGTCTCCGCGGTTGGCGATGAGGATTTTCTCAAACATGGTTTAGGGGCTAGAGGCCAGGGGACCGGGGTCAGGGAAGGTGCTGCGCGCCGAGTTCAAAGGCGCGGCAAAGCCGCTCGTTCGCTGAATCCGGATCCTTGGTCCCTGAATCCTTTCCTCAAGCAATCACAAACAAGGGTTCGCCGTATTCCACCGGCTGACCATTTTCGACCAGGATGGCCTTGATGACGCCGCCTTGGTCTGCTTCGATTTCGTTCAGCAGCTTCATCGCCTCGATGATGCATAGCGTATCGCCGGCATTCACGTTCTGGCCGACCTCGGCAAAGTTTTTGGAACCGGGCGCCGGAGCGCGATAGAAGGTGCCGACCATGGGCGAACGCACGACATGTCCCTCGGGGACAGCATCTTCCACCGGGGCCGCGACCGGGAGTGCCGCGACCGGAGCCGCCGTCTGCATCATTTGCGGGGCGTGCGCCATCATCATCGGCGCGCCAGCGATGCTTTTGGCGATGCGGACTTTTTCTTCGCCTTCGGTGATTTCCAGCTCGGCAATGCCCGAGGCTTCGACCAGGTCAATGAGCTTTTTCAGTTTTCTGAGATCCATGGGGGGTCCTGTTTTGGAGGTGACGCAGCGCGTATTCCAGCGCCAGTTCGTAGCCGTGCGCGCCCAGACCGGACACCACGCCAACGGCGAGGTCGGAGAAATACGAGTGGTGGCGGAAGGATTCGCGCGCGTGAATATTGGAAAGATGAACTTCGACAAACGGAATGGCGGTCGCCGCCAGCGCGTCGCGCAGCGCGACGCTGGTGTGGGTGTAGGCCGCCGGGTTGATGACGATGAAATCCACCTGGTCACGGGCGGCCTCATGCAGCCGGTCGATCAGAGTGCCTTCATGGTTGTGCTGAAAGGTTTCGACGTGCGCCCCGGAGGCTTCTCCCAGATTGACCAGCGCACGATTGATGTCGTCGAGCGTGGCGAGGCCGTAATGTTTGGGTTCGCGGCTGCCCAGCAAATTGAGATTGGGGCCATGCAACACCAGGACATGTGGGCGCAGACTGGGGACCGATTTGGCCGACGTGCGGCTGGTTCGTTTGGTCGTCATGGCGGCGAGTTTGCCGTAAATGAGGGTAAATTGTCCAGATATTGACGCTAAATCGCAACTATGAGCCGATTTTTCCCAGGGCTTGCTCGAGCGTTGCGCGCGGCAGCCGGCCCAGGTGGCTCAATGCGATGTGACCGTCGCGATCAAGCACGATCGTGTACGGCAATGCACCGCTCGGGTTGCCGAGTTGCCGGGCCAGATTGTGCGCAGCGCCCTCGCCGATTAGGATTGGATAATTGACCGATACGCGTTGCAGGAATTGCGTGACGTTGGCCGAATTATCGATGGCGATACCGACAAATTCCACGCCTTTGGGCCGATATTGAGTACGTAGGGAAACAAAATCCGGTATTTCCTCGCGACACGGCGCACACCAGCTGGCCCAGAAATTCAGGACGACGACTCGTCCGCGCCATTGCGACAGCGGCTGCGGGTGTCCTTGTGCATCCGGAAAACCGAGCTGCCACAGCCCGGAGACCGCGGACGCAGTGGGCGTTGTGGGCGCATAGCGTGCCTGCGCCAGCCAGATTCCCGCCGCCAGCGCAGCCAGGACCAGGGGAAGGCCATACAGCAGTTTTTTTTGCATAAGGTGATGGTGCACCGTTAAGTTTCCCACCCCGAAAATGGGATGGGAGCCGGGCATTCAAACAGCCAGGCCTGCCGGGGGACGCAGGGAGACACGGCCATCAGGCCGGCTGTTTACAGCGTGCCGTAGGAATGCAGGCCCGACAGGAACATGTTCACGCCGAGGAAGGCGAATGTTGTGACGAGCAGGCCGCCCAGCGCCCACCATGCGAGCATCGGTCCGCGCAATCCCTTGACCAGGCGAATATGCAGCCAGGCGGCGTAATTGAGCCACACGATCAGCGCCCAGGTCTCTTTCGGGTCCCACGACCAATAGCCGCCCCAGGCCTCGGCCGCCCACATTGCACCGAGAATGGTGGCGATCGTGAAGAAGGCGAAACCGATCGCGATGGACTTGTACATGACGTCGTCGATCACTTCCAGCTTGGGCAGGCGGCTGGCGAGAATGCCGCGCTGCGCCAGCAGGTAGGCGGCGCCCAGCATGGCGGAAATCGAGAACGAGCCGTATCCGATGAAGTTGGCCGGGACGTGCAGCTTCATCCACCACGATTTGAGCGCCGGGACCAGCGGCTGGATCTCATGCGCACCGCGATCCAGGGCGTACCACAGGATGAAGCCCACCGCTGCCGAGATCACCAGCAGCACGAAGGCACCCATCTGTCGCGTCTGGTAACGTGCTTCGTAATACAGGTACAGCATCGCGGTGATCAGGCAGAACAGCACGAACACTTCGTATAGGTTGGAGACCGGGATGTGACCGACGTCGGTGCCGATCAGATAGGACTCATACCAGCGCACCATCAGGCCGATGAAGCCCAGTGCGACGGCAGACCACGTCATCGCCGTAGCCGTTTTCATAGTGAACTCGGAACGCGCCAGCAGACCTATCCAATAGGTCAGGGTGGCGAGCCCGAACAGGGCGCACATCCACATGATGGCCGCCTGGCTGGAAATCAGGTACTTGAGGAAGAAGGCTTCATCCATGCGCGCCAGGTTGTCGTGGTACTGGCTGATGGCGAACAGGCTGACCGCGCCGACGATGATGAAGAGCGGACGGAACGATTTCCAGAACCAGCCGAACACCGCCAGCGCCGGAATGGCTGCCAGCAGGATGCCCTTTTCGTACGGATCCATGAATTCGCCGAAACGTGAGAGCGCGAACAGGCCGCTCGACGCGATGATGACGGCGAATAGCCAGTCGAACCACGACAGGCGCTTCAGGAGCGGGGCGGGTTGATGCAGGGCGAGTTCCATGATTGTGACCTCCGGATTACTTGGCAAGCGTGTCGAGCGCCTGCGCGTGTTGGGTAAACTCTTTTTCGAAGTCTATCGTGTGTTTGGCCGACGACATGGCGAGCAGGGCGTGGCCAGGTTTGATGCGCAGCCAGACCCGCCGTTCGCGTACAAAGAGCATGAAGAATACGCCGAGTGTCAGCAAAAACGAACCTAAATAGACCACGTTCTTCCCGGGTGACCGGGTAAGCTGCAGGCCGCTCGCCTTGACCTCGTCATAATGCATCAACTGCAGGTAGATCGGCGCGCCGTAGACGAACATGTCGCTGACACTATTGAGGGTGTCGCGTACCAGCCAGCCGGTAGCGTCATCGGGCTTGGGTTCGGGCAGATGGGCCTGGCGATTGGCGATTCTCAGTGCCTCGTATGCCGAAAGTTCAAGAATACGCAGATAAGTCCCCGCCGCTTTTTCGCGCTCGGCGGTGGGTACTTTTTCTTCGATGAACTGGCCCAGGGTCTGAAACCCGCCTTTGGCAAACAAGGCCAGCACCTGTGCGGCGCTATTGGTCAGCTTGCTCTCGATTTGCGGGTCCGATGCATTTTGCGGCAGGGCCTGATGGGCAAAATTGGCCGCGATTTCTTGCCGCCATGCTGGATTCAGCAGGGCGCCGCGCAGCCGCATGAACGTCTCGATGTTGCCGTCCGCGTCGAGGGGCATGCGCATGTAGCGGAAGGCCTCGTTCGGTGCGTCGCGCACGCCCGACATCATGTACCAGCGGCCATCGAGTTCCAGCGGCAGCATGTAATTGCTGAACTCATGCGCCTGCCCGCGCGAATCGCGCAGCTTGTATTGGAAGCTGGGGCCGACGTTGCGCAGATGCTTCTTGTCGCTGATCGGGCTGCCGCCCAGCACGCTCATGGTGCTGCCGGTCTCAGCGGCGTCGCCGCCCATGTTCTCGATATTGAAAGGCCGGAAATCGGTGAACTCCAGCGTATAGTCGCCGGCCTCGCTGGTCAGCGTGGCATTCTGGTGTACGGTGCCGTCGATGGGGAAGGGCGAGGCTGCAGGCGCAAACAGGTTCCAGCCGCGGAGGCTCAGACGCGTGCCGCCATCGGCAAAGCTGGCCTGGTAGATCGCGATGCCGTCCTGGATCAGCGGATGGTTGACGGCGATCGTCGCATCGCGGATTTTCTTTCCGGATCGGTCGAATATTTCGAGATCGCTCTCGAAATTCTTGGGTTGCCCCGTCGTGTAATGTTCGATGCGGAATTGCTTGAGTGCCACGGTGAAAGGCAGATCCTGCACCAGATAGCCGTCAGCCACATTCAGGAACACCACGTCGGCACTGGAACCCTCCGGAATCTGCACGCTCCCGCGAAACGACGGATTGGACGGCGACAGACGCGAAATCGCCGGTACCTGGCTCTGGGGAATATCGCGGGTCTCGATTTTCTTGTAACCCAGCAATTGCTGCACCTTGAATACCAGGTTGCCGTCTATCAGGCCGCCGATGCAGATCATCACGATGGCTGAGTGCGCCAGAAAATAGCCGAGGCGGTTCCAGCTGCCGGCTTTGGCGGCGAGTAATACGCCTTCCTCGCGCGGCAGGTTCTTCACCTTGTAACCCTGGCCTTCGAGGTAGCGCTGCACGCTGGCGGCGAGGGCTTCGGGCGCTTGCGTCGTGACAGCCTCGTGCTTGTGCTTGAATGCATTCAGCGATTGTTCGCTGACGTGTTCGCGAAAGCTTTTCATCTCGCGTGCGAAATTCGGTGCATTACGGTAAATACAGACAGTGGTGGAGACGACCAGAAAAGTCAGGATGACCAGAAACCAGGCTGCGTGATAGACATCGTACAACCCCAGTTTTTCATAGGCCTCGAACCAGAACGGCCCGAACTGGATGATGTAGTTGTTGTAGGGCTCGGCCTGCTTCAGTACGGTCCCGATAATAGAGGCGACAGCCAAGATGGACAGCAGGCTGATCGCGAAACGCATCGAGCTCAACAACTCGAACACGGATTTTCCGAAGGACGGGGACGTGGAATTCATGGGGGCGGCAATACCCTCTAGGGCACCAGAAAAAAAAGGGTGACCTGCGTCACCCTTTCATCGACTCAAATAAGTCGGATAAGTTTACCCGCAAGGGGTAGGCCGTGCTTGTAAAGCCGGTAAACCGGCAACAACCACGCTCTAACGCAAGCCCTGAATATAAGCGGCCACGGCCTTCATGTCAGCATCCGTCATCTTCGCCGCGATGGTGCGCATCATCTTGGCACCGTCGTTGGCGCGCGTCTCAAGGCGGAAATTGTTCAGTTGTGCGTAAATGTATTCGCTGTGCTGTCCAGCCAGACGCGGAAACTGGACGGGGACGCCTTTGCCCTGCGGGCCGTGGCAGGATGCGCACGCCGGCACGCCAGCGCCCTGTACGCCGCCACGGAAGATCTTCTGGCCGAGCAGCGCCAGTTCCTGATCCTTGGACGTACCCGGCTTGGGCTGCTGGGCGCTGAAGTAGGCGGCCAGGTTCAGCATGTCCTGCGGGCTGAGACTGGCGACGATACCGCCCATCACCGCATTCTTGCGCTCACCCGACTTGAAGTTGGTGAGTTGCTTGTCGATGTATTCCGCATTCAGGCCGGCCAGCCTGGGATTGGCCGCGACGGTGCTGTTGCCGTCCGCCGCGTGGCAGCCTGCGCAGACTTGATTGACGATGCTTTCAGCCGCCTTGGGATCGCCTTTGCTGGCCGGGCCCGCAGCAGGTTCGTTGGCAAAAGCGGAGGTGGCGGCCAGTGCGGCAACCAGTGAGACGACGAGTTTCATCAAAAGCTCCTGAAGCTTGCAAAACTTGGGAAAACGGGTAGTTTAGCGGCAACTAATATGACTGCCAAGCCCGTGCTCAATCGCGCTCAATTCCATACCTCGGTCGCCCAGCTGCGCGATTTGCCCTACAGTCGCGCCGAGATTGCGTTTGCCGGGCGGTCGAATGCCGGAAAGTCCAGTGCGATCAATCTGTTAACGCGTAAAAACCGTCTGGCGTTCACGTCCAAAACGCCAGGACGGACGCAGCTTATCAATTTTTTCGAATTGGATGCCGACACCTATCTGGTCGATCTGCCCGGCTACGGCTATGCGAAAGTGCCGCCGGAAGTGAAAGCAAAATGGGAAGGCCTGCTATCACGTTATCTGCAGGAGCGCGAGGCACTGGTCGGCATGGTGTTGATCATGGACGCGCGCCACCCGCTTACGCCGCTGGACCGGCAGATGCTCGACTGGTTTACGCCTACGGGCAAGCCTGTACATATATTGCTGTCGAAGGCCGACAAACTTTCGAACAGCGAGAAGGCGTTGACGCTGCGCCGTGTCAAGCAGGAACTCATGCCGCAGGCGCGCGTCACTGTGCAGCTGTTCTCAAGTCTCTCCCGTTTGGGGGCCGAAGAAGCCGCGGCCTTGATCGAAGACTGGCTGGGCCATGCGCAACCGGTACACCCGGGTACGACCGCCCCCAACCCATTGTCCGACGACGCCCCACAAAAAAGCCCCGATCAAGGGAGGGATCGGGGCTAAAAAATGCCTTAAGGGGATTAAGGCATCCCGCTCAGGGAGGAGAAGCGGGAGACGATACGAGACCGTCTGTTTCATAGAGCAACCTTGGGCTGAAATAGTTCCAGCTACCCACAAAATTTTTTGGAGATCTTTGTGAATCTGCCATTTGGCCAATTCCCAGCTCGCCGGATGCGGCGCATGCGACGCGACGACTTTTCCCGGCGCCTGATGCGTGAGCACACACTTACGCCTAACGATTTTATCTATCCAGTATTTGTTCTGGAGGGTCAGAACAAGCGCGAGCCAGTGAGTTCAATGCCGGGTGTCGAGCGACTGTCGCTCGATTTATTGATGCCGGTAGCCGAGGACTGCCTGAAATTGGGAATTCCCGCTCTGGCGCTGTTTCCGGTGATCGATGCCGGCTTGAAGACCTTGGGGGCGGAAGAAGCGTTTAATCCCGAGGGCTTGGTGCCGCGGACTGTGGTTGCCCTGAAAAACCGCTTCCCCGAATTGGGCATCATCACTGATATTGCGCTCGACCCATATACCAGCCATGGCCAGGATGGGCTGCTCGATGACAGTGGCTATGTCATGAACGATGAAACAGTGGCCGTACTGGCACGACAGGCTGTGACCCATGCCCAGGCGGGCGCTGACGTAGTGGCTCCCTCCGACATGATGGATGGGCGGGTTGCGGCACTCCGCGCCGCGCTCGAAGAGGCGGGGCATATCCATACCCGTATCCTGGCCTATGCTGCCAAATATGCTTCCAGCTTTTATGGACCGTTTCGCGATGCTGTCGGATCGGCTGCGAATCTGGGAAAGGGCAACAAAACCACGTATCAGATGGATCCGGCCAACAGCGATGAAGCGTTGTGGGAGGTCGGCATGGATTTGCAGGAAGGTGCCGACATGATCATGGTCAAGCCGGGGTTGCCGTATCTGGACGTCATTCGCCGGGTCAAGGATGCGTACGGGGCGCCAACCTATGCCTATCAGGTCAGCGGCGAATACGCTATGTTGAAGGCAGCAGTACAAAATGGGTGGCTGGATGAACGGGCCTGCGTGCTGGAGGCCTTGGTGGCCTTCAAGCGTGCTGGGGCGGATGGCGTGTTGACGTATTTTGCGCGTGACGCCGCCCGCTGGTTGCGTGCCGAAACCTAAACTTTCGTGCCATAGGGGCCGATAGAAAGCAGGTGGGGAGCGGTTTCTCCCTAATATGTCAGGAGCGCAAGGTGACGCTGAGTTTGAGTAAGTTGATCGGGCGCGGCCGGAGCATCGCTGATGATTTTGACAAAACCATCATCAGCTTTGAGTCGCCCTACCGCCTCAAGGATCTGAGCCCGTTGTCAGAAGGCGAGCCGGAAACCCAGGAAGAACGTCTGGGCGAAAAGCTCTTCAAGCTGCGTTTTGCGCAGCAGGACGAGGTGTTCAATCATGCCAGCATGCTGGTGCAGAAGCGCTATGCCTGGCGCGGCTTCCCCAAGGCGCAACTGAAAAAATACCCCAATCGCATCACGATTCTGTCGTTTCACCAGGAAAAAATCGTCGGAACCGTCACGGTCGGCTATGACTCGGAAGAAGGCATGCTGGCCGACGAAATCTATAAACCGGAAATCGATGCGCTCCGCGCACAGGGCAAACGGGTCGGCGAACTCAGCAAGCTTGCCATCGACGAGAATATCGGCTCCAAGCAACTGCTCGCCAGCCTTATCCATATCGCGTATCTCTATGGCGTGATCCACGAATGCACCGACGCCATCATCGAGATCGTGCCCCGCCACAAGGCTTTCTACGAAAGGATGCTGGGCTTCAAGCAAATTGGCGAGGAAAAAATGAACAATCGGGTCAATTTCCCGGTGTTGCTGATGCATCTGGAACTGGATTACATGCGGAAACAGATCGAGACGCTTGGCGGCAAGGGCAAGGCCGCCAAGGATCGTAGCCTCTATCCGTATTTTTTCTCAGCACATGACCAGGAAGGCATCCTTGGGCGCTTGCTGCGGGAGGAAACCTGAACTCGACTGGCGCGCCCTCCTTCGATTACCACGAAGCGTTTAGTCGTAATATCGGCTGGTTAACGCCGCATGAGCAAACCCTGCTGCGCGGCAAGAAAATTGCCATTGCCGGGCTGGGAGGGGCGGGCGGCGTGCATCTGCTGACGCTGGCCCGCCTGGGTATTGGAAAATTCCACGTGGCCGACCTCGACGATTTTGCCCTGGTGAATTTCAACCGGCAGGCAGGGGCCAGCCTGGGCAGCCTGGGTCAGCCCAAAGCGCGGGTCATGGCTGGACTGGCACGCGAGATCAATCCCGAACTGGATATCCAGGTATTCGACGAAGGGGTGCAGCCGCAGAATGTGGACGCATTCCTGGACGGCGTCGACCTGTACGTGGATGGCCTGGATTACTTTGTTTTTCCGGCCCGCCGCCTGGTCTACGATGCCTGCCGTGCCCGCGGCATCCCTATCACCTTCGCCGTTCCGCTTGGCATGGGCGCGGCCGTGCTCAATTTCCTGCCGGACGGCCCCAGTTTCGACGATTATTTTCGGCTGGAGGGCACACCCGAGGACGAATGGCCGACCCGTTTCCTGGTCGGACTGGCCCCCGCCCTGCTCCACCGCGGCTATCTGGTTTATCCCGAAATCGTCGACTTCAAGGCCCAGCGTGTCCCGTCGACTGGCTTGGCATGCCAGTTGTGCGCAGGGATGGCCGGTACCGAGGCCCTGAAGATCCTGCTGGGCCGCGGGAAGATCCGTGCTGTGCCCCACAGCATGCAGTTCGACGCCTACACCGGCAAGCTGAAGCACGTCTGGCGCCCAGGCGGCAATGCCCATCCGCTCCAGCGGCTAGCGATCGCGTACGTCAACTGGCGCCTGTCGCGCGCCCATACCTGACCCGGATTCTCGTCGTAAGGCGGGGCAAGAACAGACGTGTCCGGCATACTTCAAACTACTCAAATCCCCTTTAGTAGAAAGGTGTCGACAATTTGACAGTTGCCCAGCTTGGCAGATGTCGGTTTTTTTTACATTCCACCCTATTGCGCTCAAGATGCATTTCAATAATGTATTGATATATATGTTTATTTTTTAACTGGCATGCCATGTGCTTTATGTTGGCCAAGGCAAGGAAGGCGAATGCCCAGATCAGAAGTCAACTCAAGGAGCGCGAAATGAAATTCAATTTGAAATTGGTACAAGCAGGTTTGATTGCTGCCATGACCACCGCAAGTGCCGGTTCCATGGCTGCTGTGTTTAACGATTTTCAGGTGACCGAAGGTTCTGTGCCCGGCGCCACGGCGAACACTTTCACGGCCGACAAAATTACCGGCAACTATGTGGAAGTCGTTACGTTCAACCCGCTGAGCGCCACTTCGGGCACGTTTGCCACCTCCATCAAATGGCAGGCTGGCCAGTACGTTAAGAATGACGGAACGGACCCCGTTTCCAACCAACTCGGCTCGTTGTTCCCGCAACAGTACGGCCTATATGGCCTCTTGCAGGGCTCCGGTTCGTACTCGACCAGCGGCGCGGGTGTAACCACCTTCACGTTTAACCCGGGTGGCAGCCTGAACGTCTGGATCGATCCCAATAGCAACACGACCTTTACCGCACCGGCCACGGGTAATCTCGCATGGACGACGGGAAATACCGGCGATCCTGATTACCTGATCGCAACCGGTGCCCTGTTTGGTGGCCAAGGTACGCTGGATCCTACCTTGCAGACCTGCCAAGGCGGCATTAACTGCGGCAGCTTCGGCACGACGACCAGCTTCCTGCTGACGGCGCTCGGCTCGCAGTATTTCACCGCTCCGGTGCCCTTCTACAACGTTTCGTTCGAATCCGGCCAGTTGAACTCCTTCGTGGTGGCTGGTACGCAGACTATCAACGGTTCGCTGGACGTGGTGTTCGGTGTGCCTGAGCCGACCAGCATCGCGCTGATGGGTCTGGGCCTGGTTGGACTGGGTGTTAGCCTGCGTCGCCGCAAGCAAGCAGCCTGATCTCGCTGTACGCGTTCATGAAAAGCCCCAAGGCAGAGCCTTGGGGCTTTTTTTGTGGCGGCTGCCACAAAAGAGGGATTGAAGATCCGATTGGCCTTGGCTCCGCCGTCGTGGTGCTTATCGAATTGTCCACTACCCTTCGGTGTCTTCTGAAGGCGGCACAAGAAAATCGCCGGCGCCTAGGCCTGCTTCAATGCAAAACGGCAGGGGCGCTTGCAGCCTGGGCTGGCTGGCCGCTCCTGCTTGTTGTGCCTACTACCTATGGGGAAATCGCCCGGGTAAGAGGTAGGTTCAGGTTCTACTAGACGGATTCCGAGTTGGTGCCTCGCCTTCTCGAATAGAGACATGATCCTGTCGCCATCTTGGCGGAGGCAACAGTAACACCCTTGTGCCTCCAATCAGAAAGGGGCCTAGACGACGGCCCCTTATATCGCGTTTGCTTGGCGGATGGATACCTTTAGCGGTTGCCAGAAACCTCAATGGTTTTGAGGAGGGCGCTTGCCTTATCGCGTTCGTCAAAGCGTTGGGATGACGTCAGAAGCTTCTGCAGCAGAGCTCGAGCTTCGCTGATCTGTCCAGATTTGACCAGTGCTGCGGCCCAGTGATATTGCACAGATGGCGTTTTCGGCATGGCTTGGGCAGCCTGTTTCAACAAGGGGGTTGCCTCCTGGGTTTTGCCTTGCTGCAAAAGGCTCCAGCCATATGTGTCCATCACGATGGGATTGGCGGGCTGCAGACCGTAAGCGCGCTGCGCGTAACCGAAAGCTGCAGGATTGTTCTGTTCCTCGAGCAGGGCGGCCAGGTTATTGAGTGCCATCACATGATTGGGCGTGGCTTTAACAATTTGCTGGTACTCGGCAATGGCTTGGCTGGTTTGTTGCTTTTGTAGATAGAGTCCCGCCAGATACATGCGGAAAACATTGTCATTGGTATGTTGCTTGAGCCATTGCTGAGCAACTTGTTCGGCTTGGCTGGACTTGCCTGCCCGTAGCAAGGCCAGATGATAGGTGGCCGCAGTATCCGAAGACGGTGCGATTTGATAGGCGCGTGCCAGGGCTTGCAAGGACGCATCCGGTTTCTTGAAACGTGCGGCAAGCTCGGCCTCCAGATTGTATCCGGTCGCAGCCTGAGGATTCAGCGTCTGGATCGCGCGCGCTTCCTGGAGGGCGTTCTCCTGCTGGCCCTGTGCGGCATACAGGCCGGCCAGCGCAATATGCGCATCAAGATAGTTGGGCGCAAGACGAATTGATTTCTGCAGCGATTTCAGGGCGGCATTCATGTCGCCGGCAACCCGTTGCGCCCAAGCCAGGCGATACCAGGCAACGGCTGAATTGGGCGACCGATTGGTGACATTGGTATAGGTGTCGATTGCATCCTTCTTGTGTCCGGCGCCGAGTTGAGCCTGACCCAGGTTGTCGAGGAACGTCGGGTTGCCGTTGTTGGCCTGGGCGGCTTTCTTCGCCACCTCAAGGGCCAGTTCGGGCTGGCGCGTTTGGTTCAGGTAATGCAGGGTCAGCTGGCTCACGGGTTCAAGTGCATCCGGATGCGACTGGATGGCTTTCTTGAGATACGTCACGAATTCAGCCTGATTTCCCAAGGCCAAGGCAATACGCGCCTGCCCCATGAGTGCGCCAAGGTTATCAGGCGATTTCGCCAGGATGCGTTTGAAGCGTTCGCTTGCCTGGGCGGGTTTCTTTTCCTCGATATCCAGATTGGCCAAGGCGCTGGCCGCAGGCAAGAAGCCGGCGTCCAGGGTCAGGCTATGTTCAAAAGCCTGGCGCGCGGCCGCCGGATTGCGCTGCATGAGGTGAATACGGCCCACCAGTACATCAGGGAGCGGATTGGTGGGTTGGGCGGCAGCCATTTTCTGCAAGGTGTCGAGTGCACCCTTGAGGTCGGCCTTGCCGACTTCCGAGGTTGCGAGCAGTAGGTAGGCCTGAGGATCTTCCGGGTTGGCTGTGATGACGGACTCAAGTCCCTGAATGCCCTGTTGATCGCCAGTAAACAACTGGTTTTGCGCCAGAGTTCCGCGGATAACCGTATCTTTCGGGTCTATGGTGCTTGCCTGGCTCAGATAGGCCATACCGCGCTCGGTTTGCCCTAGATTGAGTGTCGCCTGGCCGGCAAGGAGGTAAGCCTTGGCGTTGTTTCGCTGCGCGAGCAGCGGTTCCAGGGTCTTGATCACATCGGCATTGGCGCCCATGCGCAACTGGGTGGCGGCCAAGAGCAGGCGCGCCTCGGGAAGCTCGGTCGTACTGAGCACCTTGTTGAAGCTGGAAAGGGCGATCTCGTCGTTCTTGAGGGCGTAGTTGATCGTGCCGTAGAGCAGGTTCGCCTGCGGGTTGTCAGGGTTGTCCTTGAGGACTTCCTGTAGCAGATTGATGGCTTCGTTGTTCTTCTTTTCCTGGTAATACAGATAGGCCTTCAGGTATTTGGCCAGTACAGCCTGCGGGCGCAGACTGCTGAGCCGCTTGATCTCGGCCTCGGCTTCCTTCACCCGGTTGACGGACAGCAAGGTCATCGCTTTATAAGCAATGGCATCGAAATCCTGGGCCTTTATCGTGAGCGCGTGGTCATAGGCGGCAAGCGCGTCGTCGGGCTGTTTGATGGCGCGATAGAGATCGCCCAGCAGATACCAGGATTCCAGGCGGCTTGGATCGAGGGTGGTGGCCTGCTTGGCGCTGGCTACGGCTGCGTCGGTGCGGCCCGCACTGTATTCGCAGCGCGCACGCCCTAGATAGCTGGGTGCGAAGGACTTGTCCGACTGGATCGCGCGGTCGAACAATTGGCAACCTTCGGGATACTTGCCGAGACCCAGGAGGGCATTGCCGCGCAGATCCAGGATCTGAACCAGGATGCCGGGTTCCTCCGTATCGACCGCGGGCAGCGTGTCGAGGATCTGCTGGAAATTGCCCTGATAAAGCTGCGCCCTGGCGATCGGGATGCGTGCGCTTTTCGGGTTGATGCCGAGCTTTACCGCCTTGTCGAGCTGGGTTTCCGCCTCGCCGCCCAGCCGCAGGTCGAGGTAGGCGTTACCCAGCAGCCAGCGTGCCTGCGCGTTGTTGGGATCCTTCTGCACCGCATTTTTCAGTTCGAGGATGCTGGCCCGCGTATCACCTTTGCTTTGGAAATCCTTGGCACGCTCGATGTGTTCCTCGACGCTTAGATGGGCACTGCGGTCGCAGCCTGACAGTGAGGCCGCCGAGGAAAATACCAGCGCGAGCGAAAGGACGAGCGGGGCGATACGTGGGAAGTGGGGGCGCATGAGAACCTCAGGGGGTGACGGTCAGTTGTTGGTAGAGCGCACGGGCCTCGGTATCGCCCTGGAAGCCGACACGGCGATCGAGCAGTGACTTGAGTTCCTGCCGGGCGCGGGCCTTGTCTCCGTTTGCGTTGAGCGCATAGGTCAGATGCCATTGGATATCCGCATCGTCGGGCGCCTTGGATTGCGCGTTCTTCAATGTATCCAGGCCCTTGGCGGCATTGCCCATGCGAACCTGTAGCCATCCATAAGTATCGAGCACATCCGGATTGTCGGGTTTCAGCTTCAATGCCTGTTCGGCAAAGAGCATAGCCCGTTTGTCGTTCAGCTCCGACAGCGCCCAGGCCAGATTGTTCAGCACGAGCAGGTTGCCGGGGTTGCTCTTGTCCAGCATCAGATATTGCTCGACTGCGGCTGCATACTGTTTTCGCTTGAGCAGGTTTTCTGCCAGGGCGGCACGCGTGCTGGCATCCTGGGGGTGGGCGGCCAGCCAGTCGGCGAGACGCTTCTCGCCGGCTTCGGCGCGTTGGGTGATATTGAAAACCTGGAGTTGACGTATCAACAACGCGCCGGAGGGCGCCAGTTTTTGCGCACGCTCGAACGCGGCAAGTGCGGCAGCGTAGTCCTTGCGTGCAAACGCGGTGTCGCCCTCGAGCGTGAAGCCGGCGGGGGAAGCGGGTTTTTGCTGTTGCACCTGCTTGGCGAGTTTGAGTGCATCATCAAACCGTGCGCTCTGAATTTCGACGCCGCCCAGCATCAACTGCGCATCGAGAAAGTCGGGCTGGATGCGTAATGCATCCAGCAACGTGTTGCGTGCACCCGGGAGGTCTTTTGCAACGATCTGGGCGGTGGCGAGCTTGATCAATGGAGCTGCCTGTCTGGGCAAGCGCTCGGCGAGCTTGCGAAAACTGCCCAGTGCGTTGGTCGTATCCCCAAGCGCGAGTTGCGTGGTGCCGAGAAGATCGAGGGCCGCTGGATTGTCGGGTTGGGCATTGACGGCTTCGCGGGCCACGGCGAGCGCCTTGTTCTTGTTTCCTTTGGCGAGCAGGTACCTCGCCAGCGTCACGCGTGGCTGCAATGCTTGCGGATGCGCTGCGGCGGCTTTCTCCAGCCAGTTTATGTAAGTCTTTTCATCCTGGTTACGCAGGGCCAGATCCGCCAATGCGAGCATGGCATTGAGGTGTTGAGGATCGGCCTTGAGTATGCCTTCGAAACGTTGGCGCGCAGCGTCAGGTTTCTTGTCCTTCAGGTCGAGCTGCGCCAGGTTGGCCGCAGCGGGGAAGAATTTGGAGTCGAGCTTGAGGGCGTGTTCGAAGCTGTCGCGTGCGTGGACTGTATCCTGCTTGCCGAGATAGGCGGCACCCCGGTAATTCCAGACCAGGGGGTTCGCACCCTGTTTCTTTTCCAGCGCGGCAATGCTGGTCAACGCTGCGTCGAACTGCTTGTGTTCCAGCTGGTTGAGAATGATGAAGGTGTCGGCCCTGCTGCTGGCGCCTTCCATATTGGAAGCAGTTTGCAGGTCGGCCATGGCGCGGTTGTCGCCCTGGGCCAATCGGGAGATGCCGAGTTCGGTCCGGATGGCGGCACTGTCTGGGTTGCGCTGCGCGGCCTGCTCGAAAAAAGCCGAGGCTTGGGCAAAGTCTTTTCTTGCCAGAGCGACTTCACCGGCGACGATCAGGACGCCGGCGTCATGGTTGGCCGCTCTGAGAGCCGGAGCCAGCGTATTCGCTGCGTCGTTGGGGCGTCCCAGACGCAATTGCGAGGCGGCCAGCAAGCGTAGCGCATACAAGTTGCCGGGCGCGGCCTTGACGACCTTGTTGAGATACGTTTCGGCAGTTTGCAGATTGCCGAGCGTATATTCGATCGAGCCACCCAGCAATAGCGCGGGCACGAATTCCGGTGCGCTCTTCAGCACATCGGCCAGGTGGTCGCGCGCGCGCTCGGTTTTTTTCTCGCGAAAGTCGATCAGTGCCTGGGTATAACGCGCCAGCAGGCTGTTGGGCATCACTTTAAGGGCCGCGTCGACTTCCTTGCGTGCGTCGTCCAGCCTGTTTTCGGTGATGGCGAGACCTGCCAGGGCCAGACGGGCATTCGTGTCGCGTGGGTCGACCTGCAGCGTTTCCTGATAAATCGCTGTGGCTTCAGCCGACTTTCCCGTGGCACGCAGCAGATCGCCTTTCAGCAACAGACTGTCCAGGTGTTTGGGATCGATGCGCAGTGCGAGGTCAAGGTTTTGCATGGCCTTGGTGGAATCGCCGTCCGTCAGGGCCAGCTTTGCCAACGCCAGCTGCACTTCGGCATTGGCGGGTGCGATCTGCTGTGCGTGTTGCAGGGTTTTGCGCGCATCCTCCCGATGTTCCAGTCCGAGTTCGGCAGTGGCGCGCAGCGCTTGCAGTGTGGCGGTTTCTGACCCGCCGCCGGTTGGAGCCGGCAATTCGTCCAACACGCGCTGGAATTCGCGTTGCCCCAGCAAGCTACGGGCGATCATGGGATTGACCTTGTCGGCGGGGAAGCCGGCCTCGCGTGCGCGACGGAATTCCTTTTCCGCACTGGCCAGGTCGAGTTGGGCGAAATACAGCTTGCCCAGTTCGAAGCGGGCCTCGGCGTTTTTCTCGTCTTTCACCACGGCATTCTTCAGCTGGATCATGGCAGCCTTGTAATCGCCGGTCGCGAGTTTTGTCCGGGCTTCGGTAACCAGGGTGGCGCTGTCTTCCCCGCCGCAGGCTGTCAACAGACATGCGCCGAGCAACAGGGCCGGCAGTAGCCGGGGAGCGGGAAGGGGGGATGGCATGAAGATCTCCAGTATTCGTGCGGGTAGGCGGCGTGGTACGCGAAGGCTATTTCATGCCGATTTTTGCCATGAGGTCATACAGAGTGGGACGGGTGATGCCGAGCAGTTCGGCAGCCTGGGCGATGCTGCCGTCGCTGTGCGCCAAGGCGCGGCTGACGGCGAGACGTTCCGCGTTCTCGCGCGCCTGGCGCAGATTGAAAGGAGGAGGCTCGGTGTGGCCGGTGTCGAGCCCAAGGTCGGCAGCGGTGATCTGGTTGCCTTCCGCCATGATGGTGGCGCGTTTGATCAGGTTTTCCATCTCGCGCACATTGCCGGGCCAGGCATGGGCTTCCAGTGCTCCCAACGCGTCGGCCGTGAAGCCGCGGATGTTGCGACCCTGTTCGCGCGCATAGCGTTCGAGGAAGGCTTGCGCCAGCAATACGGCGTCGCCGGGACGCTCGCGCAAGGGCGGGATTTTCACCGAGATTTCAGACAGGCGGTAGTACAGATCCTCGCGGAAACTGCCTTCGCGAATCATCCCGGCGAGGTCGCGGTGAGTGGCGCAGACGACGCGCACGTCGACCGGGATTTCGCCGCGGCCACCCAGGCGTTCGATCACGCGTTCCTGCAGGAAGCGCAGCAGCTTGGCCTGCAGGGGCATCGGTAGATCGCCGATTTCGTCGAGGAAGAGCGTGCCTTCGTTGGCATATTCGATACGGCCGATTGTCTGCTTGGCCGCGCCGGTGAAGGCGCCTTTCTCGTAGCCGAATAATTCGGATTCCAGCAGGGTGTCTGGAATCGCCGCGCAGTTGATGGCGACGAAACGCTTGCCCGCACGAGGCGACAGTTCGTGGACGCCACGTGCCAGCACCTCCTTGCCGGTGCCGGATTCACCCAGCAGCAATACGGTGGCGTTGGCGGGCGCGACTTTTTCCACGGTACGGCAGATCTTCAGCATGGGCTCGCTGCTGGTGATCAGCCCTTGCAGAGCAGAGCCGCGCTGTTTGGCGGCGAGCATCCGGTTCTCGATTTCCAGTGTATGGACATGCAGGGCACGGGCGATCATCAGGGCCAGCACGTCAGGGTCGAAGGGTTTCTGGAAAAAGTCGTAGGCACCGAGATGGATTGCTTTCACTGCATTGCTGCGATCGAGGTTGCCGGTGACGACGATGATCTTGGTAGACGGCGCGAGCGAGAGGATCTGCTGCAGTGCCGCCAGGCCTTCGGTGGCGCCGTCGACGTCGGGTGGCAGGCCGAGGTCGAGCAGCACGACCGGGGGCTCGTGGCGACGCAACTGGGCGATGGCGCCGTCGCGGTCGGCGGCCATGACCAGTTCGTAATCGGCGAGGCTCCACTTCAGCTGCTTTTGCAGTCCGGGATCGTCTTCGACCAGCAGTATCTTTTGTTTGGCGTCGCTCATGCGGCGTCTCCTCCAGCAGGTGAATGATTGTCCAGCGGCAGGCTGAGACGGAAATGGGTGCCGAGGCCAGGCGTGCTGTCCACCTCGATGTTCCCGCCCAGGGCACGCAAGGTTTCACGACATTCGTAGGCACCGATACCCATGCCGGCTCCCTTGGTCGAGTCGAACGGCTGAAACAGCCGGGTGCGGACGAATTCGTCGTCCATGCCGCACCCTGTGTCGACGATTTCAATGATTGCCCGTCCGGCTTCCTCGAAACCGCGCAGCGTGACCTGGCCGGTCGGCGGCGTGGCCTCAAGTGCATTTTGCAACAAGTGGCCGATCGCGCGGGTGAGTCGGTCGCGCTCGGCGCGCACGCGCAACGACGCGGGCGGTAATTCCAGGATGGGGCGCAGCTTGAATGCCTGTTTGCTGGCAACAGCTTCATTGAGGATGTCGGACAACGCCACTGACTGCGCCTGGGTCGCATCGCTGCTCCGGCGCAGTTGCGCCAGCACCTTGTTCATGCGGGTGACCGCATTCGCCACCGTATCCAGCATGTCGGCCTGGAACTCAGGCTTGTGTTTGTGTTTCTCGGCATTGGCCAGCAGAAGGGACAGTTGGGCGATCAGATTCTTCAGGTCGTGGATGACGAAAGTCGTGGTGCGATTGAACGATTCGAACTGGCGTGCCACGATCAACTGATTAGATGCCCGCATCTGGGCCAGATGCGCTGCCGCCTGACGGGCCGCCACCTTCAGCAGGTCGCTGACTTCCCAGTTGAACGTGACATTGCCCAATGAGTGTTTCAAGACGACAAATCCGAGCAGCTCCTCGTGCAGCATCAGCGGCACGACCAGCCAGGCGTTGTCGGCGTGTTCGAGCCATGCCGGCGTACTCAGGTCACCGTACAGATCGCGGCGTACTTTCATTTCGTCCAGATCCACTACCCATTGTTTGCTGGAGAGCCATTGAATGAACGGCGCATCGGCGGGCTCAGTTCCCTGGAGATCGGCCCAGTTCCAGTGGCTGGCGCGTTGATAACCGGCGTCGCCCTCGCGCATCCAGAGCGCCCCGCCTGGGCTTTCGAGCAGCCCCGCCAGTGCCTCGACCGCACGTTCGCAGAGCTGCTCGCCGGGCCGGCCTTCGGTGAGAGTACGGGTGAAGTTGAGCCACTCTTCGCGGTAGTCGTAGCGGTAACTGAAGAAATGCTTGGACAGGAACACGCGCAAGCGGGCGCGCAGGGTGCCGGAAAACATCAGCAGCACCAGCAGCATGGCAGCGGCGAAGATGAAGACGGTTTGCACCACGTCGCCCCATTCGCCGCCGAACAGGCGCAGGTAATAGCCTGCGCTGGCCATCAGCAGAAGGTAGATGCCTGCGGCCAGCAGGCTGGCGGTATGGAACGCCATGCTGCGTGACAGGCCGACCGGCGCAGCCCATTCCGGATTGCGGGCGGCGGACACCGCAATCAGTGGCGTCACCAGGGCGGCCACATAGCCTCGTGCGGCCCACACTTGGGCGTCCATGGCATTGAACAACGCGGCATTGGCGTAGAGGTAGAAATCGTAAACGAATAGCCCGCCCAGCCCCAGGCAGAGGAACTTGATCGCCCAGCGGTCTTCCGGGCGGGTGCTGCGGTATACCTGTTCGGTGAGCACCAGGCCCATGACGGTCAGCAGAACCAGCCCGAGATTGCCCGCCCAGCGCGCCAGCACCGGCTGGGTCGGCGCAATGAAGGGGTAGAGGCTGGTGAGAAGCAGAACCCCGACGAGTGTCCCGCTCAAGATGCGGATGAGGCGGATCGGCGCAGGCAGGGCGGCGTCGGAGGGCAGACGCAGTTGCAGGATATACAGCAGGAGCGCCAGCCATGCGCCGTTGCGCGCCACTTCGGCCGCCAGGCCGAGCTGGGGGGGCAGGGCACCTAAGGCCGTGAGTGCCGAGAATGCGCCCCAGATGGCACTCAGTCCGGTTGCGAGCACCAGTTGGCGGCCTTGCGGGCGGCGGCGCCAGCTGGCGACGATCAGGCCGGACAGGCCGAGATAGGCGAGCGCTGCCAGCCCATAACCGACGGCGGCCAGGAGAAGCAGGGTGTCGGGCATGGTCGGTTCCGGGCGCGTGCGCTCAGCGCACGCCCTTTCCCCACAACACGACTTGCGCGGTCTGGAACAGGATCATGAGATCGAGGAACAGGCTGTGGTTCTTGACGTAGTAGAGATCGTATTGCAGCTTGTGCATGGCGTCTTCGTCGCTCGCGCCGTACGGGTAGCGCACTTGCGCCCAGCCGGTGATACCGGGTTTGACGGTGTGGCGTACGCCGTAATAGGGGATTTTCTGGGTCAGGTCCGCCACGAAATAGGGGCGCTCGGGGCGCGGGCCGACGAAGCTCATGTCACCGAAGAAGACGTTGAATATCTGCGGCAGTTCGTCGATGCGGGTGCGGCGGATGAAACGTCCGGTGAGCGTCACGCGGCTGTCGTTCTGGCCGGCCCAGCGCGGCTTGCCATCTTTCTCGGCATCGACGCACATACTGCGGAACTTGAGGATGGTGAAATTGCGGCAGCCCTGGCCGACGCGCTCCTGGCGGTAGAGCACTGGCCCCGGGCTTTCCAGCTTGATGAGCAGGGCGGTGAGGGCCATGATCGGCAGGCAGACGACCAGCATGGCGGCGCTCACCAGCAGGTCGAACAGGCGTTTGGCAGTATCACGCAGCATGCCCTGGTGAAATCCCTCGGACAGGATCATCCAGCTGGCATTCATCGAGTCGAGTTGCAGATGGCCGTTCTCGCGTTCGAAGAAGCTGGACAGTTCAAGGATGCGTATGCCGTACAGCTTGCATTTGAGCAGGTCCTGTACCGGCATGCCGCCGCCGCGGCGGTCGCGTACAGCGAGGATGATTTCGCTGATTTGCAGGCGAAGCGCCAGTTCGGGAAGGGGTTCCTGGGTGTCGAGAATACGAGCATGATCGACGAAATGATGACTACCGCCCATCGGCAGATAGCCGATGACCTGGACATTGCTGGCGCGGGAACGCTTGGCCAGCATGGCTTCGACATGGGCGGCGCGGCTGCCGGTGTCGATCACCAGGGCGCGGGTCTTGAGCGCGCCAACGCGTGCCCAGCGAATGAACAGGGCGCGGCTGAGCAGAATACCCAGTAATGCCAGGCCGAAAGACAGAAGGAAGGCGCCCCGCCCGACCAGCAAAGCGGGAAAGAAGTAGAACAGCAGGCTCATGGTCACCAGGCCCAGTCCGAAACTCAGGCCCAGGCGCTGCAGCAAGGCACGTACTCCGCCCTGCCATTCGAGATCGTACAGCCCGCTCGCGGTCATCAGCCCCAGCATGACGACAGCGAAGGTCAGGGCTTTGGGCAACAGGGGGTCGAGCTCAGGCGGAATCATGCTGCCATCAAGGAAGCGGGCGCTTACCCCGGCGTAGATAGACCCGCCCAGGATCAGCGTTTCGATCAAGACCAGCAGCAATAAATTCAGCGGCACATAGTGCCGGAAAAATCGGATCACAGCCGTTCACTCATAAGAATCATGGAGGGTGAGCGAGCATCTTCCATGCCAGAGCATGCTGCAATGAGAATGATCAAATGAGCGTCCTGACCTGTGGCAAGCGCAGGCGACGGGGGCTGCCATCGGCTTGCAGGCGTTTCATGTTGCGCAGTTCGGCGGCGGGGTAGACGACCAAGTCGACCCGGGCGCGCGGGTCGTCGATCATGAAGCGCGGATAAATTCGCCCCGGGGTGTCCGAGGTCCTGTATTCGCCGGCTTGATAGGCCGCAGGCAGGCGCATCAGCAGAAATTCGACGTCTTTCTGGTGGTCGGTGAACAGTTGCAGGTTGATGTCGGCATGCGGGCCGGCTGTCCCATTGAGTACCGATCCGGTGAGATGCGGGTCGAAATCCACGAGTTGCTCCATGTATTCGATCGCGGTTTGTCGCAGCAGTGTCAGTTGCGCCCGGGTTTCGTCGGTCTGGTAAATGGCCTGGTAGCTGCGTAGCGCCTCTTCGATTTGCTGGTTGTCCGGCAGATTGCCGCTGTCGGGCGCGCCAAGCTGACGCGCTGCCTTGCGTTTGGCGCTGCCGTAATCGAGGCTGCCGTCCTCGGCCAGCATGCGTGCCGCTGCATGGGCGATGCGACGACGCATATCCTGATGTTTCATGGTGGCGTTCCGGTTCCGTACATGGGTGTGGCGGGCTCCACTGGCGTCTCGGTGCCCGTGCTCCATCCGGCAGGCGGCGCGTCGGGCGGCGGGAATTCCTGGTAGAAATGTTCGACCATCCCGCCTGGTGTTGTGCCGAGGACATGCCCCAGGAATTCGCCTATCAGGGTATCGGGCAGACGCGTGCCGGTGTTCGGATCGATATTCACGCTGATGATGCCGCTGGGCATGGTCCAGCCTTGCTGCGGCATGTTTTTCAGCGCCGGGCCCATGAATCCCATCCAGATCGGGAGCGCGGATTGCGCGCCGGTTTCGTGCCGGCCGAGGGAGCGCGGTTGGTCGTATCCCATCCAGGCGATAGCCACCAGGCCAGGCGTGTAACCGGCGAACCAGGTGTCGCGTGCATCGTTGGTCGTGCCGGTCTTGCCGGCGATGTCACTGCGTCCAAGCTGGCCTGCGCGTGCACCTGTCCCATAGCGCACCACGTCCTGCATCATGCTCGTCATCAGCCAGGCATTGCGCGGATCGATCACGCGGGGTGCATTCGACCCCACCGTTTGCGGCTTGGCTTCCATCAGCAGCCGGCCGTCCTTGTCGTAGACCTTGTCGATCAGATAGGGCTTGACGCTGAAACCGCCATTGGCGAAGACGCCGTAGGCTGCGGCCAGCTGGAGCGGGGTGACGCTGCCGGCACCGAGCGCCATGGTGAGGTAAGGCGGATGGCGGGCGGGATCGAAACCGAAGCGCCGGATGTAGTCACGCGCGTAGTTCGGACCGATGCCTTGCAGGATGCGCACCGACACCAGGTTGAGCGATTTGGTCAGCGCCGTGCGCATGCGCACTGGGCCGCTGGTGTCGCCGTCGTAATTCTGTGGCTCCCATGCAGTGCCGCCGGCCTCTTCGGCGCTGAGTGTCAACGGCATGTTGTCGATCATGGTGGCCGGGGTATAGCCTTTTTCCAGCGCGGCCGAGTAGATGAACGGCTTGAAGCTCGATCCCGGCTGTCGCCAGGCCTGCGTCACGCGATTGAATTTGTTGCGGTGAAAATCGAAACCGCCGACCAAGGCGGTGATGGCGCCGTCATTCGGGTTCAGGGCCACCAGCGCGGCTTCCACTTCGGGAAGCTGCGCGAGCCGCCATTGCTGCGGTTTGCCCGTCGCCTGCACGCGTACGATCGCCCCGGGGGCGAGCTGCCGACCTTTCTTTTCTGCCATCCAGTTGGCCACCCATTTGAGTGAGGCACCTGAAATATCGACCACTGTGTCGTTTTCCAGTCGGGCGCGGATCAGTTTGGGGGTGACGCCGACGACCACGGCAGGTTGCATGTCGTTGACCGGCGCGAGATCTTCCAGTGCGCTGGCGATGGCCGTTTCGCGCTCGGCCTTATCGGCGGGCAAGCTGATTTCCTTCTCCGGACCGCGATAGCCGTGGCGCTGGTCATAGTCGGCTATGCCTTGCCATACCGCGAGGTCGGCCGCGGCCTGTTGGGCGCGGCGCAGCGTGGTGACGGCCTTGTAGCCTGAGCTGTAGATGGATTCGCCGTATTTCTCGAACAGGGCCTGGCGTACCATTTCGGCGACGTAGTCGGCCGAAACATCCGTTTGCTGGCGCGCCTGGCGGATGACCAGTTTCTGTTTGACTGCGGCTTGCCAGGTCGGCTGGTCAATGAATTTGAGTGCACGCATCCGCCCCAGCACATATTCCTGACGTGCCTTGGCGCGCGGGAAGTTGACCACGGGATTGTAACGTGACGGTGCTTTCGGCAAGCCTGCAAGCATGGCGAATTCCGCCAGCGACAATTCGCGCATCGGCTTGCCGAAGTACGTACGTGCTGCAGCTTCGAAACCGTAAGCGCGCTGGCCGAGATAAATCTGGTTGAGGTACAACTCAAGGATCTTGTCCTTCGACAGGCTGTGCTCGATCTTCATCGCCAGCATGGCTTCGGACAGCTTGCGGGTGAGCGTTTTCTCGTTCGACAGGAAGAAGTTGCGTGCCACCTGCATGGTGATGGTCGAGGCGCCTTCCTTGGCGCCGCCGGATACCAGGTTCGAAACCGCAGCGCGCAGCACGCCCAGAGTATCCACCCCGCCATGCTCATAGAAGCGCTCGTCTTCAGCGGCGATGATCGCCTGCTTCATATAGATCGGAACTTTGTCGATGGCGATAAAAGCCCGACGTTCTTCACCGAATTCGCCGATCAGGGCGCCGTCAGCCGTGTAGACGCGCAATGGCAGCTTGGGTTTGTAGTCTGTCAGTGCTTCGAGCGGCGGCAGATTCGGATAAATCAGGGCTGCAGCCAATCCGGCCAGGGCTGTGCCAACGACGCCGAGGCTGACAATCAATGCCAGTGCGTAATGCCACCATTTAGAAAACATCCGGTTCCTTCTTTGGAGACGCCATGCATTTGGAAAACCGTACCAAATATCGAGCCCAAGGATGGGCGGCGGGTCCGTCTCGATAACCCGCTGTTTCTTATGCGCTTGGATTCGTCACGTGCCGCGCTAGTGTACTTGGGTACCCCCATGCTCCGGCGGTGTTGCTCGAATCTGCCAAGTGATGCCTAAAGTTTCCGACGATTATAGGCGTTAGTGGTGTTGGAAATTGGACACATATGTTCAACTCTAATGTTGTCGCAAGAAAAAAACTGTTAAAAACCGTGTGTTGTTGCTAGCATCTAAAAACAATAATAAGAAAAAGCGCCAACCCACAGAAGTGTAAAGGAAAACTCTTGCACCTGAATATCAATCTGGACTGGCTGTCTGCCAAGGGTCTGCCCATCCTGGGGCTCGACATCAGTACGACTGCGGTCAAGCTGGTGGAGTTGTCCGACGCAGGAAAAGGCATGCTGCGGGTGGAACGCTATGTCATCGAGCCCTTACCAAAGGATGCCGTGACAGACGGCAATATCGCCAATCTCGATCAAGTGGCCGATGCTTTGCGGACCGCCTGGAAGGATCTGGGAACACGGATCAAGAATGTGGCCCTGGCGTTGCCGTCGTCGGCCGTCATCACCAAGAAGATCCTGGCCCCGGCCAGTCTCAAGGGGATCGACCTGGAGAATCAGGTGGAAGCTGAGGCCAATCAGGTCATTCCCTTCTCGCTCGATGAGGTGAATCTGGATTTCCAGGTGCTCGGCCTGTCGCCCAGCAGCCCGGACGACGTGCAGATTCTGCTTGCCGCGGCGCGCAAGGAAAAAGTCGAGGATCGCGTGGCGGCCGTCGAGGCGGCCGGTCTGAAGGCGCTGATCATGGACGTCGAATCGTATGCCACGCAGACCGCCTACGAACAGATCGCCCAGTTGCTACCCAATAGCGGTGCCGGGCAGACCGTGGCGATCATCGACGTGGGTGCACAGAACATGCACATCAACATCCTCAACGACAATGAGTCGGTCTATCTGCGCGAACACGGTTTCGGCGGCAATCAGCTCAACAACGAGATCTCGCGCCGTTACGGCATGACCAGCGAAGAGGCCGAAAATGCAAAGCGCAAGGGCACGCTGCCCGAGAGCTATGACATGGAAGTGCTGCAGCCCTACAGCGAAACCCTGGCCATGGAAATCGGCCGTGCCCTGCAACTCTTCACGACCTCGACCCAATATCGCAAGGTCGACCAGATCCTGCTGGCCGGCGGCGGCGCCATGATTCCCGGTATCGACGAAGTGGTCGCCCAGCGCACGGGCACGCCGACGATGGTGGTCAACCCGTTTGCCAACATGGCCGTCGGCTCCAAAATCCGGCCCCAGGCATTGACCGCTGATGCGCCTTCCCTGTTCGTCGCTTGCGGCCTCGCCATGCGGAGGTTTGACCCACAATGATCCGCATTAACCTCCTCCCCCACCGCGAACTTGCGCGCGCCGCCCGGCGACGCCAGTTCAATATCCTGCTTGGAATTGCCGTTGCGACGGGTGTTCTGGTTGTCGTTCTGGGACATAGCGTGATCGCCGCGCGGGAGTCCAACCAGGAAGCCCGCAATGCTTATCTGGAACAGGAAATCGCCAAGCTCGACGGCCAGATCGGCGAAATCAAGAAAATCCGCGAACAGACGCAGGCACTGCTGGCACGCAAACAGGTCGTCGAGACCTTGCAGTCCAACCGTACCGAAGTCGTCCATTTGTTCGACCAGATGATCCGTCTGCTTCCGGACGGACTCTATCTCAAGTCCTTCAAACAGGCGGGCGATATCGTCACGATCAGCGGCTATACCCAGTCGAGTGCGCGCGTTTCCACGTTGATGCGGAATCTCGACGGTTCACCCTGGTTCGAATCGGCCACGCTGGTCGAAATCAAGGCCGCCACCGTGAACAATCTGCGCGCCAACGAGTTCGTGCTGACCGTCAAGCAGACGCATCAGCAGCCGGACAGCGCGAATGACAAGGGGGGCAAGGCATGACCCTGGACGAACTCAATAAACTCGATCTGAAGACGCTGGCCGACTGGCCACTGCCGACCAAGCTCGTTGCGCTGGCATTCCTGTGTGTGGCGATCGTGCTGGCAGGCTGGTGGTTCGACTGGCGCGGCGGAATGGAAACGCTCGATACCGCGAAGCAGAAGGAAACCGAGCTGCGCAGCGTGTTCACCACCAAGAAGAATCAGGCCATCAATCTGGAGGCATACAAAAAGCAGCTGGCCGACATTGAGCAGGCGTTCGGCGCGTTGTTGAAACAATTGCCGAACAAGCAGGAAATGGATGCGCTGATCACGGACGTCAACCAGGCAGGCCTGGGGCGCGGCTTGCAGTTCGATTTATTTAAGCCCCAAGCCGAGACCGTATCCGAGTTCTATGCTGAAACGCCCATCCAGGTCAAAGTGACCGGCGGCTACCATGACATTGCCGCCTTCGTCAGCGACGTTTCCAAGCTCCCGCGCATCGTGACCCTGCAGGATATTTCCATGGAGCCCGCCAAGGATGGCGTGCTGAATATGGACGCCATCGTCAAGACCTACCGTTACCTGGACGACGACGAGGTCATCGCCCGGAAACAAAAAGCCAAGGAGCAAAAGAAATGAAGCGCCTGGCCATCGTATTGATAATCACCGGTTTGAGCGGCTGCGGCAGCGGCGACATGGACGACCTGCACCGATTCGTCGCCGAAACCGGCAAGGACATGCAAGGGAAAATCGATCCGCTGCCTGAGGTGAAGGCATACGAGCCGTTCAGTTATGCAGCCTTCGACTTGCCGGATCCCTTCAAGCCGAGAAAGCTCTCTACCGGCGGCGGCGGCGGGATGCAGCCCGATCTCACCCGCCCGAAAGAACCCCTGGAAGCATTCTCGCTTGAGACGCTGAAAATGGTGGGCGTGTTGTCACAGAACGGAGTAAACCAGGCGGTGATCAAGACACCGGACAATGCGATTTACCACATCAAGAAGGGCAATTACATGGGTCAGAATTTCGGCCTCGTGACGCAGATCAGCGATAGCGAAGTGACGCTGCGTGAAATTGTCCAGGATAGCGCCGGGGATTGGTCAGAGCGTACCAGCACCCTGAATTTGCAGGAATGATTTGTAGTACTGAATTTCAAAGAGGCTGACATGAATGCATTGCCGAAAATTGCCCAGAAAATGACCCGCCACCTGTTCGGGCTCATCCTATTCACAGGTTTGGTGCTGCCGTTCGCGGTGCGCGCCGCCGACGCGCCGCCCACGGGCAATGCTGTGCAAAGCGTTGAAACCACGACCTTGCCTGGCGGCAAGATTGTGGTACGCGTCAATCTCAAGAAGGCGCTCGTAGCCACACCGGCCGGCTTTACGGTCGGCAATCCGCCGCGCATCGCGCTCGACCTGCCCGACACGGGGAATGCGCTTGGTCGCAACACCGTCGAAGCCAACCTCGGCCCGTTGTCGAGCGTGAATGTAGTGCAAGCCGGGACCCGAACCCGTCTGGTGCTCAACCTGAACAAATCGGTTGAGTATGAAGCCAGCGTGGACGGCAAATCCCTGCTGATTGCCCTGGGCGATGTCGGGGCCAGCGCTGCGCCCGTGAATGTCAGCCCGCGTTTTGCCGAGGCGGCGGCCGACGGCGCGCGCCACACGATTCGTGATGTCGATTTCCGACGCGGCGCGGCAGGCGAGGCGCGTATCGTGACCACCCTGTCCGATGCACAGGCAGGGATCAACATCCGCCAGCAGGCCAACGGCGTCGTCGTCGACTTCATCGGCACCGACCTGCCCAAGGCCTTGCAACGTCGCCTGGATGTGGCGGATTTCGGTACGCCAGTGCAGGTCGTGGAAACCTATACCCTGGGCGACAACACGCGCATGGTGATCCAGCCCAAGGGCGGCTGGGAATATTCCGCCTACCAGACCGACAACAGCTTTATCGTCGAAGTCAAACAGAGCGACGACGCCCAGAAGAAAACGGCTGACGGCAAGGTGAAATACACTGGCGAGAAACTTTCGCTCAACTTCCAGAACGTCGAAGTGCGCTCGGTGCTGCAGGTCATCGCCGATTTCACCGGCCTCAACATCGTCGCCAGCGACACCGTGACCGGTAACCTCACTCTGCGGCTGAAAGATGTGCCATGGGATCAGGCGCTCGACCTCATCCTGCAGACCAAGGGATTGGACAAGCGCCAGAACGGCAACGTGATCTGGATCGCGCCCAAAGACGAGCTGATGACCAAAGAGAAACTGGAGTTCGAGTCCAAGAACGCGGTTGAAGACCTGGAGCCCCTGACCACCGAATATATCCAGCTCAACTACATGCGGGCGGATGAGGCGAAATCGATGCTGTACGGTGCGTCCGGAACTTCGTCCGGGTCTGCTGGAAGCAACAACTCTGTGAACTGCTCGGCTCAGGCACAAGGTCTGACCAGCGCGGCGGCACAAGCCTCGCAGCAAGGCACCGGAGGGAGCGACCAGAAGATACTTACCAAGCGTGGCCGTGCGACCTACGAACTGAAGACCAATACGCTCATCATCACCGATACGGCGCGCAAGATTCAGGAGGTTCGCGAACTGCTCGCGCGTCTGGATGTGCCGGCCCGCCAGGTCATGATCGAGGCGCGGGTCGTGGTGGCAACCGATGGCTGGAGCCGTGACCTGGGTGCGCGTTTGGGCTTCACGCAGGTTAACAAGGTCGGAAATGTTTTTGGCGACAAGCAGCAGCTTGAGGGGATTGGCAGCGGGCAGGATCTGCCAACCGCAACAGGTGCGGCCGATTTGTCGCTGTCCCTGTTGAACCTCGCCAATGGCAACCTGCTGAGCCTGGAGTTGCGTGCGTTGGAAGCCGACAGCCGCGGCAAGATCATTTCTAACCCGCGCGTGGTGACGTCGAACCAGAAGCCGGCGGTAATTCTCAACGGTACGCAGATTCCGTACATCACCCCTGCTTCGCTAGGCTCACCTGCCACGGTAACGTTCAAGGATGCCTTCCTGTGCCTGCTGGTCGATCCGCAGATTCTCAACAACGACTCGATTATCCTCACTGTCGAGGTGCAGAAGGATGCGGTGAACGACCTTTTGTCCGTGCAGGGAAACCCTGCGATCAACACGAAGCGGATTAAGACTCAGGTGCGCGTGAACAACGGCGAGACCTTGGTTCTGGGCGGCATCTTCGACGGCGACGAGAGCACGAGCGTGAAAAAGGTGCCGCTGCTGGGCGACGTACCGATATTTGGCAATCTGTTCAAGACTACGAACAAGCAGAATAGCAAGACCGAACTGATTATTTTCCTTACGCCGCGTATCCTCGACGATCGTCTGTCGATACGCTGATTTCGGTTGATCCTCAAAGCGCGGGGCATGCCCCGCGCTTTTTTCGTCCGGTTTTCTCTCATGCGCTCACCCTTGCACTGCTGTCCATTGGGCTGTGCTCCATTAGAATGGCGCCATGAGCAAGCGAGACAATCTATACCTCGTCGGGTTGATGGGGGCCGGCAAGACCACCGTGGGGCGGTTGCTGGCCAAGCATTATGGATGCCCCTTTTACGACTCGGATCACGAGATCGAGGCGCGTACCGGCGTCAAGATTCCGGTCATATTCGAGATCGAAGGCGAGGCGGGTTTCCGCAAGCGCGAAGAAGCGGCGATCGCCGAACTGACGGGCTTGTCCGGTATTGTTCTGGCCACGGGGGGCGGTGCGGTTCTGTCGGCAGCCAATCGCGACAATCTGAAGAAAAACGGAGTGGTGATTTATTTGCGCGGCATGCCCGAGCATTTGTATGAGCGTACGCGGCACGACCGCAACCGCCCTTTGCTGCAAACCGATAATCCGCTCGCCAGGCTGCGGGAACTGTTCAAGCAACGTGACCCGCTATACCGTGAAGTGGCCGACATCGTGGTGGATACGGGCCGGCAGAGCGTGGCAGGCATGATCCGCGTGCTCTATGGCAAGCTGGATCTGCTTAAAAGCGGGCTGCCTTTGCCTGACACGGCGGACTGAATGCGGCGCGTCGTCTGCGTAGCGTGGTTTTGCTTGCTGGCGGGAACGGCGGTCGCAACGGATTACCGTGCGAATGCGCAGGATTACCTCGATCATGTGCGTCGCCTGCAACCAGGCGACCGCTTGCTGCTGGAGGCGGGCGATTACCGGCAGGGTTTGCCTTTGCGCAATTTGTCCGGCGAAGCCAGCCGGCCTATCGTCATCGAGGCGGCCTTGCCTAGTGAGCCACCGCGTTTCCTCGGCCGGCCGGGCGCCAATACGATCAGTCTGGTCGACGTTCGCCATCTGGTATTACGCCACCTGGAACTCGATGGACGTAATCAGCCGGTGGATGCGGTCAAGGCCGAAGGCCACAGCCGCTACGCCGACTTCATTACACTGGACCATCTCTACATCCATGACCATGCCGCATCGCAACAGAATGTGGGCATTTCAACCAAATGCCCGGCATTCGGCTGGGTGATCCGGGGGAACCGTATCGAGCGGGTCGGCACCGGCCTATACCTTGGCGACGCCGATGGTTCGGATCCTTTCGTCAGTGGCGTGATCGAGGGCAATCGGGTTTCGCATACGCTGGGCTACAACCTGCAGATCAAGCATCAGGCCGGCCGTCCTGCCGGCCATGCCGGTCGCTACGACACGGTGATTCGCTACAACGTCTTTTCCAAGCAGGATGCGTTACCCGGGCCGCAGGCGCGTCCCAACGTCCTGCTTGGGCATTTTCCGCTGGCCGGAGTGGGCAGCGAGGACCGCTATCTGGTCTACGGCAATTTCTTCCAGCACAATCCCAGCGAGGCATTATTGCAGGCGGAGGGACGTGTGGTGCTCTACGACAATGTCTTCGTCAATGGCGGCGGCGATGCGATCCATATCCAGCCGCACAATGAGGTGCCGCGTGACATGGTCATTTTCTCCAACACCGTGTTGGCATCCGGTAGGGGCATCCGGGTACACCATGCCGTAGGTACATCCTATCGCCAACGTGTGATAGCCAATGTAGTAGCCGCTGCGACACCTTTGCAGGGCGGTGAGGCAGCGTACAACGTTGCCTTGGCCTATCGACCTGATCTACTGAACGTTGCTGTATCGGACCTGACGCCGGACCTGCTGGGACCGCATCCGCAAGGTGACCGCCTGCCTCAAGATCTGGTTCGCGAACTGGTGGCCTATCCGGGCTGGCAGGCGACGGCGTATCCCGGGGCAGGCGTTTCTTCTGCGTTGCTGCACACACTGGATGCCGGCAGGCCATGAGCGATTGCGCACAGTCCCCTCCGCGTGCATTGCTGTGGCTGGTCGCGCTGGGCTACACCGTATTTGTCATCTATGGCAGTCTGGTACCGCTCAAATTTCATGCGTTGCCGTGGGATGTCGCCGTGACCCGGTTTGGCGACATCCCGTTTCTCAAGCTCGGGATCGGGTCGCGTGCCGACTGGGTCGCCAACCTGCTTCTGTTCATTCCGCTGACCTATCTGTGGATGGGCGCCATGACAGGCGGGAGCGGCCGTCTGCACAACCTGTTCGCCACGCTGGCGCTGATTCCCGCGGCTACCGCGTTGAGCGTCGGCATTGAGTTTACCCAGCTGTTTTTCCCGCAGCGCACGGTATCGCAGAACGACATCTTCGCCGAAACGCTGGGCGGTTTCATCGGGGTGCTGGCATGGTGGATGACAGGTAGGCGATTCATCGACTGGCTGCAGTCGTGGCAGCGCAACCATGCCCGTGCCGCACTCGCCGAGCGCCTCGCCTGGACCTATCTGGTAGGCGTCGTCGTTTACAACGTCCTGCCGCTCGACCTCACCATCAGCCTGGTCGAGATCTTTCATAAATGGCGGGACGGCATGGTCGTGCTGATTCCGTTTGGCGATTTGCCGCATGACCCTGCCACGGCCGTCTATGAAATTGCCACGGATGCGCTGATCTGGACGCCTTTGGCCTTGCTCTGGCGGCTCGACGGACGACGCAATACGTGGCGTGCATGGGGCATGACGCTCGCGGCCGCGACCGGCTTGGAATTCGCGCAGCTGTTCGTCTTTTCCCGTGTCAGCGATGTGACCGACATCCTGACAGCCTCGCTTGGCGGGGCGCTGGGCAGTGCCGTCGGCGGGCGTCTGGCCAAACGCGAAGCGCACGGTGGCACGCCGATGCAGTGGGGGACGTGGCTGCCTTTCGCGCTTGCCGCGGGGTGGATGATCGTGCTGCTGTTCGTATTCTGGTTTCCCTTCGATTTCCGTACCGACGGCGCGTTCATCAAAGACCGGCTCGATTTTGTGCAGCGGGTGCCGTTCGAGGTGTATTACTTCGGCACCGAATACCGGGCTATCACCGAAGTGTTGCGCAAGACGCTGTTCTTTGCGCCGCTGGGCGGGTTGCTGGCATGGGGCGTGGCCCGCCAGCCGTGGCGCTGGCGGGCCACGCTGTTTGCGGTAGCCATGCTGGTGCTGGTCGGGATGCCTGCGCTCATCGAATTGGGGCAAGTGATGTTGCCGGAAAAGATCGCCGATACCACCGACTGGCTGCTGGCCTGGCTGGGCGGGCTGGCCGGCTATGGCGTGGCACGCCGCATCTTGCGGGCGCCCCGGCATGCCGTCACGCCACGGCGCGCGGAGCCAGAATCCCGGGCCGCGCCCCGAGCGACACCTATGCGCTGGCAGATGCCGCTTGTCCTGGGCGGCATGGGCCTGCTGTTCTGGGGTGCCGCCCATGCGCCCTTCGTGCCGTACAACGTGCGCGAACTGCTCCGACAGGATAGTGCCTTGCTGTCGGCACTACTTCTGGCGGTGGCGTGCTACTGGCTGGCTGTCTGGCCCGTGTGGCTGGCGCGCCGGCAGGTGTCCGGCCTGGCCCGTCTGGCGCAATTACCTCTGGGGCTGCTGATGTATGGCGCAATCGCTTTTTTATTGCTGGATGCAGCCGTGCCGGATGAGAGCCTTTTCGATCTGGCCGGCAGCCCGGTGTTGGGCTGGCCCGGGCAGTGGGAACTCGGGTTGCGCTGGGTCGCGCTAGCCGCCATTCCCGGTGCGTTGATCTATCTGGCTGCGCAAACCGTGCGCCGCTGGCGCGGGCGGCGATTGAGCGCCCTGCATTTCTGGGCGGCGCTTCCGGTCTTGGGCCTGGCCTATTGGGGTGTGGTCATACAGGCGGACACTGACAACCTTGTCGAGTTGATGGCTACGCCGCAGCCGCTGGCTTTTACGGCCTTGAGTGCCTGGCTTTATATTGTGTTCCTGGCATCTGCCTTGCTCGCTTCGCCTCCAATGGGCGCACAACGCATGCTGAGTCTGATCGGCGTGCTGGTTTCGTTGCCCCTCGCCGCCTTGTTCCTGCACGTCGGACTCGCCAGCACAATCGACAAGTATGGCCAGCAATTCTCGGCTCTGCAGTTCCTGCTGAGCGCCGACCGCCAGCATTACGCCTCGATGCCTGTCATCTGGCTACGTTACAGTGTGCTGCATGTGCTTGTCATTGCAACGCTCGCCTTCATACAATGGCCGCACTTTCGCGCCGCTCAACGGCTTCATGCCCTTACCCGACATGCCCCTCATTGACGTTTTCAACGGCGACGCCGACGGTCTCTGTGCGCTGCACCAGTTGCGCCTCGCTGATCCCGCCGATTCCGAACTGGTGACCGGACCCAAGCGCGATATCAGCTTGCTGAAACGGGTCCAGGCCCGCGCAGGCGATCGCATCACCGTGCTCGACATCGCCCTGTCGAAAAACCGTGAAGCGCTGGACCGGATTCTCGAAGCCGGGGCAGTCGTGCGCTACTTCGATCACCACCAGCCGGGCGACATTCCCACGCATCCCCATTTCGAGCCGCACATCGATACCGACGCCAATGTCTGCACCAGCCTGCTGGTGAACCGGTACTTGCAGGGTCGGCATCTGGCGTGGGCGGTCACCGCCGCGTTTGGCGACAACCTTGCCGATGCAGCACGGCAGGCCGCCGCCCCGCTGAACCTGTCGGTCGAACAGTTGGCGCAGCTGCAATCCCTGGGCGAATGCCTCAATTACAACGGCTATGGCGAAACGCTCGACGATCTGTTCTATGACCCGGCCGAGTTGTATCGCCAGATGCGTCCGTTTGCCGATCCCTTCGCTTTCATCGCCGAGTCGGCCGCCTATCGAACGCTGAAGGCCGGCTACCGGGAGGACATGACGCGCGCCGTTGCCTTGGACGCAACGGAAGCGCGTGCTGCCGGGCGCATCTTCATGCTGCCTGCCGAGAAATGGGCGCGGCGGATTTCCGGCGTGTTCGGCAACCAACTGGCAGTCGAGTCCCCCACGCAGGCGCATGCCGTGCTCACGGCCAAGCGGGGTGGCGGTTATGTCGTCAGCGTGCGTGCACCGCTGGTTGCCAAGTCCGGCGCGGACGAACTGTGCAGCCAGTTCGACACTGGCGGCGGGCGCAAAGGAGCGGCCGGCATCAATCATCTGCCTGATGCCGAGGTTGGCCGGTTTATTGCTACATTCTTTGCGGTCTTTTCCCGGAGCTGAATCGTGAATCAACTGATCGCACCTTATGGCGGAACGCTCGTCAACCTGATCGATCCCGCGAAAAGTGCGGCCCTCAAGCAGGAAGCCCTGAGCCTGCCTTCACTCGATCTGGACTGGCGGCAGCAGTGCGAACTTGAAATGCTGCTGACCGGCGCCTACTCACCGCTCACTGGCTTCATGACGCGTACGCAATGCGAGCGCGTCGAAACAGACAGTCAACTTGAAGATGGCACGTTCTGGCCCCTGCCGGTCACGCTCGCCAGCAAGCAGAAAGCCGCCGCTGACCTGAAATCGGGAGATCGGGTGGCCTTGCGCGACGGTGAAGGTTTCATGCTCGCAATATTGACCGTCAGCGATGCATGGGAGACTGACGGCATCCGGCATCTGGGCGGGGTGATCGAGGGGGCGGCCCTGCCGCCGCATCCTGATTTTTCCGGTTTGCGTGCCACCCCGGCCGAATTGCGCGTGCTGTTTGCGCGGCGCGGCTGGCGCCGTGTGGTGTCCTGGCAGGCACGCCAGCCGATGCATCGCGCGCAATTCGAATTCTGTCTGAAAAGTGCGATCGAAAACGAGGCCAACCTGCTCCTGCATCCCCAGGTGGGCGGGGACATCACCGAGGCACCGGCCTATTTCGGTCTGGTGAGGAGCTTTCTCGCCATCCGCGAACGCTTCCCGGCGGCCAC
This sequence comes from Thiobacillus thioparus DSM 505, assembly GCF_000373385.1. Lineage (GTDB taxonomy): Bacteria > Pseudomonadota > Gammaproteobacteria > Burkholderiales > Thiobacillaceae > Thiobacillus > Thiobacillus thioparus. The sequence continues at coordinate 22,327 of NZ_KB891331.1, read as the reverse complement.
GACCCAGTTGTCGTTGTTGCCGGCTCCGCCGCGCGAGGGAAGCGCCCGCGCCCTGCTGCTGCGCGCCATCATTGCGCGCAACTACGGCTGCAGCCTGCTGATCGCAGGCGGTGAGCATCAGTCTGACGGCGATTGCAGACGAGGTGAAGATCTCGTTCATACGCACGCCGACTTGCCCGTGACGGAATTGGCCGGGAAGATCGGGGTACACCTCATTCCCTATCCGCGCATGGTGTACGTGGAAGATCGCGCCGAGTATTTGCCCGAACCCGAAGCGCCTGCCGGTGCGCGCTTGCTCACCCTGAGTGGCGAGGAATTCCAGCGTCGCATGCAGAGCGGGCTGAAAATCCCCGACTGGTACAGCTTTCCAGAAGTGATTGCCGAATTGCACCGGCAGAGCCCGCCGCGCGAGCGCCAGGGCTTCACCGTGTTTTTCACCGGCCTGTCCGGCGCCGGAAAATCCACCCTGGCGCGCGCGCTGGCGGCACGCCTGATGGAAATGGGCGGGCGTTGCGTCACCCTGCTTGATGGCGATATCGTGCGCCGCCATCTTTCCTCCGAATTAGGTTTCACCAAGGCGCACCGCGATATCAACGTGCGTCGTATCGGCTTCGTCGCGTCCGAAATTACCAAGAACCGCGGCATCGCCATCTGCGCCCCCATTGCACCGTATCGTCAGACCCGCCGCGATGTGCGCAGCATGATCGAGGCGGTCGGCGGCTTCATCGAAATCCACGTCGCCACCCCGATCGAGACCTGCGAATCGCGCGACCGCAAAGGCTTGTACGCCAAGGCACGTGCCGGTCTGATTCCCGAGTTCACGGGGGTGTCCGACCCTTACGAAGTGCCTGAGAAGCCGGAGCTGGCGATTGATACTACCGGACTGGGAATCGATGAAGCGGTGCAGCAAATTCTGCTCAAACTGGAGCATGAGGGATATTTGCGTTAACCCGACGCGTTGCACCTGACCCAAACAAAACGGCGACCCTAAGGTCGCCGTTTTGTTTGTTGCCGGGAGTGTGCTGGTTAGGCAGCCTTGCGACGACGCATGGTAGCCAGACCTGCCAAACCGATGCCCAGCAGGGCCAGGGAAGCGGGTTCGGGGACCCCACCAACCGAGCCTTTGGGAACCGAGGCAAAACGCAGGGTGCCGCCGGCAACCAGGAACTCACCAAAACCATCGCCGAAGAACGTGACCTTCGAGAAGAAGCCGGACGAATCGATGGCACCGATGAAGTTGGTGAAACTTTGTGCTGCTGCATAGCCGGGGTTGTCAGTGGCGGTCAATGCATTGGCGGGAAGGGTGGCGGCGCCGCCGTCGAAGGCAATCCACAGGCCGGAACCTTGAGCGGGCACGCCATAGGTTGACTGAATCGCGGCAGGACGTGTGCCACCCGTACAGCAGGTGGCCCAGTCGCCGATTTCGAAGCCGAAAGCGTTTACTGGCGAGCTGAAGGTGAAGGTCAGGCCGGAGCCAAAACCGGGGATCGGATCAGAGCCGCTGGAAGAAGGGCTGATGTCCCAAGTATCTCCCGACAGGGAAATACCATTGCTGCTATAACCGCCGCTGGGGAAGGCAGCCGCACCACCCGACGTACGCGTAACAGCGACAGTTGCCGCGTTGCCGTCCTTGTCGATGTAGTTGTAGGTGCTTTGACCGTTCACGACTTGTGACGTAACAACTGTCGAGCCGGTGCCGGTGATTACATTGTCAAAAGCAGTAGAAATATTGCTCAGCGCAGTATTGACGATCAATGGGGCAGCGTTAGCGCTCACTGCCGCGAACAAGGCTGTAGCGGCGAGGGCGCTGGCCAGAGCTATTTTTTTCATGATGTGACTCCTTGGTTGAAGTGGACTGATCCGCAAAATGGTGCTGCAACTAGGTTAAATATGCTTAAACAGGAGGCATATCTAATTGCCAAGGAGTAAAGCATTCTTTGTGCCAAAGAAAGTTTTTTTAATAAAATCCTTTTATTTCAAATTGATATGATCATTTCCCTGATGCCGGTATGGCTAGGAAATCTAAATATGTAAACTTTTTCGACGCGGAACGGGCTGTTGAATGTTTATAGTGGGCATCTGGTGCGGGCGACCTTATGCCATATGCCGAGGATGGCGGCGGCGGCCCCCGAAAAGCTCCGGCTTGAACGAGCCGATTACCATGCCGGTCAGGCTCGCGAGAAATCCCGCAAACTGCGGCGGCAACAAGGCGGTACCTTCCGGCAGCCAGATTTCCATGGGTAGCCAGACTGCGAGGCCCAGGGCGATGGAAAGGTAGGCGCCCTGCTTGCAGGCGCGCGGCCAGTACAGGCCCGAAACAAGCGGGACAAAGGCGACCACGAGGGTGATCTTGTAGGCGTTTTCCACCATCTGGTAAATGGTGGCGTTGGAATACAGGGCAAACAGCGTGACGACGGCGGCGAAGCCTACCACCACCACGCGCATGGTCAGGAGCAGGGTCTTGTCGTTGTGGTGTGGCAGATAGGGTTTGATGATGTTTTCGGAGAACGTGACGGCGGGCGCCAGCAGGGTGCCCGAGGCCGTGCTCATGATGGCGGAGAGCAGGGCGCCGAAGAACATGATCTGGGCGAAGACGGGCATGTGGTTGAGGATCAGCTGAGGCAGGATCATCTGCGAATCCTTGTCCAGCAGGCCCGAGACCAGGCCGGGATCGATGAGCGTGGCGGAATAGGCGATGGTCAGCGGCACGAAGGCGAAGAAGAAGTAAAAGCTGCCACCCATGATCGAACCGGCGACCGCGATATTTTCGCTCTTGGCGGACATCACCCGCTGGAACACGTCCTGCTGAGGGATGGAGCCGAACATCATGGTGATCCAGGCGGCCATGAAGGCGATGATGTCCTTGCTGTTGGCTTCAGGCCAGAAGTTGAACTGCCCCTTCTGCGCGGCATGCTGGACCACATGCCCGAGTCCGCCTGCCATGTCCGACGCCACATACAGGATGTACAGCAGGCCGACGACGATGATGCTCATCTGGAAGAAATCGGTCAGCGCCACCGACCACATCCCGCCATAAAGCGTGTAGAGCAGCACGATGGCGGCGCCGATGAGGGTGCCCTGGGTGTGTGTGATGACGCCCTGGGACAGGATGTTGAAAACCAGACCGAGGGCGGTCATCTGGGCCGATACCCAGCCGAGATAGGAAATGATGATGGCCACGCCTGTGATGACTTCCACTTTGCGGCCATAGCGTTTCCGATAGTAGTCGGTCAGCGTGAGGAGATTCATCCGATAGAGCTTGTTGCGGGCGAAGAACAAGCCGACCAGGATCAGGCACATCGAAGAGCCGAAGGGATCGGACACGATACCGTGCAAGCCTTCGTTGAGGAACGTGGCGGGGATGCCGAGGACGGTTTCCGAACCGAACCAGGTGGCGAAGACGGTGGCCGTGACGATATAGATCGGGAGATGACGGCCCGCCACGACGTAGTCCCGGGCGGTGTGAACGCGCGTGGCGGCGTACATGCCGACGCCGATGGAGATGACCAGATAGAGGATGACGAAGCCGATCAGCATGATGTGTCTCTAGCGGAAAATCAGAATAAGTATCCCAGCGGTAATGAAGGTCATCAGCACAGCCATGAATCCGTGCCAACGGTTGCGTGTCTGCTGTTGCCGCAGCATCAGGGCGAGGCCGGCTTCAAGCTGGGCCAGCCGGTTTTCATTCAGAGCGTGGTGCACCAGCCGCGGCAGTTGCGGCAGCAGCACCGCCCACTTCGGTGCCTCGGCTTGCAGGTTCTTCACCAGCGCACGCCAGCCCATCTGCTCGTTCATCCAGCGTTCCAGGAAGGGCTTGGCGGTTTTCCACAGGTCGAGTTCGGGGTCGAGCTGACGGCCGAGGCCCTCGATATTGAGCAGGGTTTTCTGCAGCAGCACCAGTTGCGGCTGGATTTCCACATTGAAGCGGCGCGAGGCCTGGAACAGCTGCAGCAGCACGCGGCCGAATGAAATGTCTTTCAACGGGCGGTCGAATACCGGCTCGCACACCGCGCGTACCGCCGCCTCGAGTTCGTCGATGCGGGTGTCGGGAGGTACCCAGCCGGACTCCAGGTGCGCCAGCGCCACGCCTTTGTAATCACGGCGGAAGAAGGCGAGGAAATTGCGCGCGAGATACTGCTTGTCGACCTCGGTGAGCGTGCCCATGATGCCGAAATCCAGTGCGATGTATTGCTCGGAATCCGGGCGCACCAGGATATTGCCGGGATGCATGTCGGCGTGGAAGAAGCCATCGCGAAACACCTGGGTGAAGAAGATTTCGACGCCGGTGGCGGCGAGTTTGGGGATGTCGACGCCGGATTCACGCAGGCGCCCGATCTGGCTCACCGGGATGCCGTCCATGCGGTCCATCACCATGACGTCGCGACCGCAGTAATCCCAGTACACCTCGGGCACCTTCAGCAGCGGCGAATCCTTGAAATTGCGCCGTAGCTGCGAGCAGTTGGCGGCTTCGCGCATCAGGTCGAGCTCATCGCCCAGATGTTTCTCGAATTCGCTGACGACTTCGCGCGGGCGCAGCCGCTTGCCGTCGGCGAACAGTTTCTCCACCAGGCCGGCGGCGGCATAGAGCAGCGAGACGTCGTGCGCGATCACGGGCGCGATGCCGGGGCGGAGTACCTTCACCGCGACGGCGGTACCGTCATGCAGGCGGGCGAAATGCACCTGCGCCACCGAGGCGGACGCGACCGGCGTGGCGTCGAATTCGGCGAACACGTCGGCCAGCGGTTTTTTATAGGTCGCCTCCAGGGCGGTAATGGCCTCGGCCGAAGGGAAAGGCGGTACTCGATCCTGTAGCTGGGCGAGTTCGTCGGCAATGTCGAGCGGCACCAGATCGCGTCGGGTAGAGAGCATCTGGCCGAATTTGACGAAGATCGGCCCCAGCGCCTCCAGCGCACGGCGCAGGCGCACGCCGCGCGGTTCGTTGAGCGGCCGCCAGAACAGGGTGACGCGCACCAGCCAGCGCAGCGGACGCACCCGCTCGTGGCCGAGAAAGAACTCTTCCAGCCCGTAGCGCAGGCCAATGGTGAGAATGCGGGCGAGGCGCAGCAGTTTCATGCGTCGCGCGTTTTCAGCCGCCGCAGCCGGGCATCCAGCCGTGCCGTGTCGTCGGCCAACACGTCGACCGCCTGGTTGAAGCGCGTGACGTCGACGCCCCGCGCCATCAGTTCGACTTCCTCGACCAGATATTCGCTCGCGTTGTGGCCCAATGCCGAGAAAGCACGGGCGATACCGGCGAGGGCGTCGCGTCCGATCGTGTTCAGTCTGTGTGCGGCAATGCCGCCGACCAACGGCGCCAGGTCGGCCTCGACATCCCAATCCAGTTGCTTGAAGACGCGGTCGAGCGTGGCGAGCAGGGCCGGGTCGCCGGTGTAGTCGGCGTCGCGCAGCGCATCGCGGCCGAAAAACGGCAGGCGGGCGATGAGCGCGGGGGTGGGGCGGATGACGGCGTCGGGGGTATCGACCACCGCTTCGGAAAAGCAGCCGTCGTCGGCGATACGGAAATCGAATTGCTTGAATGCCAGGTCGAAGCGCACGCTCGCACCGGCGTGCCTGACCAACGCCTCGGCCGTACCGGGCGACTGCCGCAACAGATGGTTGAGGCTGCGTTCGAAAAGGCTTTCAGCGATCAAACCTTGAAGCCTTTATGCAGTGCGACGACACCGGCAGTGAGGTTGTGATAGCTGACCTTGGCGAAACCGGCGGTCTCCATCATCGCCTTGAGTTCTTTCTGGCCGGGGTGCATGCGGATCGATTCGGCCAGGTACTGGTAGCTGCCGGCGTCCTTGGCGACCAGCTTGCCCATCAGCGGCAGCAGCTTGAAGGAATACAGGTCGTAGGCGGGTTCCAGCGGCTTCCATATCTTGGAAAATTCCAGCACCAGGAGGCGGCCGCCGGGTTTCAGTACGCGGTTCATCTCGGCCAGCGCCTGATCCTTGTGCGTCATGTTCCGCAGGCCGAAGGCGACCGATACGCAGTCGAAATAATCGTCGGGGAAGGGTAGCCGCTCGCCATCGCATTGAATGGCGGGTGGCGTCCTGCCCTCGTTGAGCATGCGGTCGCGGCCTTCGCGCAGCATCGAGAAGTTGATGTCGGTGAGCAGCACTTGGCCGGTGTCGCCGACTTCCTTCAGGAACAGCCGGGTGAGGTCGGCGGTGCCGCCGGCGACGTCGAGCACCTTCATGCCGGGCCGCAAGCCCGCCTGCGCCACGGCAAAGCGCTTCCATAGCCGGTGCAGGCCGGCCGACATGAGGTCGTTCATGACGTCGTATTGGGCGGCGACGGAATGGAAGACCTCGGCCACTTTGGCGGCTTTTTCGGATTCGGCGACCTGCTGGTAGCCGAAATGGGTGGTTTTATCCATGGCAGAGGGGGTGAGCGGAGTCAGCCAGGGATTCTACCAGCGCACAGGCTGGCGCGGATTCGGGCAGGCCCGCCCGGTGTCATAAATCAGTCATACTGCTGTCATAGTATGGCCACCATCAAAACAAGGCCGGAGACCCCATGGCTGCCAATATTTTGCTGGTCGAAGACGAACCTGGAATCCAGGAACTGCTGAAGTTCAACCTGGCGCAGGCCGGCCATCAGGTCACCGCCGCCGGCGATGCCGAGCATGCCCTGAAATTCCTCAAGAACACCTTGCCCGACGTCATCCTGCTCGACTGGATGCTGCCCGGCATGTCGGGCATCGACCTGTGCAAGCGCCTGCGCAGCGACGAACGCTACCAGCCGATTCCCATCATCATGCTGACTGCGCGCGGAGAAGAGCGCGACAAGGTGCTGGGGCTGGATACCGGCGCCGACGATTACATCACCAAGCCGTTCTCGCCGCGCGAACTGGTGTCGCGCATCAAGGCCGTGCTGCGCCGCCGTGCGCCGCAGATGACCGACGAACCGGTGGAGATCAACGGCCTGAAGCTCGATCCCACCAGCCACCGCGTGCAGGGCAAGGGCCAGGCGCTGGAACTGGGGCCGACCGAATTCCGCCTGCTGCACTTCTTCATGACGCACCCCGAGCGTGTCTACTCGCGTACCCAGTTGCTCGACCAGGTGTGGGGGGACGACGTGTTCGTGGAGGAACGTACGGTCGACGTCCACATCCGCCGCCTGCGCCTGGCGCTGGAGCCGTCCGGTCATTCCGAACTGATCCAGACCGTGCGCGGCTCGGGCTACCGCTTTTCGGCCGACGTGGGATAATCCGCCCATCGCGGTTTTCAAGCAGGCGAACATGGGTTTTTGGTGGCGTCCACTCAGTGTGCTGGCCGGCGTATTGCTGGTGGCGCTGATCTTGTGGGCCGGTTCCGGATGGGTGGCTGCGCTGGGATTCCTGGCCGGCGTCCAGGCCTTCGTGATGTTGCGCCGCCTGTGGCAGGAATTCCGCCTGGCGCGCTGGCTGGAAAATCCGGACGAAGTGGAGCCGCCCGACGCCACCGGCACCTGGGGCGACATTTTCTATCGCCTTCAAAAGCTCCAGAAACGTCAGAAAGCCAGCCGCGGCCAGCTCACCACCGCGCTCGAACAGTTCGAACACGCCGCGATGGCCGTGCCCGACGGCATGGTCATCCTCAACCGCAGCGAGCAGATCGAGTGGTGCAATCCCGCTTCCCGTACCTACATGGGGCTGGACTGTGAGCGCGACCGCGGCCAGTTCATCCGCTACCTGCTGCGGCAGGCGCAGTTCCTGGACTTTCTCGACGCTGCCGATTATTCGCGGCGCCTGGTCTGCAGATCGCCGGTCAATCGCGAGCTCACCCTGTCCCTGCAACTGGTGCCGTTCGGCGAGTCGCAAAAGCTGATGGTCGCCCGCGACATCACCGACCTCGAACGCGTCGATGCGATGCGCCGCGACTTCATCGCCAATGTCTCGCATGAACTGCGCACGCCCTTGACCGTGGTCGGCGGCTTTGTCGAGACCCTCGCCGATGCCCCCGATCTGCCTGCCGCCGAGAGCCGCCATTATTTTGACTTGATGCTGGACCATACCCGCCGCATGCAGCATCTGCTTGACGATCTACTGACCCTGTCGCGGCTGGAAAGCGCCGATCACACGCTCAAGGACGAACCCGTCAACGTACCCGAACTGGCGCAGGCCTTGAAGGCCGAGGCGGAATCGCTGAGCCGCGGGCGACATCGGGTCGGTCTGCAGTGCCAGAGCGAGGCCTGGTTGAAAGGCAGCCTGCAGGAAATCCGCAGCGCGCTCGGTAACCTGGTGTCGAATGCCGTGCGCTACACCCCGGAAGGCGGCGAAATCACCCTGGCTTGGCGCGAGCGCAACGGGGAGGGTGTTTTTTCAGTCATCGATACCGGCGAAGGCATCGCTGCCGAGCATATTCCCCGCCTGACCGAACGTTTCTATCGGGTGGACCGCAGCCGTTCGCGCGAAACCGGCGGCACCGGACTGGGGCTTGCCATCGTCAAGCATGTGCTGACCCGCCACGGTGCGCGCCTGGAGATCCAGTCCGTGCCCGGCAAGGGCAGCACCTTCTCGGCCGTTTTCCCTGCTCAGCGTCTTCAACTCCCCGGCGCAGAGAAAAGCGGCACGGTCATTCCGTTTCCCGAACGCGGGCAAGCCGTCGGCTGAGCGTGGTTCTTGGCGCTTTAGCGCCTTTAGAACCACGGCCTGCCCCTCGCGGGTGGTAGCGTGGTTCCTGGTGCTTCAGCGGTTTTGAGGCGGGACTACACCAGTGAGTTGAGCGCCGCGGCAAGCTGCGCATCCAGGTCGGCGGGTACCACGTGAGACGTTTCCCGCAGCTTCTCCCCCCATACCGGATTCGGGAAATGTGGATCGCCCGCAAAGCGCGGAATTACGTGCCAGTGCAGATGCGGCACCACGTTGCCGAGCGAGGCGAGATTGATCTTGTCGGGCCCCATCACGTCGCGGACGACCTGTTCGGTTTTGCACACCCACATCATCAAACGCGAGCGTTCTTCCGGCACCAGATCCGTCATTTCGCGGACGTGGCGGTTGAGGATCACGCGCAGGAAACCGGGATAATCCGGTTCGTCGGCCAGCACCACGCGGCAGAACTCATCCTGCCACAACACCCGCCCGCCCGGCGCATCGCATAAGGGACAATCAGACATGCGCGCTTCCTTGAAACAAGACGCCCCGCATGATGCGGGGCGGGACCAGGCTTGGCAAGTAGCCGCTCAGGAGCGGTGGCATGCCCGCCAGCCCACCAGCCCCAGCCCGGCCAGCAGCATGAACCATGCGCCGGGCTCGGGCACGGTGGTTACGTTGTAGGCGTTGCCGGAGGCAAAGCTGGCCGTTGCGCCCTCGGGCAGCGCGATGTTGACGAGGTTCGCGCTGTTGGAGAAGTCGAGGGTGGTGGCGCCAGTGCCGTCCTTGACTGGCGGTGTGCACGTATCTCCAATAGGGAAGGAACAAAAGGACTGCAATCCATCGCCTATCACTGATGCACCCAGGCCGCCAATCAGGTAGAACGCTTCACCGTAGGTGAAGTTGAGCGTGCCATGTAGGGTGATGTTGACGCTCTGTCCCGAACCGGGAGTGAGAACAAGGTCTGGGGTAGGGAATCCCATGCCCGCGTCGCCTCCAAGAGTCGGGCCGAGGGCGGGGATCCCTCCACTCGCGGGATCAGTGGGATAAGGCGTGCTGGAGAAAAGAATCGACGTGTCGTTGTAGGGCGAAACGCCGAGCCAGTAAGTGGCAATCGGATTGACCGCATCCATTGGCCAAGGCGATGGGTTGATACTGAAATACTGAAGACTACTGGTGAGCTGGCTTGGGTGCACGCTGCTGGTTCCCAGCGTGTAGCTGAGTCCGCCCGCCATTGCACCGACATCGACCGTACCACTCAATTGCACCGTGAAGTTCGCAGTGCCCGTGCCGCTGCCGCCGGTGATCGTGACCTGGTCGTACCAGCCCGAGAAACTCCCTGCGCTGAGCACATTAGCGGGCATGGTGCTGGCGCTCGCATAGGCGTGGTTGCTACCCATGTTCGTGCTGGCCGAAGCCGTATATCCCGAGCCATTAATTTGCGCAGTTGCCCCTAGCGTCGTCGTGGTGTCCAGTAGCTGCGTATACGTTGGATCGCTACCGACAAGATTCGTGCCGAAATCCGCAGCGGCCGAATAGGTTTCGTAAGTGGGCAAATCGGTTGCCCAAGCAGGTGTGACGCCGACCATGAGTGTGGCAGCAAGCGTCGTCAGACGGACGTGCATGATTTTCCTCTCCCCTAAGACCAAGTATTTGATTTAACAGCTTGTTATATCTGGTCTCCGCAGGCCGGACGATAGCATGGCGGGTTTTCCGGGGCAATCGCGCCCCGGATTTTCCGGTCGAACTGGAGGTTTACAACAGCACGCGCTCGATCCCCCCATTCCCGACGCGGGTGAGGTAGTTCGTCATCCAGTTCTCGCCCAGTAGTTTTTTCGCCAGTTCGATCACGATGTAATCCGGCTCGGTATTCGTGTCGTCGCTGTAGCGTGCCAGTCCTTGTAGGCACGACGGGCAGCTGGTCAGGAGCTTGACCGGCTGGTTGCCGGTGGCCAGTGCGGCGACCCCGGCGCGGATTTCCTCTTCCTTGCGGAAGCGGATCTGGGTGGAGATGTCCGGCCGGCTGACGGCGAGCGTGCCGGATTCGCCGCAGCAGCGATCGGACAGGTGCACGCCGCCGCCCAATAGCGCGTTGGCGACTTTCATCGGCGCGTGGGTTTTCATCGGCGTGTGGCAGGGGTCGTGGAAGAGGTATTTCTCGCCGCTTACGTTGTCGAGCTTGACGCCTTTTTCCATCAGGTATTCGTGGATGTCGAGCAGCCGGCAGCCGGGGAAGATCTTCTCGAATTCGTATTTCAGGAGCTGGTCCATGCAGGTGCCGCACGACACGAGCACGGTCTTGATGTCGAGGTAATTGAGCGTGTTGGCGACGCGGTGGAACAGCACGCGGTTGGCCGCGGTGATCGCTTCGCCCTTGTCGGCCTGGCCGCCCGCGGTCTGCGGATAGCCGCAGCACAGGTAGCCGGGCGGCAGCACGGTCTGGGCGCCGAGCTCGAACAACATGGCCTGGGTAGCGAGCCCCACCTGCGAGAACAGGCGTTCCGAACCGCAGCCGGGAAAATAGAAGACTGCGTCGGAATCGTCGGACAGCTTGGCCGGATTGCGCAGGATGGGGACGATGGACGGGTCTTCCAGGCCCAGCAGCGCGCGCGAAGTCTTCTTCGGCAGCCCGCCCGGCATCGGCTTGTTGACCAGATGGATCACCTGCGCGACGAGCTTCGGCCGGCCCAGCGTGGCGGGCGGATGTTGGGTCTGCGCCTGGATCAGGCCCATGCGCTTGAACAGCTGGTTGCCCAGGCGCTGGCTGGCGTAGCCCCATTCGATCAGCGGCTTTCTCAGCGCCTTGATGGTGGCGGGATCCGTCGCGTTGAGGAAGGCCATCGACGCCCAGGTGCCGGGATTGAATTTCTTCTTGCCCTGCTTGCGCAGCATGTTGCGCATGGCGATCGATACGTCACCGAAGTCGATGTCGACCGGACAGGGATTCTTGCACTTGTGGCAGATGGTGCAGTGGTCGGCGACGTCGCCAAATTCGTCGAAGTGCTTCAGGGATACGCCGCGCCGGGTCTGTTCCTCGTACAGGAAGGCCTCGATCAGCAACGAGGTGGCGAGGATCTTGTTGCGCGGGCTGTACAGAAGATTGGCGCGCGGGATATGGGTGTTGCACACGGGCTTGCACTTGCCGCAGCGCAGGCAATCCTTGATCGAGTCGGCGATGGCTCCGGTCTCGGAGGCTTCGAGAATGATCGATTCGGCTTCCAGCAGGCTGAATGAAGGCGTGTAGGCATTGCGCAGATCTGCGCCGGGCAGCAGCTTGCCTTTATTGAAATGGTGCTCGGGATCGACTTTCTTCTTGTATTCGGCAAAGGTCGCGATGGTCGCAGCGTCGAGAAACTCCAGCTTGGTCAACCCGATACCGTGTTCGCCGGAAATCACCCCGCCGAGATCGGTCGCCAGCGCCATGATGCGTGCCACTGCGGCGTTGGCCGCCTGCAGCATGGCGTAATCGTCGGAGTTGACCGGGATGTTGGTGTGCACGTTGCCGTCGCCGGCGTGCATGTGCAATGCCACGAACACGCGGCTTTTCAATACTGCCTTGTGGATGCGGTCGCAGGATTCGAGCACCTTGGTGTATTCGCGGCCGATGAAGAGCTGATGCAGTTCGCGCTTCACCTCGCGCTTCCATGACACGCGAATATGCTTGTCGCGCAGGGCGGTGAACACGGTGCCGCTCTCGTGCGGCGCATCGAGATCGGCCAGATAGCCTGCCCAGCGGGCATGCACGGCAGCGATGAGATTGCGTGCCTGGACCTGTTTTTCTTCCACCTGCACCGGATCGGCGACGGTATCGTCGTCCTCCAGCAGTGGCAGTGGCGCCGCGAAGAACTCGGACAAGGCGTCGAGCAGCTTCAGTTTGTTGGCGATCGACAGCTCAATGTTGATGTGTTCGATGCCGTCGGTGTAGTCGCCCAGACGGGGGAGCGGGATCACCACGTCCTCGTTGATCTTGAATGCGTTGGTATGCGCCGCGATGGCTGCGGTGCGGGCGCGGTCGAGCCAGAATTTCTTGCGTGTTTCCGCGGACACCGCGATGAAGCCTTCGCCGCCGCGCGCATTGGCGAGCTGGACGATTTTCGAGGCGGCTTCGCCGACCGCGACTTCGTTGTCCGACACCACGTCGATCAGCAGCACCATGTTAGGCCGCGTGGCGCGAGGCGCCTTGGTCGCGTAGCCGACCGCTTTCACGTAGCGCGCGTCGAGGTGTTCCAGCCCGGCAAGCAGGATATCCGGATGGCCATCGCAGTAATCCTTGATTTCGACGATTGCCGGGGTGGCGTCGCGTGCCGTGCCGAAGAACTCCAGGCACACGGTGCGGGTGTGCGCGGGCAGCCGGTGCAGGATGAAGCGTGCCGAGGTGATGAGGCCGTCGCAGCCTTCCTTCTGGATGCCGGGCAGGCCGGCGAGGAATTTGTCGGTGACGTCCTTGCCCAGCCCGGTCTTGCGGAAGCGGCTGCCGGGGATGGTGAGGATCTCCGGTGAGCCTTTCGGCGTCTTGCCATCGGCGGCGAAATGGCGGATCTCGAAGGTTGCCGAGGGCGCGTCGTGGATCTTGCCGAGGTTGTGGTTAAGCCGGCTCACCTCGATCCAGCTTGCGTCGGGCGTGACCATCTTCCACGACACCAGATTGTCCAGCGCGGTCCCCCACAGCACGGCCTTCTTGCCACCCGCGTTCATCGACACGTTGCCGCCAATGGTCGAGGCATCGGCCGACGTGGGGTCGACCGCGAACACCAGGCCGGCGGCGTCGGCCGCTTCCATCACCCGCTTGGTCACGACGCCGGCGCCGCAATGAATGGTGGGCACTTCGAATTCGCAGCTGGGCAGATGCTGCAGTTCCACCACGCTCATCGTTTCGAGCTTTTCGGTATTGACGACCGCGGCGTGTTCGGTGAGCGGCACCGCGCCGCCGGTGTAGCCGGTGCCGCCGCCGCGCGGAATGATGGTCAAGCCCAGCTCGATCAGCCCGGCCACGAGGCCGGCCATCTCGGCTTCGGTGTCCGGCGTCAACACTACGAAAGGGTATTCCACGCGCCAGTCGGTCGCGTCGGTGACATGCGAGACGCGTGCCAGGCCATCGAACGCGATGTTGTCGCGCCGGGTCACGCCGGCCAGACGGCGCTGGATACGCGCGCGCAGACTGGCCGTGTCGGCGAACCAGGCCTCGAATTCGCGCACCGCGCGCTCCGCCGCCGCCAGCAGTTGTCCCACCAGCTCGTTGCCCTGACGCCGCACTTCGATTTCGTGCAGGCGATGGCGCAATGCGTCGATCAGCATCTGCCGCCGCTTGGGGTTGTCGAGCAGGTCGTCTTCCAGATAGGGATTGCGCCGAACCACCCAGATATCGCCCAGCACCTCGAACAACATGCGGGCCGAACGCCCTGTCTTGCGTTCGCCACGCAGCGTGTTGAGTACGCCCCATGCTTCGGTGCCGAGCAGGCGGATGACGATTTCGCGGTCTGAAAACGAGGTGTAGTTGTAGGGGATTTCGCGCAGGCGTGCGGTCATGCTGGATTGGACTCGGGCATCGCCGGGGCGGAGCCGAATCGATCTGCTTCAAAGCCGGTATTTTACGGGATATGGATGGGTTCGGGCAGACCGGGGGCGGGCGGGCCGCGTCATCCTTACCTACATCGGGGACTTCATCTTTCGTTGGGCAAGCCGATTACCGAATAAGGAAAAAAGATTCGGTCGCCTGGCCTCATAGAGGAGATTGACTTGCAGTTTGGTTTGGGCATCAAGCTCATGGGCTATGTCATGGTTGGCGTACTGGTCACGTCGGCCGTCATCGGCGTGATTCGCGTCCAGAGCGAACGCACTTCGCTCAGCGAACTGATCGGCAAGGCGGGTCAAAGCGTCGCCAATGCCACCGCCTCCGGGGCCGCCTCCCTGATAGCCGGGTACGATTATGGCAATCTGGAAATGCTCGCCGCCAACGTTGCCCGGCAAGACAATGTGATCCGCGTCATCATCCGCAACCGGGATGGGCGCATCATGGCCCAGTCCGAGGTAGACGATGCTCGGACCCACCAGCGTTTCGAAGCCCCTGTCGTATTCAACGGCCAGACCATTGGCGCCGTGACTGTCAATATTTCGACCGATGCACTGGAACGAGCGCTGGCTGCGCTCTATTGGCGTGTGTTTGTCGAACAAGCCGTTTTTGGCGCGATACTCGGGCTGATCGTTTATTTGTTTACCGCACGCGGCATTGTTTCTCCGATCCGCAAGCTGACGACGGCCATGGAAGAGGCGACGGAAAAAGGCGATTCGTACGTCGCCCGTTACTTGGAGGTCAAAAGCGGCGACGAGATCGGCCGGCTGGTGTTGGTGTTCAATACTTTGAACACGTCCCTTGCCAGTTACCACGACAAGTTGCAAAGCAAGATCGATTTTGCGAACCAGGAGCTGCGGGACAAGAACATCCAGTTGGGCGGGCGCACCCGCGAGCTCGAGCATGCGCTCGACTTGCTCAGCGCCATGGCCACGACCGACTGGCTGACCGAATTGCCGAATCGCCGCAAGTTCGATGAAACCCTGTCGCGGATGTTCCATCAATCCGAACGTTATGCGGAAGACATCGCCCTGGTGTTGTTCGACATCGATCATTTCAAGCTGATCAACGACAGCCATGGCCACGGCGCCGGAGATGAGGTCCTCCGCGAAATCGGCACCCTCATGCGTTTGCACGTCCGTAAGTCCGATCTGCCCGCGCGCCTCGGAGGAGACGAGTTCGGCATCGTTTTGTATCACACCAACGCGGAGCAGGCTGGAATGTTCGTCGAGATTCTGCTGGCAGGTGTCCGTGCGCACTGCTTTCACTACGAAGACAAGCGGCTGAGCATCAGCCTGAGCGTCGGGATTGCCCAATGCGACGATTCCATGAAAACGCCGCAAGCCCTCTACTATGCGGCCGACAAGGCCCTTTACCAGGCGAAGCACAGCGGACGGGACTGCTACAGCGTGTATCGCGATGCCGACGCACCACCTTTACACGGAAAAGAATCAGCATGAAACCAAAACAGGTCGCTGCGCAGGCCGTACTGGTCACGCTTCTGATAGGTGCGATGCTTCCCTTTGCCTGGGCTGCGCCGAAACAGCATACGCCGGGCGGCCAGGTAACCATGGGCTCGGTGGCCATGGACATTCCGGTCGAGATGATCAAGCGCATGAGCGCGCTGACAAACTATCTAGCACTAAGCACCGATCTCAATATCCGCTTCCGGCCATCGCCCAACCTGGGATCTGCCGTGGAAGACCTGGGCACGGGTCAGACGCAGATCGCCTATCTCACGCCGGTAGCCTACATCGAGGCGCGCAAGAAATACGGAGTGGTCCCGCTGGTTACGCCCACCAACCAGGGGCGCCCGTATTTTTCCCTGGTCATCGGAGTGAAAGCCGGGTCAGGCCTCCACGTTCCAGCCGAACTCAAGGGCAAGCGCTTTGCCTTTGGCGATGAGAAGGCCTTGTTGCAAAGGGCGTCAGTCGAGTCGATGGGTGTGAAACTGACGGACTTCTCGCACTTCGCCTATCTCAGGCATTACGACAATATCGCCAAGGCCGTACTGGCCGGGGATTTTGACGGCGGCATCCTGAAAGACTCCGTCGCCGACGATTTCAAGAACAAGGGCATCGTCGTGATCGGCAGGACACCTCCCCTGCCGTCCTATATTTTTGCCGTACACCCGGGCATGCCTGTGGCCGTGCGCAACAAGCTGCGAGATGCCTTGTTGGCACTTAAAAAGACCTCTCCCGATGGGAGCGCCACGCTGGAAGCATTCGACAGTGTCTACGATGGCTTCGCTGTCGTCGACGACCAGGCTTACGATCCGGTGCGCAAGCTGATCCAGCCCTATCAATAGGCAGGGCGGGTTACCGGAACAGGCGCCGGGCAACCGTCAAGCCACTCAGGACCATCCCTCCGGCCACGATACCGGCCAGCGCATTGACCAGCAGCGGTGTAATTGCAGCCAATCCGCTTCCGAAGGCCGGTACGGCGTGCGCAGCCTGGGCGACGGCGGGCATGAGGCCGTGCGTGCCTGGCAGGCCGTGGATCAGGATGCCGCCGCCGACGAGGAACATCGCCGCCGTACCGAGCACGGAAAGACTTTTCATCAGATAGGGTGCGACGCGCAGAATGCCGCGTCCGATGCTGCGCTGCATGCCGGCGAGGCCATTGCCGCTTCGTCGGCTGAGGTAGAGCCCGGCATCGTCGAGCTTGACGATGCCGGCCACCAACCCGTATACCCCGATGGTCATCAGGATGGCGATGCCGGCAAGCACGGCAACCTGGGTGCCGAACGACGCGGCGGCCACGGTGCCCAGAGTGATGACGATGATTTCGGCAGACAGGATGAAATCGGTCCGTATGGCACCTTTGATCTTGTCGCGCTCGAACTCGGCCAGGTCGACGGCCGGATTGGCCAGCGCCTGTGCGAGTTCGGTTTTGTGCGTGTCGTCCTCGCCGCGGCTGTGCAGGAATTTGTGCGCCAGCTTCTCGAAGCCTTCGTAGCATAGAAAGGCCCCGCCCAGCATCAGGAGCGGGGTGATGGCCCACGGCGCCAGGGCGCTGATGGCGAGCGCTGCCGGCACCAGGATGAGCTTGTTTCTGAGCGAACCCCTGAATACTGCCCACACGACCGGAAGCTCGCGTTCGGCGCGTACCCCGGATACCTGCTCCGCATTCAGTGCCAAGTCGTCGCCGAGCACGCCGGTGGTTTTCTTGGCGGCGACCTTGGTCAGCAGCGCCACATCGTCAAGTAGCGTGGCGATGTCGTCGATGAGGGCAAGCAGACTGGTTCCAGCCATGAGGGCGCCTCAGTCGCCCAACTGGATGGTTCCGGCCTTTTCGGCCGCGGCAAAATCCAGCATTTTCTGGATCGACTGCCGGGCGCGGGCGCGGATGGATTCCTCGATATGGATTTCGTTGCCGCCTGTTTCCAGGACGTCGGCGAGTTTCCGCAGGCCGTTCATCGCCATCCAGGGGCAGTGCGCACACGAGGTGCAGGTCGCGCCTTCCCCGGCGGTCGGCGCTTCCAGGAGGACCTTGCCCGGGGCGGCGGCGTGCATCTTGTGGAAGATGCCGTTGTCGGTGGCGACGATGAATTCCGGGTTGGGCAGGGTGCGCACCGCCTCGATCAGCTGGGTGGTCGAACCGACCACGTCGGCCAGCGCAATCACGGATTCGGGCGACTCGGGGTGCACCAGCACCGCGGCGTCGGGGTGCGCCGCCCGCAACTGCTTCAACGCTTCGGCCTTGAACGCCTCGTGCACGACGCACGAGCCCTGCCACAGCAGCATGTCGGCGCCGCTGATACGCCGCACGTAGTCGCCCAGGTGGCGGTCCGGCGCCCACAACAGCTTGTGGCCCTGCTGATGCAGGTATTTGACGATCTTGGCAGCGATGCCGGACGTGACGACCCAGTCGGCGCGCGCTTTCACGGCTGCGCTGGTGTTAGCGTAGACGACCGATATCCGGTCGGGATGGGCGTCGCAAAAAGCGGCGAATTCGTCTGCCGGGCAGGCGAGGTCGAGCGAACAGTCGGCCCCCAGGTCAGGCATGATGACGCGCTTTTCCGGGTTGAGGATCTTGGCGGTTTCGCCCATGAACTTGACCCCGGCGACGATCAGCGTTTTTGCCGGATGGGCGTGGCCGAAGCGCGCCATTTCCAGCGAGTCGGACACGCAGCCCCCGGTTTCCTCGGCCAGATCCTGCAGGTCGGCCGAGGTGTAGTAGTGTGCGACCAGCACCGCATCCTGCTGCTTCATCAGCGTCTTGATGCGGGATTTAAGCGTGTCGCGTTCCTCGGTGCCAAGGATTTCTTCCACCATGGGCGGGGGCTGGATCACGGGTTTGACCGGGACAGGGAAAACGGAACTCATCGGGGCGACTCGGACATCAGGAGTGGAAGCGTCAAGTATAGCCGCGCGCGCGCGGCGTTTTCACATGGCAGCCTCCGGGTTTTTCTGGAGCAGGCCGGGGCTTATGCCTTATCCTTGCGTCCCATGCAGCAACTGCTCCTGGATATCCGGCCGCCCGCCCAACCCGAACTCGCCCGTTTCGTGGTGGGGCGCAACGTCGAGCTGATGGCGCAATTGCAGATCATGCTGGAGGGGACTGCGGCCGAACGCATGGTCTATATATGGGGCGCGCCAGGCAGCGGCAAGAGCTATCTGCTGGCAGCCTGGGCGCATGCCTGCCGGGCACACGGGATGACGGTGGAGTTCAGCGGGCAGCAGGCTGCGCAGGCCGTGATCGCGGATCAGGTGGAGGGCTGGAACGATGCGCAGCAGCATGCCGGATTCGCCGCGTTCAACCGCGTTCGTGAAGCGGGCGGTCTGTGGCTGGCGGCGGGAAATGTGGCGCCGGCCGAACTGCCGGTGATGCCGGAACTACAGACTCGTCTGGGTTGGGGCCTGGTATTCCAGTTGCATGGCCTGGACGATGCCGAAAAACGCGCCGCCTTGAGCCAGCATGCCGAAACCTTGGGGTTTCGGCTCGAACCCCAAGTGGCCGACTATCTGTTGAATCACACCGCTCGGGATATGCAGAGTCTGCTGCGGATGCTGGAGGCGCTCGACCGGTTCAGCCTTGAGGCGCGTCGCCCGATCACGCTGCCGCTGCTGCGGCAGTTGCTTTTGAATCAGGCCTGACTCTGGTTCTGTGCTTGTTGCTCGGCGATGTCCTTGTGAACCTGCGCCATATCCAGTCCCATTACTTGTTCGATCAGCGAGTCCAGCGCGTTGGCGGGCAGTGAGCCGGCTTCGGAATAGAGAATGACCTGCTCGCGAAACACCATCAGCGTGGGGATGGAGCGGATCTGGAAGTAGCCGGCCAGCTCTTGCTCGACCTCGGTATTGACCTTGGCGAACACGATATTGGCGTGCTTGTCGGACGCGGCTTCGAAAATCGGGGCAAATCCACGGCAGGGGCCGCACCAGGGGGCCCAGAAGTCGACGACGACGACGTCATTGCCGTTGATGGTGGATTCGAAGTTGTCCTGGGTGAGTTCGATGACGGCCATGCTGATTCCCGCAATGTTGTAATTGAAGACACCCGACAGGGGTCTGGAAATAAAAAGGCGCGAGGACGAACCTTCGCGCCTAGTGCCACCCTATCACGGATGGTGGACCTCCGACAATGCGGAGGCGGCTTATCGGGCGGTGGGCTGATCAACCCTCTGCCCCGGTCCAGTCGAAGCCGACTGGCCTGAATCTATTTGGCAAAAGCCTGGTTGAACAGGCTGCGCTTATGCTCGGCGGGCTGCGAGCTCCGCACCATGTTCTGGCTATGCTTCAGATTGCCGCGCACTTCCGCGCGGTTCACTGCCATGATCAGTTCGGTGGCCAGCACCCGGGCTTGATGCGGGGTGAGGTTGAGTTCGCACCCGTGCGCCTCCAGGGTCACGACGACACGGTCACGGCCATGCGCATCTTCCTTCAAGGCGATGTCCAGCGCGTTGCCGGGTTCCAGTTCAATCATTTCTATCTCTCCTGTCTTTCCTGTACAAGGACTTCAGCAGGGTTCATGCCAATCTCCCGTGTTGTCTGATGGCGCTGGAAACCGCATTAAACCAAGGGGGTTTGACGGCTTGATGAAGCCTGGGCGGTACCGCGCTGACGAAGCTTCGTCAGCGCGGTACGCGATTCGTCATTCCAGGCGTGCCTTGGAGGAAGGGAGCAGTGGCTTTCGGGAATGGGTGGGCCATGCGAAACAAACGCGGCATGACGGAGTCAACCGTGCAATGGACTGTAAGGATGCCCGGCCTGTTCCGACTGTCAGAGTAGCTCCCTTTTATATTGATAGGACCCCGTCATGCCCCTGCGCCCATCCTGCGATATTCTTCCGTCCGAAATCACGCCGCCCGAAATATACCGGGAACGCCGCCGCTTCATGCTGGGCATGGGTGTGTTGGCAGCGAGTGCCACCCTGGGAGTCGCCCCCGATGTACAGGCCGGCACCAGACTGGCGGGTGTGCGGAGCAGCGCCTACACGCTGGGCGACGAGAAAACCCCTTACAAGGCGGTCACGACCTACAACAACTTCTATGAATTCGGCACCGGCAAGAGCGACCCGGCCGACAATGCCGGCAGCCTGATAACGCGTCCGTGGACGGTGACGGTCGAGGGCGAGGTGGGCAAACCGGGCGTTTACGACATCGATTCGCTGTTGAAACTGGCGCCATTGGAGGAGCGCATCTACCGGATGCGTTGTGTGGAGGGGTGGTCGATGGTGATCCCATGGGTGGGGTTTCCCTTGAGCGAGCTCATTCGCCGTGCTGCGCCGACCGGCAAGGCAAAATACGTCGAATTCGTCAGCCTGAACGACCCCAGGCAGATGCCGGGGCAGCGTTCGGGTGTGCTGGACTGGCCGTATGTCGAAGGCTTGCGGCTGGATGAGGCGATGCACCCGCTGGCGATACTGGCTGTCGGGCTCTATGGCGAAGTGCTGCCCAATCAGAATGGTGCGCCGATCCGGCTGGTGGTGCCGTGGAAGTACGGGTTCAAGAGCGCCAAGTCCATCGTCAGGATCCGTTTCGTCGAGAAACAGCCGCTGACGGCATGGATGCGCGCGGCGCCGCAGGAGTATGGCTTTTATTCCAATGTGAATCCGCAGGTCGACCATCCCCGCTGGAGCCAGGCAAAGGAGCGCCGTATCGGCGAATTCCTGAAACGCGACACGCTGATGTTCAATGGCTACGGTGCCCAGGTTGCGCAACTGTATCGCGGCATGGATCTGCAGAGGTTATTCTGATGGGCGCGATCCTGCGCAATCCGAAGTTTTGGCTGTTTGCCGTCTGCCTGCTGCCTCTGGCGCGGTTGTTCGTGCTCGGTTTCACTGACGAACTGGGGGCGAATCCGATCGAGTTCATCACTCATTCAACCGGTACCTGGACGCTGGTCGGGCTGCTGGCGACGCTGTCTGTCACCCCTTTGCGGCGGCTGACCGGACGGGCCGACCTCATCCGCTATCGTCGCATGCTGGGCTTGTTCGCCTTTTTTTATGCCATGCTGCATTTCATGACTTATCTATGGCTGGATCAGTTCTTCGATCTGGCGGGTATCGCAAAGGATATCGTCAAACGCCCCTTCATTACGGTCGGCTTTGCCGCCTGCGCGCTGCTCATCCCGCTCGCCGCCACCTCGACCCACGCCATGATGCGTCGTCTGGGCCGCCGCTGGCAGCAGTTGCACCGCCTGGTCTATCTGATCGCTTCGCTGGGAGTGATCCACTACCTGTGGCTGGTGAAGAAAGACCTGACGCAACCCCTGATATTCGGTACGGCGCTGATCCTGTTGCTGGCCATGCGCTTGCCATGGGGCCAGAATGCGCTGCATGCAGTGCGGAACCGGCTGGTATTGGCTAGATGAGACACGAGGCCTGACGCGAGAAGTCGCCGGCAGGGGCCGTACATGAACCAAGGGCGGACTCGCGCGGCATTCAAATAAAAAAACGGGGGACACGCCCCCGTTTCAGATTGGGCAGTGCCCGACCTGTTAGAGCCCGAAAGGCTTGATGACCGGTACCGCCGGTGCGGGGGCAGGCGCAGGAGCCGGCGCGGGTTTGGCGGCAGGTGCCGCTTTCTTCGCTACAGGCTTCTTGGCCGGTGCCGCTTTTTTGGCTGCCGGTTTGGCAGCAGATTTTTTGGCTGCCGGCTTGGCGGCGGCTTTCTTGGCTACGGGCTTGGCTGCCGGTTTTTTGGCGGCGACTTTTTTAGCCGGTGCTGCCTTTTTGGC
>NZ_KB891330.1 GCF_000373385.1 Thiobacillus thioparus DSM 505 | reverse complement strand
TGGCGGCGACTTTTTTAGCCGGTGCTGCCTTTTTGGCTGCCGGCTTGGCGGCGGCTTTCTTGGCTACGGGCTTGGCTGCCGGTTTTTTGGCGGCGGGTTTCTTTGCTGTTGCCATTTAACACTCCTTAGAAGTTGAACACATTCACTTATCACTACAGCTTGATGCCACGTGCAGTCAGAATTTGCACTTCCAAAGCGTGGTACCGACAGGCGACTGACTTGCCCGAAACCCGCTAAACACGGGCGATACCGAGGCTCCGCTTGGTGAGCCTCATTCTAGTTACTTTTCTCCTGGGTTCAATG
Organism: Thiobacillus thioparus DSM 505; assembly: GCF_000373385.1. Taxonomy (GTDB): domain Bacteria; phylum Pseudomonadota; class Gammaproteobacteria; order Burkholderiales; family Thiobacillaceae; genus Thiobacillus; species Thiobacillus thioparus. Next base: position 182,553 of record NZ_KB891330.1, on the reverse strand, counting down.
AATAGTCAAGGGATGGCAAGAATAATTCGAGAAAAAATGTCGCGGTCAAGCAAAATGTATCGAACCGATACCAATTTTCAGAAAATCCCCGGTTTGGTGGTCTTCTATGAAAGTCAGGCTACAAGCCGTTCTCCAGCAATCATGCTGTCTTGCGTCTCGCGTTCCCGGATGAGGTGGATTTCATTCTTGTCGATCAGCACTTCTGCGGCACGCGGGCGAGAATTGTAGTTCGATGCCATGCTCATGCCATAGGCGCCCGCCGAAAGCAGGGCCAGCAGATCGCCTTCCTCGATCGCCAGATCGCGCGCAAAGCCAAGGAAATCGCCAGTTTCGCAGATCGGGCCGACGATGTCGTAGCGCCGGGTTGGCGTTGTCCGCTGGTCGACGGCGACGATGTCGTGATACGCCTCGTAGAGTGCTGGCCGCATCAGGTCGTTCATTGCGGCATCGACAATGGCGAAATTCCGGTCTTCGCCAGGCTTCAGATACTCGACGCGAGTGAGCAGCAGGCCCGCGTTGCCGACCAGTGAACGTCCCGGCTCCAGCAGCAGTTTTTCGCGGCGTCCGGCAAAGCGCCCAGCCAGCTCGCGGCCGTAGGCGGCGAGGTCGGGCGGCGTTTCGTCGCGGTAACGGATGCCGACGCCGCCGCCGAGGTCGATGTGGTGCAAGACAATGCCTTCGTCTGCCAGCGCGTCGACCAGCGTCAGTACACGCCCGGCGGCATCGGCCAGGGGCGACAAGTCGGTCAGTTGCGAACCGATGTGGCAGTCGATGCCCGTGATTCTCAGGTTTGGCAGACTGGCGGCGAGCCTATACAGCGCGGGTGCGTCGGCAATCGGTACGCCGAATTTGTTTTCCTTGAGGCCGGTAGAGATATAGGGATGCGTCTTGGGGTCGACGTCCGGGTTGACGCGGAACGAGACCGGCGCAACTTTGCCCAGTGTGCCTGCCACGCGATCGAGCCGGTGCAGTTCGCTGACCGATTCGACATTGAAACAGAGGATGCCGACGCTGAGGGCGGCACGCATCTCGTCGGCGGTCTTGCCGACACCGGAGAATACGACCTTGCCCGGGTCGCCGCCGGCAGCCAGTACGCGAGCCAGTTCCCCGCCAGAGACGATGTCGAATCCGGCGCCGAGTCGGGCGAACAGGTTGAGGATGGCCAGGCTGGAATTGGCCTTGACCGCATAGCAGATCAGGTGAGGCGTATTGGCGAATGCCTGGGTGTAGGCCTGGTACGCTTCTTCGAGCGCCCGTCGGGAATAGACATAAAGGGGCGTGCCGAAACGTTCGGCAAGCGTGTCCAGTGCCACGTCCTCAAGATGGAGGCGGCCGTCGATGCGGTGCATAGTGTTCAATTGGGAGTCCGTTGCGGTGCGGAAGGATTTTCGGGAAGATACAGGTCACCCTTGGAGCCGCAGGCCGTCAGACCGAGCCCGCACAGCAGCAGGGATACTATATATATGGTGCGCAGTTTCATGCGCGAAATGTTAGCACGGGACATCATGATGCAAAGCGAATCAAACGAGGCCGACTTCACGAAGGCTGCCGGTGCAACCCTGGCCCGTATCGAACAGGTACTGGAAGACGCTGACCTGGATTTCGAGACGCCGGCCGACGGCATCATCGAAGTCGAGTTCGACGATGGCAGCAAGATCATCATCAACCGCCACGGCGTCGCGCGTGAAATCTGGGTGGCCGCACGCTCGGGCGGCTTTCATTTCAAACCGCAGGATGCCGGCTGGTTCGACACCAAGAGCGGCGAGCCGCTCTACGACAAGCTGGCCGCGCTGATCGCCGCGCAAGGCGGCGTCATGGTCCGCTTCTAGACGCATTTGAAAAGCCAGGCGCTCACCCTGTTCGACCTGGTCGAGCGGCTGTCGCTGCTGACCCGGGCCGACTTGCGGCAGGCGGGTGCGGCGCAGGGGCTGCAGCCGGTGCACCTGCAGGTGCTGTTCTACCTGAACCAGGCCAACCGCTTCAGCAACACCCCCCAGGCGCTCACCGAATACCTCGGCTTGACCAAGGGCACGGTGTCGCAGACGGTGCTGGTGCTGGCGCGCCGGCGCCTGATCTCGCGCTATGCCGACCCGCGCGACGGCCGGGTGGTACGGCTGATCCTGACCGAAGGCGGGACCAACTTGCTGAAAACCCTGAGCGCCGGCGGCGCCTGGCGTGACATCGTGCAGACGGCGAGCCCGGCGCGGGTGACGTCGGCGATGGTGGTGCTGCGGCAGGTTCTGGCGCAGGTCCAGGCGCAAAGCGGGAAACGCAGCTTCGGCGTGTGCGCCACCTGCCGCCACAACCAGCGGCTGGGGCCGCGCAGCTATTTCTGCGGGCTGATGCAGGAAAAGCTCAGCAGCCCCGAGGTGCGGCGGATCTGCCGCGAACACGCGCCGCCGGTGGCGCTGGAGACGGCTTAAAGCCGCTTGCGCGCACGCGCGATCGCCGCGCGCACCTGCGCCGGCGCGGTGCCGCCCAGATGATCGCGGGCGGCGAGCGAGCCTTCCAGCGTCAGCACGGCGTAGACGTCGTCCATGATCATCAGGCTGAAAGCCTGCAGTTCGGCGAGCGGCAAATCGGCCAGATCGCGTCCGGCGGCTTCCGCCGCCCGCACCGCGCGTGCAACGACCTCGTGCGCATCGCGGAACGGCACACCCTTTTTCACCAGATAGTCGGCCAGATCGGTGGCGGTGGCGAAACCCTGCATCACAGCTGCGCGCATCGCCTCCGGTTTCACCGTCACGCCGGTGAGCATGTCGGCATAGATCGCTAGCGTGTCGGTCAGTGTGTCGACGGTGTCGAACAGGGGTTCCTTGTCTTCCTGGTTGTCCTTGTTGTACGCCAGCGGCTGGCCCTTCATCAGCGTCAACAGGGCGACCAGATGGCCGTTGACGCGTCCGGTCTTGCCGCGCACCAGTTCGGGCACGTCAGGATTCTTCTTCTGCGGCATGATGGATGAGCCGGTGCAGAAGCGGTCGGCCAGGTCGATGAAGCCGAAGCGCGGGCTCATCCACAGGATCAGTTCCTCCGACAGCCGCGACAGGTGCGTCATCACCAGCGCCGCAGCGGCGGTAAATTCGATGGCGAAGTCGCGGTCGGACACGGCGTCGAGCGAGTTCTCGCACACCGCCTCGAAGCCGAGTTGGTCGGCGACGAACTGGCGGTCGATCGGGTAGCTGGTGCCGGCCAGCGCGGCGGCGCCCAGCGGCAAGCGATTGACGCGGTGGCGGCAGTCGGCCATGCGCTCGGCGTCGCGCGCCAGCATTTCGAAGTAGGCCAAGAGGTGGTGGCCGAAGGTGACCGGTTGCGCCACCTGCAGGTGGGTGAAACCCGGCATCACGGTGTCGGCGTGCTGCTCGGCGAGGTCGACCAGCGAGGTCTGGCAGGCCTTCAGTCCGGCCAGGATGCGGTCGATCGCGTCGCGCAGGTAGAGGCGGATGTCGGTCGCCACCTGATCGTTGCGGCTGCGGCCGGTGTGCAGGCGCTTGCCGGCGTCGCCGATCTTGGCGGTGAGCGCGGCCTCGATATTGAGGTGGACGTCTTCCTTGTCCAGCGACCAGGTGAACTGGCCGGCTCGAATCTCGGTCAGCAGGTCGGCCATGCCGCCCCGGATCGCGTCGAGGTCGTCCTTGGACAGGACGCCAACGTGGTGCAACATGGCGGCGTGCGCCAGCGAACCCTGAATGTCGAACTCGGCCAGCCGATAATCGAAGGGGATCGACGCGGTATAGCGTTTGACGATTTCGGAAACCGGCTCGGAAAAACGGCCGGACCAGGCGGCGGGCGCGCCGTCCGGCGGTGTCGATGACGTGCTCATGGGACAAAACGGGGAATGAAAAGAAAGAATCATAACAACCGGCAGGTCGAATTGCCGAACTTCTGTCGCCTGGGGGTGACCCTGCGCATTGCGCTGACGGTGGAGGCGGCGCTGGTTGCCGGTGTGGTGGCGCGCGCGCCGGACGCCCCGGCGTTCTGGGCCGAATTCATCGGACTGTCGGCGCTTGCGCAACCGGCCTTGTTGTTGACCCTGCTGGCACTGTGCGCGGCGGGACGCTGGCTGCGCAGCCAACCTTACCGGTTGGGGGTGGCATTTACGCTGACACTGGGCGTCGCAGTGCCGATGCTGGTCACGCTGTGGTTGAGTCCGGTGCTTGCTGGCGGGGAGACTTATCCATCCATCGGCGTGGCGCTATTTTCTCTGTTGCTCGGCGCAGGCCTGCTGGCCTATTTCAACCTGCGCGCCCGCGCGCTCTCGCCTGCCATCACCGAGGCGCGCCTGCAGGCCTTGCAGGCACGCATCCGGCCCCATTTCCTGTTCAACAGCCTGAACGCCGTGTTGTCGCTGGTGCGCAGCGACCCGCGCCGCGCCGAGCATGCGCTGGAAAACATGGCCGACCTGTTCCGCGCGCTGATGGGCAATGCCAGCCAGCTGGCGCCGCTGGAAGACGAAGTTGCGCTGACCCGCGCCTATCTGGAACTCGAGCAGCTGCGCCTGGGCGACCGCCTGCAGGTAGCCTGGCATATCAATAAAATGCCGGCCGACGCGCTGATTCCACCGCTGGTGATCCAGCCGCTGGTGGAAAACGCGGTCTACCACGGTATCGAGCCGCTACCGGACGGCGGCGAAATCAGCCTCAATGTTTACCGTAGCGCAGACAAGGTCCACATCGTCGTGCGCAATCCGATCGCCACCGATGCCGGCCACCACAAGGGCAACCGCATCGCGCTGGCGAACATCCGCGAACGCCTGTTGCTGCATTTCGACCTCGATGCCCAGCTCAAGTTGGAACCGCTGGGTGCCGTTTATCAGGTGCACATCGTGATTCCCTACACCCGTGAACGCACCCAACCCGCCCCTGCGCGTCCTCATCGTCGATGACGAGGCCCCTGCGCGCCGCCGCCTGCGCGACGTGCTGGCGGATTGTGCCGACCGGCTGCCGGTCGATATCGTCGGCGAGGCCGATAACGGACTGGATGCGCTGAATCAGGTCCAGCAGCAGCCGGTCGACGCGGTATTGCTCGATATCCGCATGCCCGGCATGGACGGCTTGGAGTGCGCCACCCACCTCAATACGCTGGACAAGCCGCCGGCCATCATCTTCAGCACGGCCTACGAGGCTTACGCTTGCCAGGCGTTCGACCTCAACGCGGTCGACTATCTGCTGAAACCGGTGCGTGCCGACCGTCTCCTTCGCGCTCTGTCACGGGCACATAGCCTGAGCGACAACATGCTGGAACGCTTGCGGGCCGCGTACCCCAAGGCGCGCACGCATCTCTCGGTCAATGAAAAGGGCCGCATCGTGCTGATCCCCGTCGCTGACGTCCTCTACCTCAAGGCAGAACTCAAGTACGTCACCGTGCGCACGGCCGCCCGCGAATTCCTGATCGAGGAATCGCTCACCCGCCTGGAGAGCGAATGGGGCGACACCTTCCTGCGTATCCACCGCAACTGTCTGGTTGCGCGCGCGCGCATTCGGGAAATCGGCAAGCTGCCTGGCGAAGATGACGGCCACTTCCTGCGTCTGGACGGGTTGGACGAACGACTGATGGTCAGTCGGCGACAGTATTCCGCGTTGCGCGAGACTTTCAAATCCGCCTGAGGCGGTGGGTGTTCTCACACGGTACTGGCGGGATTGGCGGCGCCAGACAGGTGAAACGGGCAGGATGCCCCTGTTTCGTGCGCGAATCTTAAAATAAATTCGTTTATTATCATGTTGTTAGACGTTGACTACAACTAAAGTTGTATAGCCGGATTTCGTTCTGCTTCGTAGGATGACTGGGCTTGCTGTTTCGCAGTGAGCGAAGTTCTCCGCAATGAGGAACGTGTCTCCTCAATTCCGCCGGGTTCGCAAGAACCCGGCATTTTTTTACCCGTGCCGGCTATCATGCGGCCATGGAAAAAGACATCACAGACCAGCACCCGCAAGGGACAGGCTTGGAGGCTGTCCCGGGGGATACCCCTTCGAATAAAGTGACTACAACCACGCTCACCGAAACCGAACTGGCCAGCGAAACCGTCTTCAAGGGACGGCTGATGCACGTCAAATGCGATCGCGTGCGCCTGCCCAATGGCGGCGAATCGACTCGCGAATACATCATCCACCCCGGTGCCGTCGTGATCATTCCCCTGTTCGAGAACGGCGACCTGCTGCTGGAACGCCAGCATCGCTATCCCCTGCGGCGCGATTTCATCGAGTTGCCAGCCGGAAAGATCGACTCGGGCGAGGACGATCTGACCTGCGCGAAGCGCGAACTGGAAGAAGAAACCGGCTACACCGCTGCTGAATGGCGTGAGGTCACCACCATCTATCCCTGCATCGGCTATTCCGACGAGCGCTTGGCGTTCTATCTGGCGCGCGGACTGACACCCGGCAACTATGGCCGCGATCCCGACGAATTCCTGGAAATCCTGCGGGTTCCGTTCGGCGAGGCGATGGATTGGCTACGCAGCGGGAAGATCTGCGAAACCAAGACCGTGATCGGGCTGTTCTGGCTGGAGAAGATGCTCAATCAGGACTGGTAAGCCCTGATCATTCAAGCAGGCGGGCTGGTAATCTCGGATCATCGAGCAGGTAAGCCCTGCCTGCTTCCCTCAACTGGGTTGGTAGGCCAGGTTCGGCGCCAGCCAGCGCTCCGCTTCCGCCAAGGTCCAGCCCTTGCGGCGGGCGTAGTCCTCGACCTGGTCGCGTTCGACCTTGGCCACAGCGAAGTACTGGCTGTCCGGATGCGACAGATAGAACCCCGATACCGCGGCGCCCGGCCACATGGCGAAGTTCTCGGTCAGCTCCACCCCGATTTGCGCCGTGGCGTCGAGTGCCTTGAACAGCGGGGCCTTTTCACTGTGCTCGGGACAGGCGGGATAGCCGGGTGCGGGGCGGATGCCTTGGTACTTCTCCGCGATCAGATCGTCATTGGCAAGCGCTTCTTCGCTCGCATAGCCCCAATATTCCTTGCGCACGCGCAGATGCAGGTGCTCGGCGAACGCTTCGGCTAGACGGTCGCACAGCGATTTGAAGAGGATGGCGGAGTAGTCGTCGTGGGCGGCTTCGAAGGCCTTCGCACGTTCGTCCTCGCCGATGCCGGCGGTGACGACGAAGGCGCCGAGGTAGTCCTTGAGGCCGGATTCGCGCGGCGCGATGAAGTCGGCGAGGCACAGGTTGGCGCGGCCTTCCGGCTTTTTCATCTGCTGACGCAGGTTGTGCCAGACCATGAGCATTTTCTTGCGCGATTCATCCACATAGATCGCGATGTCATCGTCGTTGACGCTGTTGGCCGGAAACAGACCGAACACGGCGCGCGCTTCCACCCAGTTTTCCGCGATCATTTTCTGCAGCATCGCCTTGGCGTCGTTGTAGAGCTTCGTCGCCTCGGTGCCGACCACCTCGTCGTCGAGGATTTTCGGGAACTTGCCGTGCAGCTCCCACGAAGCGAAGAACGGCGTCCAGTCGATGGCCTCAACCAGCTTCGCCAGGTCGTAGGCTTTCAGTACGTGGATGCCGGGTTGCTTCGGCACCGGTGGTGCGTAGCGGGTCCAGTCGATCCTGAATTTGTTGGCGCGCGCTTCGGCCAAGGGGAGGCGCACCGTGTCGGACTTGTGCTTGAGGTGCCGTTCGCGCGTCTTGGCATAGTCCGCCTTGATGTCGGCAGCAAAGGCGCCGCGCAGGTCGTTCGACAGCAGCTGGGTGCAGACGCCGACCGCGCGCGAGGCATCCTTCACGTACACCACCGGGTGTTCGTAATTCGGTTCGATCTTCACCGCGGTATGCGCAAGGGAAGTGGTCGCACCGCCGATCAGGAGTGGAATGGTGAAACCCTGGCGCTGCATTTCCTTGGCAACGTGCGCCATTTCTTCCAGCGAAGGCGTGATGAGGCCGGACAGGCCGATGATGTCGGCCTTGTGTTCCTTGGCGGCGTCGAGGATCTTCTGCGCCGGTACCATGACGCCGAGGTCGACGATGTCGTAGCCGTTGCAGCCGAGCACCACGCCGACGATGTTCTTGCCGATGTCGTGGACGTCGCCCTTCACCGTGGCCATGACGATCTTGCCCGCGCTTTGCGCGTCGCCGGCCCGCTTGTCGGCCTCAATGTAGGGGATCAGGTGCGCGACCGCCTGTTTCATCACGCGGGCCGACTTCACCACCTGTGGCAGGAACATCTTGCCAGCACCGAACAGGTCGCCGACCACGTTCATGCCGGCCATCAGCGGGCCTTCAATGACGTGCAGCGGGCGTTCGGCTTCGAGCCGCGCGGCTTCGGTGTCTTCGACGATGAATTCGGTAATGCCCTGCACCAGCGCGTGGCTCAGCCGCTCGTTCACCGGCCGGCTGCGCCAGGCCAGATCGACGACCTTCTCCTTGGCGCCGCCCTTGACGTTCTCGGCGAAGGCCACCAGCCGCTCGGTCGAGTCGGTGCGGCGATTCAGGAGCACGTCCTCGACGCGTTCCTTCAGATCCGGGTCGAGGTTGGCGTACACGCCGAGCTGGCCGGCGTTGACGATGCCCATGTCCATACCGGCCTGGATCGCATGGTAGAGAAAGGCGGTGTGGATCGCCTCGCGCACCGCGTCGTTGCCACGGAACGAGAAGCTCACGTTCGACACGCCGCCCGAGATGTGCGCGTGTGGCAGGTTGTGGCGGATCCAGCGGGTCGCCTCGATGAAGTCGACCGCGTAGTTGGCGTGCTCCTCGATGCCGGTGGCGACCGCGAAGATGTTGGGGTCGAAGATGATGTCCTCGGCCGGGAAGCCGACGGTCTCGGTCAGCAATTTATAGGCGCGCGCGCAGATTTCGGTCTTGCGCGCGTAGGTGTCGGCCTGGCCGGTTTCGTCGAAGGCCATCACGATCACCGCCGCGCCGTAGCGCCGGCAGAGCTTGGCGCGCTCGATGAACTCGGCCTCGCCTTCCTTCATGGAAATGGAATTAACGATGCCCTTGCCCTGGATGCACTTGAGGCCAGATTCAATGACGCTCCACTTCGACGAGTCGATCATGATCGGCACCCGCGCGATGTCGGGCTCCGAGGCGATCAGGTGCAGGAAACGCACCATCGCCCCCTCGGCGTCGAGCATGCCCTCGTCCATGTTGATGTCGATGATCTGGGCGCCGTTTTCCACCTGCTGGCGCGCCACCGAGAGCGCGTCGTCGTAGCGGCCCTCGAGGATCATGCGGGCGAAGGCCTTGGAGCCGGTGACGTTGGTGCGTTCGCCGACGTTGACGAAGAGGCTGTCCTTGCCGACGTTGAAGGGCTCCAGCCCCGACAAACGCATGGCCGGTTCCACGACGGGCGGTACGCGCGGTGCCACGCCTTCGACCGCCTTGGCGATCGCGGCGATATGGGCGGGCGTGGTGCCGCAGCAGCCGCCGACGATGTTGAGCAGCCCCGCGCGCGCCCATTCGCCAATGTGCACGGCCATTTGTGCGCCGTCCATGTCGTATTCGCCAAAGGCGTTGGGCAGACCGGCGTTGGGGTGGGATGAGATGAACACGTCGGCCTTGTTCGACAGTTCCTCGACATACTGGCGCAGCAGGTCGGGGCCAAGCGCGCAGTTGAAGCCGATCGAAAGCGGCCGCGCGTGGCGCACCGAATTCCAGAAGGCTTCGCCAGTCTGGCCGGAGAGCGTGCGGCCGGAGGCGTCGGTGATGGTGCCGGAGATCATGACTGGCAGCCGCAACTGGTGGGCCTCGAAGTACTCCTCGATGGCGAATAGCGCAGCCTTGGCGTTCAGCGTGTCGAAAACCGTCTCGACGATCAGGATGTCCACGTCGCCCTTGACCAGGCCGTCAATGGCCTCCAGGTAGGCTGTGCGCAACTGGTCGAAAGTGACATTGCGAAAACCGGGGTCGTTTACGTCCGGCGAGATGGTTGCCGTGCGCGAGGTGGGGCCCAGCACGCCGGCGACGAAGCGCGGCTTGTCCGGATTCAGCGCGGTTGCCTCGTCGGCGGCTTCGCGCGCCAGCCGGGCCGCGGTGAAATTGAGTTCCGGCACCAGGTGTTCCATGTGGTAATCCGCCATGGAAATCGCGGTGGCGTTGAAGCTGTTGGTTTCCAGGATGTCGGCGCCCGCCGCCAGGTACTTGTTGTGGATTTCCCGGATGATGTGCGGTTGCGTCAGCGAGAGCAGATCGTTGTTGCCTTTGAGATCGTGCGCAAAGTCGGCGAAGCGTGTGCCGCGATAGTCGGCTTCGCTGAGCTTGTAGGACTGGATCATCGTCCCCATCGCGCCGTCGAGGACCAGGATACGTTGGGCGAGCAGCGAGTGGAGCAGGGCGGTGCGGTTGGACATGATGCAGGCGGACGCGGGCAAACCTGAATGGTATCACTGCCGGGCCGGGACCCTGCCGGCAACTGTTGATATGTCGACATTGCTATCGGGTTTGCTACATGGCGGAATGCGGCGTCCCGACCGAACAGGCCTGGAAAGCGCCGGCCGGACTGGTCTGATCCTTGCAGTACTCTTGCCATGCAAAATGCAAGGTACTCGATCTCACGAGCATTCGGATGACGACAAGAAAACACGTGGCCCCAATCCTGCTGGCCCTCCTGTTGGGCGCGCTGTCTCCTCATCTGGCATGGGCTGCCGACCGCGCGGTGCAAGCCTCGGACTTTTACGAGGATGCGCTGGTCCGGATGCAGAACAAGGACACCAAGGGTGCCATCGTCCAGTTGAAGAACGCCTTGCAGCAGGACAGCAAAATGCTGCCGGCCCTGGTCCTGCTGGGCAAGGCCTACCTCGACAGCGGCGCACCCTTGGGTGCGGAGCGTGTACTGGCGGATGCGGAGCGGTTGGGGGCGGACCGGTCGCAGATCATCGCCATGCAGGTCGAGGTCTACAACCTGCTGGGCAAGAATCAGGCTTTGCTGGAGCGCTTTTCGCCTGACGGACTCCCGCCCGAGGTGAAATACAAGGTGCTGGTCACGCGAGCTTATGCGCAGATCGACCTCGATCAGACGCGCGCGGCGATCCAGTCGCTGGAACAGGCCCGGCAGATCGATCCCAACAATCCGGCCGCACTGATTGCGCAGTCGATGGCCTATTTGCGCAGCGGAAACTTTTCGGATGCGGCGGCCATGGCGCAGTTGGCCATCACCAAGAAACCGGGCGATCCTGCCGGCTGGAACATGAAAGGCTCGATCGCTCATGCGCAGGGGAATGCCCCGGATGCGTTGGCGGGCTATGGCAAGGCGCTGGCGCTGAAGCCCGATTATCTGGATGCGCTGATCGCCCGGGCGTCCTTGTTGTTCGATCTCAACCGCGACAAGGAAGCGGCCCGGGACGTGGCTGTATTGAAGCAGAAGTTTCCGGACGATCCGCGAAGCGCCTATCTGCAGGCGCTCCAGGCCGGGCGGCAAGGAAAGGATACGGAAGCGCGCAATGCGCTCACCGCGGCGGCTAGCGCGCTGGATGCCCTGCCCTTCGAGGCGGTGCAGACGCGTCCGCAACTGGTGCTCCTGGGCGGCATTGCCCATTACAGCCTGGGCCAGAATGAAAAGGCCAAGACTTATCTTGGCAGTTATCTCAAAAAATATCCCCAGCACATGGGCGCGCGCAAGATCATGACCGCCATCCTCATGAGCGAGAAGGATTACGCCAAGGCAATTGCGTTTCTCGAGGGACCGGCGCGGGCGCGGCCCAACGACCCCCAGGCGCTGTCCTTGCTGGCAACCGCCTACATGGCGCTGGGCCAGCACTCCAAGGCAGTTTCGCTGCTCGAGCAGGCTGAGGGGGTGAGCGGCGGCAATACGCCGGATATCGCCACGAATTTTGGCTTGAGCCTGATTGGGGTCGGGCAGGAAGCGCAGGGTATGGCGCAGCTGCAAAAGGCCTACGCAAAAACCCCGGGCCGTGCCTATTCGGGCGTTCCGCTGGCCATCATGTATCTCAAGCAGAACCAGACCAAACCGGCGATACAGGTGCTGCAGGCCGTGCTCAAGAACGAACCGCAGAATCTGACCGTGCTGAACCTCCTGGCGGTGGCGCGCGGCGTGTCGAAAGACACGGCTGGCGCCCGTAAAACCTATGAGCAGGTGCTGGAGAAGAACCCGGGTTTTACCCCGGCCAAGCTCAATCTGGCGCGTCTGGACCGATATGAAGGCAAGCCGGAGGATGCACGGCGCCGCCTGCTGTCCGTGCTCAAGGATCAGCCGAAGAACCTGGATGCGCTGTATGAGCTGGCCCAACTGGAGTTGGCTGCCGGGCGTACGCAGGATGCTGTACGCTGGCTGGAGAAGGCGCGTTCGTTCAATCCGCAAAGCCTCAGGCCCAACCTCATGCTGGTCGATCTGTATCTGGGTACGGGTGACGTGCAGAAAGCATTGAATATCGCCAAGGAGGCGCAGGCGTCCAATCGGGATAATTTGCAGGCCCTGGCGGCGCTGGGGCGGTGTTATCTAGCCATCGGCAATCGCGGCCTGGCGCGCGAGAACTTCAAGCGCATTACCCAGCTGGCGGGCTTCGATGCCGATTGGCAGCAGCGTGCGGCCGAGCTCCAGATCAGCGCGGGCGATTACGAGGGCGCGCGCTATTCGCTGGACAAGGCCTTGCTGAGCAAACCGGGCTATTTCCCGGCGCTGTTGCTCAAGACCGGCCTTGAAAAATTCTCAGGCAACCTGGATGGGGCCGACAAGCAGGCGCGCGCCCTGGCTGCCCAATATCCCCGCGCAGCAGCTGTGCAGCAACTGCTCGGCGACATTGCCATGCAACGCCAGCGTTATGGGGAGGCCATCACGGCCTACGGTGCTGCATACAATATCGAGAAAAATGCGACACATGCGATCGGTTTGTACAACGCCTACAACGCGTCGGGCAACCCGGCCAAGGCGCTGACATTCATCCAGTCCTGGGTCGGCAGCAATCCGGCGGATCCCGCCGCCCGCCGCATCCTGGCCGGGGCCTATATCCAATCAGGACGGTTGGATCTCGCGCAACAGCATTACGAAACCTTGAGCCGGCAATTGCCCAACGACGCCGGCATCCACAACGACCTGGCCTACGTCATGCTTAAGCGGCGCCAGCCTGGCGCGCTGGCCGTGGCGGAACGGGCCTATCAACTGGCGCCGAACGATGCCAATGTGGCCGACACCCTGGGTTGGGCCTGGGTGGAAGCCGGGCAGGTCGAGAAAGGCCTGCGCTATCTGCGCGAGGCCCAGGTGCGGTCGCCAGAAAACCCCGAGATACGCGATCATCTGGCCGAAGCGCTGAGGCGCAAGCAGGCGGGCAGCAAATAAGCGGTTGGCGCTGGGACGGGCCGCAGTCGGTTTTTTTTACACAACGCGTTAGAAAGTACGGGGCTGGGTATAGGGGTTGTGTTTATCTATTTGATAATTAATGAAAAATAATTTTTGGTACGGCTGTTGCTTTATGTGAAGCGCGTATTCCTTGGATTAAGTAAGGACAAATCAAAATGACTAGAAAATTTTGGCAGGCAATCAGGGCGGCGAGCGTTATGGCTATTGGACTAGGCGTCATGAACACCGCCCAGGCTACCTATTCCTCGAACAATAATTGCGGCGGGGGCGGTACGAGCAACCCCAATTGCGATACCTGGACGTTCAACAACCAGACGAGCAATACGCAGGGTGGCATTACGGCCACGGCTTCCGGGTGGTCCAATACGGTCGGCTCCGCCAATGTCCAGCTGGAGAGCGCCTACATCACCTTGAATGGCAGCAGCGGTCTGGGTGTCCGGAACAACGATTGCAGCGGCTTTGCCAATTGCACGGGTGGAGGCAGTGACACCAATGAGGGACTCAGCCCCGAACATGCGATCGATAACAATGGACGTACGGACTCCATCCTGTTCTCGTTCACGGACAAGGTGAACCTCACGTCCTTCTCCGCAGGCTGGGTCGCGACCGACTCCGATTTCACGGTTCTAGCGTATACGGGAGCGGGTAATCCCGCCAGCTTGACCAATCAGACTTATGCAGGCCTGCTGTCCAACGGCTGGTCGCTGATCGGGAATTTTCTTGCAGGTTCCAGCACGGGCGCCCATGACTTTGCCAACAGCACCTATTCCAGCTACTGGCTGATCGGTGCATTGAACACCATGGTCGGGGGCGACTCGACCAAGGCCGGAAATGACTATTTCAAGTTGATTTCACTGGCGGGCTGTACCTGCGATAACGCACCGCCCGGAACCCCGGGTTGTAGCACGGGCGGCGGCGGCGTGCCGGAACCTGGTACCCTGCTGTTGATGGGGGCAGGGCTGCTCGGCCTGACACGTTTCAAGGCCCGGCGCACAATGCACGTTGCTGCCTGACGATATCAGCCAGAGCACACAGGGCCCCGCTTGTCGGGGCCCTGGTTTTTTGGGGCATTGAAACCGATCTGCTAGGGTGGGTAAGAACGTCACTGCGGAGCGCACGATGAAACATATGACCCCCCGGGAATCCCACGAGTTTTTGCAACTGCATCCTGAGGCGGTGTTCATCGATTGCCGCTCGGAAATCGAATACCTGTTCGTCGGCCACCCGGCCGGCGCAATCCACATTGCCTGGCAGGACGGACCGGATTGGGACGTCAATCCCGATTTTTTAGGGCATGCGCGCAAGGCGGCATCGGTCAATCGCCCCGTGGTGCTGATCTGCCGTTCGGGGCGGCGCTCGATGGAAGCGGGACGTTACCTCGAGAAATACGGGTTCCCCGAGGTCTACAACGTGCTGCACGGGTTTGAAGGCGATATGGATGAAACGCGCCATCGCAGCACAAAAAACGGCTGGCGCCATGATGGCTTGCCATGGGAGCAAACCTGAGTCTTCCGTTCATGGAGCGCCCTAAGCAAGACTGAGCAAACTGATTGTCGCTGCCCATCCGGGCACGATTTCCTGTCTCCAGGAATGTTTCTTGGGATTCTCCGGGGACAGAACGCTCAGCCCAGCGACACCCCCAGCCAGGCACCGATGAAATAGGTGGCCAGCCCCGCCGCGCCGCCGATGCCCAACATGCGCAGGCCGCCCAGGAGGGCGTGACGGCCGGTGAACAGACTCATGCTGGCGCCGACGGCAAACAGTCCCAGTGCCGTTAGTCCGATCGAGACAGGAAGCGCCTGGTCGTAGCCGAACAGGAATGGCAGCAAGGGCAGCGCCGCACCCGCCGTGAAGGCAGCAAACGACGAGATGGCCGCCACCCATGGCGAGCCGAGTTCGTCGGGGTTCAGGCCGAGCTCCTCCCGTGCCAGGGTGTCGAGCGCGCGTTCGGGATCCTGCATCAGGGTGTCTGCCAGCCGCCGCGCCTCGGCCGTGTCCATGCCCTTGGCGGCATAGATCAGCGCCAGTTCGGCTGCCTCCTCCTGAGGGTATTCGTCCAGCTCGTCGCGCTCGAGGCCGATCTGGTATTCGAACATTTCGCGCTGTGAACGGACCGACACATATTCGCCCGACGCCATCGAGAATGCGCCCGCCAGCAAGCCCGCCACGCCGGTCAACACGATGATCGAGGGCTCCGGGGCAGCACCCGCCACGCCATAGATCAACGCAGCGTTCGATACCAGGCCGTCGTTGACCCCGAATACCCCTGCACGCAAGGCATTGCCCGCAGCACCGTTCTGGTGGCGCTTGCCGATGTCGTCGCGCCGGAGCGGCATGGGATGCGGCGGGTTTTGCGTATAGAGCGCCATGCCGCGTACCTTCATCGCCGCCAGCACGCTGCGCATGGCACGCGGCTTGAATCTGCGGGTAAGGGTGGCGACGACGCGCGCGCGCAGATCGGGCCGGAACGCAGCGGGTGGTTGGCCACCCTTTTGCGTAATGGCGGCCAGCCATATTTCCGCCTGGTCGTCGGCCGCCTGCGCCAGTTCGTTGAACAGTGCTTCGCGCGTCGTGCCGCGCTCGCACTCTGCGACGACGCGATACAACCAGGCCGACTGCTTTTCTTCCTGCCAGGATTCGTAGGGATCGCTCATGCTGGGGGCCGTCTGTATTGAATGGCTTCGGCGAGATGTGCCGGTGCGATTGCGTCGCTGTCAGCCAGGTCGGCCACGCTGCGTGCGAGCTTGAGGACACGATGATAAGCGCGCGCCGACAGGTTCAGCCGCGCGATCGCCTGCTTCAATAAGCTTTCCCCGGCTGCATCCAGTTGGCAGAACTGTTCGATTTCCTGGGTGCCGAGCGCAGCGTTGGGCTTGCCCTGCCGCTGCATCTGGCGCGCGCGCGCCGCCTGCACGCGGCCGCGGATGGCGGCGCTGGGTTCGCCGGCGCTCGCCTGCATCAGTTCGTCTTGCGCCAACGCCGGCACGCTGATCTGGATGTCGATGCGGTCGAGCAGCGGTCCCGAAATGCGTCCGCGGTAGCGCGCAATCTGATCCGGCGTGTCGCGGCAGGCCTGGGTCGGGTGACCGAGGTAGCCGCAGGGGCAGGGGTTCATTGCCGCGACCAGCTGGAAGCGCGCCGGGAAATCGGCCTGCCGGGCGGCGCGGGAGATCGTGATGCGTCCGGTTTCCAGCGGCTCGCGCAACACTTCCAGCACCTGCCGGGAAAATTCCGGCAGTTCGTCGAGAAACAGCACGCCGTGGTGGGCCAGCGAAATCTCGCCCGGACGCGGGTTGCCGCCGCCGCCTACCAAAGCCACCGCCGAGGCAGTGTGGTGCGGCGCGCGGAAGGGACGGCGCTGCCAGTGTTCATGGCGGAAACCGCCGTTGAGCGAAGCGACCGCAGCCGCTTCCAGCGCCTCGGTCTCGTCCATCGCCGGCAGAATGCCCGGAAAGCGTGCGGCCAGCATCGACTTGCCGGTGCCGGGCGGTCCTGACATCAAGATCGAATGCCCGCCGGCGGCGGCGACTTCGAGTGCACGCCGAGCGGCAGCCTGGCCTTTGACCTCTGCGAAGTCGGGATAGTCGGGCGCCAGGGGTAGGGCGTTTGGTTCAGGCGCGGAGAGTGATGTCTGCCCGGCGAGCCAGGCACAGACATCGAGCAGGCTCGCCGCCCCCAGCGTCTCGACGCCGCTGGCGAGCGCTGCTTCACTCGCCGAGGCGGCGGGCAGCACCAGTTGTCGGCCTGCCGTGCGTGTCGCGAGTGCCATCGCCAGCGCACCGCGCACCGGACGCAATTCGCCGGTCAGTGCGAGTTCGCCAGCGAATTCGGCATGCTTGAATCTGTCGGCCGGAACCTGCCCGGAGGCGGCGAGGATTGCCAGTGCGATCGGCAGGTCGAAGCGTCCGGATTCCTTCGGCAAATCGGCCGGGGCGAGATTGACCGTGATGCGGCGCGCGGGGAATTCGTAGCGGGCATTCTGGATTGCAGCGCGCACGCGGTCGCGTGCTTCTTTCACCTCGGTTTCCGGGAGGCCGACCAGCGTGAAGGCCGGCAGCCCGTTGGCCAGATGCGCCTCGACCACCACCTCCGGCGCATGCATGCCGTTCAGCGCCCGGCTTTTGACGACGGCGACGGCCACTTAGTCGTCTTGGTTCTGCTGCTTTTCCAGTTCGGTCAGCCGCGCCTCGAGTTGCGCGAGCTTCGCGCGCGTGCGCGTCAGCACTTCGGTCTGCACGTCGAATTCCTCGCGGCTCACCATGTCCAGCTTGCCGAGCATCGACGTGACGCCGGCCTTGAGATTCTGTTCTATGTCCTTGGCGGGGGATTGCTTCATGACCTCGCCCAGCTTGCCGACCAGATCGTTGATGAATGCGGGGGTGGGGAATTTCGGATTCGGGTTCATACGGCCTCCATGACGGGGAGAGTGTAACAAGCACTGCCCTTGTGGCGTACAGCAGTAATAGGTCGAGGCATGCAGCACGAAGAGGGTGCATGACGATTTGGTGGCGCACCATGAAAGTGCAGTCTATTCTGGGTTGGGCGGGCGTCTTGATTCAACTGTTTGTTTTTAAACAAAAAAAATATTGGCATGGCTTGTGCTCATTGTGGAGTGCGATTTTGCGCGCCCTTATTCAAACAGGAGAAATTCATGAGAAAACTCGTACACGCTTTGGTTCTGACTGGTCTGGTGGGCGCGCCCGCCTTCGCCATGGCGGATGAACCCGCTTCGCCGCATACCCTGAGTGCCAATGTCAGCCTCACCTCCAATTATGTCTTCCGTGGTATTTCGCAGACTGCCGGTGATCCTGCCATTCAGGGTGGTTTCGATTATTCGCACAGCAGTGGTTTCTACCTCGGTACCTGGGGTTCCAACGTGAGCTGGCTGACCGGATTCCAGAATTACACCAGCGGCAGCATGGAACTCGATCTCTATGGTGGCTACCGGAATGCTATCGGACCCGTCAGCTATGACGTGGGGGCAATCCGCTATATGTACCCGGGCAGTAAAAATGGTGGCGGGCTGCCGGGTGCGTGGACCTCGGAAGCCTATGCGTCCGTGGGCTGGAAATGGTTTACCGCCAAGTATTCCTACTATCTGAGTGACTCGGTGTTTGGCGTTGGTCCGAATGCCAATGGTTCCGGCTACCTGGATCTTTCCGCCAGCCTGCCCGTCGCAGATACCGGCCTGATCCTGGGTGCGCATTGGGGGACCTTCAACTTCAAAAACGATTCTCAATATGCTGCCGTTACCCCGGACTACAAGGACTGGAAGGTTAGTGCAACGTATGACCTGGGCAAGCTGGCCAAGCAGACGTCCGGCATGACCTTGGGCGTGGCGTACACCGACACCGATGCGGAGAAGAGGTTCTGGACTGACGCAAATGGCAAGTATCTGGGCAAGGCTGCGACCACCGTGTGGATTTCCAAGGCTTTCTAATGCGCTGACCAACCGGGGCGGTTCACGCAACTGCTCCATTACTTTCTTGCCCTAACTTGGGAGACATCATGAAATTCGTAACGGCAATCATCAAGCCGTTCAAGCTGGACGAGGTGCGGGAGGCGTTGTCTGCCATCGGCGTCACCGGCTTGACGGTCACGGAAGTAAAGGGATTTGGGCGCCAGAAGGGCCACACCGAACTGTATCGCGGTGCGGAGTACGTGGTCGACTTCCTGCCCAAAGTGAAGATCGAGGTGGCCATCAAGGCCGAGTTGCTGGAGCGCGTGATCGAGGCGATCGAGAAGTCGGCCAACACCGGCAAGATCGGCGACGGCAAGATTTTTGTCACCAGCCTGGAGCAGGTCGTGCGCATCCGCACGGGCGAATCCGGCCCCGACGCCCTGTGAGGAGCATAAACATGAAAAAGCTATTTGCTTCGTTGGGCCTGATGTTTGCCCTGCTGTCTCCCAACCTGGTCCTGGCTGAGGACGCCCCTGCTGCCCCCGCAGCGCAGGCGACCGAAAGCCAGGCCGCGCCGGCTCCCGCTGCCGCGGCGCCGGCAGAGGCCACTCAGGCGCCCGCCGCCGCGGCCCCTGTAGCTGCACCTGCCGCGCCTGCGGCCGCACCGACCCCCAACAAGGGCGATACGTCCTGGATGCTGCTGTCGACGGTCCTGGTCATCATGATGTCGATCCCCGGACTCGCACTGTTCTACGGCGGCTTGGTGCGCAGCAAGAACATGCTGTCGGTGTTGATGCAGGTGTTTTCCATCTTCTCGCTCATTGTGGTGTTGTGGGCGATCTATGGCTATTCACTGGCATTCACCGAGGGCAATGCCTTCTTCGGCGGATTCGATCGCCTGTTGCTGAAAGGCATCTTCAATCCGACCGACGGCAGCGTGGCGAATGCGGCAACCTTCAGCAAGGGCGTGGTGATTCCGGAGTTTGCCTTTGTTGCCTTCCAGGCCACGTTCGCGGCCATCACGGTTGCCCTGGTCGTCGGCTCGTTTGCCGAGCGCATGAAGTTCTCGGCGGTGCTGCTGTTCTCCGCGCTGTGGTTCACGTTCTCCTACATCCCCATGGCGCACATGGTGTGGTTCTGGACCGGCCCGGATGCGATCAAGGATGCCGCCAGCCTGGCCACGGAAACGGCGAAGGCGGGGTGGTTGTTCCAAAAAGGTGCGCTCGACTTCGCCGGCGGCACGGTCGTGCACATCAATGCTGCGATCGCGGGTCTGGTCGGTGCGTTCGTGGTGGGCAAGCGCATCGGTTACGGCAAGGAATCGATGACGCCGCACAGCCTGACCATGACCATGATCGGCGCCTCGCTGCTGTGGGTGGGCTGGTTCGGTTTCAACGCAGGTTCTGCGCTGGAAGCGGGCGGCACGGCTGCGCTGGCGTTCATCAATACGCTGAATGCGACCGCCGCGGCTGCCTTGACCTGGAGCTTTGCCGAATGGCTGCTCAAGGGCAAGCCCTCCATGCTGGGTGCCGCATCAGGCGCCGTGGCGGGTCTGGTCGCCATCACCCCGGCCTGCGGCTGGGTGGGCGTGGGCGGCGCGCTGGCCATCGGTGCGCTGGCAGGTGTGGTGTGCCTGTGGGGTGTCACCGGGCTGAAGAAGCTGCTGGGCGCGGACGATGCGCTGGACGTGTTCGGCGTGCACGGCATCGGGGGCATCCTCGGCGCACTGCTGACGGGCGTGTTCAACAACTGGAGCCTGGGCGGCACTGGCATCGTTGACTATGTGAACAACACGGTGGTCAACACCGATATCGCTACCCAGCTCTGGATTCAGGCACAAGCGGTGCTGACCGCGCTGGTCTGGTCGGGTGTGGTGGCGTTCATCTGCTACAAGCTGGTGGATATCACCATTGGTCTGCGCGTGCCGGAAGAACAGGAGCGCGAAGGTCTGGATACCACCCAGCATGGCGAGCGTGCCTACAGCATGTAAGCCTTCCTTTCTCGATGGAAGTTTGGGGCGCCTTGCGGGGCGCCCTTTTTATTGGCGATCAATCCCCACATTCACGGCACCGCTCAATCCATGCCTTCCGCTTGGTTGCAGTGCCTGCTCTCGTTCAGATTGGGACGACCGCTCTTGATGGGCTCCCATACCCGTCCCCTTTCCTTTCATTAACGCCAAAACGGTGCATGTGCCCATGCATGTCGCACTAAAAGAATGCCCGTTTCATGCTGTAAAAATAGGCGTGGTCTGTTGATTAATGCTTTGTATTCATATGGATAGATTGAATTGCAAGCCGTGGCATGGGGGTTGCTATTAGGTAAGTGAATATTACGAATATTCATTTCAGTAATACCTCATATCAAGGAGTCCACCATGAATGTGAAGCACATCAGAAGTACCCTGAAGACGTTGTTCACCCGTCTGGTAATTCCTGCCGCGGTGGCCATGTCGATTTCGGCCCATGCCGCCCAGCCCCTCAAGATCGGTTACAGCGACTGGCCGGGCTGGGTCGCCTGGCAGGTCGCGATCGACAAGGGCTGGTTCAAGGAAGCCGGGGTCGCGGTCGACTTCGAATGGTTCGATTATTCCGCCTCCATGGACGCCTTTTCGGCCGGCAAGATCGACGCGGTGACCATGACCAACGGCGATGCCCTGGTCACCGGCGCGGCCGGCGGCAAGAGCGTCATGATCATGCTGACCGACTATTCCAACGGCAACGACATGATCGTCGCCAAGCCCGGCATCAAGTCGCTGAAGGAACTCAAGGGCAAGAAGGTCGCCGTCGAAGAGGGGCTGGTCGAGCACCTGCTGCTGCTCAATGGTCTGAAGAAGGCCGGCATGAAGGA
The DNA here is from genome assembly GCF_000373385.1 of Thiobacillus thioparus DSM 505. GTDB lineage: Bacteria > Pseudomonadota > Gammaproteobacteria > Burkholderiales > Thiobacillaceae > Thiobacillus > Thiobacillus thioparus. The sequence goes on along the minus strand of NZ_KB891330.1, from coordinate 161,057 downwards.
ATCGGACGTCACCCTGGTCAACGCCAAGACCAACGAGATGCCACAGGTCCTTGCCTCCGGCGACGTCGCCGCGATCGGCGCCTGGCAGCCGATCGCCGGCCAGGCCATGAAGGCCGTGCCCGGCTCGCGTCCGGTCTACACCTCGGCCAACGAACCCGGCCTGATCTACGACGTGCTCGCGGTCAATCCGGCCAGCGCCAAGCAGCACAAGGCCGAGTGGCTCAAGGTGGTCAAGGTGTGGGACCACGTCGTGAAATACATCAACGATCCCAAGACCCAGCCCGATGCCGTCAAGATCATGGCCGCCCGGGTCGGCGTCACGCCGCAAGTCTACCTGCCCCTGCTCAAGGGTACCCATCTACTGAGCCTGGCCGACGGCAGGAAGGTCTACGTCAAGGCGGCCGGCTTCGGCTCGCTCTATGGGTCGTCCAAGGTGGCCGACGACTTCAACGTCGCCAACGGGGTCTACAAGACGCACCAGGACATCGACAGCTACATCGATCCGTCCTTCACCCACGCCAAGTGATCCTTTGACCCACCCACCCAGCCTGACGACGGAGCGGAGATGAACATGATTGCCAAATGGTTCGGAGGCAGCGCGGATGTGGATGCCCGCAGGCGTGCGCTGCTCGGAACCGGCTCGTTTCTGCTGCCGTTGCTGGCCTGGTGCCTCATCAGTTATACCCCGTTCATCTGGCATCCCAAGGTGCTCGTCACCGATCCGGGCGGCGTGGATTACTTCCAGGTCGACATGCTGGTGGACAAGGCCATGTTCCAGGAAGAGGTTGCCAACATGCAGCAGGCGCACCTCGCCCCGCCTCAGGGTCGGCCGTCCAACCCGATTTACCTGCCGGCGCCCGACGACGTGGCGAAGGCCTTCTACAACGGTTTCGTGAATCCGCCGAGCAACACGGATGTGCCTTCGATGCCCGCCAGCCTGTGGCACAGCATCCAGATCATCTTCTGGGGCTTCCTGCTCTCGTCGCTCATCGGCGTGCCACTCGGCATCCTGTCCGGCACCTACGCGACCCTGGGCCGCCTGAACGAGCCCTTCATCGAATTCTTCCGCTACCTGCCGGCGCCGGCATTCGGTGCCCTGGCGGTGGCCATCCTGGGCATCTACAACGGTCCCAAGATCGCGATCATCGTCATCGGCACCCTGTTCCAGCAGGTGCTGATTATCGCCAACACCACCCGCAAGCTGGAGACCACGCTGATCGAAGCCGCTCGCACCCTGGGCAGCAAGAATCTCAAGCTGCTGAGCAAGGTGGTGGTGCCGGGCATCCTGCCCGATCTCTACCGCGACCAGCGCATCCTGCTCGGCTGGGCCTGGACCTACCTGATCGTGGCCGAACTGATCGGCACCAGCTCGGGCATCACCTGGTTCATCACCCAGCAGGCCCGCTACCAGCATTTCGACAACGTCTACGCCGCCATCATGACCATCGGCATCATCGGGTTCGGCAGCGACCTGATCCTGGCCCGGCTCGGCCGGCGGCTGTTCCCCTGGGACCGCACCCAGGACCGGCAATGAGGACATGCGCATGAACCTGATGGAACCCATCCTGCCCAGCTATCTCGACCAGTCCGACGCCGTCCGGGCGCGCTTCGAGCGCATCCGCCAGCGCGACACCATTCTGGAGGTGCGCAAGCTCGGCAAGCGCTTCCGCTCCCAGCAGGGCGAGGTCGAGGCCCTGCGCGGCATCGACTTCAGCGTCCGCCAACGCGAGTTCGTCTGCGTCATCGGCCCCTCCGGCTGCGGCAAGTCGACCCTGATCCGCATCCTGGCCGGTCTCGACAAGCACACGTCGGGCGAAGCCCTGCTCGACGGCAAGCCGATCACCGGGCCGGGCCAGGACCGCGGCATGGTGTTCCAGGGCTACTCGCTGTTCCCCTGGCTGACGGTCAAGAAGAACGTCATGTTCGGCCCCCATATGAAAGGGCATGGCCGCGACCAGGCCGAGCGCGATGCCCAGCTCTGGCTGGAACTGGTCGGCCTCGAGAAATTCGCCGACGCCTATCCGCACCAGCTCTCCGGCGGCATGCGCCAGCGCGTCGCCATCGCCCGCGCCCTGGTCAACCAGCCGCGCATCCTGCTCATGGACGAGCCGTTCGGCGCGCTGGACGCCCAGACCCGCGCCAAGATGCAGTCGCACCTGATCGACATCTGGCGCAACATCGACATCACGGTGCTGTTCATCACCCACGACCTCGACGAGGCGATCTACCTCGCCGACAGCATCCTGGTGCTGAAGGCGCATCCCGGCGAGGTGCAGGAGGTGATCGAGGTGCCGGTGCCGCGGCCGCGCACGCCCGGCCAGTTCAACTCGCCGGAATTCCGCGCCACCAAGGCGCGCCTGGAGGAACTCATCCACCCGGCGCCGGAGCCGCTGCCGGAAGACGAGCAGGCCGTGAAGCCGCACATGATCCGCTTCACCGACGTGCACGACAATGTCGAGTAAGGACTGAACATGCGCTGGTCCGATCTCACCTGGTCCGAACTCCCCGACGTGCTGGCCCGCTGCGGCCGCGCCGCCCTCCTGCCGGTGGGCGCCACCGAGCAGCACGGTCCGCATCTGGGCTGCGGCGTCGATTTCGTGATCGCCGAGGAACTCTGCGCTGCGGTCGCCGCGCAGACCGGCGTGCCCATGCTGCCCACGCTGCCCTACGGCTGCTCGCTCGGCCACAGCCGGCGCTGGCCCGGTACGATTGCGCTGCAACCGATCACCCTCATCGAACTGGTCAAGCAGATCGGCGACTGGGCGTATCACGGCGGGGTGCGTCGGCTGTTCATCGTCAACGCCCATGTCACCAATGCCGCGCCGCTGCGCTGCGCCCTGGAGATGCTGCGCGCCGAGCACGACGACCTGATGGTGGCGGTGATCAACACCGCGACCCTCAGCGAGCGCGTGCGCGCGTTCCATTCGGCCGACGCCGCCGACTGGCACGCCAACGACGCCGAGACCTCGATCATGCTGGCCATCGCCCCTGAGGGCGTGCGTCCCGACAAGCTGCTTGATGCCGACGACCCCGACCGCACCTGCGGCTGCATCTTCGCCCACCCGGTCAACCGCACCAGCGCCAACGGCGTCACCGGCACGCCCAGCCTCGCCAGTGTGGAGAAAGGCCGGCGCTGGTTCGACTGGCTGGTGGCCGACCTCACCGCACTGGTTCGCACGGGCAGCGTCGAGACGCCGCCACTCGAGCATTCCTATTTCGGGGACGCCGTCCCCGCCGCTCCAACCCGATAGACAAGGACGCATCATGAACACAATCGACGACACCGCCGTGCTGGAAAAACCGAGCCCCAGCGCCCACCCTCCGGCCGAAGCGACGGCCCAGCTGCAGCGCGAGCTGATCGACAAGGGCGTGAAATACTGCATCGGCGCCTACGTCGACATCCACGGCGTGCCCAAGGCCAAGGTCGTGCCGATCAGCCACCTCGGCCAGATGGCCAGGGGGTCCGAGCGCTACACCGGCTACGCGCTGGACGGCCTCGGCCAGGCGCCCAACGACGACGAGCTAACCTCGGTGCCGGATCTCGACCGCGCCATCCAGCTGCCGTGGGAACCGAAGATCGCCTGGATTCCTGCCGACAACCATTTCCAGGGCAAGCCCTACGCCTTGAACACCCGCGTCGCGCTGAAGAACCAGCTGGCCGAGGCGGCCAAGCTCGGCTACGGCATGAACCTGGGCATCGAGTGCGAGATCTTCCTGTTGAAACAGAACGAGAATGGCAGCCTGTCGGTGCCGGTCGCCGACGACAAGCTGACCAAGCCCTGCTACGACGTGCGCGGCTTCGTCGACAACTTCTCCTGGCTGGACAAGGTGGCGACGTCCATCAACGACCTCGGCTGGGACCTGTACTCCTTCGACCACGAGGATGCCAACGGCCAGTTCGAGTTCGACTTCAACTACGCCGACGCGCTGACCACCTGCGACCGGCTGACCTTCTTCCGCTTCATGGCCAAGCACTACGCCAAGGAGGAAGGCCTGCTCGCCACCATGATGCCCAAGCCGTTCGCCGACAAGACCGGAAACGGCGCCCACTTCAACATGTCGATCTACGAACTCGCGACCGGCAGGAACCTGTTCGCCTGCGCGCCCGAGGATGATCCCCACGGCATCGGCCTGACCCTGCTCGGCTACAGCTTCGTGGCCGGCATCCTCAAGCATGGCCGCGCCCTGTGCGCGGTGTTCGCGCCGACGGTGAACAGCTACAAGCGCCTGGTCCGGCGCGGCGCCATGAGCTACTTTTCCTGGGCGCCGGTGTTCAATTCCTGGGGCTCCAACAACCGCACCAACTCGGTCCGTATCCCGGCCGGCGGCGGCCGCTGCGAATCGCGCAACGCCGACGGCGCGGTCAACCCCTACCTCGCCGCAACGCTCGTCCTGGCCGCCGGCTTGGAAGGCGTCCGCGAGGGGCTGAATCCCGGCAACCCGAACGAGGACAACCTGTATGCCATCGGTGACGACGAGCGCCGCGCGCGCGGCATCGAGTTCCTGCCGCAGACCCTGCAGGAGGCGGTCGCCGCCTTCGCCGCCGACCCGCTGGTCGAGGCCACCCTGGGCAAGGAACTACGCGACGAGTTCATCCGCTACAAGACCGAGGAGTGGGAGGCCTACCACCTGTCCGTGAGCAAGTGGGAAGTGGAACGCTACAGCTACATGTTCTGAAAGCCCGGACAGGATCACCATGACGACGAAAGAGGACAAGGTGTCCACGCTGGTCAGCCGCATCAGCGTCTCGCTGCCGCCCGACCTGCTGGCCGAACTGGACGGCATGGTCGAGAGCCGCGGCTACGGCAGCCGCTCGCAGGCGATCGGCGAAATGGTCAATTACCAGCTGGCCGAGCACAAGCGCGGCCTCGGCAACGAGGTCATGGCGGGCACCCTCACCCTGCTGTACAACCGCGCCACCCGCAGCCTGCAGGGACGGTTGGCGGACATCCAGTACCACCACGTCGCCGAGGTCATCAGCTCGCTGCATGTGCACCTGACCGAGGACCAGATGCTGGAGGTGATCCTGGTCCAGGGCCCGGCTGCCAAGCTCCAGGCCATCACCAATGAAATGCTGGCCCAGCGCGGCGTCATCACGGGCCGCCTGCAACTGCTGGCGGCGGTCATCCCGCCCCTGCACGCGCCGGCCGCCGCCCCCTAATCCATCGACTTGACTTCACATGGCACAAAATCTTAATCCCATCCCTCCGGAGCTGTTCCTGTGGGAAGAAGCGCTCCCCGGCGGCTGCCACTGGTCGGGCGTGCTCCGCCGCGGCAACGCGCTGCGGCTCACCGATCTGAGCGGACGCGCCAACGTCGCGGCGCTGTTCTACAACGCCGAGGAAAAGCTCGAACGCTACAACATGCCTGACACCCTGAAGGCGCAGCACACGGCGCACCTGACGACAGGGCATGCACTCTATTCCGACATGGGTCACGTGCTGTGCTCGATGATCACGGACACCTGCGGCTGGCATGACACCGTGTGCGGCGTCAGCAACGCCGAGATGGTCAAGGCGAAATACGGCGAAACGACCTATCAGACCCGCCGCAATGCCATGTACCGCAACGGCCGCGACAGCCTGCTGATCGAACTCGGCAAGTGGGGGCTGGGCAAGCGCGATGTGGTCCCGAACGTGAACTTCTTCAGCAAGGCCGTTGCCGACGAGGCCGGACGGCTGCACTTCGACGAGACGAACTCGCGTCCCGGCGCCACCCTTGACCTGCGCTTCGAGATGAATGTGCTGGTCGTGCTGTCCGCTGCACCGCATCCGCTCGATCCGCGCCCCGACTACGCGCCGGGCGACGTCATGCTGACTGCGTGGAAGAGCGGCACGCCGGGTGCGGACGACGTCTGCCGCAACGCCTGCGCGGAAAACCAGCGCGGCTTTTACCAAACCGAAATCCTTTATCGCTGAGGGCAGATATGAGCAGCTTCAACCTCGTCGAAAGTCCATTCGATCCCAAGACCGCCGTCTATAACGCCGTCGTCGATGCAGGCGATCCGTGGCTCCACGAAATCAAGAAGGGACAGGTCTTCCGCATCCTCGACCTCGAAGGCAACCAGGCGGTCGACACCCTGTTCTACAACGCGCGCGATCCCGATGAGCGCTACAGCGCCGCCGACACCGTGCGCGCGCAGGGCGCGCTCTACCTCACTGCCGGCACGCAGCTGATGTCGACCGAAGGCAGGGTGATGCTGACGATCACCGCCGACACCTGCGGCCGCCACGATACCCTTGGCGGCGCCTGCTCGTGCGAGAGCAACACCGTGCGCTATGCGCTGAACAAGCGGCCGATGCATTCCTGCCGCGACAGCTTCCTGCATGCGCTGGCGCACTATGACGGCGGCCTGACCAAGCGCGACATCACCAGCAACATCAACTTCTTCATGAACGTGCCGGTGACGCCCGAAGGCGGCCTGACCTTCGCCGACGGCGTGTCGGCGCCCGGCAAGTACGTGGAGATGCGTGCCGAGATGGACGTGCTGTGCCTGATCTCCAACTGTCCGCAGCTCAATAACCCCTGCAACGCCTACAACCCGACGCCCATCCGGGTGCTGATCTGGGACGCGCCCAGCCAATAACAATCAGCGGCGGGACGCCCCGTCGCGGAGACTGTACGCGGGACGACCCGCAAGGAAGCCACACATGTTCGACAAGGTCCTGATCGCCAACCGCGGCGCCATCGCCTGCCGCATCATCCGCACCCTGCGTACCATGGGGGTGAAGTCGGTCGCCGTGTATTCCGAGGCGGACCGCCATTCGTTGCACGTGCGTCTCGCCGACGAAGCGGTCGAGATCGGCCCGGCGCCGGCGGCGCAGAGCTACCTGCGTGCCGAGAAAATCCTCGAAGCGGCCCAGGCCACCGGTGCCCAGGCCATCCACCCCGGCTACGGCTTTCTCTCCGAGAACCCCGGCTTCGCCGAGGACTGCGCGGTGGCCGGCATTGCCTTCATCGGGCCGAGCCCTGCGCAGATGCGCGCCTTTGGCCTCAAGCACACCGCGCGCGATCTCGCCGAACACAACAAGGTGCCGTTGCTACCGGGTTCCGGATTGCTGGGTGACGCCGGTCACGCCCAGGCCGAAGCCGCGCGCATCGGCTACCCGGTGATGCTGAAGAGCACCGCCGGCGGTGGCGGCATCGGCATGCGCCTGATCTGGAGCGCCGACGAACTGGTGGAAGCCTTCCAGTCGGTGGAGCGGCTGGCCCGCGCCAACTTCAAGGAGGCCGGGATCTTCCTCGAGAAGTACGTTGAGCATGCGCGCCACATCGAGGTGCAGATCTTCGGCGATGGCAAGGGTCATGTCGTCGCGCTGGGCGAGCGGGATTGTTCGGTGCAGCGGCGCAACCAGAAGGTCATCGAGGAAACCCCGGCGCCTGGCCTCACGGAGATTCAAAGAGACAATCTTCTCGCCACCGCGGTGCGCCTAGGCGAGGCGGTCGGCTACCGTTCCGCCGGCACGGTCGAATTCGTCTACGACACGCAGAGCGGCGAATTCTATTTCCTCGAAGTGAACACCCGTCTGCAGGTCGAACACGGCGTCACCGAAGAGGTCACTGGCGTCGATCTGGTCGAATGGATGGTGAAGGAGGCTGCCGGCGAGCTGGACTTGTCCGGCTTCCAGGCCGAACCCAAGGGCGCCTCGATGCAGGTGCGCCTCTATGCCGAAGATCCGGCCAAGGATTTTCAGCCCGCCGCTGGCGTGCTGACCGAGGTGGTGTTCCCGTCGGACGCACGGATCGAAACCTGGGTCGAGCGCGGTTCCGATGTGCCGCCGTTCTACGATCCGATGGTGGCGAAGATTATCGTCAAGGGCATCGACCGCGCCGAGGCGCTGAACAAGATGCAGCAGGTACTGGCCCACACCCGGGTCGGCGGCATCGAGACCAACCTCGGCTATCTCGGCCAGATCGTGCGCGACAGCGTGTTCGGCGAAGGGCGCCAGACCACGCGCTATCTCAACGCCTTCCACTACCGCCCGGCGACCCTCGACGTCATCGAGCCTGGCGTGCAGAGCAGCATCCAGGACTGGCCGGGCCGCACGGGCTACTGGGACGTCGGCGTGCCGCCGTCGGGGCCGATGGATGCGCTGGCGCTGCGGCTCGCCAACAGGCTGGCTGGCAACGAAGAGGGCTCAGCTGCGCTGGAACTGACGGTGGCCGGCCCCACGCTGCGCTTCAACTGTGACGCGCGGATCGCGCTGGCCGGCGCTGACATGGGCGCCGAGCTCGACGGCGTACCGCTCGCCAACTGGGCGGCGCACGCGGTGAAGGCCGGTTCGATCCTGAAGCTTGGCGCGATCAAGGACACCGGCTGCCGCGCCTATCTCGCGGTGCGCGGTGGCTTCGACGTGCCGGATTACCTCGGCAGCAAATCCACCTTCACGCTCGGCCAGTTCGGCGGTCACGCCGGACGAACGCTGCGGGTCGGCGACGTGCTGCATATCGAGGCAGCCGACGCCTTGGCCATGGGCGAGGCGCTGCCCGCTTCGCTGATTCCCGCCTACGGCCACGCCTGGGAAATTGGCGTGCTCTACGGCCCGCACGGCGCACCGGACTTCTTCACCGACGCCGACATCGAGATGTTCTTCGCCACCGACTGGGAGGTGCACTACAACTCGAGCCGCACCGGCGTGCGCCTGATCGGCCCGCGCCCGCAATGGGCACGCAAGGACGGCGGCGAGGCTGGGCTGCATCCGTCCAACATCCACGACAACGCCTACGCCATCGGCGCGGTCGACTTCACCGGCGACATGCCGGTGATCCTCGGGCCGGACGGCCCCAGCCTCGGCGGCTTCGTCTGCCCGGCGACCATCGTGCAGGCCGAGCTGTGGAAGATGGGCCAGCTGCGCCCGGGCGACACCGTGCGCTTCAAGCGCTTGAGCCAGGCGCAGGCCGAGCGCATGGAAGCGGCGCAGGACGCCGCCATCGCCGGCCTCGCTGCGCCTGAATTGATCAATGACAACGGTCCGCTAGCCGAACCCGTTCTCCACCATACGTCGGAAACCGACAACCCCGTTGCCGTGGTCTACCGCCGCGCCGGCGACAAATACCTGCTGGTCGAATATGGCCCGCTGGTGCTCGATCTCAACCTGCGCTTCCGCGTGCATGCGCTGATGACCAAACTGCAGGCCGACGCCGTGCCGGGCATTCTCGACCTCACGCCCGGCATCCGCTCGCTACAGGTGCATTACGATTCGCGCGTGCTGCCGCTGTCGAAACTGATGGAGCTGCTGCTGGTCGCGGAAAAGGTGCTGCCCGCGATCGAGGACATGCGGGTGCCGACCCGCATCGTGCACATCCCGCTGTCGTGGGACGACGCCGCCACCCAACTCGCGATCGAAAAATACATGCAGTCGGTGCGCAAGGACGCGCCCTGGTGCCCGAGCAACATCGAGTTCATCCGCCGCATCAACGGCCTCGAATCCATCGAAGAGGTGAAGCGCATCGTTTTCGACGCCAGCTACCTGGTCATGGGACTGGGCGACGTCTACCTCGGCGCGCCGGTGGCCACCCCGGTCGACCCGCGCCATCGCCTGGTCACCACCAAGTACAACCCCGCCCGCACCTGGACTCCGGAAAACGCCGTCGGCATCGGCGGCGCCTACATGTGCGTCTACGGCATGGAAGGTCCCGGCGGCTACCAGTTCGTCGGCCGCACCCTGCAGATGTGGAACCGCTGGCGCCAGACCGCCGACTTCACCGACGGCAAGCCGTGGCTGCTGCGCTTCTTCGACCAGGTACGCTTCTTCCCGGTGAGCGAGGACGAGCTGCTCAAGATCCGCGAGGATTTTCCTCTCGGTCGCTATCAGTTGAAGATCGAGGAAACCACCTTCAGTCTGCGCGAATACAACGCCTTCCTCGCCGACAACAGCGAATCCATCGCCACGTTCAAGTCGCAGCAGCAGGCCTCGTTCGACGCAGAGCGCGAACGCTGGCGCGCCAGCGGCCAGGCCGACTATGCCAGCGATATCACGGTGGCCGAAGCCGCGCCCGACAGCGAACTCGACCTGCCCGAGAACGGCCGCGCCATCGCCAGCCACGTCGCCGGCAACGTGTGGAAGGTGGAAGTGGAGGCGGGTGACGAGGTGAAGCAGGGCGATCCGCTCGTCATCGTCGAATCGATGAAGATGGAGTTCGCCGTGATGGCACCGTCCGACGGCCGGATCCACAAGGTGTTCTGCCGCGAAGGCGGGCAGGTGAGTGCCGGGCAGGACCTGCTGGTGCTGGTGAGCGAGTGAGGTGCGCATGAACATCTCGCTCGATATCGCGGGCCTGCGCCAGCGCTACCAGTCCGGCGCACTCACGCCGCTTCAATTGGTGGAAGAGCTGATCGAACGCATGGCCGGCGAAGACAGCCACCACATCTGGATCAACCGTCTCGGCGACGACGCCCTGCGCACCTACGCAAGCAAACTCGAAGGCAAGGACATCGCGAGCCTGCCGCTCTACGGCATCCCGTTCGCCATCAAGGACAATATCGACCTTGCCGGCCTGCCTACCACCGCGGCCTGTCCCGAGTTTTCCTATACACCGGAACGCAGCGCGACAGCCGTGCAGCGCCTGATCGATGCCGGCGCGATTCCGCTCGGCAAAACCAACCTCGACCAGTTCGCCACCGGCTTGAACGGCACGCGTTCACCCTATGGCGCCTGCCGCAATGCCTTCGATCCCGACTTCATCTCCGGCGGCTCCAGCTCCGGTTCGGCGGTGGCGGTAGCGCTCGGCCTGGCGAGCTTTTCGCTCGGTACCGACACGGCCGGTTCCGGCCGCGTGCCCGCCGCGTTCAACCATCTGATCGGCCACAAGCCGAGCTGCGGCGCGCTCTCCACCCGCGGCGTGGTGCCCGCCTGCCGCTCGCTCGATGCGGTGTCGATCTTCACGCTGACCGCGGAGGATGCCGAGCGCGTGCTGGCGGCGGCGGCCGGTTTCGACGCCGACGATGAATACGCGCGCCCGCTGGCGCCGCACGGCTTCGACTTCGGCCGCGCAGCCGGCTTTCGTTTCGGCGTGCCGATGCAGAAGGACCTCCAGTTCTTCGGCAACGCCGAGGCGGAACGCCTGTTCGGCGAAGCGGTGCAGCGCATGCAGGCGCTGGGCGGCACGCCGGTCGAAATCGATCTTGCCCCCTTCCTCGACACCGCGCGCCTGCTCTACGACGGCCCTTGGGTGGCCGAGCGCTACCTCGCCATCCGCGACTTCTTCGATGCGCAGCCGGACAAGGTGTTTCCGCCGGTGCGCGCCATCATCGCCGGCGGCCGCGATATCAGCGCCGCCGATACCTTCGCCCATTTCTACAAATTACGTGCGGCCAAGCGGGTGTGCGATGCGGTGTGGAACGACATCGACGTACTGCTCACCCCCACCGCCGGCACGATCTACCGGATTGAAGAGATGCTGGCCGATCCCATCCGCCTCAATTCCCATCTCGGCACTTACACGAACTTCATGAACCTGCTCGACCTCGCCGCCACCGCCGTGCCGGCCGGGTTCCAGAATGATGGCCTGCCGTTCGGCGTCACCCTCATCGCGCCGCCGTATCAGGACGGTCCGCTGCTGCACCTGGCTTCCAGAATGCAGCAGGCGCTCGGCGGCAAGCTGGGCGCCACCGGTCATGTTCTGCCCGACGCCGAAACCTTGAACCTGCTTCCTGGCGGCCAGGTTCGGGTCGCTGTCGTCGGCGCCCATCTCAGCGGCCTGCCGCTCAACCATCAACTCACGGAGCGCAACGCGCGTCTGGTCGCCACGACGCAGACCGCGCCGACATACCGTTTCTACGCCCTGTCCGACGGCAAGCGTCCAGGCCTTATCAAAGTCCAGGAGGGCGGCGGCGCCATCGCCTGCGAAATATGGGAAATGCCCATCAGCCAGTTCGGTGCCTTCGTCGCCGGCATCCCCGCGCCGCTCGGCATCGGCAAGCTGGAACTGGCCGATGGGGCGGTTGTGAGCGGGTTCATTTGCGAAGGCATCGGCGTGGCCGATGCGCGGGACATTACGGAATATGGAGGATGGCGGGGGTGGCTGTCAGCGCAGTGAAATGACTTCTAAGGACCCAATCCGGCACTTCGCGAGCCGCAAAAAACAACGGCCCCGCAGAAACGGGACCGTGTGAGTGCAACAGAGTCGATTTAGGTGGTTTGCTGTTTCTTGCGTCGCGCAAAAAACCCGAGCAGGCCGAGGCCGGCAAGCATCATCGCGTAGGACTCGGGTTCGGGTATCGACGCCGCTACGGGAAAGGCCCGCCCCGACCCCGTAGTGATTGTGAAATTGGCAAGGGCATTCCCCGCGCCATCGCTCACTCCGACGCTGGAAAGGATAGCGGTGTGCAGGAAATCCGCGGATGCCGAGTCGCTGAAAGTGACCGGCCCCGTGTTTGACGTGTTGTCGTACCCGACGGCCGCGAAGACGGCGGAGTCGACGGTGAGATCGAACGCCGTTCCAAAGGTGAACGAGATCGGGCTGAACAGGAAGTATCGTCCGTTGCTGGTGATGCTAGTGGTTTGGCTGTTGGTATTTGGAAGCGACGCGGACGTTCGTGCGCTTATGCTCAAGTGAGCGTCGCCGCTGGTACCGCTCGAACTACTGCCGGTAACGTCCCATCCCAGCATCAATTTCCCGTCCGTCCCAGCCGCCCCGGCTGGCGCGGCGATCGTCAGCGTTTCGACGAACTTGCCAGTGGCAAAAACCTGCAAAACTTCGAAGCTGCCTCCGGTGTAGTCGCGCACGAGCGCGGAAGAGGCCTGGCCGTGAAAGGTTCCGTAGTCCTGCACGGCTTGAGCCGAAACGGAAAGGCTGAGGCCATTTGTGGGGCCGTAAAGCGCGAGGACGCTGGACCCGACGCCGCTTGCTCCCGGAACGATGTTGCTCGCGGCCGTGGCGGTGCCGTCCGATTGACTGGTAAATCCGTTGGGGCCAGTCCTGTAGATATAAAACGAGGAAGCATCTACGGAGTATCCCCATGCAGCGGACTGGAAAGTCAAGCCGATTGCCAAGGCGCAAATCGTTGATACCAAACGAGGGGTTTTCATGACTTTCTTTTCCATTTTGTTTGAGCCGAGCAGGGCAGTGCTCGGGTGTCTGGTTGGGGCGCGTTGACAGACAGCCACGCCACATGGCAACCAGCCCATTAATCAAAGCATGAAGCATGCTACCCGCAAGGTTTAGCTACAGGCCAATGTTTACGTGGAGTGCTTCTGGAAAGTGATGTTGCGTGAAGGCGAAGCTGTAAAGTATTCCGACAACCTGCGCGGCCTTATTCTTGTCTGAAGGTCTGTTTTTGGCCGATTGGAGGCCGTCAACCGAGGTGGCCTTTCGGTTGAGCTGGAGGCTTACCGGTTGAAGTCTGCGATACAGTTCTTCAGCGCGTCGACGTTATTCGTGCCGAGCGTGCAGTTGCCCGTCTTGAGCGGACGGCTTCTCGGCTCGTCATGGGTGCGGCTGGCCAGCAGGTCGCGTCGGGCGCCGGGCGAGGCTTCGGCGACGTTGAGCGCGGCCAGTTGCTTTTCTGCTGCGTCAAGCTGCTTTTGTTGTTTGACCATGGCCTTCGAGGACTCGGCGAGCTTTTCCTCTGCTGCGGTGCGCTTGGCCTGTTCTTCCGTCAGCGCTTTGTGCGTTTCAGCGCTGGACTGGGTCGAGTCGGCCAGGGCCGCCTGCAGGCGCCGGTTTTCCGCGACCTGCTCGCCGATCAGGTTTTCGAGCTGGCGATGGGCGTCGGACGTAGCGGCCGAGTACGCGGCAATGGACGCCGCCAATTTCTTCTCGGCGTCGGCGCGCTGGGTCTGTTCGTTGTCGAACGCCTTCTGGATTTCGGCACTGGGCCGGGTTTTCTTCGAGCGCGCGGCCTCCTGGCGCAGGCTGTCGTTGAGCACCTGGTCGAGTTGTTGCTGGAACAGTGTATAGGCGAGGGCGCCGCCGCCGGCACCGCCGACCAGGAGCACGCTGACATAAATCAGGAGTGCGCGCAGACGGCGCTTCGGCTTGGGGGCTTCGGTGGGCGTCTCGACCGGGGCAGCCGAAGCGCCGCGCCGCGCCTCCGACCGGTCCGGCCTGGCGCCGCGCCTGTCATCGGTGTCCTCGGTCTTCTCCGGCTCCCCGCCGGCTTTCGTGCGCAGGCGTTGCAAGAAGCCGATGCCGGCGTCGAGTACGGCCGTGACCCGCGTACGCACCCTGGTGCGCAACGCGCGCCTGGCGTGCGCGGCCAGGGTTTCTTCCGCCGCCGGCGCGTCAGTCGGCTCGCGGGAGCGTGGGCTCGCGGCAGGGGCGGGGGAAGCGTTCAAGCAGGTCTCGCATCGGTGTCATTCTCTTAATAGGGGTATCGGCCCGTTCTGGAATAACTGAATGCATCGGCCAGGATGCGGCCGATCACTGGTTGAGTTGCAGCGCGGCCAGCCGCGCGTAGAGCCCGCCCTGTTTGCGCAGATCCTGCGGGGTGCCGGTTTCCACGATCCGACCGCCGTCCATCACCACGATGCGGTCGACTTTCTGTACCGTGGCCAACCGGTGTGCGATGACCAGCGTGGTGCGCCCTTGCATGGCGGCGCCGAGGCCTTGTTGCACCAGGGCTTCCGATTCCGCGTCGAGGGCGCTGGTGGCTTCGTCGAGCAGCAGCAGCGGTGCGCCTTTCAGGATGGCGCGGGCGATCGCGATGCGCTGGCGCTGGCCGCCGGACAAGCGGGTGCCGCGTTCACCGAGGAAGGTCTGGTAGCCCTCGGGCAGGCGCTCGATGAATTCGTCCACCAGGGCGGCCCGGGCCGCCTGCAGGACGTCTTCGTCGCTCGCGGTGGCGCGGCCATAACGGATGTTCTCCAGCGCATTGGCCGAAAAAATGACCGGGTCCTGCGGCACGATGGCGATGCCCTGGCGCAGGTCGTGCAGGCTCAGCTGGCGGATGTCCTGTCCGTTGAGCCGGATCGCCCCTTCGGACACCTCGTAGTAGCGCAGTAGCAACTGGAACAGCGTAGTCTTGCCGGCCCCGGAGGGACCGACCAGCGCGACGCTTTCGCCCGGCGGGATGTCCAGGCGGATGTCGTGGAGCGCGTCGGTGTCCGGATGGGCGGGGTAGCGGAACGTGACGTGATCGAAGCGGATAGCCGCCCGGGCCGGCTGCGCCGGCGCTTGCGGGCTGGGCACCTCGTGGATGGCCGATTCGGCGTGCAGCAGGTCGAGCAACCGTTCCGTCGCCCCGGCGGCACGCATTACGTCGCCCCACACCTCCGACAGGGTGCCGACGCCGCCGGCCACCAGCGCCGCATAAAGGACGAAGGAGGCCAGTTCGCCGCCGGTCATGATGCCGTCGTGCACCTGGCGGGCGCCGATCCACAGCACGAAGATGATCGTTCCCATCACGGCGGTGATGATGAGTGCCGTGAGCGCGGCACGTACGCGCGTGCGCCGGATCGCGGTGACGAAGCTGGTTTCGGTGCGTGCGGTGAAGCGCCGGGCTTCCTGCTGCTCCTGGGTGTAGGCCTGTACCGTTGGCATGGCGTTGAGGATTTCGCCCGCCAGCGCCGAGGCGTCGGCGATCTTGTCCTGTGATTCCCGCGAGAGTTTCCTGACCTTGCGACCGATGGCGAGGATGGGCAGCGTCAGCAGCGCCATCAGGCCGAGGTTGAGGGAAAACAGATAGAGGCTGGTGACGGCCAGCATGATCATGCCGCCGATGAACTGGAACAGGCTGCGCAGGCCCATTGAAATCGAACTGCCGACCACGGTCTGCACCAGCGTCGTGTCGCCGGTCAGCCGCGACAGCACTTCGCCGGTCTGCAGGGTCTCGAAGAATTGCGGCGACTGTGTCAGCACGCGCGCGTATACGGCGCTGCGCAGGTCCGCAGTCGCTCGTTCGCCAATCCAGGCCACGGTGTAGTAGCGCGCCGCCACGGCGAGCGCCCAGATGCACGCCAGGCCGAACAGGACGATGAAATACCCGTTCAGGCTCAAGGCGCCGAGCAGGCCGCCGTTTGGCTGCGCCGGCTTGCCGAAGAAGCCGAAGTCGACGAGATCGCGAAACGCCAGCGGCACCAGCAGGATGGTTCCGGACCCGAGGCACAACAGCACGAAGGCCAGCGCAAGCCGGGCCCGGTAGGGCCGCAGGAAGGGCCACAGGCCAGCCAGCGCCGACAGGGGACGGGGGCTTGCCGTGGGGGTGGGGGGAGCCTGGGCCATCCGCAATTATTGTCCAACTCGTTCCCCGGCGTGCGGGAAACCCGTCTTCAGCGCTGCTGGGCCCGGGCGAGCTTGGCCTTGAGTTCAGGCATGACGGCGGCGGCGGCCTTCTCGCCTTCCAGGATGGCGAGATTGCGATCCGCGAAATCGGTGCTGCTCACCGTAGCCGTCTTCGGCCGGATGACGACGTCCGCGTCTTCCAGTTCGTGGCGGCTGATCGTATGGCCCATGATGGCGAAGGTCTGCAGCAGCACGTCCAGTGTGCCGGCGAGCTTGTCGCGGCGGTTGACGTTGGAAATGTCCACGGCGATGACGAAGTCCGCTCCCATGGCGCGCGCGGCCTGGGCCGGCACAGGCGAGGTGAGGCCGCCGTCCACGTAATCCCGGCCGTTGATCTCGACGGGCTGGAACACGCCCGGTACGGCGCTGGAAGCACGAACCGCCATGCCCGTGTTCCCCTGGCGGAAGAGAACCATCTCGCCGCTTTGCAGATCGGTGGCCACTACCCCCAGGGGCTTCGGCAGTCTCTGAATGGGCAGGTTCTTCACCTGCTGGTTGATGAAGTCCTGCAGCGCCTCGCCCTTCAATACGCCCCGGTTGGGCATGACCCAGTCCGTCACCATGTTCTCCTGGATATCCAGGGCCTGCTTCTGCAGTTCGAATCCGCTCATGCCCGAGGCATAGAGTGCGCCCACCACCGATCCTGCGCTGGTGCCCACCACCATGCTGGGTACGATGCCCTGGGCTTCCAGCGCCTTGATCACGCCGATGTGGGCAAAGCCGCGCGCCGCGCCGCCGCCCAGAACCAGCGCAATCTTGAGCGGTGGTTTCGGCGTCGGGGCGGGTACTGTCGGCACCGGTGGCGGAGCGGCACAGGCGGTCAGCAGGGCAGTGAACAGGAGCAGGACGAGGCGACGCATGGATGAAACCGGACTTTCAGGATGCCGGATTATGGAGGATGGCGGTCGAACCGGGTAGCCAGTCGGTAGGCATTTTGGGGATGCCGGAATCGGTTGTCGAAATGAATATGCCTTAATCTATATTTAGATCCTGCGGCAGGAGCCGGGATATGACACGGGATTTGCGTGGAGTATTTCGTCTGTAAACAGCCGGAAACGGTCCATAGAGCATTTCACCCTCAGCAGACATTCGGTCCGGACTCTCATCACAAATACGCGTCGACGTTCTCGATTAACGGGTTTTTAATCAATCGGTTACGATATGTCGGCATGGTCTGTGAACTTGAATAACACGGACCAACCAGCCTGGCGAATGACTGCTGGCGCTCAGAAACGTGCATCGGAGGAATGATGATGCCTAAACATCGCATTTTCACTACCGAATTCTCTAAGGTGTATCCGCTATATGTTCAGAAGGCTGAACGTAAAAACCGCACGAAGGAAGAAGTTGACGAAATTATCTGCTGGTTGACGGGCTATACCCCGTCGGGATTAGAGAAGCAGATCGAGCGACAAAACGATTTTGAGACATTTTTTGCTCAAGCGCCCGCCATCCATCCGAACGTCTCGCTTATCAAAGGCGTTGTGTGTGGCGTTCGCGTAGAAGAAGTAGACGATCCACTGATGCGAAAAATACGATACCTGGACAAGCTGGTGGATGAACTCACGAAAGGAAAAGCAATGGAGAAGATTCTGCGGTGACAATCGGCGTCGGCAATTCATTCAACAAGTTGCCGCCACTTGGCCAATCGGCCGGAACAAACAACCGACTTCCCACCGATCTACGAACCCCTGCCACCCTTTTTGTAATACCCCACCAATTCGCTCTGCGCCAGGATGTGCCCCTGCATCGCCTTTTCCAGCGTGGCCTTGGTCGCCGACCAGAAAACCGGCAGTCGGGTGTCGAGTGCGTATAGCTTGAAGACATAGCGGTGGCGGCCGATGGGCGGGCAGGGGCCGCCGTAGCCTGTGCGCTGCCAGTCGTTGAGGCCTTCGCGCGTGCCGGCCGGCAGCCGCGTCGTGGTCATGCCGGCGGCGAGTCCGGGGGTGCTGGGGGGGAGGTTGTAGAGCACCCAGTGCACCCAGGTCATTTTCGGCGCAGCCGGGTCGGGGGCATCGGGGTCGTCGACGATCAGCGCCAGGCTTCGGGTCTCGGCCGGTACGCCGGTCCACGCCAGCGGGGGCGACAGGTCGCTGCCCTCGCAGGTATGCAGGCTGGGAATATCGGTGTTCGGGGCGAATGCGCTTGAAGTCAGTTCCATAGTCGTGTGCCTTTCCGTGGCATATGCGATCCCGCCTGCCAGAGCGAGGGCGATGACCGCCCCAATCGAGTTATGTGCCAAATTCGGCATGCGTCATCCATTCGTTCAGTTTGAATGAAATATAGACAGTCAGGCCGGCCGTGTGCGTGGGGTCGCGCAACGCGCCACCCCTTTCAGGGCTGCACGCCGAGTTCCTCGCATAGTCTACCCACCAATCCCTTCAGGGCGTCGATCTCGGTTTCCAGTCGCCCCACATGCGCCTTGAGCGCGGCGATTTCGCCCATGCTGACGGTATCGCCGGGTTCGAATGCAGAGGCAGGCACTGCCGGAATTGCCTCGATATCCGGGGTGCCGCTGAGCAGATGCGCCCAGCGGTTTTCGCGCGAGCCGGGCTGGCGCGGCAGTTCGGTCACCAGGGCACCATCGGGCCGTTCGGCCAGTTCCTGCAGAAAGGCTTCCACCGCCGAGATGTCGGCGAAGCGATGCAGGCGTTCGCTGTTGATGCGCAACTCGCCCGCGGTTTGCGGGCCGCGCAGCATCAGTACGGTGAGCAGGGCGACGGACTGGGCGGGGAGGCGCAGGACTTTTTCCGTGTTGTGGGCGTAGCGCGTCACGCGGCCGCCGCTGGATTCGATGACCAGGGCCGGCCCCTTGAGCGTGTCGATGGCGGCCTGTACCTCGGCCTCGCCGGCTTCGATGAGGGGATGACGGCTGGTCTTTTGATTGCAGCCGGCCACCAGGGCGTTGAGCGACAGCGGATAGGTGTCGGGCACGGTGTGCTGCTTTTCGCAGAGCACGCCGAGGACGCGGGTTTCGAGCAGGGACAGGATGGGCAGGCGCGGAAGGGTCATGACGGAGCCGGAAATATCGAGAGCAGTCATTATGCCCCGAGGCGGCGGACAGCCAGCCGGATAAGAACGGTGGCGGATGATCGGCGGGAACCGTGCGCAAGCCGTCCGTTTTGCCGCGTGTCTATACTTGACGGAAGATACCCAGTCAGAACCGGAAAGGAGTGGCAATGAGCGTACTCGGCGCAGTCATCCTGGTGGCCTTGTTTCTGTTGGCGGGCTTCACCCTGGCCAACTGGTCGGTGCTGACTGCCCCCACCCTGCTGTCGTTCGTGGCCTTCCATGTCGAGGGGCCGCTCGGGGTGATCCTGCTTGGTGTGACCTTGGTGCTGGTGGCGCTGTTTGTCCTTTATGCCCTGATGTTGCGCACGAACATGTTGATGGAGTCACGTCGCCACAATCAGGAATTGCAGGCGCAGCGCAAACTTGCGGAAAGCGCCGAAGCTTCGCGCCTGAACGAATTGCGCGCTCAGGTCACGCAGGAATTCGCGCAATTGCGCGATGCGATCGGGCAGGCCGATGTCCATATGGACAAGATGGAGCAGTCGATGTGGCAATCCATGAACGAAGCCGTCAATGGCCTTGCCGCGCTGGTCGGCGAGATGGACGACAAGATCGATCGCGCGCTTGCGCGGAATACAACCGAAACGAAAGGACACTGACATGAGTACACGCGACGAATATGTGCGCAAGATGCATTCCCTGCTGGACAAGGGCAATGCCGAGATCGACGCGCTGGCTGCCAGGATGGAGCATGCCGAGGCGGGCGCGCGCGACGCGTATCAGAAGCAGATCGCCACGCTGCGCGTCCGGCAGGACGACGCGCGCGTCAAGCTGGAGTCGTTGCGCAATGCGAGCGAGGGTGTCTGGCAGGATATGAAGGCCGGCGTCGAGCTGGCATGGGACGCCATCGGCGAGGCGATCGAATCCGCCCGGTCCCGCCTCGGGAAATAATTCGCATGGATAAGATGGAACAGTCGATGAAGCGCTCCCGCGAGGAAGCCGTCAACGGCCTGGCCGCCCTGATGGGCGAGATGGACGACAAGGTCGACCGGTCCGGCGCGCGCGGTGATGTTTGAAATTCGACGCGGGTGTAACAGGCCCCGTTTACCCTGGGGTGGTGCGGGGCGCATAGACGCCTGGACGCTGTTCGGGCGATCAGGTTTCGCCTTTACTTCGCGTTCTTTCCGCGAACGAGCAAGGAGGCGAACTCCTCGGCGGGCACGGGGCGGCTGAAATGAAATCCTTGCCCCTCGTCGCAATGCCGATCCTGCAGGAACACAAGCTGTTCGTGCGTTTCCACGCCCTCGGCTATGACCCGTTGGTGGAGGTTTCTTCCCATCCCGATCACAGCGTCCACGATGGTTGCATCGCCTGCATCGGTGACGATGTCGCGCACGAACGACTGGTCGATCTTCAGGGTATCGATCGGGAAGCGCTTCAGGTAACTCAGACTCGAATAGCCGGTGCCGAAGTCATCGATGGCTAGCTGTACCCCCATGGCCTTGAGTGCCTCAAGAACCGACGCCGACGATTCGGCCTCATGCATGAGGATGCTTTCGGTCAATTCCAGCTCCAAGTAGTGCGCTGCCAGACCGGTTTCCTTCAGGATAAGCGCAACGCCCTCCACAAAACCCTCGTGCCTGAACTCCACCGCGGAAATATTGACCGAGACAGGCACGGCAGGCAGGCCTGCATCCAGCCAAGCCTGAACTTGTCTGCAGGCCTCGCGCAGTACCCAGCGGCCGACCGGCACGATGAACCCATTGTCTTCCGCGATCGGCACGAATTGTGCCGGGTGGATGAGTCCGAGGTCGGGGTCCTGCCAGCGGATGAGCGCCTCGGCGCCGGTAATCCCGCCGGAAGCGAGATCGATCTTTGGTTGGTAATGCAGCAGGAACTCTCCCAGTTTCAGGGCGCGGCGCAGACTGTTTTCGACAAGCAGCCGGCGCACTGCGCGGGTATTCATGTCGGCCCTGAAGAACTGGTAGTTGTTGCGGCCGCTTGCCTTGGCGTGATACATCGCGGTGTCAGCGTTCTGCATCAAGGTCGCCACGTCGGCGCCGTCATCCGGAAAGACGCTGATGCCGATACTCAGGCTGATGTGGAGTTCGTGTCCGCCGATCATGTGGGGAATGGAAAGCGCGGTACGCAAGGTCTCCGCGACGTGTGCCGCATCCTGCGGCTGCCCGATTTCGGCGAGCAGGATCACGAACTCGTCGCCGCCCTGGCGGCATACCGTGTCGGTGGCGCGCACGCACTCAACCAGTCGGTTCGCAATCGACTGCAGCAACTGGTCGCCGACCGCATGCCCCAGCGAATCGTTGATGTGTTTGAAATGGTCCAGGTCGAGGAACAGCAGCCCGACCTGTTTATTGTGCCGCTGGGCCAGCCCGATCGCATGGGCCATGCGTTCTGAGAGCAGGAGCCGGTTGGGCAGGCTGGTGAGAAAGTCGTGCTGGGCCAGATGGGCCATCTCCAGCGCCATGGCCCGCGATTCGCTGACGTCGTGGAAGACGATTACCGCACCGATGACCTGGCCATCCCGGCTGTGTATGGGGGCGGCGGAATCCTCGATCGCGGACTCGGACCCGTCACGGCGGATCAGCACGCAATTCGTATCCATTTCCACTGTCCGGTTTTCTGCGATGGCGCGCAGCATCGGGTTCGCTGCCGACAGTCGCGTCGTGCTTTCGAGGATGATGAATACCTCGGAAATCGGCCGGCCCAGCGCCTCCTTTCGAGGCCAGCCGGTCATCGTCTCCGCCACCAGGTTCAGATAGGTCACGTTGCCCAGAAGATCGGTGGTCAGCACGGCGTCGCCGATGGAGTTGAGCGTCACCTGGGCGCGCTCCTTCTCTTCGAACAGGGCTTCTTCCGCCGCCTGCAAGACGAACTCCGCCGACTTGCGTTCGGTGATGTCCTCGACCGTTTGCACCAGGCCGAACCATTTCTTTCCGTTGAGCATGGCGGCACTATTGACGCGTGTCCAGACGATGTGGCTGTCCTGCTGCAGGAAACGGAACTCGGTCTGGAAGGGCGCATGGCCTTGCGCAGCGTCGCGCCACTCGGCTAGGACGCGCTCGCGATCCTCCGGGTGGATTGCCATGCTCCAGTTGGTACCCAGTGTCTGTTCCTGTGTCAGCCCCGATATTTTCTGATACGCCGTGTTGGTATAGATGCAACTCCCCTCGGCATCGGAGACGAAAATCCCCAGCGGGGAGGCGTCGCTCATCGCGCGAAAACGTTCCTCGCTGCTCTGCAGCGCACTCCGGGCAGTCTTGCGATCAATGACGTAGCGCAGGGCACGCGGCAGCCAGTTGGCGTCGACGTGGCCTTTGGAGAAATAGTCGTGGGCACCCCGTTCCATGGCCTGGCGCGCAGTGTCTTCATCGGTCAATCCGCTGAGGACCAGAATCAGCGAATCGGGCGCCACCTGGAACACCTGGTCGAAGGCTTCGAGGCCTGCGCTATCCGGCAACGACAGATCAAGCAGAACCACCTCGAATTCCTGGCTGCCCAGCCGTTTGAGCGCATCGGAGAGACGAGGCACCCATTCGACACGAAACGGTTTGCTCCCCGTCCCCGCGAGCGCATCCTGGATCAGTCTGGCATCGTCAGGGTCGTCTTCGATGAGCAGGATGTTGGTCGCGGCATCGTTCATGGCATGGCCTTACCGGAGGATGCGACCGGGCCCTCACCACCTTCATGGCAGGGGGGACGGGAATACCTTCGCGTCATGGCGGAGGGTGGGGCCGAGCACATCGTTATGCCAATAATTTAATGACCATGGCCGCGACCGTTGCCACGACCGTTGTCATGACCCTCGTCGTGGCGGTCATGCTTCTCGTCGCGACGATCGCCATGGTGTTTCTGGTAACGCGGAACATACTCGCGGTCATACCAGCTGTCCCGCACAAAGTAGACCCGCTCGCCGCAGGCGTTGTACTCGTGGCAGTGTTTGCGCCAGTTCCTGGCATGACCCGGAGGCACATGCAGATAGACTGGCGGGCGGTTCACCGCGATGCGCTCGATGATTCTCGGCTCCCGGTAGATCACCCGGGGCGGCGGATAGCCACCGATGTCGATCTGACCATAGAAGCCTGGCTGCCCGACGCTGATCGACACCCCGACGTCGGACGCGAATGCGGGAATGGCGGCGGCGGCCAGTACGGCTGCGAAGAGTAAATGTTTCATGCTGGTTTTCCTGTTGTGAGCGGTTTTTGCTTGATGCGTGCAGGGGAGCCACGACCGATCGTGGCGACAATCAGATTCGGAGAAATCATCGCGCCGCTTTCGTTTGCGTGACGCCAGTACTCGCACCGGGATTTGCCATCTGTGCCGATTATCCCCCTTGCAGGGTCGGAACGGAGTCGCGATCGGTCTGTCTGCATACGCGACGCCTCGCTGCGTTCCGACTACTGCGGCGGTGGATTATTCCCGGGGCTCCCCCCACTCGTTGACGGTCACTGTGGCACCCGGAGGCGAGGTCATCTGCATCAGATGCGCCTGACCGCGAAAGTTGTAGGAAACATTCCAGTAGTCGGGATGAGCCTGGTCGGGCACGCTTTCGCAACGCTGGACGTCCCGGGTTTGCACCGGCTGTCCGCCGCCATTGCGGCCGACGTTGGCACCTACCGCGGCCCCCGCGACAGCCCCACCGGCAGTGGCGATATCCTGCCCCGTTCCGTTGCCGACCTGGTGGCCCAGGATGCCGCCAATGACGGCACCGACAACTGCCCCGGGAACATTGAGTCCGCGCCGTTCCTGAGGAATGGCTTCCTGCTCGACCCAGCATCGCTGCTCCGGTGTTCCGAGTACCGCATGCACCGACGTAACGTCCGCCTCGTACAGCTGCTCGTCGTGGCGACGCTGGAAGCCATGGTCGGTGACAGGTGCAGGGGCATAACGGTCGTCATCGATACGCGCGTCTGCGCGGACGGGTCGCACCGATGAAACGCGGTTGTTCAAACCCATCGCCGCCAGCGACGGATATCGGCCCGGACGCAGGACGACACACTGACCGTTGAAGTGAGCATCCTCACACACCTCCCAGCGGTCTTCGCTGACAATGGCTGACGATGCGCGGTCATTGAAATCGTGGCGCGCGAAGTTGCCGATCTGTTTCTGTATGGTGAAGGATTGGCCTTCAAATCCCGAGCGTTCGTAAAAGGTGGCCTGTGCGGCCACATGCGGGGCAATGGTAAAGACGGCAACCGCTGACGCGAGCCTGAATAGCGCATGCATGGAGATGTCCTGTAAGAAGCTGTGCAAGGGGAGGCAATGCCGAACCGGGGTGTTAGATGCAGTCGCTCGACAAAGCCGGGCGATCAATATGTCGCATTATCAGGGTTCGGGTCTGTTCGGGAACGTACATAACGGGGCGATTCATCCCCGGCCAGGTTGGGTTCCAATGTTCGCTAGCGCACTGAAGTGTGCGTGACATTCGCCTAGGCTGTCGATCTTCCAGCTTCGGCATCCAGCCGGGCCGGTTGGTTGCAGACGGCTTGAAGCCCTACGCGCCATATTGCCTACTTTTAGAGGATTGATCATGAATCGTTCATTACTGATTTCTGCACTGCTTGCAACGCTGAGTCTCGCTGCCTGTGATAAGCCGACCGTGGTCAACGTTCCTGCCCCGGCTCCTGCTCCGGCTGCCCCGGTTCCAGGCCCGGCAGGTCCCCAAGGCGCCACCGGCACCCAGGGCGAGACCGGTAGCCAGGGCGCAACGGGTAGCCAGGGCGAGACTGGATATCAGGGTACCGAGGGAGCCCAGGGCGAGACCGGCAAGTCTGGCAATGGCACCACGGTGATCGTGGCGCCCGCCGAGAACACTGCGCCAACAAACTGAATCCGTCCTCCGTTCGGGGCGCGTTTCGAGCGAGGTGCCAGACGGATTCCGTCCTGATCGGCACCTTCGACTCATCCCCGGATCGCGAGAGGGTTACGGCGACGTTTGCTGACGCAGATATTCATTCCGTTTCATTCCGATATAGGCGGTTCGGCTGACTTCGTGCAATTGGCGGGGATATTGCTCAGTGGCGGCGAACCAGCTTTGCAGGCGTTTCTGGAGCTGCAAAGGGGGCGGCGTGGCCAATGCGCCGAGATAAGCCTCGATGGCGAGGTAATAACGCATGGTGTTGCGCTCGACCACGCCACGCATGCCGCCAATATATTCGGGCGGCCCTTTGGATGGCTTGTCGGTCAGGGTGAATCCCACTTTGCCGCGTCCGATTGTGGCGAGATACGTCTTCATGGCGAGTCGCCCAGCCAATCCGAAATCGTACGAATAGGTGAGATGCAGAAAGGTCTGACCGTTTCCAACCGGTACCGCCTGCAGCTGGATGCGATAGTTGCGGGTACTCAGCGGCCCCTTCTCGGCATTGAGCCGGATCTCCAGGTATTGCGCCGTCGCCGCGCCGAGGCGATAAGCAAATTGGATGGGATAGGCCTCTTTGACGGGCTGGGGAGCTTTCTTGCCAATGTAGACCGTCAGGATCGTGGGCGCCTGATTGCTTGAGGCACGACAGTATTTGGTGTTGACATGGAGGATCATCACGTCACACCAGTGCCCCGGGTCGTTGAGTGCCGTACTGACCGCCTCAAACGGGTAATTGACCAGCGCGTAGATATCGCCTGCCACGTCGTCGGCCGACTCGGACGAGTCGAGGACGAGCGCTCGCTGAAACGGGTTCTGATGCAATCGCTCGCCCAGTGACGCGTACTTGGCCAGGAGGGATGCAGCACTGGGTTGCGTGTCCGGCACAGAGGCAAAAGCCAGCCCTACGCTGAAAAACGCCATCCCAAGCAACAGTTGCGTCAGCCAAGTCAACTGAATGTCCCGGAATGCGTACTCATCGGTATGGTCCTTCTGGTTTTCCAGTTGTAAGCGGCCTTGCTTGATGCGTTGGGAAATTGCCACGATGACTGCTGCCACAATCGGCTTCGAATCGTTGCAGGGCAGAGGAAACGTCCGGATGCGCCGTTTCCTCTGCCCTGCATCTCACCATGGCCCCCGCACCAACAGGGGATGCCGCTTCACGCGCAGATTGCCTTCCCAGCCGCAGCCCACCGACCCGCAGCGGTAGCGGCTGACTGTTATGAACATGCTCATGAGCAAATCGACAAATCGGCGATGTACACGGTAAGCAGAGCCATTGCAACGGGGACATGTACATGTGGGAGCGGAGGAATAGCCGGCTTCGTCGGGACGATCCCCACCGGCTGCAGGGAGTGTATTCATGGTTTTTTGACTAACCTCAAGATGGTGTTGGCGTATCGACTGCCCTGCGTGCGGACCATCGTGCTGGCCGATCCTGAAGAGCCCGTCGATTTCTGCCACGCCCGGAACCTTCGGTGTGGCGCAATTAGAGTGTCTGTAATTAGACATGAAGGGGCATTCAAGAGAAATGCGCCGGCCTTGAGCCTGACGCCACACATGCACAGCGCCCTGCCCGGGTAGAACACTAGGGGCGATCATCTTTGTTGCGTGCTTCAAAGTCCTTGATCTGTTTTTCGGCTTCGTCTTTCGTGACGCCATAGGATTCCTGGATCTTTCCTGCCAGCTGATCGCGCTTGCCGGCAATCACGTCAAGGTGATCGTCGGTAAGCTTGCCCCACTGTGCTTTCACCTTGCCCTTGAACTGCTTCCAGTTGCCTTCAACGATATTCCGGTCCATCTCAATCTCCTTCGGTTCGGACGCCGACTGACGGCGTTGTCCATCGGCCTTTCACCTCGTATTCGCTTCGCGCAGCCTCGGGTTGCAGAGGAAACGTTGTAACGATAACCCGGTTAATTCTTATAGAATTTTCCGATCAAAAAACAAGGCTAATCGCATCCTCACGCGTGGTCTGTACGGTGGCATACGGAGTGCTGCATTGGGTGATGTTGATTTTTCCTGCTATAGCGACTCGATCATTCTGATAGGCAACGAAAGGAAGACGATGAATACGCCAATGATTCGGAAGTCGGCGGAGGACCTGACCGCCAGAGGCCCGCAGATACGAGGCATCTTGGGGCTTGATGCGCAACATGGCTTCCGCGCTGATGTCCGGGAGTCTTCCAGCCCTCGTCCCTGCCCAGTCCCCTTGTCCTGGAATTCACGTGAAAATTCTGGACATCAGAAACAATACACGCGGCGTTGCGTGCGCACTGTTCGAAGCGTCAGAAGGGTTCCCTACCGAGTATCCGCGCTCGGCAACCAATATCATGGTGATAAAAATTCGGGGCAAGCAGGCGCGCTGTGACTTTGAAGACATCCCATGGTGGACGTTGCGCTTGCCGTCGTTCACGATGAAAACATGAACGGCAAACTTGACACCAACCTGCTGGGCATCCCGAAGGAAGGCTATGGTTTTTCCAATGACGCAAAAGCCTCGCTCGGCGCACCGACATTCTCCGCCGCCAGCTTCCCATACGAAGGGAAAAACCTGGAGTTGAAGATCAGCCTGGATTACTGAGCGTGCGTGGCATGAAATATGGGAGGCGTGTGATGGAAGTTCCCATCGATCCGGGAGCGCATCAGGCAATTGATCCCGTTCGCTTCAATGAGCATTTCCGCAGGGCCTCGCTGTTCTATCTGGCGGGCGCCGTCGAGACTTTCGCGGCCACAAACGAGATCATCAACTGCTACCACATCACTTCGTGAAAGGGCATTTCACACGCAGTGCGCAGCCATGCCCATCGGTTGCTTGCGGTGATTCTGACAATCGCCTCGTGGCGTGTGTTTGATCTCGCCGCGGCAAGCAGAATTCTGGTGTTCTCTGATGTCGTCCGCTATCCAACGTTTTCTCCGCCAGAGATGCCAGATAATTATCTCGCCCAATTCAAAGCTCCTGGCCCTGATTCGGAAAGGAGGTCGGCACAGGCGGTCCGGCACTATGCGCTGGCGCACGGAGTAGCCGGGAACCTGTGTGCGCTACCGAACGGAATGGAAGCCGCGCCCGGTGCATTGTGCATGCTGGACTGCGACGTTTTAGACATTGCCTGTTGTGCCCGCCAGGATCAGTCCGGCTGAACAGAACAGCCAGGCAATGTTGATGGGCCTCCTCAATGTGCACGGCGCCCGGGATCCGAATGGTGAAATCCGGGCGCAATGGCAGCACACGGAAGCGATCGGAACGCCGACGCGCACAACTCACTGAAACCCATTCCTAAAAGGAGAATCCCATGTTGGGAACCATACTGTTGATCGTACTGATTCTGATGCTGATCGGCGCCATTCCGACCTGGCCGCATAGCAGGAGCTGGGGCTACGGGCCCAGTGGCGGGTTGGGCCTGGTGGTGATCATTGTCATCGTGCTGCTGTTGCTGGGACGACTATGAAGTATCGGTCGCGCTCCGCAGTCAGGCTGTTGCGGCCATGCTCGAACGCGAGCCTGATCGGTGCGGCGGTTCTGGCGCTCGCAGCCTGCAATGAGATGGCTACGCTGCCGGTCTCGGCCGGCACTGGACCACACCCCACGCTGCCACCTCCACAGCAGACGCTGATCCCGACCGTTCACATCGCGCCGGCCAATGGCTGGCCGTCCGGTGCGGCGCCGCAGGCAGCAGCGGGCATGCGCGTGACCGCATTTGCTCGCAGCCTGGGCCACCCGCGTTGGCTGCTCGTGCTGCCCAACGGCGATGTGCTGGTGGCGGAGACCAATGCGCCCTCCAAACCCGAGGACGCCAAGGGCATCAAGGGTTGGGTGATGGGGTTGGTGATGGAGCGGGCGGGTGCCACTGTGCCGAGCGCCAACCGCATCACGCTGCTGCGCGACACCGACGGCGACGGCGTGGCAGACCTGAGTTCGGTGCTGCTGCAAGGGTTGAACTCTCCGTTCGGGATGGCGCTGGTGGGCGACACGCTCTATGTGGCCGACTCCGACGCGGTGCTGCGTTTTCCCTATGTCTCTGGTGATACCCGCATTACCGCGCCCGGCGTCAGGCTGGTCGATCTGCCTGCGGGCCCGATCAATCACCACTGGACCAAGAACCTCATTGCGAGCAAGGACGGCAGCAAGCTCTACGTGACGGTGGGCTCGAACAGCAACGTGGCCGAACGGGGGATGGCGGCGGAGGTCGAGCGTGCCGCCATTTGGGAGGTGGATATCCGGAGCGGTTCGCACCGCATCTTTGCGTCCGGCCTGCGCAACCCCAATGGTCTGGCCTGGGAACCCCACAGTGGCGAGTTATGGACCGTGGTGAACGAACGCGACGAGCTTGGCAGCGATCTGGTTCCCGATTATCTGACCTCGGTGCGCGACGGCGGCTTCTATGGCTGGCCCTACAGCTACTATGGCCAGCATGTCGATGCGCGTGTCATGCCGCAGCGGCCCGATCTGGTGGCGCAGGCGATCACCCCCGACTATGCCCTGGGACCGCACACCGCCTCGCTGGGCCTGGCGTCCTCTGCCGGCACCACGCTGCCGGCCGTTTTCGCCAACGGCATGTTCATCGGCCAGCATGGTTCGTGGAACCGTCGCCCGCACAGCGGCTACAAGGTGATCTTCGTGCCCTTCGAAAACGGCAAACCCTCCGGCGCCCCTATCGACGTGCTGACCGGCTTTCTCAGCGAGGAAGGCAATGCCTACGGCCGGCCGGTCGGTGTGGCGCTCGACAGGCAGGGCGCGCTGCTGGTGGCCGACGATGTGGGCAATGTGATCTGGCGCGTGAGCGCCCAGTAGTGCCGACAGGCCCGGGACCAGCATGTCGTCTGCGCGTCGTCCTGCATACGCGCTTGGCGGGCCTGCGATTGGAATCGAAAGGAAGCTCGTGGTAAGGGGAAACGCCTGCAGTATCGGAAAAGTTGACTCATCGTCGGCTTGACGATGATGCCGTTGACAAACGAAACCGAAACCGCAATGAGCGTCATCCGGATCAGATCCAAGACCGGGCCTTCGGGAAGCCCGTTATGGATGGCGTACATCAGGTAGTAGAGTGAATCGATACTGCGCACCCCGAACCGGCCCAACCCACCCGGGCGTGTATCGGTCCCCAAGTGCGTGTCCTTTAAACAGGAACAGCACCAGTCCCGCCTCCCTGACGATCGGAGCCGGAATGTCTTGTGGGCGAGCGTTGACGGCTTCCGATTCGATCCGGTTGGCTTGTGGCGGAACCGAGCTGTCCGGGTCAGCGCTGGCTAGCTTGAATTCGGTTGGCACAACCATTTGCTCGCCGCCCTGTCGGCAGGCAAATACTCGCGTCTGCCTCCCGATCTGAAACTGGTTCTGATGCCGCTCGGTTATGTGCTTTACGAATCCGACGTGCAGATGCGCCATGTCTATTTCCCCATCACCTCGATCGCCTCGCTGAGCGTGACCGGCCGGTCGGGCCTGGAGACACGAGCTTGCGAATGCGGTGGTCAGAGGCGTTCGATCGCCTGCTTCCGGAGACAATTGCCCACCAAACCGTTCCGGCATCGGTTTTGTCGTGCCGGTCAGAAGGGCCAAAGCTTGCAGATTGCGCACAGGCTTTTGAGCGGTCCCCGGTTGTCGTTCAGGATGGCCAGGCCGGCCCCGACACAGTAGATGACGGCGAATGCCCCTGGCACGATGGGCAGGCCCATGAGAACGATGAGCCGTTCCTTGGGGACGGTTAGGCCCGGGACGTTTTCAAGCTGCGCAATACGGTAAAGATGCTTGAAGTACTGGGCTACGGCAGCACACACGCTCGCAACGAATGCGGTAATCGATATCCATGCCAGTACGCCGCCCAGCATGTGGTAAGTCAGGGTATAGGTGCAGACAGGGGGATCGGGGAGCGCATTGAAGATGCCGACGATCACTGAAAGGCAGAAGGCGATTAAGGCGATAAGGAAATGGATGGTGGTGCGGTAGGGGTCGTAGCTCTTCTGGTTTGCGTCCAGGATGGCTGTCTGCACCATTTCCGCAAGGACGCCCCTGACCTGCGGGTCTTTTATGGCTTCTACGACAGCATCGTGGATCCTGTTTGTCATGGTGCTCTCCCTGTGCGCTTCCTTGGTATAGCCAAGAATTTCAGGATGGGGCGAATCCTGTTGCGTCGTCGCATAATGAGACAGCCGACAGGGCGGGAGAAAATTTTCGACTGGATGGAATAAACCGGGGCGTGCCGGTGTTTACGTCCATGCAGGCTGACTGCATCCCTTAATTTTCGAGAAAAGGATTTCCCATGAAAACCGCATTCACTTCCTCCCTGGCGGGCCTCGTCCTGCTCGTTGCCTGTGCGACACCGAACGCCGCGCCCGTGGCCATGCAATCGGGCGTACTGACCAATGCCGAGGGTATGACGCTGTATGTGTTTGACAAGGATGCCGCCGGTTCCGGCAAGAGCGCGTGCAACGGCGATTGCGCGACGAACTGGCCGCCGCTGATGGCCACGGCCGGCGACAAGGCGAGCGGCGACTACAGCATCGTCACCCGCGACGACGGCAGCCGCCAGTGGGCCTACAAGGGCAAGCCGCTGTATCGCTGGATCAAGGACCAGAAGCCGGGCGATACCACGGGCGACGGCGTGAAGAACGTGTGGCATGCGGCTAAACCCTAAGCCGGATCTGATCGAGCATTTGCCCCGTCTGCGCCGCTACGCCCGGGCGCTGACGGGCGATGTCGTGTGTGCCGACGATCTGGTGCAGGACACGCTCGAACGCGCGCTGGCCCGGCTCGACCTGTGGCAGCCGGGCAGCGACCTGCGCGCCTGGCTGTTCACGCTGATGCACAATCTGTTCGTGAACCAGTTGCGGACCCACCGCCCGCAGGACACGGCGCTCGACGAGGCCCTGGACATCCCGGTGAGCGGCGGACAGATGGAAGCACTGGCGGCGCGCGACATGCACGCGGCGCTGGTACGGTTGCCTGATGAGCAGCGGGAAGTGATCCTGCTGGTCGGGCTGGAACAATTTTCCTATGCCGAGGCTGCCCAGGTGCTGGGCGTGCCGATCGGCACGATCATGTCGCGTCTCGCCCGTGCGCGCGAACGGATGCGACACATGCTGGCGGGGGCGCCCGCCGTACAGTTGAAGGTGGTGAAATGACGGATCCTGTGCGCGAGGACGATTTGCATGCCTATGTGGATGGCGCGCTGCCCGAGGCACGGCGCCTGGACGTCGAGGCCTGGCTGGCTGCGCATCCGGAGGACGCCGCACGGGTGCAGACATGGGCCGGACAGAATCAGGCGCTGCATGCCGCGTTCGATGGCGTGCTCAACGACCCCCTGCCGATCGATCTGGTGCGTGCGGCGCGTCGCCGGCCGGTTCGCGCGCCGTGGCGGGCAATGGCAGCGGCGCTTGCATTGGCGGCCAGCGGCCTGATCGGCTACGGTATCGGTCTCAGCGAGGATCAGCCCGTCCCGGCGCCGCTGCATTTCGCCCGCGATGCGGCGATTGCGCATGCAGTGTTCAGTCCCGAGGCGCGACACCCGGTCGAGGTGGATGCGGCTCACGCCGCGCATCTGGTGAGCTGGCTTTCCAAGCGCGTCGGCACGCAGCTCAAGGCGCCGGAATTCGGCGCGCTCGGTTTCGAGCTGCTGGGCGGGCGCCTGCTGGCGGGTGAATCCGGTCCGGTGGCACAGTTCATGTACCAGGATGCGGGCGGGCGCCGCGTCACACTCTATGTGAGGCGCGCCGTGACGGGCAATCGCGAGACGGCGTTCCGCCACGTCACCGAAAACGGCGTCGAGGTGTTCTACTGGATCGACCGCGATTTCGGCTATGCCCTGTCCGGCCAGATTGCGCATCCGGACATGCAGAAACTGGCCGACGCGGCCTATCGTCAGATGATGGGCGGCTAATCGAGGTCTCGACGAGGCTTACGCGCAGATGCCGCTCGAATTGCCAAAAAGGAAAATACACGAAGCACGCCGGAATAGAGGAATTGCCGCTTGCGAGAGCGAACTCTCTAACCTTGCTAGAGCCGGCGTGGAAAAGGCGTTCAGGAATATTGTGCGAGTCTGCTTCGGGCCGGCAACATACTGCTGTATGTCGGTGAACATTCTGGAATCGAATCGGAAATGCACGGAGTCTCGCCTCGTACACGGCGGGTCCGCGTGTCGTTTCGCCCTCAGAGCGCAGCGCCCAGGCTCCAGTTCAGTATCCGCCAGCGCCGTTCGCGGCTGCCTTCGACGGCGATCTGGTAGCCCAGGCGGCGGATGGCGCCGGGGCGGGTAAGGAAGGCTTCTTCACGAAACGGCAGGGTGGAATGTTCGATACGCCAGGGGTTCGGTCCCATGCGATAGCCGAAGCTGATCTCGACATTCAGCCAGTCGAGCAATTGCGCATGCGATGGCTGCATCCGTGCGATGAGGTGCGGCAGGTCGGGTGCATCGGACAGTGGATAGGGGCGGCCCTGTACATACATGAAACAGGCCCCGGCGACGAGCAGCCAGGTCGGGCGGATGGGGGGCTCGCCCGCTTCCATCACGAGTTCGAGCGCGGCGGTGCCGCCCCGGCTGGGCGGCAGGCGTTCCCACGTCTCCAAGTAGTCGGTCTCGATGCCGGTTTCGGTCAGGCATTCGCCGTCGAAGACCATGCGGCCGATGTCGCGGCTGCCGTTGGCAGGCTGAAAGTCCATTTGGCGATGCCAGGTGCAGTGTGTGCCATCGATCTGGGTGACGCCGCAAAACCCCTGCTGGCGCGCCAGCCAGGCCAGCTGGATCTCGCTGCATTCGGCAAGGCTGCGGACGCCGGAAAAGTCCGGCCGCCCGGTGGGGAGGCGCAGGTCGGCGTGCCAGCGCGGCGTCTGCAGCCAGAAGACGTGGCTGTGCGTGTCGCGCAGATCGGCGGTTTCCAGCAGGCTGCGGCGCCACACGCCGAGATAGGCGTTGGGAACCGGCGCGGGGGCGGCCGCCATGTCGGCCTGGGGAGCGAAGTAGCGTCGTGACAGATCGCGCAAGGCGCCGGTAAGGCACAGGTCGTTACGGTTCATGGTCATTCGGTGGGTTCATGTCAGTTTGGCTGGTGTCGCGGGCGCACAGCAGGGCTTCCATTTCGAGCGCGGGGATCGGTCGGCTGAAGTAGTAGCCCTGCAGCTCGTCGCAACCGTGCTGGCGCAGGAATTCGAGGTGTGCAAGGGTTTCCACGCCTTCGGCCACCACCTTGAGCCCGAGCGCATGGCCGAGCGTGATGATGGCCCGCACGATGGCGGCATCGTCGGGGTCGCTGTCGATGTCGCGCACGAAGCTCTTGTCGACCTTGAGGCGGTCGACGGGAAAACGCTTGAGATAGCTGAGGCTGGAATAGCCGGTGCCGAAATCGTCCACCGCAATGTCGACGCCCAGCGTCTTCAACGCCTTCATGGCGACATTGATGCGTTCGGCATCGTGCATGACGAAGGACTCGGTCAGCTCCAGTTCCAGGAAGGCCGGGTCGAGCCCCGCCTGCGCCAGGGCGGAGTCCACTGACTGCACCAGCCCGGTATGGCGGAACTGGATGGGCGACAGGTTCACCGACACGTTGATGGGCGGCAGTCCGGCGCGCTGCCAGGCGCTGTTCTGGCGGCAGGCCTCCTCCAGGATCCATCGCCCAATCGGAATGATCAGCCCGGTTTCCTCGGCGATCGAGATGAAGCTGTCGGGCGGGATGATGCCCTTGCCGGACAGTCCCAGCGAATCAGGGCTTCTGCGCCGATGATGCGGCCGCTGGCGACGTCGATGCGGGGCTGGTAGTAGACGCGGAATTCCTCGCGTTCCAGCGCGTGGCGCAGGCTGTTTTCCAGTTCGAGGCGTTCGCTGATCGCCAGGTTCAGCTCGGGCGTGTAGAAGTGATAGGTGCTGCGGCCGGATTCCTTGGCCTTGTACATGGCGGCGTCGGCGCAACGCAGGAGGGCGTCCGGATCGCCGCCATCCTGCGGGTAGCAGCTGATGCCGACGCTGCAGCTGAGCCCGTATTCCTGCCCCTCGTCCATCCAGGGCCGCGAAATGATTTCCAGCAGGCGGCTGACGATGGCGAGGATTTCATTTTCCTCGTGCAGCTCGGTGAGGACCAGGACGAACTCGTCGCCGCCCTGGCGCGCCACGCTGTCGTGGCTGCGGACGCAGGCGATGAGGCGGTCGGCGACTTCCAGCAGCAGCCGGTCGCCGACATGGTGGCCGAGGCTGTCGTTGATCAGCTTGAAATGATCGAGATCGACGAACACCACCGCCACCAGATGATTGTCGCGCTGCGCCTTGACGATGGCCTGTTCGATGCGGTCGCGCAGCAGCGACCGGTTGGGCAGACCGGTCAGGCTGTCATGGCTGGCCTGGTGCTCGAGCACGGCTTCGTGCTGCTTGCGCTCGGTGATGTCGACCACGGTGCCTTCGAAGAATTGCACGCTGCCGTCGGCATCGCGCACCGCGCGCGCATTCTCGGAAATCCAGATGATGTGGCCGTCGCGCCGGTAGACCTGCGATTCGAAATTGCGTACCACGCCATGCGTCTGCATCAGCCGCACGAATTCGGCGCGCCGTTCCGGCAGCACATAGAGTTGACGCTGGATGTCGTGCAGGTGCGCGACCAGTTCGCCCGGCGAGGCGTGACCGTAGATGCGTGCGAGCGCCGGATTGGCATTGAGGTAGCGGCCTTCCGGCGTGGTCTGGAAGATCCCCTCGGTGGCGTGCTCGAAAATGCTGCGATAGCGCCGCACCGCTTCGTGCAGTGCTTCGTTGGCGGCCATGCGTTCGGAGATGTCCTGGATGAAACCTTCGATCCAGGACAAGTGGCCGCGTTGATCGTGCAGCCCGACACCGCGCTCCAGAACCCAGCGAATCTGGCCGTCGGCACGGCGAATGCGATATTCCACGTCGAAGGCCTCGTTGACCGCGAGGGCGGCGCGGATCGTGCGGCCGACATGTTCGCGATCCTCGGGCAGGGTCATCTGGTCATAGGACACGCGGTTGTTGAACACCAGCTCGTCGGGGCGATAGCCGGTGAGCTTGTGGCAGCCTTCGCTGACGTATTCCATCGTCCAGATGGCATCGATGCGGCAGCGGTAGATCATCCCGACCAGATTGTCGGTGATGGTGGTGAGCAGGCGCGTGACGTCGAGCGGCGCCGCGGGGTCCGTCACGTCCGGCTCGACAGGCTGCAGGCGTTCGAACCTATTCATGGAATGCGGGGAAGCGTCGTGGCGTGAACCAGAAGG
Source organism: Thiobacillus thioparus DSM 505 (assembly GCF_000373385.1). GTDB lineage: Bacteria > Pseudomonadota > Gammaproteobacteria > Burkholderiales > Thiobacillaceae > Thiobacillus > Thiobacillus thioparus. The sequence continues at coordinate 124,745 of NZ_KB891330.1, read as the reverse complement.
CGTGACCATCCGCCGGCAGGGTGCCGGTGGCGAACAATCGCTTCAGCAGGCGGTTCGGGCGCATGGTGTACTCCGTGGAGATGTCAGATGTGCAGGTCCCGGGAGCGCAGGGACGCGTACTCCTGGGCTTTTGCCCGGGGCCTCCGCTTGTTGGCGGAATCGGAGCACCCTGGCCTCCTGCGGTCAATGCAGACGGCAAGGCGCCGCTATACCTGTTGAACATAAGAAAGCAATAGCTGTGCCATCGACATCAGGCATGCGGAATGGATGCCGCGACCTTGTATTGGCGTGGCATGCATCGCGGTGAAAGAGGACGACGGCTGGCTTGTGGTCTGAATTGGTGCGGCCGATGGCGTGCATGCACCACGGTGGACTGCCGGAGGGTGGCTGTCCCGGGAAGGAGCGATATACGCGGATGCGACGCACCATCCAGCGGATACGGAGTTTTACGGGGGCGGTTAGGGTGTTTGCTTAGTACGCTTCAGCCGGTTCGTGTGCCACCGATAACGCTGTCAAGTGCAGGCAAGTATCCACGCCTGCCCGCCGCTCAACTTGATAGAAAAACAGGGGTACTGCTGTGGAATGGATTCGTGAGGTCAGTTTGGTGCGCCGGGTCATGATCGGATTCTGGGTCATGGCTGCGGTGGTCGGCGTGTTGGGAGCAAGCGCGATCTGGTCGCTGCAAAACAGGGCTGCTGCACTGCAGCATTCATCCATGGTCGGCGTGTCCGGAACCGCTTCGGGATCGGAAGCGGAATGGGTGATCGGTTTGATCACTTGTGCGGGCGTCGGGTTTGCGCTGCTGGCAGGCTGGGCGATTCGCAGGAGTATCAAGGATTCGGTGGAATCCACGGTGCAATGCGTGGCGCGGGTTGCAGGTGGCGACCTCGAGACCGCGATCAGTTCCCCCGGCAAGGATGAGATCTCCTGGCTGCGGAGCGAGCTCAATTCGATGCGGAAGAAGCTGCGCGCCATGGTGCTCGAGGTGCGCCAGACCGTGGAAGGCGTCAACAGTGCATCCGAGGAGATCGCCAGCGGGAATACCGATCTGTCTTCCCGAACCGAGAGCCAGGCCAGCGCGTTGCAGCAGACGTCGAGCTCGATGCAGCTGCTTGCCGGGACGGTGCGCAGCAATTCGCAAAGCACGCAGGAAGCCCGCGATGTGGTCGCGCAGTCGAGCAAGGTGGCCTTGCTCGGCTCGCAGACGATGCAGGACGTGGTGGTGCAAATGACTGAAATTCACGATGGGGCCGCCCGCATTGGCGAGATCGTCGGGGTGATCGACAGCATCGCCTTCCAGACCAATATTCTTGCGTTGAATGCGGCGGTCGAGGCGGCCCGTGCGGGCGACAGCGGGCGCGGTTTTGCCGTGGTCGCGTCCGAGGTGCGCGCGCTGGCCCAAAGCAGTTCAAGCGCGGCGCGCGAGATCAAGGCGCTGATCGACGCCTCGACTGAGCGGGTCGAGACCGGGTCGAAGCTGGTACACGACGCCAAGCGCACGATGCAGGAGATTTTCGAGAGTGTGGAGCGCATGTCGGAACTGATCGTCAACATCGCCGATGCCGGGCAATCGCAGAACAATGACATCGGCCAGATGAACCAGGCTATTTCGCAACTCGATACGATGACGCAGCAAAACGCCTCGCTGGTCGTTCAGCTCAGCGCGGCGGCCCAGTCGTTGAAGGCGCAATCGGGGCAACTCAGCAGTTCGATGGCGGCGTTCCGCGTCGCGGCCTGACGGTCGTCGCGGCAGGGAAAGGGCGCCGGAATGCCGTCCGGCATTCCGGCGCCCTTTTTTATTGGGTGGCTTTTCGGTAGGCTTCGCGCTAGCCTCAAGAAAACCGACCCCATGCACTTTACACCTGAAGCCTTCCGCGCCTGGCCGACCAAGCGCATTACCCTGCTCGGCATGTCCGGCGTCGGCAAGACGCATATCTCGAGCATGCTGCGCGGCCACGACTGGTTCCATTTTTCCGGCGACTACCGCATCGGCACGCGCTACCTCGACGAACCCATCCTCGACCTGATCAAGCAGCAGGCGATGAGCGTGCCATTTTTGCGCGAACTGCTGCGCAACGACTGGATCGACATCAAGAACAACATCAAGATCCACGATCTCGGCCCGGTGCTGACGTTCGTCGGCAAGCTCGGGGGGCCGGAATGGGGCGGGCTCTCGCTCGACGAGTTCTCGCGACGCCAGGCGGCCTACCGCGATGGCGAAATCGCCGCCATGCGCGACGTGCCGGCGTTTATCCGCAAGGGCCAGGAAATCTACGGTTATCATCACTTCGTCAACGACGTCGGCGGTAGCCTGTGTGAGCTGGACGAGCCCGGCGTGGTCGAACTGCTTGCCGAGCATACGCTGATCCTCTATATCCAGACCACGACCCGCGAAGAGGAGGACACGTTGATCAAGCGCGCGCAGTCCGATCCCAAGCCGCTGTATTTCCGCCCAACCTTCCTCGCCGAACAGTTGCCGCTCTATCTGAAGGAAAAGGACATCGAGTTCGTGGCGCAGATCGAGCCCGACGACTTTGCCCGCTGGGTGTTCCCGCGCCTGTTCCATTCGCGCATTCCCCGCTACGAGGCGATCGCCAGGCCGCACGGCTATACGGTGACCTCGCAGGAGGTGGCCCAGGTGCGCGACGAACGCGATTTCCTCGCACTGGTCGAGTCCGCCGTTGCGCGCAAGAAGGACTGACGATGCCGCTGGTCGCGCACAACGCCCTGCCCACCTTCGACCGCCTGCGCCGCGACGGCATCACGGTGCTGTCGACCGAGCGCGCGGCCAACCAGGAAATTCGCGAACTGCACGTCGGCCTGCTGAACATGATGCCGGACGCGGCGCTGGAGGCGACCGAGCGGCAGTTCTATCGGCTGGTCGGCGAATCCAACCCGATCGCGCAGTTCTACATGCATCCCTTCACCCTGCCGAATCTGCCGCGTGGCGAGGCAGCGCAATCGCACATCGCGCAGTATTACGAAAGCTTCGACGCGATTCGTGAGAAAGGGCTGGATGCGCTCATCATCACCGGTGCCAACGTCACCCATTCCGACCTTGCCGACGAGCCGTTCTGGCAGCCGCTGATCGAGGTGATCGACTGGGCCTGGGACAACGTCACCTCGACGCTGTGTTCATGTCTCGCCACGCACGCGGTGATGCAGTTCCGCCATGGCCAGGCACGCATCATGCAGCCACGGAAGATCTGGGGCGTGTTCGAGCATCGCGTGACCGACGCCCGCCACCCGCTGGTGGCCGACGTGAATACGCGTTTCGACGTGCCGCATTCGCGCTGGAACGACATCTCGCGTACGCAGTTCGAGGCGGCCGGGGTCAAGGTGCTGGTCGAAAGCGCGGAGGCCGGCGTCCACATGGCAGTGAGCGGGGATGGCCTGCGTACCGTGTTCTTCCAGGGACACCCCGAATACGACACCGTCTCGCTGCTGAAGGAATACAAACGTGATCTGATGCTTGCTGCGGCGGGCAAGTTGCCCGCGTTTCCCCCGTTTCCCGAGCGCTACTTCAGCCGCCAGGCGCAGGCCCTGCTGGCCGAGTTCGGCAATCGCACCCAGGCGGGCGAGACGCTGACCTTCCCCGAGGCGCAGGTGCTGCCGCTGCTCGACAATACCTGGCACGACACGGCCGAGGGCGTGGTCGGCAACTGGATAGGCTGCGTCTACCAGGTCACCCACCGCGAGCGCGGCCTGCCTTTCATGCCGGGCATCGATCCTAACAATCCTTTAGGGCTGGCGTGACGGAAACACGTGCGGACTTCGACGAGGCCCGGGGTACGCTGGTCGTCAGCGGCGCCTGGCACGCCGACGCTGCATCGGTCTTGCCGGCACTCGGCGACAAGACCGTGCGTGCCATAAACGGCGCGGGGGTCACCCAGCTCGATACCAACGGCGCGTGGCTGCTGCTGGCCGCCGCCCGTCCGCAGGCGAGCGACTCGATGCCCGAGTTGCAGGCCTTCCAGCCGCAGCACCTGGCGATACTGGAATTGGTCAGCCGCCACCGCGCGGCCTCGGCCGCGCAGCCCGAGCGCCGGCGCGAAAGCGTGCTGGCGATGACCGGGCGTGGCGCGCAAGTGATGGCGAAGCACGCGCTCGGCCTGCTGGATTTCATCGGCCGGCTATCCATCGAACTGCTGGCATTGCTGGGCAAGCCCGGCAGCTGGCGGTGGCGCGAATTCGCGGCCCAAGTGCGCTCGGTGTTCGTCGGGGCGATTCCCATCGTGTCCGCCATGCTGTTCCTGCTGGGCGTGGTATTCGCCTATTTGCTAGGCGATCAGGCGCAGCAGTACGGCGCCAACATCTTTGTAGTCGATGGCCTGTTGCTGGCAATCATGCGCGAGATTTCGCCGGTCATCGTCGCCGTTCTCGTGGCCGGGCGCACGGGCGCCGCCATCACCGCGCAGCTCGGCACCATGAAAGTCACCGAGGAGATCGATGCGATCACCACGCTCGGCCTGTCGCCGCTGGCGGTGCTGGTGATCCCGCGCATGCTGGCGCTGCTGATCGCCATGCCGCTGCTGGTGTTCATCGGCGATATCGCCGGGATCGCCGGCGGCATGCTGGTGGCGCAGCAACAGTTGGATATCTCGTATTCCATGTTCATGGACCGGATGGTCGACGTGATCCTGCTGAAAACCCTGGTGGTGGGACTCGGCAAGGCGCCGGTGTTCGCCATGTTCATCGCGCTGATCGCCTGCCGCATGGGCCTGTCGGTCACCCGAGACGCGCGCAGTGTCGGTGCCAATACGACCTCCACCGTGGTGCAGAGCCTGATCGCCATCATCATTCTCAATGCCATTTTTGCCGTGACGTTCGTGCGGCTGGATATCTGATGGTCGAGTCCGTGATCGAGGTCCGTGACGTTTCGACCACGCTGGGCGGGCACAGCATTCATCGCGGCCTCAGCCTGTCTGTTGCGCGTGGCGAGGTCATTGCACTGATCGGCGGCAGCGGAACCGGAAAATCGGTGCTGTTGCGCGAAATCATCGGCCTGTTGAGACCGCAGGCCGGGCATATCGAAGTGTTCGGGCAATCGGTCCTGGACAGCACGACCCAACAAATGAATGCGTTGCGGCGGCGTTTTGGTGTCTTGTTCCAGGATGGCGCCTTGTTTTCCTCGCTCACGGTGGAGGACAACGTCGCCACACCGCTGTTCGAGCATACCGACCTGCCGCACGCCACATGCCGCCGGCTGGCCCGGCTGAAGCTCGCGCTGGCCGGCCTGCCGCCGGATGCTGCGGACAAGCGGCCGAGCGAGCTCTCCGGGGGCATGCGCAAAAGGGTGGCGCTGGCACGCGCGCTGGCGCTCGATCCGGAATTGCTGTTCCTCGACGAGCCGACTTCCGGCCTCGACCCGATTTCCGCACGCGCTTTCGACGCGCTGATCCGCCTGCTGGCCGACAGTCTTGGCCTTACCATATTCCTCGTCACCCACGACTTGGATACACTGTTCTCGATTATCGACCGCGTCATCGTGCTGTCGAACGGCCGCGTACTCGGCAGCGGCACGGTGGCCGAACTCAAGCACATCGACGATCCGTGGCTCAACGACTACTTTGCTGCGCGGGCCTCGGAGGGAGAAACCCAGCATGGAAACTGAAGGTCGCTACACACTGGTCGGTGCGGTGGTGCTGGCCGTGGTTGCGCTGCTGACCCTGGCCATCGTGTGGTTGACGGGCGCGGCAGACACCATCGCCTATCAGACGTACACGATTTATTTCAAGGAACAGTCGCTTGACGGCCTGGCGGTCGGCAGCCCGGTGAAAATGCGCGGCATCAAGGTGGGCGTGGTCGACGGCTATCGTTTTTCCAACAAACAGGAAGAAGCGGTCGCGGTCACCGCGCGCATCGACGAAGGGGTACCGGTTCACAGCGGCGCCACGGCCTTCATCAAGCGCAACCTGGTGACCGGCATTGCAGCCGTTGAAATCACCAACGGTCCGATCGAAGGACCGCTGCTCAGCAAGACACCCGATGGCGAGCGCTATCCGGTCATCGCCGAAGGCAGTTCCGATATCGACAAGGTCGCGACCGCCCTCTCGCGCCTGGCGGTGAACGGCGCGCAGGTGCTGGAAAAAATGAACACGCTGTTGTCGGACGAGAACCAGCATGCCATCAGCCAGACATTGGCTAACCTCAATGAACTGTCCCGCCACCTGGCGACCAACAAGCAAGATCTTACCGCGGCCGTGCGGAGCATCCGTGACGCTTCCGATGAATTCCGCCTGGCCGGCGCCAGCATCGGCCAGGCCGCCACCCGCGCTGAAGTCAGCATCGCCAGCGTGGGCCAGAACGCCGACGCTGCGCTGAAGGAAGCCACGGTCGCAATGGTGAAATTGCAACGCGACGCCAGCCTGATCTCCCAGCAGGTTCAGCAACTCAGTGAATCCGGCACGCTGGAATTGAACAGCGTCAGCCGCGACGTGCGTACCAGTGCCGATATGCTCACCACGGCCGGGCAGCGCCTGTCGAATCCCCGCACCATCCTGTTCGGCCCCGACAAGAAACAGCTCGGCCCCGGAGAGAAACTTCCATGAAAACCGGTCTTTCCCTGATGGCTCTCGTTTTCGCACTGAGCGGCTGCGTCAATTTCGGCCAGAGTGCCAATGCGCCCAGTGTGGTGTATTACGTGCTGAACGACGCCGAACCTGCCACCGCGCCGACTCCGGTGCCTGCCGATGCCCTGAAGGATCCTGATCCGTTACGTGCTAAAGAACGTGTGGAATCGTATGCTCCGACGCTGCTGGTACTCGATACCACCGCCGGCGGTTTTTACGACAGCGACCAGCTCGTCTTCAGCCGCAGTGCCGGCACCCGCGGCCAGTACCAATTTGCCCGCTGGACCGAGCGGCCCGGCAGGCGGTTCGCCGAGCTGCTGCGCGCCCGGCTCGACCAGCTTGGCCGCTACCGGGTCGCTCCCGCCGGCGGGGTCGTGCGCGGCGACCTGATGCTGGATACCCGGCTGATCGAGTTCTATCACGACGCCACCAGCGAGCCGGGGCAGGTGCGGCTGGAACTGCGTGCCGAACTGGTGGACCTGAAGCAGCGCAGGTTGCTGGGCCGTCATACGTTTGAACAGAAGGTGCCGTTGACGACCTACGATGCCGCAGGCGCCGCCCAGGCGTCCAACTTGGCGGTCAGCCGCGTGCTCGACGACGTGAGCGCCTGGCTCGCCACCTTCAAATAAGCGCCTAGAATACTTAAGGCAGACCCCACAACAAAAGGAGAGACATCATGAAGCGCCTGCTTGCCGCCCTGTGCCTGTGTTCCGTCGCTGCCGTTGCCCACGCCGAAATCATGCAGAAATTCGGCCAATTCGAAATCCATTACAACGCCCTGACCACCGACGAGCTGCAGCCCGAGGTTGCACGCGCCTACAAGATCGAGCGCAGCAAGACGCGCGGTCTGCTGACGATGTCGGTGCTGAAGAAGAACAAGGTCGGCGTGCTCAGCCCGGTACCCGCCAAGCTGACCGTCTACGCCACCAATCTCACCCGGCAGCTGGCCGACGTGACCATGCGCGAAATCAAGGAGGGCACCGCAATCTATTACCTCGGCGAATTCCGCGTCGGACCACCGGATACGCTGACCTTCACGGCGACCGTGGAGGTGCCCGGGGAGCTCAAGCAGGAGATGACCTTCGACCAGAAGTTCTTCAAGTGAGCCCGCGTAGAAGCGGGTTCAGACCTTGGACAGCGCAGCATACCCCAGCGCCCACAGCCCCCACGCACCGAATCCCGCCACTGTCAGGCCGGCTGCACGCCGCACCCACAGTTGCTGCATGAACGGCTGGATCTGCCGGGCGAACAGACCCATGCCCAGCAGGTTGGGTAGCGTCCCCAGGCCGAACGCCAGCATCAGCGCCGCGCCCGAAGTGGCGCTGCCGGCCGCCAGGGCCGACACCAGCACCGAATACACCAGTCCGCACGGCAGCCAGCCCCAGGCCATGCCGGCCAGCACCGCCTGCGGCAGCGATTTCACCGGCAGCAGCTTCTGGAACAGCGGCCTGACCCGGCGCCATACCGACCCGCCGGCACGCTCGAACACCAGCACCCACTGATTGAACCCGGCCAGATACAGGCCGAGCAGGATCATCACGACCTGTGCCAGCCCATACAGCAGCGTCTGCACCGGCAGGAATTCCGCCAGTTTGAGCGAGGCGCCGAGCGCGCCAGCCAGCGCGCCGAACATCGTATACGACGACACCCGCCCGAGGTTGTAGGCCAGATGCAGGCGGAACGGCGGCGTGCTGCCGTCGGCGCGAAAGGAGAACGCCGCGACGATGCCGCCGCACATGCCGACACAGTGCACCCCGCCGAGCAGGCCGGCGAGCAGGGCGGTCAGCAGCGAGAACTCGATCATGGCTTGCGCGCCTGCCGGGCCACCAGCCACACCAGCAGCAGCACCGGCACCCCGATCAGCGCCGTGCCGGTGAAGAAGGTCGCCCAACCATAGGCATCGACGAACTCGCCGGAAAAGCCGGCGATGAACTTGGGCAGCAGCAGCATCACCGAGGTGAACAGCGCGTACTGCGTGGCCGAATAGGCCTGGTTCACCAGACTCGAGAGATAGGCCACGAAAGCGGACGAGGCGATGCCGGCGGAGAGATTGTCGGCCGACACGGTGAACACCAGCGCGCCCATGTCATGTCCGCGCCCGGCCAGCCAGACGAACAGCAGATTGGTCGCCGCCGACAGCAGCGCGCCCAGGAACAAGGTGCGCATCACGCCGAGACGCATCGTCAGCAGGCCGCCGAGTCCGGCGCCGGCGATGGTCATGATCACGCCAAACACCTTGGACACGGTGGCGACTTCGTCCTTGGTGAAGCCCATTTCCTGGTAGAAGGGATTGCTCATCACGCCCATCACCACGTCGGAGATGCGGTACAGCGCGATCAGCGCCAGCATCAACAGCGCCTGCCATTTGTAGCGCTGGATGAAATCGATGAAGGGCGACAGCACCGCGTCGTAGAACCACGCCGCAGCGTTCAGCAGTCCGTCCGACAGCCCGAACGAGGCGAACTTCGCGCGTACATGCAACTCGCGCTCGCTCGTGGTGTGGGGAATTTTCTTCTCGGGTTCGCGGATGGTCAGCGTGGTGAGGATGCCGACCGCCATCAGCGCCGCCATGACCGTGTACGCCACCTGCCAGGGGTGGAAGTCATAGGCGGCCGTGGTCGTGTCGACGCCCGCCGCGATCCACAGCGCACCTGCGCCGGCCGTGATCATCGCAATGCGGTAGCCTGCCTGGTAGGTCGCCGCCATCGCGCCCTGCTTCTCGGTTTCCACCGCTTCGATGCGGTAGGCGTCGAGCGCGATGTCCTGCGTCGCCGAGGCGAAGGCCACCGCCAGCGCGAAGAACACCGTATGCGTGAGGTTCAGCACCGGGTCGGTGTTCGCCATGCCGAGCAGTGCAGCGGCGATGCAGACCTGCGACAGCAGCAACCAGGCCCGCCGCTTGCCCAGCCGTGCGGTCAGGAACGGCAGCGGCAGCCGGTCCACCAGCGGCGACCACAAAAACTTGAAGCCATACGCCAGCCCTACCCAGCTCAAATGCCCGATGGTCGCGCGTGCGATGCCCGCCTCGGACAGCCAGAACGACAGCGTGCCCAGCACCAGCAGCAGCGGCAGCCCGGCGGAAAAGCCGAGGAACAACATGCCGACGACACGCGGGTGGGTGTAGACCTTGAGGGCGGCAAGCCAGGGATGGTCGCGTAAGGTCATGGAGCGTAGTCGTAATCGACGATCAGCGGTGCATGGTCGGAAAAGCGCTGGTCCTTGTAGACGCTGGCGGATTTGGCTTTGGCGGCGATGCCGGGCGTGGCGATCTGGTAATCGATACGCCAGCCGACGTTCTTGGCCCAGGCCTGGCCGCGGTTGCTCCACCAGGTATAGGCTTCGCCGGTGTGCTCGGGATAAAGGCTGCGGTAGACGTCGACCCAGCCGAGCTCGTCGAACAGTCGCGTCATCCAGGCGCGCTCTTCGGGCAGGAAGCCGGAATTCTTCTGGTTGGATTTCCAGTTCTTGAGGTCGATTTCCTTGTGCGCGATGTTCCAGTCGCCGCAGATGACGATTTCGCGGCCGGACTTGATCAGTGCCTGGAGGTGCGGGAAGAAGACGTCGAGAAAACGGAACTTGGCCTGCTGGCGTTCGTCGCTGCTGGAGCCGGAGGGCTGGTAGAGCGAGATGACGGCGAGGTGGCCATAGTCGGCCTCGATGTAGCGGCCCTCGGCGTCGAATTCGGGCACATTGAGGCCTTCGATGATGCGCTGCGGCGGCTGTCGGGTATAGACGCCGACGCCGCTGTAGCCTTTCTTTTCCGCATAGTGGAAGGCGCCGCTGAGGCCGTCGCAGGCCACGAATTCCGGTCTGAGGTCGGCAGCCTGTGCCTTGAGTTCCTGCACGCAGACGACGTCGGCGTGTTGCGTAGGTAGCCAGTCGAAAAAGCCCTTGGTGGCGGCGGAGCGGATGCCGTTGAGGTTGGCCGATATAATTCGCATCAAGATTGATTCAAGAAGTTAAGGAAAATGTCCGATTACAAAGCCGAGTTTGTGGAATTCGCCATCGCTTCGAACGTGTTGTGTTTCGGCGAGTTCAAAACCAAGGCGGGGCGCATGAGCCCCTACTTTTTTAATGCGGGCCTGTTCAATGACGGCGACAAGCTGAAGCGGCTGGGCGAATTTTACGCGAAAGCCATCGTCGACTCGGGGATCGCGTTCGACGTGCTGTTCGGTCCGGCCTACAAGGGCATTCCGCTGGCGGCGAGCATCGTGATCGCGCTGGCGGGCATGGGCAGGAACATGCCGTTCGCCTTCAATCGCAAGGAGGCGAAGGATCACGGCGAAGGTGGATCGGTGGTTGGCGCGAAGATGCAGGGCCGTGTGCTGATCGTCGACGATGTGATCTCGGCGGGCACCTCGGTGCGCGAGTCGGTGGATCTGATCCGTAGCGCGGGCGCCGAACCGGCTGGCGTGGTGATCGCGCTGGATCGCATGGAACGCGGAACGGGCGAGACGTCGGCCGTGCAGGAAGTGCGGGAACAATATGGCATTCCAGTGGTGGCGGTGGTCACGCTGGACAATTTGGTGGAGTTTCTGGAGCGTGATGCAAACCGACAAGCTGAATTGCAGGCCGTGGCCGCTTACCGTTCAACGTATGGCGTATAGCCTGCTGGCGGCGGTTGCGGCCGTTTCGCTGCTGGCAGCGAGCCCGGCCATGGCGGGCATGTACCGCTGGGTGGACGGCAATGGCCGGGTGCATTACGGCGACACGCTGCCGCCAACCTACCAGCAAAGCGGCGCGGCCGAGATGAGCAAGCAGGGCAACATCATCAAGCGCACGCAATCCGAAGCCGAGCGCCGCGCCCAGGCCGAGCGCGAGGCCGAGCAGAAACGCATTCAGGACGAGCAGCAGAAGCAGGCGCAGCTCGACCGTGCGCTGACCCAGACCTATACCACCGAAGCGGAGATCGATCTGGCGCGCGATCGTGCACTGGAGAACTACAAGCTGATGATCCGAGGCGCCGAAATTCGGGCCAGTGCGGTCGATGCCAATCTGGTCGACCTGCGCACCCGTATCGCTAACATACAAAAGGCGGGCCGCAAGGTCGGGCCCGGGCTGCAGGAACAACTGGATCAGGCCGTTCGCGAAAGCGAGGAATTGAAACGCACCATCCAGAAAAATCAGAACGCCATGGTGCAGGTGCGCGAGAAATACGAGGCGGACAAATTGCGTTTCCGCGAACTGACCGGCAAGTAGCCGAACCGCGCGTTGTCGTGAGAAGGGGCGCCAAACGGCGCCCCTTTGTTTACTGCAGTCTGGCCTTCAGCAGCTCATTGACCTGCGCCGGATTGGCCTTGCCCCGGCTGGCCTTCATCACCTGGCCGACCAGCGCGTTGAACGCCTTCTCCTTGCCGGCACGGAATTCCTCGACCGACTTCGGGTTGGCGGCGAGCACCTCGTCGACGATCTTCTCCAGTTCGCCGGTGTCCGACATCTGCTTGAGGCCGCGCGCCTCGATGATGGCGTCGACTTCGCCGGCGCCTTCCCATAGCCCTTCGAACACCTGTTTGGCGAGCTTGCCGGACAGCGTGCCGTCCTGGATGCGGGCGATCAGCGTACCGAGCTGGGTGGCGGAGACCGGGCTTTGCGCGATGTCGAGTTCGGCCTTGTTGAGCGCGGCCGAGAGTTCACCCATTACCCAGTTGGCGGCGAGCTTGCCTTGACCACAGGCTCGTGCGACACCCTCGAAATAATCGGCGAGCGCACGCGAGCCGGTCAGCACGGTTGCGTCGTAGACCGACACGCCGTAGTCGTTCTGGAAGCGCGCCTGCATCGCGGCAGGCAGTTCAGGCAACGCGGCACGCACGGCTTCGATCCACGGTTCGTCGAGTTTCACCGGCAGCAGATCGGGGTCGGGGAAGTAGCGATAGTCGTGCGCGTCTTCCTTGCTGCGCATCATGCGCGTCTCGCCGGTGTCGGGATCGAACAGTACGGTGGCCTGCTCGATGCGGCCGCCGTCCTCCAGCGTCTCGATCTGCCAGTGGACTTCATAGTCGATGGCCTGCTGCAGGAATTTAAACGAGTTGAGGTTCTTGATCTCGCGGCGGGTACCGAATTCGGCTTGGCCGACCGGACGCACCGAGACGTTGGCGTCGACGCGGAAGCTGCCCTCCTGCATGTTGCCGTCGCAGATGCCGATCCAGGTGACCAGCGTGTGCAGCGCGCGGGCGTAAGCGACGGCCTCGGCGGAAGACCGCATCTCCGGCTCGGAGACGATTTCCAGCAGGGGCGTGCCGGCGCGGTTGAGGTCGATGCCGGTCATGCCGTGGAAGTCCTCGTGCAGCGACTTGCCGGCGTCCTCTTCCAGGTGGGCACGGGTGAGGTGGACGACTTTATCTTCCGACTGTCCCGAGTCTGTCGAAGGGACCACGATCTTCAGGGCGCCGCCCTCGACGATGGGCTTGGCCAGTTGGCTGATCTGGTAGCCCTTGGGCAGGTCGGGGTAGAAGTAGTTCTTGCGGTCAAACACGTTGACGCGGTTGAGCGTGGCGCCGATCGCCAGGCCGAACTTGATCGCGCATTCCACTGCGCCCTTGTTCAATACGGGCAGCACGCCCGGCAGCGCGATATCGACCGCGCTCGCCTGCGTGTTGGGCGCGGCGCCGAAAGCCGTGCTGCTGCCTGAGAAAATCTTGGAACGGGTGGCGAGCTGGGTGTGGACTTCCAGCCCGATGACGGTCTCCCACTTCATTTCAGGCCCTCCGGAGCGCGGATGTGCCAGTCCGTCACACGTTGATATTGATGCGCGACATTCAGCATCTTGGCCTCGCTGAAATAGTCTCCGACGAGTTGCAGGCCGATCGGCAGGCCTTTGGCATCGAAGCCGCAGGGCAAGCTCATGCCGGGCAGGCCGGCGAGGTTGGCGGGAATGGTGTAGAGGTCGTTCAGATACATCTCGACCGGGTCATCGGATTTCTCGCCCAGCTTGAACGCGGTGCCGGGCGCGGTCGGACCGAGGATGACGTCGCAGGTCTTGAAGGCCTCGTTGAAGTCGTCGGCGATCAGGCGACGGATTTTTTGAGCCTGGAGATAGTAGGCATCGTAATAGCCATGAGAGAGCACATAGGCGCCGATCAGGATGCGCCGCTTGACCTCGGCGCCGAAACCCTGTGCGCGGGTCTTGCAATACATGTCGTCGAGGCTCGCGTAGTCGGGTGCGCGGTAGCCGTAGCGCACGCCGTCGAAGCGCGACAGGTTGCTCGACGCCTCGGCAGGCGCGAGCACGTAATACACCGGGATCGCCAGCTTCGAATTGGCCAGCGAAATCTCGACCGTCGTGGCGCCGAGCTTCTTCAGTTCGGCCACGGCCGTTTCAACCGCTGCGGCGACCTCATTATTCAGTCCTTCGGCGAAGAACTCCTTGGGCAGGCCGACGCGCAGCCCGGTCAGGGGTTGGTCGAGGCTGCGCGTGTAGTCTTCCTTCTCGCGATCGAGGCTGGTCGAGTCCTTGGGGTCGAAGCCGGTCATCACGTTCAGCAGCAGCGCGCAGTCCTCGGCCGACGGCGCCATCGGCCCGGCCTGGTCGAGGCTGGAGGCGAAGGCGATCATGCCGTAGCGCGACACCAGGCCGTAAGTGGGCTTGAGGCCGGTGATGCCGCACAGCGCCGCCGGCTGGCGGATCGAGCCGCCGGTGTCGGTGCCGGTGGCGGCGGGCGCCATGCGCGCCGCCACGCAGGCTGCGGCGCCGCCCGAGGAGCCGCCGGGCACGTAGGCCGGGTTCCAGGGGTTCTTCACGGGACCGAAGTGGGAAGTTTCGTTGGACGAGCCCATGGCGAACTCGTCCATGTTGGTCTTGCCCAGGCTCGGCATGCCAGCGGCCTTGAAGCGCTGGATCACGTGTGCATCGTAGGGCGCGATGAAATTGTGCAACATTTTCGAGCCGCAGGTGGTGAGCCAGCCGTCGGTGCAGAAGATGTCCTTGTGGGCGATCGGCACGCCGGTCAGCGGGCCGGCGTTGCCCGCGGCAATGAGGGCGTCAGCGGCAGCGGCCTCGGCCAGCGTCTTGTCGGCATCCACCGTGATGAAGGCGTTGATCGTCGGGTTCAGCGTGGCGATGCGGTCGAGGTACTGCTGGGCCAGCTCGCGGCTGGACACCTGCCTGGCGGCGAGTTGCGCGGCAAGCGCGGAAAGGCGTGCGTCTGACATGGCTTATTCGATGACTTTGGGGACGAGGTACAGGCCGTTTTCGACCGCCGGGGCCACGGCCTGGAAGGCCGCATGACGATCGGTCTCGGTCACGGCGTCGTCGCGCAGGCGCTGAAAGACCTCCTGTGCATGGGCCATCGGGGCAATCCCGCGGGTGTCCACCGCCTGCATGGCGGCGATGAGATCGAAAATGGTGTTGAGCTGGGCCTGCGTGGCCTGCGCCTCGGCATCGCTGGTTTCTATGCGCGCAAGGCGAGCGATGCGCTTGACGTCGTCCGGACTGAGGGACATGGAAGCACCTGAATGACTTACGGGAACGAAGCGCGTTAGGGTATCATAGCCCCCTTGTTTTTTCTGCCCTTTCGCCCGCCTGGCGCGGGCGCTGCCGCCACCATGTTCAAGTTTCTGACCAGCTATTTCTCGACCGACCTCGCGATCGACCTCGGTACCGCCAACACGCTGATTTACGTGCGCGACCGCGGCATCGTACTGGACGAGCCATCGGTGGTGTCGATCCGTACTGATGCGGCGGCGGGCGGCAAGCGCACGGTGCAGGCGGTGGGCGCGGAAGCCAAGCTGATGCTGGGCCGCACGCCGGGCAACCTGCAGGCCATCCGGCCGATGAAGGACGGCGTGATTGCCGACTTCACCGTCACCGAGCAGATGCTCAAGTATTTCATCAAGAAGGTGCACGATACCCGCATGCTGCGGCCCAGCCCGCGCATCATCATCTGTGTGCCGTGCGGCTCGACCCAGGTGGAACGCCGTGCGATCCGCGAGTCGGCGATCGGCGCCGGCGCCCGCCAGGTCTATCTGATCGAGGAACCGATGGCGGCGGCGATCGGCGCCGGCCTGCCGGTGGCCGAAGCGACCGGCTCGATGGTGGTCGACATCGGCGGCGGCACCACCGAGGTCGGCGTCATTTCCTTGGGCGGCGTGGTCTACGCCAATTCGGTGCGTGTCGGCGGCGATCGCATGGACGAGGCCATCATCAACTACATCCGCCGCAACTACGGCATGCTGATCGGCGAAGCCACCGCCGAGCAGATCAAGAAGAAAATGGGCTCGGCCTTCCCCGGCGCCGAAGTGCTGGAAATGGAAGTCAAAGGCCGCAGCCTCGCCGAAGGCGTACCGCGCAGCTTCAACGTGTCGTCCAATGAAATCCTCGAAGCCTTGACCGAGCCGCTCAATGCCATCGTCAGCGCGGTCAAACAGGCGCTGGAACAGACCCCGCCGGAACTGGGCGCCGACATCGCCGAAAAGGGCATGGTGCTGACTGGCGGCGGCGCGCTGTTGCGCGATCTCGACCGCTTGCTGATGGAAGAGACCGGCCTGCCGGTGATCGTCGCCGACGATCCGCTGACCTGCGTGGTGCGCGGGTCGGGCCGCGCGCTCGAAGAGATGGACAAACTGGCGTCGGTGTTCACCAACGAGTGAACGCAGTCGCAGCTGACCGGAACCGCTGATGGCCATGCCGGGCCAGCTCATGTTCGCCCGCCGGCTGGGGCCGACGGCACGCCTGACGATCTGGCTCCTGATCGGCTTGTCCTGTGTGGTGGTCGATGTCCGTTATCACGCGCTCGACGGCCTGCGCAGCGGATTTTCGCTGCTGCTGCAACCGGTGCGCGAAGTCATGCGGGTTCCCACCAGCGTCGCCGCCGAACTGACAGGATTCTTCACCCGCCATCGTCTTCTGCAAAAAGAACGGGACGCCCTGCTGGTTGAGCGGGCGCAGCTGCAGCTTGGCGTGAACCGCGCAGCCGAACTGGTCCGGGAAAACGCCGAATTGCGCGCTCTGTTGCAATTACAGGCCCGTCCGGGCCAGAAAGTGGTGCATGCGGCGCTCTTGTACCAGGGGCATGACTGGTTTGCCCAGCGCCTCACGCTGGACCAGGGAAGCGGGGCCGGCCTGCGCACCGGCCTGCCGGTGGTCGATGCAGACGGTCTGGTGGGGCAGGTGACGCGGGTGTATCCCGGGTCGAGCGAAGTCACGCTGGTCAGCAACACCGAGCAGTTGACGCCGGTGTTCGTCGAGCGCACCGGCCAGCGCGGCCTGGCTGCCGGGAGCGGGCATGGTCAGATGGAATTGCGATACATGCCATCGCAGACCGACCTCCGGCCGGGCGATCGCTTGCTGACTTCGGGCATTGACCGGGTGTATCCGGCCGGCATTCCCGTGGCGACCATCAATCGGGTCTCCCGCTCGCAATCCAGCCCCTACCTGCGGGTGGACTGTTTGCCGTTGGCCGGCCTGGACCGCTCTCGCGGGGTGCTGGTGTTGATCGCCGCACCACAGG
Source organism: Thiobacillus thioparus DSM 505 (assembly GCF_000373385.1). Taxonomy (GTDB): domain Bacteria; phylum Pseudomonadota; class Gammaproteobacteria; order Burkholderiales; family Thiobacillaceae; genus Thiobacillus; species Thiobacillus thioparus. The sequence continues at coordinate 107,728 of NZ_KB891330.1, read as the reverse complement.
TGACCGCGCGATGAACGTGTCGGCCCGGACCAGCGGCAGCTGGCGCCGCATTCTCGGCAGCCTGGTCCTGGCAATCTTGCTGGAGCAGCTACCGTGGTCCGGCTGGGCGCTGATCGTGCGGCCGGATTTCGTGCTGGTCGCCGTGCTCTTCTGGGTTTTGCACCGGCCTGAACGCATCGGTTTCGGTGCGGCGTTCTTTTTCGGCCTGCTGGCCGATTTCCAGGATGGCGCGGTGTTCGGCCAGCATGCCATCGCCTATGCGATCGGGGTGTACGTGGTGTTGTATCTGCGCTTGCGCCTGCTGCAGTTCGACCCTTCCCGGCAGGCCGCACAAATGTTTCCGATCCTGCTGGGCGTGCAGTTGATGGTGTTGCTGGTCGGCTGGCTTGCGGTCAATCCGCCGGCCGGACTGAGCATCCTCATCCCGGTGCTGAGCAGTACCGTGCTGTGGTATCTGGTCGCGCTGTTCGTGCGCCTGTGGCATGGCAAGGGTGCCCAGGACCGGGCATGAGCCGGACATGCCGCTAGCCACTCCGCTCAAAAACCTGGATCGTGAACTGGCCCGTTTTCACGGGCGGCTGAAAGCGGGCGGAATCTTCGTCGTGCTGCTCGCGGCTGCGCTGCTGGGGCGCGCCTTCTATCTGCAGATCGCGCAGCACGACTACTATATCCAGCGCGCGGAAAACAACCGTATTTCGCTGGTACCCGTGGCGCCCAATCGCGGATTGATTCTGGATCGGAAAGGCCGCATCCTGGCGGAGAACTACTCGGCGTATACGCTCGAACTGGCGCGGGCGCAGCCCCACGATCTGGAGGCGACGCTGACCGAAGTGGGCAAGCTGATCGAGATCACGCCGGGCGAGTTGCGGCGTTTCCGGCGTCTGCTTGCCGAATCGCACGAGTTCGAAACGGTGCCCCTGAAAAGCAAACTATCCGACGAGGAGGTCGCGATCCTGGCGGCCAACCGCTACCGCCTGCCGGGCGTGGAGGTGAAGGCGCGACTGTTCCGCAACTATCAGGCCGGGCCCGGCATGGCGCACGTGGTCGGGTTCATCGGCCGGATCAACGACCGAGATCTCAAAAGCCTGCGCGAATCGGGGCGCGAGCAGAACTACCGGGGCACGGTCCATATCGGCAAGACCGGGCTGGAGCAGAGTTATGAAACTCTGCTGCATGGCCGTACCGGATTCGACCAGATGGAAACCGACGCCAGCGGCCGTGCCGTACGCGCCCTGTCGCGGATTCCGCCAGTGCCGGGCAAGGATTTGCGCCTGTACCTGGACGAGGGGTTGCAGGCGGTGGCCGAACATGCGTTCGGCGACTACATGGGCGGGCTAGTGGCGCTCGACCCCAATACCGGGGGCGTGCTGGCGTTGGTGAGCAAGCCGGGATTCGACCCGAACCTCTTTATCGACGGCATCGACCCCGAAACCTGGAAGGCACTCAACGAATCGCCCGAGCGGCCGATGGTGAACCGCGTGCTGCGCGGCATCTACCCGCCGGGTTCGACGATCAAGCCGTTCATGGGGCTGGCCGGACTGGAACTGGGCGTACGCAAACCTGAGGACACCATCGTCGATCCCGGCTATTTCAGCCTGCCCAACAGCAGCCACCAGTTTCGCGACTGGAAGCGCGGCGGCCATGGAATTGTCGATCTGCGCCGGGCCATCACGCAATCATGCGACACCTACTTCTACAAACTGGCGGTCGACATGGGAATCGACCGCATGCACGATTACCTGCAGAAATTCAGTTTCGGCGAGAAAACCGGCATCGATCTGGACGGCGAGTCTGCCGGTCTGCTGCCTTCGCGCGACTGGAAGCAGCGCCGCTGGAAAAAAATCTGGTATCCCGGCGAGACGGTGATCGCGGGCATCGGCCAAGGCTATCATCTCACCACGCCGCTGCAGTTGGCGACCGCGACCGCCATGCTCGCCAATGGTGGGAAACGGATCGAACCGCGCCTCGTGCAGGCGGTGCGCGACCCGCTTACCCACGTCTGGCAGCCGCAGCCGGTGGTGGTGCACGAACAACTGGCGATCAAGCCGGAGGATCTGGCCGTGGTGCGACAAGGCATGATGGACGCGATGCGGCCAGGCGGCACGGCCGCGGCCGCGGCTGCTGGTGCAACCTACACCATTGCCGGCAAGACCGGCACCGCGCAGGTGGTCGGCATCAAGCAGGGCGCCCGCTACGACGCTGGCAGCTTGTCTCGGAAAAATCGCGACCATGCGCTATTCATCGCCTATGCGCCGGCCGAGAACCCCACTATCGTAGTGGCGGTCATGGTTGAGAACGGCGGCCATGGCGGTTCCACAGCGGCACCGATCGCGCGTGCCGTCTTCGATTACTACCTGACCGGGAAACGTCCCGGCAACATGAAATTTGAGGGAAGCGATGCCTCGGACTAGCCACTGGCTCCTGCGTGGCCTGCGCCACGTGGACGGTATCCTGCTGACACTGGTGGTGTTGGTGCTGGGCATCAGTCTGGCGGTGGTGACGAGCGCCTCGGGACAAAGCCCTGTGCGCATCAGCGGTCACCTGGTGAACATGGGACTGGCGCTGGTGCTGATGGTGCTGATTGCCAACGTGCCGCCGCATCTGTTGTCCAAAGTGGGGCCGCCGCTGTATGCGACGGGTGTGATCCTGCTGGTCGGGGTGGCGCTGTTCGGCGAGATTCGCAACGGTGCGCGCCGCTGGCTGGATCTGGGGTTCATCGCGTTTCAGCCATCCGAGCTGCTGAAGCTGGCATTGCCGCTGATGCTCGCCTGGTATTTCCAGCGCAACGAAGCAGTGCTGCGGGCCAAGCACTTCATGGTCGGCGGCATCCTGCTGCTGGTGCCCTTCTTGTTGATCCTGCGGCAGCCTGACTTGGGAACCGCACTGATGCTTGGAGCATCAGGGTTCTACCTACTGTTCTTTGCCGGCCTGCCGTGGAAGGTGATTCTCGGGGGCGCCACCTTGGGGGCCGCCAGCCTGCCCGTGGTGTGGGGCCTGATGCACGACTATCAACAGCGCCGTGTGCTGATGCTGCTCGATCCTGCGTCCGATCCGTTGGGCGCCGGCTACCACATCATTCAGTCGACCATCGCCATCGGATCCGGCGGACTGTTCGGCAAAGGCTGGATGCAGGGCACGCAAAACCAGCTCGACTTCATTCCCGAGCGCACCACCGATTTCATCTATGCTGTGTTTGGCGAGGAATTCGGCTACGCCGGCGCGATTCTGCTGGTGTGTCTCTATCTGGCCATCGTTGCGCGAGGCCTGGTCATCGCCGCACGGGCGCCGACGCTGTTCGGCCGATTGATGGCGGCCACCCTGAGCCTCAATCTGTTCACCTATGTGTTCGTCAACATGGGCATGGTGTCGGGCATCCTGCCGGTGGTCGGCGTGCCCTTGCCACTGATGAGTTACGGCGGGACGGCGCTCGTCACGCTGCTGCTGGGGATGGGTATCCTGATGAGCGTGGCGACACACCGCCAACTCAATAAATCATGACGCGATAAAATAAGTGCCATGAAAACTAAATCGCTCCTGGGGATTCTTGTCCTCGCCCTGACACTCGGTGGGTGTGCCAGCACGCCGCCCGCAAAACAGGTCTCCACTGCATCCAAAGGCGGCGGCTATTACCTCGACGACGGTCCGGAAGCCAATCCGCCGAAAAATCTGGATGCCGTCCCCGATGCCGTGCCGCGCAAGGAACCCTTGCATCCCTTCGCCAACCGCACCTATGTCGCGCTGGGGACGACGTATACGCCGCAGACCACGCGTCAGTCCTACAGTGCAGAGGGACTGGCCTCGTGGTATGGCCGCCGTTTCCAGGGCAAAAAGACCTCCTCGGGCGAGTCCTACGACATGTACGCCATGACGGCAGCGCATCCGACCCTACCGATTCCGAGCTACGCACGGGTCACGTCGCTCGACACCGGCAAATCGGTGGTGGTGCGCATCAACGATCGCGGGCCGTTCCACAGCAAGCGCATCATCGACCTGTCGTATACCGCTGCCTACAAGCTGGGGTACCTGGGACGCGGCAGCGCCCGGGTGCGAGTGGAAAGCATCGACCCCGACACCTACGACACGCAGGGCAAGGCGCTACAGGACGGCATCTACCTCCAGGTGGGCGCCTTCTCGCGCGCCGATAATGCGCAACAGTTGCTCGACCGCCTGAAACGCCAGCTCGACATCGATGCCAACCAGACGCGCGTTGTGCTGGATGGCGGGTTGCATCGGGTGCAGCTTGGTCCGTATGTCAGCGACGATGCGGCGCAATCGGATCGTGCGCGCGTGCGGGAACGCCTCGACCTGAATGCAGTCCTGGTCAGACGCGACTGATGAAAAGGCTGAACATGAAATTCTTCTGGCTGGGGCTGGCGCTCTTTTTTACTGCAACGACGTGGGCCGCTCCACCCAATGTCTCGTCGCGTGCCTGGGTCGTGATCGACCAGGCAAGCGGGCGCGAGCTGGCAGCCAGTCAGGCCGATCTACCGTTGGCCCCGGCCTCGCTGACCCAGCTGATGACGGCCTATGTTCTGCTGGGCGATATCCGCAAGAACAAGCTGAGCCTGGGCGAGATGGTGACCGTGCCGGCGGCGGCCACGCAGATGGATGGTTCGCGTATCTTCCTCAAGGCGGGCGACCAGGTGAGCGTCGACACGCTGTTGCAGGCGATGCTGGTGGAATCGGCCAGCGACGCCACGATTGCGCTGGTGACGGCAGCGGATGGCAGCGAGGCCGCGTTCGTCGCGCGCATGAACCGCGAGGCCAAGCGGCTGGGCATGAGCAAGACCCGCTTCATGAATGCGACCGGTCTGAATGAGGCGGGCCATGAATCGAGCGCACGCGACCTCGCTCTGCTCGCTCGCGCACTGGCGCGCGATTTCCCGGAGCGGCTGACTTTCTTCATCCAGAAGGAGCTGCCTTACAAGGGCATTACGTATTACAACGGCAACCGCCTGTTATGGCGCGACAGCACTGTGACCGGCCTGAAGGTCGGACGGACGCCGCAGGCCGGTTATTGCATGGCGGCTTCGGCGCAGCGCGGCGACCAACGCCGCATCGCGGTGGTGCTGGATGCGCACTCGGATACGCAGCGTACGCAGGACGCGTTGAAGCTGTTGAATTACGGTTTCGAGAATTTCGACAGTGTGCCGCTTTACCGGGCTCGCCAAGTCGTCAAGGTCATCAATATCTACCGGGGCGAGTACCCGTCGGTGAGCATGGGATTCGAGCAGGATTTCCATCTGCTGGTCCCGCGCGGCAGCGCCGCACGCGTCAAGGCGGAAATCATGACCCAGCAGCCCGTCGTGGCGCCGATAAACAGAGGACAGCGCCTGGGTACCCTGCGGCTGACGCTTGACGGCAAGCCGCTCGGCGACTATCCGCTGGTCGCCCTGCAGGATGTCGGCGTGGCCGGCCTGTTTGGCCGCGGCTGGGATTCGATCCGGCTGCTGTTCGCAAAGTGAGCGTCTACCTGAACGGCCAGTTCCTGCCGCTCGCCGAAGCGAAGGTGTCGGTGCTCGACCGTGGATTCGTCTTCGGCGACGGTATTTACGAACTGATTCCGGTGTATTCGGGGAAACCCTTCCGGCTCGACGCGCACCTGCGTCGCCTGCAGTTCAGCCTCGACGGCATCCGTCTGGCCAACCCGCACAGCGTGGCCGAGTGGCGTGAGCGCATCCTGCAGTTGATCGCGCGGCAGGATTTTTCCGACCAGTCGGTCTACATCCAGGTGACGCGCGGCACACCTGTCGAAGGACAGCCCTTGCGCGATCATGCGTTCCCGCACGATGTGTCGCCGACCGTATTCATGTTTGCGCAGCCACTGGTGACCGCCACGCCGGCACAGAAGACTGCCGGCGTCTGTGCCGTCAGCGCGGTCGACAACCGCTGGCTGCGCTGCAACATCAAGGCCATTTCGCTGCTGGCCAATCTCCTGCTGCGCCAGCAGGCGGTGGACGTGGGCTGCGCCGAAACCGTGATGCTGCGCGACGGTTTGCTGACCGAGGGGGCGGCAAGCAATATCTTTGTGGTCAAGGATGGCGTGTTGCGGGCGCCGCCGCCGTCCAGCCTGATGCTGACCGGCATTACCTACGACGTGGTGCTGGAACTCGCCGCTGCCCACGACATACCGCACGAGGTGCGGGCGATTACCGAAGCCGAGGTGCGTGACGCGGACGAACTTTGGATGACGTCGTCCACCAAGGAGATCATGTCGATCGTGGCGCTGGACGGCGTGCCGGTCGGCGCAGGCGTGCCGGGGCCGCTGGCCATGCGGATGGATGCGCTGTACCAGACCTTCAAACAACAGGTGATGCGGTCATGAACGAACAGGAAACCTTGCTGCAATTTCCCACCGACTTTCCCATCAAGATCATGGGCGAGCGCCGCGACGATTTTGCGCAGGCCATGGTCGAACTGGTCTTGCGGCATGCGCCCGATTTCAAGGCCGAGACCGTCGAGATGCGCGTATCCAGTAGCGGCAACTACCTGTCGGTGACCTGCGTGGTGCGCGCTACCTCGAAAGCCCAGCTCGATGCCCTGTATCGCGAGATCACCGCCCATCCGTGGGTGAAGATGGCACTTTGATGGGGAGCGGTGAGACGATCGTTCGGCAGTTGGGGCAGGTCGACTACATTGCGACCTGGCGGGCAATGCAGATTTTCACCGCACGGCGTGCACCTGATGCCGCGGACGAAATCTGGCTGCTTGAACATCCGCCCGTCTACACGCAGGGCCAGGCCGGCAAGCCGGAGCACCTGATCGCCGCGACTGACATTCCCGTTGTGCCGATCGACCGCGGCGGGCAGATCACCTATCACGGGCCGGGACAAGTCGTGGTCTACGTGCTGATCGACCTGCGGCGACGCGGCTATGGCATCCGCGAGTTGGTGACACGCCTGGAACAGGCCGTGATCAATCTCCTGGCGGAGCAGGGCGTGGCATCCGCACGCCTGGGAGGCGCGCCAGGCGTGTATGTCGATGGTGCGAAAATAGCCGCCCTCGGCCTGCGCGTCAGACACGGCTGCACGTATCATGGCCTGGCGTTCAACGTCGACATGGATATGCGTCCGTTCGCCGCCATCAACCCTTGTGGCTACGCGGGGATGCGGGTGACGCAATGCCGCGATCTCGGCGTGAAATTGTCTCCAACCGAAGCAGGGCAGGCGCTTGTCCGCTGCCTGCAGGACACGATCTATTCTTGACTGATTTACTTGGTTATAAGTATTCTTATAACTTCTAATGGAGCTATTCATGAGCACCGACACGCTGCCGTCCGACCCCAAACTCCTGATGCGCTCGATCATCCAGCGCATTGCCACCGGACCGGACCTGTCCAAGAACATCAGCCGCACCGAAGCACACCTCGGCACCAAGGCCATCATCGACAACGTGATCGATCCGATTCAAGTCGGCATCTATTTCATTGCCCTGCGCATGAAACGCGAGACGATGGACGAAAACCGCGGCGTGCTGGATGCCGTGCTCGAAACCACCCGCCGCGTCACGGCGGAGGTTGACGAAGTGGTCGACATCGGCGATCCCTATGACGGCTACAATCGCTGCCTGCCCGCCGCGCCCTTCCTCGGCCCGTTGTTGGCCGAGTTCGGTGTACACGTGGTCAGCCACGGCCTCGACAAGGTCGGGCCCAAATATGGCGTGACGGCGCGTCACGTGCTGGAGGCCGCCGGTGTGCCGGTGAACCTGACGCCAGCAGAGGCCGCCGCGCGGCTGGCTGATCCCGCTCTCGGCTGGGCCTACATCGACCAGGCGCAATCCAACCCGGGCCTGCACAACCTCACCACGCTGCGCGCACAGATGATCAAGCGCCAGGTGCTGACTACGGTGGAAGTGCTATCCAAGCCCATACAGGGCCGCAAACTGACCCATTTCGTCACGGGCTACGTACACAAGCCCTATCCGCCGGTGTATGCCGACCTGGCACGCGAAGCCGGCTTCGACACCGCCTGCATCGTGCGCGGCGTCGAAGGTGGAGTGATCCCGTCGCTGCGCCAGGCCGGCAAGTATTTCCACTACCACGACCGCGGCACCGAAATCGAAGCGACGGTCGACCCGGTGGCGCTTGGCATCGACCAGCCGGTACGCGCCGTGCCGCTGCCCGGTGCGGTCGCCACCGAAGCAGGCGAGGACGAGATCGTCGCCGCGATCGACATCAAGGCCACCGCGCACGCGGCCGCGGAGGCGGGCATCCTGGCGCTCAAGGGCGACAAGGGCGCGACCTATGATTCGCTGGTGCTGGCCGGTTCGATTGTCCTGCATCACGTCGGCAAGGCCGCCAGCGTGGCCGACGCGGCGGCGCAGATTCGCGCCGTGCTGGATTCCGGCACGGCCGTCGCACGGGTCAAGTGATGGGTGAATACGTTGCCATCGCCGCTGCCGACGAGCTCAAGCCTGCCGAGATGAAGCGCATCCTCGTCGATGGCAAGCGGCTGCTACTGTGCAATGCCGGCGGCACCCATTACGTCGTCGACGAGATGTGCAGCCACGAGGACTACTCGCTGTACCTGGGCTGCATCAAGGACGGCAAGATCAAGTGCTCGCTGCACGGCAGCTATTTCGACCTCACCACCGGCCAGCCCACCTGCGACCCCGCAGACGAGCCGATCCGCACCTATCCGGTGAAAATAGAAGCCGGCCAAGTCTGGGTGAAAGTCTAGGCTGCGCCGAGTCGGGTGTGATGCATACCATACAGCCGACAGGGTCAGGGTTGTTGGGCGTATAGGCTAGAATCCGGGAATTGCATTTCCCGGTATGTTCAGACCATGGCAGACCCTCTCCAGCACAAAGGCGCCGCCAAGACCGCGCGCATCCCGATCAAGATCGTGCCGCAACCCAGGATGCGGCTGCCGTCCTGGATCCGTGCCAAGTCACCCAACGTGCCGAACGTGGCCCGGTTGAAGGGCATCCTGCGCGAGGCGAAGCTACACACGGTGTGCGAAGAGGCATCGTGTCCCAATCTGGGCGAATGCTTCGGCCATGGCACCGCCACCTTCATGATTCTCGGCGACCTGTGCACGCGGCGCTGCCCCTTCTGTGACGTCGGCCATGGCACGCCGCTGCCGCCGGACGTCGACGAACCGCGCCATCTGGCCGATACGATCGCGCTGATGGCGCTGAAATACGTGGTGGTCACCAGTGTCGACCGCGACGATCTGCGCGATGGCGGCGCCGAGCATTTTGCGCAGTGCATCGCTGCCGTGCGTGAGGCCTCGCCGGCGACGCGGATCGAGATCCTGACTCCGGATTTCCGCGGACGGCTCGACAAGGCGCTCGACATGCTCGACACCGCCCCGCCCGACGTGATGAACCACAATCTGGAAACCGTGCCGCGCCTGTACAAGGCGGCGCGTCCCGGTGCGGATTATGCACACTCGCTGAGGCTGCTCCAGGACTTCAAGGCACGCCATCCCGAGATTCCGACCAAATCCGGCCTGATGCTGGGGCTGGGCGAAGAGGACGACGAGATCCTGCAGGTGATGCGCGACCTGCGTGCGCACGATGTGGACATGCTGACGCTTGGCCAGTATCTGCAGCCTTCGCAGCACCATCTGCCGGTGCTGCGCTTCGTCACCCCCGAACGCTTCGCCCAGTTCGAGCAGGAAGCACTGGCAATGGGCTTCAAGCACGCCGCCTGCGGGCCGATGGTGCGCTCCAGCTACCACGCCGACCAGCAGGCGGCCGGCATCTAGAACCTGGTGTTCCCCTACGGGATTGTCCGACGGCGCCTCATCCAGGCCAGTGCGGCGATACCGAGGGCCATCAATCCCATCATCGACGGTTCCGGCACGGCATGAGGCTGGGTGGCCGCTTGCTGGCTTGACGGCGGGCCGAGGGGCGTCTCCGTTTGGGGCGGCGTCCACGAACCGGGGCCGGCAACTGGAAACGTGTTCGGTGGCATATTCCCGCCCGGTGCATCGTCGGGCGATGCCGGGGTCCCGGGCGCACCGGGTCCCCCGGTAGGGCCGTTATGCCCGGGTGGCTGCGGGCCGCCTGGAGGCGAGTTGGAGGGGCCGTTTGCCTGGGGCGGAATGGTGGGACTGCCTTGCGGCTTTCCTGCAGGAAAGAAGGATCCGTCGCCAGGCAGGATGCCGGCGGGCCCGCCCAGTGACGGTGGATTCGACGGCGTCAAAGGACGTGCTCTGTCAGGTTTGCCGCCTGGCACGCGGCCCGGGCCTGGCATGCCGTTTTCCATACCGTCAGGCGCTGCTCCGTTACCGGCGGGATTGCTGGGCGACGGGCCGGTGAGAATGAATGGATCCAGGTTGCCGCTGTCTGCAAAATCGCCCTCGGCCATGACAAGCGAGAAGGTTTCCCCTTTGTGTTCGATGGCGAGCGGTTGCAGCCGTTGCTTTGCGACAAGGGGAGGTACGATGGCAGCCGACGACGCGGGTCTGGCGCGATCCAGATGGAGCGCCAGTCCCCCGACCAGGGCGGCGGCTGTGACCGTGCCTATCAGAATGCCGGCCGGAGTGAGTGCCGTGGCGAGCAGCAGACCAAGCAGACCGATACGACGGGTGTGGGTGCGTGAAACTGAGGGTTTGCGGGACATGGCGAAGATCTGGGGGAGGGATGCGAATGACTTCGCAATTCCCGTACCAGTGGCCAAATGGACCGTAACCCGCGTCGTGCCGGGCGGTATGCCGTTTTCCCGCTGCCTGTTGCGTCCATGGGCCGACGCGATCGTCGGCGCTTCGACACCCGCTTATTTCAGGAGCCGTCTGCGAGTGAGCGCCAGCGCGACGATGTAGCCGAGGCTGCCGTAAACCAGCAGCGCGATCACATGCAGCGCGATGTTGTCTGGTATGTTGCCAACGACCAGCGGTCGTGCGAGGTCGATGGCGTGGGTGAGCGGCAGCCAGGCGGACACGCCTTGCACGGCCGCAGGCAACTGCGACACGGGGAAGAACACCCCGCACAAGAGCACCATCGGTGTGATCACCAGCGTGAAGTAATACAGAAAGAAGTCGTAGCTGGGCGACACCGCGTTCATCACCAGCCCCATGCCGCCGAAGCAGAAGCCAACCAGGGCGACGACGGGGATGATCCACAGCGACATCCAGAAGTTTCCGTACAGCCCCAGTCCCCAGATCACCGCCAGGATCGCCACGCCGGAGAGCAGGCTTTTGGACGCAGCCCAGGTCAGTTCGCCCAGCATCACGTCGTCGAGCGTCATCGGCGCGTTGAGGATTGCGTCCCAGGTGCGCTGCACGTGCATGCGCGAGAAGCTCGAATACAGCACCTCGAAGGTGGCGGCGTTCATCGTGCTGTAAGCCACGGTGCCGGCGGCGAGGAAAGTCAGGTAGGGCATGCCGCCCACGTCCGGCAGCAGGCTGCCGAGGCCGTAGCCCAATCCGAGCATGTACAGCATCGGGTCGGCCAGGTTGCCGAGGATGGATGGGATGGCGAGCTTCTTCCACACCAGATAGTTGCGCTGCCACACCGGGATGAAGCGTGCCGACAGACGGGGAAGGCGGAATAAAGGATTCATGCGCTCAATCCCTCAAGTCGCGTCCGGTGAGCTTGAGAAACACATCTTCCAGATTCGACGGGCGGTGCAGGTAACGCAAGGCCGGAGCGTGCTTGAGCGCGTCGATCACGATGTCGGGCGTGCTGGTGTAGCAGAACAGCGTTTCGCCGACGGTCTCGAAGCGCTGGCACAGATCGGCCGCGTGCTGGCCGGTCCAATCGGCCAGGCCTTCGCCGAACACTTCGACCACTGCCGGTTCGATATGCGTTTCGATCAGCGCGCGCGGCGCGCCTTCGACGACGACGCGGCCGTGGTCGAGGATGGCAAGACGGTCGGTGAGGCGTTCGGCCTCGTCCATGAAATGCGTGGTCAGCACGATGGTCTTGCCGGCGTTGATCAGCCGCCTGAGGCCCTGCCAGATGAGGTGACGCGCCTGCGGGTCGAGGCCGGTGGTCGGCTCGTCGAGGAACAGGATGTCGGGATCGTGCACCAGCGCGCGCGCCAGCGTGAGGCGCCGTTTCATGCCGCCCGACAACTGGGCGATCTGCGCGTCAGCCTTGCTGGCGAGGCCGGCAAAATCGAGCAGTTCCGGCACGCGGGCAGTGACGGCCGCCTTGCTCATGCCGAAATATCGGCCGTAGGCGAGCAGGTTCTCGCGTACCGAAAAATCCGGGTCGAGGTTGTCCATCTGCGGTACCACGCCGACTTTCATGCGGGCCTCGCGCGCGTGATGCGGGACCGCGATGCCGGCGAGTTCGATGCTGCCGCCATCCGGCTCGATCAGGCCCAGCAGCAGGCGCAGCGTGGTGGTCTTGCCGGCGCCGTTGGGGCCAAGCAGGCCGAAACATTCGCCACGCCGCACAGTCAGGTCGAGGCCACGCACCACATCGGTGTCGCCGTATTTCTTCGTCAGGCCGCGTACCTTCAGCATGGACAGGCCTCCAGGAAGGCCTGCTTCAGTTCCTTCAGCTTGCCATGGAAGAAATGCCCGGCGTTGGGAATGGCTTTCACCGCAAGCTGCTGCTGCTCGGCCCACAGCCGGATCGCGGTGGGCGGGATGAGTTCGTCGGCATCGCCAAAGATCACAATCGTGTCGGGTGGAACCGGATCGAATTCGTACATGGTGACCGCCGGGGCGACCAGGATCAGGCGTTTTGCATGGAGTTCCTGGCGTAGCCGGTGCTGCACGAAGGCGCCGAACGAGAAACCGGCCAGTGCCCACGGCAGGCCTGGGTAGCTGGCTTCGACGAAGCGGGCGACCGCGAGCAGGTCCTCAGTTTCGCCGATACCGGCGTCGAATTCGCCATCGCTCATGCCAACGCCGCGAAAATTCGGCCGCACGCTGATCCAGCCGGCCTCGTTGGCCGCCTTGGCCAGGGTCGTCACCACCTTGTTGTCGAGACTGCCGCCGTGCAGCGGGTGCGGATGGGCGACCAGCAGCAGGCCGCGGCGTTCGGTCTCGGGGTCGTCGATCACGGTTTCCAGCTTGCCTACGGACACCGGGATACGCAGCTTGTAACGCTTCATTTGGCCGTTCCGTCCGGCCGCATCACTTCAATTGCAAGCGCTCGACAATACGCCCCTGCTTGAGGTGGACCTCGAAGATTTCGTCGATGTCGGCCTCGTCCACATAGGTATACCAGACGCCTTCCGGGTACACGACCAGCAGCGGGCCCTCGTCGCAGCGGTCGAGACAGCCGGCGCTGTTGATACGGCACTTGCCTTCGCCATTGAGATGAGCGTGCTTGACCTTTTTCTTCAGGTAGTCGCGCATCTGCTGCCCGCCGGATGCGCCGCAGCACTTGGCGCCGTCGTCGCGCTGGTTGGTGCAGAAAAAAACGTGATGCTTGTAATACAGGTCAGTCATCCGAGAAGTCCGAATATTTGCGCGCGTTGCCGTGCGCCTTGTCGATGGGGTATTTGGCTGCGTTGATCGCCAGCTTGTCGGCTGCGGCGTCGAGCAGGTCGATGTCCAGCAGGTCGGCCAGCCGGGTCAGGTAGATCAGTACGTCGGCGATTTCCTGGCGTACCGCTTCGTGTTGTTCCGGGCTCAACTGCCCGCTCTGTTCTGCCGTTAGCCACTGGAAAGGCTCGAGCAGTTCCGCCGCCTCCACGGAAAGCGCCATGGCCAGATTCTTAGGCGTATGGTAACGCTCCCATGCACGTGCCAGCGCGAAATTGCGAATATGCTGGCGCAGGGTGTCTAGGCTGTCGATTTCATGCGTGCTCATGGTTGGCATAATAGCGCGGCGGGCGACAGACTTACGACATCGTTGTCGAGCAACCGACGTTCCGGCCATGGCTGGCGGCGTGCAAACCGTGGCGTGGCCGGGGTTTAGGGGGGCACTCCGGTTTGGCCTGCGGCTTGCTAGCAGTCTTTGCGTTGACACCAGTTTTCTAGTCCGCTCTGGCATAATGCCAGCGGATTAACGGCATATAAGGGAGGATGGACATGTTTACGATCAAGAAGCATTTCGCACGTGCTGGCGTCATGCTGGCCGTCGCTGCCATGGCGGGCTGCTCCAGCACGCCGACCTATCCGCCCGCCCCTGCGCAGACGGGAAGTTACAACTGGAATTACCTGATCGGCCCGGGTGATTCGGTCCAGGTCTTCGTCTGGCGCAATCCCGAGGTCTCCGGAACCTTCCCGGTCCGTCCGGACGGCAAGATGACCATGAATCTGGTCGAGGATATCCAGGCATCCGGCAAGACCCCCACTCAGCTGGCGCGCGATATCGAGAAAGCGCTCGGCAAATACATCCAGGAACCCATTGTCACCGTCATCGTCTCGGGCGGCATCGGCCCGTTCGATCAGCAGATTCGTGTCGTGGGCGAAGCGGCCAAGCCGCAGGCGCTGAACTACCGCGAGCACATGAGCCTGATCGACCTGATGATCTCGGTGGGCGGACTGACCGATTTTGCGGCGGGCAACAAGGCCTACATCCTGCGTACTGTGGATGGCAAGCAGGAACGTCTTGGCGTGCGTCTCGACGACCTGCTGCGCGGTGGCGATACGTCGGCCAATGTCGACATGCGGCCGGGTGACGTGCTGGTCGTGCCGGAAAGCCTGTTCTAAAACGTGTCTGCGCCGCCATTGGGCGGCGCTTCTTGATGGCGGAACGCCCACATGGATCAATTGTTGCAGCAACTTTTTGGCTATGCCAAAGCCGCCTGGCACCGTCGCTGGTGGGGGGTGGCGACGGCCTGGCTGGTATGCGTCGTCGGCTGGACCTGGGTGATGATGATCCCGGACCGCTATCAGGCGTCGGCGCGCGTCTATGTGGATACGCAAACCCTGTTGAAACCTCTGCTGTCGGGACTGGCGGCCGAGCCTAACGTCGAGCAGCAGATCAAGCTGATGACGCGTCAGCTGGTGAGTCGGCCGACGCTGGAGAAAGTTGCGCGCATGACCGACCTGGACGTCAAGTCGAAGACGCCCGAACAGACCGAGCGGATGTTGAATGACTTGGCGAGCAAGATTTCCATCGCCGATGCAGGACGCGAGAATCTCTACACCATCAGCTATCAGGATGCCAACGGCGAACTGGCCAAGAAGGTCGTGCAGTCGCTGCTGACCATTTTCGTGGAATCCAGTCTCGGCAAGACGCGCCAGGATATTTCCAGTTCGCAGCGCTTCATCGAAGAGCAGTTGCAGCAGTATCAGCAAAAACTGACCGATGCCGAAAACGCGCTCAAAGAGTTCAAGCAGAAGCATATCGGAATGATGCCGGGGCAGGGAGGCGACTATTACGCGAAACTGGCCGAGGTGAGCACCCAGTTGCGGCAGGCCCAGCTGGACCAGCAGGAGGCGGTCAATCGCCGTGACCAGCTGAAACGCCAGTTGGCGGACGAAGAACCTGAGCTGACTGCAGCCGCAGCAGCGGGCGCGACCAACAGCGAGATCGATGACCGCATCCAGGCGCTGCAAAAGCAGATGGATCAAATGCGCCTGCAATACACCGAACTGCATCCTGATGTTCAGGCGACCAAGCGCCTGATCGAAAAGCTGGAGGCGGAGAAGAAAGCCGACCTGGCAAAGCACAAGGCCGATCCCGCGGGCTCCAAGATACAGAATCCGGTCTATCAGCAACTCACGCTTTCCATTGCCGAAGCGGATGCCAACGTGTCTTCCCTGCGCGCGCGCGTGGCCGAATATCAGCGCCGTTATGCCGAGTTGCGCAATGCATCCAACATGATCCCCCAGGTGGAGCAGGAATATACCCAGCTGACGCGCGACTACGACGTGTACCGGCAGAACTACGATGCCCTGCTCAAGCGCCGCGAGTCGGTCACCATGTCGGGTGAGGTCGAGAGCAAGACCGACACCGTCGATTTCCGCGTGATCGACCCGCCCTTCGTGCCGAGCCAGCCAGCCTGGCCGAACCGCCTGCTGCTGCTTTCGCTGGTGACACTGGGCGGACTCGGTGCCGGCGTTGCTGTGGCCTTCCTGTTGAGCCAGTTGCGCCGCACCGTGACCGATCGCCGTGTCCTGCGCGAGTTGACCGGTCTGCCGCTGCTGGGTGCCGTGTCGCGGGTAGAAACCGATGAAACCCGTCGCCGCAAACGCAAAGGCCTGCTGACTTATCTGGCAGCATTGGGCAGCCTGATTGCCGCTTATGGCGCAGTGATGGTCCTGCAACTGCTCGTGTCGCGCGCCGGCTAGGAGAAACCATGAGCATTATTGAAAAAGCAGCAGGCAAGATTGGCACGGGTGCGCCGCATCCCGCTCCCCCGAGCGATCCCGGCCACGACGCCAGCCTGATCGAGAATGCGCTCAACAAGCAACGCAGCAGCCATGCAGCGCCCTTCGTTGCAACGCCGGTCGAGCCGATATTCAATGCGCCGGATACCCTCGCGATGGAAGGCGGAAGCCAGGTACAGTCGATCAACCTGGCGCGCCTGCATCGCATGGGCGTGGTCGCGCCCGACGCGGAAAAGAGCCAGATCGCCGAAGAGTTTCGTATCATCAAGCGGCCGCTCATCGCCAACGCGTTTGGCCAGGGCACCGCGCGCGTCAAGAACGGCAACCTCATCATGGTCACCAGTTCGCTGCCGGGCGAGGGTAAGAGCTTCTGCGCCATCAACCTGGCGATCTCGATGGCTATGGAAATGGATCGCACCGTACTGCTGATCGACGCCGACGTCGCCAAGCCGCGCGTGCCCGAATACCTCGGTATCCATGCCGACAAGGGCCTGCTCGACGTGCTGCAGGACAAGGACCTCAAATTGTCCGACGTGCTGATCAAGACCGACATCGCCAAGCTGACCGTGCTGCCGGCCGGCCGCACCTACAAGCGCGCGACCGAGCTGCTGGCGAGTGCCGCCATGACGCGTCTCATCGAGGACATCGGCAACCGCTATCCCGACCGTATCATCCTGTTCGATTCGCCACCGCTGCTGGCGACCAGCGAGTCGAGCGTACTCGCCACACACATGGGCCAGATCGTCATGGTGGTGGAAGCCGAGAAAACCTCGCAGGAGGCGGTACGCGAAGCCTTGAGCCATATCCAATCGTGCGAGGTCGTCGGCATGCTGCTGAACAAGACCACGCCGACCCCGGGCGCAGACTACTACTATGGCTACTATGGCAGTTACGGCAAGTAAGCGCCGCTACGGCGCTCGGGCAGCGCGGGACAAGGCGATTCGCCGTGCCGGTGTGTGCTCCGCTCTCTTGGCGCTGGCCTTCGCGCCGACCGCACACGCCATCGACTGGCGCTTCGAACCTTATGTGAATGCATCGTCCACCTACACCGACAACGTCAAGCAGAGCTCGAGCAATACGCAGGATGCCTTGATCCTCACCGCGACGCCAGGCTTCACGCTGCGCTCGGAAGGGTCGCGTCGGGTGCAGGCCAGTCTGCAATACGGCCTGACGGGCGTGAAGCGTTTCGGCGGCGACCAGAGCGACAACTTCTATCACAACCTCAACGCGGTCGGAAAAGCCGAGCTGGTCCAGGACTTCCTGTTCATCGACGGCAGCGCCAATATCTCGCAGCAGTTGATCTCGCTGCTGGGGTCACCCGCCGACGCCACCACCAACAACAGCAACCGGACCACCGTTGGCACCTACTCGATCAGCCCCTACATCCAGCAGCGGCTGGGGACCTTCGCTTTCGCGCAGGCACGCTACACGGCCAGCGGGGCGATTTTCCAGAATAACGTCGCGCCCAATGCCAATTCGAATTCGTTTGCGGCCAGTCTGAAAAGCGGCACCCGCTTTACCGATTTCAGTTGGGGACTCAATTATTCCCTCCGCAAGCTGCAGAACCGCAATGCCATCAATAGCGCCAACAATACCGACGTCACTTTCGAGAGTGCCAGTGCAACCGCTGGCTATGCCTTGACGCGCCAGTTCAGAGTGTTCGGCACGGTCGGCCATGATTCGAACGATTACCTGAGTAGTAGCGGAACGAGTGGTTCCTTCTACAGCGCAGGTTTCGGGTGGACGCCTACGCGCCGTACGAACCTTGAAGCTTCAGTTGGCGAGCGCTACTTCGGCCGCACGTTCAGCCTGGCTGCGAACCACCGTACACGACTCACGCAATGGCGGGTACGTTACTCAGAAGATGTGAGCGATATTTCACAGCAGCTTCTGGAACAGGGTGGACAGTTGTATTTTGTGTGTGGGACAGCGCCACATTTCCCGTTGGCCTCCGACTTGGCGCAATCACCTCCGCCGAATTGTGTAGGGCCATATCCCGCTGGGCAGATTGCGGAAGTGTTCCAAAGATTTTATGGCTATTCAGCTGAAGATCTGGTGAAGCTAGGATTTCCTACTTCAATTGCCAATGGTGTTTTCATTATCAAGAGCTTTACTGCGGGAATGTCATGGGATATCGGTAAATTGGGGTTCGGTCTTTCCGCACAAGATACCAAGCGGCTGTACCAGTTATTGGGTAATGCCCAGGATCATATACAAGGTGTAACAGGTTCCGTGAGCTATCGTTTGTCTGTCGCAACGACAGCCAATAGTAGCCTGTCACTGACCCGTACCAGCCTGGATAGTATGCTAACAAGCGGTCTTGCCCGACAAGACGATCTCCTCAGTTTCAGTCTCGGCCTCAACCGCCGCTTCGCCGACAAGCTCAATGGCGCGTTGACTTTCCGCCACACCCAACGGAGTTCGAACGTGGCGAACGCCGACTACGACGAAAACAGCCTCACGGCGTCGGTCAACATGCGCTTCTGACCGATCCGCCGGCATGGCACAGCCGTTGCTTCATCCAGTGCGCGCCGTGCCTCCACTCAGATAACGGATTGTCCATGTACGAAGACTATTACCGCTTTAGCGCCAAACCGTTCCAGCTCAATCCCGATCCGCGATTTTTCTTCGGCTCCAAGGGCCACAAGCGGGCGATGGCCTACCTGGATTACGGCCTGTCGCTGGGCGAGGGATTCATCGTCATCACCGGCGAAGTCGGTGCCGGCAAGACCACGCTGGTACGTAACCTGTTCCGCCAGCTCGAGTCCCACAATCTGGTGGCGGCGCAATTGGTGTCGACCCAGCTGGATGCGGAGGATACGTTGCGCAGCGTGGCCGCATCGTTCGGCCTGGAGCACGAAGGCCTGACCAAATCATCGCTGCTGAAAAACCTGGAAGATTTTCTGGCAGTGGCCGCGCGCCAGGGCAAGCGCGCGCTGCTGGTGGTGGACGAGGCGCAGAACCTGACGCCGCGCGCCGTGGAAGAGCTGCGCATGCTGTCCAATTTCCAGACCAGCGAACGTTCGCTGATCCAGACCTTTCTGCTGGGGCAGCCCGAATTCCGCGGTATTCTGCAAAGCCCGGACATGCAGCAGCTGCGCCAGCGCGTGGTGGCCTCCTACCATCTGGGGCCGCTCGATGCCGACGAGACGCGCGGCTATATCGAACACCGCCTGCGTACGGTCGGCTGGCATGGCACGCCGGGATTCGATGACGAAGCCTTCGCCGAATTGCACCGTTTTACCGGCGGCATTCCGCGGCGCCTCAATACCACCTGCGATCGCCTGTTGCTGTTTGGCTTTCTCGAAGAGAAAAATCATTTCGGCGAAGCCGAGGTAGCCGAGGTGATCGCCGATCTGAAGAACGAAGTTGCACACCAGGATTTCCACGGGACAACCGGTGTCAACAATCATGTCCAGGGCAGTGGGGGCCTGAATGGCGAAGATGGCGCCCGGCTGACGCAGCGCATCGACCAGCTGGAACGTTCGGTCAACCGCATCCTGCCCATCGTGCGCAAAATTCTCTACACCGTGAGCGAACGCCACGCGGCGGCAGAGGAAGACGCGCCGTCGGACAACCTCGATACCTCGCACTGACGACTCAGCCATGACCCAGGTTTTATGCGTCGCAGGCGCACGTCCCAATTTCATGAAAATCGCTCCGGTGATGGCTGCCCTGGCCGAGGCGGGCATCGCCGCGCAGCTACTGCATACCGGCCAGCACTACGACGCGGCGATGAGCGACAGTTTCTTTGCCGACCTGGGCATCCCGCGGCCCGATCATCATCTGGAAGTGGGCTCGGGCAGCCATGCGGTACAAACGGCGGAAGTGATGAAACGCTTCGAACCCGTGCTCGAAAGCGTACAGCCGCAGGCCGTGCTCGTGGTGGGCGACGTCAATTCCACCATCGCCTGCGCGCTAGTGGCCGCCAAACGTGGCGTGCGAGTGATCCATGTCGAGGCCGGTCTGCGCAGCTACGACCGTAGCATGCCGGAAGAAATCAACCGCGTATTGACCGACCAGATTTCCGATCTGTTGTTCACCACCGAGCGTAGCGCACTGGCCAACCTGCAGCGCGAGGGGATCGATCCCGCGCGCGTCGAGTTCGTCGGCAACGTGATGATCGACACCCTGTATCGCAATCTCGAACATGCCGTGCCGAGCGTCCGGACCCTGGGCGCCACGCTGGCGCAGTATGCAGTGCTGACGTTGCATCGGCCGTCCAATGTGGACGATGCGCCGACGCTCGCTGCGTTACTGGATGTGGTCGGCGAAATCAATCGCACTTTGCCGGTGGTGATGCCGCTGCATCCGCGTACGCGCGGCAACATCGAGAGATTCGGCTTCACCGCCAAGCTGGACGGCCTGCACATCCTGCCACCCGTGGGCTATCTGGAGATGCTCGGCCTGATGCGTGATGCCAAGCTGGTGCTGACCGATTCCGGTGGCATTCAGGAAGAAACCACGGCGCTGGGCGTGCCGTGTCTCACGCTGCGCGAGAACACCGAACGGCCGATTACGCTCGACGAAGGAACCAATACGCTGGTCGGCCCTCATCCCGAGGCCATC
Organism: Thiobacillus thioparus DSM 505; assembly: GCF_000373385.1. GTDB lineage: Bacteria > Pseudomonadota > Gammaproteobacteria > Burkholderiales > Thiobacillaceae > Thiobacillus > Thiobacillus thioparus. Next base: position 86,969 of record NZ_KB891330.1, on the reverse strand, counting down.
CGTCGCGCGTTCGCCGAGATCCTGGCGGGCGGTGGCAAGGCCGGGCGCATTCCCGAATACTGGGACGGCCGAGCGGCGATGCGCATTGCGTATAAGCTGAAGGACTGGCTGCCCATGCCGAAAGGGGTTCATGCCCTGTCGGACACGAGGATCGTGTAATGGCCGAACGCATCAGGAATGCCATGTCGATCGATGTCGAGGACTATTTCCAGGTGTCGGCATTCGCCCCGCATATCCGGCGCGAAGACTGGGATACGCTGCCGTGCCGGGTCGAGCGCAATGTCGACGTAATCCTCGGTCTGCTTGACGAGGCGAACGCCAAAGCGACTTTCTTCACGCTCGGCTGGATCGCCGAGCGCTACCCGCAGGTGGTGCGCCGCATCGTCGACGATGGCCACGAGCTCGCCAGTCACGGCTACGGCCACCAACGCGCGAGCGACCTCACGCCGGAGCAATTCCGTGATGACATCACTCGCGCCAAGCATATTCTCGAAGACCTTGGCGGTGTCGACATCCGCGGCTATCGTGCGCCGAGTTTCTCCATCAACCGGAAAAACTGGTGGGCCGTCGAAGAGCTCGAGAATGCAGGGTATGTATACAGTTCGAGCATCTATCCGGTGCGCCACGACCATTACGGCATGCCCGATGCGCCGCGTTTTCCGCATCGCCCCAATGGCGCGGCCGGCATTCTCGAACTGCCGCCCACCACGGTTCCGCTGATGGGACGCAACTGGCCTGCTGCGGGCGGCGGCTGGTTCCGCTTGCTGCCGTATTCGATGTCGCGCTGGATGCTGAATCGAGTCAATGACCGGGACCACGCGCCCTGCATGTTCTATTTCCACCCCTGGGAACTCGATGCCGGACAGCCGCGCCAGTCCGGCCTGTCGGCCAGGACGCGCTTCCGCCATTACGTCAATCTGCAACGCATGCCGGGTAGACTGCGTCAGTTGCTTACCGATTTCGAATGGGACCGCGTCGACCGCGTATTCCTGCCAGAACATTGAACATGCAATCCGAACCCCTCCTGGTTGAAACGATGGCGACCGATGTCACGGTGCGCGCGCTGGAGGCACGCGATCTCCCGCATTGGGATGCCTACGTGAATGCACATCCGGATGCGACGTTCTTTCATCGCGCCGGGTGGAAGCGCGTGATCGAAGCCGCTTTCGGGCACCGCACGCATTTCATGCTCGCCGAACGCGGCGGCGAGATCGTGGGCGTCCTGCCGCTGGTCGAGATCCGCAGCCGCCTGTTCGGGCATGGCCTAGGCTCGCTGCCGTTCTGCGCCTATGGCGGCATCCTCGCCGATCATGATGCCGCCTGGCGCGCGCTCGACGAGGCGGCACAGGCCTTGGCCGTGCGCCTCAAGGTCGGCGCACTCGAATACCGCAACCAGGTGGCCCAGCATGCCCATTGGCCGACCAAGGATCTGTACGTCACCTTCAAGAAAGCCATCGAACCCGACCTTGAGGCCAATATGAATGCCATCCCGCGCAAGCAGCGCGCGATGGTGCGCAAAGGCATCAAGGCCGGTCTGTTGGGCGAAATCGACAGCGACACCACGCGATTCTTCCAGGCGTATTCGGCGAGTGTGCACCGCCTGGGCACGCCGGTGTTTTCGCGTAAATTTTTCCGTTTACTGAAGGAGGAGTTCGGCGACGATTGCGAGGTGCTCACCATTACGCTGGAGGGGCAGGTCATCGCCAGCGTGATGTCGTTCTATTTCCGCGACGAGGTGCTGCCGTATTACGGCGGGGGCGTGGACGCCGCGCGTGCAGTGGCCGGCAACGATTTCATGTACTGGGAATTGATGCGCCGTGCCTGCGAGCGCGGCCTCAAGGTGTTCGACTTCGGCCGCAGCAAGCGCGGCACCGGTTCGTTCGACTTCAAGAAGAACTGGGGCTTCGAGCCGACGCCGCTGTATTACGAGTATTTCCTGGTAACCGACTCCGACGTTCCCGAGATCAACCCGCTCAATCCCAAATACCGCCTCTTCATCCAGGCCTGGAAGAAAATGCCGCTGGCGCTCGCCAATGTCATCGGGCCGCACATCGTCAAGAATCTGGGGTGAGCGTGAAAGAGGGGCTGCTGTTTCTTGCACATCGCATCCCGTTCCCGCCCAACAAAGGCGACAAGATCCGCTCGTTCCATCTGCTGCGGCATCTGAGCACGCGTTACGCTGTCCACCTCGGCGCCTTCGTCGACGATCCCGACGACTGGCAGTATGCCGATGCATTGAAGCCCTATTGTGTCTCGATCAAGCTGTTGCCGCTGAAACCACGCCGCGCCAAGTTGGCGAGCCTGACCGGACTGTTTACCGGCCAGGCGCTGACGTTGCCTTACTATCGCAGCAGCGAACTCAAGCGTTGGGCAACCGATCTGGCCGACTCCGGAAAAGTGACGCGTGGACTGGCGTTTTCCTCGGCGATGGCGCAGTTCATGCCGGCGAAGCTGTCCCGCCGCGTGCTTGACATGGTCGACGTCGATTCCGACAAGTGGAGCCAGTACGCCCCAACGCAGCGCTGGCCCATGTCCTGGCTCTATGCGCGCGAAGGCCGCAGGCTGGCGGCATGGGAGGCGCAGATGGCGCAGGATTTCGATGCCACGCTGCTGGTGTCGTGCGACGAGGCGGCGCTGCTCCAGCGTCGGGTTCCGCAAGCGCGTCACAAGATCGGCGCGTTCGAGAATGGTGTCGATGCCGATTATTTTTCGCCGGCGCGTGACTATCCGAATCCCTACCCGTCCGACGTGTTGGGCGTGGTCTTTACCGGTGCGATGGATTACTGGCCGAACGTCGACGCCGTCAGCTGGTTTGCCGAACGGGTGTTTCCCGCCATCCGCGAAGCTGTACCGGCCGCTCAGTTCACCATCGTCGGCAGCCGGCCTACGGAAGCCGTCCTGGCGCTGGCGCGCCAGCCCGGCGTCGTTGTCACCGGCAGCGTACCCGATGTGCGGCCCTATCTGGCGCACGCAGCGTGTGCCGTAGCGCCCTTGCGGATTGCGCGCGGTATCCAGAACAAGGTGCTGGAGGCGATGGCGATGGCACGTCCGGTGGTTGTCACTGCGCAGGCGGCAGAAGGCATCCGCGCCGAGGCCGGGCGCGACTTCCTGCTGGCGCAGGACGAAGCAGGTCTGGCGGGTGCCGTCACTGCCCAATTGCAGACGCGAACCACCAGCGCCCCGGCGCGCGCCTGCATCCTGGCCCATTACGACTGGGCGCGCAATCTGTCGATGATCGATGCCTTGTTCGATGCGGCGCCTGTCGCATCCTCTGCTCTGGAGACGTGTCCTGCATGAGTGCCCTGCCCGAAACCCTTCCCGCGACCACGCCGCGAACCGGCTGGTGGCTGTCCGCCGGTGTGACGATAGGCATCCTGCTGATCCTGACCGCCATCTTCTGGCCGACTTTCCTCTCGATGGAGGAAGTGTGGGCGCGATCGGAAACCTTTGCCCACGGCTACCTGATCGTTCCCATCAGTATCTGGCTCATCTGGCGCAAACACGACGAACTGGCGCGAATCAGGCCACGCGCCGACCTGCGTGGCCTGTTCCTGCTGGCGGCGGCCGGCGTCAGCTGGCTGTTGGCCGACGCCGGCAGCGTCAATGTCGTCGCCCAGCTCGCATTCATCGCCATGCTGATCGCCGCAGTCTGGACCCTGCTCGGCGCGGCTTTCGTGCGCGCGGCGTTTTTCCCTCTGATGTTCCTGTTTTTCGCAGTTCCGATGGGCGAGTTCCTGATCCAGCCTTTGATGGGCGTGACCGCTGATTTCACCGTCTCAATGCTGCAGGCCACCGGCATCCCGGTGTACCGTGAGGGCACGTTCTTCAGCATCCCCAGCGGCGACTGGTCGGTGGTGGAAGGCTGCTCCGGCCTGCGTTACCTCATCGCCTCGGTGACGCTTGGCGTGCTGTATGCCTATCTCACCTACCGCTCGTGGAAGCGCCGGCTGCTGTTTTCCATCGCCGCGATGATCGTCCCGGTCTTCGCCAACAGCGGGCGGGCCTTCATGATCGTGATGATCGCCCATCTGTCCGACATGAAGCTGGCACTCGGCGTCGACCACTACATCTACGGTTGGGTGTTCTTCGGCATTGTCATGATGCTGCTGTTCTGGATCGGCAGTTTCTGGCGCGAGGACGACCAGGCGGAGCCTGTTTCGCCGCTGCCTGTCGTGCCAGCGGGGTCGGCAGGAGCGGGCGTCGCGTCGCGGTCGATCCTGCCGACAGCCCTCCTCGCGCTGGGCGTGGCCGGCCTGTGGCCGATGTATGCGCACTGGCTCGAATCGCGTCCGCTGCCCGACATGCCGGCATTGCAGGTCGAGGCGGCCGGCGGCTGGCAACCCGGCGAGGTCTTCACGACCTGGGTGCCGCACTGGATCGGTGCCGACCGCCAACTGCGCCGGTCCTATACGCAGGCGGGACATGGCGTGATGCTGGAACTGAATTATTACGTAACTCAGCGGCAGGGCGCCGAGCTCATCAACTCGCAGAATTACATGATCAAGCAGAAGGACCCGGCCTGGTCGAACGTCGGCGAGACGATCGTCACCGTACAGATCGACGGGGTTGCGCGGCAGGTGAGACAGGCCAAGATGCGCGGAAGCAATGGCCAGCGTCTGCTGGTGTGGCAGTGGAACCTGATCGATCAGCACTCCGTCGTCAACGACTATCTCGCCAAGCTGATCCTTGCGTTCGACCGGGTCAGGCTGGCACGCGACGACGGCCTGTCGGTGCTGGTCGCCACGCCGTATCAGAATGCCGATTTCAAGACGGCAACCGCCACCCTGGCACGTTTTGCAGCGGACATGGAACCTGCCATCGCCCGCGGGCTCGACCAGGTCGACGGGCAGTGACCGTACACATCGTGCATATCGTCCACCGTTTCGATACCGGCGGCATGGAGAACGGCATGGTCAACCTGTTCAATACCCTGCCGCCGCAACGCTACCGGCATACCGTGGTTACGCTCACCGACTACAGCGATTTTCGCCAGCGCATCACGGCACAGCCGGTCGAGTTCCATGCCTTGCACCGTGCGCCGGGGCATGGCCTCGGCTGGACCGTGCGGCTATGGAAACTGCTGCGCCAGCTCAAGCCGGATCTTGTGCATACCCGCAATCTGGCCGCACTGGAAGCGCAGTTCGTCGCAGCCGCTGCCGGCGTGCATGCCACTGTCCATGGCGAACATGGGCGCGACGTGTTCGACCTGCATGGCCGCAACTGGAAATACAATCTGCTGCGCCGCGCAGCCAGATCGTTCGTGTCGAATTACATTGCGGTCAGCCGCGACCTTGAAAGCTGGCTACGCCAGACTGTCAGGGTGCCGCCGCGCAAGCTGCACCAGATCTACAATGGCGTCGACAGCGTGAAATTCCATCCGCGCGCCGGTGCGCGGCCGGCAGTGCTACCACCCGGATTCGCCGACGCCGACAGCACGGTCTTCGGGGCGGTCGGTCGGATGGTCGAGGTCAAGGACTATCCCACGCTCACGCGCGCCTTCATCCAGATGCTCCAGCAGTTTCCCGAACGGGCCGCGCAGGCGCGGCTGGTCATCGTCGGCGACGGGCCTGCACGTGCGGCCTGCATGGAACTGTTGGAGCGGGCAGGGATGGCGCATCTGGCTTGGCTGCCGGGCGAGCGCCATGACATTGCGGAACTGATGCAGGCATTCGACGTGTTCGTGCTGCCGTCGAAAAACGAGGGCATCTCCAATACCATACTCGAGGCGCTGGCGAGCGGACTGCCGGTGATCGCCACCGCAGTGGGCGGCAACGTCGAGTTGGTGGAAGATGGGGTCACCGGACGGCTGGTGCCGGCCGGCGACGCGGAGAATATGGCACAGGCCTTGCTGGGTTATCTCGGCGATCCGGAAGCGCCGGCGCGCATCGCGCGGCAGGGCGGCAACGCCCGGCGGCAGGCCGAGCAGCGCTACAGCATTCCGGCGATGGCAGAGGCGTATGCCACGGTATACGACCGGACGCTGGGGCTCCGGCGCTGAGCGGCCGTCGAATAACCCGATAAATCGACAGGGACAGACAACTAGCATGTGCGGCATTACCGGCATTTTCGATACCAGCGGCGTGAACGAGATTTCCCGCGAACTGCTGCATCGCATGAACGAAACCCAGTTCCATCGCGGCCCTGACGAAGGCGGCCTGCACCTTGAGCCTGGCGTGGGGCTGGGGCATCGGCGCCTGTCCATCATCGACCTGTCCACCGGCCAGCAGCCGCTGTTCAACGAGGACGGCTCGGTCGTCGTCGTGTTCAACGGCGAAATCTACAATTTCCAGGAACTGGTGCCCGAACTGGAGGCGCTCGGCCACACCTTCCGCACCCATTCCGACACCGAAGTCATCGTCCACGCCTGGGAGGCCTGGGGCGAAGCCTGCGTCGCACGCTTTCGCGGCATGTTCGCGTTTGCGCTGTGGGACCGCAAGCAGGAAACGCTGTTCGTCGTGCGCGATCGCTTCGGCGTCAAGCCGCTATATTACGCCTTCCTCGAAACCGGCGAATTCATTTTCGGCTCGGAATTGAAGTCGCTGATGGTGCATCCCAGCCTGGCGCGGGACATCGATCCGCTGGCGGTCGAGGAATACTTCGCCTACGGCTACGTGCCGGAGCCGCGCACTATTTTCAAGCGGGCGTACAAGCTGCCGCCCGGTTTCACGCTCACGCTCAAACGCGGCCAGTCGCGTGCATTGCCGAAGCAGTACTGGGATATGCCCTTCACTCCGGTGGCGGTGAAAGACGAAGCGGACGCGATGGACGAACTGGTGGCGCGCATGAAGGAATCGGTTCGTCTGCGCATGATTGCAGATGTGCCGCTGGGTGCTTTCCTGTCGGGCGGCGTCGATTCCAGCGCGGTGGTGGCGATGATGGCGACCCAGTCCACCACGCCGGTGAACACTTGCTCGATCGGCTTCGACGATCCGGCGTTCAACGAAATCGAATTCGCCCAGCAGGTTGCCGATCGTTACCACACGCACCACCACGTCGAAACCGTCGCCTCCAACGATTTCAGCCTGGTCGACAAGCTTGCCCAGGTATATGACGAACCGTATGCCGACTCGTCCGCGCTGCCGACCTACCGGGTCTGCGAACTCGCGCGCAAGCACGTGAAGGTTGCCCTGTCGGGCGACGGCGGCGACGAGCACTTCGCCGGCTACCGGCGCTATCGCTGGTTCCGCTACGAAGAACGCATGCGCGCGGCGATGCCGCTGATGCTGCGCCGCCCGCTGTTCGGCGCGCTCGGCAAGCTGTATCCGAAGGCCGACTGGGCACCCAAGGTCTTCCGCGCCAAGACCACCTTCGAGGCGCTGGCGCGCGACACCGTCGAAGGCTATTTCCACGGCGTCTCGCTACTGTCGGATGCGCAACGAAAACAGCTGTTCTCGCCGTCCTTCACGCGCGAGCTGCAAGGCTACCAGGCGGTGGACGTGCTGCGCCGCCATGCGGCGGTCGCGCCCACCGGCGATCCGCTGTCGCTGGTGCAGTATCTCGACATGAAGACCTATCTGGTCGGCGACATCCTCACCAAGGTCGACCGCGCCAGCATGGCACACGCGCTCGAAGTGCGCGAGCCGCTGCTCGATCACGAACTGATGGGCTGGGTGTCGGGCCTGCCGGTCGATCTCAAATTGCGCGGTACGGAAGGCAAATACCTGCTGAAGAAATCGATGGAGCCCTATCTGCCGCACGACGTGCTGTACCGCAAGAAGATGGGCTTTTCGGTGCCGCTGGCCGCCTGGTTCCGCGGCCCACTGGCCGCCACCATTCGCAGCGTGGTGCTCGGCGAACGGCTGGCGTCCACCGGCCTGTTCAACCAGGATTATCTGCGCGAAGTGGTCGAGGCGCATCAGTCCGGCCGGCGCGACTATTCGGTGATCCTGTGGACAGTGCTGATGTTCGATGCCTTCCTGGGGCAGGTGCTGGGCATGGACGGCCAGAGCGTATTCGAGGGCGAGCGGCAAGCGGCATGAAAATCCTCCACGTGTTCGACCATACCCTGCCGCTGCATTCTGGCTATACCTTCCGCAGCGCGGCGATTCTGCGCAACCAGCAAAAAATGGGCTGGGAGACCTATCACCTGTCCGGCCCCAAACAGATCGATTGCACGGTGATGGAAGAAAATGCCGACGGCTTGCATTTCTATCGCACGCCGAAGCCGACGGGGCTGCTGGCGCACCTGCCGGGGGGCGACCCGTTCGCCGTGATGGGAGCCATCGAAAAGCGCTTGCTGGCCTTGGCAAAAGCGCTGCAACCCGATGTGATCCATGCGCATTCACCAGTGCTGGATGCGGTGCCGGCGATCCGTGTCGGCCGCAAGCTGGGTATTCCGGTGGTCTATGAAATCCGTGCCTTCTGGGAAGATGCCGCGGTCGATCACGGCAGTACGAAAGAGGGCAGCCTGCGCTACCGGCTCACCCGTGCGCTGGAAACCTGGGCCGTCAAACATGCAGACGCGGTGACGGTCATCTGCGAAGGCCTGCGCAGCGATCTTGCCGCGCGCGGCATTCCGCCCGGCAAGATCACGGTGATTCCCAATGCGGTCGACATCGACAAGTTTGCCGTCGGCGGCAAGCCGGATGCCGAACTGAAAATGAAACTGGGGCTCGGCGCTAGCCGTGTGCTCGGCTTCATCGGTTCGTTCTATGCCTACGAAGGCCTGGATCTGCTGATCGCCGCCTTGCCGGCGATTCTCAAGCAGATGCCCGACGTCAAAGTTCTGCTGGTCGGTGGCGGGCCGCAGGATGCGGTGCTGAAGCAGCAGGTGATGGCGCTCGATCTGAAAGATCGCGTGATTTTCACCGGCCGCGTGCCACATGGCGAAGTGAACCGTTATTACGATCTGATCGACGTGCTGGTGTATGCGCGTCACCCGATGCGCCTGACCGAACTGGTCACGCCGCTGAAGCCGCTGGAAGCGATGGCGCAGGGGCGGCTGATGGTGGCCTCCGATGTGGGCGGCCACAAGGAACTGATCCAGGATGGCAAGACCGGCGTGCTGTTCCGGGCCGGCCATGCCGGCGACCTTGCCAGCAAGGTGGTGGCGTTGCTGAAGTACGAGCAGGGCTGGGACAGCATGAAACGAAATGGCCGCCAATTCGTGGAATCCGAACGCAACTGGCCCGCCAGCGTGGCGCGCTATCGCAGCGTATACGGCAACCTTGTCAAACCGGGGATGGAGGCGGCGCTTGGCTGACGGATGTACCGCCGATACCGGCCGCCTCGATCTGGTCGTGTTCAGTTCGCTGTTCCCCAGTGCGGCCCGCCCCGCTGCCGGGCTGTTCATCCGCGAGCGCATGTTTCGTGTGGCGCAGCATCGGCCGCTTGCCGTTGTCTCGCCGCAGGCGTGGTTCCCCGGGCAGTCGCTGATCCGCCGGCTGCGTCCTGGCTATCGCCCGCAGGCACCGGCGCTGGAAATCCAGCAGGGTATCCGTGTCTATCACCCGCGCTTCCTGTCGTTGCCCGGCCTGTTGCGCCGGCTCGATGGTACATCGATGGCGCTATGCAGCTTTTTCCTGATGCGGCGTCTGCGGCGCGAAGGCGCACGGCTCATCGATGCGCATTTCGGCTACCCGGACGGCGATGCTGCGACGCGGCTGGGGCGCTGGCTCGGCTTGCCCGTGACCCTGACCTTGCGCGGCACCGAAGTGCCGCATAGCCGCAATCCGGTCTTGCGTCGGCAGCTGGTGCGCGCACTCGGGGCGGCGGCGCGGGTGTTCTCGGTATCCGGTTCGTTGCGCCAACTGGCGCTGGATCTTGGCGTCGACGCAAGCAAAACCGAAGTCGTCGGCAACGGCGTGGACACCCAAGTTTTCCATCCCGTCGAGCGTGTCGCCGCCCGCGCCCGCTTCGGCTTGCCAGATCGGGCACAGGTCCTGATTTCGGTCGGCGGCCTGGTCGAGCGCAAGGGCATGCACCGCGTCATCGATTGCCTGCCGCCGCTCATGGCGCGCCATCCGGATCTGCATTACCTCATCGTCGGCGGCGGTGGCGGCGAAGGTGATCTGCGCGCCGAGCTCGAGGCACAGGTCGCCCGGCTGGGATTGACCGGTCGCGTGCATTTCCTCGGTACGCTGCCACCCGACGCGCTCAAATGGCCGTTGTCGGCTGCCGATGTGTTCGTGCTGGCCACCCGCAACGAAGGCTGGGCGAACGTGTTTCTCGAGGCCATGGCCTGTGGCCTGCCCGTCGTGACCACGGATGTGGGCGGCAATGCGGAAGTGGTCTGCCGTGACGCGCTTGGCAGCATCGTGCCGTTCGGTGACGCCGCGGCTCTGCAGCAGGCATTGGACGCCGCGCTCGACAGGAACTGGGATCGGGCCGCGATCATCGACTATGCACAGGCCAACCAGTGGGACAAGCGTGTGTCACAGCTGTTGCGCGCGTTCGATGCCTTGCTGGCTGTGCCCGCTTCCTCCGTCCGGTCTGCGCCGGCGGCCGCCGGACAATGAGTCCCGCCAAACCTGCGACTGGCCATGACGCCCGCAGCGTGTCGACGCGAATTCGGCATGCGCTGTGGCGCCATGCCAAGGCATGGCGCCAACGCCTGCATCCGCGCCCGGTTACCCAGCATGTCTTCGTGGCGGGCATGCAGCGCTCCGGCACCAATCTCCTGATGGACGTGCTGGATGCCAGCGTGGCCACCCAGGTGTTTCACGAGACCGATCCGCGAGCGTTCGAGCGTTACGAGATGCGCGAACCGGCGGTGATCCGGCAACTGGCATTGGCGAGTCCGGCACCGGTTTTCGTGATCAAGGCGCTGTGCGAACTCGATCAGCTTCCGCATTTGATGGCGACGTTCCGTCCCGCCAAGACCCTGTGGGTGGTGCGCGACTGGCGCGACAGCGTCAATTCGGCGATTCGTTCCTTCGGAAACTTCGTTCCGCAGTGGCAGCGGCTGGCGCACGGCGATACGAGCGACTGGCGCGGACGCGGCATGTCACCAGCAACCCGTGAGCTGCTGATGGCCTTGTATCGCCCCGACGCCAGCGAAGCGGAGGGCGCTGCGATCATGTGGTTCTATCGCAATGCGCTGTTCTTCGAGCATCAGTTGGCGACGGATCCCCGTGTGCGCGTGGTGTTCTACGAAGCGCTGGTGCAGAACCCGATGCGCGAGGTCGCGGCGGTATACGATTTCCTCGAATTGCCCGGATTCAACGCCGCCATCGCAGGGCGCATCCATGCGCGCTCGGTCAGGCATCGCAGTCCGCCGGACATTTCGCCGGCCGTCACGGCCTTGTGCGACGAACTGCTGACACGCTTCAAGGCACTGCCCTTGCGGAGTCGGTCATGAGCGTCCCGGCCTGGTTCGCCCGCAACGTGTTTCGGCTTCAAGAAGCGGCGATGCATCGGCCCACGTTCCCCATGCTGGAGGAACTCGAGCGTACCCAGTGGCTATCGCGCGACGACATGCTGGACTACCAGACCGGGCATCTCAATGTGCTGTTGCAAACTGCGCTGGCGCACAGCCCCTGGCATGCCGCCCGGCTGCATGCCGCCGGACTGGTCGAGACCGTTCGGGCGGGGGCGGTGTTGCCGAGTGATTTGTCGCGCCTGCCGACAATGGACAAGCGCGATGCGCGCGAGAACGTCGAACAACTGGTGTGGCGTGGCGTGCCGGGTGGCGTGTTTCCCTATACGACGGGCGGCTCCAGCGGCGAGCCACTGATTTTCCATTTCGGCCGCGCACGTCAGGCTGCGGACGCGGCCGGACGGCTGCGCGCGCGGCGCTGGTGGGGCGTGGCGCCCGGCGAGCGCGAGGTATACCTGTGGGGCGCACCGGTGGAGTTGAGCAAGACCGATCGCATCAAGACCTTGCGCGACCGGCTGGTCAACCAGCTGCTGCTGAATGCGTTCGACATGTCGTCTGCGCGCATGGACGATTATCTGGAGGCCATACAGGCCTGGAATCCGAAAGCGATCTATGGCTATGCCAGCAGCCTGGCGTTGCTCGCGGCGCATGCCGAGACGCGCGGCACGCGACCCAGGTTGCCTGCGCTACGCGTGGTCAGCACCACCGGCGAGCCCTTGTTTCCCCATCAGCGCGAACTGATCGAACGGGTGTTCGGGGTGCCGGTCTCGGTCGAATACGGCGCGCGCGATGCCGGCCTGATGGCCTTGCAGTCGCCGGACGGGGTGTTGCTGCAGATGAGCGAGACGCATCTGATCGAGGTGCTCGATGCTGCGGGCAATCCGGCGGAGGAAGGCGAGGCCGTGATCACCAGCCTGGTGTCGGCCGCCCAGCCGTTCATCCGCTACCGTACCGGAGACGTCGTGCGTCATTCGGGCCGGCGCGACCCGGGCGGGCGTGGCCTCACGGTGCTGGATACCGTGGTGGGGCGGCAGACCGATTTCATCCTTGCCGCCGACGGCCGCATCATGCATGCCCTGGCGGTGATCTATGTGCTGCGCGCGGTGCCGGGCGTGGGGCAGTTCAAGCTGATCCAGCATGCGATAGACCGGCTCGAGGTACAGGTCGTACCGGACGTGCGCTGGAACGACGAAGCACGCGAAGCCGTGATCCGGGGGTTGCGGGCGCGTCTGGGCACTACGCTGGCCGTCGATATCCGCTTGCTGGACGCGATCGCGCCGGAAGCGTCCGGCAAGCATCGCTATGTGGTGAGTCACGTCCCTGTGCATGGGGCGCTGGCACAGATCGTCCGATGAGTGCCCTGACCTTGAAGCCGCAAGCCTGGCCCGGCCCTGCAGTATTCTGTCGCGACACCTCGAGTACGCAGTATTTTCCAGATGACTTGATGACGGATCGGTCAGGCACCATCATTCCGCCCGTCGCGCAGAAAGCCCAACCCGCATGAGAGACCTGTTCATCACCGGCCTGATTTTCGGCCTGCTGCCTTTCGTCTTCAAACGTCCCTGGCTGGGCATCCTGCTGTGGTCGTGGCTCGGCTACATGAATCCGCACCGGCTGGCGTGGGGCTTTGCCTACAACATGCCGTTCTCGATGATCGTCGGCGGGGTCACCATCCTCGCCTTCCTGGCGTCGAAGGAAAAGAAGGAGATGCTGTGGACGCGCGAAGTCACCGTCCTGCTGATCCTTACCGGCTGGATGCTGTTTACCACCTTCTTTGCGTTCTACCCCGATCTGGCATGGTTCCAGTGGAACAAGGTCTGGAAGATCATGCTGATGGTCCTGCTCACGGTGCTGATCATCAACGAGCGCTACAAACTGCACTGGCTGGTCTGGGTGATTGCATTGTCATTCGGGTTCTATGGCGTCAAGGGCGGGATCTTCACCATCATCAACGGCGGGGTATACCGCGTTCAAGGGCCGACCGGCACCTTCATCGGCGGCAACAATGAAATGGCACTCGCCCTGGTGATGACGATTCCGCTCATCCGCTACCTTCATCTTCAGGAAACCCGCAAGTGGGTCAAGATCGGACTGGCCAGCGCCATGGTGCTGACCGGCGTCGCGGCCATTGGCAGCCAGTCGCGCGGCGGCATGCTGGCGATGGTGGCGATGGGCCTGTTCCTGTGGATGAAAAGCCGCAACAAGATCGTCACCGGCTTTTACATGCTGATCGCCGTCGCCATCATGGCCTCGATCATGCCGCAGGCCTGGTATGACCGCATGAACACGATCAAGTCCTATCAGCAGGACCAGTCGGCGCAGGGCCGGATCAATGCCTGGCACACCGCGTTCAACGTGGCGAAAGACCGCATCACCGGTGGCGGGTTCGACATGTTCAGGCCGCCCACATTCCGTCAATATGCCCCGGACCCCTGGAATGTTCACGATGTGCATAGCATCTATTTCGAGATGATGGGCGAACAGGGATTCATCGGATTTGCCTTGTTCATGCTGTTGGGGTTGCTGGCCTGGATCCGTGCCCAGCAGATCATCAAGCGATGCAAGCATGACCCCGAGCGGAAATGGGCCGCCGATCTGGCGGCCATGATCCAGGTGAGCCTCATCGGTTATGCGGTGGCCGGTGCATTCCTGGGTATGAGTCATTTCGACCTGCCTTACCATTTGATGATCATCCTGGTGCTGGCCGCCAAGTTTTCCGGCGTGCTGGCAAAGGTGGTTCCTGTCGAGGGCCGCGTCCGGGGCAGCGAGCAGCCTCATCCGTCGAGCCGGTTCAGCCCGGAAAGCGCCGGGCCCGGAGGCTGACCGTGCCAGGGATTCGTTTGCGCCTGCCGCCCGGGCTGGGTCGGGCCTTCTGGCTGGCGTTGCTGCTGACGGGGCTGGTCGAACTGGCCCTGCACAGCGAAGCCGTGATGTTCCGCTACCGCGCAGTATTTGCCCAGGGGCGGGCATACGACAAGCTGTTCGAGGTCGAACGCCACCCGCCGCAGATCCTCTTCATCGGCAACAGTCGGACGGACAACGGTATCGATCCGCGTGCAGTGGAACGGGCCTGGCCGGGTCCCGTCCTGCGTAGCTTCAACCTGGGTTTGCCGGGCGCCAATGCCATCGTGTATCACGGCGAAATCCGGCGTCTGGACGATCGCGGCCTGCTGGGAAAAGCGGCGATTCATACCGTAGTGCTTGGGCTGGATGAAAGCGCCCTGCAGGAAGACAATTCGCTCGGCTACGTCAGCTTTCTTGCCGACCGGCGCGCCCTGTGGGATGCGGGCCGCTATCGCGACTGGCTGGGAAGCCATCTGCGGCTATGGTCGTACAGCGATAATCTTCGCCAGTTGCGCGAACCGGACAAGGCGCTGCGATTTGTCGAGGCCAGTGTGCGTTCGCTCGATCCGGTAGGAGGGGCGGCGGTGGCCTATTCGGGCTATCGAGAAGGTTTCGGCACGGCCCAGAATGCGAGTCAGGTGGCGCAGCAGGAACGTGCGGCCTTGCATCCTCCGGCACCGGCCGTCGAACGCTTTCTATGGCAGGCGATCGATCTCCTGCAGTCGCGCGAAGTACAGGTGTTCGTCACCCTGCCGCCCTTGCGCGACCGTCTTTCTGCGTTTGTCGATCCCCGCCCCGAGGCCGCCCCCTATCGGACATTGCTGGCGCGCCTGCGGCAACGCGGCGTGATCGTGTTGTCCACGCCGACTGGTTTCGGCCCTGACGACTTCGTCAACGCAGGGCATTTGAACGACCGGGGTGCGCAGCGTTACAGCGCCGAACTGGGGCGCCAACTGGCCGCTTGGAAGGATCGATAGGCATGTTGTTCAGCTCCCCGACTTTCCTGCTGTTCTTTGCCGTGCTGCTGATGTTCTACGCGGGCGCACGCAATTATCGCGAACGTGCTGCCGTCATCCTGGTTGGCAGCCTGATTTTCTATGCGTCCTGGAAACCGGTCTATCTCATCCTGCTGGCAGCGTCGGTCAGCCTCAATTATCTGATCTACTCGGGCCTGTCGGCCACCCGCAGCAAGCGGCTGCTGGTGGCCGGCCTGGTACTGAACCTGGGATTTCTGGGGGTCGTCAAGTATCTCGGGATGGCATTGGAAAGCCTGTGGACGCTGGGCACATGGTTCGACCTGCCTGTGGGCGCTGCGCCGCCCGGCTGGGCGGACTGGGCGCTGCCGTTGGGCATCAGCTTCTATACCTTCCACATGCTGTCGGTGATGATCGACGTCTACCGTGGCGAATGGACGCACCGCATTTCCTTTCGCGCCTGGTGGCTCTATGTGACCTTCTTCCCGCATATGATCGCCGGCCCCATCCTGCGTGCCTCCGAACTGGTCGAACAGCTGGAATCCCTGCAGCCGCTGAAGGCGGAGTTCGTCAAACTGGGCGCACTGGTGTTCATGGTGGGCCTGGTCAAGAAAGTATTGTTTGCCGACAATCTATCGCTCCTGACCGACGACTTGTTCAGCCGCCCCGACATGCTGGACTTCTACCTGGCCTGGCTCGCCACGACTTCATTTGCGCTGCAAATCTATTTCGACTTTTCCGGCTACAGCGAAATGGCCATCGGCCTGGCGCTGATGTTCGGCGTGACCCTGCCGCGCAACTTCCTCCACCCCTATACCAGCCGCAGCGTGCGCGAATTCTGGCAGCGCTGGCACATCACCCTGTCGCGCTGGCTGCGCGATTACCTGTACTTCTCGCTCGGCGGCAACCGGCGCGGCAAGTCCCGCAACCTGGCCAATCTGATGATCACGATGCTGCTGGGCGGGCTCTGGCACGGCGCCGCCTGGACCTTCGTGTTCTGGGGATTCCTGCATGGCAGTTATCTGGTGCTGCATCGCCTGCTGCTCGACCTCTATTCGCGGTTGGGCGTGCTGTCGAATTCCTTCAGTGCGCGGCTGCTGTCCTGGCTGGGATGGCCGGTGACGCTTGCACTGGTGTGGATCAGCTGGGTGTTCTTCCGGGCGCACTCGTTTCACGATGCGTGGACCATCACCGCGGCGATGCTGGGGCTGGGAGAGACAACCGAGGTCGCGTCGGTGCGCAGCTATGTGCAGCTGCTGGTATGGGGCAGTCTGCTGCTGACCTTGCTGGAACCGTCCATCGAACGGTTGTTGAGGCAAGGCCTGCGGCGCTGGGGGCAACTGCATTTTACGCTGCGCGGCACGGCCTACGCAGGCCTGGCGCTGACGCTCATTGTCTTTGGCGGCAGCAGCCAGAAATTCATCTACTTCGACTTCTGAGTCCGCTGGCCGGCGTTCGCTTCAGTGTTCGTTCGCCTGCAGCCATTGTTCCAGCATCATGGTCACCCAGATCATCACGCCATAGTAGCTGGCGTACGGTCCGCGCTGCATGGCCAGCATATGGTCCAGATAGGCCGGCTGGATCCAGCCGCGCTGCTTGAAGTCCGCGAGGCTGTCGCCGACGAGGTCGCCGAGCGGGGCGTATTGGGTGCTCCACACGCCGAAGGGCAGGCCGAAGCCGTGCTTGCTCTTGTTGATGATCTTTTCGGGCAGCAGGTCGCGCAGGGCCTCCTTGAAGAACCAGCGCAGCATCTGGCCGCGCACCTTGTAGTCGACCGGCAGATGGTTGGCGAAGGCGACCATGCGGTCGTCGAGCAGCGGATAGTGCACTTCGATGCCGGCCGCTTCGGTCATCGTGCCCACCTTGCGCAGGTCGTTGTCGGCCAGGGTGAACTTCAGATCCAGATGCATCATGCGGTTGATGTAATGGTCGGACGCGGTACGCTCGTAGACCTCGGTGAGTGCGGCATCCGCTGTCGAAGGGTCGACGGCATGGATGAAATCCGGCGCGAGGATCTGGTCGAGCGGGGTACGGTGCAGGAAGTTGTAGCTCTCCAGGCGCAGCGGCAGGCCCATGTTGGCCTGGCGCACGTAGCTTTTCAGTTTGGCCAGGGGAAAACGGTCGGACAACCCCGGCAGGTGCGCGATCGGCTCCACCACGCCGCGCCGAATCGCCGCGGGCAGTCGAAAATAATTCTCGAACAGCTTCTGCTTGGCATAGCGCGCATTGCCGCCGAAGATCTCGTCGCCGCCGTCGCCTGCCAGCATGTGTTCGAACCCTGCCTCGCGCGCGGCCCGGGCGCAGAAATAGGTCGGTACTGCCGAATCGTTGCCGAACGGTTCGTCGTATTCGCGCGCGATGATGGGGATCGCCGTCACGATATCGGCGGGCTTCAAGTAATACTCATGGCTGCGGCTGCCGTAACGCTCGGCAGCGCAGCGCGCGTATTCCATTTCGTCGAATCCGTCGGCATCGAAGCCGATGGAAAAGGTGTCGACCGGTGCGCCGCGTACGGCTGTAAGCGCACCGACAACCGTCGAGCTGTCGGTGCCGCCGGACAGAAACGCCGCGGTGGAAGGGGCATCGGCATCGCGCACGGCCTCGTCCAGTACGGTGCGAAAATCGCTGCGATGGACGTCGAACCCGGCATCGACCGGGGTGTAATCGGCCTGCCAGTAAAACGCGGTGCTGAGCTGGCCGTTTTTCAAGGTGACCATCTGTCCCGGCAACAGTTTGTGCACGCCTTGATAGAGGCTGCGAGGTGCCGGAATGGTATGAAAATACAGGTAGTCGTAGATCGCCTGGGGGTCGATGATCCGCCCGACCGCGGGATGGGCGGTGGCGTTCTGGGCGCTGGTGCCGAACACCAGGTGGCCGCCCCGATACGCATAACAGAGGCGCTCTGCGCCCACGCGATCGAGAACCAGGCAGGCTTTCTTCTTGAGCGGCTCCAGCACGGCAAAGGCGAAATTGCCGTGCATCAGCGTGGGCAGCGTCTCGCCGTGGCGTATCCAGCCGTGCGCCACGGCGGTGGCCGGACTGCGGTCGCGGGCGATGAAGGCCAGTTCCTCGTCGAGAAAGACCGGACGCCCCGTCAGCGTGGCAGCGAGACCGTTTTCGACGTGGATATCGGCCTTGCCGAAGCGCGAAGACGCGGCCACTCCCAGCATCTGGCTGCTGTGTTCGTGCAGCAGCCCCTCCTGTGCCGGGTTGGCCGCTCCTCTCATATGCCGGATCAGGTCCTGATGCGCGCCGTGGTCGCCCAGCCAGCCAAAAATGCCATCCATGGTGTGTTGTGTCAGCGTGATACGGGATAATGTCCGCCAATATAAACGAGCTGGCCGATTGGCACGAATCCTGTTTGCCCGGTTGCGGGGTGATCGGACTCCGTTTGATAACGACAGAAAGTCTATGAGTTTGAGTGAATTTGCCGAAAAGGTGGTCAAGACGCTGGCATTCCATGCACGGCAAGCGCGTCGCGCCTTGCGCAGCATGCGCTGGCAGCTTTCGCCGCGGCCGGCGGAGCGCCCCATCATCGTGATCGGCTGCTCGCGGGCCGGCACCACGCTGGTCTACAAAACCCTGTCCGAAGCGCGCGAGATCGGCAGTCTGCAACGCGAGACCCACGATTACTGGACGGGCCTGCACCCCCTGGCCGACAAGAACTGGGACACGCACGCGCTGGATGCAACGGATGCCAGCGCAGCCGAACGCGACGACGTCAGCCGCTACTTCTACAGCTGGACCGGCCATCATCGCTGGGTCGACAAGAACAACCAGAACGGATTGTGCGTCGCCTATCTGCGGGAATTGTTTCCCGATGCCGTGTTCGTCTTCGTCAAGCGCAGCCCGGGCGACAACCTCAATTCGCTGATCGAGGGCTGGCGCAAGCCCGACGAATTCGCCACCTGGTCGAACGATTTGCCGGCGAAGGTGGCGGTGGAAAACGGGCAGCTGAAACAATGGTGTTTTTTCCTTGCCGACGGCTGGCGCAATTACGTGAACGCGCCGGTCGAGGAGGTCGCCGCCTTTCAATATGCCGCGGTCAACCGGGCCATTCTCGATGCCAGGGCCGGCATTCCTGCCGGGCAGTGGGTCGAGGTGTTCTACGAGGATTTCCTGCGTGACCCGGTTGCTGCCTTTCGCCGGGTGTTCGAAGGCTGCGGTCTGGCATTCGATGCGCACCTGCAGGCGCATTGTGCGGAAGTGCTCGACATTCCCTATAACGCCTTTTCCGAAATCCGCCTGGATAAATGGAAGGACGGCCGCAACCGGGAGAAGATCGAGCGGGTGCTGCCACAGGTGGAAGGCGTGGCGGCGGAGATGGGGTATCGATGACCGTACTGGCACTGCTCCTGGCGATGGTGATACTGCTATGGGCAGGGGTGCTGCTGGCATTCGCCGGTCCGCTTGTCGCACGCTGGCGCGAACCGGTGCTGCGTCATCCCGTGCTCATCGTCGAAAGCGATGACTGGGGCGCGGGGCCATTGCCCCAGGCGGATGCATTGGCCCGCCTGGCGGCCCTGTTGCAGCGCATACGCGACCGCCACGGCCGTCCGGCCGTCATGACGCTGGGTGTCGTGCTGGAAGTGCCGGATGGGGCCCGCATCGCAGCGAGCCGCTTTACGGAATATCACGCCTTGACGCTCGCTGACGAGCGTTTCGAAACGGTGTGTGCGGCGATGCAGGCAGGCATCGCCGCCGGGGTGTTTGCGCCCCAATTGCATGGCCAATGTCATTACTGGCCGGCCGCCTTGCTGGCTGCGGCACAGAAAGATATAGCGGTGCGGGATTGGCTGGCCACGCCGGAGCCTGCCGCGACCGAGGCGCTGCCGTCCCCCTTGCAGAGCCGCTGGGTCGATGCCTCGGATCTGCCGTCGCGCGCACTGCCGAACGCGGCGATCGAGCAAGCCGTTGCCGCGGAGACGGCAGCGTATCGGACCGTGTTTGGCCGGTTGCCGCAAGTGGCGGTTGCCACGACGTTCATCTGGAACGAAGCCGTCGAGGCGGCGTGGGCGCAGTCGGGGATCGACGTCGTCGTTACACCTGGCCAGCGCGCCACGTGTCGGGATGCCGCGGGCCGGCCGGGATGCGTGGATGCGTCGATGTTGTCCGGCGCGCGTTCGCGTGTCGGGCAAACCTATCTGGTGCGCGATGTGTATTTCGAGCCGACCCTGGGCCATGGGCCGCAGCGGCTGGCAGATGGGCTCAAGACGCGCACCCGACAGGGACGGGCCTGTCTGGTGGAAACCCATCGCTTCAATTTCCTGCAGGCAGCGGATGCCAGCCTTGCGGCACTCGAAGCGGGATTGAATGCAGCTTTGACCGCTTGCCCGCACGTGCGCTTTCTCACGCCGCTCGAACTGGCGCACGCGATCGAAAAACAGGATCCGGCCTGGATCGAAGGCCGGTTGCGCCGTCGCCTTGCTGTCTGGCGCACCCGGCTGGACGAGGTGCCGCGCTTTCGCCGGATGGCCCGCCTCAGCGGTCTGGCGCTGCCACTGGCCTGGCTGGGACGTTCGGTATGAGCCCGCGTTTCTCGGTCATCATTCCCGCATTCAACGCAGCCGCTACCCTAGCGCGCGCCATCGAGTCGGTGCGTGCGCAAAGCTGGCCGGTACATGAAATCATCGTGGTGGATGACGGCTCGACCGATGCCACGGCCGATATCGCGCGTCAATTCGGCGAGGCGGTGCGGTTGATCGGGCAGCCCAACAGCGGTGTGTCGGTGGCGCGCAACGCGGGTGCGGTCGCCGCTACGGGCGACTGGCTGGCGTTTCTCGACGCCGACGACTGGTATGCGCCCGATCGCATCGGACTCCATGCGGCATGGATTGCCGAGGACGCCTCGCTGGATTGCCTGACGGGCGACTACGAGTATCGCGATACGGACGGAAAGCTGCTCGGCACGTCGATGGCGCAGCACGAATCGGGACGCCTGATGCTGGCCAAGGCGGCTGGAACCGTACGGGTGGTGATGGATGCACCCGCAGAAATCGCGGCCTTCGTGGCCGATCATTTCGGCGACACGCACACGTTGTCGGTTCCGCGCGGCCGCTTTATCGAACTGGGGGGCTATCCGACCGGGTTCAAGGTCTGCGAGGATGTCCATTTCCTGACCCGGCTGGTGGCCAATAGTCATCGTATCGGCGTAATCTGCGAAAGCCTCGGCGTGTACGTGATACACGGCGGCAGCGCCACGCGCCGCAATCCGGTGGCGGCGCAGCGTGAGAATGTGCGCACGCTGTCCGATCTGGTGCGGCTGGCCGAACGTTTTCCGACACCGGTCAGGCAGGGGGTGTCGAGCCGGATGTACGGCGCGCGCTACAACATCGGCTGCGCACTGAGCAAGGGCGGCCAGCGTGTCGCGGCCGTCCGGGCCGTGCTGCCGATGCTGATCGCGCGTCCCGGCTGGCAGAGCCTGCGTGCTGTGCTGTCGATGCTGACCGGCTGAGCATGCCGGCTTTGCCGGGCTCCGCTAGGTACATCGCTGGCATTGAGAATATCCGGATGGAAGATTTGTCTGGTCTGAACGAGGCCCCTGGATGACATGGGTAGGGTATGCAGATCACTGTTGTAATCACGACTCACGATCGTCCCGAATTGCTTCGCGAGGCCATTGCCAGTGTCGAGGCGCAGCATTTCGATGAATGGGACGTCATCGTGGTGGACGATGGGTCCTGTCCTGCCGTGACGCTCAATCCTATGCAGGGGGGACGCATCAGGTTGTTGCGGAACGAGGCGGCGCAAGGACCCTCGGAAGCCCGCAATATGGGAATGCGAGCGGCGACCGGCGAGACGATCTTCTTTCTCGACGACGACGATCTGCTCGGTGCCGATGCGTTGGCACAGATCGATGCCGCTTTCCAGGGCGATGCGAATCTGAATTGCCTGTTCGTGAATGTGGAACCTTTCGGCAGTGATGCCGAGGGGACCCGACACAATCAGATTCAGGCAGTGACGCGTGTTCTCGCTGCGATGGGCGAGCGCCTGGAGGGTGCCGAAGGTGTGTTGCGCCTGCATTCTGACCTGTTGTTCGCCGCATTGCTCGAGCGTATCCCGATGGCGTTTCAGCGGGTGGCGATCAAGCGAGCCCAATTGCAGAAAGTCGGGCTGTACAGCGGGCAAGGGTTCGAGGATCTGGAATGGTATTACCGGGTGGCACTTCGCTGTACGTGTGGCCTGCTCGTGACACCCGGCTATCGCGTGCGATGCGAGGGGCAGAGTTATTTCAGCCGGCCGGAGGAAAAACAACGCCTCATCGACACCATCATCCAGATTCGCAAAGGACTTTTGAGCCTGGACGAGGTTGTTGCCACACCGCTGCTCAAGCGATTGACGACGGCTTCCCTGGCAAGTGCCCATTTCAACAAGGCCTATTACGCGTACCAGAATCACCAGGCTTTTCCCTGGCGCAATCTTTTCGACTCAACGATCAACGGGCTGTACTGGCACCACTTCAGCCTGGCAGGGAAGGTGCTGAAGAATCGCATTCGTCAGGCAATAACGCGACAGCATTGATGCCGGTTGTGAAGATTGTTCTCGGCAGTGTGGAAGGTACGAAAGGGCCAAGTCGCGGCATAAATCGCCTGATTCGGGGCAGGGCCGTTATCATTCAGGCATGCTGCATTGACATGCCCGATCCCGCAGAAATCTCAGAACCGACAAATAACCGCTGCCGGCACCGATGACGCCATACGGCCTGCCCCGCTTACCCATCATGAATCGTCTGCTTGTCCTCACCGAACTCTTTCTCCCGACCAAGGGGGGTACGGCCGTGTGGGCCGCGGAGGTGTACAGGCGTCTCGGCGGCAAGGAAATCCACATCGTCACCGCCGACGTCCCTGGCGCCATGGCAGTGGATGCGGCGCATCCCAATACGATCCACCGCCTGAGCCTCAGACGTGTGGCATGGCTGCGTCCCGAATCGCTCGCGATGTACGCCCGTTTCTTCTTCCGCTCACTGCGGTTGGCGTTCACGCACCGCTTCGATGCCGTGCATGCCTTCCGTGCGCTGCCGGAAGGGCTGGTGGCATGGGGTGTGGCGCGCCTGACGTTCAGGCCGGTGGCCATCTATGCCCATGGCGAAGAACTCACCAGCTGGGGGAGTGGCCGGAAATTCAGGGCGATGCGGTTCGCCCTGCGCCATGCCGACCGGGTCGTCGCCAACAGCGACCATACGCGCGACACCTTGCGGGACATGGGCGTCGACCCGGCTCGCATCACGCTGATCTATCCCGGTGTCGACGTCTCGGTATTCCGGCCGGGCCTGGATGCCACCGGTTTGCGCGAGAGCCTGGGGATCGGCGCGGACGAGAAACTGCTGTTCTCGGTCGGCAGGCTGTCGCGTCGCAAGGGCTTCGACCAGATGATCCGGGCCGTGGGGCGACTGCATGCCGAAGGGATGCCGCTGCGTTATGTCATTGGCGGGATAGGCGAGGATGCCGATTATCTGGACGGATTGATCCATGACCTTGGCTTGACGGGCGTGGTTCATCGCATCGGCTCGGTCAGGGAAGCGGATCTGCCGCGCTGGCAGAATGCCTGCGATATATTTGCCATGCCCAACCGCGAGATCAACGGCGACAATGAGGGTTTCGGCATGGTCTTCATCGAGGCGGCCGCCTGCGGCAAGCCGAGCCTGGCCGGTCTGGCCGGCGGCACGGGCTCGGCGGTCCTGCATGGGGAGACGGGGCTGCGGGTGGATGGCACGTCGGTCGATGCCGTGGCAGACGGTTTGCGCAGCCTGCTGACGCAGCCGGACTTGACCCGTGATTGGGGTCAGCGCGCATTGCAGCGGGTGGAACGCGAATTCTCCTGGGAGCGGGTGGCAGAGAAAACCCGCCAACTGAACATGACAACAACCCGGTCCTGAGCCGTATCCATGACAGCTACCATATACCCTTGGCCCGTCGCCGTTTTTGCCCATAACGAAGCGCGCAACATCATCGCCTGCCTCGACAGCCTGCAGGTTGCCGCGACGCATCCGCTCACCTGCCATGTGCTGGCCAATGCCTGCACCGACCGGACCGAAGCGCTGGTACGCGAATATGCGGCGGATCACCCCCATGTCCACCTCGTGTCGATCGCATTGGGTGACAAGGCCAACGCCTGGAACGTATTCGTGCATGAGATTGCCGTGTGTACGGAGACGCCCTGTTTTTTCATCGATGGCGACGTGCGTGCGGTTGCCGGCTCGCTGGACGCCATGGTGCAGGCACTGGCGCAGCATCCCCAGGCAAACGGCGTGTCGGCATTGCCGCAAAGCGGTCGCGGCGTCGCAGCGTTCCAACGCGACATGCTCCGGGACAATGGCGTAGCAGGCAATTTATACGGCTTGCGGGGAAGCTTCGTGGAACGCATCCGTGCCCAGGCCATCAAAATGCCTGTCGGCACCATAGGCGAAGATGCGCTGATGGGCGCGATGCTGAAATGGGATTTGCAGGGCGACACCCGCTGGGACAACAATCGGGTGGTCGTGGCCCGCGCGGCCGGGTTCGCATTCGATTCGGTGTCGCCCTGGCTTCCGCGCGAATGGAAAAAATACTTCCGGCGGCGCGTGCGCTACAGCGTGCGGGGGTATCAGAACAAGATGCTGGGGCGGGCCATCCAGCCTGCCGGGTTCACTGCACTGCCATTTCATGTGCGCGACCTGTACCCCCGTTACCCGGATGTGCTCAAGCTGGATTGGCGCGGATTGAATACCCTGTTTGACTGGCTGGCCATTCGGGAAATACGGTCGGCATGACGGAATCGAGATGACAGAGAAAGGACGTGCGATGAAGACGCTCACCAAGTTGATGCTGGGACTGACAGGACTTGTCATGGCCCTGCCCGCTGCGGCGGAATGGAAGCCAAGCCCGGCGGAGATGACCACGCTCCCACCTTATTGTGCGGCGCGTTTCGATGAAAAATCGGAGGCGTTCAAGAGTTGGCGGGATTCCATGGGATCCGATTTCATGCACGTCCATCATTACTGTGCCGGACTCAATTTTGTGAACCGGGCGCGCGGCATGGGGTCGTCCAACAAGGACCGGCAGGGCACGCTGGAAGCGGCGCTGCGAAATTTCGATTACATGCTTGCCCATACCCACCCGGATTTTTCGCTGCGCCCCGAAATCCTCATGAATCGCGGCATTGCCCTGTCAATGATGAAGCGGTCGGGCGAAGCGGTCGGGGATCTGATGAAAGCGATCGAAGCGGATCCGAAACAGCCCCGTGCCTACATGACGCTGGCAGACATGTACAGCCAGCAGAAGAATCGTGCCAAGGCACTGGAGACCGTCACCGAGGGCCTGCGTCACAATCCCGACGCCAAGAGCCTGCAACGGCGCTATACCGAACTGGGCGGCAAGCTGCCCTACCCGGCCCCTGTCGAGCCCGCGCCGGTTGCCGTTCAAGTGGGCCCAGACGCCGCACCGACACCCGATGCGGGTTCCACGCCGCCCGTCGAGTCGGCCGACAGCGCGCCGCCGTCTCCCGCCGAGGCGCCTGCAGCGCCGCCTAAAATCGGCTCGCCGACCAATCCCTACTGCCGTTTCTGCCCGGATTGATCAAGGACGGGCGTGCTGTCGCGACGCCTGGACGAAGGCCTGCAACCGGGCCCATAAATCCGCCTTCACCTGCGGATGGTGCGCCGACACGTCGTGCTGGCAGGCGGGGTCGGTTTCCAGGTCGAACAGACTGAGCACATGGCCTGTCTCGAGCGGCTGGTAAACCAGTTTCCAGCGGCCGCTTCGGATCATGCGATCCTTCGCGTCGAGGATGGCGTTGCAGTATTCGGACTTGATCGCCAGGGCGCCGCTGGCGCGATCCGGCACCTCCATCAGTTCCAGCAGGTTGGGATAGCGCAGGTGCGCATCCGGCAGGCCGGGAATATGCGCGATCCAGATGCCGGTTTCATTGAAGGCGTCGAGTTCGGGACAGTCGCCGTCCAGCTTCATGCAGCCTGCGAGCGATATCCCGTCCACGCTGGCGACGGGCGGTGCGCCGACGAGTTCAAGTAGCGTGGGCGCAAGATCGATCGAGCGCACCACCTGATCCACCGTGCCGCGTGCCGGGCGGCCGGGGGCGCGGATGACGAGCGGAATGCGCGGACTGAAATCGCCAACGGCGGAATTGCCCTGTCCCCAGGTGTCGTGTTCGAAAAACTCCATGCCATGGTCTGAGTAGACGACGATGATCGTATTGTCGGCCAGGCCGCAGACCTCCAGGTGCGCCAGCATCTTGCCGACTTCGTCGTCGAATTCCGCCACGCAGCCGTCGTACAAGTCGACGATCTGATCGAGATCGAACTCCTCCCTGGGTGCGCCCTGACGCCGGATGATTTCGAACGGGTCCGTGAGCCGGGCCATTGCGAATTTTGATTCGCCGCCATAGCCAGGGTCGGCGAAGCGCGTATACCACGGCCATTCCGAGGCAAAGGGGGGGTGCGTGGTGGAGTAGAACACATTGAGGAAGAACGGCTGTGCGCTTTCCGCCAGGCGCGATACCAGACGCCGGGCACGCTTGCCGAGCGGCTGCGTGAGCGGTACCCCGCCCAGGTAGTACACCTCAGGCAGAAGCAGCCGCCCCAGCCGGTTATGGACGAACAGGGAAACGAACAGCCGCAGGTCCTTGGGGCCTTGGCGGATGAGGTACTTCAGGTTCCACTGGTCTTCCGGCAGATCGGTGTAGTCGAAGCCAAAAGAGAATTTTCCCATATCGGCACCGCACCAGTCCGAGATTGCCGCGGTACGATAGCCGACCTGTTTCAGCCACACGGGCAAGGCATCCACGCTCAGCCGTGTGGCCTCGTGATCCGCATAATTGTCGCGGATGCCGTGGGTGTGGGGCCAGGTTCCGGTCAGCATGGAGATCAGGCTCGGTGCCGTGCGCGCGCACGGCACATAGCAGTTGGCGAAGAGTGCGCCGTGCTCGCCCAGTCGGTCGATATGGGGCGTCAGCATGCGGCGATACCCCAGCGCACCCAAGCGGTCGGCGCGCAGCGTATCGGACCCGATCATGAGGATGTTGGGCTGCGAATCTGGCGCGCGCGCAGAGCGCTTGCGCGGCGCGCGTGCCTCGGGCTGCCAGCCTGCCCACACGATCGTCCCGGCAAAGAACAGCGTGGCCGC
Organism: Thiobacillus thioparus DSM 505; assembly: GCF_000373385.1. GTDB lineage: Bacteria > Pseudomonadota > Gammaproteobacteria > Burkholderiales > Thiobacillaceae > Thiobacillus > Thiobacillus thioparus. The sequence continues at coordinate 59,718 of NZ_KB891330.1, read as the reverse complement.
CCACAGGGCCATCAGGGTGGCCACGCGATTTTCCTTCGCCAGCTGCCAGGAGGCCGCCACGAACAATAGCCCGATCAGGCCGATCCACAGAGCCTGCAGTCGGGCGATGCGTGCCGGCGTCATGGCATGCCAGAGTCGATATAGCCGGCTCATGCGGTAATGCATCGACGCCGCCAGCAGTCCGGGATTGAAACGCAGCTTGCGAATGAATTGCAGTCCGAAACCGCCGAGGATGCCGAGCAGTGCGGCAACGGCGGCCAGCCATGCCGACCAGCCTGCGCCTGTCGCCGTGGCAAGCATGAAATAGAGCAGCACGCCGGCCCCCCCGGTGAAAAGCATGAGTGCAAAGGCCCAGGCCGTCAGGCGTGCCAGCGAAAACAGCGTATAGCGGCGGTAATGCTTGAGCACCTCGTCGCGAATGCGGGGGCCGGTATGCGAAAAATCGAGCAGCGATTTGGCGAGCAGGGCGGCCGTGCCGATCCCGGCTACGCCCAGGGCGGGAAGCAGGCCGGCCCAGCGCGCCTGGCCACTGGCGAACCAGGCGATCAGGCCGCAGACAGTGGTGAACAAGGCCAGCGATTCGGTGAACACGATGCCACGGTCGGGTGGGAGTTCCAGGTGCTTGCCGCGATGCCCCGACTCGCGGCAGCCCTGGATCTCGCCCAGGGCTGCCGCGGTGCGCACCCAGTAAAAACGCCGCTTGGCCCACGACAGGCTGAATGCGCTTTGGACACCATACTCGGCCAGCTTGCGCCACATGTACAAGGGAACCGAGCCGCTGCCACGGAGGCGGGCGGTCGAACGGGTTCGCTGATAGCTTTTTTTCAGGAGATAGCCGAGCCGGAGCCTTTCCGTATCGACATAGTGGTACTGCACGATGGCCGGCGCGTATTGACAGTGCTCGCCACGCACCAGGGCGCGCAATACGTATTCGCTGTCCTCGCCACCACCGAGATCGTGGCCGTGCGGCCCCAGCTCGGTGGAAAACTGGCCGGCCAATTCAAACACGCGTCGGCGCACGACTAGATTGCCGCCGCCCGGTATGGGGCCGGTCTCGGCCGTGACGGCCCGTGGCGTATCGCCCTGGTCGTAGCGCGGAACCGGCAGCGGGTAGATACGATAGGGACCGTCGTCGTGTACCCAGGCAGGCTCGCTGCCATCCCAATCCGGCAAAATCTTTCCGCAGTACAGGCCGGCCTCCGGCCAGGCCGCAGCGGCCTGTTCGATGGCCGTCAAATAGTTCTCATCCACCCGGTGGTCGTCGTCCACCAGGGCAATGAGTTCGGTTTCGATGGTCGGGATGGCGGCATTCAGCGCATGGGATTTTCCCGGCGTGGGCACGACGAGCACCTGCAGCGGCAAACCGTTTTCGGTCGCCTGGCGAGCCTGGTACGCCTGCATCTGCGCCACGGTGTCGTCGCTGCAGGCATTGGCCGCCACCAGGATGCGCACGGGCATGGCGGGGCGGCGCGCACGGTTGAGCGACGCCAGGGTCTTTTGCAGCAGATCCGCCCGGTTGTGGGTGCAGATGAGGATAGTGAGCGTGGTCATGCGAGTGCCCGTCGGGTACGTTTCCAGAAACGGGTCAGTACCTTGTTATGCAGGCGGTAAGCTGCTTTCACGGCGAGTGCGGGGGGTGTGCCTGGCGTGATCAGGTCGTAGCCGAACTCGCGCAACGTCCTGCCGGCCACGCTTTCGAAGGCCCTGATCTGGGCTGGCGTCATCTTGCTGCGCCATTTTCCCGCGTTGTCGGCTTTCAGGGGTTCATGCACCAGCGGGGTCTTGCCTGGGTCGTCCACCGACGTGACGGCAAACAGCTCGGCCGAGTAGGGTTCGCCCAGGAACGCGCAAATCCGTTGCATGCTGTCTTCGGGGTGTGCAAGCAAATCTTCGTAGCGCAACTCCATGTATTGCTGGGGCGGCAACTGGCTGCCCAGCGCGCGGCCTTTTTCGACGTAGCTTTCCCAGTATTCCGCCGCGAAATACGTGTTGTACACGGAGAAATCGTGCTGTCTGCCGAACAGTGACAGGGCGACATCGCGTCCGTCGCGGATCAGGTGCACGATCTGGGCATCGGGAAACCACTCGAGTAGTTTGGGCAGATGCATCACGTAATAGGGGGTCTTGTCGCCCCATCGGGACTTTCCTTCGCCCCGCGCATTTTTCTCGAACAACCCCGATATGATCGCCGGCATCGTGTGCCGGCCTTCGGCATGAAGTTCTCGGGTCAACCGGTCAACATCGAATTTCACGCCGTGCAGATCGGTCTCCAGAAAGTCCCGGCTTTGTTCATACATGGCTTGCAGCACGCGACGGGTATTGTCCGCCTGGCGGAGATCGCCAAAGCTTTCCAGGTTGTGGTACAGCGGAATGAAGAAATGCGATTCCCCGGTGGGGAGCGAAATGTGCGGGTGATTGCGCAGCCGGTACTGCAGCATGGTGGTGCCGGAACGCGGCGCCCCGACGATGAAGATCGGGCCTTGCTGACGTGATGGGGACGGGAAAGACGAGGTCACGTGGAGGGTCCAGTCAAACGAACGTATCTGAATAGGGTATGGGGCATGAGGCTGTATCGCGGGAAAACGGAGCGGATGCGCCAGTGCTGCCGCTGTACCCAGCGGTTTCGCTGCACCGCTTTGCGCCAGGTGTTTGCGTCATGCCTGGAGGCCAGCTGGCTCAATGTGTGCAATCGTACATCGGGTTGCTGGCGGAGCCATCGAAACAGACCCGAGAGTTGCTCGAGCGTCAACGGTGCATCGGTGCGCCCGGACTCCTGGAAGTCGTAATGGTGCATGACGGCTACGATGGCCAACTCGCCGTGCGGGTGGCGTCGCGCTTCGGCGAGCGCTGGACGGAGTTCGGTGAGCTGACATGTGCGCGGAAGCTCGATGAGACGGTCGGATTCGACCGATCCGTGTTCACTACCCGCCGAGAGGTAGAGGAAACCCTGCTCGGAAAGCACGGCAGCGGTGATGTGGTCGAAGGTATTGAACGGCGGAACGAACCCCGGGATTGCACAACCAAATACCTGTCCAAGCGTCGTTCGGCCGGCCACGATTTTCTTCGTTTGCTCCGCCGGATCAAGACCGGCGAATTCGGACGGAGGGCTGGCCTTGGCTTGACAGGGTTCATGGCTGAACCCGTGCTGGGCGATTTCCATCCTGCCGGATTGTCGCGCCTCGATGAGGTGGGGCACCTCATCGGCAGACAAGGCGTGCTGTCCGGCGTGCGGAATGACCGCAAAGGTGGCGCAAACATCGTGCATGGCCATGGCATGCAATATTCCGCGCTCGAGTGCATGATCGCTGACCGCGGATGGATCATCGAAGCGGATGGCGACGTCGATCATGGTCAAGCCCCGGATCGGTTTCGGTAGCCTTGCAGGCTGCCCAGCGCATGCGCCGCATTCATCGCCTGACGGATCAGCCCCGGCTGCCCGCTGATGGCCAGCTTCAATGTCCGGCCGCAGTGATTCAGAAACTGGGTGATCATGAAAAGAGGGACGCCGAACAGCGTGCTGGGGTAGCGTGGCAGGGAAAACCGGCCATGGCGCAAGCCGGCCCGGTAGTGCAGTTTCAAAAAATAGCTGCGCCTGAGCCGCCAGGATTCGACGGCATGCAGCACGGCCATTTCAGGGCAGTAGCGGATCCGAACTTTACGCTCGAGCAGGGCACGCAACATCATGGCATCCTCGCCGCCGCCGACATCCTTGCCTTCGCGGTTGTAACGGATGTCGAAGCGCAAAGCGGGGTCGTCGCGGAACAGGCGCATGTCGTACGCGACATTGGCGGTCCAGATGGGGGTGCTCGCATCCTTGATCCAGAAACGTTCCGGCCCATGGTCGACGGCGGCAAGAAAGCCGAGCAGATCGTCTTCGAGCCAGCGCGGCCGTACGGTGGTTGTGAAATCCATCTCCACGCGGCCGCCCGCACACGCTGCACCTTCGTTCAGAATGGCATCGGCCGCGGCTTCGAGCAGGCCCGGCAGGGGGAGTTCATCGTCGTCGATGAAGACCAGGATGTCGCTGTCCAGCGCCTCGGCAATGCCGCGGTTGCGTGCGGCCACGATCCCCTGCACGGGCTCGGTCACCCAGCGCAGCGTCGGGCCCGGCAACTGTTCAAGGCGCGCGAGGATGTCGACCGTGGCATCGCTGCTGTTGTTGTTGATCGCGAGGATCTCGAAGGGTATCGGGCAGGTTTGTTCACGCATTGCCGCAACGAGTTTTTCCAGGCGGTCCGCGCGGTTATAGGTGCAAAAAGCAAAGGTAAGCACAGGCATGACGATGGTTCATATGGAATTGCGTGTGCTGCGCCGAGCATCGATCATCCGGATCAGCGATTCGAATACCGATGCAGGCAAGAAACTGGCCAGGATGTATTTGGCATCGCGTGCCTTCCATTCTGTCTTGCGAGACGCGCGACGGAACAGGCGCCGCGCGGAATCGGTATCGCGCCGCCAATGGCAGCGATAGGCCTCGGGTAGCAGCGAGCCGTACACCCGGTCATCACGTTCAGCCCGGCTGAGATGGGCGACCTGGACGGGATGCCGGCGGACGAAGTCCTCGCGCACGGCAATGGCATCGAAGACCTGGCGCCAGCGCGGGATATGCGCATCGCCGCGCGGGTAGCGACGGTAGAACGCCAGCACCTCGGGAACGCGCACCACCGTGGGCTGGAGGGCGAGCATGCGCAGCCACATGTCGTAGTCCATGGCGGTGGGCAGACGTTCCGAAAATCCGCGCAAGGTGTCGATAAGCTGACGCCGCACCAGGACGCCGTTGATCGGCCACGGGCAGGATTGCAGGAACAATGCGGTGGCGTCCGACTGGGCATAGTCGGGCGGGATGTAGGGATGTGTGCTGGCGGCGGCTTCCCCTACGTTTTGCCAGCCGCAATACGCCACATCGGCGAGGGTTTCCGTCATCGCGGCGTGCAGCCGGTTGAGTGCGTCGGGATGCCAGTAATCGTCCGCGTCCAGAAAGGCGACGAAATTGCCATGCGCATGGGACAGGCCGTGATTGCGCGCCGCATACGGGCCGCTGTTGGTCTGGTGCAGCACGGTGATGCGGTCGGGGTTGCCTGCCGCCAGGCGTTCGACGATCCGCATGGACGCGTCGTTCGACCCGTCGTCCACGACGATGAGTTCGACATTCCGGTAGCTTTGCTGCAGCACGCATTCGATCGCCTCTTCCACGTAGGGCGCGGCGTTGTAGCAGGGCATGACAACGGAGATCAGCGTGGGGTCGAAGTTGTCCATACGGTTGTGTTTACGTATTCCGGTCTCGCAACCCGATCAGCCTCCGATGCCAGGATTCGGGCAGCCAGGCGGGCAACATGTATTTCCAGTCGGTGAGTGTGCCATAGCCTTGTTTCATGACCGTACGAAAAATAAGCCGCGCGGCGGGCAGGTCGCGTTGCCAGTAACTGGCGTAGCCGCGTTGCAGCAACTCGCCCACGGTCAGCGCGCGTCTGTCGGCATGGCTGAGTGCGGCGTGGAAAGCGGAGTGGGCGGCCAGATAGCTGCGTTGTGCCTGCCAGTGTTGCAGCGCCGCCCGGGCATGGTCGGCCGAGGCCTGGCCGTTGCCGTGGAAATGATAGAAGGCCAGTACTTCCGGTACGCGGACGATGGGAGCACGTGTCGCTACTTGCAGCCATAGCGCGTAGTCCTCGGCATTCTTCAGGGCGGGATCGAAACCGTTTGCGGCCAGCACGGCCTCGCGCCGGACCAGCGCGGCATGGATCGGCCAACGGCAGCCGGCAAACAGAGTTTTCGCCTTGTCCGGGGTTTCATAATCGGGCGGCACAAACGGCTCGCCGCACCCGCCGGGCAGTCCGAGGTTCTGCCAGCCGCAATACGCCAACACCGCATCAGGACGATGTTGCAATGCGGCTTGCATCTTTTCCAGGAAGCGCTCGGCCCAGGTGTCGTCTGCGTCCAGAAACGCCACATACTGGCCGCGCGCCGCCGCCAGACCGGCATTGCGTGCGGCGCTGACGCCCTGATTGGACTGGGCGAGCGTGCGGATCCGTGGGTCTGTCTGCGCTTGCAGCCACGCCAGTGTGGTGTCGTCGGACCCGTCGTCGACGGCGATCAGCTCCCAGTCGGAGAACGTCTGGGCCAGCACGCTGCCGACACTGGCCGGCAAATGGGCTGCGGCGTTGTAGCAGGGCATGATGATGGAGATGGCAGGTGTCATCGGCCAACTCAGGCATTTCGAAAGCGTCGCAAGGCATAGCGGGCGATGTCTCTCCAGCGCACGTCGTGGCTCCCGAAATAAAGTTTTCGTGCGAAGCTGCTAGTGGTGTCCGTATTGAATACGGTCAGCCGTCGCAATTGGTAAGGGGTGTTGTCGCGTAATGCCCAACCGGTGCGGGTGGTGCAGGCCGCGCTATAGCCAGCCTGTTGCACTGCCTCAGCGCAACGCGCATCCCAGTCGCCATAGGGATAAGCAAAACTATCGACAGGGTTGCCAAGGAGATCTTCTAGAGTGACCTTGGAATGGGCTAACTCCCGCATCAAATTCATGTCGTCGAGTCCTGTCATGCGCGTGTGGCTGACTGTGTGGGAACCAACTTCCATGCCATTTTCCCGCATCTCGCGAAGTTCGTCAGCGTTCAGTAGCCGACCTGCGGGGCGGCCATCCTCGGGCCAGCGTGGTGGCTGACCGATCGAGCCGGACACGATGAACCATGTGGCGCGCATGCCGCGTTTCTGTAGTTCTTCGCAGGCGGCGAGGTTGTCGACATAGCCGTCATCAAACGTGATCACGGCTGTGCGCCCTTGCCATGTTTTCGTGGGCGCGGCAGCCAGCTCGGCCATGGTTGGTGTTTGGTAGCCTTCGGTGGCCAGAAAGTCGAGTTGGTCACGGAACTGCTGCATGGATACGGCCCATGGCCATACGGGGGTAGTCTGGCCGGCTGTCACGGCGTGATACATGAGGATGACCGGCCCGTGCTGGCCAGCCTGACGATGGAGCGCGCGCGAGATGGGGTCGATCATGGTCATGCGGGGGCTTTGGCGAGTTTGAGCCTGATCTTCCAGCGATCAGTTTCCGACGCAAGGGCCGTGATGGGCAGATACAGGAAACAGATCGCATAAACCAGTCCGCCCGCGGCCGCCATGCACAACACGTACAGTGCATCGACCGATTGGATGGATGGCGGGATGATGCGATTGGCAAGCCACAAAGTGCCAATCAGGATGGCATTGAGGAGCGTTGCCGGCATGAAGGCCCGAGCCAGGTCAATCCAGCGGGCATCGAGCGACTGCTTGGCGAGCCAGAACATGTGTAGGGTGAGATAGAGCAGGGCGAAGACCATGCCGGTCGCCACGCCAGTCAACCCGTAAGGCAGGCCGACCAGGATAGCGGCCGAGGCAACACCAATCATGACGACCTGCGCGACCAGTTCCTTGCCCAGCCAGCTGCGCGCAGCCAGCACGGCACCGGACAGATTCTCGATCATCATCAGGGGGGCGGCCAGGCTGAGGATCATCAGAGAGCCGGCCGAGTCAGCCCAGCGCTGGCCGAACAGCGTCACCACCAGCGGCTTCGCCAGCCAGAGAAAACCGATATAAAACGGCAGGGCATAGACGGCGACCAGCGTGAGGCTGCGAAAGAACAGGTAGCGGGATTTGTCGAGGTTGTCCTGTTCCTTGGCCAACGCGCGGAGCAGGACTTCATACACCGACCCGGTGATGAAACCATGCGGGCGCGCCGCCAGACTTTCGGCCTTGTTGTACAGACCCACGCTGGCCGGTCCCAGGCTGCGGGACAAGATGAAAGTGGGCAGCTGGACGCGTATGTAACAAACGATGTTGTTGGTGGAGGCCAGAAGCCCGTAGCGCATCAATTCGCCCGCGCGTGCGAAATCGAAGCTTATGCCGGGACGCCAGCGTGCATACCAGGCAAACTGGAGGGCGCCAGCCACCGAGCTGAACAGGCCGGCGAGGATCAGGCTCCAGGGGCCGTGGCCGAGGTAGGCCAGGCTCAAGGCAATGCTGTTGTAGACCCCCAGGTTGGCTAGCTGGACCGCCGTCTTGGCCTTGAAGCGCATTTCCCGATGCAACATGTTGCTGGGTACGTTAAAAAACGGACGCACCAGGAAAGACAGTGCTGCCACGCGCAGCAGATCGGCATACACAGGGTTCGCGTACCAGCGTCCGAACCAGGGGGCGATGACGAAGAAGAAGCTGACGATCACCAGCCCGATGAGGAATTGCAGCGTGAACAGCAGATCGTAATCACGCTTGCCGGCTTCCTTGGCGCGTACGATGGCTTGTCCCATGCCGCCGCCGGCAACGAACCCGGCCAGGCTGGTGAAGATCTGGATGGTCGCCACCATGCCGAATTCGGCCGGCACCAGGAGGCGCGCAAGTATCAATCCCAGCGCGAAGTTGACGACCTGGCTGCCGGTGTTGCCGATGAAGACCCACTTGGCGCCATGGCGGATGGAATGGCCAAGGCTCATTTTTCTTTGAGTGATACGGAGTCGAAGGAGAACATGGGGGATTGAAAAGCAAACTCTATGCCTGGGTCCGGTTCGTTCGGTTGCGTATTATTGCCTGATCCCGGCCTCGCCTGGAGCCTAGTCTTGATGCCGCAATTAATGCGAGGGGGATGACCAGCCATTTGCAACTGGCCAGTTTGAGTTTCCAGCGCGGCAGATTTTTCTTCGAAAAGACATGCAGGCGTCCCAGCGGGTAGTAAGTCATGCCCAGTCGTTCGGCCAGGCGCGTCAGCCCCAGGCGGGAAAAGAAAGCGATGTGCTGGCCGGTTTCGAATGCGTAATAACCCCAGTGGCCAGGCAGGGGCGGGTCATTGTCGGCGAAGACTTCGGTCGTGAAAATGAATGTGTCGGACTGATGGTCGGCCAGGGTGCGTTGTATGAAATCGAGCGGATTGGTTGTGTGCTCCAGAACCTCGATGGCGCTGACGGCCAGACAGGCGCCTAGCGCGGGATCGTACTCGAAACCTCTCGCATAGAGATTGTTTGCATAGGGGTCAGACCAATAGTAGTCGAATCCCAGGTCGCGCATCAGGCGGGTCAGCAGCCCATAACCTCCTGCCACGTCAACGTATTTCCCCTGTCCGCGATCGCCCAGGGCCAGGAAATCGATTGCGGCGAGCCTTAACGCGTTAAAGACATTCCGGGCGGCAACGTCCGTGTCTTCCTGCGCGATGGCATCCGAATAAGCTTCTTCCATCCAGATTGGATTGCTGACAAACAGGTGGTCGCACGCTGCGCAGTAGTGATAGGGAACCATGTATTTGTGGAGAATCTCCGCAGTGAACATGATCCTGGGTTCTGCGCCGCAAAGATGGCATCTCATCTGGGATTGCTGGGGCGCTTGAGGAGAGAGGTGGTCATTGTGATCAGGGCTCATATATCCATGTGAGAAATCGTGTCAGTTTCTGCCCAGAAGTTTCTTGGCAAACGGGCGCAAACGATAGAGCTTGAGTGCGTGCTCGGTTTGAAACAGCCGCATGGCTATGGTGAGCCTGGTACGGAGTTGCGGATCTACGCTCCCTTCAATTGCGAGCCTGCTTTCACCGTTCCACATGGCGGCTATGGCGGTTCCCACCATGAATGCATTGGGTTCGGGACGGATCCAGTCGGCTTGCTCCGAGGGTACGGAGAAGAAGATGGTTTCCCGCAAGGGGCGTCCCTCAAGCACCGCTTCGGCCTGCACACGGTACTGGCCGTCTTCATGTTTTGCCTGGATATCCCGGATAAACATCACCCCTCCTGTTTCGCAATGATGGTCAGGTTAGTCTGTAGTAACTAATGTGCTGGCGTATGGGCGTCTAATCGGTGTGGCCGCACGTTGCGATCGCAAGATTTTGCGAAGCCAATGCTTTCACTCTGGGCAGGTGGCTGAGTATACGTGCGCGATTGTCGTGCCTATGCATGAATGCATCGTTGATTTTCCTCAGGAGCTCGTCGGTAAGACACTGCATCGGGGTAATGGTGTGTTCGAGCGACAGTTCGAAGTGCTGGTAAAGGCCTTCGAATTTGTCCTGGTAGGTAATCGACAGCGTAGGCGTGCCGCTGCCCAGCGAGGCGATCACCAGATGCATGCGTCCGGTAATGGCAAGGTCGAGCAGGCCTATGAGCCGTTTGATTTTATCGGGCTGATCGATCGAGGCATAGCGTACGTGCGTGAACCCCTTCCGTTGCAGTGCCTGGTCGAGCGCCTGCAACATGCTCACGTCGCCTGACTGCGATTTGAGATCATGTGGAAGCAGCATGAAGGCGAGCCCATTCTGCTCGCCTGCACGCTTGAACTGTTCGGCGAAATGGTCGATCAGCTGATCCATGCCTACTTCTGCAATGGCAGGTGCCAGTGCGTGGGCATTCAGGTTGATGCCCACGGGTGTTCGGCCTTCCTGGCGCATGGAGGCGATCCAGGCTTCTGGCTCGGTGATAGGGTCGGTGGCGGAAGGCATCAGGAACGCGCTATCCGCACATAGTTGCGCAAGGACGCCAACAATCCGGGTGAAGCGGTCAAGAGACGGCTGGTCGCGGATGTTGACGGTTACGTGGGGGTGCAGTCTCGACAGGGCGTGGACCGCAGGGGCCCTTGGGTTACGGTTGAAACTGAAACCCAGCATCGTGGCTGGAATACCGAGCAATACACTGTGATTGCAGTAGGCAACGATACGTTGTACCAGGGCAGCCCCATATTTGCCGTCCAGGATGTCGGCACCCATCACAAACAAGGCATGGTGCTGGCGTATCAATTCGTCGAAAGCGAGCGTTCCGGTTTTCCCGGCCCATGCAGGCTCGACTGGCGTCTCGCCAATTCCAGGTACGACAATGGTGTGGCGCCGTTCGCCGATGATGGTGAATATCGAGTCCGGATTTTGTGCTCGAAGCGATTGCATCAAGGCGCTGAACATGGCTAGATCCCCCAGGGAACTGGAGGGATCAGTGACATCGCCCGCGATGATGGCGAAGCGCGTGGGCGTTTCCGGCAGGGTGGGCCTGGTTGCCGAAGCCCGTAACCGTTGAAGGGGAAGAGCGACCCGCAGAATATTACGGGCAATAATAGCCTGGTCGATCAGGTATTGCCTGTGCATCATCATGTCTGGGCCATCATGAGGAGTGGCGCGCAAAGTTGTGTGACTTGCTCGATAAAGTGGGGACGCGTGTAGCGTGCCGTGACCTTGTTCCAGCCCACTTCTGCGTTGCGTTTCCGGTCATCGCTATCTTCCAGCCAGGCGATGCATAGCTCGGCAAAATGTCGGTCGTCCCGGGCAACCCCCAAGCCTGCGCTCTCCAGATCTTCCTTGAAGGCTTCGGCGCTGTGGGGCGTTGTGATGCATGCCCGGCCGTAAGCGAGCGATTCCAGAATCTTGATGTTGGTGCCGCCGCCCGAGTAAATCGGAGCGATGGTGAATGCAGCATTGCGATACGCCTCGCCCAGATCATCAACGAAACCGGGGGCGAAAACGTCGGGATACTGTTCCCATGCTTGTCGCACGGCGGGTGGTGCGGCTCCCACCAGTAGCAGTCTTGCCTCCGGATGGGCAGACTTGATAGCAGGCCAGCAGCGGGCCAGGAAACGGTCGATGCCCTCGCGATTGGGTGCATACCAAAGCGAGCCGACGAACAACAGAACAGGGCTGTTCGTCTGTGGAAATGGCTGGGTGGGGGGTGCGTATGGGATGTTGGGCAGCAGTGCCGATTTGAGTTCGCGATGCTGTGCCTGGTCGCGGCGATTGACAAAGAAATACGCGTCAAAGCGTTTGAGCTGTCGTTTTGCCAGCCAGGCTGCGTACTGCGATTTGAATTGTGCGGCCAGCGCCAGGGCCCCCGGTCCGTAATGGTAGCCCCAGTCGTCCAGGTCGACCACGCTGTGCACGCCTGGCGGGACAACCAGCTTGGCGAGTGGATTGAGATAGCGGCTGACGACCAGCCTATAGCGCTTGAGGTCAACGCCCTCCGTCTTGAGTGCCAGGTTGAGTGTTCTGTCCGGTTTGAATTTTCCAATGCCGAACGGACGCTGATGCCAGTGTCCATGCGCAAGGATCCCCGATTTGGGCGATGAGTCCAGCCGGCTGGGGCCGGCGACTGGCTCGAGCAACAGCACCTCCACCTCTCCCAGCGTCTGCAGGGCTTCGTACAGCAAGGCGGTGCGCTGTTGCGCGCCCGACTGGGGATTGAATGGAGACGCCGGTGAAACCAGCAGAATACGGTCAGGCATGGAAAATCGAGCGATGGATGGGTGTGAATGGGATTTCATCACTCCTGGCGATATGACGACACAGAAACAAAGCCGCTGCTTGGCATGTGCGTTCGTTTCGGTTGTGGCAATGTGGAAATGAGCGCCAACTGAGTGGTGAGCGAGTATTCATGGTCATCATTATTAATTGAGTGGTGGTTCAGCAAGCTATATGCCATGCGCGGTAATTCAGGGAATATGCCGGCTTTGGTTACAATCGAACAACCCTTTTCTTTTTTCCGTTTCATGCAAACCCTCCATGTCGATCTCGGCGATCGTTCCTACCCTATCCATATTGGCTCGGGGTTGTTGGGCCGGCCTGAGCTGATTCTGCCGCACTTGCCCCAAAAACGTGTGATGGTGGTCACCAACACCGTTGTGGCACCGTTGTATCTGGTGCAGTTGAAGGCAACACTGGAGGCTGCGGGGGTGGCGGTTGCGCAGGTGGTGCTGCCGGACGGCGAGGCTTGCAAGAACTGGGAAACGCTGAATTTGATTTTCGATGCGCTGCTGACCCAGCGCGCCGAGCGCAAGACCACTCTGATCGCGCTGGGCGGCGGCGTGATTGGCGACATGACCGGATTCGCCGCGGCGAGCTATCAGCGCGGCGTGCCCTTCATCCAGATTCCTACCACGCTGCTGTCTCAGGTCGATTCGTCGGTGGGCGGCAAGACCGGGATCAACCATCCGCTCGGCAAGAACATGATCGGCGCGTTCTATCAGCCGAAAGTGGTATTGGCCGACACCGACACCTTGAAGACGCTGCCTGCACGCGAATTGTCGGCAGGACTCGCCGAGGTGATCAAGTACGGCCTGATCTGGGATGCCGGCTTTCTTGCCTGGCTGGAAGCCAACATGGACAGGCTGCGTGCACTCGATCCCGTGGCGATCACCCATGCGATTTATCGTTCTTGCGAAATCAAGGCGCAAGTGGTGGGACAGGACGAACGCGAAGGCGGTATTCGTGCGATCCTCAACCTGGGACACACCTTCGGCCATGCGATCGAAACCGGCATGGGCTACGGTAACTGGCTGCATGGCGAGGCCGTGGCCGCCGGCATGGCGATGGCGGCGGAAACGTCGCGGCGGATGGGCTGGCTGTCCGAAGCCGACGTTGCGCGGACGCGTGCGCTGATCCGTGTCGCGGGGTTGCCTGACGTGGCGCCGGATCTGGGCGCGGACACGTATCTTGAATACATGGGCCACGACAAGAAAGTGGAGGGCGGAAAGATGCGTTTCGTCCTGCTGAAGAAACTGGGCGAGGCGGTGATTACCGCGGACGTGCCGACCGATGTGCTGACTGGCGTGCTGATCGCACCGCATTGAAAAAGGATTGTTGATGGAACCGTCGTTCGCCTCCTACGCAGCGCATTCCAGCCAAACCCGCGGTCGCCTGCATCCCGAACCTTCCGCCGCGCCGCGTTCCGAATTCCAGCGTGACCGCGACCGCATCATCCATTCCACCGCGTTCCGGCGGCTGGAGTACAAGACCCAGGTATTCGTGAACCACGAAGGCGACCTGTTCCGCACCCGCCTCACCCACAGCATCGAGGTCGCGCAGATCGGCCGGACCATCGCGCGCCTGCTGAACCTGAACGAAGACCTGGTGGAAGCGGTCGCACTGGCGCACGATCTGGGCCACACGCCGTTCGGTCATGCCGGCCAGGATGCGCTGAATGCCTGCATGCGCGAACACGGCGGCTTCGAGCACAACCTGCAATCACTGCGCGTGGTCGATCTGCTGGAAGAGCGCTATGCCGAATTCGAGGGCTTGAATCTCACCTTCGAGGCACGCGAGGGCATCCTCAAGCATTGCTCACTCGCCAATGCGGAAAAGCTCGGCGTAGTGGGCGAGCGCTTCCTGAACAAGCAGCAGCCTTCGCTCGAGGCACAGATTGCCAACCTGGCGGACGAGATCGCCTACAACAACCACGACGTCGACGACGGCCTGCGCTCCGGGCTGATCACGCTGGAGCAGTTGAGCGAAGTCCAGATCTTCGCCCGCCACCTGGCGGAAGTGCGTGCGAAATATCCGGCCTTGCAGGGGCGTCGGGTGGTGACCGAAACCGTTCGCCGCATCATCAACACGCTGATTCTCGATCTGGTGAATACCACGCGCATGAACGTCGAGAATCGCGGCGTGCAGACCCTGGACGAGGTGCGCGCCGCGCCGCCGCTGGCGGCGTTCAGCCCCGCGCTGCTCGACGAGCACCGGGAACTCAAACGCTTCCTGCTGCGCCACCTGTACCGCCATTACAAGGTGGCACGCATGAGTGCCAAGGCGGGGCGCATCATCAGCGATCTCTACACGGCCTTCACCGGCGATGCCCGCCTACTGCCGCCGGAGCACCAGACACGTGAGTCGCTCGAGGGTGCACGCGCCGTGGCCGATTACATCGCGGGGATGACCGACCGCTATGCCATGCGCGAACACCAGCGGATTTTTGCGGTGGAAGAAATCTACGGTTGACCGGTCCATACGCCAGGTTCATCGCGAAGACCAAGCCGGCAATGTCCTCGCGGAGCCCTTCTCCGTTTCCCGAGCGTTCTCCGCAATCTGTCAGCATTTTGTAAACGATCCGTCATGGCCCGAGCTGAAGCGGAATTGGATAGAGTTTGATTCCATTCGTCTTTTCGGGGTGGCATGCTTGCTGCACAAGCAGAAGCGACTTCAATTCCGCCCCGGGAGACATGGATGAGCGTACTGATTGAACCCGTTGACCTGCAAGCTGCCATGGCGAGCGAGCCCTGGTCGTGATCGATACCCGCGACCCTGACGTGTACGCCAAGGGTATCTGCCTGGCGCGGTCAATCTGCGCGAGATATTCACCTATCTGGCGACCTGCGACCCGGATGGGCTTGCGGCCATGAAGGGAAAGCTTGACGAAGCATTCGGGGCGGCCGGCCTCTCGGGCAAGGAAAGGTCGTGCTGTGCGAGGACGCCATGAATACGGGCTTTGGTCAATCCTGTCGCGGCCATCCCAAACCGCAACAGGCTTGTCTCGCGTCCCGGGAAGGATGGCAACAAGCCGTGTTGCGCCGGTTATCTGCTGATTTGGGGAGTCAGGCCCCGGGGCGTAGCGTCCGTGCCGCTACCCAGCACGTCACTTCGCGTGCGCCGGCCCGCTTCAGCGTTGCAGCCAGTTCGTCGAGGCTGGTGCCGGTCGTCATCACGTCGTCGACCAGCGCGATGTGCTGCCCCCGTACGTCCCCAGAACAGGCAAATGCGCCACGCAGATTACGGCGCCGTGCATCGTGTTTCAGTCCCATCTGGGGAGGCGTGTCGCGGATGCGCTGGCAACTGCTGAGATCGAGCGGGAGTCCCTGCCGGGCCGCCACGTCACGGGCGATTTCGGTGGCGTGGTTGAAGCCGCGCTCCCGGATGCGTGTCGCATGCAGGGGCATGGCAATCATGCGATCCGGGACCGGTGCAGCTTCCGTGGCCCGGGTCAGCCACTCGCCCAGCGCCGGCGCGATGGCAAGCTGGCCATGGTATTTCAGGCGCGGAATCAATCGGTCGAGCGGAAAGACATAGCTCAGCGCCGCAATGGTACGGTCGAACGCAGGCGGGCGTTTGAGGCAGGGCCCGCAGGTCTGTCCCTGGGGCGTGGGCGTGGCGCACTGCGGACACTGTGGCTGCGTGTGCCAGGGCAGATCGGCCAGGCAGGCTGGGCATGTATGCCCGGTGCGCGCCGCGTCGCCACACAGCAGGCAGGTTCGCGGGGCGAGTTGATTAAAAATTGATCGGATGTTCAATTTTATCGTCGATGAAATTTGACAGGGGCTGCGTGCACCCTGAAAATTGCGGTCATGAAAGCCAAACGCGTCATTCCAGCTTCATCTTCCCGCTTCGCCGCACAGCTGTTCAATTTCATCACCGTCGTGGTGTTGCTGATTTCGCTGACGGCGCTACTGCTGGGCAAGCTGCTTGCCGGCCACAAGATCGGTTTCCTGCCGTTCGTGCTGTCGTTGCCGCCGGTCATGATCTGGCTGGGCGCGTCGATTTTCGTCTATGCCAGTATCGCGCACCATCCGAATCCGCGCACGACGCATTACAACAAATGGGCAGGTTACCGCTATTACGGCGTAATGGGCAGTCTGGTGGTGTTCGGCCAGCCGCTCTACGGCCTACTGGGGGGCTGGCAGGGACTGATGCTGGTGCAGGGATTCGCGGTGGTGGTGATCGTGCCGTGGGCGTTGTTTGACATTTACCGGGCCGCGCGTGAGCCGTGGCAGGACATGACCATCGAGGTAGCCATCAATGAATGACATGACTCAACCGCCTGCGCGCCTATCCATGGCAGACATCGAGGCGCTGTTTGCCTTGCCGTTTGCCGACCTGATGTATCGGGCGCAAACGGTGCATCGTGGAAACTTCGACCCCAATCGCGTGCAGTTGTCGACGCTGCTGTCGATCAAGACCGGCGGCTGTTCCGAGGATTGCGGCTATTGTCCGCAATCGGCACGTTACGACGCCGGCGTGGAAAACCAGGGTCTGCTCGATCTCGACGACGTGCTGACAGCCGCCAGGGCCGCCAAGGCCGCCGGCGCGTCGCGCTTCTGCATGGGCGCGGCTTGGCGTGGCCCCAAGCAGCGCGACCTCGAACCCGTGCTGGACATGGTGCGCGAAGTGAAGGCGCTGGGGCTGGAGACCTGCGCCACGCTGGGCATGTTGAAGGACGGCCAGGCCGAGCAGCTGAAGCAGGCCGGCCTCGACTACTACAACCACAACCTCGACACTGCGCCCGAGTTCTACGGCGAGATCATCACCACGCGCGAGTATCAGGATCGCCTCGATACCCTCGAGCGCGTGCGCCATGCCGACCTGCATGTCTGCTGCGGCGGCATCGTCGGCATGGGCGAGTCGCGCACCCAGCGCGCCGGCCTGATCGCGCAGCTGGCCTCGCTCGATCCGCAGCCGGAATCGGTGCCGATCAACCTGCTGGTCCAGGTCGAAGGCACGCCGCTGGCCGGCACCGAAGCGCTCGATCCATTGGAGTTCGTTCGCACCATCGCGGTGGCGCGCATTTCCATGCCGAAGAGCTTCGTGCGCCTGTCGGCCGGTCGCCAGCAGATGAGCGACGCCGTGCAGGCGCTGTGCTTCCTCGCTGGGGCCAATTCGATCTTCTACGGCGAAAAGCTGCTCACCACCGGCAACCCCGAGTGGGAACGCGATCAGCGCCTGTTCGATTCGCTGGGCCTGCAGCCGTTGTGAGTTTCGCTGCGCTGACCCGCCTGCGGCAGGGGCTGGCGGCGCTGAGGACCGATCATCTCGAACGGCGGCGCCTGTTGCTTGACGGCGCACAAGGCGCCCACGTCACGATCAACGGCCAGCACGTCATTTCCTTCTGCAGCAACGATTACCTCGGCCTTGCCGCCGATCCGGCGTTGATCCGGGCTGCGCATGCCGCGCTCGACCAATGCGGTGTCGGTGCAGGGGCCGCCCATCTCATCACTGGCCATCACCGCCTTCATCACGACTTCGAGTCTGCCTTTGCCGGTTTCATCGGCAAGCCGGCGGCCCTGCTGTTTTCCACCGGTTACATGGCGAACCTCGCGGTGATCACCGCGTTGGTCGGCCGCCACGGCGAGCTCTTCGCCGACAGGCTCGACCATGCCTCGCTGGTCGACGCAGCGCAGCTGTCCGGTGCGCGTTTCTCCCGCTACCGCCACAACGATCTCGCGCAACTTGAATCGCAACTCGCAGACAGTACGGCCCAGGACAGGCTCATTGTCTCCGACCTGGTCTTCAGTATGGATGGCGACTTGGCGCCGGTCGACGCCCTGCTCGACCTGGTCGAACGTTACGACGCCTGGCTGTATCTCGACGATGCGCACGGTTTCGGCGTGCTGAATCAGGGCCGAGGTGGGCTGACGGACGCTGCACGTGCAAGTGACCGTGTCATCTACCTGGCCACGTTGGGCAAGGCGGCTGGCGTGTCGGGTGCCGCTGTGGCGGCGCAGCCGGACGTGATCGAGTGGCTGATCCAGAAGGCGCGCCCCTATATCTACACGACTGCCTCGCCGCCGTTCCTGGCGGCATGCCTGTTGGAGAGCCTGCGCCAGATTGAAGCAGGCGCAGCGCGGCGCGCACGGCTGAGTGCGCATGTCGCACAATTGCGTCAAGGACTGGCAGGTTTGAAACGGGGCGTTCTGATGCCCTCGGATACACCGATCCAGCCGCTGGTGATCGGTGCGAATGCCGATGCGGTACAGCTGTCGAAAGACCTGCTGCAGCGCGGGCTGATGGTGCCTGCCATCCGCACGCCGACGGTCCCCGTCGGCACGGCGCGCTTGCGCATTACGTTGTCGGCGTCGCATAGCGCCGACGATGTCGCTCAGCTGGTGGAGGCCCTGCATGCGCTCGACTAAGCCCATCCTGGCGCTGGTGCATGGCTGGGGTATGAACACACGCGTTTTCGACGTGCTGGTGCAATGTCTGGCTGACGATTTCGACGTGCGCGCACTCAATTTGCCAGGACATGGCGGGCGCAATGATCTGCCGAACAACTCGCTGCAGAGCTGGGCAGACGATCTGGTGGCCCAGGTTCCGGAAGACAGCATCGTGCTGGGCTGGTCACTGGGTGGGCAAGTGGTGATGCGCGCTGCGCTCGATCATCCGGGCAAATTGAGGCGCCTGATCCTGCTGGCCTCGACGCCGCGATTCGTTTCGGATGAAAGCTGGTTGCATGGGATGCCTGCAACCGACCTGAAGGATTTCGGCGCAGCGCTGCTGGCCGACCCGCAGGCCACGCTGTTGCGATTTCTCAGCTTGCAGACACGTGGCGTGCCCGATCAAAAATCGTTGCTGCAGCAGCTGCGCCAGCACTTTCTGCCCCTGCCGCCGGCGCGCGCCGAAGCCTTGTCGGGCGGATTGACGATTCTGCGTGAAACAGATTTGCGTGAGCAGTTGCCGCAGCTGACGCAGCCGACGTTGGTGCTGCATGGCGCACTCGATGCGTTGACGCCGGTGGCGGCAGGGCGCTGGCTGGCTGAAACCCTCCCGGACGCACGGTATGTCGAACTGGCCCGAGCCGCGCATGCGCCGCATCTGTCGCACAGTGCAGACGTGGCTGCTGCGATCAGGCGCTTTGCCCATGACTGAAGCCGAGCTCGATTTCGCCGAAGTGCGGCGTGCGTTCGACCATGCCGCCGCCAGCTACGACGCACACGCGGTATTGCAACGCGAAGTATGCGATCGCCTGCTGGAACGTCTCGATTTCATGTCGCTGCAACCGGGCCGTGTGCTCGATGTCGGTACCGGCACCGGCTATGGACTGGCACATCTGCGTTCGCGCTATGCGGCATCCGAATTCTGTGCGCTCGACATCGCGCCGGCCATGCTGAAGGCGGCGCGTACTCGCCTGCCACTGCCGACGTGGGCACGGCGCGTGCTGCATCGCCTGGCGCCTTCGCCTGCGGAGGTGAATCATCTGGTGTGCGCCGATATGGAGCGGCTTCCGCTTTCGCCCAACAGCATGGATCTCGTCTGGTCCAGTCTGGCCATACAGTGGGCGCACGATCTTGAAACCACGTTCAAGGGGTTTCATCAGGTGCTGGCTCCAGGCGGTCTGCTGATCTTCGCCACATTCGGTCCCGACACGCTGAAGGAACTACGCGAGGCTTTCACGGCCATCGACGATGCGCCGCACGTCAACCGTTTCATCGATCTGCACGACATCGGCGACATGCTCATCCACGCCGGTTTCTCGAGCCCGGTGATGGAAATGGAGATGCTGACGCTGACCTACGCCGATCTCAAGACATTGATGCGAGATCTCAAGGGAATCGGCGCGCACAATGCAGCCTCGGCCCGACGCCGTGGCCTGTTGGGCAAGACGGCGTGGTCGCGGCTTGAACAGGCCTATGAAATGCAACGCCGCGACGGACGGCTGCCGGCGACCTTTGAAGTGATCTATGGCCATGCCTGGGTAGGTGACAAGACCCGGCGCGAAGACGGACGGCAGGTGATCCAGTTCAATATTGGCGAGCGCCGCCGCAAACTGGGGCTGACATGAGCGCGCGCGGACTGTTCGTCACCGGCACCGATACCGGCGTCGGCAAGACGCGCGTGGCGGTGGCACTGATTCATGCGCTGCGCGCGCATGGCTTGCGGGTGGCGGCAATGAAGCCGGTGTCGGCCGGCTCTGCAGTGGGTGAATTGAATGAGGACGTGGCGGCACTTGTGCAGGCGGCCAACGTCGACGTGGATGTGCGCGATGTGAATCCCTATGCCTTTGCCGAACCTGTCGCGCCGCATATTGCAGCGGAGTCGCTCGGGGTGCGGATCGACCTGGAGGTCATTGCCGAGGCGTATGCACGACTCGCCGCCGCCGCCGATATCGTGGTGGTCGAGGGGGCAGGAGGTTGGCGGGTTCCGCTTAATGAGCACGAGGATATGGCGGACCTTGCTTTGCGTCTGGGCCTGCCCGTCGTGCTGGTGGTGGGGCTGCGACTCGGTTGCCTGAATCATGCGTTGTTGACGGCCGAGTCGATCGCCCTGCGGCGTGTCCCGTGGGCAGGATGGGTGGGCAACCACATCGAGTCCGCGATGCAGCTGACAGCGGAAAATCTGGTGGCCTTGCGTACGCGCCTGCCCGGCCCATGTCTGGGCGTTCAGGGATTTTTTGAGGGGGAAGGTTTGGTGGTGAACATGCCGCAATGGCTGACGCTGCCTGATTGGTTAGTATCTTAGAATAGTCTGTAATAACGATATTTTATAAACAAATCAATAAGTTAATTCGAGCGTACCGCTTGTTCTGGCGAGCGGCGTCGTGTTACTGTCTGCGACATGATGCCGCACGCGGTTTCCTCGCTTCTCCATATGGAACAGGTGAATACGGAAGACTGTGAAGGTGTGTCAGCAGGCGCGTTTGTATTCCAGTCCCGCCCTAACCATTCATTGACACACCGCCAGCAGAAGCTGGTGCTCTGGAGTCTGGCGACAGTATGTTTTGCAACGGCAAGCGGCTTTGCACTCCTGGGATACTGGCTGATTCTGCCATTTGCCGGACTGGAGATAGGATTGCTGGCATGGGCCCTGGAGGCGCTGCGCAGCCGGGAAGGGGATTACGAAACACTTACGATTGAAGGGGATGTGGTAGTGCTGGAGTGGCATGCCGGCACGCATGGAGAGCGCCGTGAAATGAATCGCCAATGGGCGCGTGTGATATGCGACTGCGGGACGTCAGGCAGAAACTGCCGTCTCAGCCTGAGTTCTCATGGTCGCGAAACAAAAGTCGGACAGTACCTGAGTGACGAGGCGCGGCTGCAACTGGCTGCGACCTTACGCAGAAAGTTGCAGGCATAAAGTAATACGCGCCGCAACGACTACCCATAACAAAGTCAGAGGACGGGGAACGCGATGAAAAGCATGTGGCAAAGGGCAGGGGTGATGGGGGCGGTATGGGCGGCCAGCCAGTCAGCACTGGCAGACTATGCATACAACCTGCAAGAACCGGCGAGTCAGGTGGCGAGGGAGGTATTCCATCTGCATAACCTCATCATGCTGGTGTGCGTCGGGATTTTCATCATCGTCTTCGGCATGATGTTCTACTCGCTGATCAAGCACCGCAAATCGGTCGGCCACAAAGCGGCACACTTCCACGAAAACACCACAGTCGAAATCATCTGGACCATCATCCCGTTCATCATCCTGGTGGGAATGGCCTATCCGGCCGCCAAAGTCGTGATCGAGATGAAGGACACCTCCAATCCCGACATGACCGTCAAGATCACGGGCTATCAGTGGAAATGGGGCTACGACTACCTCAACGAAGGCGTCCACTTCTACAGCACACTCGCCACGCCGCGCGAACAGATCGACGGCACGGCGGCCAAGGATGAGCACTACCTGCTTGAAGTGGACGATCCGATGGTGGTGCCGGTGGGCAAGCGTGTGCGGCTGCTGATTACCGCCAACGACGTGATCCATTCCTGGTGGGTTCCCGCGTTCGGGGTCAAGCAGGACGGCATCCCGGGCTTCATCCGGGACAGTTGGTTCAAGGCGGACAAGATCGGCACCTATCGCGGCCAATGTGCCGAACTGTGCGGCAAGGACCATGGTTTCATGCCAATCGTGGTCAAAGTGGTCTCCGAGGAGGATTACAAAGCCTGGGTGGCGAAGAAGAAAGGTTCGGCCCAGGCTGCTGCGGCCGACAACACCAAAACCTTTGACGTCAAGGAATTGGTGGAGCGGGGCGAGAAAGTCTATCAAGCCAACTGCGCCGCCTGCCATCAGGCCAATGGCACGGGCCTGCCAGGCGTGTTCCCTGCGATGAACGGTTCCAAGGTCGCCACCGGGCCGATTGCCGCACATATCAATATCGTGGTGCACGGCGGCCGTCCGGGTACCGCCATGGTCGGATTCGCTGACCGCTTGTCCGATGCGGAAATCGCCGCTGTCGTGACGTATGAGCGCAATGCCTGGGACAACAAGATGGGTGACGCGGCGCAGCCCGCGGACATCGCAGCCGCCCGTGGGGGAGCAGCCGTCGCCGCCGCCCCCGCCGCGCAGTGAACAACCGAGAGGAGAGCACAGTCATGTCTGACGCAGCACACGCCCACGACGACCATGGACACCACGCGCATCCCACCGGAATCATGCGCTGGCTGACTACGACCAACCACAAGGACATCGGTTCGCTCTACCTGTGGTTTTCGCTCATCATGCTGTTTACCGCCGGCTCCATGGCGCTGCTGATTCGTTCCGAACTCTTCGAGCCGGGCATGCAGCTGATGCATCCCGATTTCTTCAATCAGCTCACCACGATGCACGGCCTGATCATGATTTTCGGCGTTATTATGCCGGCCTTCACCGGATTTGCGAACTGGCAGGTGCCGCTGATGATCGGTGCGCCCGACATGGCATTCCCGCGCATGAACAACTGGAGTTTCTGGCTCCTGCCGGTGGCCGGCATCATGCTGCTGGGGTCGTTCTGGCTGCCGGGCGGCGCCGTGGCTGGCGGCTGGACGATGTACCCGCCGCTCTTCATCCAGGGTGGCGTGTCGTATGACCTGACGATTCTGGCCGTGCACATCATGGGCCTGTCGTCGATCATGGGATCGATCAACATCATCACCACCATCCTCAACATGCGTGCGCCCGGTCTCACGCTGATGAAGATGCCGATGTTCGTCTGGACCTGGCTGATTACCGCCTATCTGCTGATCGCCACCATGCCGGTGCTGGCGGGTGCGGTCACCATGCTGCTGACCGACCGTAATTTCGGTACCCATTTCTTCAACGCGGCGGGCGGCGGCGACCCGGTGATGTTCCAGCATATCTTCTGGTTCTTCGGACATCCCGAGGTATACATCCTGATCCTGCCGGCTTTTGGCATCGTCTCGCAGATTATTCCGACCTTCTCCCGCAAGCCCTTGTTCGGCTACGCCTCGATGGTGTATGCGACCGCGTCGATCGCGATCCTGTCGTTCACCGTGTGGGCGCATCACATGTTCGCCGTGGGCATGCCGGTGGCCGCGCAGCTGTTCTTCATGTTTTCCACCATGCTGATCGCGGTCCCGACTGGGGTGAAAGTGTTCAACTGGGTGGCCACGATGTGGAAGGGTTCCCTGACGTTTGAAACGCCGATGCTGTTCGCCATCGCGTTTGTATGCCTGTTCACGATAGGCGGCTTCTCGGGGCTGGTGCTCGCGATGGCGCCGGTCGACATTCAGCTGCAGGACACCTATTACGTCGTGGCGCATTTCCACTATGTGTTGGTCTCCGGCGCCTTGTTCTCCATTTTTGCCGGGATCTATTACTGGCTGCCGAAATGGACGGGCCATATGTACAACGAGACGCTCGGGAAAACGCATTTCTGGCTGTCGGTCATCGGCATGAACATCGTGTTTTTCCCGATGCACTTCCTTGGTCTGGCCGGCATGCCGCGACGCATTCCCGACTATGCGCTGCAGTTCACCGAGTTCAACCAGATTGCAACCGTGGGCGCCTTCATCTTCGGATTCAGCCAATTGATCTTCCTGGTCCTGGTGCTGAAAACGATCAAGGGCGGGGCCAAGGCGAGCGATCAAGTATGGGAAGGGGCCCAGGGCCTGGAGTGGACGGTGCCTTCGCCCGCGCCCTACCATACCTTTGAAACCGCGCCGGTGGTGAAATGAGCGGCGATTCAATCGGCATGGCTGACAACAAGCAAAACGGCAAATATCTGACGGCCAGCATTCTGGCTGCCATTGCGATTGGCCTGTTCTTGTTCACGCTATACAACGGATTGAAATAGACCATGATCGCCGGCAAAACCAACACACTGACCAAGCTCATCGTCGTGGCGTTGGGCATGTTCGGGTTTGGGTTTGCGCTGGTACCGTTTTATTACAAGATTTGCGAAGTGACCGGGATCAATTCAGGCGACGAGCAGAGTCTGGTGAAAAACACCCAGGTCGATACCAGCCGCTGGGTGACGATCGAATTCGACGCCAATACTAACGAGGGGCTGCCGTGGCAGTTCAGAACCACGCAGCGCAGCATCAAGGTGCATCCCGGCCAGCTGGTGCAGGTGGAATACGAGGCGGCCAACAACAGCGACCATGCAATCGTGGGCCAGGCGGTGCCAAGTTACGGGCCGGCCCGCGCAGGCGCGTTCTTCAAGAAAATCGAGTGCTTCTGCTTCACGCCGCAGAAGTTGGCTGCGGGCGAGCGGCGCCAGATGCCGGTGTTGTTCGTGCTGGATCCGTCGATGGACAAGGACTTGCATACCGTGACCCTGTCCTACACCTTCTTCAACACGAATCCCAAGGCGCAAACGGCGACATTGCCGGAAAAAGTGCCGCATGGCTGAAAAAGGAAACCTGCGTGCTGCACTTGCCGTGTTCTGGAGTTTTTTCGGCGTGCGCAAACGGCGCGATTACGATGACGACGCGCAAAGTCTGACGCAGGCACAGATCATCATTGCCGGATTGATCGGCGGTGTGGTGTTTGTTCTGACATTGTTGCTGGTGGTGTATCTGGTGCTGCAGTTCGTGAAGTAAACGATCAATAGACGAGGAAGAGGGGAAGACATGAGCCTGGCACAAACCGATAAATATTATCTGCCGCAACCTTCGCTCTGGCCGATCATCGGGTCGGTGGCCCTGCTGACGATGGCCGTAGGCGGCGTCATGGCCATGCACGAAATCAACCATGGCCTCTGGGTGCTGCTGGCCGGGGTGGCCGTGCTGTTTTTCATGATGTTCGGATGGTTCGGCGAAGTGATCCGAGACAGCGAGGCGGGTCGCTACAACAAGCAGGTGGATTCCTCGTATCGCTGGTCCATGAGCTGGTTCATTTTCTCCGAAGTGATGTTCTTTGCCGCTTTTTTCGGCGCGCTGTTTTATACCCGGGTGCTGTCAGTGCCGTGGCTGGGCGAGTCCGATACGATGCAGCAACTCTGGCCCACGTTCAAGGCGGCGTGGCCGACTGCGGGCCCCGGCCTGACCGCCGACGGTCTGAAATTCACGCCGATGGAAGCATGGGGCATTCCGGCCATCAACACGCTGCTACTGCTGAGTTCGGGCGTGACGGTCACCTGGGCGCACTGGGGATTGAAAAAGAACAACCGCATGCAGCTGATCCTGGGGCTGGGGATGACGGTGACGCTTGGCGTGGTCTTTCTTTGCCTGCAAGCCTACGAATACCATCATGCCTATACCCAGATGGGTCTGACCCTGGGTGCGGGAGTGTATGGGGCAACCTTCTTCATGTTGACAGGCTTCCACGGTTTTCACGTGCTGGTGGGAACGACGATGCTGATTGTCATGCTGCTGCGTTCGATCGCCGGGCATTTCACTGCCGAACATCATTTCGCGTTCGAGGCCGTGTCGTGGTACTGGCACTTCGTCGACGTGGTGTGGGTGCTGCTGTTCATCCTGGTTTACTGGTTGATCTAGGCCAGAGGGTTGATACGCAGGAGGGCCGCGCTTGACGTGGCACCGGTGCAACAAAAAGCCGCGTTCAGCGCGGCTTTTTGTTGCGGGGGATGGGGGTTAACGCAGCCCGGTTTGCGGGATGATGCCGAAGTAGTAACCGCCCATCAGCAGGAGAAAAAGGGTGAGGGAAAGTGTAACGCGCACGGTCAGCATCTTGACCGTGCGATCCGATTGACCCTTGTCCTTGATGAGGTAGTAGAGTGCGCTGGCGAGGCTGGCCAGGATGAACACGATGAAGAGCAGGGCAACGATGCGCATGGAACGGTATGCTCGTAAAAATTCCAGTCTAACCGGATTGGCGGGCCGATGCACTTGCTGAAGTTGCGTGTCGGCGCGTGGCAGTTTTCCCCGAGGGTATGGCCGACTCTGGCTGCACTGTTCTTTTTTGTGTTGACCCTGTGGCTCGGCAATTGGCAGAGCGGGCGCGCTGAAACCAAGCGCGCCTTGCAGGCGCGTTACGACGTGGCGATACGAGAAGCGCCCATCCACGTCGGCAGCGCGCTGCTGGACCGTGACAGCGTGCTGTACCGGAAGCTGGAAGTGCGCGGCGTGTTTGACGCGGCGCATACCATCTTCCTCGACAACCGGGTGTACAAAGGCGTGGCGGGGTATCACGTGCTGACACCGCTCATCATAGATGGCGGACCGCTCGCCATACTGGTCAATCGCGGCTGGGTGGCGGTGGGACCCTCTCGCGAACAGATTCCTTTGCCGCCGACACCGGGTGGCCAAGTACGGCTTGAAGGCATGGCTGTCGACCCCCACAGCCGCTATATCGAGTTGATGCATGCGCCGTCGCAGGGACGGGTGTGGCAGAACCTGGATTTCGCACGCTATGCCGCAACCACCAGGCTGGCGCTGCAACCGGTGCTGCTGTTGCAGACCACTCCGCTGGCGGATGGCTTGTTGCGTGACTGGCCGCGCCCCGATACCGGCGTCAGCATGCATGTCAGCTATGCGATCCAGTGGTACAGTCTGGCGACGACGCTGGCGGTGTTGTGGCTGGTCCTGAATGTGAAGCGTCACCGGAATGACGATGACTGATGTACCCAACGTCCGAAATGGTTTCGAGTATGCAATTGACTCCCCGCGGTAAATTCCTGTTGTTGGTCGGCGTGTTCCTGATGCCTGTGGTGGCTGCTTACCTGGCCTACGCGGGATGGCGTCCGGCGGGCCATTCCAATTACGGCGATCTGCTCAAGGTCACGCCCTTGCAGCAAACGGCGGGAAGCACGCCCGATGGGCGCCCGTACGATTTGGATGCGCTGCGCGGCAAATGGGTGATGGTGCATGTGGGCTCGACTCACTGCGACGCCGCATGTGCATGGCAGCTCTACTTGATGCGCCAGACGCGGATCGCGCAGGGCAAAGAGCAGGATCGCATCGAGCGGCTGTGGGTGGTGACCGACAGCGGCACGCCGGACGCGAAGCTGTTGCAGGAACATCCCGATTTGCATGTATGGCGGCCGACGGACGCGACTTTTGTGACGCAGTTTCCTGCGGCGCAGAATCGGGCCGATCACATCTATCTGGTCGATCCGCTGGGCAATCTGATGTTGCGTTTCCCGGCGCAGGCCGATTTCGAGCGCATGATGAAAGACCTCAAGCTGCTGCTCAAGGCGTCCCAGATAGGTTGACTGCTGACCATGACAACATATCGAAAAATCATTCTGGTGGCCCTGATCCTCGCGTTCGGAGTGGTGGCGCTGGGCGCGTACGTTCGTCTGTCCGACGCCGGACTGGGCTGTCCCGACTGGCCCGGCTGTTACGGCAAACTGACCCCGCATAATGCCGTCGATGCCATCAACGCGGAACTTGCCGTGCGCCCGGATGGGCCGGTGTCCCATGCCAAAGCCTGGAAGGAGATGGTGCATCGTTATTTTGCCGGCACCCTGGGATTGCTGGTATTGGCCATTGCCATGCTGGCATGGCGCGGTCGGCGTGAAACGCATGGTGGCCTTGGCTTGCCTTGGTTGCTGCTCGGGCTGATCGTGTTCCAGGCCATGCTGGGTATGTGGACGGTCACCCAGTTGCTCAAGCCGCTGATTGTCAGTTCGCATCTGCTGGGCGGCATGACGACTCTCGCGCTGCTGCTGTGGCTTTGGCTGCGCGAACGCGGCCAATCGGCCCACACTTATTATGCGAATAGCGACCATCTGCGCAGCGGCGCCTTGCTGGGGCTGGTACTGGTGGCGATGCAAATCGGGCTGGGCGGATGGGTGAGCACCAACTATGCAGCCTTGGCCTGCCCCGATTTTCCGCTGTGTCACGGCGCCTGGGTGCCGCCGATGGATTTCGAGCAGGGCTTCACCCTGCACCGGAATCTTGGCGAGACCGCCACCGGTGAGCTGTTGCCATTGTCGGCATTGACCGCCATCCACTGGACGCACCGGGTCATGGCCTTGGTGGTGACGCTGTATTTGGGCTGGCTGGTTCTGCGCCTGATGCGCAGTCCCGGCTATGCTGGCATGGGGCTGGCCATAGGCGGGTTGTTGGTTCTGCAGGTCTCGCTGGGCATCAGTAATGTCCTGTTTGGCCTGCCGTTGGCCGTGGCGGTCGCGCACAATGCTGGTGCGGCGTTGTTGCTGTCCAGCCTGGTTGTGCTGAATTATCGGGTGCGCAGGAGATGAGCATGGAATCCTTGATGGTTCAGGGCGCGGCCTGCCGTTGCCAACAGTTTCTGGCCTTGTGCAAGCTGCGTGTCGTCAGCCTGATCGTGTTCACGGCAGTGATCGGCATGTTCCTTGCCGTACCCGGCTGGCCGAGCTGGAATGCTCTGTGGGCCGGCACGCTCGGGATTGCGTTGGTGGCCGCTGCGGCGGCGGCGTTCAATTGCCTGATCGAACAGAAAATCGACGCGATGATGGCGCGTACACGCGCCCGTCCGCTGCCGCGCGGCGAGCTGACCAGCACCCAGACGCTGGTGTTTTCCGGCGTGGTGGGTGGGGCCGGCCTGTATCTGCTGAACGTGTTCGTCAACCCGCTCACGATGTGGCTGACACTGGCCACGTTCGTCGGCTATGCGGTGATCTATACGGCCGTGCTGAAACCGGCCACGCCACAGAACATCGTCATCGGCGGCGCGTCCGGCGCGATGCCGCCGGTGCTTGGCTGGGCCGCGGCGACGGGCGAAATCCATCACGATGCGCTCTTGCTGTTCTTGATCATTTTTGCCTGGACGCCGCCCCATTTCTGGGCCTTGGCGCTATACCGGCGCGAGGAATATGCCCGGGCCGGCTTGCCGATGCTGCCCGTGACGCACGGTGAGGCCTACACCCGCTTGCATGTGCTGCTCTACACCCTGCTGCTGTTTGCCGTGACCATGTTGCCGGTCGGGACGGGCATGGGCGGATGGATCTATCTGGCGGGTGCCGTTTTGCTCGGCGGTCGCTTCATCCACTATGGCTGGCGCCTATATCGCGAATATAGCGATGCGCTCGCCAAGCAAACCTTCCGCTATTCCATCTGGTATTTGAGTCTGCTGTTTGCAATCATGCTGGTTGATCATTACATCAACTTACCCATTTGATTTGTATGGGAATTCGGGCTTCTATCTAGATATTCAGACAGGATTGTTTTATATTGTCCTCAATTTATTTCATTGGGGTACAGAATGATCCTCTCACGCACCAGTCAGTATGCCGTTCAGGCACTGATCTACATGGCTACCCAGCCTGACGCCACCCCGGTGCTAAACAAGGATATCGCCGCCAAACTGGGTGTACCCGCACCCTATCTGGCCAAGATTCTGCAGAGCCTGGCCAAGGGCAACCTGCTGTTTTCCTTTCGCGGCCGTCTGGGCGGCTTCTGCCTGCGCGAGGGAGGGGACAAGATCACTCTGATGCAGATCTTGTTGTTGACCGAAGGACCTGCGTTTACGCAGAGCTGCCTATTGGGGCTGAAGAAATGCAGCGATGAAACGGCTTGCCCACTGCATTTCCGCTGGGTACCCGTGAAGAAGAAAATTATCGATCTGCTGCAGGACACCACCCTGGACAAGCTTGCGAAGGCAGTGGAGTCCGGCAAATACCGGCTGGCGGACATCCCGGGACAGTTGTTCGAGCAGATCAAGGTATGACACGCTGGCTCGCCGCGGTTTGGACGATGGCGTTGTTCGCACTGTCGGCGTGCCAGCCTGCCCCGCAGCCGCCCTCATTCCAGGCCACCGATATTACGGGCGCAGGCTTCGCGCGGGATTTCCGCCTGACCGACCACAACGGCCGCGTACGCACGCTGGCGGACTTCAAAGGCAAGGTCGTAGCCATCTTTTTCGGCTATACGCATTGTCCGGATGTCTGCCCCACGACACTGTCGGATTTTGCCGCGGCGCTCAAACTTCTCGGAGACCAGGCCGGACGCATACAAGTCATTTTCGTGACGCTGGATCCGCAGCGCGATACGCCTGACATCCTGAAACAGTTCGTCCCAGCCTTTAATCCAGGCTTCCTCGGCATGTACGCCGATGCCGAAACGCTGAAGCAGTTGGCAAAAGAATACAAAGTCGTCTATCAAAAGACATCGGTTAAAGCTGTGGACGATTATCTGATCGATCACAGTGCCGGGACGTATATCTATGATCCTAAGGGAAATTTGAGGCTGCTCATGCCCTATGGCAGCAGCCCGGAAGCAATCGCGCACGATCTGAAGCTGCTGTTGCCACCTTCCTGAGCCTGGTTTTGGGCTTGCGGGACGATAGGGGGAGGCATATAATCCCGCAGTTTTTTAATATAAGCATATGCTGTTAAGGCGCGGCGCAGGCGCTATTTCGGGTACAACAGGAGCGGGCCATGGCGGTAACCACATATTCCGGTGCGGAGCAGTACAACTTCGAAGTCGTTAAGAAATTTGCCATCATGTCGATCGTCTGGGCTGTGATCGGCATGTTCGTGGGCGTATATATCGCCTCCGAACTGGCCTGGCCGTTTCTGAACTTCGATAGTCCCTACATCTCGTTCGGGCGATTCCGTCCCGTTCACACCACGTCGGTGATCTTCGGCTTCGGTGGCTCGGCGTTGTTTGCCACCTCCTACTATGTGGTTCAGCGTACCTGCCAGACCCGCCTGATTTCGGACGGTCTGGCCAGCTTCACATTCTGGGGCTGGATGGCCGCCATCGCGCTGGCAGATTTCAGCTATATGCTTGGCTATACCCAGTCGCGCGAATACGCGGAAATGGAATGGCCGATCGACATCCTGATCGAAGTCGTCTGGGTCGCGTATCTCACGGTGTTCGTCGGGACCATCATGCGCCGCAAGCAGCCGCATATTTATGTGGCCAACTGGTTCTACCTGGCCTTTATCCTGGCGACCGCGCTGCTGCATACCTTTAACAATCTGGCGATGCCCATCGACCTGTTCTCGATGAAATCCTACAGCCTGTTCTCGGGCGTGCAGGATGCGATGACGCAATGGTGGTATGGCCACAATGCGGTGGGCTTCTTCCTGACCGCGGCCTTCCTCGGCATGATGTATTACTTCGTGCCCAAGCAGGCCGGCCGACCGATCTATTCCTATCGCCTGTCCATTGTCCACTTCTGGGCGCTGGGCTTCATGTACATGTGGGTGGGCGCTCACCACTTGCATTGGACCGCCTTGCCGGACTGGACCTCCTCCCTGGCTGCCGCGTTTTCCATCCTGCTGCTGATGCCCTCGTGGGGCGGCATGATCAACGGCATCATGACCCTGTCGGGCGCCTGGGATAAATTGCGTACCGACCCGATCATGCGCTTCATGATCGTGGCGTTGTCGTTCTACGGCATGTCGACCTTCGAAGGTCCGATGATGTCGCTGAAAGAAGTCAATGCGCTGTCGCACTACACCGACTGGACCGTGGGCCATGTCCACTCCGGCGCGCTGGGCTGGGTGGCGATGATCACCTTCGGCTCGCTGTATCACATGATGCCCAAGCTGTGGGACACCAAAATGTACAGCCGCAAGTTGATCGAGTGGCATTTCTGGCTGGCCACGATCGGCATCGTCCTCTATATCGTCGCAATGTGGATTTCCGGGATCACCCAGGGCCTGATGTGGCGTGCGTTTGACGAGTTCGGCAACCTCCAGTACTCGTTTGTCGAGTCGGTTGCGGCCATGCATCCCTTCTACGCGATGCGCGCCATCGGCGGCATGTTCTTCCTGACCGGCATGGTGATGATGGCCTTCAACGTGTTCATGACCATCCGTCAGGGCAAACGCGAAAGCGCTGCACTGGAAGCCAAGCTGGCCGCCAAGCTGGCTCACGCATGATTCGGGAAAAAGATAGATCATGAACTTCAACTTCAAACACGAATGGATTGAAACCAACATCGGCCTGCTGGCGGTGTTGACCATGCTGGCGATCAGTGTCGGCGGCTTGGTGGAAATCACGCCCCTGTTCTTCATCGACAAAACCATTGAGAAAGTCGACGGCGTACGTCCCTATACTCCCCTGGAACAGCGCGGACGTGACATCTATCAGCGCGAAGGGTGCTATCTCTGCCATTCCCAGATGATCCGCCCGTTCCGCGACGAGAAGCTGCGCTATGGCCACTACTCGCTGGCGGCGGAGTCACAGTACGACCACCCATTCCAGTGGGGCTCCAAGCGTACCGGTCCTGATCTGGCGCGGGTAGGCGGCAAATACTCGAACGAGTGGCATGTTCAGCACTTGACCGCGCCGCGTTCGATGGTGCCCGAGTCGGTAATGCCGAACTACCCCTGGCTGAAGGCGACTCCGCTGGATACGTCCGATATCGCGGAACGTATGAAGGCGTTGCGCAAGGTCGGGGTGCCGTACTCGCTGACTGACACCGAATACAAGGCGAACGTGGCCAAGTTCGGTGAGACCGTTGCCAAGCAGCTGCACATTCCTAATGCACAGCAGAGCCTGATCGAGCAGGCCAACTTCGGCAACTATGACGGCGATCGTTCGGGTATTTCCGAGATGGACGCATTGGTGGCTTATCTGCAGGTGTTGGGCACCATGGTCGATTTCGGCAAATACAAGGACGATGCATTCGTCAACGACCGCTGATCGAAACAGGCCGGAGGGTTTGAAATGGACTTATTGATGTGGTTTTCGAAACCCGAAAACACCAAACCCCTTGGCCTGGTCATCTTTTTCGTCACCTTTATCGGCATCGTGATCTACGCCTACGGTAGCAAGAAGCGGAGCGATCAACTCGAGTCCTACCGCAACATACCGTTCCTGGACGATCAGGAAGACACGAAGGACAAGCAATGAGCGAGCAAAAACTACAATCTCAAACTGTGCAAACCACGGGCCATGCCTGGGATGGAGACCTGCAGGAATACAACAATCCACTGCCGGTCTGGTGGGTCTACACGTTCTACGTCACGGTGGTGTTCGCCCTCGTGTACTGGACGATCTACCCGTCCTGGCCGTTCGGCAAAGGCTGGATAGGCGGTCTGTCGAACATCACCTACGTCAACAGCAATGGCGAGACCAAGACGCACAGCTGGAATACCCGTGCGCTTCTGCTTGAGGACATGAATCGAGCTGCGATCGCGCAAAAGCCCTATTTCGACAAGGTCGCGGCCATGTCCTATGCCCAGGTCGCCAAGGATCCGGACATGAACGGCTTCATCCTGTCGGCGGGCAAGGCGCTCTTCTCCGACAACTGCGCGCCCTGTCACCAGGCGGGCGGCCAAGGCGTGGTGGGCTTCTTTCCCAACCTGACCGACGACGACTGGCTGTATGGCGGTTCGTTCGACAAGATTCATGAAACGATCACGGGCGGCCGTCATGGCTACATGCCGACCTTCAGCGAGGTGCTCTCGCCCGAGCAGATCGACCAGCTGGCCAATTACGTGGCCAGTCTTTCGGGAATTGGCCATGACGCAACCAGGGCGGCTGCCGGCAATGCCCTGTTCCATAGCGAAACCGCGGCCTGTTACTACTGTCATGGCGCCGACGCCAAGGGGCGCAAGGAGATCGGTTCGGCAAACCTGACTGACAATATCTGGCTGTGGGCCAACGTGCCCGCAGCAAGCAGCGCGGAAGGAAAAGTCGCAGCCATTCGCAGCGTCATCGCCAGCGGCCTCAACAAGGGTGTGATGCCAGCGTGGGCTGGACGTCTTTCACCTGAACAGATCAAGGTTTTGACGGTCTATGTCCATGAACTGGGCGGTGGGCAATAAAACTGCAGACTGAGATGAGCAAAGCCCCCGTTCACGGGGGCTTTTGCTTCCCGCGGATCCAATGGCCACACCATGCAAACAGGCTTAGAAGAACAGCTAGGGCTTTACCAGAAGCGTATTCCGATTTTTACCCGCTCGGTGAAGGGGCGGTTTCGTCGTTTCAAGACGACGGTACTGCTGCTGGCGTATGCGATCTATTTTCTGCTGCCGTGGCTGCCGTGGTCGCGGCTCGATGCCCCATCCCAGGCTGTCCTGTTTGATCTGCCGGGACGGCGCTTCCTGATCTTCGGTCTCACGGTCTATCCGCAGGACGTCGTCTGGCTGGCGCTGCTGCTGTTCATCGCTGCCATCCTGCTTTTCTTCGTCACCGGGCTGGTGGGACGCGCGTTTTGCGGATACTTCTGTTTCCAGACGCTGTGGACTGATTTCTTCATCTGGATCGAACATAAAATTCAGGGCGAACGGCCCGCACGTGTGCGTCTCTACCGCCAGCCATGGAATCGTGAAAAGCTGCTCAAGGTCGGCGGCACGCATGCCCTGTGGGTGCTGGCATCGTTCTGGACGGGCATGACATTCGTGATCTACTATGCCTATGCGCCGCAGCTGGTGCTGGACTTTTTCACCGGCCAGGCAGCTGCCGCTGCCTATATCACCGTCAGCATCCTCACGATTTCCACCTACGCCGCGGCCGGGTTGATGCGCGAGCAGATCTGTACCTATGTCTGCCCGTATGGACGCTTCCAGAGCGTGATGTACGAACCCGAAACCCTGGCCGTGCATTACGACGCGAGACGGGGTGAAGGGGCGCATGGGCGAGCCACGGTGCGTGCGGGGCGGGGTATCGTCGTCGAACGGCGTCGCGCGGAAAGCGCCGAGCCGGTAGCGGTCGATCGTCGCCAGGCTAGCCTGAGCGCCGGGGAGCGCGCACTGGCAGAGCGGCACGAAAAAGGTTTGGGCGATTGCGTCGATTGCGGACTGTGCGTGCAGGTATGCCCGACCGGCATCGATATCCGCGACGGGCTCCAATACAAATGCATTTCGTGCGGGCTTTGCATCGATGCCTGCAACACCATCATGGATTCATTCGGCTTCCCCCGGGGCCTGATCCGCTACGACTCGGAAAAGAATCTGGCCGCACCCGAACCGACTGCGCCAAGGGTGGAATGGAAGCGTCTGAAAACCATCGGCTATGGCGCGGCCCTGATTCTGATGAGCGCGTATCTCGCCTACAGCATCGGCACCCGCGGTAGCTACGACCGTGCGGTCAACCAGATTCGGCAGCCCTTGTACGTCGTGTTGTCGAACGGGGACATCCGCAATCGATATCAGGTCCGCATCACCAACAAGGCGGCGCAGGACCAGACCTACGAGATCAGCGCAAGCGGCATACCGGCTGGCGCGCTTGATCTGGGGAGTTTCCGCGAAATCACGATCAAGCCCGGGCACAGCGGGCTCGTTCAGGCCAGCGTGCGTCTGGCGCCTGAACTGGCAGAACACACCCATCATTTCGAACTGCTCATCACGCCGAAAGGCAAACCGGGTGAGGCGCGTTCGGAAACCGTTCGATTTGACAGCCCGAAAGAAGCGCATGATTAATACAGTGATCACCCTGTTTGGCGGGCTGGCCGCTGTGCTCGTCCTGTACGCCATGGGGGGGCTGGTCCGCAGCCTGCCGCCCATCCTGCGGGCGGTGCTGGCGGGCGGCATTCCGCTGGTCGCCTATTTCGTCCTCATCGTCGGCCATTGGCCCGGGCTGGATGTGGTAGCCATCCATATCTCGGTTTTCTTCGCGACCGCACTGGTGCTGTTTGCCCTGACCTTGTTCCGACGGCGTGGCGGCCGCATGCATTGGGCGCCCAAGCTGCTCATGCTTTTCTTTGCGGGACTTACGGTGCTCATGGGAGGATTTCTCTACATCGCAAACAAAGGATTGCCCGAGCCGATCGGGCGCTGGTGGTTGGGTAGCAATGGGGGGCCGGTGTATAGCGGATTCTCAGGCGTCGTTCCCCACAATCAGGAGGCGGCCACGGCGATTTCGTCGGAGCTCTCCAAGGCGCACCGTGAGGCCGAGCTGGGCTGGGACGTTGACGTCAGTGGCCTGGACGGCGCCGAATCCGTCCGGACGAT
Organism: Thiobacillus thioparus DSM 505; assembly: GCF_000373385.1. GTDB lineage: Bacteria > Pseudomonadota > Gammaproteobacteria > Burkholderiales > Thiobacillaceae > Thiobacillus > Thiobacillus thioparus. The sequence continues at coordinate 23,305 of NZ_KB891330.1, read as the reverse complement.
CCGAGTCCGCGTCCGGAATCACACCGGCTTGCCGGTCGACCGCGTCGTAGCCGAGTTGCGCTTGTATCGTCCCGGCGCCATCCAGGCCACGCTCACTGTTCCGTTGCCGGAGCTTGATGCAGGCGTGTATGGCGGCGTGCTGCGGGTGCCTGCGAGCGGCCGCTGGCTGGCCGAACTCCGCCTTTCGCGGCAAAACACGCTGCATTATCAGCATACGCAGGAGTTGGTGATGCCATGAACAGCACCCTGGGGTTCTTGTTCTTGCTATCCGGCATATTCGTGTTGCTGATCGCCCTCGGCGTGTTCTGGTCGATCAAAAGCGGCCAGTTCGACGATCTGGAAGGGCCTGCCGAACGTATTCTGATGGACGACGATGATCCCCTGCTTCCTACGCGCCGCCCGAGCGGCAAGCACGAGGATTCATAGGGCAATAAAGAGCGAACACGTACCCAAAACGGCGCAAGTCAATTAAAATTCACCAACTTTAATGGAGCACGCACAATGAAACAGCTTTTGACTTTTCAAGGTTTTCCCATGGTCGTGGTAACGGGATTGATCGTCTGGGCCTGGATCAGCATTTTTTCGGTACTGATCGGCTCGTTTTTCTGATCAACCATTCCCCAATGACAAGGCCCCGCAATTGCGGGGCCTTGTCATTGGGGAAAGGCAAACCTTATGCGGGAATCGCGGCGCGCATTTTCTGCAGGGCACGCGCTTCGATCTGGCGGATGCGTTCAGCAGAGATGCCATATTCAGCAGCCAGTTCGTGCAGCGTGGCGGTCTCACCCTCGGTCAGCCAGCGTGCCTGGATAATGTGGCGGCTGCGTTCGTCAAGATCTTCCAGTGCGTTGGCCAGCCCTTTGTGCCGCAATTGTTCGGTCTGCTCGCGTTCCAGCAACTGGGCAGGGTTTTCGTCCGGGCTCGCCAGATAGGCAAGTGGGCTGTAGCTTTCCTCGCCATCGTCCATGGTCGGGTCGATCGACACATCGTGCCCCGACAGGCGCGTTTCCATCTCCAGTACGTCCTTGCGGCTGACATTGAGTTCGCGGGCCATGGCGTCGGCTTCCTTGAGCGTCAAGGCATTGAGCGACTGTTTCAGGCTGCGCAGGTTGAAGAACAGCTTGCGCTGCGCCTTGGTGGTCGCCACCTTGACCAGACGCCAGTTCTTCAGGACATATTCGTGGATTTCGGCGCGGATCCAGTGCAGCGCGAACGACACCAGACGCACGCCCCGGTCCGGGTCGAAGCGTTTCACGGCTTTCATCAGGCCGACATTGCCTTCCTGGATGAGATCGGCGTGCGGCAGGCCGTAGCCGAGGTAGTGCCGCGCCACGCTCACGACCACGCGGAGATGCGAGACAACCAACTGACGGGCGGCTTCGACATCCTGCTTGTCGTGCCAGGCACGCGCAAACTTCTGCTCATCCTCCAGACTGAGCATGGGATAGCGGTTGACGGTCTGAATATAGCTATCCAGGCTATAAGCCGCGGGAATGGGTAAAGACATCGATTGATTCATGCGTGTAAAACCCCCTTTTAAACATTTTAGCACTCTCATCCTAAGAGTGCTAAGGCCGGGCTGGGTTCCCCGGCGTGGGAAAACAAGGGGAAATCAGCGTGTCGCTTCGACCTGATGCAGGCTCCGCGTCACCGAGAGCCAGGCGCCTAGCCAGCCGAATAGCGTGGTCAGTCCAAGCACCATGGCGATTTCGGCCCCGTCCGGTGGAAGCAGATGAAATGTCGACCCATAAAGGACCGCCAGATGTTCGACCGGCTCACGCAGGATTGTGCCCGCCACCGCCAGCACGCCACCGGCTGCAAGTCCGCCGAACAAGCCTTGTAGCGCGCCCAGGTAGAGGAACGGGCGGCGGATATGGCGGTCAGTGGCGCCGATCAAGCGACTGACCAGGATTTCGTCGCGCCGGGCCAGCACCTGGGCACGGATGGCATTGCCCGAGATGGCGATCAAGGCAATGGCAAACAATCCAGCCAGCAGCCAGACCCCAGTATGTCCGATGGCGAGCGCGGCCTGCAGGCGCTCTGCCCATTGGCTGTCGAGATGGGTTTCGGCGATCCCCGGCATTTTGCGCAGACCGTCGGAAATACGTACCAGCGCGTCGCGTGACGTGGCCTGGGGCCGCACGATCCAGGCGTCCGGCAACGGGTTCTCCGTCAGGCCGGCCGTGATGTCAGCCAGATCCTGTGAAGCGCTCAGGGTGGCCAGCGCCTCGTCCTTGGGTACGAAGCGGGCTTGGGCAATATCGGGCTGCTTGAGCCGAGTGGCGATGGCCTGTTTTTGTTCGGGAGACGCTCCAGCGTCAAGAAACAGGCTGATCTCCGGCTGCGCCGGCAGTTCGCCTGCCACTCGGCTGAGATTCTCCAGTCCCAGATACAGCCCGCTGGGCAGGCTGATCGCCACGCCCATGGCCAGCGCGGTCAGCAGTGCCGTGAACGCCTGGATACGCAGCCGATGCAAGGCGGTGCCGAGCGCGTGTTTGTGGTGGCGCATCCAGCCGATCATGCCGGCACCTCGCCGATTCTGCCGTGATCCAGATGCAGCGTGCGTCCGCCCAGCGCCGTGATGGCGCGTTCGTCGTGAGTGGCGATCACCAGGGTAGTGCCGACCTGATGGAAATCGCGGAACATGGCCATGATGTCAGCTGCGTAGCCGGCGTCGAGGTTGCCGGTCGGTTCGTCGGCCAGCAACAGCGCGGGGCGGGAGACCAGCGCGCGGGCGATGCACAGGCGCTGCTGCTCGCCGCCCGACAGGCTGACGGGATTGGCCTTCTCGCGGTTGAGCAGGCCGACCTTGTCGATCACCGCACGGGCGCGTTTGAGCGACTCGCGACGGTCGAAGCCGGCGATGTCGAGCGGCAGCACCACGTTGTCGATCACGCTGCGGTCGAACAGCAGCTTGTGATCCTGGAACACCAGGCCGATATTGCGGCGCAGATAGGGCACCGCACGGCGCGACAGGCGGCTGACATTCTGGCCGCTGACCGACACCACGCCGCTGGTGGGGCGCTCGATGGCGGCGATGAGCTTCAGCAGGGTGCTCTTGCCGGCGCCGGAATGGCCGGTCAGGAAAACCAGTTCGCCCTGCTCGATGGCAAGGCTGACGTTGGACAGGGCCTCATGGCCGCCGGGGTAGCGTTTGGTGACCTGGTTGAAGCTGATCATGCAGTAAACACCGCCTCGACGAATTCGCGCGCATCGAAGGGGCGCAGGTCGTCCACGGTCTCGCCGACGCCGATATAACGGACCGGGATCGACCGCGGCCGTGCTAAACAAGCGTGGGCGATCGCGGCGATGGCGCCGCCCTTGGCGGTACCGTCGAGCTTGGTCAGCACCAGGCCGGTGACGCCGAGTGCATCGTCGAAGGCCTTGACCTGGGTGACGGCGTTCTGGCCCGTGTTGGCGTCGAGCACCAGCAACACTTCGTGCGGCGCGCCGGGAATCGCTTTCTCGATCACCCGTTTGACCTTCCTGATCTCTTCCATCAGATGGAGCTGCGTCGGCAGGCGGCCCGCGGTGTCGGCCAGCACCACGTCGATGTTGCGCGCGCGCGCGGCCTGGATGGCGTCGAAAATCACCGCGGCGGAATCGCCTTTTTCCTGGCTTACCACCGTCACGTTGTTGCGCTCGCCCCAGACCTGCAACTGTTCGCGCGCGGCTGCGCGGAAGGTGTCGCCGGCCGCCAGCAGCACCGACAGGCCCTGCGACTGGTACAGCTTGGCGAGCTTGCCGATGGTGGTGGTCTTGCCGGCGCCGTTGACGCCCGCCAGCATGAGGATGAAGGGCTTGTGCGGGGTGACGTCGAGTGGTGCCTGCAGCGGGGTCAATAGGTCGACCAGCGCTTGCTTCAGGGCCGCCTGCAGGTCGGAGGCCTCGGTCAGGTTTTCACGTCTGACTTTTTTTTGCAGGGTGTCGAGCAGGGCCTGGGTCGCGTCCACGCCGACATCGGCCGTGATCAGGATGGTCTCGAGTTCCTCGAACAGCTCGGCATCGATTTTGCGGCCGACGCCGAACAGGCCGGCCAGCTGGCCGCCCAGCCGATCGCGGGTCTTGGCGAGACCCTGCTTCAGCCGCTGCGCCCAGCCGGGACGCGACTCAACTGGCAGGGGTGCGGACTCGACCGGCGTGGCAGGCGTGGCCGGTTCGGCAGCAGGCGGTTTGGGCTTGAAGAAACTAAACACGGATAAAGGCAGTCAGCATAGCTGTTTGACGGACGCCTAATCTTATCATTCGGCTACGGCTTATCATTCGGACTCATTCAACAAGAGGTGGAAACATGCTCGGCATGCGGGGAATGCTGCTGGCGCTGCTGATGGTGGGCAGCGCGCAGGCGGCGGTGACGGACGTCACGCTGGACAATGGTATGCGGGTGATCGTACAGGAAGATCATCGGGCACCGGTGATGGTGTCGCAGGTATGGTATCGCGCCGGATCGATGGACGAATTCAACGGTACCACCGGGGTGGCACATGTGCTGGAGCACATGATGTTTCGCGGCACGAATATGGTGCCGCCGGGCGAATTCTCCAAGCGCATTGCCGCCGCGGGCGGGCGCGAGAACGCGTTCACCAACCGCGACCATACGGCGTATTTCCAGCAGATGCAGAAAGACCGGCTGGAGCTGGCGATGCAGTTGGAATCCGACCGCATGGCCAACCTCGTCATCCGCGATGATCTGTTCGCCAAGGAAATGCAGGTGGTGATGGAGGAACGCCGGCTGCGCACCGACGACCAGCCGCAGTCGGTGGTATATGAACGCCTGATGGCGACGGCCTACCAGGAGAGCCCTTATCGCCGTCCCGTCATCGGCTGGATGGACGATCTCCAGCACATGACCGCGCAGGAAGCACGCGATTGGTACGCCCGCTGGTATGTACCGAACAATGCGACCCTCGTAGTGGCCGGCGATGTGAAATCGGACGACGTGATCGCCATGGCGAAGCGGTATTTCGGAGTGATTCCCGCCCGTGTGTTGCCGGTGCGCAAGCCGCAGGACGAGCCCGCGCAGATCGGCGAGAAGCGCGTCGTGGTCAAGGTTCCGGCGAAGGTTCCCTATCTGCTGATGGCCTGGCATGCGCCGATCCTCAAGGACTGGGAAAAGGATACCGCGCCCTATGCGCTGCAGATACTCGCGGGTGTGCTCTCCGGGAACGACTCGGCGCGCCTGCAGAAATCGCTGGTCAAGACGCAGCAGATCGCAGTGAGCACGAGTGCCGGCTACGACGCCGTTTCGCGCGGTCCGGGCATGTTCATGATCGACGCGACGCCAGCGCCGGGCAAGACGGCGGATGAACTCGAAAAAGCCATACGTGGCCAGGTCGAACGTATCCAGCGCGATGGTGTCAGCGAAGCGGAACTCGCCCGGGTGAAGGCGCAAGTCATTGCGGCCGACGTCTACCAGCGCGACTCGTTGTTTTACCAGGCGATGCAACTGGGCGAATACGTGACCGCGGGCCTGCCGCCCGAGGCGCTCGCGCACAGGGTCGACAAATTGCGCGCGGTGAGCGCCGGAGAGGTGCAGGCCGCAGCAAAGCAATGGCTGCAGGATGACCAGTTGAGCGTAGGCATACTCGACCCGCAAGCTTTGCAACCCCAGACGCGCCGCCCAGCGGTGCCGGGAGTCCGCCATGACAATTAAGGCCTTTTGTATCGCGCTATTGCTGAGCCTGCCTCTGTCGGCGCAGGCAGCGTTGGCCATCCAACACTGGCAAACGCCGCACGGCACGCAGGTGATTTTCGTGGAAAGCCATGAATTGCCCATCCTCGACATCTCGGTGGACTTCCCCGCGGGCAGCGCCCGCGATCCAGGCGACCAGGCGGGCCTAGCCCAGCTGACCCACATTCTCCTCGACCAGGGAGCCGGCGGTCTCAGCGATACGGCGATCGCCCATCGCCTGGCCGATGTAGGAGCCGTGCTGGGCGGCACGTTCGACCGCGATCGTGGAGGCGTCACGTTGCGTACCTTGTCGTCCCAGGCCGAGAAGGACGCAGCGCTCGACATTCTGGCGCGCGTGCTGCAACAGCCCGATTTCCCGCAGGCCGTGATCAAGCGCGAGAAACAGCGACTCATTGCCGGTATCCGCGAGGCGGAGGCCGACCCGGGCACCGTGGCCGACAAGGCGTTCTATCGTGCGTTGTATGGCACCCATCCCTATGCCCACGACGAATCAGGCGACCCGGCAGCGATCGCAAAACTGACGCGCGGGGATGTGCAGACGTTCTACCGTACGCACTACAGTGCACCCAATGCCGTGATTTCGCTGATGGGCGATATCTCCCGTGCCGAGGCAGAGGCCATTGCCGCTCGTCTGGCGGGTGGCCTGTCCAGTGCGGCAGCCGTTTCGGCGTTGCCGAAGCCTGAGCCGGCGAGGACAAATGAGCAGCGGATTGCGTTTCCCTCCACGCAAAGTCATGTGTTGGTGGGAGCAGTAGGCGTAGCGCGTAACGCCCCCGATTTCTTTCCGTTATTCGTGGGCAACTATGTGCTGGGCGGCGGCGGCTTCGATTCGCGGCTGATGCGCGAAGTGCGCGACAAGCGTGGCTATGCCTACAGTGCGTATAGCTATTTCCTGCCGATGATGGAGGCCGGCCCCTTCCAGCTCGGCCTGCAGACCAAGTTGGCGCAAACTGACGACGCGCTCAAAGTAGCGCAGGCCACGCTGCGGCAGTTCATCGCCGACGGCCCCAGCGAGGCGGAACTGAAGCAGGCCAAGGACAACCTCACCGGCGGCTTTCCTTTGCGTATCGACAGCAACAAGAAGATTCTCGAATACCTGTCGCTGATGGGCTTCTACAAGCTGCCTCTGGATTATCTGGATACCTGGGTCGACAAAATCAATGCAGTTGATGTGGTGACCGTGAAACAGGCGTTTGCCCGTCACATCGATCCCGACAAGCTGGTGACGGTCATCGTGGGAGGAGAGAGTGCTCGCTAAGCGCGCCGCACCCCAGCGGGCGCACGGCGCGTCCAACCGGGTGCGTATCATCGGCGGGCAATACCGCCGCCGCCTGCTCGATTTCCCCGATGGCGCGGGTTTGCGCCCGACGCCCGACCGCGTGCGCGAGACGCTGTTCAATTGGCTGGGCCAGGATCTGCCGGGATGGACATGTCTGGACCTGTTTGCCGGCAGCGGCGCGCTCGGCTTCGAGGCGGCCTCGCGTGGGGCGGGACGAGTCGTCATGATCGAACGCGATCTCAAGGCCGGCGGTGCGCTGGAAATGAACCGTGCGGCGCTCGGAGTGAACCAGGTCGAGATCCTCCGCGCCGACGCGCTGGCGTGGCTGGCGAACAACCGCGAGACGTTCGACCTGATTTTCGTCGATCCGCCGTTCGACAGCGGCCTGGCCGGGACGGTGCTGGCCGATCTGGCGCGCCATCTCAAGCCCGGCGGACATGCCTATATCGAACAGGAGACGGCAGTCGTGGCGCCTCCGGGGTTTATCATCCACCGCAGCGGACGCGCGGGGCGTTCGCATTTCGCGCTACTGATCAAGGAATGATGAATCCATGCTGACTGCCGTCTATCCCGGTACCTTCGACCCCATCACACGCGGCCACGAGGATCTGGTTCGGCGTGCGGTGCGGCTGTTCGACTGCGTCATCGTCGCGGTGGCCGAATCGCGCAACAAGCGGCCTTTCTTCACCATGGAGGAGCGGGTGGCGATGACGCGCGACGTGCTGGCCGATGTTCCGCAGGTGCGGGTCGAAGGGTTTTCCGGTCTCCTGATCGATTTTGTCGCCGAACAGGGCGCGATCGCAGTACTGCGGGGGCTGCGCGCGGCGTCCGACTTTGAATACGAATTCCAGCTGGCGGGCATGAACCGCAATCTCAAGCCTGACATCGAAACCTTGTTTCTCACACCATCGGATCAATACATGTTCATCTCGGCCAGCATGATCCGCGAGATCGCGCAACTGGGCGGCGACGTCACGCCTTTCGTCCACCCATTGGTGGCGCGGCGATTAAGTGAGAAAATAAGAAAAAACTGATATGACTCGGAGAATGACATGTCAATGATGATCACGGACGAATGCATCAATTGCGACGTCTGTCTGCCTGAATGCCCCAACGACGCCATTTCGCAGGGCGACGAGATTTACATCATCGATCCCAACAAGTGCACCGAATGCGTCGGTCATTTCGATACGCCGCAGTGTGTCGAGGTGTGCCCGGTCGATTGCATTCCGCTCAATCCGGATTACCCGGAAACCAAGGAACAACTGCAGGAGAAATTCCTGCGTCTGACCGCCAGCAAGTAATCGCTCAGGCCGTTCTGGCCAGAGCGGGTTTGTTTAGCTCATCTGCCAGGGCATCGGCGATGCGCAGGTTGATGCGTGCCAGGTTGTCCAGCTGGTCGCTCACGGTTCCGATCGAGGCTTCCAGTTCGGCAATGCGTTCGTCCAGCGTCTCGGTCGCGGCATGGATGCGGCTGACGCTTTCCAGGCGACGTTTCAGTTGAAGCTTGTGTTCGCGCACCTGGGTTTCCATGGGTGCAATCAGGGCCTTCAGCCACGATTCGGTTTCGCTGTTGGCCAGTTCGAATACCTGGACCACCTTGCTTGCCAGCGTCTCGAAAAAGCGCGCGGTCAGCTGGCTCTGGCCTACCGTCAGCATCTTGAACACGGTGTTGAAGCGATCGTCGAAGATGCGTTCCAGCCGTGCCATTTCCTTGCGATATTTGTGCAGGCTGTGATCGGGCGGGTTGACCGCTGCCAGACCGTGTTCGTCGCTGAATTTCTGGTACATCGCCGTCATCATGGCGCGGATTTCCTTGATAGTCTCTGCCGACGCATCCAGGTTGCCGTCCACTTGGCGGAAAAAATGGCTCATCGCCTCGCGTAGTCCCACGCTGAAATGGCTTTTTTCCATCGCCTGCCGGGTATGACGGACCTCGTTGCGTAGCGCCTCCATGCCCAGCCGCTGCCTCAGCGCCTCGACCTGCGTCGCGAATACATTGCGCAAGGCATTGAACTGCTCCAGGCCGCGCTCGAACTGCTGCTTGTCCTCGTTGGCCTTGACCATCATGTGCTGGATGACGTCGCGGTTCTTGCCGCGCAGACCCTGCAGTTCGTCGACCTGATCCTGGATCGTGGCGAGCCGGGTTTCCAATAGCTCGGTGGTCTTGATCACCACGTCTTCCACTGCAGCCTGTGACGATTCGCTGACCAATGCCTGCTTGCAAGGAATGAGCTCCTGCGTCAGGGCCGCTTCCAACCCAGGCAGACGGCTTTTTTCCAGCAGGGCGCCGTCGTTGCGAATCTTGGCAACCAGCGCTTTCTGTGCCGATACAGGATAGACCTGGCTTGGTGGCAGGCCGAGCAAGACTGCGCTGCTGGCGACTTGTTTGGCGATTTCAGCGTCGATTTGCGCTTCCGTCTTCAGTTCGTCCCACAGGCCGTCGATCTTGTTCAGCACCACCAGCCGCGCGCGGCTGGTCCCTTGCACCGGCGCAATGTACTGACGCCAGATCTCGATGTCCGACCTGGTGACGCCGGTATCGGCGGCTAGCAGGAACAGCACCGCATGGGCGTTGGGGAGCATGTTGAGCGTCAGTTCGGGCTCGGTACCGATGGCATTCAGGCCCGGCGTGTCGAGGATGACCAATCCCTGCTTCAGCAGTGGGTGAGGAAAATTGATCAGCGCATGGCGCCAGCGCGGAATTGCGATGCTGCCGTCGCGCTCCAGGCTGCGTGCGGTTTCCTCGTCGTCGGGATTGATCAGGCCGAACGCTTCGGCAGTGGCGGCGTCGACATCGAGCGTGTCGGCCAGCCGCATCAGCGTTGCGCTCATCTCCTCGGCTGAATCGAGGTTGAGCGGGAATTCGGTCCAGGCATCCGCGTCGCGTTTGAAGTCGACAATGCTGCCCTCGCGGGTCTTGGTGTCGATCGGCAGCAGACGCAACGAAGGGCGATGCAACGGGTCGAAAAACAGCTCGGTGGGGCACATGGTCGTGCGCCCTGCAGACGACGGCAGCACGCGCTGCCGGTAGTCCGAAAAGAAGATCGCGTTGATGAGTTCGGACTTGCCGCGCGAGAATTCGGCAACGAAGGCCACGTTCAGCTTGTCTTCCTGCAGGCGGCCGAGCAGCTGATTCAACCGCATCTCGGATTCGGCGTCGCTCAGTTCCTGGGCGTCGAGCCAGTCACGCAACGCTTCGACGCGCACATACACGGCTTCGCGCCAAGTGCTGTAGTGCTCGAATTCGTCAACCAGGGTGGTGGATTGCATGGGGCCAGTCAGAGATAAGGCATTGTCATTTAACGACATATTAATGACAAAACTTGATTCTGTGCCTGCCAGATCAACGCTGGCAGGTGGAGCAGTAGAAGCTTGCGCGCTGACCTTGCACGATGCGGCGGATCGGGTTGCTGCACGTCTTGCACGGCAGGCCTTCGCGGTCGTACACGCGTGTTTGCAACTGAAAATAACCCAGCTCGCCGTCGCTCGCGACGTAATCGCGCAGCGAACTGCCGCCCGCGGCAATGGCGGCTGTCAGCACCTGTTTGATTGCGGTGACCAACCGGGCGCAGGCCGGGCGGCTGAGACGACGCGCAGCGGTCGCCGGGCGGATGCCGGCATGGAACAGCGACTCGGAGGCGTAGATATTACCGACACCCACTACTACCTGTGCATCCATGATGACCTGCTTGATCGCGGCGTTGCGGCGTTGGCACTGCGCGTGCATGTAGGCGGCGTCGAACGCCGGCGTCAGCGGTTCCGGTCCCAGATGGACGAGCAACGGGTGCCGCGTCACGTCGTCGGTCCATAGCACGGCACCGAAGCGGCGCGGGTCACGCAATCGCAGCGTGCTGCCGTCGTCGAACAGCCAGTCGACGTGATCGTGCAGGGCGGCAGGCTCGTCAGGCCCGGCCAGGCGCAGGCTGCCCGACATGCCCAGGTGGACGATCTGGGTGGCGGCACCAAAATCGAACAGCAGGTATTTCCCGCGCCGGTCGAGCCCCTTGAGTGTCAGCCCGCCCAGCCGCGTTTCCAGATCGGCTGGCACCGGCCAGCGCAGGCGCGGATTGCGCACCACGATGCGCGTGAGCGTGCGATGCTGCAGGCGGGGCAGCAATCCCAAGCGGGTGGTTTCGACTTCGGGTAATTCGGGCATGGCGTGGGCGGAAGGGGTCGACGGTAAAGGGACAGAGACGTTTCGGGGAAGCGCTGATGCCCTGCGATAGTTTGTCCCCGCAAATGGGAACTGAACCGATACACTGGCATTCTATATAACGCGCTTTTACCCCAGAACCCCCTTACTTTGAATGCACGATTTTCTCTGCTGCTGGTGATGTTGGTCAGCAGCGCGGCTTCGGCTGCGGATCCCTTCGGGGTACTCGACCGGGTGCCGCCGTCGCCGATGGCCGAACTGCGCCCGGCAGCGGTATGCGATACGGCTGTTCCGACCGGCCCGATTACGCTGGCACGCGCGGTCGAGCGCGCCCTGTGCGCCAATCCGGCCACCCGCACCGCCTGGCTCACGGCGCGGCTGCGCGCCGCCGAACTGGGGCAGGCATACAGCGCCTATCTGCCCAGCCTGTCGGTCAGCGGCAGTGTGTCCCGCACCGGGGACCGCATGCCGCCGAACGATCGCAACGCCTGGCAACTGGGGCTGGACGCACAATACCTGCTGTACGACTTCGGGGGCCGTGCGGCCCAGCGCGATGCCGCCGAGGCATTGCTGGCGGCGGCACGTGCCAGCCAGGACGACAGTGTGCGCCAGCTCTATCTGCAGACGGTCACCGCCTATTTCAATCTGCTGACCGCACAGGGTGCGGCCAGCGTCGCGCGCGAGGCCGAGGCTTCGGCGCTTGCCGCATTCAAGGCCGCCACCGCACGGGTGGCTGTGGGGACGGCCATTCCATTGGATCGGCTGCAGGCGAAAACTGTGTATACCCAGCGCCAGATCGAGCGGATCCGTGCCGAGGGCGAGGCCGCGCGGATGCAGGGCGAGCTGGCTGCGCTGATGGGCGATACCCGGCAAACCGGCTTCAGCGTCATCGACAGCGAGGCGGCGTTCAGCCAGACGCCGGACCTGAGCGCGGCAGTGGATGGTTTGATCGAAGCCGCACGCAGCCGTCGGCCGGATCTGCGTGCGGCGGAGGCCACGGTGCTTGCCCAGCAGGCTGGTGTGCGTAGCGCCGAGGCAGCCGGCAAGCCCAGCTTCTCGGCTTTCTATGGCGCGCAACGGCTGGACAACGGTTCCCTGGCGGCGACCAGCTCCAGCGTGGGGATCAATCTGACCATTCCGCTCTTCACCGGCTATCGCAACACCTATCAGGTCGCCGCGGCGCAAACCCAGGCCGGCCTGGCCGCAGCGGAACGCGACCGGGTGGCCAACCAGGTGGCGCTGGACGTGTGGCGCGCCTATTACAGCGTGAAGAGCGAGACCGAAGCGGACAGCCGCAGCGCCGATCTGGTGGAAAGCGCGGCCGCGGCCGAGAAACTCGCGCTGGGACGGTACCAGGCAGGGCTTGGCATCCTGCTCGATGTATTGAGCGCGCAGGCCAATCTGGCCCAGGCGCGCCAGACCCAGTTGCAGACGCGGCTGGGCTTGCGGGTGGCACGGGCGCAGCTGGCGCAGGCCATTGGGGATTTGAGTTGGGACTGGTTGGAACCGGCGCAGCAGGAAGGAAAGCGATGAAAAAAACAGGGATGCTTGTACTGCTGGTCATGGTGATTGCAGCGGCCGCGTGGTGGTGGAACGGCAAGAGTAAGCCTGCCGAACCGCAATACCGGACGGTGACTGTGGATCGCGGCGACATTGCGGCCGAAGTGTCGGCCAATGGCACGCTCAACCCGGTCACACTGGTCAACGTGGGCACCCAGGTCTCGGGAACGGTGCGGCGCATCGATGCCGACTTCAATCAGCAGGTGAAAGCAGGGCAGGTGCTGGCCGAGCTCGACCCGGCGCTGTTCAAGGCGGCGCTCGCGCAAAGCACGGCCAATCTCGCCAACGCCCAGGCACAACTCGATCTGGCCGAGGCCAACGCAGCGCGCATGCAGACGCTGTTCAAGCAGGAATACGTGTCGCAGCAGGAGCTCGACCAGACGCTGGCGGCCCGCGCCCAGGCCGCGGCGCAGGTGCGGCTGGCGCGCGCGCAGGTGACGCGCGACCAGACCAATCTCGGCTTTTCGATCATCCGTTCGCCGGTCGACGGCACCGTGATCAACCGCCAGGTCGACGTCGGCCAGACCGTCGCGGCGAGCTTCCAGACACCGACGCTATTCCAGATCGGCAAGGATCTGACGCAGATGCAGATCGACTCAACCGTGTCGGAAGCCGATATCGGGCAGATCAAGGTGGGGCAACCGGTCAAGTTCCGCGTCGACGCGTTTCCCGATACCGAATACACCGGTGCGGTGCGGCAGGTCCGATTGAATGCCACGACCGCGCAGAACGTCGTGACCTACAACGTGGTGGTAAATGTCGCCAATCCTGATCTGGCGCTGATGCCAGGGATGACGGCCAACCTGCGCGTGCTGGTCGAGACGCGGCCGGACGTGCTGCGGGTGCCGACGACGGCGCTGCGTTTCCGCCCTCAGGCGGGCAACGTCGTCGAGGGCGCCGGCAAGCCGCGCGGCGCGGCGGTGTATCGGTTGGTCGACGGCAAGCCGGAGCGGGTGACGGTGAAGACTGGCATCAGCGACAAGGCCTTTACGCAAATCGTCGCCGGCAAGCTGAAGCAGGGGGATGTGGTGATCGTGGCCGATCTGGCAGCCAAGAAAGACAATGCCAGTACGTCGCGCGGACGCCTGTTCTGATGACGACACCCGGGGCGCCCCTGATCGAGGTGGAGAATCTCGAAAAGGACTACCCGACCGGTGCCGGCGTATTCCAGGCGCTGCGCGGCGTGAGCCTGCGCATCGCCGAGGGCGAGTTCGTCGCCATCATGGGCGCGTCGGGCTCGGGCAAGAGCACTTTCATGAATCTGCTCGGCTGCCTCGACCGGCCCACCCGCGGCAGCTACCACCTCGACGGGCAGGATGTCGGCCGTTTGTCTTCGGATCAGTTGGCCGCCTTGCGCAACCGTGAAATCGGCTTCGTGTTTCAGGGGTTCAACCTGTTGCCCAAGCTGACCGCGCTCGACAACGTCGCGCTGCCGCTGATGTATGCCGGCATAGGGCGCGAGGCGCGCCGCCGGCAGGCACAGGCCATGCTCGAGCGGGTGGGACTGGGCGAGCGTTCGCACCATACTCCGTTGCAACTGTCAGGCGGCCAACAGCAGCGGGTGGCGATCGCCCGCGCGCTGGCTACGCGTCCGCGCATCATTTTTGCCGACGAGCCGACTGGCAATCTCGACAGCGAAACCAGCCGCCAGGTGATGGATCTTTTCAGCCAGCTCAACCGCGAAGAAGGCATCACATTGGTTCTGGTGACACACGAGGCCGACATCGCCGCCTATGCGCGTCGATGCATCCGTTTCCAGGATGGCCGGGTGATCGAGGACGTGGCACAGGCTGAGGTCGCTGCATGATTTTCACCAGCCTCTTCGAGACCGCCTGGCATGCGCTCACCACGCACCGCATGCGCAGCTTCCTCACTATGCTCGGCATGGTCATCGGCGTGGCGGCCGTCATTCTCATGCTGGCGATCGGCCAGGGTGCACAGGCAATGGTGCGCAGCTCGATCGAGTCGATGGGCAGCAATCTCTTCATCATCATGTCGGGCGCCGTCTCGTCGGGGGGCGCGCGGGTGGCGACCGGCGATGCACCCTCGCTCACCTTCGACGATGCCGACGCCATCCGCGACCTGCCCGACATCATGGCGTCGGCGCCGGTATCGCCCGGTGGCGCCCAGCTGATTTACGGCGGCGTGAACTGGAATACCTCGGTCTACGGCACCACGCCGGACTATGCCGTGGTGCGGAACTGGTCGATGGCGTCGGGCAGTTTCTTCAGCGACGCCGACGTGCGCCGGGGCGCGCGGGTGGCGGTCATCGGTGGCGTGGTGGCGCGCGAACTGTTCGGCGACGAGGATCCCGTCGGCAAGATCATCCGCATCAAGCAGGCGCCGTTCGAGGTGATCGGCGTGCTGGCGTCCAAGGGCCAGAGCCTCGACGGGCGCGACCAGGACGACACCGTGCTGGTGCCGATCAGCAGCGCGCAGCAAAAGATATTCAGCAACACCCTGCGCAACCGCGCCCGCTTCATCATGGTGCAAGCCGTGTCGGAAAAACGCATGGATGCCGCCGAAGCGTCCATCAACGACCTGTTGCGCAGCCGGCATCGGATCGGATTGGGCCAGGATGACGACTTTACCGTGCGCAACCTGACGGCCCTCGCCGAGACCGCCGCCTCGACCACCCGCATCATGAGCCTGCTACTTGGCGCGATCGCCGCCATCTCGCTGGTGGTGGGCGGCATCGGGATCATGAACATCATGCTGGTGTCGGTGACCGAACGTACCCGCGAGATCGGCATCCGCATGGCGATCGGCGCACGCCGCCGCGATGTATTGTGGCAGTTTCTGATCGAGGCGCTGACCCTGTCACTGATCGGTTGCGGAATCGGATTGCTGTTCGGCATCGGCGGCGCCTGGCTGGTCGAGCGGCTGGCCGGGTTGCCGGTAGCGGTCACGCCGGCCTCGGTGCTGATGGCAGTCGGCGTATCTTTCCTGATCGGCGTGTTTTTCGGCTTTTACCCGGCCAGGCGCGCCGCAGGGCTCGATCCCATCGACGCGCTACGGTCGCAATAGAGGGCAAGGTTGAACCTTGCATACAGGCAGGCCTCGAACGCTTAGAATCGTGACAAGCAACCGATCAACAAGGTACAACATGGCATTCCTCAAGACTTTCCCTCTCTACGCAATGCTGGCGCTCGTGGCCGCGTGCAGCCAGCTTGGCGTCAAACCGCCGCCTGACACGCTGGAATCCCAGGCTCGGTTGTCTGCCGAGGCGGTGGCCGAGCCTGCCGTCGACCCGGCAACAGAGGCAGCGGCCAAGGCGCAAGCCGCATTGCCCAAGCAGCCGCTTACGCCGGATATCCTGTTCAAGTTCCTGGTGGCGGAAGTGGCCGGGCAGCGCGGCCAGATCGGCATCGCCCAGTCGACCTACCTCGATCTCGCGCGGGAGACGCACGATCCCCGTATTGCTCGCCGTGCCGCCGAGGTTTCGATGTTCGCCCGTAACCCGACCGGCGCGCTGGAGGCCACGCAGCTGTGGATGACGGCCGAACCGGACTCGGAGTCTGCCCAGCAGACGATGGCGGTACTGCTGCTGAACGAGGGCAAATTCGCCGAGGCCGAGCCCATCCTGCGCGTTCTGCTGAAGAAAGATCCTGCGAATGGCTTTCTGCATCTGACCTCCGTGATAGGGAAAACGCGTGGTTCGCCGGCTGGGCTGGATCTGGTCGAACGGCTGGCTGCGGGCTATCCGGCCTTGCCGGAAGCGCGCTTTGCCGTGGCCCAGGCCGCGGCCAGCGTCGGACGCAACGAGGCGGCGGTCGCCGCCTTGCAGAAGGCCGATGACCTGCGTCCCGGCTGGGAGCCTGCCGCTTTGCTGCGGGCCCAGATACTCGACCAGACATCGCATGCCGACGCGCTCGCGTTCATGCGGACGTTTCTGGCTGCGCATGCCGATGCCCGCGAGGTTCGGCTGGCCTACGCGCGCGTTCTCGTCAGCGCCAACCATTTCGACGAGGCCCGCGCCGAATTCACCCGGCTGACCCGGGATTTTCCGCGCAATGCCGAAGCGAGTTTCGCGGCGGGCCTGTTGTCCCTGCAAATGGGCGATGCCAAGACGGCCCACGATTTTCTGGCGAAAACCCTGGAATACAACCCGCGCGATCCGGATGCCGTGTACTACTACCTGGGACAGGCGGCCGAACAGATGAAACAACCGGAAGCGGCCGGCGCGTATTACGCCGGGGTCAAGACCGGCAATTATCTGGTGCCGGCGCGTGCGCGTCAGGCCGCGCTGCTGGTAGGAGCCGGTCGGCCGGATGAGGCGAGCGCCTTGCTGAAAGCGACCCGGGGCGAGAACGATGCGCAGAATGTGCGGCTGATTCAGGCCCAGGCCGAAGTGCTGCGCGGCAGCAAGCAGTACGCGGCGATCTATGACGTGCTGTCGGAGGGGCTCAAGCGTTACCCCGATTCGGCGGATCTGCTGTATGACCATGCCATGGCGGCCGAGAAACTCGACAAGCTCGATGTGCTGGAGGCGGATTTACGCCGCGTGATCGTGTTGCGTCCCATGGATGCACAAGCCTACAACGCGCTGGGCTACACGCTGGCCGATCGCACCAAGCGCCTTTCCGAAGCCCTCACTCTTCTCGACAAGGCATTGACCTTGTCGCCGGACGATCCTTTCATTCTCGATAGCGTGGGCTGGGCGCAATACCGTTCGGGCAATCTGTCGCGCGCGCAGGAATATCTCGAACGTGCCTTCAAGGCCCGCCCCGACCCCGAAATCGCCGCCCATCTGGGCGAAGTCCTGTGGGCGAGCGGCCAGCGCGACGAAGCGGGCAAGCTCTGGCAAAGCAGCCTGCAGAGTCACCCGCAGAACGAGGTGCTGCTGGAAACGCTGCGCCGTCTCAAGCCTTGATGCGCGCCGCATCTGCGACAGCGCTGCTGGCGCTGCTACTGGGCGGTTGCGCATCGGTTTCCTCCGTTCCTCCTGTCGTCGAGGTGCCTGCCCAGTCCTTCGCCAACTGGACCCTGCAGGGCCGCATCGGCGTGCAGGGCGGCGAGCAGAATCTGTCGGGCCAGATACGCTGGCAGCATCGGGCAGACCGGGACGAGTTGCTGATGACGTCGCCCTTGGGGCAGGGGGTGGCGCGCATCGTGCGCGACGCCGATGGCGTGACGCTCGAAGTCCCCAATCAGCCCACGCGTCACGCCCGCGATGCCGATACCCTGACGCGCGAGGCGCTCGGTTATGTACTGCCGGTCACGGGGCTCACCTGGTGGGTGCAGGCGCGCCCGGCCCCGGGCAGTGCTTTCGAGGCCACGCGTGACGCCTCGGGCCGTCTTGCGCAACTCAGGCAGGATGGCTGGACGATCGATTACCTGCAGTATGCTGCCGATGCGTCTGCGCGCCCGCGCAAGCTGGTGGTGGCGCGCGAAGGCTTGGAAATCCGGCTGGTGGCCGACAGTTGGCAAAACGAATGAGCAGCCACGCCTATCCTGCCCCGGCCAAACTTAACCTGTTCCTGCATGTCATCGGCCGGCGTGCCGACGGCTACCACCTCCTGCAGAGCGTGTTTCGGCTGATCAACCGCAGCGACACCGTGCATCTCGAATTGCGCGACGATGACCGGATCGTGCGTGAAGGCGACCTTCCCGGCGTGTCCGAGGACGATGACCTGACTGTTCGTGCGGCGCGGCTATTACAGGCCTATGCACCTGCCGGAGCGGGCGTGAGTATCCGGCTGGATAAAAATCTGCCGCTGGGCGGCGGCCTGGGCGGCGGCAGTTCGGACGCCGCTACGGTCCTGCTGGCGCTCAATCGCCTGTGGCAGGTTGATTTGTCGCGCAAAACGCTCCAGGAACTGGCACTACGGCTGGGGGCCGACGTGCCCGTGTTCGTGTTCGGGCAGACCGCATTTGCCGAAGGCGTGGGCGAAATCCTGCATGCGGTGAGCGCCCCCCCGGCCTGGTATGTGGTACTGATGCCGCCGGTGCAGGTGCCGACCGCAGCAATTTTTGCCGTACCGGAATTGACACGCAACACGCCACCCCTCAAAATAGCGCCCTTTTCCGCAGGCATGGGTCGTAACGACCTGCAGTCCGTGGTGGTCAGTCGATACCCCGAAGTCGCGCGTCATCTCGAATGGCTGGCGAATTTCGGCGAGGCGCGGATGACCGGTTCGGGGGCCTGCGTATTTGCATCGTTCGGGACGGAAGAAGCGGCGCGCGGCGTGTTGCGCCAACTGCCCGAAACGATGCAGGGTTTTGTGGCGCAGGGGCTCGATCGGCATCCGCTGTACGAGTACTGCGACTGAGCAGCACCCGATTTTATTGGGGAGTCGCCAAGTGGTAAGGCATCGGATTTTGATTCCGACATTCGTAGGTTCGATCCCTACCTCCCCAGCCAGTTAAGCGAACAGCCGCCGGTGGCGGCTGTTTTTGTTGTTGTGTCGGACCAGCCAAATCGCCGGAGACTCGTGTGTCCATAGACAACCTGATGGTGTTCAGCGGAAATGCCAACCCGCGTCTAGCCAGCGACGTGGTACGCCATCTGAACATTCATCTCGGCCGTGCCACGGTGTCGCGGTTTTCCGATGGCGAGGTGATGGTCGAGATACTGGAGAACGTGCGCGGCAAGGACGTGTTCGTACTGCAGTCGACCTGCCAGCCGACCAACGACACCCTGATGGAAGTGATGGTGATGGTCGATGCGCTGAAACGCGCCTCGGCTGCCCGCATCACCGCGGCGATCCCGTATTACGGCTACGCGCGCCAGGACCGGCGCACCCGTTCGGCCCGGGTGGCGATCACCGCCAAGGTGGTGGCCAACATGCTGCAGGGCGTGGGAATCGACCGCTTGCTGACGATGGATCTGCATTCGGACCAGATCCAGGGGTTTTTCGACATTCCGGTCGACAACATCTATTCCAGTCCGATCCTGCTGGGCGATATCTGGAAGCGCAACCACCCGAACCTGATGGTGGTGTCGCCCGACGTGGGCGGGGTGGTGCGGGCACGGGCGATCGCCAAGCGGCTGGAATGCGACCTGGCGATCATCGACAAGCGTCGCCCCAAGCCGAATGTGGCGAAGGTGATGCACATCATCGGCGACGTCAAGGATCGGACCTGCATCATCATGGATGACATGGTCGATACGGCCAATACGCTGTGCGAAGCGGCCAATGCGCTGAAGGAGCATGGCGCCAAGAAGGTGATGGCGTATTGCACGCATGCCGTGCTTTCTGGCAGCGCCGCCGAACGCGTGACGAATTCCGCGATCGACGAACTGGTGGTGACCGATACCATCCCGTTGCGCGACGATGCGCGCGCATGCAAGAAAATCCGGCAGCTGTCGGTGGCTGAATTGCTGGCAGAAACCATCCGCCGCATCAGCAACGAAGATTCTGTCAGTTCGCTCTTCATCGAATAGCGGGCTGGGAATGCCCCTGGTCGCGGGGGCTTTTATAGGTAAATTGGAGAAATACTATGGAAATCGAAGTCATCGCCGCCAAGCGTGAATTGCAAGGTACGGGTGCGAGCCGCCGTCTGCGTCACGCTGGCAAGGTTCCCGGCATCGTCTACGGCGGCACGACCGCTCCGGTACAGATCGAGCTGGATCACAACGCGCTTTACCATGCGCTGCGCAAGGAGGCTTTTCACGCTTCCGTGCTGACGCTGAATGTCGACGGCGCCAAGGAGTCGGTGCTGCTGCGCGATACGCAATGGCACCCCTACCGGCAGCAGGTGCTGCACGTCGACTTCCAGCGTGTCGACAAGACGCACAAAATACACGTCAAGGTCCCGCTGCACTTCCTGAATGCGGATAGCGCCCCTGGCGTTAAAACCGGTGGTGGCAAGGTCAGCCATGTGGTGACCGAAATTGACGTGACCTGCCTGCCGGGTAATCTGCCCGAGTTCATTGCTGTGGACATGGGGGCGCTGGAGATCGGTCATTCCATTCATGCGAATGACCTCGTATTGCCCGAGGGCGTGGAGCTTGTTGCGCATGTACAGCACGAGAATCCCGCAGTGGCGACGGTCACACTGCCCAAGGGTATGAAGTCTGACGAACCCGCGCCTGAGACGCCTGCTGCACCCGCAGCTTGAGTCTTGACGCAACCCGGCTGTGGTTGCGTTGTGAGTCGTCATGATGGCCCCCCGCCTGATTGTCGGCCTCGGTAACCCGGGGCGTGACTACGAAGAAACCCGGCACAATGCCGGGTTTTGGTTTTGCGCGCGTCTCGCGCAGGCGTGGAACATTCCGCTGGCGCATGAATCGCGCTTTCACGGCATTGTCGGGCGCAGTGCGGGAAACATCTGGATGCTGTTGCCGCAGACCTTCATGAACCGTTCCGGCCAGGCGGTCGGCGCGCTGGCGCGTTTTCATCGCATTGCGCCGGGCGAGATCCTGGTGGTGCATGACGAACTCGACATTCCGCCCGGCCAGTTGCGCCTCAAGTTCGGCGGCGGCATGGGCGGGCACAACGGCCTCAAGGACATCACCTCGCATCTGGGCACGCAGGACTACTGGCGGCTGCGTATCGGGATCGGCCACCCGGGCGATCGCAACGAAGTCGTGAACTATGTCCTCAAGCCGCCGCGGCGCGAGGAGCAGGCAGAGATCGACGCGGCCATCGATCGTGCACTCGATCTGGTGCCGTTGATCGAACAAGGCGAGTGGAATGCGGCCACCCAGCGCGCCAATACCAATCCGTCCGTAAAAACCGCCTCAGTCAAACCTAAACTGGAAAACCCATGAGTCTCAAATGCGGCATCGTTGGCTTGCCCAACGTCGGAAAATCCACCCTGTTCAATGCGCTGACCCAGGCGGGCATCGCGGCGGAGAACTATCCTTTCTGCACCATCGAGCCGAACACCGGTGTGGTCGAGGTGCCGGACCCGCGCATCGCGCAGCTGGCCGAGATCATCAAGCCGCAGCGTGTGGTGCCGGCGATCGTCGAGTTCGTCGACATCGCCGGCCTGGTGGCAGGGGCCTCCAAAGGCGAGGGTCTGGGCAACCAGTTTCTCGCCAACATCCGCGAAACGGACGCGATCTGTCACGTGGTGCGCTGTTTTCACAATGAAAACGTGATCCATGTCGCAGGCAAGGTCGATCCGTTGTCGGATGTGGAAACCATTGCCACCGAGCTGGCGCTCGCCGACCTGGCGAGCGCCGAGAAGGCGTTGGCGCGCTACGAGAAGCCGGCGCGTGCTGGCGACAAGGAGGCGCAGAAAATGGTTGCCGCGCTCAAACCCGTGGTGGCCACGTTGAATGAGGGCCGCCCCGCGCGTGCCGCCGGGCTGGATGCGGAGGGGCTGGCAGCGATCAAGCCCCTGTGCCTGATGACGGTCAAGCCTACTTTATATGTAGCCAATGTGAGCGAGGACGGCTTCCACGACAATCCGATGCTGGACGCGCTGAAGGCCTTTGCCGAAAAGGAGGGGGCCCCGGTCGTTCCGGTGTGCGCGGCGCTCGAGGCTGAACTGCAGGAGTTGTCGCCGGAAGATCGCATGGAATATCTGAAGGAACTCGGCTGGGACGAGCCAGGCCTCAATCGCCTGGTTCGCGCGGCCTACGATCTGCTTGGCCTGCAGACCTATTTCACGGCCGGAGTCAAGGAAGTGCGCGCTTGGACCATCCACAAGGGCGACACCGCCCCGCAGGCGGCCGGCGTGATCCATACTGATTTCGAGCGGGGCTTCATTCGGGCACAGACCATTGCGTTCGACGATTTCATTGCCTGCAAGGGCGAGCAAGGGGCGAAGGAAGCGGGCAAGATGCGTGCGGAAGGCAAGGAATATGTCGTCAAGGATGGCGATGTCATGAATTTCCTGTTCAATGTGTGATCTGGACAGGTTTTTGCAGTGAAGGTGTTTGACAGCGCCTCGGGAACCCCCCTATAATCTCGCGCTTCGTTTGGGTGGGGTTCCCGAGCGGTCAAAGGGATCAGACTGTAAATCTGACGGCTCTGCCTTCGAAGGTTCGAATCCTTCCCCCACCACCAGTTTTGAAGTAGGAGCAGGGCGAAGCGGGAGGAGCGTGGTTGTTGACGCTTTAGCGGCTTTACAACCACGGCCCACCCCATGCGGGTGTAGCTCAATGGTAGAGCTGAAGCCTTCCAAGCTTAAGACGAGGGTTCGATTCCCTTCACCCGCTCCAGTTTTTGTGTGGGCTTATTTGGTAGTAAGTCCGAAGCCCATGTAGCTCAGTGGCAGAGCACTCCCTTGGTAAGGGAGAGGTCGGCAGTTCAATCCTGCCCATGGGCACCAGGTTTTGGGTGGTCGCCGTTTGAGGCGGCGTGCCTGTATTTGATTAAAGCGGTAGTCGGGATGTTGGTTGTGATGAGCCGCATCGTTCTTGTGCAAATTTGAGGGGTACTTGGAAATGGCTAAGGAAAAATTCGAGCGGACGAAACCGCACGTAAACGTTGGCACCATTGGACACGTTGACCACGGCAAGACCACCTTGACCGCGGCGATCACCACCATTCTGTCGAAGAAATTTGGCGGGGCTGCCAAGAAGTATGATGAGATTGATTCCTCGCCCGAAGAGAAGGCGCGCGGCATCACCATCAACACCGCCCACGTCGAGTACGAGACCGCCAAGCGTCACTACGCCCACGTTGACTGCCCGGGTCACGCCGACTACGTCAAGAACATG
>NZ_KB891329.1 GCF_000373385.1 Thiobacillus thioparus DSM 505 | reverse complement strand
GGGATGATCTATTACCGGGCAAGGTATTACGATCCTGCAATTGGACGCTTCATTTCAAGAGACCCGGCGGGGATGCCGGATGGGGTCAATCGGTATGCCTACGTCAACAACAATCCGGTTAACTTCACGGATCCGATGGGGCTGAAATTAAGGAGTGAAGGCGGTCTGCCAGCCAACTACTTCAACATGACCGCTGATGCAGGCTCGTTGAGCAGCGGACGGCAGAGCTTGACCGATGTGCGTGGTGGAATGGGAAGCTTTAGCCCCCAACAGCAACGATGCAGTTCATGTATTCCAATGTCGTCAAATGTCCCTAACCCATTTGACGTACAGGCTAATGCGCTGCAAGCCCCGATGTTCTCACCGGATGATTTGCTTGGTTCGGGGATTTTCAAGGGCGCTGCGGCAGTGGGTGGGCTAGCCGTTGGAGCTATTAAATCGGCTGGAAGTGGAGGCATCGCTGCTGGAGTTAAAGCCTATGAAGTAGGGCTGGCAAATAAACTGAGAACGAATTCATTGCCTAACGACGGATTACAGATCCATCATGTTGGACAAGGAAACCCGATGAGCCAGATTATTCCTGGATATCAATACAACTCGGCTCCGGCAATTGTATTGCCGACTGAAATACATCAGGCGATCCCAACTGTCAGAGGAGCCGTTACGGGTACGGCACGAAGCCAGCTTGCCAAAGATATTCTCGACTTGAGAAGGTACACTGATGCGCCAAACAGCTCACTTAGAGAGTTGATTAACTTAAACAAATCAATGTACCCAGAGTCTTTTAGGAAGCCTTAAATTTATGAACAGCGAAGAATTTGTAGATGGAATTAAACTTTCGGTCAGAGATGCTACGGTTACTGGTGGATTGAGAACCCTAGCTAAACCGGCGGGCCGAAGGCCCCACCAAAATTTAGTGGAAATGTCTAATTGGTTTAATGGGCTCACCGAGCAGGATAAGGCAATGGTGGGGCGAGTAATTAAATACACGGCTGATCTAACTACATTTAGTTTCTTGGCAGTGCTTGATGGCGCGGCTGTTATTGAAGAAAGTCCTGATAAAGGTGATCTCGAACTCTACTATGTAAAGGGCAATGAACGGGTTCGGTTGAATAGGCCTAATAACCCTTTGCACGATATTTTCAATGCAACATAAGTCGGCACACCGAAACAAGACCAGGGCCGCGAGACCTGCGGCATCGACGGCGGCTGGCAGGTCGTCTACGATGCGCTGGGAAGAAGGCAGACGGCGGTGGACAAGGCGGGTAGCCTCACCCTGCCCGCACAGAACGACGCTTACGCCTACGACGCGCTGGACAACTGGACCAAGAAAACCGTCAACGGCGTCGATCAATACGCCGTCTTCGATGCGGCCAACCAGCTGGTCGAGCTACGCAGCGGCAGCCCGACGGGTGCCCTCACCCATGCCTTCGTCTATGACGCCAACGGCAATCTGACCCAGAAGTGTGAAGGCACAGGTGTGAGCCGGACCACGACGACCTGCAGCGGCAGCACCGTCTCCAGCTTCACGTGGAATCCCGATGATCAGCTCATTGCTTTCTACAAGCCCGGCGTCAGCGAGAGCTACCAGTACGACCAGGCCGGTCGTCGGATCGCGAAGACGAGCAATGGCATTACCACCTACTACCGCTATAACGGCGACGACATCGATGCGGAGTACAGTGCGACCTGGAGCGAGACGGCGCGCTATGTGCACGGGCCCAACACGGACGATCCGCTGATGCGGCTCACCGGGCAGACGAACGACCCGAGTGCGAGGGCGGTCTATTACCACCAGGACGGGATCAACAGTGTGGTGGCGACCTCGGATCAATCAGGGAATATCGTGGCGGCGCAGCTGTTCGATGCCTGGGGGAACAGGGTCCAGTCGAGCGGGACGATACAAACCTACGGCTACACCGGCAGAGAGCCGGATGCGACGGGGATGATCTACTACCGGGCAAGGTATTACGATCCGACGCTGGGGAGGTTCATCTCACGCGATCCGGCGGGGATGCCTAACGGCGTCAATCGGTATGCGTATGTAAATAACGATCCGGTCAACAATACCGACCCAAGTGGTGAAATTTGTGTACCTTGTGCATTTGCGGCTGGTGGAGCTTTAGTTAATGTGGCCATGCAGGGTATTCAGGATTATCGAGCAGGCAAACTCAGCTCTGCTGGAACTTATCTGGGAGCTGCCGCATCAGGTGCCGCGGGTGGTGTGGCGCTGCTTTATGGCGGCGGGGTAGCGACAACTGTCGCCTATGGCAGTGCTGGTGCACTTGTAGGAAACTTTATTCAGCAAAACGTTGATATGGCCACCGGTGCACAAAAAGGTGGCTACAGTGTAAGGAGTGCAGTCACAGCAACCGTGGCAGGTGGTGTAGCCGCTGGCGTGCTGAAACCTTTTGCAGGTGTGATCAAGCCGAAATACGCGTCAACAGCGCAAGGCCTGATGACCAAATACGCGAACGGCACGATTTCACGAGTGGCTCCCAAAACGGCGACGAAGATGGTTCCTTCCGTCATGGTTCGGGAAAATACCGTACCGGAAGGGCTACTCAGCGATGCACTGCAGAACGGGGCCAATCAAGTCAGATCTTCACCTGCAAATGGTAGTGGCAATGCTTACTCGGGCTCCAACAGCGGTAGTCAGAACATGTCGAGCTTTGCCCAATTGAGTGCTCCGCCGAGCCCGACCCTCGGCAGTGGAAATTACTCGAGTGGCGGTTACAGCATGCTGAGATCGAAGTAACCAATATGATCGTGAAAATACTGACAGGCGACCATGCCAAGGGCTATCCCCTTGGTGGCTTAGAGTAAACATGATTTCTACTCCGAAGCACATGCTGCGAACCTCTAGGCAGGCATCTTGGTTTTTAGTGGGTATACCTGCTGTGTCATTAGCTACTGTATTGCTTCCAATAGCTATGGGTATACCTTTGAATTCTGGCTCATGGGTTGCAACCACCACAATAGCGATCCTGTTGATAACCGCCATTCTTTTGGTTAAAACCACCACCTTGTCGCTAACCCAAGATGCGATAACTTACCGATCGCTCTTGCGCAGAGTGCATATCGATTTGACGGATGTCGTCAAAGTGGAGTGCGCATTCAGCTTTGTTGCTTTCAGCTACAAACCCTATCAACGCATCGTCATCACCGTTCAGAATAAGTCTAGTGATAAAGAGATTATTTTGAATGGCGGCCTGTTTGATCAACGTGAAATCAAGAAATGGGTTGATGCATGTCACTCCGTTCTGCACAGAAAATAGGCGGCCGTGCTCCGGTCACCTGCAACAAGTACGACACTTTGGGCCGTCCGGTCGAACTGTGGGCCGGCAGCACCCTCAATCCGGCAGCACCCTGCGACATGAGCGGCACCGATCCCGATCTGAAGCAGCAGACCGCCATCGTCTACAACGACTTCGGCTGGAAGGTGAAGGAGACCGACCCCTTGGGTCACGTCTGGACCTGGAGCTACGACCGCTTCGGCAATGTGCTGGAAGCGACCGACGCCAGGAACCAGAAGACGCAGATGACCTGGGCCACCGGCCACCAGCTGCAGAGCCGCACGGTGCGCGACGCCAACGGCAACGTCTACCGCACCGAAACCTTCACCCGCAATGCGCTGGGCCAGCCCACCCGCATCGAGGTCAGGAACGGCAGCGGCAACCTCATCGCCGGGCAGGAAACCGCCTTCGACGCCGCGCATCGCGTGACCCGTCTGACCGACACCCGCCCCGGCACCTCGGCCAAGGCCCGCAGTTTCGCCTGGAGCCCGGGCGGGATGCTGAACACGATGCAGGATCAGAACGGCGCCCGCACCGACTATCTCTACGATCCGGTCGGCAATTTGATCGGCATCTGGGGACCCAACTTCGACTATCTCGCCTTCACCCATGACGCGGGCGGACACCTGACGGAAAAGTGGAACCCCAACGGCATCGGCTGACGGATATCCTGGGTAAGCCAATAAAAACGATTAGCTGAAGCTGAAAACGCCAGTTCAGCTTGCCACACAAAAAACCTCGTGCTAAGTTCGCTCCCATAATGAGAACTGGCGCTTATACGCTGGTCGATCTGCGGAAAACAACATAATAAGTGTTATGAATGCAGCCAGGGAGGGCCGCATGAGCTATCGTTTTTCCGTCGATCCTGCGCCGTTTCCGCTTATTCAGTCTGCCAGTTCAGCTAACAATGCCCCCGGCACCCCGGCTCAGTTTGTCCAGCCTCTAAATCCCGCCCGGGAATACTTTTCCCGTCACGCTACTCCGATCCGTTCAGGGCAAGCCATCGAGCGATGGCGGAAGCATCCATGGCAGCCATCTGGCTACGCAAGCAGCTGGGGCG
This sequence comes from Thiobacillus thioparus DSM 505, assembly GCF_000373385.1. Lineage (GTDB taxonomy): Bacteria > Pseudomonadota > Gammaproteobacteria > Burkholderiales > Thiobacillaceae > Thiobacillus > Thiobacillus thioparus. The sequence continues at coordinate 190,258 of NZ_KB891329.1, read as the reverse complement.
CCAGAATCCGGTTTCAATCAATATGTAACATGCGTCTGTTTCAATTCAGTTCCGTGACAGGTAGTCCTTTGCCAATTACCTGGAATAAGCAGCATTCGTCCCTAAAAAATTGCTTGTCATTCGGTAAGCCATCACACAGAGGTCAGATTGTGTTTCCATTCATCGCGACACCCGGCCCCAGCCGCAACCGCGGCTTCACCCTCCTTGAGCTCCTGGTGGTGCTGGTGATCCTGGGTTTGCTGGCCGGCTATGTGGCGCCGAAGTATTTCGCCCAGATCGGCAAATCCGAAGTGAAAACCGCCAAGGCGCAGATCGTCGCCCTGGAAAAAGCGCTCGACCAGTATCGGATCGACACCGGCCGCTATCCCAACACCGAGCAGGGACTGGCCGCGCTGAATGCCAAGCCGGCGGACGAGCCGCACTGGGATGGTCCTTATCTGAAAAAGGCGGTGCCCAACGATCCCTGGGGCAAGCCGTATCAATACAAGATGCCCGGCGAACACGGCGAGGTGGATATCTTCTCCTTCGGCCGCGACGGCACGTCGGGCGGCAGCGGCGAAGACGCTGACATCGGGAACTGGTAAAGCCGCCTCATGCGTTATCGCATAAAAGCCTTGCACCCCGGCACGGGGGTGACGGCCACGACGGTGGAGGCGCTCGACGAGGCCGAGGCCACCGCACGGCTGCAGCGCGATGGCGCGCAGGTGTTGTCCATCGTGGCCGAACGCGGTCGGTGGCTGGCGGGGCGAGGCGCGCGCTTTCCGCTGCTGCTGTTCACGCAGGAACTGATCGCGCTGCTGGAGGCCGGGTTGACGTTGACCGAAGCCCTGGAAACCCTGGGCGAGAAAGAGAGCCGGACCGAGTCGCGCCAACTGATTGAACGCCTGCTCGCCACCATGCGCGAGGGACGCCCGTTTTCGACGGCACTGGCCATGCAGGGCGAGGCGTTTCCGCCGCTGTATGCCGCTACCGTGCGCGCGGCGGAAAGCACGGGCGACCTCTCGCCGGCGCTGGCCCGCTATGTCGGCTACCAGAACCAGATCGACGCGGTGAAGAAGAAAGTCCTGTCGGCGTCGATCTATCCGCTGCTGCTGATCGGCGTCGGCACGCTGGTGATCGGGTTTCTGCTCGGTTACGTCGTGCCGCGTTTTGCTTCAGTCTATGCCGACGCCGGGCGCGACCTGCCGTGGATGTCGAAGATGCTGCTGGCCTGGGGCGAAGCGGTCGAGGCGCACGGCATCTGGATATTGCTGGGGGCGGTGACCGGGATTGCCGGTTTCGTTCTGGCACTGGCACAGCCCGCCACGCGTGCCGCCCTCACCCGTCTGGCCTGGCGTACCCCGGCGATCGGCGAACACCTGCGCACCTTCGAGCTGGCGCGCTTCTACCGCAGCCTTGGCATGCTGCTGACTGGAGGCATCCCGATCGTGTCGGCGCTCGGCATGGTGTCGGGCCTGCTCACCGCGCATCTGCGCAGCGGCGCCGCCGTGGCGATGGATGCGATGCGGCGCGGCGAATCCATCTCCGCCGCATTCGCGCAGGGCGAGCTGACCACGCCGGTCGCCGCCCGGCTCCTGCGCGTCGGCGAGAAAAGCGGCCGCATGGGCGAGATGATGGAGCGCATCGCGATCTTCCACGACGAGGAGATGGCGCGCTGGGTGGACTGGTTCACCCGCCTGTTCGAACCCTTGCTGATGGTGTTCATCGGCCTGACGATCGGCCTGATCGTGGTGCTGCTTTATATGCCGATCTTCGATCTGGCAGGGTCGATCCAGTGAACGCCCCCCACCCCACTCTCACCGCCGACACACTGGCCAGCCTGCGTCAGGCGGCGAACGCTGCTGGCCAGGCCGTGATGCTGTGCCTGCAGGAACAGTTCGGACTCGATGCCGATGCCACGCTGCATCTGCTGGCGGCCCACTGCCGTCTGCCCGCTTTCGACATGGCTGCGTTGAATGCGCTGGCGGTCGATTTCGGCAAGCTGGGTTTCAACGAAGCTGGCCGGCGGCATTGCCTGGTCGCACACGATGCCAAGGGGCAACTCTGGCTGCTGCTGATCGATCCCTGGGACAACACGAGCCGCGCCTATGCCGGCCACGTGCTGGGGCTGCCGTTCAAGACCGGCCTTACGCACCCCGCCGACCTGGCGGCGCTGCTGGCACGCCACGAGGAAGGCCTGCGCGCGATGGAAGGCGTAGGCGGCAGCGGCACACAGGTCGTGCAGGATTCCGGCGCCGAGGCCCTGTCGTTCGCCAGCATCGCCGAGGACGCCAGCCCGGTCGTGCGGCTGGTGCGCTCGACGCTGTACGACGCACTGAAAGCCGGGGCCTCCGACATCCACCTGGAAACCGATGCGCGCGGCCTGACGGTGAAATACCGCATCGACGGCGTGCTCTCGCACATCGCCCACGCGCCGGGCACCGAGGTGGCCGAACAGGCGATCTCGCGGATCAAGGTCATGGCCGAACTCGACATCGCCGAACGTCGGGTGCCCCAGGACGGCCGCTTCAAGGTGTCGATGCAGGGCCGCGAAGTCGACGTGCGCGTTTCGATCATGCCGAGCGTGTTCGGCGAGGATGCGGTGCTGCGGATCCTCGACCGGCAGGCACTGTCCGAGGAACTCTCCGGGCTGACGCTGGAAGGCCTCGGCTACGCCGGCGCGACGCTGGCGCGCATCCGCAAACTGGCGGCCGAGCCCTACGGCATGCTGCTGGTGACCGGGCCGACGGGATCGGGCAAGACCACCACACTGTATGCGGCGATCTCCGAGATCAACCATGGCCGCGACAAGATCATCACCATCGAGGACCCGGTTGAATACCAGCTGCCGGGCGTGCTGCAGATTCCGGTCAACGAGAAGAAGGGCCTGAGCTTCGCGCGCGGCCTGCGCTCGATCCTGCGCCACGACCCCGACAAGATCATGGTCGGCGAGATCCGTGATGCCGACACCGCGCAGATCGCGGTGCAGTCCGCGCTCACCGGGCATCTGGTATTCACGACCGTCCATGCCAACAACGTGTTCGACGTCATCGGCCGCTTCATCCACATGGGCGTCGATCCCTACAGCTTCGTCTCGGCGCTCAACGGCATCGTGGCGCAGCGCCTGTTGCGGGTGAACTGCCCGCATTGCGCCGCGCCGGTCGTGCCCGCCGACGACCTGCTCGAATTGTCGGGGCTGACGCGCGAGAAGACCCGCGACTATGAATTCCGCCAGGGCAGCGGCTGCGGCCACTGTCGCGGCAGCGGCTACAAGGGTCGCCGTGCCATTGCGGAAATTCTGCTGCTGACCGATGAACTGCGCGAGCTGATCGTGGCGCGTGCGCCGATCGGGCAGATAAAGGAAGCCGCCGCGCGCGGCGGCACGCGTAGCCTGCGCGACGCCGCGCTCGCGCTGGTGAAGTCGGGCGACACCACCCTGGAGGAGATCAACCGTGTCACGCTGGTCGGCTGATTCCCTGCGCATTGCGCTCGCGCCTGGCGAGGCAGCCCTGCTGCGCCCGCGCGGCACGCCCGCCAGCCGCGTACTCGCCACGGGTGAGCGCAATGCGTCCAGCCTGCTGCCGCTGCTGGACGAGGCGCTCACCGATCCGGATTGGCATGGCCGGCGGGTCGAGGTGGTGCTGTCGCAGCATTTCGTACGCCACGTGCTGACGCCGCCGCCCGGCAGGACGCTCTCGCGTGCCGAGGAACGCGCGCTGGTCGGTGCCAGTCTGCGCAATATCTACGGCGATGAAGCCCTGCAGTGGAACGTGCAGGTACTCAGCCAGCCACCGCGGCATGGTCTGGTCGGTGCCGCGATGGACGCATCGTTCATCCAGCAACTGGACGCCTTGCTGGCGCGCCACGGGTTTCGCGAGGTGGCAATCCGTCCGCTCGCCAGCATCGCGGCACCGCGGTTGCCCGGCAAATTTGCAGGCTGGTGGGCGCTGGCCGAACCCGGCTGGCTGACGCTGTTCGGCAGCGCGAACGGCGTCTGGCACCACCTCGGCGGCCAGCCGGTCGGCGATGACTGGATCGACGCCCTGCCCGACCTGATAGAGCGGGAAGCCGCATCGGCCGGCCAGGTCTTGCCGTCCGCAGTCTGGATCCAGGCCGTGGGCACCGGTCCGGTCCTGAAACCGGCTGCCGGAGACTGGCAGATGCTGCCGCACGACCCCGACATCCACGGCGCCCTGGCATTGGCAGGCATCTAAACGATGGCGCGGCTCGATTTCGACTTTCACCCACGTCCCACGCGCCCCGGCATACTGGGCATCGTGCTGGCGCTGGCCGGCGTGGCCGTCATGGCCTGGGTCTGGATGAACCTGCAGGCGGCGCACGCAACCGAGGCCAGGCTGGCGATGCAGATCGCCGCCCTCGAAAAAAGCCAGTCGCGACCGGCTGTCCACCCCGTCAAGCGCACGGACGACGCGGCCCAGCGCACCCGGTCGCAAGTCTCGGCGCAGCTTGCCTATTCCTGGCAGCCTGCATTCGAGGCCCTGGCAGCCGCGCGCAGCGGCAAGATCGCGCTGGTCTCGCTCGACGCGGTGCAATCCACCTCGCGTCTGAAACTGGTGACCGAAGCGCGGCATCTGGCCGATGCGATCGCCTTCATCGACGCACTGCAACAACAGCCGGGAATCCGGCGCGTCGAACTCCTCCAGCACGAACTGCAGGCCGACGATGCGCAGAAGCCGTTGCGCTTCAACATCCTGGTGGAGCTGGGCGCATGAACGGCTGGCTATGGCATCTGAGGCAATGGGGACGCCGCCTGGGACCCGCCGGTCTGGCCGGCCTGGGTCTGCTGGGGGTTGCATTGCTGCTGCAGACGATCCAGGTCGCGTCGCTGCAGCAGACAGTCCGCACGCAGCAGGTCCGTCTGGCCGCGTTGCAACAGACTGCCGCCCGACAGGCGGCCACGCCGCTGCCTCCCCCTCCTGCCAATCCGTTGTCCCTGTTGCCGCCGACAGGCGAAGCAGCGCAACTGATCGGCGAACTGGAACGCCTGGCCCGCCTGCATGGGCTGGAACTGCCGCGCGGCCAATACAGCGTGTCGTCGCTGACGGGTACCTCCCTGCAACGCTGGCAACTCGCGCTGCCGGTGAAGGCGGCATACCCCGACCTGCATGCCTTTCTTGCGACGGCACTGGAACGCCTGCCCAACCTGACGCTGGACGAACTGAAGCTGAAGCGGGAGCGGATCGAATCCGCAGAATTGCAGGCGGAGCTGCGCTTGAGTCTGTTCGTGGAGGCGGCGCCATGACCGACAAGGCCCGGCGTTCTGTCCTGTTTGTCGCGCTCGCAGGGGTGGCCGCATGGTCCATCTGGCTGGCGATCAATGATCGATCAAATGACGATGCAGGCGATCGAATCGACGTGACCGAGCCTGTGGCGCATGCGCCCCGCCCTGTCCGCGCAGCCCAGGCGCCGGCGCCTGTCGCAGTTCGGGAAAAGCCCCGGGAGTCAGAACCGCGGCTGGCCCTGTCGCACGCCAACCTGTTTCCAGTACAGACCTGGTACGTCCCGCCTCCGCCACCTCCCCCGCTACCCTATGTACCGCCGCCTCCGCCCCAAGCGCCGGCCCTGCCCTTCGGCTACATGGGCCGCTGGCAGGAAGCTGGGCAGACCACGTATTACCTGGCGCGTGGTGCCGTGCCGGTCAGCGTGCACGCGGGCCAGGTACTCGACGGCGTGTGGCGGCTCGAACCCGTGACCGGCGGCATGCTGAATTTCACTTACCTACCGCTGAACCAGACGCGCAGCCTGCGCACAGGAGATTGAGTTGCAACGCACCCATAATGTTTGCCTGTCTGCAGTGTTCCTCGCGCTCAGCCTCGCCGGCTGCGCCAGCACCGGGCTGACCGAAGGCCGCAAGCTGATCGACGCCGGACAGCCCGAGGCTGGCATTGCCCGACTGCGTACAGGCATGGTCGAGGAGCCCGGCAATATCAAGCTGAAGGCCTATTACCACACCCAGCGCGAGCGCATCGCCAGCCAGCTGCTCACCCAGGCCCAGGCAGACCTCGACGCCGGACGCTTCGATGCGGCGGAAGCCGCGCTGAACAAGGTGGTGGCGATCCATCCCGAGAACCCGCGTGCGCACACCCTGCTGGACAATCTGGCCACGGCGCGCCAGAACCAGACGCGCCTGCAGGCGGCAAGCGAGGCGTTTACGGCGGGCCGCCTCGACGAAGCGGAACAGACCGCGCGCCTGATCCTGGCCGAATCCCCCGGCCACGCCGGCGCGCAGGCGCTGCTACAGCAGATCCAGGCTGCGCGCACGCCGGACGAACTCAAGCTGCCGGAACTCGGCGCGGCCTACCGCAAGCCAATCACGCTGGAGTTCCGCGATGCGCCGCTGCGCAGCGTGTTCGACATGATCTCGCGACAGTCGGGCCTCAATTTCATTTTCGACAAGGACGTGCGGACGGACACCAAGGCCACGCTGTTTGCCCGCAACACGCCGATCGCCGATGCGGTGGACATGCTCCTGATGACCGGCCAGCTGGCCAAGAAAGTGGTCAACGCCAATACGCTGCTGATCTATCCCGACCAGCCACAGAAACAGAAGGCCTACCAGGACCTGATGGTGAAGAGTTTCTATCTGGGCAATGCCGATGCCAAGGCCACCATGGCCATGCTGCGTACGCTGGTCAAGACCCGGGACATGTATGTCGACGACCGGCTGAATCTGCTGGTGATGCGCGACACGCCCGACGCCATCCGGCTGGCCGAGAAGCTGGTCGCGGTGCAGGACCTGGCCGAACCGGAAGTGATGCTCGACGTCGAGGTGCTGGAGATCAAGCGCGGGCGGCTGCTCGACCTGGGTATCCAGTATCCCAACCAGTTTTCCCTGCTGAACACCATCACCACCGCCACGGCCACCTCGTCGACCGTCGGCGCGCCGGTAGTCACCACCAACACCACGCTGTCGCCGCTGCCGCTGACCGTGGACAAGCTGCGCCACCTCACCGGCGCCGACATCGCGATGAACAACCCGCAGGTCAACCTGAAGAAGGAGGACAGCGACGTCAACATCCTGGCCAATCCGCGCATCCGCGTGAAGAACCGCGAGAAGGCCAAAATCCACATCGGCGACAAGGTGCCGGTCATCACCTCCAACACCACGTCGACCGGCGTGGTGTCGGAATCGGTGTCCTACCTGGACGTGGGCCTGAAGCTCGACGTGGAGCCGACGGTGCTGATGCGCCAGGACGTGCAGATCAAGGTGGGGCTCGAAGTCTCCAACATCGTGCGCGAAATCCGCAGCAACAACGGCACCCTCACCTACCAGATCGGTACCCGCAACGCAGGCACCACGCTGCGCCTGAAGGACGGCGAAACCCAGGTGCTGGCCGGGCTGATTTCGGACGAGGACCGCAGCAGCGCCAGCAAGATCCCCGGGCTGGGCGACCTGCCGCTGCTGGGACGGCTGTTTTCCAACCATCACAACGAGCGCAACAAGACCGAGATCGTGCTGTTGATCACGCCGCGCGTGCTGCGCAGCGATTCCACCCGCCAGCCGGCACTGACCGAATTCCGTGGCGGCACCGAAAGCGACATCGGCGGTGGCGGCGCGAACCTGTCGTTCCGGCCCGGTGTGGACCGTCTGCCACCTGTCCCGACGCCCCAGCCTGCCGACATCCCTCAGGCTGAGCCGGCCGCCGAACCCGCGACGGCACCGGATGCCGCGCCCGCGATCCCCGTCCCGCAGATTCCGCCACCGCCGGCACCGGACAACTAGGCATGGCGCGTCGCAGCAAGGGATTCAGCCTGATCGAGTTGATGGTCACCCTGGCCATCCTCGCGCTGCTCGCCAGCATGGCCGTGCCGTTCGCCCAGCTGGTGCAGCAGCGCCACAAGGAAACCGAATTGCGCGACGCGTTGCGGCAGATCCGCACGGCGCTCGACGCCTACAAGCAAAGCGTCAAGGAAGGCCGCGTCGATTCGCCTGCCGACGGCAGCGGTTACCCGCCCGATCTCGACGTGCTGTGGCAGGGCGTGGCCGACAAGACCAAGCCGGACGCCACGAAGATCTACTTCATCCGCCGCTTGCCGCGCGACCCCTTCTATCCCGACTCAGCCGCCCCGCCGGCCACCACCTGGGGCCTGCGCAGCTACGCAAGCCCGCCCGACACGCCCGCGCCGGGACGCGACGTGTTCGACGTGTATTCGCTGTCGCCCGCCACGGGTCTGAACGGCGTGCCATATCGGGAATGGTGAAATCATGCTGAAACGGATACGACGCGGATTCACCCTGGTCGAGCTCATGGTCGTGATGGCCATCATCGCGCTCTTGCTGGCGCTGGCGCTGCCGCGCTACTTCAAGCACCTGGACATGTCCCGCGAAACCATCCTCAGGCAGGATCTCGCCATCATGCGCGACGCCATCGACAAATACCATGGCGACACCGGCCGTTACCCGGACAGTCTCGACGCCCTGGTCAGCGCACGCTACCTGCGCTCGCTCCCCGTCGACCCGATCACCGAGCGCCCGGACACCTGGCAGATCGTGGCGCCCTCGAGTGACGACGCCGGAGCGATGTATGACATCAAGAGCGGCGCGCCGGGGACGGCGCACGACGGCAGCGCCTATGCCGACTGGTAAGCCTGCGCAATCCGGCTTCACCTACCTGTTCGTGCTGATGCTGGTCGCGCTGATCGGCATAGGCCTGGCCGCCGCGGGCACCCTCTGGCACACCGAATCGCAACGTGAGCGCGAAGCCGACCTGCTGTTCATCGGCGACCAGTACCGCCAGGCCATCCGCAGCTACTACGAACTCGATCCCGCGCAGCCGCGCCTGCCGCAAAGCCTCGACGACCTGCTGGAAGACAACCGCCGCCCCAACGTCGTGCGGCACCTGCGCCGCGCCTGGCGCGACCCGTTGACCGGTCGTCCGTTTATGCTGATCCGCGAACCCGACACGCAGGGCATCGCCGGCGTGTACAGTCCGGCGCCAGGCCATCCTTTCAAGAATGCGGGGTTTGCAGCGAAAGACGAGGCGTTCAAGGATGCGAAGAGCTATGCCGAATGGCGCTTTGTTTATTCTCCGGCCTCCGCTGTCGCGGCCGCTGGGACCTCGCTTCAGAAACCGCCCGAGTCACGTGTGACCCCGGCACCGAGAGCGGGTAATGCGGGGCGCCGATTGGAGTGATTCTCAAAATGCGCAGATACCCGGGTATGGGTAGCGGCAACAGCATATTCGAGACGCCTCATCCAGCGCGTCATGAAAAAACAGACAGCTTGGCTTTTCGGTTAGTACCCCGCTGGTTGATTTTGCCGACATCGAATACCTCCAGCGCCTGAAGGAAATCTGAGCATGCCTTTTGATCGCGGTAACCGCACCTACTATTTCAGCGATGATCGCCTGCGCGTTTTTCGCGCGCTATCGCCCGCGGACAACTGCGCTGGGTGGAGCAATTGGCGGCATTCCTTCGATTGGTTCAGCCTGTGGAAAGCGCCGCAGCCAGCAAAGCCGGAAAACAGGATCGTCCTGCATAGACTGGCAAACCGTTAGAAAATGATATTCAAGGCCGGTGGATAGTACGAAATACCAGGGTCAGTTCAGTCTGACCACATTTATTCAACCCCATTTATTCACGCATTCAGTGACGCATTTCTTACTCGGCGTCCGGCATCCACCGATACCCGCGCTTAATCAAACACAAGACATAATGATCGCTATAGCCGTTTCTTCCGCGACCGCCTTCGCCAGCGAATCTTGCGGTTTCGATGCCATTAAGAAACCACTGTTCTTCAGGGTTCAAGGGAGCATCGCTGAACTTGTCCGCCCATTTCATACACTCTTTGATGTCTTCATAAGACTGACTGGATGTAATCCCTACAGGGGGTTTGAGTGTTCCCAAGTTATGAGGTATCGCGCAGCCAGCGATCAGTTGGGAACCAACGAGCAGCAGGGCAAAAAGTTTGCAGCCGCGCCACCAATCTGCCCGTGACGGCGGCACATCAATTGGCGATCTCGAGAGCATCGACATAGGTTCAAATCTTAAAATCCGAATAGTATTCAACGGGTCCACCTTCCGACATCCAGATATAGTCTCGACACATCGGGAATCTGCGCAGCCTCTGCAAACGCCGCAGCAGGAAGCATGGTGCTCATGCTCCAAATATTGAACAACGTATCGCGCGCCACGCCGTGGGATACCCACATGCCATTATCTGAATACGCCCAGCTATTCCCCCAATCGTGCACCTTGGAAACACCGTTAAAAAACTGCCGGATCGGTCTGACACCCCACCAGGCATTGTCCATGCCTTTTGGCTCTTGCGTCATATTCAAACCAGCAAGAAGTGACCAGTCAGTGCCAAGCGATCCATCAGCATTGACGGGCGGTCTTCCGCCGTAGGTGAACAACTCACCAGAATCCGGATCTCTCAACGTATTGCCAGACCTCGCGGAAGAGGCATTGGTCGACGCACGCATGGCGTCAAACGACCACGACCCCAAGGAGAAATAAGCATTAGTCCGGAACCCATCCGCGAAGCTCCCGCCCGTCGCCGCCGAACTCGTGCCGCCCGCGAGGCTGGTGGCGGCGACGCGTTCCACGTTCCACGGACTGCCCCCCTGGCCATTGATGCCTCCATAAGCCAACGCCACTGGCCCGGTAATCGCGCCCCCAATCGCACCATATTTTGCCCCCTGAAGAATGCCTTCCGGACCGTTGTAAATGCCACCCGTAATTCCACCAACGGCCGCACCTGACGCAGCCCCCGCTGCAATAGATGAAATCCAGAGACTTCCTGCCATGGGCATCGAACCAGTCGCGGCCAACGTGGCATTGAACACGGAATTAAAAATCATAGGTCCGATATTCCACGCAACCGCGATCACCACTACCGGCTTAACCACCTTATCGCGCCACCAACTCCACTTCTTCCCGAAGATCTTGAAGTAGCCTGTTGGATCCGTGAACCCCATCGGATTGTTGTTCACATAGCTGTATCGGTTCAGGCTCTGCAGATCGAACGGATTGTCGACCGTCGGATCCGCGCTGACGAAGCGGGAGAGCACCGGGTCGTACAGTCGCCCGTTCATGTGCGTCAGCCCGCCGTCGAGCATTTCATGCGCCGTATGCCCCTGACGGGTGGCGTTGATTCCCGTGTTGTTGCCGTAGGTCAGGGTCTGCTTGCCCCAGGCGTCATAGCGGAAACGGGTCAGCACGACGCCTGCGCTGTCGGTGACCGCGGTGATCGACCCCTGGGTGTCGCTGTGGAAATAGCGCGTCTGCGCCGCAGGCGCAGTGCCGCTGCTGACCTCGAAGGTGAGCACCTCGCCGATGGCACGTCCCGCCCCGTACAGGGTGACCCGGTGCTCGACGGTGCCGCTGGTGTACAGGGTCCGCTCGTAGTGCCCACCATGATGCACGCTGGGGTTCAGGTACCAGGTCGTGCGGCCGGATGCGACCATCTTGTAGCGGTCGTGCTCGGGCGTATAGAGCCAGCTCTGGGTCTGTCCGGACTGGGTCAGGCTGGCGGGCATGTTCCAGGCGGTCCAGGTGACGGAACGCCCGGCACCGCTGGTAAGGTTGCCGTTGGCGTCGTAGGCGTAGCCGAGATTCGCCGGCCCGCCGGTGACAGCGGTGACGGCATGTTTATGCAGGACATCGCCGTAGGTGTAATTGCCGACGCCGGTCTTGCTTGTGATGTTGCCCAGAGCGTCGTAGACCAGCGTCTGGCTGGAAGCGACGCCGTCGATCGTGGAATCGATCTGCGTCAGACGGTTGATCGCATCGTAGCCGCCGCGGATTTCGAGCTGGTTGCCCGGACCGTCGGCGTAGATCGCGACATTGCCGATCGTGTCGTAGACATAGGCCTGCCCCTGGATCTGCTGGCCACCCGCGGTATTCGCGACGATGTTCTGGATGCGGCCGGTGTCGGCCGCATAGCTCCGCTCGGTGACGATGCCGTTGCCGGTGGTTTCGCGGATGGCGTGGCCCTCGGCGTCCATGGTGTTGAGCTGCCAGTAGAGCGCATTGGTGGCGGCGTTGCGGACTTCGGCGACGTAGCCGTAGGCATTGTAGACGGTCTTGAGGGTGAGGCCGTTGGGGTAGCTCTGCTGCGACGCCCGGCCGAAGGCATCGTAGGTGACGCTGCTAAAGAACAGGGGATTGCCCGCACCCAGATTGGACAGGGTGGACTGCGGTCGCCCCAGCGTATCGTAGGTATGGGTACGAATATAGCCCGCACTGGTCTGGGCGGTATGCAGCTTGCCCTTGCCGTAGGCAGCGGTGTCCCAGGCCCAGATGCTGGTGAGTCCGGGTTCAATGCGCTGGGTCATGCGGCCGAGCGCGTCGTAGCTCATGGTTGCGACCTGGTTCTTGGCGTCGGTCTGCTTCACCAGTTCGCCGAGGACGTTGTACTCGTAGGTCCAAGTGCCCAGATCGGGGTCGGTCGTCTGGATCTTGCGGCTCCGTAAATCGTAGAGGTTGACGATGCTGTTCCCTGCCGGATCGGTGGTGCGGGCGAGGTTGCCGAAGGGGTCGTAGGCGTAGGTGGTGACGTTGCCCATGGCGTCGGTGACGCTGACCTTCTGGCCCTGGCTGTTTTTGACCTCGGTGGTGACCTGGCCCTTGCGGTTGGTGCGGGCAATCGTCAGGCCGTTGTAGTCGACGCTGAGCGCGGGGGTGTCCGGCACGTCGGGCTCATAGACCTTGACGACGCGGCCGAGGTCGTCGTATTCGCTGGTGACCCAGTACACGGTCTGGCCGGCGAAATAGGGACGCGACACTTTCTGTACGCGGCCTGAATTGTCGTAGACAGTGTCCTTGTAGATCCAGCTGCCGTCGAAGCCCTGGGTGGCGGTGCGCAATTTGCGGTTGAGGCTGTCGAAGTAGTCGACGGAAACCGGAGCGATCTGGGTTCCGGCCCCGAACACCTGGGTGACGATGCGATAGACGCCATTGGCGGGACAGGCGGCGTCGCACACGTCGTAGGTCCAGACGGTCTGCGTGCCGTCGGCCCGATTCTCCCGGGTCTTGCGGCCGAAGCCGTCGTACTGCCAGGTGGTGGTGAGGTTGTTGGGGCCAGTGAGACTGGTGACGGCGCCAAAGCGGGGATCGAAGGTCTTGGTTTCGGTGTGGCCGAGGGCGTTGGCAACAGTAAGGGGGAACTGGCCGTCGGCATCCCAGGTGGTCGTCGTGGCACGGGTCGCGATGGCGGCGGTGCCGGTGGCCGGGGAGCTGACGGTAACAGCCGTACGGTTGCCGAAGGTGTCGTAGGCATAGGTCGTGTCGAGCCGCATCTGCGGCTGGTCGGGCTCGATGGTTTCCTTGACCAGGAGGCCGGTGACGGGGTCGTACTCAAACGAAGAGGTACGGGTCAACTGCGCACCCCAGGCAGGCAGGGTCAGCGCCAGAATCAGGCTCAACAATACGCTACGCATGGTCCCTTCCCCTTATGGCGTGACGCTGGTGACGGCGCTGCGGCGGAGCCGCCCGAGGAACCAGCGATTGGCGTCGATGATGTTGTCGTAGGTATTGGTGGTGGTCTTGTTGTAGCCCCCGCCTGAGTCGACGGCGATGGCGGTGGGGTTGCCCCAGGCGTCGTACTGGGTGTCGGTGACGACGGTGGAGATCAGCCCGCCGGTGAGCTCGTAGCTGGATTCGACGGTATGCGTCGGCAGGGACTGGTGCCAGGTGGGGCTGATGCCGGTGTTGAGCAACTGGTTGGTGTAGGTGATGAGGCTTTGGCCCAGGAGGACGCCGCTGTCGGTGAGCTTCTGGGTGCTCAGGGGCTGGCCCTGGTAGGGGTAGTCCTGGCGGTAGGTGGTGGTGGAACGGATGTGCGCCTGGGGGTCATGGACGGTGACCTGACGGAAGCCGAGGAAGCCGCCGCCGAGAAGATGCGATTTGGCGCCGGCGTAGCTGTAGTCGGTGGAATAAGTGCCACCGATGCCGTCGCTCACCGCTACGCTGGAGACGACGTACAGCGGGGATTGCACATCAACATACGGGTAAACAGAACCCGCGTCCTTGGTGTAGACCGAACTGGCGGTCAAAGGGGCGTAGGTGACGGTTGTGCTGGTGCCTAGGCCAGTAGTAACTGAGGAAATCGTATCGGGGAATTCCCCACCAGACAGGGTTGTATGCCAAGTACTGCCGCTTACATATCCAGTTAGATCAGTCTTTCCATCACCATTAAAGTCGCCCACCTTAGTATTGGCGGTTGTGGCGTTTGATCCAGACCAAATACCACAGGTAAAAGCTGTACCAGAGGATAGGCAGACGTTCCACGACGCAGACCCCAGAGAGGCTGCGATATCGGATTTTCCATCTCCATTGAAGTCGCCAACCTTTGTGTCGGCAGAAGTTGCACTTACACCGCTCCAGTTATCACATGCAAATCCTACGCCCGTCGAAAGGCAAACATTCCAGGTAGTACCCGATACGTATTGCGCGAGATCCGTGAGCCCGTCACCATTAAAGTCCGCTACGACGTTGTTGGACGCGCCTCCACTATGCCCAAGCCAAGTGGAACACGAGAAGCCACTACCGGTAGACAAGCACACATTCCAGTTGCCATTACTCGTATAACCAGCCAAGTCCGTTTTTCCATCGCCGTTAAAATCGCCCGAAACAGTGTTGTTTATGCTTACAGTAGGCCCACTCCAAATGCTGCAACTGAACGATGTTCCGGTTGACGTGCAAATTTTCCATTGGGAATTAGGCTGCCAAAGTGCCCAATCTGATCTGCCGTCACCATTAAAATCGCCGATTAGACGATCATTCATCAGTGATGGATCACCATACAGTAATACCCCTGATGCCCAAGTCGAACAGGTGAAAGACGAGCCTGTATTGAGGCAAACGAGGGCATGATAGGCAAAGAGGGGGGGTCTATCCCAAAACGACAGTTGTTGAATTCCATATCCCGCCACATCCGCCTTGCCATCGGCATTAAAGTCGCCAAGGATGGGGGCGGCTAAAGAACCCGCATTCCATGCAGCACAGCTGTAATTGCTCCCATTCGAGGTGCAAACATAAAAGGGGGCTATGCCATATCCCCCGCTCGCGCTATAACCGAGAAGATCGTCTTTCCCATTTCCGTCGAAATCGCCTACAAGAGTTTGTGCGGCACCATTTGCGTGACCGATCCAGTTCCCGCTGCCTTGAGCGGTGAAATTGCCGTCAGCGACCGTCAACGTTTTCCAATCTAACGTCGTAGGAAAAAGACAATTTCCGAGTGAATCGCATTCACTTAAAGTTACTAATCTGGAACGCCCAGCACTCCCAAGTGTGTCATACGCCAACCGATAGTCCTTGACGACGTTATTCCCCGCATAGGTCTGCACATTCGTAAGCCTGACCGTGGTCTTATTGACCGATCCCACCTGATACAGCGGTGTGATGTCCGGTCTCGCCTCGTATACGAATCGCACAGAGTTGCCCGGTGTCTTGCCCGCGTTGCCGTTGCCGGTGTAGTCGATCCGATCCGGGTAATACTGCCCGTTGGGGGTGTCTTCGATGTAGCTGACGGTGAGGGTGTTACCGACGGTGTCGGCAAGTTTGTTCAGACTCCACAGCATGACTTCGCTCTTGCCCTGGGCTTCGATCCGGGAATCGGCGGTGTTGCCGTATTCAAAAATCTGACCGCTCTTGGTCCAGACTTTCCACCAGGCAGGACCGCTGCCCTGGCTGCCGTAGCTGACGATGCGGCTGTAGCTTTCGCTTTCGGTGCGGTATTCGGTGGCATCGGCGCCATAGGTGCCGCTGACTGCAACAAGACGCTGGCCGTCGAGGCAGTACCGGTCGTTGGCGTTGTAGTTGACGCCACCGATGACGCCATCCTGGACCATGGTCTTGGGGCAGCGATGGATGACGGAAAGCCCGGCGAGGCTCCAGCCCATGCCAAGCAGGCCATTGCCGCCCTGGCTGTTGTAGCTAAGGCTGAGCTTGGGCTCGATGCCGGCGGTGCCCGGCGGAACGGCGATGGGGATGGTGTAGGTGAAGGCGCCGCTGGGGCTGACCTGGTGGCTGCCGGGGGTGGCGCCGACTGCGGTAGCGTATGCGGACGGCGCGAACGACGCCGGTATTAAGACGATCAACCCGAACAGAGCGATGATGCGTTCGAAGACTCGTCCAGGCGAGGGACGACAGACGGCAAAACTGAAGGACATGCGGCTCTCCCAAAAGCTGCACTGGTTAATTGTTTTTCAGTTTTCCGCAAAGGTGGCCGACGTGCTTTGCATCGGCCTGTATGGATGGGGCGAAACTTACAGGGTGCTTTTTGAGTGTGTCAAGTGAAATCTGATGACGGCCCAGTTTTATGCCGGTTGCCGGGGATCATCGATCCAGGAACCAGCGTCTGATCACCTCGTAATGCGCGCCATCCGGTTCGGTGACAGACTTTACCAGCACGAAATCGCTCACTGGCCAGCGTACCGGCGCACATGCAGGGATTTCGCCGCCCGCCGATTTGCGCAGCAGCGTGACATGCGGCACATGTGGCCGCGCATCGACGGGGAAATCGGCGGCCTGCAGGGCGGTATTCAGTGTGCCGACCAGATCGAGGTGCTGCGGCGGCGCCTCGTTCGCACCCAGCCAACCGATGCGGTTGTGGCGCCAGTAGCCGGCTTGGTCGAGGATCAGTTCAAATGCGCGTGACTGGACGGTGTCGGCGCAGGCGAACAGCGCATCCAGTCGATCGACCGGTGTGCTGCCGAGAAAGGCCAGGGTGATGTGCAGGGTGTCGGCGCGCATGCGTCGGCCCCCCCAGTGCTGGTGCAGCCATTTGCCCGTGCGGTTCAACGCGTCGCGGGTGGCGCCGTCGGGCCACAGGGCGAAGAATAAACGCAGTGTTCCCGGCTGGACCGGGCGGGGTTCGGTCTGGCCGGATTCAGTCACGCGCGATCAGGCACACCGCCTCGGCGGCGATGCCTTCGCCGCGTCCGGTGAAGCCGAGCTTTTCGGTGGTGGTCGCCTTGACGTTGACGCGGTCGATGGCCACACCTAGGTCGTCCGCAATATGCGCCGTCATGCGCGCGATGTGCGGCGCCATCTTGGGCGCCTGCGCGATGATCGTGGCGTCGACGTTGCCGACGCGCCAGCGACGTTCCTGCAACTGTTCGGCGACGCGGCGCAGCAGGATGCGGCTGTCGATGCCGGAAAACGCGGCGTCGGTATCGGGAAAATGGCGGCCGATGTCACCCAGCCCGGCCGCACCCAGCAGCGCATCGCAGATCGCGTGCAGCAGCACATCGGCGTCGGAATGGCCGGCCAGCCCGAGTTCATGGGGAATGTCGACACCGCCGATGATGAGCTTGCGGTTCTCGGCGAAGGCATGCACGTCGAAACCGTGGCCGACCCGGATGTCATTCATTCAGCTTCCCCAGAATCAGGCCGGCCAACTCCAGGTCCTGCGGATAGGTGACCTTGAGGTTGCGGCTGTCGGACTCGACCAGCCGCGGCTGCAACCCGAGTTGCTCGATGGCCGAGGCCTCGTCGGTCATGTCGCTGCCGGCGGCCCGCAGCGCTTCGACGAGCTTGCCATGGCGGAACATCTGCGGCGTTTGCGCCTGCCACAGGCCGGCGCGCGGCACGGTGGCCTCGGCGCGTGCGCCATTTGATGTGTCGGCTGCGGCCCGCTTGAGGGTGTCGGCCACCGGCACGGCAAGCAGGCCGCCCACGGGATCATCCGCCACTTCATCCAGCAACTTGCCCAGCATGTCGTCCGGCAAACAAGGACGCGCGGCGTCGTGCACCAGCACCCAGTCGTCCGCTGCACATATATTCGACATGGCCTGCAGCCCGTTCAGCACCGTTTCGGCACGGGTCGTGCCGCCGCACCGCAGCACCTCGATGCGTTCTTCCCAGCCCTGCCACGCGTAGTTGTTCCAGCGCTTGTCGGTGGGCGACAGCACGACAAAAATTTTCGAAAGACGCGGCTCGCGCGCCAGCACCATCATCGCGTGCGCGATCATGGGTACGGAATTGAGATCCATGTACTGCTTCTCGATCGCCCCGCCCATGCGTGAGCCCGAGCCGGCTGCGGGAATCAGTGCGTAAAAATTCATGCGTCGCCTCCGGGCGCCAATACGTCGCGGTTGCCGTTCGATTGCATAGCCGACACGAGTCCGGCGCGCTCCATGTCCTCGATCATGCGCGCGGCGCGGTTGTAGCCGATGCGCAGCTGGCGCTGCACCGACGAGATCGACGCGCGGCGTGACTTCAGCACATAGGCCACGGCCTGGTCGTAGAGCGGGTCGGCTTCCGCGGCCGCCTCGCCGAATTCACCCCCGCCCTCACCCGCTTCTTCCGGCGACTCGAGCACGCCTTCGATGTATTCCGGTTCGCCCAGCGACTTCAAATAATCGACGACGCGATGCACTTCGTTGTCCGACACGAAGGCGCCGTGCACGCGCTGCGGCAGGCCGGTGCCGGGTGGCAGGTAGAGCATGTCGCCCTGCCCCAGCAGCGCCTCGGCGCCCATCTGGTCGAGGATAGTGCGCGAGTCGATCTTGCTCGACACCTGGAACGCGATCCGCGTAGGAATATTCGCCTTGATCAGGCCGGTGATGACGTCGACCGACGGCCGCTGCGTCGCCAGGATCAGGTGAATGCCTGCGGCTCTGGCTTTCTGCGCGAGGCGTGCGATGAGTTCCTCGACCTTCTTGCCGACCACCATCATGAGGTCGGCGAGTTCGTCGATCATCACCACGATCATCGGCATGGTTTCGAGCGGCTCCGGGTTGTCGGGCGTCAGGCTGAACGGGTGGGTCAGCGGCATACCGGCCTTCTTGGCGTCGCGCACCTTCTGGTTGTAGCCGGCGAGGTTGCGCACGCCCACCGCCGACAGCAGCTTGTAGCGGCGCTCCATTTCGCCGACGCACCAGTTGAGCGCGCTGGCGGCCTGCTTCATGTCGGTGACCACCGGTGCCAGCAGGTGCGGGATGCCTTCATAGATGGAAAGCTCGAGCATCTTGGGATCGACCATGATCATGCGCACGGCGGACGGATCGGATTTGTACACCAGCGACAGGATCATCGCATTGACGCCGACTGACTTGCCGGAGCCTGTCGTGCCCGCGACCAGCAGGTGTGGCATTTTTCCCAAATCCGCCACCACCGGGTTGCCGGCGATGTCCTTGCCGAGGGTGATGGTCAACGGGCTGGCGCTGTCGTGATAGGCCTTGGAGCCGAGAATCTCGCTCAAACGCACGATTTGCCGCTTTGGGTTGGGAATCTCCAGCCCCATGGTGTGCTTGCCAGGGATCGCTTCTACCACGCGGATGCTGATCACCGACAGCGTGCGTGCCAGGTCCTTCGCCAGGTTGACGATCTGGCTGCCCTTCACGCCGGTCGCGGGCTCGATCTCGTAGCGTGTGATCACCGGGCCGGGCGAAGCCGAGACGACCTTCACCTCGACGCCGAATTCGGCGAGCTTGCGCTCGATCATCAGCGAGGTGAACTCCAGCGCCTCAGGGCTGGCGGTTTCCACCGCCTCGTCGGCGGGATCGAGCAGATGCAGCGGCGGCAGCGGCGAATCGGGCAGATCGGAGAACAGCGGCGCCTGTTTTTCGGTGACGGCACGTTCGGATTGCGGCACCTCCTTCACCACCGGCTCGATGCGGATGGGCGGCGCTTCGACGCGCTTCTTCTTTTCCACCGACACTTTCGCTTCGCGTTTCAGCTGCGCCGCCTCGCCCAGCTTGCGGTCGCGGTAGGCTTGCCAGGTCCGGATCGATGTCCACCAGGCCCATTCGACCCCCGCGCCGGTTCGCTCGGCCATGGTCAGCCACGACACGCCGGTGAACAGGCTGAACCCCACGGCCATCAGCAGCAGCAGGACCAGCGAACCGCCGGTGAATCCGAGCAGCGCACCCGCAGTCGCGCCCAGGCCCGCGCCCAGCACGCCGCCATGCGCATCCGGCAGCGCCACCGCCCAATGCCAGGTGCGCAGCCATTCGATGCCGGTGCTGCCCAGCAACAGCAAACCGAACCCGCCCAGCCTGAACCAGCGCTGACGCCCGCCTGTCAGCGGGGTTTCATCGAGATGACGAAAGGTATGAGTGACATAGGCCGCCGCCAACACCACCCACCACCAGGCCGACATGCCAAACAGCATCAACAGCAGATCCGACAGCCACGCGCCAACGCGCCCGCCCAGATTGCGCAGCGGACCGCCGTCGCCAGTGGTGCTGAAGCCCAGGTCGGCCGAGTTGTGGGTAAGCAGGATTGCCGCCAGCAGTAGCGCCGCACACCCCACCAGCAAGGCACGGGCTTCGCGCAGCAGCCTTTGCATGCGCGGCGACAAGGGAGTCGAAGAACGGGAAGCAGGGCGCGCCATGGGAACTTAAAGACCAAAAGTGGACCTGATTATACCGGGCTGACAGCATGGAAATGCCGTCGCCAAGATTGGTTAGAATAGTGCCCTTTCCCCCACGGCTGATACAGACATGAGCACCGCACACCACAAACTCATCATTCTCGGTTCCGGCCCCGCCGGCTATTCGGCTGCCGTGTATGCCGCGCGCGCCAATCTCTCTCCAGTCGTCATCACCGGCATGCAGCAGGGCGGGCAGTTGATGACCACCACCGACGTCGACAACTGGCCGGCCGATGTCGACGGCGTGCAGGGCCCCGAACTGATGGACCGCTTCCAGCGCCACGCCGAGCGCTTCAAGACCGAAATCATCTTCGACCAGATCCATACCGCCAAGCTGACCGAGAAGCCGTTCACCCTGATCGGCGATTCCGGCACCTATACCTGCGATGCGCTGATCATCGCCACCGGCGCCTCGGCCATGTATCTCGGCCTGCCGTCGGAACAGGCGTTCATGGGCAAGGGCGTGTCGGGCTGCGCCACTTGCGACGGCTTTTTCTACAAGAACCAGGACGTCGCCGTGATCGGCGGCGGCAACACCGCCGTTGAAGAAGCGCTGTATCTCGCCAACATCGCGAAACACGTCACCGTGGTGCACCGCCGCGACACCTTCAAGTCGGAGAAGATCCTGGTCGACCACCTGATGGAGAAGGTCAAGGAAGGCAAGATCAGCCTCGAACTCGACCACACGCTGGATGAAGTGCTGGGCGACAAGACCGGCGTCACCGGCATGCGCATCAAGAGCACGAAGGACGGCGCCGCCAAAGACGTCGCGCTGACCGGCATCTTCATCGCCATCGGCCACAAGCCCAACACCGCCATCTTCGAAGGCCAGCTTACGCTGGAAGGCGGCTACATCGTCACCAAGGGTGGCAACAAGGGCAACGCCACCGCCACCAATATCGAGGGGGTGTTCGCCGCCGGCGACGTGCAGGACCACATCTACCGCCAGGCCGTCACCAGCGCCGGCACCGGCTGCATGGCCGCGCTCGATGCCGAACGTTACCTGGACGCCCTCGGCAAACCGTAACGGAGCCATGCATCATGAAGCGCGCCCGCGGCAGTGCGCTCGCACCCGCCTCATTCGAGGCGCTGGCGCGAGCGCGTCGCATGCTGCGCGAACAGACCGCTTCGCCCGCCACGCTTCACCAGGCGCCGCATAAACCGAAACCCCAGCCGGACGGCGCCGTGCTGTTCCGCCGCGCTGTCGCCGATGCCGTTCCGCTGCCGCCGTCCGGTCGGGCCGATATCGCACGTCCGCGTCCCAAACCTGTCGCCCATCAAAGACAGGCCGACGAGCGCCAGGTACTGGTCGATGCCCTGTCCGATCCATGGGACTGGGAGACGGCCGTTTCCACCGGCGAGGAACTGCTGTATTCGCGCCCAGGCGTCCCCACGGCCGCACTCAGAAAACTGCGGCGCGGCGGCTGGGTCATCCGCGGCGAACTCGACCTGCACGGCCATACCGGCGACGAAGCCCGTATCGCGGTGGCTGCCTTTCTCAACCGTTGCATGCTCGAAGACCGGCGCTGCGTACGTATCATCCACGGCAAGGGCCATGGCTCGAAGAACCGCCTGCCGGTACTGAAAAACAAGGTGCGCCACTGGTTGATGCAGCGCGAGGACGTGCTCGCCTTCTGCCAGGCCCGCACCGTCGACGGCGGCGCTGGCGCCGTCATCGTGCTACTCAAATCCTCCTCACGTTAATTACAGAAAGGCCCACCATGAGCGACCCCGTCATCACCGATTTCGAACTGCCCTCCACCGGCAATACCCCCTTCAAGCTGTCCGACCATCGCGGCAAGAACGTCGTCGTCTATTTCTATCCCAAGGACAACACGTCAGGCTGTACCCTCGAAGGTCAGGAATTTCGCGACTTGTATGCCGACTTCGGCAAGGCCAACACGATCGTCGTCGGCATTTCGCGCGACAGCATCAAGTCGCACGAAGGCTTCAAGGCCGAATTCGGCTTTCCGTTCGAACTGTTGTCCGACAAGGACGAGATCGTCTGCGAACTGTTCGGCGTGATGAAGTTGAAGAACATGTACGGCAAGCAGGTGCGCGGGGTCGAGCGCAGCACGTTTGTGTTCGATGTGGATGGGAAGCTGGTAAAGAGCTGGCGCGGGTTGAAAGCGCCGGGGCATGCGGCGGAGGTGTTGGCCTTCGTGCAGACGCTGTAAGTGAGGGGCGCACGTTGCACCCGTTCGCCCTGAGCCTGTCGAAGGGCTTGATCGCTGTAGTTGAAGTCCTCGCAGGACTACTGACCGCTGGCCGGGGGTAGCCCGGCAGCTAGTTCCTTTTCTTGTCTCGCCAAGAAAAGGAACCAAAAGAAGGCGACCCCAACAGCCACGAATTCCCGAAAATCGAGCCTGCCGGACGGGCGGCGAAGAACTCGCCCCGCCTTGCTGTTTTTAATTTGTCTTTTGTGGGCGGGGCTCAAACACCTTCGCCGCTGATCCGTCCGGCAGGATCGATTCTCGGCGTGGCTGTAAGGGGAGGAACATCAAAACCAGGGCAGTGATGACTGGACGTTTACGGTTACCATTTTGGCTCCGCACCTTCGACACTATAGATATTATGTTCCGCGATCTTTGGTTGATTCCGATCAACTTCGTTTTACTACCGCTTATATTATTTCTGATCGCGGTGATTCTGATCAGTACATTGGATGCGCTTGAGAGAAGACTTCCTCCACATAGCCGTCTGAAAAACTGGCTCAGAAAACCTAACCGTTGGAAAAATCCACATTGGCTTCGCGACAGGATCGACATGTTTTTTGTCGTTTTCATTGTTATCGTGCTTGTCGTAGTAACGGTGACTTATTTCTAACCAGTATGCCGTCCCAGCCTATTACAACAACTGTCCAGTCATCACCACGCTGGTTTTGACGTTCTTCCCCTTACAGGCCCGCCGAAGATCAAGTGCGTCGGGTGGATCAGCGGCAAAGGTGTTTGAGCCCCGCTCACAAAAATCAAAAAGGCATAACAAAAGCGGGGCGAGTTCTTTGCCGCCCACCCGACGCGCTTGATCTTCGGGAATTCGGGACTGTCGGGGTGCCCTTCTTTTGGTTACTTTTCTTGGGCAAGCAAGAAAAGTGACTTGCCGCCGGGCAACCCCCGGCCAACAGTCAGTAGTTAAGCAAATACCTCACTACTGCAAACAGCCCTTCGACAGCACCCGCAAGGGGTACGCCGGGGGACCCCGTCGCTGTGCGACGCCCCTTCCGCAGGCCCAGGGCGAACGGTGCCAAGGTAAGCGACAGCGTGTGGCCCTACTCCACCCCAACCGGCGCAGCCAAACTTCCCCTACTCTCTGCCGCAAAAAACCGCTCCACCACCTCCAGCTTCCTCGTCCGTGTCATCGCCGGCAGCGCATTCAGCAACAAGCGCCCATACGGCTTGTCCGCCAACCGCGTATCGCAAATCATCAGCACGCCGCGATCGGTCTCGGTGCGAATCAACCGCCCTGCGCCCTGCTTCAGGCTGATTGCCGCATGCGGCAACTGGTAATCCATGAAGGGCTTGCCGCCGTTCTTCTCGGCCTGAGCGATGCGCGCCGCGACCACCGGGTCGTCGGGCGGCTGAAACGGCAGCTTGTCGATGACGACGACGGACAGCACATCGCCGGGCATGTCGACGCCCTCCCAGAAGCTCTGACTGCCCAGCAGTACGGCGTTGCCGGCCTGCTGGAAACGCGCGAGAAGTTCGTTCTTGGGTGCCTCGCCCTGCACCAGCAGCGGGTAGTCCCAGCCGCGGAATTTGAACGCATCGATCAGCAGGCCGCGCGCCCGTTCCAATGCACGCAGGCTGGTGAACAAAATGAACGCGCGGCCGCGGCTGACTTCGAGCACAGGCAAGGCCGCCTTGACGACGGCGTCGGTGAACTCGGGCGTATTGGGCGCGGGTAGGTTTTGTGGCACATAGAGCACGCCCTGGCGCGGGTAATCGAAGGGGCTGTCGACGCACAGGGTTTCGGCGGCTTCGATGCCCAGGCGCGTTTTCAGGTGGGTGAAATCGCCGCCGACGGACAGCGTGGCCGAGGTGAGTATCCACGCCTGTGCCCGCTCGGTGAGCTTGGCGCCGAACATTGCGCCCACCGACAAGGGGGTCGCATGCAGCAGCAACGAGCTCAGCGTGGTCTCGAGCCAGCGCACGCGTGGATTCTCGGGATCGTCGTCGCGTTGCCAGCTGGCCAAAGTAGCCTGTACCGCCTGCGCGCGCTCGAAGCAATTCTTCAGGTCGGCGTCGCGTTCGGCCTGGCTCTCGAGCAGCTTCGTCATCTCTTCCAGGCCGGCAGACAGCGCGCTCAAGGCGGCCGGCCATTTATCGTAGCGCGTCAGTTCCGCGAATGTCGATTTGACAGGATTCTGCGGAAACACCAGACGCAGGTCGCGCGTGATCTTGGTCAGTTCTTCCGCGGCGCGGCGCAGCGCCGGGAAGTCGCCGGCCTTCACCGCCGCGAGGCGCTTGGTGTCGCCGGCCAGATCGAGCAGTTGCGCGGTGGACAGTGTCTCGCCAAAGAACTGGGCGGCGGTTTCGGCAAGCTGGTGGGCTTCGTCAAGGATCACGGTGTTGCAGGCCGGCAGCAGTTCGGCGACGCCTTCGTCCTTCAACCACAGGTCGGCAAAGAAGAGATGGTGATTGACCACCACGACTTCGGCGTCGAGCGCGGCCTTGCGCGCCGCCATCACGAAACAGCCCTTGAAATGGCTGCATTCGCTGCCGAGGCAGGTGTCGCGGCTGGAGACCGCGTAATGCCAGGCAGTGGCGTCTTCCGGGATGCCTTCGGCCTCGGCACGGTCGCCACTCAGGCTGGTTTCGGCAAAGCGGGCGATCTTGGCGAGCCAGACGGGATCGTCGCGGTGGGCGAAGCGCCCATCGGCAAGATTGCGTTGCAGATGATGGTGGCAGACATAGTTGGCACGGCCTTTCAGCAGCGCCACCTTGACCGGCGATTTCAGCGCACGGCGCGCAGCCGGCAGATCGCGGTGAAACAGCTGATCCTGCAAGGCCTTGGTACCGGTGGAGATCACTACCTTGCCGCCTGACAGCAAGGCGGGAATCAGATAGGCCAGCGTTTTTCCGGTACCGGTTCCCGCTTCGGCCAGCAGTATGCCGTTGTCGGCGACTGCGCGCTCGACCGCCTCGGCCATGGCCAGTTGCTGCGGACGCGCACGCCAGCCCGGCAGGACTGCGGCACACGCGCCATCGGGAGAAAAGAGCTGTTTCAGATCAAACATTTTTGGGCTGGATTTCAAGACGAAGTGTAACATTCGCCCCAGGCAGAATCGCTTGCACATGCTTCAGTTCCACCCCCTTCTGCCGTTAGAACCTAAGACTCCGCCTATCCAGTCCCGCCATGCGCCTATACCTGCTTTGCTTGCTGATGTCGGTATTTCCTGTCGCAGCACACGCGGCCATCGTCCAGCAAGAGATGCGCCCCGGAATCCCCGCCAATGCCGAATATCTGATCGGCCAGCGCAGCAAGCCCGCCGTATTGCTGCTGCATGGCTTCTTGCAAACGCGCGAGTTCCCCACCGTCGCCACGCTGGCCCGCGGCCTGCAGGATGCGGGCTACACGGTCCTGCTGCCCACGCTCAGTCTCAATATTCCCAACCGCATGCAGAGCCTGGCATGCGAAGCGGCGCACAAACACAGCATGGACGACGACGTGGCCGAGATCGGGCGCTGGGTGGACTGGTTGAAGTCGCACGGCCATCACTCCATCGTGCTGATCGGCCACAGCTTCGGCAGCCTACAGTTGCTGGCATATCTGAGCACCCATCCGGATCCGGCAATCAAGGCCTTCATCGGCGCCTCGCTGGTCGAAGCGCAGATCGGCACGACATCGCGCCAGGCCCTGATTGCCCAGTTGGAAGCCCACATACAGAACAAACAGCGGACCCTGGTCACCCAGAGCCTGTCATTCTGCCGGAAATACACCTCGACGCCCGAAGGTCTGTTGTCGTATGTACGCTGGGACCAGCCTCGCCTGCTGACCACGTTGAAGCAGATGCCGACCAGCGTACAACTCATCATGGGCGATGCCGACGGTATGCTCGGTCAAGGCTGGCTCAAGGTTTTGCAGCATATCCAGATTCCCATGGTGATCGTGCACGGAGGCAGCCATTTCATGGATGGCGAGCATGAATTCGATCTGCTGGACCACACGCTCAAGTTCCTTGAAGCGCATCAACAGGGATCGTCCCGATGAAATGGCCAGATGCCATTTCCATCAAGCAGATTGCGCTCGCCTTCATTACCGGGCTCATGGTACTGATGAGCCTGATCGGCGGTTTTGCCGCTTACCAGACGCGTGAGGTTACCCGCAGCCTGGAACAACACAACCAGAATGCGGCAGCGTCCGAACTGACCTCGGCCGTCCAGCGCCTGTTGCGCCAGACGGATGACCAGGCGGCCAACCTGGCAGGCTGGGACGAAACCCGACAGCAACTGGTGCTGCCCGAATATTACTCATACTGGCGCGACCAACGAGTCTACGAAAGCGGCATGTTGCCCAGTCGCTTTGTCCGGGTGGCGCTGTACGCCCCGTCGGGTTTGCTGCTGGCCCCGAGCCCGGCAAAAAACAGCCTGCCGGCCAGATTGCCCGCTGGCATCTCGCTGCCATCCAGCTGGCTGGTCGACGAAGCGGGAACCACCGTTTTGTATCACGCCTTCCCGGTTTACATCGACGAACGACACCAAACCCTGCTTGGCTACGGCATGATCCGCCTCGACTTCATGCCAGCCCTGCTGCAGCAGGAAGCGCTCCATTTTGCGGACAAAGCCAGCGTCAAGCTGACGCTAAAACCGGGCGAAAACCTGCCTGCCACCAAGCTGCTTTCAAGGCTGGCGTTCAATGCCCTGCCCGACCCCGACCGGCTCCGCTTTCAGAGCATCCTGTCACGCACCCTGCTCGCGCTGTTTGTGCTCCTGATGGCCATGTCCCTGCTCGGTTTTGTCGTGTACAACCGCCTGCTGGTGGGCCCGCTACGCCGACTTTCGCAGGATATCGATGCCATGCAGCACGGGCGGTTCAGCCCCCATTCCTCGCGTTCGCAGGCCATGCGCATCAGCGAACTGGAGAATGTCCGCCGCTCGCTGTATGACTACCAGCTGCAATTGCGTGAACTGCACGGCTCGCTGGAACACCAGAATCGCGAATTCCACTCGCAGGCACGCCAGGATGCGCTCACCGGATGCCACAACCGACGCGCCTATGAAGAAGACTGGGAGAAATTCCGTATCGAGTTGAAAAACGCGCCGCAAGGCGTGGCCTTCCTGCTGTTCGATTGCGACCGCTTCAAGACCATCAACGACACCTACGGCCACGCCAAGGGCGACCGCGTGCTGTCCATCATCTCGGATGCGCTGGTGATGGCGTTACGCGCCAACGACCGCCTGTACCGCCTCGGCGGCGACGAGTTCGCCACCTTCCTGTCGCGCACCACGCCGGCCCAGGCCAAGCAGATCGCACAACGCTGCCAAAGCCTGCTCGACGCGTCGGTCTTCAGCGACCTGGGAATCAACGAGCCGGTCGGGATCAGCATCGGCATCGCGTTCTGCGCGGCCGATCAGCTCGAGCATATCAACGACCTGCCCAAGCAGGCGGACATCGCCATGTATACCGCGAAGCAGCCGGGCCGTACCCGCATCGCCCTGTATGGCGAGGATACCGAGCGCGCCTCGCAGACGCTGGTGGCCAGCCGCGAAACCAGCGCCCTGTTCCAGGCCCTGGCCAGCCCCGGCATGATCGAAATGCATTATCAGTCCATTCACGCGCTGCCCGGGCGCAAGGTGGATTATTACGAGGCACTGGCGCGCATCCGCTACCACAACGACCTCATCATGCCGGACGCATTCCTGCCGGTTGTCAGCAGCCGCCGCCTGGAGGCCGGATTCGATCTGGCGGTGCTGAACCAGGTCGATGCCGACCTGTCGTCGCAGCAGCTGCCGCCCGGCATCGGCGTGTCGATCAACCTGTCCGCACAGAGTATTTCGCACCCAGAGATCGTGTCGCAGCTGCTGGAGTTGTCGCGCCACAATGCCCGCCATCCGCTGATGCTGGAGATCACGGAAACCTCGCTCATCACACAAATGGCGGAGGTGCGCACCTATCTCGACCTCTTGCGTACCGTGAATTACCGCATCGCCATGGACGATTTCGGCACCGGCTATTCGCCGTTGCGCTATCTGGTCGATCTGCCGGTGGACGTAGTCAAGTTCGACATCTCGCTGGTGAACAAGCTGGGACAGGACAACCGTGCAAGCCAGGTGGTGGCCGACTTCGCCCGCATGATGAGCGATGCAGGCTATTCACTGGTGGCCGAGGGCGTGGAAACCGACACCATCCTGCGCAAAGTCGAAAGCCTGGGCATTGCGCACGTGCAGGGTTACTTGCTGAGCCGCCCCATGCCGCTGGCGGAGGTAGCCGCCCGCTTCGACGACCAGAACGCCGGCGTCGACTGCGCCGTCTGATCCGGATGTCAGTGCTTGCCCGAGCGCCAGATGGAAAAGATGATCCACAGGCTGTTGAAGAAGGCGATCAGGAATCCCAGCAGGCCGAATAGCGGCAGGCCGAATAGCTGAGGCCCACCCTTCACTGTCATGATGATGCTCGATCCGATAACCAGCGAAGCCGTCAGGATGCCCATGGTCAACCGGTTGCTGGCACGGTCCAGCTGATGGCCGAACTGATCCAGCCGCTTCAGATCGAGATCGACCTTGACCCGGCCCCGACGCATATCCCTCAATAGGTGCCGCAAATCGCGCGGCACGTCGGCCAGCACCTCCAGCGTCTCGCGCACGCTCTTGCGCCCGCGCGCAAGCAAGGCTTGCGGCGTGTAACGTTGCTGGATAACGCGTTCCACAAAGGGCGTCACATGGTCGATCATGTGGAATTCCGGATCGAGCTGCTGGCCCAGTCCCTCCAGCGTGATCAGCGTCTTGAACAGCAGGGTCAGGTCGGCCGGCAGGACCAGGTTGTTATCGCGCATGACCGCCGTGATGTCGTTCAGCAGTCCGCCGATTTTCACATCCTTGAGTTGCAGGTCGTCGTAGCTTTGCAGCAGTTCCGCCACGTCGTAGGCCAGGCGATCCTCGTCGCTGACCGACTCGCCGCTCCAGTCGAGCAGCACCTGCAGCAGGGCCTGTTCGTCCTTGCGCGTCAAGGCATGCAGCAGATCGACGATCTGGTTACGGCGGGAGTTGGTCAGCATCCCCACCATGCCGAAGTCGATCATGCCAATGCGGTTGTCGGGCAGGAACAGGACATTCCCGGGATGGGGATCGGCATGGAAATAGCCGTGCTCCAGCACCATGCGCAGCACAGCGTCGGCCCCGCGAGCCGCCAGCAATTTTGGATCGAGCCCCTGCGCGCGCAGCTTGTCGGGCGCGACACCGGCCATTCCGACGATCTCTTCCTGCACATTGACGCGGTCATTGGTGAACGCCCAGTACACCCGGGGGATTTTCACCAGCGGCTCGTCGGCAAAATGGCGCGCGAACTGGTCGATGTTGCGTGCTTCTTTCGCCAGGTCGAGTTCGCGATTCAGTGAACGGCGGAACTGCGACACGATTTGTACCGGGTCGTAGCGGCGCGAATCCGGCACTTCGCTTTCCAGCAGTTTGGCGGCGTGTTCCATGATGCGCAGATCAGCCTGAATCACGCCTTCGATGCCGGGTCGGCGCATCTTGACGACAACGCGCGTGCCATCTTTAAGAGTGGCACGATAGACTTGCGCAATGGAGGCTGCCGCCAGCGGCACCGGGTCGAACTCGGCAAATACTTCGGCAGGCTCGCCTTTGATGGCCGCCACCAGGTCGCGGTGCAACCGCTCGTAAGCCACTGCCGGCACCTGGCTGTGCAGCTTTTCGAATTCAGTGATCCAGTGCGGCGGAAACATGTCGACCCGCGTCGCCAGCACCTGCCCCAGCTTGACGAAGGTCGGACCGAGCTCTTCCAGCGCGCGGCGCACGCGCACCGGCGCGTCGAGCTGGCTGATCTCGCTGGTGCTGTGCCAGTGCAGAACCCGGCCAGCGCGCTCCAGCGCCCCGCTGATACCCAGGACACGCACCAGATCGCCCCAGCCATAGCGGATCATCACCGAGGCGATTTCATGCAATCGCGGCAGGTCGCGCACGACCGAAATGGTTTCCCAGAGCATCGTTGTTTTTTGGAATCAGTTAATGCCGAGAGTGTACCTGCAAGCGGCAACGACCCCGCTGTTGCCGCAAGCAGTATGGCGGGGAAATCCCCGCCATACTGCTTGCGGAGGGATCAGGAACGCAGGCGTTCGCTCTGCCGTTTGAGCGAATCGGACAGGGCCTCCAGGATGCCGCTCGCCACCAGGGACAGGCGTTCGGTCGCCGTACTGGCCGATTCACTCAGGCCGGCCCGGCCTGCCGCGCCGCTGGCCTTCACACCGTTCGCCAGTTGCTGGAGCGCTTCGCGCACCTGTTCGCCAGTGCGGGTGCCGCTGATCTTCAGGTGATCGCTCAGGTAGCCGAGTTCCTCCTTCAGCTTGCCGCCCGATTGGCTGGCGGTCTGCTTCAAGGCCTCGACAATCTGGGCCTCCAGGTCACGGAGCTGTTCGAGGCTCGCCTTCAGTTCATTGTCCTTGAAGGCCTGGCCCTGGGTGGCCGCTTCGCGCAAGGTATAGGACGCTGCCTGCGCCGCGCTGCCGACGGCCTCGTCCAGGCCGGCGATTGCCTGTTTGAGCCCATCCTTCATTTCGCCGCCGCGCGCAGTCAGGCCGCTGCCCACGCCGGAAGAGATTGCAACGACCAGTTCACGTATGTCATTAAGCGCCATGCGCCGTTCATGCAGCACGCGCGCAGTCAATTCACGCACGCGCTCGTGCAGGTCGGGCGCAGACGCTGCCGCCGCCGCCTCGTCGTGCAATTGCACAAGCTGTGTATTTTCGGGGATACTCGTTTCGCTTGTGACAGGCGTATTCGCGTCATTCATGGTGCAGTCCTCCGGATCAAGATTCGCCGCATTTGGCCGTAGTTTCGTTTCAACTATAGAGCAGATTGTTATTCGATGAAGTCCGTCCTGCTGTCAGCCACGCTGGTCGTTCTGCTCACACAGCCTGCGCAGGCCGCGCCGCCCGACGATATATCCATCTATGCGGTCAGCCTGGTGGGAAGCCCGTATCGTCTGGGCGGCACGTCGCCCGAGACCGGGCTCGATTGCAGCGGCTTCGTCGACCATGTCTTCCGCCAGATCGCCGGCGTCAATCTGCCCCACGACAGCCAGGCGATCAGCGAATCCACCCAAGCGCTCGATCGGACCGATCTCCAGCCCGGCGATCTGGTTTTCTTCAACACCCTCGACCACGCGTTCTCTCACGTCGGAATCTATCTGGGCGATGACCGCTTCGTGCATGCCACGAGCAGCCGGACCGGTTCGGTCATGGTGTCCCGACTCAGCGATCATTACTGGCGCGAGCGGTTCGACGGCGCACGCCGCGTCGCCCTGCCCTCGGACCCGTCCGCGACGGTTGCATCGTTCCAGTAAGCCGGCCCAAAGTCCTTTACTACACGGCCCCTGCCGGATATCCGCTTGGGTAAGCGTCGCAAGACTCCAGTCCGCGCAATTCATAATTGATAAGCGTTCTCATTTTTAGTACGATGCAGGCCTTCATACATTCAGCAGGAAAGCCCGCAACATGACATTCCCCAGACTGATCGCCGCGCTGCTCCTTACCGCCGCGGCCCTGCCCGCGGCAGCCGAGGAGATCGTGGTGTATTCCGCGCGCAATGAACAGCTCATCAAACCCCTGTTCGACGCCTATACCCGCGACACCGGCGTACAAATCAAATTCATCACGGACAAGGAAGGTCCGCTGATGGCACGGCTGAAAGCCGAAGGCAGGAACACCCCCGCCGACATGCTGCTGACGGTCGACGCCGGCAACCTGTGGCAGGCGTCGGAAGAAGGCCTGCTGCGCCCGATCCAGTCGAAGACCCTGCAGGCCAACGTGCCGGCCCACCTGCGCGACCCCGACAACGAATGGTTCGGCCTGTCGGTACGTGCGCGCACCCTGGTATACAACACCCGCAAGGTCAAGCCCGCCGATCTGTCGACCTACGAAGATCTGGCCAATCCGAAATGGAAAGATCGCCTCTGCCTGCGTACGTCGAAGAAAGTTTATAACCAGAGCCTGGTCGCCATGATGATCACCGAATACGGCGAAGGCAAAACCGAGGACATCGTACGCGGCTGGGTCGCCAACCTCGCCACGTCACCCTTCCCCGACGACACAAAGGCGATGGAAGCCGTGGCAGCCGGCCAATGCGATGTCACGCTGGTCAATACTTATTACTTTGGTCGCCTGATGGCGAAGCAATCGAACCTGCCGCTGGCGGTTTTCTGGCCCAACCAGAATCTGAAGAACAAGGCTGCCGGCGTGCACGTCAACATCTCCGGGGCGGGCGTCACGCGCTACGCCCGGAATCCGGCCGGTGCGCAGAAACTGATCGAATGGCTGTCGTCCGACAAGGCGCAGAATCTGTTCGCCGACGTCAATCTGGAATACCCGGTCAACCCGAACGTGACACCTGACAAGACCGTGGCCGCCTGGGGCAGCTTCAGGCAGAACCTCATTAACGTGAAGGAGGCTGGCAGCCTGCAGGCCCAGGCCGTAAAATTGATGGATCGCGCCGGTTACAAGTAAGAAGTGCCCTATCTTGCCTGACAAGCTTGCAACGCCCTCAAAAACGCCCGCTGCGGGCGTTTTTGTTTGGTCGCCCCCCAGCGGCTGGATGCTGTTCGCCCTTGCGATCACCGCCTTGGTACTGGTGCCGGTCGTGGTCACTTTCTCGTCGTTTGCGCAGGTCGACGGCGACATCCTTGCCCACCTGACCGAATTCGTCCTGCCCGAACTGGTCGGCAATACGCTGTGGCTGGTGCTCGGCGTAGGGATCGGCGTCAGCGTGCTGGGCGTATCGCTGGCCTGGCTCACGGCGATGTGCGACTTTCCCGGCCGCCGCCTGTTCGACTGGGCACTGCTGCTGCCGCTGGCCCTGCCCGCCTACGTCACCGCCTTCGTCGCGATCGGACTGCTGGATTTCACCGGCCCGTTGCAGACCTGGCTGCGCGCAGGCTGGGGCATCACCGGCTTGCCCGAGATCCGTTCGCGCGGCGGGGTCATCCTGGTGATGTCGCTGGCGCTCTATCCCTATGTCTATCTGATCGCGAAGAACGCCTTTGCCACGCAAGGTGCGATCGCGCTGGAAGCCGCACAATCGCTTGGCTTGTCGCGCTGGCAAGGGTTCTTCCGGGTGGCGCTGCCGATGGCGCGGCCGTGGATCGCCGCCGGCTTGATGCTGGCGCTGATGGAAACCCTGGCCGACTTCGGCACCATGGCGATCTTCAACTACGACACCTTCACCACCGCCATCTACAAGGCGTGGTACAACCTGTTCTCCCTGCCGGCAGCGGCGCAACTCGCCTCGATCCTGATCCTGTTCGTGCTGGTTGCAGTGGTGTTCGAGCAGCGCTCGCGCACCCGGATGCGCTATGGTGCCGTGGGCCGCAGCGCCGCGCAGCGCCGCATCCGGCTGTCTCCGGTACGGGCCGGATTGGCGTTCCTGTATGCCGGAGCGGTGCTGGCCATCGCCTTCCTCATTCCGGTGATGCAGCTTGCCCTGTGGGCGCGCACGGTCCTCGCCGACGATCTCGACTCGCGTTACTGGGACTTCGCCTGGCATTCGGTGCTGCTGGCCGGCATCGGCGCGCTGATGGTGGTGGCCGTTGCACTGCTGCTCGCCTACGCGGGACGCCAGCGCCCCGGCACCGCGATAACATGGACACAGCGCCTCGCCACGCTCGGTTACGCCTTCCCTGGCGCCGTACTGGCGGTGGGGTTGTTCATCCCGGTGGCAGCACTGGACAACTGGCTGATCGATCGCGGCCGCAGCTGGTTCGGCTTCGGCGGCACCGAGATCCTCAAAGGCACGCTGCTGGTCATGTTGCTGGCCTATCTGGTGCGCTTTCTTGCGGTCGGCTTCGGCCCCATCGACAGCGGGCTGCATCGCATCACCCGCAGCATCGACGAAGCCGCGCGCAACCTCGGCAGCTCAACCACCGCATTGCTTACCCGGGTGCACCTCCCCATCCTGCGTGCCAGCCTGCTGACTGCCGCGACGCTGACTTTCGTCGACATCATGAAGGAAATGCCCATCACCCTGATGACCCGCCCGTTCGGCTGGGACACGCTGGCCGTACGGGTGTTTGAGATGACCTCGGAAGGCGAATGGGAGCGCGCCGCGTTGCCTTCGCTCGCTATCGTCGTTGCCGGTATCATCCCCATCATTCTCCTGACCTGGCGCGGAGCGCGCCCGCTTGACTGACCGCCTATGGCTGAACTGATCCTCGACTCGGTTTCGCAGTCGTATACCGCACGACAGATCATCGCCGACCTTTCCTTCACCCTGCCCGAAGGAACGATCGGCTGCCTGCTCGGCCCGTCGGGCTGCGGCAAGACCACCGCGCTACGCTGTATCTCCGGCTTCGAGCCGATCCAGACTGGCGAAATCCGCATCGGCGGCGAAGTCGTCAGCCGCCCCGGCTGGATGCTGCCTGCGGAAAAACGACGCGTCGGCATGGTGTTCCAGGACTACGCCCTGTTCCCGCACCTGAGCGTGGCGGACAACGTCGGTTTCGGCCTGCGCGGCCAACCCTCGACTGAGCGTCTGGCACGAATCGACGAGTTGCTGGCACTGGTCGGCCTGGCCGGCCATGCCGGACAATTTCCGCATCAACTGTCCGGCGGCCAGCAGCAGCGCGTGGCCCTTGCCCGCGCACTGGCGCCGCGCCCGCGCCTGATCCTGATGGACGAGCCTTTCTCCAATCTCGACGTCGAACTGCGCGAACGCCTGTCGCTCGAAGTACGCGACATCCTCAAGCGCGAAACGACCACCGCGCTCATCGTCACCCACGACCAGCACGAGGCCTTCGCGCTGGCCGACTGGGTCGGCGTCATGCACGAAGGCCGCATCCAGCAATGGGACACACCCTACAACCTGTATCACGAACCCGCCAACCGCTTCGTCGCCGACTTTGTCGGCCAGGGCGCGCTGCTCTCCGGGGAGGTCATCAACGACCATCTGGTCGAAATCGAACTCGGCGTGCTGAACGGTCACATCCCGGTCGAATGCGGCGCCCGCGGCTGCGACGAATGCGTGCGCAACTGCCATGTCGACGTGCTGCTGCGCCCCGACGACATCGTCCACGACGACGACAGCCTGTTGCTGGCGGAGGTCGAGAACAAGGCCTTCCGCGGTGCCGAGTTCCTCTACACGCTGAAGCTGCCGAGCGGCCAACGCGCGCTGTCGCTGGTGCCATCGCATCACAATCACGCCATCGGCGAAAAGATCGGCATCAAGCTGGCCGTCGATCATGTCGTGGCATTCCGCCGCGAATAATTCCATGCTGCCCGCCCCTCTCCGCGGTTTGCTGTTCAATGTCGGGCTGGGCTTCACCGCCGCCCTGTTGCTGATGCTGGCCGTGATCGGTCTGGGCGTCACCCAGATGGCCTATCTCAACGCCGAACTCTCGAAGGTTGTGTCCGTCAACAACGTCAAGACGCGCCTGGCTTCGCACATGCGCGACACGCTGCGCGACCGCGCGATGCTGATGCACAACATCGTGGTCTCCATCGATCCCTGGGAAAAAGACACGCTCTTCCTGCAGTTCCAGGAGTATGGCGAACGCTATTCCAAGGATCGCAGCCAGCTGGTGGCGATGCTCAGCACGCCCGAGGAAAAGAGGCTGATGGCCGACCTCGATGCCATCACGCTGGCCAATCAGCCGGTCATGTTCGACGTGGTCGAAGCGGCGCTCGACGACAACAATTACAACGCGCTGACCCTGCTCCAGAAACAGGCCATCCCCCTGCAGAACCGGCTGGTCGAGGCGCTCGACAACATGACCAGCCTGCAGCGCAAGGAAAACGAGACCGCACTGGGAAAAACCTTCACCGCCTACCAGGCCACGCGCAACCTGATGCTGGTGCTGGGCATCTTCGCGACCTTGCTGGCCTCGTTGGTGGCCGTACTGGTAGGCCGCCGCATGCTTACGCAGACGCGCCAGCTGGAAGTGGAAAGACAGAAGTACCAGACCCTGTTCGAAACCAACTCGGATGCCGTCGTCATCCTCGACAACTCAGGATTCACCGATTGCAATCCGGCCACGCTGTCGCTGTTCGGCATGGATACGGTCGAAGAATTCCTGCACACGCCGATACAGAAACTCGGTACGCCGATCCAGGCCAATGGCGGGATGGCCATCGACAACGCCATGCGTGCCATCAACCTGGCACGCCGCCTGGGACATGCCGCCATAGACTGGCAGGGCGTGCGCAAGGACGGCTCGGTGTTCTCGGCCGAAATCGCCCTCCATGCCATGACGCTGGAAGGCAAGCCGGTGATCCAGGCGATCATGCGCGACGTGTCCGAACGCCGGGCCGCCGAGGCCGCCAAGGAAGCGGCCCGCGAGGCGGCTGTCCAGATGGCGCGTGCCAAATCGGAATTCGTCGCCAACGTCAGCCACGAAATCCGCACCCCGATGCACGGCATCCTGGGGATGAGCGGGCTCTTGCTGAAGACCCCGCTCGACGGCCGCCAGCGCGAATATGCCTCCACTCTGAGAAGCTCGGCTGAAAGCCTGCTTACGATCATCAACGACATTCTCGACTTCTCCAAGATCGAGGCGGGCAAGCTCTCCATCGAACAGGTCGCCTTCTCGCCGATTGCACTGGTGCAGGGCGTGACAGCCCTATTCCAGGCGCGCGCACTGGAGAAAAATCTGCAGCTCACCCTGTCGCTGCCCGAGCACGCGCCCGCCGCGCTACTGGGCGATCCCACGCGCATCCGCCAGATCCTGTTGAACCTGGTCGACAACGCCATCAAATTCACCCACCAGGGTGAAGTCGAACTGCACGCGCGCTTCGCGACGGACGAGGACGCCATCGGATGCCAGTTCAGCGTGCGCGACAGCGGTATCGGCATGAACGAAGAAACCCAGACACGCCTGTTCCAGGCTTTTTCGCAGGCGGACTCGTCGACCACGCGTCGCTATGGCGGCACCGGCCTGGGGCTTGCGGTCAGCAGCCAGCTGGCCGGTCTGATGGGTGGGCGGCTCACGGTCGAGAGTCAACCGGGCAAGGGCAGCTGCTTCACCCTGCATCTCACGCTCCCCGTGACCACCCTGCCGCTGGCCGAGCTTCCGACGCAGCCCGTCCTCAAGCTGCAGGGCCGCGTCCTGATGGTGTAAGACCACCCGGTCAACCAGAAAGTCCTGTCGCACCAGTTGCGCGAAATGGACCTGCAATTTGCCGTGGCCACCAGCGGCACCCAGGCGCTGGACCTCCTGTCGTCGGAGGCTTTCGATCTGGTGCTGATGGACTGGCAAATGCCGGAAATGGACGGCCTGGAAGCCACCCAGCGGATACGCCGGCTGGACACCGACACCCGCCACATTCCAATCATCGCATTGACCGCCAATGCCAATGCAGGTTTCCGCGAAGCCTGCCTGGCAGCAGGCGCGAACGATTACCTCAGCAAACCCTACACCGAAGCCGCATTGTCCGCGCTCCTGATGCAATGGCTGCCGCAGGCCGCGCCGGCTGCAACCTCCACCCCGCTGCTCGATCTGTCTGCCCTGCATGCACGCTATCCCGGCAATCCGCAACTGGTGCACGATCTGGAAACGCTCTTCGTCTCCACCACCGAAACCAGCCTGAGTGCGCTGAAACGCGGAATCGAGCAAGGCCAGACCGAGCTTTGCCGCAAAGAAGCGCACGCCCTCAAGGGCGCAGCCGCCAGCGTGATGGCCACCGTCATCCGGGAAGGCGCCGCACGCATCGAAACCCGCGTGCAAAACGGCGATTTCGCCGCTGCTGCCGCCGAACTGGCGGCGCTGGAAGCACACTTCCGTACCCATGGCGGCGCCGCACATTGACGCACGCCCTGCGGCGCGTAGGATAAAAACCTAGCCGTCCAGGAGACACGTCATGATGCGTCCGCTTCCCCTCCTACTCGCCTGCCTTTGCAGCCTGCCTGCAATCGCCGCCGAACCGCCTACGGCCCTCCCCCCGCCGACCGTAGCGCCTGCCGCACCCGCTGCGCCCGAACAAAGCTGGATCGACGTCACGCCGACACCCTATGGCCCAATGCTGATGCAGCAGGCGCCGCCGCCGCCCTACCGCGATTACCAGATGAACCGCATCCTGACGCCCGAGGAAAAGGCACGCTGGCTGCAGATGGCCATGCCCATGATGTCCCATCTGATGCAGATGGACGCGCGCGAGGCGATGAACTATTTCGCCCACAAGTACAAGGCCAAGCCCGGCGTGTCGTTCGACCAGGTGGTCGAATCGATGATGCTGCGCGCCAATCAGCTGAACCTCAAATTCGTCGGCAAGAACCTGATTTGGAAGGAATTCAGGGCCATGCTGCACGACGACAAGGCGCCACGCGTCGAAGTGTTCAGCTTCTGCGACATCGCCGTCGGACGCGACCTGCTCAAGGTCATTCCGGAAATCGTCGTGTTCCTGCCCTGCCGCATCGCGGTGATGGAAGATGCCGACAAGAACATCTGGGTGCTGACGCTGGACTGGGACGTGACCTGGCTCGACCAGGCCGGCAAGCAGGCGGGCATCACGCCGGAATTGCGCAAGGGCGCGATGGACATTCGCGAGAAGCTGGATAGCGTGATGCGTGCCGGGGCCGACGGCGCACTATAAACGCCGGGCACTGCCTGCAAAAAAACCTGAATGCCCGCTGCCGCGACGAAATGGCACCATATGAAATCCATTTCCATCGTGCCCGAACCGCATGCCTACACTTTCCTCACCGTTCATCTCGCTCCCCGCACTGGAACAGAATTTCGGCGACGGACTCGCCGCCATGCTGGAAAATCACCGCGGCCTGGGTGTCTATATCCTCGTGCTTGCCAATGCCGCCTACGATCCGAAGCTGTGGGCACGACTCTCACCTGCCCTGTCGACACGTCATGCAGAACTCGCAACGGCCCTCACCGACACCCTTCGCGATGGCAGGAAATTGGCTGAACCGGAGGATGACGTTCTGGTTTTCCTCAAATTCCTCGCCATCGGCTTCGATCATCTGAAAACGATGGAAAGCCGCTGCGCCGGACCGTGGCATCTGTTCTTCAACCCCATCCGCGCCTTGCGCCCGCCCCGTATCAGCGGAATGACATTCGACAGTCTGCTGCGCCCCTTCGACCCAGCGGGCTTCCATTTCAACAAGCCGTTTCTCGCCAAGGAAATCCTGTGGGAAGGCGAACTCGCTGCCAAGCCGGCACGCCTCCTGTACAACAAATTCCCCTTCGCCCGGCTGCATGGCCTGCTGGTGCCCGAGCCCTTGCGCGAAATGCCGCAATATCTCACGCCCGAACTGCATGGCTGGGCCTGGCACCTATGCGCCCATGCCGGCGCGCACGGCCTGACCCTTGCCTACAACAGTACCGGCGCCGGCGCCTCGGTCAATCAGCTGCACTTCCAGAGCTTCGTGCAGCCGAGTCCGTTGCCGGTGAAGTACCCGTGCTTTGCCCATAACGGCGGCAGCGAGCCCTATCCGCTCCCGTGCCAACGCTTCACCGAACCCGCCGACGCCTGGCTCGAACTCGATCGCCTGCATGAGCACAACATCCCCTACAACCTGATCTACAGCAAGAACTGCCTGCATCTCGTCGCCCGCGTGCCGCAAGACAGCGACAGGCTGGGTGACCCGTGCCGCAACTACGGCTGGAGCGAAATGGCGGGCGCGGTCACCCTGTTCAGTCGTGAGACGTTTGAAAGCTTGAGCGCGACAGAATTTGAGGCGGAATTGGCGAACTTTGCACCCTGAAAGGGGGCGATGTGTCCTTGTATCACCTGGCCCAAACGGACCATAACCCACACATCGCCGTGTCAAGAGCTCACCTGTAAGCTCCTCCGGCCCTACGTGAGGAGAAACGGCCATGTGCAAATGGATTCATGCCCTGACGCTGATGCTCGCGCTGAGCGCGGCTTTCCCTTCGGCTGCCTCGACCATCAGCATTGCAGGCGCCAATGGTCCATTTGCCTCCCTTCCTGCAATGGTCACACCCATTACGGGCGCAGACGGTCCGCTTGCACCCGCCGCTGACTACGCCCTCATCACAAGCTGCGGGGGCGATCACGTGCGTGCAGTAAAAACGTTCGGGAACACCGGATAGCTCATACGTTCGGCGAAATCCTCGTCATGTAAACGTACAAATGGCCTGACGACTCTTGGCCATGGACATTCAGTGTCGACCAATCCTTGGCGTATTTGTACGTATTACAGCCCGCACTCGGATGCATTATAAAAGTCGCTCGCAGCGTATTTTTTTGCGATAACCCTCAAAGGAGACTAGACATGCCGTTTATCAATATCAAGATTATCGAAGGGGTTTTTACCGACGCACAGAAACAGGAAATCATCAAAAAAATGACGGATACCATGGTCTCGATCGAAGGCGAGAACATGCGGGGGGTGACCTGGACGGTAATCGAGGAAGTAAAGAGCGGTGACTGGGGTATCGGAGGAAAAGGATTGACGACTGAGGACGTCAAATCGCTGGCCGCGGGCAAATAGTGTTTCCCGCCGCAGACAAGTAGGCTTCCCGGGCAACGAGCCAAAGCCACTCGATAGGCAACGCAAACGATCTATCGAGAGGTAGCTCGAACAAGTAGCCAATTTGAGGATTACCCTTAGGCCTGCGAAACTCGCGCCCCGGGGCCGGCCTCTGCAAAGAACCTTGCACCGATCATGTCACTTGGCATGGTTGCCGCTGCGGAAAGTCCAGCTACGCGCATCCTCCCTATAAGACAATGACCTGCCCGTGCTGCAAGGCCTGCAGCCCCCAATTGGGCGCAGCGATGCGCAGCTCATCCATGATCGCCGACTCGTTGCCGGGTTTCAGATGCGTGATCCACACCTCTGGCCGCACGCTGAGCCCGTTCAACTCCGCTGCCAGCGAATCCGGCCAGTGATGCTTCGACGCCTTGGCGATCTCGACCAGTTCGTTTTCGAATGAGGTTTCGATGATGAGATGGCGCAAGTCGGAGATGGCGTTGAGCGCGGCGACGAAGGCGTCGCTATGGGTCGTGTCGCCACTGAATGCCAGGCTGCCCGCTGTCGTCGCCACATGCAGGCCGCATGCCGGCACCACGTGATTGGCCGGCAATGGCCGGAACCTCCGTCCTTTCAGGGTGAACGCTTCGCCCGGCCCGAGCGGCTCGAAGCGCAGCCACGGCGCCTCCTCGCTCGGTATCTTGCGAAAATCGGGCCACAGCTGCCAATTGAACAAGTGGGTAGACAGCACGTCCAGCACTTCGGGTAGCGCATGCACTGTCACCGGCGTACCGCGCAAGTCGCCGACACTATCAAGCAGCAGCGGCAGGCCCAGTACGTGATCGAGGTGGGCATGGGTGAGGAACACGTGGTCGATCTTTACCAGTTGTTCGAAGTCGAGCGTGGTGAGCCCGCTGCCGGCGTCGATCAACACGTCGTCGTCGACCAGCAGGCTGGTGGTGTGGCGCCCACTGCCGATGCCGCCGCTGCAACCCAATACGGTAAGTTTCATGGTCACTTTGTCGTGTAGACGAACACGCCGTCCCAGTCGGCGGGCGGCGGCGTTTCGCGGAAATGCGCGATGCGTTCGAGATAGATATCGTACAGCGTACGCGGGATGCGGGCATTGAGCGCGCGCAGTGCCGATTCGGCCGCATCCCAATCCTGTGACTGATAGCGCGCGAAGGCAAGCTCGAAATCGGCGGCGCCCTGACGCACCGACTCGTCAAGGCCGGCCTTCCCGCCCAGCGGTTCGAATATCGCCACCGGGGTTTCCTTACCCTTGACGCGCACGTCGTCGACTTTCATGAAGACATGATCCGGATCGGCCTCGACCGTCGTCTGTGTGGCCAGGATGCCGACGCCATACTGTTTGGTGATGCCTTCGAGGCGCGAGCCGAGATTCACCGCATCGCCCATCACGGTGTAGGACATGCGGAATTCCGAGCCCATGTTGCCGACACTCATGCGGCCTGTGTTGACGCCGACTCCGATCTTGACCTCGGGCCAGCCGCGCGCGGCGAATTCCTGGTTCAGTTGCGCCAGTGCGGCCTGCATGTCGAGCGCGGTCTGCACGGCGCGGCTGGCGTGATCCGCCAGATCAACCGGTGCGTTCCAGAACGCCATGATGGCGTCGCCGATGTATTTGTCGATGGTGCCCCGGCGCTGCTGGACGATGCGCGTCATGGTCGACAGGTAGGCGTTCAGCACTTCGGCCAGTTCGGCCGGCGGCAGCTTCTCGGAGAAGTTGGTGAAGCCGCGGATGTCTGAGAACAGCACCGTCATCTCGCGCGACTGCCCCTCCATCGTGTAGTGCGCGGGATCCCGGCTCATCTCGTCGGCGAGTTCAGGCGGCACATACTGGCCGAACAGCTTGGTGATCTGGCGCTTGCTGCGGGTCGCCGCAAAGAAACCGTAAGCGGTATTGAGTGCATACAGGCCGAAGATCGTCAGCATCGGCGCTGCCATTGGTACCACCCAGAAACGCGACCAGGCGGCCGCGTAGGCCGCCAGCAGCAATCCCAGCATCGCCAGGCTCGCCAGCAGGCCGGCCACCGGGCCGAAGCGCAGCAGTACACCCGTCAGCAACGCGCCCAGCAACAGCACGGCGAACAGGCGCGCGTCGTCGGCCCACGGCGGCATGCTGCGGGCCGTGCCGTCGAGCATGCCGGCAATCAGGTGGGCGTGAATCTCGACGCCCGGGAAGGTATTGGAGAATGGCGTCACACGCAGGTCGGTCAGCCCCGGGGCGGTGGAGCCTACCAGCATGATGCGGTTTTCCAGCTGAGCCGGTGCCACCTTGCCCGCCAGCACCTGCGCCGCCGAGATATACGGGAACGGCGAACCGGCACGATACGGCACATACACCGTGCCATCCCGGCTAAGCGGTACGCGTATCCCGCCCACCTCGATCCAGGGCGTGCGGTATGACCTGCCGAGCAGGCTGCTTTGCTCGACACCTGCCGTCACCGGATCGCCGCCGAAAGCCGCCCGCAGGGTGGAGGCCGACAACGCCAGGTAATACGCTTCGCCAAACGGGGCGACCAGGCTCATCTGGCGCGCCGTGCCATCGGGATCAGCCCGCATGTTGAAGAATCCGGCACTCTGCGCAGCTTTCTGGAATGCAGCCAGATTCGCGCCATAGCCCGTAGGCGGCATGCCCAGGCGCAGCGGATCGAATGCCGTAGCAGGCAGGGACGGCGGCGGCAGCATGCCGGTGCGGGCGTCG
Source organism: Thiobacillus thioparus DSM 505 (assembly GCF_000373385.1). Lineage (GTDB taxonomy): Bacteria > Pseudomonadota > Gammaproteobacteria > Burkholderiales > Thiobacillaceae > Thiobacillus > Thiobacillus thioparus. The sequence goes on along the minus strand of NZ_KB891329.1, from coordinate 146,604 downwards.
CCGTAACCCGCCGGAATGAAGTAATAGCCAAGTGAAACCGGACGTTCGGCGAGCGCCTGGGCGAAGCGGGCGTCGTAATCGAGCCGTGGCGCGAGGCGCTCGAGCGCGTTCTGAAAATCGCGACTGCCCGCCAGGTCGCGCTGTGCCAGCCATTTGAGGGTATCGAGTCCCGAACTCTTGTCCGGCTCTGCGAAGACCACGTCGAATCCCACTGCCGCCACGCCATAATGATCGAACAGTTGCGCGACCAGCCGGGTCAGGGTGTCACGGCTCCACGGCCAGCGTCCCATGCTTTTCAGGCTGGCTTCGTCGATGTCGAGGATGGCCACGCGATCATCCTGGCCGGAGGGCGCGGTGCGCGTCAACCAGACGTCATACAGCCAGGCCTCAGCACGCTGCATGGGGGTGATATGGATCAGCCCGCCCACATGCGCCGCGACCAGCAGGACAAACAGCGCAGACAGGCCTGCCTGCGCCAGCCGGGACGAAATGCGCTTCACCGAAGGTGGTAGAAGCGGCCGGGCAGATCCTTGCCATGCACGGCATCGAGGCGGCTGCCGACGGCCTCACCCAGTTCAGCCAGGCGATCGGCCGGATGCGGGTGGGTCTTGTACAGCAGGCTGGTCCGGCTGTCCTTGGCGGGCAACCCGGCCAGATCCTGCAATACCTCGGGCAGGCCCCAAGGGTCGTAGCCGGCGCGCGCAGCAAACACGATGCCGACGCGATCGGCCTCGAATTCGGCATTCTTGTCGAGCCCGCGTGCCATGATTTCCGCGCCGTTGCCGATCAGGTTCTGCACCACCTGATCGCTGTCCTTCACCTTGTTGCTGGCCGCCTGGCCCAGCGCACCGATCAGGCTCGACTGCTTGAGCACCTTGAGATGATGCTTCAGGGTGACGTGCGCGATTTCATGCGCCAGCACGCCGGCCAGTTCGGCTTCGTTGTTCAGGCGCTGGTAGAGGCCCCTGGTCACGAAGATGTAGCCGCCGGGCGACGCGAATGCGTTGATGTCCTCGGTATCGAGCACGCCGAAATGCCAGCTGATGTCCTTGCGTCCGCTCTGCAATGCCACCCAGTTGCCAACCAGATTGACATAGCGCTGGAGCTTGTCATCCCGCACCAGCGGCACGGCACCAAGAAGGTTGCCCGCGATCTGCTTGCCGATGCGCGTTTCTTCTTCTGGCGAGTAATCGCCGAACAGTGCAAACCCCAGTTGCTGGGCATCGATTTTTTGTTTGGCCTGAGGCGAAGGCGTGGCCGTGTTTTGCGAAGCATCAGGTGCAGGCGACGTCTGCGCCGGTTGCGTTTTCTTGTCCTTGTTCAGCTCCTGATTGATTCGCTCTTCGAGCAGCTTGCCGAAATCCAAGGCCGATGCCACGCCGCTGAACGACACCAGGGCAACGGCCAGAACCATCAATTTGAATTTCATCAGTTGGCCTCCCACGGCGATGATGTCTTGGCAGACTGGGGCACAGGCAGAGCCGCCACATTGGCCGTCGTCAACCCGGACTCGGCTGCGAAACTGCGGGCCTGTGCAGGGGTGGCCTGCCAGGTGTTCAGTCGGGCCAGTTCTTCGCCATTGAACTTGGCCTGCTTCAGGTCTTCGTCGTTCAGGCCGCGCAGGCCCGCCACAGCCACCACGCGGCTGGGGTCGGACCGGGTCGTGGCCGCGCCCACCACGTCACCCAGCCCGGCGCCGCCCAGCCCGCCAGCCCCGGCCCGCACCGAGAGCAGCCGGATCCAGCCGGTCGACTTGCCTGAGGTGACGCGCAGCCAGCCCCCCTGCTTGGAAAGGATGTTGACGCTGGCGCCCTTGGGCACGCTGGCCGCCACTTTGGACGATGCGTTCGGTTGGCTATAGAGCTTGTCGTTGCGCAGGACCGTGCCGGGCGCGGCAAGCGCCGATGCGGCCGCCACGCACAACACCAGCGCACTTGCCGGAATCAGGAATCTCTTCATCGTGTGTCTTCTCCGTCTGAAGCGAAACTGTAGGGCCTGCCATCCGATGGTGCAAGCGCCGGCAATGGCGTTAAGATGCCGCGATGAATTTTCTTGCGGCTTCCATCGAATCGCTCGGCGCCAAGGTCGTCGGCTGGTTCACCGTCGGGTATGGCATGTTCGCCTTTCTGGCCCAGGCCGGCCTGCTGCTTCTGGAACCCGCCACCTGGAACCGCGCCACCTTCGATGTCGTGGTGAAACAGATCTACTTCACCGCGGTACAGATCCTGCATGTATTCCTCGGCTACGCACTGGTGATTTCATGGCTCATCATCACCATCATCCTCTCCACCGCACGCGACTTCGGTCTCACCGAATTCGCCAGCGAGATGACCATCCGCGTCCTGGTTCTGGAACTGCTGCCTTTCCTGACGGCGCTGTTCGTCGCCTTGCGCTCGGGCAGCGCCATCAATACCGAAGTCGCACTGATGCAGGTCAACAACGAATTGGACGCGCTGGCGCATTGCAAGGTTCCACCGATGCAGTTCGAGTTCCTGCCGCGGCTGATCGGCGGGGTCGTGTCGGTCGTCACCCTGGCCGGCCTGGCCGGCCTGCTCGCCCTCCTGATGGGCTATCTCGCCATTTATGGCATGAACGTGGCCGGCTTCGAGCCGTATACCCGGACCATCGCAAAAATCTTCGACTTCAGGATCATGGCGGGGCTGATCGCCAAATGTGCCCTGTTCGGACTGGCGGTCACGCTGATCCCGGTTACCGCCGGGCTGGAGACGCCGAAAAAGCTCTTCATGGTGCCGGTTTCCGTGCTGCGCGGCATGATGCGCGTGTTCTTCGCCATCGTGGCGATCGAGGTGGTGTCATTAGCGCTCAAATACATCTGACTGCGTTCGACGACCGCGCCAGCCTGATGGCGGCCGTTTCAGCCCTCCCGGACGATGTGGCGCGCGTCGCGCTCGACCTGCCGCTGCGGGCGAACCTGTCGGCACTCGACAACATCGCATTGATCCCGCTTTACCAGCGCCATTACGGTGCAGCCGAATCGGCCCGGCTGGCGCAGGCCATGCTCGATCAACTGGGATACGCCGACATTGCCTTGTTGCGCGACCCCGACATGACGCCTGCGCAGCGCTTCGTCGCCAAGCTGGCACGCGCGCTCATTCTCAAGCGCCCGAGACTGGTCATCGACCGCCCTGGTGCCATGCTTTACGATGTGCCCTATCCGGCCTTCATCCGGCAACTGGCCGCACAGGCTGACATGGCGGGCACCTGGGAAATATTCGACTTCAGCTGGAACCAGGCACTTTACAAAGAATGAACAAACTGCATTTCAAGGTCGGGTTGTTTGCCGCCGCATCGCTGGTGCTGGCCGCGGTTTTCATCGCTTATCTGCTGCACGCGCGCGGCTTCTTCGAAAAGACCTTCCATCTGCAACTGGCCGCCACCAGTGCCGACGGCGTGGCGCCCGGCGTGCCGGTGGTGTTCTCCGGCATCGAGATCGGCCGCGTCACCACGCTCGGCCTGAATGAAAACGGCGGCATCATCATCCATACCGAATTCCTCGGCCGCAACGCCAAATGGCTGAAGGAGAATAGTACCTTCACCCTCGACAAGCCCATCGTCGGCGGAGCCAAGATCCGCGTCGACTCGCCTGATCTCAGGGCACCTGCGCTGCCCGACAACGCCACCATGCTGCTGCTCACGTCCGACATCAGCAAGGAAATCCCGGCGCTGGTCGAACGGGTCAAGGCAATCCTCGCCAACGTCGAATACCTCACCCGCAAGGATGGCGAGATCAACGCCACGCTGGCCAGCGTGAAGACCGTGACCGGACGCATGACCGGCGAATACGGTGTGCTCGAAGGCGTGCTCGGCAGTCCGGAGAAGGCGCGTGCAGTGACCGATTCGCTCGACAAGACCCGCGCCCTCATCACCAAGCTCGATGCCTTGACCGCCAAGACCGACCAGTGGCTGTTTGCCCAGGACGGCATGGCCGAGCAGACAAAGGCCTCGCTGGCGCAGGTCCGGCTGATGCTGAACGATGCGCAGTCCAGCCTGAAGAAGGCCGACGCCGTGATGGCGAATGCCGTGGAGATTTCCGCCAACGTCAAGGACGGTACCCAGGACATCGCCAAGCTGCGCGCCGAGATCGACGATGCCGTGCGCAAGGCCAATGGACTGATCAACGAGATCAACAAGAAATGGCCGTTCGCGCGTGAACCCGAGGTGAAGCTGCCATGAAGACACGGCTCGCCCTCGCCAGTCTGCTCATGCTCGCCGCCTGCGGCAGCGGCGGCCCGCCGCCGCCGGACTGGAAAGTCGACTCGGCCGATCTGGTCGCGCGTTATCAGAAGCATGCGCTGCGTGGCGAGAATACGCTGGCGGAGCGCTACTTCCGGCAGGCGGTCGCCGCCACCGGGGGGGCAGGCCGTGTCGGCGAGACCGCGCGTCTGTGGCTGGTGCACTGCGCCACCCGCCGCGCCATGCTGATCGACGATGCCTGCAGCGAGTATGCCGAGCTCGCCGGCAATGAACCGAATCCGGCGGATCAGGCCTATTACCGCTTCCTCACCCTGCGTTGGGACGGCCTCGACCTTGCCCTGCTACCCAGCCAGCACCGCGATCTCGTGCAGGTGCCCGCCGACAAGCGGCGTGCGGCACTAGGCCGGATCGATGACCCGCTTGCCCGCCTGCTCGACGCCAGCCTGCTGGTGATGCGGCAGGAAGCCGACGCGGCCATCCTGGCGACGGCGACGGAAACCGCATCGGAGCAGGGCTGGCGGCAACCGCTGCTCACTTATCTGAAACTGCGGCAGCAACAGGCTGACAAACTTGGCCAGACCGCGGAGTCGGCGCAACTCGCCCGCCGCATCCGGCTGGTCGAGGAGAGCCTGGCCCAACCCTCTTTTGACAATTAAACAAACATATAAAAACTTAAGAATATAAATGTCTTTCTATGTTTTCAGGGTCTTCCCGGCTTCACCCGTTTCCTCATCGCAAGAATGATCTGAACAGGTTCACTGGCTTCAATTTCTCACGGGCCAGCTTGGGTTCCATCGGTGCACTGGCCACCCTGCACAGCGCCGGGGCGTACGAATTCGTAAAAAAACAGCTTCCGCATTGACAAGCCTACGCATGATGATTACCGTGCTCGCTCGAAGATCTTTTCTTCGTAAATAAGAACCAAGCTACAACTAGGATATTCAATTAAAAGGAGGAGTTACCCCATGAAATACACTACGATCGCGCTGGCGGCCTTGGCCGTTTTCGCCACTGCAGCTCATGCCGCACCCGCCATGATGTCTGTCGAATGGACCGCTCAGGCTTGCGACGCCTGGAACAAGGATGCCACCCTGACGGGCGGCCTGGGCGAAAAATGGATCAAGAACGACAAAGGCCGTGGCTATAAGATCATTCACCTGTATCGCACGGACTGCGGCGAAGCGACACAGACCGAACTGAAGATTGCCGCCAAGGATGGCAAGGCCATGTGCGTCTATGGCGGCGCAGTCCAGAACCACCAGATGGACTATGCAGTCGACTACACGATGCATGCCACCACTGACCGTTGGGATGAAATGGGTGCGGGCGAATACGGTCCGATGAAAGCCATGATGTTTGGCCGTCTCAAGTTCACCGGCCCGAAAATGGAAGCGATGAGCGTGATGGGACCGTTCGAGGCCTTCCTGCGTCTGCCGGGCAAAATCCCGGGTGACAAGGCCTGCCCCGCCAAGTAAACGGGTGAGCCGCAACAAAAAAGCCGGGAGATTTCCCGGCTTTTTTACGTCGGCGAATCATTGGGCCCGGACTAATGCACCGTTCCGGTCTTCACGTCGAGCGGCCGTCCATTGCGGATCTCCTCCGGCGTGGCCTCGCGAATGTCTGTCACGTTCACCAGGCAGGTCACGCTCTGTCCGGCCAGCGAAGGATTGCCGTCCAGCGTAAGCTTGCCGTCCTCGATCGCGGTGACGTAAAAAACCTTGGTCTCGCCCGATTCGTTCTCGAACATGACTTCCGCTCCGATGCGCCGGAATTCCGGCGGCACGTTCTCGATGTCGTCCACGAACACCAGACTCTCGTCGCGCAGCCCGTACCCCTCTTCGGGCGACAAGGCGATCTCGACACGGTCGCCTATCTTGCGCCCCGCCACCGCCGACTCGATCGCCGGCAGGATGCCGCTGTTGGCGCCCTGCACATAACCCACCGGAATATCATGTTGCTCGACGACCATGCCACGCGAATCCAGGATGGAATAAGTGATGTATACGAGTTTGTTTTGTGTCACGGTGACCATGCTGTCTCATCCATCTTCATCGATAAAGCGCCGCGCCGGTGTCTGACGAGCTGACGCGTCGCCCGCATATGATACCTTCGAAGTTCGCCCCATACATCGCACGCCCATGAAACCGCTCAAACACCTGCCCGCCTGGAAGGACCTGGAACAGCATTACAAAGCCATGCGCACGTTCGACATGCGTGCCGCATTCCGCGAGGATGCCAGCCGCTTCGATCAGCTCTCGCTACGCTGCGGGAATCTGCTGCTCGACTATTCGAAAAACCGCGTCACGCCCGACACCCTGAGCCTGTTGATGCAGCTCGCACGCGAGTCCGATCTGGAGGCCATGCGCACCGCCATGTTCAGCGGCGAGCGCATCAACTTCACAGAGCAGCGCGCCGTCCTGCACACGGCGCTGCGTGCGCCGGTTCGTCCGCCGCTGGTTGTGGAAGGCGTGGACGTCGAACGCGAAGTCGCCAAAGTGCTCAACCGCATGCAGCGCTTCGTCGAATCGATCCACAACGGCAGCTGGCGCGGCCATACCGGCAAGCCCATCCGCGACGTGGTAAACATCGGCATCGGCGGCTCCGACCTCGGCCCTGCCATGGTGTGCCACGCACTTGACCATTACGCAGTGGAAAGCGTGCGGGTGCATTTCGTCTCCAACCTCGACCCTGCGCACCTGGCCAGCACGCTGAAGCAGCTCGACCCCGAGACAACACTGTTCATCGTCGCCTCGAAAACCTTCACCACCCTGGAAACCCTGGCCAACGCCAATTCGGCCAAGGCCTGGCTGCTGGCCGCCTTGCGCGCGCCGGCTGCAGTGGCACGGCATTTCGTGGCCCTGTCGACCAACGCCCAGGCGGTCGAGGCCTTCGGCATCGACCCCGACAACATGTTCATCTTCTGGGACTGGGTCGGCGGCCGCTATTCCCTGTGGTCGGCGATCGGCCTGTCGATCGCGCTGCAGATCGGCTGGGGCAACTTCCAGGCACTGCTGGCGGGCGCCCACGCAATGGACATCCATTTCAAGGAGGCGCCGCTGGAGGCCAACATGCCGGTGATCCTCGGCATGCTCGGCATCTGGTACGCCAACTTCTGGGGCACAGACACCTACGGCATCTTCCCCTACGACCAGCGCCTGCGCCTGCTGGTGCCGTTCCTGCAGCAGCTCGACATGGAATCGAACGGCAAGAACGTCAACCGCACCAACAAGCTGGTCAACTACAATACCGGCCCCATCGTGTGGGGCGCACCCGGCACCAACGGCCAGCATGCGTTCTTCGAACTGGTCCACCAGGGCACCCGCCTCATTCCCACCGATTTCCTGGTGGCGGCGGTCAATTCCACGCCGCTGGCCGACCAGCACGAATGGCTACTGGCCAATTGCCTGGCGCAGACCGAGGCCCTGCTGAAAGGCAAGTCGCGCGCGGTGATCGAGGCCGAACTGATCGCCCAGGGCATGAGCCGGGAAGACGCGAAAGCACTGGCACCGCACAAGGTCTTCCCGGGCAACCGCCCCAGCAACACCCTGCTGTACCAGAAGCTCGATCCTCACACTCTCGGCATGCTGATTGCCCTCTACGAGCACAAGGTCTTCGTGCAGGGCGTGATCTGGCAGATCAACAGCTTCGACCAGTGGGGCGTCGAGCTCGGCAAGCAGCTGGCGCCACCGATCCGTGCCGCGCTGAGTTCGGTGCGCGCGGTCGGCGAACACGACGGTTCCACCCAGGGACTGATCGCCGACATCCGCCGGCGACGCGGGCTCAGTACCTGACTCGCACGCGGTAGGTCAATGTCGTCTTGCCTTCCGCGGGAATCTTCACTTTCCACTCCGCAGTCCCGGATGCCGTCTTGGTGTGCGGCTGCGATTCGCTCACCATCGTCCAGTCTCCCGGCATCGGCTCACGTACGGTGACGGTCACTGCCTCCGGCTTGGCGTTTTTCAATACGATTTCATAGGCCGACTCGAATACATAGTTGAAGCGGCCGCTACCCGCCAATTTCTGGAAGGCGGTCTGTTTCCTGTCCGCGGTAATATCAAACGCTTCGCCCAGCTTCAGGCGCACGGTCTCGTTCTTCGGCGTATGGTCGATGCGATCCTCGCCGACGAATTGCGCATTGCCCTGTCCATCCCGCTTATAGACGCGGATCACGCCCTTGGGCAAGGGCACGCCAAGGCCTTCGCCCTTGTTGTCGAATTCGACGAACACGCCGACCTTGATCTTCTGGCCGATTTCGCCGACCTGCCCCGAGTAGTAGTAATTCGCACCCTCGAGCAGAAATTCCTTTCTCACCGGCACCCGGCTCGCCGCCATCAGTGCAACCTGCTTGGTCTGGTTCTCCGCCAGCGTGGTGGGGCGCTGCAGCGTGTAGAGATGGTATTCAAACAGCGATTCCTGCTGCATGTCGGCAGCGTCGGCCACTTTCGCCGCCATTGCCATCGTCGCACGTGACATCGGCTGCGCCTCGCGCACCCGGTTGAGGTCGCCCGCCACCAGTTGCAGCTTGGCATTCGGATAAGCCGCCCCGCTCTGGTTGGTCAGCGTCACCCAGCCGTTCAGGTCGAGCCGGTCATCATCGGCATTCAGTTCGGCCACATAATCCGCGCGCCACGCCAGACCCGAGGTCAGATAGGACAACTCCAGGTTCTGCAGACCCGCAGACGGGTTGAGCAGCGAAATGACCAGGGTGGGCGTATCACGCAGAGTGTCGGGTACGCCGGGAAACGCCAGTCGTCCCGGCACGCCGGTTTCGATGCGGCCGTCGGCAAACTTGAGTACCACGCCGTCGTTGGTCGAAAGCACGGTGGCGGTTTCGCGGGTTTCCACGTCGGTGCCCGCGTGCATGCGTATGACACTGACCTCGCGTCCGACATATTTCTCGAGCAGCTTTTGCGGGGTCAGCAGATCGAAATCGAAATTCTGTTCCTGCAGCCGGAATCCGGCCGGATTCGACAGATTGCGCAATTGCGCAGTTTCCGGGCGCATCTGCGCCGACACTTCGCGCCACGCCAGCTGATTGAAATCGCGTCCCAGCCTGACCCGCCGCGTATCCTTCACCAGCGCCAGGTTGTCGTTGTATATCGTGACCGCCACGGCTGACTGGTCGGATACGGTGCTGACAATCTCATCGCGTGGCGCAGCCCAACCGGTCTGTGACGCGAGCATCAAGCCGGCGACTATCGTGTTGCGCAGTGTTTCCTTCACCATAGGGTCCTCGTCCAAGTCTCTCCACAAGATTCCATGATGACGCAAGCACGCGAAAAATGCTTCTCGGCGCTAGAATGAACGCACAAATCCCGTAGTGAGCGACATGATCTCAGACGACTCCCCTCCATCGCGCATCGTCGGCGGCGGCATCAATACCACCGAATCCGAACAGCCCGTGGTGGTGACGCAGATGCTCGGCATAGCCAGCAGCGACCCGGTTCGCGAGGAAGTCTTGCGGGCACGCTTTCTGTCGTTCGATCCGCTGTTCGATGTCGCCTCCAATCTGGTTGCGCACCAGCTCGTTCTGCGCGGCCGGGCCGCCGCCGCCGATGCACCAGCTGAACTCCGGCAAATGGAGGAGGACATGTTGCTGACCGGCCTGTATTCCCTGACGCAGGACGGTCTGACCGGCGAACTGCCCCTGCTGGTGCGAATCAGCACGGGCATGCTGTTCAGCGAAGTTCCGCAACAACTCAACCACCGCCAGCTGATCTGGTGCGTGAGCCTCGACAACGAGCAGCATCTCGCGCGCGCCCTGGCTCTGCAGGATGCGGGGTTGACGTTCTGCCCCACACTCAACCCCAAGGATGCGGTTGTGCAGGACAGCATATCCGCCTGGCGCTACCTTGCCTGCAATGCCGACGACACGCCGCCTGCCGTTGCTGCGCGCCTGATCGTGGATGGTGTGCGGCATGCCCACGCCCAGGCTCGCTGGCCCGGTAATACCTGGTTCCGGGGAAGCTTCTTCTCCGGCGATACCCAGCCTGCCGAAATCAGCCATGAACAGGCCGTCCAACTGGATCTGCTGGCCATCGCCCTGCGCGAATCGGTTGAAACCCTGGTGCAGTTCTTCCGCCTGAACCCCGACATGGCACCGCGCCTGCTTGCCATTGCCAACTCCCAGGCTGGTGGCTTGAGCCGGCCTGCCGAATCGACGGCGCATGCGCTCATCATGCTGGGCCCTCAGCGCGCCGGACGCGTGGCGGCCCTGCTGGCGCTGGCTGGCAGGCAGCCCACTGAATCCTCGCGTCACTATGCCATCACCGCGCTGACACGCGCGCTGTTCATGGGGAAGATCACCCGCCTGGGTGCGCCGGCCGAGAGTGCCGCCGCCGCATTCGAAATCGGCCTGCTGTCGACCGCCACTCATGCGCTGTCGCTGCCGGTGGAAACGCTCATCCGCAAGCTGGGCCTGTCGGCAACCAGTGCGCGCGCACTGAGCTCACACCCTTCGCCCGAAGGGGCCATGCTGCAATTGACCTATGCCTGCGAGAACAACGACGTCGAGACATTGGCTTCGTACGCGCAGCAACTGGATATTCCGCTGCACCAGATTTCCGTGGCCTATCTGGACGCCTTGATCGCCGCATCCGAACTCGACGCCGCCCTGCATTGACAGCGTAAAATGGCGGTTTTTGTTTGCCGCCCGCCATGCATCCCACCCTGGTTTTCGACATTGAAACGATCCCCGACCTTGCCGGGTTCGCCGCCGTCAACGGTATAGACGAAGCGGCGCTGCCGCAGGCCGAGCTCGCCGAAATGGCGCTGCTTGCCCGCCGCCAGAAAACCGGCAGCGATTTCATGCCGCACCACCTGCACCGTATCGTCGCCATTTCCTGCGTCCTCAGAAGCGGCGACCAGCTCAAGGTGTGGTCGCTCGGCGAGCCCGACAGCAGCGAGGACGAACTGATCCAGCGCTTCTATGACGGCATCGAACGCTATACCCCCCAACTGGTGTCATGGAACGGCGGTGGTTTCGACCTGCCGGTACTGCATTACCGCGCGCTGATTCATGGTGTGGCGGCCGCGCGCTACTGGGACTGGGGCGACGACGACAAGGAATTCAAGTGGAACAGCTATCTCGGGCGCTACCACACCCGCCACCTCGACCTGATGGACGTGCTGGCGATGTACCAGCCGCGCGCCAACGCGCCGCTCGATCAGATGGCCAAGCTATGCGGCTTTCCAGGCAAACTGGGGATGGATGGCTCGAAAGTGCTGGACGCCTTCCAGAACGGCGAGATCGAAGCCATCCGCAATTACTGTGAAACCGATGTCATGAACACGTGGCTGGTCTATCTGCGCTTCCAGAAAATGCGTGGCACGCTGAACGAGTCGGCCTACACCGCCGAGATCGAATTGGCGCGCAGCACGGTGCAAGCCCACCCTGCCCCGCACTGGCAGGAATTCCTGGCGGCGTGGGCATGAATCCAATCGTCGACATTCTTTCCCTCGACCATGAGGGCCACGGCGTCGCGCGCGTCGACGGCAAGGTCACTTTCGTCGATGGCGCGCTGGCGGGCGAACGCGCGGAAATCGCCATTTACCGCAAACATGCCAAATACAACTCGGCCAACGCCATCGCCATTCTCAAGGCCAGCGCGCAGCGTGCCGCGCCGCGCTGCCCGTATTTCGGCCGCTGCGGCGGCTGCTCGATGCAGCATCTGGAAGCCAGCGCCCAAGTGGCGGCCAAGCAGCGCGTACTGGAAGACAACCTGGCCCGCATCGGCAAGGTCAAACCCGATGTAATGTTGTCCGCCCTGCACGGACCGAGCTGGGGCTATCGCACCCGTGCGCGCCTGTCCGCGCGCTGGGTCGACAAGAAAGGCGGCGGGCTGGTCGGCTTTCGCGAAAAGCGCTCCAGCTTCATCGCCGACATGGCGAGCTGCGAAGTGCTCACCCCGGATGTCTCGGCGCTGATCCAGCCGCTGCGTGAACTGATCGGGATGCTGTCGAACGCCGACCGTATCCCGCAGATCGAGGTTGCGGTCGGTGAGCATGTCACCGTGCTGGTGTTCCGACTGCTCGAACCCTGGACCGACGAGGATGCCGCCCAGGTGAGGGCGTTCGCCGACCGGCATCGCGTACAGATCTGGGAGCAGGCCAAAGGCCCCGACACCGTGCGCCCGTTCTGGCCCGACATCGCGCCCGAGCTCAGCTACAGCCTGCCCGAATTCGGCCTGACGATGCCGTTCAGACCCACCGATTTCACCCAGGTCAACACCGCCATCAACCGCGCGCTGGTTAGCCGCGCACTGCGCCTGCTCGACCCGCAACCGGGCGAGCGCATTGCCGACCTGTTCTGCGGCCTGGGCAACTTCACCCTGCCCATCGCCCGAAGCGGGGCCAACGTACTCGGCATCGAAGGCAGTACGGAACTCGTCGCCCGCGCGCGCGCGAATGCCCTGCATAACGCGCTGCCCAACGCCCACTTCGTGGTCGACAACCTGTTCGAAATGGCGCCCGAGAAATTCGCCGCCCTCGGGCATTTCGACAAGCTGCTGATCGATCCGCCGCGCTCCGGCGCCATCGAGGTCGTCAAATCGCTGCCCGACGATGGTGCGCCACAGCGTATCGTCTATGTCTCGTGCGACCCCGCCACGCTGGCACGGGACGCCGAGGTACTGGTGCACGTCAAGGGTTATCGGCTCGAAGCTGCCGGCGTCGCCAACATGTTCCCGCATACCGCACATGTGGAGTCGATTGCCCTGTTTACGCGGTAATCCATTAAAATCCCGCCTTTACCTAGCCCTCAACCCCTGGCCCTAACATGGCACTCATCGTACAAAAATACGGCGGCACCTCGGTCGCCAACGTCGAACGTATCCGCGCCGTAGCGGAACGCGTCGCCAAATTCAAAATGCTCGGCCACCAAGTGGTGGTCGTACTCTCGGCCATGTCGGGCGAGACCAACCGGCTGATCGCGCTGGCGAAAGGCATTCAGGCACAGCCCGACCCGCGCGAACTCGACATGCTGGTGTCCACCGGCGAACAGGTCACCATCGCCCTGCTCGCCATGGCGCTGAAAGACCTCGGCCTGAAAGCCAAGAGCTATACCGGCGCGCAGGTGCGCATTCTCACGGACAACGCCTTCACCAAGGCACGCATTCTCAGCATCGACGAAGCCAACATGCGACGCGACCTCGATTCCGGCCACGTGGTCGTGGTCGCCGGCTTCCAGGGCGTCGACGAACAGGGCAACATCACCACGCTGGGCCGCGGCGGCTCCGACACCACCGGCGTCGCGCTGGCTGCTGCGCTCAAAGCCGACGAGTGCCAGATCTACACCGACGTCGACGGCGTCTACACCACCGATCCGCGCATCGTGCCCGAGGCACGCCGACTGAAGACCGTCACCTTCGAGGAAATGCTCGAAATGGCGAGCCTCGGTTCCAAGGTACTGCAGATCCGCTCGGTCGAATTCGCCGGCAAATACAAAGTCAAACTCCGCGTGCTGTCGAGCTTTCAGGATGAAGGCGACGGTACGCTCATCACCTTCGAGGAAAGCGACAACATGGAACAGGCCATCATCTCCGGCATCGCGTTCAACCGCGACGAAGCCAAAATCACCGTGGTCGGCGTGCCCGACCAGCCCGGCATCGCCTACCAGATCCTCGGCCCGGTGGCCGACGCCAACATCGACGTCGACATGATCGTGCAGAACGTCGGCCACGCGAACACCACCGACTTCACCTTCACCGTGCACCGCAACGATTTCGCCAAGGCCATGGACATCGTCAAGGCCAATGCTGCAACCACCGGCGCACGCGAAATCACCGGCGACGACAAGATCGCCAAGGTCTCCATCGTCGGCGTCGGCATGCGTTCGCACGTCGGCATCGCGCGCAAGATGTTCGAAACCCTGTCCAAGGAAAACATCAACCTGCAGATGATCTCCACCTCGGAAATCAAGATCTCGGTGGTGGTCGAGGACAAATACATGGAACTCGCCGTGCGCGCGCTGCACCAGGCCTTCGAACTCGACAAAGCCAGTGCGTAAGGTGGCTTTCCGCCGCGCATTCCGCTACAATGCGCGGCGGTTCGGAGACGTGGCCGAGAGGTTGAAGGTACTCCCCTGCTAAGGGAGCATGCGGGCTTAAACCTGCATCGAGGGTTCGAATCCCTCCGTCTCCGCCAAATTCAGATTGCAGACAAGTTACACCTGTCCAAGATCACCAAAACTGCGTATAATGCGCAACCTTCAAAGCGCCCGTAGCTCAGCTGGATAGAGTACTTGGCTACGAACCAAGGGGTCAGGAGTTCGAATCTCTTCGGGCGCACCAAAATTCAAGGGGTTAGCGAAAGCTAGCCCCTTTTACTTTTGGCTTTGTGCCATAAACGTGCCATGTTCCGGCACATCCACAACCCTCAAGGCGCAGAGGCGATCCGCATAGGGCGCGAGATGATCCGCTGATAGATGCGCATACCGCCGCACCATCTCCGGGCTTTCCCAACCGCCCAATTCCTGCAAGGCAAATAACGGCGTGCCATTCTGCACATGCCAACTTGCCCAGGTGTGCCGCAAATCGTGCCAGCGAAAATCTTCGATCCCCGCCGCCGACAGTCCTTTGTACCAGGCCTTGGTGCTGACCTGGGTAATCGGCCTGCCGTTGAAGCTGAAAACGTGCGTGGTATGCTTCCCTATCCACTTGCGGATCAGCAGCACGGCTTCCGCATTAAGCGGCACCGCAATCGCCTTTCGCGCTTTGGCCTGATCGGGATGTATCCACGCCAGTCTTCGCGTCAAATCAACTTGCGACCACTGCAAACCAGTGACATTCGCTCGCCGCAATCCCGTGGCAAGTGAAAACGCCGCCATGTCTGCCAGATGCTCCGGCAAGGCGTCCAGCAGCCGTTGCGCCTCGTTATGCGTCAAGTATCGGATACGCCGGGTCGGTTCCTTGAGCATCTTGACGTAAGGTGCCCGATCCAGCCATTCCCATTCATTGACGCATTTACGCAGGATGGCGCGCAGCACTTCCAGTACGCGATTCACCGTTGCATGCGTAACCCCCTCGGCAAGTTTCGCGTCCATGATCTTATCGATCAGGTCGCGATTGATGGTGTCCAGAACCTTGCCACTCAGAAACCGATCCATCCAGCGCAAATGCGTCTTGTCTGTCTGGATCGTCGCCTTGTGGTTTTGCTCTTTCAGCCATCGCACCACGGCTTCGTCCCAGGTGTGACGTGGCCGGACACCCAAACGGGCGATCTGCCACAGCTCCACCTTTAGCCGGTCGTGATACTCCTGCGCGAGGGTTTCCTCTTCAGTCCCAGTAGATCGGCGTATTCGTTCCCCGTTTGGGGAGACAACATCGACCCACCAGACCTTGCCGCGTTTGATAAGTGACATGGGTTACCTTCCTTTCCCAGCATCACTTGCAACGCTTGCCGAGGCACAGCATAGAACGAGCGCAGATAGTCGGCAAGATCGGGGGCGAGAAATACCCATCGCTTGCCCACCTTGGCGGCAGGCACCGCGCCCGCCCTAGCGCGCCGGCGCAGTTCTTCTGGATGGAGCTTGAGGAAACGGGCGGCTTGTTCAAGATCGAGCGTCTCCATCATTCGCCATCTCTGGCTTGTTGGTAGGCGTCGGCCTTGTCAGCTCCTTCGATCTGGTCGTCAGCCAGATTCCGGCGGTTGTTCAGGGAGTTGTAGCGACGACCTTTCCCCTTCACTTTGCGGTCAAGGTATAACTCCAGCCCCAAGTGCTTGAGGCTGGAACGCGAATTATGAAACTCGGTTGCCTGATGAAAGAATTCGCCGATCCCCTCGCTCATATCCTCGATGCCTCGCGCCGCCATGAACGAAGTCAGTCCGCCCAGCCCATGCACGAATAGCCGTTCATCGGCTGGCAGGCGCATCGAGCTAAACCGTTTCAGTTTGGGCTGTTCGCCCTGCTGATCGAAAACACGGACGATCTGATCCCATAATGGGTGCGTCGGCCAGCGTGTCCGGTTCGTATCGCTTGGTGCCGGCACGGCAAGGCGTAGCCAATCCTGGGTGAGGTAAATCCACAATGCGGATTGCAACCGTAACAAGTGATCCAGCTTGCAGATGCCCAGCTCTTTCAGCACATTGCGCTTGGCCTCGAACTCCATGCGCCACACCGTTGCAGCCCTGTCCCAGCCAGCGGCCTGCCACAATTCGTAGAGGTAGACCTTGCGCGACTTCTTTTCGATTTCAAGGCACTTGTTGTAAAGACGTGCGCCGATATCGCCACCCATCCCAAAACTCCAGCCGGAGAATTGTTGGTAGCGGTAGTGCAGGTCAATGCTCTGCGTGCGTGTCACCCAATCCTGCAACGGATCGAATGAATCCATTCTCAGGCCGGCAGTGAAATCCACGAACAGATCGACGCGGCTGATGTTGGCCGGTTCATTGACCAACCCGAGCGTGTTGACGATGTACCGCAGGGATTGCTCCGCCTGCTCCACCCCGACGTTCGCAAGATACTCGCTGGAAATCTGCACATAGGCGAGCGGCAGCACCTTGGAGTTCTTGTTGCTGGCTTGGAGGTGGTAGCAGTTATCCACCAGCACATAAGCAAAGCGGCCTCGGCCTTTGTCGCGCACTTCGAAAAGGTGTTCACCAATCACGACTTGCGCAGTTGCTTGCTCGAACTCGTTTTCTGATTGGGCCAGTGCTTTCAGGTCAGCTAGCTTGCGATCCCATTCTTCGGACAACACGCCGGGATAGGAAACGTACAGACTGTCCACACCATAGCGCAGAGCCTTGAAAGTTTCTGGATTGTAAGTACAGGGTGTTCTGTTAGTAGGCGGCACACCCTTTCCGTCCGCTGGATCGCTGCTGCGACCGCCCGCCTGGCGCGCGCCACGGCGCGCATCCGTGCGGGCGTTCTCCGCTGCGGTATGCTGACTGGGCGGTTCGTGATAGCCGGTCTCACAATCGGACAAATCCGAAGGCTGATATGTTGGAACTGACATGAAAATCTCCTGGGTCGTGTTGAGCGACTGCACCCATGCAATCGCGACGCCAGAGATCATTTGCTTCAGCCCAGGAAAAGGCTTCCACTCAAAAATCGGGTTTTTGAGTGATTGCGCTTTTCTTCATATAGGTATCGCAAAACTTGCGCAAGGCTTTGGCGCTGCCGCCACCTTCAGCATGGCCGGAGTAGAGCTTCAACTCCTCAACAAAGAGTTCATGGAGTTGGGCGTCGCTTAAGCGTGTCGCCCCTGCTTCATGCAAAATCTCAAGCACAAGGCGCATTTTTTGGAAGTTCGCTTGATCGCGCTTTGCCAGCGTGCCGTTGATGGCGGCCTTGAGCTTGTCAAAAAAGTCGTCGTCCCTCAATAATGCTGCCTTGCTGATTCTGTTGCTCACAGACGGGCATCCGATTACGGTTGGATCAACACGAATAGCATCGAATAATGCCTTGTCATTGTCCGCCCGGACGCGCTCGATAAGTTCATTCAAGAAACAGCCGTGATACAGCACGCAGCGCAGGCTGTTATACATGGATAACGCTAGCCCTAGATAAGCTGCTAGCGTGGGACGCATTTCCTCCGCATCCGCCTTGCTGAGTTCTTGCGCGTCAAAGTGATGCTCGACTTGGCTAATAACGTCTGGCAGTGCCGCGATCTGGCCCGGCGTGTCCGCAAGTTGTCTATGCCAGCCGGAGAGATCTTCTTCCTGAAGGATTTTTGCATAGCCCACAAGAACCCCGGCATTTACCGCGGCTATGTGCTGCTTGAAGGGAAGTTCATATAAGTGGCACCAGGCGAACAACTCGACTTCCTTGCCGAGGAGTATGTCTTGGTCCTCGATTAGCATTTGCTGGGCGTCTTCGGCTTCTTTGGAAATGAACGGCCAGAGGGCGAGGAAGGTGCGAAGAACGTCGGCGGTGATCCCTTCAGCGAATGGGGTCGAGGCACTCATTATTCTTTAGGCTTGCGGTATTTTTGATGGGCGCAACAGGCAGCAGGCTGATGAGTTGCTGGTAGACGTAGGGCATCCCCGTCTCCCGGTCGAAGTACTGCCCCGGCAACCTGAGGTTGTTCTCGATCGTGCTGACTCTTAGCGTGGCACCGCCGAACGGATCGTAGTAGCCCTTCCACACGACGGTCCCGCTTGCATCCGTCATCGCCCACGGCGTCCCCAGGTGATCGACGTGGTAGTAGTAGTAGTAGTAGATCTGGGCGTCGTTGTCGATCCTGGCCAAGAGCCGTCCGTCGAGCCAGACGTAGGCCTTGGTGTTGCCGGCTTGGTCCTGTTCGTACAGCAGTTCGCCATTGGGCCCGTAGTGGAAGCTGGTGGCCAGACCGTTCTGGTTGATCTTCTTGATGCGCTGGCCCAGCGCATTGTAGGTATAGGTGGTGGTCTCCGCTGCGGTCTGGCTGCTGACGAGGCGGTTGTAGCCGTCGTAGGTGAAGCTGGCCGTGCTGGTCGAGGCGGTGTTGCCGTAGGCGGTCCGGGTTCGCGTATCGCTGCCGGCTTGGTACAACCAGTTGGGCGGGCTGTAGGCGTAGGACATGGTGCCGGCGTTGCGGGTCTCGCTCTGGCGGTTGCCGTTCTTGTCGTAGGTCCAGGCGAGGCTGCCGAAGCCGTTGCTGGCGTTGTCGAGGGCGGAGAGATTCTCTGCCATCACTCATTGCTTGTTCAAAGCTAGCATTATTAACATCAGCGCGAAAAAAATTCCCAAGCATAAGAGCAGCTTCTTTCGGTACGGCAGACCATCTTCTTTTAATAATTCGGGGTGAAATATCCAGGCGCCCCTCCAAACGCTTGATAGGGCACCCTCCTTCGACTTGGAAAGCATTTGAAACTGGTAATAGCCGCCCATGAGAACGACCACGATCATCAAGGCCAAAAGAACCCATTCAAAAGTCGACATTTCATTTCCCTCGAGGCGCCAAGTTCCAACCAAAACCACCGGGCAGGCCAAACGACGGCCCAACATTTATGCAAAATGAAGAATCAGAATTAACCGTCAGCCCCAAGTTCTTACCAACACCGTATGAATAAAAATCCGGTGCTCGGGGCGTCGAAGGAGTTGCCGAACATGCCTGTGGAGGGGGTGTGTTGAAGCAAATATCAACAGAAGCTCCGACACTGATCTGCGTGGTTTGTCCCCATACCACACCATCGGAGTTTGTGGAGCGACCCACTGTTGTAGAGCCAATCGTTGCTGAAGCCCCGAGACTCCCACGGGGAGCAGTCGGTCCTGATTTCGGTGCCAGCGGATTGAAGTTTGGTGGTGTCTCCCACGGAAGTCCATACAATCCCAGCGGATCGGTATAGGCCAGCGGATTGGAGCGGGCATATTCGTAAACATTGAGGCCGCCAGTAATACCGATTGGGTCGGCTTCCACGTATCGCCCCGTCGTTGGATCGTAATCCCTGAAGTAGTTGTACTGCATCCCCGTCTCGCGGTCGTAGTACTGCCCCGGCAGCCTCAGGTTGTTCTCGATGGTGTTGACCGTCACGGTCGCCTTGCCAAACGGCTCGTAGTCCGCCTTCCATACGACCGTCCCTGACGCGTTCGTCATCGCCTGCGGCGTCCCCAGATGGTCGACGTGATAGTAGTAAATCGTCGTGCTGTTGTCGATCCGCGCCAGGGGGCGGCCGTTCAGCCAGACGTAGGCCTTGGTGTTGCCGGCCTGGTCCTGTTCGTACAGCAGTTCGCCGTTGGGTCCGTAATGGAAGCTGGTGGCCAGACCGTTCTGGTTGATCTTCTTGATGCGCTCGCCGAGAGCGTTGTAGGTGTAGGTCGTGGTCTCCGCTGCGGTCTGGCTGGTGACAAGGCGGTTGTAGCCGTCGTAGGCGAAGCTGCCTGCGGCGCTGCTGACGGTATTGCCGTTGGGGCTCTTGATGCGGGTGTCGCTGCCGCGCTGGTAGAGCCAGTTGGGCGGGCTGTAGACGTAGCTGAGAGTGCTGGCGTTGCGGGTTTCGACGGTGCGGTTGCCGTTCTTGTCGTAGCTGTAGCCGAGGCTGCCGAAACTGCCGGCGGCGCCGGTCAGGCGTCCGGTGGTGTGGGCTCGCCTCTGCTGCCCTGCCTGTGATCGCTCAGTCTTGATAATGCTTCGGTAGGTCAAGACGGCCATCGGTCAGATGATCAAAGAAACCGAGAACGCTTTCCCCGATAAGCTGCTCAGCACCAGAGCCCCCTCTGTTTTTCAACTCATCAAAGTCAATCTCTACAGAGAACATTGGTGGACCTTGCTTTGATCCACCGGTTTCAACTGTTTTTCTTGTTGTGAAGAACAGAAATTTCCTTCCAGACTCGTCAAGCCGGATTGTCAAGTCACACTTCACTTCGTTCATAATCACATTCCTGTCGTAGATCCAGGCGAGGCTGCCGTGACCGTTCGTCGAGCTATCGATGGCAAAAACGAGGCAGCCGGCGGCAGAGGCCGCTTAAAACAACACCGGCTCGGGGCCGGTGTCTGGTGAATACTTGATCTGTACAGGCAGTTACCAGCGATCTCCGCGTATCGCCTCAAAGCGATCAACAATGGACTCGGAAACTTCATCGCCCAACCAAACCCCCCCCAGTATTTTCTTAAACAGAGTATTGGCTGACGCGAGTTTTTCGAAGCGGCTAATAACCAAATCACCTTTCTCGACCAGCATATCTTCGACCGGCCCCGCTGCCAAGCCCGCAATAACCTTATCAGATGTATCCAGCTTGATGATTTCAAGCACCAAATCGAGACAAAGCATAGGGTTTTCAAAACTAAGATTCGAGAGCTTTTGTTCAGCCCAGCGCAATTCATCGCATTCGGAAGTGTCTTCCTCCGCATGATGAAAAGCTATCCAGTCGTTAACAAGTCGTTGCTGTTCCGCTGCGTCCATGATTCTTCTTTCACATTCCAATTGGATAAGGTGCAATGACAGTTGCCCAATTCCATGCGTCCGGTCTGTAATTGACACAACCTTTCGCATTCGCTTGGTTCAGCTTGTCACGTAGCTCTGCTTGCCGGTCTCTGAATTTCTGGCGATGTCCTTCAATTGAATTTGGGCCAGTTATCGGTAAGTCACCACGATTTTCTCGAAGTTGCCGATTGCGTCGCTGCAATTGATTCACGAGCCGGTCGATATCCGCGTACAACTTCTCACAATCATCACTCCGCTCGCAAAATTTCTTGACGGCAGTAATCGTGTCTGAGATCGCCTTCTGACCTGCGGGTGAGCTAATCGCTGCACCCGCAATGATCACACCACCGATAATTACATCATCTGCAATTGCAATCGTGCCCGTAGGGTCAGTAAACAACAACGGATTCTGATTGGCATATCCGTAGAGGTTCATGCCGCCGTCGAGTCCAATCGGGTCAGCCTCGATGTACCTACCTGTGGTCGGATCGTAATCCCTTGCGTAGTTGTAGTGCAGCCCCGTCTCCCGGTCATAGTACTGCCCCGGCAACCTCAGGTTGTTCGTCACGGTGCTGACTGTCACGGTCGCCTTCCCGAACGGTTCATAGTTCGCCTTCCAGACTGTTGTTCCACTCTGGTCCGTCATCGCCCACGGTGTCCCCAGATGATCGACGTGGTAGTAGTAAATCTGCGCGTTGTTGTCGATCCTGGCCAAGGGCCGTCCGTCGAGCCAGACGTAGGCCTTGGTGTTGCCGGCCTGGTCCTGTTCGTAGAGCAGTTCGCCGTCCGGACCATAGTGGAAGACCGTGGACAGACCGTTCTGGTTGATTTTCTTGATGCGCTCGCCGAGGGCGTTGTAGGTGTAGGTGGTGGTCTCCGCTGCGGTCTGGCTGGTGACGAGGCGGTTGAAACCGTCGTAGGCGAAGCTGCCGGCCGCGCTGCTGAGGGTGTTGCCGTTCGGGCTCTTGATGCGGGTATCGCTGCCGCGCTGGTAGAGCCAGTTGCTGCCGGGTGGGTTGTAGACGTAGCTGAGGTTGCTGGCGTTGCGGGTTTCGACGGTGCGGTTGCCGTTCTTGTCGTAGCTGTAGCCGAGGCTGCCGAAGCCGTTGCTGGCGCTGTCGACGGCGGAGACGAGACGGCCGGTGGCGTCGTAAGCGTAGTTGATCCCGGTGCCGTTATTGTCTCCCATCCCCGTGATGTTGCCGCTCGGATCGTAACTGCAACTCTTGGTGTAGGCGCCAGTGCCGCTGTTGGAAGAGCCGTCGACTCTGCCCGAGGGACGGTAGTCCAGCGTCAGGTACTGCCATGTCCAGGTACCGTTGCCATAATAAAACATGTAATAGGACGTGCTGGCGAAGGGATAGCCAGAGAGGAAATTGTTGGCCAATACGGTGACGGGGGTGCCGCTTTGGGGCTGGGTGGACACCTGGATGATTCTCCCCTCGGCGTCGTAGCTGTAGGTGACGCTGCGGCCGGTGGGATAGGTCAGCGTGGCGATCTGGCCGCCGGGACGGTAAGCGTAGCCGGTGGCGCCGCTCGTGCCCGCGGTCAGCCGGGAAGCCAGGCGGCCTTGTCCATCGTAGGTGAACTGCTCGTCCGGGGTGCCGTTGCGTTGCGTCAAACACAGGCGACCGGCGCCGCAGCTGTCGTAGACGTATGCATAGACAGGGCTGCCGCTCTGGCTGCTTTGCTTCTGGGTAAGCCGGTTCAGGGCATCGTAGGTATAGCTGACGGTGATGCCGCGGGCGTCAGTCTCGGTCTTGAGGTTGCCGGCTGCGTCGAAGGTGCGAGTGGTGGTGCCGGTGTCGGCGCTCTGGGTCTGGGTGACGTTATCCAATGCGTTGACACTGTAGCTGGTGGCCTGGTTAGCGGGATCGATGACCTGGGTGGTCTGGTCGAGGGCGTTGGTAGTGGTTTGCTCGATGCCGCCGTCGGCGTTGAGGGTCTGGGTCAGGCGGTCGAGGGCGTCGTAGCTGTGGCTGGTGACATCGGTCACATCGGTGCGGGCGCCGTCCATCTGCTTCAGGTTGCCCTGGGCGTCGTACTGGTAGGTGATGGTCTGGTTGGTGGCGCCGATGTCCTGCCACAGGCGGCCCAGCGCATCGAAGGTGCGGCTGTGGGCGTAGTAGACGGTGCTGTTGCCGGGCATGGTGATTGCTTCATGGATGCGGTTGCCCATGGGGTCGAGGGTGTAGGTCAGGCGGTTGCCGGTCTGGTCGACGATGGCGGTAAGGCGGTGGGCGGAGTCGTATTCGAAGCTGACGAAGCTGCCGTCGGGACGGGTGAACTTGGTCAATTGGCCGACGTAGTCGTAGTCGAAGCGGGTGGTTTCAGTGCCGACAGTACGGGAGAGAAGCCAGCCGCGCGGGCTGTAGGTGAAGGTGGTGACGAGGCCGTTGGGGTCGGTGGTCTTGAGGACGTGGCCGTTGGCGTCGTATTCGTTAACCGTGGTGATGTGGCCGAGCGCATTGGTGACTTGCTTGACCTGGCCGCGACAGCCCATTGGGTCGCCGACACAGGTCTCGTCGGGGGCATAGTAGTCGGTGGTGGTGATATCCGCCACGTCGGTGCGGGGGCCGTCTTCGACTTTCTGGACGAGGACGCCGGGGACGCTGGCGTGGTAGGTATAGGTGGTGGTCCAGGTGCGGGTCTTGTTGAGGGTGGTGTCCTTGATGCTGAGACTCGTGACGTTGCCGTGGCCATCGTAGGCGGTGCTGGTTTCGCGGCCGGCTTCGGTGAGCTTGGTCGGCAGGCGGAAGCTGGTGCTCCATTCGGTGAGGATCTTGCGTTCGGCGCTGTTGGCAGCCGGGGTGTAGGTGGCAGGATCGCTCGGGCAGCTTGAGTTGGAGGCCAGGCCTTCGACGCGGGCGGTTTCGAGGTTGCGGGTGAGGTCGTAGGCGTAGCAGGTCTGGTGGCCGTTGAAGTCGGCACGGCTGGCGATGTTGCCGTTGGGGTCGTAGGTGATGGAGCTGGACGCGGCGCCGCAGCCGGAGCCGCCGGGCTGGGAGACGCCGGTGGACTTGACGACGCCTAGGATGGTCTGGAAGTTGTACGTACGCGATGTGCCCAAAGGGTCGGTGACGGTGGTGGAGACGGGGTTGCCGGAGGTGTCGGTGGTGTAGGCGAGGTTGTAGTGGTCAACGGCACCGCCATGGTCTTCGTCGTCGGCGCGGCCCTGGCTGTCGTAGCGGTAGGTGGCGTAGCGAACGCCGTTCTCGTCGGTGATGCCGGTCAGGGCATGCGGGAACGTGGTGTTCTCGTACAGGTAGGTCTTGGTCTTGCCGTCAGGATAGGTGACGGACGCAAGATTGCCGGACGCGTCGTAGCCATAAGCAATGACTCCACCGGCAGGGTCGGTGACGGCATGGATCCGATTTATAGCATCGTAGGTGAAATCGAGTTGACGCCCTGCAACGTCGGTAACTCTAGCGAGCCGACCCAATGAATCATAAGCTAAGGTCTGGGTGCGACCGAAACGGTCGGTGATGGATAGAAGCTTGCCGATGGCATCGTAGGTTTCGACAGAGTCGTCGGCAGCGAGAGTGTAGCGCCAGCCGAGGGAATTCCCAGAGCTATCCGTCTGCTCCGTCAGACGATCATTGACGTCTGCGTCGGAAGTCCATACGTTGTTCGCAAAAGTGAAGGTGTAAACCCTGCCATCGGGACGAATCACGTTTATTGAGGTGGGATTGGTGGCGGAGATAGGTTCTATGCGCTGCTCATAGTTATAACTCCAATAGAGCGGAAACGGCCCAGGAATACTGTTAAAGCGACGTATGAATCGCAATGAGGAAGCGCCCTCCCAAGCGTAGTCCAAGTCTTCCTGATACTTATTGCCTGTCGTCAATCTTACCGGGTTGCCGATCAAGGTCTTAGGGAACGACTGGCTGCCAGAACACTGATCAGTGTTTTGAATACCCGAGTTCTTTAAAATTGGCACGGGAATACAATTACCTGACGAGATCAGTATCTGCCCCGCGGGGCAATAACTCCCAGCAGCCCAATAATAATCACCCGAATTAAATCCACCATAAGTTGTCCAGAATCCGAAGGAGCCACCACCTTCCGACTTACTCCCATTTATCACTAACGTAGATGTGATTATTTGAGCATTTAGCGTGTTCTGATAGTTGGCCCATTGAGTTGCGGCCGAAACAACATCTGGCCCATAGAATACGTGGGGATCTCCTGGCGGAAAGTGGATATAAACATAATCAGCATGCACCGCTGGAATCGACAGAACGCAAGCAATGAAAAAGGCATACCAAACTGATGGTCTAAATCGTACTGCAAGCAGATTCAAACAACATTTAATCTTTGCCAGAAGGATTAATAATTGGTTGACCTCTCGTACGCCTTGCACGCACGAACGCATCCCATTCGACATGGCTCCCCCTCCCCTTCGCGTACTACATTAAATTGTTTTGTTTGTTCTTCCGCAGGGTCGGCTCGCGTGCGTAGCGCGGGCCGTGATGTTGGCCGAACTTTATTCGAGAGTTTCTGAGTTTGTCAATCGCGCCATTGTTACGGCGCATATGAGCCACTGATTCAATTTGGCCATCGCAGCAGGTCCACAGTGATGCAACGAACACATTGGTTAGAAGCCCGTCAAATAGAGCCGCACAACAGCGCTGCTCTTGTGCAAATACGCTCACAGACTGGCTACGCCAGACTGAGGGGTTCTGGTCGTGCCTCGCTCACAGTGAATGAGACTGGATAAGACTTGGTGGTGTATACACAAAATAAATGGCAAGCGCTGCAAGTTGCTGTTTTTAAATAAAAACAGTTAGTTACAAGTAGCCCCTACGAACCAAGGGGTCAGGAGTTCGAATCTCTTCGGGCGCACCACCATACAAAAAGGCCGATTCCAAATGGAATCGGCCTTTTTCATTTCAACAGCAGATCGTGTTTTCGGCGTAAAGCTGACCAGCCATAGAACGAGTCATCGCCACACGTGCACATCCATGCCTGCTTTCGCTCAGATGCGCGAATCATTCATTGATTACTGATAACTACTTGGCGGCAGCCCAAGCCACGCAATAGCCCTGCGGAGAGATTTCGGTGTCTCCGGGGAAAATCTTGCAGCCGCCAAGCGCCTTCGGTGTTTTACCCGGAACGAAATGCATGCAGGTTGCGCAGTGCTTGTCTCCGTTTGGCTTGTCCTGATATTTCATCGAAGTGCGCATGGCGGCATTGGTTGCGGCCATTGCCTTTCCCGATACAGCGACCACTGGAATCATGGCGAGTGCTGCGCCGCTGATCTTCAGGAATTGACGACGTGAAGGCTTCAGTTCTTCTTTCATTGCTGGCTTCCTTTTGCTGGCGGTTAATAAACAGCTCTCCGGCACACTGTGTGACGACATGGAGACCGGATCGCCTTCATGCTGACTTGGGCTTACGCCTGAATCAGATCGTGCTTAATATATATCAAATAAAGATACAGTAGTCTTGTTTTCGCCGTTCAAACCAGAAAAGCCGCTCCAATGCGGCGCCCTGTTTCGCATGTGCTGAGGCAGTAGAATTATGATCCCCGGAATACTAGGGAGTTCACGATGAAAAAAATTGGCCTGCTCTGTCTTCTGGTCTCACTTCCGGTCTTTGCACAATCCGAAATATCTGGCATGGCCCATGTCGTCGACGGCGGTACGATTCATGTCGTCACCGATCATGGAACGATCAAGGTGCGCTTACTGGGCATCGCGGCCCCAGACAACCAACAGTCCGGTGGAAATGAGGCGACAGCTTTCCTGGAACACTATGCGGAAGGCGAGCCGGTGCACTGCACGCTTGATGGCACTCAATTTCAAATGCACGAAGTCGGGATTTGTTATGTGGCCGGACAGGATATTGCTGCTGCCGTGATCCGGGCTGGCCTTGCCCGGGACTGCCCTACTGTGTCCGGTGGCCGGTATTGGCCGATTGAAAGACCAGAAGCACAAAAACTCCCTCTGCCCGACTATTGCCAATCGGACTCGGCGCGTCATCGCTAGTGCCAGGCAATGGCAATGCCACGAATCAGGCTCGACAAGATCGAACGCCGACGAATCATGCCGAAACGGAGATGCACAGGAGTCATGCCCGGTACAAAACGTCGTTTTGACCTAGAATGGCCTTTGAATAGATTGATCGAACAACCGCCGTGCTCAAGAAAATCAAGGCTCGAGACCTGCAACTGGGCATGCATCTGCATGGGCTGTGCGGCTCATGGATGGAACATCCATTCTGGCGTAGCAAGTTCACCCTGACGGATACCGAGGACATCCGTCGCATCTGCGATAGCGGCATCACCGAGGTCTGGATCGATGTCGCCAAGGGCCTCGATATACCCAAAACCAAGGAAGATCCCGAACCATCGGCTACCCAAGTGCTGATGAACGCCGAGATTGCACCCGGAATCGAGACGCTCAAACCGGCCTCGATGAGCGAGGAGCTCCAGCGTGCGGCCATGATCTGCGCCAAAGCCAGGAAGGCGGTTGTCTCCATGTTCCGGGAAGTTCGCATGGGTAAGGCCATCAGTGCCGAGGATGCCGGCGAACTGGTCGAAGAAATTTCCTCGTCCGTGATACGCAATCCGGGCGCTCTGATCAGCCTGGCGCGACTCAAGACCGCAGACGACTACACCTATATGCACTCCGTTGCGGTGTGCGCGCTGATGGTATCGCTGGCGCGTCAACTGGATCTGAATGAAACGAGCGTGCGTGAAGCCGGCATGGCCGGCCTGATGCACGATCTGGGCAAGGCCCTGATGCCGATGGAAGTACTCAACAAGCCAGGCAAGCTGACCGACGACGAATTCCGCATCATCAAGAACCACCCGGTCGAAGGACACCGCCTGCTGGTCGAAGGCAAAACCGCCAGCGACATCGTGCTCGATGTGTGCCTGCACCACCACGAGAAAATCGACGGCAGCGGCTACCCCGACCGGCTCGCAAGCGACGAAATCAGCCTCTTCGCCAAGATGGGCGCCGTGTGCGACGTCTATGACGCCATCACCTCCAATCGCCCCTACAAGGCGGGCTGGGATCCGGCTGAATCCATCCGGAAAATGACCGAGTGGAGCAAGGGACACTTCGACGAACACGTCTTTCAGGCTTTCATCAAGAGCATCGGCATCTATCCGGTCGGCTCGCTGGTCAGGCTCACGTCAGGCCGTCTGGCGGTCGTGGTCGAGCAATCGGAAAAGTCGCTGCTGGCGCCGCGCGTCAAGGCATTCTTCTCGAGCAAGTCGCAAACCCACATCGTGCCGGAGTTGATCGACCTGTCCCGACCATCCACCACGGAAAAGATTGTCAGCCGTGAAGACGCGGCCAAGTGGGGCATCACGAATCTGGACGAACTCTGGGCAACCTGATCAGACTTGCAGCCAGAGCCGACTCCCATCAGCAATCTGGCAGCAAGGCCTCAGGCGGGCTGTCTAGACATGCGGCGTGACGGGCGGCAGCACTGAAGCCGGCGCGGCTTCGATCGTGACGATCTCGAACTGCATGGTGGCCAGGTCGGCCATGATGTAGGTGGGTGGCGCGCCGACGCCGCCGACGGTGCCCGGATTGATCAGCCAGGTATGCCCGCCCTTGACGGTGGCGACCTGCGAGATGCTCGATTTGTGGTCGTGCCCGCAGCACACCAGGTCGTAGTCGCCGGTACAGGCGAGCGCTTGGGCGTAGTGCGGGTAGTGCACCAGGAACAGGTTGCGGTCGGCCAGGGTGAAGGCGGCGTCCTGGCCGTGGTAGCGCACCACGCTGTTGGGTTCGGCGGCGAGCCGCGTCATGTTGTAGAGGTCGCCGGTGTTGTTGCCGTGGATGACGTGCACCGGCAGTTCGTATTTCTGCAGCACGCGCAGCGTGGTCGGCGCGACCACGTCGCCGCAGTGCAGCACCGCTTTCGCCCCGTGCGCCTTGGCGTGCTCGACCGCCGCACCCAGCAGACGCCGGTTGTCATGCGAGTCGGAGAGGATGCAGACCTTCATCAGAAAGCGGGTTTGTCCGCGGCATTGCGATAG
Source organism: Thiobacillus thioparus DSM 505 (assembly GCF_000373385.1). GTDB lineage: Bacteria > Pseudomonadota > Gammaproteobacteria > Burkholderiales > Thiobacillaceae > Thiobacillus > Thiobacillus thioparus. The sequence continues at coordinate 117,548 of NZ_KB891329.1, read as the reverse complement.
CGCTCCACGCCGACGAGGATCTCGGCGCGGGCGTCGTCGATGCCGACCCAGCCCTCGACCTTGACCCATTTTCCGTCTTCGAGGTCCTTGTAGTGCTCGAAGAAGTGGGAAATCTGCTTCAGCAGCAGCGGCTGCAGGTCTTCGGGCTTGTTGACGCCCTTGTACAGGCCGCATAGCTTGTCGACCGGCACCGCCAGCAGCTTGGCGTCGACGCCGGCCTCGTCGGTCATCTTCAGCATGCCGATGGGACGGCAGCGCACGACCACGCCGGTGATCAGCGGGATCGGGGTAACCACCAGCACGTCGACCGGGTCGCCGTCTTCCGACAGGGTGTGCGGGATGTAGCCGTAGTTGCAGGGGTAATGCATGGCGGTCGACATGAAGCGGTCGACGAACATGGCGCCGGATTCCTTGTCGACTTCGTATTTGATGGGTTCGCCGTGGGCGGGGATTTCGATGATGACGTTGAAATCGTCCGGCAGGTTGCGGCCGGAGCTGACGCGATCGAGGCTCATAGCAGTTTCACAAAAACAATGAAAGGGGCGCATTATACCCGCCACCCTCGGCATCATCCCGCTGCATGAGGTTCTGCCACAGCAACACGCCCGTTTTTTCAGTAGCAGTAGCCTTCATGACCTTTGCAAACTGAGCCCGCAGGCTTCACAAGCGGGGATTGGCCTATGGTGTCTGACACGCCAAGGGGGTGCGGGCGCAAACCGACCCTACTGTTTCCTGTGCATAGCTTAGACCTTGCGCAAGAGAACGCTTTAACCAAGCAACTGCATCACGCGTTTCCTCCAGGGAGTCCGCATTGTCGGCAAGCGTACTGCCATAAAGCCATTGCGCGAGCGCCACACCCTGTTCAGCCGCGGCATGAAGATATTGCATTGCCAGCAAGGTGTTTCGCGGCGCGCCGTCACCTTCAAGGTAGACGAGGCCGAGCTGGTAATTCGCCCAGGCATCGCCTTGCAGGGCTGCTTTTTCAAGCCAGTAGGCCGCTCGCGCAGAATCCTGCGGCACCCCCTCTCCGGTTTGGTAGCGGTAGGCCAGCAGCTTTTGCGTATCAAGATGCCCACGCTCGGCCACCCGCTCGTACAGTTCAAGCGAACGCGCCGCATTTTTGGGCATGCCGATTCCACTCGCATGGCGCAAAGCCAGTTCCAGCATGGCATCAAACTGGCCTTGCTCGGCAGCCCGCGTCATCCATCGGGCGGCCTTGGTCTCATCCTTTTCGACGCCAGTCCCCGAGTAAAACATGCGGGCCAACCAGTACTGCGCATCCGCATTCGATAGTTGCGCAGCACGACCGATCCAGACTGCAGCCTGTTTATCATCCCGTGCCACACCCTGCCCCTGCAAATAAATCAGCCCCAGCGCCAGCGCGGCCCCGACATGCGCCTGGTTGGCGGCGCGCTCCAGCCATGGTATTGCGATCGACACGTCACGCGGCACACCGTCACCACGCAAATAAAACTGGGCAAGATCAAACTGCGCACTATCAAGGCCTTTTTCCGCTGCCTGCCTGCAAACCTGCCGCGCATGCTCAGCATTTCTCGCCACGCCACGCCCCGTAAGCAAGTGGAAGCCCTGCCGATACAGTGCTTCGGGACTACCGCTTGCCGCGGCACGTTCGATCCAGTGATAAGCGGCGGCATCGCCCTGAGGCACGCCCTGTCCGCCTGCCAGCATCAAGGACAGGGCGTACTGCGCGCCAGGATGGCCCTGCTCCGCTGCGCGCAGGTACCAGTCATATGCCTGTTTAAGGTCGCGTGGCAGGACATCGCCACCATTCTGGTAATACCGCCCCAGCCTGTATTGGGAACGCGATTCACCCAACTCAGCACCACGTTGATACCAACGCAGCGCTTCCTGCTGGTCAGCCTTGACACCCCGTCCCAACTCATAATTCCAGCCAATGTCATAAAGTAAAAAACTTGCGCCCTGTTCGGCTGCTTGACGAAATTGCAGCATCTCCTTCTGCGCGGCGGCATGTACCGGTGCAACGTCGGCCAACACGGATAGTGGTGCCAGAAAAACAGCCCAACTGGCTGCAATGCACACCTGTTTCATGGTTTATCCTTCGGAGTTGCAGACAGCGCGCGCGCCTCCCAATAAGCGACACGCTTGGGATCGGCCTTCTGATCCAATTCACCGTTGCGATACACGTTTACCAACCGTTCGATCGCCTGGCGGTTGTTCGCTGCGGCCGCCTTCATCAGCCAGCCCAGCGCTTTTTTGGCATCGCGCTTCCCGACTTCACCCTCCTCATGCATCCGCGCCAGGGAGAGCATCGCATTGCTGTTGCCGCCGCGGGCCGCCTTTTCAAACCAGCTTTTCGCGCCGGCCAAATCGGACTTGCCCAGATAGCCCCGGTAAAGCGTATAGCCCACATTGTTCATCGAGTCAGCGTCCCCCTGCTCTGCGGCTCTGACAAACCAGTGGTATGCGTTGGGCAGGCTTTGCGGCAAACCCAGATTGCCTTGCAAATAAGCGGTCCCGAGAAGTTTTTGCGCTTCCAGATTGCCATTCTTGGCCTCCGCGCGCACCCTCGGCCATTCGTATTGCCCTTGTGCGCTCATCCATCGGTACGCGGGATTCTCCTGTTGCGCCGCCAACTGTTTTGCCAACGCGTTACCACTCCGGGTGGCACGCTCACGATACTGGCGCGCTTTTTCAGGGTCATGGAGCATGCCTCGCCCCGTTTCGTAAATACGGGCAAGGTTGAGATCGCCTGCGGCGTCGCCGCGTTCGGCGGCGCGTTCATACCAGGGAATCGCTTGCCAGACATCCACCGGCACACCCCAGCCTTGCATATAGGCATTTCCCAGGCTCACCTCAGCGGCGCCATTGCCCTGTGCAGCGGCTTTTCTCCACCAACTCAGCGCTTCGCCATAGTTCAGAAGGCGTGTCCCGAACTGAGGAAACTGGCCGCTGTATACGTTGCCCAAATAATATTGATATTGCGAGTGTCCCGCTTCGGCGAGCCGCTTCATCCAAGTCAGTGTCTCGTCTCGGCTGGCACCATCCGGATGCACCAACAATCGAGCGGCCAGATTCTTCATCGAAAGCTCATCACCCTGTTCCGCCGCCTTGCGGGACCAGACTATCCCCAATGTTTCATCCTGCGGCAGCGTCACCCCCTGGAAATAGCGCCAGGCCAGGCTTGATTGCGCCTCCACATAGCCCTTTTCTGCGGCCAGCCGATACCAATCCACTGCAGTCTTGTCATCCGCCGCCACACCGTCTCCATAGGCATAGGCCATGCCCAGAGCGAATTCCGCCGGTGTATAGCCCAGACGCGCCGCCCGTTCCAGCCACTGCACACGTTTCTCTGCGGCAAGTCCCTGCCAGGCCAATTGATATTGTGCGAGGGGATGATCGAGTTCCGCGGCACGTTCCAGCCAACGCAACCCGGCTGTACGTTCGGGATTGCCAAAGCGTCCATCAAGCAGGCCATTGCCCAACTCGTAAGCGGCATCGGCATACCCTGCTTGTGCGGCTTTTTCAAGAAATGCTCGGAGAGGGGCGGTATCGGTTGCTGCACCTCGCCCTTCGGCAACCATCGAAGCGAGCCTTTGCTCGGCCGGCAGATAGCCGGCCTTCGCGAGTTCACGATACAACTGGAGCGCATGCCCATCGTCATGCTCCACTCCCTGACCTTCGCTAAACATTGTAGCCAACGCAAATTTCGCATCGGGCCGGCCTTGGACCGCTGCAAGTTGCAACCAATGCGCCGCTTCGCGTGCATCCTGATGTACTTCAATACCATCACGCAACATGAGTCCGAGCACTTCGCGCGCCTGTGCCCAGCCTTTCTCTGCCGCACGTTTCAGCCAATAAACACTTTTTGCTCGATCGGCGGTACCGGCCCAACCGTTCCAGTACGCCTCAGCCAAGACATATGCAGCTTCCGCCTTGCCACTTCGCTCGGCACGTTCGATCCAGTTCACCCCTTGCGACACATCAATGGTCGTCTCGAACCAACCATAAAGCAGTATTCGCCCCCAATCCAACTCGGCTTGCGAATACCCACCGTCTGCAGAGTGCTTGAGCATCGACAAGGCTTCCTGCCTGTTGTTGGGCTCATCATCCAAAAGCCGCTGCGCTACAACCCATTGCGCAAACGAATCGCCCATGGATGCACGCTGCAACCATTGTTCAATCTCACCGGTGGGTGCGGGTGCTGGAAGCGCGCTTTCGACACTTGCATCCAAACTAGGTATGGCGTCCATCAATCTCGCCGCTGCTGGCAACGCAAAAATCATCAAGCCTGCCGCCACCAACTGGCACAATCCCTTTGCCATGGAATCGAAACATTTCATACGCTAGTCCCCTGGCTGCGTTGGTATCGAAGCAAAGCCGGCAATCTGCCGAGAGGTATGCCGGCCACCAGTAGTCTTATTTTCCGATTGTGCCGAGTTAGGCCGAATAGCCAGCCGCAAGCACGAAATTCCGTCGTTGTAATGACACGGACATTCACTTATCTGTCGAACACCGATGCCAAAATCATGCACGATGTTTTGTGAAGGCACCGGTCCTCCACTCTTCTCCCTATGGGGTCACAGCAGTCATCGCGCATTCCTTTGCGCGCATCCTCTTGCCATTTCCGGGATAATTCTAAACTTTTTCCATGGCGTTTCTGTTTTCCCTCTCCGCACTTTCGTCTCGCACCCAGTCCGGCTTGGCTGGCGCAGCCGATGCGTTGTATCTGGCCGAGCAGGTGCGCCATGCCGCGCCGCTGGCGGTGGTGTGCGCCAGCGCGTGGGATACCAACCGCCTGGCCGAAGAGTTGCGCTGGTTCGACCCCGAGCTGCGGGTATGCGCCTTTCCCGACTGGGAAACCCTGCCCTACGACACCTTCTCGCCGCACCCGGACCTGATCTCCGAGCGGCTGGCGACGCTGTACCAGATTTCGCGCGGTGAATTCGACGTCGCCGTGGTCGCGCTCTCGACCGCGCTGTACCGGCTGGCGCCGCCGGCCTTTCTCGCCGCCCACACCTTCTTCCTGAAGCAGAAAGACATCCTCGACGAGCCGGCCTTCCGTGCGCAGATGGCGCTGGGCGGCTACACCCACGTCAACCAGGTGTTCGCGCCAGGCGAATTCTCGATCCGCGGCGGTCTGATCGACCTCTTTCCCATGGGCAGCGCCCTGCCCTACCGCATTGATCTGTTCGACAACGAGATCGAGACGCTGCGCGCGTTCGACGTCGACACCCAGCGCAGCATCTATCCGGTCAACGAAGTGCGCCTGCTGCCCGCGCGCGAGTTTCCGCTCGACGAAGCCGGCATCACCCGCTTCCGCCAGAATTTCCGCGAACGTTTCGAGGGCGACCCGTCCAAATCCAAGCTCTACAAGGATGTCAGCAACGGCCTGGCCCCCGCCGGCATCGAGTACTACCTGCCGCTGTTTTTCGACGAAACGGCAACGCTGTTCGACTATCTGCCCAGGCACACCCGCTTCGTCAGCCATGGCGCGCTCGACCCCGCCGGCCAGGCATTCTGGACCGACGCGCAAAGCCGCCATCGCCTGCTGTCGGGTGACAAGGACCGCCCGCTGCTGCCGCCCACCGAACTGTTCCTGCCGACCGACGCCTTTTTCAGCCTGGCCAAGGGCTACACGCGGCTCGATGTGGAACAGGCCGGTGAGGGACTGGCCCACCCGGTTCCGCCCATTTCGGTCGATCGCCGCGAAGTGCACCCGGTTGCCAAGCTGCAGGGATTCATCGATGGATTCAAGGGTACAGCCCTGATCGTCGCGCCTTCGGCCGGACGTCGCGAGACCCTGCACGAATACCTTGCCGAGCACGGGCTCGACGCCACGCTGTGCGCGGGTTGGGCTGACTGCCAGCAACCGGCCGGCCGCATCCTGCTGACCTACGGCCCACTGGCCGAGGGCTTCGTCACGGCGGACGGCTCGCTCGCCGTCATCACCGAAACCGAGCTCTACGCCATCCCGCCGAAAACCCGTCGCGCGCGCGAGGCCCGCGCGACGCAGATCGACAACCTGCTGCGCGACCTCTCGGAGCTCAAGCCCGGCGACCCGGTGGTGCATGCCCAATATGGCGTCGGCCAGTACCTCGGCCTCATCAACATGGACCTCGGCGACGGCGACACCGAGTTCCTGCAGCTCGAATACGCCAAGGGCGACAAACTCTATGTGCCGGTCGCCAACCTGCACCTGATTTCGCGCTACAGCGGTGCCGGGGAGGGCGCGGCGCCGCTGCACAAGCTGGGAACCGACCAGTGGGAAAAAGCGCGCCGCCGTGCCATGCAGGCTGCGCGCGACACCGCCGCCGAGTTACTGAACCTCTATGCGCTGCGCGCCGCCCGCGAAGGCCACGCGTTCAAGTTTTCGCCGCACGACTACGAGGCTTTTGTCGAAGGTTTCGGCTACGAAGAGACGCCCGACCAGGCCGCGGCAATCGCTGCAGTCATGGCCGACATGCAGGCCGGCAAGCCGATGGACCGGCTGGTATGCGGCGATGTCGGCTTCGGCAAGACCGAGGTCGCGTTGCGCGCCGCTTTCATGGCGGTGATGGGTGGCTACCAGGTGGCAGTGCTGGTCCCGACTACCCTGCTCGCCGAGCAGCACTTCAACAATTTCTCCGACCGGTTTTCCGCCTGGCCCGTGAAGCTTGCCGAGCTATCGCGCTTCCGCAGCCCCAAGGAGCAGGCCGAAGCGCTGCAGGCGCTCGCCGACGGTAAACTCGACATCGTCATTGGCACCCACCGGTTGATCCAGAAAGACGTCAAGTTCGCCCGTCTGGGGCTGGTCATCATGGACGAGGAGCACCGCTTCGGCGTGCGGCAGAAGGAACAGCTGAAGGCGCTGCGCGCCGAGGTGGATGTATTGACTTTGACCGCGACGCCGATCCCGCGCACGCTGGCAATGTCGCTCGAAGGCATCCGCGACTTCTCGGTGATCGCCACCGCGCCGCAGAAGCGGCTGGCGATCAAGACCTTCGTGCATTCGTTTTCCGCCGGCCTGATCCGCGAGGCGGTGCTGCGCGAACTGAAGCGCGGCGGCCAAGTGTATTTCCTGCACAACGAGGTCAGCACCATCGAAGCCATGCGCGAGCGGCTGGAAAAGCTGCTGCCGGAAGCGCGCATCCGTGTCGGCCACGGGCAGATGGGCGAGCGCGAACTGGAACAGGTGATCCGCGATTTCTACCAGCAACGCTACGACATTCTGCTGTGCACCACCATCATCGAAACCGGCATCGACATTCCCACTGCCAACACCATCCTCATCAACCGCGCCGACAAATTCGGACTCGCCCAATTGCATCAACTTAGGGGCCGTGTCGGCCGCTCCCATCACCAGGCCTTCGCCTATCTGCTGGTGGAGGAGGACCGCACCCTGACACCGCAGGCGAAGAAACGCCTCGAGGCCATTCAATTGATGGAAGAACTCGGCTCCGGCTTCCACCTGGCCATGCAGGATCTGGAAATCCGCGGTGCCGGCGAGGTGCTGGGCGAGAAGCAGAGCGGCGAAATCCTTGAGGTCGGTTTCTCGCTCTACAACGATATGCTGGCCGGCGCAGTGGCCAGCCTGAAAGCGGGCCAGGAGCCCGACATGAACCAGCCACTCGGCGTGGTGTCGGAAATCAACCTGCACATGCCCGCGCTGCTGCCAGTGGACTATTGCCCCGACGTTCACGAGCGGCTGGTGCTATACAAACGGCTGGCCAGCGTGCACGACGTGGAGGAGCTCACCCAGTTGCAGGAAGAACTGGTCGACCGCTTCGGCAAGCTGCCCGACCCCGCCCGCGCGCTGCTCGACACCCATCGCCTGCGGCTGGCCGCCAAGCCGCTCGGCATCATGAAGGTGGACGCCAACGCGGACAGCATCCTGTTGCAGTTCGTGCCGCAGCCGCCGATCGACCCGGCCCGCATTATCCAGCTCATCCAGAGCCGGCGCGACATCAAGCTGGCGGGCGAGAATCGCCTGCGCTGGGCCGCCAATTCGCCCGCTGAAGCGCGCGCCGCCAACGTCATCACCCTGTTCAATCTATTGAAATAGCACACGGCATGAATCTGATCGTTCAGGGACGCGACGTCCCCACCCCCAGCCTCAAACAGCTCGCCAAACTGACCGACGCCACGGCCATCGAGGCCATTTCGCTCGCCGCGTTCCGGCTGGTGGCCGCCGACGACAGGCCGCGTACCGAAGTCGCCGCGTTCTGCGAGGCGAACTCGCTCGATTGCGGCTGGGTGCCGGACGGACGGCACATCGGCGACTTCGGCCTCCTGGTGATGGACATGGATTCGACCCTGATCACCATCGAGTGCATTGACGAGATTGCCGACATGCAGGGCCTGAAACCTCAGGTCTCAGCCATCACCGAAGCGGCCATGCGCGGCGAGATCGACTTTGCCGAAAGTCTGCGCCGTCGCGTGTCGTTGCTGGCCGGACTGGACCAGTCTGCCCTGCAGCGCGTCTACGACGAGCGGCTGCAGTTGTCGCCGGGCGCGGAAACCCTGCTGGCGACAATACACAACGCCGGAATCCGGACCCTGCTGGTGTCGGGGGGATTCACTTTTTTTACCGAACGGCTGCAATCCAGGCTGGGGCTGGACTACACCGCCGCCAACACGCTGGAGGTGGCGGACGGCAAGCTGACCGGCCGCGTCCTCGGCGACATCGTCGACGCCCAGGGCAAGGCCGATTGGCTCAACCGCGTGCGCGCCGAACTGAACCTGGATCGCGGACAGGTCATTGCCATGGGTGATGGCGCCAACGATCTGAAAATGATGGCCGAAGCCGGGGTCAGCATCGCCTACCGCGCCAAACCGGTGGTACGTGCACAGGCCGCTTACGCGTTGAATCAGGTGGGACTGGACGGCCTGATCCCGCTGCTGGGCGGAAACGGAAGCAAGGGCTAAAGAAAATTTGCGGCCTGCCGATAAACCATTGAGTGCCCAAGCAGTCATAAGATCGACCCCCGCGACCAGGAATCCCCGTGAAAATCGACAAGCGCATCACCCCGCCCGCCGCCAGCAAAGTGTCTTCTGCCAAGGGTAAAAGTACCGGCAAAGCCGCTGCCTCCGCCTCTGGCGGCAGCGATTCGCTGACATTGACCGAATCCAGTACCCGCATCCGCTCGCTCGAATCCCAGCTGGCATCGGTCGACGTCACCGATGCAGGCAAGGTTGAATCGGTCAAGGCCGCGCTGGCCAACGGGACCTTTGCGGTCGACGCCGAAGTGGTGGCCGACCGCCTGATCGACCATACCAAGGAAACCCTGCGCAAACGCCCGCGCAAGAAGTAATTTCCACCCCAATCGCAAGCCCGCGGACGCAATCCGCGGGCTTTTGTTTTTCAGCTGGAATAAAATCGAGCCCTGAAACTTCCTTCGGGGTACAGCATGAACGAAATCGTTTTATCCGTGACCGGCATGACCTGCGGCGGTTGCGTCAACAGCGTCACCAAGGTATTGGCGGCCCTGCCGGGTGTGCAAACCGCGGATGTCACATTGACGCCAGGCCAGGCGCGGGTGACGTACGATCCCGCCCGCGTAGCGCGCGCCGCCATGGTGCAGGCCATCGTCGACGCCGGCTTCGGGGTCACCGACTGAACTGACCGCCACGCTTCAGGCCTGGTCGCACAGATTTTCCAGCGGCTCAGGCTGGTGAATACCGTTGCCTTGCACGTAATCCACGCCCATCTGCCGCAATAAGGCCAGGATCTGGTCCGATTCGACGTATTCAGCCACGGTTCTCAGGTTCATCTGGTGACCGATGCGGTGAATCGCCTCGACCATGGAGCGATCGATGGCGTTGTGGACGATATCGCGCACGAATGCGCCATCGATCTTGAGGTAATCCACGTTCAGGTTCTTCAGGTAGGTGAAGGACGACAGACCGCTGCCGAAATCGTCCAGCGCAAAGCTGCAGCCGAACGCACGCATGGCCTCGATAAACTCGTTGACGACGGCAAGGTTGCCGATGGCGGCCGTTTCGGTGATTTCGAAGCACAGATGCGGGCCGAAAGCCGGGTTTTCGTCAAGACTTGCCAGCAGCATGCGGCGGAATGCCGGATCCTTCAACGACGCTCCCGACAGGTTGACCGCAAACAGGCAATTCCGCTCGCGTTTGCTCTCCAGATAGCGCTGGCACAGTCGCAGCGTCTCCTCGATCACCCAACTGTCGATGGCCGGCATGATGGAATAGCGCTCCGCTGCCGGAATGAACGCCATCGGCAGGATTTCGCTGCCATCCTCGTCGATCATCCGCAGCAGCAATTCAACATGGCGAACGGGTTCCACGACGCCGTCGGCACGGCGAATCTCCTGCCACGACAGACGCAGGCGATGCTCTTCCAATGCCCGCTGGATACGCGTCACCCATTGCATTTCTCCACGGTGGCGCACCAGGTCGGAGTCACGGCTCTCGTACAGGTGAATCTGGTTGCGTCCGCGATCCTTGGCCACATAGCACGCCGCATCGGCCGCCGACATCAGACTTGCCGCAGTACCGCTGTCGGCATTGATCGCCACCATGCCCACGCTCATGCCGACCGAGAAAATGCGATCCCCCCATTTGAAGCGGAAACGCTGCACCTCGGCACGGAAGGTGTCCGCCACTTCCAGTGCGTCCGGAATACTGCAGTTTTCCAGCAGCAGCGCAAATTCGTCGCCGCCCAGGCGGGCCAGCGTATCGCGTTCGCGCAGATTGCCTTTCAGCAATAGCGCCAGCTGACGCAGCAGTTCGTCGCCCGCTGCATGGCCGCAGGAATCGTTGATCACCTTGAACTGGTCGAGATCCATGTAGCACAGCGCATGTTCACGGCCTTGCTGCAAGGCCGACAACAGCGTGCGCTCGAGACGCTGCTCGAACTCGCGGCGGTTGATCAGACCGGTCAGCGCATCGTGGCTGGCCTGGTAAATCAGGCGCGCCGTGGCTCGATCGATCTTCTCCTGCATCTGGTCCTGCATCGCCTGCAGGTGGGCGGCCATATGATTGACGCCGCGCTGCAACACCCCCAGTTCGACCTGTCCGCTCGTGTCGACACGTTCATCCAGATGCCCCTCGCCGATACGGCTGACTGTGTGGGTCAAGGACAGGATCGGTCGGGTAATCTGGCGCCCGATGCGCCAGGCAAGATACAGGCTGACGCCCAGGCCGACCAGCAGGATCGCCAGGCTGCGCAGAATGGACTCGCGCTGGCTTCGGATGGTGGCGCTGCGCGACACGTCCAGCCCCACCCAGCCCAGCAGTCGGGTCTGGGGGCCCGGCTTCGTTGCGGTGTGCCCGTCCGGATTGAAATCGTCGACGGCCACCTCGGTACGCGTGATCGGCGCGTAGTAGACCAGCCGGTCCTTGTATTCGATCTGGTAGATATGGTCGGCCGGCATGTGTTTTTCCAGCGGATTCGCCCACATCCCCAGACCGAACTGAGCCAGCCACCGGCCGTTTTCCGAAAACACCGCCACACCGCGCACGTCCGGCTCGATCGCCGCCTTTTCGAGCAGCGTCTGCAACACTTCGATATTGCCCGAGGCAACGCCATACTCGGCCGCCGGCGCCAGCTGGCGCGCAATGGCGAGGGCACGGGTACGCAAGGACTGGTCGAGATCGTCGATTTTTCCCGTGATGAGCTGGAACATCAGCAGGACGCCGATGATGGCCACCGGCACAATGGCCAGCCCGATGACACGCCCTCGTATTCCCAGTGACCGCGCCATCAGTTTCTCCCCTCCAAACGCTTTTCCAGATCGGCTTCGGGCGGCAGGATGAATCCGAGCGAACGCGCCACCTGATCATTGATCGAAACGCTGAAATAACTGGGATAGGCAGGCGGCGGCAGACGAACCGTTCCTCCCTGCATGGCGCTGCTGATCCATTCGGCGGCCTGACGGCCGATTTGCGCCGGGCTGGAATGCAGAGACAGGAGCGCGCCTGCCCGCGTCAGCGAACGCGAATAGCCCAGTACCGGATCGCGGTAGCGGTAGGATGTCAGGAAAAGGCTTTGTGCCGTGTTGCGGTTGAACACCAGCGGGTCTGGCAGCGCCAGCAGCAAATCCGCTTCCGTCAAGACTGCTTCCAGCGGGGTGATCAGGCGCTCATCCGGCGTCAGCGTGGCATAGACCAGACTGAGCCCCTGCGCGCGCAAAGCACTGTCCAGTTCGTTCACCACACTGCTCTGCTCGGCGCTCAGCAGCACGCCCACACGCCGCACGTCCGGCAAAGCCAGTCGGATCAGGAGCGCCTGGCGCTCGAAGGGCTGATCGAGGTAAATGGCCGACAGGGCGCGACGGCTGCTTGCCAGTCGCGCACGCCCCGTCTTGAGATACCACGCCCGCGGAACCAGAATCGCCAGCACGGGGGCGCGCTCGGGCAGCGCGGCCAGCGCCTCCGCCGCGCCCACGCCGACAGCCACGACAAAGCGCGCGTCGTTCAGCGCAGCCGGTGTCAGTCCATCGGCATATACCCGGACAGCCTCATGAGGGGTGTCGTCCAGATAGGCGCGAATGACCTGATACACCTCCTGGTAAGGCGTCGTATCGTCGCTCAGTACTACCGCCACCCGGGCTGCAACAGCCTGGGCCGACACGACGGTCAGACACGCGCAGACCAGTCCCAGCCGCACGACGCGCTGGAGCGCACGCCACCTGGTCGCCCGCCCGGGAAACGTCAAATCCCCTCCTGCCCTTCAGCCCACAGGCATGCCCCTTTGCTTTCCCCGGCGATGGCTTCGAGCAGGCGTGCGTGTGCGGCCAGCTCTTCGCTGCTCGCCTGCAACAGGATGGGCTTGGGGCGTACCCGTGCGGCAGCCTGGGCAGCCCGTTCGCCGCGCACTTCCAGTCCGATCGACAGGCTTTCCTGGCCGCGCGTCAGTGCCAGATAAACCGCTGCCAGCAGCTCGCAGTCGAGCAAGGCGCCGTGCAGCGTACGCGCGGTATTGTCGACGCCATAGCGTTTGCACAAGGCGTCCAGATTGTTGCGCTGACCGGGATGCAGGGCCTTGGCCATCGCCAGCGTGTCGGTCACGCCGTCGCACCAGGTGGTCAGCAGCGGCATCTCCAGCAGGCGCAGTTCCATGTTGAGGAAGCCGACGTCGAAAGGCGCGTTGTGGATGATCAGTTCAGCGCCCTGGATGAAATCGACGAACTCCTGCGCGACATCGGCGAAGCGCGGTTTGTCCTGCAGGAATTCCGGCGTGATGCCGTGCACCTGCATGGCGCCGGCGTCGATGTCGCGATCCGGGTTCACATAGCGGTGCAGATGGTTGCCGGTGAGCCGGCGATTGACCATTTCAACGGCCGCTACTTCGATGATGCGATGGCCCTGGTTGGGGTCGAGGCCGGTGGTTTCAGTATCGAGAATGATTTGCCGCATGGTTTCGGTATTCAGTGTTGTTGTGCCTGCAGCACGCCCAGATTGGCCAGCGCATCGGCGCGTTCGTTCTCGGGATGGCCCGCATGGCCGCGCACCCATTTCCATTCGATGCGATGCAGCTGGCTCAATGCGTCCAGTTGCAGCCACAGGTCCTGGTTCTTCACCGGCTTGCCGTCGGCGGTGCGCCAGTTGCGCCGCTTCCAGCCGGGCATCCATTCGCTGATGCCTTTCTGCACGTATTGGGAATCGGTGTGGACCTCGACCGTGGACGGGCGCTTCAGCGATTCCAGCGCGCGGATCACCGCGGTCATTTCCATGCGGTTGTTGGTGGTGTTCGGCTCGCCGCCGCTGATTTCCTTGCGGTGCCCCCCTGCCACCAGCAGGGCGCCCCAGCCCCCGGCTCCAGGATTACCCTTGCAGGCGCCATCACTGTAAATATAAATGGTGTCAGCGTTCACGACGGACCCGATACTGTTTGAGATTGATCACTTTGGCTGCCGGCGACAACAGGCGTTGCGCCACCGGCGTGGTCCACTGCGGCAGGATGATGTTCATGCCCTGCACCCGCTTCACAGCCTGCAGGAAATACACGCCGCCCCCCATCGCCCACCAGCGGTCGCCGGCCGGCTCCATGAAACGCAGACGGCGCAGCCAGTTCTCGCGGTTGACCGGCGGACGGTAGCAGCACATGCTGCCCGCCGCCACCTCGAGTCCCAGCAGCACCATCCAGTCCTTCACCCGCGAAATGTTCAGGAAGCTGCCATTCCACGGATAACCACGTTCGCCGCCCTGCAGCTTGCGTGCCAGCCCCCACAGGCTGCGCGGGTTGAATCCGGCCAGCACCAGCCGGCCTTCCGGACGCAGCACCCGTTCGGCCTCGCGCAGCACCTGGTGCGGGTTGGAACTGAATTCCAGCACGTGCGGCAACAGCAAAAGGTCGAGCGACTGACTCTCGAACGGCAAAAACATGGGATCGGCCTGCACCTGGGCAGGCGTCTCCACCGCGCAGGTCACGCGCAGCGGTATCCGGCTGTTGCGCAGGAAATCGATCTCCGGCAACCCCACCTGCACCGCGTTGAAGCCGAACACATCCGACACTGCCTGGTCGAAATAACGTTGTTCCCGAAATAGCAGATGCTGTCCGAGCGGCGTTTCAAACCATCCCGCATTCAGCTTGGATAACATAGCCGTTTCTCCTGTCTGGCTGCCCCATCATGTTGACCCTCATTCCCCTGCCTGCATTCGAGGACAATTACATCTGGGTCTGGCACGACGGCCATCATGCCGTCGCGGTGGATCCGGGCGATCCCGTTCCGTTGATCGCCTACCTCGATGCCCACCACCTCACTCTGACCGCCATTTTGATCACCCATCATCATCGCGACCATACTGGCGGCAACGTCCTGCTGCGTCAACGCTACGACTGCCCCATCTATGCGCCGGACAATCCGCGCATTCCAGCGGTGACCCACGTCCTGCGCGGCGGCGATTCGGTCGATATCGCCAAACCGCTTTTACATTTCGACGTGCTGGCCACCCCGGGCCACACCCTCGACCACATCAGCTATGTCGGCCACGGCAGCCTGTTTTGCGGCGATACCGTGTTCGGATGTGGATGCGGGAAGCTGTTCGAAGGCAGCCCCGCGATCATGGCTGCCAGCCTAGACGCCATTCTAGCGCTGCCTGATACTACCCGGGTCTGCTGCGCACACGAATACACCCTGAGCAATATTGACTTTGCCAAGACCATCGATGGCGCCAATCCGGCGCTGCTCGAACGCGAACGATCCGACCGTGCCCTGCGCGCAGAGAATCGCCCCACCCTGCCTTCGACTCTGGGGCTGGAAAAAGCCACCAATCCCTTCCTGCGCTTCCACGATCCCGACATGGCAGCCTTTGCTGGCCGTTATCTGGATCGTCCGTGCCCTACGCCCGCCGAGGTATTTGGCGCGATCCGGGCCGCCAAGGATGCATGGGATGGTTGACCAACCTCCTTCTGCCTCTTAGGATGGCGGGGTTATTGAGTACGGGAGACCGTCTTTGCCCGGAATCAAATTAAATCTGCTCAACCTGGCCACCCTTGCGGTGCTCTCCGTTTCGTCGGTGCATGCGGCAGATAGCGCTGGCGGAATCCAGACGCTGGAATGGGAGGCCAACACGGACAGCGATACGTCCGCCAGCGAATCCACGCCCGAAACCGCCACTGCAGACGACGTCTGGCAACGTATCCGCAGCGGGTTCAAGATCGACGACGATACATCAAAAAACCCGCTCGTCGCCCTTCATGAAGCTTGGTACGCAGCACGACCGGAGTATGTGCGCCGCATGATCGACCGCTCGCGCCGCTACCTCTTCCATATCGTCCAGGAAGTTGACCGCCGCGCGATGCCGATGGAAATCGCTTTGCTGCCGATGGTTGAAAGCGCGTTCAACCCCACGGCGGAATCGCCCTCCGCGGCTTCCGGCATCTGGCAGTTCATCCCCTCCACCGGCCGGCTCTATGGACTCAGACAGAATACTTGGTACGACGGTCGCCGCGATTTCACCGCCGCCACCGAGGCCGCGCTAGACTATCTGGGCAAGCTCTATCTTGATTTCGGCGACTGGGAACTGGCGCTCGCTGCGTACAACTGCGGGGAAGGTTGCGTCGCCCGCGCCATCGAGAAGAATGTCCAGCAAGGCCTGCCGACCAATTACGCCAGCCTGCCACTGCCCAGCGAGACCCGGAACTACGTTCCCAAGCTTCTTGCCATCAGGAACCTGATCAGCAATCCCGCGCGCTATGGCATCGCCATCGACACCCTCCCCAACCAACCCTATTTCAAGCAGGTCACCGTTCCTTCCGCCAGCATGGACATCCGTTCCGCCGCGCGACTGGCGGGCATGAGCAGCGACGAATTCATCGCATTGAACGCAGCCTTTCCACGCAAGCTCATCCGCTCGGACGGACCGGTCAACCTGCTGGTACCGGTCGCCAAGACCGACACCTTCCAGCGCAATCTGGAAACCGGAAACTGGGATTCCTGGCAGCCCTACCCTGCGCAAAAAGGCGAACGTCCCGAAACCATTGCCGGACGCTTCGGCATCAGTCTTGCCAGCCTCGAAGAGCACAACCAGTTCCATCTGAAACGCGGCAAGCTGGTGCGCGAGCAGGTCATTCTGGTGCCGGTCAGGAAGCGGGGCACGGCAACCGCAAGCGCCGACAGCCCCTTGCCTGTCGCATCCAATCCGACCCAGTTCGTAGTGAAGCGCGGCGACACCCTGTTCAGCATTGCCCGACGTTACGGTCTGACGGTCGCCGAACTCGGCGACGCCAACCCCGGCCTCGATGGCCGTCTCACGGCTGGCCAGACTCTGCGCCTGCCGCCCGCGCCGGGCCAGATGACGGCGTCCATCCAACCCGTCGCCTACCCCGCCACCCGCATCGCGAAACCTGCCATACCGAGCCGTTATATCGTACAGCCTGGCGACACCCTGAGCGCCATCGCCCGACATTTCGACATCAGCCTGGCGGATTTCAGACTGTGGAATCCTGCTTTCAGGAAACACAGCACGGTCCGCGCGGGTCAGACAGTAATCGTCAGGGCGCCCTGAGAACCACCGTCTCAGTCCGATGCGGGCGGTTCGTCGGACTTGCCCGACATCAGCAGCGCCACTCCAATCGCAGCCAGCACCATC
Source organism: Thiobacillus thioparus DSM 505 (assembly GCF_000373385.1). Lineage (GTDB taxonomy): Bacteria > Pseudomonadota > Gammaproteobacteria > Burkholderiales > Thiobacillaceae > Thiobacillus > Thiobacillus thioparus. The sequence continues at coordinate 100,529 of NZ_KB891329.1, read as the reverse complement.
CACAACACCGCGGCCCAGATGCCCAGCACATTGGAGAGCGGCCCCATGAACATCAGGGTCAGCATCGCCACGGCCAGGACGCCGTTGCCAAGCCAGAAATTTCGACTGTGTTTGCCGCTGCTCAATTGATGCTCCGTTTCCTGAAACCTTAACCCTGCGCTGCCACCCAATGGCACCGCACCCAATGTCCGCCGCCCAGATCGGTTCGCTCCGGATAGGTTTGCCGGCACACTGCGCTGGCGTGCGGACAACGCGGATGAAAATGGCAGCCGACCGGCGGATTGAGCGGCGAAGGCTGGTCGCCCGCCAGGCGGATAACCGTCTGCCCGGCAGGCGGCTCGATGCGCGGCACCGCACTGACCAGCGCCTGCGTGTAGGGATGGCGCGGTGTGCGCAATACCGCACCGGCCTGGCCTTGCTCGACGATACGCCCGAGGTACATCACCGCCACATCGTGCGCCAGATACTCCACCACGGCGAGATTGTGCGTGATGAAAAGATAGGCCAGACCGAGATCGGCCTGCAGGTCTTTCAGCAGATTCAGGATTTGCGCCTGCACCGACACGTCGAGCGCACTGGTTGGTTCGTCGCAGATCACCAGCCGCGGCGACACGGCAAGCGCCCGTGCGATCGCAATGCGCTGCCGCTGTCCGCCTGAGAATGCATGGGGATAGCGGCCGCCCGCATCGTCCGGCAAGCCGACCTGATCCAACAATCGAGCCACGGCACCGCGTCGTTCGCCGCGCGCGCCCACACCCAGCGCATCCATGCCTTCGAGCAGGATGTCCGCCACCCGCATGCGCGGATTGAGCGAACTGAACGGATCCTGAAATACCATCTGTGCCTGCCGTCGCAGGGTAGGCATATTCTTCGCGGGGACCGCCTTGCCACCCAGCATGATGGTGCCCGCCGTCGGCTCGATCAGCCGCAGCAATGCCTTCCCCACCGTCGTCTTGCCGCAGCCCGATTCGCCAACCAGTGCCAGCGTGCGGCCGGCCTGGATCGTCAGGTCCACGTCGTCGACGGCACGCACATGCCCCACCGTACGCTGGATCAAGCCGCGCCGGATCGGGAAATGCACTTTCAGCCCTTCCACCTGCAGAAGCGGTTGCGGGGTATGTGCCGCCACGGGATGAGTGACGCGTTCGCGTACGCTGCCCGCCGGCAAGCTGCCCGCCAGATGGCAGCGCACCCGCTGCCCATCCAGTTCCTGCCAGCCGGGCGACTCCGCGTGGCAGCGCGCGATGGCAAACGGACAGCGCGGTGCGAAGCGGCATCCGCGCAACTGCGTGTCGAGTCGGGGCACCTGGCCGGCAATCGTGGTCAACCGCCCGGCATCGCCCGTTCGCGGCAAGGCCTCGAACAGCATGCGGCTGTAGGGATGTTGCGGTGCCGCGAAGAAGGCGTCGCGTGCGCCCTCCTCCAGCAATTCGCCGGCATACATCACCCCCACGCGGTCGGCGTTCTCGGCCACCACGCCGAGATCGTGCGTGATCAGCAGCATGCCCATCCGGCGTTTCGCACGCAAGTTGCGCAACACGTCGAGCACCTGGGCCTGGATGGTCACGTCCAGTGCCGTCGTCGGCTCGTCGGCGATGAGCAGGCTGGGCTCGCCCGCCAGGGCCATAGCGATCATCATTCGCTGGCGCAACCCGCCCGAAAGTTCGAACGGATAGCTATCGAGCCGCCGCGCCGCATCCGGCACGCCCACCGAATCGAGCAGTGCGCGCGCAGCGTCGCGCGCAGCCTGTCCGTTGAGGCCCTGATGCAAGGACAATGCCTCGCCGATCTGATCGCCCACCTTGATGACGGGATTCAGCGCCAGCATCGGCTCCTGAAACACCATCGCCATCTGCCCGCCGCGCACACGCCGCATGTCGCGTTCAGGCAGTGCCAGTACATCGGTTTCGCCCAGTTGCACGTGACCCGACAGGATGCGCCCGCCATCCGGCAACAGCCGCATCAGTGACAGGGCGGTCATCGATTTGCCGCAGCCCGACTCGCCCAGCAAAGCGTAGGTTTCGCCCGCCGCGACGTCGAACGACACGCCATCGACCACGCGCGCGGCACCGATACCGGTGACCAGCCTGTCGACGCGCAGTAGCGGGCTCACTGCCGTTCCTCCAGGCGCGGGTCGAATGCATCGCGCACGCCGTCGGCAAACAGGTTGGCAGCCAGGACCAAGGTGAACATGAAGGCGAAGGCCGCGCCCAACTGCCACCAGACGACAGGCTCGCGCGCCAGCTCGAGACGCGCGCCATTGATCATGTTGCCCCAGCTATACATGGCGGGATCGACACCGACCCCGACATAGGAGAGCACGGCCTCGGCCAGCACCAGGCCCGAGAAGTCCAGTACGATCGCAATCAGCACGAGGTGGAATACGTTGGGGAAAATGTGGCGGCTGATGATGCGTGCGTGCGAAACGCCGAACGCCCGTGCCGCCTCGACATAATCGAGCGTCCTGAGCTTGAGCGATTCGCCGCGCAGCAGGCGCGCCAGGCTGGTCCAGCTGGTCACGCCCATGATGATGCACAGGGCCAGCAGGCGAACATCGGCACGTGCCGCCGAGGTGTCGAACAGATCGGGATGGGCCTCGATGGCGACCTGTACGATGAGTACCGCTGCTGCGATCAGCAGCACGCCTGGAATTGAATTCAGCACGGTGTAGACATACTGGATGACGTCGTCCACCCAGCCCCGGAAATACCCTGCCGCAATCCCTAGCACGATCGCAAGCGGCAGGGTGACCAGTGTCGTGAGCGTACCGATGACCAGGCCGGTGCGGATGCTCTTGAGGCTAATGTAGAGCACATCCTGTCCGACCTTGTCGGTACCGAAGACGTGATAGCCTGCGGCCAGGCGGGCGATCACCGCCCCCAGCATCAGCATCAGCGCCAACACGATCACGACTGTCCGCCCAGGCCAGCCGAGGTGGCCCGTTTCCCAGGCAGACAACCAGCTCCCGACCCTCATCTGCCTATGGCGTGCCTGCCATGCTGCAAGCAGGCCGAACAGCAGCAGGCTGCTCGCCAGGCCCTGCAACAGGCCGACGAGTACGCGCCGGACGATGTCCGGTACGTACTCGTCAGCCTGCTTCAGATGCGCACCGCCATATTCCAGGCGCGGATAATCCCGAACGGTGGCGCCGTCCCGCTCCGTGAACTCCTTGGCATACAAGTGCATCGCCAGCGGCGCGGAATAGGTTTTTTCCTGCTGCGTACGCAATCTGCCGGCCAATGCGTCGAACACCGACAACACTTCGACCGAATATTGCGGTCTGTCGGGCGGGCTGGCGTCCAGTCGTTCGCGGTAATGCAGCGAGTCGAGCAGGCCGATGATCACGAACACGGCCAGCACCAGCGCCGCGCCCATCGCCATGGGGCGTCTCGCCACGGCTGCCCACGGCGCGCGCAGGTGCGCGTGACGGCGGATCCACCACACTGTTGCCAGCGCTACGGTCAGCAGCATGAAAATGAGCGCATCGGTCCACAACAGGACAGGGACGAAATGGAATGTGCCCAGGCTCATTGCAGCCGCACCCGAGGATCCACCCACGAATAGGAAATGTCGGTAAGGATCAGGCCGACGATATAGAGAAAGGAGCCCAGGAACACCATCGCGCGCACCACCGAGAAATCCTGCGCCTGGATCGCGTCGATCGTGTAGCTGCCGAGTCCCGGAATGCCGAAGAAGGATTCGGTGATGAGGCTGCCCATGAACAAGAGCGGCAACACCACCACCGCGCCGGTCAGGATCGGGATCATGCCGTTCTTCAACACGTGACGAAACAATACCCGAATCTCGGACAAGCCTTTGGCACGTGCAGTACGCACATAATCCTTGCCGATCTCCTCAAGAAAAATCGTTCGGTACCAGCGCGATCCACTACCGATTCCCGCTACCACGCTCACCAACACGGGCAGGAGGATGAACTTGAGACCATGGATGCCACCCGTATAGCCCGAGATCGGCAACAGGTTCCACAACTTGGCGATGAAATACTGGCCGGCGATGATATAGAACAGCCCTGAGATCGACATCAGTACGACGCACAGCACCACCCCCCACACATCGAGATACGTTGCACGGAAGAACACCATCAGCAAAGCGAAGGTAATGTTGACCAGCAGGCCGACGACAAACACGGGCAGCGCGATCGCCAGACTCGGCCCCATGCGGGTACGGATCTCGTTGCCGATGTCGCGGCCGTCGTCGCCCTTGCCGAATTCGAATGCGAACATCGCGGCTGAACGTTTGAAAAAGAGCGTGTCGGTAAGCTGCGCACTCCCGGTCACCCGGGTGTTCAGCAGCAGCGGTTTGTCGTAGCCGTGTTCGACCTTCCAGCGCTCGATCGCCTCGGGCGTCACGTGTTTGGCGCCGAGCTGCAGTCGCGCCATGTCGTCCGGCGTATTGACGACGAAGAACAGTGCGAAGGTCAGCAGGTTGACGCCGATCAAGATCGGAATGGCATACAGCAGGCGGCGCAGGATGTAGGCAAACATCAGGCGGTCGTCCTCTCGCGCCGGCGCCAGGCGACCACTGCCGGCGCGATGAGTGCAACCACGCCGCCAACCAGCAGCATGATCGGCCACAGCGCGGGACGATTCCATTCTGCGCGTCGGGCGGCACGCAGATCCGGGTCGATACGCCGGTACTTGAGCGTATTGTTGGCCATCAGGTTGGGCTTGACGTTATGGACCCAGTCATGGCGCAAGCCAAAGGATTTGGGATAGTAGGCAAAAATCCAGGGGGCATCGCGGCGCACGATCTCGAGCATGGCGGTGATCACCTGCTGGCGCTCGGGGCCGTTGTCCATATCCTTCATGCGTTCGAACAGGCGGTTGAATTCAGGATTGTCGTAGTTGGCTGCGTTCTCGCCCCCGGTGGCCACTTTCTTGTTCGGCCCATACAGCAGGAAGAAGAAGTTTTCCGGATCGGGATAATCGGCATTCCAGCCCCATTCGAACAACTGCGCGTTGCCCTTGCGCATCTTGTCCTGGAAGCGGTTGTAATCGGTGCCGCGGACGACCAGCTGCACATTGAGCTTGTCGAGTTGCTTCTTCATCCAGTCGAGCCGCGACTTGGTATCGGGGCCGCTTGCCATGGTGTCGAAATAGAGCACCAGCGGCTCGCCGGTTTTGACGTTGCGGCCATTGGGATAACCTGCTTCGGCCAGCAGCTTTTTCGCCATCTCGATGGAATGTCTCACGATCTTGCCGTCATGCGTCTCGTAGACATACGGATTCAGCCCTGCCACGCCATCGACGTATCCGAACAGCCCGGGCGGGATCGGTCCCTGTGCCGGAATACCGCGGCCGTTCAGGAAAATGGAAATGAATTCGTCGTAGTCGAACGCGATGGAAATTGCCTGCCTCAGCTTGCGGCGATCCTCACCCTGACCGCCCACCACCGGATCGAGCATGTTAAACCCCACGTACCAGATCGAAGCCGCCACCGCAGTAACGAGATGGATGCCCTTCTCGCGCATGCTGTCGGTCAGCCGCGGATCGCCACCCGCCGAGAACTGCACGGCCTGGTCGAAGCTGTCCGAGCTGATGCCGGAACTGTCGTAATAGCCCTGCAGAAACTTGCTCCAGTAGGGGATGGTTTCCTTTTCCAGACTGAACACAGCCTTGTCCACGAACGGCAGCGGCTTGCCGGCGTCCGCCAGTAGACCCGCCTGGCGATCCGCTACGTCGCCGTCCTCGGGATAGGTTTCGCCGTGGTAGTAGGGATTCTTCGTCAGCACCATGCGGCGGTTGGGATCGTTCTCGGACAGGTAGTAGGGGCCGGTCCCGACCGGCTGCCAGTCCAGGGTCAGGTTGTTGTCCGCCATACCCGGCTGCGCATAGAAGGCGTCGGCCTCCCACGGGACGGGCGCGAAAAACGGCATCGCCAGCCAATAGATGAACTGCGGATATTTCCCCTTGATGTGAATTCGATACGTATATCGATCCACCACTTCCGCGCCCGCCAGCGGAAAGTCGTTCAGGTCCAGTTCTGCGTCGGGATGGGCCATGGATACCTTCTCCAGCGTGTCGCCGAGCGCCTTCAGGCCAACGATGTGCTCAGACATCAGCCCAAAAATCGGTGAACTCAAGCGGGGATTCGCCAGCCGCTTGATCTGGTAGACATAGTCGGCTGCGACGAGTTCGCGGGTGCCCGTATGCGTGAAATCGCCGATCTGCCTTTTGCTCGCCACGGCAGCCGCATCCAATGCATGGTAACGATAGTGGCCTGCTGCATCGCGCGCAAACGCCGGATGCGGCTGATAGCGGATGCCGGGACGGATCCGGATTTCATACACGCTTTCAGCAATGGCGTCGGCAGGTGCATCGTCGGCAAGCGGCTTGCCGGCTGCGTCAAGATAGTGCGGTGTGGGTACGGCTTCGGCCGTCAGCGGGATCAGCGTATACGGGCGCTTGAGGAAATGGTACTGCAGGGGCGGTTCGTAAATCTGCCCGGTGAATTCGGCTTCGTTCGAGCTGTAAGAGCGGGCCGGATCGAGATGCTTGGGGCGTTCGGAAAACGCGCTATACAACACATTGGCGTGCGCATCGGCGCCGGGGTAGGGATTGTTCCAGCTGTCGGAGCAGCCTGCCAGCAGGCCCACGCCCATCCCCAGCAAGCCCATCCTTAATAAAATTGCCCCAATACGCACCATGGCACCAGTGTACCCAAGCGCGCCGCTAACGTCAGCCGTTATAATCCGGAGCAACTCAACTCTTCGAGACCATCATGGGATTTCTTGTAGGAAAACGCTTGCTGATCACCGGCGTGATATCCAACCGTTCCATCGCCTACGGTATCGCCTCGGCATGCAAGCGCGAAGGCGCCGAACTGGCCTTCACCTATCAAGGCGAACGCATCAAGGATCGCGTGACCGAGTTTGCCAAGGAATTCGGCTCCAGCCTGGTGTTTCCGTGTGACGTCGGCAGCGACGAGCAGATCGATGCGCTGTTTGCCGAGCTCGGCAAACACTGGGACGGCTTCGACGGTCTGGTTCATTCGATCGCGTTTGCGCCAAAGGAGGCCCTTGCCGGCGACTTTCTTTCCGCTGTCACCCGGGAAAACTTCCGCATCGCCCACGACATCAGTTCCTACAGCTTTGCCGCATTGGCCAAGGCGGCCCTGCCAATGCTGAAAGGCCGCAAGGCAGCGCTGCTGACCCTGTCCTATCTGGGTGCGATCCGGTCGGTCCCCAACTACAACGTCATGGGCTTGGCCAAGGCCAGTCTGGAATCCAACGTGTACTACATGGCGCAAAGCCTTGGGCCCAAGGGTATCCGCGTCAACGCAGTATCGGCCGGCCCGATCAAGACGCTGGCCGCCAGCGGTATCGCCAACTTCGGCGAGAAGCTCGACCTCGTCGCCCAGAATGCGCCGCTCCGCCGCAACGTGACGATAGAAGAGGTCGGCAATGCCGCAGCCTTCCTGCTCTCCGATCTGGCGTCGGGGATTACGGGCGAAATCACCTATGTCGACGCCGGGTTCAATTCGACCGCAGGCGCAGAGTAACCCCGACCGCCGCACCAATAAAAAACGCGCCCAGAAGGCGCGTTTTTTATTGTCATGCAGCCACGTCATCTACCTTCGATCGCATTCGGCTGGATTTTTACTTTCTGGCCTGCAGTGATCAATGCCAGCATCGCCTTCATGTCTGCGCGCTGCTGCGCCTGCGTCACGCCGGAGGCGACCGAGGCCAGCAACGCAGGATCCGGCGTGTCCGCCTCCACCACGCGGCTGATCCGCACGATCCGATACGAACCGTCAGGTCGTGCGAAACCCGTGTAGGCCGGCAGCTTGTCGGCATTCGCCCGGAATACCGCTTGGATGCCAGCCGCATCCAGTTCTGCAAACGGCTGACGCCCCACTACCTTGAACGACGACCAGTTCAAACCCGTTTCATCGCCTTTTTCCAGCGTCTTGATGGTCGCTTCGCCCTTCTGGGCCAACAGCTTGGCGCTCTGCTCGGCACGCAGCCTGGTCTCGATCGCCGCGGATACCTCTGTCAGCGGACGCAGTCGGGCCGCTCGATGATCGACCACTCGCGCCGCCACCAGCATGCCGGGCTGCACCTCGATGGCTTCGGTGTTCTGCTTCGACTTGATCGACTCGGCACTGAACAGGGCGGCCGACAACGTGGCATTGTTGAATGGCGGCGGCGCCGTCTTGGCGCTCATCCAGTCGCTCTGCTTGATGCTGAGCTTGGCTGCTGTAGCGGCAGGTTGCAGGGACTGTGCGTTTTCATAGACCAGGTTGCCGAAGTTGTCAGCCAGGTCTGCAAAGGCCTTTTGCGCCTGCTGCTTGCGCAGTTCATCGACGACCTCGGCACGTACCTCGTTCAGTGGCGCCAGCTTGGCAGGCTGGATGCCATCCAGCCGGATGATGTGATAACCGAAATCGCTTTCGACCGGCCCTCGGATTTCGTGGGGCTTCATGCTGAATACGGCATCCTCGAAAGGCTTGACCATCATGCCGCGAGCAAAGCTCCCCAGGCTGCCATCCTGTGCGGCCGAGCCCGGATCCTGCGACTCGGTGCGTGCCAGTTCGGCAAAGCGTTCCGGCGATTTCTGCAGGATCTGAACCAGCTCGGTCGCCTTGGCCTTGGCCTTGGCCCGCGTTGCGGCGTCGGCATTCTTATTCACCGCAATCAGGATATGGCTTGCACTGCGTTGTTCAGGCCGCCCAAACTTCGCCGCATTGGCCGCATAGTAGTCGGCCACTTCCTTGTCGCTCACTGCGATACCCCCCGCCACGCTGGCCTTATCCAGCACCAGATATTCGGCGCGGATCTGTTCAGGCTCGGTAAATTCGGCTTTGTGGGCCGCGTAATCACGTTCCACGTCGGCTTGTGTGACCTTGACGTCTGAAGCCACGGTGGAGGCCGGCAGATCGGCCCAGGCAATTTCACGCTGTTGCGAGACCAGGCGCGCAATCTGCGTCAGCGACGTATTCGACGGAAAGGCCGCGAGCGTCACCGGACTGGCCACGACATCCAGCATGAATCCCTGGCGTAACTCGTTTTCAAAGGCTGCTGGCGTACGGCCATTCTGGCGCAAGACCGCTTCATAACGCTGCTGGGAGAATTTGCCGTCCTGCTGGAACGCCGGAATCTGTGCGAGCACGGAGGCAAGGTACGCATCGGGCGCCAGAAATTTGTTTTTTTGCGCATCCAGCAACAAGGCCTTGCGTTCGATCAGGCTGTCGAGCACCTGTTTGCGGAAATCGGCGCGCTCCGGGACAGCAGGGTCGAACGCAGCACCAAGCGCCTCGCGCATGCGATCGGTTTGCGCCTGGATTTCCCGTGTCAGCTCTTCACGCGAAATTCCCACATCGCCAACCTCGGCGACCATGCCGCCGCTTTTGTCGCCTCTCATGTAGGAGTCCACGCCGAACAGGGCGAAGGTGATTGCAATCAAGGCCAGTATGGCTTTGGCCAGCCAACCCTGTGCATGCTTGCGGATTGCTTCGAGCACGGTCTTTTACTCCGAAAAAAACGTCAGCGCGGATTTTCGCGCACTTTACGCTTCGCGTCTCGCCCTGTTGCGATTAAATATGGTCGCCATGAAATGGGGCACGAGAAAACCCAAGATATGGAATGCAAATGATGCAAATGAAAAAAGGCGAACTCGCGTTCGCCTTTTTGATGTTGGCGGAGTGGACGGGACTCGAACCCGCGACCCCCGGCGTGACAGGCCGGTATTCTAACCAACTGAACTACCACTCCCTTGTGCTGCTAAAAAACTGTACTGCCTAGTACTCGACCGCTTATTTTCTCTTACCCGGCTGGTGGGTGCTGAGGGGTTCGAACCCCCGACATTCGCCTTGTAAGGGCGACGCTCTACCAGCTGAGCTAAGCACCCGACAAAGACCAAAATTCTACAACATTTTTTTCGACCCTGCCAAGCACTCGCGGACTTTATTATTAATTGATGGCGTCTTTCAGGCCCTTGCCGGCGCGGAACTTCGGCACTTTCGCGGCTTTGATCTTGATGCTTACGCCGGTACGCGGATTACGGCCAGTACGTGCGGCACGCTTACCCACATAGAAGCTGCCAAAACCCACCAGCGTCACCATGTCGCCCTTCTTCAGCGCTTTCTTGACTGCCTCGACCGTTGCGTCCAGCGCACGACCCGCAGCTGCTTTGGAAATGTCAGCCGAGTCAGCGATGGCGTCAATCAATTCGGATTTGTTCACGTGTTATCCCCTTCACTCAAGTGGCACAGGAAAACCCTGTGGCCGCTTTTATAGCAACCCGCAAAACCTTGTGTCAAGCGGTTTCCCGGGCGATCACCAAAAAAATCCCGCGACTGGCGCGGGATTCGGACGGGCGGTCAGAAAATACCTAGTGTTTGAGCGCCGCAGCGGCGGTACCGTCTTCTTCCGGCACGGCAATTGCCGGCGCGTCGGCTTCAGGCTCATCCTGCAAGGGCTCGGGCACATGTTCCAGTGCCAATTCAAGAACCTGGTCTATCCACTTGACCGGGTGAATGTCGAGCTTGTTCTTGATATTGTCCGGAATCTCGGTCAGATCCTTGACGTTTTCCTGCGGGATCAGCACCGTCTTGATGCCGCCGCGATGCGCCGCCAGCAGCTTCTCCTTCAGGCCACCGATCGGCAGCACTTCGCCCCGCAGCGTGATCTCTCCGGTCATGGCGACATCGGCCCGCACAGGGATGCCGGTGAGGATCGATACCATCGAGGTGCAGATTGCGATACCGGCGGACGGGCCGTCCTTTGGTGTCGCACCTTCCGGCAGGTGGATGTGGATGTCGCGCTTCTGGTAGAAGTCTTCCTGTATCCCCAGTTTGCGGGCACGCGAACGCACCACGGACAGCGCAGCCTGAATCGATTCCTGCATCACTTCGCCAAGCTTGCCGGTCGTGGTCATCTTGCCGCGGCCAGGCAGCGAAACCGCTTCGATGGTAAGCAATTCGCCTCCCACCTCGGTCCAGGCCAGCCCAGTCACCTGTCCCACCTGGTTGTTCATCTCCGCAATACCGAAACTGAAACGCCGAACGCCGAGGTATTTCTCTAGATTACGCGAAGTGACCGAGATCTTGCTGCTCTGCTTCTTCAGCAGCAGGGCCTTGACGGCCTTGCGGCAGACCTTGGAGATTTCACGCTCCAGGCTCCGCACGCCGGCTTCACGCGTGTAGTAACGCACGATGTCGCGAATGGCCGATTCGGCAATGGCGAATTCGCCCTCCTTGATGCCGTTGACCTTCAACTGCTTGGGCACCAGGTAGCGCTCGGCAATGTTGATCTTCTCGTCCTCGGTATACCCCGACAGGCGGATCACTTCCATGCGGTCGAGCAAGGGCGCAGGCAGATTGAGCGAGTTGGCCGTTGCGACGAACATCACATCCGACAGGTCGTACTCGACTTCGATGTAGTGGTCCTGGAAGGTGTGGTTCTGCTCGGGATCGAGCACTTCCAGCAGCGCCGACGACGGATCGCCGCGGAAGTCCTGTCCCATCTTGTCGACTTCGTCGAGCAGGAACAGCGGGTTCTTCACCCCGATCTTGGTCAGGCTTTGCAGAATCTTGCCCGGCATCGAACCGATGTAGGTGCGACGATGGCCGCGAATCTCGGATTCGTCGCGCACGCCGCCCAGCGCCATACGTACGAACTTGCGGTTGGTCGCACGCGCAATCGATTGGCCGAGCGAGGTCTTGCCGACGCCAGGCGGCCCCACCAGGCACAGGATCGGTGCTTTCACCTTGTCCACGCGCTGCTGCACAGCGAGGTATTCCAGAATGCGTTCCTTGACTTTGTCGAGGCCGTAATGATCCTGATCGAGGATTTTCTCGGCCTTCGCCAGATCTTTACTGATTTTGGCCTTCTTCTTCCAGGGCAGGCCAACCATCGCTTCGATATAGCTGCGAATGACGGTAGCTTCGGCCGACATCGGCGACATCATCTTCAGCTTCTTCAACTCACCCATGGCCTTGGCTTCGGCCTCTTTGGACATACTGGCCGTCTTGATGCGCTTTTCCAACTCTTCCAGTTCGGCGCCTTCCTCGATGTCGCCGAGTTCCTTCTGGATGGCTTTGACCTGCTCGTTCAGGTAGTACTCGCGTTGGCTCTTCTCCATCTGCCGTTTGACACGGCCGCGGATGCGCTTTTCCACCTGGAGGATGTCGAGCTCGCCTTCCAGCAGGCCAAGCAGATGCTCAAGGCGTTTATTGACGCCGATCATCTCCAGCACTTCCTGCTTTTGTTCCAGTTTCAGCGGCAGGTGCGCAACGATGGTATCGGCCAGACGGCCGCCCTCGTCGATGCCCGACAGCGATGTCAGGATTTCAGGCGGAATCTTCTTGTTCAGTTTGACGTACTGGTCGAACTGCGTCAGCAGCGCGCGACGCATGGCCTCCACTTCCACCAGCTCCTCGCCTTCGGCAGGCAGGATTTCGGCACGCGCAGCCAGATGGGTGCCAACGTCGGTCACTTCCAGCACCCGGGCGCGCTGATTGCCCTCGACCAGCACCTTGACCGTGCCATCGGGCAGTTTCAGCATCTGCAGGACGGTGGCCACACTGCCGGTGTCGTAGAGGTCTTCGGGCGTGGGGTCATCCTGCGCGGCGGTCTTTTGCGCGACCAGCAGGATGCTCTTGCCGGACTCCATCGAGGTTTCCAGCGCCTTGATTGACTTGGGACGGCCGACAAACAGCGGGATGACCATGTGGGGGAATACCACCACATCCCTAAGCGGCAACAGCGGCAGGTCGATCTGTTCCTTGGATATGTTGTCGCTCATCATGATTTCCTGGTAAGAGTGAAGGAAAGGATGCGCGGCACTCAACCACGCTCATCCACAATTGGGGGGCATAGTTTGGAATTCAAGATGGCTGACAGGTTCCCTATCAGCCATCTCGGTTCAGGCTCCGGCAGCCAGCGGCTGCTCGTCCTGCTCGGAATAGATCAATAAGGGCTTGCCGTCGCCACTGACCAGCCCGTTGTCCACCACCACCTTGCTGACGCCCTTGAGAGAAGGCAGGTCATACATCGTGTCGAGCAGGGCATGCTCAATGATCGAGCGGAGGCCGCGCGCGCCGGTTCGGCGTGCCAGGGCCCGCTTGGCAATGGCATTCAGCGCATCCTCACGGAACTCCAGCTCGACGCCTTCCATCTTGAAGAGTTTGATGAATTGCTTGGTCAACGCATTCTTCGGCTCGGTCAGAATCTGGACCAAGGCAGCTTCATCCAGCTCGTCCAGAGTGGCGACGACCGGCAAACGTCCGACAAATTCGGGGATCAGGCCATATTTGATGAGATCTTCTGGCTCGACCTGATGCAGCAATTCGACATCGCGCTTGGTCTCATCGACATTCTTGACCTGCGCACCGAAGCCGATGCCACCTTTTTCGGTGCGGCCGCGGATAACTTTCTCCAGGCCGCTGAATGCGCCGCCGCAGATGAACAGGATATTGCTCGTATCGACCTGCACAAACTCCTGGTTCGGGTGCTTGCGCCCGCCCTGCGGCGGAACCGACGCGGTCGTGCCTTCGATGAGCTTCAGCAAGGCCTGCTGCACGCCTTCCCCCGACACGTCGCGAGTGATCGAAGGGTTGTCGGCCTTGCGCGAAATCTTGTCGATTTCGTCAATGTAAACAATGCCCTGTTTGGCCTTGTCGACATCGTAATCGCACTTTTGCAAGAGCTTCTGGATGATGTTTTCGACATCCTCGCCTACATAGCCGGCTTCGGTCAGCGTGGTGGCATCGGCAATCACGAACGGCACGTTCAGCAGGCGTGCCAGTGTTTGGGCGAGCAGAGTTTTGCCTGAGCCGGTCGGCCCGATCAGCAGGATGTTGCTCTTGGCCAGTTCCACCTCGCCCGTGCTCGAATTGCTGCGCAAGCGCTTGTAGTGATTATAAACCGCCACCGCCAGCGCTTTTTTCGCCTGGCTCTGGCCAATCACATACTGATCCAGGATGCCGCTGATCTCGTGCGGCGTAGGCAGATCGGAACCCGCACCGCCCTTTTGGTTGTCCGCCTGCTGGATTTCCTCGCGGATGATGTCGTTGCACAGCTCGACGCATTCATCGCAGATGAATACCGACGGCCCAGCAATCAGCTTGCGTACTTCATGCTGGCTTTTGCCGCAGAAGGAGCAGTAGAGAAGTTTGTCGCCCGAGCCTTTGTCCGCCATGCCAGTTCCTTGCTTAATTGCCTGATGCCTCAATGCGGCTGGTCAACACCTTGTCGACCAGCCCGTACTTCACCGAATCTTCCGCGCTCATGAAGTTGTCGCGGTCGGTGTCGCGATCGATTTCCTCAATGCTCCGGCCGGTATGTTTGGCGAGCATGTCGTTAAGGCGCGCCTTCAGATAGAGGATTTCCTTGGCGTGGATTTCGATGTCCGATGCCTGTCCCTGGAAGCCGCCCAGCGGCTGATGAATCATCACGCGAGAGTTCGGCAAGCAGTAACGCTTGCCCTTGGCGCCGGCGGTCAGCAGGAAGGCGCCCATGCTGGCAGCCTGACCGATGCACAGGGTGGACACGTCCGGCTTGATGAACTGCATCGTGTCGTAGATCGCCAATCCGGCCGAGACCGAACCGCCGGGCGAGTTGATGTAGAAATAGACGTCCTTGTCGGGGTTTTCCGACTCCAGGAACAGCATCTGCGCGACCACCAGGTTGGCCGTCGCGTCATTCACCGGGCCTACCAGGAAAATCACCCGTTCCTTGAGCAGACGCGAGTAGATGTCGTAAGCACGTTCGCCACGGCCGCTTTGCTCGACGACCATGGGCACCAGCCCCAAACCCTGCGGTTCGAAGGGCTGCGAATTGGAAATACCACGTTCAAAGTCAATACGCATCAGGCACGTCCCATCAATTCTTCAAAAGAGGTTGTCACGTCTTCCACTTGGGCCTGACCTGCGACCCATGCTACCACATTCTCTTCCAGTGCCAGGGACTCGATCTCCTGCATCCGTTCCGGGCTCTGGTAATACCACTGCACGACCTGCTCCGGTTCCTCGTAGCTCTGGGCCTGTTCCTGGATCAGGTTGCGAATCTGCTCGGGCTGGGCCACCAGCTTGTGCGCCTGCACGATCTCGGCCAGGATCAGGCCCAGACGCACGCGACGTTCCGCCTGTCCAGTAAACATATCGGCAGAGAGCTTCATGGTCTGAACCCCGCGCGACTGCATATCCGCCTCGGTCATTTTCATCAGGCGCTCGGTTTCCATCGCCACCAGACTCTGCGGCAGATCCAGCGTACTTTTCTGCAACAGCAACTCCATCGCCTGCTCTTTCAGTTTGGTCTGTACGCGGCGCTTCGCTTCACGCTCCAGATTGGACTTCACTTCGGCCTTGAGTTTCTCCACGTCACCGTCTTCGACCCCCAGCGCCTTGGCGAATTCCGCATCAATCGCCGGCAACGCCGGCGCCTGCACGTCCTTGACCTGCACCTCGAAATGCGCCACCTTGCCCGCAAGCTCCTTGGCAGCATACTCGGCCGGGAAGGTCACGTCGAAGCCCTTGCTGTCACCCGCCTTGAGGCCGGTCAGACTCTGTTCGAAATCCTTCAGCAAACGGCCTTCGCCGATCACTGCGGCAAAATCATCGCCCTTGCCACCTTCGAATGACGCGCCATCGACCGTACCTTGATAATCGAACTTGACCAGATCGCCTTCCGCGGCAGCCCGATCCGCCGACTCAAACGTACGGCGCTGTTTTTGCAGGACCTCCAATGTCTTGACGACATCGGCATCTGCCAGATTCACCACGGGCTTGCTCATCTTGCCAGTGCTCAAATCACCAATCTTCACTTCAGGATAGACCTCAAAACTGGCACTGAAGGTCATTTCCGCTGCGTCAGTCTGCCCTGTCTTCGGTTCAAAATGTGGATAACCCGCAATTTTCAGCTGATGGGCCTGTACCGCCTCGCCGAAACGCGTCTGCAAGGTCTCGCCCAGCACTTCCTGACGCACGCCAGAGCCATGCTGACGCGCCACGGCGCTCAGCGGCGCTTTGCCCGGGCGGAAACCGTCCATCTTGACGCTGCGCGCCAGACGCTTGAGGCGATTTTGTACCTCAGTTTCCAACTGCCCCATAGGCACGCTGATGTCCAGGCGACGGACCAGTCCTTCGAGAACTTCAAGATTTGCTTGCATCAAAATACTTCCTGGCTGAATTGAGGTTGGGTGAAGGGCAAAAAGCTTGTGGTGCGAAAGGGGGGACTCGAACCCCCACGCCTTGCGGCGCTGGAACCTAAATCCAGTGCGTCTACCAATTCCGCCACTCTCGCGGCTCGGCCGCAAAACTATCAACCGATAAGTGTAATATAATCAAAGCGATGCTGTCACCCAAGCCCGCCCGGCATCCTGCCTAAGTCATTATTCCCATTCCGTTTTTTATTGCCGGTGCCGGTCGATCACTACGAAAACTTCCCTGTTGCCTCCTGGTTGCTGCCCAAACGGCTGCGTCGGCCGGTGGAAGCCATCTATCGGTTTGCCCGCAGCGCAGACGACATCGCCGACGAAGGTGACGCCGCGCCAGCCGCACGGCTGCATCAGCTCGCGGCCTACCATGCCGAACTGAATCGCATCGAACGCGGCGAGACGCCGACCGACCCGGTATTCGGTCCGCTTGCTGTAGCGATCCGAACCCATGCGATTCCGCTTGCTCCCTTTCGCGAACTACTGTCCGCCTTCGCCCAGGACGTGGAAAAGAAGCGCTATGCCGACTTCGGCGAAGTCATGGACTACTGCCGCCGTTCGGCCAACCCGGTGGGCCGCCTAATGCTGCATCTGTATGGCGATCACGACCCGCGCCACCTGGCCTATTCCGATGCCATCTGCAGCAGCCTGCAACTGATCAACTTTCTGCAGGATATCGCTGTGGATTACTCGAAGGATCGTATCTACCTGCCGCAGGACGAACTGGCCGCACACCACGTCAGCGAAGCACAGATCGCACAGGGCGACACGCACGGGCTGTGGCATATGATGCTGCACAAGCAGATCGAGCGTACGCGTAAATTGCTGCAGGCCGGCGCGCCGCTCGGCCGGCAACTCAAGGGCCGCATCGGGCTGGAACTGCGGGTAACCATCCGCGGCGGCGAAGCCATCCTGCGCAAACTGCACGCCGATCCCGGCTGCGTGTTCCACCATCGCCCGGTGCTGACCAAAAAGGACTGGCTCATCATGCTCGGCCGCGGACTGTTTTGAACATGGACGTTCACCAGTATTGCCAGGAACGTGCCGCCGCGAGCGGCTCCAGTTTCTACTACAGTTTCGTCTTTCTGCCACCCGAGGTAAGACGTGCGATCACTGCGTTCTATGCGCTGTGCCGCGAACTCGACGATGTGGTGGATGAGTGCCACGAACGCCAGGTAGCCGAGGCCAAGCTTCACTGGTGGCGCGCCGAGATCGGCCATTTCGCCAGCGGCGAGCCGGAGCATCCGGCAACCCGCGCGCTCTTCGACACCTCGCAGGGCCGCGCCATCCCGCCGGCCCTGCTGCTGGAAATCGTGGACGGCATGGCGATGGATCTCGACCACACGCGCTACCCCGATTTCAAGTCGCTCAACCTCTACTGTTATCGCGTTGCCGGTGTGGTCGGCGAAATCGCAGCATCGATCTTCGACGGCACGCGCGGCGAACATGATCGCGACATCCGCCGCTACGCCCACGAGTTGGGGCTGGCGTTCCAGCTCACCAACATCATCCGCGATGTCGGCGAAGACGCCCGGCGCGGACGCATCTATCTGCCGCAGGACGAACTGGTACGTTTCGGCGTGCACGAAGCCGATCTGATGAGCGGACGCAACACGCCCGAATTTCAAGCCCTGATGCAGTTCCAGTACGAACGCGCCCTGGCCTACTACGGCCGTGCGTTCGCTGCGCTGCCTCCCGGCGCACGGCGGGCGCAGCGTCCCGGACTGGTCATGGCGGCAATCTACCGCACCCTGCTTAACGAAATCCGGCAATCCGGATTCCCTGTCTTGCGCGCGCGCGTTTCGCTCACGCCGTTGCGCAAACTGTGGCTTGCCAGCAAAACCTGGCTGTTTCCGTGACAACTGACTTGGATCGAGCCCGTGTCGCGGTCGTGGGCGGCGGCTGGGCCGGCTGCTCTGCAGCCCTGACACTGGCCGAAGCCGGCGTGGCCGTCACGCTGTTCGAGGCCAGCCGGACCCTGGGCGGCCGCGCACGCGCAGTCGAACTCGAAGGCCAGCCACTCGACAACGGTCAGCACATCCTACTCGGCGCATACGAACAAACGCTACAGCTGATCGAACGCCTGCATCCTGTCACACCGCTGTGGCGTCTGCCGCTCACCCTCGAACAGCCGCCGGCATTCAGCCTTGCCTGCCCGCGCCTGCCCGCCCCGCTGCACCTGCTGGCGGGACTGCTCGGCGCCCGCGGGTTGAATTGGCGCGAGAAACTGGCCGCCGCGCACTGGGCGCACCTCATGCTGCGCGACACGGCAACGCCAGGCCAACTGACTGTCAGCCAACTCACCCGCACGCAGCCGGAAAAATTACGCAATGCGCTGTGGCACCCCTTGTGCGTGTCAGCGCTCAACACCCCGCCCGAACTGGCCGACGCCAGGGCTTTCCGCAGGGTGGTCCGCGCCGCATTCGGCGGGCGCACCCACCATAGCGACCTGATACTGCCGCGCCGCGATTTGACAGCACTGCTGCCCGCACCGGCCGCCGCACGCGTGGTCGAGCTTGGTGGCGACATCCGTCTGGGCTATCGCGTGACCACGCTCGACGCCACACCGAACTCCATCGCCCTAGGCACGCAGGATGACATGTCCGTCTTCAGCCACGTTGTCCTGGCCGTCGCACCGCAACATCTCCCTGCCTTGGCGAAGCAAGTGCCGGTACTTGGACCGCTCGGCCAAGCCGTGGCAGGGTACGAATATCAACCCATTGCCACAGCCTATATGCAATACGATCCGGATTTTCGACTGTCCAAGCCGCTGTTCGCCCTGATCGACGGACCGGCACAGTTTGTGTTCGATCGTGGCCAGAGCCACGGTCAGGCCGGTTTGCTGGCGTTCGTGGCTAGCGCTGCCACGAATCTGCCCACTGACTGGCTGGATCAGGCGGAAGCGCAGTTGCGCCGGATCGTCCAGCCCGGACCTACGCGCTGGCGCAAACGCATCATCGAAAA
The DNA here is from genome assembly GCF_000373385.1 of Thiobacillus thioparus DSM 505. GTDB lineage: Bacteria > Pseudomonadota > Gammaproteobacteria > Burkholderiales > Thiobacillaceae > Thiobacillus > Thiobacillus thioparus. The sequence continues at coordinate 81,390 of NZ_KB891329.1, read as the reverse complement.
ACAGGCAACCTATAGTTGCGTGCCGGAATTGGCACGCCCGCCTGTCCATACCCTGCACCCGCGCATTTTTCTGGCGGGCGATTACACTGCCGGGCCGTATCCTGCCACGCTCGAAAGCGCAACACAGAGCGGAGTACAATCGGCCCGCGCATTACTCGAACAGCTATGAAAGACTATCTCCCTCGCCCCGATCTTCTTGCAGACCGCGTCATCCTCGTTACCGGTGCAAGTTCCGGCCTTGGCCGCGCCGCCAGCCTGACGTTTGCGCGCCATGGCGCCACCGTCGCGCTGCTCGCACGCGATGAAAGCAAACTCGAAGCCGTATACGACGAAATCGTCGCCGCCGGCGGACCCGAGCCCGCCATGTTTCCGTATGATCTTGCGATTGCAGACGACCGCAGCCTGGAAACCCTGGCCGGCACCATCACGCACCATCTGCAGCGACTCGACGGCCTGCTCCACAGCGCCCATCAGTTCTACAATCTCTCTCCGCTACACCTGCAAACACTGGAACAGTGGCAGACCCTGATGCGGGTCAACCTGATCGCGCCCTTTGCGCTCACCCGCGCCTGCCTGCCACTGCTCCACCAGGCGCCGGATGCCTCGGTCATATTCACCGGCGAAACCCACGGCCACCATCCCCGCGCCTACTGGGGCGGCTATGCCATCGCGAAATCGGGCCTGGAAACGCTTACCCGCATCTGGTCCGACGAGCTCAGCTCGGACGAAAACCTGCGCATCAACACCCTGATACCCGGCCAGGTGGCGACGACCTTGCGCGCACGCACCCACCCCGGGCTTGCTCCCGAAACCCTTCCCAGCGTCGACGACCTGATGCCCTGGTATCTGTACCTGATGGGTGAGGATAGTCGCCTGGTCCGCGGTCAGATTGTGGAATGCCAGATCTGACATTCCTGTCGTGATGAAAATCGGCCGTTACGAAATCCTCGACGAAATCGGACAGGGCGCGATGGGCACGGTCTACCGGGCACGCGATCCATTGATCGAGCGAACTGTGGCCATCAAGACAGTGCCTATTGCACAGTTGCAGCAGGAAGGCGCCGACGCGGAATCGCGTTTTTTGCGCGAAGCGCAGAGTGCCGGCCGCCTGTCCCACCCCAATATCGTGACCATCTACGACGTCGGCGAAGCCGACGGGCTTGCCTATATCGCCATGGAATACCTGCCCGGCAGGACGCTGCGCGATCTCATGGACAAGGGGCCGATGCCGCTTGATCTGGCGCTCGACACAGCCATGCAGATGGCCGAAGCCATGGCATTCGCACACGAGCACGGTGTCATCCATCGCGACATCAAGCCCGCCAATGTCGTCGTAACCGGAAAACGCGGGCAGATCAAATTGACCGATTTCGGCATTGCCCATCTCGTCAACAGCGACCACACCCAAGCTGGACAAATGCTTGGCTCGCCACGCTACATGTCGCCGGAACAGGCGATGGGACGGGAAGTAGACGGGCGTTCCGATATTTTTTCGCTGGGCGCTGTCCTGTACGAGATGCTGACGGGCCGCTATGCCTTCGATGGCGACAGCCTGCCCACGATCGTCTACCGGGTCATCAACGAAGCGCCGGAACCTGCCACCACCCTGCGTCCCAGAATATCGGTCGGCCTAGCCAGTTTGCTGGCCCATATGTTGAACAAAAAGCCGGAAGCCCGGCCGGATGCCCGCACATTGGTCAGCGCCTTCCACGCATTGGCATTAACATTGGCATCGACTCCGGCGACCTTGCCCATACCGGTACCGTCTACCAACCGGGTGTCGCGTCTGTTGCGGGTACTTGCATTTGGCGTACCTATCGGCGTATTCCTGCTGATCGGGCTCGGGATCATCGTAATCGAACACTTCCTGGCAACGCCCCCGCACGCGCCCCAACTTCCCTTACAGCAGGCGGTCCCACCCGCAGTCGACGACACCGCGGCAGCCCAGCCGCCACCCGCATCCGATGAGGCGGCGAATACGCCTCCCCCTAAATCCGATGCCTATCTCACAGGTCTCGACAAGAAACTGGTTGAACTGCGCATCAAACGCACCGTGCTCCTGCTGAAGTACACCAACCAACATCCTGACGTGGTCCAGGTCAATCGTCAGCTCGAACAGCTACGCGCAGAACGCGACCGTTATCTGAAACGACAGCAGAAGAACTAGGCCGTTTACCAGTTGGTCTCGCGTTCCGCTGTGGCCGACACTTTATGGATGCTGAGGTCGGCGCCATTGAACTCGGCCTCCGGATCCAGCCTCAAGCCCACGAACCGTTTCAGCAGGCCATACACCACCAGGCTGCCAAACGCGGCGACGGTCACGCCGCCCAGCGTGCCGATCAACTGCGCTACCAGGCTGACGCCGCCCAGCCCGCCCAGTGCCTTGGCACCGAAAATGCCGGCCGCGATCCCACCCCATGCGCCGCACAATCCGTGCAAAGGCCATACGCCGAGCACGTCATCGATCTTCCACTTGTTCTGGGTCACCATGAACATCCACACGAACAACGCACCTGCGATCGCGCCAGTGGCCAAGGCACCAAGCGGATGCATCAGGTCCGAGCCCGCACACACGGCCACCAGGCCAGCCAGCGGACCGTTATGGATAAAACCCGGGTCGTTGCGGCCGAGCACCAGGGCGGTCAGCGTGCCGCCCACCATCGCCATCAGCGAGTTCACTGCCACCAGGCCCGACACGGCCTCAATCAGCTGTGCCGACATCACATTGAAACCGAACCAGCCTACGGTCAGAATCCATGCACCGAGCGCCAGGAACGGAATATTGGACGGCGGATGCGCAGAGACCATTCCATCCTTGGTATAGCGCCCGCGTCGCGCACCCAGCAGCAACACGGCAGGCAAGGCGATCCAGCCCCCCACGGCATGCACCACCACCGAACCGGCAAAATCATGGAACTTGGCGCCGACGCTCGCCATCAGCCAATCCTGGATGCCGTAGTTGCCATTCCAGACAATGCCCTCATAAAACGGGTAGACCAGCCCGACCAGAGCGAAGGTAGCCGCCAGTTGGGGGCTGAAGCGTGCGCGTTCGGCTATGCCTCCCGATACGATGGCGGGGATGGCTGCCGCAAAAGTCAGCAGGAAAAAGAATTTGACCAGGTCGTAGCCATTTTTGGCGGATAGCACCTCCGCACTGGAAAAGAAGTTGATGCCGTAGGCGATGCTGTAGCCGATGAAGAAATAGGCAATCGTGGAAACCGAGAAGTCGGTGAGGATCTTGACCAGCGCATTGACCTGATTCTTCTTGCGCACGGTGCCCAGTTCCAGAAAGGCAAACCCAGCATGCATGGCCAGTACCATGATGCCGCCCAGCAATACGAACAATACGTCACTGCCTGTTTTCAACGCTTCCATGCATCGGCTCCCGATTGAATGCCGGCTGATCCAAGCAAGCAGCGTTCCTATCTACCAAGCATTTGATTTAAAAGGATATGTGCACTGATAGCGCAATATATATGCACACTAATAGTGCATTTTGGAATGTTGCGCCCTTTTGTGGTGCGTCAGTCTGGCTTGTGAGTTCCCGGATCGACCTGCCCCGCCTCGATGCGATCGAATTCGTCATCCATATCGGAATCGGACATAGGGGAATAATCCGGCTCGGATTCGGGTTTTGGCTTGGTGAGCATGGCAGCGACGATGATTCCCAGTTCATAAAGCACCCACAGGGGTGTCGCCAGCATGAATTGCGAAATGACATCAGGCGGGGTGAAGATCGCCCCGATGACAAACGCACCGACAATGACATATGGCCGGATTTCGCGCAGCTTGGCGACCGAGACCATGCCCATCTTGACCAGCAGCACCACTGCAATGGGAACCTCGAACGTAATGCCGAATGCCATGAACATGGTCAGCACGAAATCGAGATACTTGCCAATGTCGGTCATCACTGCCACGCCAGTAGGCGTGACGCTGACGATGAAATGGAACACGAGCGGAAACACCAGAAAATAGGCGAACGCCATCCCCGTCACGAACAGGATGACGCTGGCGATGACCAACGGCACCCCAAGGCGTTTTTCGTGCTGGTACAGCCCGGGCGCCACGAACGCCCAGGCCTGGTAGAACACCCACGGCAAGGCCAGCAGGAAGGCGGCCATCATGGTGACCTTCATCGGTACAAAAAACGGCGTGGTGATTTCGGTGGCGATCATCTGCCCGCCTTTGGGCAAGGCCGCCAGAAGCGGGCGGGCGAGCAGCGCGTAGATATCTTGTGCCCACGGGAAGAGACAGACGAAGATGATCACGACTGCTAGCACCGCGCGCAGCAGGCGGTCCCGCATTTCGATGAGATGCGAGATAAAGGTGTCTTCGGTATCGCTCATGCAGATTTACCCGGGCTTTCGCTGGATGCCGTCCCTGTAGAAGCCGGCACCGCACGTCCGGTATTCTGGTCTGGCTCATCCAGCGGCAGGCTCTGCTGCAGCGCATGTTCGGTTTCGCGTTGTTGTGGTATCGCGGGCTCCGCAACGGGAACCGATCCCACACTGGCCACGCTCTCCGTCACAGCCTGTGTGACGTTGTTCGCTTCCTTGCGCAGGAAATCGTCGACCACGGTGGCCTGCTGTTCGACACCCGATGCCGCCGACTCGACCGAGTCCTTGAAACTCTGGCCGGCCCGGCGAAGCTCGTCCAACTGGATCTCGCGGCCGATATCCGACTTGACCGACGACACATAACGCTGCAAGCGGCCGTACAGATGCCCTGCCGTACGCGCGACCTTGGGCAACCGCTCGGGGCCGATGACGATCAGCGCAACCACACCGATGACGACAAGCTCAGAGAATCCGATATCGAACATAGAAAGTGTTGTGGGTCAGGATTCCGGGGCAGGAAAGGTATCGATGCGGTGGATTGCCCGATCCTTCCAGGCCACACACTTAGGAATGGTGCTTGTCCTTCACTTCGGCATCGATGGTATGCCCGGTCTCATCCTTGTCGCTCAATTTGGGTGCATCTTCCTTCATGCCGTCCTTGAACCCCTTGACCGCACCGCCCAGATCGCTGCCGATGTTGCGCAGTTTTTTGGTACCGAAAATCAGTAGCACGATTACCAGAACGATCAACCAGTGCCAAATGCTAAAGCTGCCCATGGAATGTCTCCTTTAAATTTAACTTTTCCTGGCGGGATCGCCCCCGCCAAATACGTGAACATGGATATGGAACACTTCCTGGCCACCGCCGCGTCCGGTGTTGATCAAGGTCTTGAAGCCCGTGTCTAGCCCCTGTTCCTTGGCCAGACGCGGCGCCAGCAACAACATCTTGCCCAGGAGCGCCTGATGCTCGGGCAAGCAATCGGACAGGGCCGCGATGTGCGCCTTCGGAATGATCAGGAAATGCACCCGCGCGAACGGATGGATGTCGTGAAAAGCCAGCACATCGTCGTCTTCATAGACCTTTCCGCTCGGCAATTGTCCGGCCGCGATTTTGCAGAAAATGCAGTCACTCATGTCGATTCGCTTTTTCGGTCAGTCCTGACAAGCCTTCGCGACGCGCCAGTTCGTTCAGCACATCCGCCGGCTTCAATCCCTTGTACGCCAGCAACACCAGGGTATGAAACCACAAATCGGCGACTTCGTAGATGATCTTTTCGGCCTGGCCGTCCTTCGCCGCCATCACGGTCTCAGTCGCTTCTTCGCCGATTTTTTTCAGGATGGCATCCGTGCCCTTGGCGTAGAGCTTGGCAACGTAGGAGCTGTCGGGCGACGCCTGCTTGCGCGCTTCCAGCGTATCGGCCAGGCGGTCGAGGATATCGCTCATTTGCGGTAGATCTCGTCGGGATTCTTCAGCACCGGGGCAGTCGTCACCCAGTGGCCATTGTCCAGCTTCTGGAAAAAGCACGAGCGGCGCCCGGTATGACAGGCAATGCCGCCCAGCTGTTCAATTTTGAGCAACACCACATCGTTATCGCAATCAAGGCGGATTTCACTGACGTTCTGCACATGGCCGGATTCTTCGCCCTTGCGCCACAGTTTGTTGCGCGAACGCGACCAGTACACTCCGCGCAGCGTGCGTGCCGTTTCTTCCAGGGCCTCGCGGTTCATCCACGCCACCATGAGGATTTCCCCGCTGGCGGTGTCCTGCGCGATCGCCGGAACGAGCCCTTGCGCATCCCATTTGACGGCATCGAGCCAGTCGTTCACAGGCGCACCTCGATACCGTGCTGTTTCATGTAGCGCTTCGCCTCATCCACTCCATATTCGCCGAAGTGGAAGATGCTGGCCGCCAGCACCGCATCGGCCCGGCCTTCCTTCACACCATCGACCAGATGCTGCAGCGTGCCGACGCCGCCGCTCGCGATGATGGGGATGTCGACCGCCTCGGAAATCGCGCGCGTGAGTTCCAAGTCGAAGCCGCTTTTTGTTCCGTCGCGATCCATCGAGGTAAGCAGCAGTTCGCCCGCACCCAGGCTTTCCATTTTCTTTGCCCACTCGACCGCGTCCAGCCCGGTGGCCGTGCGACCGCCGTGGGTGAAGATTTCCCAGTGATCGCCGGCGCGCTTGGCGTCGATCGCCACCACAATGCACTGGCTGCCGTAACGGTCGGCCGCATCCTTCACCAGTTGTGGGTTGGTGACCGCGGAAGTATTGATGCTGACCTTGTCGGCACCAGCGTTGAGCAGACGCTGCACGTCCCCGACTGCGCGCACTCCGCCGCCCACCGTCAGCGGAATAAACACTTCCGAAGCGACCGCCTCGATGATGTGCAGGATCAGGTCCCGGTTGTCGGACGATGCAGTGATGTCGAGAAAGGTCAGTTCGTCGGCGCCCGCCTCGTTATAACGGCGGGCGATTTCGACCGGGTCGCCGGCATCCTTCAACTCGACGAAATTGACGCCCTTGACTACGCGGCCGTTGGTGACGTCGAGACAGGGAATGATGCGCTTTGCCAGCATGGTCAGTCCTCAGGTCAGACTCCGAACACGCCGCCAGCCAGTTCATCGGCAAGCTTCTGCGCCTCGGCGAAGTCGAGCGTACCCTGATAGATTGCACGTCCGGTGATCGCGCCGATGATGCCGTCCTTGGCCACGGCGGAGAGTGCCCGGACGTCGTCGAGGTTGGTCACGCCGCCGCTGGCGATGACCGGAATCGACAGCGCCTGCGCCAGCCGCTGGGTGGCGTCCACGTTCACCCCAGTGAGCATGCCGTCGCGCCCAATGTCGGTATAGATGACGGCCTCGACGCCGTAGCCCTCGAAACGCTTGGCCAGATCGATCACATCGTGGCCGGTGATCTTGGACCAGCCTTCGACGGCGATCTTGCCATCCTTGGCATCCAGCCCGACCATCACGTGCCCGGGGAAAGCATCGCAGGCCTCGTGCAGGAAGCCGGGATTTTTCACCGCGGCCGTACCGATGATAACGTAGCGCACACCATCGTCGAGATAGCGCTCGATGGTGGCGAGGTCACGAATGCCGCCGCCGAGTTGCACCGGCATTTCATCCCCCACCGCAGCGACGATCGAACGAATCGCCGCATCGTTGACCGGCTTGCCGGCAAATGCGCCGTTCAGGTCGACCAGATGCAGGCGCCGCGCGCCCTGCTCCTTCCAGTGGCGTGCCGTGGCGGCCGGGTCTTCGGAAAACACAGTGGCCTTGTCCATTTCGCCTTGTTCCAGGCGCACGCAGTGGCCGTCTTTAAGGTCGATCGCAGGAATAATTAACATGGCTGATCAGCAGGGTCGTACGGGAGAAAATTAGGCGCAGGCTGCGCCGGACATATCGCAGGCGGTATCGCGCTCGCCCGGATTCCAGGTTACAAAATTGCCCAGTAGCGTCAAGCCATCATTCTGACTCTTTTCCGGATGAAACTGGACTGCAAAGATGTTCTCCGACGCCACCGCGCAGGTAAACGGAAACGGGTAGTGCGAAAACCCCGCGATCACATCGGGCGCGGTCGGCTGCACAAAATAGCTGTGGACGAAATAGAAACGCGCGCCCTCCTCGATCCCCGTCCACAAGGGATGCGGCATCGCCTGATGGACATTGTTCCAGCCCATGTGTGGGACCTTGAGCTTGTTACCGGCATCGTCATGCATCGCCTCGTGCGGGAATCGCTGCACCGTGCCGGGCAGGATGCCAAGGCAGGCGGTATCGCCTTCCTCGCTGTGCTCGAACAGCACCTGCATGCCCATGCATATCCCCAGGAAGGGCTTGCCGCGGGCGGCGTCGATGATCACCTGACGCAGGCCGCGCGCATCGATTTCGCGCATGCAGTCGGGCGCCGCGCCCTGTCCGGGAAACACCACGCGTCCGGCTGCCGCGATCACCGCCGGATCGGACGTCACCGCCACGCTGGCCGACGGCGCGACGTGCTCGATGGCCTTGGAGACCGAACGCAGGTTGCCCATGCCATAGTCGATGACGGCGATATCGACGCTCACTGCCCAACCTCCAGGATTCGCGTTGCGATCATAGTGCGCCTTTTGTCGAGGGCAGTATGTCGCCCATGCGTGCGTCGGCTTCCATCGCCATCCGCAGCGCACGGCCGAAGGCCTTGAAGATCGTCTCGGCCTGATGGTGTGCGTTGATCCCGCGCAGGTTGTCGATGTGCAGCGTGACACCCGCGTGGTTGATGAAGCCGCGGAAGAACTCGAGGAACAGGTCGACGTCGAATTCGCCGATGCGCGCACGCGTGTAGTCGACGTGGTATTCCAGCCCTGGCCGACCGGACAGGTCGATCACCACACGCGAGAGTGCTTCATCCAGCGGCACGTAGGCATGGCCATAGCGGCGGATGCCTTTCTTGTCGCCGAGCGCCTGGGCGAAGGCTTGTCCCAGGGTGATGCCCGTATCTTCCACCGTGTGGTGGGCATCGATATGCAGATCACCCTTGGCCTGGACATCCAGGTCGATCAGGCCATGACGCGCGATCTGGTCGAGCATGTGATCGAGAAACGGCACGCCGGTATCGAGGTTGGATACGCCCGTACCGTCGAGATTGAGACTGACCGCGATCTGGGTTTCGAGGGTATTGCGAGTGACTTGTGCGGTGCGCATGGCGTCGGAAAATAAGGCTGTAGAAGAATTCTAGCAGTTCACAATGGCTTTCAACGCGACAAGCAGTGCGTCGCATTGCGAATCGGTGCCGATCGTGATGCGTAAAAACGGCGCAATACGGGTCGGATTCCGGAAATGCCGCACGATGATGCTGCGCTCGCGCAGTGCGGCAGCCAATGCAGCGCCGTCCTGGGCAGGATGGCGAGCGAAGATGAAGTTGGCGGCCGAGGGCAGCACCTGGAAACCCAGGGCTTCCATACCGGCCACCAGCCGGGTGCGCGTCGCCACCACTTTGGCGCAAATGGACTCGAAATAGGCATGGTCTTCCATCGAAGCCAAAGCCCCTGCCTGGGCGAAGCGATCGAGCGGATAGGAGTTGAAGCTGTCTTTCACCCGGTTGAGCGCCTCGATCAGATGTGTCTGGCCGATGGCATAGCCGACACGCAGGCCGGCCAGGGCATGCGATTTGGACAGTGTGCGGACGACCAGCAACTGCGGATAACGGGCCACCAGTCTCACTGCCGACTCGCCGCCGAAATCGATGTAGGCTTCGTCGATCACCACCACCGAGTCCGGATTGCCTGCCAGCAGACGCTCGATCTCGCTCAGCGGCAGCAAACGTCCGGTCGGAGCATTGGGATTGGGGAAAATCACTCCGCCGTTGGGCGCGAGATAATCGTCGATCCTGATCTCGAATGTGTCCGTCAGCGGAATCTGCCGGTAGGCGATCTCGTACAGCCCGCAATACACGGGGTAGAAGCTATAGCTGATGTCGGGAAACAGGATCGGCTGGCCGTGCTTCAGCAGCGCCATGAACGCATGCGCCAGCACCTCGTCGGAACCGTTGCCGACGAACACCTGGTCGGCCGCCACGCCATGATACGCCGCGATGCCGGCTCGAAGCCGGTCCGAGCCAGGGTCGGGATAGAGACGCAGCGTGTCGGCCGCTTCCGCGCGCACGGCGTCGAGCACCTTCGGGCTGGGGCCGTAGGGATTCTCGTTGGTGTTGAGCTTGACCAGATTGGCCAGCTTCGGCTGCTCGCCCGGCACATAGGGCGTCAGGCCGTGCACCACGGCGCTCCAATAACGACTCATGGAAGCAGCGGGCTCATTTATGGACCAGACGATACTCGGCCGAGCGCGCGTGCGCCTGCAGGCCTTCGCCATAGGCAAGCGTGGCGGCGATCCGCCCGAGTGTCTGCGCGCCGGCCTGCGACACATGGATCAGGCTGCTGCGCTTCTGGAAATCGTACACGCCCAGCGGGGACGAGAAGCGCGCGGTGCGCGAGGTTGGCAGTACGTGGTTCGGTCCGGCGCAGTAATCGCCCAGCGCCTCGCAGGTATTTTTTCCCATGAAGATCGCGCCGGCGTGGCGCAGCGTGGGCAGCAGCGCATCGGGATCCGCCACCGACAGTTCCAAGTGTTCTGGCGCGATCGTATTCGAAATCGCCACCGCGTCGTCGAGGTCGCGCGTCTTGATCAGCGCCCCGCGATTGGTGAGCGAAGTGCGGATCACTTCGCTACGCGGCATTTCTCCAATCAATTGGTTGATTGCCGCCGCCACCGCATCGAGGTAGGCCGCATCCGGCGACAGCAGGATCGACTGCGCCATCTCGTCGTGTTCGGCTTGGGAAAATAAGTCCATCGCCACCCATTCCGGCGGCGTGTTGCCGTCAGCAATGACGAGGATTTCGGACGGGCCGGCGATCATGTCGATGCCCACCGTACCGAACACGCGGCGCTTGGCCGCTGCCACGTAGGCGTTGCCCGGGCCGACGATCTTGTCGACCTGCGGCACGGTTTGGGTGCCGTAGGCCAGCGCCGCCACGGCCTGCGCGCCACCGATGGTGAACACACGATCAACCCCTGCGATCGCGGCAGCGGCCAGTACCAGCTGGTTGTGCTCACCGCCCGGGGTCGGTACCACCATGATGAGTTCGCCGACGCCTGCCACCTTGGCCGGAATCGCGTTCATCAGCACTGACGACGGATAGGCGGCTTTGCCGCCCGGCACATACAGTCCGACGCGATCGAGCGGCGTCACTTTCTGCCCCAGTACGGTGCCGTCATCCTCGGTATAAGTCCACGAACCCTGGAGCTGCTTCTCGTGATAGCGGCGTACGCGATCCGCTGCGGCCTCCAACGCCTGGCACGTGTCGGCCGGCAGGGCTTCGAGTGCGGTCCGCAATTGCGCAGCATTCAGCTCCAGGCTGACGACCGAGGCCGCCGGCAGGCGGTCGAAGCGTTCGGTATATTCGAGCACGGCCGCATCGCCCCGCGTTTTCACGTCGTGCAGTATGGCGGCAACCGTCTGCTCGATGGCGGCGTCGGCCGCATCGTCGAATTGCAACAGACGGGCAAGGCGTGCCTGGAAATCAGGCTCGGTGCTGTCGAGGCGGGTGAGGGTAACCACAGGATTCCTGCTTCACAAAATAAGGGTGGAAGACTGGTTGGGATTGTACCGGTTTTGGCGCCGCGCCGCGCGCGGGCGGGCCTTTCCAGATGCTGGTCATACCCATTCCGGGAATTAGACAAAGTCCAGATTGGTGTTTATCATAAGGCGCATGCATTACACGCGCGACAATATGGCCGGCCTTTTGCGCAGCCACGACATCAATCCGACCCACCAGCGGATCGAGATTGCGCACGCGCTGTTTTCGCGTCAGGAGCACCTCTCGGCCGATCAGGTGATGGCGATCGTCAACACCCGCCACTCCGAAACCTCCAAGGCCACGGTCTACAACACGCTCAAGCTGTTCCTGGAAAAAGGCCTGGTGCGCGAAGTCATCGTCGATCCCAGCAAGGTGTTCTTCGACCCCAACACCGACCCGCACCATCATCTCTATGAGGTCGACAGCGGCAAGCTGTCCGACATCGACGCCGAGCATATACAGATTTCCGGCCTGCCGCCGCTGCCACCCGGCATGGTGACCGAAGGCATCGATCTGATCGTGCGCATCCGCCGCAAGGCGTAACACCTGTATTCGCCCGTCGATGAAACGGGTCCACATCGCCCCCACCCTGCTCGATGCCCAACTGGTCGTCGACGCCCTGTCCAGCCTCGGCATCGCCAGCCACATCTTCAATGCCAACGCCGCGGGCGCGCTGGGCGAGGTTCCCTTCCTCCAGGCCCAACCCGAAGTGTGGGTCGAGGACGACACCCGGGAATGCCAGGCGCGCGAGGTATTGGCGGATTTTCTGAACGTGAAGCCCGGTGCGGAAAAGATTTGCCCGCACTGCGGCGAGCGCAATCCCGGCAATTTCCTGAGTTGCTGGCAATGCGGAAGCCTGCTGCCCGGCTAAAGCCTGCGCAACGTCAGGACGGCTGCGGGTCCTTCTTCAAGGCGTCGAGATGCTGTTGATACTGGCGCGCAAAAATCCGTTCCAGTTCATCAATCGCCTCGACGGCTGCTACGCCGTGCACCAGATGACGCGTCATCTGCGCTGAGGCTTCATGAAATATCTGATTGCGTTCCAGCATCGGGTAAGTCTGCATCAGGCGCTGGATTGCCTTGACCACATTTTCCTGCTCGGGCCGCGGAATCGGAAGCGGCTCTGCTGGGGGTGCGCTGGCGGTTTCGGCACCTTCCTTGTCAGCCAGGAACTCCGCGTAATCCAGCAAGGCCTGCTGCCGCGATTCCGACAGCAAGCGGAATAGCGACACGAGACGCTTGCTGTCGCGCATCAGCGGTTGCGCCCCTTGACCGGCCGTTTCATCGGAACGACATCGACATTGCACTGCTGAAACTTGTTTTCGACGAAGCTGATGAAGGCGTCGAGCAGCTTGCTGCGGAATTTTTCCGGTGCATACACCATGGAAAGTTCGCGCGTCAGCCTGGGCTTCAAGGGAATCGCAGCGAGCGTGCCGAGCTGGATCTCCTTGGTGACGGTGGATGCCGACATGATGGCCACGCCGAGATTGGCCTCAACTGCCCCCTTGATCGCCTCGCGGCTGCCCAATTCCATTTCAATATGCAGATCGTCCGGATTGACGCCATTGTCTTTGAAGAAGTCATCCACCACTTCCCGCGTGCCCGAACCGTGTTCGCGGGACACGTAAGGCTGCGCGGAGATGTCGTGCGCGTTCACGCTCGAACGCGAAGCCAGCGCATGATTCGGCGAACAAATCATCACCAGTTCGTCTTCGCAGCAGGCCAGCGTGGTCAGGTTGGGATTGTGAGAAGGCGCCTCGATCAGTCCGACGTCGAGCGAATGATCGGCCACTTTCGCCGCCACCGTTTCCGAATTGGCCACTGTGAGACGCGCCTGGACCTGCGGGAAACGTTCCTTGAATTCGCCCAGAATGCGTGGCAGCTGGTATTCGGCAATGGTGGTGGATGCACCGATCATCAGGGGGCCCGTCACCTGTCCGGTCAACTCGCCCACGCGCGCTTCCATCTCGCCGGTCAAAGCCAAAATGCGCTCGGCATAGCCCAGTACCAGATCGCCCGCCGGGGTCAGCGAAATCTTTCCATGGCTGCGCTCGAACAAGCGGGTGTTGAAATGTTCTTCCAACTGCTTGACCTGGAAGGTCACCGCGGGCTGCGTCATGTACAGAATATCGGCGGCCTTGGTAAAGCTGAGCTGCTTGGCGACGGTGTAGAATACTTGTAGTCTGCGGTCGGCCATTAAATCCCGTCCTTGGGTCAGAAAAGATTTTTATTCAACCACAAACCCGTCCGTGTTGAAACCATCCCATAATCAAGCTGTTGTAACAGTTGAACTTTCCTGCGCCCCTCCCCTCCGGGCCGGCAGGGCATTGCGCCGATCGTAGTCCAGGCCGCCCCAGTTGAATCGCGCGTTTTACACCATCCTGCTTGCGCAGTTCCTGTCCGCTTTGGCCGACAATGCCCTGCTGTTCTCTGCGATCGGCCTGCTGGTTTTCTCCTCGGCGCCCGAATGGTATTCGCCGCTGCTGCAGACAGTTTTCGTCATTGCCTATATCGTGCTGGCCCCGTTGGTGGGCCCGTTCGCGGATGCGCTCCCCAAGGGGCGCGTCATGCTCATCGCCAACACGCTCAAATTCGCGGGCTGCCTGACCATGCTGGCCGGGCTGCATCCCTTGCTGGCCTATGCCATTGTCGGCATCGGTGCCGCCATGTATTCGCCTGCCAAGTACGGCATCCTCACCGAGTTGTTGCCTAGCGAGAAACTCATTGTCGCCAACAGCTGGATGGAAGGCACCACGGTCGCCGCCATCGTGCTCGGCGCCATCATTGGCGGCGCGCTCATCAACCCGCATTTTGCCGAGCGCATCCTGGCGACCGCCGGGCTCTCTGCAGCCGTCATCGCGCCCAAATTTGCCATCGTCGTCATCACCGGGCTCTACCTCGGCGCCGCGTTCATCAATCTGTTCATCCCGCGTCTGCCGATCGACCACAAACTGCCCAATCGTTCGCCGTTGTATATCCTGCATGACTTCGGACACAGCTTTCTTCTCCTGTGGCGCGACCCCCTCGGCCAGGTGTCGCTCGCCGTCACCACCCTGTTCTGGGGCGTCGGCGCCACGCTGCGTCTGCTCATCATCGCCTGGGCCGCGCTCAATCTGAAATACGGCCTCGACCAGGCCACCCAGCTCACCGCCGCGTCAGCGTTCGGTATTGCCATCGGCTCGATCCTGGCAGGAAAATTCGTCCGCCTGCAGCGTGCCATCAGCGTGCTCCCGGCCGGCATCCTCCTCGGCTTCGTGCCGATCGCCCTGATCTGGGTGGAAAGCCTGATCCCCGCCGTGTTCCTGCTCACCCTGGCGGGCGTGCTGGCAGGCTATTTCGTGGTGCCGATGAATGCCCTGCTGCAACACCGCGGACATCTGTTGATGGGGGCAGGCCATTCCATCGCCCAGCAGAATTTCAACGAGAACATCAGCATTCTGCTACTGACCGGCGCCTACGCCCTGATGGTGCGTGCCGACTGGCACATCCACACCATCGTCCTGGTATTCGGCCTGTTCATCAGCGCAGTGATGGCGACGGTCTGGCTACGCCATCGCCACGACGTCGTCCACTGACGGCCGGATCAGGCCTGGCCGGTACGCTCCGGAGCCTGCGATTTCACCACGCTCATCGCGCCTGCATCTCGTCTCCTCACTTGTATCCACTGGGCACAATCACGGGCCGGTCCGGCAGTTCGTCCGGATTACGCTTCCCGGGCGGGAAATGCGCAGCCAGCAGCGTGCTGATCTGCCGGACGCCTTCCAGCACGCCATGCTCGAATTCGCCCCGTCTGAAATCCGCTTCCATGGCCTCGGCCACCACGCCCCAGGCTGCCGGATCCACTCGCGCGGCTATGCCGCGGTCCGCAATGATTTCGATGTCGCGGTCAGCCAGCAGCAGATACACCAGCACGCCGCTGTTGTGTTCGGTATCCCACACGCGCAGGAAGGAAAACGCCTCGAGCGCGCGCTTGCGTCCCGTCATGCCGCGCCAGACCCAGAAAGCCGGCAGACTGTTCTCGATGGCGAAACGGATTTCACCGCCATGGCGCGTTTCCGATTCCCGGATCGCCGACTCGATCGCATCGAGCGTGGTGCGCGGGAATGCGCGTCGCCATGCCCAAGGCGGCATGAACAGATGCTTGAGCCAGCGTTTGACATTCACCATGAGCCTGATGCGCCTCCTCCGCCAAACCCACCACCTCCGCCGCCCCACGAGCCGCCGCCGAACCCGCCGCCGCCCCATCCACCACCGCCGCTCGACCAGCCGCCACCGTGGCGGAATCCCGTGGCCACGCCGGCAAACACGAACACGACGATGAACAGCAGCAAGGGGGTCAATCCCAGCAGGAAGGCACCGGCCACGCCACTGCCCAGTGCGGCGATGCCACCCGCTGCCGGGCGGCTCATCAAGGTGGCGAGCAACCAGCCCGCGACCATACCGCCGACGATCAGCATGACGAATACGCCGTCTCCCTCGCTTTGGCCGGATGCGCTGGGCGGCGGCAAGGGTTCGCCTTCGATCAGTTGCATCACCTGCTGCACGCCAGCATCGATGCCACCATTGAAATCGCCCGCCTTGAAATAGGGGGTGATGGTTTCGGCAATCACGCGCTTGGCAATCGCGTCGGGGATCGCACCTTCGAGCCCATAGCCGACTTCCAGTCGCAATGTGCGGTCGTCCTTGGCAACAATCAGGATCACCCCGTCGTCAACTTTCTTGCGGCCAACCTTCCATTGATCGGCCACGCGGATGCCAAACTGGGCAATATCTTCCGGCTGCGTCGTGGGCACGATCAGCACCGCGATCTGGCTGCCCTTCTGGGCTTCGAAGGCGGCCAGCTTGTTTTCAAGCGCGGCGACTTGTCCGGCGCTGAGCGTGGCAGTCAGGTCCGTCACGCGGCGCGACAGCTCGGGCACTGCCACCTGCGCCCACGTGGTCAGCGCGACAAGCGCAAGCAGAAGACCGAACGCGAGGCGCCTCACAAGGGAACTCCGACTTTCTACGGACTGAAGCCCGTGAAAGATCGCATGCGTCCGGAGCAGCCGGGTCATCCGGGGATCAGTAAGCACCCGCAGGCGCAGCGGGCGCAGGCGCAGCGGGCGCAGGCGCAGCGGGCGCAGGTGTAGCCGAGGGGGCCGGAGCGGACGTACCAAAATCGACCTTGGGCGGTATGGCGATGGCCTTTTCGTTTTCCACCGTGAAGGTCGGCTTGGTTTTGTAGCCGAACATCATCGCCGTCAAATTGGACGGGAAGGAGCGCACCGTGACGTTATAGGTCTTCACGGCGGCGATGTAGCGATTGCGCGCGACCGTGATGCGGTTCTCGGTGCCTTCGAGCTGTGCCTGCAGATCACGGAACAGGCCATCTGCCTTGAGCTGGGGATAGTTCTCGGCAACGAGCAGCAGGCGCGAGAGCGCGCCGGTGAGTTCGCCCTGTGCAGCGATGAACTTCTGGAACGCGGCTTCGTCGTTGATCAGATCGGGGGTTGCCTGGATCGATCCCACGCGGGCGCGGGCCTCGGTGACGCTGATGAACACATCCTTCTCGTGCGCCGCATAACCTTTCACCACATTGACCAGGTTCGGCACCAGATCGGCGCGGCGCTGGTATTGGTTCAGCACCTCGGCCCAGGTGGCCTTGATCTCTTCATCGGAACTTTGCAGCGTGTTGTAGCCGCAGCCGGACAAGGCCAGCGCCATGCATCCTGCAAGCATCCATTTGAACGCATTGAGCCATTTGAACATCGTCGTCTCCCAGGTTGAAGGATTGTTTCAATGATGCAGTCTACGCCACGCCCCACGTGGCAAACAAAGGGTCGGATTCCGTCAGCTTGTCGGCATAGCGGTCGTCCTTGGGACGCCTGAGTCCGCGCTCGACATAGGTTTCCACCTTCTTGAAGCCGGCCTGCTTGATCAGCGTGCCGACCCAGGCCATGCGCTCCATCGGATGCAGCTGCGTCCACAACCGGATCACCTTGGGTGGAAAATAGCGGTGCGACAACGTCACCACGAACATGCCGCCCGGCTTCAAGACCCGTCTGGCTTCGGCAACGATCTTATGCGGTTGCGTCAGGTATTCGAACGACACCGTGCACACCACGGCGTCAAAACTGGCGTCGGGGAAAGGCAGTACGGGATCGGCGTTGATGTCCTTCACGATACGCTCGGCGAGCTGTGGGTTGTCGTCGAGCTCCTCGGCATTGAGGCCCAGGCCGGCTGCCGACTGCACGGTGTCCGGCAGATGCGAGCGCCAGCCTGCCATCAGGTCGAGCACCCGCCCGTTCTCTGGCAGTACGGTGCGGTACAGCGCCTGGATGCGGCGCGCGCAGACGGCGTCGACGTGGGTGACCTTGCGGGCGAGTGCGTAAAACTCGGTATCGGGGAATTCGTCCTCGCGGCTGAATGCATCCGGCCCCTCGAAATCGGTCGGTGTCTGCACCTGCGTTTCCATGCCGCTCCATTCGAGCAGTTGCTCCACCTTGCCGACCGGCTCGGTCGAGACGTCGCTCTTGCCGCTGTCGATGCTGAAGATGCGGCCTTGCAGCGGATGGCTGAAGTTGGCGACGAAGCTGGATTCGCTCAGCTTCGTCACCCGGAACATCGGGGCGGGCGCGTCGTCGGCATGCAGCAGCTGCGATGGGTAGAAACGCCCCAGTTTCAGCGGCGCGATGTCGCTGCGGAACACCTCGTTCGGCACCTCGTGCTCGATCTTCGGCCCGACATCGACCTGGGCATCGACGGGCGGCGTGTCGCCGGGCATCCATATCACCACCTGATGGCGGCCAAGGTCGGAAAAATAATTGACGCGAAAACGCAGCGCGGAATGCAGAAGTTTCATTGTGGGTGAGTAGTAAGTCGTGAGCGGTGAGCGGTTAAGCTGTGACGAGGGCCTGCATCGTGCGTCGGGCCAGGCACAGATCTTCCCAGGCGCGCGCCTTGTCGGGCAGGTTGCGCAGCAGGTAGGCCGGATGATAGGTCACCACCAGCGGCACATTCTGGAACTGGTGCACGCGGCCGCGCAGGCGGCTGATCGCCTCGTCGGTGTCGAGCAGGCTTTGCGCGGCAAAACGCCCCAGCGCGAGGATGAGCTTCGGCCGGATGAGTTCGATCTGCGCCAGCAGGTAGGGCCGGCACGCGGCCACTTCGTCCGGCTCGGGATTGCGGTTGCCGGGCGGGCGCGATTTCAGCACGTTGGCGATGTAGACGTTGTCGCCGCGCCGAAGGCCGATCGAAGCCAGCATGGCGTCGAGCAGCTTGCCCGCCTGGCCGACGAACGGCTCGCCTATCCGGTCTTCATCCGCCCCGGGCGCTTCGCCGATGATGAGCCAGTCCGCGTTGCGGTCGCCGACGCCCAATACGCCCTGTGTGCGCGTGGCGGAGAGCTTGCAGGCGGTGCAATGCGCGACAGCGTCGGCCAGCTGGTCCCAGGTGTAGGACGGCGACTGAGGCGCAACAAGTGGTGCGCGGGAAGCAGGAAGCGTTTCACGCAACCGCCAGGCGGGGCCGATACCCAGTTCGCTGAACACGTCGTCACGGCTCAGCATGCCAGATCCTTCTTCATGATGAGTGCATCCTCGCGGCCGTTGCGGGCCGGGTAGTAGCCCCGGCGCACCGCCAGATCGACGAAACCGCTGCCATGGTATAGCGCGATGGCGGCGGCATTGGAGGTTCGCACCTCGAGAAACAGACTTGCGGCCTTGTGGTCGCAGGCCCGCGCCAGACAGTGCTCGAGCAGGTCGCGGCCGAGACCATGCCGGCGCCAGATCGGGGCGATGGTAAGGTTGAGCAGATGCGCCTCGCCCGCTGCGACCATCAATGCGTAGTAGCCGATGATTTCACCCTCGGCCTCGCGCACCCACATGCTGTAGCCGGCGCTCAGCGAGTCGGCGAAATTGCCCGGGCTCCACGGGTACTCGTAGCTTGCGAGTTCGATCCTGTGGATGCGTGGCAGGTCGGCCTCGGTCATCGGCCGCAGGTGGTGGGCAATTTCGAAGACAGCACTCATGCAGAGCACCTCGCGCGACGCTCGTCCACTGTCAGCGCCACTTTGTCACGCAGATAGATCGGCGCGGCCAGCGCCGCATCCTGCCGCTCGCCACGTTCGAATGCACGGGCGGCGAGCGGCGCCATCGCGGCGGCATCGGGCATCAGCGTGTCGTCGATGCGCGCCAGACGCGCGGCCAGACGCGGACGCAACACGTTGCCCAATGCGACGAAGCCATTGCTGGCGCCGACCCAGTCGCCCCCTTCCGGCACCGCCACCGATTCGGGCAGCGCCAGCTGCGGCTCGCTCACCGTGTGCCAGTCGACGCCATCTCTCCGGTAGGCCGCCCAGTAGACCTCGGCCATGCGCGCGTCAAGTACGGTCAACACCTGCTCCGCGCCCGCCTGTTCGGCGATCGATTCCAGCGTGGAGACGCCCACCACCGGCAGGTCGGCGCCCAATGCCAGCCCCTGCGTCACCGCACAGGCGATCCTGAGGCCCGTAAACGAGCCGGGGCCGGCGCCATAGGCGATGCCGTCAAGTTGGCGCAGGGCTATCGCCGATTCGCGCAGAAGGTCGTCCACCATTGGCAGCAGCAAGCTGCTGTGCCGCTGTTCGGCCAGTATCCGGCGCGCCTGGACATGGCCGTCCAGCCACAGCGCAGCCGAACACCATTCGGTGGAGGTATCGAGGACAAGCAATTTCATCCGTGCGATTTTACCGGTTGCAGCAGACAATCAGACGTTTCATGGCGAGTCCTGCCCGGCAGCGGGTTGAACGGGTATCAGGATTTCGAAGCGCACCCGCGACCACGGGTCGCGCACATCGGACAAACGAACAATGCGTGCCTCCAGTACCTGTCCCCGGTCGAGCAGACGCGCCACATCGGAATTCTCGCGACGCGGCACATAGCCGATCTTGTGGCCCTGCCATTCCACCCGCACCGCCCCGGCATCGTGGGAATTGTCCGGTTCGCGTACCAGGGCTAGCGCATCGCCCACCCGCATCTGCGACCACAGCGCCCTCCCTGCATGGTACTGGAACCCCGCAAGGGGCGAATCCTGCAACAAAATGTGCGCTGTGACCTCGGCGCAAAGCGGCTGCGACCACAACCAGACCAGCAGAAGCGCGATGGCAGGTCGGCCCGATGTCCATCCGGATCGCATGGGCGTCGTTGCACAGATAAGTTCGCGCATCATGTTCCTCTCGAGGTTCCGAGCTGGAGAGCCGAACATTCTACTGAGAATTACGGCATCCCATTCGCGCGGACCGGCAGAGCCTGCGTTTAATTTTTGACTGGACAAGCAGGCTCCGGCTTGAGGTAGGATGAATGCATTCCTGTCCTCACTTAGCAACGAAATCGACATGCCGAGAAAAGCCGCCACTCTGACCAAGTTGTTCGTATTGGATACCAACGTGCTGATGCACGACCCCACCAGCCTGTATCGCTTCGAAGAACACGACGTCTATGTGCCGATCGCAACCTTGGAGGAACTCGACCAGCACAAAAAGGGCATGAACGAGGTATCGCGCAACGCCCGCCAGGCCAGCCGTTTTCTCGACGAGATCGTCAGCAAGCTCGACAGCATCGAGGAAGGCGTGCCGCTCGCGCCGCATAGCCATAACGCCGCCACCGGCCGGCTGTTCCTGCAGACCCAGGCGATCACCGGCGACATCCCGCTGAGCCTGCCGACCAGCAAGGTCGACAACCAGATCCTCGGCGTCGTGCTATTCCTGTCGCGCCACTATCCCAAGCGGCAGGTCATCCTGGTGTCGAAAGACATCAACATGCGCATCAAGGCGCGTGCGCTGGGTCTGCCTGCCGAGGATTACTTCAACGACAAGGTGCTGGAAGACACCGACCTGCTCTACGCCGGCCTGCGCGAGCTGCCCGCCAACTTCTGGGACACGCACGGCAAAGGCATGGAATCGTGGCAAGCCAACGGCCAAACCTACTACCGCATCAAGGGACCGCTGGTCACCAGCCTGCTGCCGAACGAATTCGTCTTCCAGGAAGGCCCCAACCCGCTCTATGCGAAGGTACTGAAGGTCGAGGGCAAGCAGGCCGAGATGGTCACGGTGCGCGACTTCAGCCACCACAAGAACAACGTCTGGGGTATTACCTCGCGCAACCGCGAGCAGAACTTTGCACTCAACGTACTGATGGATCCCGAGATCGACTTCGTCACCCTGCTCGGCCAGGCTGGCACCGGCAAGACCTTGCTCACGCTGGCCGCCGGCCTGGCCCAGGTGCTCGACAAGAAGATCTACACCGAAATCATCATGACTCGCGTGACCGTCCCGGTCGGCGAGGACATCGGTTTCCTGCCCGGGACCGAGGAAGAGAAAATGACGCCGTGGATGGGCGCATTGGAAGACAACCTCGACGTACTGAACAAGAGCGACGACGATGCCGGCGAATGGGGACGCGCTGCCACGCAGGACCTGATCCGTTCGCGCATCAAGGTCAAGTCGCTGAACTTCATGCGCGGCCGCACCTTTCTTAACAAGTTCCTCATCATCGACGAAGCGCAAAACCTCACGCCCAAGCAGATGAAGACGCTGATCACCCGCGCCGGCCCCGGCACCAAGGTGGTGTGCCTGGGCAATATCTCCCAGATCGACACACCCTACCTCACCGAAGGCAGTTCCGGCCTCACCTACGTGGTGGACCATTTCAAGGGCTGGCCGCATAACGGCCATGTCACCTTGCAGCGGGGTGAGCGTTCGCGTCTGGCCGACTATGCCGCAGAAGTGCTGTAACCCGACACGCCCCAGGAGACGCATCATGGCTGCACTGATTTCAAAGCGCTGGATCATGCTGGCAGCCGGCCTTGCGCTGAGCCTGCCTGCCTATGCCTTCGACTGGAGCGGAATTCTAAAGGGCATAACCCGCCAACCTGCCAGCGAGACCGCCACAACCAGCAGCGTCGACGCGCTCTCCAATGCCGACATCAACGCCGGATTGAAGGAAGCGCTGACCCGCGGCGCCGACGCCGCCGTCGCCCAGCTCGGCCAGAAAGACGGCTTCTTCGGCAACGCCGCCCTGAAAATCCCACTGCCGCCCAGTCTGCAGAAAGCCGAAAAAGCCATGCGCATGTTCGGCATGGGCAAGCAGGCGGACGACCTGGTGCTGTCGATGAACCGCGCAGCGGAAGCCGCCGTACCGGAAGCCAAGACCCTGCTGGTCGGGGCAGTGAAGGAAATGACATTGGAAGACGCCAAGGGCATCCTCACGGGCGGCCAGACCTCGGCCACTGATTTCTTCCGCAGGAAAACGGAGGCCAAGCTCGCCGAACGCTTCGAGCCCATCGTCAAGGCGAACACCGACAAAGTCGGCCTGGCCCAGCAGTACAACCAGTATGCCGGCATGGTGGCGCAATTCAATCTGCTCGACAAGAAACAGGCCAATGTCGAGCAGTACGTCACGCAGCAGGCGCTCGACCGGCTCTATACCCTGATCGGGGAAAAAGAAGCGGCCATTCGCGCCAACCCGATGCAGGCCGGCAGCGACCTGCTGAAAAAGGTCTTTGGCGCCGTCAGCGGCAAGTGACTTCGCGGCGCTGCGGTATGCTATGCCCCTGCCTGCCTCCTTGCATACCATGACCATCAAAACGAAAACGTTCTGCCTGTTTGCCGGATTGCTGCTCGCCCTGCCCGTCCAGGCCTGGGAGGTCGGCGAATTCAAAAACGGCATGAGCCGCAGCGAGGTCGAGCAGGCCCTGAAAACCTGGAATTTCGACAAGACCGTGCCGGTCGGAAACGACGGGCTGTTTGCCTACGACCTACCCAATAATCCGGGCGGCCGCCGTTTTCTGTTCACGTTCTGCAACGACAGGCTGGTGGAATTCGACCAGGAAGTCGAACCGGATTTCCGCAACTTCGTCACCATCGCATCAAACTATTCCAACCTGTACGGCAACCCGCTCAAGGTCATTCCCTACACCAGCGTCGTCGCCAGCGGAGAGAAGAACCTGCTGGCGATGTTCTGGCGCAAAGGCTCGGATTATCTGGGACTCAAATACGTCCTGTACGCCAACAGCGAACAACTCTCCATGACCGTCCAGGTCGGCAACAACTGCTGGCAGGCGCCTCGTTGAATTATTGCGGCCCGGGCGACCCGGGTGGTTCCGTCAGCAAGCCCTGGCGCGCAAACAGCCATACCATCCGGTGTGTCATTGCCTGGACGGTTTCCGGTGTCTGTTCATATCCCACATCGGTCAACACATTCCGGAGAACGATCGCGAGTTCGTCCAGCGTGCGGTTGCCATCCAGCAGGCTCAGCAGAATACGCCCAGGCGCATCGAGCTCCAGTGCCACATGACGCGCACCGCTCACCGTCCAGCCGGGTGAGGTTGCCTGCAATCGCGCCAGGGCGTGCGCGCGGGGCCGATCGATCGGTTCGGTCGCGGACGGCATCGTATCCACGCTGGGCGTCACGCCATGCGCCATTACCAACGGAAACAAGGCATTCCGAAACGCCGCCTCGTCGAAGTCCCCGGCGGCGTCATAGTCGGTCATCGCGTGTTTGGTGGACGCCAGCAGTTCCGGATAAGTCAGTGCGGCAGGATAGGCGGCCGACAGGATCATTGCCGCCGCCTTCATTGCAGGGTGGGCGACTGGGTATGCGCCGCCTGCCGGGTTGACGAAAGCCTGTTCGCCCATCGCCTCGAGATCGATTTCGTCATCGCTACGTAGATCCGCATGAAATGCCAGTTGGCGCAGTGCGTCGGCCTGAGGCGGCTGGGCGCATGGCGCATCGGCGCGCGCGATCAATGCACGGCGGAAACGGATGGCGTGTGCCTCGTCGAGCGCCGCCTCGGCATCCAGCCAGCGGCCGGCCATGCTTTCGGGGATCAGGCCCCAGGCATCCTCGAGCTCGACCACCGCGTGGCGCGGCCCGGCTTCGCCGACGTAGCGCAGCCCATGGTCATCGAGTTGCGTCGCGAATTCGGCAAACCGCGTTGGCGTGTTGAATTCAGCAAGATATTCATGAAACAGGTAAGACGGGGCAGCTGATTTCAGATAAGCGATTTCCTTCAGCAGAACCGGATCAGTCCATTCGGCCTCCAGGTCGGCCAATACACGCCGGGCTTCCGCAAAACGCTCAGGTGCAGCCAGGTCGGCCGCAGTACGCTCGATCAGCGCCGTGCGCAGGGGCATCAATCGCGTCCAGCCCGCCGTGACGTTGAAACTGACATAGGCCACGCCATGCGGCGCCAGATGGCACCGGCACACGTCGAGCAATGCACGCTGAATCGCCGGCGGCACCCAGGAAAACACACCATGCGCGATGATGTAATCGAATTCGCCCAGATCAGCAGGCAGCGCGGCAAGGTCGCCATGCACGATGCGGATATTGGACAGTCCCAGATGGCGAATGAAATCGGCCCCCGCCTCTGCCTGCACGCGCGACAATTCCACGCCCACGCATTCGGACCCAGGACAACGCCACGCCAAGGGGATCAGGTTGCCGCCGGAGGCGCATCCGAGCTCGAGAATGCGTGCCTGCGCCGGATCGGGCGCATCGAAGCCATGCAGTTTCGCAACCGCAGCGAGGAAATCCGGCTGGGTTTCAGGCAGGGGCAGGCTGTCGTAGGGCAGTTCGTCGTAGCTGGCGAGCGTATCCATGACGACGATTGTCCCAGCCCGGCCCAAGCCGCTCAAGCCCGATCAATGCCCGCGCGAACCGGGTTTGGCCGAGAACAGGGCTGCCTGCGGACGCGGTTTGCGCGGCTGCGACTGATTATTCGGTGCGGCCCGGTTGGGCGCGGGTCGGGCGGCGGGTTTTGCGCTACCTGCGGCAGGCGTTCCCTGTGGTGTGCGGCCCGACGCACTGCGGTTACCCGGCTGCGTCTGCCTGGCGCCCTGACCGGGACGCTGCCCGGCGTTCTGTCCCTGGCGTTGCCCGCCGCGCCCCTGCGGCGGGCGCGGCGGGCGTTCGTCGGACATCAATTCGGATTTGGGCGGTGGGGTGAAACCTTCGACTTCGACGCGCACGATCGAACGCTTGATCAACTTTTCGATATCACGCAGATAGCCGATTTCCTCGTCGTCCACCAGCGACAATGCCGAGCCGGTGGTGCCGGCGCGGCCAGTGCGACCGATGCGGTGCACGTAGTCTTCCGGCACGTTGGGCAACTCGAAATTCACCACCTGCGGCAGCTGATCGATGTCGATGCCGCGTGCGGCGATGTCGGTGGCCACCAGCACGCGTACGCTGCCATCCTTGAAATTCGCCAGCGCCTTGGTACGCGCCGACTGGCTCTTGTTGCCGTGGATCGCGGCGGCGGTGATGCCGTCCTTGATCAGCTTCTCGGCCAGCTTGTTGGCACCGTGCTTGGTCCGGGTGAACACCAGCACCTGCTGCCAGTCGTGGCGCTTGATCAAATGCGTCAGCAAGTCCCGCTTGTGCGCCTGCGGCACCCGGTGCATCGACTGCTCGATGATCTCGACCGTGGTGTTGCGGCGTGCGACTTCGACGCTCTTCGGGTTGTGCAGCAGCCCGTTGGCCAGCGTCCGGATCTCGTCGGAGAAGGTCGCCGAGAACAGCAGGTTCTGGCGCTGCTTCGGCAGCACGGCGAGCACTTTCTTGATGTCGCGGATGAAGCCCATGTCGAGCATGCGGTCGGCTTCGTCGAGCACCAGGATTTCGACGCCGGACAGGTCCACCGTCTTTTGCCCGAGGTGATCGAGCAGGCGGCCCGGCGTCGCCACCAGGATGTCCACGCGCGACTTCAGCGCCTTGAACTGCGGATTGATGTTGACGCCGCCGAACATCACCATCGAGGTGAGCGACAGGTACTTGCCGTAGGTCTTGACCGATTCCTCGACTTGCGCGGCCAGTTCGCGCGTCGGCACAAGGATCAGGCAGCGCGGCCGGCCCGGTTTGGGTGCCTGCGCGGCACGCGTCGACAGATGATGCAGGATCGGCAGCGTGAAGCCGGCGGTCTTGCCGGTACCGGTCTGAGCCGCAGCGAGCAGGTCGCCGCCGGCCAGCACCTGCGGGATCGCCTGCGCCTGGATCGGGGTGGGCGTGGTGTAGCCGGCATCGGCAATGGCACGCAAAATGGGTTCGGCCAGCTCAAGGCTGGCAAAGGTAGTTTCAGTAGTCATTTAGTTTTTTCCTGCGACGGCCTGTTGCGCTTGTGGCAACACCAATCGAGGCAGACGAATAGGGGATCGTGAGATCACGGATAATGGAACCGCGCACCGATTGGCAGGGTGCGGGAGCCCGCACTATACCGGCTGGTTTCGGGTGCAGCAATGCTTTTCTGCCGAAGCCATGCGGAAATGAAAAAGGACCGGCACATGCCGATCCTTGTTTCGATGTCCGGGTGGTGGGCAGTACAGGGTTTGAACCTGTGACCCCCGCCGTGTGAAGGCGATGCTCTACCGCTGAGCTAACTGCCCCGAAGCGGCGCGAATTAAACCACATCCTGGCGGACCCGGTCAATTCCAGCGCGGCCGGCCGCATGAAACGCGGCCGGGTAAAATAGCGGCTTTTTCCATTCGGTCTCGCCATGATCCGCACCCGTTTCGCCCCTTCCCCCACCGGCTATCTGCATATCGGCGGCGCACGTACCGCGCTGTTCTCATGGGCCTTTGCGCGTCATCACGGCGGCCAGTTCATCCTGCGCATCGAGGACACCGATATCGCGCGCTCTACGCCCGAGGCGGTACAGGCGATTCTCGACGGCATGGCCTGGCTCGACCTGAATCACGACGAGGGTCCGTTCTACCAGACCAAGCGGCTGTATCGCTACAAGGAAGTGATCGAACAGATGCTGGCAAATGGCCAGGCCTATTACTGTTATTGCAGCCCAGAAGAACTCGACGAAATGCGCGAGGGGCAGCGTGCGCGTGGCGAAAAGCCGCGCTACGACGGCCGCTGGCGCCCCGAACCGGGCAAGACGCTGCCGGTGCCGCCGTCGGGCATCCAGCCGGTGATCCGCTTTCGCAATCCCACCGAGGGCACGGTGGCGTGGAAGGATCTGGTGAAGGGCACGATCGAATTCGCCAACGCCGAACTCGACGACCTCATCATCGCGCGCGGCGACGGCACCCCCACCTACAATTTCTGCGTGGTAGTCGACGACTGGGACATGCAGATCAGCCACGTCATCCGCGGCGACGACCACGTCAACAATACGCCGCGCCAGATCAACATCCTCAAGGCACTCGGCGCGACCGTCCCGCAGTACGCCCACTTGTCGATGATCCTAGGCGACGACGGCACCAAGCTGTCGAAGCGCCACGGCGCGGTGTCGGTGATGCAGTATGCCGACGAAGGCTACCTGCCCGAAGCCGTGATCAACTATCTGGCCCGGCTCGGCTGGTCGCACGGCGATGCCGAGTTGTTCAGCCGCGAGCAGTTCGTGCAGTGGTTCGATCTCGACCACATCACGCCCTCGGCCGCGCAGTTCAACACCGAGAAGCTGCGCTGGCTGAACCAGCAATACATCAAGGCGGCCGACGACGCACGGCTGGCAGCACTCGTGCGGCCCTTCCTGGTCCGCAATGGCGCCTCACCGGACGATGGTCCCGACCTCGCGGCCGTGTGCGCCCTGGTGAAGGAACGTGCCGCAACGATGGTGGAACTGGCCGATGCCGCCACGCTGTTCTACCGCACGCTGCATCCGACGCCCGAACTCCTGGCGCAGCACGTCACCCCGGAGATCCTGCCGGCGCTGGCCGATCTGGTTACCCGCCTGGAATCCCTGGACTGGGAACGCAGCGCACTCAACGCCGCGCTCAAGGAAACCCTCGCCGCGCATGGCCTCAAGATGCCCAAACTGGCGATGCCGGTACGTGTGCTGGTGACCGGCGAACCACAGACCCCGGCGATCGATGCCACCCTGGAACTGATCGGGCGTGACAAAGTGCTCGATCGTCTGAAAGCGGGGCTGCAGGCCGCACAAGCCTGACCGATTCCGCTATAATGCGCGCTGTTTTTCGCCGGCGTAGCTCAGTTGGTAGAGCAGCGCATTCGTAATGCGAAGGTCGTCAGTTCGATTCCGATCGCCGGCACCAGTTACATGTATCACCAAGCATCATGCAGCAACCAAAACCCGCATCTAGTAATGGATTGCGGGTTTTTTATTTGCGTCACGCCGTGTCACGGCATACCATGGAAATACCATCAATTTGTTGGTATTTATGTTGGCACTTCGCGTACCAACAAAACAGATACCAACAAAAGCGCGAAAGGTATCCGCCATGCCGCTGTCCGATCCCGCCATCAAGAAGGCCAAGCCTACAGACAAGCCCTATAAGCTGGCCGACGAGAAGGGACTTTTCCTGCTGGTCAATCAAGCCGGGAAGTATTGGCGGCTGGCCTATCGTTTCGGCGGCAAGCAAAAGACACTGGCGCTTGGCGTTTACCCAGACGTACCCCTTTCCCGCGCCCGCGAGAAACGCGATGAGGCCCGCAAGCTGATTGCCGACGATATAGACCCCGGAGAACTCAGGAAGGCCACCAAGACCCAGCGGGCCGAACGTGCAGCCAACAGTTTTGAAGCGATCGCGCGCGAATGGTTTGCCAAGGCGTACGCCGACCGGGCTGACAGCACCCGTGAGAAGACCATGACGCGAATGGAACAGGACGTGTTTCCGGTCATTGGTGCAATGCCCATATCCCGGGTTGAGTCGGCGCACGTCCTCAACGTGATCGAACGCATTGCGCAGCGCGATGCGGTGGATACCGCCAAGCGGGTGTTCAATTACGTCGGGCGCGTGCTGCGCTATGCTGATAGCCGGGGTTTGGTGGCGCGTGACGTATCCGCCAGCATCGACCTGAAGCTGATCCTAACCCGGCGCGAGACGGCACACCATGCCGCCCTGACCGACCCATTAGCCGTAGGCGGGCTGATGCGCGCCATCGACAGCTTTACGGGCAGCTTCACTACCTTGTGCGCGCTGAAAATGTCCGCCCTGAGCTTCGTTCGACCGGGTGAGCTACGCCATGCTGAGTGGACGGAGTTCGATCTTGACGGCGCGACGTGGAATATTCCGGGCAGCAAGATGAAGATGAAATCTGACCATATCGTACCGCTGTCCACGCAGGCCGTGGCGATCCTGCGCGAGCTGCACGCCGTGACCGGGAGTGACAGGTATGTGTTTCAGTCGGAGCGCGGCAAGTCGGCAGTCATGAGCGAGAACACCATCAACGCAGCGCTGCGGCGCTTGGGGTACCCCAAGGAAGAGATGACCGCGCACGGCTTCCGCGCAATGGCGCGCACGATCCTGGATGAAGTGCTGAACTTCCGTCCTGACTTCATCGAACACCAGCTTGCTCACGCCGTGAAAGACCCGAACGGACGCGCCTACAACCGCACTGCGCACCTGGCTGAGCGGCGCAAGATGATGCAGCAATGGGCGGACTATCTGGACAAGCTGAAAGCCGGGGCGGAAGTGATACCACTACACCGAAACGCATAACGAGTTAGCCGCGCCTAGCCCGACGGGGCGAAAACCGGGACACCCTTACCCGGCTGGCGTGGCTTCTGATCAAGGGGCGCGAATGGGAGCGCAATGTGAAAAAAGAGCCTTCAACAATTCTTGAGCGATTGTCAAAAAAAGGTTTCCCCTTCTCGAAGCTTTATGAAGCGCGGAGCAACGCTTATACCGCGCCGCTCGTCGAATTGATCTTGGCAAGCGAACAGATTATGGCCTCGTCCTTGAAGCCATGGAGCTTTAAGAGCTTGGCGCAAATTGGACGTGAAGAGTTCGTCCGAACCGGCAACTTTTATGAATATGATAAGTGGGAGCGCGCTGCACAAAGGGAGTTGGCCGATTGCACAGGGCGTTACATCTATTATGAAGAGGCAGAAGGGTTGTTGTTTTTTGTTCAAGACGGGTCTGGGGGATTTCGCGTAGCAAAGCCCGGAGATGCGGCTTACGACTTCGTTCGCAGATTAAACAAAGAAAACTCGGTATCTGATTTGATATTTGCGACAGCACCGACTTGGGCAGAAGAGCTGTTTCTTGGGCGGGAGAATTTCGAGGCCTACAAACTACTCTGGTATAACAACGACGGCGACGATTATGAGAAAACAAAACGGCTAAAGTCCGAGGCGGTAATCCGTGAAACTCAGCGAAGGATGGGCTGTATCCCCGGTTTAGCTGATGCCGGACTACACCACGGAGACAACCTTGTGGGGTTAGATTCAGGCCATGAGCTTGCTTCGGCAGTTGATTCGAGTGATGTCGCCAATTCCGTAACCATCAGTCTTCCGCATATGAACAAGGCACTTTCTGCCGTGTTCGAGATCATGGGGAACAATTGGTCAAGCTTCGACCCTAAACGGCTGCCCAAGCAGGTCAATATCGCCAGAGAGATCGATAAGGCGCTAGGCTGGGGGAAACAAGGCGATCCAGGTAATGAGCCATCAAGGGATGCCAAGACTATCGCCAAGATCATTAAGCCGGATGCTATTGGTGAATCTGAATGAGGACACGAAATAGCGCACCATGACCCATTTCCGTGCCCTGCTGCACATGTCATAAAAATTACGCCATGCAGCCCCAAGCCACCTTCTGTGCTTGGCTGCTTTTCCAAGAAAGGAAAACAGCATGGCGAATCAAACCGCGCCCAACCTCGACACCCTGCCGGACTCTGGCTTCATTTCCTGTAACACGCTCGCCGCCGCACTTGAAACCAGCGCGACAACCATATGGCGCTGGTCGAAATCTGGACGGCTGCCCAAGCCGCATCGCCTAGGTGAAGGGACTACCCGCTGGCGCGTTGGTGAAGTTCGCGCCGCATTGTCCAAGCTGGCAGCCTGAGCGGAGGCGACCATGGAAAAAGAAAAAGGCCACCCGCAGGCAGCCCAAATCACACACGGCGATCATAACGACAACTCGGCCCACACTCAACGCCTGCGTTTGCTGGCAGCGTTCGAGACACGGCATTCCCTCACCACCATCGAAGCCCGGCGCGATCTGGATATTCTGATGCCGGCCGCCCGCGTGTTCGAGCTGCGCGCGAGAGGTTTCGACATTGCGACGATATGGACGGATGACCTGACCGAGTGCGGGCGCAAGCATCGCGTTGCCCGCTACGTGATGAGAAAGGCAGCGCCATGAATAGCGATTGGCTGGAACGCCTGCAAACGCTGTGTGAGCGGTTTTCTTACCTGGGCATAGGGGCTGACCTTGCTGCCCTGTCTTTAATCGAACTGTGGGGCTTGTATTGCCACCTGTCCCGGCTGGTGGATGGGTGAGCCATGGCCGAAAAAAAACAGAAGCGGCCTGTTGAATCTATCGGCGGCCTATACAGTGCGATTCCTCACACGGTTCTTGATAGCACTGCGTTCAAGGGCGCGAGCTATCCAGCCAAAGCCCTGTTGTTCGAATTGATGCGCCAGCACAGCGGGAGCAATAACGGGCACCTGCACCTATCGTTTTCATGGTTGCAGGGCCGGGGCTGGAAATCGCGCGACGTGATCCAGCGGGCCAAGGATGAACTCATGCAGCGCGGCCTGCTGATTCAGACGCGGCAGGGTGGATTGAATATCGGTGCGTCGCGTTATGGGCTGACCTGGCTGCATATCTCAAATTTCGTTGGATTGGAGATTGAGCGAAAGGACTACCACCCCGGCGCATGGGGCTTTATGGATGCCTTGCCCATCGCCAACAAAAACGCGAACACCAGCCCGCCAGCCGGTAAAGGCAATACCGCTAGCCGGTACAGCACACTCCCGCCAGCCGGTACAGGCGACAGCCTGACTGTACCGTGAGCAGGTACGGAAACGGGATTATTTGGTGCGTTCACTGTACCGCCAGCCGGTAACAATGAATGTATTACCACTCACTACGCGCAAATTCTTTTCGGTCTGGATGATCGAGACAGGGAGCGATTGATGACAGGCAAGGCCAAGAAGGCAGCAGCAGGCGCAAACGCATCGAAGACAAACACGCTGACCTTGAAGCGCGAGAAAGACAAGAGCGACGAACGAGCGATGGCGGAGGCGGCTATCGCTTCACCTCTTGCCAGCGCCTATACAGCTCGGACTTTCGCACGCGGAATATTCGGCGAACTTGATTTCACGGAATCGGCGGCTGTGATGGCCGAGCAAGCAAAGAGGGCTAGAAGCGGCGACCTCTCGGAAGGCGAGGGTATGCTGATGGCTCAGGCGATGGCCCTTGACGCGATTTTCAACGAACTGGCGCGCCGGGCCGCCCTCAACATGGGCGAATACATGCAGGCGACCGAAACCTATTTGCGGTTGGCCTTGAAAGCCCAGAGTCAATGTCGCACAACGCTTGAAACGCTATCGGCGATCAAGAACCCGCCTGTAATCTTTGCTAAGCAGGCCAACATCGCTCACGGGCCGCAACAGGTGAACAATGGCGTATCGAGCAACGTTCCGCACGCGCACGCACGCGAGGAAAAACCAATTCAATCAAACGAACTATTAAGTGAAGGGATTGAGCATGGCTCGACACTGGACAACCGAGGAACGGCAGCGGCAGGCGGAGCTAATCAGGAATTGGCGACCGTGGGAGCAATCGAGCGGCCCACGCACGGGTGACGGGAAGGCCCAAGCTGCGCAGAATGCTCTGAAGCATGGCTCACGTTCGCGCAAGACTATCGAGGCTGCGCGTTACGTTAAGGCTATGGCTCGCCTGTGTGGACACGTTGAGCGCGATGCCGAGGACTAACGGCCTTATCGTCGCATACTAGGTACAATTGCCAGGCTACCCGACTACCCGACAGGGAAAGGCACAAGATGTTAAAACGCATTGGCATTGTTGCGTGGTGGCTCGGCGCTGTTGCCGCCCTCTTGGTGGCGTTGGTGATTGGGTTACAGGTAAGCGATAGAGCTAACTGTGATCAGAATATAGCCTTGGCGAAGGCAATCGACGACAAACAAGCCGCTTTGTTCCAGCGGCCAAGGTCAGATTCCGTAAGTGACATTATGGACAGCATCGCAGCCGACCTGAAAGCACCGCCCACGCCTCCAGACCCGAGAGATACACCCGCATTTCGTGAAAAGGTGCGGATTTGTGAGCGAGATGTCGATTACTCCCCGGCGATATTCCTTATCCTCACCGCATCACTGTGGGCCCTGTCATTCATTCTTGGTGGCTCGTTCTGGAGACCCCCAAGATAAGGGGAACTCCTCCAGTCTGGGATATGCGGAAGCGGGTTTCTTAACCGCTCGGCGCGTAAGGCGTTAGCTGAGAACAGACGCGAAACGGTAGCACTGGAAAAGTTTGTTGGTACTTACGTTGGTATCTTTAGAATAGCGAAACACTACATCAAGCATTCATGCGGCATACAGGCTGATGTTCGATTCCGATCGCCGCACCAGTTGTAAAAAAGACGCCGCTCAATGAGCGGCGTTTTTTCTGGTCGCGCCTCCCGGCCTAGGCCGCCATCGACAGGATGTCATCGATACGACACGGCTTGTGGATGGCGTAGCCCTGGACATAGTCGACACCTATTCCCCGCAGCGCCTCCAGCGTCGTCTCGGACTCCACGTATTCGGCCACAGTAAGCAAGCCCAATGAATGGCCGATATCGTTCATCGACTTGACCATGGCGAAGTCGCTGGAATTCTGCATCATGTCCTTGACGAAGCTGCCGTCGATCTTGAGGGTATCGGTACGCAGATTCTTCAGGTGGGCATAGGATGTGAATCCGCTGCCGAAATCGTCCAGCGAGAACTTGCAACCGTAGCGGCGTATTTCCCGGATGAAATCCTGCGCGGCCCCGTAGCTTTCGATGGCAGCACTTTCCGTGATTTCGAAGATGATCTTCTCGGTGGGGAAATCGCTGACCGGCAGCATCTCCTGCAGGTAGCGCATCACCTCGGGATTGCTGAGCGAAGTGGCTGACAGGTTGATGGCGAATCCCCCTACGGAGGCAAACTCCGACCGGTTGGCGGCGATCCATTCGAACACGTTCCGCATCACCCAGATATCCACCTCGTGCGCGCGCTGCAACCGTTCCACGGCCGGGATGAAATGCCCCGGCAGGATTTCCACCCCGCCCTCGCCTTCTATCCCCAGCAGCACTTCGTAATAGGGCAGCCGGGCGTTGCCCCCGCCGAGCGGCATCACTTGCTGGCAGCGCAGGTGCAGCCCGCTGCCTTTGAGGAAGGAATCGATCCGGCCCGCCCAGTCCATCAAGGATTCCTGCGACTGCAGCTGGGGGCTGGCCTGGTCATAGATCTGCATCCGGTTGCGACCTTGCGATTTTGCCGTGATGCAGGCCGAATCGGCGCGCCGGATCGCCTCGGCTGCGCTGAGTCGGTCCGGGGCAAACTCGGTGATGCCGACATTGAAGCCGATGCTGTAACTGTGCTGTCCGTGCTGGAACGAGTAGTCCTTCACCCGGTCGAGCAGGCTGTCGATGGCACTGCAGCCTTCGACCCGCTTACAGTTGGGCAGCATGAGCGCGAAGGTGTCGTCACGAAACGAGGCCAGTACGGCATCGGGACTGATATGCGCCCCGACTTCGCTGGCCAGGCTGCGCGTCAGTTTTTCCGCGGCGTCCTCGCCGCAAGTGTTGACGATCATGCGGAACTGGTCGAACTCGATGATGCCGACGGCATGCGTCCTGTCCGCCTGATCCGGCATCGCCATCCGGTTCAGGTGCTGCAGGAAGCCTTTGCGGTTGAGCAGTCCGGTCACCGGATCGTGCATAGCCTGTTGCATCACACGCTGATAGGTGTCGTCGAACAGAGACTGCTCCGAACGCTCGATCAGCGGCAGATCCAGATCCTTGCCCGGCTTCGCCGTACCGCGCTGCATCTGCCGGGACAGTTCGGCCAGAGTGAAATCGGTCTTGCTGGTAGCCGATCGGTTGGCAAAGGTGCAGTTCGCAGGCGGCTGGCTGATCCAGATGAGTTGCATCGGTATCCGGTTGCCGTCCGCGTTGAAATCCCACCAGTCACCCACCCGCAGGCTATCCGCCAGCTGGCGATGCGCGGGCACGACGCCCCGTTCGCCCGACGAAGCCAGCCGGCCCGGGGGCACACGAACCATCGCCCGTCCCGGAACAGGTTGCGTCGCGCCGTCAGCCAGACTGGC
This sequence comes from Thiobacillus thioparus DSM 505, assembly GCF_000373385.1. Taxonomy (GTDB): domain Bacteria; phylum Pseudomonadota; class Gammaproteobacteria; order Burkholderiales; family Thiobacillaceae; genus Thiobacillus; species Thiobacillus thioparus. The sequence goes on along the minus strand of NZ_KB891329.1, from coordinate 45,908 downwards.
GCCTAGTTCGTCCACGAATGCGGCGAGCAATTTGGCATCCACATTGACCGTTGCCAGAGCGCGCTCGATTTCAGCCAGCAACATCTGCGCCGACTCGGTGCTGCGCGGCGCATCCGCAGGCGTGGGACCGAACCACCCGAACAACTGGTCGAGCACGGCCAGCGCCGCATTCCATGCATCGCCCTGCGCGCCCTGGCGCATCTCCAGCAACACCAGATACTGGCGCCAGCCGGCATCCAGCAGACGCAGCAGCATGCCAGGCACTTCGCGTCCGGCCAGGCGCTGCTCGAGCGCCGCGTTGACGCGGGTACGTGCCGAGCGAATGCGCTCCTTGCCCTCGCAGGCCTCCTGCAGGCGCGCCACCCGTGTCCTGCGAATCTGCAGGATCGGCAGCAACACTTTCTCGAGGCTGTCGCGAACCATCCCGAAAATGCCGGGATCGTTGTCGGCCTGACTGCACACGCGATCTACCAGCAAATAGAGAAACCGCTGCAGCTTGGTATCGAAGAATCTGCCCTTGTCATCTGCCGCTACCGCGTACTGCTCGATGAGATCGAGCACCTGGCGGGCCGGGTGGTCGGGCAAATTGGGGAAATGGGTATCCTGCAACGCCAGTTTCAGCAGTGGGCGTTCGAGCCGCTTCACCAGCGATTCGATGTCCGAACGGGGGACGACATCTGCCCGCGCCCGCGCGAACAGATCGGCCGTGGTATCCAGGATCTGCCGATGGGTCGGCGCCAGTTGACGGGTATTTCCTCCTGTAGAGGCGATACGCGCGGCGAGCTGATCGGCCAAAGACGGCATGCCGGCTGCCGGCTGACTTGCCATCGGCAGGCCATCCAGAGCAAGCAGCAGATCAGGCAAGCGGGCCTCCTGCAACGCTGCCCCGCCATTGCGCGGCGTACCGCCGGACTGCGGCAACGGCCCCTCGCGGCCAGCAAGCTGCCGGGCCGCCTGCTGCAGACGGTTCACCACCTGCAGCACCTCGGGGCGTACGGCCTGCGGCATGGCAGCGCCGCTCGGGTACAGGGCCTGTGCCGGCAGCGGGCTCACCGCTGCCTGGGGAGCGCGCCGCTGGGTCTGCTCAAGACCGACCAGAATACGGTCCAGACTGTATTCGGCGCTCTCTGGCGCCTGGGCGATGCCGGTCTGGTCCTGCTTGTAGAGCGCATTTAACGTATCGGCGATTTCGGCCAGATCCGGCTTGGGCCGGGCGCTGCCGTCGCTGTGTGTTGCGGCTGACGCCGGTTTGGACGTCGATGCCCCGGAGCCGGATGCATGTGCAGGCTTGACCGTTTCGGCGGGCTGCAGGGCAATCAGGGTCTGATTGAGCTGCTGGTAAAGCGCCGCGGCATGGCCCGATATGGCCTGCCCAAGCGCTTTGTAAAGAACCGTCCGCATGGGATTGGAAAAATCCAGTCCCTGAATGGCGATCTGAAAGGTACGGCCGATCATTTCCGGGCCGAAAGGATTGTTCTTCCGGTCGATCGGAGTGCCTGCCAACAGGCTGTAACGCTGCTCAAACGTGCCCAGTTGGAGGGCGACGTCCGCTTCGACCTGCCGGATGACGGACGACAGATTCAGCCAGTCCTCGAATTCCGCTTCCTCGACCAGGGCGAGCGGATTGTCTGCGGACGCCCCGCAGGACGCTTCCTGAACAGGTCCGATATCCTGTATGCGATCGCGAATGGCATTGTAGAAGTCGTCCTCGATCCGGCTGCGGCGCTGCATCAGTTCCTGGGCACCGTAGTCGTAGCGCGAGCGTTCCAGGAAACTCGACTCGTCCTGTCCAGCCTGGCCCAGACGCTCCACCGCCCACTGGAAAAAATCCTGCATCACGGCATTGAGAAAGCTGCGGAAGAGGTTGGTGCATTCCAGTTGCAGTGCCTGTGTCTGATGCGGGTTCAGCTTGGCGCTGCCTTGGGCGGGGCGGGTTTGAACCAGGCGCGCGCTCGACCTGCGCAGGGCGTGCAGCGCATCTTCCTGCATGGCCGCAACGAATATCCCGATCCCACCGGGAGAAACGCGAGCGACATGGCCATTGCATCCGTATGTTGCCGAGCCGGCAACCGAGAATTCCACTCGTACCGGCGTACCAACCAGCGAAGGCAACGCAGCGTCCAGTGTCTCTTCTTCGAGAAAAGCCACGTACAGGCCGTTCTGGCAGTAGTCCCGGATTTCGGAAGGGATGGCCGCGCCTTCGCCGAACCGGACGTGCGCAGTCTGCAGCGTAGGCAGCCGTGCATAACGCCGTTTTTCCTTGCCGACTGCTCCGAAAGATGAAAGCGCCATTATCTTTAGTAGAGTTGAACTGGCCATGCCAAGCCGAGGGATGCAGCATGTTCTGCAAACACGGCGCAAGATGCTCTTAAATCGCTACGTGTAATTACGGATAAAAGGCGACAGGCTTTAAGAAATTGAAAATACCGTCCTGCCGGCCACTTCGGGCGACGGTTGCCGGGCCGTCATGCGCCGGCCCGCCTGCATATACCGAATTACTGAGACTCGAACTCAGTGAACGCGCGATTCATGTTGGCCCGGTGCAGGTCGCCGTAGTTTTCCAGACGGCTGAACGCAGGCAAGTCGGCATAACGGTCCAGGGTCGCCTCCATCGGCTCCATTTCGCGCGCAGCGGCCCCCACCTTGTCGGCCAGGAAGTCATAGTAGTCGCCGGTCTGGCGCTGCGCCTGCGCCAGATCGCAGACACGGCCGTGACCGGGAACGATGTACGCCGGTTGCAGGGCAACCAGTGCGCGAAAGGCCTGCTGACCGTTCCTCACGCTCGACCAGGGCAACACGCCCAGCAGGCGATCCACGAAGACCAGGTCGCCACTGAACATCACGCGCCGCTTGGGTAGCCAGACCCAGGCGTCGCCCAGAAAATGCGCGTCGGTGTAGGCCAGCACCAGCGTTTCACCTCCCAGTTCCAGCGTAGCCGAATTGCCCGTGAGGGTGTCGGGTGCAGTCAGCGGCCTCGTACCCTGCATGCGCGTGCCGAGAAAGCGTTTCATCGACGCCATGTGTTGCGTGGCGAATTCGGCCTGGGTGGCGGCGGTTCGGGTGAGCGCGATAACCTCGGCGCCCTTTTCGGCGAAAAACGCGTTGCCCAGCCAACGGTGATCCTGGCTGCCGGTATTGATGACCCAGCGCACCGGCTTGTCCGTCACCTCGCCGATGGTGGCCGCGATCCTCTCGGCGCCCAGGCGGCTGGCCCCGGTGTCGATCAGGATCACGCCCTCGGGCGTGACGACGAAACCGAAATTGGCATTGAGCCCATCGTTGTCGGCGCTGCGCTGACCCAGCGGACCGATCAGGGCGTAGACGTTGTCGACGACACGTTCAGCCTTGAGCTGAAAAGCCTGGGCGGTAGAGGTCATCAGGGCGAGCACGATGAGCAGTGGTGTGAACAGCGCACGCATATCCAACCAATCCCTATTGCAGGCGATAGCCGGCATGGCAGGCCACGCATTGCATGGTGACCTGGTTCAACGCGCCCAGGGCACGAGTCAGATCGCGGGTCACACCGGCCTCCTGTGCCGTCACGGCAAAACGGCTGGCGGCCTGGTGCATGGCCGTGCCCGTCTCCTGCATACCCTTCGGCATGAAGCCGGCCATATGGCTCGCCCCGTGTGCTTCGAGCGAGCTCATGCCAATGCGCTTCTCGGCAATATCGGCGGCGGCATCGTATTTCCCGACAGCCAGCAAGCCCAGGATTTCATTGATGGAGAGCAGATGGTCGCGCATGTTCGCGCGCATGTGATCCTGCATCATCGCCGGCATCTCGACCGCGATACGGCCGTCGCCCTCGGCAAGGGCATGGGATACGACCAGAAGTCCGGAGAGAACTAGCGGTGCAAGCAGGAATTTATGCATGGCATCCCATCGAATATGATTAAATCCGTCGCGCAGGCAAGCCGCTTTCATACCATCCTTTGCTCTGGTTGACGATCTTCACCACCAGCAGCATCACCGGCACCTCGATCAGCACGCCGACCACTGTTGCGAGCGCCGCGCCCGACTGGAAACCGAACAGCGCGATTGCCGCCGCCACCGCCAACTCGAAGAAATTGGACGCGCCAATCAGCGCCGACGGACAGGCAACGCTGTGCTTTTCGCCCACCTTGCGATTGAGCCAGTAGGCCAGCGCCGAGTTGAAGAACACCTGGATCAGGATGGGCACGGCCAGTAGTGCGATGATCAGCGGCTGCGCGATGATCGCCTCGCCCTGGAAGGCGAACAACAGCACCAGCGTCGCCAGCAGCGCCAGGATGGAAGCATGGCCGAGTTGCGCCATCGTCGCGTCGAATGCTGCCTGTCCCCGCTGCAACAGGATTTTGCGCCACAACTGCGCCAGCACCACCGGAATGACGATATACAGCACCACCGAAGTAAACAATGTGTCCCACGGCACCACGATCGCCGACAACCCGAGCAACAGGCCGACGATGGGCGCAAAGGCCACGATCATGATGGTGTCGTTCAGCGCCACCTGAGATAGCGTGAAATACGGGTCGCCACCGGTCAGCCGGCTCCACACGAACACCATCGCGGTGCAGGGTGCGGCGGCCAGCAGGATCAGGCCGGCGACGTAGCTGTCGAGTTGTTCAGCAGGCAAATAAGGCGCAAACCAGTGGCGGATGAACAGCCACGCCAGCAGTGCCATCGAAAACGGCTTGACTGCCCAATTGACGAACAGCGTGACGCCGATGCCCTTCCAGTGCGACTTCACCTGATGCAGGGCACCGAAATCGATCTTCATCAGCATCGGAATGATCATGACCCAGATCAGCAGGCCGACCGGAAGGTTCACCTGCGCCACGTTCATGCTTCCGAGCGCCTGAAACGGTGCGGGCAACAATTGACCCAGCAGCACCCCGGCGACGATGCACAGTGCCACCCATAGCGTAAGCCAGCGCTCGAACACGCTCATCGGTGCGCCGGCAGCGCGCTTGCCCGTCACTTCGCACTGTGCGCTCATCGAGCGAACTCCATCAAAGTTGGCGCGCTCACGTTGCCTTCCCGATAAGTTGTACCGCCTGCTGCAGCTTGATCCGGTCCAGCGTGGCGAACGGCAGGCTGACGAACATGGAAACGCGCCGCTGCATCTGGTTCATTGCGTCGACGAAGGCATGGCGCTTGACCTCGTCGCTGCCTTCGACCGAAACCGGGTCAGGAATCCCCCAGTGCGCTGACATCGGCTGGCCGGGCCACACCGGGCAGACTTCGCCCGCGGCCTTGTCACACACGGTGATGACGAAATCGAGTTGTGGAGAGCCGGGCTGTGCGAACTCGTCCCACAGCTTGCTGCGCAGTTCGCCGGTGGGAAAATGGTTCTTTTCCAGCAATTCCAGCGCAAACGGGTTGACCCGCCCGGCCGGATGGCTGCCTGCGCTATATGCCCTGAATCGCCCCTTGCCGAGTTGATTGAGCAGCGATTCGGCCAGGATCGACCTCGCTGAATTGCCTGTGCACAGAAACAGCACGTTGTAGACCGGTTCGGCCATGGCCTCGTCTCCGTCGATTCAGGCTGCAGCAGTTTGCTGGCCGAGCTTCTCGCGCACGGCGGCAACCAGCCGGGTACGGATATCGTCGCGAACCGCAAGGAAGCTCTCCAGCGGTTCGCCATGCGGGTCATGGAACGGCAGGTGAATAGCTGGAATCGGCTTCGGAAAGATCGGACAGGCTTCCTTGGCGTTGTCACATACGGTGACCACCAGATCGATGTCCTCGTTCATCACGGCGTCGATGTCCTTCGGATGCAGGCCATCGGTGTTGAGACCCGCCGCCTTCAGCGCGGCGATGGCGCCGTCGGCCACTTTCGGCTGCGGTCGGGTACCGGCGGACAGCGCGCGCACCTGGCCGGCAAGGTCATGGTTCAGCAGTACTTCTGCCATTTGCGAGCGACAGGAATTGCCGGTGCACAGCACCAGTACGGTGTAGGTTTTTTCAGCCACGATGGATCCTTGGATTGTAAAAAATGAAACTCAGCAGCAACCGCCTGCGGTCGGCTTGGCCTTGACCGGGATGCAACCGGGAACCTTTGCCACGACGGGCTCAGGCACACAGCATTCGCCTTCCTGCTGCCCGCCGAACACGGGAATGCTGTCGAGCGTGTGATAGGTTTCCCAGGCGATGCCCTGCGGGTCGGTCGCCCAGTATTTGTCCGATTTGGCGTAGCAGCAGGCGGTGCCCATTTCCTCCACCACGTCGGTGTCCAGTTTCTGCAGGCGTTCGCTCATTTCGGCCAGTTCGTCGGCCGATTCGACTTGCACGCCCAGATGGTTGAGCCCGGGTGTGGCGCCGCGTGCCGAAATGGCGAAATTCACCCGCGGGTCGTCGAGCATCCATTTGGCGTAATCGTCCTTGGTGACGGTCGGCTCGGCAGCAAACATCGCCGAATAAAAACGGATGCTGGCGGCGAGGTCAGCGACCGCGACGTGTACATGGAGGCGTTTCATGTTGGCTCCTTTTCGGTGACATGGGATTGTTCGGGGTCGCAGGCTGGCGTGCAGACCGGCGAGCAGGGATTGCCGCCGCAGCAGTTCTCGGTAAGAAAGCCGAGCAGCGCGTTCATGGTCGTGAAGTTGGCGGTGTAGATGACGAAGCGCCCGGACGGCTGCGAATCCACCATGCCGGCATGCGACAACTCCTTCAGGTGGAACGACAGCGAAGATGGCGGAATGCCGGTGAGCTCGCTGATGCGGCCGGCGGCAAGGCCGGCCGGACCGGCCTGGACCAGGGCGCGGAAGATGGCCAGGCGGGAATCCTGGGCCAGGGCAGCGAGTGCAGTGACGACGGCTTTCGTTTCCATTTTTCGATAATAATCGAAATATAGAAACAAAAGCAAGTACCCTCCGCTCATGTTTTCAGATTGCCTGCGGAAAGGTCGAGAGGCGGTTCGCCCCTCCGAACGCAGGGCTCAGTAGCCGCAACCAGGCCCCGATTGCGCGCCGGATCCCGCCGATTCCAGCCCGAGCATGTCGCGCGCCGCCGCCTCGGCGACCTTGATGCCGTCCACTCCTGCGGACAGGATGCCGCCCGCATAGCCCGCCCCCTCGCCCGCCGGATACAGGCCTTTGACGTTGAGGCTCTGAAAATCGTCGCCGCGGGTAATGCGCACGGGCGAGGAGGTGCGCGTCTCGACCCCGGTCAGCACTGCGTCCTTCATGGCGAAACCCTTGATCTGCTGGTCGAACGCCGGCAGCGCCTCTCGGATCGCCTCGATTGCGTAATCCGGCAGCGCAGAGGCCAGGTCAGTCAGGTGGACGCCAGGCTTGTAGGAAGGGTCGACGCTGCCGAGTCGGGTGGACGGCTTGCCTTCGAGAAAATCGCCAACCAGCTGGCCGGGGGCCTCGTAACCGCCGCCGCCGAGTTCGAACGCACGCGTCTCCAGCTTGCGCTGCAGTTCGATGCCGGCCAGCGGTCCGCCAGGATAGTCTTCGGGCGTGATGCCGACGACGATGCCGGCGTTGGCATTGCGCTCGTTGCGCGAATACTGGCTCATGCCATTGGTCACCACGCGGCCCGGTTCGGAGGCAGCCGCCACCACCGTCCCGCCCGGACACATACAGAAGCTGTATACCGAGCGGCCGTTCTTCGCGTGGTGGACCAGTTTGTAGTCCGCCGCGCCAAGCAGCGGATTGCCGGCATTCGGGCCCAGCCTGGCCTTGTCGATCAGCGATTGTGGATGTTCGATGCGAAAACCGATGGAAAATGGCTTGGCCTCCATGTACACGCCGCGCGCATGCAGCATCTCAAAGGTATCGCGGGCGCTGTGGCCGAGCGCAAGGATGACATGGCTGCTGGCGAGTGTCTTGCCGCTGGCCAGCACTACGCCGCGGATCGCTTTACCCTTGGGACCATCCTCGATCAGCACGTCGGTGACGCGCTGCTGGAAGCGGATCTCGCCACCCAGTTTCTCGATCTCGTGACGCATGGCCTCGACCATGCCAACCAGACGGAAGGTACCGATGTGCGGCTTGGCGACGTACAGGATTTCTTCCGGCGCACCCGCCTTCACGAATTCGGTCAATACCTTGCGGCCATAGTGCCGGGGATCCTTGATCTGGCTGTAGAGCTTGCCGTCCGAAAACGTGCCTGCCCCGCCTTCGCCGAATTGCACGTTGGATTCCGGGTTGAGCACCTTCTTGCGCCACAGGCCCCAGGTGTCCTGGGTGCGCTCGCGCACCGCCTTGCCGCGTTCCAGCACGATGGGCTTGAAGCCCATCTGCGCCAGCACCAGCGCCGCGAAGATGCCGCACGGGCCGAAGCCGACGACGATCGGGCGTTCCACCAGCGGCTCCGGCGCGTGAGCGACAAAGTGATACGCCATGTCGGGCGTCGGCGCGAGGTGGCGGTCGTTGCGGAATTTCTTCAACAGCGCCGCCTCGTTCCGCACCTCGACATCGACCGCGTAGACCAGCAGCAGCGCGTGCTTCTTGCGCGCATCGTAGCTGCGCTTGAAGATGCTGTAGCCGAGCAGGTCGCCATCCGCCAGTTCCAGGCGCCTCAGAATTGCCGCACGCAAGGCATCTGCAGGATGGTCGAGGGGTAATTTGAGTTCAGTCAGTCGCAGCATGGTGATATAAGTAATTCAATGCGCCCTGCCCCGCCGCACGGCCGCTGGCAAAGCAGGCGGTGAGCAGATAGCCGCCGGTAGGTGCCTCCCAGTCGAGCATCTCGCCCGCGCAGAATACGCCGGGGGAACCGCGCAGCATCAGATGGTCATCAAGACCCTCGAAGCGCACGCCGCCGGCGCTGCTGATCGCCTCCTCGATGGGGCGCGGCGCAGCCAGTACAAGTGGCAGCGATTTTATCGCGTGCGCGAGCTTGACCGGGTCGTTCAATTGCTCCGCCGACAACGCTTCACGCAGCAGCGCCATTTTCGCGCCCCGGATCCCGGCCCGGCTTTGCAGGTGGCTGGACAGCGAACGTGCGCCACGAGGATGGTTCACTTCGGCCAAGACCCGATCCGGGGTTTTATCCGGTGCCAGATCAAGCAGCACGGTCACCGAGCCCAATGCCTTGATCGTGTCACGCAACGGCGCCGACAGTGCATAGATCAGGCTGCCCTCGATGCCGGTGTCGGACAGCATCGTCTCGCCCCTGCGCTGGTGCGTGTGGCCTGCCGCGTCAGTGAAGCGCAATGCTACGGTTTTCAATGGCTGCCCGGCGAAGCGGCTGCGCAGGTGCGTGCTCCAGCCGCCGGCCACGTCGAAACCGCAGTTCGATGGCTCGAGCGGCGCGACCTCGACCCCGCGCCCGGCAAGCAGCGGCGCCCAGGCGCCATCCGATCCCAGTTTCGGCCAGCTGGCGCCGCCGAGCGCCAGCACCACTGCGTCGGCTTTCACGGCAAACTCGCCCTCCGGCCTGGCGAAATGCAGCGCCCCATCATCTGTCCATCCCAGCCAGCGATGCCGTACGTGTATGCGCACGCCGGATTCGCGCAGCCGATGCAGCCAAGCGCGCAACAGCGGTGCAGCCTTCATGTCCTTGGGAAAAACCCGCCCGGACGACCCGACGAAGGTCTCGATCCCCAGCCCATGAATCCATTCGCACAGCGTGCTGGGGGAGAAAGCGTCAAGCAACGGTTTGATCGCGGACGCGTGCGCGCCATAGCGCGAGAGAAAGGCGTCTGAAGGCTCCGAATGGGTGATGTTCATGCCCCCCGCTCCGGCCAGCAGGAACTTGCGGCCGATCGACGGCATGGCATCGTAGAGGTCGACTTGAAACCCACCCTGTGCCAAGACTTCGGCAGCCATCAGGCCGGCCGGACCGCCACCGATTACAGCGACACTTGTCATGGGATGCGGAGCTCAAAAGGGTCCGCTCTGGCAGTGCGGGGCAAAACCACGGCTAGCGCGTCGCGGCCAGCCTTCCTCGGCGGGTCGATCCCCGCGTTGCGGTGCTCCTCGCCCAACGCCTCGAAAGGCTCACTCCCACTCAATCGTAGCCGGCGGCTTGCCGCTGATATCGTAGACAACGCGGTTGATACCGCGTACTTCGTTGATGATGCGGTTGGAAACTTTGCCAAGCAGGGTGTAGGGCAGTTCGGCCCAGTGGGCGGTCATGAAATCGCTGGTGACGACGGCGCGCAGGGCGACGACGTAATCGTAGGTACGGCCGTCGCCCATGACGCCGACTGACTTGACCGGCAGAAACACGGTGAAGGCCTGGCTGGTTTTCTCGTACCAGCCGGAGGCCCGCAGTTCGTCGATGAAGATCGCATCCGCTTGGCGCAACAGATCGGCGTATTCGCGCTTCACTTCGCCGAGGATGCGCACACCCAGTCCCGGTCCAGGGAAAGGATGACGGTAGACCATGTCGTGCGGCAGGCCCAGCGCGATGCCGAGTTCGCGCACTTCGTCCTTGAACAGTTCGCGCAGCGGCTCCAGCAGTTTCAGATGCAAGGTATCGGGCAGCCCGCCGACGTTGTGGTGGCTCTTGATGGTGTGCGCCTTCTTGGTCTTGGCGCTGGCCGATTCGATGACGTCGGGATAGATGGTGCCCTGCGCCAGCCACTTGGCGCTCGGCAACTTCTCAGCCTCTTCCTGGAACACGTGGACGAATTCGCGGCCGATGATCTTGCGTTTCTGTTCGGGGTCGGACACGCCGGCGAGCGCGTCCATGAAGCGGTCGCGCGCGTCGACGTGGATGACCTTGACGCCAAGGTTGTCGGCGAAAGTCTGCATCACCTGTTCGGCCTCGTTCAGCCGCAACAGGCCGTTGTCGACGAACACACAGGTGAGCTGCTGGCCGATGGCGCGATGCAGTAGCGCCGCGACCACGGAGGAGTCGACCCCGCCCGACAAGCCAAGGATGACCTCGTCGCTGCCGACCTCGGAACGCACTTTGCCGATGGCTTCATCGACATAATCGGGCATGTTCCAGTCGCCCGCGCAGCCGCACAGGTCGCGCACGAAGCGGTTGAGAATATTTTTGCCCTGCAGCGTGTGGGTGACTTCGGGATGGAACTGCACGCCATAGAACTTGCGGTCTTCGTCGGCCATCGCGGCGATCGGCGTGGCGGCATTGCTCGCCATCACCTTGAAGCCGGACGGCAACGCGGTCACCTTGTCGCCATGGCTCATCCACACGTCGAGCAGACCGTGACCCTCGTCGTTGACGCGATCCTGGATGTCGCGCAGCAGCGCCGTATGGCTGCGCGCACGGATCTCGGCGTAGCCGAACTCGCGCTTGGTGGCGTTTTCGACCTTGCCGCCGAGTTGGGCCGCCATGGTCTGCATGCCGTAGCAGATGCCCAGCACCGGCACGCCGAGCGCGAACACGACATCGGGTGCGCGCGGCGTTTCGTCCTCGTACACCGAATTCGGTCCCCCGGAGAGAATAATGCCGGCCGGCGCGAAATCACGCACGAACGCTTCGGTCACGTCGTTGGGATGCAGTTCGCAGTACACGCCTGCCTCGCGCACACGGCGGGCGATGAGTTGGGTGTATTGGGAACCGAAGTCGAGGATGAGGATTTTCTGGTGCATGGCTGGCCGGGCTGGCCCGGTGAGGATTAATCGATGAGGCGGTATTCGACCGAAGACACCACGCGCACTTTCTTGATGTAGGGCGTGCTGGCGTCGCGGTCTTCGATGGAGAACTGGCCCTGATTGGCTCGCCGGATCTTGCCCAGACGGCTATCCGAATCCTTGGCGAATTTTTCAGCCGAGATACGCGCATTCTTGGTCGCTTCCTCGATCATGGCCGGTTTCAGCGCATTGAGGCCGGTGAACAGGAACTGCGTGCGGTTTTCATAGTTCTCGGGCGACAGGGCGATGCCCTGCTTGCCAAGTTCGCCCAGGCGCGCCATCGCCTCACGCACGCGGTCGACCTGCCGGGTATAGACGGTGAGCGTCGATTTGCCGCTATACCGCAGGCGCTCCGCCAGCTGAGCGTTGCCATAGTCCTGCGCCTGGCGATCGGTGATCGACGGCGCCGAAACTGAAATCTCCTCAGGCTTGAAGCCGCTGGTCTGGAGGAAGGCGGCAATTTTCGCGTTCTTTTCTTGCAGGGCCTGATACAGCTTGGGCAAATCGTTGTCCGCTTCGCTGAACGCAACCGGCCAGATGGCGGTATCGGCCGGGACTTCGCGTTCGGCGAGCCCCTTGACTTCGACACTGCGGTCGGCCTGCTTGAATTGCAGCAAGGACTGTCCCAGCACCCAGGCAGCCACAACTATGCCAACGGCAAGCAGCAGCGCCTCGACTATCCGGCGTGAATTCATGTCATTCGACGCGGTAATTGGGTGCTTCCTTGGTGATCTGCACGTCGTGCACGTGCGACTCGCGGATGCCGGCGCCGGTGATTTCGACGAATTCGGCCTTCGCGTGCATCTCGGTGATGCTCGAAACGCCCAGATAGCCCATGCTGGAGCGCAGGCCGCCCATCAGCTGGTGAATCACCGCCAGCACGCTGCCCTTATAGGGCACGCGGCCTTCGACGCCTTCGGGAACCAGCTTCTCGGCGCTTTTTTCGGTGTCCTGGAAATAGCGGTCGGAGGAACCCTGCTGCATGGCGCCCAGGGAGCCCATGCCACGATAGGATTTGTAGGAACGGCCCTGGAACAGCTCGATATCGCCCGGCGCTTCCTCGGTGCCGGCCAGCAGGCCGCCCAGCATGACACAGTTGGCGCCGGCCGCCAGCGCCTTGGAAATGTCACCCGAATAGCGGATGCCGCCATCGGCGATCACGCCCACGCCGCTGCCCGCCAGGGCATCAGCCACGTTGGCGACCGCGGTGATCTGCGGCACGCCGACGCCGGCGACCATGCGCGTGGTACAGATGGAGCCGGGGCCGATGCCGACCTTGACCGCATCCGCGCCGTGCTCGACCAGTGCGGCGGCAGCTGCCGCGGTGGCGATGTTGCCGCCGATGACCTGCACTTCGGGAAAGTTTTGCTTGACCCAGCGCACCCGCTCGAGCACGCCCTTGGAATGGCCATGCGCCGTATCGACCGTAATCACGTCGACCCCGGCTGCCACCAGCGCGGCCACGCGTTCCTCGGTGCCCTCGCCGGTGCCGACGGCGGCGCCCACGCGCAGACGGCCCATCGCGTCCTTGCACGCCAGCGGGTGCTCGCTGGACTTCTGGATGTCCTTGACGGTGATCAGGCCGCGCAGTTCGAACGCGTCATTGACCACCAGCACGCGCTCCAGCCGGTGCTTATGCAGCAGGGCCATCGCTTCGTCGCGGTTGGCGCCTTCCTTAACCGTCACCAGCCGCTCTTTCGGCGTCATGATATTGGCCACCGGCTGGTCGAGGCTCGGCTCGAAGCGCAGGTCTCGGTTGGTGACGATACCGACCACCTTGCCGCCATCGATCACTGGCAGGCCGGAAATACGCTTCGCACGCGTGATCTCGAGCACTTGGCGTACGGTCATCTGCGGCGCGACGGTAATGGGATCCTTGACCACGCCCGACTCGAAACGCTTGACTGCCGCCACCTGGGCTGCCTGCATCTCGATGTTCATGTTCTTGTGGATCATGCCGAGGCCGCCTTCCTGCGCCAGAGCAATGGCCAGGCGCGCCTCGGTCACCGTATCCATGGCGGCCGACAGCAGAGGAAGATTCAGGGTGATCGTGCGGGTCAACTGCGTGGAGAGGCTGACTTCGCGGGGGAGGACGGCAGAGTGGGCGGGAACGAGCAGAACGTCGTCGAACGTCAGCGCTTTTTGCAGAACACGCATGGGCTTTCCTTAACGCAAAGCGGAATTATACGCGCGCGCGCCACCCCTGCACAAACGGGAAACGCCCGTATGCCTGTTTGGTCGTAATCTACTAAGATGCATCGCACGTCAAGCGGTTGACTCGCGCCTGTGATGCAGCTAACTTTGCGTCAGCATTCCATCTGCTAGGGTATACGGTTGGAAGCCCGACCCCTGAACGCCATACAACTCGAGGAGATAAAACAATGTCCAAAGCTTTGCTTGTCCTGACTTCCGTAGCCCTGCTTGGTCTGTCCGGCTGTGCCGATATGAATGCCAAACCGTCGAGCAGCGAGTCCACCCCGGCCAAAGCCGCCATCAGCGCCGAAGCCCAGGCCGCGCTCAGCACGGCCCAGGCCGACGTCAAGGCTGCCAAGGCCAAGAATGCCTTGTGGACCACTGCAGCAGACGCACTCAAGGCCGCCGAAGCCGCTGCCGAGAAAGGTGACAGCGCAGCCGTGCTGAAAGATGCCAAGCGTGCCAGCGATCAGGTCCAGAAAGGCATGGCCCAACTCAACTACCCGATGCTCAAGGTCGGTGACTGAATTGTCATTGTCCCGACTGAGTAACAAGGCCTTCCGGATTCATGCCGGAAGGCTTTTGTTTTTGGGCGCGCTGGCAGTCTCGACCCACGCGCACGCAGAACTCTACAAATGGACGGATGCCCAGGGCAAAGTCCATTACACCGACCAGCCGCCGACGCTGAAGGCGCAGGTCATCAAGAACAGCACAGCGGGGCAGGCTGACATCACGTCCCAAGCCACGCAATCGCTTGACGCCAAGGACCAGGCCTACCAGAAACGCCGCAAGGAAGCCGACGAAGCGCGCGCCAAGGCCGACAAGGAAGCCGAACAGGCGCGCGTACAGCGCGAAAACTGCGACAAGGCGCGCAACAACCTCAGCACCCTGCAAAACAACTCGCGCGTCTACACAACAGATGCCGCCGGACAACGCACCTATATGGACGATGCCGCGCGCGTCAGTGCGCTGGCAAACAGCCAGAAGGCCGTATCTGACTTCTGTAAATAAGGCCTAGACAGCCCGAACGGGATTACGCCGCCGCTTCGGGTGCGCCTGCTTCCGGAGCCTTTTCGCTGGGAGCTTCGCCCCCACCCTTCTTGGTAACCTTGCCTTCTTCTGCGCGCTTGCGGCGCACCTCTTTGGGATCGGCAATCAGGGGACGGTAGATTTCCACCCGGTCCTTGTCGCGTAGTGGCTCGTCCAGCTTGACCAGCTTGCTGAAAATCCCGACCTTGTTCTTGGCGAGATCGATGTCGGGAAAGGCCTCCAGCACGCCGGATTGGCGTATCGCATCTCCCACGCTCGCACCTTCGGCAAGCTGTACCTGCAGCAGGGTTTGTTGCTCGGGCAAGGCATAAACGACCTCGACGTTGATCGTGGCGGTATTCATACGGCATACACCTCGTCAGCGCGACGCACGAAGGCATCGACAAAAGTGTTGGTGATGTGGCTGAAAACAGGTGCCAGGATGGTTTCCAGCATACGGCTGGAGAAGACATAATGCAGGCGAAATTCCACCTTGCAGGCATCGTCCCCCAGCGGGAGAAACGACCAGGCGCCCTCCAGTTCGGAAAACGGGCCGTCCTGGAGCCTGATCCGCATTTCGCTCGGAGGCATCTTGGTGTTTTCGGTGGTGAAGCTCTGGCGGATACCCATATAGGCGATATGGATGGTCGCCACCGTGCGGTGTTCGTCGCGGACTTTCAACTCGGTGCCGCCGCACCACGGCAGAAAATCGGAGTAATCCTCGACCCGATCAACCAGCTCGAACATGCGTTCCGGGCTGTGTGCCACCAGCACACTTTTTTCCACACGCGCCATGGATACCTAAAGCCTTGTAAAATCGAGAATTGTACGCAACCCGGTCCGCCATGAGCATCGCCGACAACAAAAAAGCCTTTCACGATTATTTCATCGAGGAAAAATTCGAGGCCGGCCTCATACTCGAAGGCTGGGAAGTGAAAGCCATCCGTGCCGGCCGGGTGCAACTGAAGGAGGCCTATGTCGTCGTCAAGAACGGCGCGGTGTATCTGATCGGTTGCCACATCAGTCCGCTGCCCACCGCCTCCACCCATATCCACCCCGACCCCACGCGCTCGCGCAAACTGCTGCTGCACGCGGCGGAAATCAACAAGCTGATCGGCAAGACCGAACGCGCCGGCTTCACGCTCGTGCCGCTCGACATGCATTACTCGAAAGGCCGCATCAAGCTGGAAATCGGGCTGGCCAAGGGCAAGAAGCAACACGACAAGCGTGCGGCGGAAAAAGAGCGCGAATGGCAACGCGAGAAGCAGCGCCTCATTCGCGCCAGCTAACGTCTATACGGGATATAGCGCCGACCAACGGATGAAATAATCCGCTTATCGGTCGGGTATTCCCTTGTGCTCCTGTCGAATTGTCGACTACAATTGTCAACATATCGACAACCAAGGAATTCCCATGTCGGCTCTTCCCGTTTACGACGTCGAGTTCATCCCGCTGGAACGCCGTTTGGGTGACCGTCGGGTTGCCCCGCGTGACGCAGCACTGCCCCCCCAGATCATGGCCGATCGCCGCAAGGCGACGAGCCGGCGTGCCGAAGATCGCAAACCCGCAACACTGAAATCCGTCTGATCCGACGTCTTGGCGCGCTGCGCGCCAAGACGTTTGTCCTGTCCCCGGTTGTAGCCGAGGCCTCTCCCGCGTTTTCCCATATCGCCCCTCCTCGCGATCGATTCGTGACCTGCCCTTCCTGGCTGTGACGGATCAGGCTTTGCCACCGCACTGACAGCCATGTGACAATGGCGACATTCCAGCCCGTCCCCTCGTTTTCCCCGAAAGTTGAGTCCAGTTTGCCTGTCACCGTAGCTGACCTTCCCGCCTACACTGACATCATCGACGTCCGTTCCCCCGGCGAATTTTCTGAGGATCATATTCCTGGCGCGATCAATTTGCCGGTACTGGACGACGCCGAGCGCGAGCGTGTGGGTACGCTGTACAAGCAGATATCGTCGTTCGAAGCGAAGAAGGTCGGCGCGGCGCTGGTGTCGCGCAACATCGCGAAACATCTGGACGCCTGGTTCATTGACAAGCCCAAATCGTATCGCCCGCTCGTCTATTGCTGGCGCGGCGGTAGCCGCAGCGGTTCGCTGACGCATGTCCTGCAGAAAATCG
Source organism: Thiobacillus thioparus DSM 505 (assembly GCF_000373385.1). GTDB lineage: Bacteria > Pseudomonadota > Gammaproteobacteria > Burkholderiales > Thiobacillaceae > Thiobacillus > Thiobacillus thioparus. Next base: position 29,022 of record NZ_KB891329.1, on the reverse strand, counting down.
GCTTTGGCGCCGTGCAGCTCGAAGGGGGCTACAAGGCCTATCGGCGTCATGTGACGGCCGAGCTCGACCGCCTGCCGGCGCTGTTGACCTATCGCGTGGTATGCGGCCCGACTGGCAGCGGAAAAAGTCGCCTGCTACAAGCCCTGGCTGACGCAGGCGCCCAGGTACTCGATCTCGAGGCGCTGGCGGCGCACCGGGGTTCGCTGCTGGGCGCGCTCCCGGGCCAGCCTCAACCATCGCAAAAAAGCTTCGAAAGCGCGATCTGGTTCGCGCTGAGCCGCTTCGACTTGGCGCGCCCTGTATTCGTCGAATCGGAAAGCAAGAAGATCGGCGCGCTGCGCGTCCCCGATGCGCTGATCGTTGCCATGCGCGCCAGCACCTGCCTGCGGCTGGAGGTGCCCCTGGCAGCACGGGTCCGGTTGCTGACCGAGGATTACATGCATTTCCTGCACGACCCCGGGACGATCAATCGCCAACTCGCCTACCTCACTCCCTTGCGCGGCAACGAGACTGTGGCGACATGGCAGACGCTGGCCAATGAACGGGCGTGGCCCGAACTGGTGACCGCCCTGCTCGACCAGCATTACGACCCGACCTATCTCAAATCGCTTGCGAAAAACTACGCAGCTTCGCCTTCTGATCAGCTCTTCCACACGGACGATCTGTCGGCCAGTGGGCTGCAGCAACTGGCGCGCACGATTCTGGCCGCCGCCTAGGTATCTTCCTCCGCCCTAGAGCAGCTTCCCGAGCACGAAACCGATCACGATGCCGATGATGACTGCGATGGTCAGCCCGCGATAAGTCAGGACGTCCTTCGAATAGCCACGCCGGATGGCGACGTAGGACACCAGATAGCCGATCGCGTTGAGCAGCCAGATGAAGCCGATCGACAGTATCTTGACGATGACCGGGCCAATCACCGGCACCAGCGCGATGACGCCCAGCAGCCAGACAAAGGCATTGGAGATCAACCCCACGGCCACCACGCTGGCTGCGATCACGCCGCGGTCGACATTGAAATACAGTCCCAGCCACACCAGCCCGCCGATCGCGCACCACAACGGCAGCATCACCTTCCAGTTGCGCCACCATGGCAGCCGCGCGGACGGCTCCCCCGGATCGCCCGCCGGCCCGGCCATGCTCAACGATCCAAGGCCCGCAGGTCGATGCCCGCACTGCCCCGTGGCGGACACCAGTAATACCCGCCGGTAAGCGGGCGGGTGAAGCGGAACAGCGCATCGATGATGCCGTCGTCGTGGCCAGTCATGCGGTGCAACTGCGCTTCGAAGACATCGAACGATTTGCCGAACGCCAGGAACACGAGTCCCGCATCTGCGCCTGCCACCCACGGCATGGAACGGCGCACCACGAAGGCCTCGGGTTCGAAACCCTCCTGCACGGTGCGTTTGACGTGCGCCGATTCGGGCGCGTCGTCGAGCTCTTCGTTGCTGTCGCGTTCACGACCGAAGCAGTTGTCCTGCTCGGCACGGGACATTGCATCGAATCCGGGGAAATCATGCAGCCACTGCTGCACCGCCGCAAAACTGGAACCATCGATACCCGCGCCCTGCCCCTGCGCCACCGCAGCCTCGACCACATCCTCATCCTTGGGATTTTCGGTGCCGTCTTCGTAGCCTGTCAGATCACGGCAATCCTGGTGGCGGAAGCTGACAATCGCCTGCGTCAATTTGAAGGTAGGCGCAACCAGCGCCTGCCAGGCATGGCCGCGCAACAGCAGATCGCCTGGCTCATCGCCGCGCAGCCACCGCCAGAGTGCATGCTGTGTCGCCGGAATCGGGGGACGTGCATCCGGCAAAACAGGAAAACCGCGCAAGCCCTCAAGCTGCACGCCGAGGGCCTGGGTGACGTCCAGGCCGACACCCAGCACGGCCGAGTGGCCGTCGCAGTGCGCGGCCAGCGCGTGCAGGGCAGACCGGCAATCGGCCCCAGACTCCAGATCGAAGAACAGATGCCGTTCGTGAATGGGAATGGGATCGAAAATGGCGGGCTGGGCTGTCATGGCGGGAAAGCGATCACCGATAAAGGGACAAACAAGAGCGGCGGCCCGGCATGCTCAGCCGCGGCTCACCTCAATCATGTTCTGTACATGCTGCAGGCGCGCCAGCAGCCGAGCCAGTTGCTGCAGTTCCCGAATACGCACGGTGAGCTGCATATGGGCATATTCGCCACGGCTCTCGGTATTCACGCGCAGCACGTCGAGCCTGTCCTTGGCGATGACGTCGGACACGTCGCGCAGCAGGCCTTGCCGGTCGAAGGCCTTGAGGCGGATATCCACCTCGAAGGCGGCATTTGCGTCGAGCACCCATTCCGCCGGCAGCATGCGGGCAGGATTGGCACGCTTGAGCGAGGCGCAGTCGTGACGATGCACGGTCAGTCCGCGCCCGACCGTGGTGTAGGCGACAATGTCGTCGGGCGGCTGCGGCTTGCAGCAACGGGCCAGCGTCAGCGGCACGTCGCCCAAGCCAGGAATCGTAACGGGATTGCCCGATCGGGCGCGCGCACGCGGTTTGGCGGTGGGCGTCAGCGCCAGCGAAGGTTTGCCCGGTTCCTGCAGGGCGTTGACCAGATCGCGCTGACCGACATCGCCCCGCCCGAGTGCAGCCAGGAACTCGTCCACCTTGCCGAACTTGAGCCGCTGCGCGAGCTTCTCCTGGTTCGTATCGCCCACGCCCAGACGCTTGAGTTCCTTTTCCAGCAGGCTGCGACCGAGGCTCACCTGCTCGCCGACATCGCGCTGGCGAAACCAGGTGCGCACCTTGGATCGTGCGCGGTGGGTGACCAGGTAGCCCAGCGCCGGATTGAGCCAGTCGCGACTTGGTTCGCCTTCTTTCACCGTGACGATCTCGACGCGCTGGCCGTTTTCGAGTGCGGTATTAAGCGGCACCATCGAACCGTTGATCTTGGCGCCGCGGCAGCGATGCCCCAGGTCGGTGTGCAGCGCATAGGCGAAATCCACCGGCGTGGCACCCCGGTCGAGCGCCACAACCCTGCCCTGCGGCGTCAGCACATAGACCTGGTCCTGGAACAGCTCGGTCTTGAACTGTTCGGTAAACTCGCTGCTGTCGGCAACGTCGTCCTTCCACTCCAGGATGCGTCGCAGCCAGGCGATCTTTTCCTCGTACAGTGTGTCCTGGCGGCCGCCCTCCTTGTAGCGCCAGTGTGCGGCGACGCCGAGTTCGGCATGGCGGTGCATGTCGAACGTGCGGATCTGCACTTCGAGCGCCCGGTCCTCCGGCCCGATCACAGCCGTATGCAGCGAACGGTAGTCGTTGCTCTTCGGCTGCGAAATATAGTCGTCGAATTCGCCCGGGATCGGTTGCCACAGATTGTGCACCAGGCCCAGCACGGTGTAGCAGTCGATCTCGTGCTTCACCAGCACGCGCACCGCGCGGATGTCGTACAACTGCTCGAAGGAAAGTCGTTTGCGCCGCATCTTGTTGACGATGCTGGCGATATGCTTGGGACGGCCGCTGACTTCGGCCTCGATGCCGTGCAGCGCGAGTTCGGCCTGCAGGCGCTCGATGATGCCCTTGATGTAGGCCTCGCGGTCGGCCCGCTTTTCGTCAAGCTGCGCGGCGATGGTCTTATAGGTATCGGGTTCCAGATAGCGGAACGCCCAGTCTTCCATTTCCCACTTGATCTGCCACACGCCGAGTCGGTTGGCCAGCGGAGCGAAGAGTTCGCGCGCCTGCTGGCCGAGTGCCTCGCGCGTGGCGGCGTCCTGACTCGCAGCGCAACGCAGGGCATGCGTGCGCTCTGCCAGCTTGACCAATACGACGCGAATATCCTCCACCATCGCCAGCACCATCTGCCGCAAGGCCTCGAGCTGGGCATGCGGATCGACGCGCTTGTCGGTCGCACTGGCGGCCAACGTCTCGATGCGGACCATCGCGGCCACGCCGCGGGCCAGCCGGGCGGCCGTGCCGAAAGTGGTATCGAAATCGGATGTGTCGCCCAGACAGGCATGCAACAAAGCAGCGGCGACGGCATCGGCCCCAACCCGCAACTCGGCCACGATCAAGGCCGCCCCTACATTGTGTGCAAATGCCGGGGTACTGCCCAATTGGGCATGGGCATACGCCAGCGCGCGCCAGGGCAGATCGTTTTCCGCCACTGGCAGCACGCGCGCCAGCGCCTGCCGGGCCGATTCCAGATCGGTGGCTTCATAGCAGCGGGGGCGGACAGTGTCATTCATCAAGCAAAGCGGTATGCCAGTAGCGGCGATGGGATGGTCGATATTCTGAGGCCACCACCCCGGCTTCGCCAAACGTCAGGCTGATGCGCCCCCCTGAGTCGCTGCGCAGAATGTTCGAATCCAGCGCGCGAAACCGCGCCACGACCTGCGGGTGGGGATGGCCAAAACGATTGCGATAGCCCACCGTGAAGATCCCATAGCGTGGATGCACCTGCTCGACGAACTCGGCCAGCGACGAGGTGCGGCTGCCGTGATGTCCGGCCACCAATACCGTCGCCGACATATCCGTGCCGGACTCCATCAGCTCGAGTTCGCCACGCCTTTCGGCGTCCCCTGTGATCAGCAGGCTTTGGCCGCCCCGGCTGACTTTCAGCACGCAACTGTAATCATTGTCCCGGCGACCGGGCTCGGTATACGCCTCGACAGGCGGATTCAGGATGTCAAAGCGCACGCCGTCCCATTGCCAGTGCTGGCCCCGGTGGCAATGGGACGGCGATGGTGCCGCCGTCAGAAGCGGGCTCGCCGCCGGCAACCCATGCAGCAACCAGCCTGTTGGAATATCGCGCAACACCGATCGCAGGCCACCGCTGTGATCGTTGTCGTCGTGCGAGACGATGACACCCGACAATTTTCCGATGCCCAATGTACGCAAATACGGCACGACGATGCGCTCGCCTGCATCGCTGCCGGCAAACGCCGGGCCCGTGTCGTAGAGTAGCGCATGCTCCGCAGTTCGGATCAGGATGGCCGTACCCTGGCCCACGTCGATCACGTCAGCCTGAAAGGTCTCGGGTGCGATGCTCGTTCGCAGCGGGAAGATCAGCGGCAACCACAGCAGCCCGCCCATCGCCCGCATCGGAAACCCGTGCGGCAACAACAGCCACAGCGTGCCCGTCACCGCCAGCAACAACGCCCACCCTTCAGGCGCAGGCCGCGATACCATCGCCCAGGGCAGTTCGCTGGCCCAGATCAGCCCCTGTCCAAGCCAGGCCATCAACCAGGCGGCCACATGCCACAGCGGCGGCACGATCACCCCCAGCAAGGCCAGCGGCGTCACCAGCCAGCTGACGACCGGTATGGCGACGGCATTGGCAAGCGGGGAAATCAACGACACCTGCTGAAACAGCAACAGCAGGGCCGGTGCCAGCGCCAGTGTGACTGCGCCCTGCACCGTCACCCAGGCACGCAGCTTGTCCGCTTGCCCCACACGCCCGAACGTCGCCCACAGGATGGCTGCCATGGCGCCGAACGACAGCCAGAAACCCGCCGACAGCACTGCCCATGGATCAATGACCAGTACGGCGAACAAGGCCCACGTCAACGCCGAGAACGGGCGCGGCTCGCGTCGTCCCCAGAATGCCAGCGCCAGCACGCCGAGCATGAACAGGGTACGCTGTGCCGGTACCTGAAAGCCCGCGAGCAAGGCATACGCGTACGCCGCCAACACGGCAGCCAGCAGCCCCGCCTGCCGGGCCGGAAGACGTTCTGCCGCGCGCGGCCAGCGCCGCCAACCAAACGCCACCGCCCAACCCGCCAGTGCGGCGATCATGGTGACGTGCAGGCCGGAGATGGAAAGCAGGTGGTTTACCCCGGTCCGGGTGAAGGCGCGCCATTGGTCATATGGAATGCTGCGCTGGTCGCCAACCACCAGGGCTGCGATGACGCCGGCGTAGGGCGCGTCACCCAAGGTGGCAGCGATCCGCTCGCGAAGGGCGGCACGCGTAGTGGCAATCCACGCGGCAGGCGTAGCTGCCTGAGCATCCAGACGCCGGGGAGAGGGATTTTCGCGTACATACCCCGAGGCCGCGATGTCACGTTCCAACATCCAGGCCTCGAGGTCAAAGCCGTGCGGATTGTGCGTACCGTAGGGCCGCTTCAACCGTACCGTGAATTGCCAGCGCTCACCCGCCTTCACGGTCGGATTGCGCGCCCCCTCGCGGGGCCAGTAGCGCGCAAGCTGGATGCGATGCAGGACAGGGCCATGGGGCGTGAGGGTGCGCTCGATATCCAGCACGAAGCGCTCGCCTCGCGCGTCGGCCTGAGGCAGATCGTTCACCACACCAACCACGGCAAGGTCCACCCCTTGCCAGTGATCCGGCAGACGATCGGCCAGGCGCAGGTCGGCCCGCCATGCGGCCCATGCAAATCCCAACGCAACTCCTAGCAACACCACGGCCAGACGGCGAAGCGTTTCAGGTACATCTCTGGAGAAACGTGGAAGCCACAACGCCGCAGACAACAACGGGAAAAGCCACAGCCAGCGTGCAGAGGGTAGCGCCGCCTGTTGCTGCAGTAGCCAGACACCGAAACAGAACGCGATGGGCGTGATTCGCATCGCGTCGCCCGCTCAGAGGGGTTGCAACATCCCGTCCACCAGCCTGATCTGGCGGTCCATGCGCGCGGCAAGTTCGACGTCGTGGGTCACGACGACCAGGCTGGTCTCGTGTTTGTGGTTGAGTTCGCGCATCAGATCGAATACGGCATTGGCGGTGTGACGATCGAGGTTGCCGGTGGGTTCGTCGGCCAGGATGCAGGCGGGCTGCGTGACCAGTGCGCGCGCGATGGCCACACGCTGGCGCTCGCCGCCGGACAACTCTCCGGGGCGATGGACAAGCCGATGCCCCAGGCCTACCTCGTTCAGCACTTCGGTTGCGCGTGCCATGGCCTGGTCATGACCCAGGCGGCGAATGGTCAAGGGCATGGCTGCGTTTTCCAGCGCGGAAAATTCAGGCAACAGGTGATGGAACTGGTAGACGAATCCCAGCGCGGTATTGCGTAGCTGGCACCGCGCCGCTTCGGAAATGGCAAAAGGGTCCTGCCCCAGCAGCGCCACGCGGCCACGCGTCGGTACATCAAGGCCGCCCAGCAGATGCAGCAACGTGCTCTTGCCCGAGCCCGAGGCACCGACGATGGCGACCGATTCTCCGGCATTCACCTCGAAATCGATATCATCCAGTACCTGTACGTCGGTCTTGCCCTGCCGGAAGGTCTTGCCCAACCCGCTACAGCGCAGCACGATCTCACTCATAGCGCAACGCCTCTGCCGGATTGATGCGCGAAGCGCGCCAGCTCGGATACAGCGTCGCGGCCAGGCTGATGAAGAGCGAGACGCCGGCGATGATGCCCACGTCGCTCCATACCAGTTTGGACGGCAGCTTGCTGATGTAGTACACGTCGGCCGGGAACAGGTCCATGCCGACCATGTGCTCGATGAAAGGGACGACGGTTTCGACGTTGAGTGCGAGCAGCACACCGCTCGCCACGCCCAGCAGCGTGCCGAACACGCCGATGAACGCACCCTGCACGATGAAGATGGTCATGATCGATGAGGGCTTGGCCCCCAGCGTGCGCAGGATGGCAATATCCGATTGCTTGTCGGTCACGGCCATCACCAGGGTGGAGACGATATTGAACGCGGCCACCGCGACGATCAGCAGCAGAATCAGGAACATCATGCGTTTCTCGATCGACACGGCACGGAAAAAGTTGGCGTGGCTCTGCGTCCAGTCGGTCAGGTAGTAATGTCCGACAAGGCTGTTCGCCAGTTCGCGCGTAACGAATGGCGCGCGGAACATGTCGTCGAGCTTCAGCCGCACACCCGAGACATCGTCTCCCAACCGCAGCAGCTTTTGCGCATCCTGCAGGTTGATCAGGGCGAGCCCCGAATCGTATTCGAACATGCCGGCCTCAAAGATTCCGGTGACGGTGAACTGCTTCACGCGGGGCATCACACCCGCGGGCGTGATGTTGCCCTGCGGGGTCAGCAGCACCAGCTTGTCGCCGGGAACCACATCCAGGGCGCGCGCCAGTTCCGCACCAAGCACGATGCCAAATCCGCCCGGCTTGAGATCGGTCAGCTTGCCCGCCTTCATGTGCTGGGAAAAGTCAGCCACCTGGCTTTCCAGTTCCGGCAACACGCCGCGGATGATGGCGCCGCGCACCATGTCGCCATTGGCCAGCATGCCCTGCGCGTTGACATAGGGGGCGCCGGAGACGACTTCCTTGTTCTGCCGGGCCTGTTCCAGCACGTTGCGCCAGTCGGCAAGGCGATCGGCCGGACCGCTGATCTCCAGATGCGCCGCCACACCGAGAATGCGCGCGCGCAATTCTTCCTGAAAACCGTTCATCACCGAGAGCACCACGATCAGCGCCATCACGCCCAACGCGATCCCGGCCATGGACACGATGGAAATGAAGGAGATGAAATGGTTGCTGCGCTTGGCGTGGGTATAGCGCAGGCCGATCAAAAGCTCAAAAGGAAGCAAAGCATGACTCGCGGAAAGAATTTCCGGAGTATGCCATAGCTGGTTTCTTGCCCGTCAGCCTACCCCCGCCGCCGGCTGTCCAAACGATATTGATAACAATACTTCAGGAATTTCGCGAAATCCACCGTATAGCGTTGCGCCAGCCGTTTCGGTTCCAGGCATAAACGGAAAAACCATTCCATTCGCATCTTTTGTACAAGAATCGGCGCCCGGGGTTTATCACCAGCCCAAAAATCGAACAATGCGCCCACCCCGGCTAGAATGGGAACATTCAAGCGCCGACGATGATCTAGTATCCATTTTTCCTGGGTCGGATTGCCTAGCGCTACCAGCAAAATATCGGCCTGTGCCCTGTTGATCGTGTCCATCAGATTCGGCTTGGTTTTAATGCACTGGTAACCATCGCAGGTTCCCACCACTGCCTGACCCAGTTGCCGCGTTGCGTACAACGCTGCCTGCCGCAACACCGCAGGTTTGCCGCCCACCATGAATACCCTGAGCGGCGTAGTCGACTGGCGGAACAGGAACGGCACAAAATCCGTACCATTCAGGTTTTCCTTGAAGCGTTCGCCCTGCATCAAGCGAGCGGCGATATCCATGCCTACACCATCATTGACAATGACAACCCCGTCCTGCGCCATTCGCACGCGCAAATCTCGACACTGCACAACGAAGTTGGTATTTGCAAAAAATAACGCAACCTGCTCGCCTTGCTGCCGTCGCATGAGTAAATGCGCTGCCAGGTTGGCTGACGTGGTTTTGCGAATGGCGAAACCGCCTATTCGAACATTCTCTTGTGTTGGCATGGTCGAATTTCCATCGTGAACATGCGCGCATTGCGCATGGCCCGGAATTTCAGATTGCCGCTTTCAGCGGCTCGGACATCCTCGTTAACGGGTCCCGGGCAGGTTCCCGAATTCGATGCTGTGGATGTCTTTCGGAAGGGCGTGATACGTTCGTCCTTTGCCTATAACAAAAGGAAAAAAACGCCGTATGAACACTGAAGCTGGATAGCTCGACAACAACGCTGCTGCGGGGAATAGCAACGTCCAGATAAAAGAAGATTCCTTGAAGTCTCGAGGAAAGCCGAACACCACGACAGAGATGCCGGTGAATACGCTGAACATCAGCAAATGGGTGGGGAAAATAATGATGGTGTTTTGCGATAGCCATCGGAAAACACGCATGGCTGGCAACACGATGGAAAAGTAAAGCAGCGCAAAAATCCCCAGATAAGCGCTTAGAAAAAATAGAGCCCGGTGGCTGCCGAAACGGAGCGTATTCAAATCCACATCGCCATTGATGTTCGCGAGAAATGCAACAGCGGCCAACATCAGGAATGCAAGAACTCCCGCGCCGGTATTGGAAACGCTATCTAACGTCGCCTTCTGATATCCGCGAAAAAAGTAGCCAGTCGAATAAAATGCGATAGCCACGACCGCGTTATCCAGTCCCCAAGGCAGACGCGGCCAGGACCGATCATAGAGAAGGGTAAAAATAAAACCCAGGCCATTCAGCGCGACCAGCAGAAAGGCTGCCGAGAAGTATTTCCTCGCAGCAAAAAAAATCAACGAGGTCGCGAAAAGACACGTGAAAAACCACAACACCACATTGACGAATAGCGCGTCGCCATTCCCGACCAAAACGCCCATTAGGGATTCTTGCCAGCTCACCCCAACGTATTTGGCTGCACTCGCAGCCATGTCATGCGTCGGCAGCCAATATAGATAGGACAGTACGAAAAAGAACAGGTAAGGAACCGCAAGTCCTTTCCATAAGGCGAAAAAGTATGCTCTATAGGACAGGGCCAGCTTGATTTCAGTCAGAAGCAGCCCGGAAATAAAGAAGAACAACGGCATGTGAAAGCTGTAGATCACATGCTTGATGAACGGATTCAAACCTGGGGAATGCCCGACGACGACCAACACAATCCCGATGGCTTTCATGGTGTCCACATGCGTGAATCTTTCCGCCCGCGTTTCAGAAACCAATTCCGGATTCAAGTTTGCGTTGATCATCGCTTTCAACCCCTTTACAAGGGGTGCCTCAAGGCTTTCCCTGTGCGCTCATCCTCGCGGGCAGCGCGGTATTCCAGCCCGCAACGCATAGTGAATCTGGGCAAGCCTCGTCCGCGCTCGGCCAGCCACCGAACTGCGGCGACGCCGGCGCCATAGGCGAACAAGCCGGCCATGCCGGCAACGATCAACGAAGGCCATTCCGTGACTTCCATTCCCGTCAACGGCAAAAGGCGTATCAGGATGGCGCCAAGTGCGGCGCCCGCGCCCGCGGGGAGTATCGTCAGCGCGAAGCTGCGCAAGGACATGCCTAGTTGTCGGCCGATCGCGAACTTCATTGCCACCATTCCAGCCACGCTGCCCAGTGCAAAACCGGTGGCGACACCCATAGCGCCGTTCGTACGCGCCAGCACGCATGCCAGAGCCGTCGCCAACAACATCTGCGCGAGTGCGAGCTTGGGAACGCGTGCGCTTTGACCCGTCGCAAACGAAAGATTCTGGCCGAGCGCGAAAACCGCCTGCCCCATATAAGCGACCGACAACCAGCCGAACAATGGCGCGCTGGCGCGCCATTTCTCCCCAAAGACGATGACGACCATCGGTTCGGCCAAGGCGGTGACAATGGTATAAACCGGCGCCAGCAACAAAAGCGTCATGGCCAGCATGCGTGAATAAATGTGGCGCAAGGCGGTTGGATCGCGTTGTTGCTGTACAAACAAAGTCACGCCGACGCGCCCCAGCGACGCGCCGATAACAAGATAAGCTGCCGATAGCACACGTTTGGCCAGATTGTATAAACCGGTTGCGTAGGGACCGAGCAGCACACTGATGAGTGCGGCATCTCCGCTCGTATTGGCGTAGTTCAACAATGCCGAGGTACTCACTTTGTTCATCTCGCTGGCATGTCTGCGGATCAGCGCGGTCGACCACGCCCAACGCGGCCGCCAGATACGCCATTCGGCGGCGACCGCAATCAAAAGCGCGACGACGCCCGCGGCAAGCTGTTGCGCCACGAGCGCCATCGCCCCCGCGCCCTGGTAGACCATCAACAACGCCACCGCTCCCCCTGCGCTAAGCGAGCAGAGGGAGCGGATAGCCAGCAGACGAAAGTTACCTTCGCGCAGCAATCTGGCCTCATGGGCTCGAACCAAACCAAACAACACGATGACGAGGCTCATGCCCAGCAGTACCGGCATCATTTCGGGAGTTCCGAAGAAGTGCACCAGCACAGGCGACGCGAGCGCCATCGCAGCCGCTAGCACCAACGACACGACAGTGCACAAGGTGAAGAGCCAATTGAACAATGCATCGCTCGAGTCGACGCCGCGCACGACCGGCATCGCGATCGCATCAAGCAGCGTCACGCGAACAAACTGCACCATCAGGTGGGCAATGGCGAGCAGGCCGAATTCATGTGGCGTCAACCAGTGGGCGAGCACGGCGAAGATCACGAAGGACAGCGCCTGTTGCGCGAAGTTATCCGCGATAGACCAGGCCGATTGCCCCTTCCATGCATTCATGGTTGCACCCTCGCGGCGCGAGGCTGGATAGGAGCGGTCGCTGCGATTTCGCGGACGGCCGGGTCGGAGGGAAAGCGCGGAGCCATCGATCGAAAGCAAGATGCGGTGTAGACGAAAATCTTCATGCGATCGGATCCGCCCCGGCAAGCCATCCCCGAATGCGGGATTGCACGCTATGCCACTTGAAACGCGCCTGAGCCGGCCGTCCCGCGAACAAGGCAACGAGCGAACCGATCAAGGTGCGCACGCAGACCCAAGGGAAATACCAGGATGGAAATCCGGAGCGACGAATCACACGCCCAAATCCGCTTTCGTAGCGGCCTTGCCGTTCACGCGCGGCTTCGTCGAACGTGCTGATTTTCACCGGATGTCGCAGAACCAGTTCGCGATCGAAGATGATCCGGCCGCCCGCCTGCAGGCCGCGCAAAAGATAATCCGTTTCCTCGCCCGCGCCCCAGGCTGTGCCGGCACCCACGCCCAGCGTCTCATCGAAAGGCCCGATGCTCTCGACCAGCCCGCGACGAAGAAAAATGCTGAACGAAATGGCACCGCGCCACACGGTATAGCGGTTGAGAATTTGCGAACGTCCAAGCCAGCGCCCCTCGGCACGGCCGTTCTCGTCAACGAAGTGCCCTGTCAGGCCGTCGAGGCCCGCGTCCAACTCAAAGCGGGACGCGACATAGGACAGTAATCCGTCGGGATACCAGCAGTCGTCGTCGGGAAAAGCCACAAGATCACCGGTAATGCGCCGCAGTCCCGCATTCCGTGCGCGCGACAGCCCCTTGGGTGAGACAACGCGTTCGATAGGAAAATACGGGCGATACGCCTCGATCAAGGGTAACAGTCTGTCGTCGGGATTCTGATCGACGATGACAAGTTCGACGGCGGGATAGTCTTGTCTCTTCAGCGACGCCAGAAAGCGACTGACTTCTTCCGTACGGCCCAGAGTGCCCATGACCAGCGAGAACTTCGGCGTGCGTTGCTTTTCGCCTTCGAAGCGCACCGACGGTAGATGACTGAGCCATGCGTCGTAAAGCGCACGGATCTTCCCGTAGACGTTATCCAGATAACGTACGTTGCAGCCCATCAGCGCGGCGGCCAGCCCGATGTGCAAACGATTGGTCCATACGAAATAAGCAGGTTTCACAAACGCCAGCAGGTCGCGGCTCACCAGATCCGATTCCTCGCGGAAACGGTACTGTGAACCGTAAAAACTAGGGACATCTCGACGCGGATCGCCGGGTTCGGCGAACGTGGCTTCCGCATCGGCCCGTATCACGCACAGGGCCCCCCCCAGCGCAGGACGTAGGCGCCGCAGCGCCATCCGCCATCCGAAATAAGTGTGCAGCTGACCGTGGCGCGCAAACCGGGCCCAGAGGCGTAGACCGCCATAGCGGCTGCATTGCGCGAAGAGTCGTTGCGGATCGATATAGAGGGCCATGTCGGGCGCGAACATCACCTCAGCCCGTGTTCCCGCGGCTTTCACGCGCTCCAGGGATTCGAGGTCGCGGCATACCAGTGTGAAACGCGCATCCAGGCGCCGGAGCAGATCCTGATGACCGCGAATGGAGTGCGGCAACACGAGCGCACGCGCTACGCCAACCTGCAGACAGTGCAGCAGAAAATCGCGGCAATTATCGTATTCGGGAACCAGATTGCCGCCCCCGCTGTAGATTGCCGTGTCGCCGGCCACGATGTCGCGCGTGGACGCGAACCGGGGCGCGATCTGGCAGTCTTCGAAAAATTGCCAGGTTCCAGCGGCAATCAATGCATCCCCGGCATTTCCCTGGTTGGGAACATACTTGAGCGCCCCTGAGGCCTCCGCCTCCAAGGCCTCGAGCACGGCCCTCAGCGGTTGCCAGGCATGGGTATCTTCAACGAGCATGGCGGCACCCTTTGGAAGACGGTGTCAACCCATTCGAACCTGCTTCGATGGCGCGTCGATCCGGTGTGCCGGTCGGGCCGGCCCAGTGGGGCGAAGAGAGATGTGGGATTTTCATGGCACGCGGCTTCATAAGTATTTTTTCAATATGGCGGTTTGCGGCGCATCCTGTCCGTCTCGCGGTTCGATGCTGAAAGGATATGGACCCCACCAGCTGCCCGCCGCCCAGTAGGTCCACCCACGCCAAACGCTCGTGTCTTGCATATGTCCGAGGATCGTATCCAGCGCGGCCAGGCACTCCGGGCTGGAAGACGCGCCGAACTCACCCAGAAAAAGCTTCTGTTTGTTGGCCTTTGCCCATTGCGTGATGTTGTCGAACATGGGCGGCAATTTTTCGGCCGACACGCACGTCTTTCCAGTGCCGGCGTAGCCGGCGCTGGCGTATTGATGGACTTCAAGCAAGGTACGACTCAGTGGATCCTTGAAATTCGCAAAAGCCGCCGCATTCGAGGTTATTCCGATTGTCTTTTCCCACTCGTGTACGCCGCTCCAGCGCCCGCCTGAAGCCAGCAGGAGGTTTTTCGCACCCGTTTTTCGAATTGCGACAATCGTGCGTTGCGCCGTATTGGCCCATTGTTCGATGGGCAGCTTGGCAGGCTCGTTCATCAGGCCGAACGCGACGGTGGCAGCGTCGGTGAATTGAGCCGCCAGTCGCGTCCACAGATCGATGAATGCCTCGACAGGCACGTCTTTCGTGCCTATGGCATTGCCGCGATAGGCACCGTAGTTATGTACGTCGAGAATGATGCACATGCCCTGTGCCTTGGCCAACGCCACGGCAGCGGCGATATTTTTCAGTTCAGCGGCGTCGAGCTCGCCGAAGAGAGCTGGCTGAATCCTCTCCCAGCGGAACGGCAAGCGAATCGCATTCATCCCGATGGAGGAGAAGTACGCAAACTCCGCCTGGTTGGGATAGATATAGTCCTTATAAAGCGTGCCCGGCAGCTTGGCGCCATTGAACTCCGGGCCCGCCAAATTCACGCCCTTGAGTACCCTATTCGAATCGCAACTTGCCGCCGCGCCCGGCGCGGCCCACCCGATGGTGGCAAGCGCGCCCAACAAACATACGGTTCGCTTGATCGTGCATGCGGTCTTCATGGGCATACGGCTTTCCTCAGGTTTGGGTCAACCAGGGATAGGTAGATATCAATGTATTGGTCGACGATGTATTTCCAGCTGTAACGCTGGACAAAAGACTGGGCGAATGCCCGTCTGCGCAGATAGTCGTGTTCTCCCTGCTCGTGAAGCGCCAGCAGGGCAGTAACGCCATACTCAATCTGGCGCTTGTCGAGCAGCACCCCTTGGCTCGCTTGTTCGATCAGGTTCCGGAATGGGGGAATATCGCTTAACACGGGCGTCAATCCGGCGCTCATCGCTTCAATCGGCGCGATGCCGAAACCTTCGTGATGCGACAGACAAATGAAATAACTGGATTGCCCGATCAGGAATGCCAATTCCTGATCGGAAGGATTGGCGGCCAATTGAACGGAATCGCCAAGCCGATGTTGACGTATCCGATCTGCAAGCACAGCTCGGGTATGGTCGTATTCGCGTCCCGCGATAATCAGCTTCCATGCAGGTTGCCGGGATACCAGCCGGCGGAAGAACTCGATGGTTTCCAGCAGTCCTTTATTTTCCGACCAGCGGCCGAAATAGATCAGCGTCGGTGTCAGCTCGCGCGCTGATCGATCCGCATATTTCTCAATATTGAC
Source organism: Thiobacillus thioparus DSM 505 (assembly GCF_000373385.1). Classification (GTDB taxonomy): domain Bacteria; phylum Pseudomonadota; class Gammaproteobacteria; order Burkholderiales; family Thiobacillaceae; genus Thiobacillus; species Thiobacillus thioparus. The sequence goes on along the minus strand of NZ_KB891329.1, from coordinate 13,352 downwards.
TCCATTTTCGATTACGATTTTTTTGGGCGATTGGACAATGGCATTGAAAATCCTCCCATCGTTTTCGCTGGTCGCGACAACCCGGTCGTATGCAGTAGACGACAACCGGGTAGCCGTATTGAAATAAACTTTTTTGAGCGTGGAGGCAAAACGGGTGTGAAAGAATCCGCCATGCGTGGAGACCACCATGGGGCGCCGATGGATCGGCCGCGTTGCCGCCAGGAAATCGAAAAAGAAATCGATGCCGTGTACATGGATCACATCCGCATCGCACACGTGATCGAGAACGCCAGGACATAAGGGATATCGGCTGGAACCCCGATAGGGCAAACGGACCACTTGAATCCCGTTTATCACTTCTTCGCCGGCGAGCGGCTGGGCGGCGTTGCGAAACAAGCGATCTAGCGTCACGATGACCGGCAACTGGCCATGCCGTTTCATTTGGTGTTGCGCAATGTTCTGCACCACATCCTCCATCCCGCCCACCGACGGATGATATTGGCGCACCACGTGCACGACTTTAACTGGCATAGTTCAGCCCGCTTTCAGCGGTTTTCCGCGTATCGGCTCGGTAGACACGCGGCACTTTCTTCGCGCATCCGTCCGCACAGCTGCCGACCAGGAACCACAACAGCCCGGCCGTTTTCAGAGCGAAAAAGGAAGTTCCGCTTACCGTGAGAATCAGAGAGATATACAAGGCTGCGTAGGCCCGGAAACGTTCTCCGCACGCACCTGTCATCTTGATCATCCATAAGGCGCCCCACAGCGTCAGACACAGCAGCACGCCCCACCGAGACAGGAGATAGGCGTAGCCCATGTCGCCATAAGGAATATCGAACCCTTGTACGCCTAATAGCTTTGCAACATCGAAGGTCAACAAGGTATCGCCTGTCCAGAAAAGACGGCCCATAACGTTGTCTGCAAGTCCCCCCTTATAAAACAATCCGATCAGCAGCAGCGCTGCGATCGAAATGAGCGGCAAGACAATGACGACCCGATTGGAACGTCCTTTCGCGAAGATGCGCATGGCGATCAATAACGTCACCACGATCAGCCCGTAGCGGGAATCGCTGAGTGCGACCAGGCTGATTGCGGACAATAGAAAAAACAACATGTTTTTGTAGTCAGCTGTCGATTTGGACAGGCCCCACGCGGCCACAATGACTGCAAAGTTGCCCAAGGACACCGGCTCTAAGAACACTGAAGAAATACGATGGGAGCCTAGTAGAGAAGGGAAAATCGTGCGGCCTATGCCTTCCGGCCGCAAGCCGTTCAGGTTGAGCGCGCTATCGCTGATGAAATTGGTGTCGATGGTGACCGTGCCGGTACTGACGTAATAGGAAAAGATATTCAGCAAACGGGTATATTGAGGCAGGAAAAATAATTCGAAGAGCCCCACTAGCACCACGGTGATGACCAGAATTTTCAATATCCGGTCTGTATACCGGATGTCGGCCACATGGCGGCCAAGCCAGAAAAAGAGTAGCGGAATGACGATATCCCTGAACCCTTTGAGCTCCAGTGCATTCCGTAAAATGGACAAGAGGACGAGATAGGCAAAAACCAGCGCCACGATCGCGACAAATTCAAGCCTGATGCGTCTAGCCAAGACAAGGACACAAGCGAGATAGATCAAAAATTCCGCAAGTGCGACAACCTGTGCAGAGGTGTGATGAACATGGGTGTGGATCAGCGCGAGCACCGCCTGGTAAATCACGCTGGCGATCAGAATCATCGACACCAGTTTGGTCGAATTCACCCTGTCGGTATCAGGCAACGAGAGGCTGGGAAAGTGTGGGAAGAATCGCATGAGGCCGCTAGTGCTGATTCAGCACGGTACCTATCAACACCGTGCCGCTACTCTCTAAGTCGGCCCGGAATGCTGCTGCGGCAGCCAGCCGGGTATGGTCTTGGCGCAGCACCAGCAACGCCCCGCCAGTACGCGCCGCAAGCATCACGCCATCGGCGCCGTCGGCTGCCGCGGCCGTATCGATCAACACTACGTCGTAATTTTTCGACAAACCCTCCAATTGCTGAGCAGTAGCGGGACGCGCCAGCAACTCCGCCGAGTTCCGCGGCACAGCGCCCGCGGTCAGTACGGTAAGCTGAGGGAAAGCGGGAATGCGAGCCGTTACGGCGGAGTCGTTGCGCCCCGCCAGAAAATCGGATAGCCCAGGGCGATCACCGAGATTAAACAGGACATGCTGACGCGGCCTGCGCAGATCCGCGTCGATCAACAAAGTCCGTACGCCGAGTTGGGAAAACACGACAGCCAGATTGGCGGCCAGATAGCTCGCCCCATCGCCGGCATCGATTCCCGCAATAACCAAAGCCTTATGCCCGTTCGAAAACCAACGTAGCATCAGCTGACCGCGCAAAGCACGCAATTGCTCTATCTGCCTACCTACAGGCTGATAAGCGGCAACCAAGTCGGCACTGAAATGTGCGTCGTCAGGCGCGAAGCCGGGAATGGAAAACTGTTGCGAAAGCGCCTGTTGAAGGTCGATTTCGTTAATCAACCCGAGCTTGAGAGCGATTTCACCGAACCGCAGATTCTCCGTTTTTTGCGCGTGCAACACGCGGCCTGCATCCGCGACAGTCAGCTTTCCGGCCTCTTGCAACAAGCGGCCCACCTTCTTGGGTTCTTCATTCACAGGCGATAAATCGCTCATGAGTTTCGCAACTTTCGGGGAATAGGACATACCGGACTCCTTGTTGCTACCCAAAGTCACACAGGCCGGGGCGCGGGCAAGCCGAATCTGCGCCGCAACGGCGGCAACGCTTTATTGTCAGCGGCCATAACGCCTAACACCGGCACGCCTAATACCGTTAACGCGTCGCGTCCAGAGCGCACGCGCGGATTCGACATTTCCTTGATCAGGGCAAGACCGATGCCGAGCAGCGTGCCAAGGATCACCGACAACGCCGTATTCAGAGGCAGATTCGGCGTTGATGGCGACAACGGAACGACGGCAGCACTCAATACGGATACGGCGGTTTGATCCGAGTGGCTTTCCATCCGTGTCTGGTTGAAGCGTTCGAGCGCCTGATCGTAGATACGCTGCGCACTCTCGACTTCTCCGGCCAGAACCGTCCCGACGTCGCGCTCTGCATTGAGTTCCAATACCTTCGCTTTTTGCGCAGTCAGCGCCGCATGCAATGCACTTTCGCGTTGGCGCGACACGCTCAGATCGTTATCGATGCTCTGCCGTACGGTATGGACCTCGCTTGCGAGCTTGTTGCGCAAGCTGTCAACTTCTGCCTTGGCAAGTTGGTAATCCGGATGATTCTTGCCAACGCGTTCGGACTGTTGGCTGAGTTTGGTCTCGCTTTTTGCCAGTTCTTCCTTGAGCTCCTGGATCACCGGGTTGTTAACGACGCCAGCGGACGCATTGCCGGCATGATTCTGGATCGATAGGCTGTTGTAGGTTTGCCCCTGCGCGGCAACCAGCTGGCTGGAAAGCTCGGCAAGGCGCGTGGATTCGACATCGAGCTTCTCGTCTAACGAGACGATCTCGTTGTTTTGCCGATAACGGGACAACTTGGCCTGACTCTTTTCCAGATTGCTGCGTAGCGCGCCCAATTGGGTGTTATACCAAGCTGCCGTCTGACTCGCGGGTTGCGTCTTGAGCTCCAGATTGGTCTGGATATAGGCTTGTACAAAGGAATTCGCCAACTGCGCAGCGCGTTGCGGATCGTCGGCCTTGAAAGTAACGTAGAAAACGTTGCTCTCATTTGATGGTTTGACATCCAGATTCCGCAGCAGCTGATCGGCCAACCAGTCGCGAAAGGATGCTACGGTACCGGCCTTGCGCTGGAATGCTTCACGGTACGTTGCGTCCTGTATGAGTTTCAGATTGTCGACTACTTTCAATGCCACGTTGTGGCTGCCGATGACGTCTGCCTGCGTAGTCAGATAACGGGAGACGAGTTGGCTTTGCATCACTTGCCCGGTGACCGGGTCGGCGCCATTCACGTTTACCACCAGCGAAGCCGTCGCGCTGTATGTCTTGGGGAACACCAGGCTGACGACGCCGACCAGCGCAACGCTGAGCGTCAACGTCACGAGCATCAGCTTCTTGTGCGCTTTGAGTATCAACAGAAATTGCAGGATATCCATTGGCCTCCCGTTGAAATCACGATTAAAAAAGGCTTTCTTTGACATACACCACATCGTTCTCCCGCACCGGGTCGGTCAACGCGGCTTGAATCTTGACTGGTTGCCCATCCGCGCCCTGTCTACGAATCTGAATGCCTCGCTGCGTGCCGCGCGGCGTGATTCCCCCACCCAGCGACAGGGCCTGCATCACATTCAGATTTCCCGCGAGCCGATAAGCGCCCGGTTTTTGTACCTCGCCGTAGATGTAAAAAACAGCGGCGCGAGGAACAAAAATAACGTCACCGCCCTTGACCTGATGGTTCAGGTCGACTCGCCCGTCCTGAAACAAAGACTTGGTGTCGATCTTGAATTGCTGCGACTTGCCATCCTGATTACGGATCAGGATGATCTCGTCGGCGCTATCTAACGTTGCGCCGCCGGCCAGCGCGAGCAGATCGGATACCGTGCTCGCGCTATCGAGAGGATATTTTCCAGGCTTGTTGACCTGCCCCAGCACCGAGACCTGCTTGCTCCGGTATTCCGTGACGATTAGATTAACTTGCGGTTTTTTGATGAAATCGCCTTTTTCCAAGGCATCAGCAATGAGATTCTGCGCGGCCGCGGCGGTTTTCCCCGCTACCGATACGCCCCCTATCAACGGAAAGCTGATCCTGCCTTGCTCATCCACGCGCGTATCCGTCAGCAATTCCGGATGGTCATACACTGTGATGTGAACAATGTCACCGTTCCCCAACTGGTAATCCATCGCCGTAGCCGGCAAGGGGAAAGCGGCCCACAACAAAAGCCCCATATGCAAGATCGTTCTCATCAAAACCTTTGCCTGGAATTTAAAAATCACGTCGCATAGGCACATAGGCTTTCCAGCCTCGATTCCGGAGATACTCATCAGAACTGACTGCTCAAGTTGATCAGGGCGCTGCCGTAGCGGTAACTTTCGAGCGCCTCGTTGGAATGACGTACGCCGCGCCGCAGCATCAATCCAAGCTGCGTATTGCGCAGTACGGTGTATTGCAATCCCACCTGCGCCATCGTGAGTCGGTCTTCTCGAACCGCTTGCGTTGACAGGACAAATCCTGGGTCGCCGGTGTACTCGATGTGGTCGTGGCTGAGACGCGTATTGAAAGTCAACTTCGCGGTAGGCTTCCAGTCCGCGCCCACAGCAACGCCTTGATTCAGGGCGTAACTTGCCGTCGTGTTCTCAATCGCAGTGTTCTCTATCGCACCAATATTGCGATAGATCGACGCGTTCAAAGTCGTTTTGTCGGTGGCGCTCCAGTCCAGTGACGATAGTCCCGTCAATCCGGAAAAGTCGCGTTGAGGAACGTCGGTATAACCGCGCTGTGTGAAATTCAGCTTGCCGGTCATCGATGTTTTCTCGCTCAGCTTCCATACGGCGGCTACGCCGTTGTCCCACTGCTGATAATCATTGTCGACACGCACCAAACCAATCAACTGCAGGTTGGGATAACGCCCCTCACTGCGGCGGCTGACCCAGGCCACGGTCGAACCCTTATCGGTCCGATACTGCAGGCCGGCATTAAAGGTATCCACCGTCGCGTCCTGCGGCAGCTGCGCTGCCGCATCGTTGCTTGTACGCACACTTTCCATGCCGAACTGTACTTGCCATGGATGGGTCAGCTGGATTGCGCTATTTACCCCCCCCCGACGTGTTCGTATCTGGTTTTTGACTGGTTGCTTGACATTGGTATAGCTTGCCTGCGTAAGCGTGTCCGCCGCGCTGATATCACCCGTTGCTCGGCTTCCGATCCGCCAATCCCATTTCAGGTAGGCATCGTGGCCATCATTATCGAGCTGGCCGTAGGTATTGAATCGTGTCTGATTGAGTTCGACGTGTGCCTGGATTGCCTGGCGGCTCATTTTTAAATTCGCATCCATGCCGGCTCCCAGCGTCAGATAGGATTCGGCCGTGTTGGATGTTCGCAGTACAGCGCGAGCTTCCTGATCATTTTGCAAACGGAACAGATTGCTGTCGTAGCCATAGAGCGCACGCACATAAGGCGTGAACGTCTCGTCTGGCCGCTGATCGGTTGTGTCTGCTGCCCATGCGGGGCCCGCGACCATGCCCAGCATCGCCAGGAAAATGCCTATTTCAGTGGCCGTCAGTTGTTGCGAGGACAAGATGTAGGTCAAGAGTTTTTCACGACGTAGTGCGGCCTGTACCAGATCGAACGCTTGCTCGTGCTCCCGCGCGCCCGGCGCGACATCGAACGGCACGGCGCACTTCCATCCGCATCCAGTATTTCCTACTCTGGTTAGGAGATTGCTCATCATGGAATCCGAATCCACTCGCATTGAATGGGATTCCTTAATTGAGCGTCGGCAAGCGTTTCTTGCCTGCGTACCATAGCCGCATGTTTATCAAACCCAGGAGCGTCGAAACGAGCGCCCAGCCATTCACTTCAGATACGTGAGGTGACATCGCCCTACCATGGGCGACATAGCGCGTATCGGGCGCGTTTGCAGACATGCGGTAGATGGCTACGGCAGTCGAGGCTTCATACTTTCCGCCCAACTCAGTCATCCGGATCTCGGATGCAAGCGCATCGACCAGCGATGGCCCCGCGAGGATCGCTGTCGACCAAACTACGACTCTAATAGTGCGATGTATTTTCATGTGCATAGCGAATTCCCGAAATTCGAGCTCAAGGATTTGGGCTTCGATTAGGTAAGCAATAGCCTCGCGTTAATAAGCCCGAGAGTCTTTGATGACCAGTTTCAAGGTCTTTAAAATAATGGCTATATCCATCCTCAGCGACCATCTCTTCAAATACGCGATGTCGTAAATCACGCGGCCTTCCATCTTGTCGATCGTGTCGGTTTCGCCTCGGTAGCCATGGATTTGCGCCCACCCGGTAATGCCCGGCTTGACCTTGTGGCGCCACATGTATCCATGGATGAGCTTTCGGTAGTGTTCATTGTGAGCAACCGCATGGGGGCGTGGCCCGACGATACTCATCGTTCCCTGCAATACGTTGAAGAACTGCGGAAGTTCGTCGAGCGACGTTCGGCGTAAAATGGCACCGACCCTGGTCACTCGCGCATCATTTTTTGTAGCCTGAGTGACAGTCTGGCTATCTTCGCAAACGCTCATCGAGCGGAATTTGTAAACTTGAATCTCATCGCCGTCCATGCCATAGCGACGTTGTTTGAAAATGACCGGACCCTTGGATGTAAGCTTCACCGACAGCGCGATGAGCAGCAACAACGGCGTGATCGCCATCAGAATAAGACTGGCTGCGGTTATGTCGAAAATACGTTTGTTGACTGCATTGATACCCGTCAGCGGCGTTTCGAACACCGAAATCACAGGAATTCCGTTTACGTTATCCAGACGCGCCTGAACCAGATCGAATACAAATACATCCGGGACAAAATAAATCGACGCCGTAGTGTCCCGAAGGGCGTTGACCAAATCGACCACACGCGGATGCCTGAATAACGGGAACGTAATGTAGACCAAGTCGATTTCATGCCGCGCCACATAAGCAGTCACATCGTCTATGCCGCCGCACACCACGTTCTTCAGTTCTGTTTCGCACCGATCACCGCAACGATCATCGAAGAACGCCTCCACCCGGATCATCAGACTGCGCTGGTGATGTATCCGTTGAGCCAGCTTGTAACCAAGCTCGTTGGCGCCCACGATGACCGAACGTCGGATGTTTCCACGCCTACGCAAAAACTCGAGATAGCCGCGCACAACCGAATGTCCGAACAACAACAATAAGGGGGTTATCAGACTCCACCACACCAAGACCTGCGTGTTGTACGCACCCAGCATGCCGCTGAGTACGCCGACCATCCCCAGTAGAAGCAGCACGATCAGCCAAGCGATCAGCAAGCTGAATGCATGTTTACGTTGAGCATCCGGGTCGGAAACCGCAGGCTCAAAAAATTCGAAATTATCGAAAACCTGAGAAGTGATCAGGAAGGCGAAGCTGCCCAACAGCAAATACAAGCCATCGAATTTCTGTTCCTCCAATACAACTACCATGATCAGAGAAAAGAAAATTATCAGGGGATTCATCAGCCGCCTGGCCAGGCTTAGAGCCGGATGTTCGTAGCAACCAAACATTGGGCGCTTTTATATCGTTGGTGCTGGATCTCGCCTGCATGAATACATGCAGGTCGTGACCCGGGTAGCAATGGAATACCCTGAGGGAGATTCTTCAGCACGCACCCGAGGACTCTGCTTTTTCGTTCGGCTTACAGGGCCGTCCAGTTGCACTTCGAACTCACCCCTCCTTGGTTCATATGTTTCACGGCGCGCGTCGTGATCCGGATCGTGCCGCCATCCATCACTGTTGATACTGTTGGCGGACTTGAAAGGGCGATGCACGCACACCGCGTTATGGGCACAGGCGGCGCGATCGGCCGCGAGCTGGCTGATCGTAGCGAATCCGAGTTGGAGGGCACCGGCCAAGCGCGTCAGCTTGATACGCACCTGTTCGGCTTCTTTCATCATGTTGTGCATTGGAGTTTTAGCGTGCTGCTTTCGACATGCGACCCTCCCTCTTTAGCAGATGCCGTGCCAAAACAATAAGTCTTTATTTTTCATATGGTTGGGGAAAGCACACCCTGCTAGCGAGGCTCACAGCGTCGCTTCATGACGACATAAATTTCCGGCATATAAGTAACCCACTGTAAAGACACGGAGTTTTTTGTCTGTGATGGACGACACAGCTGAAATGCCCACTAAATAAGCCGAAAATCCATTTAAATCAGTACAGCCGGGGAGGGTGGGGCCCGCATTTAAGATTTCACACCGAGGAATCGGCAACCTCATATATGGGCCGACGCTTAAGGGAGATTGCCGAACTCATCATTGATTTCATGGAGATGTGTCGATCTCGGCCCGAACTCAAGGCGGCCGCAAAGGTCGCGTTGAATTGCGCTCAAAGAGATTGCCCCGCTCGGCGATGTGCGTGCGGGACAACATCTTCTCGGGAGTCTGCTTTGCTACACTCGACGCATGCTGTTCCTCATCCCCCATCTCTTCCCCTCTGCCCGGCTGCTGGAAGCCGCGGCGCAGGATCTGTATCTGCCTGCATTGCAGGCCCTGCTGGCGCGTGGCCATTGCCAGCCCAGCCCGGCCGGGGGCGCGGAAGCCGCCCTGTGCGAGACGCTGGGTATCACCCGCCAGCAGGACTGGCCAGTTGCACCGATCAGCCTTGAGGCGGATGGCGGCACGGCCGGCGAGGCCTACTGGCTGCGTGCCGATCCGGTACACCTTCGGGTCATGCGCGACCGCATCGTCCTGGCCGACAACGATACGTTGGAACTGACGCAACCTGAGGCCGATGCGTTGACCGCCACAATCGGTCAGCATTTTGGCGCAGATCCAAGCCCGATAGCATGTCACCCCACACGCTGGTATCTGCGGCTCGACCGTGTGCCACGCCTGACCACTTGCGCACGGTCCGTCGCAGTTGGCTGCGATATCGATCCCTTGCTGCCGCATGGCGACGATGCCATGCAATTCCGCGCGTGGTTGAACGAAGTGCAAATGCTGCTGCACGACCATCCGGTCAATCTGGCACGCGAGGCGCGCGGCGAGTTGCCGATCAATGCACTGTGGCTGTGGGGGGGCGGATGTCTGCCTGCCCCTCCCACCCCGACCGCTCCGCTGTATGCCCGGAACGCCGATGCACGTGCACTCGGCGCGTTCTGCGCCATGCGCGTACAGCCTCTTCCTGAGCAGATGGACATCTCCCTGCTCGAAAGTGGAGGCGTGATGCTGCTGGACAATTTGACGCACGCGGGGCAGTACGGCGATGCCTATGGCTGGCGTGAGGCCTTGCGCGGCCTGGAACTCGACTGGTTCGTTCCGTTGCGGGGTGCACTGCACAGGAGTGGTCCGCAGGGGCTGAGCCTGAATGATCCGGTCAACGGAAAGATGCTGCGGCTTCAGGCCAGCGATGCGTGGAAATTCTGGTGTCGCCCCCGGGATCTGATCTCGATGCTCGCCTGAATCTAAAGGCCCCGCGCCGCTGTGGCCGTCACGTCAGATCGGCGTCGCCCACAGATCGTGTTCGTCGGCTTCCTCTACGCGTACCTTGAGGCGTGTCCCAGGCTTCAGATCGAACACACCTTCGAGATATACCACCCCGTCGATTTCCGGCGCGTCGGCATGGCTACGCGCAAGCGTGCCAACGTCATCCTGCTCGTCGACGATCACCTCGATCTCGCGTCCTATCTTGGCATCGAGCCGTGCCGCCGATATGTCTGCCTGCACGTCCATGAAGCGCTCCAGGCGCTCCTCTTTGAGCGCCTCCGGAACAGCGTCGGGCAGCGCGTTCGCCGCAGCCCCTTCCACCGGCGAATACTTGAAACAGCCGACGCGGTCGAGCTGCGCCTCCTTGAGAAAAGCCAGTAATTCCTCGAACTCGGCCTCCGTCTCGCCGGGAAAGCCGACAATGAACGTCGAGCGCAGCGTGAGATCGGGCACGGCAGCGCGCCATGACTGGATGCGGTCCAGCGTCTTCTCGACCGCGCCGGGCCGCTTCATCAATTTCAGTATGCGCGGACTGGCATGCTGAAACGGGATATCGAGATAAGGCAGGATGATGCCGTCGGCCATCAGCGGAATCACGTCATCCACGCTGGGGTAGGGGTAGACGTAATGCAGGCGCACCCAGGCACCGAGGCTGCCAAGCCCAGCGGCGAGTTCGGTCATGCGTGTTTTCAGTGGGCGGCCATCCCAGAACCCGGGGCGATACTTCACGTCGACCCCATAGGCGCTGGTGTCCTGCGACACCACCAGCAACTCCTGCACCCCTGCCTTGACCAAGGCTTCCGCCTCGTGCATCACGTCGCCGATCGGGCGGCTCACCAGATCGCCGCGCATCGACGGAATGATGCAGAAGGTACAACGGTGGTTGCAGCCCTCGGAAATCTTCAGGTAGGCATAATGGCGCGGCGTCAGCTTGATGCCGCCCGGCGGAATCAGATCCTCGAACGGATCATGTGGTTTGGGCAGCGCGGTATGCACTGCTTCCATCACCTCGTCCAGCGCATGAGGGCCGGACACTGCCAGCACCTTGGGATGCGCTTCACGTATCACATCACTCTTGGCACCGAGGCAGCCGGTGACAATGACCTTGCCGTTTTCCGCCAGCGCCTCGCCGATCGCCTCGAGCGATTCCTGTACCGCTGCGTCGATAAAGCCGCAGGTATTGACCACGACCACGTCGGCGTCGTCATAGCTCCCTACAATGCCGTAGCCCTCGGCGCGCAGCTGGGTAAGAATCCGCTCGGAATCGACCGTCGCCTTCGGACATCCGAGGGAAACGAATCCGACAGTCGGCGTGCGGGCGGGTTTGGCTTTGGTTACCATGACGTTCAGTCCTGATGGAGCAATAAGATGTATATCGTAGCGATTGGCTGGGCCTATGTGATACTGATGATGGCGATCACCGCCAGCAGTATCGGCAAGGCCTTGGCCGTCCTGTTTTTCCTGGGCATACTGCCGCTGGCCTTGTTCATCTATGTCGCGGATGGGCCACGGCGACGCCGGCGTTCAATGGCCCTCGCCGATAAAGTAGCCCGCCAGAGCGACGGTCGCGACACCCAATCCGATTAGCGTGAGCTGCTGCAGGGTTGCACCGATTTCCGCACGCTTGTGCAAACCGGGAATCAGATCCGACAAGGCCACATACAACATGCTGGCCCCTGCCAACCCGAGCAGCACCGGCATCCATCCCTGCAGCATCGACAGGGCGTAATACCCCACCAACGCACCCACCATGGTTGCCACACCGGTCAGGAAATTGAGCGCCAACGCCTGTGTGCGGGTATAACCTGAATGCAAAAGGATCAGAAAATCGCCGATTTCCTGCGGGATTTCATGCGCGATGATGGCCAGCGCCGTGATTGCACCCAAGCGGAAATCGACTAGGAAGGCGCCGGCAATGATGATACCGTCGACAAAATTATGGAAGGTATCGCCTACCGTGATCATCATGCCCGATCGCCCATGATCATGGCCATGATCATGGCTGCTGTGGGCTTCGCATATCTCGTCGTGGCAATGGCGCCATAACACCAGCTTTTCCAGCAGGAAGAACAACAGGATGCCGCCCAGTACGGCATTGGCAACCGTCTTGACGTCTCCGCCCATTTCAATCGCTTCCGGCAGGACTTCCAGCAAGGAGGCTCCCAGCAAGGCGCCAATGGCATAGCTCACCAGCACAGGCACCCAACTGGGCCGTGCAGAAAAGGCCAGTAGTGCAGCCAGCAACAAACTCAGCACGCTGCCCGCGGCAGTTGCGACCAGAATGACTGCAAGGGTAGACATGGAATGACAAACCACCAAGAAAGGAAGGGATTATACCGGTGGAAGGCATCGAGACTGATGGCCGGGAGCAAATCCACCTCCCGGATTACCTCATGAATGGGGGATCGTGCCTGTCCGTCCCCTTGCGGATCAATTCCGTCGCGTATTCCGCAGCCCTAACAGACTACGGAATACGCCAGCAACACATCGAAGCCAAAACGGCTCCGGTCTAAAGTAGCGCGGCTATTTCTTGGCTTTTTCCGGCCCGACCGACAGCTCCCCCTTCAGTTTCTCGACGCTGCTACTGCCAAAACCTTTGACATTATCCAGCTCGTCCAGGCTCTTGAAACTGCCATGCGCTTCGCGATACGTGATGATTGCCTTCGCCTTGGCCGGCCCCAGCCCCTTGACCGCCTCAAGCTCCGACTGGGTAGCAGTATTGATATTCACTGCCGCATAAGCGGGAAGTCCCATCAGACCACCCAGAACCAATGCAACCATAGCAAGCTTGTTCATACATCCTCCTGAAGTTTTTAACCGTGGGCCTATTCCCACGCGGCAAACTTACCTTCAACAATGAGGATGTGCTATACAACTAAAGTTGTAGATTCAGTCTAATTTATTGATTTTAATAAATAAATAATTGTGACGTCCGCACATGAAACGGATTTCCGTGCAATAAAAAACCCCCTCAAGAGTTGAGGGGGTTTTGTTGTATCCCTCGGCTGAGGGATACGGATAAGGAGTCTGACGATGACCTACTTTCACAGGCGAGGTGCCTACTATCATTGGCGCGGGAGCGTTTCACCGTCCTGTTCGGGATGGGAAGGGGTGGTTCCACTCTGCTATGGTCGTCAGACAAAGGGGGGGGGATCAAGGTTTGGGTCTTGACCCCGCATTCGGATTGTCTGGGTGCCGTCGATCTTGCGATCTTGG
>NZ_KB891328.1:207335-235284 GCF_000373385.1 Thiobacillus thioparus DSM 505 | reverse complement strand
ATGCCGTCGATGACGCCAATGATGTCGGCAATCTTCCGCGAGCTGTCCTTGATGGAGGCCATGGTGTCGACGACCTGGCCGACGACCTGGCCGCCCTTGGCGGCAACGTCGGCNGTGGAAACAACCAGNTGGTTGGCCTGACGGGCGTTCTCGGCNTTCTGCTTGACGGTGCTGGTCAGCTCTTCCATCGAGGAGGCCGTCTCTTCCAGGCTCGAGGCCTGCGATTCGGTCCGCGACGACAGGTCGGCGTTGCCAGAAGCAATCTCCCGCGAGGCAACGGCAATGGTCTCGGTGCCGGTCCGTACCTGGCCAACGATGGTCACCAGGCTGGCGTTCATGTCCTTGAGCGCCTGCATCAGCTGGCCAACTTCATCCGTGGAGTGAACGTCGATACGCTGCGTCAGGTCGCCAGTTGAAACAGTCTGGGCAAGCTTCACTGCATGCTTGATCGGAACCGTGATGGACCGCGTGATCAGCCAGGCGGCCAGACTGCCGAGCAGCAGCGACAAGACCATCATGAAAAGCATGAACACACGTGCACTGGCATAGACCGCCTCCGCGTCTGCCACGGCCTGGGCGCTTCCCTTTTCCTGGAGCCGGGCCATGTCTTCCAGGGCCTTGATCCATTGATCCTGTGCCGGGCGGACTTCATCGACCAGCACCTGGGTCGCCGCAATGGGGTTGCCGAGCGCAAACCCCATTGCCTTGTCGAGCAGAGGATCGGTCTTTGCGCGCGCCGCCGCGATCCTGGCGAGCCGCGACTTTTCCTCGTCGCCCGTCACCATGGCGGCCAGCTTCCTGCTTGCCTCGGCATACAGCATCCGCTGCGCCTGGACACGCTTCGCTTCGGCTTCCATGGCGTTGTCGTCCGTCAGCAGGACAAGATTGCGGACCGAGATGGCAGTGGTTTGCAGCGCATCGCGCATGGTGCCGACCAGTTTGATCTTGACCATGTGATCACCTGTTACCTGACCAAGATGGCTTTGGATCTGCGACATCCGAATCAGGCCGGACACTGCGATCAGCAGCACCAAGACCAGAACCAGACCAAATCCGGCGCCCATTCTGGCGCCAATTTTCATGTTTGCGAGCGACATTTCCTACCTATGTATTGAACGAGCTACGGATCTCCTGAACTGTCGAATTCCGGGCGCGGAGCGGAAAGGATGGGGAATGTACTTGCTCCGCATGACAACGGTGTGACCGCGTTTGACGGCAGTGTGCCGCACTGGAATGGGCAAGGCCCGATGAGATCGATGCCTGTCAGAACGGTGCGGGACGCTCAAATTCGAGCGCTTCACCGGTCAGCGGATGGGCGAAGCGCAGGGCACAGGCATGCAAGAGCAGACGCCCAGCCTGGGCCTGCACATCCGGCGGCGCATACAGGGTATCGCCCAGGATGGGATGACCCAACTCGCGCAGATGGACGCGTAACTGATGCGAGCGTCCAGTGATCGGTTCGAGTTCGACGCGCGTGTGCGCGCCGGTTTCGTCGATCTCCAGTACACGCCAGCGGGTGAGACTGGGCTTGCCATGAATATGATCGATTATCCGCAGCGGCCGCCGGGCCCAGTCGACAATGATGGGCAGGTCGATCGTGCCCCAACCGCCCGGCGCAGCGTCCAGTCTGCCGGCCACGATTGCGACGTAGCGCTTCGACACCTCGCGTGCCGCGAAGGCCTTGCTCAGTGCGCGCTGCGCCACCGCGCCGCGCGCCATCACCATCAAGCCGGACGTGGCCATGTCGAGCCGGTGCACGATCACCGCATCGGGATAGCGGGCCTGCACCCGCGCACTCAGGCAATCCTGCTTGTCGGCGCCGCGTCCCGGCACGGCCAGCAGGCCGCTGGGCTTGTCGAATACCAGCAGGGTGTCGTCGACGTAGAGAGGCTCGATGGCAACGCTGCCTGGATACGGCGTCATGGTCACCGCTCGAGTGGGGGTTTTCTTACGCCTGAAGCCCTTCCAGCAATGCCAGTCCCCACGCCACGCCGAAGCCGTTGGCGTCGCTCATCACCGCGCCCAGCCCGCCCTTGCAGTTATGGCCGGACAGGTCCATGTGCAGCCACGGCGTGTCGCCGACGAAGCGCGACAGGAAGCGGGTGGCGAGGATGTGATCGGCCTCACCTTCCATGCTGCACTGCTTGACGTCGGCCACCGTCGAATCGAGGCTGCTGTCGTAATCCTCGGGATAGGGAAAAACGACGATGCGTTCGCCGCTCACCGTCGCCGCGCGCGAAGCCGAGTGCGCCAGCGCGCTGGAGGTAGCGAACACGCCGGACATGCGGCTGCCGAGCGCGTAATGCATGGAGCCGGTGAGCGTAGCGAAGTCGGCGATGAGCACGGGTTTGGCCTTGGCCGCCAGCGTCAGCGTATCGGCCAGCACCATGCGGCCTTCGGCGTCGGTATGGACGACTTCGATGGTGGTGCCGTTCAGTGCCGTGACCACTTCATTCTGCCGGTAGGCCTGCGGGCTGATGTGGTTCTCGGCGAGCGCGACCCAGCCGTCCATCGCGACCGGCAGTTTCAGCCTCGACGCCGTGGCGAGGATGCCAAGCACCACCGCCGAACCGTTCATGTCCTCGTGCATGCCCTGCATGTATTTGGCAGGCTTGAGGTTGTGGCCGCCGGTGTCGAAGCAGATGCCCTTGCCGACGAACGCAACCGGCTTGTCTTTGACAGACTTGCCCTTGTAACTGATGCGCACGATCGCCGCGTCCCTGGCTGGCGACCCCTGTGCCACCGCGCAGAAGGCACCCGCGCCCATCTTCTTCAGTTTGTCGAAGCTGTATTCCTCGACGGTCCAGCCGTACTGCTTGGCCAGCGCCTTGATCCGTTTGCGGTAGACGCCGGGCGTGAGTTCGTCCGGCCCCTGCACGGTGAGGCTGCGGGTCAGGAGATTGCCTTCGGCCAAGGCCTGCGCGCGGGCAAAGCCGCTGGACGACGTGTAGCCGAACAACTGCATGCTCTTGAGCACCGTGTCGGTTTTGGATTTGCGCGACGGCAGCGGCACAGCGTTGACCAGCGCGGTATACACCGCCGCCTCGGCAGCACGGGCCTTGAATGCATCCTCACCGAACACGGCCAGCGTCAATGACTTGGGATGCTCGGCCATCAGGTGCGCAAGCGCCTTGCGCACCTGTTCATGGGTTTCGAAGGTGCTGGCATCGGCCTTGAGCATGGCGAACACCGCAAGCGTACCGCCGGCCAGTTGCACCGCCACCGGCGACTTGGCCAGCGCGTCGACCTTGAGGTCGCGCCGCTTCATCACAGCCTTGAGTTCGGCGCTGCCCGGCACGTCGGGCAGGGTTTTCGACACCGGCAGCAGCACGAGTGCATGGCCTGCTCCCTCCAGCGATTTGGCCGTGATTTCCTGTTTGTTTTCAGCGAGTTTAGGCAGCATGTGGGTTCCTTGGGGGTGGCGTTTTTCTTGATGGTTGGCGGGGTTTACCGGATAATTGCGCGTTTGAATTTTTCCGGCGCTTTTTCCGAGCCCATCCACCAAGGGTAACCGAATGAAGATTGAAGACAAGAAACGCGTGCTGCGCGAAATGGTGTTGCACCGCCGTTTTGAAGAGCGCTGCTATCAGGCCTATATCGAACGCAAGATCGGCGGCTTCCTCCACCTCTACCCCGGCCAGGAAGCCTGCTGCAACGGCGTGATGGAAGCCGCACGCCCCGGCCATGACTATGTCATCACCGGCTACCGCGACCACGTTCACGCGATCAAGTGCGGCGCCGATCCGAAGGCCGTGATGGCCGAACTGTACGGCAAGGAAACCGGCTCCTCCAAAGGACGCGGCGGTTCGATGCACATCTTCGACGGCGACAAGCGCTTCATGGGTGGCTACGCGCTGGTGGGCGGCCCCTTTCCGCTCGCCGCCGGCATCGCCAAGGCGATCCAGCTCAAGGGGGGCGACGAGATCGCCATCTGCTTCCTCGGCGACGCCGCCAACAACCAGGGCGTATTCCACGAAACGCTGAACATGGCGGCACTGTGGAAGCTGCCGGTGCTGTTCGTCTGCGAAAACAACCTCTACGGCATCGGCACCTCGATCGAACGCTCCACCGCCGTGGTGCACCAACACAAGCGCGTCGCCGCCTACAACATCCCGGCCGACGAATGCGATGGCCAGGATATCGAAATCGTTTACGAAGCCGCCCGCAAGGCGGTCGACCATGTGCGCTCGGGCAACGGTCCCTACTTCCTCGAACTGATGACCTACCGCTATCGCGGCCATTCGATGTCCGATTCGCGCGGCTACCGCTCGCGCGAAGAGGAAGAACTGTGGAAGCAGCGCGATCCCATCTTCATCCTGCGCGACCGCCTGATCAAGGACGGTGCCATGACCATGGCCGACTTCGAGGCACTGGAAAAGGAAACCGACGCCTACATCGAGAACGAAGTGATCAAGTTCGCCGAGGAATCGCCCGAACCGCGCGTCGAGGATCTCGAGAAATACGTTTTTGCCGATCGCGCAACCCAGCTCCCGTGGCTCACGGGCAAGGCCGCTTAAGGTTTTAAGGAAAAGACAGCATGGCAAACATCATGTACTGGGAAGCGATCCAGCGCGCCCACGACGAAGAAATGGCGCGCGACCCGCTCGTCATCTGCATGGGTGAGGACATCGGCGTGGCCGGCGGCACCTACAAGGCAACCAAGGGCCTGTACGAAAAATACGGCCCGCTGCGCGTGATGGACACCCCCATCTCCGAAGGCGGCTTCACCGGTCTCGGCATCGGCGCTTCCTTCCTCGGCGTGCGTCCCGTCATCGAAATCATGTCGGTCAACTTCGCCTGGCTGGCGATGGACCAGATGTTCAACTCCGCCGCCAAGGTCCGCTACATGTCGGGTGGCCAGCTGACCGCGCCGTGCGTGTTCCGCTCCGCCGGCGGCGCCGCGCACCAGCTCGGCGCCCAGCATTCGGCGCGCATGGAGAAGGTGTTCATGGGTATCGCCGGCCTGCGCGTGGTGACGCCGTCCAACCCCAAGCAGGCCTACGGTCTGCTGAAGTCGGCGATCCGCTGCGACGATCCGGTGTTCATCAACGAACACGAACTGATGTACAACATGAAGGGCGAAGTGCCGGACGGCGAATACTTCCATCCGCTGGAAGGCTCCGAAATCGCGCGCTCGGGTACCGACGTGACGCTGTTCGGCTATAACATTTCGGTGCACTGGTGCCTCAAGGCGGCCGAGATCCTCGACAAGCAATACGGCATCTCGGCCGAGGTCGTCGACCTCTATTCGTTGTCGCCGCTAGATCGCGCAGGCATCAAGACATCGGTCAGCAAGACCCACCGCGCCGTCATCGCCGAAGAAGACGAAGCGCCGGTCGGCGTCGGCTCCGAAGTCATTGCCATCATCAACGAGGAATGCTTCTTCGAACTGGATGCCGCGCCGGTGCGCGTGCATTCGGCGCTGGTACCGCAGCCTTACAACCACACGCTGGAAAAAGCGGCGATCCCGGATCATGAAGACGTGGTCAAGGCGGTACTGAAGCTCTTTGGCAAGGCGTGAGAAGTGAGAGGTAAGGTGCAGTTGCGCCCTGCCCGCCTCGCCGCTCACCCCTAACCCATCACGGAAATACATATGTCCCAACATTACGCCATCACGATGCCGCAGCTCTCGGACACCATGACCGAGGGCGTGGTCGTCACCTGGGAAAAACAGCCGGGCGACAAGGTCGAACGCGGCGACATCGTCGCCACGGTGGAAACCGACAAGGCCATCATGGACGTCGAAGTGTTCAAGGCCGGCTACCTGGCCGGTCCGCTGGCTGACGTCGGCGCGACCATCGCCGTCGGCGCCGCACTCGGCTACATCACCGACACCGCGGGCGACGTGGCGATTGCCGCCGGCGAAGTGGTGGAAGAACAGGCTCAGACCGAGATGATCCCGCACCATGCCGGCACGCCGATCGTGATGCCGCAACTCTCGGACACCATGATCGAGGGCGTGGTCGTCACCTGGGAAAAACAGCCGGGCGACGTCATCAAGCGCGGTGACATCGTCGCCACAGTGGAAACCGACAAGGCCATCATGGACGTCGAGGTGTTCCAGGAAGGCTTCCTCTCCGGCCCGATCGCCGACGTCGGCAGCGTGGTCGAAGTCGGCCATCCGATGGCCTTCATCGTCGACGACGTCGCCAAGGCCAACGATACCGGTGTCACCATCAGCGCCGACCACAAGGTCAAGAACACCCACAAGGTGGCACCGCCGGCCGCCGACAAGCCGGCGCACATTCCTACGCCCAAGGCCGCGCCCGCGCATATCTCCGCGGCTGGCAACGTGCCGCCGGTGGCGCGCCCCGCTGGCCGCCAGGCCAGTCCCTATGCACGCAAGGTCGCCGCGCAGCTGGGCGTCAATCTCACCGGTCTGGCCGGCACCGGGCCGTCCGGCGTGATCGTGGCTGCCGACGTGGCGCGTGCTCGTCCCTCGATGCAGGAAGTCGCGCATTCACTGCCGCAGGTCGACGTACCGGGCCAGGGCCGCGCGATGACCTCGATGGAAAAGGCGGTCTCCCACGCGATGACCGCCTCGCTCACGCTGCCGACCTTCAACGTCACGGTGAACATCGATACCGCCGCGCTGACCGCCGCCGCCAAGGCCAAGAAGGTCTCGGTGACGGTGGCGATCGCCAAGGCCTGTTCGGTGGCGATGGCGAAATTCCCGCGCATGAACTGGGCCTACCAGCCAGTCGACAAGCTGGTCGAGCGCAGCAACCACGACTTCGGCGTGGCGGTGATGTCAAACGACGGCGGCCTGGTCGTGCCGATCCTGCACGGCATCGAGAAGAAGCCGCTGGAGGCGCTGCAGAACGACTGGACCGGCCTGGTCGAGCGCGCACGGGTGCGCAAGCTGGCCCCGGCCGAGTATTCCAACCCCACCTTCACCATTTCCAACATGGGCATGCTGGGCGTGTCGCACTTCACCGCGATCCCCACCCCCGGCATCTCCGCGATCCTGGCAATCGCCGCAAACGGCCCGCAGGGCACGCCGTTCACCATCACCGGCGACCACCGTGTGCTGAACGGCGCCGACGTGGCGCTGTATCTTGCGACCCTGAAGCAGACCATCGAAGCGCCCGACGCCTGGATGGCGGGCGGCACGGCTGTCGCCGCTGAAGCCGTCACCGGCCAGGCAGCAACCGTCAGCGCGCCCGTCTCGCCAATTCCCGAAGGCAACTGGGACTTCCCCGTGGTCATCGTCGGCGGCGGCCCTGGCGGCGAGGACTGCGCCCGCGACCTGGCCGATCATGGCATCAAGGTCATGATGGTCAACAACGAACCCTTCCCCGGCGGCGAATGCCTGTGGCGCGGCTGCATCCCGTCCAAAGCCTGGCGCGCCGCTGCGGACGTCATTCGCAATCGCGCGCACGACGCCGAAATGGGTGTCGACGGCACCAACGCCCCGACGCTCAACTGGGCGCAGGTGGAAAAGCACCGCCGCTGGGTACAGAGCAGCCGCGGCGACATGGCACTGAAGGCCGACAAGGGCATGAAGATCGACGTGCGCGAAGGCTATGGCGAATTCGCCGACGCCCACACGCTGAAGATCACCCCGGTCGAAGGCGAGCCCTACACCGTCAGCTTCGGTGCGGCGGTCATCGCTACTGGCGCCCCCGCCTTCGTGCCGCCGATTCCCGGCGCGCGCGAGAACCTGGCAACCGGCGGCGTCGTCACCTCAGACACCATCTGGAACCTCGCCACGCCGCCGAAGAAACTCGGCATCGTCGGCGGCGGCGTGATCGGCGTGGAAATGGCGCAGATATTCCGCGACTTCGGCACCGAGGTGCTGATGCTGGAACGTAACGAACGCATCCTCGCCGAAACCGAGGAGGAAATTGCCAAGCAACTGATCGCCTTGCTGGAAAAGGAAGTCACCGTACTCACCAGCGCCAGCATCAACGAAGTCAGCGGCACCCCGGGCGCGATGAAGCTGCGCTACGCCAACAAGGAAGGCATCGAGTCGGTGTTCGATTGCGACGTCGTGCTGATGGCCACCGGCAAGCGCCCCGACACCAGCAAGCTGAATCTGGACAAAATCGGCGTCGAACTCGACGGTGCAGCAATCAAGGTCAACGCACGCTGCCAGACCAGTGCGCCGCACATCTATGCGGTCGGCGACGTCATCGGCGGCTACATGCTCGCCCACACCGCGGCCACGCAAGGCCGTGTCGCCGCCGACAACCTGCTCGGCCACGGCAGCGAATACGACCAGGACAAGGACTGCGGCGTCACCTTCTCGCGCCCGCAGGCCGGCTTCGTCGGTCTGTCCGTGGCGCAGGCCAAGGCCAAGGGCATCGACGCGGTGGAAGCCAAGATGCCGATGAGCATCGACGCCAAGGCGATGATCACCGGCGAGACCGAGGGCATGATCAAGCTGGTGGCCGACAAGGCCACGGGCCGCATCATCGGCGTGCACTACCTCGCCGATCACACCGACACCCTGATCGGAATCGGCGTGATGATGGTGGCCGGCGAGATGACGCTGACCCAGGTGGCGAAGGCGATCTTCCCGCACCCGACGCAGACCGAGCTGTTCGGCGAACTGGCACGGCGGCTGCTGAACCGGTTGCGGCGGACGGCGAAGAAGTAAGGGCCCTGTCATCGTCATCTGACGTAAAAAGAGCCGCTGATGCGGCTCTTTTTACGTCATGGAAACAAAGAATGACCCAGTGTCAGATTTTTTGCGGATAGGCAGTCAGAAGTAGATAACCCTATTGAGCACTCGACTAGCGCAGACGAGGATGCTTATCTGCCGGTTTGAAGTGATCTGGCCGGTGATCGGGAATAAACCCGTTGCGATTCGGCATGGCGACTTTTGACAGACTTGTCGCAGTGATTGGCTCATCGCCGTTAAGAATATTGGCTTCAGACAGGATATACCCGGTTACCGAATAGACCTCGTCATTCGTCAATGACCCTGGCATATAGAACGGCATGGCACGCTTGATGTAGTCAAACAATGTCGTTGCATAGGGCCAATAGCTTTCAACCGTCTTGACCGGCGCTTTCTTGGGATCATTGTTCACCAGCGTTCCCCTTCCGCCGATCAGGCGGTCCCCTATGCCGCCCTCCAGTTTTTGTCCATGGCAGGATGCACACTTTTCGTCGTAAACCTGTTTGCCCCTTGAAATCGTGCCGCTGCCTGCCGGCAGATCCCGTCCATCCGGCAAAGAAGACACGAAATCCTGCAGGTCATTTGCAGATGCCGGCTCTCCAAAGCCATACCGCGTCGGGTCTGCGCTCACGGCATACGTATTCAATGCGAATAAAGCGCCGCACGCCGTTACCTGTAAAAAGAGTTTAGTAGTAGTGGACATTGCTTACTCTCCCCTCGGTATCAACTTTCCAGCTTTGGATTGCATTGAGATGGTAGATGGAACCAATGGGCCCATTCAAACCCCGAACCTCAATAAGTTGCCCCAGCGTAGGTTGGACATACCCTGTTTCATCCACGCAACGGCTTTGCAAAATCGCTTCTTTGCCGTCCCATACCCAGGGAAAACGAAAGCGTGTCTGACAAATAGGCAGGATCGGGCCCTGCAGACCTGCAGACCTCCATGTTCTCCCCCCATCCGTCGATACATCGACACGTTTTATGCGTCCGCGCCCGGACCACGCCAAGCCGGTGATTTCATAAAAACCGGGGCCTGAGAGCGTCATTTCTCCGGATGGCCGCGTAATGACCGACTTGGCATCCATGATCAAGGAAAATTGCACCGCCTTGCCATTGGGAAGCAGATCGGTATATTTCGAGGTTTCTTCGCGCGTCATGAACGGCTTGTCAGATAACTCGATTCGGCGAACCCACTTGATATGCGTATTCCCCTCGTATCCTGGCGCGATCAGGCGCAACGGGTAGCCTTGTTCCGGACGAATTGCTTCCCCGTTCTGTCCATAGGCAAGGAAACAATCTTTCATTGCCTTATCGATTGGGATGCTTCGCGTCATGACCGAAGAGTCGCCCCCCTCTACGAGCAACCACTTGGCACCCGATTTGACACCCACTTCGTTTAGGATTGTCGACAGGGGAACCCCTGTCCATTCGGAAGTTGAGACGAGGCCGTGCGTACCTTGTACGGTTTTCAACGTAGGCTTCGACCACTCCGTGAGGCCATTGCCCGAGCATTCAATGAAAAGAATTCGGGATATCGACGGAAAGCGCTTCACGTCCGACATCGAGAATTTCTTTGGCTGCTTCACCATACCGTGCACGAACAACCTATGCGTGGCCGGATCAATTGTGGCGATGCCCCCATGATCCCGTTCGAAATGCAGCCCTGACGGCGTAATAATGCCTACCCCATGCTCCAGTGGTGTCATCGACCAGGAGGAGAGAGGGGTCTTGGTACCAAAGCGCCAACGAACCTCGGTTTCGAACTGGGAGCGCGTCCCGTAGCCCCCGTCTTCGCCAATGGCGACACCTGGAATTTTCGTGGCGTCTTCCGGGACCGACCGCCATACCGCACCCGGGGGGGCTTTGCCGTCCGGGGATGGGGCCGTTTGCGCGATGGCTCTTCCGGCCACGCTCGAACTGGCGAGCACCGCAACGGAAGCCAGGAAATGTCGTCGATTGTGTGGTCGCTGAAGAGGATCAACGCCTTTTGCAGGCTCACCTTTTACAGGCTGTGCCGGCTCAATAGGATGCTGACTAAAATATACCGAATTGGCGTTTGTTCTGGCTTTGGCGAGAAATGCTTCTTCGGCCTCAACCAAAGACGCTATTTTCAATGTGTTCTTGGCGTCGCTATTTGGATCAAGAATGGACATCTTCATTCCTCCACTTTTACTGATTAGGCCGTTGAATTCGACAGTTTCTTTCTTCTCTTCCTTGCACTGAAGTTGCAAAATCGAACGTTGCAGTGACACTATCTCCCTTCTGCAATTCCCGGGGCGTGATCCAGCATGACTGCCCCTGGCATTGAACGATTTGAAACAAAGTGTTTCAATTCCGGGGCGTTGAGCATCATGATTTTGATGCTGGATTTAAACCAAGCAACTTTCACGCCAATCTCTCCATCTGAATGCTTGCCGCAGTGTTCCCAGGCATTTTCGAGCCAGTTACGATCCAGTTGCGATACTGTTTTTCGAGCTCTGGCTGCAACAGCCCATTTGCGTAGCCGTACCGACGCTTAAGTTGCAGGACATCTCGATGCCGTCGGAGACGCAGTCGATACCCGGCAACAATCACCCAACGCCGGCGACAAAAAAGCGACCGCTCTTTCGAGGGTCGCTTTTTTAGTCTGCACTTGAACGTCAGCCGAACAAGCCCTTGAAGAACAGCCGGATGCTGTCCCATATGCGGCGGAAGAAGCCGCCTTCATCCACGTTCTCCAGCGCGACCACGTCGGCCTGCTTGACCACCTTGTCATCCTGGCGGATTTCGACCTTGCCAATGACGGCGCCCTGTTTCACCGGGGCGATCAGGGTCGGGTTCAACACGAGTTGCGTGGTGAGCTTGGCGGCTTCGCCGCGGGCCACGGTGGCGGCCAGATCTTCGCTTGCGCCTGCCTTGACGGTGCGTGCGCTCCCTTTCCAGACGGGCACTGCAGCCAGTACGTCACCCTTCTTGTTGAACACCTTGGTCTCGAAGAAGCGGAAGCCGTAGCCCAGCAGCTTGGCGGTTTCGGTGGCGCGCGCGGCCTCGCTGTCGGTACCGAACACAACGGCAATCAGGCGTTCGCCGCTCTTCTGGGCCGACGCCACCATGCAATAGCCGGCCTCCTCGGTGTGGCCGGTTTTCAGGCCGTCGACGCCGTCGTCACGCCACAGCAGAAGGTTGCGGTTGGGCTGCCTGATCCCGTTCCAGGTGAAGTCCTTCTGCGCATAGAGCGCATAGTGTGCAGGATCTGCATAGATGATGGCGCGCGCCAGCGTGGCCATGTCGCGGGCGCTCGAATAATGGCCGGGATTGGGCAGGCCGGTGGCATCCATGAAGTGGGTGTTGCGCATCCCCAGCCGCGTGGCCTCGCCGTTCATCAGGGCGGCAAAGGCATCTTCGTCGCCGGCGATGTGTTCGGCCAGCGCCACGCTGGCATCGTTGCCCGACTGGATGATGATGCCGTGGAAAAGGTCGTTCACCGAGACCTTGTTGCCCACTTTGACGAACATCTTCGAGCCGCCCGTGCGCCAGGCCTTCTCGCTGATGGTGACCATGTCGTTTTCATGCAGCCGGCCGCGCTTGATTTCCAGCGTGGCGATGTAGGCGGTCATCAGTTTGGTCAGGCTGGCGGGCGGCAGGCGCAGGTCACCCTCGTGGTTGACCAGGACGTTGCCGCTGGCTGCGTCCATCAGCACCCAGGATTTGGCCGCCAACTCCGGTGGCGGCGGGATAAGGGGAGCGCTCCAGGCAGCCGGGGCGATCAGTACGCTGAAAATCAATACGAGTCTTTGCAGAAAGAACGGGGTAGTCATGGATTCGTCGATGAGTGAGAAAACAACAAGGTTGGCATTGGACCAGACAGACACGTGCAAGCACGCGTAAGTTTCAGGATAACATCGCCCGCCCGCTCTGCGTCAGCCTGCCGGCACGGCCCTGTTAAACTTGCGCCATGTCGAGACTGCATTGAATCCGATGGCTGCACCTGGATCCCGCCATCTCACCCGCCAAATCGTGATCGCGATGCTTGCGAGCATCGTGCTGGGTGTCGTTCTCAATCGACTGGGTGCGGCACCCTGGCTGCAAGCGGTACGAGTCGACGGCCTGTTATACATGGTCGGCTCGGTCTTCGTGATAGCGGTGAAAATGATGACGGCCACCCACCCTTCCATTCCGCTTCCTGAACCATGCTTTATCCGCTGATCCGGCCTGCCCTCTTCTCGCTCGACCCTGAAGACGCGCACGGCTTCACCCTCGCCAGCCTCGACGTCGCGCACGCACTGGGCCTGCTGAAGCTGCTGCCGCGCGCCGCGGGAACGCCCGTGCACGTGATGGGCATCGACTTCCCCAATGCCGTGGGCCTCGCCGCCGGGCTCGACAAGGACGGCGCGCACATCGGCGCGCTGGCCGACCTGGGCTTCGGCTTCATCGAGATCGGCACGGTGACACCACGCCCACAACCGGGCAACCCCACGCCGCGCATGTTCCGCCTGCCCGCAGCCAACGCCATCATCAACCGCATGGGCTTCAACAATCTCGGGGTCGACAATCTGGTGCGCAATGTCCAGTCGAGCGACTTCAAGGGTGTACTCGGGATCAACATCGGCAAGAACAAGGACACGCCGAACGAGCATGCGGTCGACGATTATCTGGACTGCCTCGACAAGGTCTACGCCCACGCACGCTACGTGACGGTGAACATCTCGTCGCCCAACACGCAGAACCTGCGCGAACTGCAAAAAGACGAAGCGCTCGACGCGCTGTTGTCGGCGATCAAATTGCGCCAGTCCGAACTGGCGCAGCGGTACGGCAAATATGTCCCCATCGCACTGAAGATCGCACCCGACCTCGACGATGCACAGATCGCCGCGATCGCCGCGCTGCTGATGATGCACCGCATCGACGCGGTGATCGCCACCAACACAACGATTGCGCGCGACGCCGTCGCCGGCCTGCCCAATGCGGAGGAAGCCGGCGGCCTCTCTGGCGTCCCAGTGCGCGCGGCGTCCACACGGGTAGTGCGCGAACTGGCACGCCACCTGAAAAACGAGGTGCCGATCATCGGCGTCGGCGGCATTCTCTCGGGCGACGATGCACGCGAAAAAATCGACGCGGGCGCGTCGCTGGTGCAGCTGTATTCCGGCCTGATCTACCGCGGGCCGGCACTGGTGCGCGAATGCGTGCAACGGCTCGCCTGAACCCGTTGCAGTGGTTGCGGGGTGTCGTCGCGGCGCTGCTGCTGCAGACCGGCGCACACGCCGCGCCGACGGAGCCGGTCCTGACCCATTTTCCGCAACCCGCCCTCGGTGCTGACCAACTGGGTGTGATCGTCAACGACGACGATCCCGACAGCGTGGCGATCGCCGCGTACTACCGGGAAAAGCGCAGCATCCCCACGGCCAACCTGATCCATGTGCGCTTCAAGCCCGGGCGCAGCACGCTCGCACGCGAAGAATTCGTCAATCTCAAACGTCTCGTCGACCGCAAGACGCCGCAGAATGTGCAGGCCTATGCGCTGACCTGGGCGCGGCCGTACCGGGTGGACTGCATGTCGATCACGTCCGCCTTCACCTTCGGCTTCGATCCCGCCTATTGCGCCACTAGCTGCAAACCGACGCAACCGAGCCCGTATTTCAACAGCAGCGTGACACGGCCCTATGCCGTCTATCGCATCCGTCCGACCATGAGCCTGGCCGCCGCCAGCGTGGCAGAAGCCAGAAAGCTGATCGACCGCGGCGTGGCGTCCGACGGCAGCAACCCGGCCGGCACCGCCTACCTCGTCAGCACAACGGATAAAAACCGCAACGTACGTGCCGCCGGGTACGCATCCGTGCGCACGCTGATGCAGTCCGTCATGCCGACCGAAATCGTCGAGGCCAACGCCCTCGAAAACAAGCCCGACGTGATGTTCTACTTCACCGGACTGGCCCAGGTACCGGCCATCGACAGCAACCGTTTTCTGCCCGGCGCCATCGCGGACCACCTCACCTCAGCCGGCGGCGAACTGTTCGGCGGCAGCCAGATGAGCAGCCTGCGCTGGCTGGAGGCCGGCGCCACCGGTAGCTACGGCGCGGTGATCGAACCCTGCAACTTCCCCGCCAAGTTCCCGGTTCCCGGCATTGTCATGGCGCACTACCTGCAAGGCGAAACGCTGATCGAGGCCTACTGGAAAAGCGTGCAGATGCCGGGGCAGGGCGTTTTCATCGGCGAACCGCTGGCGCGCCCATTTGCCGGCATTGCCCACGACGCCCGCGGCGGCCGCCTGACCTTGTCGGCGCGCCTGCTCACGCCCGGACTCTATGAGGTGCAGGCCGCGCCGTCGATGATCGGTCCCTACCGCGACGTCGGCCGCATGGCCATCGCCTGGGGAACGCACCAGATCAGGCTCGAGCATGTTCCGCCTGCGTACTACCGCTTCGAACGCCGCGCCGATTCCCCGCCAGCGCAATAAAGCCGGTACTTCTGGCGTGTTGCAGCTTTGGCTATGCTGCAGAATATCCATCCCGCACGAGGCTCACCATGCACATCGGCATTCCCAAGGAAATCAAGAATCACGAATACCGGGTGGCGCTCACGCCCGAGGGTGCACGGGTACTGGCCCAGGCCGGGCACAGGGTGAGCGTCGAGACTCGTGCCGGCGCCACCGTGGGATTCGACGACGACGCCTACCGTGCCGCCGGGGCGTTTGTCGTTGCCACCGCTGCCGAGATCTATGCCGCCGACCTGGTGGTGAAGGTAAAGGAACCGCAAACGGACGAAGTGGCGCTGTTGCGCAGCGGCCAACTGCTGTTCTGCTACCTGCACCTGGCGGCCGCGCCGGAACTGGCGCGCGAACTGATGGCACGCGGGGTGACGGCAATTGCCTATGAAACCGTGAGCAACCTGGCCGGCGGCTTGCCGCTCCTGCAACCGATGTCGGACATTGCCGGACGGCTTGCGCCGCAGATGGGTGCGCTGGGCCTGCACACCTCCCACGGCGGCAATGGCAAGCTGATCAGCGGCATGCCCGGGGTGCCGCCCGCCCATGTGGTCATCATCGGCGCCGGGGCGGTCGGCATGAGCGCCGCACGCATGGCAGTAGGGCTGGGCACACGCGTCACGCTGATCGACCGCCAAGCCGACAAGCTTGCGTACGCCGAAACACTGTTCGGTGCGCGGGTGGCCTCGCGCTTCTCCTCACCCGAGGCGATTGCGACGTTTCTTGCGGAGGCCGACATCGTCATCGGTGCCGCCCAGATCCCGGGACGCCATGCGCCGCGCCTGATCAGCCGAGAACTATTGAGGCTGATGTCGCCCGGGTCCGTACTGGTGGATGTCGCCATCGACCAGGGCGGCATTGCCGAGACCTCGCGCCCCACCACCCACAGCGCACCGTTCTTCGTGGCCGAAGGCGTTGTCCATTATTGCGTCACCAACATGCCCGGCGCCGTGGCACGCACCGCCACCGACGCGCTCACCCATGCCACCCTGCCCTATGTCCAGGTACTGGCCGCGCGAGGCCTCGTCGCACTGGATACGGATACCGGACTGAAAGCGGGACTGCAGGTGCATGCCGGAACGATCACCCACGCCGGCCTCGCACAGGATCTGGGACTCAATTGAATCAGGTCGGGACGGACGCGGGCACGTCCAGCCACGCGTGCCCTGCCGCGCGCAGATCGGGCGTGAGGCGATAGATCAGCGGTACCCCGGAAGGAATCTCCACCCGCTCCATCGCCTCGGCGGAGAGCCCGTCCAGATACATCACCAGTCCACGCAGCGTATTGCCGTGACTCACGACTAGCAGCTGCCGTCCGGCGCGCAAGCGCGGCACCAGTACATCGTTCCAGTACGGCAGCATGCGCTGCTGGCAGTCGCGCAGGCTTTCGCTGGCGGGCAGATCGTCCGGGTTCATTCCGTCATACAGCGGATCGAAACGCGGGTGGCGCGGGTCGTTGCGATCCAGCGACGGTGGCGGCTCGACGTATCCGCGCCACCATCGACGCGAAGCGGCTTCGCCCCAAGTCGCGAAAATCTCCTTCTTGTTCAGCCCCTGCAATGCGCCATAGTGACGCTCGTTCAGGCGCCAGGTCGTGAACAGTGGCACCCCGGGCGACCCCATCGCAGACAGTAGAGTCTCGGCCGTCTGACGGGAGCGCTGCAGCACCGAACCATGCACCTCGTCGAAGGCGTAGCCCGCCTGTGCCAGCCGCCGCCCCGCCGCGGCTGCCTCGGCCAAGCCGGTTTCGGTCAGGGGGATGTCGGTCCAGCCGGTGAAACGATCGGAGAGATTCCATTCGCTGTGGCCATGGCGAAACAGCACCACCCATTGTGCCGGCGCGTTCATTCAGGCGGTTCCGTCAGCACGTCGTGCAGGTGGCGGCGGTCGCCCCAGGCATCCAGATGCCAACCCTGGCCGTCGAAGTGGAACCAGTTGAGGGCGCAATTGGGAATCACGAAATCGCGCGGCGTATCCAGCGGGCGGCCGGTGGCGCGGCGGTAGATCACATCGAGCACGCCGCTATGGCTGACCGCCGCGATCGTCTGGCCACCGTGATGCCGCACCAGCCAGTCGATCGCCTCGCTCACTCGCCCGGCAAAGCCGCGCAGCGACTCGCCCGTCCCGAAATCGTAGTCGAGATCGCGCGCCACATAGAGCGCATACGCTTGCGGATAACGTTCGGCGCCCTCCGCCGCCGTGAGCCCCTGAAACAGCCCGAAATGCCGTTCGCGCAGTTGCGGCAGGCATTTCACCTCCAGATCCTCGCGCTGGGCCAGTACCCGTGCCGTTTCCAGCGCCCGCGTCAGATCGCTGCTGTAGATCGCATTGAAGCGGTGATGCGCCGCATTGAATGCCATCGCCAACGCCTGGGCGCGTCCCGTCTCGTTGAGCGGAATATCGGTGTGACCCTGGATGCGCTTCTCCACATTCCATCCGGTTTCGCCATGGCGGATGACGCAGAGGCGGGTACGGACCGGTTTGGCAGCGTGGTGCATGGAGAGCAGATAGGTTTAGCGGAACCAAGTTTCAATCTGGCATAAAACCCGAACGGCGCCAGCAGGATGATGCTACCTGTAACAGCACGACACTTGCGGCACCCCGTACATTGCACGACACTAACGCTACATAACAAAAACCTGCAACACCGGACACGCGGAGAAAAAACCAACAAGCGAACCGGCACGATTGAGCAAACTCGACGAAATCTATCGCCTGCACCGCCTGCTGGATGGGCGACGCACCGGCATATCGCGCGCCGTACTCATCGGCGAGCATGGTTTCGCCCGTTCTACCCTAGCCCGCCTGATCGCCGACCTGCGCGACAAGCTCGGCGCGCCGCTCGTCCATGACCCGGACCGTGGCGGCTACCGTTACGACACCGCCGACGGCCGCCACCTCATGCCCGGCCTGTGGTTCACCGCCGACGAACTGCTCGCCCTCGTCACCCTGAAACACCTGCTCGCCAACCTCGAGCCCGGCCTGCTCGACGACCATCTGCGGCCGCTGCAAAGCCGCATCGATTCCCTGCTGTCCGGCCAGCATCTGGGCGCAGGCGAGGCCTTGCAACGCATCCGTCTGCTCAGCATGGCCGCCCGGCGCAAGAACCCGCACCATTTTCAGACCATCGCCGGCGCCGTGCTGCAGCGCCAGCGGCTCCGGATCGACTACTACGCGCGCGATCGCGACGCCACCAGCAGCCGCGAAATCTCGCCGCAGCGCCTCGCCCACTACCGCGACAACTGGTACCTCGACGCCTGGTGCCACGAGAAAAAAGGCCTGCGCATCTTCGCCGTCGAATGCATCCGCGCAGTCGATCCGCTAACCAAACCCGCCAAGACCATCGCCGAATCCACCCTGAACCGCGAACTCGCCAGCAGCTACGGCATCTTTGCCGGCACGCCCCGCGCCACCGCCGTGCTCGTGTTCACCGTCCAGCGCGCCCGCTGGGTCGCCGAAGAAACCTGGCATCCGCAACAGCAGGGCCGCTGGATGGATGACGGGCGCTTTGAATTGCGTATCCCGTATTCGGATGACCGTGAGCTACTAATGGATATCCTGAAGTACGGGCCGGATGTGGAAGTCGTGGCACCGGAAAGTCTGCGCGAGGCCGTC
This sequence comes from Thiobacillus thioparus DSM 505, assembly GCF_000373385.1. Classification (GTDB taxonomy): domain Bacteria; phylum Pseudomonadota; class Gammaproteobacteria; order Burkholderiales; family Thiobacillaceae; genus Thiobacillus; species Thiobacillus thioparus. Next base: position 216,583 of record NZ_KB891328.1, on the reverse strand, counting down.
AAAAAACTGCTGGAGTCGGCTGCGGGCCAGTATTGGCAAAGAGAAGCGCCGGGCTCAGATTTTGAGCCTGATGACGCGTAGGATTTAAACCATTCACTGTAAATATGAAAATGGACGAGTCCCAACAACCGATTGCGCATGCTGCCCGGAATCCCGATGGAAGCTGGCGCGCCCCTCATAATCTAGCCGACCACTTAGCTGGGGTCGCTGCACTGTCCACCTGCCACGCACGAAAATTCGGCGCCGAGGACTGGGGGCATCTTGCTGGCTTATGGCATGACTTGGGCAAATACCGCCCAGCATTCCAAGACTACATTCGCACTAAAAGTGGCTTCGATAAAGAAAATGCACATATAGAAGGCACTGGCCGGGTGGATCACTCCACGGCCGGAGCCGTTCATGCTGTGGATGAGTTGGGCGAGGGTGCAGGCCGACTACTGGCCTACCTTATCGCCGGCCACCACGCCGGACTTCCGGACTGGAATGGAGACAACGCCAGCCTATTCCAACGGTTAGAAGATGCACGCAAGAAAAACTTTCTAAAGGAGGCCTTGGATCAACAACCATCCGAGGCCATCCTGCGCGGCCAGCCCCCTGGTAGCCGCCCCAAGGGTGGCGCGGCTGATCTGCATCTGTGGCTGCGTATGTTGTTCTCCAGCTTGGTGGATGCAGACTTCCTCGACACCGAGAACTATATGGACTCGGACAAAGCGAACACACGCACTACCTATCCGATCATCGACAATCTACTCACACGTTTCACCGACCACATGGGGCAACTCGCCTCTAAGGCTATACCAAGTGCTGTTAATAAAATTCGGGCAAATGTCCTGCACCAATGCATCGAACGGGCGGTTGAGGAACGGGGTAATGGCCTTTACTCCCTCACCGTTCCAACAGGTGGTGGCAAAACTCTATCGGCTCTCGCCTTCGCTCTGCATCACGCGAAAGAGCATAAAAAACGGCGAGTGATTTACGCCATACCATATCTGTCCATCATCGAACAAACAGCGGACATATTCCGTGGCATCTTCGGCGAGGATGTGGTTGAGCATCACAGCAACCTCGACCCGGACAAGGAATCTCCTCGTAGCCGGCTAGCATCGGAAAACTGGGATGCTCCACTCATCGTCACAACTAACGTGCAGTTGTTCGAATCCCTGTTCGCGGCACGAACATCCCGCTGCCGCAAGCTGCACAATCTAGTGGACTCGGTGATCATTCTGGACGAGGCACAACTTCTGCCACCCGAGTTTCTGGAGCCGTGCCTCGCCGCGATCCGTTCCCTAAGCAAACATTACGGTGTCACCTTCGTGCTTTGCACTGCGACACAGCCAGCTTTCCAGCCGCGGGAGATAAACGGCAAGCCATTCCCTGGCTTGCCTGATGTACGCGAGTTGATGCGGGGTGGCCCCCTCGTACACGACCCCAACGAACTTTATCAAGGCCTAGATCGGGTCGAAATACATTGGTCGAATACGAGTGTCTCGGCAACCTGGGACGAACTTGTCGAGCGAGTTACCCACCACGATCAAACGCTAGTCATCGTTAACCGCAAAACAGACGCCAGAGAAGTGGCCAAACGGCTACCGAACGCACTCTACCTCTCTACCGACCTGTGCGGAGCACATCGCGCCGAGCGAATTGAGGAAATCCGCATCCGGCTGGAAGCCAACCGGGAGCGAGCAAAAGAAGGGCTGCCAGTCTGCCCGCTCCATGTCGTCAGCACCCAACTCATCGAAGCTGGTGTGGATGTTGATTTCCCGGTTGTGTTCCGAGCGCTGGCGGGATTGGATTCCATTGCGCAGGCGGCGGGCCGCTGCAACCGTGAAGGACGGCTCATGTGTGGTGAGGATGAGGCGAAAGGCGAGGTTCACATCTTCATGCCACCCGAACCAGCCCCTTCTGGATTGCTACTCAAAGGAGAGCAGGCCACCCGAGCATTATTGGCGCTCGACACCAACCCGACGCTAGCACCACACCTATTTGAACGCTATTTCAAGCTCTGGTTTGCCGCGATCAACAGCATGGACAAGGAAGGCATCGTAGGCTTGCTTTCCCCCGGAAACGGCCTAGAAATCAGTTTCCGCACCGCTTCCGAAAAGTTCCAACTCATCCCTGACGATGGCGTACCGGTCATCGCGCGCTGGGGCGAAGCAGAAAACTGGCTAACCAAACTAAAAGCGGATAAACCCGACCGCTGGATCATGCGCAAATTACAACGCTACAGTGTCAACGTGCGCAGGAATTGCCTCGACAGACTTATTGCCCAGCATGACGTTGAAGAAGTTCTGCCAGGCTTTTACGCCCAATCCAACGACCTGCTCTACGATGAGACCTTTGGTTTTCTAGGATGCGCGGACAATATCGCACCCGCACCCGGAAACTATGTCTTTTGACGGAAAGATGACGATGCCCAAAACACTCTGTCTCAAAGTCTGGGGCGATTTCGCCTGCTTCACCCGGCCGGAGATGAAGGTCGAACGCGTCTCCTATGACGTGATTACCCATTCTGCCGCCCGCGCCGTGTTCGAGGCCATCCTGTGGAAGCCAGAAATCCGCTGGACAGTTACCAAAATTGAAGTTCTCAAACCTATCAAGTGGATTTCGGTACGCCGTAACGAGATCGCCAAGGTGGCCTCGGCGGACCATGGACAAGGCGGCCGGGGGCTCTACATTGAGGAATATCGCCAGCAACGCGCCGGCTTGTTCCTGCGCGATGTAGCCTATCGTTTGCACGCCCGATTTGAACTCGTGGATGGTTCCAAGCATATCCACCACTATCCGGAATTGCGAAGCCGATTCCCGCCGGAGACGGAGGAAAGCCAGCCAGAACATCCGGCCAAATATCTCTCTATGTTCCAGCGCCGTGCCAAGAAAGGCCAATGCTTCTGGCAACCCTATCTCGGGTGCCGAGAATTTTCTGCGCACTTCGAACTGGTAGACGATGCCATCGCTGCCTCACTGGCCGAACCGCCCATTTCGGACAGCCCCAGTCTGGGCTGGATGCTCCACGACATTGACTTCGCCGATGCCATGAAACCCGGCTTCTTTCGGGCGGAGATGAAGAGCGGAGTAATCAACTTGGAAGACGCGGAGGTGCGGCGATGATTCTTCAATCGCTACATGAATACTACCAACGCAAGCGGGACAGTCTTCCCGGCGATGGCATCGAAAGGAAAGGACTCCCGTTTCTATTTGTATTAAAACCAGATGGGGAATTTCTTCACATCGAAGACACCCGGCAAGGAGATGGCAAACGTAAACGCGGAAATACTTTTCTCGTACCCCAAGGGGTAAAGAAATCCCACAACGTGGAAGCCAATTTACTTTGGGGGAACGTCGAATATGTCCTGGGACAGCCCGACCCCAAAAAGCTCGAAGATCAACGAAAGAAAGGTAAAGAAAAGCACTATCGGGAACGCCTCGGTAACATGCACTCCGCTTTCAGAACAAAAATCGATCAGTTGCCAAGTGCAGCACGATCCACACCAGAGATCGCCGCCGCGCTGGCGTTTCTAGCCAGTGGTCACTTCACACCTGTCCTGGCCGATCCTCTTTGGTCACAGGTTTGTTCAACGGGCGCTAATGTCAGCTTCAAGCTGGCTGGAGAAGAAAACCCTGTGTGCAGCGCTGCGGGTATTCTGGCTTCAGTCGGGAATCCGAGTAAAGGCAAGGCTGCGCTAGGAATCTGTTTGATCACTGGCAATTCCGATGTCGTCGAACGCCTGCATCCCCCCATCAGGGGAGTATGGGATGCGCAAACCAGTGGTGCCAATATTGTTTCATTTAACCTCCCGGCTTTTAATTCATTCGGCCGCGAACAAGGCTCAAACGCCCCCATTGGCAAGCACGCCGCCTTCGCCTATACCACGGCGCTCAACCACCTGCTGGTCTCCGACCAGCGCATCCAGGTCGGCGATGCCTCCACGGTATTTTGGGCGGCTTCGGACAGCCGGATGGAGTCACTTCTCTCGCAGTTCTTCGACGAGCCTCCCCAGGACAACCCGGACCAGGGGACGAACGCCATCAAAGAACTGCTTGAAGCGCCTTTAGCCGGAACGCCAGCGATTTACGATGACGGCACACGCTTCTACGTTCTGGGCCTTGCTCCTAACGCCGCCCGCATCGCTATCCGCTTCTGGCACGTCGCTACAGTAGGTGAACTGGCCGAGCACATTCGCCAGCACTTCGAGGATTTGGAAATTGTCCGGCCTCAGTATGTGGAACGCCCTTTCCTGTCCATCAAGGCTCTACTTATCGCCGTCAGCCCCTTGGGGGATATCGACAAGCTACCACCCAAGTTGGCTGGCGACTTTATGAAGGCCATCCTGGATGGCGCGTCTTATCCGCAAACCCTATTGCAGGCGGCACTTCGCCGCATTCATGCCGAACAGGCGAAAAAGGACGAGAAAGGTAGACCGAAAGAACATGTTACCTACGCCCGTGCCTCGCTTATCAAGGCGTGGCTTAATCGTTTAACCCACAACACTGGACAGAATGAGGAGATCACCGTGTCACTGGACGAGAACAACATCAACATTGGTTACCGGCTGGGGCGCTTGTTCGCCGTTCTGGAAAAAGTGCAGGCAGACGCCAACCCCGGCCTCAACACCACCATCCGGGACAGCTATTTCGGCTCCGCTTCCAGCACGCCATCGGCGGTCTTTCCTACCCTCATGCGGCGCAACCAGCACCACATGACCAAGCTGCGGAAGGAGAAGCCCGGGCTTTACATCACACGGGACAAGCTGATTCAAACCATCTGCAACGACGGCATCGACGGCCAATTGGGATTCACCCCGATTTTGTCTTTGGCGGATCAAGGCCGGTTCGTCATTGGCTACTACCAGCAGCGCCAAGACCTATTCACCAAATCCTAAGCAAAGGGAACGAGCAATGAGCATTCAGAACCGATACGACTTTGTCCTGCTGTTCGACGTGAAGGACGGCAATCCGAATGGCGACCCGGACGCTGGCAATCTGCCGCGCCTGGATACCGAGACTGGGCAAGGCTTGATCACTGATGTGTCTATCAAGCGGAAGATCAGGAATTTTGTCAGCATTACCAAGTGCAAGGACGGCAGTTATGACGCCGGTTACGACATCTACGTCAAAGAGAAAGCAGTGTTGGGGCGCGCCCACTTCGCCGCATTTGAAAAGCTTGGCATCAGCTTGGGGCAAGATGCCACCGAACTGATTCCCAATGACTTAGCCGAACAGTTTGAAGCACTGATCCTCCCGGAGGGCATGGAAATCGACACCGACGAAGAGGAGCGCTCCATCCTCAAACTGTCGGGAGCCACATTAGACAAAAAAGAAGCCCTGAAATGGCTAAAAGACACCAATCCCGCCAAGCCATTGAAGGACTTCATCAGCAAAGTGCTCAAGAATGTCACGGCGCGCAAACCGAAACAGGAAGAGTCGGAGAAAGGGCGCGTCCAAATGTGCCAAGATTTCTACGACATCCGCACCTTCGGCGCAGTCCTGTCGCTAAAGACCGCGCCGAACTGCGGCCAGGTGCGTGGCCCTGTACAAATCACCTTCGCTCGTTCCATCGACCCCATCGTCACCCTAGAGCATTCCATTACCCGTTGCGCGGTAGCTACCGAGGCTGAAGCAGAAAAACAGGGTGGCGACAATCGCACCATGGGCCGCAAATTTACCGTGCCCTATGGCCTATATCGCGCCCACGGCTTCATCTCCTCCCATTTGGCTGGCCAGACGAAGTTTGATGAGAACGACTTGAACCTGCTCTGGGATGCACTAGTAAACATGTTCGAGCACGATCATTCCGCCACGCGGGGCGAGATGGCAACGCGCAGGCTTTATGTGTTCAAACACGACAGCCATCTTGGCAATGCACCGGCACACACACTATTCGATCTGGTCAAAGCGAAGTCGAAAGTCACGACACCACGCGGCTTCGCTGACTACGAGGTGACGATAGACGAAGCCGCCATGCCTGCGGGTGTGTCACTGCTACGCAAAGTTTGAGCGCCACTACCGCCGCCCCGCCCAATACCCCGGGCGGCGGCTATGGTGGGCCACCGCGACGATAGTGATGGCAGCAGGGTTGACGCGATAAATCAGACTGTAAGGGTAATCGTGCAAGTTGAAGCGCCGGCAGGCATGTTTGATCCCAACGCCCAGTTCCGGGTATTCGAGCAAACGCCCTGCGGCTTGCATGGTGGCGTTATGGAAATCCTGCGCAATATTGAGGCCGCCTTCGTCACGGTAATATCTGATGGCTTCGCGAAGCTCGATACGAGCTTGCTGCTACCATAGAAGTCTCAATTGCTCGCCTTCTTCAACATTTCATCAATTTCCGCCACGACTTGCTCATGCGGAATCAACACGGCAGTACCCGCATCGATTTCCGCCACGCGCCGGGCGATCTCCTCGTCCCAGGCCTTGGCGACGGCTTCGGGCGTATCTTCTGTCGGCCCTTCCAGGCTGACGATCAGTCGGTGGATGAGTTCGCCGCGCTCTTGTGGAGAAAGCTGCAAGGCCTGGTTTTCAAGCTCTTTCAAAATCGCTGCCATGACCAACTCCTTTAAATATGGCCTGGATGAAATGGTAGCACTCACGGCATGACCGAGACAGACCCGATTCCCCTCTCCGCGCTCCAGCACTGGGCCTATTGCCCGCGACAGTGCGGATTGATTCATCTGGAGCAGGCGTTCGCCGACAATATTCACACGGCGCGTGGACAGGCGGTGCACCATCTGGTCGATACGCCCGGCTACGAAACCAAGGCAGGCGTGCGTATTGAACGAGCGCTTCCGTTGTGGAGCGACCGCCTCAATCTCATCGGAAAAGCCGATCTGGTCGAGTTCCATCCCGACGGCACGGTGTTCCCCGTGGAGTTCAAGCATGGTGCCAAGCGGCAAAAGCTGCACGATGACCTGCAGCTCGCTGCGCAGGCGATGTGTCTCGAAGACATGCTCGGCCGGCTGGTGCACAAGGGCGCGATCTTCCACGCCAGCAGCCACCGGAGGCGCGAAGTGACGATCACGCCTGCCTTGCGGCAATTGGTGATCGAAACCGCCGAAGCGATCCGCGCCATGCTCGTTGCGGGCAGGCTGCCGCCACCTGTGAACGACTCACGCTGCAAGGAATGTTCTCTGAAGGACATCTGCCAGCCCGAAGCCGTTGCCGACCACACCCGGCAAAGCATGCTGAAACGCAATCTCTTCAACCCCGAGGAATAAATTGCATACCATCCAGAACACGCTGTACGTCATGACGCCCCAGGCCTACGCCCACCTGGAAAATTCAACAGTGCGCATCGACGTCGAACGCGAAAAGAAACTCCAGGTGCCGCTGCACCATGTCGGCGGCCTGGTCTGCTTTGGCAACGTCATGGTCTCGCCTGCGCTCATGCACCGTTTGGCCGACGAGGGCAAATCGCTGGTCCTTCTGGACGATTCGGGCCGCTTCAAGGCCAGGCTCGAAGGCCCGGTTTCCGGCAATATCCTGCTGCGCCAGACCCAGCACCGCACTGCGGGCGACGCTGCAGTCATGCTCGAACTCGCTCGCGCTTGCGTGGCCGGCAAGCTTAAGAACAGCCGCAGCGTATTGCTGCGCGGTGCGCGCGAAGCAGAAGACGAATCCGAGGCCGCTCGACTTTCCCGCACCGCCGACAATCTGGCCGCTTCGCTGCGTGCCGCAGCCATTGCCTGCACGCTGGACGAACTGCGCGGTGTTGAAGGCGAAGCTGCGCGCGGCTATTTCGACGCGCTCAATCTCGTGGTCAAGCCTGCGTACCGCGTCGTCTTCCAGCTCAACGGGCGCACCCGCCGTCCGCCGCTCGACCGTTTCAACGCACTGATCTCGTTTCTCTACGCCATGCTTATGAACGACTGTCGTTCGGCCCTCGAAGCCTGCGGCCTCGACCCGCAGCTCGGCTTTTTGCATGCCGTGCGCCCCGGCCGGGCCGCCCTTGCACTGGATTTGCAGGAAGAGTTCCGTGCCATCCTGTGCGACCGACTGGCACTCACCCTCATCAACCGGGGACAAATCGGAGAAAACGATTTCGACCTGCGCGAGGGTGGCGCAGTCATGCTCAACGATCGGGGCCGCCGTACTGTCGTAACCGCCTGGCAGGATCGCAAACAAGAAGAGATCACGCACCCCCTCACCGAATCCAGACTGCCGTTTGCTCTGCTGCCCTTCATCCAGGCCCGTTTCATGGCGCGCGCCCTGCGCGGAGAAATGGAAAGCTACCTGCCCTTTCTGGCCAAATAACCATGCTCATCATCGTCACCTACGACGTATCCACGGAAACCGCCGCCGGGCGAAAACGCTTGCGCCGCATCGCCAAGGCTTGCGAACGTGTCGGCCAGCGTGTCCAAAAATCTGTCTTCGAATGCACCATCAACGAAATGCAATTCGAGCAATTCGAACGCGAACTTCTTGCCGAGATCGACCTGAACCAGGACAGCCTGCGCTTTTATCGCATCACCGAGCCGGTCGAACTTCGCATCAAGCAGCACGGCTGCTTCCGCTCGGTGGATTTCGCAGGTCCCCTCCTCATATGACGCGCGAACCTCAATCGATGGCGCAAACCCCAATGTTTCGCGCGTGCGATAACTCCTTGTTCTTTAACAATCTGGAACCCACCCCTACCGTGGCGGCACCGTATCGAATTGCCTCGTGTCGTAGGTTCGCGCAAACTGATCTCGCTTTGCCGCGCAAACAACACGTTGCCACAGTAGGGCATCGCCCGGCCTCACGGTCGGGCGTGGATTGAAACATACAGAATATTGATTGACCCAGCGTCAAATGCGGGCATCGCCCGGCCTCACGGTCGGGCGTGGATTGAAACCCCTGCTGGCGCGTGGCCATTGCCAGCCCAGCCCGGGCATCGCCCGGCCTCACGGTCGGGCGTGGATTGAAACCAGCTTGGGAAGCGGAGAATGATCGAGCGTAAGGCATCGCCCGGCCTCACGGTCGGGCGTGGATTGAAACAAGAAATGAGCGCGCCGATAGATAGAACGGCGGCCGCATCGCCCGGCCTCACGGTCGGGCGTGGATTGAAACGTCCTTTTTTAAAGTTTATCGCCATGGGTTTACGGCGCATCGCCCGGCCTCACGGTCGGGCGTGGATTGAAACAAACGGCTGCATCCTCGTCGGCCGCGCGCACGCCGGCATCGCCCGGCCTCACGGTCGGGCGTGGATTGAAACAGGCATGGCGCAATGGCATGGATTTTCAGGCGGCGCATCGCCCGGCCTCACGGTCGGG
>NZ_KB891328.1:205781-206630 GCF_000373385.1 Thiobacillus thioparus DSM 505 | reverse complement strand
GAATTACCTTTTGTCAAGTGCATCGCCCGGCCTCACGGTCGGGCGTGGATTGAAACCAGAAACTGATGTTGCAGACACCACGTTTGCAATCGCATCGCCCGGCCTCACGGTCGGGCGTGGATTGAAACAGCTGGAGACGGGCGTGAGCTACTTCCGCCTAGCGCATCGCCCGGCCTCACGGTCGGGCGTGGATTGAAACTAAATGATTGCCTTCCTTGCGTCTCTTCTCGGCTGCATCGCCCGGCCTCACGGTCGGGCGTGGATTGAAACTCGTTATTCACGTCTTCGTCCTGGCATCTATACGGCATCGCCCGGCCTCACGGTCGGGCGTGGATTGAAACAAATGATCTGCTTCCTTTACCGTGCTTAACCATATCGCATCGCCCGGCCTCACGGTCGGGCGTGGATTGAAACGCGGAAAGCCCCAAGGCAATGAACATCGCGTTGCGTGCATCGCCCGGCCTCACGGTCGGGCGTGGATTGAAACATGGCGAAGGCCAGACTTTTATCCATCGCCGCCGCCGCATCGCCCGGCCTCACGGTCGGGCGTGGATTGAAACTCTGTAATACCCGGACTTTGAGCAATGGATTGCTGCATCGCCCGGCCTCACGGTCGGGCGTGGATTGAAACATTTTTGTCCAGGACAATGCCCATCACGGCAGCACGCATCGCCCGGCCTCACGGTCGGGCGTGGATTGAAACCAGTCGGACACAGCCGAAACCGGGTCAGAGCCAAGCATCGCCCGGCCTCACGGTCGGGCGTGGATTGAAACAATCCGTTCTATGAGCATGGCACGTTTTGCACCCTGCATCGCCCGGCCTCACGGTCGGGCGTGGATTGAAACTGC
>NZ_KB891328.1:0-205041 GCF_000373385.1 Thiobacillus thioparus DSM 505 | reverse complement strand
CAAGTTCTCGGTGCATCGCCCGGCCTCACGGTCGGGCGTGGATTGAAACAGCTTGCCAATACCGGGCAGTGTTAGCTCGACGCCGAGTATTGAAGTAACGAAAGTGAGCTTAGGCACGACAACCTGATGCATATCAATTGCGCGGGAACTGATCTATACCAAATTCAAATTTGGCATAAAAACAGGGATGCGTCTTTTTCGCAACGAAACAACACTATGGCCGACCGATCCGCTCAGCGCGTGGTGCGGCAACTTGACACACCCGAATAAATAGATATATTTATCTTCATATGCGAAACAGATCATCAAATTCGCATGTACTAATCAAGTCATCAATCACGGGAGACGTGTATGGAAGCGACAACCTACAACTATAAGGTCGTCCGCCAGTTCGCCATCATGACGGTGGTGTGGGGGATCGTCGGTATGCTGGTCGGGCTCATCCTGGCCTCGCAACTGATCTGGCCGGACCTGACCTTTGGCATCGAATGGCTGTCATATGGCCGCCTCAGGCCGCTGCATACCAATGCGGTGATCTTCGCCTTCGGTGGCTCCGCGATGTTTGCAGTGTCGTACTACATCGTGCAGCGCACCTGCCAGGTTCGGCTATGGGCCGAGAAGCTGGCCGCGTTCACCTTCTGGGGCTGGACGGCCGTGATCGTGCTGGCTGCCGTCACGCTGCCGCTCGGCATCACCACTTCGAAGGAATACGCCGAACTCGAATGGCCGATCGACCTGTTGATCACGGTGGTGTGGGTCTCCTATGCGCTGGTGTTCTTCGGCACCATCATCAAACGCAAGACCAAGCACATCTACGTGTCGAACTGGTTCTTCGGCGCCTATATCCTGGTGATCGCACTGCTGCATCTCGTCAACAGCGCCGAGCTGCCCTGGATTCTGGGCGGCAGCACGAGCGCCTGGTACAAGTCCTACTCCGCCTACGCCGGCGTGCAGGATGCGATGGTGCAGTGGTGGTACGGCCATAACGCGGTGGGCTTCTTCCTCACCACCGCCTTCCTCGGCATGATGTACTACTTCATTCCCAAACAGGCCGGCCGGCCGATCTATTCCTACCGCCTCTCGGTCGTGCACTTCTGGTCGCTCAACTTCATCTACATGTGGGCGGGCCCGCACCATCTGCAGTACACCGCGTTGCCTGACTGGGCACAGTCCCTCGGCATGGTGTTCTCGCTGATGCTGCTGGCACCAAGCTGGGGCGGCATGATGAACGGCATCATGACGCTGTCCGGCGCGTGGCACAAACTGCGCACCGACCCCATCCTCAAGTTCATGGTCACCGCGCTGTCGTTCTACGGCATGTCGACCTTCGAGGGGCCGATGATGTCGATCAAGACGGTCAACGCATTGAGCCACTACACCGAATGGACCATTGGCCACGTGCATTCCGGCGCGCTGGGCTGGGTGGCCATGATCACCATCGGTTCCATGTACTACCTGATTCCGCGCCTGTTCGGCCGTGAATCGATGTACAGCACCAAACTCATCGAATGGCACTTCTGGTTCTCCACCATCGGCGTGGTGCTGTACATCGCCTCGATGTGGATCGCCGGCGTGGCGCAAGGCCTGATGTGGCGGGCAGCCAACCCCGACGGCACGCTGACCTACAGCTTCGCCCAGGTGGTCGCCACCATGCATCCGTTCTACGGCATCCGCCTCGCCGGCGGGGCGCTGTTCTTCGGCGGCATGCTGATGATGGCCTACAACGTCTGGCAGACCGTCCGAGCCGGACGCGTCGTCAATGACGCCCCCATCCCGCAAGCCGTCCACGCCTGATAGGAGACCGAACATGATTTCGCATGAAAACATCGAAAAGAACCTCGGTCTGCTGATCGTGCTGACCATCCTCATTGTCAGCGTCGGTGGTCTGGTACAGATCGTGCCGCTGTTCTTCCAGACTTCCACCACCACGCCGGTGGAAGGCCTGAAGCCCTACACGGCGCTGCAGTTGATGGGACGCGACATCTACATCCGCGAAGGCTGCGTCGGCTGCCATTCGCAGATGATTCGTCCGTTCCGTGCCGAGACCGAACGCTACGGCCACTATTCGGTGGCAGGCGAGTATGTCTACGACCGCCCCTTCCTGTGGGGCTCCAAGCGCACCGGTCCCGACCTGGCACGTGTCGGCGGTCGTTATTCGGACGCCTGGCAGGTCGCGCACCTGATGAATCCGCGCGACGTAGTGCCGGAATCCATCATGCCCGCCTACCCCTGGCTTGACCGTCCGCTCAAGGACACCGGCATCCAGGCCAAGATGCGCACGCTGGACATCGTCGGCCACGGCTATAGCGAGCAGGAAATCGCCGCGGCACCCGCGGCGCTCCAGGGCAAGACCGAGCTTGATGCCGTCATCGCCTACCTGCAGGTGCTCGGCACCCACGCGCCGAAGAACTGAGCCCGGCATGGACAGCGGAACCCTCAGCGGCATCATCACGGCGGTCTTCGTGATCGTATTCATCGGCATCGTCTGGTGGGCCTTCAGCACGCGCAACAAGCAGCGCTTCGAAGAAGACGCCCGACTGCCCTTCGAAGATGACGACGACCGGCCCGCTAAACAAGGAGACAAGCAATGAGCGATTTCACAAGCGGCTTCTGGCCGATCTACATCAGCGTCCTGACCCTGGTGAGCATCCTCGGCACCTGGGTATTTCTCAAATCGCAGACCACCCGCAAGTTTGCGCCCGGCGAGAAGGCCGAACTCATGGAACACACCTGGGACGGCGACCTCCAGGATCTCAACAATCCCCTGCCGCGCTGGTGGCTGGGGCTGTTCTACGGCACCATGATTTTCGGGCTGGGCTACCTCGCCCTGTGGCCGGGACTGGGCAACTTCGCTGGCTTGCTGGGCTGGACCTCCAAAGGGGAATACCAGGCCGAGGTGAAAGCCGCCGAAGCCAAGTTCCAGCCGATGTATGCCGGCTTCATGCAGCAGGATGTCGCGACCGTGGCGGCCGACCCGAACGCGCGCGCCATCGGCAAGCACCTGTTCCTGACCTACTGCTCACAGTGCCACGGCTCCGATGCCATGGGCGCCAAGGGCTTCCCCAACCTGACCGACAATGACTGGCTCTACGGCGGCGAGCCCGACACCATCGTGGCCACCATCACCAACGGCCGCGCGGGGGTGATGCCGGCATGGGAGCCGATCCTCGGTGCACAAGGCGTCAAGCAGGTGGCCAACTACGTGCTCTCGCTGTCGGGCCGCAAGCACGATGCCGCTCTGGCCGAAGCAGGCAAGGCGAAATTCGCCGAGAACTGCGCCGCCTGCCACATGCCGGACGGCACTGGCATGAAGGCGCTGGGCGCGCCCAACCTCACCGACAAGGTGTGGCTGTACGGCGGCAACGAGGCGACGATCATCGAGACCATCAGCAAAGGTCGCAACGGTGTCATGCCTGCCTTGACCCAGACGCTCGGCACCACCTCCAACAAGGAAGCCAAGCTGCACCTGCTGGCGGCCTATGTGTACGGGTTGTCGCAGAAGCAGTAAGTCGTAAGCAATGAGCGGTACTCGCCGGACAAACCGGCGAGCCGCTTGAACGTATTGTTCCAGTGCGTTCAAGCGGCTCAGACTTTCACGGACAAACGCAGTGACCAACAACAAGCAGCCCGCCTCCGCCGACGCCGCGACCGAGCAGCAGCTCTACGCGATCCGGCAAAAAATCCAGCCGCGCGCGGTGCACGGCGTATTTGCCAACTGGCGCGTCGCGCTGGTGCTGCTGACCCAGACGCTCTACTACGGCATACCCTGGCTGCAATGGGACCACCGCCAGGCGGTGCTGTTCGATCTGGCCGCGCGCAAATTCTATATTTTCGGCCTGGTGTTCTGGCCGCAGGATTTCGTCTATCTCACCGGTCTGCTGATCCTGTCGGCGCTCTCGCTGTTCCTGTTTACCGCGGTGGCCGGGCGTCTATGGTGCGGTTACGCCTGCCCGCAGACCGTGTACACCGAGGTTTTCATGTGGGTGGAAAACTGGCTGGAGGGTGACCATCTCGCACGCAGAAAACTCGACCAGTCGCCGTGGAATGCCAACAAGCTGAAGAAGCGCGGGCTCAAGCACGTCGTCTGGTTCGCGATCGCGCTGTGGACGGGCTTCACTTTCGTCGGCTATTTCACCCCGATCCAGACGCTGGCGGCCGAGACGATTCAAGCCAACCTCGGTCCATGGGAAACCTTCTGGATCCTGTTCTACGCCTTCGCCACGTGGGGCAACGCCGGTTTCATGCGCGAGCAGGTATGCAAGTACATGTGCCCGTATGCGCGCTTCCAGAGCGTAATGTTCGATTCCGACACGCTGACCGTGACCTACGACAGCTCCCTCGGCGAGCCGCGCGGCCCGCGCAGCAAGAAGACCGATTACAAGGCAGCCGGGCTCGGTACCTGCGTCGACTGTAACGTCTGCGTACAGGTCTGCCCCACCGGCATCGATATCCGAAACGGCCTGCAGTACGAATGCATCGGTTGCGCCGCCTGCATCGACGGCTGCGACCAGATCATGGACAAGATGGGCTACCCGCGCGGTCTGATCCGCTACACCACGGAAAACGTGGTGAAAGGGAAATACCCGGATACCGGCATCGTCAGGCACGTCCTACGTCCGCGCACCATCATCTACACCGTGCTGCTGACACTGATCGCGGGCGCATTCCTCTACAGCCTCGCCACGCGGGTACCGCTCAATGTCGGCGTGGTGCGCGACCGCGCGGCATTATCGAAGGAAACCGACGAAGGCAAGATCGAGAACGTCTATCGCCTGCAGATCATCAACAAGGATGGCCAGGCTCACCGCTATACGATCCAGGCACACGGCATCGAGGATCTCGAGCTAGAGACCGCCACGCGCGATATCGCGGCAGCTCCCTTGCAGACCATCGACATTCCCGTCAGCCTGACAGCCGACCCGGAAGAACTGAAGGGCCGCTCGATCGCAGTCACGTTCACGATACAAGCCACCGACGATCCGCGCATCAGACAGGACGTCGCCACCAAGTTCTTCAACCGCTAGATATTGTGAGGCACGGCACCATGACGAATACAGCCTTTCACGCCAAACCCTGGTATCGCGAACCCTGGCCATGGTTCCTCATGAGCCTGCCCGCCATCGCAGTCGCCGCCGGACTGACCACCGTGTGGATTGCCTACCAGAGCGCCGACGGGCTGGTGGTGGGCGATTACTACAAGGAGGGGCTCGCCATCAACCAGACGCTGGAGCGCGACGACGCCGCGCACGCCCTGGCGCTCGCCGCCACGGTGAAAAGCGAGGACGGCGCGCTGGTGCTCACGCTGGCCGGCCATCTGACGGCCTATCCCGACCAATTGATCCTCACGCTGGCCCATCCCACGCATCAGGGCCTGGATCACACGCTCACCCTGCATCGCGCCGGCGGCAGCCGCTATCGCGCCATGCTGCCCGCCATGCCCGACGGGAAATGGCACGCCCAGCTGACCGATGCCGCATCCACTTGGCGCCTTGCTGGCGTGCTGCATTCCCCATTCAAGCAAGCCGTCACGATGTCATCCGATTCCGCCGTTCGTCAACCACAGGGAGAATAAAATGGACGTTGTACTCAATCTGCTGTTCAGCAGCCCGATCGGCCTCTTGAGCCTGTTTACCATCCTCTTCATCATCGGCATGGCGATCTACCTGATGGTCTGGTACAAGCGCAAGATGAACAATCCTGAAGAATGACGTCCACCCAGACGAGGAGCACGCCATGATGCAGCGCCTGATCCACATTCTGTGGCCGTCCTTCCTTGTGGCCGGCGTGGCCGACATCGTTTTCACCACCTTGTTCGATCCGCTGGAGATCGTGTACCACGGCGAAGCGGTGATCGAACAGCGCCTCGCCGCCTATACCATCGGCTTCTTCGTGTTCTGGCTGCTGGGTATCGCGTCCAGCGCGATGACCTGCTATTTCCAGCGTGGCGCGGATGAAATCAACCGCTGCCCCCTGCCGCCGCGCAACCGGCCCGAGGGCTGCCCCAAACGCGACGATGGCAGTGGCTGCTGCTAAGAATCCATGCGCCACGTGGCCTGCGCGCTGCAGCCTAACCCGGGCAAACCTGGTTGCGGCCCTGGTTCTTGGCCCGATAGAGCCCCGCGTCGGCACGTCGCAGCAGGCCATCGATTTCTTCCGATGCATCCTCCAGCGCAGCAAGCCCGGCACTGACGGTAATATGGGCCGGGCACCCCGGGACCACGTTTTGCGCAATCAGCAACCGCAGGCGCTCGGCCATCAGCAGGGCTTCAGACAGCCCCTGGCCTGGCAGCAGGACGACAAACTCTTCGCCTCCCAGGCGCGCGAAGATGTCGCCCCCGCGCAGCGTGGCGTGGATAGTGGCAGCCAGCGCCACCAGCACCTTGTCGCCGGTTTCGTGGCCGAAACGGTCGTTGACCGATTTGAAGAAATCGATGTCCAGCATGATCAGCGACAATGGCAGCCCCTGACGCTTGGCGCGGCTGATCTCGACCTTGGCCAGTTCCATGAAATGGCGCCGGTTGCTGGCACCGGTCAGGGGGTCGATCGAGGCCAATTCCTCTAGATGCTGGTTGGCCAGTTCCAGGTCATGGGTACGCGCCTCCACTCGTGCTTCGAGTTCTCGGTTGAGACGGTCGAGTTCGTCATGGGTCGCCCGCAGATCCTGTAGTAGCGCGGCCAGCGCGAGCGACGAGAATGCCAGCACGGCCAGATATTCCTGCAGCAGCAGGACCGTCTCCCCCGGCGTGGCGGCAAGCAGGGGACTCACGCCTTTGAGGGTAGCCATGATTGCGATGGCGGCGATCAGTAACACGATACTGGCCGCACCCCGCACCCCGAAGCGGACGGCCGCCCACAGGGGCAGCGGAAACAACAGGAAAGGTCTTCTTGGGAAACTGTCGGTGGCGCCCTGCGAGAAAACCCAGACGGTGAACAGCAGGGTCAGCGCCAATAGCGCGGCAGCTTCCAGGGGGCGGCGTGTGGCTGGTTGGGACGGACCCTGCAGCCAGCCCAGCACGAGCGGCGTGATCAGCAGTACGCCCATGCCATCTCCCAGCCACCAGATTGTCCATAAGTCCCAGAACGACGTGGTGGTCGGAGCACTCAGCGAATAGATCGACGCGCCCAGCAGGGCCGCCAGTCCGCTGGCCAGCCCCAAGACCAGCCCGAACAGGGCGACATGGCGCAACCGGTCGAGCGCAAAGGGACAGGCGACACGCTGCAGCAACCAGGCAGCCAGCAGGCATTCGAACAGGTTGACGCCAGCAAAACCGATCGCCTGCGCGAGGTTGAAGGTGGGTAGGTCGGCGGCGATTTCCGCCGCCACGGCCGTCAGCAGGTAGAGCGGCCAGTCGCGCCTCGGCGCCAGCAACAGCGTCGCCAGCAGGATGCCGTTGGGCAGCCAGAAGATAGAGATGCCCTCGGACATGGACGAGGCGGCCACGCCGAGCACGGCGCCCAGGTAATACCCCAGCCCGACCGCAAGCAAGCGAAGCGGTCTCGCAGACGTCGTCCCGGCGTTATTGAATGCCATGTCTATCGGGTACGGCGCGTGAATGCGCAATACGCACCGCCTGCTACCCTCCGCTTGTTATGTCACCAACTATCGCGAGGTCGCAGCGGGATTGTCAATGGCATTCGTCAATCACCCTGCAGGTGCGGCGGAACTCAGGCGGTACGCGAATAACGGGGCTGCGTGCTGGCGGTTTCCTTCAGATAGCGGTCGAAGCACATGCCGATGTTGCGCAGGAACAGCCGGCCGCGCGGGGTGACACTGATCCGGTCCGACGCAACCGTGACCAGCCCGTCGTCGGCAAGCGGGCGCAGATCGGTCAGTGCGTCAGCGAAATAATCGGTGAAGGCAATGTTCCATTCCTGGCCGAAGGCCGCAAAGTCGAGCTCCAGATCGCACATCACGCGCGTGATCGCGTCACGTCGGATCTGGTCGTCGCGCGTGAGCCTGAGGCCGCGCTCGACGGCCATACCGGTCGCAGCGATACGTTCCTGGTAGCGTTTGAGATTCTTCTCGTTCTGCATGTACACATCGGCTGTCTGGCTGATGCTGGAGACGCCGAAGGCCAGGATGTCGCAGTCCTTGTGCGTGGTATAGCCCTGGAAATTGCGCCATAGCGTCTTGTTCTGCTGGGCGCGTACCAGTTCGTCGTCCGGACGGGCGAAGTGGTCAAGGCCGATGTTGACGTAGCCCACTGCGCCCAGCATCTCGTTCACCGCCTGCTGCAGGCCGAGACGCGTCGCGGAATCCGGCAGATCTTCTTCCTTGATCAGGCGCTGGTGCTTCTTCAGCCATGGCACGTGGGCATACGCAAACACCGCCAGGCGATCCGGCGACCATTCGGTCACCTGTTCCAGCGTGTGGCGAAAACTGGCGACCGTCTGTTTCGGCAATCCCACGATCAGATCCAGATTGATGCTGGAAAAGCCCAACTCACGTGACCAGTCGAGCACCTGCTGGATAAGGGTCTGCGACTGGATACGGTTGACTGCCTGCTGCACGTCCGGATCCATGTCCTGCACGCCAAACGAGACGCGATTGAAACCGGATTCGCGCAACGCCACCAGATGCTCGCGCGTCAGCTCGCGCGGGTCGATCTCGCAACTGATCTCGGCATTGGCAGCCAGCGTGAAGTACCGGCGCATCATGTCCATCAGGCGGCGAATATCGCCGGGATTCAGATAAGTTGGCGTACCGCCGCCCCAGTGCAATTGGTGAACCATGCGGCCCGGATCCACCCGTTGCGCCGTATGCGCCATTTCCTGGTCGAGATAGGCCAGATAGGGCTGGGTCTTGCTGTAGTCGCGCGTCGCCACCATGTTGCACCCGCAGAAGTGGCAAAGCGTGTCGCAGAAGGGAATGTGGGCGTACAGCGACAACCCGCGGTCAGGGGATGCCGCAGCCAGCTCATCGGTCCAGTCCGTCTCGCTGAAGCCGGTGCGGAAATACGGCGCAGTCGGATAGGACGTATAACGGGGGCCGGGTACGCTGTATTTCTGGAGCAGTTCCAGAAGAGTCGAAGTCATGGAGGCACCCACCACATCAGATAACGATGTCTTTTTATCATAGTACGGGCGCGAAATCCAGCACCCCCGGGCTGGGGAGCGCAGCGGGTTTTGCGGTAAAGTTCGGGCTGACAAAGCCGTTGGTATGCGCCGTTCACCCGGAAATCACATGTCATCCATTCCGCCGCCGTCTCTGGTTCGTTTCCTGCTGCTGGTCGCGCTGTTGCTCGGGACCGCCGCCGTCCGCGCCGACGATGCGTCCGATCTGGCACAACGCGTCTACGACCGTCCCAACGGGCGCGACCTCACCACGCTCGGCCGTATGGTGCTCACCGAGAAGGGCCGGGCACCGCGCATTCGTGAACTGGTCACCTTCCGCCTCGACAAGACGCGCGGCGAAACCGCCAACCTGATCCGTTTTCTCGAACCTGAAGACATCGCAGGAACCGGCCTGCTCAGCATCGACAAGGCCGACGGCAGCACCGACCAATGGCTGTACCTGCCCGCACTCGACCGCGTACGCCGCATTTCCAGCGACCGCAAGGGTGGACGCTTCGTCGGATCCGACTTGTACTTCGAGGACCTGCAGGAACGCAAGCCATCGAAGGATCGCCAGCGCCTGCTCGGCAAGCAGCTCGAAAACGGCATCCTCTGCGACGTGCTCGAGAGCGTGCCGCTGGACGCCGACGATTCGGTGTACAAGAAACGCATCAGCTGGATCGATCCCGTCACCGCGATCCCGCAGCGCGTGGATTATTTCGAGCAGAGCGGCAACACGCCCAGCAAGCGCTGGCTGCTGCGCAGCAAAAAACGCACCCAAGGCTACTGGACGCTCACCGACAGCCGCATGATCGACCTGGAAAGCGGGCATGAAACCCGGCTAGTCATCGATACGGCGCTGTACGACCAGAAACTGCCCGCCAAACTCTTCACTTCGCAAGCCCTTGCCGACGAAAGCCTGGAATCGGAATATCGCCCATGAAAAACCTGTTGCTGACCCTGAGCCTGTCGCTCGCCACCCTGCCCGTGCTCATCCCCGCCCATGCGGCCGATGACCTGCCGCCGCCGCGCACCACCGCCGACCAGGATGTACCGGACGATCTGCCACCACCGCGCACCACGACGCGCAAACTGCGCCCGCTGCCCACCGAAGCCTCGCCGGCCGACAGCACCCAATCCGTCAGCACTGCGGACGATCTGCCGCCGCCGACTCCGCGCAGCCACAAACCGAAGGCGCGCGGCTTCCAGCCCTCGCTCAAGGTCGGCATCGACGACCTGCTGCTGGAAGGCGGCAGCCTGCCCGACGCACCCGAGGCCGACACCTATTCCACCCTGCGCACGAGCGCCTACGTCCTGTGGCAGCCCAGTCTCAACTGGGAATTCCGCGCCGGTGCGCGGCTCGACGGCATGACGCAGGATGGCGGCCTGGCCAGCCACCGCGAACTGCTGGCCGATTACGGCGACACCTATGTCCGCTACCGCAGTGGCGACACCCGCCTCACCCTCGGCGCGCAGACCATCATCTGGGGCCGCGTCGATGAAATCCCGCTGGCCGACCGCGTCAGCCGGGTCGATCTGACCCGGTTCGCCCTCGACGACCTGGCTGACCGCCGGCGCGCGCAGCTCGCCACCCGCTGGGAGCAGAATTTCGGCGACTACAAGCTGGATGCGGTGTGGCTGCCGGTGTTCCGTGCCGCGCAGCTGCCGGACGTGGCCAGCATCTGGAGCCCGGTCAACCGCACCACCGGCCAGATCATCGGCATCGATCCTGCGCTCACCACCCCCTGGGTCAGCGCCGCGCGCATCAATGAGGACGAGCATGGCAGCGGCGGCGGCGCCCTGCGACTCACCAAGACCGGCGACCCCTTCGATTTCGGCGTGACGCTCGCGCGCACCCGGCAGTCGCTGCCGTATTACCGGCTCGACCTGGCTGCGCTCAGGCTCACCGCCGTACACCCGTTCAACACCTTTGTCGGCGCCGACATGGAACTCGAGCATGACGGCCTCACCTGGCGCATGGAAGCCGGTTACACCGGCGACGTGCCGGTGACCCTGCCCACGACCGTGATGGACACCACGCATTCGCTCGACTGGGTCGGCGCACTGGAGTTCTTCCCTGGCGGCGCGGATACCCGCGTCAACCTGCAACTGGTTGCGCACGCGCTGCAGACCGACCGCAGCATCCTCGAACTGAAGGAATACTACGGCGCCAACGGTGAGATCGAGACCAATTTCGGCCAGGGACGCTGGAAGGCCGGGCTGCGTTTTGCCAGCGGCTTCAATGTGCGCGATGTCTACCTCAGCCCCAAGCTCAGCTACGTGGGCTGGGAACCATACGAACTCTACGTCGCTGCGCATTACTTCGATGGCGAAGCGCGCACCCTGGGCGGCTTCCACCAGGATCATTCGCTGATCACGTTGGGCCTGCGCACCAAGTTCTGACCGGGACCGGCGCATGAAGCTGCTGAAACCCTGGATCGATGGCAGCCGCATGCTGCCGCCCTGGCTGGCGCTGGCCATCCTGCTCGGGATCCAGCTGATATCGATACCGTTCCTGCTGAAGCTTCATTTCAACAACGCGCCGGACATCTACTCGCCCCCCGATTCGCCCACCATCCAGCTGCGCGAATCGCTGTTCAAGGAATTCCCCAACGACGAGGCCGTCATCGCCCTGTTCGAAGGCGACGACCTGTACACCCCGGCGTTTCTCGCCGCGCTCGACCGCGCCGTGAAGAAAATGGCCGCACTGCCTGCGGTCGATCGGGTCCTGACGCTCACCACGGTCGAGCACATCGACGCCACCGACGACGGTTTTGCGGTATCGCTGCTGGTCGATCCGAAACATTTGGCCGAGCGCACGCCGGCGCAGTGGAAAGCCCGCGTGCTTGGCGACCCCATCGCGCCCGGCCTGATCGCCTCGCGCGACGGCCGCGCCGTCGCGCTGGTGGTGCGCCCGAAATTCCTGAAGGAAAGCCTCGCCCGCCGCGACATCGAGAACGCACTCGAAAAAACGATCACTGCCGAGAACCTCGATAGCCACCACACCGCCACTGCCGGCACGGTGGCGCAGACGGTCGCGGAACTGCGCTCGCTCTGGCGCGATAGCGCGATCTTCATTCCGCTCACCTTCGTCATCGGCATGGTATTGCTGTGGTGGGTGGTCGGGCGCATCCGTCCGGTCGTGATCGGCGGACTGGCCATGGGCACGGTGGTATCGGCCAGCGTGGCCGGGCTGGTGGCTTTCGGCCAGCCCTATACACCGATCACCGCGATGATCCCCACCCTGATGGCGGCCTACACCGTCGCCACCATGCTGCATCTGTATGCCGGCATCCAGCGCGGTCGCATCGCGTTGCTGCCGCGGCGGCAACGCATTGCCCGCGCGCTGAAGGACACCTTTATCCCGGGCCTGTTCAACATCCTGACGACAGGCGCCGGCATGCTGAGCATGCTGTGGATCAGTATCCCCCCGGTTCAGACCTTTGGCCTGTCGGGTGCCATCGGCACGCTCATGGTGTTCCTGGTGGTGTTCATCCTGGTGCCGCCCATCCTGTTGAAATGGGACACGCCGCGCTGGCCCCGCCGCCGGTCGGGCCTGGCGCACGCCCGCCGGATCGCGGCGGTGGTGGCTGTATTCAGCCTGCGGCACGCGAAAGCCGTGTTGATCAGCACGGCCCTATTGGTGCTGATGACCATCCCATTGGTGATGCAGGTCAAGGTCGAATCCAACATCCTGGAGTTCTTTGCGCCCGACCATCCCCTCAGCCGGGGTACCGAACGGATCGAAAGCAAACTGTCCGGCGTCACCGGGCTCGAAATCGTACTCACCGGCTCAGGTCGCGACAGCCTGAAAGACCCGGGCCGCCTGGCCCAGATCAAAGCCCTGCAGACCTGGCTGGAACAGCAGCCGGAAATCGACCGCAGCTTTTCGCTGGTCAACGTACTGGAGGAAATGAACCGTGCCTTCAGCGGCGATGCACCCGGCACGAATGCGCTACCCACCAGCCGCAAGCTGGTCGAACAGCTGCTGCTCATCTATGACGGCAAGGATTTGTACGAGCTCGTCAACCACGAGTTCCAGCGCGGCCGCATCGCACTCAGCCTCAACGTGCACGGCGCCAATGAAATCAGCCAGGTGATCCAGCGAATCCGCACACACCTGGACGCCCAGCCCATCGCCGGCATGCGCTACGATATTTCCGGATTCGGTCAGCTGTTTGCGGACCAGACGGATCGCATCGTCAACGGCCAGATCAAGAGCTTCACTTCGTCCTTCCTGCAGATTCTGCTGCTGATGGCGCTTCTGTTCCGCTCGTTCAAGGCCGGACTCATCTGCCTGATCCCCAACCTGGCGCCGCTGTTCTTCATCTTTGTGGTGATGGGTGTGTCAGGTATCGCGCTCGACGTCGCCACCGTGCTGATCGCCGGCATCATCCTCGGCATCACCGTGGATGACACCATCCATCTGTATCACGGCTATCTGCACCGCCTCAAGCATGGCGCCGGTCCGGTGTTTGCCATCATCCGCAGCGTGGAAAGCTCGGGCCGCGCGGTGATCGCGATTTCGGTGGTGCTGATTGCGCAGTTCGGTCTGCTCGGGTTGTCCGACTACCGCCCCACCGCTCATTTCGGCATGCTGTGCGCCGTCGGCCTGTTCGCTGGTCAGGTGTTCGAATTGCTGCTGATGCCGGCCCTGCTCGGCATGCAATTGCGCAAGCCGCGGCCCGTCGCCGTCACGGCACCGTGACTTTCAGCGCACCGAATTCGTCGTTGAACACCCCCACCTCGTCGCCCGACGCGAATTGCCAGCCTTCCAGATGACCGAACTCGGTGCGTGACCGCGGTGCCAGATCGAGTTTGAAACGACGCGCCGTCGACAGCGTAGGGTTGCGCACGGCCAGGATCACGGTGAGATAGCGGTCGCTGGTATTCTCGATTTCAGCCACCAGTCCCTTGCCCAGTATCGACGAGCGGAAACCGATGACAACCGGCAGAGCCGGTTTGGCTGTGGCCGCAGCCGCCTGGACGTCGGTTTCCTTGTAGGCCAGTTGCGCTTTCAGCTGCTCGATTTCGCGCAGGCTTTCGGTCAGCTGGTTGCGTGTCTCGATCAGATAGCGCTCGCTCTGCTGGCGTGTCTCGGTCTCCTTGGACAGCTGCCGCTTCATATCGCCCAGGTCGACGTTGAGCATGAAGGCATACAGTGCCAGACCACATACCAGAAACAGCAGTACGACATTCAGACCGACCGCCACGAACAGCCCACGGCGTCTCGGCTGAACGGAAGAGGGCGCGTCTGCGTTCGTCGTGCCCATGCTCAACCGGTGTTGCGCATCCCGGATGCGATGGCGTTGATCGATCGCATCAGGGGCGCCAACCACGATTCCTGTTCGGCATCCCACACGCTCTCGGAACGGTAACGCTTCAGCATGCGGACCTGGATATGGTTGATCGGGTCCATGTAGGGACGGCGGCGCGAAAGCGACAAGGCCAGGGACTGGTTGTCTTCCAGCAGGGTATCGATCTGCGCGATCTGTTTGACCCCATCCACCGTGAGCGCAAACTCGTCCGCGATCGCGCGATAGATCGCCATGGTATTGAGGTGGTCGCACAGGCGCGCGTATTCCTCGGCAATCTCCATGTCGGCCTTGGCCAGCGACATCTGCACGTTGGACAGCAGGCCACGGAAGAACGGCCATTCACGGTGCATCGTCTGCAGATGCGCCAGACCCTCTGGATGAACATCGATGAAGCGCTTCAGCGCACTGCCGATGCCGTACCAGGCAGGCAGCGTGTGCCGCGACTGCGCCCAGCCGAATACCCACGGAATGGCGCGAATCGAGCCCAGCGAGCGGTCGGCCTTCTTGCGATGGGACGGCCGGCTGCCGATGTTGAGCAGGCCGAGTTCAGTGACCGGGGTGCTTTCGTAGAAGTAGTCGATGAAGCCCGGCATGCCGATCAACGCACGGTAGGCCATCTCTCCGGCCGCTGCGATGTCGCGCATCCAGTCGAGGTATTCCTGCGGGTAGCGAACCTCGCTGTGGGCCAGCGCGGTAGCGCTGGCCTTCAAGAGGCCGGTGACGCCCATGCCGATTTCGTAGTTGGCGGTCTCGGGATTGCCGTATTTGTAGTACAGCATCTCGCCCTGCTCGGTGAACTTGATCTCGCCGTTCACGGTGCCGGGCGGTTGCGACAGGATCGCATCGTAAGTGGGGCCGCCGCCGCGTCCCACTGTGCCGCCGCGTCCATGGAACAGACGGCATTCGACACCGAAATGCTGCGTCAGCGCGATGATGGAAAGCTGCGCCTGATAAAGGTTCCAGTTCGATGCCAGGATACCGCCGTCCTTGCACGAATCGGAATAGCCGAGCATGACCTCCTGGTGGTTGCCGTTGGCCGCCACCAGGGCGCGATACACCTTGTTCGACAGCAGCTGGTCGAGGATGGCCTCGCTGCGCTGCAGATCGTCCACCGTCTCGAACAGCGGGGCGACCTGAATGCGGCAGAACCAGTCGCGCCCGTTGTGGCCGCACAGCCCAACCAGCCGTGCCAGCAACATCACCTCCATCACGTGCGACGCGCTGTGCGTCATCGAAATCACATAGGTACCGAAGACTTCGTCACCCACTTCAGTCTGCAGCTTGGCCATGCGCCGGAATACCGCAAGCGCCTCGCGCGCCTCGTCGTCCAGCGCGGCATCATTCACCTCGATCGGATCGATGTGGCCGACCCACGCTGCCAGCCGCTGCAGGCGGTCGGCTTCGGATGCGCTCACGTAGTCGAAATCGGGATCGATCTGTTGTAGCAGCGCGGCGACCGTGCGCGTGTGCACGGTCGACTCCTGGCGGATGTCCAGCTGCAGCAGGTGAAAACCAAAACTTTCAACCAGCCGGATCAGCGCCTGCAGATCCTGCATGGCGATGATGCGGTCGCCGTGGCTGATCAGCGAATCGCGCACCAGGTACAGATCGTCGAGGAAGGCTGCGGCATTCTCGTACGCCAGATTCGAGGTAAAGCTCGGCACGTCGGCCAGGCACTGATGGACGTAGGACAGGTTGGCATCCAGCCGCGCCAGCATCATCGCCGCCATGCGGCGATAGGGTTCGCGGCTGTAGATCTGCACCGCGGTGCCGCGGAACACCTGTTCGCCGAAGGCTTCTTCGTATTCCGCCAGATGCTCCAGGAAAGGGCCGGAAGGCGTGCACCAGCCGTTGCTGTGGGTGAGCGTCTGCCGCAGATCCCGCACCCGGGCACGGTACTCCAGCAGCGCTTCCTGCATCTGGGTGTGCACCGTCCATTCGGTGACGTCCGCCGTCACGAATGGATTGCCGTCGCGGTCGCCGCCGATCCAGGAGCCGAAGCGGATGAAGCTCGGCACGCTGACCAGGGCGGCGCCGTCGGCGTTGACGCCGTAATGCTTGCGCAGTGCCTTCTCGAAGAAGTAATAGGCTTTCGGCACCGCCTCGAACAGGCTTTCCCGCACGTAATACAGGCCATTGCGCACTTCATCGCGCACTTCCAGCTTGGCACTGCGGAGCTCGTCGGTACGCCACATCACCTGGATCTCGGCGGCCAGCTGCGCTTCCAGCTCGCGCTGATCGTTCACCCCGAGGGTGGGGCTGTACAACTGGTCGCAGATCAGGAACACCCGGCGCATGCCTTCCATCACCGCGCGGCGGCGCGCTTCGGTGGGATGCGCGGTGAACACCGGCGCGTAGTGCAGGCGGTTGACCATGTCCTGCAGGGTGCCGACCGACATGCCCTGCGTCTTGAGATCGGCCAGGGTACGGTCGAACGAGCCCTCCCACAACGGCATGCCGTGCGACAGCATGCGGCGGCGGTTACGGTGGGCAAAGCTCTCCTCCGCCACGTTGACCAGCTTGAAATAGCTGGAGAACCCACGCACCACCAGTTCCACCTTGGCGGCGGGCATGGCGTCGATCATCGCCATCAGCTCGGTGCGGCGCTGCTGGTCTTCCTGCTGCTGGAGTTCGGCAAAGCCGCGGCGCAGAGTTTCCACCGCCTCGAACACATCTTCGCCAGCGAATTGCAGCAGCACCTGGCCGAGCAGGGTTCCCAGCAGCTTGACCTGCGCACGCAGGTGGTCATCCGTCAGGAGGGTTTCGGGTGCATTCATGGGCGGAGAGCGGGGTTATTGCAGCAAAGCCGGCTATTTTCTCATATCGGCGCGCATCACCCAACCGCGCGCCGCGCATTGCGGAACATCCGCAGCCACGGGCTCGCGCCGGCCATCCCGTCAGGCCGCCACGACAGCTGCGCCGCGCGGTATACGCGTTCCGGATGCGGCATCAGGATGCTGAAACGGCCATCGGCCGTGGTGAATCCGGTGAGCCCCCCGGCCGAGCCGTTGGGATTGAGCGGGTAGCATTCGGTCGGCGCACCATGGTGATCGACATAGCGCAGCGTCGCCACGGCCTGCGCTGCATGCGCCGCCTCGCGGAAAGCGACCCGCCCTTCGCCATGCGACACCACGATCGGCATCATCGAACCCGCCATATCGGCGAAGAAAATCGATGGCGAAGCCAGCACCTCGACCTGTGCAAAGCGCGCCTCGAACTGTTCAGACAGGTTGCGTTCGAAACGCGGCCAGGCGCCGGCGCCGGGAATCAGGCCATGCAGTTGGCTCATCATCTGGCAACCGTTGCACACGCCCAGGGCGAAACTGTCGGTTCGCCCGAAGAACGCTGCAAACTCATCCCGGGCGCGCGGGTTGAACAGGATGGATTTGGCCCAGCCGCCGCCCGCGCCCAGCACATCGCCATAGCTGAAGCCGCCGCAGGCCGCCAGTCCGGTGAAGTCGCCCAAGCTGACCCGACCGGACAGGATATCGCTCATATGCACGTCGACGGGTGCAAAACCGGCGGCGTCGAACACGGCGGCCATCTCGACCTGGCCGTTGACGCCCTGCTCGCGCAGCACCGCCACGCGTGGGCGCATGCCGCGGGCGATGAAAGGTGCGGCGATGTCGTCGTCCACATCGAAAGTCGGTGCATAACGCAGGCCCGGATCGCCGGCATCGGCATTGCGTGCGAATTCCTGCTCGGCGCAAACCGGGTTGTCGCGCAGCTTTGCCATTTCATGGCTGGTGCGCGCCCAGGCACTTTGCAGATCGGTACGCGCCTCGTCCAGGATCACCCGCTCCTTGCGTAGAATGCGCACGCGGTCCGCCCCATTGGGCTGGCCGACGATGTAGAACTCGCCGCGCAGCCCGGCGTCGAAGAAAGCCTGCATCACCGCCTGGGTGTCGCTGCGGCGAACCTGCAGCACGGCGCCGGCTTCCTCGCTGAACAGCACGCTGAACATTCGTTCGGAATAACCGCGCGGATCCTGCATGTCCGGTTCCGGCAGGCCCTCGTCTTCGACGTCATGACGGATCTTCTCCGAACACAACTCGTCGACGTCCATCTCCACGCCGCAGTGGCCGGCAAACGCCATCTCGCACAGGGCGACGAACAGGCCGCCGTCCGAGCGGTCGTGATAGGCGAGCAGCTTGCCCGCGGCGTTCAGTGCCTGCACCGTTTCGAAGAAGGCGCTGAGCGCCGCGGCTGCCGGCGCGTCCGGG
Source organism: Thiobacillus thioparus DSM 505 (assembly GCF_000373385.1). GTDB lineage: Bacteria > Pseudomonadota > Gammaproteobacteria > Burkholderiales > Thiobacillaceae > Thiobacillus > Thiobacillus thioparus. Next base: position 186,446 of record NZ_KB891328.1, on the reverse strand, counting down.
CAGTGGTCGCCCACCTGCTTGTAGGCCTGGGCGAAGCTCGAGCCGCCGAGACGGTTCTTGCCGAGTCCCAGGTCGATCAGCACGAGATCGGTATCGCCGGCGTCGGTGCGCAGCTGCGGCGTCAGGTGCTGCGTCGCATCGGGCGTGGTGGCAAACGCCGAAATCACCAGCGAGATCGGCGAGGTCACCGACTTCTTCTCGCCGTCGGCCTGCCACACCGTCTTCATGCTCATCGAATCCTTGCCGACCGGGATGCTCACAGCCAGTGCCTGGCAATAATTCGAGACCGCGGCAACCGTGTCGAACAACGCTGCATCCTCGCCAGGGTGGCCAGCCGGCGCCATCCAGTTGGCCGACAGCTTCACGCTGCCCAAGCCCTCGACCCGCGCGGCAGCGAGGTTGGTGATCGCCTCGACGACCGCCATGCGCCCCGACGCCGGCGCGTCGATCAGCGCCAGCGGGGCCTTCTCGCCGATAGAGAACGCCTCGCCCTGCGTGGTCTGGTAGCCGGCCAGCGTGATCGCGCAATCGGCCACCGGCACCTGCCAAGGCCCCACGCACTGGTCGCGCGCGGTGAGGCCGCCGACGCTGCGGTCGCCGATGGAAATCAGGAACATCTTCGACGCCACCCCCGGCAACGCCAGCACGCGGTAGACCGCGTCCTTGAGGTCGATGCCGTCGAGCGCCAGCGGCGCGGGCAAGGCGGGCTGGTGCGCAACATCGCGCGTCATCTTGGGCGGCTTGCCGAGGATGACGTCCAGGCTCACGTCCACCGGTGCGTTGTCGAAATGGCTGTCGCTCACCAGCAGGTGATTCTCCTCTGTCGCTTCGCCCAACACCGCGAACGGGCAGCGCTCACGCTCGCAGATCGCGTGGAATTCGTCGAGACGATCCGGCGGGATCGCCAGCACGTAGCGTTCCTGCGCCTCGTTGCACCAGATCTCGCGCGGCGACATGCCGGACTCCTCCGACGGCGCGGCACGCAATTCGAAGCGCCCACCGCGGCCGCCACCGTGCACCAGCTCGGGCAGCGCGTTCGACAGGCCGCCGGCGCCGACATCGTGGATGGAAAGAATCGGATTCTTATCGCCGAGCTGCCAGCAGCGGTCGATGACTTCCTGCGCGCGCCGCTCCATTTCCGGGTTGCCACGCTGCACCGAGTCGAAGTCGAGATCGGCGGCGTTGGCGCCGGTGTCCATCGACGAGGCTGCACCGCCGCCGAGACCGATCAGCATGCCGGGGCCACCCAGCTGGATCAGCAGCGTGCCGGTCGGCAACATTTTCTTGTCGACGTGGTCAGCACGGATGCTGCCAACGCCACCCGCCAGCATGATAGGTTTGTGATAGCCGCGACGCTGCCCGGCGACTGTTTCTTCGAACGTGCGGAAATAGCCGGCCAGGTTGGGGCGGCCGAATTCGTTGTTGAACGCTGCCGCACCGATCGGGCCTTCGAGCATAATCGCGAGCGGGGTGACGATGCGCTCGGGTTTGCCGTACACGTCGACTTCCCACGGCTGCTCGTAGCCGGGAATATTCAGATTCGACACCGAGAACCCGCACAGGCCGGCCTTGGGCTTGGAACCGATGCCGGTCGCGCCCTCGTCGCGAATTTCGCCGCCGCTGCCGGTGGCCGCGCCGGGGAAGGGTGAGATCGCGGTCGGGTGGTTGTGCGTCTCGACCTTCATCAGCACGTGGGTGAGCTCGCTGCTGTAGGCGTAGCTGCCGTCGGCGCGCGGATAGAAGCGGTCGATGGTCGCCCCCTCGATGACGGAGGAATTGTCCGAATAGGCCACCACCGTACCCTCGGGATGGGCGGCGTGGGTGTCGCGGATCATGCCGAACAGCGATTTCGCCTGCGCTTCGCCGTCGATCACCCAGGCGGCGTTGAAGATCTTGTGGCGGCAGTGCTCCGAGTTGGCCTGCGCGAACATCATCAGTTCGACGTCGGTGGGATTGCGTCCGATGCGGGTGAAGTTGTCGACCAGATACTCGACCTCGTCGTCCGACAGCGCGAGGCCGAGTTCGCGGTTGGCCGCTTCCAGCGCGGCGCGGCCGCCCGCCATCACGTCGACTGTGGCCAGTTCGCGCGGCGGCACGTGTTGAAACAGCACGTGTGCGCCTTCCAGCGAGCCCATCACGGCTTCCGTCATGCGGTCGTGCAGCAGTGGCAGCAGCGCTGTCAACGCCTGGGCCGTCAGCGCGGCACCCTGAGGATCGCGCAGACGATAGGCGACGCCGCGCTCGATGCGATGCAACTGGACGAGGCCGCTGTTCCTGAGAATATCGGTGGCCTTGGACGACCACGGGGAAATCGTGCCCGGGCGCGGCGTGACCAGAACCTGCACGTCGTCGGCCGAAGGACTGTCGGTCGGGGTACCGTAATCCAGCGTCTTGGCCAGCTGCTGTTCAGCTGCCACATCCAGCTCGGCGTCCAGCTCAAGGAAATGCCAGTAGCGTGCGCTCAGCTCGCCCAGCGCCACCCCGAGACGGGCTGCCTCCTGGCGAATTTTGTCGAGCCGAAAGGAAGACAGCGCGTCACTGCCGGGGAGCGAAACGATGGAAGACATGTGCGTCTTTGCAAACAGGGCAAAGACGCTATTTTAGCCGATCGGAACGCTTCGCCGGACGGGTCGGTTGGCGAATGGCCGCCTGCTTCCGCCAGATTTCGAGACACTCGAGGCCGCAGAAATGATGGACATAATCCTGCGCGTCCGCCACTTTGGCCGCATCTGCCGGGATTTCCTTCAAACAGACATCACAATTGATGACTGTGCAGGCATCTTCATCGGAACACTGTGCGACCGGCGCACCTGATGGTGTGCGGTTATGGACCGTCATACGCACTCCGTTACGCGAACTGCAGATACCCGGAATATAGGCCCCTGGGGCCAGCTTGCAAGCCATCCGTCCCCGATCAGTATCCCGCCTCCTTGATTGCCGTTTTGATGGTTTTGTAATCCGCCTCTTTGTCGATCACAAACCCTGTCACTTTGCTGTGGATCGTTTTTTGCAAGGACTGGACGGCCTCCTGCTTCAGCTCAGCGGCCGCGGTACCCAGCTTGTCCTGCTCGACCGCGGTCAGCCGATTGCTTGCCAGCAGCGTGAAATCCGGTGTGTTCGGCAAGGCGTACCAGACCTCGAAATCCCCTTTTTCCAGCAGCGCATTCGCGGCCTTGCTCCGCAGGCTGCCGGCCTGGGCGTAATTCCGTTCCAGGGCAATGGAGACATCTTCCTGCGTTTTGAAATTCAGGATCTTGGGGGTGCCCGCATTGTTGCGCTTGATGGTGTAGCGGCCCATCACGTCGAGCCAGGATTCCTTTTCTGTCAGCGCCATCGTCTCGATCGGTGCGCCTTTCCGGCGCACCAGCAGACCGGTGGCCTGGTCCTTCACTCGAGCCACGGGCGAATAATCCTGGTCGAGGACGGACACGGCAACGGACGGCGGCACGAAATACACATCCAGCCGGCCTCGATCCAGCGAGCGAAGCGTCGACTTGATCGTGCGGAACAACGTTAGATTGGGCTTCAACCCTAGCGAAGCGCCAAGCGCCCGGGCAAATGGCATCGCCGCCGTGCGAAAGTCGTCCATGAACACATCGGCCTTGCCGGTCCCGGGGTAGATCCCGATACTCAGCGTACCGTCACCGGCATAGGCCATGAGCGGCCATGCAGGAAGCAATGTCAGGCCCGCCAGAAAACCACGTCTATGCATGTTTGTCTCCCCTATTCAGGCCCGATGGCCGGCTGCACATTAGCGGCCAACGTCCGGCAAAATGAATACGCGGAGAGAGGTCAATTATGACTATCTGCCAGTACGGGCTAGGCTGACATCGGATCCGTCTTCCAGGAGGCCGCCATACGTCCCACCCGGATTATCATGTCCGCAGTGCCCTTTATTGAGCCTCGCCCCATGCCGATCACGCCGCTCTCGCCTGCCTCCTTCCCCCTCTACACGGCGGCCGACATTCATGCCGGCGAGCACATATGGGCAGCCGAGCACCCTCACGACACGCTGATGGAGAAAGCGGGAGCGGCGGCTGTCGAATGGACCGGCACACTGGCCGACGATTCGGGCGAGCCTGTCCTGATCCTAGCAGGGCCCGGCAACAATGGAGGAGATGCCCTGGTCGCGGCACGTCGCCTCGCGGCACAAGGAATTCGCGTCGTCGTCGCGAGCCGTGCCGATCCGGCCCGACTGCCTCGGGATGCCGCACGTGCCTGGGATGCCTGGCTCCAGCAAGGTGGAGCCGTACTGCCCCACTTCCCGTCGTCGCAACGTTACAGCCTCGTGATCGACGGCCTGTTCGGTATCGGGCTGACGCGCGACCTAACCGGCGAGGACGCACGCTGGATTGCGCAAGCCAATGCGCTGCCCTGTCCCAGGCTGGCACTGGATGTGCCGAGCGGACTCGATAGCGACAGTGGCCGGATCCGCGGTTGCGCCTTGCGGGCAGACCATACCCTGACTTTTCTCGGACTCAAGCCCGGCCTTCTCACCGCCGAGGGGCCGGACTATGCGGGCACGCTGCACCTCGACATGCTGGGCGTCGATCCGACCATGATGCCGGCAACGCCCGGGGGCGCCCTGATACACCTGGAGGCGCGTCACCATCTGCCGTCCCGTGCTAGAAACAGCCACAAAGGCCAGTTCGGCCATGTCGGCATCATTGGCGGCAATAGTGGCATGGTGGGCGCATGCCTGATCACCGGCCGCGCCGCGCTGCACCAGGGTGCCGGCAGCGTGACTGTGGGTGTGCTGGATGACCGCATTGCGGTCGACTACGGCGAACCGCGGCTGATGTTTGCCACGCCGGAGCACCTGACGGCGGCCGCGCAGTTGAGTGTCCTGGCGATCGGTCCCGGACTGGGCCAGGGTGTGCGCGCGCATACTCTGCTGGAAGCCGCACTTCCGGCCCCCTGCCCGCTGGTGCTGGATGCCGACGCCCTGAATCTGCTGGCCGGCGATCCCGAACTGGCCAAACAAGCGGCCCGTCGCCCTCATCCCACCCTGCTCACCCCGCATCCCGGGGAAGCCGCCCGCCTGTTGGGCGTGAGTGGGATGGAGATCCAGGCGAACCGCGTCGAGGCAGCCTGCACGCTGAGCCGAACCTACCACGCTGAGGTTGCCCTGAAAGGCGCAGGCACCGTGATCGCCCACCCCGACGGCCGCTACGCCATCAACACCACGGGCGGTCCCTGGCTCGCCCAGGCCGGTTCAGGCGATCGTCTCACCGGCATGGTGGCTGCGCTGCTGGGCCAGGGCATGGCGGCAGGCGACGCGCTCGAAGCCGCCGTATGGCTGCACGGCTGCGATATGGGCACCGCTATGCCTTCAACAGCGCGTTGATGATCCTGCGCAGCGCGGCCAGCGCCGCGTTAGGCGAAGGATCGAATTGCGCCCGCACGATCGCGCCGTCGATCGCCAGCGCCACGGCCTGCGCGATCTGTGCGCGCTGCCTAGACTTGGGCAGCACGGCGGCAATCGCTGCGGTCATGTCCTGCTTGTGGCTACGCGCAATCTCGATGACGTCCGGCAGCGTGCCGCCCAGTTCCCCGACGCTGTTGATGAAGGCGCAGCCGCGGTAACGCACGTCGCGAAACCATTCCTCGACGGTCGGCACGATCGCGCCGGCCTCGCCGCCGTGACGTGCCAATGCATCGGTGAACCAGGCCATCCAGCGCGTATGCCGATACGCCAAATAGGCGCGAATCAGATCGTTCTTGCTTGGAAAGTGCCGATAGAACGTGACCTTGGTCACGCCGGATTCGGCAATGACGCGATCGATGCCGGTGGCGCGCACGCCATCCTGGTAGAAAAGCTCATGTGCGGTATACAGGATGCGCTCGCGTGCGCTGGGCAGCGCGTCGCTCCGATCAGCCTGGGTGTTCATGCGCCTATTGTAGACAGATCCGTCTACATGACCTAGACTGCGCCCAACGTAGACAGATCTGTCTACATCACGTCAAGGAGCCGACATGGAAAGCAAACCGCCACTGCCTCCCTTTACCGAGGAAACCGCCGCCAAGAAAGTACGCATGGCCGAGGATGCCTGGAATTCACGCGACCCCGGACGCGTTGCACTGGTCTACACCGAAGACACCCGCTGGCGGAATCGTGCCGAATTCCCGGTCGGACGCGAGGAAGTCCGCCGGTTTCTCGAACGCAAATGGGCCCGCGAACTGGATTACCGGCTGATCAAGGAATTGTGGGCCTGCACCGGCAACCGCATTGCCGTACGTTTCGCCTACGAATGGCGTGACGATTCCGGGCAGTGGTACCGCTCATATGGCAACGAGAACTGGGAATTCAACGAGGACGGCTACATGATGCGCCGCTTCGCCAGCATCAACGACCTGCCCATCAAGGAATCCGACCGTCAGTTCTTCTGGCCGCTCGGCCGCCGCCCGGACGACCATCCCGGCTTGAGCGATTTGGGACTGTAGTGCGATCCGGGCGGCTGAAGCCGGATATCAGCAAATGCGCGACTTGAGGTAGGCGCCGAAGTCCTCGCTGACTTCGCTGTGCTTCAATGCGTATTCCACCGTGGCCTGCAGATAACCCAGCTTGCTGCCGCAGTCGTAGCGGACACCGTCGAAGGCATAGGCCAGCACTTGCTGTTCCTTCAGCAAGGCGGCGATGGCGTCGGTGAGCTGCAGCTCGCCGCCGGCACCCGGCGTGAGATGCTGGATGTGGTGGAAGATGCGTGGCGTCAGGATGTAGCGGCCGACCACGCCGAGGGTGGACGGTGCGTCCGCGGGCTTGGGTTTCTCGACGATGCCGTTCACCCGCGACACGCGTTCGGCCATCGGGGTGGCATCGACGATGCCATAGGACGCGGTTTCCTCCGGCGCCACCTGCTGCACGCCGAGCACCGAGCACTGGTAATAACCGTACTGATCGACCATCTGCTTCATGACTGCCGGCCTGCCGTCGATCAGGTCGTCGGCGAGAATGACGGCGAAAGGTTCGTTGCCGATCACCGGCTGTGCGCACAGTACGGCATGGCCGAGCCCCAGCGCTTCGGCCTGGCGGATATAGATGAAATTGACGCCGGCCGGGCGGATCGACTGCACCAGTTCCAGATCGCGATTCTTGCCGCGCGCAGCCAGTTCGGTTTCCAGTTCGTAGGCCTTGTCGAAGTGGTCTTCGACGGTGCGCTTGGTGCGGCTGCTGATGAAGATGATGTCGGTGATGCCAGCATCCATCGCTTCCTCGACCGCATACTGGATCAGCGGCTTGTCGACGATGGGGAGCATTTCCTTGGGGCTTGCCTTGGTGGCCGGCAGAAAACGAGTGCCGAGGCCGGCAACTGGAAATACGGCTTTTTTGACTTGTTGCATGTCTCTTCCTTGAAAGTCCTTTGGTTCAAAAATCCAACGGCTGCTGTGTGTTGTTATTGTCCGATGCCAGCAAGCTCAGCAGCCCGGCCTCGTCGAGAATGGCCACGCCGAGCTCCTGTGCCTTCGCCAGCTTGCTGCCGGCTTCCTCGCCTGCCACCACGTAGTCGGTCTTCTTCGACACCGACCCGGCCACCTTGCCGCCTGCGGCCTCGATTTTCTCCTTCGCCGCATCGCGCGTCAGCGTCGGCAACGACCCCGTCAGCACCAGCGTCTTGCCTGCAAGGATACCTGCCGATTGTTGCATGCCGGATGTTTCCGGCCAGTGCACACCCGCCTTGCGCAGCCTGCTGACCACCTCGAGGTTGTGCGGCTCGGCAAAGAACTGGACGATGGACTGGGCCACGATGGGGCCGACGTCGCGTACAGCCAGCAGGTCGGTTTCGGTTGCGGCAATCAGCTTGTCCAGCGAACCGAAATACTGTGCCAGATCCTTGGCAGTTGCTTCCCCGACGTTACGGATACCCAGCGCGAAAATGAACCGCGCCAGCGTGGTGGCCTTGCTGGTCTCGATCGCCGCGACCAGATTGGCTGCCGATTTCTCCGCCATGCGCTCCAGGCCGGCAAGCGTGTCAAGGCTCAGACCATACACGTCGGCCGGGCTGTGCACCAGGCCACGCTCGACCAGTTGATCGACCAGCTTGTCGCCCAGGCCTTCGATATCCATCGCACGGCGGCCGGCGAAATGCAGCAGGGCCTGCTTGCGCTGCGCCGGGCAGTAGAGCCCGCCCGTGCAGCGCGCGGCCGCCTCGCCCTCGATCCGTACCACATGCGAACCGCACACCGGGCAGACGGGATAACTGTGCAGGATGTTGAAACGCGGCGGTTCCGGCAGGAGCCGCCGCTCGACCACCGTAGCCACAATCTCGGGAATGACGTCGCCGGCGCGCCGCACGATGACCGTGTCCCCCACGCGCACATCCTTGCGGTCGATCTCGTCCTGGTTGTGCAGGGTGGCGTTGGTCACCGTCACCCCTCCCACGAACACTGGCGCAAGGCGGGCCACCGGCGTCAGCGCGCCCGTTCGGCCGACCTGGACGTCAATGCCGAGCACGGTGGTGAGCTGCTCCTGGGCCGGGTATTTGTGCGCCACCGCCCAGCGCGGTTCGCGCGTGACGAAACCGAGAGTGCGCTGCAAATCGAAACGGTTGACCTTGTAGACCACGCCGTCGATATCGAACGGCAACTGGTCGCGGCGTGCCGCGATGTCATCGTGGAAAGTAACGAGTTCGCCCACTCCCAGACACACTCGGCGTTCGGCACACACCGGCACACCCAGCTCTTCCAATGCATCAAGCATCGCGCTATGCGTGGGCGGCAGCGTCCAGCCTTGCACCTCGCCCAGGCCGTAGGCGAAGAACGACAGCGGACGCTGCGCGGCCAGCTTGGGGTCGAGCTGCCGGATGCTGCCGGCCGCGCCATTGCGCGGGTTGACCAGAGTATCCTTGCCGGCCTCGCGCTGCTTCGCGTTGTAACGCTCAAAGTCGTCGCGCCGCATGAACGCCTCGCCGCGCACTTCCAATACGGCTGGCGGCGAATCCATTCGCAGGCGCAACGGGATGGCATGCACGGTGCAGATGTTCTGCGTGACGTCCTCTCCCGTCTCGCCGTCGCCGCGTGTAGCGGCCTGCACCAGCACGCCTTGCTCATAACGCAGGTTGATCGCCAGTCCGTCGAATTTCAGTTCGGCGGCATACTCGACCGGCGGATCGTGCTCGTCCAGCCCCAGTTCCTTGCGTACCCGCGCGTCGAAAGCCTGCGCGCCGCTGGCTTCGGTGTCGGTCTCGGTGCGGATCGACAGCATCGGTATCGCATGGCGCACTTTTGGGAACGCATCGAGCGGCTTGCCGCCGACACGCCGGGTGGGCGAATCGGGTGTGGCGAGTTCGGGGTGCTTGGCTTCGAGCGCCTGCAACTCACGGAACAGCCGGTCGTATTCCGCATCGGGAATAGTCGGTTGATCGAGGACGTAATACGCGTAATTGTGGCGTTCGATCTCCCGGCGCAACGCAGTCGCGCGTGCCAGAAAATCGCTGGACATCAGGAGAACAGACGCAGCGACCGCCGGGACCCGGATGGCACGCCACGCGCTTCCATGCGCTCGTAAATATGCATGAGCTGGTTGCGGATTTTCTCGATGCCGGTGTCGGTCAGGGGGCGCAGGTTGTCGTCCACCAGAATGCCGCCGGTTTCGTTGGCGAGCGTGCGGCCGAAGGCCACCATGCCGTCGAACACCTTCAGGCCATCCGGCACGCGTGGAACGTCGAACTGCAGGGTGACGCCCTGCGAAGTCTGGCCCTCCACCGCCTCGACCGCAAACGGCTCGGCATCGTGGTTGCACAGGGCATAAAGCGGCTCGCCGCGGCTGTCGAGCAGCTGGAACACGCCATCGCCACCCAGCACCATGCCGCAGCTTTCCGCTTCGCGCACGATGCGGGTCAAATTCACCGCCCCCTCGCCGCGCGCGACCACATTGAGGCCGATGAGGACATCGACGTCGACGCAGAAACGATCGATGGCCTGGGCGCGTTCGAGCGCATCGACCATATCGTCGCAGGCGAGGCGCAGGCCATGCGCCTGCGTCATCGCCTGCAGCACGTCGCACAGGGCGGCGAGCTGCTCTTCCTGCACCGCCCCGTTGCGGTCGGCCAGTTGCATGGTAACCGCCACTTGCTGATACCGCGCGTCACGCCATGGCTGGACGTCTTCCCATGCCGTCGCTCCCACCGGCAGGCCGAGCCAGCGTATCGCTTTGCCCAGTGTCCGGGTCTGGTTGAAAGCGTCGACGAACACATTGGCCATGGCGCCATCGCAGCCGATGCGGGCACGGTATTCGATCAGTTCGTCATAAGGTGCCGGCGCCGCACCCGACGGCGAACTGGCAGGGCGCCGTTCGCTGGGCACCGCAGCGGCAGGATTCGGGGCAGGGACAGCATTCACCGGCACGTCCGCATCGTCGCCTGCCAACGAAGTGCCCGTATCGAAGCGCACATGGGGTTCGCCAACCCCGCTCTCGCCGTCATCTCCGAGAACCGGCTCCCGCAGCGCCGGCTCGACCCGTTCATGCATTGCGCGCGGCCTGGCATCATCCTGCATCAATGCATCGGCCACCGGCATTTGAAAGGCCGCATCCGCCTGCTTGCGGAAGCGGCGTTCCTGGATCCAGTTGAATACCAGCACTGCCGCCACGACGGCCCCACCGACGATCAACAAGCCGATTTGCAAATCACTCATTCGTTTTTCCCGACTGAACGGATTGGGCAGGCACGACCCGGACGAACCATTCATCCGGCGCCACCATGCCCAGATCATTGCGCGCGCGTTCCTCGATCGCATCGCGTCCCTGCTTGAGATCGTTGATCTCGGCCAGCAGGCTTGCATTGCGGACTTCCAGGCGCTGATTCAATGCCAGCTGGATGTCGATTTTCTGCGCGCCCTCCCGCACCCTCAGCCAACCGCCCTCACCCAGCCAGAGCGGATATTGCAACAAGACAACCGCGATGGCCAGCACCCAGGTCAGCCCCCGGCTGCGGAGACGCGCGATGAACCGGGTCGCGTTGAAGTCAGCCGCGCTGGCGGAACGCATCGCGTCCAGGGTAGCTCGCCGTGTCGCCGAGTTCTTCCTCGATGCGCAGCAGCTGGTTGTACTTCGCCATGCGGTCGGAACGCGACAGCGAGCCGGTCTTGATCTGGCGAGCGTTGGTCGCGACTGCCAGATCGGCAATCGTGGTGTCTTCGGTTTCGCCCGAGCGGTGAGAAATCACGGACGTGTAGCCCGCCTGCTTGGCCATCTCGATCGCCTGGAAGGTTTCCGACAGCGTACCGATCTGGTTGACCTTGATCAGGATCGAGTTGGCGATGCCCTTGTCGATGCCTTCCTTCAGGATCTTGGTATTGGTCACGAAGAGGTCGTCACCCACTAGCTGCACGCGCGCGCCGAGCTTGTCGGTCAGCAGTTTCCAGCCATCCCAGTCGCCTTCGGCCATGCCGTCCTCGATGCTGATGACGGGATACTTGTCGCACCAGGCCGCCAGGTAATCGGTGAATTCGGCAGCGGTCAGCTTCAGGCCTTCGGATTCGAGGTGGTAGCGACCGTCCTTGTGGAACTCGGATGCGGCGCAGTCGACGCCGATGGCGACGTCGATGCCGGGCTGCAGCCCGGCTTTCTCGATCGCCTGCACGATCAGCTTCAGCGCTGCCTCGTGCGATTCCAGGTTGGGCGCGAAGCCACCTTCGTCGCCTACGGTCGTCGCCATGCCCGCATCATCCAGCAGCTTCTTCAGCGCATGGAAGACCTCGGCGCCGTAGCGCAGGGCTTCGCGGAAGCTCGGCGCGCCGACCGGGATGATCATGAATTCCTGCATGTCGATGTTGTTGTTGGCATGCGCGCCGCCGTTGATGATGTTCATCATCGGCACCGGGAGAGCCATCGGCGCGGCACCGCCGAGATAGCGGTACAAGGGCAGCCCGGCCTGCTCGGCGGCGGCGCGGGCACACGCCATCGACACCGCCAGCAGGGCGTTGGCGCCGAGACGCGACTTGTTCTCGGTGCCGTCCAGATCGATCATGGTCTGATCGATGAAGGCCTGGTCTTCGACGTCCAGGCCGATGATGGCTTCGCAGATTTCAGTGTTGACGTGCTCGACGGCTTTCAGCACGCCCTTGCCGAGGTAACGCGACTTGTCGCCGTCGCGCAGTTCGATCGCCTCGCGGCTGCCGGTCGAGGCACCGGACGGCACGGCGGCGCGCCCCAGCACGCCGGACTCCAGCAGCACGTCGACTTCAACAGTGGGATTGCCGCGGGAATCGAGAATTTCCCGGGCGATGACATCAATAATGGCGCTCAACTTTTCTTCCTTAGGTCGTTCGTCCACGCAGGGCACGGGGTCAGCTCTTCACGACCATCGTGTCCTTCGCAGATCAGTTTTTCATCAACTTGTGTTCAATAAACCCGCGCTGTTTCACCAGCGCGTCGATTTCCTTCAGCGTTTCCAGCAATTCCTTCATCATGCCGAGCGGCCATGCGTTGGGGCCGTCGGACAGGGCAACTTCCGGATTCGGGTGCGTCTCCGCGAACACGCCCGCCACGCCGCTGGCCACCGCAGCCCGCGCCAGCACCGGCACGAACTCGCGCTGACCGCCGCTCGACGTGCCCTGCCCGCCCGGCTGCTGCACCGAGTGGGTGGCGTCGAATACCACCGGGCACTGCGTGGCACGCATGATCGCCAGACCGCGCATGTCGGACACCAGCGTGTTGTAGCCGAAGCTCACGCCGCGTTCGCACACCATGATCTGCTCGTTGCCGACCGCCCGCGCCTTGTCGACCACGTTCTGCATGTCCCACGGCGCGAGGAACTGGCCTTTCTTGATGTTGACCGGACGTCCGGCGCGCGCGACGTTCTGGATGAAGTTGGTCTGGCGACACAGGAAGGCCGGCGTCTGTAGGACGTCGACCACTGCGGCCACTTCGTTCAGCGGCGTGTCTTCATGCACGTCGGTCAGCACCGGCACACCGATCTTCGCCTTCACTTCCGACAGGATGCGCAGTCCTTCCTCCAAGCCGAGCCCACGGAAAGACTGGGTCGACGAGCGGTTGGCCTTGTCGAACGAGGATTTGTAGATGAAGGGGATACCCAGCCCAGCGCATATTTCCTTCAGCTGGCCGGCCGTGTCCATCGCCAGCTGTTCGGATTCGATCACGCAGGGACCGGAAATCAGGAACAGCGGCTGATCGAGCCCGGCCTCGAAGTGACACAGTTTCATTTAGCCTGCTCCTGTTGACGCGCCAGCGCAGCTTGCACGAACGCAATGAACAAAGGATGACCGTTGCGCGGATTGCTGGTGAACTCGGGGTGGAACTGGCAGCCGACAAACCAGGGATGCACCGCGGTGGGCAGCTCGACCATTTCGCACAGGTCGGTGCCCGGCGCGCGCCCGGCAACGACAAGGCCCTTGGCTTCGAGTTCGGCCAGCAGCGTGTTGTTGACTTCGTAACGATGACGGTGGCGCTCGACGATGCTGGCTGCACCGTAGATCTCGCGTGCCAGCGTACCGTCCTTGAGTTCGCACGGCTGGCCGCCGAGGCGCATGGTGCCGCCCAGGTCGGACTGCTCACTGCGCTTCTCGACCTGGCCGCCGCGATCCAGCCATTCGGTGATGAGGCCGATCACCGGATGCGTGGTGGCCGGCTCGAACTCGGTCGATTGCGCGTCCGCCATGCCGGCGACGTCGCGTGCGAATTCGACCACGGCGAGCTGCATGCCCAGGCAGATGCCGAGATAGGGCACCTTGTTCTCGCGCGCATAACGAATGGCGGCAATCTTGCCTTCCACGCCGCGCTTGCCGAAGCCGCCGGGCACCAGGATCGCATCCATGTCCTTGAGGCTGTCGACGCCGGACTTCTCGATCTGCTCGGAGTCGATGTAATGGATCTTCACTCGGCTCTTCGTATGCATGCCGGCGTGGATCATCGCCTCGGACAGCGACTTGTAGGATTCGGTGAGGTCGACGTACTTGCCGACGAAGGCGATGTTGACCGTGTGCTGCGGATGCTCCAGTGCATGCACCAGGTTTTTCCACACGCTCAAGTCGGCCGCGCGCGCCAGGATGTTCAGCTTGTGGCAGACGATCTCGTCGAGCATCTGGTCGTGCAGCATCGCCGGGATCTTGTAGATCGAGTCGGCGTCGAGCACCTCGATCACCGCCTCGGGCCGCACGTTGGTGAACAACGCAATCTTGCGGCGCTCGTCGAGCGGAATCTCACGGTCCGCGCGGCACAACAGGATGTCGGGCTGGATGCCGATCTCGCGCAGCTCTTTCACGCTGTGCTGGGTCGGCTTGGTCTTCAGCTCGCCGGCGGTCGCGATGTAGGGCAGCAGCGTCAGGTGGATGAAGCAGGTGTTTTCGGGGCCGTCCTCAAAACCCATCTGACGGATCGCTTCGAGGAAAGGCAGCGATTCGATGTCGCCCACCGTGCCGCCGATCTCCACCAGCGCCACGTCAGCGCCATTGGCGCCTTCGCGGATCGAGCGCTTGATCTCGTCTGTGATGTGCGGGATGACCTGAACCGTGCCGCCAAGGTAGTCGCCGCGGCGCTCCTTGTCGATCACCGACTTGTAGATCTGCCCGGTGGTGAAGTTGTTGCGCTTGCTCATGCGCGCGCTGGAGAAGCGCTCGTAATGGCCCAGATCGAGGTCAGTTTCCGCGCCGTCGTCGGTGACGAACACCTCGCCGTGCTGGAACGGGCTCATGGTGCCGGGATCGACGTTGATGTACGGATCGAGCTTCAACAGGGTGACACGGATACCGCGCGATTCGAGCAGCGCAGCAAGTGAAGCGGAGGCGATCCCTTTCCCTAGGGAAGAAACCACCCCACCAGTGACAAACACATACTTCGTCATTTTATAAGCGGGGGCGGGTGATGACGGATTCTACTCCATCGCCCGTGATGGCTCAATGACACGGCCGATTCAATGGCTTGCCAGCCTCCGCCAGGTCGCCGTCACCGTGTCGGGATTGAGCGAAATCGAGCCGATCCCCTGTTCGACCAGCCAGTCGGCCAGATCGGGATGGTCGCTTGGCCCCTGGCCGCAGATGCCGACGTATTTGCCCTGCCGCCGGCACACGGCGATGGCTTCGGCCAGCAACTTTTTCACCGCCGGGTTGCGCTCGTCGAAGCCGCCGGCCACCAGGCCGGAATCGCGGTCGATGCCGAGGGTAAGCTGGGTGAGGTCGTTGCTGCCGATGGAAAAGCCGTCGACGTAGTGCAGAAAGTCCTCGGCCAGCAGCACGTTGGAGGGGATCTCGCACATCATGATCAGCCGCAGGCCATGGTCGGCGCGCTTCAGGCCGTTATCGGCCAACAGCCCGGCCACTGCCGCGCATTCCTCCACCGTGCGTACGAAAGGAATCATCACCTCGACATTGGAAAAGCCCAGCGTCTCGCGCACCTTCTTCAGCGCCCGGCATTCCAGCTCGAACGCCGGGCGGAACATCATCGATACGTAGCGCGCCGCGCCGCGCAACCCCAACATGGGGTTTTCCTCCTTCGGCTCATAGCGTTCGCCGCCCACCAGATTGGCGTATTCGTTGGACTTGAAGTCCGACAGCCGCACGATCACCGGCTGCGGCCAGAACGCGGCGGCCAAGGTCGCGATGCCCTCGGCCAGCTTGTCGACATAGAACGACACCGGGTCGGCATAGCCCGCGGTGCGCGCATCGATCTCGTCGCGCAACGCCGGCGTCTGGCCGGCGTAGTCGAGCAGCGCCAGCGGATGCACCCCGATCATGCGCGCGATGATGAACTCCAGCCGTGCGAGGCCGACGCCGTGATTGGGAATTTGCGCAAACTCGAAGGCGCGCTCGGGATTGCCGACGTTCATCATCAGCTTGACCGGCGGCTCCGGCAGCGTCTCGCTTGCCAGCGTCTCCATCTCGAATGCCAGTTTGCCGGCATAGACCTTGCCGGTGTCGCCTTCGGCGCACGATACCGTCACCAGTTCGCCATCCTTCAGCACCGTGGTCGCGTTGCCGGCGCCGACCACGGCGGGAATGCCCAGTTCGCGTGCGACGATGGCGGCGTGGCAGGTGCGTCCGCCCCGGTTGGTGACGATGGCCGCCGCACGCTTCATCACCGGTTCCCAGTCAGGATCGGTCATGTCGGTGACCAGGATGTCGCCCGGCTGCACCCGATTCATCTCCGCCGGACTGGCGATCAGCCGTACGGCACCGGCGCCGATCTTCTGGCCGATGGCGCGGCCGCTGATGCGCACCTCGCCGCTGCCTTTCAGTACGTAGCGTTCGATGCTGCCGGCGCTGCGCGCCTTCACGGTTTCCGGACGCGCCTGGACGATGAAGAGTTCACCGGTTTCGCCGTCCTTCGCCCATTCCACATCCATCGGCCGGCCGTAATGCTGCTCGATCCGGACCGCCTGGCGCGCCAGTTCCAGCACCTCGACATCGTTCAAGGCAAACTGCCGCCTCAACGCTGGTGGCGTGGCCTCGATCACGGTTGCGCCGTCGCGCCACACCATGCGGGTGGCTTTTTCACCGAGTTCGCGCCGCACCACCGCGGGAAAGCTTTGCGCCAGCATCGGCTTGTGCACGTAGTACTCGTCCGGATTCACCGATCCCTGCACCACCGTCTCGCCCAGGCCGTAGGCTGCGGTGATGAACACCACGTCGCGGAATCCGGACTCGGTATCCAGGGTGAACAGCACGCCGGAGCAGGCGATATCGGAACGCACCATGCGCTGGATGCCGGCGGACAGTGCCACGCCGGCGTGGGCAAAGCCGTGATGCACCCTGTACGCAATGGCGCGGTCGTTGTAGAGCGAGGCAAAGACTTTTTTCACATACGTCAGCACGTCGGCCACACCGCGCACGTGCAGATAGGTTTCCTGCTGGCCGGCAAACGAGGCGTCGGGCAGGTCCTCGGCCGTGGCCGACGAGCGCACCGCCACCGATACCGTGTCGCCAAGCCCCGCGTACGCCGTGCTCAGCCCGGTTTCCAGCGCAGGCGGCAGGCTGGCCGCCTCGATCCACGCGCGAATCTCCGCCCCTGCCTGCGCCAAGGCCGTCACGTCCGCGACGTCGAGCGGCGCCAGCCGCGCGTCGATACGCGCACGCAGGCCGTTATGATCGAGAAAATCCCAGAAGGCCTTGGAGGTGGTGGCAAACCCGCCCGGCACCTTGACCCCCGCACCGGACAGATGGCGGATCATCTCGCCGAGCGAGGCATTCTTGCCGCCCACCAGAGGCACATCCGCCATCGACAGGGCATCCAGCGGCACAATATAGTCTGTAGACATAGGTGAACTCCATGAACGGTTACAGCATATTCTGCGTGTCCGACCACACCGGGGTGACGGTCGAGTCCGTCGCCAAAAGCGTGCTGGCACAGTTTCCTCATCTCGAGTTTAGCCTGATTACGCTGCCCTTCGTCGACAGCGCGGAGAAAGCCCAGGCTACGGCCGCACGCATCGCCACGGCCCCTCGTACCCTGATCTTCTCCACCCTGACCGATCCTACGCTACGTCTGCCGTTTCGCCAGGCTGGACTCAGCCTGTTCGACGTATTCGACCTGATCGCGCCGGCCGTCGAATCTGCGCTCGGCCAGACCGCCACCCCCAGCGGCGGCCACACCCATGGCATGGCATCTGACTATGAAGCACGCATGGATGCCGTCAACTTTGCGCTCAATCTGGACGACGGCCTCAATCCCGAACGTCTGGACCAGGCTGACCTGATCCTGGTCGGCGTTTCGCGCGTCGGCAAAACCCCCACTGCGCTTTATCTGGCCCTGCAGTATGGCCTGCGCGCGGCCAACTATCCGCTTACGCCGGACGACCTCGAACAGGACGACCTGCCCGTCTGCCTGAAAGCCCATCTGCCCAGGCTGCGCGGCCTTACCCTGTCGCCTGAGCGTCTTGCCGCCATCCGCCAGGCGCGTTACCCGGACAGCCGCTACGCCAGCCTGGCGCAATGCCGCATGGAACTGAGTGCAGCCGAGGTGTTCTTCAAACGTCACGCGCTTCCCATTGTCGATACCACCCGTATGTCGGTGGAAGAAATCGCCGCGCGTTTGCGGCTGTCCTGAGCGTCCCGCTGTCCTGACTGAGGGCCAACCCTCAAGTTTTGCGCGATTCACCCGATTGAACAAACGACCCGGAGCCCGCTTATACGCAGTCCAAGCCCCGCCAAATTGTTCAATGATCAGGAGTTTCCGATGTCTTGCCCCTGTCCGCATACCCGCTTACACACTGCAATGGCACCGGCTTGTCCATCCTGGTCGTCACTGCGGCGCTGACGACAGGTCCGGCACACTTGTCCGCACCATCGAAAGGAAGGCTGACGCCAGCCGCCTCCTTGTTTCTCCCAAACGCCAGCCATCGCTTGCTGCGCGAACGCCTGGCCCGTCCCGACTCGAATCCGAACGGAGCACATGACCTGTTTCGTTTCGCTCACGGAAAGTGCGCAGCGTGAATACCGTTGCTCTTGATCCTGACAACGCCCCTGTGCCGTCGGCAAGGTATTCCGTGCTTCCCGCAACCTGGCGGCGCGTGCTGCTGGCAGGATTCATTGTCCAGCTGTTGTTGATTCTGTTCGTCACCACCATCGGCCTGCAGCAACTCCGGCTGACCGCCAACAACCTCGGCACGGTTGTCGATGTCCACATGCGCAAGCTCAGCCTCACCAAGGCGATGATGACTGCTGCGCGCGAGCGCACACTCTGCATGTTCAGATTGTCGATGAGCTATGACCCGTTCGAACGCGATCAACTGTTCATACAGTTCAACAAGCACGGTGCGGAGTTCGCCGATGCCCGGATGGCACTGCTGAACATGCCCCTGAGTCCGCGCGAACACGAACTCATCGATCTGCAGGGGCATCTGACTGGCATCGCTCGGCCGATGTATAACCAGCTCGTCGAGGCGCTACGTGGCGATTTCAACCACAAAGCCGAAGAGCAGGTTCTCAGCGGCGCCATCCCGGCGCAGAACAACGTCCTGAATGTGCTCTCGCTGCTCGATACCGAAACCCAAAGGCTCGCGCTGGAAGCCAGCCGCAAGGCGCACCAGGCGCACGAAGTGGCGCGCTTCTGGATGTACCTCCTGTCGGGCATTGCCCTATTGCTGGGTATTCTCGTCGCGACTGCGGTCATGTACTACACCAAGCGGGCCAGTCGCGAACGCCACCATCTTGCCACGCACGACGCCTTGACGGGCCTGCCCAACCGCATGCTGTTCATGGACCGCCTGGAACAATCCCTGGTGCGCGCACAACGCCGCAACACACTGGTGGGCGTGATATTCATCGACCTGGACCGCTTCAAGCGCGTCAACGACACCCTCGGTCACGCCAGCGGCGACGCGCTCATTTGCGAAGTTGCGCAGCGTCTGCGTTCGGCCACGCGTGCAGAGGATGTCGTCGCCCGGCTGGGTGGCGACGAATTCGGCGTGGTCATCGATGTCGCCCGGATCAGCCATGTTTTGCAGGTGGTGGAAAAAATCCTCGGCGTTGTAAGCGAACCCTATCGAATCGCGGAACGCGAACTGTTCTCCAGCTGCAGCATCGGCGTCAGCGTCTATCCAAACGACGGCAGCGACGGCACCAGCCTGCTCAAGCACGCCGACACAGCGGCATTCACTGCAAAGAACGGCGGCAGAAACCGCTTCCAGCTCTATGACGCTGCCATGAACACCATGGCGGAAGAACGGCTGCAGCTGGAAACCGAACTGCACTACGCGCTGGAACGGGATGAATTCCTGTTCCACTACCAGCCCAAGCTCAACCTGGAAACCGGGCGCATCCAGGGTGTCGAGGCACTGATCCGCTGGAATCACCCCGGCAAGGGCCTGCTCAGCCCGGCGGTTTTCCTCGAACTGCTGGAAGAAGGCGGCGGCATCGTCAAAGTCGGCCGCACACTGCTGAGATCGGCCTGCTTCCAGACGGCAAGCTGGCATGCCGCCGGCTTCGCCAACCTGGATGTGGCCGTCAACATATCGGGCAAGGAGTTCTGGCACAACAATCTGGTCGCCGATGTCCGCGAGGCCCTGCAGCAGTCCGGCCTGCCGCCGCACTCGTTGCATCTCGAACTGACCGAGGGCATTTTCATGCAGGATGTCGAGGCGGCCGTCTCCATCATCCTGGCCTTGAAGGCACTGGGCGTGGCCGTGGCGATCGACGACTTTGGAACCGGCTATTCGTCGTTGGCCCACCTCAAGCGATTCCCGCTCGACATCCTCAAGATCGACCGTTATTTCGTCAAGGACATCCCGCACGCCCCGGTCAACGAAGCGCTCATCAGCTCGATTCTCGCCCTGTGCAGGGGATTGAAACTCGGCACTGTCGCCGAAGGCGTGGAGAACCGGGAACAGCTCGAAGTCCTGCGCAAACTCGGCTGCCAGGTCGTGCAGGGTTATTTCATCAGCCGGCCGGTGCCTGCTGATGAAATCGCCGCACTGCTGGACCGCGACTGGCTGAAGGAATTCGACCAGACTTGAACCTGTCGGCCACGGCTGCCATCCCCGGACGGCCCGATCCGCGTTTCCGTTAAAGAAACGCGAAGCTGGGCCGAATCAGCAGGGGCGAACCTTCGCGAATGGGAGAGCGGATGCTATCCGAAGACAGTCTGGTCATCACCGGCATACAAGAGAATGGAAAGAAATTCCGTCCGTCGGACTGGGCCGAACGCCTGTCGTCCACGCTGGCCAGCTTCCATCCTGACAACCGTTTGCGCTATTCATCGGGTGTCCAGCCCTGCATGATCGAAGGGGAATACTGTCTGATCGTCGCGCGCTGGCTGCAAGCCGCCGACCCGGCCGCCTATGACTATGTCATGGGATTCGCCCAGGCGAACCAGCTGCGGATCCAGATGGATCGCCGCGCCGGCGCGCGCACATTATCGTGCTGACACCCATGCGGCCCTAGGCGGCCCGCTGCCGGGCCGCCTCGAACACGGCCACGGCCAGGGCCGCCGCGGCATTCAGGGACTCGATCCTGCCCGGCATCGGGATGCGTATCGCAGCGCTTGCGGCAGCGCACACCGCCCGCGACAAGCCCGCGCCTTCGTTGCCCACGATCAAGGCCAACGCGCCGGTCAATGCATGCGCATACAGGTTGCTGTCCTCGGCCAGTGCAAGCGCAAGGCTCTCTCCTTCGAAACCCGCCAGCCAATCCACGATATCGACGCCGCTGACGAGCGGCAGTACGAACTGCGCGCCCTGCCCACCGCGCAGCGCCTTGGGCGACCACGGGTCGTGGCATCCTTTCGACAGCACTGCCAAGGTAGCCCCTGCCGCCGCACCGGTACGCAGCATGGAACCGAGATTGCCTGGATCCTGGATATCTTCCAGCACGATGACGAGCGGCGTGGCTTCAATGGCCGGCGGCGCGAGCCAGGCAACCTCGGCAAGCAGGCCGGTCGGCGTCGCAACCGGCGCGAGTTCGGTAAACAGCATGTCTGACAGCTCGACGGCCTTGACGTGCGGACACCGCCCGGCCAACCGTTCGAAGCGGCCAGCATCGAACGAAGCCGTGCGCACCAGCGTATGCGGCTGGCCGCCGGCGTCGAGATAAGCTGCCAGCAGATGCTCGCCGTCGAGCAGGGCCATTCTGGCCTCGCGACGCGCACGGGCGGATTCGGCAAGCTTTTTCAGACGCTTGAAGAGGGGATTGTCACGTGAGGAAATGACGGTTTCGGTCATGTCAGGATTATCCGCGATTCGCCCCGCCGGGCGTACACTCACGCCATGCGCATCGCCCTCATCACCCCATATGGCCGCGAGCATCGCAACGGCAACTGGCACACGGCCTCGCGCTGGGCGCATTTCCTGCGCGAGGCCGGGCATACGGTGCGGACCCAAGTGGAGTGGGACGGCCGGATGGCCGAGCTCATGCTGGCGCTACATGCGCGGCGCAGCTTTGCCTCGATACGCGCCTTTGCCGAGCGTTTTCCGAGCCGGCCGTTGCTGCTTGCGCTCACAGGCACCGATCTGTATCGCGACATTCACGAGGATGCCGACGCCCAGCAGGCGCTCGAACTCGCGCACCGGCTCATCGTGTTGCAGGATCGCGGCCCCGACGAACTGGCGGCACATCTGGCCGCCAAAACACGGGTGATCTATCAGTCGTCGCCCGACATCGCCCGCCGGCCTACACCTGCCAACACGTTCGACGTGCTGGTGATCGGCCACCTGCGCACGGAAAAGGATCCATTCCGGGCTGCCCTGGCCACCAACTACCTGCCGGATTCCTCGCGCATCCAGGTCACCCATCTGGGCGGCGCTCTTTCCGAGGACATGGCCGAGACAGCGGAACTGGCGCAAAGCAAGCTGCCGCGCTGGCACTGGGCTGGCGATGTATCTCACCAGACCGTACTGAGACGCCTCGCGCGCGCGCATCTGCTGGTCATCAGTTCGGTGATGGAAGGCGGCGCCAATGTGATCTGCGAAGCGCTTGCGGCCGGCGTGCCGGTGCTGGCATCACACATGCCAGGCAATATCGGCATGCTCGGCGAGGACTATCCCGGCTATTTCCCGGTGGGCGACGAACGGCAGCTGGCCAGGCTGATGGCGATGGCCGAGAGCGATCCGGCATTCTATGCTGACCTGCTCGACCACGCCTCGACCCGGCGCAGCCTGATGCGCCCTGAGCAGGAAGCCAGCCGGCTGCGCCAGGTGGTCGCGGAATTCGAGCAAAACCCGGCATAGCCCAGACACGGCTTGATCGGCCGGCTCAGCCCTCATCAAGCAGGATCCCGAACATGCGTGCGCGCCGAGTCTTGCTCAGGCCGCGCCATTCCCGAATCGCCTCGCGGGCGACGCGCGCATCGCCCGTGACCGAGTACTCGACCGCAAACGCGCGCCAGATATCCGCCAGTTTCGGATCGAGCACCTGCAATTTTTGCAGGGCCTGCGTCACCCCTGCCTGGCCTTTCATCCGATAAAACGTCAACCCCAGGTTGTGCCAGGCCGGGAGATAGTCGGGATCGATCTCCACCGCGGCGCGATAGGCCCGCATCGCCTCATGCGAGTGTCCGCTGTCACGCCAGGCATTGCCCAGATTGTTGCGGGCCAACACGTCGCCCGGCGCCAGGCTGAGATTGTGCCGATACGCCGCGATCGCTTCGTCAAAGCGTCCCAGTTCGCCCAGTGCGCGTCCTTGGACGAACCAGGCCAGCGGATTCCTCGCATCGACCCGCGCCCAATCCTGGCCCCATGCCAGCAAACCCGGCCAGTCGGCGCGCCTCTCCAGGGCCTGGGCCTGCTCGACCCACTCGACCTGGGGCCGCGCCGCCAGGGCGGCCTGGTCGCCCTCCAAACCGAAGGTCTCGGTCGCCGCGACCGGCCCTGCGCAGGCAAGACCGGACAAGCACACAAACAACAGGACGGCACGGCTCGACATAGGACGAGAATCGCAGTCCTTGCGGCCCGCGACCAGAGAATCGACCGGATTCATTTTACGCCATGCTTGACGCATCGCTTATGCTGTTGCCTGTCCTGAATAGAGTCACCCCATGCACGCCACCGAACATTTCATCCCCGGCAAGGACGCCTCGCTCGAAGCGTCGATCACCACCCTGCAGTCCAAGCTCGAGGCCATCGGCTTCCACATCGAGGAACGCTCCTGGCTCAACCCGGTGGAAGGCGTGTGGTCGGTGCACATCCGCGACCGCGACTGCCCGCTGCTGTTCACCAACGGCAAGGGCGCCTCGGAACTGGCCGCGCGGGCGAGCGCGCTGGGCGAATACTTCGAACGACTGTCGACCAATTACTTCTGGACCCATTTCTATCTGGGCGAGACAATCGCCAACCGCAGCTACGTCCACCATCCCGACGAGCGCTGGTTTGCGCTCGTCGACAGCGACGATGTCTGGCCGGCCGATCTGCTCACCCCCGCGCTGCATGGCCTCTACAACCCGGATGAAGGCGTGCATGCAGACCAGCTGATCGACCTCAACTCCGGCAATGCCGAGCGCGGCATCTGCGCCATTCCGTACCAGCGCCTGCGTGACGGCGAAACCGTGTATTTCCCGGTCAACCTCATCGGCAACCTCTACGTCAGCAACGGCATGTCGGCAGGCAACACACTGAAAGAGGCGCGTACCCAAGCGCTGGCCGAAATCTTCGAACGCCACATCAAGTTCCGCATCATCGAGGAAGGCCTGTGCCTGCCCGACGTGCCCGAAGCCGTCATCGAGCGCTACCCGCACATCGCCGCCGGCATCCGCGGCCTGCGCGAAGCGGGCTTCGGCATCCTGGTGAAGGACGCCTCGCTCGGCGGCCAGTACCCGGTGATGAACGTCACCCTGCTGCACCCCCACGACCAGGGCTGCTTCGCGAGCTTCGGCGCGCACCCGCGCTTCGAGGTGGCGCTGGAGCGCGCGCTGACCGAACTGCTGCAGGGCCGCGCACTCGATTCGCTGGCAGGCTTCCCGGCCCCCGGCTTCGACCAAACCGAAATTGCCGACCCTCAGAACCTGGAAATCCACTTCGTCGATTCCAGCGGCGTGATTTCCTGGCACTTCCTGCGCGACACCCCTGACTTCGAGTTCGTTGACTGGAACTTCGGCACCACCACCGAAGAGGATTACGCGTGGTCGGTCGATGCCCTGCACGCCGAAGGGCACGACCTCTACATCGCCGACTTTACCCACCTCGGCGTCTACGCATGCCGCATCCTGGTGCCCGGCGTCTCCGAGATCTACCCGTTCGAGGAACTCGAATTCGAGAACAACAGCGTCGGCAACCTGATCCGTCCGGCACTCACGCGTCTGCCCGAACTCAGCGACGACGAATGCGCCGAGCTGCTGGATCGGATCGTCGAGCTGGAACTGGCCGACGACCGTCTGGTCACGGTGCTGATCGGCCTCGCCCCCGATCCCGATTCGCCATGGACCGACCTGCGCGTCGGTGAATTGAAGCTGCTGCTCGCCCTCGCCCTCGGCAACGACGACGCCATCCGCGAAGGCTGCACCTGGATCGCCCAGTACGGTCAGCGCAGCGAAGCGCGCCTCAAGGTCTACCGCTGCATCGCCGATCTCGTCCAGCTCGACGATCCCAATCCCTTCGAATCCGCGCTCGCGCTGATGTACGGCCGCGACACGCTGGAACAGGCGTTCGCGCTGTTCAACCAGGACGAGCGCTTCTTCGGCCTGACAACACTGGGCGGCAACTTCGAGGGCAGCGCGATCCACCAGCGCCTGCTGGAGGCGTACCGCAAGGTGCGCGGCTAGACCGCTGCCGATGAAAATCCCCAAACGGCTCGCACCCCTGCTCGAAGACGGCCTGATCGACGGCGTCGTGCGCCAGCTCATGAGCGGCAAGGAGGCCATGGTCTTCGTCGTCGTGTGCGGCGACGAGATCCGCTGCGCCAAGGTCTACAAGGAAGCCAACCAACGTAGCTTCCGCCAGGCCGTCGACTACACCGAAAACCGCAAGACCAAGAACAGCCGGCAGGCACGCGCCATGGCCAAGGGCAGCAAGTACGGCCGCGAAATGCAGGAAGCCGCCTGGCAAAGCGCCGAGGTCGATGCGCTGTACCGGCTCGCCGCTGCCGGCGTGCGCGTGCCCACGCCGTACAACTTCCACGAAGGCGTCCTGCTGATGGAGCTGGTGGCCGATGCCGACGGCAACGCCGCTCCCCGGCTCAACGACGTGTCGTTCACCGAAGTCGAAGCCCTCGCCCACCACCGTACCCTGATCGGCGAAGTGGTGCGCATGTTGTGCGCCGGCGTCGTCCACGGCGACCTGTCCGAGTTCAACATCCTCGTCGGCGCCGACGGCCCGGTCATCATCGATTTGCCACAAGCGGTTGACGCCGCCGGCAACAATCACGCCCAGGCCATGCTGGCGCGGGACGTGAACAATCTGAGAACGTATTTCGGGCAGTTCGCGCCGGCGCTGTTGGCGACGCGATACGCCGAGGAAATCTGGGCGCTGTATGAGCACGGCAAGCTGAATCCCGAAGTCGAACTCACCGGCGTATTCGAATGCGAAAAGCCACCGGTCGATCTGGAGGGGGTGATGCGGGAGATTGATGACGCGCGTGAGGAAGAAGCTGCGCGCTTGTTGCGTTTGCAAGAGCTAGCGTGAGTCAGCAAGCCCGGTAAAGCGCATGCGAAAGGGTAGCCTACTCAATAGGACCACCATGATTGCTGAATCTTGGCGTCGATGATTCTTAATGACAAGACATAAAGTGACTCCCCATCGTCCCGGTTTTCAACAAGGCGACGAACCTTCAGGAGATTACGATCATATTCTCGATGCAACGCCTCTAAGTCGTTTAAATCAAGCTTCTGAGCAGCATTGTCTAGCCCACGATTAATGTCGTGGACTTGGCAGAAGAATCGCCCCAAAGATAGTGCTTCGGATTCTGAGAGCGCACCCTCTGACAACAAGACAGAAAATGAGGACTCATACGTGACCGTGGGGAGGCGATATAGCGGAGAAAGAATCGCATCATTCAACAGCGCTGCAGCTCGTTCCCGACACAGCTCTAGTTCAGCCCGGATTGCGGCCCAATGGGTTTTCAGGTGCCGCTTTCTGTCTAACCAAATTGGCACCCGCGCCAGCACGAAACCAAGAATAACAAGTAGAACCTCTTTCATAGGCAACCCTAAAGATGCCCAAGCGTCAATTTAGCCGGCAACTGACTGCGTAAAAGACATAACTCATGCGCTCCGCTGCCGCACCGTCTCATACAAACACAGCGCCGCCGACACCGACACATTGAGGCTTTCCACTGTGCCGCCGATCGGGATGCGTGCGACCTGGTCGCAGCTCTGCTTGACCAGCCGGCGGATGCCCGCACCCTCGGCGCCGAGCACCCAGGCGATGCCGGTTTTGGCGTCGATGCCGGACAGGGGTTGCTCGCCATCCATGTCAGCGGCGATGACCCAGATATTGTGTTCCTTCAAATCCTCGATGGTGCGCGCGAGGTTGGTGACCATGATGTAGGGCACGGTTTCGGCGGCGCCCGAGGCGACCTTCTCCACCGTGGCGTTGACGCCGACGGCGTTATCCTTGGGCGCGATGACGGCATGCACGCCGAAGGCATCGGCCGAGCGCAGAATCGCACCGAGGTTGTGCGGGTCGGTGACGCCGTCGAGGATGACCAGCAGCGGCGGGCCCTGGATGTTTTCCAACACCTCGTCGAGCGAATGCGTGAGCGCAACGGGCTTGACGCGGGCGACCACGCCCTGGTGCTTGGCGGTCTTGCCTACCAGCCGCGTCAGCCGGTCGGCCTCGACCTGCGCGAGCTTGACGCCGTTGTCCTTGGCCTGGTGCACCAAGTCGCGCGCACGCGCATCGCGGCGGGTCAGGTCGAGGTAGATTTCGAATATGCCCGCGGGATCCTGGCGCAGGCGGGCCAGGACGGGATGAAAGCCGTAGATGAGTTTTTCTGCGGCGTGTTTGTCGGCGGGCTTCTCGCTCATTTCTGCTTGCTACCCGACCTGGATTTGGCGGATCGAGGCTTGGAGGAGTTCTTTTCCGACGCCGATTGCGCGAATGCGCGTTGCATGTCGAGGGCGGAATTCTCCTGCTCGACCAGGCTGAAATCGATCTTGCTGGTCTCGATGTCGGCACGCATCACCTTGATGCGCACGCGGTCGCCCAGGCGATATTTTTTACCCGTCCGCTCGCCGAGCATCATGTGCTTGGCCTGGTCGTAGTGGAAGTAGTCCTGGCCGAGTTCGGAGACGTGGACGAGGCCTTCGATAAAGATCTCGTCGATCGCGACGAACATGCCGAAGCTGGTTACCGCGCTCACCGTGCCGTTGTATTCGTCGCCGATGCGGTCCTGCATGAAATAGGTCTTCAGCCAGGCGTCGACGTCGCGGGTGGCGTCGTCGGCGCGGCGCTCGGTCATCGAGCAGTGGGCACCGATTTCCGCCAGGCCCGTGGCCGGCAGCTTCTCGCCCAGGAGCACCGCCTTGATGCCGCGATGCACCAGCAGGTCGGGGTAGCGGCGGATCGGCGAGGTGAAGTGAGTGTAGGCCTCGTACGCCAGACCGAAGTGGCCCTTGTTGTCGGGGCTGTAGATCGCCTGCCTGAGCGAGCGCAGCATCACGGTCTGCAACAGGCCATGGTCGGGACGGTCCTTGATCTTGTCCAGCAGCGCGCCGTAATCCTTGGCATGAGGCTTGTCGCCGCCGCCGAGATCGAGACCGAATTCGGCGAGGAAACCGCGCAGCGCGGCGAGCTTCTCGGGCGTCGGGCCTTCGTGCACGCGGAACAGCGCAGGCTGCTTGTTCTCGTGCAGATAATCCGACGCGCAGACATTGGCCGCCAGCATGCATTCCTCGATGATGCGGTGGGCATCGTTGCGGATCACCGGTACGATCTCCTTGATCTTGCCGTTGTCGTCGAAAATGATCTGCGTCTCGGTCGAACCGAAGTCGATCGCGCCGCGCTTGGCGCGTGCCTTCAAAAGGGTACGGAACAGCTTGTCAAGCGCCTCTAGGTGCGGCATCAGCGCGGCCTGCTTCTTGTCCGGCTTGGCGACGCCGGAGAGCCAGTCCCACACCTGGTTGTAGGTGAGGCGCGCGTGCGAATAGATCACCGCCGGGTAGAAGCGGTATTCCTTGATGCTGCCTGCCGTGGTGATACGCATGTCGCACACCATGGAGAGGCGGTCGACCTCCGGGTTGAGCGAGCATAGGCCGTTGGACAGCGCTTCCGGCAACATAGGGATGACGCGGCGCGGAAAATACACCGAATTGCCGCGGTTGAAACCTTCAGTGTCGAGCGCATCCTTCGGCTTGACGTAATGGCTGACGTCGGCGATCGCCACCACCAGCCGATAGCCGCTGCGGCCGAGTGGCTCGCAATACACCGCATCGTCGAAGTCGCGCGCGGTTTCGCCGTCGATGGTGACGAGCGGCAGGTGGCGGATGTCCTCACGGCCAGCCATGTCCTTTTTCTGCACCTTGCTCGGCAGCTTGGACGCCTGCGCCTCGACGTCGGGCGGGAACACGTAGGGCAGGTCGTGCTTGCGCAACGCGATCTCGATTTCCATGCCCGGGCCGGTGAAGCTACCCAAAATCTCGGTGACGCGGCCAACGGCCTCATTATGCGCGCCGGGCTGGGTGACGATTTCCACCGTGACCACCTGGCCGGACTTGGCATTCCCTGCATTTTCGGGCGGCACCAGGATGTCCTGGTTGATACGGCGGTTCTCCGCAATCAGGAAGCCGACGCCACCCTCGAGGTAGTAGCGGCCGACGACGAATTGGTTGACGTGCTCCAGTACCTCGACGATCTTGGCCTCGCGCCGGCCGCGCTTGTCGAAGCCGGCGACCCGTACCAGCACCTTGTCGCCGTGCAGCACGCGGTGCATTTCCTTGGGCGACAGATACAGGTCGTCGCCGCCCTCTTCCGGCACCACGAAGCCGAAGCCGTCCGGGTGGCCCTCGACGCGGCCCTTGATCAGGTCGAGCTTGTCCGGCAGGCAGAGCTGGCGCTTGCGGTTCAGCATCAACTGGCCGTCGCGCTGCATCGCGCCGAGACGGCGCTGGAACAGGTCGCGTTCGTCCTCGGTGATGTGCAGCTGGTCGGCGAAGGCGTCGGCATCGACCGGGCAGCCGGCGTCGGTCAGCAGCTGCAGAATGTATTCGCGGCTGGGCAGCGGCGATTCGTAGCGCTCGGTTTCACGTTCGTAGAACGGGTCGGCCAGACGGATCGCGGGAATTTGATGTTTGCTTGCGCGGCTGCGGGATTTTTTTCCAGGCATCTTCGTTGACAATTTATTCATGGCTCTCTAAAATGCGCGCCTTCATTGCCCAGATGGCGGAATTGGTAGACGCACTAGGTTCAGGTCCTAGCGGTGGCAACACTGTGGAGGTTCGAGTCCTCTTCTGGGCACCAAACGCTACAAGTAAAAAGCCGACCTCGTGTCGGCTTTTTACTTTTTCAGACTTTATTTTATACATTACGCCTCGTAAGGGTGGCGACGCACGATTGTCTCCACCCGGTCCGGCCCGGTCGACACCACGTCCACCGGCACTTCGCACAGGGCCTCCATCCGCTTCAGGTAGGTCTGCGCCTTCTGCGGCAGCTTGTCGAATTCCTGCACCCCCACGGTCGTATCGCTCCAGCCCGGCAGGTCCTCGTAGATCGGCTCGACGTGGGCAATCGATTCAGCTCCCACCGGCAGGATGTCGCAGGTCTCGCCGTCGATCTTGTAGCCCACGCACACCCGCACGGTTTCCAGGCCATCCAGCACGTCGAGCTTGGTCACGCACAGGCCCGTCACGCCGTTGATCTGGATCGAACGCTTGAGCGCTGCGGCATCGAACCAGCCGCAGCGGCGCGCGCGGCCGGTGGTGGCGCCGAATTCGTGCCCCTTTTCGCCGAGATACTGGCCGACATCGTCAAACAGTTCGGTGGGGAACGGTCCCGAACCCACGCGCGTGGTATAGGCCTTGGTGATGCCGAGGATGTAGTGCAGCGTGTTCGGGCCGACACCGGCGCCGGTGGCGGCACCGCCGGCCGTACAGTTGGATGAGGTCACGAACGGATAGGTACCGTGGTCAATATCCAGCAGCGTTCCCTGCGCGCCTTCGAACAGCAGGTTCTCTCCCGCCTTGTTGGCTTCGTACAGGCTGCGCGGCACATCGGCCACCATCGGCTTGAGGCGCTCGGCCAGCGCCATCATCTCGTCGAGCGACTGGTTGAAGTCGACCACGTCGGTCTTGTAATAGTTTTTCAGCATGAAGTTGTGATGATCGAGCACCTCGCCCAGCTTGGCGGCGAAGCGCTCGCGGTGGAACAGGTCCTGCAGGCGAAGCGCACGGCGCGCCACCTTGTCTTCGTAGGCGGGGCCGATGCCGCGTCCGGTGGTGCCGATCTTGCCGGCGCCCTTGGCGATTTCGCGCGCGCGGTCGAGCGCCACGTGGTGCGGCATGATGAGCGGACAGGCTTCGCTGAGCTTGAGACGGCTGGCGACGTCGACACCGGCCGTCTGTAGCATGTCCATTTCCTCGATCAGCGCGGTCGGCGACAGCACGACACCATTGCCGATGTAGCAGGTGACGTTGTCGCGCAGGATGCCCGACGGGATCAGGTGCAACACGGTCTTCTTGCCTGCCACCACCAGCGTGTGGCCCGCATTGTGGCCGCCCTGGAAGCGAACCACGCCCTGCGCACGGTCGGTCAACCAGTCGACGATTTTGCCCTTGCCCTCATCGCCCCACTGAGTGCCGATGACGACGACGTTTTTTGCTGCCATGGTGCAATCTCCCTTTATTGCTTATCTGAACTGGCGATGACCAGTTCGCGTAAATCCAGACTGAAACCGGTGGCCGGACGCGCCCGGCCGAATACCCGCCCTACTTCGTCGTAGCGTCCGCCCTGCGCGATCGCATGGCTGCGCCCTCCGGTGTAGGCGGCGAACACGACCCCGCTGTGATAGCCATAGCCGCGCAGCTCGGCCAAGTCGTAGGCCGCTTCGACACCGACGAGGCCATGGTCGAGCACTTCCAGGGTATCCAGTGCGGCAGCGATTGCCGCCAGTTGCGGCAGGCGCGCACGCGCCTCGGCCAGCACGCTGCGGTCGCCGTACAGTTGCGGCAGCGCGGCAAAGGCATCGCGCAATGCGACGGGCAGCCCTGCGGTCAACACCATCACGGCGCTGCTGTCCTTTGCCTGCAATGCACCGAACAATTGATGTTCGACCGTACCGGACAGGCCGGCTTCCTGTGCCAGCGCCCGATATACGCCGACATGACCGATGTCGAGCTGCAGCGTCTTCACGCCGCAAGCGTCGAGGCCCTGTAGCATCAGTGTGAGAATTTCGAGGTCCGCTTCCGCACCGGCTTCGCCATATAGTTCCGCACCGACCTGGATCGGCTCGCGCGAGCGATGGAAACCGTCGGACTGGGTATGCAGCACGCTGCCCGCATAGCACAGGCGGTTCACCGCGTTGGCGGCGAGCAGGTGCGCGTCGATACGCGCCACCTGCGACGTGATGTCGGCACGCACGCCCATCAGCCGGCCGGTCAGCTGATCGACCAGCTTGAAGGTCTTGAGGTCGAGGTCGGCACCCACACCCGTCAACAATGAATCGACGTATTCCATCAGCGGCGGAATCACCAGTTGATAACCGCGACCGCGAAACAGGTCGAGCAGCGCGCGACGCATGTCCTCCATGCGCCAGGCCTGCGGCGGCAATACATCCTCGACGTTTTCGGGCAATAGCCAGGCAGTCATTTCAATTCAGTAGCATCAACAAAAAAACGCCGCCCAACATCGAGGCAGCGCCGATAAAACGCAATTGGCCGTCGCGAAGCGCCTGCATCCGGCGAAAGCCGTCACACCATACGGCTGGCGCAGCGAACGGCAGGACCCCTTCCACCACCAGCAACAAGCCGATTGCCGCAAGCCAGTCCGAACCCGTCATTTACCACCGGCGGCACGCGGGTTCTTCATGTATTTGAAGAAGTCGGCGCTGGGATCGAGCACCATCACGTCGCTCTTATTCTTGAAGCTTTCGCGGTAGGCCTGCATGCTGCGGTAGAAGGCATAAAACTCCGGGTTCTTGTCATACGCAGCGGCGTAGACCGCCGAGGCCTTGGCGTCGCCCTCACCCTTGACGCGCTGGGCATCGCGATAGGCTTCGGCGACGATCACCTGCTTCTGCCGATCCGCATCAGCCTTGATTTTTTCCGCTTCAGCCGCGCCGGTCGAGCGCAGCTCGTTGGCCACCTGCTTGCGTTCGGCTTCCATCCGGCGATAGACGTTTTCCGACACGCTTTCCGGCAGATCGACGCGCTTGATGCGCACGTCGACCACCTGCACGCCTATCGAACGCGCATCCTGGTCGGCTTTGGTACGAATGAGGTTCATGACGGCATCACGCTGCCCTGATACAACGTCGTGAATCGTGCGCTTGCCGAATTCAGCCCGCAGTCCGTCGTTAACCGTCTGGTTCAGACGAATCTGCGCGCGCGTTTCATCGCCACCGACCGAGACGTAAAACTGCCGGGCATCGATGACGCGCCATTTGATGTACGAATCGACCAGCACGTTCTTCTTTTCCGAGGTGATGAAACGCTCCGGATCCGCGGCATCCAGCGTCAGGATGCGCGTATCGAAATAGCGGATGTTCTGTACCAGCGGCAACTTGAAGTAGAGGCCTGGCGCCTTCTTGACCGAGACCACTTCACCCAGTTGGAACACCAAGGCATTCTGGCGCTGATCGACAGTGAACATGCTGCCGCTCAAGATCACCAGCACCACGACCAGCCCGATCAGGATGGGGGCGATATGCTTGTTCATGGCCGGTCCTCCCGGTCACGGCTGCGCAAGGCATCGCGCGAGCGCATATCCACAGGGGCGGGCGGCGTGGTTGTCGCAGCAACCGGAGGTTGCAACAGCGCGTCCGATGCACCGCTGTTTGGCTGGTTGACGATCTGCTGCAATTTGTCGAGCGGCAGATACAAGAGGCTGTTGCCGCCTTTCTGGTCAACCACCACTTTGCTGGTGTTGTTCATCACGGTCTGCATGGTGTCGAGATACATACGCTGGCGTGTCACCTGCGGGGCTTTCTGATATTCGGTCACAATTTGCGAAAAGCGGCTGGCGTCACCTTCAGCATTGGCAATCACAGCCTGCTTGTAGCCCGCGGCTTCTTCCTTCAGGCGCGAGGCCAGGCCACTTGCGCGTGGCACCACGTCATTGGAATACGCTTCCGCCTCGTTCTTCAGGCGCTCGCGATCCTGTCCTGCCTTGACCGCATCGTCGAACGCGGCCTGCACTTGCTCAGGCGGCTGGATGTTCTGCAGCGTGACCTGGCTGACGCTGATGCCGGTCTTGTAACGATCGAGAATCTGCTGCATCAGCACCTTCGCACGCGTGGCGATTTCAGCACGCCCTTCGTACAGCACAAAATCCATCCTGTTCTTGCCAACGATTTCGCGCATCGCGGTTTCGGCCACCTGCAGCACCGTATCTTCAGGCGCCCGGTTGACGAACAGGAATTCCTCCGGATCCTTCAGGATGTACTGCACCGCGAACTGCAGGTCGATGATGTTCTCGTCATCCGTCAGCATCAGCGACTCGCGCAGCACCTTGCTCTTGACGTTGTTGCGATAGCCGATTTCAACGGTGCGCACCTGATCGATATTGACGGTTTCGCGCGACTCGATCGGCCATGGCAGATGCCAGCGCGGGCCCGGCTCGGTCGTCTCGATATACTTGCCGAAGCGCAGTACCACGCCGCGCTGGCCGGTGTCGACGATATAGAAACCGCTCGCCACCCAAACCAGAAACAGCGCGCCAAGCAGCAGGCCGAGCAGATTGCCGCCGCCTGCGCCACCCGACGAGAAACCGCCGCCCCCTTCCGTATTCCGGTTGCCAAACATGCCGTTGAGGCGCTCATTAAGGCGCCGCCAGAGCTCGTCCAGATCGGGCGGTCCGCTGTTTTTGTTGCGGTTACCGTTGTTGCCCCATTGCTGGTCGTTCCAGGCCATATCGTTAAGTTATGCAGAGAGAGCTGTGGGTTGGGAGGTGTCTTCGTCTGACGCGCCGGCTTCGCCCCGGGCGCGTTCGGCGACCAGGATTTCTGACAGGGCATCACGTAAAAGTTCAAGCCCCGCGCCGGATTGCGCGGATACATATACGCTTTGCAGTTTACCATATTCATCCCGCCCCACTCCCGGCGCAACGCCCGTCAGATCGAGCTTGTTGTAGACCCGGAGTTGCGGCACGGCTTCCGCCCCGATTTCCGCCAGCACCTTGTCGACCGCCTCGATCTGGCGCTCACGCCCGGGGCTGGCGGAATCGATCACGTGCAGCAGCAGATCGGCTTCTGCCGTGGCTTCCAGCGTGGCGCGGAACGCCGCCACCAGGTCGTGAGGCAGGCGGGTGATGAAACCGACGGTGTCCGACAGCACCACTTCCCCCACCTGAGGCAGGTAGATCTTGCGCGTGGTGGTGTCCAGCGTGGCGAACAACTGGTCGGCGGCATAAGCGCCGGCACGCGTCAGCGCGTTGAACAGCGTGGATTTCCCGGCGTTGGTGTAGCCGACCAGCGCCACCGACAGCACGTGCTGGCGCGCGCGCGAACGCCGCTGGGTGCGGCGCTGCTTGCCCAATTTGGCGAGCCGGTCGCGCAAGGCCTTGACCCGCATCCCGATCAGGCGGCGGTCGGTTTCCAGTTGCTTTTCACCTGGGCCGCGCATGCCCACACCGCCGCGCTGGCGTTCGAGGTGGGTCCAGCCGCGCACCAGCCGGGTCGAAAGGTGCTGAAGCTGGGCCAGTTCGACCTGCAGCTTGCCCTCGGCGCTGTGCGCACGGCGCGCAAAGATATCCAGAATCAACGTGACACGATCGATCACCCGGCAATGCACGCGGCGCTCCAGGTTGCGTTCCTGGGCAGGCGACAGCTCGTGGTTGAAGATGACGACGTCCGCTTCGGTGGCTGCCACCAGCGCGGCGATCTCGTCGGCCTTGCCGCTGCCCACGAACAGTGCGGCATCCGGGCGGCTACGCTTGCCCTGCACCTCGCCCAGAATCTCAAGCCCGGCGCCGGCCGCCAGCAATCGCAGCTCGGCCACGCTTTCCGCAAAATCCAGATCGCCGAAATCAAGCGCCACCAGGATGACGCGCTCGCCACCGGCATGCCGCTCAAACAAGGCGATAGCTCCTGCCTGCACCCGGATGCGCGGTGATCATGGATAAAACAAGGCAATACAGGGGCGGTTTCACTGGCGGACATCCAGGCTGGCATAGGGGCGGACTGCCATGCGGCACCTACGCGAGCGAATTGGAAAGTTTGATTCTAGTCCCGATCACGCCCGTGCGGATGCCCGGAAGGCTCGCCGCTTTCTACAATTCCACCGTGCGCAGGCGCTCGGCTGCCTGTTCCGGATTGATTGTGTTGACGAACAGACCCGAACCAAGCTCGAAACCGGTGGGAATCGACGTGCGCGGACAGATTTCCAGATGCCAGTGATAGCTCGGCGCATGCGCCCGCTGCTGGCTATCGTGCGGGACCGAGTGCAGGAAGAAGTTGTACTGCGCGCCGCCGATGACGGCATCCAGCCGTGCCATGGTGCGCTTCACCACCCGCGCCAGATCGGCCAGATCCTCGCCGCGCACATCGAGAAAATCGGCCTGGTGTGCCAGCGGCAGGATGTGCACCTCCCATTCGTAGCGGCTGGCGAACGGCTTGATGGCGATGAACTTTTCGCCGCGCTCGACCACGTACTGGCCGACGTTGATCTTGCGCCGCACCGCGCCGGACGTACGGTCGTAAATGGTTGCCTCGAAGGTCAGTGCCTCGTCGATCAGCGCGCAGAAAATGCAGTGGTGGTGCTTGGCGTAGTGTGCGGCACTGTTCTTTACTTCGGCATCGACGTTCTCGGGTACTACCGGCATCGCGATCACCTGGCTGTGCGTATGCGGAATTGACGCGCCGGCTGCCGGACCGAAGTTCTTGAACACCAGCACGTATTTCAGCCGCTCGTCCGACTCGAACAGCTGGCGCATGCGCGTCTGGTAGACGCCGAACAGTGCCGCCAGGTGCGATTCGGCCATCTCGTGTACCGCGATGCCGTGTTCGTGGTGATCGATGATGACCTCGTGTCGACCGTAGCCGTCGATGGTCTGCTGCAGGCCGAAGTTGAAACCGGCCTGTTCGCGGTCGTCGCCCAGCACCGGGTAGAGGTTCTCGACCATGCGGATCTGCCAGTCGCCCTCCGGGGGCCAATGCAGGATCACCGGCGGCGTCTTGTGCTCGTTGCCGCGGCAGAACGGGCAGGTTTCGACGTGCTTGCGGGTGTCGCGCGGCGCCAGTTCTTCGGCCTTTTTCGGGCGCATGCTGCGCGCGGTGGCGACCAGTACCGATTCGCTCGGCACAATGGGATTGATGCGGATTTCGCGAACTTCGCTGGATTCGGGGGTATTCGGATCTGGCATGGGACGTCTCCTCAGCTGGCAAGCATAAAACAGCCGGCAGGGACCGTCGGTTCATAATTCTTATGCCCCCTGTCACGCTTTTTATCCCCTCGTGCGCAAAGGGGCTTGCGTTGACGAAGCACAGAGCGGCGCCGACAATGCGGAATCTTTGCTGGTTTCCGGAGTACCCTCATGGACGAAAAAGCCCTGCACGACGAGCAGCGCCTCATGCGCATGATGCGCAAGACCCTGACTTCCATCGTGCGCGATACCGCACCGCGCGATGGCAACCCCAGCCCCCTGACCGAGGCCACCATCCTCGGCATCAAGGATTGCCTGATGGTGATTTCCAGCCGCGAAACCGAGCTTGCCCAGCTCACCGGCCGCACCCTGGACGAGCGTCCGCGCTTCACCGACGAGACGCCCACCAGCCACGCCGTCAAGATCAGCAGCATCCCGAAGAAGACGCACTAAGCATGCCGCAAGCCACCAGCCTGTTCACCGATGTCGAATCAAAAGTCGTCGGGACCTCGGCGGTGGTGATCTATTCGCCTTCAGGCAAGCACCGCAAGCGTTTCCCCGAGGGGGTGGTCGAGGTCTACGCCAGCGAGGACGAAGCGCGTGCGCATGCGGATCCCGCCAAGAGCCGGCATGCAGCCATTGCCAGCGGTCCGTCGCGTTCCTCCGAAGGATTCAAGCTGTTCTATCTGGTGCGCTGGCTCGAGTGAGCGTGGTTGTTGCCGATTTATCGGCTTACAACCACAGCCTGCCCCTTGCGGGTGAGTGCGCATAGCCCGGCTCAGGTTGAACCGTAGACCTTGCGCCGTACCCGTTTCTTGCGCCGCATCCGCGTCGCTTCGCTTTCGGTCAGCGGCGCCCTTGCTTTGCCCTCGAACGGATTCTTGCCGCTGTCTTCCTTGACCTGTATGCGCAGCGGCGTGCCCTGCAGCTTGAATGCCTTGCGGAAACTGCTTTCCAGATAGCGCTTGTAGTCGTCGCGCAGGCCTTCCAGTGCGTTGCCGTGCAGCACGATGACCGGCGGGTTCTTGCCGCCCTGGTGCGCGTAACGCGGCTTGGGGCGGAACAGTCCGTTCTTGGGCGGCGCGTGCTGTTCCACCGCCATCTCCAGCACCCGCGTCAGCTTGGGCGTCGACATCTTGAGGAAGGCGGCGGCATGCGCTGCTTCGACATCCTTCAGCAGGGTGTCCAGGCCCTTGCTCTTCAAGGCCGAAATGTAATTGAATCGGGCGAAATCGAGGAAAGCCAGCTTGCGGCCGATGTCGCGCTTGATGTCGTCGCGCTGCTCGGCGGACAGGCCATCCCACTTGTTGATCGCCACCACCAGCGCGCGACCGGTTTCCAACACGAAGCCTGCGAGATGCGCATCCTGCTCGGAGATGTTCTCGCGCGCGTCGAGCACCAGCACCACCACATTGGCATCCTCGATCGCCTGCAGCGTCTTGATGACGGAGAATTTTTCCACTGTCTCGAACACCTTCCCTTTACGCCGCACGCCGGCGGTGTCGATCAGGATGTAGGGCTTGCCGTCGCGTTCGAATTCGACGTAGATCGAATCGCGCGTGGTACCGGGCTGGTCGAACGCAATGACGCGCTCCTCGCCAACCAGCGCGTTGACCAAGGTCGACTTGCCGACGTTGGGGCGCCCGACCAGCGCGATCTTGGGAATGCCGAATTCGTCGGTCTGTTCTTCCTCTGCGGGAAACGGCGCCAGCGCCTCGTCCACCAGGTCTGATATGCCGTCGCCGTGCGCGCCGGAGATCGCCAGCGGCTCGCCTAGGCCCAGTTCGTGGAATTCGGCGGTCACCACCGCGCGGTTCATGCCCTCGGCCTTGTTGACCGCAAGCAGCACCGGGCAGGTCGCACGGCGCAGGCGCTCGGCGATCACCTTGTCCTGCGGCGTCAGGCCACTGCGCGCATCCACCATGAAGATGATGGCGTCGGCCTCGTCGATGGCCTGCAGCGTCTGGCGCGCCATTTCGGCCATGATGCCCTCCTTGGCCACCGGTTCGAGGCCGCCGGTGTCGACCACCAGATAGGGTTTGCCGCCGATACGCCCGCGTCCGTAGTGGCGGTCGCGCGTCATCCCCGGCATGTCGTGCACGAGCGCGTCGCGCGTACCGGTGAGGCGGTTGAACAAGGTGGATTTGCCGACGTTCGGGCGCCCGACAAGAACCAGAGTGGGAAGCATCATCCTAGGAACCGTAGTTGGACGCGCCCGATGGCGCGTCTGGGCAAGGGGTTGCCGCGAAGTGAGGAGGCGGCAGGCCGGGGCCTGCAACGACCAACGACAAAAGCGGGCGCGTAGCGGCCCCCACCTGTCGGTGAGTGTGATCGCGGACTGAAGTATCGATATTCATGCAGCATTCCTGAAATTGAGCGGTCAACTGCGGTTTTAGGATGATTATCCTTGCTGACGCGCCGGCACAGCCGACGCGCCGTGTTGTTTACTTGAGCCGGAACGCAACGACATTGCCTTTGGACGTCTCCACCGCGAAACCCGGCCCGATATCGGCAGGCGCCGAATGTACGCCGCTGTCGACTTTCGCACGCGCCGCGAAACTGCCATCCTCGCTCGACAGCACATGGACGTATCCCTCGCCGTCTGCCACCACAACCCAGGCGCCGAGCGCCAGCGGTGCGGTCACTGCGCGGCGCGCCAGCTTGTCCTGCCGCCAGCCGGCACGACCGCTGGTTTTATCGTAGGCCGTCACCGCGTCCTTGTCGTCGGTGACGTAGACGTTACGTTCGTCCATCGCCAGGCCGGTGTTGCTGGAGGTGTCACGCGCCCACAGCAATTCCCCGTTGCGGCGATCGAAGCAGGCCACCCGTCCCTGATAGGCGACCGCACACACCTGGCGTTCATCCACGGCCGGATTACCCATCACATCGGCCACCCGTTCGAGTTCGGTCGCCCCGCGCGGCAGCGCCACCGTGGCCTCCCACAACTGCGCGCCATTGGCCGCATTGAGCGCGACCAGTTTGCCGCCCGGGAACCCGGCATAGAGCACCTCGTCACGCACGACCAGGCCGCCCGAACCGCGCAGGCTCAATACCGGCAGGTTGCGGGTGTACAGCCATTTGCGGCTGCCGTCGGCGACCCCAAGCCCCTGCACGCGGCCATCGCCCGTGCGTGCGATGACAATATCCCCCACGACCAGCGCCTGGCCGGTCACTTCGCTCGACAAAGCCACTTTCCAGCGCACCTGACCGCTGACCTGATCCAGCGCCAGCAACTCGCCCTTGGTACTGCCCGCCAGCACCACCCCCTGCCCCACGCCTGCGCCGGCCGACAGTTTGGCGTCGGCATCGGTTTTCCATACCGTGTTGCCATTGGCTACCGCGATGCGCACCACGCGGCTGCCGCCCGCGGCAAACACATCGTTACCTGCGGCCTGGGGACGGAACAGATAACCGCCGGTATCCCCCGTCTCGCCTTTCCAGGCTTCGGTGAGGCTGGCAGTGGGTTTGAATTCGACCAGCTCCGCTGGCTTGGCCTTGACCGGACCGTGGCCGAACCAGCCGCCCACCGTGCTGGTCATCGAACCGACCGTGCTGCATCCCGACATAGCCAGCGCCAGGCCGGCGACTATCATGCGCATCTTCACTTGGTTTCTCCTCCCAGTGCATCGAGCTTCAGTTCGACGATGCTGCGATAGGGATTGTCTTTTTCCATCTTGCCGAACGCCGCCTGATACGCCACGCGCGCCTCGGCTTTCTTGCCCTGCGCCATCAGCACATCGCCCCGCATGTCTTCAAAACGGAAGGCGAACGCATCGCTATGCGAGCCTGCCAGGGTTTTCAACGCAGCGTCGTATTGTTTCTGGTCGAGTTGCACACCTGCCAGGTGCAGGCGCGCCAGATCCTTGACGGCCGGTTCCTTGCTGTTGGCCACGGCCCATTCCAGCTGGCTCTGCGCGCTTTTCATATCCTTGTTCATGACATTGAGCTTGGCCAGCAGCATCGCGGCACGCGGTGCATACGCCGTGCCTTTGTACTGGTCGAGCAGCATCGCGCCCGCTTCGCGTGCGCTCTTGGCGTCATTCGCAGCCAGCGACTGCGTGAGCTTTTCGTACACGGTTGCCGCTTCCAGGCTTTGCGTCACCGTGTGGTTCTGCCAGTAGCGCCAGCCTGCCGCCCCGGCGATCACCACGGCCAAGCCGATCATCACCAGGTTGCCCCAGCGCTTCCACCAGGCTTTCAGTTCGTCCAGCCGTTCCTGCTCGTCGAGATCGTAGGTTGCCATGCGCTATGCCTTTTGAGTTGATGCTTCTTGAATGAATTGAATCGCCCGCGCCACCTCGACGCGAGTCTGTTCGCCTGCTTCGCGCAGCGGCTTCAGCGTCACCTGCTGCGCAGCGGCCTCGTCGTCGCCGATGATCACCGCATAACGTGCGTGGCTGGCATCGGCCTTTTTCATCTGCGACTTGAAACTGCCGCCGCCGCAATGCAGGACCGCGGCGAGTCCGGCACTGCGCAGCGAACCTGCCACCTGCCAGGCAAAGGCCTGTGCCAAGTCGCCGGCATGGACGATATAGGCATCGGGCGCCGGTGTCGCGATGCGGCGTCCACCCGCTTCGACCAATGCCAGCAGCCGTTCGATGCCCATCGCAAACCCGGCTGCAGGCGCCGGCTTGCCGCCCAGCTGCTCGACCAGACCGTCGTAGCGCCCACCAGCACACACCGTGCCCTGCGCGCCGAGCTGGTCGGTCACCCATTCGAACACGGTACGGTTGTAGTAATCCAGCCCACGCACCAGACGCGGATTGATCTCGAAGGCGATATCGTTCGCGCGCAACAGGGCCTGCACCGCATCGAAATGCGTCAGCGCCTCGTCCTCGAGTTCATCCATCAGCTTGGGCGCCGCATCGTTCAGCGCCTGCATCGCCGGGTTCTTGCTGTCGAGGATACGCAGCGGGTTGCTGTGCAGACGGCGCCTGGCGTCCTCGTCGAGCACGTCCTGGTGCGACGCGTAATAGGCGATCAGCTTCTCGCGGTGCCGCAGCCGCGCGGCGTGATCGCCCAAAGTGTTGAGTTGCAGCGCCGGCGCGATACCCAGCTCCTTCCACAGATCGGCGCACATCACGATCAGTTCGGCATCGACGTCCGGCCCGACAAAGCCGAGCGCCTCGACGCCGACCTGGTGAAACTGCCGGTAGCGGCCCTTCTGCGGACGCTCGTGACGGAACATCGGCCCGGTGTACCACAGCCGCTTGCCGCCGTCGTACAGCAGGTTGTGCTGGATCACGGCACGTACCGACGAAGCCGTGCCTTCCGGGCGCAGCGTCAGCGATTCGCCGTTCAGTTCGTCGACGAAGGTATACATCTCCTTCTCGACGATGTCGGTCACCTCGCCGATGGCACGCTTGAACAGCCCGGTATGCTCAAGAATCGGCGTACGTATCTCGCGATAGCCGTAGCGCCGCAGCCAGTCGCGCACGATCGCCTCGAATCCCTGCCATGTGTCGCTGACATCGGGCAGGCAGTCGTTCATGCCGCGCACGGATTGAATGTTGTTGCTCATAACTTAATCAACAGAGATGCATTTCACACAGCGCCGTAACGGCTGCGCACATAGTCTTCGACGATGGCCTGGAATTCTTCGGCTATCTTCTCGCCTTTCAGCGTCACGGTTTTTTCGCCGTCGACGTATACCGGCGCGACCGGCACTTCGCCCGTGCCGGGCAACGAGATGCCGATATTGGCATGCTTGGACTCGCCTGGGCCGTTGACCACGCACCCCATCACCGCTACCTGCATGGATTCGACGCCGGGATACTGGTTGCGCCAAACGGGCATCTGGGTACGCAAATAGGTTTCGATATCCTGCGCCAGCTCCTGGAACACGGTGGAGGTGGTGCGACCGCAACCCGGGCAGGCCGTGACCTGGGGCGTGAACGCGCGCAGCCCCAGCGCCTGCAGGATTTCCTGGCCGACTCGAACTTCCTGGGTACGTTCACCACCTGGCTCGGGCGTCAAGGATATCCGTATCGTGTCGCCGATGCCTTCCTGCAGCAACACCGACAAGGCCGCGGTCGAAGCGACGATGCCCTTGCTGCCCATGCCGGCCTCGGTCAATCCGAGGTGCAGCGGGTAGTCGCACTGCGACGCCAGGTCACGGTATACCGATATCAGATCCTGTACTCGGCTCATCTTGCACGACAGGATGATCTTGTCGCCGCCGAGTCCCAATTCCTCGGCCTTCTTCGCCGACTCCAGTGCGGAGGCCACCATCGCACGCCGCATCACCACTTCGGCATCTTCCGGCTGCGGAAGACGCGCATTGTCGTCCATCATGCGCACCGCCAGCGCCTGGTCGAGGCTGCCCCAGTTGACACCGATACGCACGGGCTTGTCGTAGCGGCATGCCACTTCGATCAGCGTGGCGAACTGCTCGTCGCGCTTGTTGCCTCGCCCGATATTGCCCGGATTGATGCGCAGCTTGGCCAGGGCCTCGGCACACTCGGGCACCTGAGTCAGAAGCTTGTGGCCGTTGAAATGGAAGTCGCCGATCAGCGGCACGCGGCAGCCCAGCA
Source organism: Thiobacillus thioparus DSM 505 (assembly GCF_000373385.1). Taxonomy (GTDB): domain Bacteria; phylum Pseudomonadota; class Gammaproteobacteria; order Burkholderiales; family Thiobacillaceae; genus Thiobacillus; species Thiobacillus thioparus. The sequence continues at coordinate 143,092 of NZ_KB891328.1, read as the reverse complement.
CATCGAGGCGCTCACGAATGCGCGGCACCGCGGCGGCGGCCTCCAGCGTGTTGACGGTCAACCGCACCAGCTCCGATCCGGCCTCGGCGAGCGCTTGCACCTGACGCACGGTGGCGGTGATATCGACGGTATCGGTGTTGGTCATCGACTGCACCACGACGGGCGCATCGCCCCCCACCAGCACGGAACCGACCCGTACCTGACGGGTGGAACGACGAACAATCCGGGACATCATTCTTCCAGCGTGAAGCGGGCAACCGTCACGTCAATAAAGGGTTTCAGGTCGATGGGGCGGCCGTTGTACGTCACCTGCACTTGCGCGGCATTGCCGATCACCACATCGAACGGGGGCTGGCCGTGAACATCTGCGCTACTGCCTGCGGGATTGAGCTGGCGCATCAGCATGCGGCCGCTGGCATCCTTGATCTCGGTCCAGGATTCGTCACCGAAATCGAGGTGCAGCACACTGCCATTCGCCGCGGGCTCGGTCGTCCCGGACGCCGTAGCCTCAGGCGGCGTGCCGTCTGCTGCGGCCGGAGTAGCGGGCGGCACGAGTGCAGCAGGTGCCACGACACCAGTCCGTGCAGCGACAGGGGCGCTTGCGGCGGGCGGTGCCGGACGCGGCTGCATGGCGGCCGGTACCGGTTCGTCGGGGCGCTCGCCCCCATCGCTGTTGAGCCACGCATACAACGCAACCGGCACGGCCACCGCCAGCAACAGGCCGAGCAGCGACAGGATCAGCCACGGAGAAGTCAGCCATGACCGCGGCAGGGCCGGTTCGGTCGGGGCGACCGCGGCCGGTTCGGTCGGGGCGCCATCCATGCGCGTCAGCAAGGATTCCGGCGCCAGCCCCAGCAAACGCGCATAGTTCCGCACAAAGCCGCGTGCGAATACAGACTGGCCCAGGCTCTCGAAGTCGTCCCGTTCCATCGCCTCCACCTGGCGATGCATCAGACGCAGGCGCACAGCGGCATTGTCCAGCGTGATGCCCTGCGCTTCGCGTGCCTCCCGCAAAATCTGACCGACCGAGGCCAGCCCGTTCTCACTCATTCGACATGTCCCGTCAGCAACTGTTGCGTCTCGTTCGAATCGGGGAAGCGTTTGCGCAGTTGCAAGGCATAGGCGGCCTCCTGTGCCCGGTCGCCCAGCTTGCGTTCCAGCCGCACGCCCAGCCACAGGCTTTCTGCGGACGGCGGCGCCAGCTCGTCATGGCGCCCCAGCAGGCGCTGCGCTTCCGCCAGGCGCCCCTGGCGGAAATACAGCCCGGCCAGCTTGAGGATCGAGTTGGGGTTGTCAGGCTGCAGTTTGAGCGCTTTTCCCAGATTGGCCTCGGCCAGCGCGATATCGCCCTTCTTCTCGGCGCACAAACCGGCATTGGTCATGGCCAGTTCGGGCTGCGTGTACAAAGGGTTGCGAATGGCGGCGCTGAATTGCGCCAAGCCTTCATCGTAGCGGCCGCGGGTACAGAGAAACCAGCCGTAGTTGTTGTGCGCATTCGAGTCGTTGCGATCGAGTTCAATGGCGCGACGAAAGTTTTCCTCGGCCAGCTTGTCCTCGGCCAAGTCCATGTAGATCATGCCGTAGATGTTGTAGGCCGGACCGTAGCGATTGTCAGCCGTGATCGCCTTGCGCAACTCGTCGAGCGCGACCTTGTACTGGGCACGCGCGACATAGGCCCCGGCCAGATCCGTGAATGCACGGGCACGTTCGCGGCTCTGGCTGTCGGCCTCGCTGGCGGCCACACCACCGCTCCCGTCCATCGGCTGCGCCGCGCAGCCCGCCAGCAATGCCGCAGTAACCAGTACACCTACCCATTTCTTCACGCTGCCTCCTTGTGCATTCGTTTCATGACACGTCCGCTCTTGTCCGCGACTTTCCCGGCCAGCTGTCCGCAGGCCGCATCGATATCGTCGCCGCGCGTCTTGCGCGTGGTCACCACCAAGCCCGCATCCTGCAGGATCTGGCGAAACACGCGCATCGACTCTGCCCGCGGTTTTTCGTAGCCCGAGTCCGGGAACGGATTGAAGGGAATGAGGTTGAACTTGCACGGCACGTCGCGTGTCAGCTCGATCAACTGGCGCGCATGCTCGGGCTGGTCGTTCACACCGGCCAGCATCACGTATTCGAAGGTGATGAAGTCGCGCGGCGCATGCACCAGATAGCGCCGACAGGCGGCCATCAGTTCGCGCAACGGATACTTCTTGTTGATCGGCACGATTTGGTCGCGCAACGCATCGTTGGGCGCATGCAGGCTCACCGCCAGCGCCACCGGACAACGCTCGGCCAGGCGGTCCATCGCCGGGACCAGGCCGGATGTGGATACCGTCACCCGCCGCCGCGACAGGCCGTAGGCATGGTCGTCAAGCATGATGCCGAGCGCAGTCACCACGTTTTCGAAGTTCGCCAGCGGCTCGCCCATCCCCATCATCACCACGTTGGTCACCGGCCGGTCGGAAACTTCGCCGGTGGTGCGATTGGGCTCGGTCTTGAGGCTGTGATGCGCCACCCACAACTGCCCGATGATCTCGGCAACCGTCAGGTTGCGGTTGAAGCCCTGCCGCCCGGTCGAACAGAACGTGCACTCCAGCGCGCAACCAACCTGTGACGACACGCACAGCGTGCCGCGGTCCTCCTCCGGGATGAACACGGTTTCGATGCCGTTGGCGACTCCGACGTCGAACAGCCACTTGCGCGTGCCGTCCGCCGACGTGTGCGCATAGCTTATCGCAGGCGCCTGCACCACCGCCTGCTGCTGCAGCTTCTCGCGCAGGCTCTTGGCAATGTCGGTCATCTGCGCGAAATCGGCCACGCCGGACTGGTGCATCCAGTGGAACACCTGACGGGCGCGAAACGGCTTTTCGCCAAGTTCGGTGAACCAGGCGGTCAGGCCATCCAGATCGAAATCGAGCAGATTCTGCGGCATGCGTAAGATTTAGCGGCCCGCGTAGACTTCGCTAGCGGGGAAGAAATAGGCGATTTCGATCGCCGCAGTTTCCGGGGCGTCGGAGCCGTGCACGGCATTGGCATCGATGCTCTCGGCGAAGTCGGCGCGGATGGTGCCTGCTTCGGCCTTCTTCGGGTCGGTCGCGCCCATCAGCGCGCGGTTCTTGGCGATCGCGTCTTCACCTTCCAGGACCTGCAGCACCACCGGGCCCGAGATCATGAAATCGACCAGATCCTTGAAAAACGGACGCTCCTTGTGCACAGCGTAGAAACCTTCGGCCTCCTGGCGCGACAGATGCTTCATTTTCGACGCCACGACCTTGAGGCCGTTGCTCTCGAAGCGGCTGACGATCTTGCCAATCACGTTCTTGGCGACGGCATCGGGCTTGATGATGGAAAAAGTGCGCTGAACAGCCATGTGTATGCTCCAGACAAATGAGGAAAAACAGGAAAAAAGGTTCAAAAAACCATGAAAATCAGCCCGCTAGAATAACATGGGGCACCCCGGGCTGTCTTGTCCAGCCAGCCGGCGGCGGTTTGCAGGATATGCCAGGCGGGCGCAACGCCATGGCCCGTCAGGGTTCGACGTGCGGCAGCATTCCCGTCTCATCGGGCGCGGCGCCCAAGTCGGCTTCGAAGCCGATTCCCGCCGCCCACACCAGTCGGCCGTCGCACCACATCAGCGGCATACGCGCCCGCAGCCAAGGCGGGATCCCGTGTTCCTGCAGCAGATTCTTCAGGCTGCGTCGGGGGCCGCCAGCATGCAGACGAAGGTGCTCACCGCCCGCCCGTACGCCAAATGTGACTTCACCTGCCGCCAATGCCGTCTGCCGGAGCCCCGTTCCGCTCGTCCGGTCCATCCGCACATGGACTCCGGCGGCCGGCACCCAGATTGCCGCCTCGCCCTGCCAGCGTACCGGCTCTGCCCAGCACGGCGCCGGCGGCACCAGATAGGCACCGCCGCGGTAGCGCCACAATTCCATCTGTCCCAGATTGACGCGCACCTGTGCATCCGCGTGCGCATCTCGCAACTGGTGCAAGGCCTCGTCGAGCCGACGCAGGCTGGGCATGGCCTGGCCGTGCTGCTCGATGAAGTGGCGCAGCAGGTTGCGGGCCCGTACAGTCGAGAAGCGTGCCAACGCGGCACAGTCGAGACGGTCGCCAGCGATGGCCTCCCGTGCATCCAACCGTGCCAGGTCGTCCAACAATTCTGCGGCATCGGCCTGCAGTGCGGCCGCACGTGCCAGGGTGCGGCTGGCGCCGGGAAAATGCTGCGCCAGCAACGGCATCACCTGCTGACGCAGTGCGTTGCGGCGATATCGGGTGTCCCGGTTGCTTTCGTCGTCGACCCATGCAACGCCCTGTTCCCGCGCGGCGCGCAACAACTCGACGCGAGGAATGGACAGCAGCGGCCGCAACTGGGTTGCGCGCCAGCCGGGCCGGTCGTGCCGTTCGGCCATGGCCGCCAGACCTTTCGGGCCGGCACCGCGCAGCAATTGCAACAGAAGCGTCTCGGCCTGATCGTCCTGATGGTGTGCCGTGAGAAGAAAATCCGCATCCAGCGCGGCAAAGATCCGCTGGCGTTCCCGCCGCGCGGCCGCCTCGACGCCGGCCGGGTCGTCGCGCGCGATCTGCACGCGATGGATGGCCAATTCAACTGCGTGCGCTGCGCATAGCCTGTCGCAGAAATCGGCCCAGTCGTCCGCATGGGGTGACAGGCCATGGTGCACGTGCACCGCCTGCAGTTCGAACGGATGAGGGGCGCGCAACGCCAGCAGGACATACAGCAGGGCGACCGAGTCGAGTCCGCCCGACAGGGCCAGCGTCAGCCGCGCGTGCGGAGGAACGTGGCGGCCAAGCACGTCCGCCACCTCTGCGACAATCGCCTTATTTGGCGGGGATTTCCTTGAAGCTTCCATACGCCCGCAGACGCTGGTAACGCGTATCCAACAGGGCGTCGAGCGGCTGTTTGCGCAATTCGGCGAGGGTATCGGTCAGTGCACGGCGCATCGCCTGGAACATGGCATCCCAGTCGCGCTGCGCACCGCCCAGCGGTTCTTCGACAACACGGTCGACCAGCCCGTTGGCTTTCAGACGGTCGGCGGTGATACCCAGCGTTTCGGCGGCAACCGATGCCTTGTCGGCGCTCTTCCACAGGATCGAGGCGCAGCCTTCCGGCGAGATCACCGAATAGGTGGAGTACTGCAGGATCAGCATGCGGTCGCCGACGCCGATCGCCAGCGCGCCGCCCGAGCCGCCTTCGCCGACGATGGTGCACACGATCGGCGTCTTCAGTTCGGCCATCACGTACAGGTTGCGCGCGATCGCCTCGGATTGCCCGCGCTCCTCGGCGCCGATGCCGGGATAGGCGCCTGGCGTGTCGATGAAGGTGAAGATCGGCAGGCCGAACTTTTCGGCGAGACGCATCAGCCGCAGCGCCTTGCGGTAGCCTTCAGGACGCGGCATGCCGAAATTGCGGTAGATCTTTTCCTTGGTGTCGCGGCCCTTCTGGTGGCCGATCACCATCACCGGCTCGCCGTTGAAGCGGGCCATGCCGCCGACGATCGCGGCATCATCGGCATAGGCGCGATCGCCGTGCAGTTCGACGAAATCGGTGAACAGCCCCTGCACGTAGTCGAGCGTATACGGCCGCTGGGGATGGCGCGCCACCTGCGACACCTGCCAGGCATTGAGCTTGGCGTAGATGTCCTTGGTCAGCGTCTGACTCTTCTTCTGCAGGCGGCGGATTTCTTCCGAGATATCCAGCGCGGAGTCGTCCTGCACAAAGCGCAGTTCTTCGATCTTGGCTTCGAGCTCGGCGATCGGCTGCTCGAAATCGAGGAAAGTGGTTTTCATCGGTGGTCTTTATCAAACTGTCACAAAAACAGGTCAGCCGGGCATTTTAGCAGCCCGGCGCCTTTTACCATCCGATTCGGCGCCATGCGGCTCAATGATGGTGATGGCCGTGCGCACCGTGCGCGTGACGATGGGCGACTTCGTCTGCTGTCGCCGCACGCACATCGGCCACGACGCACTGAAAATGCACGGCCTGGCCGGCGTAGGGGTGATTGCCGTCGACCACCACTTTGTCTTCGGCGACGTCGGTCACGGTGTAGAGCATTTCCTCGCTGCCGTCGACCGGCGAGCCGACGAATTGCATGCCGACCTCGATGTCGGCAGGAAAGGATTCGCGCGGTTCCAGCCGCACCAGATCTTCTTCGAATTCGCCGAACGCGTCGGCCGGCTGCAGTTTGAGTTCGACGGTGTCGCCGATGGCCTTGCCTTCCAGCGCCTGTTCCACCAGCGGGAAAATGTTGTCGTAGCCGCCGTGCAGATAGCTGACCGGCTCGTCGCTTTCCTCCAGCAGCTTGCCGTCCATATCCTTGACGATATAGGTGATGGTGACCACGGTATCCTTGCCAATATTCACTTGAGTTCCTTTACCAGTTGGAGCACTTCCGCCGCATGGCCGCGGCTGGAAACGCCATACAGTGCGTGACGGATGACGCCCTGTTTGTCGATGATGAAGGTGGAGCGCACCATGCTCTTGCGCATGACGCCGTCCACTTCCTTGTCCTGCAGTACGCCATATGCCGTACAGGTGGCCTGTTCCTTGTCGGCCAGCAGCCTCACGCTGATGCCGTGCTTGTCTCGAAACTCGCCATGCTTGATGCAATCGTCGCGCGAAACGCCGAGTACGTCGGCGCCCAATTTGGAAAACGCGTCTTCCAGTTCGGAAAACTCGATCGCTTCGGTCGTGCAGCCCGGTGTGTCGTCGCGCACATAGAAATACAGCACGAGCGTCTTGCCCCGGAACTGGGACAACTCGATGATGTTCATGTCCGCGTCGGGGTTGGAAAAGTCCGGCGCCCGATCTCCTGCTTTCAGCATGGGTTACTCCGCCTGAGTGTCTTTCCGGCAGCATTCTAACAGCCCTGCAGGTGCCGCATCGCTATAATCGCGTCCATGATGACTGCCTTGCTCGGTGGCTTGAGCCCCACCCGTTTCCTGCGCGATGTCTGGCACAAGCGCCCGCTCCTGATCCGCAACGCCATACCCGGCTTCACCGGTCTCCTGTCTCCCGGCGAGATGCAACGGCTGGCCGCCCGCGACGATGTGGAATCGCGGTTGGTCCAGGGCAGCGGCACGCACTGGCAACTCGACCACGGCCCGTTCAGCAAACGCGATTTCAAACGCCTGCCCAAAACCGACTGGACGTTGCTGGTACAGTCGCTCAACCACCTCCTGCCCGCAGCCGACACCTTGCTGGCGCGCTTCAATTTCATCCCGCATGCCCGCCTCGACGATCTGATGGTGAGCTACGCCGTATCCGGCGGCAGCGTGGGGCCGCATTTCGATTCCTACGACGTCTTCCTGCTGCAGGGGCAAGGCCACCGCCGCTGGCGGATCAGCACGCAGACCGACCTGGCGATCCTGGACGACGTGCCGCTGAAAATCCTGCGCCACTTCGAAGCGGAAGACGAATGGGTGCTCGGCCCCGGCGACCTGCTCTACCTGCCGCCGCATGTCGCGCATTACGGCGTCGCCGAGGACGAATGCATGACCTACTCGATCGGTTTTCGCGCACCCACCACCGAAGAGATGGCACACGGCTTTCTGATGCATCTGCAAGACACGATCGCGCTGGAGGGCCGCTATGCCGACCCCGATCTGCGCCTGCAGGCTCATCCCGGTGAAATCGGCCGTGCGATGCTGGGCCAGATCGAGGGCATGATCGCCAAAATCAAATGGGGCAAGCGCGACGTCGCCGAATTCGCCGGACGCTACCTGTCCGAACCCAAGCCGAATGTTTTTTTCGATGCGCCGGACACGCCGCTCAACCGGGCCGCCTTCAATAAATACACGAACAAGCATGGCATCGCGCTCAATCCCAAATCGCGCCTGCTGTTCGCCGGAAAGCGCTTTTTCATCAACGGCGAGGCCTTCACACCCGCAGCCGGCGAGACCGCCTTACTGCGACAACTGGCCGACCAGCGCCATCTCGCGCCGCCCGTGCCTGCCACCCTGCGCGAGCGTCTGTACGACTGGTATGAAGCCGGCTGGCTGGAGATCGACACCCCATGAACGCCTTTGAAACCCCTGCCGAATTGCGTGCTGCATTCGACACACTGGTGACTGCGACACACCGCCAGCTGCGTGTGTACGACCATGACCTGGGCCTGCTGGGCCTCGACGACGCATCGCGGTTCGCCGCATTGCGCGCACTCTGCGTGGCGGGTGGCGGACGCCGCATCGAACTGCTGCTCGACGACATCAGCCGCGTCGCACACGACCACCCCCGCCTGATGCTGCTGCTGCGGGATTTCGGCCATGTCCTCGAAATCCGCCAGGCCGACCCCGACGCACCCCGTCCCGACCAGGCGTTTGTGCTGGCGGACCGTCACGGCGTCCTGCTACGCGCCGACAAGTCCGTAGCGCATGGCACCCTGCACCCTGACGATCCCGGCAATGCGACGGCACTGCATCAGAGCTTCGAAGGCATGTGGCAACGTTCGCCGGCCAGCGTGTCGGCGACGACGCTGGGTTTGTGAACCCTAGAGCCCGCTCAGCCAGTCCAGCTCGGGCTTGCTGAAGCCGGCTTGGCGGCGCGCCGCCAGATTGAACGGTGGCTTCAGGGGCGGCGCATCGTAATCCACCAGCAACTGGCGGAACGTCGCTTCGGGCTCCAGTCCGCGCGCTACGCACAACCAGTTGAACCAGCGGCTGCCGATGGCGACGTGGCCGATCTCGTCGCGTTCGATGATGGCCAGGATTTCGACCATGCGCGTGTCCTTCGCGGCCTTCAGTTTGTCGACGATTAGCGGCGCGGCGTCGAGTCCGCGCGCTTCCAGCACGCGCGGCACCAGCGCCATGCGCACCAGCGGATCGTGCGCAGTTTTCAGCGCCATGTCCCACAGGCCGTTATGCGCCGGGAAATCCCCGTAGGCAAGCCCCAGCGTTGCCAGATGCCCGCTCAACAGTTCGAAATGCAGCGCTTCCTCGTCTGCGACCGAAAGCCAGTCGGCGTAATACGCTAGCGGCATGCCGGCAAAGCGGTGCGCAGCGTCAAGCGCCAGATTGATGGCATTAAATTCGATATGCGCCAGCGCGTGAATGAGCGCTGCTCGGCCGGTCAGCGTATCAGCACGGCGGCGCGGCACCTGGTGCGGCGCGATCAACTCGGGTTTTTCCGGCTGCCCAGGCTGATCGACGGGAACACGCGGCACTCCGGCCGCAAGATCGATCCGGCCCGCCCGCCAGTCGGCCCACAACGCGTGCACACAGCATGTTTTGTCCGTCGGCAGACGGGCGTGCAGACACGCGGCCACACGCTGAGGCAACGAATCTAGCGCCGATCCACCCACCGGATACCCATCAGCGCGATAGCCAGGAAAATCAGCAAAGGCAGAATCGATACCACGACAACCGGCCAGTCGTTCAGCAAGCCGAGATGGCCGAACAGTCGGCTCAGCAGATGAAAACCGAGTCCAGCCAGAATCCCGATGAAAATCTTGCTGCTGGTGCCGCCGGCACGCGGCCCCTGGATCGCAAACGGCATGGCGATCAGCATCATGATCGGGATGACAAAAGGTCCGACGAACTTCGACCACAAGGCAAGTTCATAGCGCGTGGCTTTCTGGCCGTTTTCCTTGAGGTGCGCAACATAGCGCCACAGGGTGCGCGCCGACATCTGTTCGGGCGCGATCAGCAACACGCTGAGGATGTCCGGGGTGAGCACCGACTGCCAGTCCAGATGCGCATTCCGGATCGCATGAATACCGTCGGCGTCGAACCGGGTTTCCACCACCTGCTGCAGATCCCAGGCCTGGCCGCCGCGCCAGTGAGCCTCCTGGGCCGCGCGGATCCAGCTGAGGCGACCGTCGGCGTCGAAGCCGTAAATCTCGATATCACGCAAGGTATTGTCCGGCATCACTTCGCGCACATTGATGAACGCGCTGCGATCCTTGACCCACAGGCCGGAGCGGAACTGCTGCGCCACGACGGAATGGGTGGCCAGCAACTTGTAGCGTTGCGCCGCCTGTTCCGACCACGGCGCGACATATTCGCCGATGACCAGCACCAGCAGTGACAGCAACACACCGATCACGCTGAAATAACTGGCCACACGCCAGTTCGACAGGCCCGATACGCGCATGACCGCATATTCGGAATTGCCCACCAGGCGCGACAAGGTGAACAGGGTGCCAATCAGCGCAGCCACCGGCAGGATTTCATACAGATGCCCGGGGACGTTGAGCATCACCACCACAACCGCTTGGCCGAGACCGTAATTGTTGCGGCCCAGCGCACCCAGTTCCTGAATCACGTCGAAAAACGCAAACAGCACCAGAAGCGCCAGCAGCACGAAGGCCGAGGCAAACAGGACCTGCCCGCCCAGATAGCGCGCGAGCAGCCTCATGCACGTCTCCCGCGCGGTGCAAATTGACGGGTTCGCAACCAGAACAGAGCGATCACGGCAAACAACATCACCAGGTGCGATGCCACCATGCCGCCCCAAGGGTTGAGTTTGTCCTGGGCCACCCAGGCCTGCGTCAAGGACAGCAGATTGTTGTAGACGAAGTACAGCAGCAACGCGGTCATCAGCCCGTAGGATCGGCGCGCCCGCGTGTTGACGAAACTGAGCGGAATGGCCATGACGGCGAGGATAAGTGCGGATACGGGCACCCCTACCCGCCACAGCAGCTCCGCCCGTGCCGGTGGCGTCTTGTCGGCCAGCAGTTCGTTCAGGGGCGCCTGGCGAATGCCGGTTTCCTTGCCGTTCACGGGAACCGGGTCGAGCCGCATCCAGTAGCGCTCGAATTGCACGATGCGGTAATCGAGCTTGCCGGGCGTACCCTCATATCGGCGCCCATCCTTGAACACCAGATAACGCGAACCATCGGGCATCTCCGTATGACTTCCCTCACGCGCCACCACCAGGCCGAGCTGGCCGTCGATGCGCGACTGCATGAAGACGTTGCGCACGATGCCGGTCAGCGGATTCAGCGATTCCACGTAATAGACACGCTGGCCGGCGGTGGATTCGGCGAACATGCCGGGGGCGATCAGCGAACTCTCGCTGCGGCTGCGCAGGTCCTGGCGATACTCTATTTTTTTTGTCTGTGCCCAGGGATTGAGCACCAGCGTGATCAGCAGGATGACCAGCGAAAACGGCACGGCGAACGCCAATACCGGCCGCATCCATTGCGTCAGCGACAGGCCGGCATTGAACCAGATCACCATTTCGCTGTCCCGCCACATACGCGACAAGGGCAGCAGCACGCCGGCAAACAGCGCGATCGTCATCAATACCGGTAGGAAGAACAGCAGCGAAAAGCCAAGAAAGGAAAAAACCGCCTCGTTGGCAAGTTCGCCGCGCGCCACGTCGCCGAGCAGGCGGATGAACAGCACGACCAGCGCGATCGCGACCAGCACCGTCAACACGGCGCCGGTAGTGAGCGCCATCTCACGGGTCAGCGCGCGGCGATAGAGCATGGGAATGGCCGGAAACCGCTCACGTAATGAACGGGCTTTTGACATTCCACCGCGCCCGCGCCAATAATCGCCCCATGGGCAACGCCAAATTTCGGCGAATCGGCAAATTGTATTTTTTTGAGCACAGACATGGAAAACAAGGAAATCGAACTCGAATTTAGCATAAAAAGCGGCGCCCCCGAAAAACAGCGCACGGCCTGCGTCGTCGTCGGCGTATTCGAAAGTCGCAAGCTGTCGGGGCCGGGTATCGACATCGACCGCGCCAGCGACGGTTATCTGTCGGACATCCTGCGCGGCGGCGACATGGAAGGCAAGTCCGGCAGCACGCTGCTGCTGCACCGGGTCCCCAACATCCTGGCCGACCGTGTCCTGCTGGTCGGACTCGGCAAGGAACGCGACTTCCATGAAAAAGGCTACCGCGACGCCATCGCCTGCGCGGTGCGTACGCTACGTGATACCGGTTCGATGGAAGCCACCATCACGCTCAGCGAAATCCCGGTGAAGAAACGCGACGTCACCTGGAACGTCGAACAGGCCGTGGTCAGCGCCCACGATGCCTTGTATCGCTTCGATCACATGAAGAGCAAGTCCAGCGAGACGCGCCGCCCGCTCAAACGCGTCATTTTTGCCGTGTCGCGGCGCGGCGAACTGAAATACGGCGAGACCGGGCTTGCGCGCGGGCTGGCTATCGCCCACGGCATCGGTCTGGCCAAGGATCTTGGCAATACGCCTTCCAATATCTGCACGCCGGAATATCTGGCCGGCGAAGCGAAGAAGATGGCAAAAGCCCACGGCTTCGGCTGCGAGATACTCGATTATGCCGCCTGCGAAAAACTAGGCATGGGCTCCTTCCTGTCGGTCGGCAAGGGCAGCGACAAACCGCCACGTTTCATCGTGCTGAAACACGAAGGTGGCGCCAAGAGTGACAAGCCCGTGGTGCTGGTCGGCAAGGCGGTCACCTTCGACGCCGGCGGCATTTCGCTCAAACCGCCCGCCGAGATGGACGAGATGAACTATGACATGAGCGGTGGCGGCGCAGTCATCGGCGCCTTCCGCGCCATCGGCGAACTGGGCCTGCCTCTCAACGTCGTCGGCCTCATCCCGGCCTGCGAAAACATGCCGGATGCCAACGCCAACAAGCCCGGTGACATCGTCAAATCGATGTCCGGCCAGACCATCGAAATCCTCAACACCGATGCCGAAGGCCGCCTAATCCTGTGCGATGCGCTGACCTATGCCGAACGCTTCGAACCCGACGCCGTGGTCGATCTGGCCACGCTCACTGGTGCCTGCGTGATCGCCTTGGGCGCGCACCCCAGCGCGCTCTACAGCAACCACGACCCGCTGGCACGCGAGATCGAACACGCTGCCGACCATGCCTGGGACCGAGTCTGGCGCATGCCGCTGTGGGACGACTATCAAGAGCAACTGAAGAGCAGCCTGGCCGATATGGCCAACATCGGCGGCCGCCCGGCCGGATCGATCACTGCAGCCTGCTTCCTGTCGCGCTTCGCCAAGAAGTATCACTGGGCGCACCTCGACATCGCCGGTATCGCATACAAGGGCGGCCGCGAAAAAGGCTCGACCGGGCGACCGGTATCCCTGCTGGTGCATTTCCTTCTGAACCGCGCTCAGAAATAAACTGTCAGCAGTGACCGAAATCACCTTCTACATCTTTGCCGACAACCCCCTCGACGTCGCTCGCCGCGTCGCCACCAAGGCAATCGGCCAGGGTAAGCAGGTGATGATCTATGCGCCGGACGCGGCAGTAGCCGATGCCATCGACCGCCTGTTATGGACAACGCCTGCGCTGGGATTCGTGCCGCACTGCCGCGACAGAGACGCGCTGGCAAACGAAACGCCGATACTGATCGGCACCGACGCCGATGCCTTGCGCCAGGCAGATGTGATGATCAACTTGCATCACGAACAGCCTCCCGCCTTTGCTCGCTTCGAGCGACTGGTCGAAATCGTCGGCCAGGACGAAAGCGGACGCGAACAGGGCCGCACCCGTTACCGTTTCTATCAGACACGCGGCTATGCCCTGAAAACACACGATCTGCGTCAGCACGCCGGATAGGAGGTCCTATGAGTGACAGCCCCTTGTTGAACAAGATGGATGCACTGCTGAAAAAGCATCGCGGCGGTGCCGAAGGCGAAGCGGCAGCCGGGCCGTCAGATCCTGGCACGCAGGCTACGCCCCCCGACGCCTGGCTGCCTGTGCTGACTCACGTGATCGAACGCGGAACCCCGCCAGAATCTGCCGCCCCGCCTGCAAGCCCGCTCCCCGCACCCGCTTCACCGTCCATTCAAGCCGAAACGCCCGCTGCCGAGCCCCTGCCTTCTGCTGTAAGCGACACGCTGGCCGAGCAACTGATGAGCGAACTGGCGCCCCGCCTGTCCGAGGTCATGGAGAAACAGGTCGCCGCCGAACTGCGCAAGAACATCGACCAGACCGTGTCGAGCCTGCTCAGCCAGCTCGACGTCAACGTCCGGGAAATCGTGCGGGACGCCGTCGCCGAGAAACTCAAGCAACCGCGCGACCCATCAAGCCGATAGCATATCGCCCATTGCGTCGTTGGAATTAATCCCGGGCTGTCGTAACTTGTCCCAAGACTTTTTTGGGATAATCACGGCTTTGCTCGCACGCCATGGAACTCGCCAAATCCTACGAACCGGCTGACATCGAAAAACGCTGGTACGCCCAGTGGGAAAGCGCCGGCTATTTCAAGGCCGGCGCATACGACTCCACACGGGCGTCTACCCTGAAGGGCACAAGAGCCTGTAATGGATCGGAGTCTCCTTACGGGGACACTCCCGCCTACTGCATCATGCTCCCGCCGCCGAATGTCACCGGCACGCTGCACATGGGCCATGCTTTCCAGCACACCCTGATGGACGCCCTCACCCGCTACCACCGAATGGTGGGCGACAATACCCTGTGGCAGCCTGGCACCGACCATGCAGGCATCGCCACGCAGATCGTAGTGGAGCGTCAGCTCGATGCGCAGAACATCTCGCGCCACGACCTCGGACGCGAAAAATTCCTCGAAAAAGTCTGGGAATGGAAAGCGCATTCCGGCTCCACCATCACGCGGCAGATGCGCCGGCTCGGCACCAGTCCCGACTGGAGCCGCGAACGCTTCACCATGGATGCCGGGCTGTCGAAAGCGGTCACCGAAGTCTTCGTGCGGCTCTATCGTGAAGGCCTGATCTACCGCGGCAAGCGGCTGGTGAACTGGGATCCGGTACTCGGTACGGCCGTGTCCGACCTTGAGGTCGTCAGCACTGAGGAAGACGGTTTCATCTGGGAAATCAACTATCCGCTGGAGGACGGCTCTGGCTTCCTGACCGTCGCCACCACCCGCCCGGAAACCCTGCTCGGTGACACCGCCGTCGCCGTGCATCCAGAGGATGCACGCTACGCGCATCTGATCGGCAAGCACGTCCGCCTGCCGATCGCCGAACGCAGCATCCCCGTCATCGCGGATGAATACGTCGATCGCGAGTTCGGCACAGGCGTAGTGAAGATCACCCCTGCGCACGACTTCAACGACTGGCAAGTCGGGCAACGCCACAAACTCATGGCAATCAGCGTGCTGACGCTCGACGCCAAAATGAACGAGTTCTGCCCCGCCGAATACCAGGGACTCGACCGTTACGACGCGCGCCAGAAACTGCTCGACGCACTGCAGACGAAGGGCCTGCTGGTCTCGGCCAAGCCGCACAAGCTGATGATCCCGCGCGGCGACCGCACCAACGCGGTGATCGAGCCGATGCTCACCGACCAGTGGTTCATGAGCATGGAAGGCCTGGCCAAGCAAGGGCTCGCCGCAGTCGACTCCGGCGAACTGAAATTCGTGCCGGAAAACTGGACCACCACCTACCGGCAGTGGCTGGAAAACATCCAGGACTGGTGCGTCTCGCGCCAGTTGTGGTGGGGCCACCGTATCCCGGCGTGGTACGACGCCGACGGCAATTTCTACGTCGCGCACTCAGAGGAAGAAGCGAGGAAACAGGCTGGCGGCCGCGAACTAACGCAGGACAACGACGTACTCGACACCTGGTTCTCCTCCGCGCTATGGCCCTTCTCGACGCTGGGCTGGCCCGAGCAGACGCCCGAACTCGAGCGCTACCTGCCGACTTCGGTGCTGGTCACCGGCTTCGACATCATCTTCTTCTGGGTCGCCCGCATGGTGATGATGTCGAAGCATCTCACCGGCAAGGTGCCGTTCCGCGAGGTATACGTCACCGGCCTGGTGCGCGACTCCGAAGGCCAGAAGATGAGCAAGTCGAAGGGCAACGTGCTCGACCCGATCGACCTCATCGACGGTATCGAAGTGGACAAGCTTGTCGCCAAGCGCACCCAGGGACTGATGAACCCCAAGCAGGCCGCCAGCATCGAGAAGCGCACCCGCAAGGAGTTCCCCGATGGCATCGCCGCCTACGGTACCGACGCCCTGCGCTTCACCTTTGCTTCGCTTGCCACCCACGGGCGCGACATCAAGTTCGACCTGCAGCGCGCCGAGGGCTACCGCAACTTCTGCAACAAGCTGTGGAACGCCACCCGTTTCGCGCTGATGAACCTGGAAGGCCACGACTGCGGGCAGGATGCCAGCCAACCGATGGTGTTCTCGGATGCCGATCAATGGATCGCCGCGCGCCTGCAACAAGCCATCGGCGACGTGCACGAGGCCTTCGCTGCCTACCGCTTCGACCAGGCCGCGCGGGCGGTCTACGAATTCGTGTGGGACGAATACTGCGACTGGTATCTGGAACTCGCCAAGGTGCAGTTGAACCATGGGACGCCCGAGCAGCAACGCGCCACTCGCCGCACCCTGGCCACCGTGCTTGAAACCACGCTGCGCCTCGCTCACCCCATCATCCCCTTCATCACCGAGGAACTGTGGCAGAAGGTCGCGCCGCTGGCCGGCGTGCGCGGCAGCAGCATCATGCTGGCAGCTTATCCACAGATCGATGAAACACAACGCCACCCTGACAGCGTCACGCGCATTCAGTTGCTGAAAGAACTGGTTAATGGCTGTCGCACCCTTCGGGGCGAAATGAACCTGTCACCCGCCCAGCGCGTGCCGCTGGTAATCGAAGGTGATGCCGCCGTAATCAACGCGCTGGCCCCCTACATTGTTGCACTGGGCAAGCTTAGCGAAGTCAGCGCAGTGACCGCACTGCCGGAAGCCGACGCCCCGGTCGCGCTGGTCGGCGACATGCGGATGATGCTGGTGGTGGAAATCGACAAGGACGAAGAACGCGCCCGCCTGACCAAGGAAATCGCCCGCATCCAGGGCGAGATCAAGAAAGCCGAAACCAAGCTCGCCAACCCCAGCTTCGTCGACAAGGCGCCGGCTGCCGTGGTGCAGCAGGAGCAGGTCCGGCTAGCCGATTTTGCGGCCATGTTGCAGAAGTTGGAGGCGCAGCATGCGCGGCTAAATTGATCACTTACAGCGACGCCGAAATAAAAAAGCGCGGTTATCCGCGCTTTTTTATTTCTTAATTTTTCCCACACCTCACGCTGTCTTAAACCCGCATAAAAAAGCCGGGGTCGAGACCCCGGCCTTGATCAGCCTTGCCAACTGCTGAGAACTACATCTTCCAGCTGTATTGGATACCCAAGGAGTTCTGATACATCTGGATCTTGTCCGTGCCACCGGCAGGCAAACCATCCGGACCCGTCACATCATTCTTGAAGGCATGCATATAAGCCATGGTCAACTCGTTACCCGATGCCAGCGTATAGGTAAAGCCCAAGGTCATATGATCTTTGACTACGCCCGGAGCCAGGATGTTGAACATCGCGTCACGTGCCTGGATCGGATTGTCGCCATGGTTATAGCCAGCACGTAGCGTCATCTGCTGACTGTACTTGTATTCGACGCCCAGTTTCCACACATTAATATCCTGCCAGCCAAATCCAGGGCCATTATCTGTGCCGAGTTGGGATGCATTGTTGCTCGGGTTAGCGATGGAATTCACGCTGGCATAGTTGATACGCTGGTAATCCAATGCCAGCTTGACTGAGGGAGTAGCATCCCAAGCCACGCCGAGGTTGTAGTTCTCGGGAATGTCAAAGCCACCTTGCTCAGCAAATAATCCTTTGTACTTGGAAAATTCGTCGAATTTCATCTTGGATGCATAGGCAGCACCAATGGTCACAGTCGGGGACAGCTTACCCATATAACCAATCCGTACGCCATAACCAAACGAGTCATCGTAACCGCGGTTGGTAAGATTAGTCGAATCAGAAGACATCCCTGCAAATGCTTGCAGACCTTCAGCCTTGAAACGCTGATAGCCGATCAACGGGGAAATACCGATCGAGTGGTTTGGAGCAAGTTTATAGGCAGCGGTGGGAGCAACAATCAATTGCATCAAATCGACACCTAGCTTACCGGAACCGCAAAGAAGGTTAGCCGGCCCACCACCGCAGTTGATCTGACCACCTGAATAGTTCGTGTTCATCCCACCATTGCCATACACCGTTACACCCACAGCCACATCATTGTTAAGCATGTGGTTGTAGCCGAATTCCGGAATCAGGAAATACTTGGAATCGCTGTCAGCCGAGCCATCCAAACCGGCAGACCCCGTACGGCTAGCTTCACGCCGCGGGCTGAACAGATCCACCCCCAGGTCGAGGCGGTTACCGACAAATGCCATCGAGGCCGGGTTGTTCGCGCCGCCGAAGGCGTCGTCGGACGTGGCCGTAGCTGCGCCGCCCATACCCTTGGCCTTCATGCCGTAACCGTGCGAAAAATAACCATTGGTGGCATAGGCGCTGCCGGCCAGACCGGCCAAAGCCATGAATGCGAATACGCGGGTGAACTTCATTATTGTCTCCTAGGGGCAAAGTTATTACGGATCAGCCTATTGAATGGCCTGACTTGAAGGCTACGCGTGCACTGGGGCTTAGACAAGCCAGTCAGCGCAGCCCATTGAACAATCTGTATCGAATGTGGTACAAAAGACACACAAAAAAAGAGCCGAATGAATTCGGCTCTTTTTCATGATGCGGGAATGCTGCTTCAGCGACTGTTTCTTAAATGAACAGGCAGATGTCGGTCTCGCCGGCAAATTCGAAGAAGGTCGCCGCACCGCCGTACTCAAGGCCGTCGATGAAATCGGAATGTTCGAAGCCGAACAGTTCGACGGTCATCTGGCAGGCAATGAATTTGACTTCGGCTTCCTGGCACAGCTCGCGCAGGTCAGGAATGGTCGCCACGCCATTGTTGGCGATGGTCTGCTTCATCAGGGCCGTCGCCACGCTTTCATAACCGGGGATAAGCGACTGGATAGCGTTGGGCATATTCCAGTTGATGCTCTTGAACCATTTCGGACCAAAGGGCATCTTCATCGGCATGCCGGGGTTGCCCAAGGGGCTCACTTTCAGGACAGACAGATCCTTGCGGACGAGCTGGAGGCCGTAGAAGGTGAAGAAAATCTGGGTTTCGTAGCCCAGCGCAGCCGCCGTCGAGGCCAGGATGAACGGGGGGTAAGCCCAGTCCAGCGTGCCCTTGGTGGCGATGATGGCCATTTTTTTGGTATCCATGCTCTCTCTCCTGTTTCGTTAAAAAAACAGCGCCGTGTGTTCTTCTTTGGAACAGTCGGCGCCGGTTGGGTTTCTTTTATTATTTTTTCTTCATGAAGAAGGTGAACTCGCCACCTGCCTCGGCAGTGGACAGAAGTTCGTTGCCGGTCTGCTTGGCGAAAGCGGCGAAGTCCTTGACCGAACCCGGGTCGGTCGACAGGATTTTCAGCACTTGTCCGCTGGCTACTTCGGCCAGGGCTTTCTTGGCGCGCAGGATGGGCAGGGGACAGTTCAGACCACGTGCATCGAGTTCTTTATCGAAATTCATGTTGTTCTCCTTACATTAAATCCATTAAATCGGCATGTACTAAAAAACGCTGCGGTACCTTAAACCAGAAGTTCCCCTATTGCAACCGAAATTGCTGCGCAATAGGAAAATCAGGCCATTCTTTACAATGTTCGCCTAACGGGGCTGGCTCAGTGCATTGCCCGAACGCGCCCACGCCATGATACCGCCGGCCAGATTGTGCATATTGTTATAGCCCTTAGAGGCCATGAACGCACACGCCTGCGCGGAGCGTGCGCCCGAGCGGCAGTAGATCACCACCGGCTTGTCCTGGGGAATGTCGGCAGCGCGCAATGGGAGTAGATGAAGCGGGATGTGAATGGCTCCATCGATCACGCCCTGCGCCACTTCGGCCTCGGTACGCACATCGATCAGATGCGCGCCCTTGGTGGCGATTTCGGCCACGTAGGCGACATCGACTTCCTTGAATCCTGACAATCCGAACATAGATGTCTTACTCCTGCAATGGAATAAATTAGAACTTTCTAATATAACCCAAAGCCGAGGGTACGCCAAGCATACCACTTGTCGAGTTGCGGGAATCCATTTAACAGCGCTGCGCGCCGTGATACAGATTCACGACATGGCGCGCTTCTGCGAAAAACAGCCAGCGTTCCACGGCGGCGCCCGCGATTCCCGCGCAGGCCGCGACGACAGCCGCAGCTTGTCCGCCTTGCGCATTGAAGACCCACACCAGCATCAATCCGGGCAGTGCAAAGCCCAGCCCAAACACCACCACCTTGAGCAGGCCGGCCTTCTGACGTGCAATCTGGAAGCCGAACTCCTGGGTAAGAAAGGTCCCGTGAGTATGTCCGGTATCGAGCAGTTTGACCTTGGCGCGAGTCAGACCGGTCGCGGTATTGATCGTGGGGGTAAGGCCCGGGCTGCGAATCCAGAAATAATAGATCGCCTTCAGCACCGCGGCGATCGAGACGATCAGTGCCGACATTGCGATATAGGGCAGGGTGTCTAACCCGGCCATGACCGCCCCGAGCAGCAGCAGCAGGCTGCCGCTGGCGTAACCCAGCGCCAGGTAGTTGGCCGGCACCAGCGGGGTGTTCCACTGGCGGATGGTTTTCAGGCAGGCGTAGATCATGCCGGTGGAAAACACCGTGATCCAGGCCAGTACGGCCGACAGGAAACCGAAGGTTTCGCGTAGCCACAGAGGGGCATCGAACCAGACGCTGGCCAGGTAAACCAGCGCCAGCGGCATGAACACCACGGCAAACACACCTTCGCGCGACAGCCATGAAGTACGGAAGCGGCTGAAAGCACGCCAGGCGTTTTTCGGGTTGGCCAGATGGAAGGTGGACGACAACAGGCCGAACACGATCAGACTCATCGCGACGAGACCACCGATGACGAGTTGGGCGGGCGTGAATCCACCGCCAAGTTTGAACGTATCCGCGATAAACAACAGCGAGAACAGGCCGAAACCGGCGCCCGACGCAACGGTAAAGAAAATGACTGAGAAAGCGGGATGCATGGATTCTCCTAGCGCAATTTATAAGGCAGCGCGGTTCAACGGCGCACCAGTTTGTTGGCGAACTGCTTGATGCTTTCCTTCAGGCCGCTCTTGGGCTGGGTATCGACCGGAATCACCGGCTTGCGGCGCGGCGGCAGGTAGGTGTTGGTCGGGTTGTAGTTGAGCTCGGGCATCAGCGGGAAGCCGCCACGCTCGCGCACGGTGCGCGACACTGCCGAATCGGGGTCGTCGAAGTCGCCGAACATGCGGGCGTGCGCCGGGCAGGTCAGCACGCATGCGGGCTGGCGCTCTTCGACCGGCAGTTCCTGATCATAGATGCGGTCGACGCACAGGGTGCACTTCTTCATGGTGCCGCTGGAGCGGTCGAGCTCGCGCGCGCCGTACGGGCACGCCCACGAGCAGTAGTTGCAGCCCATGCACTTGTCCTGATCGATCAGCACGATGCCGTCCTCGGCGCGTTTGTAAGAGGCGCCGGTCGGGCACACGGTGACGCAGTCGGCGTCCTCGCAGTGCATGCACGACATCGGGAAGTTGACCGTCTTGTTGTTCGGATACTCGTCCATTTCGTAATGGCGAATCCGGTTGAACCACACGCCCGACGGCTCGGCACCGTAGGGCTGGTAGTCGGACAACGGGCCGATGGTGCCGGAGGCGTTCCATTCCTTGCAGGCAATGGCGCAGGCATGGCAGCCCACGCACACGTCGAGGTCGATGACCAATCCAAGTCTCATAGTTTTGCTCGCTCTATTTTTCTGGGTACTGCTCAGTTCTTCTCATGGCTGCGTGCGTCATAGCGCAACACGTCGGGGCGCTCGTAGCGCTCGTCCCCCGGCAACGGCTTCAATTCGTCGAATTGTGGCCACGAACCGGTTTCGCCCGGCGCGGCTTTCCATATCTTCACGCGCAGGTCGAACCACGCGGCTTGGCCGGTCACCGGATCGGAGTTGGTAACACGACGTTCGCCCGCCTTTTCCGGCAGGAGCTCGGAAATCAGGTGGTTGAGCAGGAAGCCCTTGGTCGCTTCCGACGCGTTTGCCTTCAGGCCCCAGGCGCCCTTCTGCTTGCCGATGGCGTTCCAGGTCCAGATGGTGTCTTCCTGAGTGCCTTCCATCGTCTTGACCTGGCAGCGGATTTTGCCGTTGTGCGACTCGACCCAGATCCAGTCGAAGTCCTTGATGCCCATTTCGGCGGCCTTGCGCGCGTTCATGTACATGTAGTTCTGCGCCATGATCTGACGCAGCCACACGTTCTGCGAATCCCACGAGTGGTACATGAACATCGGGCGCTGGGTCAGCGCGAAGAAGGGGTATTCGTTCGCATCGACGCGCTGCTGCTCGAGCGGCTCGTACCACATCGGCAGCGGGTCGAAGTACTTCACCAGCCGCTCGCGGTCGACCTGGTTGTTCGGCTGCGGGCCGTCGTACAACCCCTGCCCCGCCAGGCGGAATTTCTGCAGCGGCTCGGAATAGAACTGCATGATGATGGGCTCGACCTTGCCGACGAAGCCGACGTCCGCCGCTACCTCAAGATAGTCCTTGTTGGCGTAGCGCATGTACTTCTGGTTGTCGGGCCAGTGGTGCGCGAAGAAACTCTGGTTCTCGATGTATTTTTCCCACTGGTTGGGATTCGGCTCGCCCTTGAGCGACTTGCTGCCGTCCTTGCCTCGCCAGCCGGCGAGGAAGCCCACGCCCGGCGAGCGTTCGAAGTTGACGATGAAGTCGGGGTAGTCCTTGAACTTGCGCGTGCCGTCCGGCTTGGTGAACGCCGGGAACTTCAGTCTCGAGGCGAGCTCGACCATGACTTCCTGCCACGGGCGCACGTCGCGGTCGAGCTTGACCAGCGGGTAGCGGATCGCATCGGCGGCCGCATCCGGCTCCGAAATCGGACGGTCGAGCAGCGAGATGCAGTCGTGCCGTTCGAGGTAGGTGGTGTCCGGCAGGATGAGGTCGGCGAAGTTGGTCATTTCCGAATGGAAGGCGTCGATCACCACCAGGAACGGAATCTTGTACTGGCCGGGCTCTTCCGGATCCTTGGCGCGCAGCATGTCCTGGACGTTCGACGTGTTCATGGTCGAGTTCCATGCCATGTTGGCCATGAACAGGATCAGCGTGTCGAGCGCGTAGGGATCATGGTTGGTCGCGTTGGTGATGACCATGTGCATCAGGCCGTGCGACGCGATCGGCACTTCCCACGAATAGGCCTTGTCGATGCGCAGCGGGTTGCCGAATTCGTCGATCACCAGGTCTTCGGGGCGCGTCGGAAAACCGAGCGGCGGACGCGACAGTGGGGTGTTCGGCGCGTTGATGATGTCGATGTTGTTTTCCGGCAGCTGGTGCGGCGGGATCGGCTTCGGATACGGCGCGCGGGCGCGGAAGTTGCCCGGCGCGTCGAGCGCGCCCAGCAGCATCTGGATCATGTGGATCGCGCGGCAGGAATGGAAGCCGTTGGAGTGGGCGGAAATGCCGCGCATCGCGTACATCGCCACCGGGCGGCCCACCACCTTGTCGTGTTTGCGGCCCCACACGTCGGTCCATTCGATCGGCAGCTCGACCGTCTCCTTGAACGCCACGTGCGCCATCTCCAGCGCGATGCGCTCGATGCTCTCGGCCGGCAGGCCGCATTCCAAGGCCACATTCTCCGGCGCATAGCGATCGTCGAGATAGCGCTCGACCATCAGCGACATCACGGTCTTGACGCGACGGCCATCCGGCGCCACGTATTCGCCGAACAATGCCGGGGCGATGTCGCCGTCGATGCCGTTCCTGAAGGCTTCCTTGTCGATGTCCCAGATCAGCGGATGGTCGTTCTCGTCGCGCAGGAACAGGCCGTCGCCCTTCTGCCCCGGCGTTTGCACCACCAGCCAGGAGGCGTTGGTGTAGCGCACCAGGAATTCGTAGTCAAATTTTTCATGCTTCAGCAGCACGTGCACCATCGACATGGCCAGCAGGCCGTCCATGCCGGGCTTGATCGGCAGCCATTCGTCGGCGATCGCCGAATAGCCGGTGCGCACCGGGTTGACAGTGACGAACTTGCCGCCCTTGCGCTTGAGCTTTTCCAGGCCGATCTTGATCGGGTTGGAAGAATGGTCTTCCGCCACGCCCCACATCAGGAAGTACTTGGCGTAATCCCAGTCGGGCGCGCCGAATTCCCAGAACGAGAAACCGATGGAATAGAGACCGGCCGCCGCCATGTTCACCGAACAGAAGCCGCCGTGGGCGGACCAGTTAGGGGTACCGAACTGCTGCGCCCACAGGCCGGTCAGCGCCTGCATCTGGTCGCGGCCGGTGAAGAAACCGAGCTTAGACGGGTCGGTCGAGCGTATTTCCTCCAGACGGTCGGTCAGGATGTCGAGCGCCTGGTCCCAGGAAATCGCTTCGTAAATGCCCTCGCCACGCTCTGTGCCCGGCTTGCGCATCAGGGGCTGGGTCAGCTTGGCGGTGGAGTACTGCTTCATGATCCCGGCCGAGCCCTTGGCGCACAGCACGCCCTGGTTGGTCGGATGGTTGCGGTTACCCTGGATGAAGCGGACCTTGTTGTCCTCCAGCGTCACCTTGATGCCGCAGCGGCAGGCACACATGTAACACGTGGTGTACTTGATTTCCTGCGCGTCGTGATTTTCGAGTTTGATCTTGGCGTTCATGCGGTCTCTGGATTCAAAATTGTCCCCGCGGCTCCTTATTCAGGAGTCGTATTTCCCTACCCGGATATAACACTAGGTGACTGCTGGAAGCAGCGCCAGCGCACCGGCACTGGATGCTGCGGGGACGGCTATATATTAAACATTCCGAATATATTGTTATTTTGCATGCTAAGGCGTCGGGATGGCAAGCAAAATGGCTGATAGCCCTATAAGGCCAGCCAATCAAAAGATCTTATTAATTAAATACTTGAGCATCTTTATTTCGCCTGCTTCACGGGTGCCGGCAACTCGGCCAGCATGGACTCGGCCACAGCAAGCGCCTCGCCCTCGTCCCATTCGGCCGGTCCGGTCAACACATGGCGCACTCGCCCCTGGGCATCCAGAACGAACGTGGTGGGCAGGGCGAATACCTTCCAGCGCCGCGTGTTGCTGCTGTCGGTGTCGAGCAGAACCGGGAAACCCAGTTTCATTTTCGACAAATAGGCGTTCACCTCGTCCGGTGTTTCCGCGCTGGAAATCGCGACGATCTCCAGTGGCCGCCCTGCCATTTTGGTGCGCAAACGCTCCAGCGACGGCATTTCGCGCTGGCAGGGCGGACACCACGTGGCCCAGAAGTTGAGCAGCACCACTTTGCCACGGTAATCGGCCAGGGTTCTGGACGCACCCGTCAGATCATGCGCCTTCAACTCCGGTGCCGGCGAGGCGGCACGCGTCTCGAAGCCGGCCGCGCCGGCGCCGGCGATCCACACCAGACCAAGAGTCAGTCCCATCACGATTCGCTTCACTTGCATCCCCAGGTGTCGAGTTGGTTCAGTAGCATGGCAGCCATGCGGCGGCTTTCAGCTGTCTCAAAATCAGTTGGCGTTTCGCGCGCCCAGTAGCCCTCACGCAGATTCTCCAGAATCGCGTCGCTCACGGTCGCCCCATGTCGCGCGAGGTGGTCCAGCAGACCCGGCAGCCACGGCGTGGCGGCCGAGCGGCGCGGCTGCAGTACGCGCACGCGCAAACCGGAGAGATCGCCCAGATCGAGATAAGCCGGCTCGTCCAAAGGCTCCGCCGTCGTATAGAGATTCGGATGCATCAGCACCACGCAGAGCCGGCTCCGCCGTTCCGCCTCAAGCAAGGCAGCCGCCCGCAGCACCGGCACGGCCGCACGCGCCACGGCGAAAACCACCACCTGTTTGCCGCTCGCCTGCGCGGCCCGCAGCCAGGCTGCCAGATCCTGCGCCGGCAGCGCGTCCATGCTGCTCGGCACCTGGGGCAGAAAATACGCATTGGCGGGATCGAGCGACCAGACCTCCATGCCCTGTGCGGCCAGTTGCCGCGCTGCGGCCAGCTCGGGTTCGCTCCGTCCGCGCTCGGAAGCCACCCAGAGCAGCAGGCGCTGGCCCGAGGCCGGGAAATCCTGATAGTCCGGCATGCCGGCATGCGCAGCAAACGCGCACAACCACAGCCCCGACAGGAACACTCTGAAAAAACGCATCGATCACTCAAACGGCCACAACCGCCCATCTTGCCGCAGTGCGTGCACCGTACAAGATGACGATAGGACTACTCGGCGTCCCCCGAAGCAGTCGCCTGCCAATGGCCGGAGCGCCCACCCTGCTTTTCCAGCAGCCGGATGTCGTCCATGCGCATGCCTCGATCGACTGCCTTGCACATGTCGTAGATGGTCAGCAGCGCGACGCTGACGCCGGTCAGGGCTTCCATTTCCACCCCGGTCTTGCCGACGGTTTCGGCCGTCACCGTGCAGGCAATCCACGATCCGGCGGTGTCATGGCTGAATTCCACGCCCACCTTGGTCAAGGCGATCGGGTGACAGAGCGGGATCAGTTCGGCGGTGCGCTTGGTCGCCTGGATCGCCGCGATGCGCGCAATGCCAAGCACGTCGCCCTTGGCCGCCTGCCCACCCAGGATGCGCGCCAGGGTATCGGGTAACATGTGGATGCGCCCACTCGCCACTGCGATGCGGCGCGTGTCGTCCTTGTCCGCCACGTCGACCATGACGGCGCGGCCACGCTCGTCGAAATGTGTGAACTCGCTCATATCCAGGAACCTAGTAGGCAATCCGCGCATCCTAATCGAAATGCTGTCGCCCGCCGTCATTCTCTTCTGCTAATGCTGCGCATCCTGCTCGCGTTCACCCTGGCCATCCAGCCGGTTCTTGCTGCCGACTTGCCCGATCTGGGCGAGGTGTCACGACAGTATTTTTCCGACCAGGAGGAGCAGACGCTGGGGCGCACCATCATGCGCGACGTGTATGCCGACCCGCGCTATCTGGACGACCCCGAAATCGAGAATTATCTCAACCAGCTCGGCTACAAACTGGTCTCGGTCAGCGCACGCAACCAGCGGACATTCAATTTCTTCGTGGTCGATGATCCCACCATCAACGCCTTCGCCATGCCGGGCGGCAACGTCGGCGTCCATACCGGTCTGCTGCTCGCGGCGCAAAGCGAATCCGAACTGGCAAGCGTGATCGCACACGAAATCGCCCACGTCACCCAGGACCACCTCGCCCGCATGGTTGCCGCACAAAGCCAGAGCTACTGGCCAACCATGGCCGCCCTGGCCCTGGCCCTGCTGGCCTCACGTTCCAACCCCAACGTGGCGAGCGCGGCCATCGCCTCCACCCAGGCCTATTCGATCCAGAACCAGCTCAATTACAGCCGCGATTACGAACGCGAAGCCGATCGTCTGGGCTATGACATGCTGACCAAGGCCGGCTTCGACCCGCGCGCCATGAGCGAATTCTTCGAGCGCCTGCAGCGTGCCAATCGGTTCTACGATACCAGCGCGCCGGCCTACCTGCGCACCCACCCGCTCACCAGCGACCGTATCGCCGACATGGAGGCACGCAGCGAATCGGCACCCTACCGTCAGGTGGAGGACAGCCTCGACTTTCAACTAGTGCGCGCCCGCCTGCGCGCGCAGGAGGGCACCCCGGGCGATGCCGTACTCGCCGCCCGCAGCACCTTGAAGGACAAACGCTACAGCAACGAGACTGCCGCCCGCTACGCCCTGATCACCGCCCTGCTGCGCGCTCGCCAGTTCAAGGAGGCCGAAGCCGAAGTACAAAAACTGCCTTCCGGCAAGAACACCGACCCGATGATTCTTCAACTGACCGCCTATAGTGCTTTCACAAGCGGCAACCCTAAACTTGCCATACAACGCTACCGGGCAGCCAGCGAAGTCTACCCGGGCTACCGTCCCCTGCAGTATGGCTACATCAACGCCTTGCTAACCGCAGGCCAGAACCACGACGCGCTGACGCGAGTCAATGGGCAACTCGCGCTCTATCCGCTCGACCGCCGCTTGTGGCGGCTTGCTGCCCAGGCCCATGCCCAGCTCGGCCAGCGCCTGCTAAGCCACAGTGCCCAGGCCGAGGCCGATGCATTGAGCGGCAATCTGGTCGCTGCCATCGAGCAAATCAATCTCGGCCTCAAGGCCGGGGATGGCAGTTTCCATGAAATGTCCGCCGCCGAAGCGCGGCGACGCGAATGGCAAGAGACCGAAAAATCGCAGCGCAAAAAATAACCCTTTTCTGCAAAACCCTATATTTGGCGCCGCTGGTAGGAATTTACCCTGCAATTTGACCGTAAAAAATCCCGCTTGGCCTTGCATGGCAAAAAGCAATTCCACTATGCTTCGGTTCATCCATTACTGGATAGCGTTCACTGCACGGCACTTCCAAACGGCAGACGCTTTCACCATCAAGTCAAAAACGAGGAGGATGACCATGCGAAAGTTGCATCAGCTAATCACGGCATGTGCTTTGGGCGCCATCACACTGACGGGCAGCGCGTTCGCTGCCGACACCGCCAAGGAGCTCACCGGCAAACAGATTGCGTTCGACAGGTCAAAAGGCAACTGCCTGGCCTGCCATGCCATGCCGACCGTGCCCGATGCGGAATCCCCCGGCCTGATCGGCCCGCCCCTGATTGCCATGAGCGCACGCTATCCCGACAAAGCCAAGCTGCGCGCCCAGATCTGGGACGCGACCGTGGCCAATCCATCCAGCAGCATGATTCCGTTCGGCAAGAACGGGGTGTTGACGGAAGCTGAAATCGATAAAGTGGCCGACTTCATATACGGCCTGTAATTACCTTTACCCGTTGCATTGTTCAATCAGGAGATATGCCCAAATGAATGCACTTCGTAGAAACGTACTGAAAGGCGCCGCTGGCGCAGGTACCGTGGCCGTGGCCGTGGCCGCCGGCCTGCTGAAGCCCACCCAGGCCCTGGCGGGCGTCCCGCGTAGCGCCTTTGAGGCCAAGAATGTCGGTGATGCACTGAAAAACATGGGCGCAAACGCCCCTGCCGATTCCAAGGACATCAGCATCAAGGCCCCGGACATCGCCGAAAATGGCGCTGTGGTGCCGGTGGAAGTGACCAGCGGCATCGCCGGCACCACCGCCATTGCCATCCTGGCCGAAAAGAATGCAACCCCCTTGGTGGCCGACTTCAGCCTGTCGGGCGGAGCCGAAGGCTATGTGTCAACTCGCATCAAGATGGGACAAACTTCCCTGGTTCGCGCCGTAGTGACGGCTGGCGGCAAATCCTACACGGCTGCCAAGGAAGTCAAAGTCACCATCGGCGGCTGCGGCGGTTAATTGCCAGTCACTCGATCGATCGAATTGAATACCCCCTCTTAGGGGACATACATTTTTAGGAAAGGAAAGCCAAATGGCTGAACCGATGCGTATCCGCGCCACGATGGCTGGCGATGTTGCCGATGTCAAAGTGTTGATGAACCACCCGATGGAAACCGGTCTGCGCAAAGACGCCAAGACCGGCCAGTTGATCCCGGCCCACTACATCACCGACGTGACTGCCACCGTCAACGGCACCAAAGTGCTGGACGCCGGCCTCTCCGGCGGCATCTCCAAGAACCCCTACCTGGGATTCAGGGTCAAGGGTCCGAAAAAAGGCGACAAGGTCGTCGTCAACTGGGCCGACAACAAAGGCGATAAGAATAGCGCCGAAGCCATCATCGGCTAAGTCGGGTAATACGCGAGCGGGGCCTGAGGCCCCGCTCCCGCTTCAAATCATCAGGTTTCTGGAGGACGGCATGAAACAACAAATCATCATGAAACTGCTGACAGGGATGGCAGGCTTGGGTATGGTCCTGGGGGTTGCTACGGCGCACGCTTCGCCCGAGCAGGACAAGCAGGACCTCATCAAGTACTACTCAACCAAATATCCCAACGTCAAGCTCGAAGATTATGTCTACGGCGCACTGGCTTTCGACCCCGACAGCAAGGCTCAGTACGACGCCATCATGGAATTCCCGCCCTTCGACTCGCAGATCGATGCCGGCCGCAAGATGTGGGAAACCCCTTTCAAGAACGGCAAGACCTATGCCGATTGCCTGCCGAACGGCGGCAAGATGATCGCCGGCAACTACCCCATGTTCGACGAAACCAAGGGCAAGGTCGTGACACTGGAAGACGTCGTCAACGACTGTCGGGTGGCGAATGGTGAAGCACCCTTCAAGCTCAGCGACCCGAAGACCATCGGTGTACTCAGTGCCTACATGCGGACCCTGTCCGATGGCATGATCATGAACGTCAAGGTCCAGAGCCCCAAGGCCATGGCCGCATATGAAGACGGGAAGCGAACCTTCTTCCGGCGTACGGGCCAACTTAACTTTGCCTGCGCCACCTGCCACGTACAGAACGCGGGTACCCGTCTGCGTTCCGAACTGCTTTCGCCAGCGGTCGGACAGGCTGTGCACTGGCCAGTGTTCCGGGGCGGCGAGAACCTCGTGACGCTGCAGGGTCGCTATTCGGGCTGTTTCAAAATGATCCGCGCCGTACCGCCCGCAGAGGACAGCACCGTCATGAACGACCTGGAGTATTTCCACTCCGCGATGTCGAACGGCCTGCCGATGAAGGCTTCGGTGTTCCGCAAGTAAGCCGCTGCAACACACGAAAAAGCCCGGGCAGCCGGGCTTTTTCATTTGGTTTATCGGGCCGGCCCTTTTGAATATGAGCGGGAGCTACTATTTACGGACGGCATTCGTAAACCGACAATGTGAATAATATCCCCTTCCACCCCTGACATCCCCGAGGAAAATTCCATGCACATGAACCGTCGCGAGTTCCTGCAACTACTCGCTGTCGCCGCTGCGTCCGGTATGGCACTGGACAGCAAGTCCGCACTGGCGGGCGGCAAGGTGCCGTCTAATTTCTACGATGTACCGCGCCACGGCAACGTCTCGTTGCTGCATTTCACCGACTGTCATGCCCAGCTGCTGCCTATCTGGTTCCGTGAACCCAACGTCAATCTGGGCGTCGGCAGTGCGCTCGGCAAGGCACCCCATCTGGTCGGCCAGAATCTGCTGAAGCACTACGGTATCAAGCCCGGCAGCGCCGAGGCCCACGCATTCACCTACCTCGACTTCACCGAAGCCGCCAAAGTCTACGGCAAGGTCGGCGGTTTCGCCCACCTGAAAACCCTGGTCGACAAGCTGCGTGCGCAGCGCCCGGGCGCGTTGCTACTCGACGGCGGCGATACCTGGCAGGGTTCGGCCACGTCGCTGTGGACCGACGCGCAAGACATGGTCGATGCCTGTATCGCGCTGGGAGTGGACATCATGACGCCACACTGGGAATCGACCTTCGGCGCCGACCGCGTAGTGGAAATCGTCAACAAGGACTTCAAGAAGGCCGGCGTCGAGTTCGTGGCACAGAACATCGTCACCAACGACTTCGGTGACCAGGTGTTCAAGCCCTATGTCATGAAGGAAATGAACGGCGTGAAAGTCGCCGTCATCGGCCAGGCTTTCCCCTATACGCCGATCGCCAACCCGCGCTACATGGTCCCTGACTGGAGCTTCGGCATCCGCGACGACAGCATGCAGAAATGGGTGGACGAGGCACGCGCCAAAGGCGCGCAGGTGGTCGTGGTGCTGTCGCACAACGGCATGGACGTCGACCTCAAGATGGCCAGCCGCGTCACCGGCGTCGACGCCATCTTCGGCGGCCATACGCACGACGGTGTGCCGCAACCGGTCAAGGTCAAGAACGCCAAGGGCATCACCCTGGTGACCAATGCCGGCTCCAATGGCAAGTTCCTCGGCGTGATGGATTTCGAAGTCAAGGGCAAGCGCGTGGAAAGCTTCAAGTACCGCCTGCTGCCGGTGTTCTCCAACCTGCTGCCGGCCGATCCGGCGATGGACGCCTATATCAAGAAGGTACGCGCGCCCTACGAGAAGAAGCTGAACGAGAAACTCGCCGTTTCCGACGATTTCCTGTATCGCCGCGGCAACTTCAACGGTACCTGGGACCAGTTGCTGGTCGACGCGCTGATGGACGTGAAAGGTGCAGACGCCGCCTTCTCGCCGGGCTTCCGCTGGGGCACTACCCTGCTGCCGGGCGAGGACATCACGATGGAACGCCTGATGGACCAGACCGCGATCACCTATCCGCAGACCACACTGACCAGCATGAGCGGTGAGACGATCAAGACCATCATGGAAGACGTCTGCGACAACCTGTTCAACGCCGACCCCTATTACCAGCAGGGTGGCGACATGGTGCGCGTGGGCGGCATCGAATACACGGTCAGCCCGAACCAGACCATCGGCAAGCGGATCAGCAACATGACCATCAAGGGCAAGCCGGTTGATGCCAAGAAGACCTACAAGGTTGCCGGCTGGGCGCCGGTCGGCGAAGGTGTCGCCGGCGAACCGATCTGGGAGGTCGTCGCCACTTACCTGCGCGACAAGAAGGTCATCAAGGGCCTGAAGCTGAACGAGCCAAAAATCATGGGCGTCGGCAAATCCAATCCGGGTATCGCCGATTACGACGGCGGTTTGTCCTAAACCTGCCACACGACCCAAAAGGGGCGCAAGCCCCTTTTTTTACGCCTGTGAGATGCGCACGCCCATGCGGAGAACCGACCGGAAGGAACGCGATTTCGGGCGGCTCCGTGCCAGTATTTCCAGGAAGCCCTGCTGCAATGCAGTCAAGGGGGACGTGTCCTGCCCGAAGCGCTGACGCTCCAGTCGTCGAACGGCATCGGCCACGTCGCACGCTTCCGTTTCCCACTGCACGCGATGCTGCCATTCGCCGAGACTGGATGCGGCAGCCTGTCCCGTCAGTGAAAACTGCCGCACGGCCTGGTCCAGGCCAGCGATATCCCGGGCCTCGCGGATTGCGCGCAGGCCGCGCCACCGCGCAATCCGCCAGCGAACCCGGCACCTGGCTTGCCAGATCCCCACTGCCAGCAGCAACGCGCCCGCAATGCCCAGCATTCCCTGCACGATGCGTTGCCGGCGCGGGTCGAAAACTGTCAGTGTCTTCCCTGCCAGCTGCATGCTGGCCAGTTGGCCACGCGCCGCGTCATACCATGGCAGGCGCAATGCGGGCAGGTTCAGAGCGCCGCTTGCGCGCGGTTCCAGAAACAGCGTGACGACGTAGCGCGAGAGCGGCGAAGCGGGATCGTCCGGCGCGACTGCTTCGATCAGCGGCGGGTAGATGCCCAGCGCAGGTGAATCCCGCAGCTGCCCATCCAGCAGGGCTCTTAGCCCCTCTGCGCTGTAGCCGCCCAACACCTCGACACGCCAGCTGAACGGCCGTTGCATGGGCCAGCGTTCAGGCAGGGGGTCGGCGTGGATGACCGGCGCGACCGGCGGGACATGATCGGGTAGCCAGGCAGGCAAAGCGACCGCCTGAAAGGCCAGATCAGGCCCGGGAAAACGCAGGCGTTGCCCGAACCGGTTGGCATCGAGCATCGGAACGCCCAGCCTCGCCGTCCCGTCCCGCGTCACGAGCAGCGCCCAGAAATAACGATGCAAGGTGCACGCTTCGCCTCCCATGTGCACGCCGGCATGCTCGTCTTCTCCCAAAACGCGCACGCTCCGCCCTGCCTGCGTCGGCAAATCCGGGCGCTGCCATTGCAGACTGCCGTCGTCGCAGATCGACAGCGTCAAGCGCGTGGGTTGATTGACCCGCGGCATCGCAGGTTCCAGCGTCCAGCCCGCTGTCACGCGTGGTACGGCCTCATTGCCATCGGTCACCTTCAGCGACAGCCCATGTGTGTGCATGTGCTCAAGAGGCAATGCGGGAATCCGCAAGACGCCGGCTGCGCGCGGATACAGCGTCAGCACGAGGGTTTCGCCGCTTTCCCCGCTGCTGCGGGTGCGCGCATACACGTCGAACGTGACACCCAGCGGCGCCAGATCCAGCGCGTCGAGATTCAGGCCGCGCGCCTGCACCGTCAGGTTGACCGGCTCGCCCAGCGCCACGACGGTCCTGTCCAATCGGGCAGTCAGCGATGCCGCATGAGCGGCACCCGCCATCAGCAGGAATATCAGGACTCTCACCATGGCGGCCGTTCCGTGTCGTCGTGCCGGGCATCCTGCTTCAGCAGGTTTTTCAACATGGTTGCCGGACGATCATCCAGGCGTTCGAGCTTGGCCAAGCCCGACAACGTCAGCCTGGGATCGACCGTGGGTGCCTGGCGCGCTGCGGGCACCTCGCCCAGGCGTGTTCCGCTCGCCGCCGCCGGATTGCGGTCCAGCTGCACGCCGGCAGGGCGTGATTCCGGCTCATCCGGCAGGTTCGCGGGTTGGCCGTCCAGTTGGATCCGGCCTTCGGCCAGAAAGCCGCGGCGCCCGCCAAGGTCGCTGTGCATCGGCACCTCGGCACGCTGGCGGCGCAGTTGTTGCCAGGCCTGCTGCAGATTGACGCGCGCCCGGGCGTCGCCGGGCCGCATACGCAACACCGTCTCGAACGCCTCGAATGCCGCCTGCCATCGCTTGCGAGCATACAGCGCGTTGCCCAGGTCGTAGAGCGCATCAGCGCGCTGCTGGTCATTGTCGGCCAGCAGCAGCGCCGCGCCGAAGTGGCGTGCCGCCGCCGTATAGTCCGCCTGTCGCCAGGCGGCCGCTCCCGCCCCCATTCGGCCTGTATAGCCGCCGACCTGCGCATACAGGGTTTGCGCGCGGGCATAGTGTCGTTGTTGCCAGGCCTGCCAGGCAGCGGCCTCATCGGC
The DNA here is from genome assembly GCF_000373385.1 of Thiobacillus thioparus DSM 505. GTDB lineage: Bacteria > Pseudomonadota > Gammaproteobacteria > Burkholderiales > Thiobacillaceae > Thiobacillus > Thiobacillus thioparus. Next base: position 108,636 of record NZ_KB891328.1, on the reverse strand, counting down.
CAACGCACGAGTCGGCATAGCCGACATGCCACACATTGCGAGGGCGATGAGCACCACCACCCGACGCGGCAGCGACACCGCCATGAACAGCGCCAATGCTGGAGCCAGGCACCATGCATAAAGCTCGTGCCATGCGGTGACATGCTCCGGCACAACGGGATCGCCGGGCAGGCTTGCGATACCCTGGTCATGCAGTGTCAACCAGTCCGTATCACCATCGCTGACCACAGCGAAACGCCCGCCTGTCGCACGTGCCAGCTCGCGATAAGGCGACGCGTCCATGCGGCTCAGCACCGGCGCGCCATCTCGTTCGGCAAAGCCGCCATCAGGCAACGGCACGGGCGCGCCAGCCTCACTGCCCATGCCCAGCACAAACACCGGCACACGGGCCTTGCGCAACGCCGCGCCGGCCGTCTCTGCCGCCGCGTCGAAACTGCCCGCTTCGGCATCGGTCACCAGCAGGATTGCCTTGGCCTGTCCGGGTGCGGCAAGCAATTGTGCGCGCGCCAGGTCGAACGCACCCGCCAGATTGGTGCCCTGTGCCTCGATCAGGCTCGGATTCGCCTGATCGATCGCACGCCGCAGCAGCGCCGGGTCGTCGGTCGGCGGCAGCAGTACGCCCGCTTCACCGGAATAGACGATGAGACCCACGCGTTCACCCTGCAGGCGCGTCAGCCAGTCGAGCAGTTCGAGACGTGCCCGGCCGAAACGATCCGGTACAGTGTCGGTGGCGCGCATCGAGGCCGATATATCCAGCACCACCATCATCGTCAGCAGGTGGCGCGGCGCAGGCTGGCCATCCTGTACGTCCAGGGGCAGACGCGGCCCGGCGGCGGCCAGCGCCAGAAGCAGCCAGGCCAACGCATGGGCCAGCGTCCGCAACGGGCTTTCTTGCTTCACGGCAGACGGGGCCACCGCCCAGGGCAACAACGCGGCATCGGCATAGCGCAGCAACCGGGCGCGGCGCCGGTGGCGCCACGCGCCGAACAGCAGCGGGACCGCAGCCAGTCCCAGCCACAACGGTTCGCGCCAGTGCAATGGCTGCAGTTCGATCATGCGCGATGTCTCAATGCGAGCCAGCGCGCCCAGACCAATGCCACGGCGGCGAATGCGAGCACGGCCCAGTACCCCTCGCGCACTTGCCGATGCCGTGGCGAACGCGGCAGTGTCGGCTCGATCTTGTCGATCGCGTGCATCACGCGTGTGGCGTCAGTCGCGCTTTGGATCGAAAAATACTGTCCCTGGGTGAGTCGTGCCAGATCAGCCAGGCCAGGCTGTGGATCATGGCCGGCCTGTTCAGCACGGCCCGCCGCGTAGGGGTCGCTGCCGAATTGCAGGGCGTGGATCGCCACCCCGGCCTGATGCGCCACTGCCAGCGCTTCGGCCGGCGTCAGCGCGCCGGCATTGTTGTCGGCACCGTCGCTCACCAGAATGATCACCGGTCGCAGGCGACGCGTGCGCACCTGCTTCAGCGCCATACCGAGCGCGTCGCCCAGCGCAGTGTCGTTTCCTGCCATACCGACCTGGATACGCTGGATCTGTGCGATGGCGTGGGCGCGATCGAAGGTCGGCGGCGTCAGCGTCGCCACCTCGCTGCCGAACACGATCACACCGAAGCGGTCGCCGGCACGGCCCTGGATAAACCGGCTCAGCGTGTCCTTCAATACGCTCATGCGTTCGACTTCGCGGTCGCCCAGTTTTGGATCATGGATAGCGAAATCGCGGATGCTCATGGTGAGCGAGGTATCGATCAGCAGCACCATGTCGCGCCCCTCGGGCGGCGGCACGACCCAGTCGCCCACTTCGCGCGGCTGCGCCAGGGCCAGCACCAGCAGGGCGAATGCCAGTCCATAGAGGACGACCGGCCCGCGCAGGCCGGGTGCAGGCAGACGCACCGCCGTCGCCAGCGGCAGTGCCGGATGATTGAGAATTGCATCCGGGGCCTCGCCCTGCGCACGCCGCCAGGCCAGCCAGCCCCAGCCGACGACCAGTAGCAGCAGAAACAGCCAGCCGGGATGCGCCAGTTCAAACACGGTGTCTCCACGGATGCGCGCACTCACACAAACGTCCCAAGACGGCATACGCATCGGGACGCGGCGGCGCAAATCGCAGCTGCGCCAATGTCGCAACCCAATCCGCCCACATGGCCGGATCGAGGCCGGCCGGACAGTTGGCCGCATCCACCCACGCCAGCCCGAAGCGCATGCGCGCCCAGGCGTCGAGCCAGCCGGCCAAGACCGCGGGCGTGTCCTGCCGCTGCGCCGCCGCCGCGGCGATCGCAGCCAGATTGCGCGCCGGACGGCGCCGCCGCCCCAGCCAGGCAAGCAGTAAAACAGCGGTTGCACACATCAGCCCCACCGCGACCCACCACAGCAGGCCATGGCCGGCGGGCACCATCATGGCCGGCGCAGCCGGCGTGATGATGTCGGCCAGTTCGTTGCGCGGGTCAGCCATGTGCAAGCAGTGCAATCAGGTCGTCGGCTTCGCTGTCCACCTGCGAGTGGCGCACTCCGGCCCGCGCCAGCCAGGCGGCCTGTGCCGCCTGGCGATCGGAGAATGCCGTGCGGATGGCGTTGCGAACCGAATCCTGCGCGGTGTCGAGCCATACCCGCCGGCCACTTGCCATGTCGTGGAAACATACGGTTCCCATTGCCGGCAAGCCGCGCTCGGCCACGTCGACGATCCGGATCGCCCATACATCGACGCGCGCGGCCAATCGCGCCAATGGTGCAACGTGGGCATCGGTTAGCCAGGCGAAGTCGCTGATCAGCACCAGCCGCGCGCCGCGTGGCAAGCCGACCTCCAGCGCGGCGAGGCGATCCCCATAGCGCAGGGATTCGGTCGGCGCAGGATCGCTGAGCGGCGGACACGGTGCTGCCGCCTGTTCGATCAGGCCGAGCGCCGCCATCCGGCCATGCCGCGCGGGCAGCGTTTCATCCTGCGTGCCCCACAACGTGGCGCCGATCACGCCATTATGTCCGGCAGCGGTGAAGGCCAGTACCGCGGCCACCCGTACCGCCTGGGCGACCTTGAGGCGGCGGCGCGTGCCAAAGCGCATGGTGGTGCCGCGATCCACCACCAGATGTACCAGCGGTTGTCGCTCTTCGCGGTAGATTTTCAGGTGCGCACGACCGGTACGCGCGGTGGTGTGCCAGTCCATGTCGCGGATGTCGTCGCCTGGGCTGTACAGGCGCGATTCCTCGAAATCCAGCCCGCGTCCCAGCCAGCGCGACGCCCAGTCGCCGGCATGGTGGTCGTGCACCTCGCGTACCGGCAGCGTGGCCAGCAAGCTGTCCTGCACCGCGAGTTCGGCGATGTCGGTGGCTGTGATCAGCGGGATGTGGACCGATGCCGGGGTCTCGGCCTGCACGCGCAGGCGCGCCAGCCGCTTGAGCCGCGCCCGTATCACGGTGCAGGCATGGCCTCGAGCAGGCCTGCGATGAAGGCGTCGCGGTCGAGCTTCAGCAAACGCGCGTCGAGGCTCAACATGATGCGATGACGCAGGCAGTCGGCAACCAGATCGCGCACGTCGTCCGGCGTCACGTAGTCGCGGCCGCGCAGGTACGCCGCAGCGGCCGAGGCATGCAGGAGGGCGAGCGAGGCGCGCGGGCTGGCACCCACGTCCACCGCCTGCGCCCAGTCGGCGCGCCATTCGCCGGGTTCGCGTGTGGCACGTACCAAGGCGACAATGTAACGCTCGACCTCGTCCGACACGTGCACTTTCTGCACGTCCTCGCGCGCGGCCAGCACGGTGGCCGTATCGATCACCGCCGCGACCGGCGCATGGCCCGCGCCCGTCGCCTGTGTGCGGTCGCGGCGCAGGATGTCGAGTTCCTCCGCATCGCTCGGATAACCCAGCGCCACATGCAACAGAAAGCGATCCAGTTGTGCCTCGGGAAGCGGATAGGTGCCCGCCTGTTCCAGAGGATTCTGCGTCGCCATCACCATGAACAGCGGCGGCAGCGGGCGCGTCACCCCGCCCACCGTGATCTGGTGCTCCTGCATCGCTTCCAGCAGCGCGGCCTGCACCTTGGCGGGGGCGCGGTTGATCTCGTCGGCGAGGATGATCTCGTGGAACAACGGCCCTTCGATGAATTCGAACTGGCCTTCGTGGTAGATGTCGGTACCGGTCAGGTCGCCCGGCAGGAGGTCGGGGGTGAACTGGATGCGGCGGAAACTGCCGTGGATCGCAGCAGCGAGCGTCTTCACGGCGGTCGTCTTGGCCAGCCCCGGCACCCCCTCCACCAGCACGTGCCCGCCGGCAAGCAGGCCGACCACCAGGCGATCGAGCAGGCTGTCTTGGCCGACGATGACGCGCGACAGTGCCTGGCGCAGTTCAAGAACGCGGGATTGATTCGACATGATTATTCCAGCCCTCCATAAGGCACCAACCTTAGCGGGGCGTCGCAAGGGCCGCAATGGGTGCTAAGTCCCAAGGGTTGAAAGTCAAGTGCGTTTACCCCCAACTTAACATGTATTTAATTTATATGTTAAATTGGTTGTCCTTGCGGAAAGGACGGCCAGTACTGATGACCCTGCCGCCAAGCTTCTCGCACACCTCTATTTTTTCCATGAAAGAGCAAACATGAAAACCGAGACCCTACATATCGTCGGATCCGTCAGCGCCGAAGCAGCGGAACGTGCCGCTGCACGTCTGAAAGCGATCCCTGGCGTGCACGACGTATCATTTCTGGATTCCCCTGCACGCTTGTTTGCGCGCATAGACGATAAAACGACGACACGTACGCAGTTGGTGGCAGCGCTCGCCGAAGCGGGCGTGCTCGTCGAGGCACCACAATCCCCGCATGCGAACGGGAGTTGTTGCGGCGGTTGCGGCAGCTAGGATTTGGCATGGGTTGCCCACAGGGTGGCCCATCCCGTATGCCCTAAAGCCTCAAGCGTCTCGATGTTGCGCTCATAAATCGTCCCAGCCTCGGGAAACGCCGCCACCGCACGTTCGATACTCGCCTCGCGCAGCAGATGCAGCGTGGGGAATGGCGCGCGGTTGGTGAAATTGCCGATGTCGTCAGGCTGGGTACCCTCGAACTGGAAGTGCGGATGGAAGCTGGCGAGTTGAATCACGCCTTCCAGGCCATGCTCGCCCACCGCCGCTTCGGCCAACTGCATGAAATCGTTGAAATCGAGGAAATTCGGCAGCAGCGTGGGATGGACCAGCAGTGTCGTGTCGACGGCCTCGGGATCGGCGGCGGCGAGAAAATCCAGTTCGCGGTCGAGATCTTCCAGCAGGCCATCCAGATGCGGCGCATGGCTCACCACATAGCGCACCTGGTTTTTCACGTAGACCGCCTTGGCGAACGGGCACAGGTTGAGCCCGATCACTGCCTTCTCGATCCATTGCCGCGTCGCCGCGATGACCGCTTCGTCGTCCATGTTCCCTGCCCCTGCCGCCTGTAAGGGTGGAACTTTAACGGATACAATGCCTTATTGTCCGACGTTCACGCACGACACCACACCAAAACTATGAAAAGCAGCGCCATCCGCCAGAGCTTCCTCGATTTCTTCGCTTCCAAGGGCCACACCGTCGTCCCGTCCAGCCCGCTGGTGCCGGGCAACGACCCGACCCTGCTGTTCACCAACGCCGGCATGGTGCAATTCAAGGACGTCTTCACCGGCCAGGACAAGCGCGCCTACACCCGCGCGGTGTCGTCACAGCGCTGCGTACGCGCGGGCGGCAAGCACAACGACCTGGAAAACGTCGGCTACACCGCGCGCCATCACACCTTCTTCGAGATGCTGGGCAACTTCAGCTTCGGCGACTACTTCAAGCAGGACGCGATCAAGTACGCCTGGGAATATCTCACCACGGTGCTCAAGCTGCCGACCGAGAAGCTGTGGGTCACGGTCTACGCCGAGGACGACGAGGCCTACGACATCTGGCACAACGACATCGGCGTGCCGAAGGAACGCATTATCCGAATTGGAGATAACAAGGGCGCGCGCTACGCCTCCGACAACTTCTGGGCGATGGGCGACACCGGCCCCTGCGGCCCCTGCACCGAAATCTTCTATGACCACGGCGAAGGCATCTACGGCGGCCCGCCGGGAAGCCCCGAGGAAGACGGCGACCGCTACATCGAGATCTGGAACAACGTGTTCATGCAGTTCAACCGCGACGAGTCCGGCACCATGCATCCGCTGCCCAAGCCCAGCGTCGATACTGGCATGGGCCTGGAGCGCATCTCCGCGGTGATGCAGCACGTGCACTCGAACTACGAGATCGACCTGTTCCAGACGCTGATCGCCGCCGCCGCGCGCGAGACGCAGACGAGCGATCTGACAAACAACTCGCTCAAAGTCATCGCCGATCACATCCGCGCCTGTTCCTTCCTCATCGTCGACGGCGTCATCCCGGGCAACGAGGGTCGCGGCTACGTGCTGCGCCGCATCATTCGCCGCGCCATCCGCCATGGCTACAAGCTCGGTGCGCGTACGGCCTTCTTCAACCGCATCGTGCCCGATCTGGTTGCAGCGATGGGCGCCGCCTACCCCGAACTGGCCAAGGCGCAGGATAGGGTCATGGACATCCTCCGGCAGGAGGAGGAACGCTTCTTCGAGACCATCGAACACGGCATGGGCATCCTCGAAACAACGCTGAAGACGTTGCCCGCAGGCGGTACCTTCGATGGCGAACTGGCATTCAAGCTGCACGACACCTATGGTTTTCCGCTCGACCTCACTGCCGACATCTGTCGTGAAGCGAACGTCAGCGTCGACACTGCGGCCTTCGACGCCGCCATGGCCAGGCAAAAGAGCCAGGCACGTGCCGCCGGCAAATTCAAGCTCGGTGCTGGGCTGGAGTATTCAGGTGAGGCGACCATCTTCCACGGCTACGACACGCTGACGCACGACGCCACCGTGCTCGCCCTGTACAAGGACGGCGCCGCCGTCAACGAACTGAAGGAAGGCGAACTCGGCGTCGTCGTGCTCGACCACACGCCCTTCTATGCCGAGTCCGGCGGCCAGGTCGGCGACCGCGGCGCCCTGCAAAGCACCAACGGCGTGTTCGAGGTTGAAGACACGCAGAAAATCCAGGCGCAGGTCTTCGGCCATCACGGCGTGGTGAGAACCGGTTCGCTGGTGGTGAGCGACGCCGTGCTCGCCCGCGTCGATGAGGACGTGCGCGCGCGCGCCATGCGCAACCACTCGGTCACCCACCTGATGCACAAGGCGCTACGCGAGGTGCTGGGCGAGCACGTGCAGCAGAAGGGCTCGCTGGTGGACAGCGAGAAGACCCGCTTCGACTTCGTGCAGCCGAGCCCGATGACCGCGGCGCAGATCCGCGAGGTGGAGGCGCGCGTCAACGCGGAAATCCTCGCCAACACCACGACGCAGGCGCGCGTGATGCCGATCGAGGAAGCACAGAAGACCGGCGCGATGATGCTGTTCGGCGAGAAATACGGCGACGAGGTGCGGGTGCTCGACATCGGCAGTTCGCGCGAGCTGTGCGGCGGCACCCACGTGGCGCGCACCGGCGACATCGGCGCCTTCAAGATCCTGCTGGAAACCGGCGTCGCGGCGGGCATCCGCCGGGTCGAGGCAACCACCGGTACCGGCGTGCTCGCCTACCTCGGCGAAACCGAAAAGAACCTCGGCGCCATTGCGCAACTGGTCAAGGCCACGCCGCTTGACGCCGCCGAGCGCGTGGCACAGCTGATGGAGCACAGTCGCGCGCTGGAGAAGGAGCTCGACCGCTTGAAATCGAAACTCGCCTCGAGTCAGGGCGACGACCTGATACAGCAGGCCGCCGACGTCAACGGCGTGCGCGTACTGGCGGCGCAACTCGACGGCATCGACGCCAAGGCTTTGCGCGAAACCGCAGACAAGCTGCGCGACAAGCTGAAATCCTGCGCCTTGGTGCTGGGCACGGTGGCCGACGGCAAGGTCAGCCTGATCGCCGCGGTGACGCCCGACGTCGCCGGCAGGATCAAGGCGGGCGAACTGGTGAACTTCGTCGCCACCCAAGTCGGCGGGAAAGGTGGTGGTAAACCGGACATGGCGATGGCGGGCGGCAGCGAGCCGGGGCACTTGCCCGCTGCGCTAGCATCGGTACAGGCCTGGGTTAAGACCAAGCTGACCTGACGAATGGAATACCTATGGCATGGAATTTGCTGGGAACATGACCAAGTACCTCAAGGCACGCTTCGTCACATCGGGATTGTTTTCACACCATGACTTCACTGGCAGATAAATTTGCTTCGCGCCTGGCCAACCTGACGTCGTTCGGCAAACGGAACGACGATCCGCTGGCCAATCTCAAGGCGGCCTCCCGCTGGGTCGAGACCTTGCCCATCGGCGACGCCTTCAAGTGCCAGGAAGCTATTCTCAGTGCACTCAAGCGCTTCAACGAGAACTCGACGCAATACACGAAAGATCGCCTGGCCATTTTCATGCTGCTGGACGAAAAGTCACGTGACCTGCAGGACACACTTGTGCGCCAGTACCTGCGCAATCCGCGCATGTCGCGCCCGGTCGAAAGCCAGCTCTGGCACGCCGTGTACGGTCTCTACTGGGAAGTCGCGCGCGGTTATCACGCCTTCGTGCTGCATCTTGCACGTACCGCCGGCAAGGTGCAGCACGAAGACGCGATCCCGCTGATTACCCTGCGCGCCATCCGCACCTTTGGACAACTGCTGAAATGGCGTGCCATCCGCTATCTGCCCGGCGGCGACAAGCTGTGGCTGCGACTGCACAACCTGTATCGCATCGCCGAGACCGAAGGCTTTCATCGACGGTCTCTGCAGGTCTACACCGAGGACACAGCAGACTGCAATTGCGAAACGGCCTATCTGCATATCCTGATGCTGAGTTTGGCCCACTCCGGCACGCTCTATCCGCGCCAGCTCGACCAGACCGATCGCTGGCTGTGCGGGTGGCACGACATGCTTAAAATGGACCGCAGGTTCGACGCGAACAAAGACAACTTCGTGGTCGACCTGTCTGCCGACCACGGCCCGCGCCGGGTACGCAAGCCCGATACCGACAAGCCCTTGCGTTTCTGGGCAACCGCAGACCTGCTGCTCAAGCTGCAGGAACTGCACGCGGCACTCCAGGCTGGCACGTCTCCGGCGCAACTTGGCCTGACCGAAACCGCGCGCACGGCCGAGAGTCTCGATTTGCTCGAACACCTGCAGCGCCAATGGGCTTCGCTGGCCACGCGCGAGCAACGCCGCGCGCCGCGCGAATCGGTCAAGCGGCTGGTCGACGTGACCCACGGCCTGAGCGCCATCATCAACCAGATCAAGGCCGCCGACACGCCCGCCAGCGTCTCGCCCTATGGAACCGGTCTGAATTACAACGAGGCCGACGATGTGCAGGTGTATGGTTTCATCACCGACCGCACGCGCGAACGCGTCTCGCAAATGACCGTGCCCGCCACTCAGCTTTCGCCGGATGTCGAGCGCTGGGTCATGAACGACGAAAGTGAATACGGATATGGCGCCATCGTCGAATCGCGCGACAAGGACTGGTTGCGCGTAGGGGCGCTCATCGGCGTCAAGTCGCACGACAGCCGCGACTGGCAGCTGGGGGTCGTGCGCCGGCTGTCCCGCCTCAACGACGACACCAGTTCGGTCGGCATCGAAACCCTGGCTGGAAAACCCACTCTGGCCATGCTGTACGATACCGCCACCTCGGGGTATACCGTCAACGGGTTCGACAATAGCAGTGCCAGCCTCCCCCATCCCAGCCTGTGGCTGGACGGCGACCAGGCGACCCTCATCCTCGATCCGATCCATTTCACGCTGGGCAAAGTGTTCCAGATTCAGGGCATGCCGGAACGCAAGTTCATCGCCCTGGGCAACCCGATCGAACGCAGCGAGGGCTGGACCCGGGCGGCCGTTGAACCGGTAAACAGCTGACCCGTCTCAAGTCCACCGCTTCCCGCGCCGCTAACGTCTATTCGCGTGCGGTCGCGGATGCCGCCCCCAATGTGCGCTCTGGTTTAACTTTGACCAGGTCTCTGGCACAATCGTCGAAAATCCGACACGCACGCAACAATTTCTCCTGTACGCAGATACAGGCGCGCTTTCGGTACCAATCGACCTGGAGGACATGTGGTCCAAACCAACAAGCCTAGCCTGCTGATCGTCGATGACGATCCGCTGATCTCCGACACGCTCACCTACGTTCTGAGCAAGGACTTCGATATCTCCGCTGCCGAGTCGCGGGCGCAGGTGAAAAGCCTGATGATGCAGCTGGACGAGCCGCCGCAGCTGGCCTTGGTCGACCTGGGCCTGCCGCCGCAGCCGCACAAGCCCGACGAGGGCTTCGCCCTGATTGCCGACCTGCTGAGCATCTCCCCCAGCATCAAGATCCTCGTCCTCTCCGGCCAGAGCGACGAGGCCAATGCGCGCCACGCGCGCGCGCTCGGGGCGATCGATTTCGTCGCCAAGCCGTGCGAACCCGAACGGCTGAAGTCCCTCCTGTTCAACGCGCTGCTGGTGCAGGATGCCGAGCGCAGCGCCGACAAGACGCCCGCCCCCGCCAAGGATTCGGGCATCGTCGGCGACAGCCCGGCAATGGACAAGCTGCGCGAACAGATCAAGCAATACGCGGCCGCGCCCTTCCCGGTGCTGATCGAGGGCGAATCCGGGAGCGGCAAGGAACGTGTCGCGTCCAGTCTGCACGGCTTGTCGCCGCGCGCCGCCAAGCCCTATCTGGCGCTCAACTGCGCGGCGATTTCGCCGACCCTGGTCGAGCCCACCCTGTTCGGCTACGCCAAGGGCGCCTTCACCGGCGCCACCAGCGCGCGCGCCGGTTACTTCGAGGAAGCCGAGAACGGCACCCTGTTCCTCGACGAGATCGGCGAGCTGCCTCTGGAACTGCAGGCCAAGCTGCTGCGCGTGCTGGAAAACGGCGAATACCAGCGCGTCGGCGAAACCCAGCCGCGCTTTTCCAATGCCCGCGTGGTCACCGCCACCAACCGCGACCTGCGCGCCGAGATCAAGGCCGGGCGTTTCCGCGCCGACCTCTACCACCGGCTGTCGGTGTTCTCCATCGCCGTGCCGCCGTTGCGAGAGATGGGGCAGGACAAGCTCACGCTGCTTCATCATTTCCGCGATTTCTACGCCCGCGAAGCCAAGACCCAGCCGTTTTCGCTCGACCCTCGTGCGCAGCAGATGTGGGAGGACTACCACTTCCCCGGCAACGTGCGCGAGCTGCGCAACATCGCCATCCGCCTGACCACAAAATACCCCGGCATGTCGGTCAATGCGCAGCAGCTGGAAGCCGAACTCGACACCGACCAGGCCTACCCGCAGGAAATCCCGCTCGCCAACGACAGCAAGGCGCTGATCGAGTTGGCGCGCAAGCAGTTGCAGACGCTGGCCAATTTCAATCTGGACGTGACCCTGCGCCAATGGGAAAAAGCCTACGTCGAGGCCGCGCTCAATATGACCCACGGTAACCTGTCGCAGGCCGCCAAGCTGCTCGGCATCAACCGCACCACGCTTTACAGCCGTATGCAGACGTACGGGACCGAATAAACCGTCACTGTGTATTTTGACTATTTCGGTCTGAAAGAAGCCCCCTTCCGCATCACGCCGAATACCGAATACTGGTATGCCGGCGGCCAGCGGGGGCAAATACTCGCCGCCTTGCAGTACGCAATCGGTCAGGGCGAAGGCATCATCAAGGTCGTGGGTGAAGTCGGCAGTGGCAAGACCATGTTGTGCCGCAAGCTGGTGGCGCAACTGCCCGACACCATCGACAGTGTCTATCTCGGCAATCCCACCCTGTCGCCCGACGACATGCTGGCCGCCATCCTCTCTGATCTGGGTATCGACACCGCCGAAGGGGGCCGGCAGGCCCGGCTGGCACAGCTCAATGCCGCCCTGCTCGCCCGCCACGAAGCAGGCCGGCGCGTGGTGGTGTTCGTCGAGGAAGCGCAAGGCATCGCGCTCGACAATCTGGAGTTCCTGCGGCTACTGACCAATCTGGAAACCGCCACCGACAAGCTGCTGCAGATCATCCTGTTCGGCCAGCCCGAGCTCGACACACAGTTGGCCGATCCACGCATCCGCCAGTTGAAGGACCGCATCACCCTGAGCCTGAATCTGTCTCCACTGACCGAGCCCGAAGTCGCCGAGTATTTGCGGGCGCGGCTCGCGGTGGCCGGCTACCGCGGACCCGACCTGTTTTCCGCGGCCCTGATCGCGCGACTGACCGGCCTTTCCGGCGGATTGTCGCGCCGCATCAACGTATTGGCCGACAAAACCCTGCTCGCGGCCTATGCCGGACAAACCCATACGCTCACCGCGGCGCATCTGGACGCAGCGGCAGGCGACGCCGAAATCCGCTCCCCTGCCCAAACCGCACACAAACCACGTCTGCCGCGCTGGGCGTGGCTGAGCGCCGGTCTGGCCGCCGGGCTCGGCCTGCTCGCGTTCGTCGCCTGGCAGACGCGCTCGCCCGCGGCCTCGCCGTCTGCCGTACCGCCCCAAGCGGCGGGCATGCCTCGCCTGCCCGCCCCCATTCCGGTCAGCCGCGTGACCGAACTGGCGCGGCAAACCCAGCGCTGGCTTGTCACCGCTGCACCCGACACCCATGTAATCCAGATCGCCTCGGCTAAAGAAGCCGCGCAGGCAGCCGTATTATTAGGGGATCTGAACGCCATTACGCCGCAGCCGGTGAGGGTGCTGCATGGCCTGAGCCAGGGCGCCCCCGCCTGGATGATCCTGGCGGGCGAATTCCCCAATCGGGACGCAGCCGTGGCGGTCATGCGCACCTTGCCCGCCACGCCTACAGGCGTGCCGTTTCTGCGCACGGTCGGCAAAATGCGCAGCGTAGTCTTGCCAACGGGATAAGGGTCGTGATGAATGCAGTGTTGAAACGCTCCGTATTGACGGGCCTGGCTCTGTCCAGCCTCGTGCTGGCGGGTTGCGTGCCCCCGCGGGCATTCGACACCTCGCCCGACCATATCACCCGCCCCAGCCCGACAGCCGTTCCTGTCAGCCCGCCGCCCGCGCCCGTCAAGGCCATCCCCGCCTTGTCCCCGCCCAAGCTGAATGCACCGGTTCCGACCTATACCGTCGTGGTCAACGATGTGCCAGTGAAGGATCTGCTGTTTTCCATCGCACGCGACACCCAGTACAACATCGACCTGTACCCTGGCATCTCAGGGAACGTCTCGCTCAATGCCGTGCAGGAGCCGCTGCCTGCCATTCTCGACCGCATCGCGCGGCAGGCCGACCTGCGCTACGAGATGAACGGACGAACGGTGTCGATCATGCCCGACACCCCCTACGTCAAGACCTATACGGTCAATTACGTCAACGTCGCCCGCAATACGACCTCCAGCGTCGGCGTAGCGGCGCAGATCGCCAGCACCGGCGGCGGCATCGGCACGGGAACCGGCAACACGTCCGCCTCGACCAACGCCGGCAACTCCTCCACCACCACCGTCGCCAGCCAGTCGAACAACGACCTGTGGACGGTATTGGCCGACAATATCCGTACCATGCTCGCCGGCACGCGGGCCGTCACCCAGAGCAACGAGGAGCGCGCGGCGCGGCTGGAGGCCGAAAAGGCCGAGCGCGCCGAACGGGTCTCGCAGGCCGAAGCGGCCAGCAAGGCCGGAGCGGGCGCCGCCAGCCTGTTCACCGCCGCGTTTGCCAACCAGCCGGCGGGCGACGGCAAATACGATGTGGCGGTCAACCCGGTCGCAGGTACCGTGACGGTACTGGGCACGTCCAGACAGCAGGAACTGGTACAGCAGTACCTGGACCGCGTCATGCAGTCCGCGCAGCGTCAGGTGCTGATCGAGGCGACCATCGTCGAAGTCACGCTCAAGGATCAATACCGCGCCGGCATCGACTGGTCGAAAGCCCTGCAGGGCGCCACTGGCTGGACGATCAATACCGTAGGCGGCGGCACCAATGCCCTGGCGGGCGCGCTTTCGCCTTTCATCCAGGCCACTTACACCAACACCGGCAATAACGGCTTCACCGCGGCCATCGACCTGCTGGAATCGTTCGGCAAGACCAAGGTGCTGTCCAGTCCCAAACTCATGGCACTGAACAACCAGACGGCCCTGCTCAAGGTGGTCGACAACCTGGTCTATTTTTCCGTGCAGTCGCAGCAGGGGGCGTTATCCTCCACAGGTTCCGTGCTCCAGCCCGCCACGTTCACGACCACCGCACACACCGTGCCCATCGGCGTGGTGATGTCTGTGCTGCCGCAGATCAACGAGAACGGCATGGTGTCGCTGACCGTGCGCCCCACCATCTCGCGCAAGGTGGGATCGGTGGACGATCCCAACCCCGACCTTGAAAAAGCGGGTGTCAAGAATTCCATTCCTGTCATCCAGGTGCGTGAAATGGAATCGCTGCTGCAGGTACGCAGCGGCCAGACCGTGGTCCTCGGCGGTTTGATCCAGGACGACAGCAACAATGCGCGCGATGGCGTGCCCGGCCTGTCGCGCCCCGAAGGCATCGGCGCCCTGTTCGGCCAGCATGAACGCATCAACAGCCAGACCGAACTGGTGATTTTTCTGCGGCCCACTGTGGTATCCAACCCCACGCTGGACAACGACGCGCTTCAGCCATTCCAGCGGCTGCTGCCCGACAGCGCCCGGAGCCAGCCTTGAGCCTGCTGCTCAAAGCATTGAAACAGGCCGAGGCCGCCCATCCTGGGCGGCTTGCGTCGGACAAGTCCGATCCTGACAGCCGCCGGATCGAGGGCGACCTCGAACTGGAACCGGCCCTCCCTGGCACCGCGAAAGCGCGCGAATGGGTCGAACCGCCCGGCCTGCTGTTCGGCAACAACGAACCTGTGCCCGGCACCTCGTCTCCCAGACTGCGCTGGCCGCAACTTTCGCTGGTGCCGCTCACCGCGCTGCTGGCCGTCCTCGTCGCGCTCGGCTACGGGACATACCTCTATTTCGCCCTGCAACCGCCGGCCACCACGCCACCGCCGGCCATGGCGCACGCTGGCACGCCTGCGGCGCCGGTTCCCTTGGCGCAGCCGATGCCGACCGTATCGACAGCACCGCCCGAACGCCGTCCCGAGCCCATTGCCGCCGCCCGTCCCGCGCTTGCCGAACCTGCGTCCCCTGTTACCATGCATCCCCGCCGCAGCGTTCCGCCTGCTCCCAGCGTGCAACCGACGATGGCCACGCCTGCGGTACTCCAGTTCCAGCCCGACGCCCAGACGACCCTGCTCACCCAGGCCTACGCCGCCTATCAACGCGGGGCGCTGGCCGAAGCGCAACGGCTGTATACCCAGGCGGCCACACATCGGCGCACGGCGGATGCGCTGCTGGGACTCGCAGCCATCGCCAGTGCGCAAAACCGCGATGCGGATGCCCGGCGCCTGTATCGCGAAGTGCTTGAGATCGATCCCCGCAATGCAGCCGCCCAGGGCGCCTTGCTCGACTTGCTGGGCAATACCGATGGCCAGGTGAGCGAAAGCCGGCTGAAAATGCTGATCGAGCGTGCGCCCAGCCCGCAGCTCTACCAGACGCTCGGCAACCTCTACGCCGAACAGGGGCGCTGGAACGACGCCCAGCCCGCCTATTTCGAGGCCTATCGGGGCGCGCCCGACAATGCCGATTACGCCTTCAACCTGGCCGTCAGCCTCGACCAGCTGCATCAGTATCCAAGCGCACTGATGTATTACGAAAAAGCGCTCGCCGGCAATGGCGTGCACCGTTACGACCGTTCCCAGGCCGAAGCGCGCGTGCAGCAGTTGAAATCGATCCGGTAAGGCCGCCATGGAGCGCCGCAAGAAACTCCGCATGGGCGAAACCCTGGTCACCCAGGGGCTGATCACCCTCGACCAGTTGCGCATCGGACTGAAGGAGCAGAAAACCACGGGCCTGCCGATCGGCCGCCAGCTCGTCGCGCTCGGATTCATCACCGAAGCCGTGCTGCGCGACCAGCTCGCCAACGCACTCGGCAGCCAGGGCATCGATCTCACCCAGGTCGTGGCCGACCCCGAAGCGCTGCAACTGGTCCCCGAGGAATTCGCGCGCCGCCACCACCTGTTGCCGATCGCCCACGATGCCGCGCGCAACGTGTTGACGCTGGCGACCACCGACATGTTCAACGTCGTCGCACTCGACCAGTTGAAAGCCTCTCTCGGCGGGCAGATCGAAATCGACACCTTGCTGGCGGCGGAAGCGCAACTGCTCGAATGCATCGACAAGTTCTATGGTTTCGATCTCTCGCTCGACGGCATCCTGCGCGAAATCGAAACCGGCGAAGTCGATTACGCCAGCCTCAATCCCGATACCGAGGAATACACCCAGCCGGTGGTACGGCTGGTCGGCGCGCTGCTGACAGACGCGGTGAAACGCGAATCGAGCGACATCCACTTCGAGCCCGAGCACGCCTTCCTGCGCATCCGTTATCGCATCGACGGCGTGCTGGAACAGATCCGCAGCCTGCACAAGACCTATTGGCCGGGCATCCTGGTGCGCCTCAAGGTGCTGTCCGGCATGAACATCGCGGAGACGCGCGCACCGCAGGACGGCCGCATGTCGCTCACGCTGAACGGGCGTCCGATCGATTTCCGTGTCTCTTCGCAGCCCGGCATCCATGGCGAAAACGTGGTGCTGCGCATCCTCGACCGCGAAAAATCCATCATGCCGCTCGATTACATGGGCTTCACGCCCGACGCGCTGCGCGAACTGCAACTGATGATGGCGCGGCCAGAGGGAATCCTCGTCGTCACCGGACCGACCGGTTCGGGCAAAACCACCACGCTGTACTCGATGCTGTCGCATCTGAACAACGAGACCGTCAACATCATGACGCTGGAGGACCCGGTCGAATACCCGGTCACACTGATGCGCCAGAGCTCGGTCAACGAGACACTCAAGCTCGACTTCGCCAACGGCATCCGTTCGATCATGCGGCAGGACCCCGATATCATCCTGGTCGGCGAGATCCGCGACAAGGACACCGCCGAGATGGCGTTCCGCGCCGCCATGACCGGCCACCAGGTGTTCACCACCCTGCACACCAACTCCGCGCTCGGCGTATTTCCGCGCCTGATGGACATCGGCATCCAGCCTGGCATCCTGTCGGGCAACATCATCGGTGTCATCGCGCAGCGGCTGGTGCGCAAGCTATGCCCGCACTGCCGGGAAGCCTACACGCCGGACGAGGACGAGGCGCGCATCCTCGGCGCCGATCCGGCCCAGCCGCCGCAGATCTACCGCGCCGTCGGCTGTCCGGCATGCAGCCACAAAGGCTACAAAGGCCGGCTGGCGCTGATCGAACTGTTGCGAATGGACCCGACACTGGACGAACTGGTCGCCAACCACGCGCCGCTGCACGAAATCCGTCGCGCCGCATTCGAACACGGTTACCACCCGCTGGCCGAGGACGGCATCAAGCGTGTGCTGGATGGCGTGACCTCGTTGTCGGAAGTGTCGCGGGTAGTGGACTTGACGGGGCGGGTGTGAGATGAGGCGCACCTGATCCATGCCCTTCTTCGACTACCGCGCCATCGACCAGACCGGCCGCAACGTCAGGGGTACCCTGTCTGCTGTCAACGACGTCGATCTCGAGCTGCGCCTGAAGCGCATGGGACTCGATCTCATCACCTTGGTCGAGCTGTCACGCCAGTACGCCCCCACCGGCCGCGAGCGCGTGACCCGGCGCGATCTGGTGACGTTCTGCATCCATATGCGTTACATCACCCGCGCGGGCATTCCCCTGCTCGAAGGTTTGCGCGATCTGCGCGACACCATGGAGAAACGCGGGTTTCGCGATGTCCTGACCGCGCTGCTTGAAGACCTGGAAGGCGGCAAGGTCCTGTCGCAGGCATTGGCAGCGCATCCGGCGGTATTCGGCGCCGTGTTCGTGCACAGCATCAAGGCGGGGGAGCAGACGGGCCTGCTCGACACGGTATTCGAGCGGCTGGCCGAGTCGCTCAAATGGCAAGAGGAAGTCGCCTCCAAGGCCAAGCGTCTGATGATCTACCCCGCGATGGTGCTGGCCGTCGTCGGCGCGGCCATCCTGTTTCTGCTGATCTATCTGGTGCCGCAGGTGCTGGGGCTGGTCAAGACCATGGGCGTGCCACTGCCACTGCCGACGCTGATCCTGATGGCGGTGTCGAATGCGCTGCGCTCGTACTGGCTGATCGGCCTGGCACTTGCGCTGGCAGTGGGCATCGGGCTGCCCTTATGGGTGCGCAAGAGCGAAGCCGGACGCGAATGGTGGGACCGTACCCAGCTGCGATTGCCGGTCATCGGACCGATCGTGCAGAAGATCGTGCTGTCGCGCTTCACCAACACGCTGGCAATGATGTACCGCTCGGGCGTCACCGTGCTCGACGCCCTGCGCGCCGGCGAGATGATCGCCGGCAACCGCGTGATTGCCGACGGCATTCGCCGCGCCGCCCAGCAGATTGCCGACGGGCGTGGGTTGTCGGAAAGCTTCCAGTCGCTGGCATTGTTTCCGCCGCTGGTGATCCGCATGCTGCGCGTGGGCGAAAGCACCGGCGCGCTCGACGAGGCCCTGGACAACGTAACGTTTTTCTACAACCGTGAAGTACTCGACTCGATCGAAAATGGTCTCCGGGTTCTGGAGCCACTGCTCACGGCCATTCTGGGCCTGCTGCTCGGCGGCATCCTGGTGTCGGTGCTGCTGCCGATTTACGACCTGATCGGGCATCTGCCGCTGTGATCATGGAAACCACAGTTGAACGCGTTCGATGGTGCGGCTGGGCAAGTGGCTGCCGCGAAGCGAAGAGGCAGCAGGCTGTTGCCTGCAACGACGAGCGACAAAGGCAGGCGCATGACCAGTCGTACCAGCGGATGCGTAGCGGATTCAATTTCCCGGTACACGTCATCGAAGGCAGGGAAATCAATTTCCGTGCGGTACTTCTGACATTTATGAGCGGTCTACTGCGGTTTTCATGATCATGTTCGACCATCGCCTGCTTCTCTTTGCTACGCCCCGCCAGATCGGTGTCCTCGACTGGCGCCCAGGCCATATGCACTGGTTGGGCGAATTTTCGGCCGATACGGAAGGCTTGGCGGCATTTCGCAAAATCGTGATCAGGCATGCACATCTGCCTGTACTGCTGGTAGCCGACACAGTCGACGAGGATTACCGTAGCGAGGTTCTTCCACATGTGCAGGGACGCGCACGCGACGAACTGCTGGCGCGCAAGCTCAAGCAGATCTTCCGCAACACGCGCTTTACCGGCGCATGGCGGCAGACGCGCGAAACGACCGGGCGCCGCGACGACCGCTATCTGCTCGCGGCCCTGCCCGACGCCGAGTGGCTGACCCCCTGGCTCAGCGTGCTGCACCGCGAACACGTGCCGCTCGCGGGCATCACGCCGCTGGCGTTGGCCTACCAGCATCTGCTGGAAAAACTGCGGGAACAGTCGGCGCATACCTTGCTGGCGTGCCGTCTCAACAACAGCCTGCGGCTCTCCTACTATCACAATGGCCTGCTGCGTTTTTCACGCCTCATCGGCGGCGACACACCCGCGCAACTGCCCGGAAACGCCGCGGACGAAATCGCGAAGACGCAGCTCTATCTCAGCGGACAGCGTATCCTGCCGCGCGAAGCCCGGCTGCATGTGCTGCTGCTCGATCCCAGCGGTCAGCTCGATAGCGCACAGGCACAGCTCAATGCCGATCCGGCGTTCAGCACGCGACTGATCGACATGTCCAGCCTCGCACGTGCATTGCGCATTCCCGACGACTTTCTGGCCGCCACGCCGGAAGTCGTGCCCCTGGCCGCCATCGCGGGTGAAACGCTGAAACTCAATCTGGCGCCGCCCGAATTGCTGCAGCATCACATCGAATTCCGTTGGCGGCGCGGCCTGCATGCAGCTGCCGGCATCGTCGCAGTACTGGGCCTGGGTATCACGGCCGCCTATTGGCTGCATGCCCGGGACCTGGACGATCAGGCACGCCAGCTGGCCCAGCAGTATCAGCAATTCGATGCCCGCTACCAGGCCATTGCGCGCACGTTTCCCACCCAGCTCATGGCCCCCGAGCAACTCGTCCAAACAGTCAACCTGGCGCGCCAGCTCGGCCAGGCACGGACCGATGCGTCCACACTCTTCGCAACGATCGGACAGAGCCTGCTGCCCACGCCCGATGTCGTGCTGGACAGCCTGGGCTGGACCGATGAGCCGCCAACAGCGAACGGCGGGGTCAAGATCAACCTCGATGCCGGATTGAGCCCGTTCGATGGTAATTACCGGGCAGCCATGCGGCGTATCGAAGAATTCATGCAGACGCTGCAGGCGATGCCGGGTGTACACGACGTGACCCTGCGCAGCAGCCCTGTGAATGCCGACTCCAGCAGCACGCTGTCCGGCATGACACTCAACGCCGATGCGAGCGCACCGGCAGCGCGTTTCAGCCTCAGCCTCCTTTTCCGCGAGGCCCGGCCATGACCCGCCCGCCCTTCTTCATCCTCAAACTGCCCCTGCTGATGCTGGTGGCCGCGCTGCTGCTGGCATCCGGCGGCATCCTGTGGGGACAACGTCAGGCACACAATGCCGAAGCGGCTTTGCAACAGCAGCACACGGCGCTCAACCAGGCACGCCAGCAACTCGATCGCAGCCGTCAGCAGCAGCGACTTATCGCCACCCATCTGGGGGATTACCAGGCGTTGGTGGCACGCGGATTCGTGGGAGCGGAAGACCGTCTGGCCTGGATCGAGGCCGTGCAACTGGCCAACCGCGATGCCGGCCTGTATGGGTTGAGTTACCGCCTGATGCCCCGCGCGGCCTCGCCGTCCTCGCTGGCACAGGGCCTGCCGCTTGGGCAAACCCGCATGACTCTCACCTTCCCGCTGCTGGTGGAAACCGATCTCCCGCGTTTCCTCGACGCGCTCAAGACGCGCGCGTCCGGGGTGTATCACGTTCAGGGATGCCGCCTGTCGCGCCCGGACAATACGCCATTCGAAGCCGTCAATCGCCCGCATTTACAGGCCGAATGCGATCTGCTGTGGTTCACTGTGGCAACGACAACGGAGAACCGCCATGAATAACCGGCTTCTCCGACCCGGCCATCGCGCGCGCGCAATACACAGGTGGCACAGGCTCCCTGGTGTCTGGATACTGGCGCTGTATCTGGGCGGCACTGGAACCGGCATGACGGCCCCGGCCGATCCGGGCCGCCTGTTTTTCACACCGGCGCAGCGCGCCCAGCTTGAGGCCGCGCGCGCGCGCAACGCCACCTCCTCTGGTCCGGGCCACCCGCTGTCGACCGACAGCGTCCCCGCACCGCTACGCTACGATGGCGTGGTCATCCGCTCCGACGGCAGCACCACGCGCTGGGTCGACGGCAAGGCACAGCGCGATGGTTCGGCCGTATCGGGCCTGAAACCCGGCCAGATCCGCGCCAACGGCCGGGTATATGAGCCCTATCAGGTTCTGCGCCCCCGTTCTCCCGAACCGGTCAGCCCGGATACGAAGGACTCCGCACCATGACACGCTCGCGCGGTTTCACCCTGATCGAGATGGCCATCGTGCTGGTCATCATCACCATCCTGATCGGCGGACTGGCCATGCCGTTGTCGGCGCAAATTCAGGCGCGGCGGATCGCGGAAACCAGAACAACGCTCGAAGAAGCGCGCACGGCACTCTTGGGTTATGCGATGACGCATAACGCGACCAACGTACCCACACATCATTATCTGCCTTGCCCCGACACCAACGCTGATGGACGCGAAGACAGGGTATCCGACACACAATGCGCGGCTTACCGTGGCTTGTTACCGTGGGTCGATCTGGGCATCGCCCCACAGGACGCCTGGGGCAATCGTTTGCGGTATGCGGTTGTCACGCAATTCATTGACAAATCCAACGGATTTTCCGCCAGCACCCCGGCGGCCTCGGGGCCTCCGTCATATGGGTTCGACCCAATCAAGATATGCAGTACACATACCTGCTCTAGCCCGGATGTCGCCGACAACGTCGTATTCGTTCTGGTTTCCCTTGGCCCCAATGGGTGGGGAGCGCAAAACATCAATGGCACCACCCTGGCGGCACCGACAGGCCCGGACGAAGCAGACAACCTCAACGCAAACCCCACCTACATCAGCCGATCTCCTACTACGGCAGACGCAGCCAGTGGAGAATTTGATGACCTTACTGTCTGGGTCTCTCAGTCCGCGTTGATCGCCAGCGTATGCCCTACGGGTTGCCCGCCGTAGCCTGCAAGCGGAATGTCACTCGCCCTGCTCGGTTATCTGGCAGTTCCAACCGATACCCCGAGCGCGCCGCCTGCCGTGCAGCCTGATACAGCCCCACGCCCAGCCCGAAATCCGATGCCACCGGGCTGAGGAACAGATTGCGTGCCACGTGTTCGGGCGCCGCGGCGCCGCTGTCGGTCACGGTCAGGCTCATCAGCGGATGCAATGTCAGGCGCACTTCCACCGCGACATCCGGGTGGCTCTGCCGCTTGCGCAGCGCATTGGTCAACAGATTGTCGACAACACTATCGAACAGATCCTGAGGCAAAGGGGTGTCGTCGAGCACCTCGGCGAAAAACTGTACGTCGTCGTGCTCATAGCGCGTCTGCAGCGCAGTCCACCACGTGTGCGCGGCCACATGTGCGACGTCCATTTCCGCCGGCTGCTTGAGCTTGTCGACGGTTTGCGAGAGACGCGCCGCCAGTTGCGGCAGCTGGCGTTTCATCAGCGCGAGCAGACGTTCGCTGTCTTCCGGGGTGGAAGTATCGGCGGCGGCAAGCAGGGTCTTCAACGACTGCAGGATATTCTTCACGTCGTGCGTCAGGCGTGCGCCGGTATCGTGGATGGCCTGGCTGTAGGCCTGCTCGCGCAGCGTCTGCTCGCGCACCTTGGCAGCGTAGAAATAGCCCAGCAATTGAGACAGCAAGCGAACATGCAGCGCCAGCGCCGGCGTGAGCGGACGCACCGACTGCCAGGTCAGGGTCAGGCCATGGAATGCATGGACGATGGCATGTTCCGCAGATTCGCCGAATGTCCCCTCGCCGCGCGCCGCCTGCCAGCGGCCGCCACGTATCCAGGTCAACTCGTGCAAGTCGGACAGCGCGTCGCGCACGAAGGATTCCGGATCGCGCTCGCGTTCGGCCAGGGTGGCGAGCCGCTGCGCCCAGCCCTCGAACGGCAGCCCTACCGATAGCAGATAGCGCGAGGTCACCTGCCCCAGCCCGGCGAATCCGGCACGCGGATTCCACAGCCAGGACAAGGCCAGCAGCAGCGCCGCCATGCCCAGTAGGGTCTGCACCAGCGCCCAGGCATAGCTCACTTTGGCTACCGCCACCACGGCGAACACACCGAGCGCCATCACCATGATGAGCAGCGACAGCATCAGCCCGTAGATGAAATCGAGCGTCGACGAGCCGCTGCGCTGGCGGCTGGCCGGCAGGAACAGGATCGCCGCGGGCAGCAGCAGCAAGCCATAGCGCACCGCAATCCGCAGCTCATTCGGCAACGACGTCCCGCCCAGGCTTTGCGGCAACACCCAGGCCAGCAGCAAGGCCAGCAGATAACCCAGCGCCAGCAGATAACCCAGACGCTGGGTACGTTCGTTCTGCGACGCCGCCACGGCGCCCACCAGTCCCGCAAGGATCGCCAGCCACAAGGCCATCACCCAGGTACTGTCGACCAGGACCAGCAATGCGGCCATGGCAAATACCGGGAACGCCAAGCGCGGCTCGATACGCACTTCGCTGCGCACCAGCGGCTGCCACAGAAGGAACAGGCCGTAATGCGCTAGCAGAAAGGCCCGTGTCACCGTCGCGTCGGCATCGAATACCACGGCCACATGCAGGGCCAGCAGCATCGACCCGAGCCAGCGTCCCGGCGCCACACGCGTGAAGCGCGTGGCGAGTGAGGTCAGCCAGGTCAGAGGAGATGCAGTTTCAGCGCGTTCGTTCATGAAGGGGGAATCGGAGGGGAATGCAGGACGATCAGCATGCCCATGGTATCGGCATTCCGCCCCGGAAATGGAGAGGATACCGATGTTAGGCCATGCACAAAGTCTGATGGAAATCTGGCATCAGCGTTGTATTTTCGTCAAAATTGGGGTGGATACGACGCGCTTGATGGTATTTTTTCCTTTTTAATCATGGCACTATAGCCACAAACATCATGGCACGCATTTTGCAAATTGGCCCTCAGGAGAAAACCACTGGAGAGCCTCACCATGCCGCACCCCCACATCGCGCGACGCCAGTCGGGCTTCACCCTGATCGAGATCGCCATTGTGCTGGTCATTATCGGGCTGTTGCTCGGCGGTATTCTCAAGGGCCAGGAACTTATTACCAGCGCACGCGTTCGCAACATCATCGCCCAACTGGACGGCACTAAGGCTGCCTTTTTTGGATTCCAGGATCGCTACCGCGCTTTACCTGGAGATTTCAACGCAGCGACAACCCAGATTGCGGGCGCCACACAAAACGGTGACGGAAACGGACAAATAACGGGAACTGAAGCGATTGCAGTCTGGGATCATCTATCGCATGCAGGCTTCATTAATGGCACTTACGTCTATAACGCTACAGAGAGTGCAACCACAACGCCCAACAATCCTTATGGTGCGCGTCTTCAACTCATTTACGATGACGTTTACGCCGACAGCGGCACTCCCACAGCTCGCACCAATCTCAAGACAGGCCCGCAAATACCTGTGAATATCCTCGCTGAAATCGATCGGAAAATCGATGATGGCAACGCACTGCGCGGCAGCATGCGTTTTTCCGTCTATGCTGCTGGTGGCACAGCGCCCACGGCCGCTAACTGCTACGACACAACTACAGGGGAATGGAAAGCCGGGAGTGGCGAAACCAATTGTGGTGCCGCCATCCTGTTTTAACCCTGTAATACCCTGAACTCCGCCGCCGCCAGACCATCGGCGGCGCCCCGCAGCACCAGCACATCCCCAACCTGGATGCGAGTGTCGGGCTGGGGATCGACGCCCTTGATCCCCTGACGGCGGATTGCCACCACCTCCACGAGTAGTTCGCTCAGCCGCAGTTCCTCCAGGCTATGTCCCGCCGCCACGGCGCCCTGCGTGACCAGCACGGTATGCAGACGAGGCTGGGCATGCTGATCGAGTTCGTCGTCGGCATCGCTGGCGCCACGAAAGAAACCGCGCATCATGGCGTAGCGCGTTTCACGGACTTCGCGGATACGTTTCAGCACCTGGCTCAAGGGTACGCCGAGCAACATCAGCGCATGCGAAGCCAGCATCAGCGAACCTTCCATCACTTCGGACACCACTTCGGCCGCACCGGCCGCTTTCAAGGCATCGATGTGGGTGTCGTCAATGGTGCGCACCACGACCGGCAGGTCGGGCCGCAACTCGCGGACGTGGCGCAGGATGGCCATGCTGGAGTGCAGGTCGGAATACGTCACCACGATGGCCTGCGCACGGCTGAGGCCGGCGGCGACCAGCACTTCGCGCCGGCTGGCATCGCCGTAGACGACGCTGACGCCGGATGCCGCCACCGCACGGATCCGCTCGGGATCAGCGTCGAGTGCGATGAATGTGATGCCCTCCACTTCCAGCAGACGGGCCAGGTTCTGTCCACTACGGCCGTAGCCGCAAACGATCACGTGCTGGGTCTTGCCGAAGGTCTTGACCGCGATGTCGTGCACCTCTTTGGCACGACCGGCCCATTCGCTGCCCGCGATCAGCCGGGTCAGCACGTCCATGCGATTGATCAGGAGCGGAGCGATCAGCATCGACAGCACCATCGCCGCCAGCACTGGCTGAGTAATCGGAGCGCCCAGCAACCGCAGATCGGCTGCCTGGGCCAGCAATACGAAGCCGAATTCGCCTGCCTGCGCCAGTCCCAGCGCAGTCCGCACCGAGGTGGGGCGGGTGTTGCCGAAGGCCAGGGCCAGGCCGCCGACCATCAGCCCCTTGCCGACGACGATCGCCACGACCAGCAGCAATACATCGCCCCAGTTCAGCATGACCTGCATCAGGTCGAGCCGCATCCCGATCGTAACGAAAAACAATCCCAGCAACACGTCGCGGAAGGGCTTGATGTCGTCTTCCACCTGGTAGCGGTATTCGGTCTCTGAAATCAGCATGCCAGCCAGGAACGCACCTAGCGCCAGCGACAAGCCGACACTCTCGGTCAGGAACGCCAGCCCCAGCGTGAACAGCAGCAGGTTGAGCGTGAAGAGTTCGGGCGACTTGCGGCCCGCCACCCATTGAAACCACGGACGCATGATGCGCTGCCCGACAAACAGCAGAAATCCCAGCACCACGATCGCCTTGAACACGGCCAGCCCCAGAGTGATGGCCATGGTGTCGGATTCTTTCGCAAACGCAGGGATCAAAATCAGCAGCGGCACCACCGCCAGATCCTGGAACAGCAATGCACCGAAAATCTGGCGGCCGTGCGGTGTCTGGATTTCCAGCCGTTCGGCCAGAAGCTTGGACACGATGGCCGTGGACGACATCGACATGATGCCGCCCAGCGCCAGCGCCGCGAGCAGCGGCAAATGCAGCAGCCAGGCGATCACCGCGGTCAGCGCGATGGTCAGGCCGACCTGCGCGCCGCCAAAACCGAACACTGTCGTACGCATGGTCATCAGGCGCGCCAGGCTGAATTCCAGGCCGACCGAGAACATCAGGAACACCACGCCGAACTCGGCCAGGTAACGCGCTTCTTCACTGTCCGGAATCCAGCCCAGGGCAAACGGGCCGATGGCAATGCCCGTCACCAGATAACCGAGCATGGTAGGGAGGCGCAAAGCACGCGCAGCGGCCGCCACCAGCACGGCGACTGCAAGTAGAATCAGGACCAGCTGGAGGCTGCTGTGCATAGGTATTTCATAGGCTTCAGCCCATATTTTCTGTCGAGGTCATCCTGCCGAAACCGCAGTAAAAACGCGGTCGGACAGGCAGGCTTTAGTATACTTGCCGACCATGCGACCCCAACCCATCTCCGCCGAACATTTGCTTGCGCTTGCGCGTCAGGTGCTCGATATCGAAGCCGATGCCCTGCGCGCCCTGTCGACCCGGCTCGACGCCGGTTTTGCGGATGCCGTGCAGTTGATCCTGGTATGTCGCGGCCGCGTGGTGGTGTCGGGAATGGGCAAGTCCGGCCATGTCGGGAGCAAGATCGCCGCCACCCTGGCCTCCACCGGCACCCCCGCTTTTTTCATGCACCCGGGCGAAGCCAGCCACGGCGACCTCGGCATGATCGCACCCGATGACGTTGTGCTGGCCCTGTCGAATTCGGGCGAGAGCAACGAGATCGTCAGCATCGTGCCGCTCATCAAGCGGCGCGGCGCCAAGCTCATCGCGATGACCGGCAATCCCGGTTCGACCATGGCACGGGAAGCCGACGTCCACCTCAATGCCGCAGTCGACAAGGAAGCCTGCCCGCTCAACCTGGCGCCCACTGCGAGCACTACTGCGGCACTCGCGCTGGGCGACGCCTTGGCAGTGGCGCTGCTGGATGCACGCGGCTTTTCGGCCGACGATTTTGCACGCACCCACCCGGGCGGCAGCCTGGGACGGCGATTGCTGGTCCATGTGCGCGACGTCATGCATGCCGGCGATGATCTGCCGAAGGTCGGCCGCGACGCCTCGCTCAAGGCCGCGCTGTTCGAGATGACCCAAAAGGGACTCGGCATGACCGCAGTGGTCGAGGCGGACGGCAAGGTGGCCGGGCTGTTCACCGACGGCGACCTGCGGCGCGCCCTGGAGCACACGATCGATCTGCAACAGGCAAAGATTGCCGACCTGATGACCCGAAACCCGAAGACGATCCGCGCGGACGAACTCGCCGTGGCGGCAGTGGAAAAAATGGACACACTGAAAATCAATGGCCTGCTGGTGGTCGACACCGACCATATCCTGGTCGGGGCACTCAACATGCACGATCTGCTGAAAGCGGGGGTAGTGTGATGACGACCGATCTGATTGCACGCGCGCAGAAAATCAAACTGGTCGCATTCGACGTCGACGGCGTGATGACCGACGGCACCCTGTTCCTGGCGGACGATGGCCAGGAATACAAGGGCTTCAATTCGCTCGACGGGCATGGCCTGAAAATGCTCAACGGCAGCGGGGTCGAACTGGCCATCATCACCGGACGCAACTCGCGGGTGGTGGAACATCGGGCACGGAACCTCGGCATCGGGATCGTGCATCAGGGCGCGCACGACAAGCTCGTCGTGTACGAAGCCTTGTGCCGCGAGTTGAACCTCGATTGCGAAGCCACCGCCTACATGGGCGACGACGTAGTCGACCTGCCCGTGATGCGGCGTGCCGGTCTGGCCATCACCGTGCCGGCCGCCCCCGAACTGGTGAAAGCCTACAGCCATTACACCACCACGCGTGAAGCGGGCCACGGCGCAGTGCGCGAGGCCTGCGAGTTCCTGATGCGCGCGCAGGGCACGCTGGACGCGGCGCTGGCGCCGTATCTGAGATGACAGGCTGCATACGCTGCGCCCTGAACGCCACCCGTTCGGGGACGGCATGATCTCACGCGGATCATTGTGGCTGCCGCTGGCCATCTTGCTGCTACTGGCTGCGCTCAGCTTCTGGATCGAACGCATGGTGGAGATCCCGGCCAACGGCGGCGCGTCGCCTACCCGCACCGACCCCGAAGGCATCATGGAGAACTTCAATGCGATGCGCACCGACCTGGACGGCAAACCGCAGTACCGGCTATCCGCCAAGAAATTGAAGCATTACTCGGACAGCAAGTTCACCGAGTTGGAACTGCCCCACTTCACCCAACTGGACAAACAATCAGGCGACGTGAGCGCAGTGTCAAAACAGGCGACCGTGTCTCCCGACGGCCATGAGGTCGACCTGCGCGACGACGTTCTCGTGGAACGTGCCGCGCATGCAGGACAATCGCTCATGACCATGCGTTCGGCGCGACTGCTGGTTTTTCCAGAACGCAACCAGATGCGCTCCCCCGGCCCGGTGGTGATCCATGACGCCACCCTGGATCTGCGCGCAGACGCGATGGAGTACGACGCCAAGCAACGTATCCTCAAACTGACAGGACGGGTGCATGCCCGTTATATTTCCGGAAAAGGCTAGCGCCATGAATAAATTGAATACCAGGCTTTACGCGGTGCTGTGCGCCGCCTTGCTGGCCACCTCCGCCCATGCGGAAAAGGCCGACCGCGACAAACCGGTCAACCTTGAAGCGGACACCGTCACCCTCGACGACATCAAGAAAATCAGCGTCTACCAGGGCAATGTCGTATTGAGCCAAGGCACGCTGATGCTGCGCGCCGATCGCGTGCAGGTGACCCAGAATGCTGACGGACTCGACAAGGTCAGTGCGATCGGCCGCCCCGTGGCGTTCCGCCAGAAAACCGACAGCGGCGATGAATTCATTGAGGGCTTTGCCAATCGCATCGAATATGACGGCGTCACCAGCCAGCTCGAACTGATCGGCCAGGCACGACTGCGACGCGGCAGCGACGAACTGCACGGCGCGCAGATTTCCTACAATGCCAACACCGGATTCTATAAGGTCGTCGGCCAGCCCAACGCCCAGACCCCGAGCGGGCGCGTGCGCGCCGTCATCCGCCCGAAACCGCGCACCTCCGAGCAACCCGCAGCCAAACCATGAGCCAGATTACCGCCCAGGGCCTGCGCAAGACGTATGGCAAACGCACCGTGGTGCACGACGTCTCCTTCGAGGTCGAAAGCGGCGAAGTCGTCGGCCTGCTCGGCCCCAATGGTGCCGGCAAGACCACCTGCTTTTATATGGTGGTGGGCCTGGTCGCGGCCGACGGCGGTAGCGTGCAGATGGATACGCACGACCTTACCCATATGGCGATCCACCAGCGCGCACGCCTGGGCTTGTCCTATCTGCCGCAGGAACCTTCGATCTTCCGCAAGATGACCGTGGAAGACAATATCCGCGCCATTCTCGAGCTCAAGTCCTACGACAAGGCCGAGCGCGAGGAACACCTCAACAATCTGTTGGAAGACCTGCACATCGCCCACCTGCGCGAAGCGTCCGCCGTCAGCCTGTCCGGCGGCGAGCGCCGCCGTGTGGAAATCGCCCGAGCACTGGCGATCAACCCGCGCTTCATCCTGCTCGACGAACCTTTTGCCGGGGTTGATCCCATTGCGGTGATCGACATCCAGAAGCTGGTGCATTTCCTCATCGAGCGCGACATCGGCGTCTTGATCACCGACCACAATGTGCGCGAAACCCTGGGTATCTGCGATCGCGCCTACATCATCAACGAAGGGCGCGTGCTGATCGCCGGCACCCCCGACCTCATCATTCAGGACGACAACGCCCGCAAAGTCTATCTCGGCGAAAATTTCCGTCTGTAACAACCGCCATCCCCCGGCGAATCGCGTTAAACTGGTCTCAAGCCGGCACGCTTTTTGCCGTAGTCAAGATTCATGAAACACAGCCTTCAACTCAAGCTCGGTCAACACCTCACGCTGACACCTCAACTGCAACAGTCGATTCGACTGCTGCAGCTGTCGACGCTGGAACTGAATCAGGAACTGGAGCAGATGCTGCAGGACAATCCCCTGCTGGAGCGCGAGGAAGAGGACGAAGCCAGCTATACGACGGCAGAGGTGCCGGCGCATACAGCCGAGGCCGAAGCACAAAGCACGGAAACGGCGCTGCCCGACCATGCCGAGTCGGAACCTGTCACAGCACTGGATGACTCCGACTGGAACGACTACAGCGTGGCCAGCGGCGATGACGAGGACAACGATTACACCCAGGGCTCGATATCGGGTGCGACCCTGCGCGAACATCTGCTGAACCAGTTGATCGTCAGTCCACTGACCTTGCGCGACCGCACCCTGGTCGCTGCGCTGATCGACGACCTGGACGATTCGGGTTTCCTCACCCAGCCGCTGGAAGACATTACCGCCAGCCTGCAAACCGAACTCGAGGAACTCGAGCCCGAGGAACTGGACACCGCGCTCAAGCATCTGCAGAACATGGATCCGACCGGCGTCGGCGCACGCAACCTGGCGGAATGCCTGACCCTGCAACTGCGCGCGCTGCCCCCGGACACCCCTGCACGCGACGCCGCCATGCGGCTCACCACGCATTATCTGGATCTGCTCGCCGCACGCGATGTCGGCAAGCTGAAGAAAATGCTCGGCATCGACGATGCCGCGCTGCGTACCGCGCGTGCCCTGATCCTGTCCTTGAACCCACGTCCGGGCGCGGCCTTTGGGGCGGACGACACCCACTACGTGATTCCCGACGTCTATGTGCGCAAGGTCAAGGGCATGTGGATCGCCAGCCTCAACGCCGATGCCATGCCCAAGCTGCGCGTCAACCGCGTCTATGCCGACATCCTGGCGCGCCACCGCGAAAGCGGCGGCAGCCAGCTCGCCAGCCAGCTGCAGGAAGCCCGCTGGCTGATCAAGAACGTACAGCAGCGCTTCGATACTATCCTGCGCGTCTCGCAGGCCATCGTCGACCGCCAGAAACAGTTCTTCGAGCATGGCGAGGTGGCGATGCGTCCGTTGGTGCTGCGCGAAATCGCCGATGCCGTGGAATTGCACGAATCGACCATTTCGCGCGTGACCACGCAAAAGTACATGATGACGCCGCGCGGCTTGTACGAGCTGAAGTATTTCTTCGGCAGCCACGTCTCGACCGACAGCGGCGGCGCCTGTTCCTCGACCGCGATTCGTGCCCTCATCAAACAGCTGGTTGCCGCCGAAAGCACCAAAAAACCGCTGTCGGATGGCCAATTGGCGGAAGTCCTGGGCCAGCAGGGTATCGTGGTGGCCCGCCGCACGGTCGCCAAATATCGCGAATCACTGCAAATCCCACCCGCCAACATGCGCCGCGCACTTTGATCGCAAAGGCTTTTCCTGCGCAGTCCGCCTGACAATCCGTACCGCGCTTGAATGTACCGGGCTTTCGTCCCACAATGAAATCGAGCACAACAGATCGCTCCTGGAAGGTTGGCAGCATGCCGGCCTCCAGTCATGTTCAGCAGACTTAGGAGGTTCTATGAATTTGACGATTTCCGGTCATCACCTGGAAGTGACCCCAGCCATCCGCGACTACGTTTCCGAGAAACTCGACCGCGTCAAACGCCATTTCGACCATGTCATCAACGTGACGGTCATCATGCAGGTGGAAAAACTGGTACACAAGGTGGAAGCCACGCTGCATGTGAAAGGCCATGATTTCCATGCCCACAGCGAGGACGGCAACATGTATGCCGCAATCGACCTTCTGGCGGACAAACTGGATCGCCAGATCGTCAGGCACAAGGAAAAAACCTCGGACGTCCATCAAGGCGGAGGCGCACTGAAGCACCAACCGACGGAAAGCCCTGCCTGACACCGCATTGCCCCGCCCGGAGGCCTCAAACAGCCTTCGGGCGTATAATCT
Organism: Thiobacillus thioparus DSM 505; assembly: GCF_000373385.1. GTDB lineage: Bacteria > Pseudomonadota > Gammaproteobacteria > Burkholderiales > Thiobacillaceae > Thiobacillus > Thiobacillus thioparus. Next base: position 76,319 of record NZ_KB891328.1, on the reverse strand, counting down.
GCAGAAGCCGGACAACCTCTTTCCCCGGCTGTGCAAAGGCATGAACCTAATCGCCCCCCTTATCACCCTCGACACCACCTTGCTGGACATCAGCTTCACCAGCAAGAAAAAACTGTTCGAACATGCAGCCGACCTGTTCGCTCAGACCCGCGGTCTCAAAGCCTCCGACATCTTCACCAGCCTGTTCGAGCGCGAACGCCTGGGCTCGACCGCGCTCGGCCATGGGATCGCCATCCCGCACGGGCGTATCAAGGGGCTGAAGGAGGCGTGCGGCGCATTCTATCGCCTGAAGAGCCCGCTCGAATTCGATGCGCCGGACAGCCAGCCGGTGACGTTGTGTTTCATTTTGCTGGTTCCCAAGGACGCCAATGAACGGCATCTGCAGATTCTGGGCGAGCTTGCGCAACTGTTCGGCGACGAGACCATGCGCACGCAGATGCTGGATGCCGCCACCCCGTCCGATTTGATGGGACGGCTCGAATCATGGTCAAGCTGAGTGCGCAGGCCGGCGCATGGATGGCGAACTAAGCCACGTTTCGGTTGAAACCCTGTTCCGCGATCTGGCGGAACAGCTCGGCCTGCAATGGGTAGCCGGACGCACCGGCGGCGATCGCACCCTATCCTCCGAAACCATCCAGAAACCGACCCTGGCGCTCATTGGACATCTGAATTTCGTCCATCCCAACCGGGTACAAGTCCTGGGCTGCGCTGAAATGGACTATCTGCGCGGTTTGTCCGAGTCCAGCCTGCAGGAAGCGATCGACCACCTGTTTTCGAACGAGCTCGCGGCCATCGTCATTTCCAATGGTGAAGCCGTCCCACCGGTCTTGCGCGATACCGCCGAGCGCACCGGCACGCCTTTGTTTTCCTCGACGCTGGCCAGCCCGATCCTGATGTCCTATCTGGGCCATTACCTGACGCAAAGCCTGGCAGAAACAACCTCGCAGCACGGCGTGTTCCTCGAAGTACTGGGCATGGGCGTCCTCATCAAGGGCGATGCCGGCGTCGGCAAAAGCGAGCTGGCGCTGGAGTTGGTCACGCGCGGCCACCGGCTGGTGGCCGACGACGTCGTCGAACTCAAGCACGTCGCCCCCGAAACGCTCGAGGGCAACTGTCCCACGTTGATCCGCGACTTTCTCGAAGTACGCGGTCTCGGCATCCTCAATATCCGCTTCCTATTCGGCGAGACGGCGGTCAAGCTGCAAAAGAACCTCAGGCTGATCGTCGAACTGGTTCATCCGGAGGAAATCGGCGAAGTCGGGCTCAACCGGCTCGACATGGTCGCCTCGACCGAGAATATCCTCGGCGTCGCCATTCCCAAGGTGCGCATTCCGGTTGCAGCCGGCCGCAACCTTGCAGTGCTGGTCGAGGTGGCCGTGCGCAACCACATCCTCAAGAGCCGCGGCATCAATCCGGTCGAACAGTTCATCAAGCGCCAGCAGGCCGCCATCGACGGAGACGATTGAATGCAAGTCGTACTGGTATCGGGATTATCAGGTTCGGGAAAAAGCATCGCCATCGCGGTACTGGAGGACGTCGGCTATTACTGCGTCGACAACCTGCCTCTGGCGATGCTGCAGCCCCTGGTCGACTATCTGAAGCACGAAGGGCATGAACGCATCGCCATTGCCATCGACGCCCGCAGCAGCGCAAGCTTTACGCAGCTGCCGCAGATCGCGGAGGCCCTGCGCGATCAGGGTGCCGACCTGCGGGTCATTTTCCTCGAAGCCAAGACCCTGACGCTGGTCCAGCGCTTTTCCGAAACGCGACGCCGCCACCCACTCTCCAGCGACACGGTCTCGCTGCAGGAAGCCATCCAGCTCGAACGCGAGATGCTGGCCGACATCGCGCCGCTGGCGCACCGCATCGACACCAGCGACCTCTCCGCCGCCGCCTTGCGCCTGTGGATCAAGGATCTGGTCGGACAGGACCGTTCGCGCATCACGCTGTTGTTCGAATCCTTCGGTTTCAAGCACGGCATCCCGCTCGACGCCGATTTGGTATTCGACGTGCGCTGCCTGCCCAATCCGCACTACGTGGCGGAGCTGCGTCCGCTCACCGGGCGCGACCAGCCGGTCAAGGATTTTCTCGAGGACAGCCCCAACGCCATGGCGCTGCTGGCCGATATCCGTGGCTTCGTGGAGAACTGGCTGCCGTGTTTCATTCGCGACCACCGTGCCTATCTGACGGTCGCCATCGGCTGCACCGGCGGTCAGCACCGCAGCGTGTATTTCGCGGAAACGCTGGCCGCCGCCTTCCGCGAACGCGAGCAGGTGCTGGTGCGGCACCGCGAACTCAGCTGATGACGACCCTGCGCGCCGGCGATCTGGGCGTGCTGCTGACAGGCGGCGGCCTCGTCGTCGCGTTGACAATATGGGCCTGGGGTGGCGACCACGGCGACACGGTCGTCATCCGTGCTGCCGGCCGGGTGGTGGAAACCGCATCACTCGCACAAGCCCGGACCTTTGCCGTCGCCGGACCGCTCGGCACGACACATATCGAGATCGAACCCGGCCGCGCGCGCATTGCGCGCGATCCGTCGCCGCGCCAGTTGTGCGTCAAGCAAGGCTGGCTGACACAATCCGGACAGGCGGCGCTGTGCCTTCCCAATCAGGTCAGCCTCGAAATCCGCGGCCGGACCACGGCCTATGACACGCTCGGTTATTGAACTGCCGGTCCATGCGGACGACCGCCGCATCGCGCGGCTGGCGGCGCTGGCGATCGGCCTCACGCTCGCGGAGGCCGCACTGCCGAGCCCGGTCCCCGGCGTGAAGCCGGGACTCGCCAACATCGTCATCCTGCTGGTGCTGCTGCAATACGGCTGGCGTGCGGCCGCCTGGGTGTCGGGCTTGCGCGTACTGGCCGGCGGCCTGCTGCTGGGCAGCCTGTTTGCACCCGGTTTCTGGCTGTCGGCCGCCGGCGCGCTCGTCAGCCTCTCGGTGCTGGCGCTGGCGCGTTACCTGCCCCGCCGCCATTTCGGCCCGGTCAGCCTGTCGGTGCTGGCGGCATTCGGCCACATCGGAGGGCAGCTCGCACTGGTGGGCATCTGGTTGTTGCCGGCCGCTGCGCTGATCAAGCTGCTGCCCGTGTTCGCCACCGCTGCGCTGGTTTTTGGCACGGTTAACGGACTGATCGTGATGCGCATGCTTGCCACCTCGACACCGGAGCCGAACATGTCGCCCGATATTCTGGCAGGCACTCGCAAGGGATAGGCCGGGCGGATGATGCCCAGAGGGCCGGCATCCCGTCCCGCAGGCAATTTCGCGCACCGAACGAGTGCCAATCGCAGTCGCATAGTGGATTATTGGCGGCATCCGGGCGACAATCCGCGCCATGCACCCTACCCTGAATACCGTTACCCTTGCGCTCTCCGGCGCCTCCGGCATGGCCTACGGCCTGCGTCTGCTCGAATGTCTCCTGGCCGCCGACTTGCGGGTCTATCTGCTGGTGTCGCAGGCGGCGCACATCGTCGCCAAGCAGGAACTCGGCGTGGCGCTGCCTGCACGCGCCAGCGATCTTGAGCGTCAATTGTCGGAAAGCCTGAATACACGCGACGGCCAGCTGCGCGTGTTCGGCCGCGAAGACTGGAATGCGCCGGTCGCATCCGGTTCCAATCCGGCCGATGCGATGGTGGTCTGCCCGTGTTCGATGGGCACGCTCGCCGCCATCGCCCACGGCCTGTCCGACAACCTGATCGAACGCGCCGCCGACGTGATGCTGAAAGAACAGCGGAAGCTCATCCTCGTTCCCCGCGAGGCGCCGTTTTCCACCTTGCACCTGGAAAACATGCTGACGCTGTCGCGGATGAACGCGGTCATCCTGCCGGCCAATCCCGGCTTCTATCATCAGCCGCAGTCGGTTTCCGACATTGTCGACTTCGTCGTCGCGCGTATTCTCGACCAGCTCGGCGTCCAGCACGAACTCATGGCACGCTGGGGCGATAGCCGGTGAACGCCGCCGCCAAACGGACCCGCCTGCCGCTGTTTCCGCTGAACACCGTGGTGTTTCCCGGCGGCCGGATGCCGTTGCGGATTTTCGAACAACGCTATGTCGACATGGTGAAGCAGGCGATCGCCGACGACAGTCCGTTCGGCATCTGCGCCATCCGGGAAGGGCAGGAAACCGGCGCGCCCGCCGTGCCTTATTCAATTGGCACGCGAGTCCGCATCACCGACTGGGACATGCCCGAAACCGGCATCCTGCACATCGACACCCAGGCCGACACACGGTTCGTCATCCGCCACACTCAGGTCGAGCCCAGCGGGCTACTTATCGGCACGGTTGACGAAGTCAGTGCCGAACCGACCAGCGCGATCCCTCGCGAACTCGAACTGGCCGTGGAAATCCTGCGCCACATCATCGACGAATACGGTCACGCGCACTTCCCGGCCCCGCATACATTCGACAATGCCGTATGGGTCGGCTACCGGCTGTCCGAAGTACTGCCGTTGAAGCTCAGCGTCAAGCAGAATCTGCTGGAGATGAACGACAGCGTGGCGCGCATGCGCATCCTCACCGAATTCCTCAAACGGCAGATCAACTGATGGCACGCGTCTATCCCGCCCTCGAAGAAAAACACCGCGCCTTCATCGCCGCGCAGCAGATGTTTTTTACCGCCACCGGCACCACCACGAGCCGCCTCAACCTGTCACCCAAAGGCATGGATAGCTTGCGTGTATTGTCCGAGGTCTGCGTCGCCTACCTAGACCTCACCGGCAGTGGCAACGAAACCGCGGCCCACCTGGCACACGATGGCCGCATGACGATAATGTGGTGCAGCTTCGATGCCGATCCACTGATCCTGCGCTTGTACGGACGTGGACGCGTCGTGCGCAGGCAGGATCCGGAGTGGGGCGAACTCCGTCGCCATTTCCCTGCCCTTCCCGGCGAACGCCAGATCATCGTGCTCGACGTCGAATCGGTGCAGACCTCGTGCGGCTACGCCGTGCCGCGCTACACCTATGCGGGTGAGCGCGACACTCTGGCGCGCTGGGCCGAGAAAAAAGGACCGGTCGGCCTGCTCGATTACTGGCGCGAGAAAAACCAGATCAGCATCGACGGTCTGCCCACCGGATTATTGGAGGATACGAAATGAAAGGGTTCCTGATCCCGCTTGCGCTGCTCCTGTCCGCCTGCAATCCCACGCCGCCCCCGCAACCCAAAACCGAAGGCAAACCCAACCCGGTCTTCGACGCACAGATCCAGTCCATCGGGAAAGCCCGGGCCGTGGAAGGTCAGGTCATGGACGCCGCCGATGCGCAGCGCAAGCAGATCGACAACGCGACGCAGCAGTAAACCCGCGCAACCGGGCGGTTACGGCTGCGTCAGGGTTCGATCAGGCGCTGCACCACCGCGCCCGCCAGCATCAGGCCGAACAACGGCGGCATGTAGCTGATGGTGCCGTTGACCGCACGGTCGCGGCCGCGGCCTTCGACCGGCTGCGGCGGCAAGGGCGGCCGTCCCTCCTCGTCGGAAAACACGGTGAGCACGCCTTTGGGAATGCCGCGTTTCCTGAGCCGCTTGCGCATCACCGAAGCAAGCGGACACATCTCGGTCTTCGAAATATCGGCGATCCGGATTCGGGTGGGGTCGAGCTTGTTGCCGGCCCCCATGCTGGAGGCAACCTTGAGGCCGCGCTCGACGCTGCTGGCAACCAGCGCGACCTTGCAATTGAGCGAGTCGATGCAATCGATGACGAAATCGACGTCGGCAGGCACCATGTCGGCCACGGTTTCGGGGATGAGGAACTCGCGAATCACGGTCAGTTCGCACATCGGGTTGATGTCGCGGATGCGCGCGGCCATCAGCTCGGCTTTCGGCTGCCCCACGGTGGACAGCAAGGCAGGCAACTGGCGGTTGATGTTCGACACGGCGACCACATCGTGGTCGATCAGCGTCAACCGCCCCACCCCGGCGCGCGCCAGCGCCTCGGCGCAATACGAACCGACGCCACCCAGGCCTGCCACCAGCACGTGTGCCTGCGCAAGTCGCGCCTGTTCGCCGGCATCGAGCAGAATCCGTGTGCGTTCGAATTGCGGCAGGCTTGCGTCCATCGGCTAGAATCCCCTCATGATGAAATGGCTGGTCACACTCGTTCTGGCGTTGTTGGTATTGGGCCTGCTCACTCCCTGGCTCAATCGGCTGGGCCTGGGCCGGCTGCCCGGCGACGTTCAGATCCGGCATAAACGAGGCGTATTCTACTTCCCCTTCGCCAGTGTCATTCTCATGTCGCTGGCGCTCTCGCTGCTCGTCCATCTGTTCGGCCGATGAACACGGCCCCGCCCAAAGGACGCTTTCCCCAAAATGAATAAAGCATTCGTCAAGGAAACCGACGCACCGGATGCGGACGAGGACGAGATCGATGCGCCCGCGCTCCCCGCCGGGTCGAAGAACTACATGACGCCCGCTGGCTACGCGCAGCTCGACGCCGAATTCAATCAGCTGTGGAAAGTCGAACGCCCCAAGTTGGTGGAAACCATCTCGTGGGCGGCCAGCAACGGCGACCGCTCCGAAAATGGCGACTACATCTACGGCAAGAAGCGTCTGCGCGAAGTCGATCGGCGCATCCGCTTTTTGTCCAAGCGTCTGGAGCACGCCGATGTCGTCGACCCAGCCACCCGCGAGGACACCGACCAGGTGTTCTTCGGCGCCACCGTCACCGTCGCCGACAAGGATGGCATTGAGGCCACGTACGCCATCGTCGGCATCGACGAAGCCGACGCCGGGCGCGGCCGCATCGCATGGATCTCGCCGATGGCGCGTGCACTGCTGAAAGCACGCGAAGGGGACACCGTCAGCGTGCAGACGCCGGAAGGGCGACGCGAGGTGGAAATCGTCGAGGTGCGCTACCAGGCGCTCGACTGAGCCGACAGTTCAGTTGAGCGCGCTGGCCAGCAGCCGACGGTAGCGACTCACGAGTTCGCCGCCCCCCAGCAGGTTGAATACCGACAGCAGGGTCTTGCGTCCGATGTCGTCCTCGAAGCCGCGATCGCGGCGGACGATTTCCAGCAACTGGTCCATGCCCGCTTCGTACTGCCCCGCGGCAACCCGCAGGTTGGCGAGTTTCAGACGTGCATCGAGATCGTTTTCATTCGCCGCCACCCGCGCGGTCAACGCCGCTTCATCTTCGCCGGCCGCGCCCATGAACTGCAGGCGGGCCTTCAATGCGGGCACACGCGGATCGGCATCATCCGGCATGCTTCCAATCAGGCGGCGGGCCTCCTCGGCCTCGTTCAGATCGAGCATGATTTCCGCCGCGTCGAGCCTGACCCCCAGATGGGCGGGGTCGATTCTCGATGCATCGGCCAGCAATTGCAGCGCGCCGGGCGCATCGCCCGCATGGCGGGCGTCGGCCGCCTGGCGGCGCAGTTCGTCCGCCGGGCCAGGAACGAGCCGGTCGAGAAAGACCCGTACCTCGCCTTCAGGCAACGCACCGGAAAATTCGTCGACCGGTTCGCCATCGACGAAGGCCTTGACACTGGGGATACCGCGCACGCCGTAGCGTGCCGCAAGCTCCTGGTTCTCGTCCGAATTGATCTTGGCGAGCAGGAACTTGCCGTCGTATTCGGCCGCGAGTTTTTCCAGGATGGGCTTTAGCTGCTTGCACGGGCCGCACCAGGGTGCCCAGAAATCGACCACCACCGGGCGATGCTTCGATTCTTCGAGGACGCGTTGCGAAAAGTCGGCGAGACCGACGTCGAGAGCATGTTCGGACATGGAACCTCCGCGTGAATCCGTGACGAGGACCGGCCGAGCCTAAATCTGTCTGGCCAGCTCGGTCGCCATACCGGTATATGACGCCGGCGTCATCGATTTCAAGCGGGTCTTCTCGGCCGCCGGAATCGTCAGCCCGTCGATGAAGGCATGCAGCGTCTCGCGCGTCATGCCGGCCTTGCCGCGGGTCAGTTCCTTCAACTGCTCATAGGGATTGGCCACGCCATAGCGGCGCATCACGGTCTGGATCGGTTCGGCCAGCACTTCCCAGTTGGCTTCGAGATCCGCAGCCAGGGCGGCCGGGTTGGCCTCGAGCTTGCCCAGCCCGCGCAGGCAGGATTCGTAGGCCAGGAGGCTGTAGCCGAAGCCGACGCCCATGTTGCGCAACACGGTCGAATCGGTCAGGTCGCGCTGCCAGCGCGAGACCGGCAGTTTTTCTGCGAGATGGCGCAGCACTGCATTGGCCAGCCCCAGGTTGCCTTCGCTGTTCTCGAAGTCGATGGGATTGACCTTGTGCGGCATGGTGGACGAGCCTACCTCGCCCGCCTTCACTTTCTGCTTGAAATAACCCACCGAGATATAGCCCCAGATATCGCGGTTGAGGTCGATGAGGATGGTGTTGGTACGCGCAATGGCGTCGTACAGTTCGGCCATGGCGTCGTGCGGCTCGATCTGGGTGGTGTAGGGGTTGAAGGTGAGCCCCAGGCATATCACGAATTCGCGGGCGAAGTTTTCCCAATCGAGTTCGGGATAGGCCGACAGGTGTGCGTTGTAATTACCGACCGCGCCATTGATCTTGCCAAGCAGTTCGGTCGCGCCGATGACGTCCCAGGCGCGGCGCAGGCGATAGACGACATTGGCAAGCTCCTTGCCGACGGTGGTGGGCGACGCCGGCTGGCCATGGGTGCGCGACAGCATCGGCAGGTCGGCCAGTTCGTGCGCCAGTTCGGTCAGGCGCGCGATGACTTTTTCCAGGGCCGGCTGCAGTACGCCATCGCGCGCGCCTTTGAGCATCAAGGCATGCGACAGGTTGTTGATATCTTCCGACGTGCAGGCGAAGTGGATGAACTCGGATACCGCGGCAATTTCGGCGCTGGCCCGGGTCTTCTCTTTGAGGAAATACTCCACTGCCTTGACGTCGTGATTGGTGGTGGCCTCGATCGCCTTGACGCGCTCGGCGTCGGCCACGGAAAACGTGTCGGCGATGCCGTCGAGCAATGCAATGGCCTGATCGGAAAACGCCGGCACTTCGACGATGGCGGGTTCGGCCGCCAGCGCCTTCAGCCATTCGATCTCGACGATGACGCGGTATTTGATCAGGGCGTATTCGCTGAAGAAATCGCGCAGCGGCGCAGTTTTCGAGCCATAGCGGCCATCCAGCGGCGAAAGTGCCGTCAGGGCGTTGAGTTCCATCTTGTCCTCTCCGTTCAAACAGGGCGCCTCGGGGCGCGTGCATCCCGGATTATCCACGAGAACGGGCATCTAGCGGGCGACACGCATGCCATTCGCGCATTCCAACCCGTCATCGTGTCCCACGCGGCGCGCTCTACAATCCATGCATGGATATTGCAGTCCTCATCGCACAGTATGGCTATGCAGCTGTCTTCCTCGGTGCCCTGTTCGAAGGCGAATCCGTACTGCTGCTGGCCGGTTACGCGGCACATCGCGGCTATCTCGATTTCGCCGCGCTCACGGGCGTGGCCGGGATAGGCGCGATGACGGGCGACCAGTTCTTTTTCTGGCTCGGCCGCCGTCACGGACAAGCGTTGCTGCTGCGCCGTCCGGCTTGGCGCAGCAAAGTCGCGCACGCGCTCGATCTGATCCGGAAACATCCGGTCGGCGTCATTCTGGCGATGCGGTTCATGTGGGGCTTGCGCATCGCGCTGCCTGTCGCGGTCGGGCTCAGCGACGTGGCCCGCTGGCGCTTTTTCTGGCTCAATCTTGCGTCCGCCGCGCTGTGGGCACCTCTGGTAGGCGGTGCCGGCTATGTGTTCGGCGCACTGCTGAGCACCCATCTGGCCGTGCTGCATCGGGTCGAGCACTGGGTTATGCTCGGTCTGGTGGTCGTCCTGCTGGCCTTGCGCGGCTTTCTGCATTCACGTCATATCCGAGCATGAAATTTCTGCTGCCCTATCCGCACCGTGAGCTTCACCCCGTAGCCCGCCTGCGCGCATGGCATCGACTGTCGCTTGCGCTGACGCTCGGCGCTCTGGGCGCGGCATCAACGTATGCCGACGTATGGGAAACACGGCTGCTGGCCGGCTGGCTGGCCGGCAGCCTGATGTATCTGGTGCTGGTATGGTGGGGCGTGGGGCGGCTCGACACCGCCCAAACCCGACTGCGCGCTTCCAGCGAAGACCCCGGCGCCACCGCACTGTATGGCGTGCTGATCGCGGCGTCATGGGTCAGCCTGATTGGCGTGCTGCTGGTCACCGATGCAGCCAGGACGTCGACGGGAATGGTGCGCGGGTTGCACATCGTCCTCGCGCTCGGCACGCTGGCATCGACCTGGCTTTTGATCCAGACCTTGTTCGCGCTGCGGTATGCGCGCCACTACTACCGGTCGCATGGGGGCAAGGACACGGGCGGGTTGACCTTTCCCGGCGCCCCGCCCCGCTACGCCGATTTTGCGTACTTCGCAGCGGTCATCGGCATGACCTCGCAGGTGGCCGACGTCGCGATTACCACGACGGCGATGCGCCGGCTGGTGCTGGTGCACGGCCTGGTGTCGTTCGGCTTCAATCTGCTGGTGCTGGCGCTGACGATCAACCTCGTCGCCAGCGCGCTGGGGTAGATGCGGTCAGACGGTACGCCTGTTGCGCTATTTCATACGGTTCGCCTGTCGCGCACGGCCTGCGCCAGCGTGCCGCTGTCCACGTATTCCAGCTCGCCGCCCACTGGCACCCCGCGCGCCAGCCGGCTCACCTTGAGGCCGCGCGCCTTCAGCAGTTCGCCGATGGTGTGCGCGGTGGCCTCGCCTTCCGGGGTGAAGTTGGTCGCCAGGACCACTTCCTCGACCACGCCGTCGAGCGCACGGCTGATCAGACGGTCCAGATGGATCTCGCGCGGACCCATGCCGTCGAGCGGGCTCAGGCGCCCCATCAGCACGAAATAGAGGCCGCCGTAGCTTTGCGTGGCCTCCATCATGTTGAAGTCGGCAGGCATTTCGACCACCGCCAGCTGCCGCTTGTCGCGGTTCGGACTGGCGCAGACCTCGCACACTTCCGCCTCGGAAAAGTTGTTGCACAGCCGGCAGTGATGCAGATGCGTCAGCGCATGATTAAGCGCGCCGGCCAGTGCCTCGGCACCGCGCCTGTCGCGTTGCAGCAGGTGATAGGCCATGCGCGCCGCCGACTTGGGGCCGACGCCGGGCAGCACGCGCAGGGCAGTGATCAGGTTTTCCAGCGCGGCCGGTTGCATCTCACTGTTTCCATCTGATCAAAAAGGCAGCTTCATCCCCGGTGGGATCGGCAGGCCGGCGGTCACGCTGCCCATTTTTTCCTGTACCGTGGATTCGACCTTGCGCACCGCATCGTTCACCGCCGCGGCCACCAGGTCTTCCAGCATTTCCTTGTCGTCACCCATCAGGCTGGGATCGATGGCGATGCGGCGCACGTCGTATTTGCAGGTCATCGTCACCTTGACCATGCCGGCACCGCTCTGCCCCTCGATTTCGATTTCGGCCAGCTTGGCCTGCATCTTGGCCATGTTTTCCTGCACCTGCTGGACCTGCTTCATCATGTTGCCGATGCCGCCTTTCATCATGTTGATTCTCCTAATGGCTGTATGGTCGATGCGTCGATCTGGCCGCCAAACTGGTCGACCAGCTCACGCACGAATGGGTCTGATTCGATGGCCGCCACGGCCTCGGCCTGGCGGGCTTCCTTGATGCGCGTACGCACCTGCTGCGGGGTCCGCTCGGCCGCGGCGCCGATCTCGAATGTGATCTGAAGTGCCGCACCAAATTTGTCTTTCAACGCCGAAACCAGCTTGTCCTGATAGGCACGATCAAGCAGATGTTTGTGCGACTCGCCCACGCGCAAGGTCACCGCATCGCCCTCCTGCGACACCAGTTCGCAGTGATCGGCCAGCATCTTGGCCATGCCGCCGAGGCGCAGCCCGGCTACCACGGCGAGCCAGTCCCAGGCTCCGCTCGGCCTGGTTTCACGGGCTGTCAATACAGGTGTGGATGGCGCACCCGCTTCAGCCGGGGCAATCGCCGAGGTGGTTTCACTCGACACAGTTTCGCTCGGTGAAGCTTCGGCAACCCGCTCAACTGGCGGTGCTGGCGATGGGGGTACGCCGGACTCGGCTTCGCGGCTGGCGGTACGCACCGGCGGTTCGGCTCGCATCTCGGAAACAGCGGCCCGCGTCACAGACTCGGCACGCGCAGCGGGCGCGACGCGTTCCGCTGCGGCCGTTCCGACAGGCGTCGATCCACTACGCACATCAGCACGTGCGGAATCACGTGAACCCGGGGCAAAGGCCAGCATGCGCAGCAGCGTCATGCAGAACCCGGAAAACTCGTCCGGTGCATACGGCAGATCGCGGCGACCGTTCAACGCGATCTGGTAATACAACTGCACGGTTTCGGCGTCCAGCTGTGCGGCACACGTCTGCATGCGCTCGGCATCCAGACTGCTTTCCACCGCGCCCGGCGCGTGCAGCAACAGGGCCAGCTGGGTCAGCAGGTTGCCAAAGTCCTGCAAGGTGGCGTCGAAGGCGATGCCGCGCTCGGCCAGTTGCCGCGCCTGGTCCAGTAGCGCATCGCCGTTGCGCGCCGCCAGGGCGTCGAGCAGGTCGAACAGATAATCGCGCCGCACCGTACCGAGCATGGCTTCGACCGCGGCCGCCTCGACCTTGCCGCCGCCGTAGGCAATCGCCTGGTCGGTGAGCGACAAGGCATCGCGCATGCTGCCGGCTGCGGCGCGCGCCAGCAGGTTCAGCGCTGCCGGTTCGGCCGTCACATTCTCCTGCTCCAGCACTTCGCCCAGATGCTGCGCCACCAGGGCGGGCGGCATCGGCTTCAGGTTGAACTGCAGGCAGCGGCTCAAAACCGTCACCGGAATCTTCTGCGGGTCGGTGGTGGCGAGGATGAACTTCACATGCGCGGGCGGTTCTTCCAGCGTCTTCAGCATGGAGTTGAACGCCGGCTTCGACAGCATGTGCACTTCGTCGATGATGTAGACCTTGTAGCGCCCCACCGTCGGCGCGTACTGCGCGTTGTCGAGCACCTCGCGCATGTTGTCGACGCCGGTGTTCGACGCCGCGTCGAGCTCGAGCAGGTCGACGAAGCGTCCGGCGTCAATCTGCGTACAGGCCGAGCACACGCCGCACGGCGTGGCCGTGACGCCGGTTTCGCAGTTGAGACATTTGGCGAGAATGCGTGCCAGCGTGGTCTTGCCAACGCCGCGCGTGCCGGTCAGCAGGTAGGCATGATGCAGCCGGCCTTGCGTCAGCGCATTCGACAGGGCCTGCACGACATGCTCCTGGCCTTTGAGGTCGGCAAACGCGCGCGGACGCCATTTACGGGCCAGAGCCAAGGCTGGTTGGGAAGATTCGCCGAACAGGTCAGTCATCGTGCCGATTTTATCAGAGCGGCACCCCCCTGCCCGGCCAGACAAATCTTTCAGTGCTTAAAACAGATAGGCAAAGCGGATTTGCTGGAAAGAGGAAGTGTGCGCCGATGGCGACCTCCCCCATAGGGCAGCGAGCCGCTGTTCGCCTTGGTCTGCAAGCGGAATACCAAAGGAAACCCGAACTCGACCGCCATTCCGTTGGCTGCCCTGCTGGAGGGTGCCAGCCGCAAACTTGCGATCGGCGATAAAACCAGGAGTCTGTTCATTCTGCCTGCACCCTGGACGAAAACAGGCAGAAGTAATGGGGTGGCGAGCCAGAACCCCGGCACTGGCATCGGTCGCTGTGGCTGCTTCCTTCCGGACCTGACCCGATTCACAACTTAGCCATGCGGGGAGGCCCGCCACGCGCATTTTAACCCGAAGCGCGGCTATTCCTCATCCGCCGGCACGGTCAGCCGGCGTTTTTTCACCGCGTCGGCCAGCATCCTCAGCAATGGCACGGTGTCGTCCCAGCCGATGCAGGCGTCGGTGATCGACTTGGCGTATTCCAGCGGCTGGCCGACGACCAGATCCTGACGCCCCGCGTTCAGGTGGCTTTCGATCATCGCGCCGATGATGCGGTTGTCGCCGCCGGCCACCTGGGCCGCCACGTCGGCCCCGACGTCCATCTGGCGCTGGAACTGCTTGCTCGAATTGGCGTGCGAGAAATCGATCATCAACTGCTGGCGCAAGCCCGCCGACGCCAGCTCACCGCACGCCAGATGGACGCTGGCCGCATCGTAATTGGGCGTCTTGCCGCCGCGCAGGATCACGTGCGTATCCTCGTTGCCGGAGGTGCTGAACACGCCGACATGGCCCGACTTGGTGATGGAAATGAAATGGTGGCGCGCGGCCGCCGCCTTGATCGCATCGACCGCAATGCGCAGGCTGCCGTCGGTGCCGTTCTTGAAGCCGACCGGGCACGACAATCCGGACGCCAACTGACGGTGCGACTGCGATTCGGTGGTGCGTGCGCCGATAGCCCCCCAGCTCACCAGATCGGCGATGTACTGCGGCGAAATCAGGTCGAGGAATTCGGTCGCACACGGCAGACCGATCTCGTTGACGTCCAGCAGCAGCTTGCGCGCCAGCCGCAGGCCCTCGTTGATGTCGAAGCTTTCGTCCAGATGCGGGTCGTTGATCAGTCCCTTCCAGCCCACGGTGGTGCGCGGCTTCTCGAAGTACACGCGCATCACGATGATGAGATCGTGTGCCAGCTCGTCGGCCAGCGGCTTCAGCTTGCGCGCATAATCGAGTGCGGCGGCCGGATCATGGATGGAACAGGGGCCGACGACGATGAACATGCGGTCGTCCGCCCCACGCAGCACATCATGGATGGCACTGCGCGCATGGGCCACGTGGGCCAGCACGGTTTCGTTGGCGCGCAGTTCGCGCATGACCTGCATCGGGGCGAGCAGTTCGCCGCTTTGCTCGATGCGGGTATCGTCGGTTCGGGTGGCAGACATGTTCAGGCTCCGGTTGGTGTGCTTCGATCGCGGCGGCTTAAACAAAAAAACCGCCAGCGGGCTGGCGGTTTCGTCAAGGCGTTGCTGCTCATCTCAGCGCCTCCCGACCGCCTGCGGCGTGGGATAAAAGCGGCTAAAAAAAGAACTTTGCGGCACAATTCATGCATGGGAGTCTACCAAAATCAGGCGGAGTCCGCCAAGTGCCTTCCAGCCCGGCCGGGCCGTTAGTATTGAGCAAATGGGGAAAAACCAAGGGAAAGTGTGGAAATGATGGCTAACGCGACAGATAACCAACATACCGGGCAGGAATTGCGGCGCGACCGGCGCTTCCAAGTCTCACAGGCCGCCATTATCACGCAACCGGGATACACGGAAATCGCCTGCGAGATTCGCGATTTCTGCCAGGGCGGCCTGTTTCTCAAGTTCACCAACCCGGAAGCGGCGATCACTGCGCTGGCCAAGCGCGCCGATGCCGCGGTGGAAATCGTCTTCACCCCGGTGTCGATCAGTACGACCCAGACCTTCCGCGTGCCTGCACAACTCAAGCGCCTGAGCCCGCTCGGGGTCGGGGTTGCGTTTGCCCGCCAGCCGGTCGACGCGCTGCGTGCACTGCAAAGGCTGCGCATGGCAGGACACCGGCAAAAACTGGCTGCCTTGCCGACCTCCGCTGCATACCCTCATCTGCGCGAAGCCAGTACCACCCTGCTGAGCGAGACCCTGTTCCAGGTGCACGACCAGATCATGCGTGTACTGGGCGACAAACTGAGCGCCGCGGCCGTACAGGCATCCGGCATTGCCGAACACAGCGGCCTGCTGAGCGCCGTACATGAATTCGCCAATCACGGCCCGGCCGTGCAGACCCGTTTTGTGCAAGGCGTGCTCGATGCGCTTAAACAGGCGCGGCCGGTCCAGACCCAGGCTACCCGCGACACCATGGACGGCGGATTGGCGCTGGTCGACGAACTGGATTTCGAAGACTGGCTTGCCACCTCAAGCGAGGCCAACAAGCTGGAAGAACAGTTCCGCGAACAGCTTTCGGACATCGAGCCTCGTATCGGCCAGCTGTTCGGTTTCGCCTGCGATCACAACAACAACCCCTTCGGCCCGGCGGTCATCGGCCATGCCTACCGTGGCGCATTGCAGGACGTGCCGGTGCTGGCCAAGGCACGCCAGGTCGCCTACGCCACGCTGCGCGACGTGTTGACCGAGTTGCTGGCGCCGTTGTATGCCGAACTGCTGGCCCTGTTGCCCGTTTCGCAGGCCGAGGTCGAGCGCCATAAACCTGCCGTGTCGCCGCAGCACGCCGCCCCGGTCAGCGCCGACGCGTCGGCCCTCGCGCAGCCTGAAGGCCTGGCATCGCCGCCTTCCATTCAACCGCGCGGCACACTCAATCGTCTGGCCGGCTCGTTGCTGGACTTTTTCCGCGGCCAGCCGACCGCGCCTGGCTCCGCGCCCCCTACGGGCGCAACGGGCACCCCCGCCGCAGGCGGTGCCATGCCAGGTTATGCCCCGCAACCGCAGGGAATGCCAGCGGCCGCGGGCGGCGGCGCGGCCGGCCAGGCCATGATGCCCGGCACACCCGGCATCGCCCACTCTCCGGTACTGCAGCGTCTGGCCGCCGCCGGCGCCCTGCCGCCGGCCGTCACCCATGAAATGCAGCGCTCGGTCGACATGTTCGGCGCGCTGTTCGACACCATGCATGCCGAGAAATCGGTCAGCGAAGGCATGCGGCCGTTTTTCCAGCAACTGGAAACCAGCCTCATCAAGCTGGCGATGGCCGATCCGGAATTCCTCGCCTCGCCTGCCCACCCGGCACACAAGGTACTGAACACCCTCGACCGCATCAGCATGGTGGCCGGCGACGACGGCAAGATTACGGACGCGCGTCTGCTACGGCTGATGAGCCGTTGGACCGATCGCATCAACGCCGAGGCCGACAAGAATCCGGGGGTGTTCGAGGAAGCGCGCACCCAGTTGGAACGCGTGGTCAAGCCGCTGCTGCATGAGCGTGCCGCGCGCGTGTTCCGCCTGCAGGAAATGTGCGAAGGCCGCCAGCGCGCCGAGGTCATCAAGCAGCGCATCCTGCGCGATCTGCTGAAGCGGCTGGAGAACGAGCGGGCGGTGCCGAATGCCGTCATCGAACTGCTGAACGGCGGCTGGCGCAATGTACTGCTGATCGCCGAGATGCGCCACGGCATCGACAGCGACGAAGCGCGCGAGGCCTGGCAGGTGTTGCAGCAGCTGTGTACCTGGCTGGGTACGGACCAGACCGAGCCGCCCACGACCGCCCAGATTCAAACCCTGCTGCAGCAAATCGACCAGGCCCTGACTCAGGTATGCGCCGACAAATTCGCCCAGGACCGCATCGTCGATCAGCTCGCGACCGCGCTGTTCGACGAAGGCAAATCGCAACATCAGCGCACTTCGGTCGCCGCACGCCTTGACGACGCGGCCAGCGAGCCGCTCTCCGAGGCGCAGGACAACCTGGCCGAACGCCTGCGCGTCGGCGACTGGCTGCAGTTCAAGTCGCTCGACGCCCCGCTCAACCTGATCTGGATCGGCGACCAGCCGCCGGTGTATGTCTTCGCCAATTACCGCGGCATCAAGAAGCTCGACCTCAAGCGCCAGGATCTGCTGCAGTCTCTGGAAGACGGCGAAGCGCAGTGGACCGAGGATCTGGAATTGCCATTGATGGATCGTTCCTACAGCGCAATGATCCAGAAAATGCAGCGCGACCTGCTGTGGCAGGCATCCCACGATCCCGCCACCGGACTCGCCAATCGCAAGAGCTTCTTCCGTTCCATCCGCCGCAACTGGCTGCGCAGCCAGACGGCCGACAGCGGCTACGCCATCGGCGTGATCCAGTTCGACATCAGCAAACCCACGGGCGAAACCGCCGGCGTCGAGATCCGCACGCCCATCCTGCGCGATTACGCCCAGATCATGCCCACGCTGTTGTCGCCCAATGCGCTGCTTGCACGCTCCGGCGAATCCGGCATTGCGTTCTGGATCGAGGCGGCCGGTCAGGCCTCGGCCCAGGCGCAGACCGAAGCCCTGCTGCACGCCCTGACCGCCCACCCCCTGGAAATCAACGGCACCCGCTACCGCGTGCAACCTGCGGCTGGTCTAGCCTGGGCGCGCGACTGCATCACTCCCGAGATCTACTACGACAACGCCAATGCCGCCTGCGCGCGCGCGCGCGAGTCTGACGTGTCCGTCGTCCAATACGACAGCGAAGCGGACGAGAGCGGTGTGCTGGCGCTGGCCGAATGGGCACACGAGCTGACCGCCATCCTCGCCAACAACCAGCTCAGCCTCAATTGCCAGCCGGTGGCCGCCGCGGCCGATGCCGCGCGGACCCCGCTGTATTACGAAGTACTGTTACATCCCACCGCAGAAGGCGAACGCAGCATCGCCACGCGCGACCTGATCGCCGTGGCCGAACGCCTGCAACGCATCACCGAGATCGACCGCTGGGTGGTGCGTCATGTCCTGCAGTGGATGCGTGCCCACAGCGACGCACTCGCCCGGATCGGCGGCCTGTCGATCAACCTGTCCGGACAATCGGTCACCAATCCGCTGTTCCTGAAATACCTGCAGGCCGAGCTGGCGCGCGGCGACCTCCCTGGCAACAAGCTCATCTTCGAGATCAGCGAGGCCGACGCCGTCGAAGGCCACGCACAGACCCAGTTATTCATGCGCCAATTGCAGCGCCACGGTTGCCGCTTCACCCTCGATGAGTTTGGCGCCGGCAACAGCTCCTACACCAGCCTGAAGAGCATGAAGCTGGATTACCTGAAGATCGACCGTGCGCTGGTGCGCGAAATCGGCACCAGCATGATCGACGAGGCGCTGGTGCGCTCGATTCTTGAAACCGGCAGCTTCCTCGGGATCAAGACGGTGGCGGGATTTGTCGAGAACGAAGAGGCGTTGGCCAAGCTGGCGGAGATGGGGGTGGATTGTGTGCAGGGGTATTTGATTGGGGAGCCGAGGGCGTTGGCGACGCTGGCCTGAGGCTAGCTTTCAGCACCCTTCGCCCTGAGCTTGTCGAAGGGCTGTCAACTGTAGCCGGGGACCTCGCAAGACTACTGACCCTTGGCCGGGGGTAGCCCGGCAGCTAGTCACTTTTCTTGTCTCGCCACGAAAAGTAACCAAAAGAAGGCGCCCCCGACATCCCCGAATTCCCGAAAACCGAACCCGCCGGACGGGCGGCGAAGAACTCGCCCGCCTTGCTGTTTTTAACTTGTTTTTTGTGGGCAGGGCTCAAACACCTTCGCCGCTGATCCGCCCGGCAGGCTCAACTTTCGGCGGGGCTGTAAGGGGAGGAAAGTCAAAACCAGGATGGTGATGACGGGACGTTTTGCGTGTTTGTGTTACGGCACGTCATTCAGTGTTTTTTTAACTAACTGCCACCATCCCCACACAACCAACCCTGCAGCACCGGCTACCAAAGGTAGCATGTATCGCCCGCCAGTTAGCCCGAACAACCAAAGAAAGCCAGCGATTAAACCAAGCAGAAGTAATGCAACCGAGGTCGCACCAATTACATCTGCTTCCACTATTGCTTTTATTCTCATCGAGTTTACGCCGTTCCACCCACCGTCAACCCATCGATCCGCAGCGTCGGCTGGCCCACACCGACCGGCACACTCTGCCCTTCCTTGCCGCAGGTCCCTACGCCCGAATCCATCTCCATGTCGTTGCCGATCATGCTCACACGCGTCAGCACCTCGGGCCCGTTGCCGATCAAGGTCGCGCCTTTCACCGGGTAGGTGATCTTGCCGTCCTCGATCATGTAGGCCTCGGCGGCGGAGAAGACGAACTTGCCGCTGGTGATGTCGACCTGGCCGCCGCCGAAGTTGACGGCGTAGAGGCCGTTCTTCACGGAGGCGATGATTTCGTGGGGATTCTTGTCGCCGCCGAGCATGAGAGTGTTGGTCATGCGCGGCATGGTGAGGTGCGCATACGATTCGCGTCGCGCGTTGCCGGTGACCGGCATGCCCATCAATCTCGCGTTCATCATGTCCTGCATGTAGCCGGTGAGGATGCCGTCTTCGATCAACACGGTGCGCTGGGTCGGGTTGCCTTCGTCGTCGACGTTCAAGGAACCGCGGCGTAGCGGGATGGTGCCGTCGTCGATGACCGTGACGCCTGGCGCGGCCACTCTTTCACCAATGCGACCAGAGAACGCCGAGCTGCCCTTGCGGTTGAAGTCGCCTTCCAACCCATGACCGATCGCTTCGTGCAGCAGGATGCCGGGCCAGCCGGCGCCGAGGACGACGGTCATGCTGCCGGCGGGCGCGGGGCGGGCGTCGAGGTTGACCATGGCCTGGTGCACGGCCTGGCGCGCGTATTTTTCGAGGATGTCGTCGGTGAAGTAGCTGTAGTCGAAGCGGCCGCCGCCGCCGCCGGAGCCCTGCTCGCGGCGGCCGTCCTGTTCGGCGATGACCTGCAGCGACAGGCGCACCAGCGGGCGCACGTCGGCGGCCAGATGGCCGTCTGAACGCGCGATGAAGATGACTTCGTATTCGGAGGCGAGGCTCGCCATCACCTGGATGACGCGCGGATCCATGGCGCGCGCCTTCTTCTCCAGCCGCTCCAGCAGTGCGACCTTGTCGGCGTCGGCCAGCGAGACCAGCGGATCGACGGCGTTATACAACACGCGGCCTTCGCCGCGCTGCACCATGCCGAAGCTTCGGTTCTGCCCAGCACGCGCAATCGCACGGGTAGCATCGGCGGCGGCGCCGAGCGCATCGAGGCTGATGTCGTCGGAATAGGCGAACGCGGTCTTCTCGCCCGAGATTGCGCGCACGCCGACGCCCTGGTCGATGTTGAAGCTGCCGGATTTGACCTGGCCTTCTTCCAGGCTCCAGCCTTCGGAACGCGAGTACTGGAAATACAGGTCGGCGTAGTCGACGTCGTGCGTCAGCAGGCGTCCGAATACCGGGGCGAGCTTGTCGGCGTCGAGTCCGTTCGGCGTCAGCAGCGTGGCCTCGGCGGAATGGAACAGCTGCTCGGCGGTCTGGAGGGGTACGAAGGCGTCGGTTGGGTTCATGGCGATGTCCTGAATTATTTGACGGCGGTCTCGCCCCCGGTCGGGGACACGCGCTTGGCCGGCACCCGGCGTTCCACCACATCGACTTCGATTTGCTGACACTGGATGAAGCGGTGTTTGAGCGCGGGCAGGCTCTTGCGCAGACTGGCCTGGTAAGCCGGGTTGAGGTTGGCGATGACGACGCCCGAACCGCGCGGCAGACGGTCGAGCACCACGCCCCACGGGTCGACGATCATGCTGTCGCCGTGGGTTTCACGGCCCGACAGGTGGTAGCCGCCCTGCGCCGGCGCGATCACGTAGGCGAGGTTCTCGATCGCGCGTGCGCGGATCAGGGTCTCGAAGTGCGCGCGGCCGGTGGTGGCGGTGAACGCCGACGGCACCACGATGATGTCGACGTCCGGCATGGCGCGATACAGCTCGGGGAAGCGCAGGTCGTAGCAGACCGACAGGCCGATGCGGCCGAACGGACTGTTGATGACGACGACCTTGTCGCCCGGCTCGATCAGCTTGGCTTCCTGGTAGTGCTCGTTGCCGAGGTCGAGGCCGAACAGGTGGATCTTGTCGTAGCGCGCCACCAGCTTGCCACGCTCGTCGTACACCAGGCAGCTGTTGCGCACCTTGTTCGCCGTGCTGGCCTCCAGCGGCACCGAACCGCCGATCAGCCAGATATGGTGTTTCTTCGCCGTGCGCGCGAGGAATGCCTGGATCGGGCCGTGGCCTTCGACCTCGCGTACCTTCACCACATCGGCGTCCTTCATCCCCATGATGCAGAAAAACTCCGGCAGCACGATCATGCGCGCGCCCGCCTCGACTGCCAGCTCGATGAGACGTTCGGCTTCGGCCAGGTTGGCAGGCACATTCGGGCCCGACGCCATCTGGATGGCCGCCACGCGCACGGTGCCCGCCTGCGGGGCCGGCTTCTTGACTTGCGCCCCACGGGAGCGGGCAACGGCGGTTTTAACGGGTTTTTTTGTTGGCATGGTCGGATTCCACAATCAGGGTTCGGTCACTTGATTATCAGGTTTGGCCTTCGCTTTGGACAGCCGCTGGACATCGGGGGCCTGCCACACGCCGGTCACCATGTATTCCTGGCTGATGACTTCCTCGATCGGATCGCGCAGCAGTTTCTGCGCGGCCAGCGCCCCCACCCCGGCCAATGGTCCGCCGAGCAGGGCACCGGCCACGGCCACGCCTTCGGACAGCTTCGGAATCACTTTCACCCGCAACTGCACGGTTTCCTGGTTGAGGTCGGCCAGGCCGGACATGTTGACCTTGGCGGCCGGCCCGCGCATCTTGAAGTCGTCGCTGTAGACGACGCCGCGCGCAATGCGCAGCGTGGCGCCGATGTCGTCGAAGGCATAGCCTTCATTGAAGATATCACGGAAATCGAAGTTCAGCCGGCGCGGCAGCGATTGCAGGCTCAGCACGCCAAGCAGTTTCCCGGCGCCGGGATCGATCTTGAGGAACTGCCCGCCCTTGGCCTTGAAGTCGAGCTGTCCGGCCAGCGTGGCCAGCGCGAAATCCGCCGGCGAGCCTTCCCAGGTGGCGCTGCCCTGGATCTCCGCGGTCCCGCGTTTGAGCGTATCGGGATAACCGAAGCGCGCCAGCATCTTGCCCGCATCGAACACGTTCAGGCTCAGGTCGGCTCGGGTTTCGCCCGGGCCGCTGTCGCGCCACAGGCCGTTCATGCGGAACACGCTGTCGGGGTGCGTCAGTTGCAGATTGTCGATCACCAGCCCTTGCGGCGTACCGTGCGCCATGGCTTCCAGCCGCCCCAGCGCATGGTCCTGCAAACGGAAATCCTCCACCGTCAGATCCAGCACCGGGAAGTCCGACGCCTTCATGTTGCTGCCGGTTTCCGGCCCGCCAGCCGGTAGCCGGGCCGGAATGGTCAACTGCCTGAACTGCGCCGAGACCCGCGCGGGTTGATTGCCCGCCGGACGGTAGATCAGTACGCCGTTCAGGCCGGCGCCGCTCACCTGGGCGCGCAACAAACCGCCGCGATTGCGCCCCTGCAGGCGGACCTCCTGGTAACGCCGCCCCATCAGGTCGAGCGCGTCGAAACTCAGATCGATCGCCGACAACGACAAGGATTCGCCACTTTCGCCACCGGGCAGCAGATCCATCCAGCCCGAAATATCCAGGCCGCGTCCGCTGCCCGCCAGGCGCAGTCCCGGCTCGCCGGGCATCACGGCACGTCCGCCGAAGCGGATCTCGCCCCGGTCGAATTGTCCTTCGGCGGTGCTGCGCCAGGCCGCCCCCACGATCCTGCCAAGCTGCACCTCGCGCAATTGGCCGCTGGCTTGCGGCTGGCTGGTCACCACCAGCGGCAGCGGTTGCGCAGCCGTTTTTTCCAGCGGCGCCGGCAGGCTGCTGCCCAACCCCGTCAGGTCGGACTCGATGCGAACGCGCTCGCCCGTCGGCTCCAGGTCGATCTGCCCACGCCAGGCTGTCTGCCCCGACACCTGATCCTTCCAGGCCGTGCCCAGCCACGATGTCAGGCCCGCTGCAGTGGCGCGCCCCTGCGCCAGGATCTGGACCTGGCCGGATCGGGTTTGCGTGTCGATGCGCAGCGGGCCGCCGAGAAACTGCGCGGTGATGTTCTTGGCGGCCAGGCTGTCCCCGGTGAAATCGATATCGCCGCGCGTCTGGTCGAGCCGCGGCAGGCCCGGCGGCAACAGCGTATCGCCCAGAAACGACAAACGGCCGACCAGCGTCGTATCGTGGCTGCGGCGGAGCGGCACCTGCAGGCTCAGGGCGAGTTTCATCGGCCCGCTGCCGTCCAGTGCGGCCGTGAAACCGTGCAACCGCCCGCCGACCGGACTGGTATTGGCAAAGCGGATGAAATCCTGGATCGGCCCGCTGGCCTGGCCATCGATGTGCAATTGCTCGTCGTGATGCAGCAGGTCCGGGATCACGGCCTTCACCGGCGCCAGGGCCACGCCGTATATCCGCGCCTGGCTGGAGGTGACCTCCATGGTCCGGCCCTGAAACAGCAACCGCCCCTGGATGCCTTCGATGCGCGGCCAGCCCGGCACGTAATCAATGACCGCATCCTTCACCTGTGCGTCGACCCGGAACACGCCATCGCCCGAGTCGAAGGGGAAATGCGTCAGGTCGCCTTTCAGGTTCAACTGCACGTCATCCGAACGCCCGGCCACGACGCCCCGCTTCACCCATTCGACCGTATGGTCGCCGATGTGCTTTGGCAGGTAGCGGTACACCGCCGTACCGTCTGCACGACTCAGATGCACCGTCAGGTCGACGAGGCCGCGCTGGCCGGGGATCAGTTCGTAGTAGCCCTTCGCCGTCCCCGCCATGTCCGGATTGGCGAAGGCCATGTCGGTCAAGGTCAGGCGGCGGCCGTGTGGCGTCTTTTGCCACTTGCCGCGCGCATGCACGCTGTCGATCGCGAACGAGGGTTCGCGGAAGAGGTCGGGCAGTCCCAACGTCATCTGCTGCGAATCGATCTCGAACACGCCTGCGCGCGCATCGCCCTCGATGCGCCCGCTCAGATTGGACAGGCCCGGCTGGTTGTCGACCGCGGCCACGCCCAGGCCGCTGAAACGGGCCGTCATGCTGAAATTGTCCAGCCCTGGCTGCGCGCCGGTCCAGCCAAACCGCAACAGGTCGAAGCGGCCTTGCGGCTGCAGGGCTTGGAGACGCGCGCGCAGGCCCGCATCCATCGGCAGGCTTGGCAGCAGCGATTGCCAGCCGCCCAGGCTGAACGCCTGGGCCGTGATTTCGTGCGACGTGCCGCCCCACGACAGGCCCGCATTGAACGGCGCACCGAGGACGGCACCCGGGCGTGCCACGCGCAGTTTGTCGAAGGCCACGCGATATCCGTCGGGACCGTGCTGCCACTGGGCTTGGCCGCGCACCTGTGCCAGCCGCACCGGCGGCAGATCATCGCCCAGCTTCGCCTCGATGTCATGCAGTTCGAGTCCGGCCGTCACGCCGGCCAGCGCACCGCGCGCCACTTCGAACTGCATGTTCAGCGCGCCCCGGCCCTGTTGCGGTTGGTACGGCAGCGCCAGCCAGGCGGCAAGGCGCGGAAATGACACGCCCGCCACGTTCGCATCAACAGTGCCGTTCCAGCTCTTGAGATCGTCCACCTGGCGCGCGCGCAGTTTCGCCACGATCTGTACCGGCCGCGCCAGGCTGGCCGGGGGAATGGCGCGCAATTGCAGGCGATGCGCCCAGCGCACATTGGTCAGCGTGAAGTCGACCGCCGTCAGGGTGAGTGGCGGCGCTTCGCGGACCTCGTCGATCCAGGTGAGCGTGGCGCTGCCGGCATGGACCTGTCCCTGCCGCAGCAGCCAGCTGGAAAATCCGCTGTCGGGTGCGGCCGGATTGATCGGGATGCCGCCAACGTAGAAATGGCCGTCGCGTGCACGCCGCACCCCGAGTACAAGACCTTGCAGTTCGATGCGCGTGAAACGCGGCTCCAGGAACAGCAGCGAACGCCAGGCAAATGCGGCTTCGAGTTCAGGCAGGTAGAGCGCCGGATGGCCTTGCCGGTCGTACAGGCGCACACCGTGCAGACGGAATTCCGGGCGTGCCTGCTGCCATACGCCCGACACTTCTTCCAGCGTCACCCGCTGCCCCAGCGCACGCGACATGAGGTCGGCGACCGTATCGCGATGCGCTGCAATATTCGGCAACACCCAGAAGAACATCAAGGCCACTGCCGTTGCAAAGCCCACGGCGGCCAGCGCCGTCAGCGCTGCCAGCCAGCGCGAAGCGCGGCGCAGGAACAGGGACAAGGCGGGGGAAACGGTCATAAAAATACAGTTCTCGGACCCGCTGATTCTATGCGCTTAGCCGTGTTTTGCGGCGGCAACATCCCGGTAAATTCCGGGTTTCATTCGTCCGTGAAACGATGAATCTGCCGCCGGTCGCGCTTGGTGGGCCGTCCCTTGATGGTGGCGGCCGGATTGGTCGCCAGCTTGCGGTCGCTGGCCTGCTGCTGACGGCGCGCCTGGCTGGCGGGGTCCTCCTGGTACAGCGCCTGCGCCACCGGCGCCGGGCCGCGTTGCATGGCCAGCGCCCGAACCGTCAGCGTCCAGTCGATCTCGCCGAGATGGATATCCAGCCGGTCGCCGGGTTTGACGTCGCGTGCGGGCTTGACCCGCTCGCCGTTCAATTTCACCCGCCCGTTGTCGATCGCCTGGGTGGCCAGGCTGCGGGTCTTGAAGAAACGCGCGGCCCACAGCCATTTGTCGAGCCGCATCCTGTCGAGCGGCACCTTCTCAGTCGGCATCGACCACTCCCGCGAATACCTCGGGCTTCGCCAGCGCCCGCATGAACCAGTCGAGCGCCCGCCCGGCCTCGCCGCTGCGCCAGGCCAGATGCAGGGTCTCGCGCGGATTGCCGCCCTCCCACTCGCAACGCACCAGGCGGCCGGCCGCCACCTCGCGCTCGGCCAGCCAGCGCGGCAGCGAGCCCACGCCCAGCCCGGCCTGCTGGGCGGCCAGCTTGCCCGGCAGATCGGCCATGGTCAGACGCGACTGCTGCGCCAGCCAGCCCGCGCTGCGCAGCGGCAGATTGCGCGCGGTGTCGGCGATCACCACCGCGCGATGCGCCGCGATGTCAGTTTGTGTCAACGGTTTTCCGAGGCCCGCAAGCGGATGCTGCGGCGCCACGCAGAACACGAATTCGATGCTGCCCAGCGGACGGCTGCGGATGCCGCTGCCGGCAGGCGCATCGCCGCCCGCGATCGCCAGGTCGGCACAGCCGGATGCCAGCGCATCCCAGCTGCCTGCCAGCACTTCGTGGCGCAGCCTGATCTCGGTCGACCGGCCCTGGCGATAAAACGCATCCAGCACCGGCAGCAGCGGGGCGACGGGGAGAATGCCTTCCACCGCCAGGGTGAACTGCGGCTCCCAGCCGCCCGCCACCTGCCGCGTCTTGTTCTCCAGTGCATGGGCCGCACCCAGCAGCGCCCGGCCTTCTTCCAGCAAGAGGCGTCCCGCCGGCGTGAAGCGCGCGCGATGGCCGGAACGGTCGAACAGCAGCGCATCGAGCTCGGCCTCGATCTGCTGCACGGCATACGTCAGCGAGGACGGCGCCCGTCCCAGTTCCTCGGCCGCGCGTGCGAACGAACCTTTGCGATCGATGGCGTCGAGGATGGACAGCGCCTCCAGGGTCAGCGGCATGTTCGAACCATTCGAATGAGTTGATCGAATTGTGCCGGTTTTACTCGCGGAAAACCACGCCTATAGTCACGCCATCGCCTGAACATCAACCCAACTGACAGGAGCGCGCATCATGCTGACCGTACGCAAATCATCCGAACGCGGCCACGCCAATCATGGCTGGCTCGACAGCTTTCACACCTTCTCGTTTTCGAACTATCGCGATCCCAACTGGATGGGCTTCGGTCCGCTGCGCGTGATCAACGACGACCGCATCGCGCCCGGCGCGGGTTTCCCGACGCACAGCCACCAGGACATGGAAATCGTCACCTGGGTCTTGGCGGGCGCACTCGAACACAAGGACTCGCTCGGCAACGGCGGCGTGATCCGCCCCGGCGAATTGCAGCGCATGCGCGCCGGACACGGCATCGCCCACAGCGAATACAACGCGTCGGCCAGCGAACCGGTGCATCTGCTGCAAATCTGGATCGAGCCGGACGCCTACGGCCTGGAGCCGGGCTACGAACAGATCGCCTTTGCCCCCGAAAGCCTGCAGGGCCAGCTCCGCCTGATCGCCTCGAACGATGGCCGCGACGGCTCGGTGACGATCCATCAGGACGCTGCCCTTCATGCAGGCCGGCTGGCGACGGGCGATCGCGTCACCTTGAATGTGGCGGCGGGGCGGCAAGCCTGGCTGCATATCGCAACCGGTCGGGTCAAGGTGCAGGGTTATCCGCTGGAAGCCGGGGATGCGGTGGCGATCCGCTTCGAATCCGCGGTCGACATCGAGGCGCTGGAACCCAGCGAACTGATCAGCTTCGATCTTCCCTGACCCCCTCGGGGCTTCGACCACCTGGCCGGCCCCGATACAATCACTCACTTTTTGATGCAAGGACATGTCATGCCCAAGATTCTCGCTTTTTCCGGCAGCATCCGCCGCGAGTCCTGGAACCGGAAACTCATCCGGGTTGCGGTGGACGCGACCCGTGCCGCGGGCGGCGACGTCACCCTGATCGACCTGGCCGATTATCCGCTGCCGCTCTATAACGGCGACCTTGAGGAACGCGACGGCCTGCCAGACAATGCACAGCGCTTGAAGGCCTTGTTCAAGGAACACGATGCCCTGCTGATCGCCAGCCCGGAATACAACAGCTCGATGCCGCCGCTGCTGAAAAACACGCTCGACTGGGTGTCGCGCGAATGGCAGGGCGAATCGGGCCTGGTGCCCTACCAGAACAAGGTCGCCGCCATCCTTGCTGCCACGCCCGGCACCTTCGGCGGCATGCGCATGCTGCCGCACCTGCGCCAGGTCCTCAATACACTGGGCGTGCTGGTGCTGCCCGGCCAGTTCTCGCTGGCCCACGCCGACGCCGCATTCGACCCTGAGAACGGGGCGCTGAAATCGCCTGCACGACTGCACACGCTGGTGGTGGAACTGGTGAAGACCACGACGGCGCTCGCGCGCACGGCAGACCGGCCATAAAAAAGCGCCCCGAAGGGCGCTGGCTTCTGCAGAGCAAAGCGTATGGCCCGGTCAGCCTCCGGCGATCGGGCCGGCCGGATGGCCGAGGGCGAGTACGGCGCCGGAACCCCCCGCCTGGAGTGCGTGGATCGGCGCGGCATGGCTGAATCCGGCATAGCATGAGAGGGCGGCCGCCACAGCCAGGCACAGGACGAATCCCGGTGCACTGCCTGTTCGGTAGCAACGGCGATTGTCGGTGGAGCGGACGGGGAACGGGCATTGATGCGACATAGGACCTCCTGGTTCAACACTGCACCTGAATCGGGCAACGCCGCATGCCATCAACTTGAAATCTGGCAGCCCCGCTATCTTGACCCGGATGCAGCCCGAACCAGACCGGAGGCTTTGCGTCCCCGCCTCGCGACGGGTTTGCCCTTGTACGACTTATCTACAGTAACGACGAAATATCGGCAGACTTTAGGACGAGCGCCTAAAATAATTCCCCTATTTATCAGCCGGTTGAGAAAAACAGTCACCCACAGCCTGGCCCATGAACGACGAAGCCCCCTTTCGGGGGCCCGGTAACGGTGCAGTAAACAGCTTTCCGACAGCCTTATTGCGACAGCATCCTGTCTTTTGCCACAAAGTACTTGCGGGCAAAGGCCACGAGTTGGCCATCGCCGGGATGATCGACGGTTTCGACTCCCACAACTTTTTGCACGACGTCATGATCGTGCGCATGGATGTGCTTGATGAGTTCGAGCTTGGCATGCCCCGGCCCGACGATCAGGATTTCCGCGGCGCCGCTCAAGGCCTCCACGACATCGTGGTAGTACTGCTGGTCCTCGGGCTGGCGGCTGCCGCTGACCGAGCCACGCTTGCGCTGCAGATGGCGCGGCGGGTTGACGGGATGGATCACCGATTTCTCGACATCGTCCGGGCTGACGTGCATGACACGCGCCTCGTTGTGATCGAGCCAGACAACTGCATGATAGTGCGACATGACATTCCTTTCAGGTTAATCGAATGGACAAATCCTTAATTAAAAAATAGGCCAAGGCTGTGCGACTGCAACCGGCCGGCCCTGCCGACGCGGTGGCCGGCGCCCGTCTACCTGACCGCTTCCTTCAGCTGATCCAGGATCGCCGGGTTCTCCAGGGTGGAGACGTCCTGGGTGATTTCCTCGCCCTTGGCGATCGCACGCAGCAGGCGGCGCATGATCTTGCCGGAACTGGTCTTGGGCAGGTTGTCGCCGAAGCGGATTTCGTCGGGCTTGGCGATCGGGCCGATTTCCTTGCCCACCCAGTCGCGCAGTTCGGCGGCAATCTTCTTCGCTTCCTCACCGACCGGCCGCGTGCCCTTCAACACCACATACGCCACCACCGCTTCGCCCTTGATGTCGTGCGGGCGCCCCACCACGGCAGCCTCGGCGACGCGCAGATTGGAGACCAGCGCGGATTCGATTTCCATGGTACCGAGACGGTGCCCGGACACGTTCAGCACGTCGTCGATGCGGCCCATGATCCAGAAATAGCCGTTGGCGTCGCGGTGCGCCGAGTCGCCGGCAAGATAGGTCTTGCCGCCGAGTTCCTCCGGGAAATAGGTCTTGACGAAGCGGTCCGGATCGCCCCATAGGGTGCGCAGCTGCGACGGGAAGGGGCGCTGGATCACCAGGTAGCCGCCCTGCCCTTTCCCGACCGGATGGCCGTGTTCGTCGGTGATCGCGGCCATGATGCCGGGCAGCGGCAGGGTGCAGGAACCCGGCTTGGTCGGCACCGCGCCGGGCAACGGCGAAATCATATGGGAGCCGGTCTCGGTCTGCCACCAGGTGTCGACGATGGGGCAGCGGCCGCCGCCGATGACCTGGTGGTACCACATCCAGGCTTCCGGGTTGATCGGCTCGCCAACCGTTCCCAGCAGGCGCAGCGAAGAGAGATCGTACTGTGCCGGCAGGTCGGACCCGAGCTTGATCAGGCTGCGGATCGCGGTGGGCGCGGTGTAGAAAGTGGTGACCTTGTGCTTGGCGACGGTCTCCCAGAAGCGCCCGGCATGCGGGAAGGTGGGAATACCCTCGAAGATCACTTCGGTCATGCCCAGTGCCAGCGGGCCGTAGGCGACGTAGGTGTGGCCGGTGATCCAGCCGACGTCTGCAGTGCACCAGTAGACGTCGTTTTCTGGCTTGGCGTCGAACACCCACAGCATCGACAGGATGCCGCCAAGCAGATAGCCGCCGGTGGAATGCTGCACGCCCTTGGGCTTGCCGGTCGAGCCGGAGGTATAGAGGATGAACAGCGGATGCTCGGCCGACACCCACACCGGCTCGCAGGTCTCGGCCTGGGTCTGGGCCAGTTCATGCCACCACAGGTCGCGCGTGCCCCAGTTGACTGCGCCGCCGGAACGGCGATACACCACCACGCGCTCGACGCAGGAAGTGTCGCCCATCGCCAGCGCCTCGTCGACCGCACGCTTCAGCGGCACGGCCTTGCCGCCGCGCAGCGATTCGTCGGCAGTCACGATCAGCTTGGCCTTGGCGTCCTCGATGCGCTCGAACAGGCTCTTGGCGGAAAAGCCGCCGAACACCACCGAATGGATCGCCCCGATGCGCGCGCACGCCTGCATCGCCACCACCGCTTCGATGCTCATCGGCATGTAGACGATCACACGGTCGCCCTTTTCCACGCCGAGCGACTTCAGGCCGTTGGCGAACTGGCACACACGGGCATGCAGCTCTGTGTAGGTGACCTTCGTCACGCTGCCGTCGTCGGCCTCGAAAATCAACGCAGTCTTGCCGCCTCGGGTCGCCAGATGGCGATCGAGGCAGTTGTAGGACACGTTCAGTTCGCCGTCGTCGAACCATTTGTAGAACGGTGCCTTCGATTCGTCGAGCACGTGGGTGAACGGCGTTTTCCAGGCAATATGCTGGCGCGCCAGATCGGCCCAGAACCCCTCGTAGTCGGTTTCTGCCTGGCGGCACAACGCCTCGTAGGCGGCCATGCCGGATATATTCGCCTGCTTGACGAACGCATCCGCTGGCGGGAAAACACGGGTTTCGGTCAAAATCGACTCGATGGCTGCCATACAGTCTCTCCACTGATAAAGTGTTGCGATAACCCCAGATTCTAATCCAAGCCATGAGCCATCCCGCACTTGAACGCGTTGCCCGCTGTTCACGTTATGGCCGTCGCCTGATGACGGCGCAACCGAACCTGGCAGAAACCGCGGCCGGCCAGCTGGGCCAGGCCTTCGGCCGGGCGGCCATGCAGGCCTTTCTCGCCGAGCCCGCCTGTACCGACGAGGCCGCCCTGCACCAGCGCGTGCGGCAATTGCGCCAGCGGGTATGGCTGATCGTCACCGCGCGCGATCTGGCGGGTCAAGCCGATCTGGCCGAGGTGATGGCCACCTACAGTACGCTGGCCGAGGTTTGCATTGCCGCCGCGCTCAACTTCCATCACGCCGAACTGGCCGCGCGCCACGGCGAGCCGCGCGACGAAAACGGTTCGCCACAGCGGATGGTCGTGGTCGGCATGGGCAAGCTCGGCGGCGGCGAACTCAACGTGTCGTCGGACATCGACCTCATCTACCTCTATCCCGAGGAAGGCGAGACGGCGGCCGACGATCCGTCCGCCTCGATCCGTCCGCTTTCCAACCACGAATTCTTCATCCGCCTGGGGCGCAAGCTCGCCGCTGCGCTGGGGGAGAACACCGCTGACGGCTACGTCTTCCGCGTCGACCTGCGGCTGCGCCCGTGGGGTGAATCCGGCCCCTTCGCGATGGGGTACGCGATGCTGGAGGACTATCTGGTCGCGCAGGGACGGCCGTGGGAACGCTACGCCTGGATCAAGGCGCGTCCGCTCACCGGGACCCGACACGGCGAACTGATGCAGATCGTGCGCCCCTTCGTGTTCCGCAAATATCTCGATTTCGGCGCCTTCGCCGCGATCCGCGACCTGCACGTGCAGATCCGCCGCGAAGTCGCGCGCCGCGAGATGGCGCACAACGTCAAGCTGGGGCCAGGCGGCATCCGCGAGATCGAATTCACCGCGCAGGTGTTCCAGCTCATCCGCGGCGGCCAGATCGCCGCCCTGCAGCAGCAACCGACATTGGTGGTGCTGGACGCGCTGGTGAAAACCGGCCTCATGACTGCCGACGCGCAGCAGGAACTCGCCGCCGCCTACGATTTCCTGCGCCGGCTGGAACACCGCATCCAGTACCTGGACGACGCGCAGACCCAGCTGTTGCCGGACGACGCCGAATCGCAGGCGATGCTCGCCGAAGCGATGGGTTTTGTCGATTACGCAGCCCTGCTGACAGCGCTCGACCGCCATCGGAATAAAGTCACGCGCCATTTCGAGCAGGTGTTCGCCGCGCCGCAGACCGACCAGAACAGCCATCCACTGACCGCCGTGTGCTGTGGAACCGCAGACGCCGACGCCACCCAGGCGCTGCTGGAAAACGCCGGCTATGACGACCCGCCGCGCGTACTGGCGACGCTCGACGCCTTGCGTCAGCATGGCGCACGCCTCCCCGAATCGACGCAGCTCCGGCTCAACGCACTGCTGCCGCCTGCGCTCGAAGTCATCGGCGGCCAGACCGACCCGGCGGTCACGCTGGAGCGCTTCGCCGCGCTCATCCAGTCCGTTTCCCGGCGCGCCACCTATCTCGCGCTGCTGGCCGAATATCCCGCAGCGCTGCGCCAACTGGTACGCCTGCTGGCGGCAAGCCCATGGGCCGCGCAGATGATCACACGGCAGCCGCAACTGCTGGACGAACTGATCGCGCCGCAACACCTGATGAGTACGCCCGACTGGACGCAGCTCGCCGCCCAGCTGCACGAGGAACTGGATGCCCACCCTGGCGACACCGAGGCGCAGATGGATGCGCTGCGCCGCTTCAAGCAGGTGCAGACGCTGCACTTGCTTGCGCAGGATGTGGCGGGACGGTTGACGCTGGAAGCCCTGTCCGACCACCTCTCCTATCTTGCCGACACACTGTTGAACGAAACCCTGGCACGCTGCTGGGCCGGCCTGAAGACGCGCCACCGCGACACGCCGCGCTTCGCCATCGTCGGCTACGGCAAGCTCGGCGGCAAGGAACTCGGCTACGCCTCCGACCTCGACCTGGTGTTCCTCTATGACGACGCCGACGAACGCGCGCAGGAAATCTACGCGCGGCTGGCGCAACGCATCAACACCTGGCTCGGCACGCTCACTTCGACCGGGATGCTGTATGAAACCGACCTGCGCCTGCGCCCGGACGGCGCCTCCGGCCTGCTGGTCAGCTCGACCGAGGCCTTCCGCGACTACCAGTTGCACCACGCCTGGGTGTGGGAACACCAGGCGCTGACGCGCGCCCGTTTCGTGTGCGGCGACGCGGCGATCGGCGCAAGCTTCGAGGCCCTGCGCCGCGAAGTGCTGA
Organism: Thiobacillus thioparus DSM 505; assembly: GCF_000373385.1. Classification (GTDB taxonomy): domain Bacteria; phylum Pseudomonadota; class Gammaproteobacteria; order Burkholderiales; family Thiobacillaceae; genus Thiobacillus; species Thiobacillus thioparus. The sequence goes on along the minus strand of NZ_KB891328.1, from coordinate 42,453 downwards.
GCGCCCCGCGCGATGCCGCCAAACTGCGCGAGGACGTGCTGTCCATGCGCGAGAAAATGCGCGCCGGCCACGTCAACGACACCGACCTGTTCGACCTCAAGCACGACCGCGGCGGCATCGTCGACGTCGAATTCTGCGTGCAGTATCTGGTGCTGCGGCATTGCGCCGGCCACCCCGAGCTCGCCGACAACGTCGGCAATATCGCGTTGCTGCAGCGTGCGGGAACGGCCGGCCTGCTCCCCTCCGACCTTGCCCAGGCCGCCGCCGACGCCTACCGTGAATTGCGCCGCCAGCAGCATGTGATCAAGCTCAGCGGGGCGGAATACGCCCGCGTGCCGCCCCAGGCACTGGAAAGCGTACGCAATGCGGTCAACGCCTTATGGACGCAGGTCATGGATACGGCCGCCTGACATTCCTGCCATGATTATCATTTTTCCGTACCCGGAGATCGTATCTTGAACCCCAACGCCCTCGCCGCCAGGGAAGCCCTGCGCCAGTTCCGCGTGATTTTCGGCGCCGTGCGCCAGCATTTCCAGGCGGTTGAAAAAGCCTGCGGCGTCAGCGGAGCACAGATATGGGCCATGGCCGCGCTGCGCCAGACGCCCGGCATGAAGGTGTCCGAACTGGCGCAGACCTTGTCGATCCATGCTTCTACTGCCAGCAATCTGCTCGACAAGATCGAGAAATCAGGATTGATCCGGCGCGAACGCAATAGTGTGGACCAGCGCGTAGTGCGCCTGTATCTCACCGATGCCGGGGAAAAAGCGCTGGGGAAGGCGCCGCAGCCGCTGACCGGCATCCTGACGCACGCCCTGGGACAGTTGCCGGATGAAGCCTTGTCCCGCCTCAATCAGGATCTGGCAACGCTGATCGCGCACATGGGCGAAGTCAACACGCAATACGCGCAAAAGCCCTTGTCGGAACTCTGAGCCCTGGATTACGGGCTGACGTACAACCAGCCACGCCGCACCAGCGCCTTCTCGATCTCCACTCCGACGAACACCACCGATGACAGGGCCAGGCACGCGGCCAGCTCGCCCAGGCCCAGCGGCTCGGTCTTGAAGATGGGATTGAGCCAGGGCACATAGAGCACGGCCATCTGCAGGGCGAGCGTCAGCAGCAGGGCACCGGTCAGCGCCGCGTTGGACAGGACGCCTTGGGTAAACAGCGATTCGCGCTCGGACCGGATCGCCAGCACATGGCCCAACTGCGACAGCGTGAGCACGGTGAACACCATGCTCTGCCAGTGCGCCGTGCCGACATGGATCGCCCACGCCTGTGTCAGCAGCGACACACCGCCCATCAGCAGGCCCACCCACAGGATGTGCTGCCACATGCCATGCGCGAAGATGCTTTCCTTCGGCGGGCGCGGCGGCCGTTGCATGACGTTGCGCTCGGCGCGCTCGTTGGCGAGCGCCAGCCCCGGCAGGCCGTCGGTGACGAGGTTGATCCACAGGATGTGGATCGGCAGCAGCGGAATCGGCAGGCCGAGGAAGGGCGCGAGGAAGATGGTCCAGATCTCGCCCGAGTTGCTCGTCATGGTGTATTTGACGAACTTGCGGATGTTGTCGAAGATGCGACGCCCTTCGCTCACCGCATGGACGATGGTGGCGAAGTTGTCGTCCAGCAGCGTCATGTGGGCCGCCTCGCGCGCCACGTCGGTGCCGCCCTTGCCCATGGCGACGCCGATGTCGGCCTGCTTGAGCGCCGGTGCGTCATTGACGCCATCGCCGGTCATGGCGACGAACTCGCCCTTGTCCTGCAACGCCTGCACGATCTTGATCTTCTGTTCCGGATTGATGCGCGCGTAGACCCGCACCGATTCCACCTCGCGCTCGAATTCCGCCAGCGACAACTGCGCCAGCTTGCTGCCGGTGAGCACCTTGCCACCGTCGCCGACGATGCCGAGCCTGCTTGCAATGGCGCGTGCGGTGGCCGGATGGTCGCCGGTGATCATCACCGGGATGATGCCCGCGGCCTTGCAGGCGGCCACCGCATCGGCCGCTTCCGGTCGCGGCGGGTCGATCAGGCCGGCCAGTCCGATGAAAGTGAGATCGGTTTCCAGCGTGGCCGCGTCGAGCGCATCCGGCACGCGCGGCAGCCGTTTCAGGGCGAAGGCCAGTACGCGCAGGCCCTGCGCAGCCAGTTGTTCGGCTTCGTTGTGCAGCGCGATCCGATCAAGGGCCGTCGTTCCGTTTCCGCCCAGCTGATCGCCGCACAGCGCCAGCACGCGCTCGGGCGCGCCCTTCACCAGCATGAGTACGGTATCGCCCTCGCGATGCAGCGTGCTCATGCGCGCGCGCTCGGAATCGAAGGGAAGCTCGGCCAGTCGCGGCCAGGTTCTCTGCAACTCGCCAGGGTTGAATCCAGCCGCCTGCGCGGCTTCGAGCAGCGCTGTCTCGGTGGGGTCGCCGCTCAGCTTTCCGTCGGCATCGTCCACGGCATCGTTGCACAGGGCCATCGCAAGGCCCAGTTCGCGCCAGGGTGCAGCGTCGTCACCTAGCAGGCCAGGACGGGTTTCATCGGCGGCCCATATGCAATCGACCTGCATACGGTTCTGCGTCAGCGTGCCGGTCTTGTCGGAGCAGATGTAGGTGACCGAGCCGAGCGTCTCCACCGCGGGAAGCCGGCGGATCAGCGCGTTCTGCCGGACCATGCGCGCCGCCCCCAGCGCGAGCGAAATGGTGACCACAGCCGGCAGCGCCTCCGGAATGGCGGCAACCGCCAGGCTGACGGCTGTGAGCAGCATCGTCAGCGGCGCTTCGCCGCGCAGCCAGCCGGCCACGAAGATGATGGCGCAGATCGCCAGCACCACCCATGCCAGATGCTGGCCGAAACGTGCCAGGCGTTTTTGCAGCGGCGTCTTGCCGGATTCGCCAGACAACAACGCGGCGATTTTCCCCAGTTCGGTCTGCATGCCGGTGGCCACCACCAGACCGCGGGCGCGGCCGTAGGTGGCGATCGTGCCCTTGTACCCCAGATTGAGGCGATCGCCGAGCGGCAGCCCGGTTTCATGCAGCGGTACGAGTCGTTTGTCGACCGGCTGCGACTCGCCGGTGAGCGCGGACTCGTCGACCTTGAACGAGGCCAATTCGGTCAGGCGCAGGTCGGCAGGCAGGATGTTGCCGGCCTCCAGTTCCACCAGATCGCCGGGCACCAGTTCCGTCGCATCAATCAGCGCAGGGCGCCCATCGCGGATCACGCGAGCCTGCGGACTGGCCATTTTCTTCAGCGCTGCCATGGCACGTTCGGCGCGGTATTCCTGGACGAAGCCGATGATGCCGTTGAGGAACACGATGACTACGATAGCGATAGCATCCTGCGGCTCGCCGATGACGCCGGCGATGACCGCGGCGGCAATCAGCACCAAAATCATGAAATCGGTGAACTGCGACGCCAGCATGGCAAGCGGATGGCGGCGGCCGGTCTCGTGCAGGGTGTTGGGGCCTACCAGGCCAAGCCGCGATGCGGCGGCTTCGGGAGTCAATCCTGTGTCAAGGTCGCTGTCGAGATGTGCGGCGACAGCCTTGCTGTCGAGGCAATGCCAGTGCCGGACCGGTTTGCTGCGATCAGTCGCCATGCAAATAGAGGAAGAGCGTGTTCAACAGATAAATGGCCAGCAACAGCAGGCTGATCCAGCTGACCGCGTGGAACACGCGCGAGGCGGGCCGCAACACCAGCCCGACCCCGGCCAGTCCGCTCACCATCATGGCGGAGAAGGCCGAGGCGGCGTGGGTGAGGGATACATCGGCCAGCAGCGAGCCTGGCAGGCAGGCCAGATCGATCGCACCGATGCGTAACGCAGCGACCGCGACCACGACCTCGGGCGCGGAGGTGATGACCGCAACGAACAGCGTCCCCACGAAACGCTGTTCCCAGGCCATGGCCGCAGCCAGATCCTTCGCGATGAACGGCAGCCAGATGCCTGCTGCCACCGCCGCAACCGAAGACAGGCCGGTCACCAGTTTCGGCAGCGAAGTGACCGTGGCCAGCTGGGTCAGGCCCACCCAGCCGCGGCTGAGCCCGCTCTGCTCGGCGATGATGTCGCCATAGCGCGAAAGCCAGACGCCCGCCACGTCGATCACGGCGAGACAGGCGAACAGCGAAGCCCAGATGAATGCGATTTTCTGCATAGCGTTTTTGATGCAGCCTCGAGTCTGGCGACACCTCGAAACGAATACTCCGATTGCCTAGCGGTAACGGGCCGTGGCAATACCGGATATCCCGTGCCGCAACATACCTGCTACCGAATCGGCAGGACATAGGACGCTTACAGCCGAAGGGTAACATGCAGGTTACCTGCCATCGTCGATACATCGGGCATCGCCCGACACACCGCGCAATATGGGCTACCATTGCCGGAAGCGAAGGAAGGATTCACGCTTGCGGAACGGCTTGCCTCGAAGATCATACGACCGGCCCCGATACCTTGCTTGCACGGCCTGCATTGCTTCCATCACAAACCGTTTCCTACCAAGGAGTCGCCATGACCCAGGCCCGTACCCTGCTGGCCCCACCGACTTTTCCGCCCCCGCACGCCATGCGCTGGAACGTGCCGCACAGCTTGTGCAAACGCATCCCGGTGCCGGTCTCATCCTCGCGCATATCGTCAACGGATCGGCGCTCGACGCGCTGCGCCGAATGCTGCCCGGCGAAGCCGTCACCCTCGAAACGCAGCTGTTCGCCCAGGCGGGGAAAACCCTGGACGAACTGGCAACCCATCTGGCGGCGCACCCTGCCTGCAGCATCGACACCGTCGTGGCACAGGGTTCCGCGCCCGCCGCCCTGGTCGACCTCGTCGAGACGCGCCAGGCCGACCTGCTGGTGATGGGCGCACGGGGCACACATTTCGTGGTGGAGATGCTGCTCGGCTCCACTACCGAACGCGTCCTGCGCAAATCCCGCCACCCGTTGCTGGCAGTCAAGCGGCGCCCGCTGGCGCCTTATCGGCGCATCCTTGCGCCTGTCGATTTTTCCGATCACGCTGCCGCTGCCATCCATGTCGCCCACGCCTGGCTGCCCGACGCCGACATCGTGCTGCTGCATGCGTTCGAGGCGGAATGGGAGAGCACATTCCAGTTCGCCGGAATCGATGACCAGCAGATTCATGAATACCGGATTCAGGCGCGCGACACCGCGCAGAAAGCGATGGAGGCTTTCATCGGTACGCTGCGGGTGCCAGCCCGGCAGCTGACACGTCAATTCGTGCACGGCACCGCCACGCTACGCATTCTGGAACACGAGCAGACGATGGATGCCGACCTGATCGTGATGGGCAAACATGGGCAATCGGTGATGGAGGAACTGCTGCTCGGCAATGTCACCAAACACGTGCTGGCGCATTCCAGCAGCGACGTGCTGATTGCAGGCCATACCGGCTAGGCAAAACCACACGGCGGCCCGTTTCGCCTCAGGACGTTGCCTCCGACACTTCCTGCAGCAGACGCAGCGGCGGCGCACTGCCGTCCTTGTTCTGTCCGGCATACACGGTGAGATGCGGGAAAGGAATCTCGACACCCGCAGCGTCGAACGCCTTTTTCAGCCGGTACAGGAATTCGCGCCGCACGCCCCACTGCTCCAGCGGCATCACCTTGAAGCGGCAGCGGATCACGACGGCCGAATCCCCCCATTGGTCGACACCGGCAATTTCAAGGTCGTCGACAATCTTGCCGCCCAGTATCGGATCGGCGCGCAAGCCGGCCGCCACCTTGCGCATCAGGTCATAAACCTCGTCGACATTCTCGCGGTAGGCGACGCCGACGTCGATAACGGCATAGGCGAACCCGCGGCTGCGGTTGGTCACGGTATCGACGTGGCCATTCGGGATGTAGTGCACGCTGCCCTCGTAATCGCGCAGGCGGATGTAGCGCAGGGTCATCTCCTCGACCAGCCCGCCCTTGCCGGCCACTTCCACCACGTCGCCCTGGCGTATCTGGTTTTCCAGCAGCAGGAACAGGCCGGTGAAATAATCCTTGACCAGGCTTTGCGCGCCAAAGCCGATGGCGATGCCCAGCACGCCGGCGGCGGCCAGGATGGGCGCGATCGAGATGCCGACCTCGCTCAGGACCAGCATGGCGGCGACCAGGGTGACGACCACCAGGATGATGTAGCGAAACACCTGCTCCAGCGTATTGAGCCGCTTGATCCGCTCGGGGTCGTCGACATCGTGCTGCATGTGCCGTCGCAACCGCGCCACGGCCTTGCGCGCAACGCACAAGACCAGCCATGACAGCCCCAGGATAAGGAGGACATGCAGGGCGGTCACGACCAGTTCGCGCCATTCCCCGAGATAGCCTACTGCCGTACTCAGATAATCCGTGGGCATGAAATTCAGTTCTTTCCTACTGCGCGCGCCAACGGCCGAAACTGCAGATGGCGGAACAGTTGCAGATAGCGGCTGACTTCCCCGCGTTCCAGATTGCTGACGAATTTCCAGAAACCGTAGATGCGCGACAGCGTCATCATGCGTTCGGCGTACAACTGCCAGGTGTAGCGGGCGGCCACGCGCGCCAGGGAACCGGTTGAAATACGCTGCCAGCGCGTCGGATCGGCCGCACATTGCTGCAGAAAATCGGCGATCGCCTCCGCAGCGGCCGCGCCCTCGTTGGGGTCGATATGGAAACCCGACACGCCGTGCTGGATGATCTCGAGCGGCCCGCCGTAGCGCGTGGCGAATACTGGCAGGCCGGAGGCCATCGCCTCGATCAGGGTGAGGCCGAAGGCTTCGAACAATGCGGGCTGGACGAATACGCCGCGCCGGTCGGCGACATGGCGATAGAGTTCGCCAGCCAGGTTCTTGTCGAGGCGGGTGCCCAGCCAGCGCATCCGGCCATCCAGCCGGTACTGGTCCATCAGCGCATGCATGCGCGCGATCTCGGCCTTCTCCTCCTCGTCGGTCGAGGCTGCCGCATCGATGTAGCCGCCGACCACCACCAGATTGGCGGCTTCGGCCAGGCGCTCGCAGGCGCCGAACCACTCGGTCAGCCCGGTCAGGTTCTTGATGCGATCGAGCCGCGCCATGGTGAAGATCAGGGGCTTGTCGGGGTCGGCGAACTGGCCACGATACGGCACCCCGGGGTCGGATGCATAGAGCAGGCGCTCGATCTCGGGCATCAGCGAATGCAGGCGCCGCGACGTGTCGGTGTAAGGGAAATAGATGTCGGCATCGGCACCCGGCGACACGATGTTGAACTTGGGATCAAACAGGTCGATGCCGTTGACCACGCGGTACAGCCCCGGCAGGGTATACGCGCGATAGCTTTCGTACTGCCCGATGCTGTGCGCCGTGCCGGCAATTTCCTGGTAGGTGCTGGTGATGATGAAGTCGGCGTGATTCATGCCGATCAGGTCCGCCGTGTACTGGCAGGCAAAGTGATAGGCCGCGTCGTTGGCTTCCCAGTACAGCGCCGAGTGCAGGTACTTGGTCTGTTCCAGCGCATGGGCGATATTGCATTGGGTCACGCCGAGGCGCTCCGACAGCAGGCTGGCGACCAGGTTGCCGTCGGAGTAGTTGCCGATGATGAGATCCGGGCGTCCGCCGAGCTGCGCGAGCGCTTCGCGTTCGACATGGATCGAAAAGGCTTCCAGGTACGGCCAGATTTCGAAGCGCGACACCCATTGCCGCACGATCTCGCCGTTGGGATGATGGAACGGTACCCGCACGATCCAGGCATGGTCCGTGCCCTGGATCTTTTCCAGCGGCATGTTGCAGGTGGTGCCGTCCGATTCGGGAATCAGACGGGTCACGACGACGATCTTCGGATCGACCTGCACGCCCTGGATCGCCATGCGGTCGCGCATCTCGTGTTCGAGCGCGCGCACCTGGTCGAGGATGTAGACCACCTGGCCGCCGGTGTCGGGGCGTCCCAGCACGTTGTCCTGGCCAAAGTAGCCATGCGGCGACAGGATCAGCAGACGCGAGATCATCGGGATGCGCGCCAGAAATGCTTCCAGCGCGGTGGGCGATGGGGCCTCCAGAATGTCGACCAGCAGGCCCATGGTTTCGCTCGTCCGCGCCGCCGTGGCGCCCCAGCCCGGTTCGAATCCCAGACGGCCGAGCACGGCCGCCAGATCGGTCCACGGCGTGTCGGGGTCGCGCGCTTCGAGCTGTTGCAAGGCAGCACGCAAGGCAGCACGCAAGGCAGCCACGTCGCCGAGGTGGGGCGCCAGCATCAGCTGCTGGCCGTCGATCGAGTGCATGCGCAGGAAATTCAGCATCCGGGCGTGCCCCACTTCGGGCCGGGTGAACATCGCGCTCGCCAGATGCCGGTTGAGATGCAGCACGCCCTGCCCGATCGAACGCGTTTCCTGCAGCCGCGGCACATGGCGGCCAAAGGGTTCAAAATCGATTTCCAGCACGCTGTCGCCGTCGTTCGGCGGTTTCACGAACAGTTCCTTGGACGCGAGGAATTCGCTCACCGACACGCTTTCCGGCACCAGCTGTTCCTGATGCATGCGCAGGTAACGCCAGCGCCCGGCCCCTTCGCGCAAGGCAAAATAGGCCCAGGGATGCTGGAACACGCCTTCCTGGAAATGGCGCACGGCCTGTTGCAGCGGCGTGCCGTCGAGCGAACTGGCGGATTCCGTCGCCAGGGTGTCGAGCACGTGGCACAGGTCGCTTTGCAGCAGCAGGACGCGGTTCTCGGCAAAGCAGCGGCGCAGGAAGGCATCCACCGGATCGCGGTGATCCGTCGTCCAGGTTTTCAATGCGTCGATCATGCCGCCTCCTGCTGTAAAGTCGGCGCCGGGTTGCAGGCAAACCCGTAATGCGCCATGCCTTCGAGAATGCCGGATGCACTGGGCGTTTCGGCGAAATAGATCTGTTCCAGCCCGCGCAGCTTTTCCAGTTCGGAACTGTGGTTGGACACCACCACGGCCTGCGTGTCCCCGACCAGCATTTCCAGATCGTTGCCGGAGTCGCCCGCCACCAGGAAGGCGCGCAGCGGCAATCCCCATTTATAGGCCAGATAGCGGATAGCCTGCCCCTTGGATGCGCGGACCGGCAACACGTCGAGGAAGACGTCGTGCGAATGGATCAGGTTGGCATGCAGCCCTGCCTGGCGTAGCAGCGCCTTGAGTTCGCGCAATGTCGGTGCCGTGTCCGGGTCGGCGTTGAAGCTCAGTTTGAAATCGCTTTGCTGATCGTCGGATTGCAGTGTCAGCCCAGGCAGGCCCGTGAACAGCGAAGCCACGGCATCGCGCCGCCACAGATGCTGGATGTGGCGGCGCCAGCCGCTATCGGGGCGGATCTCGGGACCGTAATGGATTTCGCTGCCGACCGCGGTGATCAGCACATCGGGCAGCGGGACACGCGACTGCCGCAATACCTCGACCGCGCTCGACAGGTGACGCCCGGTCGCCACGCCGAAACCAAAGCCGCGCGGCTGTGTGCGGAGTATGCGAATCAGGGCGTCGAGGCCGGCACGGTCGCCCAGCAATGTGTTATCGATGTCGCTCACCAGCATGCGCCGCACGTAGGGCATGAGCCGGGCCGACGGACGGTGAACTGCGCGTTCGCGCCGCACCTGTTTGCGGCTGCGGCGGATCACCCGGTCGACCGCCTTGAGGTATTTCTCGACATGGGCATCCCAGGTGTAGTGACGGGCCACGCCGCTGATGCCACGCCGCGCATAGCGCTGCCAGGTACGGGTATCCGACACCATTTCGAGCAGGCCGCGCGCGATGTCCGTACTGTCGAGGGGATCGACCAGCACGCCGTTTTCGCAATGCGCAATGATGTCGGACGGGCCGCCGTCTCGGGTGGCGACCACCGGCAGGCCACTCGCTGCCGCTTCGATCAGGGTCAGGCCGAAGGGCTCGGTCAACGCCGGGTTGACGAACACACCCCGGCGTTGTGCCGCCAACCGGTAAAGCGCGGGGATATCGTCCGGCTGATGCCGCTTGGGCAACGCCACGCAGCCCCAAAGATCGTAGCGGTCGACGTCGAGCAGCAAATCCTGCAACACGTCCGCCTGGGCCTCGTCCAGGCTGCGGATGTCGTCACGGTTGCCGGCCACGATGGCGAGATTGGCACGGGCGCGCAACTCGGGCGATTCGCCATAAGCCGCTACCAGCCGCTGCAGGTTCTTGCGCATTTCGGGCCGGCAGATGGCGAGGATGAGCGGTTTCTTCGGCTGCGTGAAGAAACGGTCGACCAGCGCCGGCACATGCGAGGGAATCGGCTCGCGGCCGGGCGGTGCGAAACGCGACGTATCGGTGCCGGGCGGAATCACTGCCATCCGTGCCGGCTGGTGGTTTTCATACAACCCATACTGCTCGCCGCTTTCCTGCGTAGTACTGGTGACCACCAGGGCGGCGTGTTCGAGCACCTCCTCTTCCGCAGTGATGCGGCGGCTGAAGTTGAACTGACGGTCGATCGCTTGCGCCTTGCGGCCATGGTCGAGCAGGCGCTGGCGCTTGCAGCGCCCGAGCGAGTGTCCGGTATGCACCAGCGGGACGCCCAGCAACTGCGACAGATGCACGCCGACGTAGCCGGCGTCGGCGTAATGGCTGTGGATGACGTCGGGCAGTCGCGGTTGCTGGCGCAGATAGCTGAGGGTGCGGTCGACGAGCTGATCGAGGTGGTTCCACAGGCTTTCCTTGCGCAGATAGCGTCTCGGGCCGCAGGGCAGTCGCACCAGCCGCGCACGCTCTCCCAGAGCTTCATCCGGCGTGGCATAGTCCGGCGACACCGCAGCATCGTCGACCAGGCGCGTGACCACGTCGACCTGTTCGATCCGGGGATGGCGCCCCAGCGCCCGCGCCAGCTCGATCACGTACAGGGTCTGGCCGCCGGTATCGGCGTCGCGCCCCAGTTCCAGGTCATGCCCGCGCATCAACCCATGCACGCTCAGCATCAGGACATACAGATCACGCACGCATCACCTCCGTTTGAATTTTCCAGTCGCGTATGAACGGACGGTAGAAATCCTGCGAGGCCGGCACCGCGCCACGTATGCCGCACAAGGCGCGGGCGAAGGCATCGGCGCGCGCCAGCTGGTCGGCCAGTGACCAACCCCGCAGCATGCCCAACATGAGCACGGCGGAAAATCCATCACCCGCCCCGACGGTGTCGACGATCTGATCCAGCGGCATCCCGTCCACCGATTCGATGCGCCCGGCCGCGTCGAGCGTCCAAGCGCCCGCCGAACCGCGCGTCACCACCACCCGCTGCAGGTCGAAGCCCGACAGCAGTACGGCGGCCCGGGCCTGCGGCGTGGCGCCGTCGAGCGCGAAGAGATCGCCGATGCGATCCAACTCGTCCTCGTTGAGTTTGGCCACACGGGCGTGCTGCAGCGACCAGCGCAAGATATCGGCGTCTACCCAGGGATCGCGCAGATTGACGTCCAGAAATGCGCACGCGTCCACCGTGTCGAGCAATTCGCGCAACGCGCGACGCGAATCGCCTCGCTGCGATAGTGTGCCGAAGTAGACCATCTGCGGATGTAAGGACAGTCCTACCATCCGTGCCGGACGGGCATGGATGTGGTCGTAGGCCTGGTCGGACAGAATGTCGAACGCATGGCCGCGAGCAGTTTCGGTCACCTTGACGCGTCCGGTCGGACGCGATGGATCGCGCTGCACGCCGCGCAGATCGAGGCCGCGTTCGCTCATCGCCTGCAACAGCTGGTCGCCCAGCGCGTCCTTGCCGGCTCGCGTCACCAGAACCGGATGCGCGCCCAGCGCGCCGAGATGACACGCCACGTTGAATGGCGCGCCGCCCAGCACGTTTCGGTCGCGAAACTGGTCGACCAGGGTTTCGCCAAAGGCAATCACAGTCTGGTTGTCCGACTGGACCGCGGCGTGGGGCGCAATCGCATCATTCGGCGTCGTCATGTTGAACACCCATATAAAACATATTGCACAATAGTTTTTGTTGGCGCTCACGCCAACCGGAGACTCTTCAGGCTAGATCGTGTAATCCAGTTTGAAAAGCAAGACCGTATCGCCCAAGGTGGTGGACGTGAACAGGCGGCCTGCCACCACAATTTTCCAGTCGTGTTTCAACGTATTCTTTTCCCAGGCCAAATCGATGAATTCAGCCATATCGGCAGAGAACACTCGAACCGGATAACTGCAAGGAAGATCGGGGGCGCGGCTGTCGGCAAACCGGGCTGGGCTGCAGGATGATGCGCGTGTCGCCTGACGCCCGTGGCCAGAAACCGGGCAGCAGGCAACTGTCTTTTTATATTTCCACAAAATTATTTACATGTGCAAGCCCAATTCACCCTTCACCTGCCATGCACGTTAAGATAAATGTGCTGCGCGTCGCCCTGCGTCCCCACAACAACAAACCTGGCGCCAGTTGTAACCCTTAGCCGACAGGATATCCCCATGGAACTCCACCAATTCTTCCTATATCTCGCCGTCATCCTGATCGCCGCGCGGCTGTTTTCCGAGATCGCAGGACGCCACGGCATCCCGTCGGTGATCGGAGAACTGCTGGCCGGTCTGTTGATTGGTCCATCGCTGCTGGGCTGGATCTCGCCCGACGACACCATGAAGCTGTTGGCAGAGATCGGCATCATCCTGTTGCTGTTCGAGGTCGGCATGGATACCGACCTGTTCCGCCTGGCCAAGTCCGGCATCAAGCCCATCGTGGTGGCGATCATCGGCTTCGTCCTGCCCTTCGCGCTCGGCTATGCCGTCTGCCGCTGGGGCTTCGGTCTCGACAATCTGGTGGCACTCTTCATCGGCGGCACCCTTACCGCAACCAGCATCGGCATTACCGTGCGGGTGCTCGACGACCTCGGCAAACGCCATTCGGACGAGGCGCAGATCGTCATCGGTGCGGCGGTGCTGGACGATATTCTCGGCGTGCTGGCGCTGGCCTTCCTCTACCAGTTCGCGGTGCAGCAGGAAGTCTCGCTCGCCGCCACCGGCACCGTCGCGCTCTACATCGTGCTGTTCATGCTGCTCTCTCCGCTGGTCGCCAAGCTGGCGGGCGGCCTCATCGACCACTACGACCGGTGCGCCGCCACGCCGGGACTACTCATCACCATGGCGCTGGCGCTGATCCTGCTGTTTTCCTGGCTGGCACACGCGGTCGGCGCGCCGCTCATCATGGGCGGCTTCGCCGCGGGCATCGCGCTGTCGCAACACTTCCGTTTCGACGTGATGAGCCGCTTCGGCCTGCCCGCGCTCGACCGCTGGTTCACCCCCAGCCCGCAACTGGCTCACCGGCTGGAAGAACAGATGCGGCCGCTGATCCACACCTTCGCCCCGCTGTTTTTCGTGATGGTCGGCGTATCGCTCAACCTCAACACGGTGGACTGGAGCTCGCCCCGCGTCTGGCAACTGGGCGGCGCGCTGATCGTAGTGGCGTTCCTCGGCAAGCTTGCCGCCGGGTTCTTCATCCGCGAATCGCGCTTTCGCCAGATCGCCATCGGCCTGGCCATGATCCCGCGCGGCGAAGTCGGCCTGATCTTCGCGCAACTGGGCCTGAACCAGGGCATCCTCGACGCCGAGACCTACGCCGCCCTGCTGATCGTCATCGCGCTCACCACCGTCGCCCCGCCCTTCCTCCTGAAGGCTTATTATTCCCGCCCTGCCCGTATCTGACCTTGCCATGCCGCTGCTGAACATTCCCGTCGAATTCTTCCTGTTCGCCTTCACCCTGCTGGGGGTGGCAATCTTTCACACGCGCAACCTCGAGGTCGCAGTGGCCGGCCTCGTCGCCATCACGCTCTACAAGGGGCTGGTGGCGCAGGACATGGACCTGATCGCCCACTTCCTGCACGAGGAAAGGCTGGTGCTGAACCTGCTGGGGCTGCTGCTGGGCTTCGCCATCCTGGCACGGCATTTCGAGCTGTCCCGGGTGCCGGACTGGCTGCCGCGCTTCCTGCCGGACGACTGGAAGGGCGGCTTCGTGCTGCTGGTGCTCGTGGCGGTCATTTCTACCTTCCTCGACAACATCGCAGCGGCCATCATCGGCGGCGTGGTGGCGGGGCATGTCTACAAGCACAAGGTCAGCGTCGGCTATCTGGCGGGCATCGTCGCCGCCAGCAACGCCGGCGGCGCCGGCTCAGTAGTCGGCGACACCACTACGACCATGATGTGGATCGCGGGCGTGCCGGCGATCCATGTGGCGGACGCCTTCATCGCGTCCATCGTGGCCGTGACCTTCTCAGGTATCGTCGCGGCCAAGGCGCAGCAGCGCTACCACCCCGTCATGAAGAATCCGCCCACGGACCTGCAGCTGGACTGGGGCCAGCTGGTGATCGTCGCGCTCATCATCGGCGGTGCGATCGCCGCCAATATCGGGCTGGATTTCCCTGCCGCCGGCGTGTGGGCGGCGATCGTACTTGGCGGCTTCATCCGCCCGACGCCCTGGGGCGAAGTAAGCAAGTCGGTGAAGGGTGCGCTGTTCCTGATTGCGCTGGTGTTGTCTGCCAGCCTGATGCCGGTGAAGGCGCTACCGCTGCCGTCGGCGCACACGACCTTCGGCCTCGGCTTCGTCTCCGCCGTATTCGACAATATTCCGCTCACCGCGCTGGCCCTGTACCAGGGCGGCTATGACTGGGGGCTGCTGGCCTTCGCGGTCGGCTTCGGCGGCTCCATGATCTGGTTCGGATCCAGCGCGGGCGTAGCGATGTCGAATCTGTATCCCGAGGCAAAAAACACGCTCACCTGGCTGCGCGAGGGCTGGCATGTGCCCGTGGCCTATGTGCTGGGATTTGCCGCGCTGTATCTCCTACTGGGCTGGCATCCCGACGCGGTTCCCGTGACATAGCCCGTAATAAATCCTACCCGCCTCTTCAATCCGCGGCTGTGCGACGCCGGCCCGCACCAACGACTTTCAGGATTACGTCTACAGTGGGGTGATGAACCCGCTTCACACTCTGATGCGCTTCGCGCTGTGTATATTTCTAGTTCTGCTGCCTTTTACCGCCAATGCCACCAGCGTGCAGGTGTTGACGATACAGGGTGCGATCAGCCCGGCCAGCGCGGACTACCTGGTGCGCGGCCTGGACAAGGCGATCAAAGACCAGGTTCAACTGGTCGTGATCGAACTGGACACGCCGGGCGGGCTGGACACCTCGATGCGCGACATCATCAAGGCCATCCTCGCCTCGCCGGTGCCCGTGGCTACCTATGTCTCGCCCCAGGGGGCACGCGCCGCCAGCGCAGGCACCTATATCCTCTATGCCAGCCACATCGCGGCGATGGCGCCCGGCACCAACCTGGGTGCCGCGACCCCGCTCGAGCTGGCGCCGGCCGGCAACGAACCCGCCACATCCGACAAACCCGGCGCACCGCCGGGCGATGCCAGGATGCGCAAGGTGGTGCATGATGCCGCGGCCTACATCCGCAGCCTCGCCGAGTTGCGCGGGCGCAATGCCGAGTGGGCCGAGCGCGCCGTGCGCGAAGCGGTCAGCCTGTCTGCGTCGGAAGCGCTGAAGCTGAAGGTAGTCGACGTGGTGGCAACGGATCTGGACGACCTGCTGCGGCAACTAAACGGACGCAGCATCAAGCTGAACGACCGGACAGTCACCCTAGACACCATGCACGCCACGATCGAGCGCGTCATGCCCGACTGGCGCAGCCGCCTGCTGGCCGTGATCGGCGACCCCGGTATTGCCTACATCCTGATGCTGCTCGGCATCTACGGGCTGATCTACGAATTCGCCAGCCCCGGCATGCTGTTCCCCGGCGTGGTCGGCGGCATCTGTCTGCTGCTCGGGCTGTTTGCAATGCAGGTCATGCCGATCAGCTATGCGGGGCTGGCGCTGATGCTGCTGGGCATCGTGCTGATGATTTCGGAGGCGTTCGTGCCCAGCTTCGGCGCACTCGGACTGGGCGGCATCGCTGCCTTCATCATTGGTTCGGTCATGCTGATCGACACCGACCTGCCCGGTTATGGACTGCCATGGATGCTGATCGTTCCGGTGGCGGGGGCCAGCGCACTGTTCAGCTTCTTCGTGGCAAGCCTGGCTCTGCGCGCGCGCCGGCGACCGGTGGTGACCGGCGCCGAGGAACTGGTAGGCGCGACGGGGGTCGCCCTGGAGGACTTCGAACACGAAGGCTGGGCGCGCATACACAGCGAGCGCTGGCGTGTACGCAGCAAGACCCCCATCCCGCGCGGCAGCACGATTCGGGTGCGCGCACGCCACGACCTGGTACTCGATGTCGAACCCTGGCAAGGAGAAGAGCATGTTTGAAATCAGCGGCCTCACCCTCGTAATTGCCGTCGTAGTGCTGTTGATCGCCAGCCTGCGCATCCTGCGCGAATACGAGCGCGGCGTGGTGTTCATGCTTGGGCGCTTCTGGAAGGTAAAAGGGCCGGGGCTGGTGGTCATCCTCCCCGGCATCCAGCAGATGGTGCGGGTGGACCTGCGCACCGTCGTGTTCGACGTGCCCAGCCAGGACGTGATCTCGCGCGACAACGTCTCGGTCAAGGTCAATGCGGTGGTGTATTTCCGCGTCATCGATCCGGCCAGGGCCATTCTGCAAGTGGAGGATTTCCTCAACGCCACCAGCCAACTGGCGCAGACCACGCTGCGCGCGGTGCTGGGCAAGCACGAGCTCGACGAGATGCTGGCCGAGCGCGAACGCCTCAACCAGGATCTCCAGCAGCTGCTGGACGCTCAGACCGACGCCTGGGGCATCAAGGTGTCCAACGTCGAGATCAAGCATGTCGACATCGACGAGTCGATGGTGCGCGCGATCGCCAAGCAGGCCGAGGCCGAGCGCGAGCGGCGCGCCAAGGTGATCCATGCCGAAGGCGAATTGCAGGCCTCGGAAAAGCTGCTGGCCGCCGCCGAGATCCTCGCCGGCAAGCCGCAGGCGATGCAGCTGCGTTATCTTCAGACGCTCGCCAACATCGCCGGCGACAGGACCAATACCATCGTCTTCCCGATGCCGGTCGAGTTGATGAATCTGCTTCAACGCCCTGCGAAACCGGGCGAATGACGCCTTTTGAAGCCCTGCCCGCTCGCATATGGGTGGTCACCCGTCCCGCATCGCGGTATGCTGCACCCAAGTCCCGGCCGTCCATGGGAACTCGTACCGCCTGATCGACTCAGAGTGAGTACATTGTTTCGAAATACGTAGAGGAGCTTAGATGAACCCGCAAGTCACTACCCTGGATCGCAGCCAGTCTGCTGCAGTATCGGCCACCAGCAAGGTCGTCAAGAACACCTACATGCTGCTGGCGATGACGCTGGCGTTTTCCGCGGCAACCGCAGGCGCGGCGATGGCGCTGAACCTGCCGCATCCCGGCATCATCCTCACGTTGGTCGGCTACTACGGCCTGCTGTTCCTCACCACCAAGTTCCGCGACAGCGGACTCGGCATCGCCTTCGTGTTCGGCCTTACCGGCTTCATGGGTTACACGCTCGGCCCCATCCTCAGCGCCTATCTGGCCATGCCGAACGGCGCGCAGGTCGTGATGATGGCGATGGGCGGCACCGCGGCGATCTTCCTTGCCCTGTCAGCCTACGTGATGACCACCCGCAAGGACTTCAGCTTCATGGGCGGCTTCCTCATGGTCGGCATCCTGGTTGCCTTCCTCGCCGGCCTGGGGGCGATCTTCTTCCACCTGCCCGGTCTGTCGCTGGCGGTATCCGCAATGTTCGTGCTGCTGATGTCCGGTCTCATCCTGTACGAGACCAGCAACATCATCCATGGCGGCGAAACCAACTACATCATGGCAACCGTCACGCTGTTCGTCGCCATCTTCAACCTCTTCACCAGCCTGCTGAGCCTGCTGGGCTTCGCCAACAACGACTGAACGTGAACGGCTTCGCAAAAACGGCACCTGTTACGGTGCCGTTTTTCATTGACACCCATTGCCATCTCGATGCGGCCGAATTCGACGCCGATCGCGACGCCGAGTATGCGCGCGCCGTTGCTGCCGGGGTCGGCATCCAGGTCGTTCCGGCCGTCAGCCGCGACAACTTCGCCGCGGTGGACGCCGTCAGCGCGCGCTATCCTGGCTGCCTGCCGGCATGGGGGCTGCATCCCATGTACATCGGCGTCCACCGCCCGGAACACCTGGCCGATCTGCGTACGCAAATCGAGGCGCGGCGCCCGGTGGCAATCGGCGAAATCGGGCTCGATTTATTTGTCAGGGGCCTCGACTATGCGACGCAGGAGTTCTTCTATATCGAACAGCTGAAAATCGCACGTGACTACGACCTGCCCGTGCTGCTGCACTGCCGCAAGGCCAACGACGAACTGCTGAAGCACTTGCGCAGGATCAAAGTACGCGGCGGCATCGCACACGCCTTCAATGGCAGCCCGCAGCAGGCGGACGAATTCATCAAGCTGGGGTTCAAGCTCGGCTTCGGCGGCGCCTTCACCTGGCCTCGCGCCAACAACCTGCGGCGACTGGCGGTCAACCTGCCGCTCGACGCCATCGTGCTGGAAACCGACAGTCCCGACATCCCGCCGGCATGGATCGGACGCGGACGCAATGCGCCTGGCGAGCTGCCGCGCATCGCGCAAACCCTGGCCGAACTGCGCGGGCTGGATATCGAGACGGTAGCCCGAGCCACCACCCGCAACGCGCGGACGCTCTTCGGCCTGGAGGAAGACCCGGTTTAGGCCCGCCGGGCAGCCAGCCTGATTTCGCTCGACAGCGTAGTCAGCACGATCTGGTTCTTGCCGTCCTTCTTGGCCGCATACATATTGAGGTCGGCCTCGTGAAGGATCCGTTCGGCGCCCAGGCGATCCGCATCCAGGCCGCTCGCCACCACCATCCCGACGGAGGCGGTCACATGGACCGGATTGCCGTCGACCGTCTCGATGGAGGCGATGGATTGCCGGATTCTCTCCGCGACCCTGCGGGCCCGCTTGCCGGAATCATGGACCCGCAGCAGTACGACGAATTCATCCCCGCCCAGGCGGGCCAGAACGTCCTCGCCCCGCAGCACGGCGTTCGCGCAGTTGGCCGCTTCCTTGAGCAGCATGTCGCCCTGCGCATGCCCGAGCCTGTCGTTGACCTGCTTGAACCCGTCCAGATCGAAGTAGAGCACGGCGATGGCCGA
Organism: Thiobacillus thioparus DSM 505; assembly: GCF_000373385.1. GTDB lineage: Bacteria > Pseudomonadota > Gammaproteobacteria > Burkholderiales > Thiobacillaceae > Thiobacillus > Thiobacillus thioparus. The sequence continues at coordinate 23,464 of NZ_KB891328.1, read as the reverse complement.
GCCCGTACGCCGGGCGTGGGCGCTTGCCTTCTCGAATTCATCGAACAGTGCTGCACGGTTGGGCAAGCCGGTCAGGCCATCCTTCAGGGCCATCCTCTCCATGTGATCGGCGTATTGGGCAAGCCTGGCCTGGCCGTCGTGAAAACCGCGGATCAGACTCGCCACATAGGCCGGGATCGCCGCATTGAGCAATACCAGGCTGATGATCCAGATGGGGCGCTGGCTCCAGTAGTCCGACACCACGCTCAGGACGATCAGGCCGGTGGTGGCGAGAGTGGCGGACAAGGCCATCCATTTCACGCCGAAGCGGATTCCGTTGCCCAGGGATATCCAGAGATTCAAGAAGACGATGACCGTCCCCAGTTCCCGGGTAAGCAACATTCCGATGAAGCAGCCCAGCTGGTCCATCACGATCGCCGCGACCCGGCGCTGGGGATAGATGCCTGGATAGCGTTTCACGTGGGCCCAATGCGCCAGCGCGAAGGCGTAGAACACGCACAAGCCTGCCAAGCCGGTATTGGCCTCAGTACTGCGTGCCTGCATATACCAGAACAGGTACCAGCCGATCAGGATGGGGAGCGCGACGAATACCCGGATGTGGCATTGCGCCAATTCGAGGTGGGCGGATGGTGAAGCGTCGTCGACCTTATTCATACCGGCGGGCCTGGGTATGCCTTGGGCCCGTTGTAGCCCAAACAATCGGTTGTTCGTCTGGCCGGAACATCATCTGGAAAGCGTCACGCGCATATGCAGTTCATATTGAGACAACGGTATCGGTCCGGGACACGCAAACTTTAAGTGACGGGCCCGGCGCTGGCCAGGGTGTTTCCTGCCGGTCTCCGCAACCTGACGCCGCAGGCCCGCGGAAAACCGTTAGCTGGCGTAGCCGAATTCGCCGACCCACTGGCCCCGCCGGTAGTCGATCGCCAGCCAGTTGGGCACGTAGGGACGCGGATTTTCGAGCGGGAACCGCTCGGATGGAGGCGCCGCGCCGCCTTCGGCCACGCTGCAGCGCCGGGTCATGATGGGCTTGAATCGCACCGAGAGGCGATCGTTGACAGGGGTAGACTGCTCCGGCGATTCGCCAAAGTACACACGCTTGCGCAGCAGACAGGAAAACAGCAGTTCCATCTCGGCCACCAGCGGCCGGTCGCGCCGTGCGAGCGCCTTTTGCGCCGCCGCGGTGAGACGGATCTCCAGCGATTTGTCATGCAGGGTAATGTTCATGGCAAGACTCCTGTGGGCATGGTCCGTACCGATCGTTAACGGCCATGCCCGGGTCTTGCTGTAGTCCGGGCGGCAGGCCCGGCTCGGCAGATCAGAAGTCGCGCTCGACCTTGAAGCCGTTGATGAGGATGTCGCCCGCCACCATGCGTGCCCCATGGTTCGCCGCATCCAGGATATCGCTGTCGGACCAGCCGGCGTCGCGCGCGGCCTGCAGGTCGGCAGACGTCACGCTGCTGGAATCGCGCGTCATTTTCAGCACCAGGCCCAGCAGCGTCTTCTCCGCGGCACTCAGCGGGCTGTCGTTGAAGTCGGCACGCGTGGCCGCGACCTGGTCCGGCGTCCAGCCGGCCACATTGATCAGCATGCCGGCATTCATGTCGATGCAATAGGTGCAATGGCCGGCCTGCGACACCAGCATCCGGATACAGGCTGTCAGCGGCATGGACAACGTGGGATGCTGCATGACGTTGCCGTAATACTCCCACTGGTGCTTCAGCAGGAAGGGGTTGGCACTGAACACCTGGATGGCGGTGGGAACATGCCCCCACGCGTTCTGGATCTGGGCATAGATTTCGGCGACTTCGCCGGTTGCGGATTCGGGTGTGACGGTGCTCAGAATACTCATGACAGACTCCTGGTGCGGTTAGATCCAACGCCTGACGCGGGTTGTGTAGTCCCGGTAGACATCGCCGAATTTCGCTTCGAGATGGGCTTCTTCGTGCCGGATCACGCCGAAGCGAATCGTGATCCAGATCAGGGGCGCGAACACGAGCGGCCAGACCGTGCCCAGCAGAAGCGACACGCCGGCCAGGATGAACCAGTCGCCCAGATAGATCGGATTGCGGCTGTAACGGAACGGCCCGCCCATGCACAAGGCCGATGCCCCGCCATAGGGGTTGACCGTGGTGCGGTGCCGCGCAAAGGTCCAAAGCGTCCACACGAACAATGCCAGCCCCAGGCCGACCGCAAGCCAGCCCAGCGGGCGCGTTGCGGCGCCCAGGTCCAGTGGCAGCGAAAGTTGGTTGCGATCCAGCCACCAGCCGCCCAGCACGGCGACCGCATAGGGTGCGGGCGGCAGGATCAGGGTACGCGGGCGCAATGCGGGGTTCCGACTGGCCATCAGGTAGGTGTAGCCGCTATGGGTGGCGCCCATTTCAGGTCGAATTTCATCGTCTAGTCCTCACCAAGATTTTGTACCCGGGCGTCAGCATTTCAGCGTATCCAGATAGCGGCCGAGCTGCGCGAGGCAACCGCGAAACGCCGTGACGGATTGCGTGTTCTTGCTCATGCCGATGCATCCCTCCAACGCCGAGACGATGAAGAAGGCCGTGGCTTCGGGGTCCACATCGTGCCGCACCTCGCCTGCCGCCTTGCCGCGCTCCAGCGCCGCCACCACCACCCCGATCCAGTCCCGGAACACGGCATTCAGTTGCAGGCGAAAGCCCTCGTCCACCGGACTCATCTCCTGCATCAGGTTGTTGAGCGGGCACCCCAGCGTCACCACCATCGGGTCGTCCTCGGCCGCCTTGGTCGCCAGCAGCGCCTGCAGGGCGGCCAGCGGCTGCCGTGTGTCTGCCAGCGGGGCGAACATCACCGCAGCCAGTCCGGGCCGGACGACTTCTTCGATGACCGCCAGACCGAGCGCTTTCTTGTCGGGGAAATGGTGATACAAGGCGCCCTTGGTGAGCCCGGTATCGGCCAGGATCTGTGTGAGAGACGCAGCCTGGAAACCGTTGCGATGAATTTCGGCAAATGCAGCCTCCAGCAGTTTTTGCCGGGTGAGGTCGGGGGCTTTGGTATGCACGTTCATGGCCGCATCATACATACCGGTTGGTATGTGTCAAGCCTGAATCAATAATCGGCACGGTGGGGATGCCAGCTTATGGCATTCGCCGATCTTGCCCTCGGCACGACGCGCCATTGCATCCAGCACTCGTCCGTGCGCAGCGGGCGACACCCCCGTGCCCCGCGTTCGATACGATAAACGGCACCAGACCAGCCAGCCGATTCTGCACGACAGAGGCTCAAAACAGCGGCGCCGTCGCCCCGCCATCGTTCAACGCAACTCCCGCTGCGCAACGGCGCGCAGGAACTCGTTGCGTTCCTGGTCGCTGTGGCGGAAGCTGCCGCTGAAGGCCTGCGTGACGACGCGCTCATCGCCGCGCCGGTCTTCGCCCAGCAACAGACACAGCTGCTCGGCCTCGACGATGCACGCCGCGCCCTGGGCCCGGCCATGCGTCACCAGCGCTTCGGCGATGTCGCGCGTCATCCATTCCTGATAGGTGAAGCGATGGCCGATGGCGTCGACCATGCGTGCAATGCGGCCGAAGCCGTGCAGCCGTCCGCCCGGGATATAGGCCACGTGCGCAACCCCGCGAAACGGCACCAGATGATGCGGACATACGCCGTGCACCGCGATGCCGCGCACCACCACCATGTCGTCGCCTTCGTCGGCAAAGCCCTCGCCCAGCGCCTCGGCGGGCGAAATCGCGTAACCGCCCAGCAGGCGTTTCTGCCACAGTTCGCGTACCCGTTCGGCAGTGCGTCCGGTGTGCACCGAATCCGGCGCCACGCCGCAGGCGACGAGCATGTCGTTCACCGCACGCTCGAACGCCGCGGGGTCGAATGCCCCAACCTGCGGAATGCCGAGGCTGCCGCTGGCATGGGGCGCGTGGCAGTCCTCGTGGTCGCAGGCGTCAGTCATTGTTGAGGGTGGCCCGCAGGAACTCAAGCGTCCGCGTCCAGGAATCCTTGTCCGCCGCCGGATCGTATTTCAACGGCAGGCCGAACTGCGCGGCATAGCTGTCTGCCTCGCGGTTGGTGAAGGTATGCTTGGCACCCGGATAGCTCACCACCATGTAGTCGGCCTTGGCGTTGTCCATTTCCGCCCTGAACGCCTCGACCTGCTCGGGCGGTACGAGAGGATCGGCCTCGCCGGTGAAGATGCGCAGTTTGGTCTTGATGCTGCCCGGCTTCACCGATACGTCGGTCGCCAGGATGCCGTGATAGGTGATCGCCGCTTTCAGGGGTTCGCCGACCCGCACCATGTTGAGTACCACGCCTCCGCCGAAGCAGTAGCCCAGCGCGGCGATCTCGCCTTTCTTCACATTGGGCTGCTTGGCGAGGAAGTGTTCCGCCGCCTGGAAACGGCTCAGGGCCAGCGGCGGATTCTTGTTGACGTTACCGGCCAGCGCACCGGCATCCTGTGGATTGTCGGCAACCTGGCCATTGCCATACATGTCGACGACCAGCGCCACATACCCTTCGGTCGCAAGCATGCGCGCCCGCTTGCGCGCGTAATCGTTTGCACCCCACCATTCCGGCACCACCAGCACGCCGGCACGCTTGGCCTTGACGGCATCGTCATACGCCAGGAAGCCTTTCATGACGGTGTCGCCCGCCTTGTAGCTGACATCCTTGCCGATCACGGCAGCAAGGGCGGATGAAGTGAAAAACAACAATGACAGGGCAAGTGCGGTTTTCATCGGGCGTCTCCAGTTTGATCGATCGCGCTAGGCAACCGGGTTGTGCGGCCCAAAAGCATACCCTGCACAGCGCGGCAATAACAACCGCGCCGGGGTAGATGCCTTGTGCCGGCTGTCGAAGGCGCAGACATGGCGGTAAACTCGCGTCCTCTCTCCGACCCTGCCGCCATGACCGACTCCATCCGCCTCGCCAAACGTGTCGCCGAACTGCGCGGCTGCTCGCGCCGCGAAGCCGAACTCTTCATTACCGGCGGCTGGGTGCGGGTGGACGGCGTGGTGGTCGAGGAACCGCAGTTCCGCGTCGCCGAACAGCGCATCGAGATCGATCCCAGGGCCGATCTCACGCAGGCCGAACCCGTCACGCTGCTGCTGCACCAACCGTCCGGCCATCACGCGGCGGCAGGCGACCCGCCCGCGGCGCACCTGCTCACGCCCACCACCTTGTGGGCCGAGGATACCTCCGGTATCCGGCCGCTGAAAAAACATTTCGCCCAACTGACCCTGTGCGCTCCACTGGAGACGGACGCCAGCGGCCTCGTCGTCTTCACGCAGGACTGGCGCATCGTACGCAAGCTGACCGCCGACGCCGCCAGCGTGGAGCACGAAGTCATCGTCGAAGTCGCCGGCGAGCTGGCCCCCGACGGGCTCAAGCGGTTGAACCGGGGCATCCCCTTCAACGGCCGCGCGCCCTCCGCGATCAAGGTCAGCTGGCAAAGCGAAACCCGCTTGCGGGTAGCACTGAAAGGCGCCCTGCCGGGGCAGATTGCCCATATGTGCGAAACCGCCGGTCTCAAGGTGCTGTCGATGAAACGCATCCGCCTCGGCCGCATCCCGTTGGGAAAGCTGCCGCCCGGGCAATGGCGTTATTTACGGGACGATGAACGGTTCTGAACAGCGAAGGCATGGCCTGCCTCCTCAGAGACAGGCATGGCAGCCGTATTCCGGCCGTTGCCCGGACGTTACCGGCGGGCCCGAAAAGCGACCGGGATGCCTTGGAGGAATGCAAGTCGGCCCGGGTAGGCTAATCTCATTGATAGTGCAGTCACAAACGTGCCACAAGACAGTTCTCAGAAGGTTCGACGCATGGCACTGAGCAAAGACGTAGACGTCCCTGATACCCCCCATGCCGGCCTCCGCCTCTCCAATCAGGACGACGCGGAGGCCTTGATCCGCTTCCAGGGTTCCATTCTCGAGGAAGTGGCGCTTGGGGTCGACGACGGGGAGATTTGCAACCGGATTTGTCGCCTGGGCGAAGGCATGGTGCCGGGTTCCATTGCCACCATCATGCTGCTTGACGAGAAAGGGGTGCTCAATGTCCATGCCGCGCCCAGTGCGACTCCGCAAATTGCTGCCCGTCTCGACGGCCTGCGCCCCGGCCCTGAATCCGGTTCCTGCGGCAATGCCATCTATCGGCAGGAACCCGTCTACGTGGAAGACACGCTAAGCGATCCGAGATGGAAAGGGCTGAAACCGCTGGCCGAGGAATTCAATCTGCAATCCTGCTGGTCGATCCCGATTTTTTCCAAGGGGAGACAAGCCGTGGGCACCTTCGCTCTGAGTGGCTTCGAAACCCGGATGCCCACCCCATTCCAGCAGCGGCTGATGGAAATTGCCGCATCCATCGTCGGCATCGTGCTCGAACGCAGGCAGCAGACCGATGCCTTGAAACGAAGCGAGGAGCAATTCCGGCTTCTGTTCGAAGCGGGAACAGACTCCAAGATGCTGCTATCCAAAGGCGGCCGGATCCTCGACCTCAACCACATCGCGCACCGGCGCCTGGGGTATGCCAAGGAGGACATGCTGGGGCGGCGGGCGGCCGAATTCGTCACCCCGGAACACGCAGACCAGATCGCGCAACGACTGGCGCGCGTGAAGCGCGAAGGGCATGCCACATATGAGTCGGCCCAGGTGCACAAGAACGGTTCGATCATCCACGTGGAGATCAGCACGATCATCATCGAACTGGATGGCAAGGAGACTTATTACAGCATCCTGCGTGACATCACCGAACGCAAACGGGCGGTGCAGGCACTGCATGAAAGCGAAGAACGATTCCGCGACCTGGTGGAAACCACTGTGGACTGGATATGGGAAACCGACGCCAATTTTCACTACACCTATGTCAGCCCCAGGGTCCGCGAGCTTTTTGGCTACAGCCCGGAGGAACTGATCGGAAAAACGCCGTTCGACCTGATGCCCATGGAAGAGGTGCAGAGTCAGAGCGAGCGCATCTTGTCATTTGCCGGACTGCGCGCGCCGCTCGATCAGGTCGAGACCCAGCGGGTCCATCGCGACGGGCATATCGTGATTGTCGAGACGAGTGCGCTGCCTCTCACGGATGCGTCCGGAAACCTGGTCGGTTATCGCGGCGTGTCGCGCGACATCACCCGGCGAAAGGAGATGGAGCGCGCGCTGAGGGAAAACGAGGCGCACATCCGGGACATCCTGGAACACGCCCCCATAGGTCTGGCAACCGTCTCCCTGGAAGGGCATTTCCTGGAGGTCAATCAATCGCTTTGCAAGATTGTCGGCTATGAAAAGGATGAGCTCGAAAAGCTGACGTTCCAGGAAATCACCCACCCGGACGACATCGGGCCCGACCTCGACAATGCGAGGCGACTGCTTGCAGGCGACATTCCGTTCTACAAGATGGAAAAACGCTACATCAGGAAGAACGGCGACAGCGTGTGGGTCCAGCTCACGGGCTCGCTGCTGCATGATGCCGAAGGCGAGCCCCTGCATTTCATCGCGCAAGTCGAGGACATCTCGGAACGCAAGCAATCCGAGCAACGCCTGAGACAGGCGCTGGAACTGACCGACGGCGTCATTCATGCCATTCCGGACCTGTTGTTTGAAGTCGATCAGGACGGCCGCTACCTCAACATATGGGCGCAAACGCCGGAACTGCTCGCTGCTCCCAAGGAGGTGCTGCTTGGCAAGACGCTCACCGAGCTGCTCCCGCCCGATTCGGCCAGGGTGGCAATGGACTCGATTCGGGAAGCGGATGACAGGGGCCGTTCTTTCGGCAAGGTCATGCCGCTCGATCTGCCGCAAGGCATGAAATGGTTCGAGCTTTCCGTCGCGAAAAAGCAGGGCGGCAGCCCTGCCGACCGGCGCTTCATCGTCTTGTCCCGGGACATCTCCGAGCGCATGAGGATCCAGGAGCAACTGCAACAGCTGGCCTATTACGACACGCTGACGGATCTTCCCAACCGCCGGTTTCTGCTCGAGAAACTCGACTGGGCGCTCATCCAGGCGAAACGCTACGGCAGATCGCTTGCGGTGATGTTCCTGGATCTCGACCGGTTCAAGCAGGTCAACGACAACCTGGGGCACGACATTGGGGATCAGTTGCTCAAGGTGGTGGCCGCAAGGCTGAGCAACTGCGTGCGGAAAGGAGATATCGTATCGCGTCAGGGTGGAGATGAATTCATCATCGTCCTGACCGAAATCCACCACCCCGAAGACGCCACCCGGGTGGCCGAGAAGATCATCGAATCCTTTCGCATCCCGGCCGAAATCGGCGCCCACCGGATCGCCATCGAGACGAGCATCGGCATCGCCATCCATCCTGTCAACGGCGAAGACAACGCCCGCGACCTGATGAAACGCGCCGACACGGCGATGTACGCGGTCAAGGAATCCGGCCGCAACGGTTATCAACTCGCCAGCGCCTGACCCACAGGGGAAAGCCCGCCGCTACGCCGCCAGAAACAACGCCAGCAAATCGTTCAGGAACCTTTGCCCCTGCAAGGTCGGCTTGAGACGGCTTGCATCGGTTTCCAGCAACCCGCGGCCCCGCGCATGTTCGAGAGCTGCCGCACAGACGATCAGCGGCAGCCCGGTACGCGCCTCGAACAATGCGGCGGGCACGCCCTCGTTGAGGCGCAGTGCGTTCATCATGAACTCGAACGGCAGGTCATCGCGCGTAAGCGTGCGAGCGTCGGCGATATGGGTGCCCGCCTTGATGGCGTTCAGGTATTGCTGCGGATACTTGGTACGCATCTGGCGAATGATGCGGTCGTGGAACGACAGCTTGCTGTGCGCACCGGCCCCGATACCCAGGTAATCACCGAACTGCCAGTAGTTCAGGTTATGACGACTGGCATGATGCGGCCGCGCATAAGCCGAGGTTTCGTAATGTTGCATGCCGGCTTCATTCAGCCTGGATTCGATAGCCATCTGCATGTCGGCGGCGAGATCGTCGTCCGGCAGATTGGGCGGTGCGGCATGGCCGAACGGCGTGTTGGGTTCGAGTGTGAGGTGGTAGGCCGACAGGTGCGGCGGCTCGAAACTGAGCGCGGTATCGATGTCGGCCAGCGCCTCGGCCAGCGTCTGCCCCGGCAGGGCGAACATCAGGTCGAGATTGAAGGTGTCGAAATGCGTGGCGGCGAGTTCGGCCGCGCGGCGCGCTTCGCTGTCGTCGTGAATGCGCCCGAGCGCCTGCAGATGACGCGGGTTGAAGCTCTGGATGCCGAGCGAGACGCGCGTCACGCCCGCTTCGCGGAAACCGGCGAACTTGTCGGCCTCCACCGTGCCGGGGTTGGCTTCCAGGGTGGTTTCCGCACCGGGCATCAATTGCGTCAGAGCGCGCACGCCGGTGAGGATACGGTCGATCCCGTCCGCAGAAAACAGACTGGGGGTGCCGCCGCCGAAGAACACCGTGTGGATTTTTCGCCCCCAGATGTCGGGCAGAGCGCGTTCGAGGTCGAGCAGCAACGCGTCGATGTAGGCGGCTTCCGGAAGGGTCTGCGCGGCGTGCGAGTTGAAGTCGCAATACGGGCACTTCTTCACGCACCACGGCAGGTGGATGTAGAGCGACAGCGGCGGCTGGGTTGTCAGGCCGCCGTTGAATAAGCGGATGACGGTTTCAGCCAAGCCGCTTCAGCTTGTCGGCCAGTTCGCGCAAGGCCTGGCCGCGATGCGAAATGGCGTTTTTCTCGTCTTCGCCGAGTTCGGCACCGGTTTTCCCAAACTGGGGCAGCAGGAAATACGGGTCGTAGCCGAAGCCATTCTCGCCACGCGGCGTGTCGATGATCTCGCCGTGCCAGCGCCCCTCGGCAATGAGCGGCTCGGGGTCGTCAGCATAACGCACCAGCACCATCACGCAATAGTAGTGGGCGCAGCGGTTGGGCTGCCCCTGCAGGGCGGCGATGAGCTTTTCGTTGTTGCGCGCATCGGACTTCGGCTCGCCGGCATAGCGTGCGGAATACACGCCGGGGGCACCGTTCAGCGCCTCGACACAGATGCCCGAATCGTCCGCCAGCGCCGGCAGGCCGGTGTGTGCGCTGGCATGGCGCGCCTTGGCCAGGCAGTTTTCAATAAACGTGACGTGCGGCTCAGGGCATTCGGGGACGCCAAAATCGGACTGCGGCGCCGCTTCGATTGCGAGCGGTTCGAGGATACGCGCAATTTCGCGCAGCTTGCCCGGATTGCCCGAGGCGATGACCAGTTTCCTCATGATGCCAACGCCTTCTGCTGGGCTACGGTGATCTGGCCAATGCCCGCGGTGGCGAGATCGAGCAATGCCTCCAGCGTGGCGCGGGAGAACGGCGCGCCCTCGGCCGTGCCCTGCACCTCGACGATGCCGCCGCTGCCGGTCATCACTACGTTCATGTCGGTGTCACAGTCGGAGTCTTCGAGATAATCCAGATCGAGCACCGGTTGGCTCCGGTAGACGCCGACCGAGACGGCGGCGATGCTGTCGGTCAGCGGAGTCTCGGCCAGTTTGCCGTCAGCGAGCAGGCCGGCGATAGCGTCGGCCACCGCCACATAGGCGCCGCAAATGCTGGCGCAGCGGGTACCACCGTCGGCCTGCAGCACGTCGCAGTCGATGTGCAGGGTGCGCTCGCCGAGTTTTTTCAGGTCGACCACCGCACGCAGACTGCGTCCGATCAGGCGCTGGATTTCCTGGGTGCGGCCGGACTGTTTGCCCCGTGCAGCCTCGCGGTCGCTGCGGGTGTGGGTGGAACGCGGCAGCATGCCATATTCGGCCGTCACCCAGCCTTCGCCGCAGCCCTTCTTGTGCGGCGGAATCTTGTCGAGCACACTGGCAGTGCACAGCACGCGGGTATCGCCCATGGCGACCAGCACCGAGCCTTCGGCGTGCTTGGTGAACTTGCGGGTGAACGAAAGCGTGCGCAGCGCATCGGGCGCGCGTCCGCTGGGACGGGTCGGATCGGACATGGTGGTCAGTTCAAAATGGAAAACGCGATTTTACCGCGCCAAGCCTGCCGGGCGTGTTGCCGGTGCCGGCCCGCCGCCGCAGTGACCACTTATTTGGCGGAGATTTTCTGGATGGCCTGCTGGATTTCGGCGATGGCACGCTCGATCTCGTCGTCCGACACGGCCGGCGTGCCATGCAGCGGACGCATCGCGTTGATCTGGGTGGTGACACCGCCGTCCGGCAGCGCCAGGGTGGAAATGGAATCCTTGCTCGGCATGCGCGCCTCGCCCCAGGTCATGGCGATGAGACTGAGATTGTCGCCGTGCTCGCCGCCGCGAAATTCGGCGTGATCCATCAGGTGGCGCACCGCGTCTTCCAGCGTGTAGGCATGCAGCAGCGCTGACACTTCCGGGATGTTGATCATGCCCCAGATGCCGTCGGTGCACAGCAGCATGGTGTCGGCGTCGTGCAGCGGGATCGGCGCGCTGCATTCCACTTGCGGCGTCATGTAGCCACCCAGGCAATTGGACACCTTGTTGCGCTCCGGGTGATGGCCCGCCTCTTCCTCGCTGATGATGCCGTCGCGCACCAGCTGGGCGACGGCCGTGTGGTCCTCGGTGCGCGCGATCAGGCTGCCGTCGCTGAACAGATACAGGCGCGAATCGCCCACGTGCGCCCAATAGGCCATGTTGTCCTGCACCACGGCGGCGACGACCGTGGTGTGGGGAATTTCCAGCAGATCCTGCTCGACCGCGTAATCGTTGATGGCGAAATGCGCACGCGTCGTGGTGTCGGCCAGGAACGCCATCGGATCGTCCAGGCGCGGCTTGGCCATTTTCTGGAACTGATCGGTTAGCGTCTGCACTGCGATCTGCGCGGCGATCTCGCCGTGCATGTGGCCGCCCATGCCGTCGGCCACCACCATCAGCAGGGCCTCGCGGCTGTAGGAATACGCCACCCGATCCTGGTTGTTCTTGCGCCCGCCCTGACGCGACGCCTGGTAAATGGTGAATTTCATGGCGATACTTTAGAACAATTCGCGGTTCAGTGAACGCTTGATGCTGGAAAGCAACGAAGACCGCGGCGGCGTCATGGCGCTGCGGTCCATCAGCACTTTCTGCAGGCTGAACACGCTTTGCGGGCGCTCCATGTAGTTGAGCTTGAGGCACTGATCGACGGTTTCCAGCAACTGGTCGGAATAGGCGCCGCGCCAGTTCACCGTCGCCGGCACCAGCTTGTCGTTGAGCAGCCGCGCCTCGGCTGCCTGCGGCGGATAGCCGGCCAGGCATGCATACAGGCTGGCGCCGACGCTGTAGATATCGGTCCACGGCCCCAGCCGCTCGCGGTTGTGGTACTGCTCGGGGGCGGCGAAGCCCGGCGTGTACATCGGCTGCAGCTTGCTCTCCTCCTGGGTCAGCGTCTGTCGCGCCGCGCCGAAGTCGATCAACACCGGCGAGCCGTCCAGACGGATGTAGAGATTGGAGGGTTTGATGTCGAGATGCAGCAATTTATGCGTATGCACCTCGCGCAGGCCGTTCAGCAACTGCGCGAACACGCGGCGGATGAAGCTTTCGCGGATGGAACCGCGATTGGCCTGGATGTGCTGCTGCAAGGTCTTGCCGCGCTCGAAGCGCATCACCATGTATACGGTGTCGTTGGCACGGAAGAAGTTGATCACGCGCACGACATTGGGGTGATCGATCAGCGCCAGCGCCCGGCCTTCCTCGAAGAAGCACTTCATGCCGTGGCGGAAGATGTTGTTGTTTTCGGTCGAGTTGGCCTGGACGATGACCGACCCTTCGGTACGCAGCACCAGCGCGCCCGGCAGGTATTCCTTGATCGCCACCGACTGGTTGGCGTCATCGCGCGCCAGATAGACCATACTGAAGCCCCCACCGCCGATCTTGCGCACGATGGTGTATTCGTTGAGCCGGTATCCGTTGGGAAGCGCCTGATTGGGTTGAGTCGCCATAATCGAACGTCTATTATCTTTTCTATTTCTAGCTGGCAAAGCCGGCAAAATCCACTACCGGCTGCATGCCGGCACCATTCTCAATCACCCAATAACTTATTTGACCATCCTTCATGACCACCAGCATGACCGGGTTCGCCGCCCACAGCCTCAATCTCGACCACGCCAGCGTCAATATCGACCTGCGCAGCGTCAACCAGCGCTACCTGGAACTGCATTTTCGCCTGGCCGACGAATTCCGTGCCCTGGAACCGCAACTGCGCGAACTGATCCAGCAGCGTATGGCGCGTGGCAAGGTGGAGTGCCGCATCGGCCTCGCCATACTTCCCGCCGCCTCGCTGGATAACGGCCTAAACCCGGACATTCTTGAGCGACTGGCGCACTGGCAGACGGACGTCCTGCAGCGCCTGCCCGGCAGCGCGCCGCTTTCCGTCAACGAGATCCTGCGCTGGCCTGGCGCCATGCAATCCGGCGCCCTGTCCCAGGAAGCGCTGAACGAAGCGGCACTGGCGGGGATGCGTGCCACATTGGACGAACTGGTGGAGAGCCGCCAGCGCGAAGGCGCCAAGCTGAAACAGCACATTCTCGACCGCCTGGCTTCCGCCGAAGCGCAGGTGGCCGGCCTGCAGCCTCTGCTACCCGCGCTGGCGGCCGCCCAGCGCGACAAGCTGGCGGAACGCCTGCGCGAGGCGCTGGGCGAGGCCGGCCACGAACGGCTGGCGCAGGAAGTCGCGCTGGCGGCGCAGAAAGCCGATATCGACGAGGAATGCTCGCGCCTCACCACCCACTTTACCGAGGTTCGCCGCGTGCTGAATCAGGCCGGTGCGGTCGGCAAGCGGCTCGATTTCCTGATGCAGGAACTGCATCGTGAAGCCAATACCCTGGGATCGAAATCGGTCGCGGTGGAAACCTCGCGCGTATCGCTCGAGCTCAAGGTGCTGATCGAACAGATGCGCGAGCAGATCCAGAACATTGAATGACAACCGGAAAACAGCCATGACCCCTCTCTCCAGCGAAGGCGTGCTTTACATCGTCAGCGCCCCGTCAGGTGCCGGCAAGACCAGTCTGGTCAAGGCACTGCTGAAAACCGACCCCGGCATCCGCCTGTCGGTGTCCTACACGACCCGGCCCCCGCGACCGGGCGAAACCGACGGCCGCGACTACCACTTCGTGAACCATGAACGCTTCGAAATCATGCTGGCCGAAGGCGAGTTTCTCGAACACGCCGAGGTATACGGCAATTTCTATGGCACCTCGAAAGGCAGCATCGGCCGCGATCTCAACGCCGGCCGCGACGTTCTGCTGGAGATCGACTGGCAGGGCGCCGAGCAGGTGCGGCAGCATTTCCCGCAATCCGCGTCGATTTTCATCCTGCCGCCGTCGTTCAATGCGCTGCGCACCCGTCTGGCCGGGCGCGGCCAGGACAGCGACGAGGTGATCGAACGCCGCTTGGCCGCCGCCGCCCACGACGTCGCTCATGCCGATGCGTTCGACTATATAATCGTGAACGATGACTTCGACCATGCCCTGCAGGACCTGGTCGCGATCACCCGCAGCATTCGCCTCGAAGCGGCGCGACAGCTCAAGCGGCATACCGCGCTGTTCGAGGAATTCCGACGTATCTGAGTACCACCCCTGAAGCTGGAGTATCCATATGGCCCGCATTACCGTTGATGACTGCATCGAGATGTTCCCCAACCGCTTCGAGTTGACCCTCGCCGTGACCTATCGCGCACGCCAGCTGGCGCAGGGCTCGCAACCGATGGTCGAGTCGAAGGACAAACCCATCGTCACCGCATTGCGCGAAATCGCTGCGAGCAAGGTCGGTCGTGAGATCCTCAACCGGGGCCGCGCCTGATCCCTCACCAGAACGATCGACGGCGCACGCACGCCTCGCGCCGTCGATGACGCACGAGTTCGAATCACTGCGCCCGGCCCTGGCCTACCTGCCGGCGGACGAAGTCGGCACCATTGAAGACGCCTACGAATTCAGCCGCCGCGCCCACGAAGGCCAATTCCGCAAGAGCGGCGAACCCTACATCTCCCATCCGCTTGCCGTCGCCGGCATCCTCGCCGGCTGGCATCTCGACGCGCAGACCCTGTGCGCCGCGCTACTCCACGACGTGGTCGAAGACACACCGGCCACGGCAAGCGAAATCGAGGCGCGCTTCGGCAAGCCGGTCGCGTTGCTGGTCGAGGGGGTCTCCAAGCTCGACAAGCTCGCATTCGCCTCCGAGCAGCACGCGCAGGCGGAGAACTTCCGCAAGATGCTGCTGGCGATGGCGCAGGACGTGCGGGTCATCCTGGTCAAGTTGGCCGACCGCCTGCACAACATGCACACCATGGGCGCGATGCCGGCCGAAAAGCGCCGCCGCATCGCTACCGAAACGCTGGAGATCTACGCGCCGATCGCCAACCGGCTGGGGCTGCACTCGGTCTACCAGGAACTGGAAGACCTCGGCTTCCGCTACAGCCACCCCAACCGCTACCAGGTGCTGTCCAAGGCAGTGAAGGCGGCACGCGGCAACCGCCGCGAACTGGTCGACAAGGTCAAGATCGCGCTGCAGGACAAGCTCGAGCAGTGCAAGATCGAGGCCACCATCACCGGCCGCGAGAAACACCTCTACAGCATCTACCGCAAGATGCAGGAAAAGAACCTGGCTTTCTCCGAGGTGTTCGACATCTACGGCTTTCGCGTGGTGGTGCGCGACCAGCCCACCTGCTACCTGGCGCTGGGCGCCCTGCATTCGCTGTACAAACCGATCCCCGGCAAGTTCAAGGACTACATCGCGATCCCCAAGGCCAACGGCTACCAGTCGCTGCATTCCATCCTGTTCGGCCCCAACGGCACCCCGATCGAAATCCAGATCCGCACCACCGACATGAACCGTCTGGCCGAGTCCGGCGTCGCCTCGCACTGGATGTACAAGTCGGCTGATGCCGCGCTGAACGACGTGCAGACGCGTACCCATCGCTGGTTGCAGTCGCTGCTCGACATCCAGGCGGATCACGGCGATTCGCCCGAATTTCTCGAACACATCAAGGTCGATTTGTTTCCGGACGAAGTCTATGTGTTCACCCCCAAGGGCAAGATCATGGCGCTGCCGCGTGGCGCCACGGCGGTGGACTTCGCCTTTGCCGTGCATACCGACGTCGGCCGACACTGCATCGCGGTGAAGATCAATTACGAGCTGATGCCCCTGCGGACCCAGCTCAGGAACGGCGACCACGTCGAGATTCTCACATCGGCCAACGCCAGCCCCAATGCGGCCTGGCTCAATTTCGTCGTCACCGGCAAGGCGCGCTCGCACATCCGCAACTACCTGCGCAACACGCGCGTGGAAGAGGCGGCAGCACTGGGCGAGCGTCTGCTCAACCACGCCATCGCCGCGCTCAACCCGGAGGCGACTGCGCCCGATCCGGCGGTGTGGGAGCGTGTGGTCAAGGACTACGGCCTGCAAAACCGGCAGGAACTGTTCGCCGGGATCGGGCTGGGCAGAAAACTGCCACTGGTGGTCGCCCACCAGCTGCTGCACGTGCAGGGCGAAAAAACCGGCGAGCCGGCGCATCCTCACGCCATCAGCATTCGCGGCACCGAAGGTATCGCAGTCGAACTGGCGCAATGCTGCCACCCGATTCCCGGCGACCCCATTCTCGGCTTCATCCACAAGGAACGCGGTCTCATCATCCATACCCACGACTGCCCGTCAATCCGCGCCTTTCGCACCGACCCCGACAAATGGCTGGATGTCGAATGGGAAGCCGAACCCGGCCACATGTTCGACGTCTCGATCAAGGTCGTCGTCGGCAACCAGCGCGGCGTGCTGGCCAAGGTCGCGGCCGCGATCGCCGAACACGGCTCCAACATCGGCAACGTCGCGATGGAGGAAGAGGACGGCAGCCCCTATACCGTGCTGTTCTTCACCGTGCAGGTGGAAAACCGCATGCACCTCGCACGCGTCATGCGCGGCCTGCGCGTGCTGCCCGACGTGGTGCGGATTTTCCGCATCAAGGGCAAGAAGGACGGCCGCGCAGCGCAATCTCAATAATCAGGCTCCAGGAATCCAGTATGAACAAACGCATCATCCAGACCGCCGACGCGCCGGCCGCGATCGGAACCTACTCGCAGGCCGTACGGATCGACCACACCGTATACATGTCCGGCCAGATCGGCCTCGACCCCCACTCGATGCAGCTGGTCGACGGCATCGAGGCGCAAATCCACCAGGTGTTCAAGAATCTGGCCGCCGTTGCAACTGCGGCAGGCGGTTCGCTGGCCGACGTGGTGAAGCTGAACGTCTTCCTTACCGACCTCGGCCACTTCCCCAAGGTCAACGAGATCATGGCCGGCTACTTCAGTCAGCCCTACCCGGCGCGTGCCGCGGTCGGCGTGGCCGCGCTGCCGCGTGGTGCGCTGGTCGAGGCCGACGCCGTGATGGCCCTGGACTAGGCATTTGAAGACGGCGTCGCCGTTTTCCTTCCCGGTCAGTCCGGCACTCGCAGCCAAACTCGCCAAACTGGGCCTCACCCGCGACGCCGACCTGGTACTGCACCTGCCGTTGCGCTGGGAAGACGAAACCCGCATCACGCCGATCCGCGACCTGCTACCGGGCGAAACGGCGCAGGTGCAGGCAGTGGTGCGCGAGGCCAGCGTCGCCTACCGGCCGCGCCGCATGCTGACGGTGACCGTGGAGGACGCCGGCGGCGTGCTCGGCATCCGCTTCCTGAACTTCTATCCCAGCCACCTCAAGCTGTTTCAACCGGGCGCAAGCTTCCGGTTCAACGGCGAGGTGCGCGGCGGGTTTCTAGGGCTGGAGATGGTGCATCCGCGCTTTGCCAAGGCCGACGACGACACGCCCCTGCCGACGCAACTGACGCCTGTCTATCCCACCACCGCCGGCCTCGGGCAGGCCACGCTGCGCAAGCTGGTCGAGCGGGCACTGGCGGCACCGATCGCGGACACCCTCCCCGCCGACTGGCTGGCAAAGCTTGATCTGCCGGAACTGGAAGCCAGCATCCGCCTGCTGCACCAGCCGCCGCTCGAATGTGCGGTGAGCGATCTGGAATCGCGCCGCCATCCGGCCTGGCAACGGCTCGCCTTCGACGAACTGCTGGCGCAGCAGCTGTCGCTGGCCACCGCGCGTCAGCAACGCACCTCGCGCCCGACCCAACCGTTGCCTGCGCGTCAGCACCTGACGAGCGCGTTCACCCGCGCATTACCGTTTGCACTGACCGCGGCGCAGGCACGTACCTGGCAGGAGATCAGCACCGACCTGGCGCAACCGCACCCGATGCGGCGCCTGCTGCAGGGCGACGTCGGCAGCGGCAAGACGGTGGTGGCGGCGCTCGCCTGCCTGCAGGCGATCGAAAACGGCTTTCAGGCCGCTTTCATGGCACCGACCGAAATCCTCGCCGAACAGCATTACCGCAAGCTGGCGCCACTTCTGTCAGCACTGGACGTGCGCTGCGCGTGGGTCTCGGGCAGCCAGCGCAAGGCCGAACGCAATGCCGCCTGGCAGGCGATCGCTGCGGGCGAAGCCGACCTTGCATTCGGCACTCACGCGCTGTTCCAGGAAGCCGGCAGCTTCCAGCGACTGGGTGTGGCAGTAGTCGACGAACAGCACCGTTTCGGCGTCGGTCAGCGTCTGGCGCTGATGCAGAAGGGTGCGGAACCGCATCAGTTAATGATGAGCGCGACGCCAATCCCGCGCACACTGGCAATGAGCTTTTTTGCCGATCTCGACGTCTCGGTGATCGACGAACTGCCACCGGGCCGCACGCCTATCGTCACAAAATTAGTGGGTGCCGCGCGCCGCGACGACGTCTTGGCGCGCGTGCGCGAAGCCTGTCTCGCCGGCGGCCAGGCCTATTGGGTGTGCCCGCTGATCGAGGAGTCGGAAAAGCTGCAATTGCAGACTGCGCAGGATACCTATGCAACATTAACGGAACAGTTGCCGGAACTGCGCATCGGCCTGGTACACGGGCGGCTGAAGCCGGACGAAAAACAGGCGGTGATGGCCGCTTTCCAGGCACACGCCATCGATCTGCTGGTGGCGACCACCGTCATCGAGGTCGGCGTCGACGTGTCCAATGCCGCGCTAATGGTGATCGAGCACGCCGAACGCATGGGGCTCGCGCAGCTGCACCAGCTGCGCGGGCGCGTCGGACGCGGCAGCCGCGAGTCGGTGTGCGTGCTGCTCTACGAGACACCGCTGTCGGAACTGGCACGGGCACGGCTCAAGGTGATCTTCGAGCTCACCGACGGCTTCGAAATCGCACGCCAGGACCTGCTGCTGCGCGGGCCAGGCGAGTTGCTCGGACACCGCCAGAGCGGCCTGCCGATGCTGCGCTTCGCCGATCTGGAACGCGACATCGCGCTGCTGGAAGCCGCGCGCAACCTGGCACAACGCTGTCTCGCCCACCACCCCGACATCGCTGCGCGCCACATGGAGCGATGGATCGGCCAGCGGCAGGCACTGACGTCGATCTAGATGCCGTCGCTGCGGCATAATGCCGACTTTCCACATGATGAACGGTTCGCCGTGCTCGATTCCCGGCAGGGCTGGCTTGCCCACCCATTTTCGCTCCCGCGCTCGCTACGCTTCTGGCTCAGCGACCACGGTTCGCTGACCCGGCGCCTGAAATCACGCTGTACATCGTTTCGCGTGGTGCCGCTCGAGACCAGGCTGGCGCGCGCCAACGCGGACGAATACGCACTTCTGGGCGTAACGCCTGGCACCCGCGTCTATGTGCGCGAAGTCCTGTTGCTGTGCAATGACGTGCCAGTGGTGTTTGCCCACAGCGTGCTGCCGTCCGCCGGCCTGCGCGGCGGCTGGAACGGCATCACTCGACTCGGTAGCCGTTCGCTTGGCGAAGCCCTGTTCAGCGACCATCGCATCGAACGCCAACCCCTGGCCTATCGCCGCGTGCGGAACGACCACCCGCTCTATCGCGCTGCGGCCAAGCAGCAGGCAGTGACCAGCAGCTTGTGGGCACGCCGTTCCGTTTTCTGCCTCAACCGCCATCCGCTCCTGGTAACCGAAGTCTTTCTGCCGGCCATCGACACGCCATGACCCTGACCGAACGCCTGTCCCATTACGAAAAATTGATGCGGCTCGACAAGCCGATCGGCATCCTGCTGCTGATGTGGCCCACCCTGTGGGCGCAATGGCTTGCCAGCAACGGCAGCCCAAGTTGGCTGATCCTGTGGATTTTCGTCATGGGCGTCGTGCTGATGCGTTCGGCCGGCTGCGTCATGAACGACTATGCCGACCGCGATTTCGACCCTCACGTGGCGCGTACCCGTGAACGTCCATTGGCGGCCGGCAAGGTATCGCCCAAAGAAGCCCTGCTGTTGGCGGCCGGCCTGTCGCTGCTGGCTTTCCTTCTGATCCTGCCGCTCAACACGCTGGTGTTGAAACTGTCCGTGGTCGCACTCTTTCTGGCGGCCAGCTACCCCTTCACCAAACGCTTCTTCGCGATTCCGCAGGCCTATCTCGGCATCGCGTTCGGCTTCGGCATCCCGATGAGCTACGCCGCGCTGTGGGGCGAGGTTCCGCGCGAGGCCTGGATCCTGCTGGGCGCCAACGTTTTTTGGGCGATTGCCTACGACACCGAATATGCGCTGGTCGACCGCGAAGACGATCTCAAGATCGGCATCAAAACGTCGGCCATCACCTTCGGCCGATACGATCTTGCCGCCATCGCGCTGTGCTATGTTGCGACGCTGGGCCTGCTCGGCTGGGTCGGCTGGCAGCGGGGGATGGGCATGGCGTTCTACGGCGGGCTGGCCGTGGCTGCAGCGATCGCGCTTTACCACATGAAACTGATCCGGCTGCGCGAACCGAAGCAATGCTTCCGCGCCTTCCTGCACAACACCTGGTTCGGTGCCGCGGTGTTCGGCGGCATCGCGCTCCACTTCCTGCTGCGGGGCTCATGACGGGCAGGCCACGCGGGACTGCCGGCTGTTCGGGTAGGCCTGCTTGATTCCGCTCAGGCTCTTCAGCGTATCCGGGTCTTCGCTACGGATCACAAAGTAGAAGTCCGTTCCCTGGCGCGGCAGCACCTCGACACGGGTTCCAAGTACGCCCTTGCCTTCCACTTCAAGGATGCGCCGTTGCGCCGCATCGGCGTCGGCATACAGACCGAGCGAAATGGCATTGCGCCAATCGCCATCCTTGACCACAAATGCGTCCGTCAATCCTGCAGCTGTCAGCTCGCTCAATTTGGCCGCGGCCGATTCCGCACTGGGCAAGGGCGGAAAGATCACCCACTGCCGTGTATTCAGCGGCACTTCGGTGAACGACATCACGCGTTCGCCCGCCAACGATTTGAGCTGCTGGCGTACTTGGACGAACTCCCCGCGATTCAACCCCCGCCATTCCATGCATAACGCGGTAGGCGTAGCGGCTGCAGGCGATGCATCGTCCCCGGGTACAGGCGCTGACTGACTACGCAGACTGAGATGATTCACGTTCAGCGACGCTGTCTGACCGGCATCCGCCTGCGTCCAGTTTTCGCTTCCGATAAAGAACCCGGCCACCGCGAGATTGACGACCAATAATGTCCAGACTATCCATTTCATGAAGCGGCAGTTCCTCGGGCGACGCAGTCGATTCCCTCCAACACCAGTTCAGGTACATGCTCAGCCGATATTCTCAGGTGTGACAATACCTTCTCGGCATCGCCTCCAGTAAGCAGACAGCGTGGCACCATGCCGGCAACTTCGGCCAGACGTGCATGCTGTTGCGCAATGGCGCCGCACAACGCTGCCACGATCCCGCTTTGCACAGCGGGAGCGGTGGCATTGGGAAAAGCCTGCCAGGCCCCCACCACCTCATCGATCCGTGAGGTACCTTGTCGCAATGCCTGCTGCATCAAATGGACGCCGGGCACGATCACCCCGCCCAGGAATGTTCCGTCGACCGACAACGCATCCACGGTCATTGCCGTGCCGACCGACACCACCAGTACCGCCTCATCTGTGCGCTGGCGAGCCGCGATCAATCCCATCCAGCGATCCGCACCCAACTGGTGCGGATTCGAATAGGTATTTTTCACATCCCCGAAACGGGTCTCGGCTCTCAACCAGGCCGGAGTGAGCCCGGCCACTTCCAGAAGCGCGGCGAGTT
The DNA here is from genome assembly GCF_000373385.1 of Thiobacillus thioparus DSM 505. Classification (GTDB taxonomy): domain Bacteria; phylum Pseudomonadota; class Gammaproteobacteria; order Burkholderiales; family Thiobacillaceae; genus Thiobacillus; species Thiobacillus thioparus. The sequence goes on along the minus strand of NZ_KB891328.1, from coordinate 1,483 downwards.
GCCGTTCGTGTTCAAGGCTTGCCACGCTGGCGACAAAACAATGGGTGTCCGCTTTCAGTTGGGCCGTCAAAGCAGACCAGTCGGAATAATCGCTCCGGCCGGTCGCATGCCAATGTCCATCCTCCACCACCGCCCATTTGAGGCGTGTGTTTCCGGCATCAAGCAAGATGCGGCGTCCACTCATCGCGCACCATCCAGACGCAGGCTGATTTCGCCGCCGCTGTATGGGCTCAAGTTCGATTGCGCATCACGCAACAGAAAGGCGCCGGTTTCGTCGACCCCGCATGCCACCCCCTGAACACTGCGCGAATCCGGTAACGTCAGCGCGACCGCCCTACCGGCATAGGCATCCAAAGCCTGCCAATCCTCGCGCAAGGCCGCAAAGCCATGTTGGCGAAATACGCTCGACGCCGCGTGCAGTTCCAGCAGACAGTCAGCCAGCAGTTGATTGCGTCCCACCGTCACCTCCATTTCAGCCAGATCGACCACGGCCTGATCGACCGCGTCGCGTTGTGTCTCGTTAAGCCTGACGTTCAAGCCGACACCCACCACGGCGAAAGCGGCGCCGTGCATGTCACCCTGTACTTCGACCAGTATCCCAGCCAGTTTGCGATAGTCCACCAGGATATCGTTGGGCCATTTCAATCGGGCCATGTGGCGACTATGGCGGTTCACTGCGCGTGCGATGGCGAGTCCCACGACCAAGCTCAGGCCTGCCAGCGACTGCAAGCCCGACTCGAAACGCCACAACACCGAAAATGTGAGGCTGCCCCCTACGACCGAATGCCACAGGCGGCCACGCCGTCCTCTGCCGGTATATTGATGCTCCGCACAGAACAACGTTCCATCTGCAGCGCCATCCAGGGCAGCGACCATCAAGGCCGTGTTGGTCGAGTCGACACTATCCAGCACATGTATCGAATAGTGACTGGCCGCTGTGCCCATGTGACGCACGACAACCGTGTCATCCAGCCATTCCACGGGTTCGGGCATGCGATATCCGCGTCCGCGGACCGCATGAATGCTCAGCCCCATGGACTCGGCCTGCGCGAGGATGTTGAAGATGCTGGAGCGGGACAGTCCGAATTCATCCGCCAACGCCTGACCCGAATGAAAACGGCCATCGGACAGGCAGCGCAGGAGCCGGAACAGTGCTTTGTGAGGTCGGGTATGCACCTTCGCAATTTTACATGGCTTGCCTGCGCAATTTTCCGTGCAATAAAAAACCCCCTCAAGAGTTGAGGGGGTTTTGTTGTATCCCTCGGCTGAGGGATACGGATAAGGAGTCTGACGATGACCTACTTTCACAGGCGAGGTGCCTACTATCATTGGCGCGGGAGCGTTTCACCGTCCTGTTCGGGATGGGAAGGGGTGGTTCCACTCTGCTATGGTCGTCAGACAAAGGGGGGGGGATCAAGGTTTGGGTCTTGACCCCGCATTCGGATTGTCTGGGTGCCGTCGATCTTGCGATCTTGGGCCGACT
>NZ_KB891327.1 GCF_000373385.1 Thiobacillus thioparus DSM 505 | reverse complement strand
ATTACGGATCAAGCCATCATTGATGCCGTTCTCAGCCGTCTACCACGCTCCGTCCTTGATATTGGCTGTGGCGAAGGATGGCTTGTTCGTGAACTTGCCGCCAGAGATATGCATGCTGTAGGTATCGATGTTGTACAAAAACTTGTTGAAGAAGCCNGGCGCGCCGGTGGCGGAGATTTTCGCATNCTGTCTTACGAAGAGATTGCTGCTGGGAAACTCAAAGTTTTGGTTGATGTCGTTGTCTGTAACTTCGCGTTACTCGGAAAAGAATCGGTTGAGGGAGTATTTGAGGCTGTTCCATCCCTGCTAAATTCACATGGCACATTTGTCGTACAAACCCTTCACCCAGTGATGGCGTGCGGTGACTTGCCATACCGGGATGGGTGGCGCGAAGGTTCATGGGCCGGGTTCAGTAGCAATTTCTCTAACCCGGCGCCGTGGTATTTTAGGACCTTGGAGAGCTGGATAAAATTGTTCGTTGATAGTGGTTTTCAGCTATGTGAAGTACGTGAGCCGACCCACCCAAAGACCCAGAAACCAGCTTCCGTGATTTTCATTGGAGAAACGGCTGGCTAACAACGCCATCAACCCGGACGTGCAAAAGAGCCGTTTCGCTCTGCTTTTGCACGCCGGTTATGGCAGTACGCATTAGAGAACCGCCGAACAGTAAATCGTCAATGTCTAAGACCATGAAGCCACGCCATCTTGTTCAAGCCTGGGTTGAAGCATTCAACCATGCAGATATCGATGCCCTAGCCAGCTTCTACACGGAAGAGGCCATCAATCATCAAGTCGCTGAATCCCCCGTCGTGGGACGAGAAGCAATCAAGGCAATGTTTGCCTCTGGGTTCGCAGCGGCGAATATGGTTTGCTTGGTCGAAAACATCTTCGAAGAAGGCGAGTGGGCTATCTTGGAATGGCGTGATCCGCTTGGCCTTCGCGGGTGCGGCTTCTTCCACGTCGTAAACGGGAAGATCAAACTTCAGAGAGGCTACTGGGACAAAATTTCGTTTCTCCGCAGCCAAGGCTTGCCCCTCCCGAAGGAACTTTGAGCCTGAGCAAAATGCGCTCTAACCCTTCCATCGAGAGGACCTGCCCCGGCAAGCCTGGTCAGGCCTCTCATGTCAAACATTAGGGCGCCCCACGTTATTAGAGGATGTATGACAAAGAAAGTCTTCTGGGATGATCCGTACGCGACTTCGCATCCAACCTGTGTTTCTTCGGTTAATGGCTGCGAAATCGAACTGGAATCCACAATATTCTTCGCCTTTTCGGGCGGGCAAGAGAGCGATCACGGTTCAATTGCAGGTATCCAGGTGCTTTCGGCAAGGAAAGAGGGATTGCGGATTATCTATACTCTGCCGCCCTCTCACGGGCTTCAGGTTGGTCAGTCCGTGCAAGTTGAAATTGAATGGGAAAGGCGCCATCGACTGATGCGCCTTCATTTCGCTGCAGAATTGGTTCTTGAAATCTTCTACAAAGAGCTAAATGGTGTGGGCAAGGTTGGCGCTCATATCGGCCCAGATAAGGCTCGGATCGACTTCGCATGGCCTGAGAGCATCTCTCCGCTCCTTCCCGCTTTTTCCGAAATGGCGAATCAGATCATCTCATCCAACAGCAGAATAGCGACCGACTTCGATGACATATTGAATGAAAGAAGATACTGGGAAATCCAAGGATTTTCCCGCGTCCCATGTGGCGGCACGCACGTCCGGTCAACAGGAGAGATCGGTCAGATCCGACTCAAGAGAAATAACATTGGCAAGGGAAAAGAGCGGGTGGAAATCTTTCTGTGCGAACCGTGAATATTTCGCCAATACTGATATTTGAGCTCCTTTATCTAATCGGAGAGCGCTAACAATTCATTCAAGCCGACGCCTAACGGTGCGGCTTAACGCCAACGTCAGACCGCCATCCGAACATGCGAGAGGAAAATCATGAGCAAGGTATTCGTCAACATTGGACTTAGCCTCGATGGCTACATGGCACCTGAAGGAATGACCATGGGCAAGCCTGAATACAAGAACTGGGGCGCCAAGTGGGGGGCGCTGATGGCCTGGGTCCTCAATCAACAGTACTTCCGCGAGAACCTCAAACTCGGACCAGGGGGAGAGACCGGTCCGGTCAATGACCTGCTTCGCAGCACTACGGAGCGCATCGGTGCCAACGTCATGGGCAAGCGAATGTTCGACCAAGGCGAGGTCGCTTGGCCAGAGGAGGCTCCGTTTCACACACCGGTATACGTTCTTACCCATGAGAAACGCGAACCCTGGGTACGCCCTGGCGGGACGACCTTTTACTTCATCAATGACGGACCGGAACGTGCCCTAGAGCTAGCCCGGGAATCCGCAGGCAGTCGTGATATTCGTATCGCGGGTGGAGCGGATGTGATCCAGCAGTACCTAAACCTGGGTGTCGTCGAGGAGCTGGAAATCGCCTTGGCGCCTGTGTTGTTCGGCGGCGGGCGGCGGCTCTTCGAGAACCTACGCGAGCCCGGGCCGCAGTTTCGGATTGACAGGGTTCTTGATGGCCCAGCCGCCACACACTTGCGCTATGTGCGTCAGTGAGGGGGCCTAACAACCGGTTGTTAGGCCATACAGAAGAGGCTCGATGGCGATTCCCGCCAATGTTCAATCGATCTGGTCCGCATTGTCGCAGGATCTGGGTGCATCTTCAGTGCGACATGGCTATCGCATGCGAGCGATTCAAAGTCGTCCATTCACCGGTAGCGTGAGGTGCGGCCTCATCCCTTCCCGGGTATTCTCACGTATTCAGATAGGAAATCACATGACCATCGAAACCGAAGATGATGTCGTTGCACTCAAACGCATAGGCAAGATCGTTTCATACGTGCTTCAGGAGATGCTCGATGCTGCCGAACCCGGCATGACTACGCGCGAGCTGGATTCACTTGGTGAGCAATTGCTTGAAAGACACGGCGCACGATCGGCGCCTAGACTCACATACGACTTCCCGGGCTCAACCTGCATCAGCATCAACGAGGAAGCCGCCCACGGCATCCCAGGGGGCCGGGTGATTCGACCTGGCGACGTATTGAACGTCGATGTTTCTGCCGAGTTGGGAGGATACTTCGCCGATACCGGAGGAACGAAAGTTGTACCTCCGACCAACCCACAGAAAACGCGCTTGTGCCACGCCACCCGCACGGCCCTCGAGCAAGCCATGAAGCAGGCCCGCGCTGGCCAGCCCATCAATGGCATCGGCGCTGCAATCCAGCGAACTGCGAAGACATACGGCTTCAAGATTATCGAGAACCTCGGCAGCCACGGGGTTGGCCGTGCACTTCATGAAGCCCCCGAGCACATTGCCGGATACTTTGATCCGACGGACAGGCGCATCTTGAGAGAGGGCATGGTGATCACCATCGAACCCTTCCTCTCAACAAAGAGCCGCATGGTGACCGAGACGTCCGATGGATGGACCTTGGTTGGAAGCCATGGCAACTTATCGGCGCAATACGAGCACACGATGATAATTACCAAGGGCGAACCGATCGTCGTCACTCAGCACTGAATAATCATCAATGAAAGCTAGCCCTTCCATCGAGCGGCCGGCTTTCGGCCGCACGAAAACCGCGATGCCGCAACAGCACCTTTCGGGAGACTTCAATGCTAGGGGCCAAGACTCAGATCAAGCGATTCCCAAAGAAGACTCCCACTTCGGACGCGGACAAGTCACCCTCTGAACTGATCGACGCCCGCATCCAGGGCTTGCAGGATTGGAGGGGGGTACTACTTGCCCAGCTCCGAGAACTTATCAGGGAAGCGTCCTCTGAGATCACCGAAGAATGGAAGTGGAACACACCTGTCTGGTCCTGCAACGGGATCATCTGCACCGGCGAAACCTATAAGAAGGCTGTCAAACTGACCTTTCCGAAAGGCGCATCACTTGCAGATCCTTCTGGGCTTTTCAACGCGAGCCTAGAAGGGAAAGCCAGGCGTGCCATCGATTTCGCGGAGGGCGCCTCGATCAATGAAGCGGCACTGATGGCTCTTGTCCAGGCCGCCGTCGTCCTCAACAACGCACTAGACGTTTCCAGGCGCAAGAGTGCAGCCTAACCATGGACCCATTGCGACATGCGACTGGCGGCGCCATTTATCATCCTCGTTATGTGACCTCCTCACGGAGCGCTGTAACGAATGGCTGAGCTATCTTCGAGAACTCTCATGTGCCTGAAAAGCGAGGCCTTCGCACTTTCTGCTTGTACCGTCTAACTTATGATACCTACGCCGCATAACCTGGCAGTCGGGCGGGGCTGCGCAAAAAGCCGCGCGGGCCGCTCACTTCTATGTGGGCACTCTTGGAAGTGAGGACGACCTCGCCACTCCATCCTGTATCGGGGACGGCTCCGTGCATTAGAAAGGTATCTATGAATTGGGTAATTCTTGTCACGGCCGGATTATTCGAAATCGGATGGGCGATTGGACTCAAATACACCGAGGGCTTTACTCGTCTTTGGCCAACTGTCGGCACTGTATTTGCAATGTTAATCAGCCTTGGCTTGCTCGGCATTGCAATGAAATCCCTCCCCGTCGGTACGGCCTATGCTATCTGGGTGGGTGTCGGTGCCGTTGGTACAGCAATATTGGGCATTGTCTTGTTTGATGAATCGGCGAGCGCTGCACGGCTGATCAGTCTTGCGCTCATCCTTGCAGGCATAGTTGGCCTGAAGCTGGCCACACATGCCTAACCCGGGCTCAACCTCGCTCCTTTCAATCGCTGGAGGCTGCGCGATAAAGCCGCCCAGCGCTGGTTGGCTCTACGTAATACGTTTTGGAGCGAGAGAACAATGGTCTTTTTTTGAAGCCGATCGACGGACTCTCCTCCTTTTTCGATTGGCCGGATGCCGACCTTATTTAATCTGGCCCATACGATGCGTCGGGGGGCAGAAAATCCATTTCATTCGTTCGGTGCCAGAATCGGCGCCACCGTCCCGCAGGGCTAAATCCATGAAGCAGTCAATCGGTCAAGTAGCCATCGTGGTGAGCGAATACGACGAAGCCATCACCTTCTATACAAGCACGCTCGGTTTTACTCTGATCGAAGACACATACATACCAGAGCAAGACAAACGCTGGGTGATCGTTGCACCACCAAACTCCACTGAATCTCGCGTGCTCCTGGCACGCGCTGCAAATGACGAGCAAGCCTCTCGTATCGGCAACCAGACAGGAGGTCGGGTATTCATGTTCCTGTTCACAGATGACTTCTGGCGCGACTACAAGAACTACCGAAGCAAGGGCGTTGTCTTTGTCCGTGAGCCGAAGGAAGAAACATACGGAACAGTGGCGGTGTTCGAAGACCTCTATGGCAATCTCTGGGATCTCCTTCAACCGAAGCAATTGATGCAAGACCATGGCATGCGTTAAATTGAGACGTTTGCATCACGGCTCAATCTGGAGAAGCTGATGTCCGATATATCTCCCCTTCCCGATTTCTTGGTTCTTTCACGCGGAAAATGGGACGCTGACAAGTCCCCGGAAGAGATCCAGCGCGCCATCGACGCCTTCTATGTCTGGCACGATCGTCTTGTACAAGAAGGCAGGCTCAAACCGGGCCAGAGGCTTGCCACGCAAGCCAAGCTGGTCTCGCGCTCGGGTGTGAGGGATGGCCCCTATACAGAAGCGAAGGAGGTCATTGGGGGCTACTGGTTTTTCTGCGCGGCCAACCTGCAGGAGGCCGCCGATCTGGCATCCCAGAATCCTTGCCTGGCCTGTGGGCTTACATTCGAGATTCGACCTGTCGAAAGCGAGCGGGCAAGCGCCTTCAAGTTTGCGAACGAGACACCCGGCCCCGGAACCAGGTAGCGTGTGGGCATCATCTAGGCGCATGAAATCATATTCAGGGCACAAGAATGAAAACGCAGTATTTCGCAGCGACCAGCCTCGATGGCTTCATTGCTACCGAGAATGACTCACTTGACTGGCTGTTTCCGCTTGGCGACCTGAATAGCTCCAGCTATCCAGCGTTCATTGCTGATGTGGGTGCGTTGGCAATGGGGTCCTCAACTTACGAGTGGATGGTGCGCAACGCTGAAAAGCTTGCCTCTGAGGCCGGCTCAGCATGGCCGTATACGCAGCCAGCCTGGATATTCTCCAGCCGCAGGCTTCCAATCATCGAAGGGGCGAACATCAGATTCGTCAATGGGGATGTACGCTACGCCCACGATGAAATGCGAACTGCTGCGGGCACCAAAAACATCTGGATAGTGGGAGGCGGGGATCTCGCGGGTCAGTTCTACGACGCTGGCTTACTGGACGAACTTATCATCCAGGTGGGTTCGGCCACCCTCGGCAAGGGCAAGCCACTTTTTCCTCGCAGAGTGCTCAGCCCAGCTCTGCGCCTGATGTCTGTCCATCAGTTGGGTACTGGCATGGCTGAGTTGCGCTATGAGGTACACAAAGGCGATCCGGGTGGCGATGTTTAACGATTCATTCAAGCGCGACAGCCTAGAACACGTCCCTTAAGTCGCCCCTCTCCCTGCCAGGGACAACTCCATTTTTCAGCCGCATCCGTAACTACCGTGCTGTCGATGATCGGCTGGGCACCTCCGGGCAACCCTCTGTGGGCCCGTTGCGCGAGGACGATCCACGCTACTCGCTGCCTGTTGAGACTGGCGTTGTTGGATCGCTTGGCATGCGCTATGCGCATATTCCTGTCCAGTTATCGGCACCTACCTACGCCGATCTCCTCGAATTCTTCGAGGTCATGGCCAGACACGAAGGCGAGAAGCCCCGGGTTCACTGCGCGGCAAACATGTGGGCCCCTGCTTTCCTGGGCTGTACTTAATTCAAACCTTGGGGCGCTAGGGCCAGGCCGCCTAGAATACCCTCGATACCAACCGCAACAGGAGTGGACGGCATGGCCGATACCCCGTGTTACCCCATCATCTACGTCCGCGGCTACGCGATGACGAAATCGGAAATCACCGAAACCACCTCGACGCCGTACATGGGCCTCGAACTCGGTTCGACCAAGGCGCGCCAGGCCTGGGACGGCGCGGTGCGCAAGGTCTTCTTCGAGTCGCCCATCGTGCGATTGCTGAAAGAAGGCTACAGCGATATCTACCGGGACGGCCTGCAGCTCGAATCCGGACCGATCCCGCCGCAGAGCATCATCATCCATCGCTACTACGATGCGGCCGATCCGGATTTCGGGTCAGGCAAAGTGCCCACGATCGTCGACGCCGCGAAAGGGCTGAGCGACCTGATCCTGCGCGTGCGCGACCAGGTCTGCCTCGACGGCCGCATGAAGCCCGAGGACTTCAGGGTGTATCTGGTGGCGCATTCGATGGGCGGCCTGGTCTGCCGCTGCTTCCTCCAGAACGGCGCGGCCGGCAGCGACGCGGCACGCAAGCTCGTCGACAAGGTGTTCACGTTCGCCACGCCACACAACGGCATCGAGATGGCCGGGATGAATGTTCCGGATTTCTTCGGCCTGTGGGACATGAACAACTTCAACCGCGACGAGATGAGAAAGTATCTCGACATCAAGGACAAGAACGTCGGGGTCAATTCGCTCGATGGAAAATTCGACCCGAGCCGGTTCTTCTGCCTGGTCGGCACGAACAGCAAGGACTACGACGTGGCGCGCGGCGTCTCCCGGCTGCTTGCTGGCGAACTGAGCGACGGGCTGGTGCGCATCGAGAACGCCTATGTTTCGGGTGCGCCGCGTGCCCACGTCCACCGCAGCCACAGCGGTCCGTACGGCATCGTGAATTCGGAGGAAGGCTTCCAGAATCTCACCCGCTTCCTGTTCGGTGACGTCAGCGTCAATGGCGTGCTGGAAATCGAAAACCTGCCGCTTCCGCCTGCGACCAGGCTGCAGAAGCTGCTTGGGAAAAAAATCGGCTACTACTTCGAGGTGGCGGTCGCCACCAGAGGCGCGCTCGATTTCGATCTCACTCGCCGCACGGTGGCCAACAACAGCGCCATATTGCGTTCGCGCGCCGAGCTCTTCGAGGACGACGGCACACTGAAGGCGGATGCGCGCCATCCGCATCTCTTCTCCACCTTCCTCGATCTGTCGAAGCGGCCGTCCGACAGCCGGGAAATGATGTTCACGATCCAGCTCGCCGTATCGATGATCACCTATACCGGCGAGGATGCTTCGCGTGACGACCACTATGTTCCCGGCGAATACCTGTTCCGCGACACGGTCGTGATCAGCGCCATTCCGCCAGCAGACCCGGCCGCATCCTGGCAGGTCGGCTTCGTCCTGGCCGACAGCGGATGGTCGGGTGCGAAGACGACTCCGGCGAACGGAAAAACCGACGAGCAGGGCCAGCCCTATGTCGCGATCCCGCTGGAGAACGAGAAAGGCTTCAAGGCAAGCCTGCGGCTATACGGCTCGCATTGGGCATAGGTTCCGCCCTTGATGTCGGGATTCATACTCCGGCAACCTTTCGGGCACCGGAGCGATTTTTCATCTGCGGATGGTAGGCTGCGCATTGCCATCCTTCCTGCCTGCTCCCGTCAAACCGATGTCTTTTCATGCCGCTGATTTCTGGATCGTGATCACCCATCTGGGCGCTGCCAGCATCACGCTGCCGTTGTTTCTGGTCATCGCGGCCGAGTTGTGGCTCGCTGGTCAGAAATCCGACCTTCTGGCCTGGATGGTGGCGATGTCGGCAGGCGGGGCGATCGTGCTCGCCAGCAAGATCGCTTTCATTGGCTGGGGGTGGGGAAGCGCATCCTTGAACTTTACCGGTATCAGCGGCCACACCATGTTGGCCACGTCCATTCTTCCCGTGTGGATGGGTCGGCTGCTGGCGGAGCCGGACCGTCGCTTCAGTCTTTCCGGCGTATCCCTGGGCCTGGCGATCGGTGCCGCGGTGGGAGTTTCAAGGCTGGCATTGGGGGCGCACAGCCCAAGCGAAGTGATGGCGGGCTGGTTCCTCGGGCTGGCAATCAGCCTGACCGCCTACAAGGTGATGCGGCACCGGCGTGCCGTCCAGGGCGTGGCCGGCCTCGCGGGCGCCTTCCTGCTACTGGCTTTCAGCCCTTCCTGGTCCGGCTATTTCCCTACTCACAAGTGGGAGGTCGACATTGCGCTGGCAATGTCGGGCCATGCGCAGCCTTATGTCCGGCAGGATCTCCATCGCCCGTTGCGAGAAAGCGCGAGTGAATTCTCCTGGCGCGAATAGGCAGGGAATGCGCAGCGCTAAACCGCTGCCAGCGCCTGCTTCCGGTATTTGTTCAGGTCGCGCACGTTCTCGAATGTCTGGCCCAGCAGGCTCGACAGGTTGCGGAGAATGCCGCCGACGACCTTGCTTTCCCAAGCATCGTCGAAACGAATCTGCTCGTCGAGCCAGTGCTCCAGCCATTCCGGATTGGGCAAGCGCGACTGGATGGTGTCCTTGGGGAACAAGGTTTCGTTGACATGCAGATTGGTGGGGTGCAGCGCCTTGTCGGAACGCTTGCTGGACGCCATCAGGAAACCGATCTTGGCGAAGGCTGCGGCAACGCTCTGGCCGCCCTCCTTCAGCGCGCGCTTCATGTATTGGAGATAGGCGCCGCCGTGGCGGCCTTCATCGCGCGAGATGGTTTCGTAGATATATTTGATGACCGGCTCGGTATGCCATTCCGAGGCGCGCTTGTACCACTGCGTGAGACGGACTTCGCCGCAGAAGTGCAGCATCAGGGTTTCCATCGGCGGTGCCGGATCGAACGGGAAGCGGATGGCGTGCAGTTCGTCCTCGGTGGGCGCAAAGTCGGGTTTGAAGCGACGCAGGTACTCCATCAGCACCAACGCGTGTTTCTGCTCCTCATAGAACCAGATCGACATGAAGGCGGAAAAATCGCTGTCGTGTACGAAGTCGCGCAGGAACATCTCGGTGGCCGGCAGCGCCGCCCACTCGGTAATGGCATTCATCTTGATGGTCAATGCCTGTTCGTCTGTCAGCTTGGCGGCATCGAAACTGTCCCACGGAATGTCGGTTTCCATGTTCCAGCGGGCACGTTCGAGAGATTTGAAGAGGTCGATGTAAAGCATGTTGTAGGGTGAGGCACTGGATTGTTTGGGTGTCCCCAGTGTGCCCATTGTTGTCCGAATGAATGACATTTTAGTGTCTTTCCACGATTTTGCCCTCATTCACGCCCTTAGGGCGCGCGGCCCGCCAAATCGCGGGTGGCCCATGCCGCCTCATCCGTCATCCGGTCAACGCGAAAGTGGCATAATAATCAGGTTTTCTGCATCTTCCAGCCACGATGGATCCCGAACGTATTGCCCCCACCCTACCCGATACGTTTGCCCTGCACGAAGGCGAACTGATCGCCCTGCAAGTGAAGGCCGCGCATGCGCTCGGCCTGCCCGATACCCATTTCCGGGATAGCCTGGCCGACGGCACCGCAGCCCCCGCGCTGGCCGTCATCCCTGCAGGTGCATTCGAATACGGTGCCGCGCCGCAGGAAGCGGCACCGGCGCAGGATCGCCCGCGCCGTGCCGCCCTGATCGAACGGGACTTTGCCATTGGCGTGCTGCCCGTCACGACAGAGGAATTCGAGGCCTACGGCCGCGCCACCGGCTGGCGGCGGCGTGCGGAACTGGTCTGGCTGTCCGGTCGCAAGCCGGTCATCAACGTGCGGCAGACCGAGGCACGCGATTACTGCGCCTGGCTGAGCCAGCAGACCGGTCAGCGCTACCGTCTGCCCACCGAACAGGAATGGGAGTACGCCTATCGCGCCGGCGCGTCGAGTGCCTATCCGCAAGGCGACCGCATCACGCCGGCGGATGCGCTCTATAACGCGAGTCAGGGCTATGACGCCGCGCGCCCCAAGCGGCCGCGCTTGTTGTCGCGCTGCTTTGTCCGTTGCGGCGCGATGGAGGCCGGCAAGCTGCGCGCCAACCGCTGGGGCCTGCACGACATGGCGGGCAATGTATGGGAATTCACAGCCAGTCCCTGGACACGCGATCACGCCAGCCTCCCCGAGCGTCCCCTGCCCGGCAAGCCGCAAGCCGTGGTCACCAAGGGCGGCTCCTGGTTCGATGGTCCCGAGGACTGCCGGGCTGCCGCACGCCGCCGCCGGTTGGAGAATGAACTGGACCTCAATCTGGGTTTCCGCGTCGTGCGCGAAATTTAGGGCTACGCTGTACCGCACGCAATAACGGAGTATCAGGATTGAGAAAAACTGCTCGTGCAACGCTAGGGAGGGAACGTCGCCATGCCTGAGCTGCCCGCAGATACCGATCGCTTCATAGCCGAACTCGACGCTGCCGTCGAAGCGCACATGAGCTGGACACGCCGCATTTTACGTTGCGCTGTCCTGCGCTCGACGCCGGGCGAGGATGTGCTCGACCTCCAGGCGCACACCCTGTGCCATTTCGGCGGCTGGTTCATGGCGAACCGAAGTCATTTCGAGATACTGGATGCCCAATCCGCCGGCCGCGTGGAGGTAGTGCACCAGACCATGCACGACGCCATCCGTTCGATCTGCCGCGAGATCCTGACCGGCCGGCCGGGGCGCGAGGCCGATCTGGAAGCCTTCGAACAGTCGCAATCCGAGCTGCTCGGCCTGTTGGCCCGCTTCAAGACGCTGATCCTTTCGACGGCGGTGCGCCGCGACCCGCTCACCCAACTGCCGCTGCGTTACGGCATCGAGCACGATTTCGCCCTGTACCAGAAGGAAGCCCGGCGCAATCGCACCCTGCTGTACGTGGTCATCATCGACGTGGATCATTTCAAGCCAATCAACGACACCTATGGTCATCCCGTGGGCGACCGGGTCTTGCGCCATCTGGCCGACACGCTGAAACGCAGCCTGCGCGACGACGAGCCGCTTTATCGCTACGGCGGAGAAGAGTTTCTCTGGCTTCTGAAATGCAAATCGGCCACCGAGGCCAGGCAGTCGGCGCGACGTGTCCTTGCAATCGTGGGCACCACCCCCGTGCCGATCGACAACAATGAAGTCCTGCGGCTGACCGTGACCCTCGGGCTCGCGCAGGCCGGCGAGCGCGAAGACCTGGCGAACGTCATCGAGCGGGCCGATCAGGCGCTCTACGAAGGAAAAAGCAACGGCCGCAACCGATACGTCATCGCCGAATCCTGACGGCCCCGCCGTCCCGCGATCAGGCAACGCGCCTCTGGTTCCCGCACGCCATCATCTATAAATAAACAAGCCTGTCGGCACCACGGGGAAACCGGATGGAATTCAAGGATTACTACCAGACGCTGGGCGTGAAGCGCGATGCCACGGCGGACGAAATCAAGAAAGCCTTCCGCAAGCTCGCGCGCAAATATCATCCCGACGTATCCAAGGAGGCGGATGCCGAGCTGCGCATGCAGGAGGTGAACGAAGCCCATGCCGTGCTCTCGGATCCGGAAAAGCGGGCCGCCTACGATCAGCTGGGGCGCGGCCACCGGCCGGGCGAGACATTTCGCCCGCCACCGGACTGGGACGCCGGTTTCGAATTTACCGGCCAGGGCTACTCGCCCGGCGAAACCGCCGATTTCAGCGATTTCTTTGCCGAACTGTTCGGCCACATGGGCGGCGCGCGCCCGGGCGCCCGCCATGCCCGCACCGGCTTCCGGGCGCAGGGCGAGGATCACCACGCCAAGGTGCTGCTTGACCTGGAAGACAGCTTCAGCGGCGCCACCCGCCAGATTTCACTGCGGGCGCCGAAAGTGGATGCCCAGGGCCGGGTTCAACTGGAAACCCGTACGCTCAACGTGAAGATTCCCAAAGGCGTGCACGCCGGCCAAGTCATCCGCCTTGCCGGCCAGGGCGCCCCGGGGATGGGCGGTGCCCCGGCCGGCGACCTGTTGCTGGAAGTGCAGTTCAAGCCACATCCGCGCTTTCGGGCGGAAGGCCGCGATCTGCAGCGGACCTTGCCAGTGACGCCGTGGGAAGCCGCCCTGGGCGCCATCGTCGCAGTGGACCTGCCGCAAGGCAGCGTCAAGGTACGTATCCCCGAGGGCGCCCAGAGCGGGCGGCAATTGCGCGTGCGCGGCCATGGCATACCCGGACAGCCGCCCGGCGACCTGCTGCTCGATCTCCAGGTGGTGTTGCCGCCGGCCACCACGCCGAGGGCGCGAGAACTGTATGAAACGATGGCGCGCGAACTCGCGTTCGATCCGCGCGCGCAGCAAAAGGATTGAGCCATGCAAGACGACGATATTCTGATCGGCTGCCTGATGGAGGATTCCTGGCTGACGCTGGAACAGGTTGCCGCTGCCTGTAGCGTGGAGCCGGTCTGGCTCATCCGCCATATCGAGGAAGGCCTCTTCCCGCATGCCGAAAGCGTGGCGGGCACCTGGCGGTTTTCCGGCGCGAGCCTGCTGCGCGCGCGGCGCATGCGGCAACTGGAGCGCGACTTCGAAGCCGTACCGGAGCTTGCCGCCCTGGTGGCCGACCTGCTGGAGGAAATGGATACGCTGCGGGCGCAGACCCGGCAGGCTGCCCCTGGAAGGGGCCGTTAGATCAGGAGTTCTTCCCGGGCCTGAACCAGCGCCTGGGCCAGCCGTACGCCGCTTTCCCACGCACGCTCAACGCCGACGCCGGCAATGCCATCGCCGATCAGGGCGACCCGGCTCTCGCGGTCGCTGACCCAGAAGCCGCCGACCGAGGTTTGCGGACGCGCATGGCGCCACAGGTGCGAGGCTTCGATCTCGACCGGCCACGGCAGTCCCAACAGGCCCATCAGCGCCGAGGCTGCGCGGTTGCTTGCCTCCATTTCGGAGGCTTCCAGGTAGGTTTCGGCGAACTCGTGGCTGCTGTGCACCGCCCACAGGCCGGGGCCGTCGGCGGTCTGGCGTACCGCCAGATTCAACAGATGGTCGTCGAACTTGATGACGTCCGCCGCGGGACCGCCCTCCCAGCGCATCAGGAACGACCAGATCGGACGATAGCGCACCTCGCCCAGGCGTGCGCGCAACAGCGGCAGCGCATCGAGCATGGGAATGGCCTGCGGCGTGGGCACGCTGCATATCACGCAGTCATAGTCGCCGCGCACCTCGCCGTTCTCCAGGATGATCGTTCGCGGCTGCAGGGTCGCCACGCGTGACTGAGTGTGCAGACGGGCACTGCCGAGCAGTTTGCGAACTAGCTGCGACGGTTCGATGGTGGGACGGAAATGGTTTTGCAACTGCGCCTCGCCCCATGAGATGGTGGCGCGCCCCTGCCAGATGTTGCCCCGTACCGGTGCGACCCAGCCCTGACGTACCCAGTCACGCAGCTGGCTGCGGAATGGCTCGCGCTTGGCCGAAATGAACGGCGTGCCCAGCGTGGCCCAGCCCTGTTCCGTACGCCGGGTCGACAGGCGTCCGCCTGCGCCGCGCGCCTTGTCGTACACGTCGACCTCCCAGCCTGCCGCGGCGAGCGTGCCCGCACAGCTTGCACCCGCAATCCCCGCCCCAACGATGCCTGCCCTGAGCGTGGTTCTTGACGCGTCAGCGTCGTTAGAACCGCGGCCTACCCCTTGCGGGTGGAGTTTTTCCATTCCTGTCCATCCTCGTATATGACCATGCGACGATCTCCCGTATCGCCGTGGGAATGGCGCGGCACATGGGCGCGCGCTATTCCCGTTCCATATCGAACTGTATCAGCAAATTCTTAA
The DNA here is from genome assembly GCF_000373385.1 of Thiobacillus thioparus DSM 505. GTDB lineage: Bacteria > Pseudomonadota > Gammaproteobacteria > Burkholderiales > Thiobacillaceae > Thiobacillus > Thiobacillus thioparus. The sequence continues at coordinate 262,535 of NZ_KB891327.1, read as the reverse complement.
ATGCCGACTCAAAAGCCCTGTTCAAACTGATACCAGCGCGTTCAGGCCAATACCATCTGCATGGCCACATGCGGGATGCCGGCTTCCTCGTATTCGGCACCGTCGGCGACAAACCCTGCACGGGCGTAGAACCCCGCGGCATGGGTTTGCGCACTGAGTCTGAGCACAGTCTGTCCGCGCGCCTGTGCAGCGGGCAGAATCCGATCCAACAAGGCCCGGCCCACCCCGCGCCCGCGCCAGGCCGGCAGCACGGCCATGCGCCCGATGTGTCCGTCGGGCAACAGCCGGGCGCAGCCGATGGGCGATCCATCCTCGGCTAGGGCGAGCCAATGCGTCGAGACGGCATCGTATTCGTCCCACTCCAGCGCTTCCGGGACTCCCTGCTCGTCGATGAACACGGCACGTCGCACGGCGCCGAGGCGTGCGGCATCACGAGCCCAGTCGGTTTCTCCAATCGTAAAGCTCGTCATCGCCAAGCGCCGATGCGGGCGAACCGCCGCGCGGCACGATGGCCGCGCGCCGCTTTCACGCCGACCAGCATCCACAGCCCGGCGACGAAATAACAGCCGGTGATGAGCAGCGACTGGCGGTGGTCGCCCTGCGTGATCCAGCTCGCAATACCATAGGTCAGCGGGCCAATGATCGATGCCAGCTTGACCGCCAATCCCCATAGACCGAAGAATTCGGCCTCCTGCGCCGGCGGTGCCAGCAATCCCACCATGGCCCGACCGGCCGATTGCGAGGCTCCCATGCACAGCCCGGCCAGATTGGCCGCTACCCAGAACATGCGCTCGTCGGGCGCGGCCCAGGCCAGCAACACCATCACGATCCAGCCGACCAGGGTGAACGCAATCAGACGTACATGGCCGACCCGGTCCTGCACGTGGCCGAAGACGAAGGCGCCGACCGCCGCCGTGATGTTGACCACCAGCACCAGCAGGATGGTTTGCTGGGTGCTGAAGTGAAATGCCTGGTTGGCGTAGATCGCCGCCAGCGTGATGACAGCCTGGATGCCGGCCTGATACAGCACGGTGCAGACGAGAAAGCGCTTGAGGTCGGGCAGGCGTTCGAGATGGCCCAGCGTGTGCCGCACTTGGGCCCAGGCGTTGCGCGCCGTGCGCCCGGTTTGCGGCAGGGCGCGCTCGCGCAACATAAACAGCGTCGGCAAACTCGCCAGCAGGAACAGCGCGGCGGTGATCAGCATGGAGACCGGGACGAAAGCCGCTGCTTCCTGGCCGTGCGCCTGCGCCCAGTTGATGTAGGCCAGGCTTGCGCCCAGCGACACCAGTCCGCCCACATAGCCGAGCGACCAGCCCCAGCCCGACACCCGGCCCAGCGCACGCGGACGCGCGAGCTCGTTCAGGAATGCGGCGATCAGGTTTTCGCCGGTACCGAAGAAATAATTGGACAGCACCAGCCCCACGATGGCCAGCGTCAGTTCGCCCGGCGCGGCAAAATACAGCAGCGCGGTAAAGCCGACGCAACCCAGCGTAGTCAGCCACAGCAGCATTTTCTTGTTGGCATGGGCATCGGCATACGCGCCGATCAGCGGTGCGGTGAACATCACCAATGCATAGGAGACCGACAGCGCGAGCGTCCAGACGAAAGTCGCCCACGGCGCGTTGCCGGCCACTGCCGCGACGAAATAGGCGCTGAACACAGCCGTGATGACGACCGTCGTGTAGCCCGAGTTGGCGAAGTCGTACATCGCCCATGCCCAGACTTCGCGCCGGCGCACGCCGGGCTGCAGCATGCCTGTCCTGAGCTCGGTCGAAGGGCCTGTCCTGAGCTGAACCGAAGGTCTGGCCATCAGGCGACCTCCTCTTCGGCCTGCTGCTGCAGCGCCCACATGTGGGCGTACACGCCATTCTTCGCCAGCAGCTCGGGATGCCGCCCGCGCTCGACGATGCGACCGCCTTCCATCACCAGGATCTCGTCGGCCTCGACCACGGTGGAGAGGCGGTGCGCGATGATGAGGCTGGTTCGGCTGCGCGCGATTTCCAGCAGTTCGGCCTGGATGGCCTTCTCGGTCTTGGTGTCGAGCGCGGAAGTGGCTTCGTCGAGAATCAGGATGGCGGGGTTTTTCAGCAGGGTGCGGGCGATCGCCACGCGCTGCTTCTCGCCGCCCGAGAGCTTCAGCCACCGCTCGCCCACCACCGTGTCCCAGCCTTGCGGCAGGCTTTCGATGAAACGCAGGATGTGCGCGGCGCGCGCGGCTTCGATCACCTCGTCGCGGCTGGCGTCGGGCCGGCCGTAGGCGATGTTGTAGTAGATGCTGTCGTTGAACAGCACGGTGTCCTGTGGCACCACGCCGATGGTGGCACGCAGGCTGTCCTGCGTGACCTGGCGGATGTCCTGGCCGTCGATGCGGATGCTGCCGCCGCCGACGTCGTAGAAGCGGAACAGCAGCCGGGCCAGCGTCGACTTGCCGGCGCCGCTGGATCCCACCGCCGCCACCGTCTGGCCGGCCGGGATGGTGAAGCTCACATCGTGCAGGATCGGACGGTCGGCATTGTAGGCAAAGTTCACGTGTTCGAACCTCACTTCGCCCGCGACCACGTCAAGCGCGCGCGCGTCCTTCGCATCCTCGACCTCGCGCGGCCGATGCAGCAGCGCGAACATGCGCTCGACGTCGGTGGTCGACTGCTTGATCTCGCGGTACATCACGCCGAGAAAGCTCAAGGGCTGGAACATCTGCAGCAGGAAGGCATTGACCATCACCAGATCACCCAGCGTCAGCGTGCCGTGGACCACGCCGTTGGCGGCGCGCAGCACCATCAGGGTGACGCCGATGGCGATCGTGCCGGCCTGCGCGGCGTTCAGCAATCCCAGCGAGCGCTGCGACTTGAGTGCCATTTTTTCCCACTCGATGAGGCTCTTGTCGTAGCGCTCCGCCTCGTATTTCTCGTTGCCGAAATATTTGACCGTCTCGTAGTTCAAGAGGCTGTCGATGGCGCGGCCGTAAGCTTCGGAATCGAGCGTGTTGGCGCGCCGCACGAACTGCGTGCGCCAGTCGGTGATGGTGACGGTGAATCCGATATAGGCCGCCAGCGTGATGAGGGTGATGACCCCGAATACCCAGTCGAGCTTGACGAACAGGATGACCGCCACCATGAGGATTTCCAGCACCGTCGGCGTGATGCGGAACAGCAGGTAGCCGACCAGGCTCGACAGCGCCTTGGATCCTCGCTCGATGTCGCGGGTGATGCCGCCGGTCTGCCGCTCCAGGTGAAAGCGCAGCGACAGCGCGTGCAGGTGCTGGAACACCGCCATGCTGATGCGCCGCATCGCGCGCTGGGTGACCTTGGCGAACACCACGTCGCGCAGATCGGCAAAGGTGGTGCTGGCAAAGCGCAGCAGGCCATAGCTGAGGATGAAGGCCAGCGGCAGCACCAGTTCGGCGCGCGGTTTGTCGAGCGAATCGATGATGTCCTTCAGCACCAGCGGCACCGCGACCGACGCCAGCTTGGCGCCGACCAGCAGCGCCAGCGCCAGCAATACGCGGCCGCGGAATTCCCATAAATAAGGAAACAGGCGGCCGATCGAGCGCAGGCTGGGGTCGCCGGGTGGCGGTGGAGCGGCATGGGAATGAACGGCGGGATGCATCAGGTCAGGTAGAATCGTGTTTGTAATTCAGGATTTTACGTCCATGCGTGGCAATTCCGGCACGCGACGACAGAACAGCATGAAGCGCCACGATTAACATGAAGCTCTACGGCATTCCCAACTGCACCACGGTGAAAAAAGCACGCGCCTGGCTCGACGGTCACGCGTGCGACGTCGCCTTCCACGATTTCAAGAAACAGGGTGTCGACGCGGCCTGGCTGCGCAAGGTCGTTGAGCAGACCGGCTGGCAGGCACTGGTGAATACGCGCGGCACGACCTGGCGCCAACTCACCGATGCGGAGAAGGCGGCGGTCATCGACGACACCAGTGCGATCGCGCTGATGCAGGCTTACCCCAGCGTGATCAAGCGACCGGTGCTGGAGCGAAACGGAAAATATCATCTCGGCTTTGCCGAAGAACAATATCAAGCCTTGTTCGGAGAATGAAACTGCATGGCCAATGAAACGCCCAAGGATGGAATCCTTGCCAATGAAACCTTGGCGCTTGCGATCGAACTGCTCAAACGCAAATCGCTGACGCCCGACGATGCCGGCTGCCACGACCTCATCGCCGCGCGCCTGCAGAAACTCGGTTTCCATATCGAGCGCCATTGCCACAACGGCGTCGACAATCTATGGGCACGCAAGGGTACGACCGCACCGGTGGTCTGTTTTGCCGGCCATACCGACGTGGTGCCCACCGGCCCGCTCGAGCAATGGTTATCCGACCCTTTCGAGCCGACCATACGCGACGGCAAACTGTACGCACGCGGCGCCGCCGACATGAAGACCTCCGACGCCGCGTTCGTCACCGCCACTGAGCGTTTCGTCGCAGCTCATCCCGGGCACGGCGGCTCGATCGCCTTCTTGCTCACCTCCGACGAGGAAGGCCCCGCCACCGACGGCACGGTGAAGGTCGTCGAAGCGCTGAAGGCACGTGGCGAGACGCTCGACTACTGCATCGTTGGCGAGCCCACCAGTGCCGCCGAATTCGGCGACACCATCAAGAACGGACGCCGCGGCTCGCTGTCCGGCACACTGCGCGTCAAGGGCGTACAGGGCCACATCGCCTACCCGCACCTGGCCAAGAATCCGATCCATCTCGCGGCGCCGGCGATCGCCGAGCTCGCCGACACCATGTGGGACGAGGGCAATGCCTACTTTCCGCCCACCACCTGGCAGATATCCAATATCCACGCCGGCACCGGCGCCACCAACGTCATCCCCGGCATGGTCGAGATCCAGTTCAACTTCCGTTTTTCCACCGCCAGTACCGCAGAAGGCCTGATGGACGCGGTGAATGAAATCCTCGACAGTCACGGCCTCGATTACGAAATCGACTGGAGCCTGTCCGGCAAGCCTTTTCTCACCCCGCGCGGTCCCCTGTGCGATCGCCTGAGCGAAGCCATCCACGACGTCACCGGCCTCACGCCCGAACTGTCGACCACCGGCGGCACCTCGGACGGGCGCTTCATCGCCGACATCTGCCGCGAAGTCGTCGAGTTCGGCCCGCTCAACATGAGCATCCACAAGCTGAACGAGCACGTCGCGGTGGAGAACATCGAGCAGCTGGCGGCGGTCTACGAGAAGACACTGGAAAAACTCCTGGGTTAACCCTTACAAGAACCGGCGCGATGAAACATTTCGAAGACACCGAATCCCTGATCACCGTGCGCGACTGGCTGCGCTTCGCGGTGTCGCGCTTCAACGAAGCCAAGCTGTTTTTCGGCCACGGCTCGGACAACGCCTTCGACGAAGCGGCCTACCTGATCCTGCATACCCTGCACCTGCCGCTCGACCGTCTGGAGCCCTTCCTCGATGCCAGCCTGACGCACAGCGAATCCGAACAAGTACAGGCGGTGATCGAGCGTCGGGTACGCGAGCGGCTGCCTGCCGCCTATCTCACGCACGAGGCCTGGCTGGGCGCGCACCGTTTCTATGTCGACGAGCGCGTGATCGTGCCACGCTCCTTCATCGCCGAACTGCTGCACGAACAGCTGGCGCCGTGGGTGGAAAATCCGGACGAAGTGACGCACGCACTCGACCTCTGTACCGGCTCCGGCTGCCTCGCAATTCTGGCTGCACTGGCCTTTCCCGATGCCCAGGTCGATGCCGTCGATCTTTCAAGGGATGCGCTCGAGGTCGCCGCAAAGAACGTCGCCGATTACGACCTCACGGACCGTATCGAACTGATCGAATCGGATCTGTTTGCGGCGCTGGCGGGGCGGACCTACGACGTCATCCTCAGCAACCCGCCCTATGTGAACGCCGAATCGGTCGCCGCACTGCCGCCGGAATACCAGGCGGAGCCCGCACTGGCACTAGGTTCGGGCGAGGACGGCCTGGATGCCACGCGGAAGATTCTGGCTGGCGCCAAGGCCCATCTCAATCCCGGCGGCCTGCTGGTGGTCGAAATCGGCCACAACCGCGATGCGCTCGAAGCCGCCTATCCCGCCCTGCCCTTCACCTGGCTCGACACCGAGAGCGGCGACCAGTTCGTCTTCATGCTGCGGCGCGAGGATCTCGCCGACCTGTAATCAGGCCGATCCTGGTGCGATCTGCCGGTCCAGAAACGCGACCAGTTGGTTCGCCGCCTGCGGTCGGCTCATCAGGTAGCCCTGACCGAATTCGCAGCCGTTTTCACGCAGGAAGTCATACTGCTGCGAGGTTTCGATGCCTTCGGCGATCACCTCCAGCCCGAGCCCTTTCGCCAGGGCCAGAATCGTCGTGACGATCTGGGTATCGCCAGCCTGGTCCGGGATCCGGCGGACGAACGACTGGTCGATCTTGAGCGCATGAAACGGCAACTGCTTGAGATAGCTCAGACTGGAATAGCCGGTGCCGAAGTCGTCGAGCGACAGCCGCACCCCCATGCCGCGCAGTTTGTCGAGGCTGCTGCGAACCTCGTCGTTCATGATCAGCATCACGTTCTCGGTAATCTCGAGTTCGAGGCACTCCGCAGCCAGGCCGGTACGCGCAAGCGCCTGTGCAACCGATTTCACCAGGCGCCCGCCTTCGAACTGCCGGGTAGAGACGTTCACGGCCAGCGTCAACTCGTCCGCCCTGCCCTGTTTCTGCCAGGCGTGCAACTGGGCGCAGCCAGCTTCGAGCACCCACTCTCCCAATTGGACGATCAGGCCGGTGTCTTCGGCGGCTGAAATGAATGCGCCGGGCAGCACCAGTCCCTGGTCCGGATCGTTCCAGCGCAGCAAGGCCTCGAGCCCCACGATGCGCCCGCTTTCCAGTTCCACGATCGGTTGGTAATGCAACAAAAATTCGTCACGTTCCAGCGCCTGGCGCAGGCGCGTGTCGAGGGTCAGCCGCTCCACTACGCGTGCGGTCTGCTGCGCGTGGTAGAACAGGAAGCGATTGCCGCCTTGTTCCTTCGCCTGATACATGGCTGTGTCGGCGTGTTTGAGCAGCGTTTCCGCCGACGATGCGTCGTCGGGGTACAGTGCAATGCCAATGCTGGCGCTGCTGTATATCTGGGTGGCACCGATATCGATCGGCATGGCAAGACTGTTCAGCAGGCGGGTGGCGACCAGTTCGGCATCCGCCTGGGCGTCGATATCGGATACGATCGCCACGAATTCATCGCCGCCGAAACGACTCAGATGATCGTGCGCGCGCAACACCGATTGCAGGCGCTGCGCGACCTGCTGCAGCAAGAGGTCGCCCGCTCCGTGGCCGAGCCCATCGTTGATGTTCTTCAAGCGGTCGAGGTCGATGAACAGCAGGGCCAGTCGCGCTTCGCTTCCTTGCAAGGCGGACAGCATTCTCTCGAGTGCGGTGCGGAACCCTTCGCGGTTCGGCAGCTGCGTCAGGCCATCGAAATAAGCCAGCTGGTTCAGGTGTTGCTGGGCTGTTTCACGCTGCTGGATTTCAGTCTGCAGCAGATCGGCACGACGCTGCAGCTCGCCCGTCTGCCGCTTGACCTGATAACGCAGAAAGCCGACGATCGCCAGCGCCAGGACGAACAAGCCTGCGACCGTCGCCACGGCCCACGACAGCCACCAGGGATAGCGCGCCGCAGGTGCGGCTTCGAGCCATCGCCGCAGCGACTCATAATAGGCTGACCCGGGATCTGCCTTGAGCGCAGCCAGATCTCGGTCCAATGCATGCAGAAGCGCTGGGGCGGCATGCTTCGGGGCGGCGTAATGGACAAAAATGGGATTGAACACGATGCCGGTCGCAACCATGTCGTTTTGATGGGCATGCAGTGCCGCGAACACCCGGTTGACGACACCTGCGTCGGCCCTGCGCTCGACGATCGCTTGCAGCGCATCGGCATAGGTATCCACATACACAGGCGTGAATCCTGCATCGAACTGTTTCGACAGCTCGATCAGGGCCTGGCTGTGTGTGCTTCCCCGCATGAGCGCCACCCGCTTGCCCTTGAGGTCGGGCAGCGAGTCGATGTGGGACTCGGTATGGCGGAACACCATGCCCCAGTTTCCGATCAGGCTTTGCTGGCTGAACTGGAAGCGCTTCGCACGTTCGTCGCTATAGGCGATCCCCACGAGCAGATCGATCTCACCCTTGTCCAGGCGGACGAGCAGATTGTCCCAGGAGTCGGGAACGTAGGTGATCTGCCAGCCTTCCCGATCCGCCACCGCACGGATGACGTCGATCGCGATGCCCTGGGGCGGCACACCGGGTGTTGCCGTGACGATGGGAGGATTGTCGGCTACGCCGACCCGGACAGGAGTCCCGCCCTGCGCGGCCACTGCCGGAGAACACGACAACAGCCAGAATAGACAGGCCTGCAAAAGAATACGGAAAACCACGCAAATAAGTCCCTGTAGATCAAACCGCGCCAGGTGTCTGGCTGTTGCGGGCGTAGCCTAACCTAATATCCGGCCCGGTACTAAGCGCGAACCGGCTACCGGGACGCGGCGGCCAAGTCGGCTGCGATATGTCGGGCAAGGTGTCGAGCGGCAGCCTGGATGTCGTCGCCGGCCTCGTCGCCAGGGCATGCAAGCGAGATTTCGATGCCATACAGATCGAGCCGGGGCGGCAGGATGCCGAACGCGCGCGCCAGCGACAGCGCGTCGAGCACGCCGAGCCCGTGGCTGGAAAGGCCATGCGTGTAGCCCGGCCACGCGTCCTGGCCGAAACGTTTTATGCGGCCTGGCCGATCGCCGCTTTGCATGGCGTCGACCAGGATGACCCAGTCCGCATGTTCCAGCAGGCCGATCAGGCGGGCGCCGGGCCTGTCCAGCTTGTCGATGGCAAGTTCATGTTCGCCTTGGACACCGTAAGCCGCCAGGGCGTCCACGGTCAGCCAGCCGGCCTGGTCGTCGCCCGACGGCGAACCGATGCCGAGGATGCGGACCTTGCTCATGCGCGCGCGACATTCAGGCGCAGGAAATGGGTAGCGCAGGAAATGCAGGGGTCGTAGTTGCGGATGACTTTCTCGCAATGCAGCCGCAGCGCGTCGTCAGGATGGTCAAGCCCGAAGTTGAGCAATGACAGCCGCAGATCCTCTTCGATGCGGCCCTGGTTCTGACTGGTCGGCGGCACGATGCGTGCATTGATCACGCAACCCGCGTCGTCCATTTCATAGCGATGCCACAACAGGCCGCGCGGCGCTTCGGTGCAGCCAATCGCCACGCCGGCACGCGGCGTGGCCGGCACCCAGGGCGAGTCCGGCACGCGATAGCCGTCGAGCAGACGTAGCGCTTCATATAGCGCGAGCCAGATTTCCACCGCACGTGCCAGCAGGCTGTGAAAGAGGTTGCGGCTAGGCAACACGAGGCCGATATCGGCAAGCAGAGCCCGGATCGCGCCGGGCAGGTACTCGTGGTTGAGGTTGAGCCGTGCCAGCGGCCCGACCAGGTAAGGCTGCTGGTGATAGGTGCTGAACAGCGCGGTGGAATACGGTTCGTGTCGCTCGATGAAATGCGCGTCAAAGGCCTCCGCCCCGATGCGCAAGCCGTCGCTGGCCCCGATGTCGCCGCGCTCGATGGCGTAGTCAGCCGGGTGCCGTGTCGCCACCGACACGAAAACCTGGTCGTCCTGCGGCACCGGAATGGCTGCAGCCCAGCGGATCAGCGCTTCGGCCTCGGGCAGTGCGGCGCGCAGTTTGTCCCGCATGTCGAGGATGCGTGCCAGCGAGGGCGCGCCATGGAAGCCGCCGATGCGTACCCCGACCGGATGCACCGAGCGCGCGCCGAACAGGTCCATCAGTTCGTTGCCCAGACCCTGGATCCGTAGCCCGCGACGCACCTCGTCCGGCGCGATGCGCGCCAGTTCGATGGCGTTTCCGCAACCGAAGAAATCCGGCGCGGCCAGCAGGTGGATGTGCAGGCTGTGGCTCTGGATCCATTCGCCGCAGTAGAACACCCGGCGCATGACGCGTGCCCAGGGATCGAGTTCGACGCCGAAGAGGTCTTCCAGCGCCTGTGCCGCGGTGACCTGGTACGCCACCGGGCAGATGCCGCAGATGCGCGCCACCATGTCGGGAATTTCGGTGTAGTGGCGTCCCTCCAGGAATTTTTCGAAGAAGCGCGGCGGCTCGAAAATACGCAGGCGCAGTTCGGCGATGTCGCCCTGCTCGATGCGCAAATCGAGCGCGCCCTCGCCTTCCACCCGGGCAAGCACCGGAACATGGATCGCCACGCTGCGCCGTTCAGTCATGCTACCCCGCCCTCAGTTTGTCGGCGGCCGCGAGAAACACCGGCGCCTGGCTGTTGATCGACTGGAAACGCCGTACGATGGCCGCGGGCGTCAGCCCCAGATGGCCGAACTGGATTGCCAGCGCATCGGTGTTGGCATTTTCTGCCGGGCCATAACAGCCATAACAGTCGCGGCCGAGGCTGGGACACAGCGCGCCGCATCCTGCCCGTGTCACCGGTCCCATGCAGGCAATGCCGTGGGTCACCATCACGCAAGGGTAGCCCTGGCGCTTGCATTCGGTGCATACCTTGTCGGTATTGTCGCGCGGCGTCACACCGAGCAGAAGGGCATTGATCACCGCCAGTATCTGCGGGCCGCTGACCGGGCAGCCCCATAGCTCAAAGTCCACTTTCACGTGGCAGGAAATCGGCGTCGAGTGCTCCAGGCTGGCAATCGCCTCGGGATGGCTGTAGATTTGCGCCACCCATTCCGCGCCCTTGGCCTGGTTACGCAAACCCTGGATGCCTCCCGAGGTGGCACACGCGCCGATGGCGATCAGCAGACCGCTATGGGCACGGATGTGCTGGATGCGTTCGAGATCTTCCGGCGTTGACACGCTGCCCTCGACGAACGCCACATCCACACCGGTATCCGGATCGAGCGGACCCGCTTCGGCAAAGTGCACCAGATCGATCCGTTCGGCGAGCGTCAGCAGCGCTTCGCCGAGATTGAGGAAAGACAACTGGCAGCCATCGCAGGAACTGAACTTGTGGACGGCCACGCGTGGTTTGCCGGGGTGGACTGTCTGTTGACTCATCAGAACCCCTTGTGCGCGAGCAGGGCCTTGACCTCACCCCAGTTGAACACCGGGCCATCGCGGCAAACGAACGCCCCCCCGAACTGGCAGTGGCCGCAGCGGCCGACCGCGCATTGCATGTTGCGCTCCATGCTGAGATACAGGCGCGACTCGGGCAGGCCGCGTGCCAGCAGGGCATCCGCCGCGCTGCGCATCATGCCTTCCGGCCCGCACATCATGGCCACGGCACAGCCCGGATCGAAGTTGGCCAGGCTGAACAATTCCGTCACCCGCCCGACATGCCAGGGCCACAACGGAGCCCCTTCGCTGGCCGCCACCAACACCTGGGTATCCGGCAGTTTCGCCCAGCGGTCGTATTGCTCGCGCCAGATCAGGTCTTCGGCATGCTTCACGCCCTGGATGATGACGAGCTTGCCGAAGCGTTCGCGCCGCCGCAGCACATAATGAATCACCGACACGACAGGCGCGCAGCCGAGGCCGCCTGTCACGAGCACGACATCGCATCCGCCGACTTCCTGCAACGGCCAGCCGCGTCCGAACGGTCCGCGCAATCCCACCCGATCGCCCGGTTTGAGCGCGGCCAACCCCCGGGTGACGCGTCCCAGTGCACGGATGGTATGGCCGATAAGGTCGCGTTCTTCCGGATCCGACATGATGGAAATCGGGACTTCGCCGACGCCATAGAGATACAGCATGTTGAACTGGCCGGGCGCAAAACGGTAAGCCGCCTGCGCAGCCGCGTCGTCGAGCCGCAACTGCAGCGTGAAGATGGTCGGCGATTCCTGGATACGGGCCAGTACGGTGGCGGCATGCGGGGGTCCGGCATCGAGGCTGTTCGACACGTTCATGGCTGTCCTTCGGTGAGGGCGGCGACTTCCTCGGTCAGGTCGATGCCGACCGGACACCAGGCGATGCAGCGGCCGCAGCCGACACAGCCGCTGCGGCCGAACTGGTCATGCCAGGTGGCCAGCTTGTGGGTCAGCCACTGGCGATAGCGGCCGCGGATGTCGGCCCGCACGTTGAATCCATGCAGATGGCCGTGCGCCTCGCTAAAGCAGGAATCCCATATCCGCTCATGCTCGCTGGTTGCGCCATCGAGCGCCGGGGTGTCGGCCTCGGCATGGCAGAAACAGGTGGGGCACACCGCCGTGCAATTGCCGCAGGCAAGGCAACGCGCCGCCACCTCGTCCCAGCGCGGATGTTCCAGCCGGCTCATGAGGCTGTCGCGCAGATTACGGCCCGGCAGGCTGCGGGTCTGGACGGCGGCGGCAGATGCGCCCTGTTGGCGAGCCGCCTCGATCTGTTGCGAAGTGGCCAATGACAGGTTCAGATCATCCAGCACCGCTTGTCCCTGGTCGCTGCCTGCCACGGCGACAAAGCCATCCGCCAGCTCCGCCAACGCAAGATCGTAACCGGCGGTCGGGGTCGGGCCATCGCCAGTCGACGCGCAAAAACAGGTCGACGCCGGCTCAGCACATTGCACGGCGACCAGGAACAGGTGGTCGCGCCGTTGCGCGTAATGCGCGTCGCGCCGTCCTTCGCGCAGGAAATGTGCATCCTGCAAGGCCAGCGCCGCCAGGTCGCAAGCGCGCACGCCGATGATGGCCTGCCGGACAACCGGCGGGTGTACGGCCGCAAACTGCAGGCTGCCCGCCTCGTCGCGTTCGACGCGCCACAGCGATTCCTTCGGCGCGAAGGTGTGCGGTTTGATTGCCTGCGGTCCGCTGGCCCAGGCGAAATAGCGGTTGAGGGGATGGGACGTGAGCCGATAGCGGCCGGGCGTTTGCTCGGCTTGTATCCCGCGCGGCAAGTCGTTCGGCGGTTCGAGTTCACGCATGACGATAGCGCCCTGCTCCACCGTGGGTCCCAGACATTGATAACCCCGTTCCCTGAGCCGGGCCAGCAACGAAGGTAACTGCGCAAGGGGCAGAAATCCAGCACGGTCGGATTGGGAAGAAAGCATGGGCCGGACGCCTCCGCTTAGTTTTTTACAGTGTATGCATAAAATCGCAGGCAGAACAAATAGTGTATGCCACCGCGACAGCGTCACGGGCCGGGAAGGCCGTCCGGCAGCGTTCGTTATAATGCGCCATTTACGCAGTAATGAATGAAGGAGTGAGTCATGCAGCAACAACTCGATGTATTCGTTTCGTCCCTGACGTCTTTCTGGACGCAACTGGCTGCGTTTGTCCCGCAATTGCTGGCTGCCCTGCTGCTTCTGTTCATCGGCTGGCTGTTTGCGAATCTGGTTCGAACCGGCGTCACCAAGTTGCTCGATGTATTGCATTTCGATAGCCTGGCCGAGAAAACCGGCATAGAAGCCTTCCTCAAGCAGGGCAATCTCGAACTCAGCCTGTCACGCCTGCTGGCCAAGCTGGCCTACTGGGTTGTCATTTTCATTGTCGTCGTGACCGTGGCCAACAGCCTCGGCCTGCATATCGTGGCCGATCTGTTCAACAAGATCGTCCTCTACATTCCCAATATCATCGTCGCCATCCTGGTACTGGTGTTCGGCATCCTGGTGGCACGTTTCATCAACCGCATGGTATTCGCCTACCTCAACAACATCGGCGTGCAGGGTGCGCTCACCATCAGCACACTGTCGGAATATTCAGTAATCATCTTCGTGGTGTTCGTGGCGCTCGAACAGCTCCAGATCGGCACCAGTCTCCTCACCGCTGCATTCCAGATCGGCTTCGGCGCCGTCGGCCTGGCCTTTGCGCTGGCGTTCGGCCTGGGCGGCCGTGAGTGGGCGGCAGGCGTGATTAAAAAGATGACGGAAAAATAAGCCGGACCCGTGCGGGCATGCCTGCCCGGTTAGCTAGTACCGCTAGCGAATCCGCGGCTTGCGGGTGTGTTTGTCCGGTACACCGCGCATTTGCCGGCGCGGGCTGGGCGCCATCCCCGCCCATTCCATCACGCGCGCGACCAGGTCGTCGTCGAGCTCCATTTTCTGGCCGCGGCGTAACTGCGGCGGCAGCGCGATCGGGCCGAAACGGATGCGCGTCAGGCGCGACACCGTGAGGCCGAAGTGTTCGAACAGCCGGCGCACCTCGCGCTTGCGGCCTTCTTTGATGATGACCTTGTACCAGCGGTTGGCGCCCTCGCCGCCCGCAGCGAAGCAGCTCTGCAGTTGCGCCGGACCATCGTCGAGTTCCACCCCGGACAACAGCTGCGCAATCATGTCCTCGGTCAGTTCGCCCAGCACGCGCACCGCATACTCGCGCTCGACTTCGAAGCGCGGGTGCATCAGATGGTTGGCCAGCTCGCCCGACGTGGTGAAGATCATCAGGCCGTCGGTGTTGTAGTCCAGCCGGCCGATGGAAATCCACTTGGCGCCGCGCAGCTTGGGCAATGCGTCGAACACGGTGGCACGCCCCGCAGGATCCTCGCGGGTGACGATTTCGCCTTCCGACTTGTGATAGATCAGGATGCGGGTGCGTTTTTCATCGAAGCGCAAATAGATGCGGCGGCCGCTGACCTTGACGATGTCGCGCGGCCCGACCTTGCTGCCGATCGTGGCGGTCTCGCCGTTGACCTGCACCCGGCCCTCGGCGATCCATTCTTCCATCTCGCGCCGCGAGCCGAGGCCGGCCGAGGCCAGCGCCTTCTGCAGGCGCTCGCTGGGCGCCTCGGGGGCGGTCGCCTCTTGCAGGCGGCTCGCCGCGCGCCCCATGGGAGCATTGGGCGAACGACGGATGGGGGATGCGGGGCGGGCCATATTCAGGAAATCTCGGAGACAGATGCGACGCGGGCGGTTTCGATCACCGCGCCAAACGTCTGGGGGACGTCATTGTCCGCCAATTCCTCGCGCAATTCAGGAATTAATGCCGTTTCATCCGGGGTGACGAGATTGCCGAGCTCTTCCAGGGGCGGCAGCTCGGACAGCGTGCACAACCCGAGGTCGCTGAGAAAATGGCCGGTGGTGCCGAACAACGCCGGGCGTCCGGGGACATCGCGATGGCCGATGGCCTCGATCCAGCCGCGTTCTTCCAGTGTCTTGATGATGTTGGGATTGACCGACACGCCGCGGATGTCCTCGATGTCGCCGCGCGTCACCGGCTGCCGATAGGCGATGATGGCGAGCGTTTCCAGCACCGCACGCGAATAACGCGGCGGCTTCTCGTTCTTCAGCCGCGACAGCCAGGGCTGCATCTCGGCGCGCGTCTGGAAGCGCCAGCCGTCGGCCACCTGGATCAGTTCGACGCCGCGGCCGTGCCACTGCGCGCGCAATTCGTCGAGCACACGGCGCAACACATCGTTGGACAAAGCTTGATCGGACGCATCCTGTTCAAACATGCGCCTGAGCTCGGCCAGCGTCAACGGCTCGACCGCCGCCAGCAGCGCTGCTTCCAGCACGACCTTCAGATCTTCGGGATTGTCACTCGGTTGCAGATTCATGGAGCTTTACGTAGATGGGGGCAAACGGCTCGGCCTGGGTCACGTCGAGCAGGGTTTCCTTGGTCAGTTCCAGCACCGCCAGGAAGGTGACCACGAGTTCATGCACGGTCGAGGATTCCGGGAACAGGTCCTTGAATTCCATGAACTCGCCCGGCGTCAGCCGCTTCAGGATGCGGCTCATGTGCTCGCGGATCGACAGTTCCTGGCGACCGATGCGGTGGTGGGTGCGGTTCTTCGCGCGCGACAGGATGGCCAGCCAGGCGGCGGCGAGTTCTTCCGGGTGCAGGCTGGGCAGGCGCTTGGCCGCCGCCGGCAGGAACACGCTGACGGTGTCGAAATCGCGCCCCGCCTGCGGCAAGGTGTCGAGATGCTGGCCGGCGAGCTTCATCTGTTCGTATTCCAGCAGACGACGCACCAGTTCCGCGCGCGGGTCGTCGCCCTCGCTCGCCTCCTCGGCCTGCTCGCGGCGCGGCAGCAGCATGCGCGACTTGATGTCGATCAGCATCGCCGCCATCAGCAGGTACTCCGCCGCCAGTTCCAGCCGCGTCGCACGCGCCGCCTCGACATAGGCCATGTATTGCTTGGTCAGCGAGGCCATCGGAATGTCGAGCACGTCGAGGTTCTGGCGGCGGATGAGGTAGAGCAGCAGGTCGAGCGGGCCTTCGAAGGCGTCGAGAAACACCTCGAGCGCGTCCGGTGGAATATAAAGATCCTGCGGCAGTTCGGTCAGCGGCTCGCCGCGCACCTTGATGACGGGTGCGGGGGATATGTCCAGCGGCGGCGGATCGAGAAGCTCGGCTTCGTTCATGGCGGCATTTTACCCGAGGCCGGCATGGACAAGCGTCCACTGCAATGTTTATACTTGGTTTAAACATTTTCTCCGAAGGAGCTGACATGGCCGAGGTCTATCTGGATATTAAGCAGTGGGGCAACAATCTGGGGGTGCGACTCCCTGCCGCAGTGGCGCGCGCAGCCCATCTGCACGCCGATCAGCGGGTACGCGTGTCGGTGGAAGACGGACAAATCGTGATTTGTCCTGCCGATGCGTCCTCGCTCACGCTGGAACAGCGTCTGGCGAAATTCGATCCTGAGCGGCACGGCGGCGAGGCGATGGCCAGCGAGCCCGTCGGAGCCGAGAAATGGTAGTGGCATCGAAAACCACCGCCTGGGTGCCTGACCGCAAGGACATCGTGTGGATAGACTGCAATCCACAGGCCGGCCGGGAGATGAAGGACACTCATCCTTTTCTGGTGCTGTCGCCGCGCATCTTCAATGCCCGTACCTCGCTGGTGATCGGCCTGCCCATGACCACGGCCGAATACAACGCCGACAACCCTTTCGCCGTAGCAGCCGGCCTTGCCAAAGGACGTGGCAAGGCCGGCAAAACCAGCTATGTGCTCTGCCATCAGCCCAAATCCTTCGACTGGCGTCAGCGCGGCGCCAAGACACATCCCCTGGGTACCTTGCCCGATGCCGTGTTTGCCGACGTGTGCGAGCGTCTGAACCAGATCATCCGGCTAGCCTGAATCCGGCTGGCAACTCCCGCTTGCATTTTACCGAACGGTCAACTAGTATCCGGCGCATGAACATTGCAACCGACACCCGCTCCCGCATCATCGCCGCCGCCAAGCCGCGCTTTCACTCGCGCAGCTACGCCAACGTGGGCATCCAGGAAATCTGCGAGAGCGCCGGTGTGCAGAAAGGCAGCTTCTACCACTTCTTTCCGTCCAAGCGCGATCTGGTCATGGCCGTGATCGACGAGTTCGCCGACGAATGGGCCCACGGCTTCGTTGCCGAAGCCTTCGACCCCGCCCTGCCGCCGATGGAACGGATCGACTATCTGGTCGACGCGGCCTACTTCTGGCAGAAGTCGATCAAGCAGGTACACGGCCGCATGCTCGGCTGCATCTTCGGCAACCTGACGCTCGAAGTCAGCACCCAGGACGACATCCTGCGCGCCAAGCTGCTGGCGATCTTTTCACGCGCGAAGTCGCGCTTCAAGGACACTCTGGAGGAAGCCGTCGCCGCCACCACCATCGCGCCCCTCAATTCTGATCTGACCGCCGAAGCCATGCTCGCCTATCTCGAAGGCGTGATTCTGCTCGCCAAGTCGCAAAACGATCCCGAGGTGATCTACCGCCTCGGCCCCGCCATCAAGACCCTGCGCGTCGAAGCGGCCGCCTGATCCTCATGCAGGCCGCTTTTTTTCGCCCAGCGGTTAACCGACCGGTCTAGCGATGGCTCCAACCCATCCCTGCACTGGCCTTTGCCGACTTCAATCCGCCTTTTCGCCCGGCAATTTTTTTGCCGATTGTCTTGACCGGACGGTCATCTACTAGAGGAGGTTTCACCATGAGTACGAACGCAACCCAGACCCTGGACGCCCGCGGCATGAACTGCCCGCTGCCCATCCTGCGAACCAAGAAGGCGCTGACCGACCTCGCCAAAGGCGAGACGCTCGCCATCACCGCGACCGACCCCGGCTCGCTCAAGGACATGCAGGCCTTCTGCAAGCAGACCGGCCACGAACTGGTCTCGTCGAGCGAGCACCGGGGCGAGTTCGAATTCCTCATTCGCAAGTCATAAGGAGACGACCATGGGAGCCACAGACAAACTGCTTGCCCAAAGCCTCGACCCGGCCCTCCTCGACCAGTGGTTCGACCAGCGCTTTCGAAGCCAAGATGGCCGAACGCGAAGCCGCGCACGTGCCGTCGTTGTCGATCATCGCCACCAAGGGCACGATGGATTGGGCCTACCCGCCCTTCATCCTCGCCTCCACCGCCGGCGCACTGGGCTGGGACGTGTCGGTCTTCTTCACCTTCTATGGCCTCGAACTGCTGAAGAAGGATCTGCACCTCGAGATCAGTCCGCTCGGCAACCCCAGCATGCCGATGAAAATGCCGTTCGGCCCGCAGTGGCTCAAGGACATCAACTGGAACGTCCCGAATGCCGTCATGGCGGGCATACCCGGCTTCGAAAAAGTGGCGACCGGGCTGATGCGGCAAACCGTGAAGAACAAGGGCGTGGCCAGCATCGACGAATTGCGCAGTGCCTGCCTCGAAGCCGACGCCAAGCTCTACGCCTGCCAGATGACAGTGGACCTGTTCGGCTATTCGCAGGACGAGTTCATCCCCGAGATCGCCGGCTGGATCGGCGCGGCGAGTTTCCTGCCGCAGGCGCAGAAATCGGATGTGTGTTTGTTCATCTGAGCGGGGCTTTGCCCGGGCCATACTCCGATGCACGGGTGCGGCCCGGCGTCACCGGCGATCGCAATGAACGTCGAGAAAAACCAAGCCGCCCTTGCTAAAGTAAACCGTGGTCTGGCCCTGATTGTTTCGGGGCATCTACTTAGGCCACCTCGTCAGTTCGAGGAAGCTTCAAAAGCTTAAGGGCGTGTCTACGAAACCGGCAGCAGCCCACATTTATAAGCCTTATGAAGAATTACTTCATAAGATGAACCGGCGCTTCGCAATCTCGCCACGAAACAAAACTAAGTAATTGATTTCACTAGAACCACTATCTGGCACTTTGTTTGCTCAATACAAATTGGCTAGCTCTGTGCTAGTCAACAAATGAGGCAGGCGATTCGCTGCCGCTTACGCAATCTATGGAGAAACCAATGGCAAACTCAAATACTGATCAGTTCCTGGAAAACAATAAGCAATATGCAAACGGCCAAACGATGCATAAAGCCGCCTATCCCGGGAAGCAGCCGATCCAGCCATCCCGGCATGTTGCAGTTGTTGCTTGCATGGACGCCCGACTCGATGTCGAAGACCTTCTCGGCCTCCAGACTGGTGAAGCTCACATCATTCGCAATGCCGGCGGTGTGGTGACAGAAGACGCTATTCGTTGCCTGATCATTTCCCATCACCTCTTGAACACCAATGAGATCATTCTCATTCATCACACGCGCTGCGGCATGCTAGCTTTCACTGACGACTTGCTCAAGGCGGGGTTGGAGGGTGACCCTGTGGCTGAAAAAGTGCTGGCACAAGCAACTGGCCGTCCGTTCACAACGACAGGAAAAGCTTCGTCATCCCCCATGGCCTTTCATCCATTCCGCGGGCAGATCGAGGCGTTGGATTCGCCGCGCAATGAAAAAAGCACAGAGAGACTGCAATGGGACGTACGCCGTGGTATGTCGACGATTCTGAACCATCCGTGGATTCCGACCAGCGGACCCGACGCGTCCACCGTGCGTGGCTTTATCTATGATGTGGACACTGGGAAACTCGAAGAAGTGACTTATCCGGGGCCGATGGGTTCATTTGGCTGATTGCAGGCTGTAACGGCATATGGGATGCCATTCCCCGAAAATTAACTTTGTATAGTTATCGGGATAGGAATATCCACCGTAAAAAAAAAAGCGGGCCTGGTTGGGCCCGCCAAGAATGAACGGGCATGAGGAGTTAATGCAGGAGATTGCCCGTCAATACAAATTAAGCACATACCGCACCAGATAAACTTGTTAATAACAATCAATTACTTAACGATAAATTACCAAAATCAAAATGAACTTCTATTTCCCTCTGAAACAGAGGCAACAAAAATAACCAATTGAAATACATTGGAAATATCTGGAGAAAATCCATTTCATGGTTTAGAAGCAACATTTCTCCCATATCGATCAAGCGGTTATCGCAGCGCGCCAGCGACACTTCGAACAACCGAACTTCCACATCCGGATCTTTTTCGCGACACTGTGCCCACAAAGCGGAAAGTCGCACTGGATCAATGTCGTCCGACAACGCGATGCGCAATTTACCTCGATAGCCTTTGGCTGCGGCTTTATAGCTCGCTATAGCCTGCTGTAAGTTAAAGAGGACTTGTCTTGCTTCATCAAGAAATATCTGCCCTGCCCAAGTTAGCCGTGTAGTACGTGTCGTACGCTCGAACAATTTCACACCCAGGCGATGCTCCAGATCCTTGATTGCCCGGGAAAGTGGCGATTGCTCTATGTGCAAACGTTGGGCGGCACGAGCAAAATGCAACTCTTCAGCGACGGCTATTTTAAAGTACCGAAGATGGCGAATTTCCATTTCGTACGTTCCTTAGCCAAACGCGCAGCAAGCGTCTTGTGTGTAACGGCAAGTGATTTCCATAGTTCCATCAAGGGCCTTCAGTCATTTGCATGAAGACGATTTTCGTTGACGGTCATGAATATTCCTTAGCTAAGGCGCTCAATGGCCATGACCGCTCGTCCATCGCTCGGCGAGGCCGCCGGCGCCCCAGACGGTCAGCACACCCAGGCCGATCAGTAGGGCCTGCTGGGCTGTGTGTCCCAGTTCTACCCGTTTATGCAGGCCGGGGATCAGGTCGGCTACAGCCACATAGATCATGCCCGAGGCGGCTAGGGCCAGCATGTAAGGCAGCAGGTTGTGCAGGGGCGTCAGCAGGAAATAGCCCAGCAAAGCGCCCAACAACATGGCCGCGCTGGACAACAGGTTTAGCATCAGAGCCTGGACCTTGCTGTACCCGGAATGGAGCAGAATGAGAAAATCGCCAAGTTCTTGCGGTATCTCATGGGCGGCGATGGCGAAAGCGGTCACCACGCCCAGCTTCACATCCACCAGAAAGGCGGCGGCAATCGCCACGCCATCCACGAAGTTGTGCACCGTGTCCCCCACCGTGATCATCAGGCCGGCACGACCGTGGTCATGGCCATGTCCGTCACCTGCTGGCGCGCCGTGCCCCTCGCAGTGCTCGATGTGACAATGCCGCCAGAGCACCAGCTTCTCCAGAATGAAGAAGCCGAAGATACCGGCCAATACCGTACCGCTGAGAGTCCCGAAGGCGCCTGCATGCTCCATGGCGTGAGGTAGGATTTCGAGAAAGGCTGCCCCCAGTAGGGCGCCGATGGCGTAGCTCACCATCACCGGCACCCACTCCGCCTTCAAGTTCAGAGCCACGCTCGCCAACAGCACGGACAACAGTCCGCCGGCGGCGCTGGCGAGAAGGATCGTAGCGAAAAGACTCACGGGAACCTCCGAGTAGCCTGTCGGGCTGGGCTAGGCATTGGCGCAGCGTTGAGCTTGACGCTTGACCGCCACCCAGGGGTTGGGGGGAACGAAATGGAAGGTGGCGATGTTGGAGATGACGGTGACGCGGTCTTCGGCGCGCGCATTCTCCCGCATCTCGAACGCCATCGGCATCCCGCCTATCCCGGCTCCCAAAATCACGATGTGGGCCATTTTCTATCCTCCTTGCTGTATTTCTGCTTATTAAAACGAAACGGCCGGTCACACCGGCACTCCACCGCGGAATGACCGTCTTATGCCCGGCCCAGAATGAAAATTTGCCGCCCTGGCTATTTCTTCAGGGCTTCCCTAAAAGCGATACCCGACGCCAATGCTCATCAACCACGGATTCACGTCGAGATCGGTCACCTTCGTGCCTGCCAGCGCACCACCGGAAATGTGGATGTTTTTCGCTTCGATCTTCACGTACTTGACGTCCAGATTGAGGAACCAGTTAGGTGCCATCCGGAAATCCACTCCCACTTGGCCGGCCAGCCCCCAGCTATTGCGATCCGAATCGATTGGCGCATCAACGCCAAGCACTGGCGCAGCATTGAGCTTGACGCTCGTGAGGCGTGTGTAATTCAGGCCCACGCCTGCGTATGGACGTATGGGACCTTCCGGCAAGAAGTGGTACTGAAGCGTCAATGTGGGCGGGAGGTGTGTAACAGAGCCAATCTTGGTGCCAGCAAAAGTGACGTCGTGCTCTTGTGGATAGGTGAGGATCAACTCCGTCGCAATGTTCCTCGTGAAGAAATACGTCACGTCGACTTCCGGGAACCATTTATCCTCCATCTCGGCCTTACCCAAGGCCGGAACTACGGCGGTCCTGGAATTATCGTTATCAACATGCATGTTGAGTGCGCGAAGACGCACCAACCATGGCCCATCTTCCGCAGCGGCGGCTGACACACAGAACGCTGACCCGATAAGCGCCAAGCCAATTACTCTCATCATCTTCTTCCCCTTGACATGGATTAAGTTATTGCTGTTCCTACGCTCTTGCCAGCTCGCATTTTTTGTCTGGCGCAGTTCGTGCAGCAATTTGGGTGCCAAAGATACGGATCAGTAAAATCAATAACTTACAAATCAACACAAGTCATTTCTGCGAAGCGTAACTACACTCAACTGAAGCAATGCTTCATTCAGAAATAATTTTCTAGCCCAGCGCGATGTGGAGTATTACAAATGTCAAAACGGCCCCCCTTTTCCAACCTGACTCCCGAAGAATTTCTCCACACTTTCATCGACGAGGCCCGTGACATAGCACCCTTTTCCAGTTGCACCAGTTTGCAGTCCTTCATCCACCAGATCGTGTTTAAGGCCAGCGCCTGTCTGGAGGAACGCTACCGAGCGATAGAGGATTTACGCGGAGCACTAGCACCAGAGCAATACGCGCAATTGATCGTGAACATAAAGAACAGTATCGGGGGCGAATTCGCGGTGGTCTCCAGCGACAAGCAACAGGTACATATCCGCGCCGATCGATGTCCATTCGGCAAGTTGGTGCATTCGGCCCCAGGGCTATGCCATATGACGTCCAGCATCTTCGGCGGTATTGCAGCGCGCAATTTCGGTTATGCGAAGGTGGAACTAAAGAGTCGCATTGCACTTGGAAGTGACCACTGCGACATTTGCATCCATCTGGACACGACTGCCGCAACCGAGGTGCTCGGCGACGAGTATTTCAGTGATGGTTATCAGGTGATCGCGGAGGTCCGCGCACCGGATGAGTTGCAAAAGGTCATCGAGCAGCGCCTGCATACTCTGTGGAGCCAGGATCTCACGCGACATGCGAACGAGGACATATCGACACGTCCTTGCCTGATCGCAAGCAGTATGCAAATGCGTGACCTGCTGCGCGCGGTGGAGAGGATCGCCGATACCCGTGCGACTGTGCTGCTCAGCGGCGAGACCGGAGTCGGCAAGGAGATACTGGCCAGATCCATCCATGGCATGTCTTCGCGCCTGAACCAGTCCTTTGTCGCGGTGAATTGCGGCAGCCTCCCGGCAGATCTGGTCGAGAGCGAACTGTTCGGCCATGAGCGTGGTGCCTTCACCGATGCCAAACAACAACGGCAGGGCCGGTTCGAACTCGCCGACCAAGGCACCTTGTTTCTGGATGAAATCGACAGCCTGTCGCCAAAGGCCCAGGTGTCATTGCTACGGGTATTGCAGGAGGGCCGGTTCGAGCGGGTCGGCGGGCACCAACCGATCGCCTGTGATGTCCGGGTCATCGCTGCCAGCAATCGCAATCTTGCCGAACTGGTCGAACGCAGTGAGTTCCGCAAGGACCTGTTCTTCCGCCTGAATGTCGTGCCGTTGCATATACCACCGCTGCGTGAGCGGCGCGAGGACATAACGCCCTTGGTCAAAATGCTACTGCGACGGTTTGCGGATCGCTACCAGACCGAGGTCAAAGAGGTGTCTCCGGCCGCGATGCGCTGTCTGGAGGAACATGCCTGGCCTGGCAATGTTCGGGAATTGGAGAATGTCCTCGAACGCTCCTTCCTGTTTGCCGAAGGGCCGGTGATCCAGCGTATCAGCCTGGATTTAACGCCGCGCCTTGGGCATGTGCCGGTGAACGAGACAGCCGATCTGCGACAACTGAAAAAGAACGCTGCCGACGAGGTCGAGCGGCGGATACTGGAGTCGTTGCTGGAACAGACCAATGGTGATGTTCGGGGGATGGCCACGGCGCTAAGCCTCACGCAGCGCGCCATCTACCAGAAGCTTAGCTATCATGGGCTCAGCGCGGGGCGCGAGGCAAAAATTTGACCCACGCAGCAAAGTAGGTGGAACTCGGCGTAACCCATCGCCAGAATGGCGGTCGGGATGAGTCCGTACACACCACCCCAGACCTTGCGAGGCACACAACGCGTTCGGACCGGAACATCGGGCACAACAACGTGGACCGCACCAATTGATCTACGGCTATGCCTAGCGCCCCCGGTCCAAAGGGTCACCGCGCGAAATATTCGTCCGTCGTCGTGATCTTGGCATAAGCGAACGCTAAGGCAGCCATCATGGCAGCATGCACTTGCGCCGCAGGCACCACCTGCCCGCCGAATTCAAGATCCCTCGTGGCACAAGCATCGTGAACCACGATGGTCTTGTAACCGAGATCGGAAGCAGCCCGGCAAGTCGCATCGATGCACATATGGCTCATCGCACCGATCACCACGACATTCTCGACGCCGTTCGCATCGAGCATCTGCTTCAAGTCAGTTTTGAGAAACGCATTCGGATAATTCTTCAGGACGACTGCCTCGCCTTCGATGGGCGCAACGGCAGAATGGATCTGCACGCCTTTCGTTCCATGTACGAAGAATGGAGCATCGGGCGCGATGGATTCATGCCGAACGTGGATGACCGGATCACCGTTCGAGCGGGCGGCGGCGATGACACGAGCTGCGTTGGCCACCGCTTCCTCGATGCCGACCAGAGGCAGTTTGCCGGAAGGGAAATACTCGTTTTGCAGGTCGATGACGACCACTGCACGTTTGCTCATGACGCTCTCCTTATGCATAGACGCAACAATAGAGTCGACATAATCAGGTGTGGGTCGCACAATGCGAAGTGGCGATATCGACATAGTTAGTGGCAATAACGACAAATGATCTGCGATGAATCGATCGAAATCGGCCTAGTGCTGTATCCGGGGGCGCAACTGGCGGCGGTGTTGGGTTTGACCGACCTGTTCGGCTTAGCGGGCGGGATTGCCGCTCGCCACCGAAAGCAGAATTCCAATCCGCTTCGTATCAGTCACTGGCAACTGGACGCACTGGGAAAGGCGCCTGTCCGGATCTTCGACACGGCTCCAGGCGACAAGGGCACACTGGCTGTCCTCATTCTGCCGCCCGGCCTGGGCGAACCACTGTCACCAGAAGCGATCGCTCCGTTCACGGGTTGGCTGCGCAACCACCATCGCACGGGTGTCACGCTTGGGTCGGTCTGCGCCGGGGCCTTCCTGTTGGGCGAGACCGGCCTGCTCAAGGGCCGGACGGTTACTACGCACTGGCTCCATGTCGAACTGTTCCAGCATCGGTTCCCGGAAGTACGCATGCATGCCGATCAGCTCATCATTGACGATGGTGACATCATCACCGCTGGCGGCGCGATGGCGTGGACGGACCTGGGGCTAAGGCTGGTCGATCGTTTTCTCGGCCCGACGGTCATGATTGAGACCGCGCGGATGCTGCTAGTCGATCCACCAGGGCGCGAACAGCGCTACTACAGCCCTTTCTCCCCGAAGCTGACCCACGGCGATATGTCTGTGCTCAAGGTGCAGCACTGGCTCCAAGCGACGGATGCCAAGGAAACCACGCTTGCGACGCTCGCCGAGCGAGCCGGACTGGAGGAACGGACATTCCTGCGCCGTTTTCAAAAGGCGACGGGCATGACGACGAAGGAGTATTGTCAGCGGCTGCGTGTGGGCAAGGCGCGCGAAATGCTGCAGTTCAGTCGGTTACCCATAGACCGGATCGCCTGGGAGGTCGGTTATAGCGATCCTGGAGCCTTCCGAAAGATATTTGCTCGGATTGTCGGCCTGACGCCCGGCGAATATCGTCGGCGTTTCAGTGCTGAATGACAAAACCAGGCCAGGGAGGGTGCCCTCTGGCCTGCTGCCGGTTTCAAAGACACTGCGGGCCAGCCCTCAGCGGTCGCAAGTTCAATCAACTGCTTTTCGGAGAGACCGGTTGGATTCATGACCCCCAACGTAATTTAAGTGGCGCAAAGCCCAAGACTACACTCCCACTGAATCGGCACACGGCAAGGCAATCCACTGTTTTATTTGATTTCCCGGAACTCTATCCCCTGCTCGCCCGTTTGCGTAAACCTGAATAAACGCAGATGACCGCGCAACACTTCAACGCCGTAGTCCTCACCCAAACACCACCTCCGCCACATCCTGATACCGCTTCGCGTAATGCACAGTCATCCCGGCGCGGATATGGTCGGGCAGCTTGTCGAAGTCGCGCCGGTTGGCCTCAGGCAGAATCAGCTCGCTGATGCCGACGCGGCGCGCGGCAATGACTTTTTCACGGATGCCGCCCACCGGCAGCACCTGGCCAGTCAGCGTGAGTTCCCCGGTCATCGCCAGCGGGCGTGAAACTTTCATGTTTTTGGCCAGGGACAGCAGCGCAGTTGCCATAGTGACGCCGGCGCTCGGGCCGTCCTTGGGGGTGGCGCCTTCCGGCACATGCAGATGGACGAAGCTGGTGTCGTAGAACTTTGCATCGGCACCATACAGTTTGAGATGCGAGGCAATATAACTGTAGGCAATCTCGGCCGATTCCTTCATCACCTCGCCCAGCTTGCCGGTGAGTTTGAATCCGCGATTCAGTGTATGCACGCGCGTCGCTTCGACCGGCAGCGTGGCGCCGCCCATCGCGGTCCAGGCCAGACCGGTGATCACGCCGACACCGCTCATCGGTTTTTCGCGACTGAACACCGGCTTGTCGAGATAGGCCTCGACCTCCTTGATGCCGATTTTGATCGGCGTGGCGGTGCCGCCGAGGATCTTCACCACGGCCTTCCTCGCCACCCGCCCCAGCTGTTTTTCCAGGTTGCGTACCCCTGCCTCGCGCGCATAGCCCTCGATTACGTGACGCAGCGCGCCTTCGCTGATGACGAGCTGGTTCTTCTTCAGTCCGGCCCGTTCCAGCACACGCGGCCACAGGTGATGTTTGGCGATGGCGATTTTTTCCTCGGTGATGTAGCCCGACAGGCGGATGACTTCCATGCGGTCGAGCAGCGCCGAGGGAATCGAGAAATCGTTGGCGGTACAGATGAACAGCGCCTTGGACAGATCGAAGCGCACGTCCAGGTAATGGTCGAGGAAATCGGCGTTCTGCTCGGGGTCGAGCACTTCCAGCAGCGCCGAGGCGGGGTCGCCCTGGAAGCTGGCGCCGATCTTGTCGATCTCGTCGAGCATGATGACCGGGTTGGCCGAGCCGACTTCCTTCAGTGCCTGCACGAACTTGCCGGGCATGGCGCCGATGTAGGTGCGGCGGTGCCCTTTGATCTCGGCCTCGTCGCGCATGCCTCCGACCGAAAAGCGGTAGAACTTGCGCCCCAGCGCCTCGGCGACGGATTTGCCGATCGAGGTCTTGCCGACGCCCGGCGGCCCGATCAGCAGCAGGATCGAGCCGGACATTTCGCCCTTCATCGCGCCGACTGCAAGGAATTCAATGATGCGATCCTTCACGTCCTCCAACCCGTCATGGTCGCGGTCGAGTATCTTGCGCGCGCGTTCGAGATCGATCTTGTCCTGGGTATGTACGCCCCACGGCAGCACGGTCAGCCAGTCGAGGTAGTTGCGGGTGACGGTGTATTCGGGCGAGCCGGTCTCCAGCAGCGACAGTTTGTGCATCTCCTCGTCGACGCGCTTCTTCGTCTGCTCGGGCAGCGTCAGCTTGGCGATGCGCTCGTTGAATGTGTCGAGCTCGGCCGTCTTGTCGTCCTTGGCCAGCCCGAGCTCCTTCTGGATCGCCTTCAGCTGCTGGCGCAGGAAAAACTCGCGCTGCTGCTCGCTCATCTTCTCGTCGACTTTTTCGCGGATGTCGGACTGCAGGCGCGCAACGTCCAATTCTTTCTTCAGCAATACAAGGACTTTCTCCATTCGCTTCTTGAGCGCGAAGGCTTCCAGCACGTCCTGCAGTTCCTGCTTCGACGCCGTGGTGAGGCTGGCGGCGAAATCGGTCAGCTGGGACGGTTCGTTTGGACCGAAGCGGTTGAGGAAGAACTTCAATTCCTCCGAATACAGCGGATTGAGCGGCAGCAACTCCTTGATGGTATTGATGATCGCGATGGAATAGGCGCGGATTTCCTCCGATTCCGGCTTACCGGGCTCGTTCGGGTAATCGACCCGGACCTTGTAGGGCGGGGTGTCCGACAGCCATTCGACGATGCGAAACCGTTTGGAACCCTCGGCAATGAACTGCATCTTGCCGTCGGAACGAACCGGGTGGTGGATGCGCACCACCGTACCCACGCTGTGGAAATCCGTCCGCTTGACATCATCGGTGTTGTCGGGCCTGACCACCACCAGCCCCACCATGTGGTGCGCGGTTTCGCCGATGGCCTCCACCGTCGACAGCCAGGGGGCTTCGTTCATCAGCAACGGCAGGGTTTGAGCCGGGAAAAAGGGCTTTTCGGTCAGCGGCAGCAGGTACAGCTCGGCTGGCAATGCCGGCGCGGTCGGCAACTGGCGTTCATCGGGGAGGACTTCGCCTTCTAGCGGGTCATTGGGCATGGTCTGATCTTCTCAATCCGTACAACGGAACTTGAAGTATCGGGCCTATCCCCTCGTTTTCAAGGCCGGAGGGGGCTGGGGCGTACGGGAATTTCCTCGACCGTGTCCGGCATGCCTGACAGGATCATCAGTTCGACCCGCCGGTTGCGGGCGCGTCCCTCCGCCGTATCGTTGGACGCGATCGGCTGGCTGGCCTCCCGCCCGATGGCGGACAGGCGGGCCGGTGCGATGCCGCTGTCGGCCAGCAGGCGCACCACGCTGGTTGCACGCACCGCCGACAATTCCCAGTTGGAGACGAACGCCGAATTGCTGATCGGCACGTTGTCGGTATGGCCGGTAACCTCGAGGTTGAACGGCTCATTCTTCAATTTCTCCGCCACGGCCTGCAACACCTTCAGCGATTTCGGCTCGAGTTCGGCGCGGCCGGGTGCAAACAGGACGTTCGCATTGATCTCGATGCTGACGCCGCGACGGCTCTGCGTGACCCGCACCTGGCCTTCCTTCGCCAGCGGGGCCATGACATCTAGCAGGCTGCTCGCCACTTCGGTCATGTGCGCCTGCTCTTCGATCGCCTGCTGCTGTTTCAGGGTGCGCTGTTTGACTTCCGGAGGCAAGGTGACTGCCGGCAACTGTGGCACCGGAACGTCGTTTGTTGCCGCCTTGCCGAAGGCGCTGCCGAGCGAACTGGCCAGGATGCGGTATTTGTTCTCATTGACGGCCGAAATGGCGTACATGACCACAAAAAAAGCGAACAGCAAGGTGATGAAGTCCGCATACGAGATCAGCCAGCGATCGTGATTGTCGTGATCGGAAGCGATGCGACGGCGGCGGCGATGCATCAGAGATAACCTTTCAGGCGTGCCTCGATGATGCGCGGGTTGTCGCCTTGCGCAATACCCATGAGACCATCGCAGACGATCTCGCGCTCGCTCACCCGACGCGCGATGGTGAACTTGATCTTGTTGGCGATGGGCAGGAAAACCAGGTTGGCCAGGCCCACGCCATAGATGGTGGCGACAAAGGCGACCGCGATGCCGGTTCCCAGCTTGCCGGGTTCGGTCAGGTTTTCCATCACATGGATCAGGCCCATGACCGCACCGAGAATGCCGAGCGTCGGCGCATAGCCGCCTGCCGCTTCCCATACGCGCGCCGCGTGGCGTTCGTTCGTTTCGAAATGGACGATCTGGACGTCAAGCGTATCGCGCAGCTTGGTCGCATCGGCACCGTCGATCAACAATTGCAGCCCGGTTCTCTGGAACGGGTCATGCGTCATGTTGACGTGTCTTTCCAGCGCCAGCAGGCCGTCCTGACGCGCAGTGTGGGACCATTGGACGACACGGCGAATGAGTGTGACGGCCTCCGGCTCGGGCGGACGGAATACCCATTTCGCCATGCGCATGCCCTGCATGAAAACCGGCAGCGGGTAATGCAGCAGCACGGCAGCCAGGGTGCCGCCCACCACAATAAGGAAGGCTGCCGGCTGCACGAACAGGCCGATATGTCCGCCTTCCATCGCCTGGCCGCCCAGTACGGCGGTCGCAGCCAGCCCGAGCCCGATCAGGCTGCCACGATCCATGCGTCTTCCTTCAGTTTGGCGCGCAGTCGCGCGATGGCCTGGCCATGCAGCTGGCAAATACGGGACTCGCTGACACCGAATACCTCGCTGATCTCGCGCAGGTTGAGTTCCTGTTCGTAGTACAGCGACATCAACAGCTGCTCGCGCTCAGGCAGGTTCTCGATGCCGGCGATGATGCAGGCGCGCAGGTTGGCGTCGAGCAGCTGCGGCAGCGGCATGCTGGCCTCGTCCGCCGACTGTTTGTCGAGGAAGGAATCGTCCTCGTCCGACTCGCCGAAATCCTCGAAATACAGCAGCTGGTGGCCACGCGCGTCGCCGAGCATGGCCTGGTATTCCGCCAGCGGGATTTTCATGGATTCCGAAATCTCGGTTTCGCTAGGTTGCCGGCCGAGCTTGTGCTGCAGTGTATTGATCGCCTGTTCGATCTTGCGCATCGACTGGCGCGCGCTGCGCGGCATCCAGTCGGACTGGCGCAGCTCGTCGATCATCGAGCCGCGGATACGCTGGATGGCGTAGGCCTCGAATTGCGCACTCTGCGCTTCGTCGTAGCGGCTGATCGCATCGAGCAGGCCGATCATGCCAGCCTGTACCAGATCGTCCTCTTCCACGCTGGGCGGCAGCCGCCCCATCATGTGATGCGCCAGGCGCTTCACCATGGGCATGTATTGCGCCAGCAGGTCGTTCTTCTCGCTTTTTTCGCTTTTACCGGTTGCGGTGTACATCCCCCTACCCCCTTCTGCAGGCTTCCATCAGGCGTCCACCCTGGATCACGCGCTGCATGAACCCGCCAACGCTACCCAGGCTGGCGGGTTGCGGCCACCGCAGCAGGCCGTCGGCCAGCTTGCGGAACTGCGAGGTCGACTGCGCGACCGGAAACGCATCCACCACCGAGGTGCGCAAATGGCCTGCACGCGTGAGCCGCTCGTCGAGCGGAATATAGCCCAGATAATCGACCGACACGCTCAGATACTGTTCGGCGGTATGGGCAAAATTGCGCGCGACGGCTTGTGCCTGCTCGGGCGACTCGATGCGATTGAGCAGCAGGCGGAACTGGCGCTTGCCGAAGTTCTGCGCCAATCGCTTCACCAACGTGTAGGCCTGGGTAATTGCCGTGTTGCCGGGCGGCAGCACCACCATGATCTCGGAGGCGGCCAGACCCAGCGGCAAGGCGTCCGGGTCGGTCGCCTCCTCCATGTCCACCAGCACCACGTCGACGCCGCACTGCAGGCGGTTGAAGCTCTGTGCCAGCCAATCCTGGTCGCGTTCGGACAGTTTCCCCAGCCGATTGAAGCCGCCACCCAGCGGCAATACCTGCACATTGTCGGGGCCGGTGAGGATCAGCGAATCCAGCGTGCAATGACCTGCCAGCACGTCCGCCACGTCATGGCGCGGCGTCAGCCCGAGCGCGGCGCACGCCCCGCGTCCGTGACGGTCCTGGTCGACGATGAGAACGTCGCGGCCGGAGCGTGCCAGGGCGACAGCCAGATTGGCGGTCGCGGCAGTCTTGCCTGCCCCCTGCTGTCCCGACATCACGGTGATGACCTGAAATCCGGTCTGCCCCAGCAGACGGCGCAGCCCAGCGGCCTGGTCGCTGACGAATTTATCCAAGGGCCACCGCGCTTTCACGTTGAATGGATTGAATGCCGCTCATGGCGAAGGCCAGCTCGCTATCGTCCAGCTGCCACGGCGAGGACAGCGTGCGGGTCTTGAAGGCGCGGTGAATGAGGTATTGGCGGTTGGCCAGGTGCAGGTCTTCGGGCACGCGCTGGCCGGTCGCCAGGTAGTGCACGTTGAGCTCGTGGCGGATCGCGCAGTCGAGCGCCGGGCCGAGGCTGGCCGCCTCGTCGACCTTCGACAGGATGCAGCCATCCAGACCGCGCGCCTGGTAGGCCTGTACCACTTCGTTCAGGGTGTCGCCGTGGCTGGTCGCGTTCAGCAACAATAATCTTTTGATCTGCTTGCCGGCCTGGCACAGCATCTCGACCTGCTCGGCGACAGCCTGGTCGCGCTGGCTCATGCCGACGGTATCGATCAGCACCGTGTGCTTGTTGCGCAGTTCGGACAGCGCCAGCCGCAGGTCGGCAGCGTCGCGCACCGCATGCACGGTCACGCCGAGAATCTTGCCGTAGATGCGCAGCTGCTCATGGCCGCCGATCCGGTAGCTGTCGGTGGTCAGCAGCGCCAGCTTGTCGGCGCCGTGGCGCACCACGAAACGGGCCGCCAGCTTGGCGGTGGTGGTGGTCTTGCCGGCGCCGGTGGGACCCATCAGGGCGAACACGCCGCCGCCGTCGAGCATGTCGGTTTCGCTCTGCATCACGTTCAGGCGCTTCATCAGCGTGTTGCGCATCCAGGCCTGCGCCTGTTCGGCATCGCCCTTGGGCAGGGTTTCCAGCATCTCGCGCGCCAGGGTGGCGGAAAAGCCGGCCGCCAGCATGTCACGCATGATTGATGCCCCTGCCGGATCACGTCCCGGGAGATCGCGCCAGGCCAGATCCGCCAGTTGGCTTTCCAGCCGGGCCTGCATCGACTTGATCTCGCTGATCACGCTCTGCGCCAGCTGGGCGCTGTCCTCGGTCGGTACGGCGACTCGTTCGATCAGGCGGCGCTTGATGGTGACTTCCGGCTCCGGTTCCGTCTCGGGCGGCGTTTCCCGCATCGCCGCGCGATGAGACAGTGACACGACGGGCTCATCCACCGCGGGAGGCGCCATCGCGGCGATATCTTCCGCCGGCATGGCCAGCACTTCCACACCCCCGTCGACCGCGCGATTGGAAAGGATGACCGCATCGGGTCCGAGCGCGTCGCGTAACTGGCGCATGGCCTCACGGGATGTTCTGGCGACGATACGTTTGACGTTCATGCTGCTCCTCCTACAAGGGAAGTCACTTTGATCTGTTTGCCTTCAGGCACTTCGGCGTGCGAAAGCACTTTGAGTTGCGGCACCGTGCGCCGCAGGAAACGTGCGAGTAGCGGACGCAGCACGGCCGGCGTCAGTAAAACTGCGGGATGGCCCAAGGCTTCCTGGCGTTGCGTTGAAGCCTGAGTCCTTTCCAGTAGCGTGTCGGCGAGGCCCGGTTCCATGCCGGCGGAATCATGGCCTGCCTGCAGGGTCTGCAGCAGGAGACGCTCCAGGTTCTGGTCGAGGGCGATCACCGGGAGTTCGCTGGACGAACCGTATATCTGCTGTACGATCGAGCGGCCCAGCGCCACCCGCACCAGCGAGGTGAGTTCGTGCGGATCCTGCACGCGGGCGGCATGCTCCAGCAGCGTGTCGATGATGGTCCGCATGTCACGAATGGCCACACCTTCCGTCAACAGGTTCTGCAGCACTTTCTGCACGGTGGACAGCGGCAGCATCTTCGGCACCAGATCCTCCACCAGCTTGGGCGCGCTCTTGCCAAGATGGTCGAGCAGCGCCTGGGCTTCCTGGCGCCCCAGCAACTCGGCTGCGTGCAGCGTCACCAGATGATTCAGGTGCGTGGCGACCACGGTGCCGGGATCGACCACGGTATAGCCCATGGCCTGCGCCTGCTCACGCAGATCCGATTCGATCCACACTGCCGGCAGGCCGAAGGCCGGATCCTGCGTGGCGACGCCCGGCAATGCCGTGGCGACGGTACCCGGATCGATGGCCAGGAAAGAGCCGGTGCGCACTTCGCCGCTGCCGATTTCCACACCCTTGAGGGTGATGCGATAGCTGTTCGGATTGATTTCGAGGTTGTCGCGGATGTGCACGGCGGGCGGCAGGAAGCCGATCTCGCGGGCGAATTTCTTGCGGATGCCCTTGATGCGGCGTACCAGCTCGCCGTCGGCGGCGTTGTCGACCAGCGGGATCAGGCGGTAGCCGACTTCCAGTCCCAGGGTGTCGATGGGAGCGACATCTTCCCAACTGGCTTCCTGGGATTCGATGGCCGGGGTGGGCACAGTCTCCACGGTGGGCGGCGTCTCTTCCTTCTGGTGGCTCCTTTTCCAGGCCAGCCAGACGATGCCGCCGGCCAGCAACAGGAACGCCAGGTTCGGCATGCCCGGAATCATGCCCATCATGCCGAGGATCGCGGCTGTGATGTAAAGCGCCTGCGTCTTGTTGAACACGTTGGACAGCATCTGCCCGGCGATGTCCTCTTCGGTGCTGACGCGGCTGACGATGATGCCGGCGGCGATCGAAATGACCAGTGCCGGGATCTGTGCGACCAGGCCGTCGCCGATCGCCAGCAGAGTGTAGTTCTGCGCGGCATCCGCCAGCGACAGGTCGTGCTGCATCAGACCGATGACGAGGCCGCCGATGATGTTGATCAAGAGGATCAGGATGCCGGCGATGGCGTCGCCACGCACGAATTTCGACGCACCATCCATCGAGCCGTAGAAATCGGCTTCCTGGGAAATCTCGGCACGGCGCCGGCGCGCTTCGTTCTCGTCGATCAGGCCGGCATTGAGATCGGCGTCGATCGCCATCTGCTTGCCTGGCATCGCATCGAGGGTGAAGCGCGCGCTGACCTCAGCGATCCGCCCCGCGCCCTTGGTGATGACGATGAAGTTGATCACCACCAGGATGACGAACACGATGATGCCGACTGCGTAATTGCCGCCGACCAGGAAATGGCCGAAGGCTTCGATCACCTTGCCGGCTGCGTCGGGACCGGTATGGCCATGCAGCAGAACGACACGGGTGGAGGCGACGTTGAGCGACAGGCGCAGCAGCGTCGAGAGCAGCAGCACGGTGGGGAAAGCGGCGAAATCGAGCGCCTTCTTGGTCGACAGGCCGACCAGCAGCACCATGATGGACAACGCGATGTTGAAGGTGAACAGCATGTCCAGGGCGAATGGCGGCAGCGGCAACACCAACATCGCCAGGATGAGGACGATGAACAGCGGTGCCGCCAGCGTGCGGGCGTTGGAGCTGTTGAATAGATTGGAAAGACTCAGGGTGCCGTTCATGCGTTAGCTCCCATGCTGGCGGCTTGCAGCGGGTCGAGTTCAGGCGGGACCGGCAACGCGGTCGGCGCCTCGGGATAGGCCCCGCCCAGTTGTTGAAAATGGCGCAGCTGGAAGACATAGGCCAGCACTTCGGCCACCGCTGCATAGAGGGTGGCCGGGATTTCGTCGCCGAGTTCGGTGTGGCGGAACAGCGCACGCGCCAGCGGCGGCGCTTCCAGCAGCGGAATCTTGTGCTCGGCGGCCAGTTCGCGGATCTTCGCGGCCACCGCGTCGGCGCCTTTGGCCACCACGCGCGGCGCGCCCATCTTGCCTTCGGTGTATTTGAGCGCGACCGCAAAGTGGGTCGGGTTGGTCACCACGACGTCGGCGGTGGGGATCTCGGCCATCATGCGGCGGCGCGCCATTTCGCGCTGCTGGGCGCGAATGCGTGCCTTGACATGCGGGTCACCCTCCGATTCCTTGGCTTCCTGGCGCAGCTCCTCCTTGCTCATCTTGAGCTTGTTGAAGTAGCTCCAGAGCTGGTACGGCAGGTCCAGCACGACGATGAAGATCATCGCGCCCGAGGCCAGCAGGAAGATCTTTCCGATGAGATCGCCCATATGCTGGATGGCGCCGGTTGGCTCTTCCATGCTGAGCGAGAAGATCGCATCGAGATTGGACCAGATCAGCCAGACCGCCACCACACCCAGCAGGCCGACCTTGGCCAGCGACTTGACCAGTTCGACCAGCCCCTGGCTTGAGAACATGCGCTTGATGCCGGACAGCGGGTTCAGGCGCTTGAAATCCGGCATGAAGGCCTTGGTGCTGAAGAGCCAGCCGCGCAGCAGCAGCGGTGAAGCCAGTACTGCGATCACCACCAGCGCCAGGAAGGGGGCCAGCGCCAGTGCGGCATCCATGACCTGGTCGGACATCTGGGTCATGACGTAGTTGCTGTCACGTGCAACAGCCGGATCGAACTGCAAGCCGCCGCGCACGATTTGCGACATGGTCTTGCCCAGGCCGCTGGCCATCATCCACAAGGCCGCGCCGCTGGTCATCAGCACGACGAACGTAGCCAGCTCGCGCGATTGCGGTACCTGACCTTCTTCGCGTGCCTTTTCCAATCGCTGTGGCGATGGGGCTTCTGTCCGTTCCTGATCGCTTTCTTCAGCCATCCCTGATTCACCTGGTTAGAGGGGACCGTCTCTCGCTCGAGACGGGCTTTCTACAGGGTGAATTATTGGCCGGGCCCGGTGCGGGCGATCAGGGGAATAAGGGTGGATTTGGCCTGCTATTTCGCCTCAAGTGGCGCCTGCGGAGGAATCGTGGCACTTGCAGCGGGCGAAACCTTGGCCTGATCCGACTCATCCTGCGCATCGACGGCATCCGCCGTGCTCACGCCGCTGGCTTCCTTCGTAACGGCATCCTCGGTGCGCTTGTTCATCACGATGATGCTGATGCGGCGATTGACCGGGTCGTGGGGCGCCGCGTGGCCGAACGGAACGGATGACGCCAGGCCAACCACCCGCAGCATTTTCGATTCGTCCATGCCGCCGGCAATCAGTGCCCGGCGCGAGGCATTGGCGCGATCGGCCGACAGTTCCCAGTTGCTGTAGCCGCGCGCGCCGTTGGCGTAAGGCGTGGCATCCGTATGTCCGGACAGGCTGATCCGGTTCTGCACGTCGTTCAGCATCTTGCCGATTTCATGCAGGATGACCTTGGTATAGGGCTGCAGCTCGGCGCTCGCCACGTTGAACATGGGACGGTTCTGTTCGTCGACGATCTGGATGCGCAGACCTTCGCTGGTGATGTCGATCAGCAGTTGCCGCTTGAACTGCTTCAAGGTGGGATTGGCGTCGATCGCCATTTCCATGCGCTTTTTCAGCTGCTTGAGATTGGCCGCCTCGATGCGCTCGAGCTCGGCCTGGGCGGCTTTCAGGTTGTAGGACTTCTTTTCGGCCTTGGTCTCGCCTTTTTTCACCTGCCCGGCGCTGCGCGTCATGTCGAGACCGCCTCCCTTGATCACGCTGGAGCTGTCGCCGCTGCCCGAGCCACCCTGCATGGCCACTTTCAGCGGGG
The DNA here is from genome assembly GCF_000373385.1 of Thiobacillus thioparus DSM 505. Lineage (GTDB taxonomy): Bacteria > Pseudomonadota > Gammaproteobacteria > Burkholderiales > Thiobacillaceae > Thiobacillus > Thiobacillus thioparus. Next base: position 225,247 of record NZ_KB891327.1, on the reverse strand, counting down.
TCTTGAAATATTCCGCGATGCCTTCCAGATCGCCCTTGGTGGTCGAGCCCAGCAGCCACATCAGCAGGAAGAACGCCATCATCGCCGTCACGAAGTCGGCGTAGGCGATCTTCCATGCGCCGCCGTGATGGCCCCCCGCCACTTTCTTGACGCGCTTGATGACGATGGGGGCTTTTTGTTCGCTCATGGGTGCGTCATGAAGATCGGGACAGGTAACACGAAATCAGCGCGACTTCGCGTTTTTGACGTGCTCTTCCAGTTCGCTGAAGGAAGGACGTTCGGTCGAGAACAGCACCTTGCGCCCGAACTCGACCGCGATCGCCGGCGCATAGCCGTTGATGCTGGCCAGCAGGGTCACCTTGATGCACTGGAACATCTTGGTCGACTCGTGCAGCTTCTGTTCGAGCAGGGTGGAAAGCGGACCGACAAAACCGTAGGCCAGCAGGATGCCAAGGAAGGTTCCGACCAGCGCATGCGCGATCAGGATTCCCAGTTCCGCAGGCGGCAGGCCGACCGATTCCATCGTGTGCACGACCCCCATCACCGCCGCCACGATACCGAATGCCGGCATGCCGTCGCCCAGCTTGGCGACGACGTGCACGGGCACCTCGCCTTCGTGATGATGGGTTTCGATTTCGTTGTCCATCAGGTTTTCGATTTCGAAGGCGTTCATGCTGCCGCTCACCATCAGGCGCAGATAGTCGGTGAGGAATTCGATGATGTGATGATCCGCCAGGATGGTCGGATATTTCGTGAACAAGGGGCTGCTCTCGGGCGAATCGACGTCAGCTTCCACCGACATCAGGCCTTCCTTGCGGATTTTGGTCAGCAGTTCATACAGCAGTGCCATGATGTCCATGTACAGCGCACGCGTGTATTTCGATCCCTTGAATACGGTGGGCAGCGCCTTCAGCGTGGCTTTAACGGCCTTGCTGTTGTTGCCGACCAGAAACGCACCGCCTGCCGCCCCACCGATCATCAGCAATTCCACTGGCTGGAACAGCGCAGCCAGATGGCCGCCAGCCAGCGCAAAGCCACCGAAGACACTCAACGCTACAACGATATAACCAACGATGACTAGCACGGCCGTCTATCCCTTATTGATTGGCACACCAAGTGAGAGCGGCCCCGCTCCATCCCGGTCTGGCAGCATCCAAAACTGATGCTTTCAAGTGGAGGATTCGACTAGATCACAAGAAACTTGATGGCGCAGCTCGAGTATTTCCACTCGGCGGTACCTTACATTTGCCAGGCATACAGCGTGTGGCGCTGGCCGGCATTCCCTGCCACCAAATGATCTGGCGGGCGGTCTTCCACCGGAAACGCCAAGCTGACGAACAACGTGCCAGGACGCATCTGGCCCTGCACCTGTTGCCACAAACCGGGCATGGCCGCGGGCGAAAGAAAGGCAAACACGACATCGAAGCGAGACAGATCGAGGCTTGCGTAATCGTCCCGCATGAAATTCACCCGGCTCCCTTTGAGCTTGGCGCGCACACGACTGATAAGCCAGGGTGCCGGCGCAATTTCGGTGCCGTAAAAATGGCCGTGCGGAAATTTCGCTTCCAGATAGAACGGCACACCTCCCAGGCCGCTGCCGAGGTCGATGAAGCTGAACGGGGTTTGCGGCAACAGGGAGGCCAAAGGCCGCCATGCCGCGCGACCGGAGAGGTACAACGGCACCCGGGTGCGGAACGTGCTCCAGTAGAACAGGACGAGCAGAACGAATAGGGACAGATAGATCCAGGCAGGCAGATCAGCCTGTCGGGCCAGGAGTACAGCAGGCAGGAAACCGAGATGCAGGGGAGGCCACCACGCAGGCTGCCGCCATGTACGGCTCAAGAGCGCAGCGATTCCGCCCTGTGCGAATGCAAGTTGCCAGAGGGCGGCTTGATACGGGAATAAGATTTGCGACAGATAGTTCAGGGAGACGGCCGCCAGCAGGGCTGCGCACTGGATGACAAGCGACTGAAGGCTGACCGGGAGACGCGCCATCACCGGACTCCCGAAGAAGCCCGTCAGGCAGCGGCGGTCAATTCGGTCTGGGCTTCTGCCTTGGCCTTGCGGGTTTTACCTGCGCGTGCCGGCATATTGCACAAGCCGCACACGTAATGATTGTTCAGGTCGTCGGGGTGAACCACGAAGTGGCCGCCGCAACCGCTGCACACGGCCGTTTCGAGCATGCGGCTTTCGAAGAAACGATTCAGCGTCCACGCACGGGTGAAGCTCAGTACGGCTTCGATCTGGTTGGTATGAAGATATTCCTGATACAGGCGGTAGCTCTTGAGCACGGCCTCGATGCCGCTGCAATCACTGTTCTTCGTGATGTAGCGGTGGATGTTGATGAACAACGAGGAATGGACGTTGGGCAACCAGGTCAGGAACCAGTCAGTCGAGAACGGCAGCATACCCTTGGGTGGCGACACGCCTTTGACTTCCTTGTACAGCTTGAGCAAGCGTTCGCGCGACAGCGTGGTTTCGGATTCAAGAACCTGCGGGCGGGCGCCGAGCTCGATCAGCTCGATCGCCAGCTGGGTGTCACGCATTTCAGTCAACAGACTTTTCTTGCTCATGAAGTCACTCCCCTTTTTTATTGTGCGACGTTTGCTGCAGGTACGACAGAATCAGGCAAAGGCTTCCACAGCTTGTCCGGCCATCAGGATGGCGGCGTGGGACTGGGCGATGGCACGATCCTTGGTGTAGTTGGTCAGCATGTTGAGCACCACGCCGTCGTCGAAGCGGAAGCGCGACACCATCATGCCGGACGCGGCAAGCTTGAGGACTTGTGCGGGTGTCAGCGCCTTGATCAGGTCGGCAACGTCCTGGCTGATGCCCAGACGAAAGACGGCGGTCGCCTTGTCGTGTTGGATCATGTTCTGCGCCAGCATCAGGTAGTTCAGATTGACGTCGCGCATTTCGTCCAGCATTTCGTCCATTTTCATTTTGCCTGTCCTTCTTCGTTGAATTTTTTCAAACGCACACTTAAGTCAGCGTGGTGAATTCGTTTTCGGACGACACCCGGGAAAGTTAATGTGGACAAGCGCTGTATTGAAAGACGGAAATGAACAACCATCGTTGTAGGTGTTTGTCCTACACGACGGGCGGGGTCACGCGCAAGACTCCCTGGCCGGCTTGCTGGCACCGCGGGTAAATACAATAAAAACAATGAAATAAAATCAGAAAGCGCCAGTCCGCTGCGGGCGGCACGCCCGCAGCACAGGGCCGCGCCCCCTTAACTGCGCTTGTAGATGTCCTCGAACCGGACGATGTCGTCCTCGCCGAGATAGGTGCCCGACTGGACTTCGATCATGTGCAGGTCGATCTTGCCGGGGTTCTCCAGCCGGTGCGACGTGCCCAGCGGAATGTAGGTGGACTGGTTTTCGGTCAGCAGCATGACCTCGTCGCCACAGGTGACGCTGGCCGTGCCGGACACCACGATCCAGTGCTCGGCGCGGTGATGGTGCATCTGCAGGCTGAGCTTCTCGCCCGGCTTGACCATGATGCGCTTGACCTGGAAACGTTCGCCCTCGTCGATGCCTTCATACCATCCCCAGGGGCGATACACCTGCTTGTGGACCAGATGCTCGCAGCGTTTCTCGGCTTTCAGGCGGTCGACGAGTTTCTTGACGTCCTGGACCTGGTCCTTGTTGGCTACCAGGACCACGTCGGCCGTTTCGACCACCACCAGGTCGGATACGCCCAGCATCGCGACCATGCGGGTTTCGGCACGGACGAAGTTGTTGCGGGCGTTTTCCAGCATGACGTCGCCTCGGATCGCATTGCCCTGTCCGTCCTTTTCAGCCACGTCCCACAGCGCCGACCAAGCGCCGATATCGTTCCAGGCCATGTCCGCAGGGACCACGGCGGCGCGACGGGTATGTTCCATGACGGCGTAATCGATCGACTCCGACGGGCAGGCCTCGAATGCGGCAGGGTCGAGCCGCACGAAATCGAGATCGAGCGTGGCGGCATCCAGTGCGGCGCGGCTGGCATCCAGAATGCCGGGCCGCAAAGCCTGTAGCTCCTGCAGGAAATCCGACGCACGGAACAGGAACATGCCGCTGTTCCAGAAATATTCGCCCGATTCGACATACTGCTGCGCGGTGGCCAGGTCGGGCTTCTCGACGAAGGCCGCGACCTGGTGCGCCCCGGCGGTATCGGCCAACTGCGCACCCTTGCGGATATAGCCGTAACCGGTTTCCGGCGTTGCAGCGATGATGCCGAAGGTGGCGAGATGGCCGTGCTGCGCGGCTTGTGCCGCGGTGCGGATCGCGTCGTGGAACGCCGCGACGTCGCCGATCAGGTGGTCGGCCGGCAGGATCAGCATCAGCGCGTCCGGATCGTCGCGCGACAGCATCAATGCGGCCACCGCAATCGCGGGGGCGGTATTGCGCCCTACCGGCTCCAGCACGATGGCGCGCGGCGCCGTATCGATCTGGCGCATCTGCTCGGCAATCATGAAGCGATGCTCCACGTTGCAAACCATCAAAGGTGCGGCCATTTCCGGCATGTTCGCCAATCGGCTGACAGTGTCCTGCAGCAGGCTCCGGTCGCTGGCAAGCGGCAGCAGCTGCTTGGGCAGCGCCGCACGGGACAACGGCCACAGGCGGGTGCCGGAGCCCCCGGAGAGAATCACGGGATGAATGCTGGTCATGTCGAGTGCTCTTGAAATTGAAATTTCGTTCAAACGAGGCAAATTCCGTTCCTGACGCCGGGACACTTCCGCAATCGTCCGCCCAGTCCCCAGGTGATCTGGGTCATGCGCGGGTCACGGCTTGCCCGGCTGCATGGCTGGTTCCGGAGGCGCAGGCGCAAAACCGCTGGCATATTCGATCTTGCCGCTGCCACGCAGCTTGTGGATTTCGGCTTCCAGCAGGGTTTTGCGCTTTCCACCCAGAATCAATTGAGCGATCGCGTCTCTGGCTTGCTCGAACGACACGGGCTGCGCCTGGCTGTCCAGCAATTGCAGCACACTGATCCTACCCTCGTCCATCGGCACCACGACCGCCTGGCCATCCTTCATCCTGGCGAGTTGCGCCAGCATGGTATCCGGGATCTTTTCCGCCGGCCTGACCGCCTCGCCGGACTTGACCGCAATCCCTTGCGTGCCCAGCCAGTCGGTGAACTCGGCCAGGCTGCGGCTTTGTTTCAACTGTGCCTCCACTTCGGCGACTCGCCCTGCCGCCAGTTGCAATTCGAGTTCATGGACACGGTACAGCTTGCGCTGCGCAAACAGGTCGGGATGCCGGTTGTAGTAATCCTGGATGGCACTATCCGATGGTTTGGGCAGATCCTTGAACAGGCGTTCCATATAGGCTTCCACGAGCACTTGGCGTTGTACCTGTTGCATGGCCAGCGCAACCTCCGGCAACTTGTCCAGTTTCGCGTTCTTGGCGGCACTGCTGACCAGATGCTGGTCGATCAGGGCTTCCAGCACCTTGCCCCTGGCTTCGGCGGCGTCTGCCGCGCTCATGGGGCCCAGACGTGCCACCGCCCGGCCCAGTTCAAATTCGCTGATCGTGTCGTCCCCCACTTTGGCTGCAACGGTATCCGGGGGCGGCGTGGCCGGCTGTTCGCAGCCAGACAGCAGCGTAAATACGGCCAGTGCGACGGCGAGGGTGACACAGGGGCTTTTCATCAACACTCCGGTATTCTTGAATGCCCGGTATGGTGCGGGATTCGACCGCATTGAGCAAGCCAAGGAAGGGGATGTTCGAAATAAGCTCAAGAAAGAAAGATTTACGCCGTAATTCAAAATCACTACGTCGGAGCGGATCAATATACCGATGGCACACGCCGCTTATTGACCTATATTCGACTATGTAGCTTCCCGGTAGGGGTTCTTCCCCAGGCGCTCCTCCTCCTGCCACACCGGGTTTTTCGCGGCGCCTCAGGCGCCGCTTTTTGTTTGCCCCCTGTCGCCAATTGGCACCCCGCTGTCCGGCGCAGGATGCCCGATTGTTCCCGGATGGTCTTAAAACGCGCGCTCGCCGGTCGACATACGTGCTTTCCTGAGTGCCTCGGCCGCCCGGGCCTTGGCAGCGGCTTGGGTGGCTTGCTGGTCATCCCCGAATGCCCGTACGCCGACCGATTCACGCGCCGCCTTCAGCGCTTCGGCTGCTCTCGCCCTGGCTTCTTCCTGCTTGGCGGCTTCCAGTTGCTTCGCGCGCAACGCTTCCTGACGTTGCCGCTCGGCCTGTTCCGTCCGCGCGGCAGCTTCCTTGCGTGCCCGCTCCTGTGCAGCCAGCTGAGCTTCGCGCTGCTGTTTTTCCTTGAGCGCCTGCTGGCGTTCCAGTTCTTCCTTCCGTTTACGCTCGGCTTCCTGATGCGTCTTGTCAGCCTCCTGGCGAGCCCGTTCCGCTTCCTGCTGCGCCTTCTGGGCTTCAAGACGGGCGCGGGCCTTCTTCAGGTCTTCGCGCATCTGTGCGCCGGTCTGACGGATGCGTTCGCTTGCCGCGGTCAAGTCCTCGCCGGACACAACAGGCGTATTCGCCCCGGCATCGGCAGCATGGACATAGATAGGCAGGGAACATATCAGCGAAAGAACGGCGATATGCGGTGCGAAGTACAGCTTCATGGGAGTGCCCTCTCTAGATCAACTGGTGCACAGGCGCCTGATCGCCGCAGTCCCACCTCATCAATGAAGCGGGAACCACGATCAAACCACCACGCACCTGTATCTAGAACGGCTTACGACCACCCATGCAAAATCTTTATGGGTAATTTCGCGGGGGCGAATTTACACCGGCACCGTCTCCTCGAACTCCAGGGAGACTTTCCCGCTGGCATCGACATCGATGGTCACCCGGCCGCCATGCGCCAGCTTGCCGAACAGCAGTTCGTCGGCCAGCGCCTTGCGGATGGTGTCCTGGATCAGGCGCGCCATCGGGCGAGCCCCCATCAGCGGATCGAAACCATGCTTGGCGAGATAGGCCTTCAGCGCGTCGGTAAAGACCGCCTCGACCTTCTTCTCGTGCAGCTGTTCCTCCAGCTGCATCAGGAACTTGTCGACCACCTGCAGGATGACGGGCTCGGTCAACGGCGCAAACGGGATGATGGCATCCAGCCGGTTGCGGAATTCCGGCGTGAACATGCGCTTGATCTCGCCCATCTCGTCGCCGCTTTCGCGTGAGTTGGAGAAGCCGATGGTCGCCTTGTTGAGCATTTCCGCGCCCGCGTTGGTGGTCATGATCAACACCACGTTGCGGAAATCGGCCTTGCGTCCATTGGTATCGGTCAGCGTGCCATGGTCCATCACCTGCAGCAGCACGTTGAAGATGTCCGGATGAGCCTTTTCGACTTCATCCAGCAAAACAACGGCATAGGGATGCTTCGTGACAGCTTCCGTCAACAGTCCGCCCTGGTCGAAACCGACATAGCCGGGTGGTGCGCCAATCAGCCGCGATACGGCATGACGTTCCATGTATTCCGACATGTCGAAACGAATCAGTTCGATACCCAGCACGTAAGCGAGTTGGCGCGCGACTTCGGTCTTGCCGACCCCGGTCGGGCCGGAGAACAGGAAGTTGCCGATCGGCTTTTGCGGATTGCCCAAGCCGCTGCGCGACATCTTGATCGCAGTCGCCAGCGCGTCGATCGCCTCGTTCTGGCCGTACACCACGGCCTTCAGGTCACGGTCCAGCGTCTTCAGCGAATTCTTGTCGTCGGACGAGACAGTCTTGGGCGGAATCCGCGCGATCTTGGCGATGATGTCCTCGATCTCGCGGGGGGTGATCGTCCTTTTCTGCTTCGACTTCGGCAGGATGCGCTGGGCGGCCCCGGCTTCGTCGATGACGTCGATCGCCTTGTCCGGCAGATGGCGGTCGTTTATATAGCGTGCAGCCAGCTGCGCTGCGGTGGTCAACGCCGCCGCCGTATATTTGACGCCATGATGATCCTCGAAGCGCGATTTCAGGCCACGCAGGATTTCCACGGTTTCGTTGACCGAGGGTTCCGGTACGTCGACCTTCTGGAAACGCCGTGACAAGGCATGATCCTTCTCGAAAATGCCACGATATTCGGTGTACGTGGTCGCGCCGATGCAGCGCAGATTGCCGGACGACAGCGCCGGCTTCAACAGGTTGGAGGCGTCGAGCGTACCGCCCGACGCCGCGCCGGCGCCGATCAGCGTGTGGATCTCGTCGATGAACAGGATCGCCTTGGGATTGTCGGCCAGCTGCTTCAACACCCCTTTCAGGCGCTGTTCGAAGTCGCCGCGGTATTTGGTGCCGGCCAGCAAGGCGCCCATGTCGAGCGCATACACTGTGCTCTGCGCCAGGATGTCCGGCACCGAGCTTTCGACGATGCGGCGTGCCAGGCCTTCCGCAATCGCGGTCTTGCCCACGCCGGCCTCGCCCACCAGCAGGGGATTGTTCTTGCGGCGGCGGCACAACGTCTGGATCACCCGTTCGAGTTCCTGGTCGCGCCCGATCAGCGGATCGATCTTGCCGGCCAGCGCCTGGGCATTCAGATTCTGCGCAAAGCTGTCCAGAGGCGAACTGCTCGGCGCCTCGGCGTTGACTTCGGAGGCTTCCTCCGGCCGCGCCGGCTCGCTCTGCGGCGTCTTGGTAATGCCGTGGGAGATGAAATTGACGATGTCGAGCCGCGTCACGCCTTGCTGGGTGAGGAAATACACCGCATGCGAGTCCTTTTCCCCGAACACCGCCACCAGCACGTTGGCGCCGGTCACTTCCTTCTTGCCGGACGATTGCACGTGCAGGATGGCGCGCTGGATCACGCGCTGGAAGCCGAGCGTCGGCTGGGTGTCGACCTCGCCCTCGCCCGCCACCTTGGGGGTGTGCTCATCGATGAACTTGCCGAGCTGGTCGCGCATCGCATCGATATTGGCGCCGCAGGCACGCAGCACCTCGGCTGCCGACGGGTTGTCCAGCATCGCCATCAGCAAATGCTCCACCGAAATGAATTCGTGGCGTTTCTGCCGCGCGTCCATGAAGGCCATGTGCAGCGTGACTTCGAGTTCCTGGGCAATCATCTAACTTTCCTCCATCGTACATTGCAGCGGATGCTGATGCTGCCGCGCGAAATCCACAACCTGCTCGACCTTGGTGTGAGCGATATCCTTTGGGTATACCCCACACACACCCACACCCTCAGTATGCACTTTGAGCATGATTTGTGTCGCCCGTTCTTGGTCGATGCCGAAAAACTTCTTGAGAACCAGCACCACGAATTCCATCGGGGTGTAGTCGTCGTTCAGCAGCAGAACCTTGTACAAGGGCGGCGGCTTTACCTTCGCCGCAGACGGTTCCAGTAGGGTAGTGCCTTCTCGCTTGGTTGCCATAGCCGGAATAAGCCTAGATTACTGGCTTTATTTTGATGTGATGGAAGGATTTTTCAAGCCCGCTGGAAGTAGGGCCAAAACCCGCCTGGGGCGCGAGGGGAAATTAAGGCGAGGAAACGCGCCGCCTCCCCTCTCGATACCAGACCGCTTCGCAGGCAGCCCGAGTGTAACCCTTTTTACCCCTATGGATCGTGGGATACGCCAGCCGGCGGAAGAATCCGGCGGGCGGCCCACTATCATTCCATTCGGGCGGGGTGTGCGCCACCCGGATTTGCACAAAGGGCTCATGTCTGCGTCATTGGATTGTCACGGCGGCTTGCTAGATTTTGCGCGTTCTCGGCTGCCCCCTGTGACGCGGCCGGTTTCCTCAAATCCACCCTGGAGATCCGTGATGTCAGATTCTGTGTCCCTTTCCCGTCGCCGCGCGCTTCGATTGCTTTCCGGCATGCCGATGCTGCCCCTCGCTTCGTCGCTGGCCGGTCTGCCCCTTTTAGCCGAAGCCGGTCCGATGGGCATGCCGGTTCGCTACCGGTTCGGCGCGATGGCCGCCCCGTCGCTGGCCAACCCGGCCCAGATGGCGGAGACCTATGTCGCCTCGACGCTGACGAAGGGCGTCGGACGCCACTTCGAGACCTATGCGCTCGGCTACGAAACCTTCTTCCTGACGGGCGAAACCGTGCCAAGCGCGGAGGGTGGCATGACGCTCGCCGGCGGCTACTACAACATCAACAATGCCCCGATCCTCGATACGACCTCGCCGGATCAGCGCCAGTTTTCCTCCGACTGCCCGGACGGCATGTCGCTGCTGACCCTGCCCAAAACCCACTCACGCCGCCGCGGCTGCCAGCGCGTGTACGCAGTAGTGCAGTTCGAGTACGCCACCAAGAACGTCGCCGGCGCCTCGATGTACGGCCGGCTGCCCTCGCCGATCGCGGTGCTTGCCCTGGACCAGGACGAGCGCACCGGCAAGTTGACGCTGGAAAGCTACTCGAACGTCGACACCAGCGGCGTCCATGGCCTGTGGATCACCTGCGGTGCAAGCCGTTCGCCCTGGAACACGCACCTGTCGAGCGAGGAATACGAGCCCGACGCGGTGAGCATCGCCGGCAATGCGCAGTTCAAGGCGTTCAGCCAGAATCTCTACGGCGATCCGGCTACCGCCAACCCCTACCACTACGGCCATCTGCCGGAAGTAACCGTCCACCCGAACGGCACCGGCAGCATCAAGAAGCATTACTGCATGGGCCGCATTTCGCACGAACTGGTGGAAGTGATGCCCGACGAGCGCACTGTCCTGATGGGCGACGATGCGACCAATGGCGGCCTCTTCATGTTCGTCGCCGACCGCGCCCGTGACCTCTCCGCCGGTACCCTGTATGTGGCGAAGTGGTTGCAGAAGACAGCCGCAAACGGCGGTTCGGCCGACATCGAATGGGTCCGCCTCGGCCACGCCACCAGCGACGAGATCAAGGCGCTGGCCGACAGCCTGTCCGCCGCCGACATCGTCGACGTCAAGACCAGCGACCCGTCCGACCCCAGCTACACCAAAATCCCGTTCGGCGGCAAAACCCAATGGGTCAAGTTCGTCGAGGGCCAGGAAAAGGCGGCGGCCTTCCTTGAAACGCACCGTTATGCGGCCTACAAGGGCGGCAGCCTCGGCTTCACCAAGATGGAGGGCACGACGGTCAACGCCCGCGACAAGATCGCCTATTCCGCGATCAGCTACGTGCAGACGGCCATGATGAATGGCTCCGGCGGCATTTCCATCCAGGGCCCCCAGGCCGGCATGGTCTACGCATGGAAACTCGATGGCGGCCAGTCCGACGACACGGGCGCACGTATCCGCAGCCAATGGGTACCCATCAGCGGCTCGCCCCTGCTGATCGGCGAGGATCTCGCAACCCCGGATGCGCTGGGCAACCTGTCCAATCCCGACAAGATCGCGAACCCGGACAACCTGAAGTTCTCGGAAACGATGCGCACCCTCTTCATCGGCGAGGACAGCGGCCGCCACGTCAATAACTTCCTGTGGGCCTACAACGTCGACTCCGGTGAGCTGTCGCGCATCCTGTCCTGTCCGTCTGGCGCGGAATCGACTGGCCTGCATGCCGTCGACGACGTCAACGGCTTCAGCTACATCATGAGCAACTTCCAGCACCCGGGCGACTGGGAATTGGCCAAGGACGCAAACGGCAACGTCATCGGCGGCCTGCACGCCAAGGTGTATACGGCGCTGGATCCGCTCGAGTCGGCGAACTACAACGGCAAGTTCAGCGCCGCCGTCGGCTACCTGACGATCGCGGGCCGCGCCCAGCACGACGACTGAGGCCCCGCACCCCCTGCCTGAAGGTCCGGGCAGGCCCATGACACCGTCCGGCGCAGCCCTCAGGTTGCACCGGACGATCGCCTGTATCAGGTGCGACACCCATTCGGATATAGAGCCCGTGGGGGCATGAAACCGCGCTGTCCGGACGGATCCGGCTACGGCCAGCCATTAATCGCGATGCCCGATCTCAGCCGCCAGGCGGCCTGATCAGCTTCTGGTCATCCAGCTTGTCGCGATATTCTTCCAGCAGATTTTCCGTCTCCACCTTCTTGAGGCCGGAAAACGGCTCCTTTTCTGCCAGTATCTCGCCGCACGTCTTGTGTTCGAAACGGTCCATCAGCGACCGCCCCACCCCGTAGAGCGCCAGGTTCTTGCGCTCGCACGAAGCAATGTCGCGTTCATGGCGTATCTTGAGCGCTTCCAGGTCGCGTTTTTCCGCCCGCGTCTGTTGCAGGTCCTGGGTGGTGTCGGCCAAGGTTTTTTGGGTATCGGCCAGCCGCTGCGATGTGGTGGCCAGTTCTTCCTTGACCTGCGTCAGCTCGCGTGTTGCCGCCACGAGCTGCTGCTTGCTTGTGCCGAGCCCGTGCCGCAGGCTCGCCACTTGGCCTTCCGCGGCTTTCGACGATGCCTGGGCCTGTTCCAGGTCCGCCGCCAGCCTGGCCTTTTCCTGTTCCACGGCATCGAGCTGCCCCTGCATCTGGGACAGCTGCTGCTGTACCCGCCGCAAGGCCTCGCGTTCGCGGCTGGCCTTCTTGTCGGACGCCTCGGCATGCGGCGCCAGGCCGGCCATGCACACCATGAGCGCCAGCGACAAGGCGCCCAGCCGGGCCGGGCGGACATACGCTGATAGTCGATGTATCTGTTTCATGGATTGATTCCCCGAACAAGAAAAGACAGGTCGTGGCTTATGCGCCTCAAAACGAGGTCCCCCCGCGCGCCACCAGCATGGTGGCGATGTCCTGACGGTCGCCCGCCCAGAACAGTGGCCGGTTGCCATTGCGATCCATGAGATTGGGGTCCACGCCGGCTGCCAGCATCATCGTGACGATGGCCTTGTCGCCCTGTTCGACCGCAATGCCCAGGCTCACCCGGCCCTCCCGGTTCCAGATCGTCATGTCGGGGTGATAGGCCAGCAGTTCCCGCACCACGTCGGTCCGGTGCATGAGCGTGGCCGCGATGATGGGCGTATTGCCGTCATTGCTTTTCCTGTCGACGTCCGCGCCGGCCTTCAGCAGCAGGCGAACGATCCGGACGTGTCCTTGCAGGGCGGACATGCCTAGGGGAGTAAAGCCGCGCCCCTTCAGATCCGGGTCGGCGCCCGCCTCCAGCAGGATGCGCACCATCTCCACATTGCCGTTGGCCACGGCACGGGGGAGCGCCCGATCCCCCCAACGGTCGGCGCTGAGGTTGGGATTAACACCTTTGGCCAGTAATAGCGACACGGCTTTGAAATCATTCCCACCGGCAGCGGCAATCAACCTGGCCTGATCGTCCTGGGCATACTCCGGCTCCTGATCATTGCCGTCGGCCTTGATCCGCGCAAACTCCAGGGGATCCTGGCGCGAAGTATTAGCCACGGCGTTATCTTCCGGCAACAGCCAGGTGTCACGTTCCATGTCGAAGGCGTGGGCCGACAATGCTGTCAGCGCAGGCAGGATCAACAGCCAACGCCGTGCCTTAGAACTTGGCATTGAAGTCCACTTGCAGAACATCCACGCCAAAGGACAGCGGGCCGTCGATCGAGTCGGCGGACAGCCACTTCACCCCCAGCCAGGAATTGCGATCGATCCCGTACAGGCCGCCAAGATAAAACCCCTTGCTGTTGGTCCCGCCCAGATTGAAATCAGAGTCGGTGAATGCGTCCAGCGTGGCATCCCGTTGAAGATTGCGGTATCCCAGGAAGGCTTGCCAATCCCCTTCCTTATCGACCTTCGGCATGCCCACCGTGAGCTTGGTGTTCCAGCCCAGGGTCCGGGCCTGATACCCTGCCCCCATGCGCTGTTGTACTTCGGCGCTGTCATAGCCTATGTTCTTGACCACATCGCCCGTCAGGATCACATGCACCGGTTCGAACTGGGCCAGGTCGACCATCGCCGTCAGGTTGGCCAATTGATAATCGGCAGCCAGTGCCCAGGTTCCCGTCCCTCCCAGGCTGATGTCGAACAGGGAATTGCCCTTCTGGCGATAGCCGGGCGCGGTCGCATCATATAAATGGGGCTGGAAAGGATCCGTGTTGGGGATGCCCTTGATATTGCGATAGTCGTAGTAGGCCAGACCGAAGCGCCATCGGGTATCCGGGCCTGCACGCCAGTTCAGTCCCAGTTGTGCCGCATAGAGCCATTTGTTTTTGGCCAGATTGGTCGGCGACGACTCTACTGACTGCAGCGGGAAGGCGCCGATGGTCGCGAAAGGCTTCCAATCCCAGTTTTCTCTTGACCATGGCGTGAAGCTGGCGGCAGCACCTTCGAAGTTCACGTCGTCGTCCCAGACCAGGTCCGTACTGAAAAAAGGATGGGGAATGCGGCCGCCGCTCACGCTCAACCATTCCCAGGGCGTCACCTTGGCATAGGCCCGGTCCAGCACCAGGGAATATTTGTTGAAGGTCGTACCCAGGGTCTGGTTGGTGGACACGGGGTCCGAGGTGTCGCCAGTCGTGATCCTGAATCCTGCCGAGACGTTATCCGTGATCTTGGCCAGCAGGCCCAGGCGCGCCCGCAGGCGAAGACGCTCCCGGGTCTCCGAGGTATTGTTGAGGTTGATGCCATAACCCGCGAAGCTGTTGGGAATGTCATTGCCTTTGGCGTACAGGTCATCCTGGAAACGCAGCCGGATATCGCCTTCCCACTTCAGTCGCTCCACCCACTCCGGTACCGCGTTGACGTCGCCCCAGTGCTCGGTCTTGGCCTGCGCCACCACTTCCTGACGGATCTGCTCGCTGATTTCGCGTTTCACCACTTCGGGGATGTAAGGTACGCGTACCACACCCGATGCAGCTTCGGCCTTGGCGCTTGCCTCGGCCTGTTCCTGGCCTTTCTTCTCGGCCTGCTTGATCAGGTCCTGCGCCACCTCGGCACTCAGCACGCCCTGCTTCACCAGTGCATCCACGAGGGCCAGCGTCGTTGCGCGCAGCGTCTCCAGTTCCTGACGTTCGTTGGCGGCCTGAACGGGCATGGCAGAAAAAAGGCTGAGTGCCATGACCAGAGGCTTGATGTAATGGGTTTTCATGATGATGGGGTTAGCGGACTTGGGGGTTCATAAATCGGATGTTCAGCGCGATACCACACGCAGTCGGACCGGCTGCGGAATGTCGTCCGGCAAGGGGTCGCGCAGGCTCGTCTGCAGGATTTCCTGGCGCAGCGCTTCGTCCAACGCACTGTCGCCCGTGCCCTGATCGAGCTGCACCCGGCTGACGCCCCCGGACGAGTTGAACCATATCTGCGCAACCACTCGGTAGTCCTTGCCCTGCAGGCGCTTTGCGCGTCTCAGTTCGTCCTCGAGCTGGCGCGAAATCATGTTCGAATACCAGCTGCGCCGTTCGTCCCGTTCGCCGCCACCACCGATTCCGATCCCGCTGCCGGCGGCCAGATCGGTCGCCATCCCGCCTGCCGGGCCATCTGGTATGCCGCCGGGAGGCGGCGGCGGTGCCTCGGGCTGGGGCGGCTGCGGCTGGTCAAGCTTGACCTCTTCCTTCGGCTTGTCGATCTTCTGAGGCTCGGGCGGTTTTTCTTCCGGCGGCTTGGGCGGCGGCGGCTTGACCAGGGAAATGGTCTGGATCTTCGGTCTTTCTGGTTTGCCAGAATCCTGGATGAAACCCATCACGACCCAGATCACGCCCGCCGTGAACAGCGCCATGAACAGCAAACCGCCGATGAGCGGCAGCCGGCTGCGCAAGGATCGCTTGTGATCAGGCATCGTTACTTCGGCTGCTTGGCCGTCACCAGGCCGAGTTGGGTGATGTCGAGACGCCCGCACAAATCCATCACGTCGATCACTTTTTCATATGCGATCTTCGAGTCGCCCTTGATCACCACCGGCAGGTCGGGCGTGATCGCCTTGAAGCTCTTCAGGCGGCTTTCCAGCTCGGCCATGCTGACGGGATAGGTGTCGAGGTAGATCTGTCCGCTGGCGTCGATGGTGACCGACTTGGTCTTTGGCTTGGCGAGACTCGGCGTGTTGCTGGCCTTAGGCAGGTTGACCTTGATGCCCTGCACGGAGGCGGTCGTCATGATGATGAAAATGACCAGCAGCACGTACGCCAGATCGAGCATGGGCGTGATGTTGATGTCGTCGAACGGTTCGTTGTCTTCTCGGATCTCGGCCATGTCCGTCCCCTATCGGCTGTAGGTTTCAGCGATGCGGGCGATGTACTCGTCCACGAACACGTGCATGTCGGCGCTGATCGCCTTGATGCGCGAGCCGAGGTAGTTGTAGCCGAACAGCGCCGGGATCGCGACCGCCAAACCGGCCACGGTGGCGACCAGCGCGGCGGCGATGCCGGGCGCGATCGCCGCGACGTTGACGTCGCCGGTGGCGGCGATCGCGGCGAAGGTAATCATCACGCCCACCACGGTGCCGAGCAGGCCCAGGAACGGGCCGCCGGAAATCGCGATGGTGAGCAGCACCATCAGGCTGTTGAGCTTCTGGTTCTCGCGTACCACCGTGGCGTCGAGGCTGGCCTTCACCACGTCGAGCGCCTGCGGCGACAACTCCACGCCGGCGCGCTTGCCCATGCGGTTCTTCACCTGCTGGATGCCTGCGTGGTAGATGCGGTACAGGGTCGAGTTCTGGTGATGGTCGTGGTGGCCGAACAGGATCTCCGCCATGCCGCTTCCCTTCAGATCTGCATCCGCCGGGTCGTCGTCGGCATCCAGCCTGGCGGTGTCCTGCGCCTTCAGGTCATGGAAGGCTTCCAGGAATTCCTTGTTCGCCCGGGTGATCCTGCTCACCAGCAGCGCCTTCGACGCCATCACCAGGACGCTGATGCCCAGCATCACCATCAGCACGGCGATCACCACCCAGCCATCCAGCGTCACGCTCTTCAGGATCACGCCGAAGTAGGATGCATCGCCGCCGCCCTCGCTCTCCTCCTCACCCGCCTGCACCACCTTGTCGCTGTCCGGGCCTTGCGTCATCGCGGCCAGGCGCAGCCAGTCCGCGCTGCGTGCAACGTTGGACACTTCCAGCTCATCGATCTCGCCCTTGAAGCCCGCGCCTAGTTTCAGCTCCAGTGCCGCATCGGATGCCACCACTTCGGCCTCGCCTGCCATCGCGCCATTGAGATACACACGAAGCTTGTCGCTCAGGGTCGCCGACACCTGGCTCCAGCCTGTTGCGGAGACATCCGGTCCGGTCACCGTGACACTGCCCGAACGGGCGACTAGCTTGCCGCCTTCCAGTGCCAGCGTCAGCGTCTGCCCGGCGTGCAGCAGTTCGACCGTCTGGCCGGCCGTGTCCGGCTTGATCCAGAGCGAGACTGTCATACCGCCCGCCGCCCCATAGACCAGTTTCGGTGCGGCGGGAATATCGAGCGTTTGCGTCCCGTCGAACTTGACGGCTCCGCCGATCGCACCGCCCGGTGTGCGCGTGCCGTTGAATGCTCCAGATGGGATCGCCGCCGCTGTGCTGTCCTGTGGCGCGCCGCTGGCTTCCGCGTAGTGCTGGACCAGCATGAAGCTGGGATCGTAGACCGCTTTGCCGTCGCCAACCGCAGGCGCGCCTTCGTTGCCGTAATACAGCCAGACCTGCTGCTTGTCCTTGCCGCCTTCCACCTTGGGAACCTGCACCCAGATCAGGGCCTGCTCGGCCGTGCTGTCAAATTTCTCGATCTGGAAATTCAGCGGCGTCTTGTCGTCGCCCGCGACGAAGCGCAGATCGGAGCCATTGGGATTCGCGCTCAGAAAGTCGAAATTCCCCGTGTGCAGGCGGATCAATACCGGCACATTGGCCTGCGCCTCCTTCACGGCGGCGCCAGAATCGGCCGTATTGATCGTGATTGCCTTGCGCGCAGACCAATCGCCGTTCCACCACGCATGGGCCGGGGCGGCCGCCAACATCAACAGCAGGGGAAACAAAAATCGGATCATGTCTCAATGTCTTCGAGATGTTTACAAAGTCATTGATTGTGTAGGCCGACTGTTGCACGGCCATGAACATGTGGCACATCGGCATGAGCCGAACGGCACATATCAGGACGACACACAGGATGTGTCTCAGCTGCCTCCTTTCTTTTTGGCACATGCGATATCGCCATCCGGACAGCGTTCAGCCTCCCCGCCAAAACCCAGCACCTCCACGCTGATAAGCGAAGGCTTGAAATTGGCAAGGGCGTCCTGGACCTTTTGCATCTGTTCCGCCGAATTCGCTGAACCGTCCCGCATCGACCGGTTGGTCTCCTCCGCCGACTGGCCATTCGGAGACAGATTGCCGAGACCGCTCAAACCGGCCCCCAAGCCGCTGCTCGATGCGGGCGTACCGACGACATTGCCGCCCACTTGGATATTTCCGCTATTCAGAACCTGCTGGGCTGCGATCAGCAGATTGCCGGAGGAGCGGATACCCGCATCGCCCGCATCCACGACTCCTGAGGGTGCGGCCAGAACCACATTGCCGTCGGGAATATTGGGATTGGTCTTGAGCGTCCCGATCCCGCTGCCGCTCACCGTGCCCTGCACATTCAGCGTCGGGTTGCCGCTGGCATCGTAGGTGACCTGGGGCGGCGGGGCGGCGGTCGCCGTCTTCTTGCCCTTGCCGGCATCCACGTTGCCCAGGGTCGACCAGAGCAGGATGTCACCCCCGGCCACGGTAAGTACCCTGGACTGGTTCACCTGGATATCGTCACGGGCCATCGCCAGGATATTGCCCCCGGCAAAGGTCATGATGCCCAGGTCGGACGGCGCCTTGTTGTCGGCCAGGCTGGGCGGAGGATTGGCCAGGCCCACATTGAGGCTGCCGCCCGGCATGAGCAATTGGATAGCGCCGGTCTGCTGGGTAGTGATACGGCTGAACACCAGATTCACGTCGCCTTGATAGGCCAGCGGGACGCCTGCGGCATCCTGGCTGGGGAACAACGTGGCAATGGCAGCGTAGGCGCGCTCGTAACCCTTGCCTGCCTGCCCTTCGCTGGCACCGATCAGCAACTCGTTATTGAAAACAAGCAGGGCCTGCTGGGCCAGGGACAAGCTGGAGAAGTCCGCAGGCGCCTTGTAATCGGCCAGTGCCGCGCTGCCTGACATCAGATAGCGTGCTGCGAATCCGGCGTAGTCCGGATCCCGCACGTGACCGTCGCCATCCTGTCCCAGGCCTGCTGCGGCAGAGAGCGTGGCGCCTCCGGTCGGCAAAGCCTGGTTCTTCAGATTGCCATAAGAGGAAATGCCGGCCGAGTTCCCCAGGTCGATGTTTCTCCCCGCGAAAAATTCGCCGTAGCCGGGGCCGCCCACCTGCAACTCGGCATTATTGCTGGCCAGGCCGTTGGTGACGTTGCGCACCGAAGGCGACACAATGTCTCGCCCGGCCCGGAAACTGCTCTGGTGGTCATCGGCATTGTTCTGCACATAGGCGATGGAACGGAAGACAATGTCCCGTCCCGCATCGATGGTTGTCTGCTTGGTCGACACGAAATAGCCTGCCAGATCCACATCGCCCATGAGCGAATAGAGGTAGGCGGAACGGGAATCGGCACCATGCAGTAGCGGGGTGGCATGCTTGGAAATGCTGGCGCTGAATTGCTGGTACTGGTCCAATCCGACGGTGCTGGTGCCGGCATTCAGGGCGCCGGGAATCAGGGCCGGATCGAAATCGCTCAGATACACTTCGCTGCCCTGCTCCAGCGTGATCCCCTTTTGGGCCAGGAGTTGAAGATTGCCCTGGGCATCCGGAAACAGCACCATGTTGTTGGCGATGGCGATGCCGCCCGACAGGGCGGCCGCCGCCACTTGCCCCGGATAGCCGGACAAGGCCGTGACACCGCCTGCCGTGAAGGTGGGGAAGAAGGCATTCTTCAGCAACGTGAGGTTGCTGTTGTTGTTGTCGAATCTGACGTCGCCGACCAGGGATTGCACGCCGACCTTGCTGCCCGGTGCGTAGTCGTAGAAATAGGGCGTACCGCTGAAGCCGGTGCGGTAAAGCGCGGTCGGGTCGAAGACCGAGGCGATCGTCACATTGCCGTGCGCCGATACGTCGTAGCCGCCCTGTTCCAGCGCCAGATACGGGTAAATCGGCACACCGCTGACCGTGCGCCCTTCCCGGATCGCCCCGCCGGCCTGAATCCGGCCCTGGCCGCTGCCCACCTGGAACACGCCGCCCCGGATATCCCCGCCGGCAACGACCGTCAGGTCGCCCCCGCCGCGGACATCCATTGCACCGGAGGTCGTGTTGGTCTTGCCGCTGACGGGAACGACCGTGCCCAGATTGACAATGTCGCCGCCAGCGGCAATCCGTACATTACCGCCGCCCAGGGCGCCGACCCCCTGTCTGAAGGCCGAGAAATCAGGCCACCAGAAGGTAGAGCCGGCATTCACCTTGCGTGCCAGCCAATCGGTGATCAGTTGCTGCTGATTCTTGTTGGACGTGCCGCTGACTTCCGCCGTGACATCGCCACCGACCTGGATGGCGAGATCGCCGCCGCGATCAGGGAAAACCGCCTTGGGCGTGCCGGACGGAATGGCATATCCCGTCGTGTCTACCGGCACGCCTGCCGTGTAAATCACCGCCACCTGGGTAGCTGAAGTCGACTTGAGCGTCAGATCGCCGCCGACGGCGATGTCGATATCGCCCGTGCCGGTCCGCACCATCTTGCCCGCGGCCAAGGTGAAGTTGCCTTTCCCAGCCAGGTCTGCTTTGTCGCGCACCGCCAGCGGATTGCTGCTGCCGGCATCGGCCCCGGAGGCCAAACGATACGACCAGCTGTCGCCACCATTCTGGGTGGCGCTGGCGGTGGTCCCGTTGAATCCGTCGCTGATGCTGCCGTTCAGGATGAGATCGCCCACGGCGCGCAAGCTCAACACGCCCGACTCGCCCGCAATATGCAGTGCCTGCAGTCCCAGATCGCCATTCAATGTCAGGTCACCGGTACTGTCCACCTCCACGCCCGGCCGCACATGGAATGCCGGATCGCCGGTCTTGCCGAGGCGGGCCGCGATCGTTGCGGCATTGGCCATGAAGGCATTGGCATCGTTGTAGATGGCGCTATTCACCGCAACATCGCTGGCGCTCAGGCTGTTCCGGGCATAGGACTCGAAGCCTTCGGCCACGACTTCGTTTGCACCCATGATCGAGCCATCCAGGCGGACAATCGCCATATCCGTTCCGGCGCTGTTGCGCGGCGCCCGCAAGACCACGTTGCCGCCTTCCGCGAAGCTGCCGTGGGCGGAAACGTCAATGGCGCTGCCGGATTGGATGTCGATATGACCGCCTACAGTGCCTAGGGTCACCTTGCCGCCGTCGCCGCTGCTGCCGGCATACTGGGCCTCGGAACGCGTGGCGTAGGCGTTCAATTGCGCACCGGACAACAGGGCGACGTCGTCCGCCGCATAGGCCTGCACGCTTCCGCCGCGGGCACCGGTACTGTCGATGACTCCCGCCAGGCGGATATCGCCCTGGTCGGAAACCAGCAAGACATCATGGGAAGTTAGCGTATCGCCAGCGGCCATGGCGATGCTGCCCGCAGTCCCGCTCCCGCGCAGGTGCACACTCACGGATTCGGAAAACTTGCCGGCACCCAGTTTGGACAGCAGGCCGGAAAAATCACCCAGGCCCGCCAGATCCAGCGCGAACCGCCCACCCAAGGCGCCATGGGCCGTATCCGCGCCCCCATCCAGATCGCCATCCAGTTTCGCGGTTCCGTCGATGGCCCGAATGGTGAGACTACCGGCATCGCCTTCGCCTGCGCCCGCCACGCTCACACGGGCACCGTTATCGAGCGCCACATTGCCGCGGGTCGCGCGCAGTTCGATCTGCCCGCCGTCGGCGTAAGCCGTCTCGGTGCCGAAGGCTTTGGCATACCCCGCGGCATTCACTTGCGCGCCATTCGCCAGTACCAGATTGTCGGCCCCGGCCGCCCCGCCTGTCGCTTCGATATCGATATGGCCGGCCAACGCGTCGATTTGAGTGTCCACATAGACCGTGTCGCCCTTCAAACCCAAACGTCCCCCCAGCGTGTCGGCTGGCGCAGCCGGATTCGGCGTGGTCGATCGGACTACATTCAGGGCGGCATTGCTCTGGATGTCATAAACCGTACCGGTGTCCGCGACCAGATGAGGCGTTTCCAGCGTCAGGTCACCCGAGGCATCCAACCGCCCCTTCCCGCTCGTCATGATTCCGTCGCTGGCAGCCAGGGCATAGGCACGACCGCCCTGCAAGGCAACCTGGCCGTCGCCCATGGTGATACGCCCCGTCCCCTTTGCCACGGTGCCTGCCGCATCTACATAACGCTCGGCCCGCAAGCTCAGACTGCCCGACATCGGGGCCGCGCTGCCCGAATACGGTCCGGACGTATTGCCCAGGGCAAGGCTATTGGCCTGGAACACCACATCCTCGTCCGTATGGACGACCAGCGCCGGCGCATCCAAGGTTAGGCCGGCCGGCGCCGTGGCGCCCTCGGTCAGATCCACGCTGGCGCCATCATAGAAATCCATGGTGCTATAGGTACGCAGACGCAGATCCCTGGCTTGCCGAAGCTGGGCCAGCAGGCCGGACGTGACCTTCAAGCCGTCCTGGCCGACCGGCACGGCACCGAAACTGACCCGACTGCTGGCCACACTGATCGCCGGACTGTTGAAGACAGCCGTACTGGCGATCAGGTTGTCCCGGGTGGCATCCAGCAAAATGGAGTCGCCCGTCAGTTTCGCCCCTTCATGCAAGGTAAGCGTTCCGGCCGAACCGGTCGTGGTGCCGCGGGACAGGATGGGCAGGCTGCTCTGGGCAACGCGAAGAAATGCACCGTCGCCATTCAGGGTGATTTCGCCGGGCGCATCCGTCAGGGCGCCCTGACTCTCGATATAGCCGTCGCGGCCATCGCTCGTCCCCGATCCCAGCGTCAGGGTATCGCGGGAAGCGAGCATGACTTCGCCCGCTTTCAAGACATGGTCTGCACTGTTGAGCAGACGCACGTCGGCCGCATTCACATCAACGTCGTAGCCGGATGCGGACACGGAACGGGTGCCGCCGATCAACAGGCTTTCGACATTGAAACTGTTCAACATCTCTGCGGACAAGCCCAGATAAGCACTGGGGACGCCCGCAACGTCGTCGACGATGGCAATGGCGCTGGATGCGATATCCAGCATGCCGCCTCGCCCGCCCGCGCCCACATCGAATCGGGGCGCGGCATTCATGGTCAGCTGGGTTGCCCGCAACGACAGCAGGCCCGCATCTTCCGGCAGCCGCGGCCGGGCACTGCCGGCATCCTGCGCGGCCTGGGTGAAGAAGGCATTGGCACGGCTCTCGATGAAGCTGGAATACGCGCGCACCACGTCGCCGGACGCCACCAGATATCCCTGACTGCGGCCGGCGGCGATATCGGTCCCGCTTACTTGTGCACGGCCTGCCACCAATGCGGCGCCATCCGTCAACGCCCGGTTCTGGCGCGGCAGCATGTCCTGATAACCGGAAACGGCCTTGACCAGATAGGCGCCCGGCATCAGCGCGTAGTGGGCAGGAAGCAGGGTGTACACCCCGGCACTCAATCCCCCGCCGCCGGAAAGGTAGATGCTCGCGCCCGCTTGCAGCGTGCTGTCCGAATTTTGTATATCCCGTGGCGCATAGCCGGCGTCATATCCAGGGATCACGGCATACACGCCCGGCTCGGCCAGAATGTCGCGGGAACCGCCCGGCCCCGGCAGGAACTCATAGGCGTAGAGATCGCCGCCGCCGCTGAGATCCAGACCGGCCGTGGCGCCAACCTGGATGTCAGGCGCATCCAGGCGAATGGCCTTTTCCGGCGGGGCATCGAGAATCAGCGTGTAGTTATCCAGTTGATACACCCATTCGCTGCCGTCGCTCGTGGTCTGCCCCAAGGGCAGCAAGGCGCCCGCTGCCAATACCGAAGTCAAACTGCCGTCGCCCAGCCGGATCGTATTGCCGGCCGTCAGGGAAAGGCTCCCCAGCGGCGCGCGCAGCACGCCATTCTGGAAGATATTGGCCGCCTCCACGCTCAGGCGGCCTCCCGCCGACAAGGGGAGCGGCGCAGCCTGGCCATTTCCGGTGAAGGTCACATCCCCCGGCGTGCTCACCTTGAACGTGGAAAGCGTCGTGGGATAGGCTTGCGCACTCTTGAAAACCAGATTGCCCGCTGCACTCAGACTGCCGGTATAGGTCGGAGTCCCGCTGATGGCCACCGCGTTGAAGCGAATATCCTGGTCGGCTTCGAATGCGGCCGACCGGAAACCCTTCAGGGCGAAGTTCCCTTCCAGATCCAGCATCTTGGCCGCCACATCGAGATGTGCCGTTCCACTCGTTGCAGTCGGGACATTCGATTGGAACAGGGGGTCCAGATTGCCTGCGCGCACATAGGCCGCGCTCAGACTCACATCTCCCGTTCCGCCTGCCAGCGCTGGCGCGTCCAGGGTGATCTGCCGCTTCACGCCGAGATTGACCGGACCGCTGAAGGCAATCTGGTTCTCGCTCTTGAAGGCGACGCTATCGAAGCCGCCGCTGACCAGTCCGCCCACGGGGATATAGGCTTTGCCGCCGTACACCGCATGATCGATGGCGGCGCCCGGCGTCAAACCGGCCGGCACATAATCGCCGGTCTGCGACAGGATCATTTGGCGATCCCCATATAGGGTCGGATAGCCCCTGCCGGGCGTGCCGGCGCTCCGATCCTTCCAGATCGCGGCACTGAAGCGCCCGCCCGCCGCACCGTCGCCGCCTGACTTGCCTGCCATGACGCCGTCGTCGAGCAAGATGCCTTCCGTGGCGGTGATGACCACGCTGCCGGCGTCGCTCGCCACTTCCGTGGCTTTCACGGTCGTGGCATTTCCCGCCTGTGTGGCCAAGTCCAGCGTCGCCTTGGTGCCCGACACGTCCAAGGTCGCCTGACCGTCCGTCCGCGCCTGGATCACCACATTACCCGCGCCTGTGTAATTCCTGCCTTCCAGCGTCCCCGTACCCGCGGACAGGCTGATGGTGCCGCCCTGGAGCACCTCGCCTTCCCGCAGGCCAGTCGTGCTCGGAAGCAGCTTGGCGATACCCGACACATCCAGGCGGGCATGGCTGCCCACCCAGATGGCACGGTTGTCCCGATACCAGTCCCCTACCTGGGCGAGCGCCAGCGAGATGGACCCTGCTGCTGCGGTCAGGCTGCCGTCGACGGTCAGCAGGTTGCCCGCGCTCAAATCGATGCTTCCCTGCGGGCCGACATCGATGACGGCCCCTGCTCCCACGGCAAGCCGACCGAACTGCACCCCGCCCGAGTTGGCAAAGTTATTGCCGCTCTTCAAGGCAAGTTTCATGGGTGCGCGCAACTGCCAAGGCAGTACGACCTCATTGGCCAGATCCTTCATGCTGCTGCCGGAGGACTGGGCCAGCGCCGAATTCTTCAACTGCCATCCCGCATAATCGGGCCGGATGAGAGTATTGGCGGCAACGGTCAGCGCGTCATAGCCCTCGACGCTGTAATCCGTGAACCCGCCCCGGGTAAAGACGCCTGGATCCAGGACCAGCGTTTCCGCTCCCCATCCGCTGGGCAGAGACGTCCCGCTGTTGCCGATCAATGCCTTGGCGGCCCGGATCTTCAGGGAACCTCCCTTGCCCAGGGCAAAGCCGCGCAACTCGCTGCCCAGCGTGATCCGGTTGGATGCCGTCTGGGAAGCATCCAACGATTTGACTGCTAGGCTGATGCTGCCCGCATTTCCTTTTTCCACCGAACCGTCCTGTTTCACCCAGGCACCGCCGCTGACGTCGAGCACGCTTCCCGTTGCCAGATCGAGATCGCCATAGCCTTCGATGGAAATGGAGCCGGCATCTGCCTGGGCCGCCGCAGACCGGTCGGCATCCGGCAGGGAATCATTGGTCCAGGTCCCTGCTGCCGAGAGCAGCGTGTGGGCACCTAACGTGACATCCCCGTCCAGACCGCTGAAAGGCTGAAAGGTCTTGAGCGTAATGGCTCCCCCTGGCGTGATGAGGTTACCCTGCACGTCGATGCGTTTGGTGCTGCCGAGATACAGGCTGCCGCCAGACAGTGTCGCCAGGCTCGTGCCTACGGGCACGGTAATCGTACCATTGCTGTAGACCGCCAGGCGATCGAAGCCCGCGTCGAACAGATCCGTGGAAATCCAGACGTTCCCGTCCGTACCCGGCGTGCCGCCGGAATAGAAAGTAATGCCCGGCAGCTTGAAGTCGTATTCTTTCTGGCCGTCGAGCGCCACCTGATAGCTGGTATCGCCCAGGATCAACTGGCCGCCCCGGGGGCGGCTGGCGGCATTCCGCTGATAGGGGCCGGCCGTCGTGGCCCCATGCAGCACGCCCGCCGACAGGCTCAGGTCATGGGCCACGATCTGGACCGTTCCCGCATCCTTGCCCTCCACATAACCGGCCTCAAACTTGCCCATGGCCTTGATGCTTTGGTCGTCCAGCCACTTGTCGCCGCTGATCAGTTTTTCGTTGGCGAATCCGACGTAGACTTCGTCAACCGGCGCCTCGCTGATATCGTACGTTTTACCGCTCTGGGAGACCAGCTGGCTGGTGTAGACATACCCGTCCCGGTAGCGGACGGAACCACCACTGACATCGATGCTGGCCCCGGACCGGATGACGACATCCCCTTCTGACTGCAGCTTGACGTTGCCGCCGGTCGTGAGGCGTTCCTTCGCGGTGCGGGCAATCTGGTTTTTATAACCGGACAGGTCGGCCAGCGGAATCCGGCCATTCTCGTCCAGATCGCGTATGTCCACCGCCACGGTCTTGCCGCGCAGGAAACCATCCCGCTGCAAGGGCGCGTCCTTCAACTCGTCACCGCGCAACTGAACCTGAAGCACGTTACGCTCCATGGCCAGTTCCACATCGCTCATGCCGGACACGTCGATACGGCTGCCCGCTTGCATCTCGATTCGGGTACCGGCCTTGGCGGCGGTGTTCGCGGGGGGATTCGGGTACGACTTGAGATTGTCGGGAAGCGCCGTGCTGGTGTAATCACCGATGCCCGTGCTGGTACCGTCCAGTCTGCGCGCCGAAAGCGTCACGTCGCCACCGGGCGCGCGGATCAGGGCGCCGGACGTGCCGTCGCCCTCCATGACGATATTCTGTGCCAGCGCGTTCACCTTCGAGACGTTCATGTTGGCGCTGTCGACGATGGTCTGCGTATCGTCGTCATCCGGCAGCACCTCGGTCACGCTCTTCGCGCCCAGCACCAGCGTGCCGCCCCGGGTGACGGGATAGGGATTGGACAGCGAGGCATTGAACTGGGCCGTATCGCCCGCCTTGAGATACACGGAGCCGTTGGTGCTGACCGACGTCGTCGCGGTGATCCGTCCCTTCTGGTTCACCGCCAGGCCCGCCAGGGTGACGTTGCCCCGCTCGGCGATCAGCTGGCCCAGGTCCAGGTTGCTCGCTGTGCTCGTTCCCGGCGCCGCCGCGCTGGTACCCGGGTTGTCCACGGCTACCAGCAGGCCGCGCAGATTGGGGTCTCCCGAAGGCGCCAGGTAAACCTTCGAACCCGCCGCCAGCAGGATCTGGCCGTCGGGCGTGTGGATCACACCGTTATTCTCTACAGTCGGTGCAAACAGCATGACGCTGCCGCCACTGCCGGTGGTAAGGGTGGCGCCCGCCTCCACTCGTACGAAACCGGCGACGCTCGCGCCGCTGAAGGGCGCAAACTGGGGATTGCTGTTCAGGTTGGCGATGAGCCCATTGAGATAGACGTTGTCGTTGATATCCAGGCTGGATGCGACCAATGAACGCGTGTCCACCTGGGCACCGGCTGCGAACAGAATACCGTTCTGGTTCAGCAGGAATATCTGGCCATTGGCACTCAACTGTCCTTGTATCGTGGTGGGATTCGCATCCCAGATCCGGTTCAAGACGCTAGCTGCTGCATTCGGCTGGACGAACTGCACGCTGTTTCCAGCCCCGATGTTGAAGCCTGCCCAGTTGAAGATGGCCTTGCCGGTGTTCTGCTGGATGACCATATGACTGCCGTCCGGCGTCACGGACAGGCTGCCGCTGCCTTGGCCAATCCAGGGTGTCGGATTGGGATTGGTACCGCATACCCCTCCGGCGCAAGGTACAGGAAGCATCCCCGCAGCCTGCACCAGAGGCGTGGCGATGCCGACCCACACCGACATCCCATAGGCGGCGAAACGATGCAACGGCGTTCTCTGCTTAGAATTCATAACTGGCCTTCAGATGGAAGCGCCCTTGACGGGCCGAGGTATAGGCGCCATCCTGGAAAGGCAGCGCGAAATCCGCATTGACATGCCAGTATTTCCAGGCGATCAGGCGCAGGCCGACCCCAGCGCTCGACAGGTCGAAACGGTCGGTCTGGCCGGGCAGGGGATCGATGATCCACACTTTCCCGGCATCCACGAAAGCGAGCAGGAAGAGCTGGTCGATATCCTTCATACCCACCGCCAGGCGCGGACTGCGCAGTTCCAGCGTGGCGCGCATGCCGTCGTCCCCCAGGCGTTCGCCTTCCAGATATCCACGGACGTTCTGCGCACCGCCGATGGTGAATTGTTCATTGCCGATAAGCGGTCCGCTGGCCAATTGAAAATCCATCCGGCCATACAGGCTGAAATCGGCACCCAGCTTCTGGGTACGCATCGCGTCGCCGCGCCAGTAGAAATAATTGGAACGGGCGTTGTAGCGCCGCAGCTGAAATTCGTTTTCGTTGTCGCGCAGGCCGCGTAACGAGAAATTCGCGCCCAGATCCACCTGGGTCACGCCGGATTCGTCGGCGAATGTCCCGCTGTATTGAGCGACTACAGGCAGATACGTCACAGGCGTGCTGAAGCTGTCGGTACTGCCGACGATGCTCTCCAGGGAATGCTTGTAGTCCATACCCAGGGTCAGGCTATGAAACAGACCGGGTTTGCTCGGCAGGGAATGGATCCAGCGCGCGCCCATGATGTCGCCATTGCCCACCACGCCATAGTCGCCGATGGTGCTCACATTGCTGCGGGATCGGATGGCATAAAACGCATAGGTGTTGCCCGTCGACCCGGGCATGGCATAGGTGCCGGACCATGCGTTGCTCTGGTTGGGATCGGACGGCGTCGCCTGATACTGGAGAGAAACGCTATGGCCCCGTTGCCACAGATTGTCGAAGCGCAACATGCCATTGACCCGGGCGTGTTCGGTATTGGCACTGTAATAATTGTTGGCTTCCAGACTGCCATGCAGAGGCAGCTCATCCTCCACCTTCAGTTCCACTTCCACCTTGCCTGGCGTTCTACCTGCGCGCAGCACCGGTGTCACCTTCCGGTCGCGTGCCACGGCCAGGCTGGCCAACTGCTTTTGTACATCGGGGAAATACGGCACGCTGCCCTCTGCCAGCGTAGGAACGTGCGCCTTGATCTCCCCCAACGAGTAATATTTCGCACCGCTTACCCGCAAGCGCTCCACGCTGCCCTCGGTCACCCTTAGGCGCACCGCGTTCCCGTCCACTTTCTGTTCCGGAATATCCACGAACACCGTCGGGTACCCGCCATCCCGATAGGCCCGTTCCAGACTCTCTCGGGCGGACTGCACATCGGCAATGGTCCGGTTCTCGCCCAGATAGGGGTACACCGCCTGTTCGATGGCGATGGTCGATAACAGGGTATTGCCTTCCACGGCGTACTCGAAAATATTGAAATGGTTTTCCTGCGCTGTAGCAGGCACAGCATCGGCTGGCGTCTTCCCTGCGCCTTCCTCGGCGCTGGCGGTCAGTGCCGCCGACAGGCCCAGGAACACCATCAGGCAACAAACCCACGGCCACTTCATCCGCATGCGGATCCAGTCGGCGATCCCCTTGGATTCATTCCGTTTCGTCACATCTCTCGATCGTTCATTGCAGACATTCATGTGGTCACAGCCAATTCATCAACAGCCATTCGATTGCGGACGCTCTTTTCAGGAATGGCATCCGCATCGACAACACCCAATAAAAAATCAGACTCAAGCAAGCCAAAAAGCGCCCACCTTGCGGTGGACGCTTCCCGTAGTCCGGGATGGGTATTGCGCCCATCTCGAACCACTTTTCCAGGTCAGGACGTCAACTTGGATCAGTAGAACAGCTGCAGCGGTTGGCAGGTGTTCGGGCCGGATACCGCAGCACGCGTACCCTTCAGCGTGATGGCTGCATAGGCCGGGTCATAGTTGAATGGGGTAGCCGCTACACCCGGGAGGATCGACAGAATGGCCGGATCGGAAGACACGGTACGGAAGGTATTCAGAACATCGCCCACGGCGGTGCCGTTGGTGCTGCTCCGCCACTGCATCGATTGCTCGACGAAGAACTGGTAATCGCCACTCACTGCATTGGCGATGGTGGGCGCCACGCCGTCGATGGCAACGAACTTCCAGTTGTCGCTGCCGCTCGGGGTGTTCTCCAGAGAGACCAGACCGAGACCCATTTGGCCTTTGGCATACACGCTGTTCAGGCCGGACTTGACGCCGCCGGTGCTGCCGTTTTCAACCACGGTGTAGGTGGAGAAATTGACCGGATCGCCCTGAGCACCAAAGGGAGACAGACCAGCAGTCGAGCAAGGGGCATTCAGGAAAAAGGCATTTGCCGCGGACTTGGTACCGGATCCGGCCGCACGGGTTTCCAGGGTGATGGGGCCGGACAAGCTGGCGTTCACCTGGCTCCAGTCGGTGTAGGTGCCCGTCATGATGGACTGGACGGCCGCCTTGCTGATCGTGGTGTAGGGATAGTTGTTGGTCACGGCGATGCCCATGACCACGCCGTTCTGACTGGCCACATCCAGAACGGCCAGTTCGGCTGCGCTCAGGGCCGTTTCGCCGACGGGCAGGTTGGGGCCGCGGAACATGCCGGGCTCGACGTCGGACACGCCGGCGTCGGACACTTGCAGTTCGGTGCCGGCGCAATAGTAGGAGGGGTTGGGGAAAGTGTTGCCGGAGCTGGTACAGCTGCCATCAACCTTCATGGCAGCGATGGCCTGGGCACGAGCAACCGGACCCACTCCATAGAAGGAGCCGCCTGCGGCGCGATCCAGAATCAGGACTTTCTTGCCGCCGATGGAAGCCGGGATGGTGGTATTCAGTACGCCGATGGCCGTGCCGGTGGGCTTCATCGTCCCAAACACGGCACGATGATCTTTGCCCGAGGCATCGTTGTAGAACACGTCGATGGTGCCGGCGACCATCATGGTCTCGGCGATTTTCACCAGGGTGCCCTGCTGGGCGGAAGCGCCGGAGATGCGCACGACCAGGTCAGGCGTCGTGGTCGGGCTGTGGGCGAAAGCAACGGGGGCAGCTGCCAACGCAGCCAGGGCCAGAGCGATTTTGTTCAGTTTCATGCGTCAATTCCTTTGGGTTGCATCACGCTCCAACGGAGCGGGATGACACGATTAGATGAGTAATTCAGATGAAAATAATCAGGCAGCCAAGCGGCGACGGGCCATGAAGCCCACCAGTCCCAGACCGGCCAGCATCAAGGCGTAGGTATCCGCCTCGGGCACGGGAGCGGCGGCACCGTAGTTCAGCACGCCAGCGCTGCTCAAGGTCCAGACGTCAGTGGCAGTGGCGCCAAACTTGACGCCATTGACGTTGCCCAAGCCGGAGGCACCGGTAATGGAGAAGAAATTCATGGCCGTACCCACAGTGGCAGAGGCATCAGGCGTGAACTTGGTACCCCAGTTGCCCGTCATGGTGGGATCACCGAAGTAACCTGAATCGCCTGCATACTTGACCGTGGAAATATTGGCGGCGTAGTTAAGGCTGGCGATCTGGGCATTGGTATAAATCGCACCATTGGCAGCCATGTTCGTCGGGCCAGCTTTGGGAATAGAAACAGTGGCTGCGTTATCGGTCGTAAAGACACGAGCAGCACTGGTACCCGTAGCACCCTCAGCCCCGACCATCCACAGCCAGTTGGCAGAGTTTGTGCCGGCCGCGAAGGTGGTCCAGTTGGCATCGCTGGCGAAGTTGTAGTTGTAATTGACGCCCGTACCGACGAAGTCGTTCATGTACACGCCGGTGTCGAAAGTGAAGGATTTCTGCGCCACGGTGTCGTACACGGCAAACCAGATTTCGCCGTTGCCGTTCAGGCCCGGGTCGATGGCAGCGTTGGCGGAACCGGCGGCGGCCAGCAGCGCGGCAGCGACCAGTGCATTGAGTTTGAAGTTCATCAGTAGTGCTCCTAATTTAATAAACCAGAAAGTTGTGATGCTTTCCGCCCCCCTGTGGGGCAGGCCTGGCGGGCTACGCGTCAGACCAACCGGAAATGGAGCCCGCATGGCTGCGGACAGGGCTACTTTAGAGAGCACGGATGACACGCGATGGGGAAACCGGGGCCCGAAAATTGAGCCGGTTGGCTCATGTGCAAACAGGCCGGCGAATGGCCTGGTTATTGCATGTCGCCGCGCGAACCATGGGCATGCAGCAATCCCAGCGCAATGGCCTTGGCGACCGCTTGGCCACGGGTGCGGACGACGAGCTTTTTCATGGCGTGGCGCAGGTGGTTTTTGACGGTGAGCATGGACAGGCCGAGGATGTCGGCGATTTCGTCGTTGGTCTTGCCGTCGCGTACCCAGGTCAGCACCTCGACTTCGCGCGCAGTGATGAGCCCGGCAGGCCGTCGGCTGAGCGTGCCTGTGCGCGATTCGTGGGACAGCATGCGGGCCAGGGTGGCGAGCAGATGCGGCAGCAGGATGTCGAGATACAGTTCGAGCCGGCTGTCGAACGGCACCCGCACACGTGAGAAACTGGCGTAG
This sequence comes from Thiobacillus thioparus DSM 505, assembly GCF_000373385.1. GTDB lineage: Bacteria > Pseudomonadota > Gammaproteobacteria > Burkholderiales > Thiobacillaceae > Thiobacillus > Thiobacillus thioparus. The sequence continues at coordinate 192,750 of NZ_KB891327.1, read as the reverse complement.
CCCTTGATCTGGCCGTTGGTCCAGCCCATGCCGTGAAAGGCGACATTCTTCAGTTCGAGATCGGTCAGGCGAGCCGTCCAGTTGCCGCTGTCTTCATACTGCCCGGCGATCAGGCGTGGTTCGCCGCAGGCCTGCCATTCCTGCGCCAGCTGGCTGATCAGGCCATCGCCGGGGTGGATCACACGGTGATAGTGGTCGTCCTTGAAGTAGCGGCAGGCGGTGAAGCGCTGGTGCAGCAGATAGCCGCTCTCGTCCGCCACGCCGCACAACAGGATTTCGTGCGGGATGAGCGACTGCACCGGGCCATGGATCCAGCTGAAAAAATGGTGGCGCAACGTGACCCGTCGCGAGGCGAGCAGGATGCGCGCCAGATGGCCGCACTCTTCGTCGGTCAGTTCGTTGGTATGGTGCATGGACTCCCCTGTTGCGAGCAGAGCATAGGCACGCGCCATGACAAGGGCATGAAGTTTTTTTGACGCCAGGAACCTTACGCCGCCCCGTGCACTCTTGCGCACCCCGTGATCTCGGCCCCACCCGGCCCTGGCTTCACACGCCCGTAACGCAGGCCACCTATCGTCGAGTGTCTATTTCCCCCTTATGTCTCCCCCTATGAGCCACGACGAATTACGCGTGCATCTGCTACACATCCTGGACAACGCACGGCTGATGACCCTGCTGCAACCGGTGCTCGACCTCGCCAACGGACGCGTGATGGGATACGAAGCCCTCTCGCGGGGGCCGTCGAACAGCCCGCTGCACGCCCCACAAGCGATGTTCCGCGTGGCCGAACAGCATGGCCTGCTGACCGCGCTGGACTGGGCCTGCGTCCACACGTCCCTCAGGACGTTTGCGCAATTGAAGCTGCCGGGACGGCTGTTCGTGAACCTGTCGCCCGGCAGCCTGCTGGACGCGACCTTCGCGCCGGAAGCGGTGCTGGCGGCGTTGTCGGATGTCGGCCTGTCCAGCAGCCAGGTGGTGATCGAGATCACCGAGAATGCGACTGCGCTGGATTACGCCTTTCTGCGCAAAGCGGTTGCCGGCTTGCGCGCGATCGGCATCGAGGTGGCCATGGACGACCTCGGCGAAGGCTTTTCCAGCCTGCGGCTGTGGTCCGAACTGAAGCCTGCCTTCGTCAAGATCGACAAGCATTTCATCGCCGGGATCCACCAGGACCCCCACAAGATTCAGTTCGTGCGATCGATCAGGATGCTGGCCGAGGGTGCGCATTCCTGCGTGATTGCCGAAGGCGTGGAAAACCCGTCCGAACTGGCAGTGTTGAAGGATCTAGGCATCCGCTACGCCCAGGGCTACCTGATCGGACGCCCTTCGCCGGTACCGATCCGGCTGCTGTCACGCGAGGTGGAAGCCTGCCTGCAATCCGGCATCGTCAGTGTCTTTCCCATGCTGCAGGCGCGCGACGGCCTGCACGTATCGGCCGACAGACTCGTGGTGTCCGCTCCCTCCGTCAATCCCCACACGCCCAGCGAGGAGGTGCTCGAGTTGATGATGCAATACCCCGAACTGCATGCCGTTGCCGTGGTGGACAATGAGATACCCGTCGGTATCATTCACCGCCCCGCCCTGCTCGACCGCTTCATCGGACTATACGGCCGCGAGCTCCACGGCCGCAAACCGTGTTGCGACATGATGGACACCGACCCGCTCATCGTCGACAAGGCCACGCGCATGACCGAACTGTCCGAACTGGTCGTCAAGAAAGGCAAGGCCGCCTTTACCCAGGGCTTCATCATCACGACCGAGGGACACTATCTGGGACTGGGATCCGGCTTCGACCTGATGCGCGAAGTCACCGAAATGCAGATCGTCGCCGCACGTTATGCCAACCCGCTCTCCGGGTTGCCTGGCAACGTTCCGATCCAGGAACATCTCGAGCGCCTGCTTGTCAACGAACAGACTTTCGTCACGGCCTATTTCGACCTCGATCAGTTCAAACCCTACAACGACGTCTACGGGTTCCGCCGCGGCGACGACATCATCCAGCTGCTGGCGCGCATCCTGCGCGACAGCTGCAACCCTGAACTCGATTTTGTCGGTCACATCGGCGGCGACGATTTTGTCGTGCTGTTCCAGAGCCTCGACTGGGAGATCCGCTGCTACGGCATGCTGGCCCGCTTCGATCGCGAATGCCGGGCCCTGTTCAATCCCGAGCATGTGGAGGCGGGCGGCTACCGCAGCGAAGACCGGCGCGGCGTCATGGCCTTTCATGCCCTGGTGACCCTGTCCATTGGCGCCGTGCTGGTCGATCCGAGCAATTACCACCATTACCAGGAGGTGGCACGTGCCGCCTCCGAAGCCAAGCGCATGGCCAAACGTATCGACGGCAGCAGCCTGTTCATCGATCAGCGACGCATGCCCTTCGGCCGGCGGCTGGTGACGGAAACACCTGCTGCCGAAACCAGTATGACGTCGGAAGAATTGACGTCTGCCTGAGCCGGCCGACAGCGGCCACCCTTCGAAAAAATGCGGGCCATCAGGCCCGCAAGGTACTACAGGAGAACACTGAAAACACCCGGTTGGAGGAATGAAAATCGGGTATCTTTCGGCCACGATGGCACGCTATCCTGGCCGATGCTTGGTGCGCTCCACCATCATGCCGATCAGGCCAAGACCCGCCAGCAACGTCATCCATGCCCTAGGTTCCGGCACAGGCACGGCGCTCAGGGCACCCGCATAGATACCCCCTGCAGTGCCGGCCGTGGTGCCGGTCACGACGAACTGATAGAAGCCGGGCGCGCCGATTGCGGAGGGAGACAGGATGGCGCCGAGATCCAGCGCGCCGCTGGAATCGAACGTGCTGTCGGTCCCATAAACCGTGCCGTCCGTGTCCTGCAGGGTGATCGCGAAATTGCTGATGTCGTAAATGGGGGTGCCGCCGGACCCGAATTGCAGCTTCACTTTCACGCTCGTGGCGATGGCCTCCGACGCGAAGGAGCCGATATCGAAGCTGTACACGTCGACGATGGGCGTGTCCAGTCCGGAGACGGCATGGGCGATCGAGACGTTCTGGCCGACCAGATCACCGAGATAGCCCGGGCCGACGGTCGATGCAGCGGCCGATCCCATCGAGCCCGCCAGCGCAAGCGCCAGCATGAATTGCATGCGTTTCATGAAAATTCCCCAATCGCGAAAAAAGTGCGGCTTTCCAACATGGATGCAGTTTCACGCATGCATGTTGCAGGCACAGACGCTCGCGTCGATTCCGACATGGCACGTTCGGGCCAATGGCATAGGCTCCCGGTATTCGGGCCATCGGGGCCCCATCGACTGTCATCAAGGGATCACTTTGCCGGGCAAGGATGAGCATTCCGAACAACAAGGGGAGTGCCATGGACAAGCAAGACGAGAGACTGGACAGGCAGGCCGACCGGCTGGCCGAGGAAGCCCTGCATGAACTCGGCGATGTGCCATTCGACGAAGCTGACGACTACGGTCGGCAATGCGATTACGCCGGATGCTTTCCGTGGTTGCCGGACGTCATCCATACGCATCCCCACGACAGCACGATCCGTACCGTTTTACGTGGCCCGCATGCGGTGGACGAGGGATTCGAGTTTCCTGCCTGATAGCGCACAGCTTGCTCGTCCGACAAGGACTTCATCTTGTAGCGTGCGGATGAGGCAAGCAGCCTCGGATGTTCCGGGAATGAAGCGTTCAAATCGGCGGCCGGGCGCATCTGGCCAAAACGGGGCGGGATATGTCATCCTGCGCATGTCGTTTGTCTATCGCCTCGATCAAGCGCGGGAGTCGAACCATGCCCTATTCCCTTTTCCTTTCAATCGCCGCTGCAGCCGTCTGGCTGGCTGCGTGCACGTCCACCCCGCGCCCGCTCGCGACCGTACCGTCGGTTGATCTCGATCGCTATTACGGCAGATGGTATGAGATCGCGCGGCTTCCGAACCGGTTTCAGGCAATGTGCGTTTCGGACACCCAGGCCACCTATCGCGCGGACGGGCCAACTGTCGCCGTTGTGAACCAGTGCCGGACCGCAACTGGCCTCGAGCAGGCCAAGGGTATCGCCAAGGTCGTGGCAGGCAGTCGGGGTGCCCGGCTGAAGGTGAGCTTCTTCCGCCCCTTCTATGGCGACTACTGGATTCTGGATCTCGATCCTGACTATCGGTGGGTGCTGGTGGGCGAACCTGGCCGTCAATACGCATGGATCCTGGCGCGCGAGCCGAAGCTCGATGCGGCGACACAGACGGCCCTGCTGGCGCGGGCAGCAGAACTCGGCTTCGACCGGCAGGCCTTCATCATGACCCCGCACACCCGCGTGGAACGCTGACGCCAGGACCATGCCCGCCACCCTGCACATCATCCAGGCCGACATTACCGCGCTCGTGCTGGATGCCATCGTCAACGCAGCCAATCCATCGCTGCTCGGCGGAGGCGGCGTCGACGGGGCGATTCATCGTGCGGCCGGGCCGGAGCTGCTGGCGGAATGCCGGTTGCTGGGCGCCTGCCCGACCGGCGACGCCAGGCTCACAAAAGGCTATCGCCTGCCGGCCCGCTTCGTGATCCATACCGTCGGTCCGGTGTGGCAGGGCGGCGCGCAGGGAGAGGCCGATCTCCTGGCATCGTGCTACCGACGCACCATCAAGATCGCGGCGCAACATGGCATCCGTACACTCGCGTTTCCCTGCATCAGCACGGGCGCCTATGGCTACCCGGTCGAGCCCGCCGCGCGGATCGCCGTTGCCACGGTTCGCGCGGCCACACACGTGTTCACCGACATGCAAGACATCATCTTTTGCTGTCATTCCGATGAGGACCGGAGCGTCTATGCAAGGCTGCTCGGACAGACGGCCGCCTAGCCTCCGATTTCCCGATCGAACCGGCATAGCGAACAAACGCCGTCCCCATCGAAATCCGCTTTTTCACATCCAGCCATATTAATTATGGCCTGATGCCACCCGAGAAGGATTTATGGATTTGGTTCTAATCCATGGAATGGGGACGACACCCGTTTCCATGATGCTGTTGCGCCGACGCTTGAGGCAGGCCGGGCACAACCCGATTCTGTTCGGCTATTACCCGACACTAGAAGGCTTGTCGCATGCAACCGCCCGCCTGGTGAAACTGATCGATCGCCAGGTCGACACCCGGCATTACGCCCTGGTCGGCCACTCCCTCGGAACAGTCATCATCAGGACAGCCCTTGGCCATCTGGAACACCGGGCACCATCCGCCTGCTTCTTCCTGGCGCCGCCGATGGTCGCCTGCAAGGCCGCCAAATTCTTTTCCCGGATCTGGCTCTATAAACTTCTGACGGGCGAGATGGGCCAATTGCTGGCAATCGACGCATTCATGTCGAACCTGCCCATGCCTCAGGTTCCCACCCGGATCTATGCCGGCGTCGGCGGCCTGCGCCATTCATGGCTGCCTTTCGGCATGGAAGCCAACGATTTCATTCTCAGCGTGTCCGAAGCCACGGGCCGCTTTGAAGCGGAAGCGCTCAAAGTACCATCCAGCCATACTTACATCATGAACTCGAAGCTGGTTTTCAACGACATGGCGAAGACCCTTGAGACGATTGCCGGAACGACACACCAGCATCGAGTATTTTGAGGATGCATGCAGAATCAGTTTTAATCCAACAACCACGGGGGAGCGCATGCGAGGTTCGACCGCATGGAAAACGGTTTTATTTTTGCCGCATGATGCAACGTGATGCAAAGTAGGCTATCTTTCGCGGCAATAGGGCGTGATGCGAATGCCACAGACAATTTTATGGTCCTGTCTGCCATCTGCATCGATAAAAACAATTCCTCCCCAAATGGGGTGTCCTAAGGAATCTTAAAGACACAGTTTCATCAGTGCGGCGAATTTGATTGTTTAGCAAAGCGGAAGGGAAGTGTCCCATCCGCGTAATTTCCTTGGTTTGAATAAGGAGCGAGCATTCAATGAAAGCCGTCGATGCCTCGCTGGGCAGCCTCGAACTGACAGGGGGCATACCTCTTTTACGCCGGTTCCTGGCCATCTGGTTGCCCATCGTACTGGTGCTGGCGGTAGTTATCTGGGCGTTTTACCTCATCCAGGCGAAGAGCGCTCTGGCTTTGCAGAAAGCCGCCGAACGCGAAGCCATCCGGCTTTCGATCCAGACGAACCTGGTCGAATTCGCGAACATCCGTTCCGATCTGCTCTATCTGGCGGACCAATACGCGCTCCTGAACGACGGAACGCACGCCACGCCCCCCGCGTATGCGCCACTTGCCGAACGCTACCAGGCGTTTGCCTCGCGCAAGGCGTTATACGACCAGATCCGGTTTCTGGACGAAAACGGCCGGGAGATCGTCCGTGTCAACTGGAACAACGGCCATCCCGAAAGCGTTCCGCCGGAAAAGCTGCAGGACAAATCCAGCCGCTACTACGTGCGCGAAACGCTCGCCCTGGGGCGGGGCGAAATCTATGTGTCGCCCCTCGACCTCAATATCGAACACGGCGCCCTCGAGCAGCCCCTCAAGCCCATGATGCGCTTTGGCACGCCAACTTTCGATCGACAGGGGCACAGACACGGCATCATCATCCTGAATTATCTGGGCGACAATTTCCTTGGCCACCTGCGGAAGATCTCGAGCACGGAACATGCCGCCAGCCAACTCTGGCTGCTGAACGCCGCCGGATACTGGATACTGGGGCCCAATGCCGAGGACGAATGGGGGTTCATATTGCCGGGGCGCACCAACAAGCGTCTGGCCATACGCGACCCTCAAGCCTGGAAAACGATCAATGGCACCGCCCGCGAAGGCCAGTTTCTCACCGACCAGGGTTTGTATACCTACGCCACGACCACCCCGTTCCCCAACCCGGATGGCGCTTCGGGCACACCCAAGAGTGAGCGGTGGATTTTCGTGGCCTACCAGCCAGCTGCAACGCTTGCTGCACAGAACGTCGTGTTGTCGCAGCGTCTCGGGGTCGTCTTTGCCGCGCTGCTGCTGATTTCCACTTTCGCGGCCTGGGCAATCGCTTTCTACAGCATGCGGCGACGTACAGCCGAAGCCTCGGTCGTAGCAAGCGAAGCGCGTTTTCGCGCCCTGCTCGAGTCGGCGCCGGATGCCATTGTGATCGTCAACCGTGAAGGGCGCATCGTACTGGTCAACGCGCAGGCGGAAAAATATTTCGGCTATGCGCGTGATGAACTGCTGCAGCAGCCGATCGAGATCCTGGTTCCGGAATCCCTGCGCCGTCACCACGAAAGCCACCGTGCAAGCTATGCTGCCGACCCCTACACCCGTCCCATGGGCGAAGGCATGGAGCTGTTCGGCCGGCGCAAGGACGGAAGCACATTCCCGCTGGAAATCAGTCTGAGCCCGCTGGATACGCCGCAGGGAAAGGTCGTGACGGCCATCATCCGCGATATCAGCGCGCGCAAGCAGGCCGAGCGCCAGCGCCACGAAGCGCAGGTTCGCTATCAGGATCTGATAAACAACCTGCCGGTCGGCGTGTTCCGCAAGACCACCGGGCCGGAAAGACGTTTCCTCGAGGTGAACCCGGCTCTGGTCAACATGCTGGAAGCCGATTCCGCCGAGGCTTTGCTGGCGCATCCGATCGCCGTTTTCCAGACCGCTTCCGGTCAACCGCTGTTCAATGAAAGCGGGGGGCAGCCGAATACGATCGTCAACGAGGAAATCGAACTGCACACGCTCAAGGGACGGCCATTCTACGGTGCCATTACGGCTACCTTGAAACGCGAAGCCAACGGCCGGGCCTATTACGATGGCATCATCGAGGACGTCACCCGACGTAAGGAAATCGAGCAGCAGTTGAAAAGCCGATCGATCGAACTGGAGGCCATCAACCAGGAACTCGAAGCCTTCAGCTATTCGGTCTCCCACGATTTGCGCGCGCCGCTCCGGGCGATCGACGGCTTCAGCCACATCCTGCTGAACGACTACGCAGACAAACTCGACGAGACGGGGCGCGACCGCCTGGGTCGGGTGCGCCGCGCCGCCCAGCGCATGGGCACCCTGATCGACGACCTGCTCAAACTGTCACGTGTCACCCGAACCGAACTCAAACGCGAGCAGGTGGATTTGAGCGTCCTCGCCAACGAGATTGCCGCGGATTTGTGCAAACAAACACCGGATCGCACAGTGCAGTTCACCATCGCCCCCAATCTGCTGGCAGAGGGCGATAAGGGGCTGCTGCGCATCGTGCTCGACAACCTCCTCGGCAATGCCTGGAAATTCACCGGGTCCCGAAGCGAAACCCGGATCGGCATGGCACGCGCGACTGGTTCGGGCAGCCCGACCTATGTCATCAGCGACAACGGGGTGGGCTTCGACATGACCTATGCCAACAAGCTCTTTGGCGTGTTCCAGCGCCTGCACGATGCGAGCGAGTTTCCCGGGACTGGCATCGGGCTCGCTACCGTGCAGCGCATCATCCACAAGCACGGCGGCACGATATGGGCCGAAAGCACCGTCGGAGAAGGAACGCGTTTCTACTTTACCCTCGAACCGGAGATCACATCGTGAACGACAAAAGCATACTGTTGGTGGAAGACAACCCGGACGATGCAGCCCTGACCGTCCATGCCCTGGAAACCAACAACATCGGCAACCGGCTGGTCCTCGCACGCGACGGCGTAGAAGCGCTCGATTACCTTTTTTGTACCGGAACCCACACTGGCCGAGACCCGGACGATCATCCATCCGTGGTGCTGCTGGATCTCAAGCTTCCAAAAATAGACGGCCTGGAAGTGTTGCGCCGCATACGTGCGACCGAATCCACGCGCCTGCAGCCGGTGGTGATCCTGACCTCCTCGAACGAAGACGAAGACCGGATCAAGGGATATGCCCTGGGCGCCAACAGCTATGTGCGCAAGCCGGTCGATTTCGACGATTTTGTAAGAGCAGCTGGTCAACTTGGACTTTATTGGCTATTGCTCAATCAGACACCGCCTCGAGGAAACTAGACTGATCAGCATGAAACAGCGAACGAAAACCCGGTCCGCGGGAAGCCATCATGAATGAAACGAGCAGCGATGTCGCGATACGCGCCCTGATCGTTGAAGACTCGGAGGACGATGCCCTGCTGTTGGTCGAGTATTTACAACGCGCCAACTTCTGCCTTGAATGGCAGCGCCTGGACACCGAGGCCGAACTGCTGAAGGCACTCGAACAGAAATGGGACATCGTGTTCTCGGATTACTCGATGCCCTATTTCAGCGGGGCACGTGCGCTCGATGTCGTCAAGCGCCACGATCCCGACATTCCCTTCATTTTCGTTTCCGGCACCATCGGTGAAGACACTGCGGTCATCGGCATGCGTGCAGGCGCGCAGGACTACGTCATGAAGGGCAGCCTGGCCCGCCTGGTGCCTGCGATATACCGGGAGCTTTCCGATGCCAGGGTCCGGCGCGAGCGACGCATTGCCGAACAGGCTGTGCGTCGGCTTTCGCTTGTGGTGGAACAGGCGGCCGACAGCGTGTTCATCACCGACCCGCAAGGTAAAATCCAGTACGTCAATCCGGCCTTCGAACGGCTCACAGGCTTTACCGCGGAAGAAGCAATCGGCACCTCGCCGTCCCTGATCAAGTCGGGGCACCATGATGAGGCATTCTTCCGGAACCTGTGGGACACCATTCTTGCGGGTGGCGTATTTCAGGAAACGCTCGTCAACCGCCGCAAGGATGGTGCGCTCTTCTACGAAGAAAAGACCATCACTCCCTTGTTCGACAGCGCCATGCAGATTTCGAGCTTCGTCTCGACGGGTCGGGATGTCACCGACAGGATACGCTCGGAAGAGAAGCGGGCCCAGCTGCTGGAAATCCTCGAAGCCACGACAGATTTTGTCGCGATCATGGATGACGAGGGACGCCTGCGCTATCTGAACCGGGCCGGACGGACCATGCTGGGGTTACCGGATGACGAGGACGTCAGTGCGCGGTACATCGCCGACTGCCATCCCGAATGGGCCACTCAGCGGATTCTGATGGAAGCGTTCCCCACGGCACGGCGCGAGGGCGTATGGCACGGAGAAAGCATGGTCAATAGCGCCGATGGCCGGGAGATCGCCGTCTCCCAGGTCGTGCTCGCCCACGGCGGCTCGAACGGCGCAGCGGGCTTTTTCTCCACCATTGCGCGCGACATCAGCGAACGCAAACACTTTGAACACGAACTGAAACGCCAGGCAACCCACGACGCCCTGACCGGACTCCCCAATCGCTTGCTGCTCGAGGAGCATCTGTCGACCGAACTGGCGCGCGCCCAACGCGGTCGCTTGCAGACCGCGGTGCTGTTCCTCGACATCGACAATTTCAAGCGCATCAACGACAGTCTGGGACATGCTGCCGGTGACGCGTTGCTACGCCACGTGGCGCAACGCCTCAGAAACTGCGTGCGGCCCAACGATATCGTGGCCCGCTACGGGGGGGACGAGTTCACCATCCTGATCGGCGACCTGCCCAATTCCAACGGCATATTGACCATCCTGCACAAAGTACGCGAGGCATTCGAGACTGCAATCCTCATCGCCGGGCAGGACGTCTATGCTGCTTTCAGCATGGGAGTCTCCATCTATCCCCATGATGGCCACGATCCGGAAACGCTGCTGAAGAATGCAGATGCGGCCATGTATCGGGCCAAGGCAAACGGACGAAATCAGTACCAGTTCTACGCGCCTGAAATGAACGCCCGCGGAGAAGAGTTGCTGGCGCTGGAAACGGACCTGAGGCGCGCGCTCAATCGCGGGGAATTTGTACTCCACTACCAACCCCAGCTGGACCTGCGCACCGGAAAGATCGCCGGAGCGGAAGCGCTGTTGCGCTGGCAGCATCCCGAACATGGGCTCGTGTCGCCCGACGACTTCATCCCCTTGCTGGAAGAAACGGGACTGATCGTTCCCGTGGGAGAATGGGTGCTGCGCAATGCGTGCGAGCAATACCGGAAATTCCACGAGGCGGCCCTCACTCCCGTACGAATATCGGTCAACGTCTCGGCCCGGCAATTCCGGGAACAGGCCCTGCTGGATCGGGTGCGGCAGGCTCTTCGCGACGAAGGCGTTCCCCCGCATCATCTCGAACTCGAGATCACCGAAAGCACCGCCATGCAGGACGTGCAGGCCACGAGCGAAATCCTGGCCGCACTCGACGCACTGGGCGTGCGTCTCGCCATCGACGATTTTGGAACGGGCTATTCCTCGCTGGCCTATTTGAAACGTTTTCCGCTCGACGTCCTGAAAATCGACCGTACCTTCATGCCGGATTCCTGGGAAGACGACAACGTCTCGGCAATTGCCGAAGCCAGCATTTCGCTCGGCCACAAACTGGGGCTCGAGGTCGTAGCGGAAGGCGTCGAAACCAATGAGCAGATCGGCTTTCTGCGATCGCACGAGTGCGACATCATCCAAGGATATTGCTTCAGCCGTCCCATATCGGCGGACAAGACCGCCGCGTTCATCGCCGGCCATAACCCGCAGCAGTTGCCGGGAGACTAGTCTTGGGCGGACAATGCCCGTTCACGCCTGGAACGGTCTCGTTCCGCTTGTGCGCATGATGTGATGCATGGGCGGCCGCCCGCGACGTGCTCCATGTCCCTTATTCGAAGAAGGCAACGCCCATGAGCCAGTTTTCTCAATCCTTGCGTGTCTGGAACACCCCCGCGTTCCAGACTGTCCTCAAGCAGGAAATCGAACAACTGGATGCCGAATGGCTCCCGTTACAGCGGGGCTTGTCGTCCAGCAGCTACGTGACTGACCGCCCCTTCCAGGCGATGATCATCAGCGTGAACGAGGAAGCCGGCCTGATCCGGGCCAAGGCGGGTATTTTCTACACAGGGATCATTGCCGGCTGCAGTTGCGCGGACGACCCGACGCCCATCGACGAGCAGACCGAATATTGCGTGGTGCAGCTCGACATCGACAGTACGACCGCCGAAGCCACGGTAACCTTGCTGGAAGAGTAGCGCGCAGACTGGGGACTGTCTCCCGCCCGTCTCAAGGCAAAAGCAGGCTGAAAACCGCACCGGGGTCATTGTTGAGCCGCAGTTCGCCCAGGCGCCCCCGGTTGTCATGGCTTTGCGCGATCAGTCTGGCAAACTGCAGGCCCAGACCGGTTCCAGTGGCGGCGTACGACCGTCCATCGGCCACGCTCTCGAGAATATGTTCGGGATAGCCCGGCGAGTCATCGCGCACGCGCAGGGCCAAACAGTCTGCATCCATTTCCGCCTCGATCCGGATGGTCGATCGCGCATGGGCCAGCGCATTATGGATGGCGTTGACCAGGGCCATTTCGACCAGGTCGCGATCGAAGAACCAAAGTATGGGCGTCCCGCCGGCGATCGCCGTCTCGACATGCAGGCGACCGTGCGCGAGGGCCTTTGCGCTGGCCGCGATTTCCTGAACGAGATCATGCGGCGAATAGGCATCGAGCACGGGATGGATCGGCTGATTGGCCGCCTTGTAGATCAGCAGCGCCTGATGCAGCCGATCGACCACGTTCTGGCACAACAGCCGGGCCGAATCGACCGAGGCGTCGTGCTCCGCTTCGCCCAGCAGCGGGATGCGCTCGAGCGTCATCGACAGCACGCCCAGATTGTTCTTCAGTTCATGGATCAGCGCCGCGTAGAAATCGGTGCCGTCGAATTTCATCGGGCAGCCTTCCGCTGGATGCCGAAACGGGTTTCCACATCTTTCATCTGCAGACGCAGCCCGGCCAGACGCGAGTGGCCGGGCGCCTGGCGCTCCGCTTCCCTGAGCTGGGTCCGTGCGGTCTCGATCATGGCCTCGTCCATACCCACCTGATCGATGTACTTGAGGATCACCCACGCGGCGTTCATGAGAATGCGGGGGTTGTAGGGCGCTTCGTTGCAGGCCGTCAGCAATTTCTCCACGGCGGTTTTGTAGTCGCCGCGCTGCGCCAGCACCACGCCTTCGTTGTTGAGCTTGCGCACATCGCCGGTCGCCGAAGCCAGGACGCTGGTGCCGGTATCCGTCCGTCCAGCTTCATCGTAGAGCCGCTTCGCTTTCGCCAGCAGCGCTTCGCTGTCGTGCGCGTTGCGCGCCACCTCGGCGACCACGGCGTCCGCTTCCTCATTGCGGCCGTTGGCCATGCAGGCACCGGCCAGATCCAGCATCAGCTGCGCATCCCCGCGCGTACCGTCGGCCCGCAGGCTTGCCACCGCATACAGCGCCTTGGCTGCTTCCGACAGGTTGCCGGTCCGGGTATGCGCGATGCTCTGTGTGACCGCCATCACAAGCTGTCCTTCCGGATTTGCCTGCAGCGTGCTTTTGTTCTTCTTGAGCGTATCGGCCACAGCCTCCAGGTCGCCCTGCTCCAGTTGCACCCGGCACAGATTGCCGAAGTCAGCGGGCGTCACGAAAATGGAATGGCGCCCTTTCTCCAGCACATTGTCGAATGCCGTACGGGCGGTGTCGAGATCGCCGTTTCCATAGGCGACTTCCCCGAGTTTCTGCTGCCTGCGGACCGTCTTGGCCGAGATGGCCACGCCCTTTTCCAGGGCTTCCTGCGCTGCGGCCACATCCTTCTTCTCCAGGCAGACGTCGGAGAGCAGGTCATAGGCGGCGACCATTTCAGGCGCGCGTTCCAGGACGTCGCGCAGTTCTTCCTCGGCTTCCTCGTTTTTCTTCTGCAGATGCAGTGCCCGGGCAAGACCCAGGCGTGCCCAGGGAATGGCACGCATCGACACCACTTGCTGATACAAGGCCTCGGCTTCCTCGAAACGACCGAGTGCAACCAGCAGCTCGCCCTTGAAGCGCAAGGCATCCACTGCATATTTCGGCTTGTTGTGAATGAGCGCGTCGCAGGCCGCGATCGAGGCCTCCAGGTCCTGTGCCTGGAAATGCCAGTAGACGTCCCGGAATGCCCGCTTGCGTAACAGGATGCCCGTAAGCCGGCTGCACAGCAGCTCTGCACTGAAGGGCTTGATCATGTAGTCATCCGGCGCCAGCTCGGCCGTGGCGACCACCTTTTCGTAATAGGATTCCGCCGTGACCATCATGAAGACGGTCTCCAGCGAGATCAGGTTGCCGTGACGCAACTCCTCCAGTAGTTGCTGGCCATCGCGGCCCACGCCCAGATTGAAGTCGCACAGGATGAAATCATAGGAACGGTTCTTGATCTGGAAGATGGCCTCGGCGGCATTGGCCACCATCTGGATCTTGGTGATCCCGAAGTTGGACAGGGTCAGCCGCAGGGCATTGCGCATACCTGGCGAATCGTCCACCACCAGCGCGCGCAGGGCACCGTAGTCGATGAAGGTATCGCTGTCCTGTGCTGGCAGCTGGCTCATTTCCGGGCCTTTTCGCATAAATAATCAGCGTTTTCCACCTGGATTTCCATTGAATGGGTTTATTGAGTGGAATAACGACGATTTTCTGTCCAACTGAACCCCAGACAGCCCGGAACGCGCTAGGAAGCGGATTTCATCCCGGTCGGTTGGACGGCAAGCGCCAGTTCCTCCCCATAAGGCCTGCTCGGGTACTGGAAAGCCACCGGTCCGTCTGGTTCCGCATGGACGAATTGATGAACGAAAGGATCCATCGAGTCTTCCATTGCAGAAGCCTCCCCTTCGGCCACCACCACACCGTTATGGATGAAATAGACATAATCGGCCACTTTCAGCGATTCCGACACATCGTAGGTCACCACGATCGAGGTCAGGCCGAGCGCATCGTTGAGTCGGCGGATCAGGTTGGCGATGGTATTGAGCGAAATCGGGTCGAGGCCGGCGAAAGGTTCGTCGTACATGATCAACCGGGGATCGAGTGCAATCGCCCGGGCGAGCGCCACCCGCCGTTCCATGCCGCCCGACAGTTCGCTGGTGCGAAGATCGTGGGCGCCACGCAGACCGACGGCGTGCAGCTTCATCAGCACCAGGTCGCGGATGACATCCTCCGGAAGGTCAGTGTGCTCGCGCATCGGATAGGCGATGTTGTCGAACACGGACAGATCGCTGAACAAGCCGCTGACCTGGAACATCATCCCCATCTTCCGCCGCATCGCATACAGGCCTGCGTTGTCGAGTTCATGGACGACCTGGCCGTCGAACACCACACTGCCGCGCGACGGCCTGAGCTGGCCGCCGAGATGGCGCAGCAGCGTGGTCTTGCCGCAGCCGCTGACGCCCAGGATGGCGACGACTTTGCCACTCGGTATCGCAAGATTGATCCCCTTCAGCACGGCATTGTTGTCGTACGAGAAATGCAGGTCGCGCACCTCGACCAACGTACGGGCCGGAGGAGCCGACGCATCGTGTTCGAAAGCAACCGCCATGTCATCCAATTCCGGGCTAGACATCAGACCGCCGGCAACAGCGCATCGGGCGCTTCCAGTGCGGCTTTCACCGCCACCAGGAACTGCACCGCGTCGCGTCCGTCGATCAGCCGGTGGTCGTAGGTCAGCGCCAGGTACATCATGGGGCGGATCACGACTTGGCCGTTTTCCGCGACGGGACGCTCCTGGATGGTGTGCATGCCCAGAATCGCCGACTGCGGCGGGTTGAGGATGGGTGTGGAGAGCAGCGAACCGAACACGCCGCCGTTGGTGATGGAGAACGTGCCACCGCTGAGTTCCTCCAGGGTGAGCTTCGCCTCGCGCGCGCGGCGGGCGAAGTCGGCGATGGCCGCTTCGATTTCAGCGGACGACAGCGTCTGGGCGCGGCGCAAAATCGGTACCACCAGTCCGCGCGGACTGGAGATCGCGATGCCGATGTCGGCGTCGCCCTGCCACACGATGTCGGTGCCGTCTATGGCGGCATTGACGATGGGAAACTGCTGCAACGCCTGGCATACCGCGCGCACGAAGAACGACATGTAGCCGAGCTTGACGCCGTGCTTGATCTCGAACTCGGCCTTGAAGCGCTGGCGCAGTTCGTTCACCGGCTGCATGTTCACTTCGTTGAAGGTGGTCAGCATGGCGGCGGTGTGCTGTGCCGCGACCAGACGCTCGGCCACGCGGCTGCGCAGGCGCGACATGGGCTCGCGGCGGCTTGTGCCCGGCGTAGCTGACGCCGCCGCCGGTGTCGCAGCGGGCAACGGCATGGCGGGCGCGGGCGGCACCGCAGCGAGTGTCGGCACAGCTGCCGCAGGGACGGCCGGCTGGACGGGTTTCTCGGCGGCAACAGGCGGCACCGTATTCTCACCGGTCTCGATTACCGCCACCACCTCGTCGGCCTTGACCACGGCACCTTCGGGCTGGCGCAGCTCGACCAGCGTGCCGGATGCCGGGGCCGGGATCTCCAGGATGACCTTGTCGGTTTCCAGGTCGACCAGGGTTTCGTCGCGGGTCACTGCCTCGCCCACCTGCTTGCGCCAGGGCAGCAGGGTGCCGCTGGCGACCGAATCGGACAGGGTCGGGACGCGCACCTCAAGCTTCATAGGATGTCTCCAGCGCATCGTTCAGCAAGGTTTCCAGTTCCGCCCGGTGGCGGGATACATAGCCCGACGCCGGTGCGGCGGCCGGGGGCCGTCCGGCATAGTGGAAGCGCCGGCCACCGGGCGCGCAATGATTGAGGTGATGCAGGGTCTGGTACCACGCGCCCTGGTTCATCGGTTCTTCCTGTGCCCAGACGAATGTCCCGGCCTGCGGATAGGCCTCGAGGACGGCACGGAAGGCGGTTTCAGGGAAAGGATAGAGCTGCTCCACCCGGACCAGCGCGATGTCGTCCAGCCCGCGTGCCGCACGCGCCGCCTCGAGATCGAACCACACACGCCCGCTGCACGCCACCACGCGTCTGGCTTCGCGCGGGGTACGCGGATCGTCGATGACCGGCAGGAATGCGCCATCGCTCAGGTCTGCCAGCGACGATGTGGAGGCGGGATGGCGCAGCAGGCTCTTGGGGCTCATGATCACCAACGGCTTCCTGACCGGGCGCACGAGCTGCCGTCGCAGCAGATGAAACATCTGCGCCGGCAGGGTCGGCACGCAGACCTGGATGTTCTCCTGTGCGCATAGTTGCAGGTAGCGTTCGAGGCGGGCGGAGGAATGCTCGGGTCCCTGCCCTTCCAGACCATGCGGCAGCATCAGCGTCAGGCCGCACAGGCGTCCCCACTTGGCTTCGCCGCTGGTGATGAACTGGTCTATCACCACCTGCGCGCCGTTGGCGAAATCGCCGAACTGTGCCTCCCATACCACCAGCGTGTCGGGATCGGCCGTGGCATAGCCGTACTCGAACGCCAGTACGGCTTCTTCCGACAACAGCGAATCGATGATGGTGAAATCGCCCTGTCTGCCGTGGATGTGTTCGAGCGGCACATAGACGCCGCTCTGGCGGCGCTCGCGTTTCTGGTCGTGCCACACGGCATGGCGGTGGAAGAAGGTGCCGCGCGCCGAATCCTGGCCCGACACCCGAACGTTGTAACCGACGTCCAGCAGGCTGGCATAGGCCAGATTCTCGGCATAGCCCCAGTCCACCGGCAGCTCGCCCGCACGCATCCTGCGACGGTCATCCAGCACCTTCTGCACCCGCGAATGCAGTTCGATTTCATGTTGCAGCGTGGTGATGCGCTCGCCCAGGAAATCCAGCCGGCTGGCCGATATCGCAGTCGGCACCTCGCCAGGGTCGCCATGCTTGAAACGGCCCCAGTCCACGCCATAGGTCGCCTTGAAATCGGACAGGATCGGCGAACTCAGCGATTCGCCATGCTCCAGCCGTTCGCGGCATACGTCCACCAGATCGTCCGCCTGCGCCTGGGACAGCACGCTTTCGTCGACCAGCCGCTGGGCGTACAGAACGCGCGTGCTGGGATGGGCCTGGATGCGGCGATACATCAGTGGCTGGGTGGCGAGCGGTTCGTCCTGTTCGTTGTGGCCATGGCGACGGTAGCACACCAGGTCGATGAAGCAGTTCTTGTGGAAGGTATAGCGGAAATCCACCGCCGTCTGCACGGCAAAGGCGACCGCTTCGGGATCGTCGCCGTTGACGTGCAGCACCGGCGCTTCGACCATCTTGGCGACGTCGGTGCAATACAGGGTAGAACGCACATCGCGCGGATCGGAGGTGGTGAAGCCGATCTGGTTGTTGATGACAATAT
This sequence comes from Thiobacillus thioparus DSM 505, assembly GCF_000373385.1. Lineage (GTDB taxonomy): Bacteria > Pseudomonadota > Gammaproteobacteria > Burkholderiales > Thiobacillaceae > Thiobacillus > Thiobacillus thioparus. The sequence goes on along the minus strand of NZ_KB891327.1, from coordinate 174,741 downwards.
GGATCGCGCCGCCGTTCCGGAAGCCGCGCGTCTGCGACATGTTGAGGCTTTCCATCACCACGCCCTGCCCCGACAGCGCGGCGTCGCCGTGCAGGATCACCGGCACCACCTCGTAGCCGAGCACGTCGCCGCGCCGATCCTGACGCGCACGCACCGAGCCGCGGACGACCGGATGCACGATTTCGAGATGCGAAGGGTTGAATGCCAGCGCCAGGTGCACGGGCCCGTACGGCGTGGCGATGTCGGAGGAAAAACCCTGATGGTATTTGACGTCGCCCGACAGCGGCGAATCGGGATAGCTGTTGCGCGGTTCTTCGTACAGGCTTTCCAGCGAGCATCCCATGATGTTGGCCAGTACGTTGATGCGCCCGCGGTGCGCCATGCCCATCACGATTTCCTTGGCGCCATGGCGTGCGCAACGCGCAATCACCTGGTCGAGCAACGGGATCAGGCTCTCGCCGCCCTCGAGCGAGAAGCGCTTCTGCCCGACATGGCGGGTATGCAGGAATTTTTCCAGCGTCTCGGCATCGGTCAGCCGCTTGAGTAGTTGCTTCTTCAGGTCGATCGACACCCCGAAGCGTCCCTGCGCTGATTCGATGCGCTCCTGCAGCCAGCGTTTGCGCGCGACATCGGTGATGTGCATGTATTCGACACCGACATGGCCGCAATAGGCGTTGTTCAGACGTTGCAGGATATTCCCCAGCGTGGTGCGCTCCACTCCGAACAACGAGCCGGTTTCGAATTCGCGCGTCAGGTCGGCCTCGGTCAGGCCATAGTGCGCAGGGTCGAGTTCGGGCGTCGGCGGGGGTTCGAAACGGCGCAGGGGATCGAGGTCGGCCTGCCGCACGCTCAGGTAGCGGTAGGCATTGATCAGGCGCAACACCGCAACCTGCGCGGCATCCGATCCGGCTGCCGTGCCCGGCAACGGCTGGGTCAGCCAGGGCGCCAGGGCGGCGTCGCCGAACTGCTCCAGATACGCCGCATTGCCTGCATACAGCGGTGAGGTCGGATGCCAGTCGGGCGCGCTCATGGCCAATCGATCCCGGATATGCCCTGAGGCCTAGCGCCGCTCGATCGGAACGAATTCACGCCGGGACGAGCCTGTGTAAAGCTGGCGCGGGCGTCCGATCTTGTGCGCAGGATCGGACAGCATTTCGTGCCATTGCGCGACCCAGCCAGCGGTGCGGGCCATGGCGAACAACGCGGTGAACATGCTGGTGGGAATACCCATGGCGCGGAAAATGATGCCCGAGTAGAAATCGACGTTGGGGTAGAGCTTCTTGGCGATGAAATACTCGTCTTCCAGCGCGATGCGCTCGAGTTCGAGCGCGATCTTGAACTGGGGGTCGTCGCGCAGGTCAAGCTCGTCCAGTACCTCGTAGCAGGTCTGGCGGATGATCGCCGCTCGCGGATCCATGTTCTTGTAGATGCGATGCCCGAAGCCCATCAGGCGGAACGGATCGGACTTGTCCTTGGCGCGCTTGATGAACTCCGGAATCTTGGAAACATCGTCCATCTCCTCCAGCATGCGCAGCACCGCCTCGTTGGCACCACCATGCAGCGGCCCCCACAGCGAGGCCATGCCGCTGGCGATGCAGGCGTAGGGGTTGGCGCCGCTCGAACCAGCCAGCCGCACGGTCGAGGTCGAGGCGTTCTGCTCGTGATCGGCGTGCAGAATGAAGATGCGGTCGAGCGCCTGTGCCAGCACCGGGTTCGGCACATACTCCTCGCACGGACTTGAGAACATCATGTGCATGAAGTTCTCGGCATAGCCCAGGCGGTTCTGCGGATAGACGAAAGGCTGGCCTTCATTGAACTTGTAGGCCCAGGCCGCGACAGTAGGTACCTTCGCAATCAGCCGATGGGCAACGATCTCGCGATGCGCCGGATTGAAATTGTCCAGCCCGCTGTGATAGAAGGCCGACATCGCCCCTGTCACGCCGATCATCACCGCCATGGGATGCGCGCTGCGGCGGAAACCGCGGAACACGTTTTCCATCTGGTCGTGCAGCAGGGTATGGTGGCGGATCGATTGCTCGAACGCCATTTTCTGCTCGGCTGTCGGCAGCTCGCCGTGAAGCAGCAGATAACTGACCTCCATGTAGTCGGACTTGTAGGCCAGTTCCTCGATCGGGTAGCCGCGGTAATACAGCAGGCCTTCGTCGCCGTCGATGTAGGTGATGGCCGATGTGCAGCTCGACGTGGCGGTGAAGCCGGGGTCGTGGGTGAAATAGCCGTGCGCACCCAGCGCGCGGATGTCGATGACCGGCTTGCCGTAGGTGCCTTGCTCGATCGGCAATTCGATCGAAGGGCTGCCGTCGCTGAAGGTAAGGGTGACGGTTTTTTTCATCGTGATTCCAAAAGTGTTGCTGCCTGAAAGTGTCGCAGGCGTTGTACAAGCGCTTCCAGTCCGGCATCGCCCGCGGGCGACCGGCCTTGCAGCCGGTCGATTATCTCCATGTCCGGCAGATCCAGCAGCCGTTCCAGTGCAGCGGCCTCGCAAGGCTGAAGTGTAGCGCGGTGCGCCGCCAGAAAGCCACTCAGCCAGAGATCGAGTTCGAGCAACCCGCGTCTGCAACGCCAGGCCAGCACGTCAGACACGGCGTTTCACCAAGAGCGATTTGATTCGTCCGATCGCCTCGGTCGGGTTCAAGCCTTTTGGGCAGGCATCGACGCAGCTCATGATGCCGCGGCAACGATACAGCCGGTACGGATCCTCCAGGTTGTCGAGCCGCGCGGCCGTCGCCTCGTCGCGCGAATCCGCAATGAAGCGATAAGCCTGCAGCAATCCCGCCGGGCCAACGAATTTATCGGGATTCCACCAGAACGACGGGCATGCGGTCGTGCAGCATGCGCACAGGATGCACTCATAGGCGCCGTCGAGCAGCGCGCGGTCTTCGGGGCTTTGCAGACGCTCCACCTCGGGTTCGGGTTCGTCGTTGATCAGCCAGGGTTTGATCGAGCGGTATTGCCTGTAGAACGGCTCCATGTCGACGATCAGGTCGCGGATCACCGGCAGTCCCGGCAGCGGCCTGACCTCGATCGGTTCCTTGAGCTCGCTCAGGGGCGTGATGCACGCCAGCCGGTTTTTGCCGTTCACGTTCATCGCGTCCGAGCCGCATACGCCTTCCCGGCAGGAACGGCGCAGGGACAGCGTTTCGTCCTGCGCCTTGATCGCCAACAGCGCGTCGAGCAGCATCTTGCCGGCGGGGTCGATGTCGAGGTCGACGTCCTGCATGTGGGGCTTTTCGCCGGATTCTGGGTGGTAGCGGTAAAGGCGGAACTTCATCAATACACCCGTTCCTTCGGCCGTATCGACTCGACCGTCAGGGGCTTCAGGCGCACCGGCTTGGCGTCCACCTGATCCCCTTCTTGCGAATACAGCGTGTGCTTCAGCCAGTGTTCGTCGTCGCGCACAGGAAAGTCCTCGCGCGTATGCGCACCCCGACTCTCGGTCCGGCTGATGGCCGATACCAGCGTCGCCCGCGCCACGCCCATCAGGTTCTCCAGCTCCAGTGCCTCGATGCGTGCAGTGTTGAACACCCGGCTGGTGTCCTGCAAACCGGCATGCGCCAGACGGCCTTCCAGTTCATTCAGTTTTCCCAGCCCGTCGCGCAACACCGCATCCGTCCGGAATACGCCCGCATGGGTCTGCATCAGGCGCCGCAAGTCGTCGCTGATCGCCGCCACGCGCTCGCTGCCGGCTTGGTCCCAGCGCTGCAAGCGTGCCAGGCTGGCCTCGGCCGCATTCTCGGGCAAGGGACGTGGATAGGGATTGTCGCGCAAGTATTCCAGCATGTGCAAACCCGCGGCGCGGCCGAACACGATGAGATCGAGCAGCGAATTACCACCCAAGCGGTTGGCGCCGTGCACCGACACACAGGCACACTCGCCGACGGCATACAGGCCCGGTACCGGTTCTTCCGGACCGAAGCGCGCCGGCGCGACGACCTGGCCATACAGGTTGGTGGGAATGCCACCCATCATGTAGTGCGCAGTCGGTGCGACGGGTATGGGCTTCTCGACCGGGTCGACGCCCGCGAAACGGATCGCCAGGTCGCGGATGCCGGGCAGTTTCTCGGCAATGGTTTTTTCACCCAGGTGGTCGAGCTTGATGTCGACGTAATCGCCACGCGGCCCGCAGCCGCGTCCCTCGGCGATTTCGATGGCGATCGCGCGCGCCACCACGTCGCGCCCGGCGAGGTCCTTCGCATGCGGCGCATAGCGCTCCATGAAGCGCTCGCCATTCTTGTTCAGCAGGTAGCCGCCCTCGCCGCGCACGCCTTCGGTGATGAGACAGCCGACGCCGGCAATGCCGGTGGGATGGAACTGCCAGAATTCCATGTCCTGCAGCGGCAGGCCGGCACGCAGCACCATGCCGAGGCCGTCTCCGGTGTTGATCATGGCGTTGCTGCTGTTCCAGAACACCCGCCCTGCCCCGCCGGTGGCAAGTAGTGTGGCGCGTGCCTCGATCAGCAGTGGCTCGCCCGTCTCGATGCTCATCGCGGTGACGCCGAGGCAATAGCCCTCGGCGTCGCGCACCAGGTCGAGCGCGAAGTATTCGTCGAAGAACTGCGTGCGGTGAGCGATGTTCTGCTGATACAGCGTATGCAGCAGCGCATGGCCGGTACGGTCGGCGGCGGCACAGGTCCGCGTGGCCTGATCGCCGCCGAAATTCTTCGACTGGCCGCCGAAGGGACGCTGATAGATCTTGCCGTTGTCGAGGCGCGAGAACGGCAGTCCCATGTGCTCGAGTTCGTAGACGGCCGTGGCCGCTTCGCGGCACATGAACTCGATCGCATCCTGGTCGCCGAGCCAGTCACCGCCCTTGACCGTGTCGTACATATGCCATTCCCAGCGGTCGTCGTCGACGTTGGCGAGCGCGGCGGTGATGCCACCCTGCGCCGACACGGTGTGCGAGCGCGTCGGGAAGACCTTGGACACCACCGCGACCTTGTAGTCCGAGCGCGCCAGCTGCAGCGCTGCACGCAGGCCGGCGCCGCCGCCGCCGACGATGAGGGCATCGAAACGGCGCGTGTTCATGCCGGCCCCACCGCCTGCGCTGCGCACAATCCGCAATCCGATAGCCATCCGTTTCGCTGGTTCATCGCAATCCCAGCTTGCCCAGCCAGTCCACCAGCGGTTCGGCTGTCTGTCCGAGCATGTCCACATGGCCGCCAGGCAGTTCGCGGTAGACATTCATTGCATCGGCAGGAATGAGGCCATACAGGGGCTGGCGGTTATAGGGGATGGGATCGCCCTCGCCAACCGCCCAGAAAACCGGCTGGCGAATTTGCGCCAGCGCGGCGCGGGTGCTGGGGAACACGGCAACATCATGGTAGGAAAGCATGGCCTCGGGCGTGGCAATCACGGTGTCGGTGAAGACGCGGTTGCCCTTGCCCACATTGGTCACGGAAAAGCGCGTGGTTTCCCGCGAACGCCCCTCGGCAAGCATCTGTTTTGCCTCGGCGATCGCCGGTGCCACGGCGTCCTGACTCTTCTTTGCCAGATCGATCATGCCGGCCGGGGCAAGCATGAACCTCCCCGCCATGGCAGCGGGCGGATTGGCCGGACGATACAGAATGGCCGCCATACCGCCGTAGCTGTGTCCGCCCACCACCACCTTGCGGCCCGATTTTGCCGCCAGGTCCACCGCGGCGTCGATGACCTCCATGGCCTGGGACAGGGTGCCGGCCCAGTGTTCTCCGGCCCAGGGCATACGCGGCGCGATGACCTGATAGCCCGCTTCATTCAGTTTCGCGTACAGCGACTTGTAGTCGGGTTTATCCGGTTCGGAACCCTTGCCATGAATGAACACCAGGGCAAGCGGCTTGCTCGATTCGCCATACACCATGGCTTGCGTGACGAGACCCGAGGGTGTATTCAAGGTGTCGGCCGAGGCAGGCGCAATGCAGAGACAGAACAACATGATCAGCACACGATGCAGCATGGCTTCCTCCTTGAGTTGATGCACACGACAAACCGCTTCCTGACGGATCGCTTCATTTCCATAACGCCATAAGCATCACGATTTCGCACCCCGCCAGCGTAACGATCACGGCCAGATAGAGGGCCAGCCGCAAGCCCACAGGCTGTATGTAATCCATGAAAATATCGCGCATCCCTACCCAGGCATGCAGTGCCAGCGCCGTCATCGTGAGCAGCAGCAGCACACGCACCCAAAGCGGCACGAACAGTGTCTGCCAGCCGGCGAAATCGACCGGTAATGCGGTCAGGAAATGGATGGTCAATCCGGGCAAGGCCACAGCCAGCGCCACGGCCGTCGCGCGCTGCACCAGCCAGGTGCCGGTACCGGTGTGTGCGCCAGTGGATGACTTCACGCGAACAGCCTCCATGCGGCGGCCAGCGTCACCAGGCCCGCCGCCAGGATGACGACGAGGCTGCTCTGGCGGGCGGTCCTGAGGCCCGTGCCCCGGTGCACATCCAGTGCCAGGTGCCGCAGGCCACCGAACAGATGATGGGCGAACGCCCAGACAAGCCCAACCACAACGAGCTTCGCCAGCGGATGCGCAGCCGCATCGGCCATCTGACGAAAGCCGGCCTCACCCGACAGCGATACCGACAATGCCCACACGCTGAACGGCAGCGCCGCGAACAGCAGCACACCCGACACCCGGTGCAGGATCGACACCCAGCCGGTGAGCGGCAGATGGATGCGCAGCAGATTCAGGTAAACGGGGCGCGCGATCGGCTTCACGGCACAGCGTGGTCGGTCGGGTTAACGGCGCTTAGCCTTCTTCGCCGCCGCCTTGGGCACCTTCTTCAACGCGGCCTTCGCCACGGCCTGCGGCACACGCTGGGCCAGGCGCGGGTCGAACGGCTTGGGCAGGATGTAATCCGGGCCGAACTTGAGCTTCTTCAGCTTGTAGGCTTTCAACACCGATGCCGGCACCGGTTCGCGCGCCAGTTCGGCCAGTGCGTTCACCGCAGCGATCAGCATGGCCTGGGTGATTTCCTTGGCGCGCGCATCGAGCGCACCGCGGAAGATGAACGGGAAGCCCAGCACGTTGTTGACCTGATTGGGGTAGTCGGAGCGCCCGGTCGCCATGACGAGGTCGCTGCGTGCAGCCTTCGCTTTCTCCGGCGCGATCTCGGGGTTGGGGTTGGCCAGCGCGAAGACCACCGGCTTGTCGGCCATGCTTTTGACCATCGCCGGACTGACCAGATTGGCGCCCGACACGCCGACGAATACATCGGCGCCGACCATCGCCTCGTCCAGCGTACGCAGCCTGGTCTGACGTGCATAGGCTTTCTTGAAGCTGTTGAGATCGGTGCGCCCTTTGTGCACCACGCCCTTGGAATCGACCAGCAGGATGTTGCGCTTCTGCGCGCCCATCGCGACCAGCAGGTTCAGCGAGGCGATGCCTGCCGCGCCGGCGCCGAGGCACACGATTCTCGCGGTTTCCAGCGTCTTGCCCTGCACGTGCAGGGCGTTGATGAGGCCCGCGCAGATGATGGTGGCGGTGCCATGCTGGTCGTCGTGGAATACCGGGATGTCGAGCTTCTTCTTCAGCGCCGCCTCGATTTCGAAACAGTGCGGCGCTGCGATATCTTCGAGGTTGATTCCGCCGAAGGTAGGGGCGATCGCTTCCACCACCTTGATGAAATCCTGTGGTGTCTTGGCATTAACTTCGATGTCGTAGACGTCGATTCCGGCGAACTGCTTGAACAGCACAGCCTTGCCCTCCATCACCGGCTTCGCGGCGAGCGGGCCGCGATTACCCAGACCGAGGATCGCGGTGCCGTCGGTGATCACCGCGACCAGATTGCCCTTGTTCGTGTAATCGTAGGCTCTGGCGGGGTTTTTTGCGATCTCCAGCACCGGCTGGGCCACCCCTGGCGTATAGGCGAGCGACAGGTCCGCCTGGGTGGAGCAGGGTTTGGACGATTCGACGGAGAGCTTGCCGGGCTTGGGCAGGCGATGGTAATCGAGGGCTTTTTTCTTGGCTGCGTTTTTTGTGAGGAGGGCTTGGCTCATGAGGCAAAGAATGCTGGCTGGATAAACAAGCCGTCATTATCGCGGATTTATCCGCGTTCCGTCCCCCGGAGTCAGTCTTTCCAGATCTTGAGTTGGGCACGCAGACGCGCGACCGCCTGCGAATGCAGCTGGCACACGCGCGACTCGGACACACCGAGCACCGCGCCGATTTCCTTCAGATTCATGTCTTGTTCGTAGTACATACCCATCATGCTGCGCTCGCGTTCCGGCAGGTGGTGGATCGCGGCGATCAGGCTGTCGCGGAAACCTTCATCCTCCAGCACGGCCAACGGATCATTGCTGCCGTCGACCAGATAGCGCTCCAGAAAGCTGGCGCTATCCTCATCCGAGAAGTCTTCGTAGTAGAGCAGTTGGGAACACTTCACGTCGCCCAGCATGGATTGATACTGATCGATCGGTATGCCCAGCTCGGTGGAGATTTCCTGTTCGGACGGCGACTTGCCGTTGCGCTGCTCCAGTCGGTGGATGGCGGCTTCGATCTGCCGGGATTTCTGCCGCACATGACGCGGCAGCCAGTCCGCCTCGCGCAACTCGTCGAGCATGGCGCCGCGGATGCGCTGGGTGGCATAGGATTCGAACTGCGCGCCTTGGGTGCCGTCGAAACGCCCTACCGCATCCATCAGGCCGATCAGGCCGACCTGGATGAGGTCGTCGACTTCGACGCTGGCGGGCAGGCGCGCCATCATGTGATATGCAATGCGCTTGACCAGCGGCGCATACTTGGTGATCTGCTCGTCTTGCGACGATGGTTTACCTACCATGTTCAGGGTTTCCCTGTCTTTATATCTGCCAAGCCGTCAGGCTCGCTCCTCGTCCGCCATTCTAACGGCTAGCGCGGCAAATGCATCATTCTCGTTTGCCACGTTGAAAATGGCATGCACAACCTCTTGCCCGAGAAAGTGGCAACCAGCGGCCTGGACATGATCGCAGGCAAACCGATCGCCCAGGAGGCCCACCCGGAATGCCACGCCCGAACGTGCTAGCGTTTTGAGTACAGCATAGGCTTTCCGTATCGATTCGTCGGTACGGCGTATCTCCATGACGACTGCATGCGCCACGTCCGGCGGCAAAGCAAGATCGGCACAATCCCATTCCAAATCGAATACCACATCGTCATAGCTGCCCACCATGTCGGGCAGAGCAGGCTCATCCGCCCGCATACCGGGCGCATACCAAGCTTCGCAATAAGCTTGCGGCAGCGTATGCAACTGCCTGCGCTCAAGTTGGTGCTTCCAGTCGAACAGGCTGCGGGGGGAGGATGAGGCAAACAGTCGGCCCTGCGTATCGATCAGGAGTAGCGTCCGGCCAATGTGATGCAACGCACGCGCCAAACGCACGCCCGGTTCCGGGGAATCTGAAATGCAATGGATATATCGTAGCGGTGGGCGCGTGCCCTTCCCTGCAGGGCATGCGCGCCGTCGCAATCCCGCAGCCTGGTCAGCCGGCACGTGTGCCCTTCAAGGTATTCATGCCTTGCTGGGGATGGCCATTTTGGCTGTGCCGTTCCGCGCGTTCGGCCTCAACCCCGGCAAACAGGGGCCAGTCCTCGGCTTCGAGCGCATACGGCGTGGCAAGCTGGCCACCTTTCAGCGCGCGGTCGACAAGATAAGTGGCATTGGGTACGTGGAGATCTTCCGGCACGCGCTGCCCGCCCGCGATATAGGCCAGCGGCAGGCGATGACGGATCACGCTGTCCAGCGCCGCACCCGGCTGCGGTGTTTCGTCGAGCTTGGTCAGAATGCAGGCGGCCGCCGCCTCGCCAAAACGCAGCATCGCCTGTTCGATCGCTGCTCCCTGCTGGTTCGCGGCGATCACCGCAAGACGGCTTATCCCCAATGCGCCAAGTGCCTGCCCTTCGCGAGTGCGCGGATCGGAAGGCGCAAAACCTGCGGTGTCGATCAGCACCAGTTTCCTGCCGGCGAGTTGCGGCAGTAGCTGCGCCAGTCCGTCCCGGTCTTCGCACACATGCAGCGATACGCCCAGCAGATCGGCATACACTTTCAATTGCGCCGTTGCGCCGATACGGTAGGCGTCCGCCGCCACCAATGCCACCTGATCGACCCCATGGGCATCGACGCCGCGTGCGGCAAGCTTGGCGAGTGTCGTGGTCTTGCCCGCCCCGGTCGAGCCGACCAGCGCAAAGCGCCCACCCGTCGTCATCAGATCGGCTTCCCGCCCTTGCATCGGTAAATTGCGTATCAAGACCTGGCGCAGCCAGCGCTGGGCGGCCTCGGTATCGAGCCCGCGCGGCAGGCGCGCCGCCAGAGTACGGGCAAGCGAGCTGCCGAACCCGGCCGCAAACAAGGTCTGCATCACGGCCACGCGCGGCGGATCGCGCCGTCGTGCTGCCCCCCAGGCAAAACCGGCCAACTGGTTTTGCAGCAGGCCGCGCAGCCGTGAAAGTTCAGCCAGAATGCGCGAACTGCCGGCCGTGTCGGGGCCCTCGCTGACCGCAGGAACCGTCAGGTCGCCGTAAGCACTGGCCAGCAACTCGACGCCCCGCGGGTGCGGCCGGGTGGACAGCACCACGGCGTCGTCGCCCAGTTCCTTTCGCACGCGCGCCAGACCTTCGCGTGCATTCGCTGCGACAAATACCTGTACGCTCATTCACGCGCTCCAATCGCCAGTTCAGTGCTCACCTGGACCATTTTATCGGCAGGCACCTCGGCATAGGCAATCACCGCAAGTCGCGGCAGGTTGCGCCGCAGCAAACGCGAAAGGATCGCACGCAAGCCGGGCGAGGTCAGCAGCACGGGGTGGTAGCCTTCGCGTTCCTGTTCGGCCAGGGCGCGCTCTGCGGCCTCGTTCAATGCATCCAGCGTGGAAGGAGACAACAGCGCTTCGCCTTCGTCGCCCATCTCGTTCAACAGGCGGGTTTCAGTCGTTGCAGCCAGGCCGATCACGTGCAGCGTGTCGCTGCCTTCGAACAGCCGGTCGACGATGCTGCGTCCCAACGCGGCACGCACGGTTTCCACCAGTTCGTCGATGGCCTGGTTTTTTGGCGCGCGTGCCGCCAGCGTTTCGAACAGAGTGCGGGTATCGCGGATCGAGACGTTTTCCGCAATCAATTGCTGCAGTACGGCCTGCACGCTGGTCAGCGGCAGATGACGCGGCGTCACGTCCTCGACCAGCCCCGGATGGCTGCGTGCCAGCGTATCAAGCAGCTGCTGCACCTCGGTGCGCCCCAGCAGTTCTGCGGCATGCTGGCGGAATACGGCCTCGACCTGGCGCGCGATCAGTTCGGCAGGTTCCAGCACGACAAAACCGCGCAATTCGGCCTCCTCGACTCGGCTGGCATCTAGCCATACCCCAGCCAGCCCGGTCAACGGATCCCATCCGGGTACACCATCGATGCGTCCGAGCACGTCACCCATGTCGACTGCCAGCACCTGGCCTGGGGACATCTCGCCGTGCGCCACATCGACGCCCTTCAGCGTGATGCGATAGGTGTTAGGCTTGAGATCGAGATTGTCGCGCACGCGAATGAGCGGCACCACCAGCCCCATGTCGGTGGCGAAACGGCGCCGCGCCTCGGTGATCCTACTCAGCGCCGCGCCCCCCTGATTGCGGTCGACCAGCGGGATCAGCCGGTAGCCGACTTCGAGCGCCAGTACGTCGACCGGCGGGATGTCGTCCCAGGTGACGTCGACCGGCACAGTATCCGCCTCAGCCAGTTCCAGCGGTTCGACGTCGAACGCGGCCGTACGCTGGCGGCGCATCAACCAGAACCCCAGTCCCCCCAGTACCGTGGCAATGGTCAGGAACGCCAGATGCGGTGTCCCAGGAATCACCCCCAGCGCACCCAACACGGTTGCGGCCACATACAAGGTCTGCGGACGGCCGAAAATCTGGGTGGAAAACTCGCGCGACAGATCCTGCTCGCTCGATGCGCGGCTCACAACGATGCCCGCCGCGGTGGAAATGACCAGCGCCGGGATCTGCGTCACCAGCCCGTCGCCCACGGTCAGCAGCGCATAGCGGCCGAGCGCTTCGGAGATACCCAGGTTGTGCTGCAACATGCCCACCGCAATGCCGCCGATCAGGTTGACCACGAGGATGATCATGCCGGCGATGGCGTCGCCGCGCACGAATTTTGACGCACCATCCATTGCACCATAGAAGTCGGATTCGCGGCCAATATCGCTGCGGCGCGCACGCGCCTCGGTCTCGTTGATGAAGCCAGCATTCAGATCGGCGTCGACTGCCAATTGCTTGCCCGGCATCGAGTCCAACGTGAAGCGTGCCGCCACCTCGGCAATGCGACCGGCACCCTTGGTGATGACGACGAAGTTGATGATGACAAGGATGATGAACACCACGAAGCCAACCGCAATATTGCCGCCGACCAGGAAATTGCCGAACGACTCGATCACCTTGCCCGCCGCTTCTGGCCCGGTGTGGCCCTGCATCAGGATGATGCGGGTGGACGCCACGTTGAGCGACAGTCGCAGCAGCGTAGTCAGCAGCAGCACCGTGGGAAAGACCGAGAAATCCAGGGGACGCCGTGCATTCAGGCTCACCAGCAGCACGATCATCGCCAGCGCAATGTTGAGCGTGAACAGCACGTCGAGCATGAAGGTGGGCAAAGGCAACACCATCATCGCCAGAATCAGCATGACCAGCGCCGGTACCGCCAGCCGGTTCGCTGGCAGGCCCATTACCATCACGCCCTGCGCGCTCACCCGATCACCTCGTCAACACGCTGGCCGGCCTGCTGCTGACGGCCGCGCATTCGCGCCCGTACTTCGGGGCTCACCTCGGATTCGCGGGCCTCGGCCAATATTTCCTGCCAGGTCATCGCATGGCGACGCAGATAGCGCCACCAGCGCCAGCCGGAATCCACTGCCGCCGCCAACGTCAGTGCCGCCGCCAATACCAGTACTCCGCGGCCCACCCAGGCGGCCGTCACGTCGAGTGCGACGCTCATTTCGCTTCGGGTCAGACTGTGCAATCCCGACCAGCCGCTCGTCAGCACCCAGCCCACGGCTGCAGCGGCGAGCGCCAGCTTCAACAACACCAACGATCCGTCGAATAGGGACTCGACGGAAAACAGGCGAGCGAACGGTTTGAAAGGATTGGCGCGCGTGAGATCGGCCTGGGCAGCCTGCGGAGCAAACACCCAGCCAGAGAGAAGGATGGGTGCCACCAGGGCAGCGACAAATATGACGCCCAGTACCGGCAGCACGGCCCAGAATGCCGCCCAGGCAGCCTGGATGAATACTGGGGAAAGCGGCTGCGCGGCATGAATGAATGCCACTTCGGTCAACACCTGCAAGGCATTGAGCAGGCGCGGCGCCAGCCAGCCCAGCATGCCGAGCGCCGACAACAACACGGCCCACGCCGTGAGTTCGGCGGAACGCGGCACATCGCCCATGCTGCGTGCCAGTTGCAGGCGCCGCTGACTTGCTGGTTCGGTACGGGAAAGGTCTGTCTCCTCGGCCATGCTTGCCTCAACTTTTGGGGCAGTCTAGCACGAAGCGAAGAGGGTTTTTAGGCTGCGGGGCGGCCGCCTTTTATACAGGCACGTTCCCTCTATCGCTGCACGGCCCTGACGATGATGGAACGCCAGCGGGCAAAACACGTCCTGACCAGATTGCATCATGAGCCCGCTCCTTCCTACGGAATCGCTTGTGCTGCGCCAACCTCTGGCTGATCTGGCTTAGGGCAGGATGGCGCTTGCCATGCAAGCCCTCCATCAAGCGATATTCATGGTAGGAAAGTAGGTTATATTTTATAAGTTAGATAACTTACTATTTGAGCCATGAAACAGCAGACCCGTACCCACGACAAGCGCCAGCATCTGATCAGGACAGCAGCCGACTTGGTCTATCGCAATGGTTTCCTCAAAACCACGCTTGCGGACATCTCCGCCGAGGCCGGTATTCCGCTCGGTAGTATTTACTACTACTTTCAGGCACGCGAAGACATCGCGCGTGCCGTCGTGGAACGCCGCGTGACCGAATTAAATGACTTTCTGGAGAAACAGGCCGATCAACCGAGCCCCCGGTTACGCCTTGAGGCGTTGGTGCACGTCTGGGTCGATGAGCGGGAAAGCGATACGGTGTTCGGCTGCCCGGTAGGTAGCCTGTGCTACGAACTCGCCAAAGGACGCGGCCCCATGAGCACGGAGGCGGCACGGCCCTTTCAACTCCTGCTCGTCTGGTGTGAGACCCAATTCCGTCAGATGGGATGCAGCCGCGACGCCAAGACACTGGCGCTGCACCTGATTTCAGCCTTGCAGGGAATCAGTCTGATCGCCAACGCACTCGGCGAATCGGAGCGGATTTTGCGTGAAGCCGCGTATCTGAAGCGGTGGTTACGTGAAGTGGAAAGCCGGACGAAACGGCCAAACGGAGCAAGCTAATCCAAACCTTGCTCAGGATTGTTCAACTAACTACCCAAGGAGACACAACAATGAAGTTAACCCCCAAAATTGCGGCCTTAGCCTTGTTCCTCGCTTTACCCGTTCCCTATATGGCGCATGCGGAAGAATTCGCACCGTACGGCACAGCCAAAGTCGATATGCATACGATGCCCGTCACAGACGTGGTATTTGACGTGAACTACGAAGACCCACAGAAGCTGAATATTCTTTACAACTTCATCAAGAATACGCAAAAGATCACCCAAGGCAAAGTCGTGGTAGTTACGCACGGACCTGAGTTACGCGCCTTCGCCAAGGAAAATTACCCGAAATACCAGGGGATCATGGACAAGATGGCGGAACTGGCAAAGGATGGTGTCGAATTCAAGATGTGTAACAACGCGATGAAAGCCGCAGGCTTCAGCGCAGAAGACATGCACGGATTCGTCACGGTTGTTCCGGCAGGCTTCCCGGAACTCGCCTATTACCAAGGCAAGGGATACAAGTACATCAACCCCGTTCCGCTTTCGGTAAAGGATGTACGTTACCTGGATCAGCCGCAGCTTAAAAAATAACACGCTCATGGTGCAAGGGATGGGACTGCTCTGCCTCTTGCGCCGAACCGATGCGACCTGCCGGCAGCGGCCACGTTGCCGGCACGCTATTTCCAATGATTGGCTGCAAGCCACGAAATCCGCGGCCAGCTCTGATGATCAGCTCACTTCGTCAATCCATGCCATCTGGATCGCTTCGAGAATCTTCTCGCCGGAATGATTGGGGTCGTCATCGAAATCAGGCAGTTCCATCACCCAGTTATGCAGGTCGGTAAAGCGGATGGTACGCGGGTCGATTTCTGGGTGGGCCTCGGCGAGTTCGATGGCAATGTCGAGGGAGTCCGTCCACTTCATATCAATGTCCTTCCTTGACCATATTGATGGTGTATTTCGGAATTTCGACCACCAGGTCGCTGCCGTTCACGCGCGCCTGGCAGGACAGCCGGGATTGCGGTTCGAGTCCCCAGGCCTTATCGAGCAGATCATCCTCTTCTTCGGTGGAAGCTTCCAGTGAATTGAAGCCTTCGCGCACGATGACGTGGCAGGTGGTGCAGGCGCAGGACTTTTCGCACGCGTGTTCGATCTCGACACCGTTTGCAAGCAGCGTGTCGCAGATGGTGTCGCCGGGTTTGGCGTCGATCACGGCACCTTCAGGGCAGAGTTCGACATGAGGCAATACGATGAGTTGGGGCATGGTGAGGTTCTGGGGCTCGGTCAGGCAGCTTTAAAGTGTTGGCTAGGCAGGGCGGCGAGCACGCCGTCCCAAAATTGCAGGCGTGCACCGACAGCGGCTTCGGCGGCAGCTTCGGCTTCGCGCCATTTGTCGGCATTGCCATCGCATAGGGCGGCAAGCAGGCGCAACGACAGCGGCGCATGAAAGTCCTCGTCCAGGTGAACGTGGCGGTTTAGATAATAGTGAAAGCTCGGCGCCTGCGTTTCGGTTACCGCCATCCGCGACAGGAAGGCACGGAACATCGAAGGGATGACATGTTCGCGCCCCAGCGCCAGCGCAGCGGCGACGGCATGCGGCTTGCCACTGTCGATGAAATCGAAGGTGGTACGCGTGAATGCGGCAGATGGTGCAGGCGCAAGGCCGGAAGCGAGGACGGCATCGATACCCTCCTCACCCGCCCGTTGCACGAAGCGGCCAGGTGTCTCGGCGTCGGCGCCGATTTCGCGCATGGCGGCGAGATACAGCATGAAGTGACTGGTAAATCCTTCCTGCCCCGGAAGCGCAATATCGGTTTCTTCTTCCAGAACCAGTTCGTTGATGAAGCGCTGCACCGAGGCGTCGCCGCTCGGCGTCCATGGCCAGCGTGCAGGCGCAACCTGATGCTGCAGGTACTTGATCAGCGACATGAAGTCCCACACCGAATAGACGTGATGCTGCATGAATGCACGCAGGTCGTCGAGCGTCTGTACGGCCGCATAGATCGGATGCGCTTCGAGCCTTACCCGCAGGGAATCGATGAAATCTGCATTCAACATAGTTATCAGACGGTCAGCCGAAGGTTTCAAGTTTCTGCCCGGCCATCGCTCGGCGCACATTCCGATCCATGCGGCGCTGGGCGAATTCTGTGGTGGCCGCATTCAGCGCTTCGATGCCGCGCTTGATAGCCTGATGGTCGGGGCCCGCCATCAGTTTTTCAAGGGCGGCGATGCCGGTTTCTATTGCCGCGGTCTCGGTTTCGTTCAGCAGCGCGCTGTCTTCCGCCATGGCGGCACGGGTGGCGGCAATCAGGCCCTGCGCATCGACGATCTGCTCGTTCAGCGCGCGCGCGTACATGTCGTCCTTGGCGTGAGTGAACGCGTCCTTCAGCATGCGGGTGATCTCTTCGTCCCCCAGGCCATATGACGGCTTGACTTGCACACTGGCTTCAACGCCGCTGCTCTGCTCGCGTGCCGACACCGACAGGAGACCATCGGCGTCGACCTGGAAGGTGACGCGGATGCGCGCCGCACCGGCCACCATGGGCGGAATGCCCCGCAGTTCGAAACGCGCCAGCGAGCGGCAGTCCGACGCCAGTTCGCGTTCGCCTTGCAGCACGTGAACGCTCATCGCTGTCTGGCCGTCCTTGAACGTGGTGAAATCCTGTGCGCGGGCAGTGGGAATCGTGGTGTTGCGCGGAATGACCTTCTCGGTCAGCCCGCCCATGGTTTCGAGCCCCAGCGACAGCGGAATGACATCGAGCAGCAGCCAGTCGTCACCGGCGCGGTTGCCTGCCAGCACGTCTGCCTGCATGGCGGCGCCCAACGCGACAACCTTGTCGGGATCGAGATTGGTGAGCGGCGTCTGCTTGAAGAAATCGGCCACCGCCTGACGCACGCACGGCGTCCGCGTCGATCCGCCGACCATCACCACGCCCTTGACCTCGCTTGCCGTCAGCCCTGCGTCGCGCAGCGCCTTGCGGGTGGGCGTCAGCGTCTTGCTGACAAGGCTGGCCGTCATGGCATTGAACTCGGCCTGGGTCAGTGTCGCGTCCATCATCTCGCCAGTCGACAGCACCGCGGTGACGCGTACCTCGGTGTGTTCGGTCAGAGCTTCTTTGGCGTCACGCGCCTTGGTCAGCAGCAACCGGGCATCACCTGCCGACAGCGGTGAAAAACGACCCTGCTCGAGCATCCAGCAGAACACGCGCTGATCGAAATCGTCGCCGCCAAGCGCCGAGTCGCCATTGGTGGATAGCACCTCGAACACGCCCTTGGAGAGTTTCAGAATCGAGATATCGAACGTGCCGCCGCCGAGATCGTACACTGCATAGACACCCTCCGATGCATTGTCGAGGCCATAGGCGATCGCAGCTGCCGTCGGTTCGTTCAACAAACGCAGGACATTGAGTCCCGCCAGCTGCGCGGCATCCTTGGTGGCCTGGCGCTGGGCATCGTCGAAATACGCCGGCACGGTGATCACCGCTCCCAAGAGCTCGCCGCCCAAGGCGGCTTCGGCACGCTGGCGCAACACCTTGAGGATTTCGGCCGACACTTCGACCGGGCTCTTCACACCGGCGACCGTTCTCAGCTGCACCATGCCGGGCGCATCGACAAAGCGATACGGCAGGCTGGCGATATCCTCGATGTCGGCGAGGCCGCGCCCCATGAAGCGCTTGACCGACACGATCGTATTGTGGGGATCGAGGTTCTGCGCGGACAAGGCAGCATATCCCACGTCCACCCCGCAATCGGCGTGGTAGCGCACCACCGAAGGCAACAGCGAATGTCCTGCTTCATCGTCGAGCACGACAGACAGCCCGGAACGCACCGTGGCCACCAGCGAATTGGTCGTGCCCAGATCGATACCGACCGCCAGCCGGTGCTGATGCGGGGCGGTGGACATGCCGGGTTCGGAAATCTGCAAGAGGGCCATGTCTTAACTTTCGAGTTCTTCGTACACGTCGCCGACTTCGGCGATGAGCTTGTCCATGAAACGCAGCTGACGCACGGCTTCGGAAGCGCCCGCGTAATCGTGCGCGGCGTCGATCAATTCGGCCAGTTGCGCTTCGATGCGGCGATGCGCTGCATGCAGGTCGTCGGACAGGGCATCCAGCGTATCCATGCTTTTCCCGGCACGCGCATCGTCGATCGCTTCGCGCCATTCCATCTGCTGCATCAGGAAAGCCGGCGCCATTTTTGTGTTGTTGGCGTCGAGCGCATCGATTCCCTGCAATTTCAGCAGGTACACGCCGCGATTCACCGGGTGCCGGAGGGTCTGGTATGCCTCATTCACCTGCGTCGCCCACTGCATCGCCACCCGCTGTTCGGCTTCCGGCTGCGAGGCAAACCGGTCTGGGTGCACCGTGTTCTGCAGCTCGCGGTAAGCCGAGTCGAGCATGTCCCGATTCAACGCATAGGATTGCGGCAGGCCGAAAAGTTCGAAATGGGTTTGAGTGAAATCCATTGTTAGAGGCCAGGGTTCAGGATTCAGGGATCTAGGGACTTTGTCGCTACGTGCTACTAAAATGGCGCGGCCGCAGGCCGTACAAAGACCCTGTCTCCTGACCCTGAGTCCGGATCCCTAAGGTCAAACGTTAAACGATTCGCCGCAGCCGCACTCGTTCTTCACGTTCGGGTTATTAAACTTGAAGCCTTCGTTCAGGCCTTCACGGGCGTAGTCAAGTTCGGTGCCGTCGATGTAGGCCAGGCTCTTGGGATCGACGAACACGGTCACCCCATGGCTGGAGAACACCTCGTCGCCCTCGGGCACCTCATCGGCGAACTCCAGCTTGTAGGCCATGCCGGAACAGCCGGTGGTGCGCACGCCGAGACGGATGCCGACGCCCTTGCCGCGCTTGGCAAGATAGCTGGTGACGTGTTGCGCTGCGCGCTCGGACAAGGTCACCGCCATGGCTTACTCCAGACCCTTTTTCTGTTTGTAGTCGGCCACGGCTGCCTTGATCGCATCTTCGGCCAGGATCGAACAGTGAATCTTGACCGGCGGCAACGCAAGTTCCTCGGCGATGGCCGTGTTCTTGATTTCCATCGCCTGGTCGAGCGTCTTGCCCTTGACCCATTCGGTCACCAGCGAGGACGAGGCGATCGCCGAGCCGCAGCCGTAGGTCTTGAACTTGGCATCCTCGATGCGGCCATCGGCGCCGACCTTGATCTGCAGCTTCATCACG
Organism: Thiobacillus thioparus DSM 505; assembly: GCF_000373385.1. GTDB lineage: Bacteria > Pseudomonadota > Gammaproteobacteria > Burkholderiales > Thiobacillaceae > Thiobacillus > Thiobacillus thioparus. Next base: position 155,187 of record NZ_KB891327.1, on the reverse strand, counting down.
TCGCCGCAGGCGGGCGCGCCGACCATGCCGGTACCGACACCGTCGTCTTCCTTGCCGAAGGAACCGACATTGCGGGGATTTTCATAGTGGTCGAGTACTTTATCGCTGTAGGACATGGTAGTTCTCCTTTACTTCAAATCAATGTGCAGCCCACTGCACGGAATTCAGATCGACGCCTTCCTTGAACATTTCCCACAGCGGGGAAAGTTCGCGCAGCTTGCCGATTTTTTCATGCAGAAGCTTGATGGCGTAGTCGACCTCTTCCTCGGTGGTAAAGCGGCCAATGGAGAAACGGATCGAACTGTGCGCCAGTTCGTCGCTGCGGCCCAGTGCGCGCAGCACGTAGGACGGCTCCAGGCTGGCCGAGGTACAGGCGGAACCGCTTGATACCGCCAGATCCTTGATTGCCATGATCAGCGATTCGCCCTCGACGAAGTTGAAGCTGACATTGAGGTTGTGCGGCACGCGCTGGTCCATGTCGCCGTTCAGATGCACTTCTTCGATGTCCTTGAGGCCGGCGTATAGGCGGTCGCGCAACATGCGGATACGCTCGTTCTCGGTTGCCATTTCTTCACGGGCGATACGGAAGGCTTCGCCCATGCCAACGATCTGATGCGTGGCCAGCGTCCCCGAACGCATGCCGCGCTCGTGGCCGCCGCCATGCATCTGCGCTTCCAGGCGGACGCGCGGCTTGCGGCGTACGTACAGGGCGCCGATACCCTTGGGACCGTAGGTCTTGTGAGCGGAAAACGACATCAGGTCGACCGGCAGCTTGGTTAGGTCGATCGGCATCTTGCCAGTCGCCTGCGCCGCGTCGACGTGGAAGATCACGCCTTTTTCGCGGCAGATCTTGCCAAGCGCCTCGATGTCCTGGATCACACCGATTTCGTTGTTGACCGCCATCACCGAGGCCAGCACGGTATCCGGGCGGATCGCTGCACGGAATTCGTCGAGGTCGAGCAGGCCGTTTTCCTTGACGTTCAGATACGTGGCCTCGAAACCCTGACGCTCCATTTCACGCACGGTGTCGAGCACGGCCTTGTGCTCGGTACGCACGGTAATGATGTGCTTGCCCTTGGTCGCCGAGTAGAAGTGGCCGGCGCCCTTGATGGCAAGGTTGTTCGATTCGGTGGCGCCGGACGTGAACACGATTTCCTTGGGGTCGGCACCGACCAGGGCAGCCACCTGGCCACGCGCGTCTTCGACCGCCTTCTCTGCCTCCCAGCCAAACGGATGGGAGCGTGATGCCGGATTGCCGAAATGCTCGGTCAGATAGGGGATCATTTTTTCAGCCACACGAGGATCGACCGGGGTGGTGGCGGAGTAATCGAAATACAGTGTCTTCATCGTTTTGCCCTGATTGAATCGTTCAAGCGGCCAGCGTCATCTTCGATGCGCGGCGGTCTTGCAAGACCTTGTCCTTGCATTCGTCCTGCTTGGCCACCAGCGTGGCCAGCGTCACGTTGTCCAGATAATCGTAGATATGGGCGTTGAGCCCGGTCCACAAGTCGTGCGTCAGGCAGCGGTGCTCGTCGTGACAGTTTTCCTTGCCACCGCATTGGGTTGCGTCGATGGGTTCATCCACCGCGCGAATGATGTCGGCCACGCTGACGTCTTCAAGCGAGCGGGCAAGATAATAGCCGCCGCCGGGGCCACGTACGCTTTCGACCAGTTCGTGCCGGCGCAGACGGCTGAAAAGCTGTTCCAGATACGACAGGGATATGTCCTGGCGCTCGCTGATGCCGGCCAGCGTCACCGGATTCTTGCCGCCGCGCAAGGCCAGATCCAGCATGGCGGTGACGGCGAAACGGCCCTTGGTGGTCAATCTCATGACTCGTTCTCCTGAAATTTCGCCCGAACTATAAAATTCCCGAGCATTTCAGTCAACTATTCCTTACCTTAGCAATTTAGTCAACTATTTTATTCAAATAACTCGGGTCGAAATCGTCGGGCTTGTCCTGCTCCGCCGGCATCTCGGCGCCCAGCTTCTGCAACTGCGCCAATATCCTCTCCAGCCGCTGGTCGATGTGAGCCGAATGATCGATCAGACCATGGATCGCCTTCACCACCGGGTCGTTCATATCGGCGGAAATGGCATAGGCGGAGAATCCGAGTTTTTCCGCCTGCTGATTGCGCTGCTTCTCCGCCGCACTGTCCAGAATACGCGCCGGGATCCCCACCGCCGTGGCATTGTCTGGCACATCCTTCACCACCACGGCATTGGAGCCGACCCGTGCATTGACGCCGATGGTGATCGGGCCGAGGATCTTGGCGCCCGCCCCCACCACCACGCCGGGCATCAGAGTGGGGTGGCGCTTGCCCTTGTTCCATGAGGTGCCGCCGAGCGTCACGCCGTGATACAGCGTGCAGTCGTCACCGATTTCCGCCGTCTCGCCCACCACCACCCCCATGCCGTGGTCGATGAAGACGCGGCGGCCGATGGTGGCGCCCGGGTGGATCTCGATGCCGGTGAGCCAGCGGCCGATATGCGAGGTGAAGCGCGCCAGCCATTTCCATTCCATTCGCCACAGCTTGTGTGCCAGACGGTGGATCACCATGGCGTGGAAACCGGGGTAGGTCGTGACGACCTCGAAGGTCGTGCGCGCCGCCGGGTCCCTGTCGAACACGACGGCAATGTCTTCCTTGAATTGGCTGAACAGATTCATGCGCTTGAGAATGCTTTATCCGAGTATTTTAGTCAACTATTCTGCACCGTGGTTCCGCGTGCCATTTGCCTTCTGCTTGGCTTCCTGCGCCGCCGTCAGGATGCCGCGCAAAATGTTCACTTCCTCCTTCGCCAGCCGGGTACGCGCAAACAGGCGCCGTAGTTTCAACATCAGCTTGCCGGGCGAACCGGGATTGAGGAATTCCAGTTCGGCCAGTGCGGTTTCCAGATGGCCGTAGAAGCGTTCCATTTCATCACCCGTCGCCGCATCCAACTCCGGTTGGGGCCAACTCGCATGCCCCAGCCAGGCCTGGCGGATTTCATAGCTCAATACCTGAACTGCCGCCGCCAGGTTGAGCGAACTGTATGCCGGGTTGGCCGCGATCGTGACCAGTCCCTGGCAGAGGCTCAACTCCTCGTTCGATAGCCCGCTGGTTTCGTTGCCGAACACCAGCGCCACGGGGCCGGTCTGCGCTTCGGCCAACAGGCGGATCGAGGCCTCGGGCGGGGTCAGCACTTCGGACACGATGTCGCGCCGGCGTGCCGACACGCCGAGTGCGAGCGTGGAGTCGGCGAGCGCCTCGGCCAGCGTGGCGCATACCCTTGCCTGCGTCAGCAGGTCGGCCGCGCCCGACGCCATGGCGTCGGCCTGACTATTGGGGAAAACGGCAGGATCGACCAGCACCAGCCGGGACAAGCCCATCGTCTTCATCGCCCGGGCCGCCGCACCGATATTGCCGGGATGGCTGGTACGCGTCAGCACGATACGAATATTGGCGAGAAGTTGAGGATCGGCTGTGGTCATCAAGTAAAATAAGCGGCTCGTTCTTTGAATCCATAGCCAGACATCATGCATCCCATGCTCAATACGGCGGTGAAAGCCGCTCGCAAAGCCGGGGCGATCATCAATCGCGCCTCGCTCGACCTCGACCAGCTCACCGTTCGGAGCAAACAGGACCGCGATTACGTCAGCGAGGTCGACCAGATGGCCGAGCGCGCCATCATTGAAACCCTGCTCGACGCCTACCCAAATCATGGGATTTTAGCAGAGGAGTCCGGCACCGCCGCAGCCAAGAATGGCGAGGACTACGAGTGGATCATCGATCCGCTGGACGGCACCACCAACTTCCTGCACGGTCTGCAGCAATATTCCGTCTCGATTGCCCTCAAGCACAAGGGCCAGATTACCCAGGCCGTCGTCTACGACCCGGCACGCAACGAACTCTTCACCGCCACTCGCGGACGCGGCGCCATGCTCAACGACCGCCGCATCCGTGCCAGCAAGCGCAGCAAACTCTCCGAATGCCTGATCGGCACAGGCTTCCCCTTCCGCGACTTCAGTTTCTCCGAGGCCTACCTCAACATGTTCCGCGACATGATGAAGGCGACCTCGGGCCTGCGTCGCCCCGGCTCGGCCGCGCTCGACCTGTGCTACGTGGCCTGCGGCCGCTACGACGGCTTCTGGGAAATGCACCTGCAGCCCTGGGATCTCGCTGCCGGCAGCCTGATCGCGCAGGAATCCGGCGCTCTGGTCGGCAATTTCATGGGCGACGAAGGCTTTCTCGAATCCGGCAACATCGTCGCCGCCACCCCGAAAATCTTCGGGCAGATGCTGCAGGTCATCGCGCCGCACCTTCCGCCCGAACTGAAGATCTGATCCGAACAGCAGTCCACCCATGTCCATCGCCAAGGAGCCCACTGCCCACACGCCGATGATGCAGCAGTACCTCGGCATCAAGGCACAGCATCCCGACATGCTGCTGTTCTACCGCATGGGCGACTTCTACGAGCTGTTCTTCGAGGACGCCGAGAAGGCCGCGCGGCTCCTCAACATCACGCTCACGACGCGCGGCGCCTCTGCGGGCGCGCCGATCAAGATGGCCGGCGTGCCTTACCACAGCGTCGAGCAGTATTTGGCGCGGTTACTGAAACTGGGCGAATCGGTGGTGATTGCCGAACAGGTGGGCGATCCTGCAACGTCGAAAGGCCCGGTCGAACGTCAGGTAACGCGCATCGTGACGCCAGGCACGTTGACCGATTCGGGCTTGCTGGACGAGACGCGCGACACGCTGATCCTGGCGGTCGCTCCGGGAACCGAATCGATCGGCGTGGCCTGGCTGAATCTTGCCGCCGGGCGTTTCCAGGTCACCGAGAGCAATGCCACCACCCTCCCCGCCCTGCTGGCGCGGGTGCGGCCGGCAGAAATCCTCGCACCCGATGACTTTGAGCTCGACGCGCCTTGCGCGGTGCGCCGGCTGGCGCCGTGGCAGTTCGATTCCAGCAGCGCACAAAGCCGCCTGGCGCAGCAATTCGGCAGCCGCGATTTAAGCGGCTTCGGTGTGGCCGATCTGCCACTGGCGATTGCCGCCGCAGGCGCCCTGCTCGACTACATCCAGTCCACGCAGCGCACCGCGCTGCCGCATATCCAATCGATTCGTGCCGAGCGCGACAGCGACTTAGTGCAGCTCGATGCCGCCACCCGCCGCAATCTGGAACTCACCGAAACCCTGCGTGGCGAAGCGGCGCCGACGCTGCTGTCGGTGCTCGATACCACCGCTACGGGCATGGGGACACGCTTGCTCAGGCACTGGCTGCACCATCCGCTGCGCGATCGTGGAATCCTGACCCGGCGGCGTGACGCTATTGGCGTGCTCGTCGAGCTGCCCGATACAGCCGTCACCCTTACCTGCCTTCTGAAAAGCTGCGCCGACGTGGAGCGGATCAGCGGCCGCATCGCGCTGAAGAACGCGCGACCGCGCGACCTGTCCGGCCTGCGCGACACGCTGGCACTGCTGCCCGAACTCGTCGCCTCGCTGCCTGATGACCGCGTGCACCTGTCGGCACTGCAATCCCAACTCGCCGCCCGTCCCGACCTGCATGCCCTGCTCGTGCAAGCCATCCAACCCGAGCCTGCCAGCGTGCTGCGCGAAGGCGGCGTCATCGCCGACGGCTACGATGCCGAGCTCGACGAGCTGCGCGCGCTGACACGCGACGCCGGAGCCTTCCTGCTGGAACTGGAGACCCGCGAACGCGCACGCTCGGGCATCGGCACGCTCAAGGTCGAATACAACAAGGTGCATGGCTTCTACATCGAAGTCAGCCGAGCCCAGTCGGAAAACGTCCCCGACGACTATCGCCGCCGCCAGACGCTGAAAAACGCCGAACGCTACATCACGCCGGAACTCAAGGCGTTCGAAGACAAGGCGCTGTCGGCTCAGGACCGCGCGCTGGCACGCGAGAAGGCGCTATTCGAGGCTTTGCTGGAAACGCTGACGCCGCACGTGCCCGACCTGTTGTCGATTGCCGCCGCGCTGGCCGAGATCGACGTACTGGCGAGCCAAGCCGAACGGACTGGCACGCTGAAACTGTGTGCACCCGACTACAGCGAGGAACCCGGTATCGTCATCCGCAGCAGCCGCCATCCGGTGGTCGAGGCTCAGGTGGCGCACTTTATTCCCAACGACGTGCTTCTGACCCGCAGCCGACAGATGCTGCTGATCACAGGCCCCAACATGGGCGGCAAGTCGACTTACATGCGACAGGTCGCTCTGACCGCGCTGCTGGCCTGCTGCGGCCTGTGGGTGCCCGCCAACTCAGCGAAGATCGGCGACGTCGACCAGATTTTCACCCGCATCGGTGCTTCCGACGACCTGGCCGGGGGACGTTCGACCTTCATGGTCGAGATGACCGAGACCGCGCACATCCTGAACAACGCCAGCGCCAACAGTCTGGTTCTGCTCGACGAAATCGGCCGCGGCACCTCCACCTTCGACGGTCTCGCGCTGGCCTGGGCGGTCGCGCGCCACCTGGTGACCGCGACCCGAGCGTTCACCCTGTTCGCCACCCACTATTTCGAATTGACCCAACTGGCGCAGGAATTCCGCCAGCTCGCCAACGTCCACCTCGATGCCAAGGAGCACGGTGCCGACCTGGTGTTCCTGCACGCGGTGGAAGAAGGCCCGGCCTCGCAGAGCTACGGCATCCAGGTCGCGCGTCTGGCCGGCGTACCCAGTCCCGTGATTCATGCAGCGCGCCGCCATCTGCGCGAACTCGAGGATGCCCAGTTGCAACCCGGTCCGCAAGGCGATCTGTTCGCCGCCCATCTTCCCAACGACGCCCCGCCGCCACATCCTGCGCTCGACCAGCTGCGCGAACTCGACCCCGACACCCTCACGCCGAAGGCGGCGCTCGACATGCTCTATGCTCTGAAGGCGCTGACGGATACCTCACCGTGAACACACTTCGTCTCGACACCACCGAGCTCGACCTCGACTTCAATGCCGCACTCAAATTGGCGACGACACCATGTTGTTGAGCTGGTACGACCGCGAGCGCGACCTCGAATCGCCGGCGGGCGTGAGCGAATGCCATGAAGGCTGCGCTACCAAAGGATCCTGGGACTATGCGCTCAACCGCGGAGCACGACTGGCGGTTGATTTCGATTCCGGGCGTTATACTTTTTGCTTCCTGTAAGCCGCACCAGGGGACCCAATCCGCCCGGTTTGGCATGCCATGACGGAGCCATCACACCCTGACCGTCCATCGACCTTGGACCCTGCACGATCGGCACCGGATTACACAACCAGGACCACGACATGAAAGCCAGCGAAATGCGTATTGCAGACCCGAGCGCCCTTCGCGTTGCCGATGAAGGCGACATCCTCAAGGAACGGCTGCCACTGCCTGGCGCGAAGGTGCTTGAACTCGGCTGCGGCAAGGCGGAGAAGACCCGACTGGTCGCCCAAACGGCTGCCTCGGTGCTTGCCCTGGAAGTGGATGCCACGCAACTCGCCGAAAACCAGGCGGCGGAAAAACCGGGCAACGTCCAATTCGCGTTTGGCGGCGCAGAAAACATCCCGACTGACGATTCGAGCGTTGACATCGTCCTGATGCTCAAATCCCTGCACCACGTCCCGGTCGAACGAATGGACGACACTTTCTCCGAGATCCGCAGGGTACTGAAACCGGGTGGCCTGGCATACATTTCGGAACCCGTCTATGCCGGTGACTTCAACGAGATCCTTCGGCTATTCCATGACGAGAAGGTAGTGAGGGAGGCTGCCTTTGCAGCGGAAGTCCGAGCCATTTCAGCACAGCGGCTGTCGCTCGTATCGCAGACATTCTTCCTGCAACCGATGCACTTCGATGATTTCGACCAGTTTGAAAACCGGACACTCAAGGTGACCCACACCGAGCACCGATTATCCCCTACGCTTTACGAGACCGTGCGCTCGGGATTCAATCACCACATGTCTCCAAACGGGGCGACTTTCCACATGCCCATCCGGGTCGATCTTTTCAGAAAAAACAGTCCATAGCGGATCGAAGATCGGACCTTGGACTCTCCCTTCTGGCTACACCTGGTCGGCCACGACCCGAACGGTCTGGCCCAGGCACTGCACCGTCTGGTTCGCTCGTATTTTCGCCGTCTTGCGGCTTTCGGGCTGGCCGTCGACGGTGACTTCGCCGGTGGCGATCAGGTGCTTGCCTTGCCCGCTGCTGTCGGCAATACCACTGAGTTTGAGCAGATCGCAAAGCGCGACATGTTCGTCACGCAACCTGAATTCCAGGGCGTCCATGCCTATGCGCCGCGCCGCCGCCACAGATAACGGTAGACGAAGCCGGGATAAGCGAATACTACGAACAGCGAGGCATTGACCGCATAGAATTCCCAGTCCTGATGCTGAATGTCGCCGAGTTTGCCTTCCAGCAGCCGCGCGATGCCGCCCACCACGAAAAACAGCACCACCAGTTCTAGTAGCCGCCAGGCGAAATTCTTGGTGTCGGTTTTAGGCCGTATGACGAAGAAGATCCGCTCGACGAGGAAAGGCAGGTTGGCGGCAATGAACGCCAGGGTCAGCAGCAGGGTAGTGGAAAAATTCACGGTGGATCCGAAAAGCTAGATAACGCCGGAGCAGACCTGCCCCGGCACGATTTGGTTCAAATATCCCGATTCAGAAAGACGCACGGATGGCGTGGATGCATACCGCCATCAACGGTTGCGGCATGATCCCCAGCGCCAGAATGGCCAATCCGTTGACCGACATGACGACACGGGCATCGGGGCTCGCCTTAATCGGGGCCGCATCGTGCGGCGCGTCGAAGTACATCAGCTTGACAATGCGCAGATAGTAGAACGCGCCGATGAGCGAAAACAGTACTGCCGCCACCGCCAGCCACACATAACCGATCTCGACCACGGCCTGCAGCACCGACAGCTTGGCATAGAATCCCACGGTAGGCGGTACGCCCGCCATCGAGAACATCAGCAGCAGCATCATGAACGCGAGCCACGGACTGCGGCGGTTCAGCCCCTTGAAGTCCTCCAGCCGATCAGCCTCGAAACCGGCACGCGACAATAGCAGGATCATGCCGAAACCGCCCAGGCTCATCAGTGCGTACACCAGTACATAGAACATCGCGCTGCCATAGCCGTTCTGCGAGCCGGCGAGGATGCCCAGCAGCATGAAGCCCATGTGCGAAATGGCCGAATAGGCAAGCATCCGCTTCAGGTTGCTTTGCGCAATGGCCGCGATGTTGCCAAGCGCCATCGACAGTACCGCGAGGATCACCAGCATGCCGCGCCAATCGCTCACCTGCGATTCGAGGCCCTGCCCCAGAATGCGGATCACGAAGGCAAATGCGGCGATCTTGGGCGCGGAACCGATGAACAACGTCATCGCGGTCGGCGCGCCGTGATAGACGTCGGGTATCCACATGTGGAACGGCACCGCACCGAGCTTGAACGCCAGGCCTGCCACGATGAAAACGATGCCGAACACCAGCGGGATGCGTAGATCGGTGCCGTCCTGCAGGGCGATGGCGATATCGCCCAGCCCCAGCGAACCGGTGACGCCGTAGACCATCGACATGCCATAGAGCAGCATGCCCGACGCCAGCGCACCCAGCACGAAATATTTCATCGCCGCCTCGGTCGCCACGCTGGAATCGCGCTGCAACGCAACCATGGCATACAACGACAGCGACAGCAGTTCAAGGCCGAGGTACAGCGTCAGGAAATGGCTGGCCGACACCATCACCATCATGCCCAGCAGCGCAAACAACGCCAGCACGAAGAATTCGCCCTTGTAGAGTCCGCGCTGACGCAGGTAATCGCGCGAATACACCAGGACAATGGCCACCGACAGGTAGAGAAACAGCTTCAGTACGTCGGACAGCGGATCGTCGATGAACAGCCCGCCCAGCGTCAGCACCGGCAGGGTAGAAAAATCGCGCAGGGTAAGAAAGCTCGCCCCGGCCAGCGTGACAAGCGAAAGGAAGTAGGCCAGAAAGCGTTTACCGTCGTCGACCGCGGCGTCGACTACCAGGATCAGCGAGATCATAATCAACACGAAGATCTCTGGAAAAGCGGGCGCGAATTGCATGAGGGCGTGGCGCATATTTGAACCTTAAGGCAGTTTGCTTCGGGCGACGTGCGCCAACAAGTCGACCACCGATACATGCATGACATCGGTGAATGGCTTGGGATACAGTCCCATGGCCAACACCAGGACGGCCAGCACGCCAAGCAGCAGGATCTCGCGCGGGTTGATGTCACTCATTTCTTCGACGTGCGGGTTTGTGACGCTACCGAACACCACACGCTTGTACATCCACAGCGTATAGGCTGCACCGGTGATGAGCGTGGTGGCGGCGACAAAGGCGAACCAGAAATTGACCTTGCTTGCGGCCATGATGACCATGAATTCGCCGACGAAACCGCTGGTGGCGGGAAGCCCCGAGTTGGCCATGGCGAACAGCATGAACAAGGCCGCGAACACCGGCATCCTGCTGGCCAGTCCGCCGTAGTCCTTGATCTGGCGCGAATGCAGGCGGTCGTACATCACGCCGATACAGAGGAAGAGCGCGGCCGAGACGAAGCCGTGAGAAATCATCTGCACCAGGCCGCCTTCAAGACCGAGTGGATTGAACATGAAGAAGCCGAGAGTCACGAAGCCCATATGCGCGATCGACGAATACGCGATGAGCTTTTTCATGTCAGCCTGCACCAGCGCGACCAGTCCGATGTAGACGACCGCGATCAGCGACAACGTGACGACGAGCCAGGTGAGCTCGTGGCTCGCATCCGGCAGGATCGGCAGGATAAAGCGCAGGAAACCGTAGGCGCCGACCTTGAGGGTAATCGCCGCCAACACCACTGAACCACCGGTGGGCGCCTCGACGTGCGCGTCGGGCAGCCAGGTGTGCACCGGCCACATCGGCACCTTGACCCCGAACGCCAGCAGGAAGGCGAAGAACATCAGCGTCTGTGCAGTCATTCCCAGCGTAGTGGTGTGCCAGGTCTGGATGTCGAAGCTGCCGCCGGACTGGAAGTAAAGATAGATCATCGACACCAGCATCAGGAACGAGCCGAGCAGGGTGTAAAGGAAGAACTTGAACGCGGCATACACGCGGTTCGGTCCGCCCCACACACCGATAATAAGATAGAGCGGGATCAGCATGGCCTCGAAAAACACATAGAACAGGATGCCGTCGAGCGCCGCGAACACGCCGTTGATGAGGCCCGACATGATGAGGAAGGCCGCCATGTACTGCGCGACCTTGTCCTGGATCACCTGCCAGCCGGCGATCACCACCAGCACGGTGACGAAACTGTTCAGCAGGATTAGCGGCATCGAGATGCCGTCGACGCCCAGGTGGTAATGGATATTGAACGCCGGGATCCACGCGGCGTTCTCGACGAACTGCATCGCCGGGGTGGTGGTATCGAAGCCGGTAACCAGCGGAAGCGCGACAATGAGTCCCAGCAACGCCCCGGCCAGCGCGACCCAGCGCGCGAGCGCCGCGTTGCGGTCGGAGCCAGTGACAAGCACGACCACCCCAGCCAGAATCGGGACCCAGATGACGAGAGAAAGGAGGTTGTTCAGCATGGGTCAATTCAAGCGCGCGAACCAGGTCACCAGGGCGAACACCCCGATCAGCATGGCAAAGGCGTAGTGGTAGATGTAGCCCGACTGGAAGGCCCTGACCAGGCGCGAGAAGCGTTCGACAAGGTGCGCCGAACCGTTGACGAAGAAGCCGTCGATCACATTCTGGTCGCCGCGCCGCCACAGGCTGCCGCCGAGCGCACGTGCGCCTTTGGCGAATACCCAGCTGTAGAGTTCGTCGAACCAGTATTTGTTGAGCAGCATCCGGTGCAGGAAGCTGAAGCGCTGCGCGATGGCCGCGGGGATGTCCGGGCGCTTGAGATAGAAGAACGCCGACAGGCCGACGCCTGCCACAGCCAGCCAGAACGGCAGCGTTGCCAATGCATGCAGCCCCATTTCCATGGCGCCGTGGAATTCCTGATTCAGTTCGTGCATTACCGGATGGCGGTCTGCAACATAGATCGCTCGGCCGAAAAAGTCGCCGAACAGCATCGGTTCGATGGTCATGTAGCCGATCGCGAGCGACGGCAGCGCCAGCGCAAGCAGAGGGCCGGTGACGACCCATGGCGTTTCGTGCGGCGGGCCGTCGTGTCCGTGATGGGCGTCGGGTTCGTTGCCGTGCCCATGTCCCTGATGGAAACGCTCCTTGCCGTGGAACACCAGGAAATACATGCGGAAGGAATAGAAGGCCGTGACGAACACGCCCGCCAGCACGGCGAAATAGGCGAAGCCGGCGCCCGGCAGGTGCGACATCTTGGCCGCCTCGATGATGCTTTCCTTGGAATAGAAGCCCGACAGGAAAGGCGTGCCGATCAGCGCCAGCGAGCCGATCAGCGACGTGACCCAGGTGATCGGCATGTATTTCTTCAGGCCGCCCATGTAGCGGATGTCCTGGTTATGGTGCATGGCGATGATCACTGAGCCGGCGGCCAGGAACAGCAGAGCCTTGAAGAAGGCATGCGTCATCAGATGGAACACCGCGACCGAATAGGCCGACGCGCCCAGCGCGACCGTCATGTAGCCGAGCTGCGACAGGGTCGAATATGCCACCACGCGCTTGATGTCGTTCTGCACCATGCCGAGGAAGCCCATGAACAAGGCAGTGATCGCGCCGATCACCATGATGAAGCTGAGCGCCGTGTCCGATAGCTCGTACAGTGGCGACATGCGCGCGACCATGAAGATGCCGGCGGTGACCATCGTCGCCGCGTGGATCAGCGCGGAAATCGGCGTCGGGCCTTCCATCGAGTCGGGCAGCCAGACGTGCAACGGAAACTGTGCCGACTTGCCCATTGCGCCGATGAACAGGAGGATGCCGATCACGCTCATCAGCATCCATGGTGTGTCAGGCCACAGGGTGATGGTTTCGCTGGCGAGCGACGGCGCCTTGGCGAACACCGTGGCGTAGTCGAGCGAGCCGAAATGCGCCAGCACCAGGCCGATGCCGAGGATGAAGCCGAAGTCGCCCACCCGGTTGACCAGGAAGGCCTTGAGGTTGGCGTAGATGGCCGTCTCTTTCGTGTACCAGAAGCCGATCAGCAGGTAGGACACCAGGCCGACGGCTTCCCAGCCGAAGAACAGCTGCAGGAAGTTGTTGCTCATCACCAGCATCAGCATCGAGAAGGTGAACAGCGAGATATAGCTGAAGAAGCGCTGGTAGCCCGGATCGTCGTGCATGTAGCCGATGGTGTAGACGTGCACCATCAGCGAGACGAAGGTGACGACCAGCATCATCATGGCCGTCAGCGCATCGATCAGGAAGCCGACCTCGAAGCGCAGGTCGCCCAGTGTCATCCAGGTGTAGATGGTGCCGTTGAAGGTATGGCCGGCGAGCACGTCCTGAAACACCAGCACCGAGGCGATGAACGACACCGCCACGCCGGCGATGGTGACGACATGGGCACCGGTGCGGCCGACCAGCCTGCCGAACAGGCCGGCGACGATCGCGCCGAACAGCGGCGCCAGCGGCACGACGAGATAGAGCGTCTGCATGTCCACGCGCATCAGCCTTTCAGGTGGTCGAGGTCATCGACGTTGATCGTGTGCAGATTGCGGAACAGCACCACCAGGATCGCCAGGCCGATGGCCGATTCGGCCGCGGCGACGGTGAGGATGAAGAAGACGAAGATCTGGCCGTGGATGTCGCCGAGGTAATGCGAAAACGCGATGAAGTTCATGTTCACCGCGAGCAGCATCAGTTCGATCGCCATCAGGAGGATGATCACGTTCTTGCGGTTGAGGAAGATGCCCAGCACGCTGATGGCGAACAGGATGCCGCCCAGCACCAGATAATGCGATAAGGAAATCATGCGCCGTCCTCCCCTGCGCCCGGCTTCTGCGTGGCCTGCATTTTGACGATGCGCAGACGGTCGTTGCGCTTGACCTTCACCTGTTCGGCGGGATCGATGTACTTGCTGTCCTTGCGGCGGCGAAGCGTCAGCGCGATGGCGGCAACGATCGCCACCAGCAGGATCACCGCGGCGAGTTCGAACGCGTAGACGTACTCGGTGTACAGCACTCGCCCGAGTTCCTTGGTATTGCTGTAATCGGCGGCGTGAGGTGCCGGTGCTCCCATGACCTCAAGGCCGAAGTGGCGGCTGCCGAGGATCAGCGCCATTTCGATCACCAGCAGCACGGCGACGAAGCCAGCCAGCGGCAGATAATCCCAGAAACCCTCGCGCAGCTTTTCCAGGTTGATGTCGAGCATCATCACCACGAACAGGAACAGCACCATGACCGCACCGACGTAGACCAGCACCAGGGTGATGGCGAGGAATTCGGCTTCCAGCAGCATCCACAGTCCGGCCGCGGTGAAGAACGCCAGCACCAGGTAGAGGGCCGCATGTACCGGGTTGCGCGCGGTGATCACGCGTAGGCCGGCAAATACCAGGATGGAGGCGAAGAAATAGAAAATCGCAGTCGTATAGGTCATTGTCTATTTTCAGCGGTACTTGGCGTCATCAGCACGGTCGCGCGCAATCTGCTCTTCGTATTGGTCGCCGATGGCGAGCAGCATGGGTTTGGTGTAGTAGAGGTCACCGCGCTTTTCGCCGTGATATTCGAGGATGCGCGTTTCCACGATCGAATCGACCGGGCACGATTCCTCGCAGAAACCGCAGAAAATGCACTTGGTCAGGTCGATGTCGTAACGCGTCGTGCGACGGGTGCCGTCGACGCGCTTTTCCGACTCGATGGTGATGGCCAGCGCAGGACAAACGGCCTCGCACAGCTTGCAGGCAATGCAGCGCTCCTCGCCGTTGGGATAGCGGCGCAGTGCATGCAGGCCACGGAATCGCGGCGATTGCGGCGTTTTTTCCTCGGGAAACTGCACCGTGATCTTGCGTGCGAACAGGTGGCGCCCCGTGAGCATCATGCCGCGCAGAAGTTCGATCAGGAGCAGGCTGCCGAAGAAGTTCGTGATCCGTTTCATGGCGCGCTCAATGGAAAAGATACCCATACGGTGTCTGCATCATGCCGCCGACCACGATGATCCAGACAAGGGTAATGGGAATGAATACCTTCCAGCCCAGCCGCATGATCTGGTCGTAGCGGTAGCGCGGGAAGGTGGCGCGGAACCACAGGAACAGGAACAGGACGAAGCCTGTCTTCAGCAGCCACCAGACGATACCGTCGGGCAGGAAGGTCACTGGCGACAGCCAGCCGCCGAGGAACATCAGCGTGGTCAGCGCGGCGATCAGGATCATGTTGGCGTATTCGGCAAGGAAGAACACCGCGAACGCCATGCCGGAATACTCCACATGAAAACCGGCGACGATCTCGGATTCGCCCTCGGCGACGTCGAACGGCGCGCGGTTGGTCTCGGCCACGCCGGAAATCAGATACACCACGAACAAAGGGAACAATGGCCAGATATACCAGTGATGCAGCCCGCCCGACTGGCCATGCACGATGTCGCTGAGATTGAGCGATTGCGCCGCCATCAGCACGCCGACCAGCGCGAAACCCATGGCGATTTCATAAGATACGATCTGCGCGGCCGAACGCATGGCGCCGAGAAAGGCGTATTTGGAGTTGGACGCCCAGCCCGCGATGATGACGCCATAGACGCCCATGGAGGTGATCGCCATCACGTACAGCAACCCGGCGTTGATGTTGGCCAGCACAAGACTGTCGGTGAACGGAATGACTGCCCATGCCGCCAGAGCCGGCGCGATGGCGAGGATGGGGCCGAGGATGAAGAGACCGCGGCTTGCTCCCGACGGGATGATGATTTCCTTCATCAGTAGCTTCACCGCGTCGGCAATCGGCTGCAGCAGGCCCTGGAAACCGACACGGTTGGGACCGATTCGAACCTGCATCCAGCCGATGATCTTTCTTTCCGCGTAAGTAAGGTAGGCTACGCCCAACATCAGCGGCACCACCAGCGCCAGGATCTTGATCAAGGTCCAGACGACGGTTCGAATGGCTGCCCAGTCCATGCCCACGCTCTCCATCAGACCGGCTCCGCCGTGATCGGGCCGAACATTGGGCCCAGCCCGGCCGTCAACGGATGGCCGCTGGGCACGCGCACGCAGTTGTCGGGCAGGAAATCATCGCGCTGGACTTTGAGAGTCAGCGCACTCGCGGTCTGGCGCACCGAGACACGGCCGTTTTCCTGCAGCCCCAGCTTCGCAATCAACCGGCTGTTCATTCGCGCCACCGGGAGCGACGCATCCAGCGTCATCTGCAATGAGGGCGAACGACGGACCACGGCGTCGGTCTGGTAGATCGGCACTTCGGCGACACGCTCCAGCCCCTCGCCAGGCGAAGGCGGCTCTACCTTTACGCCACTGACTTCATTATCGAGGAAAGCCTGCACCGAGCCCAGAGGCGTGTCGCCCAGCGCATCGCGTAATACCTCTTTGGAATCATTGTGCTCGAATCCCGCCAATCCGAGCAGGTTGCCCAGGACACGCAGCACCTTCCACGCCGGGCGGGTTTCGCCGAGCGGTTTCACCACCGCGCTGAAGCTCTGCACACGGCCTTCCGTGTTGACGAAGGTACCCGAGGTTTCGGTCCACGGTGCGATCGGCAACAGCACGTCAGCGTAGTCGAGCGACTTGCCTTTGTAGGGCGACATCATCACGACGAACTCCGCCGCGTTGATACTGGCTATCGCCGCGACCGGATCATGGGTATCGAGTTCGGCTTCCACGCTCAACAGCAGATAGGCACGCAGTGGTTGGGCCAGCATCTGCTGGGCATTCAAGCCTTTGAGGGCAGGCTGACCCAGTGCGCCGCACCCCGGAATCGCGCCGACCGCCACTGCGCCGACGCTATTGGCCGCTTCGCCCAGTACGCCGAAACTGGCGCCCGCGAGTCGGGACACTTCTTGTGCCAGCGCATGAATCTGCGAATAGCTGGGATGATGCTGCGCCATGTTGCCGAGGAACACGGCGCGGGTTTCGCCGCCTGACAGGCTGTCGGCCATCTTGCGCGCGGTGTCGTCGGCCACGCCATGGGCTGCGATGTCCGGAACCGGCAGTGCCTTCAGCTCTGCCAGTGCCCGGCATACGCCAGCCAGGGTACTGGCAAGCTGGGAAGGCGCAACGATACGCTTGGCATGTACCTTGCCAAGGAATTCGTCCTCGTGCGCGTTGATCAAGTTGAGTTCGCCGTACCAGCGCACCGACTCACGGATGCGATGGGCCATCAGCGGATGATCCTTGCGCAGATTGGCACCAACCACCAGCATGCGGTTCAGGCGCGACATATAGGTCACCGGCATGCCCAGCCAGAACCCCCCGTGCGCCTTGTCGTCGAGCGAAAAGTCCGACTGCCGCAGACGGTGGTCGACGTTGCCGCTGCCCATGCCGCGCATCAGTTTTTGCAGCAGAAAGAGCTCCTCCGCCGGTCGATACGGCGTCGATAACGCACCGATCTGCTCGGCAGGAATCGTCTTCAATTTATCCGCGACGAATTCGAGCGCGGCTTGCCAGGTCGTCTCCATCCACTGGCCGTTGTACTTGACCATCGGCTGGGTCAGGCGCTCGGCCGTGTTGAGGCCTTCATAGGAAAAGCGATCGCGGTCGGCCAGCCAGCACTCGTTGACGTCTTCGTTCTCGCGCGGCAGCACGCGCATCACCTTGTTGTCCTTGACGTGGACTTCCAGGTTGGAACCCAGGCTGTCGTGCGGGCTGATCGAGGGCCGACGCGACAGTTCCCAACTGCGGGCCGTGTAGCGGAACGGCTTGCTGGTGAGTGCGCCGACCGGGCACAGGTCGATGACGTTGCCCGACAGTTCGGACGCCACCTGGCTTTCCAGGAAGGGCATCACCTCGGTATGCTCGCCGCGGCCTGGCATGCCGAGTTCCATCACGCCGGCGATTTCCTGGCCGAAGCGCACGCAGCGGCTGCAATGGATGCAGCGCGTCATGTCGGTGGCGATCAGCGGGCCGAGGTTTTTATCGCGCACGACGCGCTTGATTTCCTGGTAGCGCGACGACGAACCGCCATAGCCCACCGCCAGATCCTGCAGGGTGCACTCGCCACCCTGGTCGCAGATCGGGCAATCCAGCGGGTGGTTGATGAGCAGGAACTCCATCACGCTTTTCTGCGCATTGATGGCGTATTCCGAACGCGTGTAGACCTTCATGCCGTCGGTCACCGGCGTAGCACAGGCAGGCAGGGGCTTGGGTGCCTTTTCCACCTGCACCAGACACATGCGGCAGTTGGCGGCGATGGACAGCTTCTTGTGATAACAGAAATGCGGAATCGTGATGCCGGCCTGATTCGCCGCATCCATGATGGTGTCGCCGCTTTCGACCTGCAGCGCGCGTCCGTCAATTTCGATATTGAGCGTAGCCATCGTTAAATTCCGTTCAGACCATGCATCGCTTCTGTTCGATGTGGTACTCGAACTCGCGGCCAAAATGTTTGAGGAAGCTTTGCACCGGCATCGCCGCCGCGTCGCCCAGGGCGCAGATGGTATGGCCGCCGATGCGCCCTGCCACGCTGTTGAGCAATTCCATGTCTTCGGGCCGGCCCTGGCCGTGTTCGATGCGGTGGATCACCCGGTACATCCAGCCGGTTCCTTCGCGGCACGGTGTGCACTGGCCGCAGGATTCCTCGAAGTAGAAATAGGAGAGCCGCTCCAGCGCGCGCACCATGCACACCGTCTCGTCCATCACGATGACCGCGCCCGAACCGAGCATGGAACCGGCCTTGGCAATGCAATCGAAATCCATCGTGCAGTCCATCATGACCTCGGCCGGCAATACGGGCGCGGACGAACCGCCGGGAATGACGGCCTTCAGCTTATGCCCATTGCGTACGCCGCCCGCCAGCTCCAGCAATTCGGCAAACGGCGTGCCGAGCGGCACTTCGTAGTTGCCGGGTTTGTTGACATGGCCCGAGACTGAAAAAAGCTTGGGCCCGCCGTTGTTGGGCTTGCCGAGTTCCAGGAAAGCCTGGCCGCCGTGCTGGACGATCCACGGCACCGAAGCCAGCGTCTCGGTATTGTTGATGGTGGTCGGCTTGCCATACAGGCCGAAGCTCGCGGGGAACGGCGGCTTGAAGCGCGGCTGGCCCTTCTTGCCCTCGATCGACTCGAGTAGCGCGGTTTCCTCGCCGCAGATATAAGCGCCGTAGCCATGGTGCGCATGCAGCTGGAAGCAGAAATCGGTGCCGAACAGATTATCACCGAGATAACCGGCCTCACGCGCCTCCTTCAGCGCACGCTCGAAGATGTCATAGATCTCGAAGATTTCGCCATGGATATAGTTGTAGCCCACTCGGGCGCCCAGCACATAGCCGGCGATCGCC
Source organism: Thiobacillus thioparus DSM 505 (assembly GCF_000373385.1). Taxonomy (GTDB): domain Bacteria; phylum Pseudomonadota; class Gammaproteobacteria; order Burkholderiales; family Thiobacillaceae; genus Thiobacillus; species Thiobacillus thioparus. Next base: position 135,870 of record NZ_KB891327.1, on the reverse strand, counting down.
ATGCCCTCGATCAGCTGGTGCGGGTTATGGCGCAGGATGTCGCGATCCTTGAACGTGCCCGGCTCGCCCTCGTCGCTGTTGCAAACAATGTACTTGTCACCCGGGAACGCGCGCGGCATGAAGCTCCACTTGAGGCCCGTCGGGAAGCCCGCGCCGCCGCGCCCGCGCAACGCGCTGGTCTTGAGTTCGGCGATGATGGCGTCACCCGACACCTGTTCGGTGACGACGCGGCGCAATGCCTGATAGCCGCCATTGGCGACATAGGTCGCCAGCGATGCCGAGTGGTCGAGTGCTTGCGTCCAACTGCAGACCTGAGGGGTGGGCTTGAGCAAACTCATTTCAGCTTGTCCAGCAGTTCGTCCACTTTTTCAGGGGTGAGGTGCGTATGCATTTTGTGATTGTTGTGCAGGCACATCGGTGCATCACCACAGGCCCCCATGCACTCGCCTTCCTTCAGGGTAAAACGGCCATCTTCAGTGGTTTCGCCGAAACCGATGCCCAGTTTGTTTTTCAAATGCTCCGCCAGTTCGCCCGCGCCCATCAGGGTGCAGGGCAGATTGGTGCACAGCGTGATCTTGTGCCGCCCTACGCTCTGGGTGTCGTACATGTTGTAGAACGTCGCAACTTCATACGCGGCAATCGCCGGCATCCCGAGATAGTCGGCTACGTACTCGATCAAATCGGGTTTCAGCCAGCCTTTCTCCGTTTGCGCGATACGCAGCGCACCCATCACGGCCGACTGCTTCTGGTCCGGTGGATACTTGGCGACCTCGACATCGATCAGCGCGAGCGATTCGGCGCTCAGCCGAAGGCTGCTATCAGGATTGGCCATCAGCGGTCGATCTCCCCGAAAACGATATCCTGCGTGCCGATGATGGCGACGACGTCCGCAATCATGTGGCCGCGGCTCATTTCATCGAGCGCCGCCAGATGCGCATAGCCCGGCGCACGGATTTTCAGCCGATAGGGTTTGTTGGCGCCGTCGGACACCAGGTAGATGCCGAACTCGCCCTTGGGATGCTCCACCGCGGCGTATGCCTCGCCTGCCGGTACGTGCATGCCTTCGGTGAAGAGCTTGAAGTGATGGATCAGCTCTTCCATGTTCTGCTTCATCGACAAGCGATCGGGCGGTGCAACCTTGTGGTTGTCGACGATGACCGGACCGGGATTTTTACGTAGCCAGTCGATGCACTGTTTGACGATGCGATTGGATTGACGAAACTCTTCGATGCGCACGAGATAGCGGTCGTAGCAGTCGCCGTTGGTACCGACCGGGATGTCGAAATCCATCCGGTCGTAGACTTCGTATGGCTGCTTCTTGCGCAGGTCCCATTCGACACCTGAGCCGCGCAACATCGGGCCGGTAAAGCCCAAAGCCATGGCGCGTTCAGGGGACACCACGCCGATACCGACAGTGCGCTGTTTCCAGATGCGGTTATCGGTCAACAGGGTTTCGTATTCGTCGACATAAGTCGGAAAGCGATTCGTGAAATCCTCGATGAAGTCGAGCAGCGAACCCTGACGGTTGGCATTCATCGACTTCATTGTCGCTTCGTTGCGGGTGTGCTGTGCCTGATAGTGCGGCATGCTGTCCGGCAGATCGCGATAAACGCCCCCCGGGCGATAGTAGGCCGCATGCATGCGCGCGCCGGACACCGCCTCATAGCAGTCCATCAGGTCCTCGCGTTCGCGGAATGCATACAGGAACACCGTCATTGCGCCGACGTCGAGTGCATGCGCGCCCAGCCACAACAAATGATTCAGGATGCGGGTGATCTCGTCGAACATCACGCGGATGTATTGCGCTCGCTCGGGCACCTCGATGCCGAGCAGCTTCTCGATCGCCATCACGTAGGCATGCTCGTTGACCATCATCGACACATAGTCGAGGCGGTCCATATAGGGCACCGACTGGATGAAGGTCTTGTGCTCGGCCAATTTCTCGGTCGCGCGATGCAGCAGGCCGATGTGCGGGTCGGCACGCTGGATCACCTCGCCGTCAAGCTCGAGCACCAGACGCAGCACGCCGTGCGCAGCCGGGTGCTGCGGGCCAAAGTTCATCGTGTAATTGCGAATCTCGGCCATTAGCGCCCTTCCCCGTAGCTTTCGTCGCGCACGATGCGCGGGGTGACTTCACGTGGCTCGATCGATACCGGCTGGTAGATCACGCGCTGCTGGGTCNGGTCGTAGCGCATCTCGACATTGCCCGAGAGCGGGAAGTCCTTGCGGAATGGATGGCCGATGAAACCATAGTCGGTCAGGATGCGGCGCAGGTCGGGATGCCCTTCGAACACGATGCCATACAGATCGAAGGCCTCACGCTCGAACCAGTTGGCCGAGGGCCAGATGTCGACCATCGACGCGACCACCGGCAAGTCGTCGTCGGAGCAAAACACCCGCACCCGGACGCGCTGGTTGTTCGATATCGACAGGAGATGCACGACCACGGCAAAACGGGCGCCCTCCCAGGCGCCATCGCCATAATCGGAATAATCCATGCCGCACAAATCGATCAACTGCTCGAAACGGCAGTCGGGATGATCATGCAGGGTACGCATGGTCGCCGCATAGGCCGGGGATTTGACGATCAGCGTCAATTCGCCCAATCGTTCTACGGCCTGAACGAGCGCGTCACCCAGCAGATTTTTCAGACAAAGGGAAAGTGACTCCAGCTTCGTGGACATGGGGGGCGTCTTAGCGGGCGATGGTGTTGGTGCGGCGGATCTTGTTCTGCAACTGGATGATGCCGAACAGCAACGCTTCTGCCGTCGGCGGACAACCCGGAACATAGATATCCACCGGCACAATGCGGTCGCAGCCGCGCACCACCGAATAGGAATAATGGTAATAGCCGCCGCCGTTGGCGCACGAGCCCATGGAAATCACCCAGCGCGGCTCGGCCATCTGGTCATAGACCTTGCGCAGGGCGGGCGCCATCTTGTTGCACAAGGTGCCGGCGACGATCATCACGTCAGACTGGCGCGGACTCGGGCGAAATACGATGCCGAAGCGGTCGAGATCGTAACGCGAGGCGCCCGCCTGCATCATTTCAACCGCACAACATGCCAGACCGAAGGTCATCGGCCACATCGAGCCGGTGCGCATGTAATTGATGAGCTGATCGGCCTTGGTGGTGACAAAGCCCTGCTCGAGAACGCCTTCAATACCCATAATTCAGATCATTCCCACTCAAGGGCGCCCTTCATCCACTCGTAGACGAAGCCCACAACCAGGATACCGAGGAACACCATCATGGCAATGAAGCCTGCCAGACCGATTTCCTCCAGAACAATGGCCCAGGGAAACAGGAAGGCTATTTCCAGATCAAACAGAATGAACAGGATAGCAACGAGATAATAGCGCACATCGAATTTCATGCGCGCGTCTTCGAACGCTTCGAATCCGCACTCGTAAGGGGAGAGTTTTTCGCTGTCTGGACGGTGCGGTGCCAGCAGGCCGCCGGCGATGATCGGGCCGATTCCAAAAGCCAGGCCAACCAGAATGAACAACAGAATGGGGAGGTAATTCTCCAGCACCGGGTTCCTCCGAACTACGCCTGTGTCAGGCTGTTGAGTAATTATGACCCGAGTGTATTAGTGCAGAGCATCGACTGTCAAGCCGAAAAATTGGTATTTTTATCTTAATAATCAACCATTTATTCGATAGCAAACGCTAATGAACAAATCAGGAAATTTGATGGTGCCGACGGCGAGACTCGAACTCGCACGACCTAGGTCACTACCCCCTCAAGATAGCGTGTCTACCAATTCCACCACGTCGGCCAAGGGCATGCGCCCGGGACTGCTTATTACTGCGGGATGTCTCCCACTTTCGAACCGGCATCCTTGCCCGGCACCGTTGCAGGTGTTGCGGGCGGGGCCTGCGTCGGCGCGGGAACCCCCACACGTTGAAGCACGCTGGCTGCCGGTTTGTGCTGCTGCAATCCGAAATACGCCAGCCCCAGGCTGGTCAGGAAGAACAGGCTTGCCAATACCGCGGTACTGCGGCTCAGAAAGTTGGCCGAGCCGCTTGCACCGAACAGGCTGCCCGACGAGCCGCTGCCGAATGCCGCGCCCATGTCCGCGCCTTTGCCATGCTGCAAGAGCACCAGCGCGATCAGCGCAATGGCAACAATAATGTGAACGACCCAGACCAGTGTTTCCATGCTTGATTCTTACTCGACAACGCTTACTTGGCGGCGGCCCGGCAAATCGCGATGAACTCGTCAGCGACTAGAGAAGCGCCACCAATAAGTCCGCCATCGATATCCGGCTGAGCCATCAATTCTGCCGCATTCGCGGCTTTTACGCTACCCCCGTACTGGATGATCAGCTGTGCCGCCACACCCGCATCGAGCGTTGCGACTTTGCCACGAATGTAGGCATGGACGGCCTGCGCCTGCTCCGGCGTTGCCGTCTTGCCAGTACCAATCGCCCATACGGGCTCGTAAGCCACCACCGCCTTGGCCAGGGATGCCACACCGGCGACCCTGATCACGGCGTCGAGTTGACGCGCCACAACCGTTTCGGTCACGCCGGATTCGCGCTCGTCCAGGGATTCGCCCACGCAGAGGATGGGCGTCAGGCCGGCTGCCTGTGCGGCCAGGTACTTGCTTGCAACCAGTGCGTCGGATTCGCCATACAGACTGCGCCGCTCGGAATGTCCGACGATCACGTACTTGCAACCGAAATCCAGCAGCATCGAGGTCGACACTTCGCCGGTGAATGCGCCCTTGGCTTGTTCGGACACATTCTGCGCCCCCCAGGTAATCGACGACCCGGCGAGTGCGGCCTGCGCTTGTCCCAGATAAGGGAAAGGCACGCATACTGCGGCCTCGATTCCAGTCAAAGCGGGTTTGATTGCAGCCAGCAGGGCGGCGTTTTCGGCCAGGCTGCCGTGCATTTTCCAGTTACCGGCTACGAGCTTCTTGCGCATGGGAATCTGCCAAACAAAAGTCCGCGATGGTAAGCGCTGCGCGCCGGACGGTCAACCGCCCGGCTAAAGTTGCCCGGCGTAATCAGCCGAAACGGCCGGTGATGTAGTGGCTCCGGCCGGCATTAACCTTAACGTTCGCTTCGCTCACGTTAGCCTCCGCCGCTACATTACTGGCGGTTAACCAAACCGACCAGTAATGTAGTCTTCCGTCTGCTTCTTGCCCGGGCGCATGAAGATGGTGCCGGTCTCGTTGAATTCGATGAGTTCGCCCAGATACATGAATGCCGTGTAATCCGAAATCCGCGCGGCCTGCTGCATGTTGTGGGTGACGATGGCGATGGTGTAATCGCTTTTCAATTCGTTGATGAGTTCCTCGATCTTGGCGGTGGAAATCGGGTCCAACGCCGAGGTCGGTTCATCCAGCAACACGATTTCAGGCTTCACCGCGACCGCGCGCGCAATACACAGCCGCTGCTGTTGGCCGCCGGACAGCGACAGGCCGCTCTGCAGCAGTTTGTCCTTCACTTCGCCCCACAGCGCCGCCTTGTTGAGCGCCCATTCGACGCGATCGTCCATGGCGCTTTTCGACATGCGTTCGTACAGGCGCACGCCGAAGGCAATATTCTCGTAGATCGTCATGGGAAACGGGGTCGGCTTCTGGAAAACCATACCGATCCGGGCACGCACCAGATTCACATCCTGACTTTTGTCCAGCAGATTCTTGCCGTGGAACAGTATCTGGCCTTCGGCACGTTGCCCGGGATACAGGTCGTACATGCGGTTGAAGGTACGCAGCAACGTGGATTTCCCGCAACCGGACGGCCCGATGAAGGCCGTCACCTTCTTGTGGGCAATGTCCAGGTTGACGTTGCTGAGGCCTTTGAAATCGCCATAAAAGAAATCCAGATTGCGGACTTGCAAAGCAACATTTTCGCCTGCAGGCATGGCTTGGACGGGCATCAGAAAGCTCCGGGGAAATTAACGTTTGTCTTTATTGCGGAAAACCACACGCACGCCGATGTTGACCGCCAGCACCAGAAAAGCGATCAACAACGCACCACCCCAGGCCAGATTGACCCAGTTGTCATATGGACTCAAGGCAAACTGGTAAATCACCACAGGCAGATTGCCCATGGGTTTGTCCATATTGGTGCTGAAAAACTGGTTGTTGAGCGCGGTGAACAGCAGCGGCGCGGTCTCGCCGGTAATCCGCGCCATGGCCAGCAGAACACCGGTCACCACGCCGGATTTGACCGCGCGCAGGGTCACCTTGAGCGACACCTGCCAGCGCGGCGCACCCACGGCAAAGGCCGCCTCACGCAAGCTGGTGGGCACCAGTTTCAGCATGTTCTCGGTCGTTCGCACCACCACCGGAATGGCAATCAACGCCAGTGACAGCGACCCTGCCCAGCCGGAGAAACCACCGGTGGTCGTTACAAACAGCGCATACACGAACAGACCGATGACGATGGACGGTGCCGACAGCATGATGTCGGTCATGAAACGGGTGAACGACGCAAACTTTGAGACACGCCCGAATTCAGCCAGATAAATCCCGGCCAGAATGCCGATCGGGGTCGAGATCAGCATGGAAAAAAGCAGGATCAGACCGCTGCCCACGATGGCGTTACGCAAGCCACCGCCTTCGGAGCCTGGCGCCGGCGTGTCCTGGGTAAACATGTCCCAGTTCAAGGCGGCAAAGCCTTTTGAAAACAGCGTCCACAAAATCCACAACAGCGCGATCAGCCCCAGGCTCATCGCAGCCATGGACAGCGTGATGCCGATGCGGTTGATCCAGATGCGACGGGTATACAGTTTCATCATGCGCGCCTTACAGACCTTCGGAGCCCATGCTGCGGCTGATCAGCCAGCGCGAAATGGCCAGCACGATAAAGGTGATGATAAACAGCACCAGGCCCAGAGCGAATAGGGAGGCAATATGCAAGCCGGGCGTGGCCTCGCCGAACTCATTCGCCAGGGTCGACGCGATCGAGGTGCCCGGCGCAAACAGGCTGCCATTGATACGGTTGGCATTGCCGATCACGAAGGTGACCGCCATCGTTTCGCCCAGCGCGCGGCCCAGTCCCAGCATGATGCCGCCAATGACGCCCACACGGGTATAAGGCAGTACGACGTTGCGCACCACTTCCCAGTTGGTGCAGCCGATCCCATAGGCGGATTCCTTCAGTACATGCGGCACGGTCTCGAACACATCCCGCATCACCGACGCAATAAAGGGGATGACCATCAAGGCCAGCACGATGCTGGCGGTGAGGATGCCGACCCCAATGGGCGGGCCGGAGAACCAGCCGCCGATGATCGGAACGTCGCCCAGCAGCGCCTGCAAAGGCGGCTGGATGTGATCGGCAAACAACGGCGCGAACACGAACAATCCCCAGATGCCATATACGATGGAGGGGATCCCGGCCAGCAACTCGATCGCCGTACCCAAGGGCCGGCGCAGCCAGAGCGGACAGGTTTCGGTCAGGAACAGAGCGATCCCGAAACTGACCGGCACCGCTATCAGCAAGGCCAGAACGGACGTCGTCACCGTGCCATAGATTGCAGCCAGCGCGCCGAATTTGTCGTCCGGCACGCTCCAGACGTTGGTCCACAGAAAGGACGGGCCGAACGCCTTGAGGCTGGGCCAGGCTTCGATGGAGAGCGATACCAGAATACCCACCAGCGCCGCCAGCACAACAAAGGCGAAAACCTGCGTGGAATGATGGAAAAACCTGTCCTGCAGCCGAAATTTCCGGACCTGCTTGGCGTGCAGATCGATTCCGGCGGTTGCGCTGGGCTCACTCACTGTGGGGTGCCTATCGATTCGATTTCTTGTCTGCGAAAACAGCCGCCTGAAGCAGCCGCTTTCGTAGAAAGCCGGGGTGGACGCCCCCGGCCAACATCAAGTCAGGTCAAGCCTAATGCATTACTTGATGTTTTTCATTTCCGCTTCAACCATCTTCACAACATTGGGCGGCAGGGGCACGAAGCCAAGCTCAGCCGCCATTTTTTGGCCGTTGTTCAGCGACCAGGTGTAGAAGTCGACCACGCCTTTTTGCTTCGCGGCATCGCCCTTTTCATAGGCCAGCATGAAGGTGGCCGTCGTGATGGGCCATGCATTCTTGGCGGACTGATCCAGCAGGTCGGGGGCCATGCCCTTGACATGGAAGTCGGCACCTGCAGCGGCATCGGCTACCGACTGCTGATTCGGCACAATGAAATTGCCGGCACGGTTCTTCAGCGCCACGAAGTTCATGTTGTTCTTCATTGCATCGGCGATGTCGACGTAGCCGATTGCACCCTTGATCTTCTGCACGTTGGCTGCGACGCCCGGGTTGCCCTTGCCGCCCACGCCGTTGGCAGGCCAGTTCACCGTGTTGCCGGCACCGACATCACGCTTGAATGCCATCGATTGCTTGGCCAGGTAGTTGGAGAACGCATAGGTCGTGCCGGAACCGTCCGAACGGTGTGCCACAGTAATGGCCAGATCCGGCAGCTTGACGCCAGGATTCAGCTTGGCGATGGCAGGGTCGTTCCACTTGGTGATCGCGCCACGGAAAATGTCGGCTGCGGTCATGCCGTCCAGCTTCAGCTTGCCGGATTCAAAGCCGGGGACATTCATGACGATGGTCACGCCACCCATCACGGTGGGAACCTGGACCAGATGGTTCGCCTCCAGATCGGCCACCGGAACCGGCGCGTCGCTCCCGGCAAAATCAACGGTCTTGGCCTTGATCTGCTTGACGCCGCCCGACGAGCCGATCCCTTGGTAATTGACCTGGTTGCCCGTAGCGGTCTTGTATGCCTCAGCCCACTTCGTGTAAACAGCATAGGGGAAGGTTGCGCCTGCGCCTGTAATGTCGGCAGCCAAGGCACCAACACTGAAAGCCAGACCCATGGCCGCAGCCAGCGTCCCTTGAGCCAGTTTATTGAGTGTACGCATGTGTAATATCTCCGGTAGTAGTTGACGTTGCCGCATGGGGCGACGTCGCCATACTAACGGGCGAATATTACAGATATATTTCAGGACGGGAAATCACCCGCTCGTGGCTGCAGCCTTGACGGCCGTGGCAATTGTTTCAGCCGTGTGTCGAACCAGATCGGCGTCGCGCCCTTCCACCATCACACGAATCAGCGGCTCGGTCCCGGATGCGCGCAGGACAATCCGGCCGCTGCCATTCAGTGCGGCCTCCGCCTCGGCGACCGATGCGCTGACAGCAGGCGCCGCATCCAGCTTGAACCCCTTGGCCACCGGTACATTGATCATCACCTGAGGATAGGTTTCCAGATCTGCGGTGAAGGCATCCAGCGTTTCACCGGTTTCGCGCAGTGCGCGCAGCACCTGCAGGGCCGAAACTATCCCGTCGCCGGTGGTGTGCTTGTCCAGACACAGAATGTGGCCGGAGGTTTCTCCGCCCAGCGTCCAGCCATTGGCATGCAGTCGCTCGAGCACATAGCGGTCGCCCACCTTGGCCCGTTCGAACGGAATCTGGATGCGCGCCAGCGCATGTTCGGTGCCGAGATTGGTCATCAGCGTACCGACCACCCCCCCCTTCATGTAACCCGTCTGGATGCGATGACGGGCGATCACGTAGACCAGTTGGTCGCCGTCGTACACGCGTCCCTGAGCGTCCGCCATCATCAGCCGGTCGCCATCGCCATCCAGCGCGATGCCCAGATCGGCGCGATGCGCGCGCACTGCGTCGGACAGCGCCTTGGTATGCGTGGCGCCGCATTCGTCGTTGATATTGAAGCCGTTCGGCTCATTGCCGATGGCGATCACCTCGGCACCCAGTTCGTGCAGCACATGCGGTGCAATGTGATAGGTCGCGCCATTGGCGCAGTCCACCACGATGCGCATCCCGCGTAGATCGAGGCTGTTGGGGAAGGTGCTCTTGCAGAACTCGATGTAGCGCGCTGCGGCATCCTCGATGCGGCGGGCACGTCCCAGCTGGCGCGCTTCGACGGTCACGATCGGGCTGTCCAGCCGCGCTTCGATCGCCTCTTCCACGCTATCCGGCAGTTTTTGACCGCTGGCAGAAAAGAACTTGATGCCGTTGTCCTCGAATGGGTTGTGCGACGCCGAGATCACCACGCCGGCCTGCAGGCGCAGTGCCCGGGTCAGATAGGCTACCGCCGGTGTCGGCATCGGCCCGGTCATCAGCACATTCACCCCGGCGGCGGTGAAGCCGGCTTCCAATGCGGCTTCCAGCATGTAGCCTGAAATGCGGGTGTCCTTGCCGATCAGCACGGTCGGGTGCTCGTTCGGCGGCAGGCTGCCACGGTCGGCCACCAAGACCTGTCCGGCGGCGTAGCCAAGGCGCATCACAAACTCGGGCGTGATGGGCGACTCGCCCACTTTGCCCCGCACGCCGTCGGTACCGAAATATTTACGTCCCATCCTTGTATTCCTCCACTGCATTCCAGATGGCCAGCGCGTCGCGCATGGCCATTACATTGTGTACCCGGACCAAGCGGGCACCCTGCGCCACCGCCATCAGGTGCGCCGCCACGCCGGCGAATTCACGTTCATCCACGGCACGTCCTGTCAGGGAGCCCAGCATCGACTTGCGCGATAATCCGGCCAGTATCGGCACGCCCAGCTCAGCCAGCCCTCCCAGATGCTTCAACAGCGCCAGGTTGTGTTGCAGCGTTTTGCCGAAACCGAACCCCGGATCGATCACCAGCCGCTCGCGTGCGATCCCGGCGGCCTCGCAGACCTGTACTCTGGCCCGCAAAAACTGTTTCACCTCATCCACCACATCGGCATAACGGGGCGACTGCTGCATGCTTTGAGGATCGCCCTGCATATGCATGAGGCACACGGCGGCCCCCGACGCTGCCACTGCCTCCATCGCATCCGACGCCTGCAAGGCAGCGACATCATTCACCATCGTCGCACCTGCAGCGAGCGCTGCACGCATCACCCCAGGCTTCCTGGTATCCACCGATACCAGGCAACCTTCACGCGCAAGCGCCTCAATCACAGGCACCACACGCCGGATTTCCTCGTCGACGGGTACCGCTGTCGCGCCAGGGCGGGTCGACTCCCCACCGACGTCAAGGATATCGGCGCCCTGTTCGCTCAGCTTGAGCGCATGGGTAATCGCTGCCTGCGTATCGTGCAATTGCCCGCCGTCCGAGAATGAATCGGACGTGACATTGACGACCCCCATGATGCGAGGGCGTGAGAGCGGAAGGCGATGCGAACCGGCGTGGAGAACAGACATAAAAAAAGAGGGGCCAAAGCCCCTCCATTGTAATGGGTAACGCTATGTCCCCGCTCAGGTTTCCTGGGCCGGTTGGGCAGTCGGAGCGGGGGCACTGGGTTTGTCGCCCCCGTTCGCCGGCGGTTGAGGCGTGGCCGACGGCTTGGGCGGACGCACCGGCCGGCCGGCCATGATGTCACCGATCTGCTCGGCATCGATCGTTTCCCATTCCATCAGAGCAGCTGTCATCGCCTCGACTTTGTCACGCCCCTCGGTCAGGATTTTCGTGGCCCGGGCATACTGCTCATCCAGGATGCGGCGGATTTCGGTATCGACCTTCTGCATGGTGGCCTCGCTCATGTTCTTGTGCGTAGTCACCGAGCGCCCGAGGAATACTTCACCCTCGTTTTCACCGTACACCATCGGACCCAGTGCATCCGACATGCCGTAGCGCGTCACCATGTCGCGGGCGATGCTGGTAGCCCGCTCGAAGTCATTCGATGCGCCGGTCGAAATGCTGCCGACGAAGATTTCTTCGGCCACCCGTCCGCCATACAGCATGCAGATTTGCGACAGCATCTGATCCTGGTACAGGCTGTAACGGTCCAGTTCAGGCAGGGACATGGTCACACCCAGCGCGCGACCGCGCGGGATCACCGTGACCTTGTGCACCGGATCGCAACCCGGCAGCGTCATGCCGATCACGGCATGCCCGGACTCGTGGTAAGCCGTCTTCTTCTTGTCCTCGGGCGTGATCACCATGGATTTACGCTCGGCACCCATGAAGATCTTGTCCTTGGCCTGCTCGAAATCGTCCATGTCGACCAGACGCTTGCTGCGGCGCGCGGCAAACAGGGCCGCCTCATTGACCAGGTTGGCGAGATCGGCGCCGGACATGCCAGGGGTGCCACGCGCCAGAATATCGGCCCGCACGTCAGGTGCAACCGGCACCTTGCGCATATGCACCAGCAGGATCTGCTCGCGGCCGCGGATGTCGGGCAGGCCCACCACCACCTGGCGGTCGAAACGGCCCGGACGCAGCAGCGCCGGGTCGAGCACGTCGGGGCGGTTGGTTGCCGCGATCACGATCACGCCAACGCTCGCCTCGAAACCGTCCATTTCAACCAGCAACTGGTTCAGCGTCTGCTCGCGTTCGTCGTTGCCGCCGCCCAGGCCGGCACCGCGCTGGCGGCCAACCGCATCGATTTCGTCGATGAATATGATGCAGGGCGAGTTCTTCTTCGCCTGCTCGAACATGTCGCGCACGCGCGCGGCACCGACGCCGACGAACATCTCGACGAAGTCGGAACCCGAAATGCTGAAGAACGGCACCTTGGCCTCGCCGGCGATCGAGCGGGCCAGCAGCGTTTTACCGGTACCAGGAGGGCCTACCATCAGCACGCCGCGCGGGATGCGTCCACCCAATTTCTGGAACTTGGACGGATCTTTCAGGAAATCCACCAGTTCGGCAACGTCTTCCTTGGCCTCGTCACAGCCTGCAACATCGGCAAAGGTCACAGGGTTGGCATTTTCATCGAGCAGGCGCGCCCGGCTCTTGCCGAACGAGAAGGCACCGCCACGGCCGCCACCTTGCATCTGGCGCATGAAGAATATCCAGACACCAATCAGCAACAGCATGGGGAACCACGAAATGAACAGGCTCATCAGGAAAGAGGGCTGCTCTTCCGGCTTGGCCTCGACCGAGACGCCGTTTTTCAGCAGGTCGGAGACCATCCACGGATCGCTCGGCGCATAGCTGGTGAAGCGCTGCCCATCGCTACGCTCGCCTTTCAGCACGTTACCTTCAATCACCACCTTGGAGATCTGTTGCTGACGCACCTCCTCGATGAACTGCGAGTATGGCATCTGCGACTGCGAGGTGCGCTGCGCACCGAACTGATTGAACACCGTCATCAGGATGACCGCAATGATTAGCCAGATGGCGATGTTCTTGGACAAATTGTTCACGTTTACTCCTTGGGTGCTGAATCCAGCACGCTTAGACTCATTCTAAACCCTATACTGCCAGCTTGTCACGGCATCATCACGACCCGCCATCCCGCGCTGCAACAGGGCGGCGTCCCAGCAAATAAACCTCGGTACTGCGGTCTCGCGATGCGTCGGGCTTGCGGATCAGCACCTGTTCGAAAGCCTGCCGCATCCGGGCACGAAAATCCTCAAACCCGACCCCCTGAAACACTTTGACGAGGAAAGCCCCATCTGGTTTCAGCCAGTTCACCGCGAAATCAAGCGCCAACTCGCACAATTCGTAATGTCGCGCCTGATCGCGCAGCATCACTCCGCTGATATTGGGGGCCATATCGCTTAAAACAAGGTCAACTCGCCCAGTGTGCAACTTTTCTTCCAGCCAGGCCAGCGCCGCCCGTTCGGTGAAATCGCCTTCCAGGCTGTCGACGCCCGGTATTGGCGCCACCGGCAGCAGATCGATCGCCAGGACCCTGCCCTGCTTCTTCATCTTCTGCACGGCCACCTGACACCAGCTGCCGGGTGCGGCACCCAGATCCACCACCGTCATGCCGGGGCGCAACAGATGGTCGCGCGTGTCGATTTCCAGCAATTTATACGCGGCACGCGAACGGTAACCATCCTGCTGCGCTTTCTTGACGTAGGGATCCGTCACGTGCTCGTGCATCCAGGCACTGCCCGATTTGGTTCGCTTTGCTTTCTGCACCATCTCTATCGGCTACAATCCGCGCTCAGTTTAAGGAAGATGCAATGAAACCACTCACGCCCGCCCAGCGGCAATTCCTCAAGGGCCTGGCCCACAACCGCCAGCCGGTGGTCATGATCGGCAACCAGGGGCTGACCGCTGCCGTATTGAAGGAAATCGAACGCGGTCTCGATTCGCACGAACTGATCAAGATCAAGGCGGCCAGCGACGCACCGGACATGCGTCGCGCCTGGCTGGAGGAAATCTGTACAACCACAGGGGCCGCGCCGGTGCAGCAGATCGGCAAGATATTGGTGATTTATCGCGCTGCCAGCAAGCCTGTGATCGTCCTGCCGAGCTGACTCCAGAAAAGGGACGTTTATCGCGCCAGCCCCGAGCGCCAGACCAGCAACAGGCCCAGCACACTCTGAATCAGATAAAGAATGCTCGATACCCCATGCCAGCGGGCAAAGCGGTCGGCAAACACGCTTTGCATCACGGCATGCGGCATGGCCTGGTCCTTCAGGCTCTGCATGATGGGCTGGATGCCGAAGTGGCCGGCCAGCGTCAATGCCAGCATCAACGCCACCGCCCAGAAAAACAAGGTTTTCAGTGCCGCAGCGCCATCGCGGGCAAACCGGTAGATCAGCAGGTAGGCCGCGGCGGCGATACTGATCCACGCCATCACCGCAAACAGCCGGCCGGCCAGCATCCCGGCCAGTTGCTTGTCGCCCAGATTGGCGAACAATACCGGCGCGGCGACGTAGCCGATCGCCCACATGCCGCCGATCCACAGGACCAGCAATCCGCCGGCAAGGCCGTCCCAGAAACGTCGCATGCTATTTGTACAGGACGTCCAGCACTTCGTACTGGCGCACGCCAGCAGGCGCCTGGACATCCACGCTGTCGCCTGCATATTTTCCGATCAGCGCGCGGGCGATGGGAGACGAGACCGAAATCTTGCCCTGTTTGATGTCCGCCTCGTCGTCGCCGACGATCTGATATGTGACGGTATCGCCCGATTCGACGTCTTCCAGCTCAACCGTCGCGCCGAACACGATACGGCCATCCGCGTCCAGCGTGGTGGGATCGATGATCTGCGCGTTGGCCAGCTTGCCTTCAAGGTCAGCAATGCGGCCTTCGATGAAGCCCTGCTTCTCCTTGGCAGCATCGTATTCGGCATTTTCCGACAGGTCGCCCTGCGCGCGCGCCTCGGAAATCGCCTGGATCACGGCGGGGCGCTCCACGCTTTTCAGGTGTTGCAGTTCAACGCGCAATTTTTCGGCGCCCACGACGGTGAGAGGGAATTTGTTCACAACCTTGCCTTTTCAGATCAGTTCAGCCGCTGATGCAGCGACTGCAGGGAATACACTTTCAGTTCGTTGCCATGCTGCATGCCCATGCAGGCGGCGCGTGCCCCTGCCAGGGTGGTGAAGTACACAACCCGGCGTGCCAGCGCTTCGGCACGGATGGCATAGGAATCCTTCACTGCCTTCTTGTCTTCGACCACGTTGACGATGAAATCGATATCGCCGTTCTTGATCATGTCGACGATGTGTGGCCGGCCTTCCTTGACCTTGTTGACGACCGCCACAGGAATGCCGGCCGATTCGATCGCCTGGGCTGTCCCGCGGGTGGCAACCACGTTGAAGCCGAGATCGTGCAGCATCTGCGCCACCTCAATCACGGCGTCGCGATCGCCCGAACGCACGCTGACAAACGCCCGCCCGCCCGGCTTGGGCAATTCGGAACTCGACGCCAGCTGCGACTTGACAAAGGCCTCGCCGAAATTGTCGCCTACCCCCATGACTTCGCCCGTCGATTTCATTTCCGGACCGAGAATGGTGTCCACACCGGGGAACTTGCGGAACGGGAAGACCGCTTCCTTCACCGAGAAATACGGCGGGATGATTTCCTTCTCGAACGCCTGGGTCTTCAGCGAGATACCCGCCATTGCGCGCGCGGCGATCTTCGCCAGCGGCGCGCCGATCGCCTTGGACACATAAGGCACGGTACGCGAGGCGCGCGGGTTTACTTCCAGCACATACACGACGTCGCCCTGGATCGCGAACTGTACGTTCATCAGGCCAACGACTTTCAGCGCTTTCGCCATCGCCACCGTCTGGCGACGCAGCTCGTCCTGCACCTCCTGCGACAGGCTGTACGGTGGCAGCGAACACGCCGAATCGCCCGAATGCACGCCCGCCTGCTCGATGTGCTGCATGATGCCGCCGATCACCACCTGCTCGCCGTCGGACAGCGCGTCCACATCGACCTCGATAGCGTCGTTGAGGAAACGGTCCAGCAGCACCGGCGATTTGTTCGACACCTTGACCGCCTCGGTCATGTAGCGCCGCAGGTCGGCTTCCTCGCGTACGATCTCCATGGCGCGGCCGCCCAGCACATAGGAGGGGCGAACCACCAGCGGGTAGCCAATTTCCTCGGCCATGCGGATGGCGCTGTCGGGGTTGCGCGCGGTGCGGTTGGGCGGTTGCTTGAGGCCCAGGTCGTGCAGCATCTGCTGGAAACGCTCGCGGTCTTCGGCCGCATCGATCATGTCGGGACTGGTGCCGATGATGGGCACGCCGTTCCTCTCCAGATCGCGCGCCAGCTTCAGCGGGGTCTGCCCGCCGTATTGCACGATCACGCCGAAGGGCTTCTCGATGCGCACGATTTCCAGCACGTCTTCCAGCGTCAGCGGTTCAAAGTAGAGGCGATCCGACGTATCGTAATCGGTGGAGACGGTCTCCGGATTGCAGTTGACCATAATGGTCTCGAAGCCGTTTTCGCGCAACGCCAGCGCGGCGTGCACGCAGCAGTAATCGAACTCGATGCCCTGGCCGATGCGATTTGGCCCACCGCCCAGCACCATGATCTTCTTGGCGTCGGTCGGGTGCGCCTCGCACTCTTCCTCGTAGGTCGAGTACATGTAGGCGGTCTGCGTGGCGAACTCGGCCGCGCAGGTGTCGACCCGCTTATACACCGGGTGCAGTGCCAGTTCGTGGCGGCGCGTGCGCACCGCGTGCTGGTCGGTATTCAACAGTTTGGCCAGGCGACGGTCGGAGAAGCCAGCACGTTTCAGTACACGCAGCTCGTCGCGCCCGAGATCGCTCAGCGCCCGTCCGGCCAGTGAGGTTTCCAATTCGATCAATTCCTGGATCTGGTCGAGGAACCACGGATCGATTTTCGACACGGCGTGAACTTCCTGCAGGCTCATGCCGACGCGGAACGCATCGCCCACATACCAGATACGCTCGGGGCCGGGCGACATCAACTCAGCCTCGATCTCGTCGCGGTCGGTGGTCTTGGGGTCAAAACCGTCGACGCCGACTTCCAGTCCACGCAAGGCTTTCTGCAGCGATTCCTGGAAACTGCGCCCCATCGCCATCACTTCGCCCACTGATTTCATCTGCGTGGTCAGGCGATCGTCGGCTTGCGGGAATTTCTCGAACGCGAAGCGCGGCACCTTGGTGACGACATAGTCGATCGACGGCTCGAATGAGGCCGGAGTCGCGCCGCCAGTGATGTCGTTCTGCAGTTCATCGAGCGTATAACCGACCGCCAGCTTGGCCGCCACCTTGGCGATCGGGAAGCCGGTCGCCTTCGACGCCAGCGCGGACGAACGCGATACGCGGGGGTTCATCTCGATCACCACCATGCGCCCGTCTTCCGGGTTGATGGAAAACTGCACGTTGGAACCCCCGGTGTCGACGCCGATCTCGCGCAGCACCGCGAGGCTGGCGTTGCGCATGATCTGGTATTCCTTGTCGGTCAAGGTCTGCGCCGGCGCGACCGTGATCGAATCGCCGGTGTGGACGCCCATCGGATCGAAGTTCTCGATCGAGCAGACGATGATGCAGTTGTCCTTGCTATCGCGCACCACCTCCATCTCGTATTCCTTCCAGCCGAGCAGCGATTCCTCGATCAGCAACTCGTGCGTGGGCGACGCTTCCAGGCCGCGTTCGCAGATGGCGACGAACTCTTCCTTGTTGTAGGCGATACCGCCGCCCGAACCACCCATGGTGAACGACGGCCGGATGATAGTCGGAAAACCGAGGGCGGCCTGCACCTGCAGCGCCTCCTCCATGCTATGGGCGATCGACGAACGCGCCGAGCCGAGCCCAAGCTTGGTCATCGCCGCCTTGAATTTCTCGCGGTCCTCGGCCTTGTCGATGGCTTCTTTGGATGCGCCAATCATCTCGACGCCGTATTTTTCCAGCACGCCATGCTTGGCCAGGTCGAGTGCGCAATTGAGCGCGGTCTGCCCACCCATGGTCGGCAACAGTGCGTCGGGACGTTCCTTCTCGATGATCTTCTCGACCACCTGCCAGGAAATCGGCTCGATGTAGGTGACGTCGGCCATGTCCGGATCGGTCATGATCGTCGCCGGGTTGCTGTTGACGAGGATGACTTTGTAGCCTTCCTCACGCAACGCCTTGCACGCCTGCGCACCGGAATAGTCGAATTCACACGCCTGCCCGATGACGATGGGGCCGGCGCCGATGATGAGAATGCTTTTTAGATCACTGCGCCTGGGCATAATTAGTGTACTGGGGCATGGTCAGCCATCAGCTGAATAAATCGGTCGAACAAATAACTCATGTCGTGCGGGCCGGGGCTGGCTTCCGGGTGGCCCTGGAAACTGAACACGGGGGCATCGGTACGGGCCAGCCCCTGCAGCGAACCGTCGAACAAGGAAACGTGGGTGCTGCGCAAGGTGGCCGGCAGGGTCGCCGCATCCACCGCGAAGCCATGATTCTGGCTGGTGATCGCCACCCGGCCGCTGTCGAGATCCTTCACGGGGTGGTTGGCGCCGTGGTGGCCAAACTTCATCTTGACGGTCTTAGCACCTGAAGCGAGCGCAAGCAATTGATGTCCCAGGCAGATGCCGAAGGTGGGAATCTTCGCCGCCACCAGTTCGCCGATCGCCCGGATCGCGTAATCGCACGGCTCCGGATCGCCCGGGCCGTTGGAGAGGAAAATGCCGTCCGGTTTCAATGCCAGCGCTGCGGCAGCGGTAGCCGTGGCCGGCAGCACGGTGAGGCGGCAGCCACGCTCGGCCAGCATGCGCAGGATATTGCGCTTGACGCCGTAATCGAAAGCCACCACATGGAAACGCGGTGCGGCCTGCTGGCCGTAGCCACGCCCCAGCTTCCATTCGGTCTCGTTCCATTCATAGGCTTTTGACACGCTCACTACCTTGGCCAGATCCATGCCGGTCAGGCCGGGAAAGGCGCGCGCAGCCTCGAGCGCCTTGGCTTCGTCCACCGCGCCCGCCATGACGCAGCCGTTTTGCGCGCCTTTTTCGCGAAGGACGCGGGTCAGCCGCCGCGTATCGATGTCGGCGATCGCCACGATGCTCTGGTTCTTGAGGTAGTCGGCCAGAGACTGGCTTGCACGGAAATTCGAATACAGGCGAGGCAGGTCGCGCACAACCAGACCTGCCGCATGGATGCGGCCCGACTCGACGTCCTCGGCATTGACACCGGTATTGCCGATATGCGGATAGGTCAGCGTCACGATCTGGCGCGAGTATGAGGGGTCGGTGAGGATTTCCTGATAACCGGTCAGTGCGGTGTTGAAGACTACTTCGCCGGTCGTGATGCCGTCGGCGCCGATGGACAGGCCGCGAAATACCGAACCGTCAGCTAGAACAAGGATGGCGGGCTGGGCACGTGACAAGGAGGACTCCGCAAGACGAATGAGCGTGACGCAGGTGACAAAATTCAGGCGAGCCGCTTGCGCGAACCCGCCTGAACTTGAATGCCGCAATTATAGTCGATTCGCGACCCGGCTTCAATGCTTAAGCACGCTTTCCTGCGCGCGCGCCGTCCCGTTCAGGGCTGCAGATGATCCAGGCCGCCATCCATGTCGAGTTCGGTCAATTCGGTGAAACCGCCGATGCAGGTGCCATCGACGACGATCTGCGGCACGGTGCGCGCGCCGTTGGTGATGACAGCGAATTCCTTCATCGCCTCGCGGTCGAGATCGATGCGGACTTCGTCATAGCCGATGCCGCGCTTGTCGAGAAAGGCCTTGGCCTTGACGCAGATGGGACAAGTACCGGTGCTGTAGACCTTGACGGCGTTCATGGTGCGTTCCTGTTAAAGCGGTTAATTCAGATTCAATACGTCGCGCATGTCGTACAGGCCCGGCGCGCGGCCTTGCAGCCACTTGGCGGCACGCAGCGCACCCTGGGCAAACGTCGCGCGACTGCTGGCCTTGTGGGTGAGTTCGACGCGCTCGCCAATGCCGGCGAACAGCAGTGTGTGATCGCCGACGATATCGCCACCACGCACGGTGGCGAAGCCGATGGTTTTGGGATCGCGCTCGCCGGTGACGCCCTCGCGTCCGTAGACGGCGCAACTGGCCAGATCGCGGCCGATCGCCCGTGCAACCGCCTGCCCCAAGCCCAGTGCGGTACCGGAGGGCGCATCGACCTTGTGGCGATGATGCGCCTCGATGATCTCGATATCGTAGCCGTCCTGCAGCACCTGGGCAGCAAGCTCGGCCAGTTTCATCAGAAGGTTCACGCCGACGCTCATATTGGGCGCGAACACTACGGGAATCCGCTGCGCCGCCGCGGCAATCCGCGCTTTACCGGCATCGTCGAAGCCGGTGGTACCGATGACCAGTGGCATGCCGGCCGCGACGCAGGCATCGAGATAGCCAAAGGTCGCCTCGGGGCGGGTGAAATCGATCAGCGCATGCATCCCGTGCAGGGCAGCGGCGGGCTGATCCGTCACCCGTACTCCGCTGGCTGCGCCCCAGGCGGCGCCCGCATCCTGTCCGACCAGCGGGCTGCCGGGACGGTCGATGGCAGCACCAAGCGTACAACCGGGATCGGTCCCCACCGCTTCGAGCAGGGCGCGTCCCATCCGTCCGGATACGCCGGCAAGGGCAATCCGCACGCTCACGGCCGGCCATCCTTCAGGGTCGACAGCACTTTTTCCTCCACGATCGCCCAGCGGCCGTCGCGTTCGACCATGCGCAACTGCTTGACGACAGCGTCGTGATACGTGCCAGCGCGGTAGTACTGCTTGAAATTCACCGTGGCCGTCCCCTCGCCGGTCCGCTCGACCGAGGGCGAATCGATTTTCACTTCGATGCCACCCGTTCCGCTCAGCATCTTGCGCTTGCGCGCCTCCCAGGCAGTACGGCTGTCACCCTCCGGAACGAAGCCGGCGTCATACGCCGCAAAGTAGGCGGCGCTGTCACGCTGCATCCAGGCATCGGCCCAGGCATGCACCGATTTCAGTACCGCATCGTCGCTGGTCGTCGCTGCATGCGGCTCGGGAAAAGGCGGCACAGCATCCGGCTTGATCTGCGACACGTCGGTTTCGGACTTCAGGCTCAGTTCGGGAACCGGACGGGGATCGACATAGGCCGGCGCATCCTTGGGGCTCGGCAACGGGGGCACGATGCTGGTTTCGGATACCGACGGCTCGGGTGCGGGTTCGGCCCGGGCCGCCTGTGCCTGCGCGGCAGGTGCGGCGGCCACCCATGCAGGCGCGGTCGGTGCCTGGGCTGGCTGGGCGGCACCTGCAGCAGGCCGGGCCACCGGCTCTTCGGCGGGCGCCGTCGGAGCAGGGGCCGGCATCGCCGCAGGCACGGATGCAGTCGGCCGCTCTGGCTCGGCGG
The DNA here is from genome assembly GCF_000373385.1 of Thiobacillus thioparus DSM 505. Classification (GTDB taxonomy): domain Bacteria; phylum Pseudomonadota; class Gammaproteobacteria; order Burkholderiales; family Thiobacillaceae; genus Thiobacillus; species Thiobacillus thioparus. The sequence goes on along the minus strand of NZ_KB891327.1, from coordinate 114,411 downwards.
CAGACTGTGCCGCCGGCTCGGGCAAGTCGCCCTCGATGCGTGCCAGCGTATCGCCCTCGAAGATCAGCGTGATGTGCTTTTGCTCGGTCAGCCTTCCTGCCTTGTAATAGAGGTACACATAATCCCAGCGATCGGTACGGAACGGATCGACGACCAGCGGTGTGCCGAGAAGAAAGCGGACTTGAGAACGATTCAGCCCCGTCTTCAGGCGCGCGACGTTTTCCTGGTCGAGCGCATTACCCTGCTGCACATCGATGTGATGGGGACCGATGTGAAGGCTGGAACAGCCCGCAAGCAGGCTTAAAAGCAGAGCAGAAATCAGGAATTGACGCATAGCCAGGAAACCGGAAAGGTTTGGGCGGTTGGAAAAAAACGTATCATAACGTATTCGCGTTCCCGTTCTGGAGACACCATTGAGCAATCCGTCCGATCTCAAGAACATCGGCCTCAAAGCCACACTGCCGCGCCTGAAAATCCTCGATTTGTTCGAGCAGAGCAACAAGCGACACATGACGGCAGAGGAGGTGTACCGCCTGCTCTCTGACGAAGGCCAGGATATCGGCCTCGCCACCGTCTACCGCGTGCTGACCCAGTTCGAGCAGGCTGGCTTGCTGATGCGGCATCATTTCGACAGCGACAAGGCCGTGTTCGAGCTCAACCAGGGCGATCACCACGACCACCTGGTCTGCCTGCAGTGCGGCAAAGTCGAAGAGTTCTACGACAGCGAAATCGAAAAACGCCAAACCCGCATCGCCAAGGAACGCGGATTTGCCATCCACGACCATTCACTGCAGATCTACGCCGACTGCCTCAAGGAAAACTGCCCCAACCGCAAGCCGACCGAGTCGCGTCACCGGACATAAGGCTCGACCGCCGCACACAATTCGGCTACGCCTTCGATCAGGCGCGGCGTGAGACGGTGCAGGCGATCCGCATCCACCCGTACGAAAGCCTGGTTTCTCACGGCGGGCAAGCGCGTGAAGCGCTGCCATACCCGGCGCATGTCGGGTGCATCGGTGCCGCCCACGATCAGTGCCGGCGCGCGCTGCAGCACGGCTTCCCGCGACACCACAGGCGACAGCGCCTGCAGGTCGGCAAATACGTTGCGTGCACCGCATAGCGCCAGCGCATCGGTGATCCAGTGCGTGCCTCCCACCGTCATCAGCGGACGGTCCCATACCTGATAGAACACGCCGACCGGCGGCTCCTGGCCGGGCCGGATCCGCAGCGCCGCCAGCCGCGCGGAATAATCTCGTGCCGCCGCCTCCCCTTCCCCGGCATGGCCGCTCACCTGACCGATCAGACGCAACAGGCGTGCCACGTCATCGAGCCGGGCCGCCTGGGTCTGCAATACCGGGATGTCCATCTGTTTCAGGCGGTAAATGTCTGCCGCCCGGTTACCGCCCACCCAGACAATGACCAGATCGGGCTTCAGCGCCAGGATGCGCTCGAAGTTGATGCGGCTGAAATCGCCGACATACGGCAGTGCCTGTGCCGCTTTCGGATAATCGCTGGCAGCATCCACGCCCACCACCTGCGATCCGGCGCCCACAGCAAACAGCAGTTCGGTGAGATGCGGTGCCAGCGAGACGATACGCTGAGGCGGCCGGCTGAATTCAAGCGTCAGTCCGGCATCGTCGTGCAGACGGAGGGGCGCGGCCTGCGAGGACGCGGCTATCAACAGGCACAGACCAATCAAGCCGCGACGGATCACAGTGGGGCAAGACTACCATCGTGAAAGACCAGGCTCGCGCGATCGCCGTCGAAACGCAGACGGGTCAGCCCGGCATTCGCCACTTCGATGCGGTAGGCATGTGCCAGCGGCACATGCAGCGCCCAGGCAAATGCCATGCGGATCACCCCGGCATGTCCGACCAGCAGCACATGCTCGTCGGGATGCCGGGCCAGAATGGCGTCCAGTGCAGCAGCCACCCTGCCAAGAAATTCGGCCAGCGGTTCTGCTCCTTCCGGGCGCGCATTCACGGGATCATGCTTGAAGCGCGCCACGGCACCCGGCGCATCCTGCTCGATCTCGGCCGCCGACCTCCCCTCCCATACGCCGAACCCGACTTCCGCCAGCCGCTCGTCCAACGTCAGCAACAGGCCGTGGCGGTCAGCCAGGGTTTCGGCGAAGGCACGGCAGCGCTGCAAGGGTGACGACACGATGCGGGTCCAGGGCGCGGTGTTGCCCACGGCCGCATGCATCTGCGCCCAGCCTTTCTCCGACAACGGATCATCGATCTGTCCGCGATATTTACGGCCGCCAACCGGTTCGCCGTGGCGCAGCAAATCCAGCGTGGTGGTCACGCCAGCAGCACCAGATTGTCGCGATGGATCATTTCAGGCTCGTCCATGTAGCCCAGTTCGGCTTCTATCGCGCTGCTCGGCTTGCCGGCGATGCGGCGCGCTTCGCCAGCGCTGTAATTGGTCAGGCCGCGTGCGATTTCGTGGCCGTCCATATCGACGATCGCCACCACTTCGCCGCGCTCGAATTCACCGGTGACGCCCTTCACGCCGACCGGCAGGAGGCTCTTGCCACCCTCGCACAGCGCCCGCACCGCACCGTCGTCGAGCACCACGCCGCCGCGCAGTTGCAGATGATCGGCCAGCCACTGACGCCGCGCGGCAAGCGGCGCTTGCCGCGCCACCAGCTGGCTGCCGATCGCCTCGCCTGCTGCCAGCCGCAGCAGCACGCCTTCCTCGCGTCCGCTGCAAATCACCGTATGCGCGCCGCTGCGTGCCGCACGCTTGGCGGCGAGGATCTTGGTCAGCATGCCGCCGGTGCCGACGCTGCTGCCCGCTCCTCCCGCCATGCGCTCGAGGTCGGGGTCGCCGGCGTGGGCGTCCATCACCAGGGTGGCGTCGGGATGCTTGCGCGGGTCGGCGGTATAGAGACCGGACTGGTCGGTGAGGATGACGAGGCAGTCGGCTTCGATCAGATTGGTCACCAGCGCGCCGAGCGTGTCATTGTCGCCGAGGCGGATTTCGTCGGTGGCGACGGTGTCGTTCTCGTTGATGATCGGCACCACTCTCAATTCCAGCAAAGTGCGCAGGGTCGAGCGTGCATTAAGGTAGCGCGTGCGGTCGGCCAGGTCTTCGTGCGTGAGCAGTACCTGGGCGGCATGGAGATCGTGCGTGCGAAAGATCGATTCGTATGCCTGAACCAGTCCCATCTGCCCCACGGCGGCGGCGGCCTGCAATTCGTTGACGGCCTTCGGACGCTTCTTCCAGCCCAATCGTGCGATGCCCTCCGCGATCGCGCCCGACGACACTAGCACCACTTCCTTGCCCTGCGCGGTCAGCGCGGCGATCTGTTCGGCCCAGCGCGACAGCGCGGCGTGGTCGAGACCGCGCCCTTCTGCAGTGACCAGACTGGAACCGACCTTGACGACGATGCGCCGCGCGTGCTTCACCACGGACTGCATCAGTTCACCCTGCGCCGCAGTCTTTCCACAGCCTCCTTGGCATTGCGGACGTTGATGCCGTCGGGGCAGAAATAATCCTCGTACAGGGCCTTGTGATACGACAACAACGAACGCACCCGGATGCTTTGCCATTGGGCGTTGCGCGCCTTCGACCAGCTACCGTCGGCGTGGCCATAGGCATACAGGCGGCGCTCGCCGGTTTCGCAGCGCAGTCCTTCGTACGAAACGTTCTTCGCCCCGCCGGCAGCTTCGATCACCACGGTGTAGCGCACCACCTTGTCGGAACCGACGCTGATCGAATCGGAATCGACAAAAAACTTGTTGCGAGTCGCCGACGAGACATCGAACGGGATGAGGTTGCCGGGCTTGGGATAGGGCGGCAACTGGGCCGTCACTTCGACCCAGGGCTTGTCCTGATCGAACTCGTGATCGAAATCCAGCCATTCGGCATGGGCGGTAAACGGCAGGCACAGGAGCAGAGCAAGCAGGATTTTCATGCCCGGCATTTTATTGCTTCGACAGCGGGATGTCTTCAAGAAAGATGCCCACCGTCGCGGCAATGCGCAAGGACGCGGGATCAGACGAGCGGCTTGCGGATGCGTTCTGGGGCGGCATAGCCGCACTGGCCCAGGGCGATGACCAGGGCAGGCACCTCGCCCGCTGGCAGGGCGACAGCGGTTGCCAGCGCGGTTGCGTCATACCCGCCGATCGGACAACTTCCCAGACCCATATGCGCCGCCTGCAACAGCATCTGCGCGGCCGCAAAATTGCACTGCCCCTGCGCCCACTCCGCCATGGACTCGGCACGATAGAGCGACCGATAGGCAGAATAAATCGGTTCAGGATCCTGGCCCCGGGCTTCCGCTGTGAAACGTGCCCGCACATAGTCCGAATCCGGTTTGAGCGCTGCAACCAGCGCCACGATCACGACCAGCGCCGCGGCCGTCGTCGCTGCAGGCTGGTCGTAGCAGGCCTGCGCAACCGCGGCCCGGCCTGCCTCGTCGGTCACGGCGATGAAGCGCCAGGGTTCCAGGCCGAATGCCGAAGGTGCCAGCCGGCCCGCTTCCAGCACCCAGGCCAGTTCGTCCGCCGATACAGGCTTGCCCTTGGCAAATTCGTGGCAGGCATAACGCCGTTGAATCGCATCGTTGAGCGTGCTCGGCATCGGGGCATCTCCATGGCAATCATGCTTAACCATAGCCTATAGGACACGCGCCTCCGAACTGTGAATGAACACGTTTGCATACACGGCATGGGCATGCTTCCGGGAATAGCCGGTCCGCGCTGGGATACAATCCGGCACACTTCAATCGCTCCTCGGGAAGATCGAGATGTTACCTCCCGCACTCAAACGTTACGCTTGGCTTTCCATCGCGGCAGCCCTCGCCACCATCCTGCTCAAGGGTTGGGCCTGGTGGCTCACCGGTTCGGTCGGTCTACTCTCCGACGCGCTCGAATCCTTCGTCAACCTGGCCGGTGCAATGATGGCGCTCGCCATGCTGTCGCTCGCCTCACTGCCGGCGGACGACAATCATGCGCACGGGCATGGCAAGGCGGAGTACTTTTCCAGCGCCTTCGAAGGCTTTCTCATCCTGCTCGCTGCGGTCGGCATCGCCTATGCCGCCATCGAGCGCCTGCTCAATCCGCAGCCGCTCGCAGCGGTGGGCATCGGTCTTGGGGTCTCGGTGGTCGCGTCGATCATCAATCTCGTTACCTCGCGCATCCTCATGGGGGTCGGCCGCAAATACAAATCCATCACCCTGGAGGCCGACGCCCACCACCTGCTTACTGACGTCTGGACCTCCGTGGGCGTCATCGCAGGGGTCGGGCTGGTCTGGGTGAGCGGCTGGCTATGGCTCGATCCGGTGATCGCGCTGCTGGTAGCATTGAACATCGTGTGGACCGGATGGCAACTGCTGCAGCGCTCCGCCGCCGGCCTGATGGATGTATCCATCCTGGAGGCGGACATCCGGGCGATCGAAGAGATTCTGGATCGCTATCGTCGGCAGGAACTGGAATTCCATGCCCTGCGCACACGCCAGGCGGGTACTCGTGCCTTCATCTCCTTCCACCTGCTGGTGCCAGGTACATGGTCGGTCCAGCAAGGACACGACTGGTCGGAACGCATCGAAGCCGATATCCGGCAAGCCATCCCATACGCCCACATCACCACGCATCTGGAGCCGAAGGAAGATCCGATTTCCCTGGCCGACCAGGAACTGGATCGCTGACCCGCCATTGCACTCGATGCACAGGCCCGCGCCCAGCGGTCACTCAGCCTGTTTCCGTCTCCGCGCCCGGTACGCCCAATTGTAAGCAAACAGGTTAACCAGCACGACCAGCCCGGCCAATACCTGCTGCAGTGGCATGCTGAGATTCTCCGGATACAGGACCGGCAACAGGTAGTGTTCGACGAAATCATCGCTGTAGGCACTGCCCCCACCGAGCGTGCGAAAATGATTTTCAAGGGGCGTCAGCGGACAGATTCCGCCGCTCAGCTCGATGTACGCAGCCCAGGTGACAGCGGGCAGTTGCAACGCCAGCAACCTGGGCCAGCGCGCCAGCAGGAAGCCGCCTGCCATGACGAACGCAACGAACAGCAGATGCACCACCACCAGGATATCGGCAAGTATCAACGCCATTCTCCCTTCCATGCGTCTCCCGAGACTCCAGTTGTCAGGCGCGCGCACCCGTCACGCGCTTTCCCTTTGCCCACTTGAACAGTTCGAACCAGGCGACACCCATCGCGCTTGCCACGAAAGCCAGCAACACATCGCCCGCATGCAGATACGCAAAGCCGAACACGTCGCGCAGACCAGGTACGTAGAGCACGCATGCCAGAAAGCCAAGCGTGCCGCCAATCACCCGCCACAAGGCGGGATTCTGGATACGCAGCGAGGCCAGCAGCGTGCTCGACCAGGAGCGGTTGACGAGAATCAGCCCAAGATTGCCGATTACCAGCGTGGCAAACGTCAGAGCACGTGCCTCATCGGCGCCTTGCCCGCGCTGCAGCGACAGGGCATACACCGCAGCCACGGCGAGAAACACGGTCGCGCCCTGCAACAGCGACAGTAGCAAGGTACGCATACTGAACAGGGGAGCATCCGGTCGGCGCGGCGGCCTATCCATGGCGCCCGCCTCCTCTGGCTCAGCTTCGAACACGATGGAGCACGCCGGATCGATAATGAGCTCGAGGAAAATGATATGCACCGGCGCGAGCACCAGCGGCAGACCGAACAGTAGCGGCAACAGCGCCATGCCGGCAATCGGCACATGCACGGCGAGAATGTAGGCCATCGCCTTGTGCAAATTGTCGAAGATGCGCCGCCCCAGACGGATGGCATCGACAATGGTGGCAAAGTCGTCGTCCAGCAGGACCAGCGAGGACGCCTCGCGCGCCACATCGGTGCCGCGCCCGCCCATGGCGATGCCGATGTGTGCGGCCTTGAGCGCCGGTGCATCGTTCACGCCATCCCCGGTCATCGCCACCACTTCGCCGCGGGCCTTGAAGGCTTGCACCAGGCGCAGCTTCTGTTCCGGCGTCACACGCGCAAACACATGGGCGACCCTGAGGCGTTGCTGCAAGGACGCGTCGTCGAGCGCGTCGATCTCCGAGCCGGTAAGAATGCCGCCGCCAAGTTCGATGCCCGCCTCTCGAGCAACCGCTTCGGCAGTACCCGGGTAGTCGCCGGTGATCATCGCTACCCTCATCCCGGCCCGGCGCGCCACGCGGATCGCCTCCGGCACGCGCGGGCGCACGGGGTCGGCCAGCGCGATCATGCCGAGAAAAACGAAGGGAAAATCGTGCTGCTGCGGCGGCCAGGCCGTGCCCCTGAACGTCGCCCTGGCAATGGCCAGGATGCGCAGACCCTGCCTAGCCAGACGATCCGTTTCCTCGGAGATGGCCACGATTTCCGCCGCGGATAGGTGGCACAGATCGGCAATGGCCTCCGGCGCCCCCTTGGCGGCGACCACGTATTCGTCGCGCCGGGTCGCTTGCCAGCCATGCGACATGGCGAGCATATCGCAGCTCAGGGGGTAGTGCTGGACCAGCGTCCAGTCGTCGTGCAGATGCTCGGTCCCCGCCAGATAGTGGTCGGCGAGATGGCGGAAAGCTTTCTCCATCGGATCGAACGGATCGACCATGCTGGCCAGCACACTGAATTCGACCAGTTCATGGAAGGCTTCCGGGAGCGAATTCTCCTGCCCGTCGCCGACCGCAAGGCGCGCGTCGCGCGTCACCAGCTGCGTCACCGTCATGCGGTTCTCGGTAATGGTGCCAGTCTTGTCCACGCATAGGATCGTGGCGGCGCCGAGCGTCTCCAGCGCCGGAATACGACGCGTCAGCACGTGGCTGCGCGAAATGCGCCACGCGCCCAGTGCGAGGAAGACCGTGAGCACCACCAGAAATTCCTGCGGCAGCAGCGAAATCGCGAGCGTGATTCCCGCAAGTAGGGCGTCGAGCCAAGCCCCACGCGTCAGGCCATACAGGACGACAACCGCGGCGCACAACAGGATGCCGAGCAGCGCAAAAATCCACATCATGCGGCGCACTTGGCTCTGCATTGGACTCGGCTCGGGGCGCAGGACCTGCAGAGACTTGCCGATCCTGCCGATTTCCGTGCGCGACCCGGTCGCCGTCACTCGGGCGATGCCCTGGCCCTGCACCACCAGCGTGCCGGAATACACCATCGGCAAATCGTCGCCGCCCGGGTGCGCCGTGACCACCGCCCCCACGCCCACCGTCTTTCGCACCGGTACCGCTTCGCCGGTCAGCAGTGATTCGTCCACCTGCAGGCCGCTACACATCAGGAGGTATGCGTCTGCTGGCACGCGGTCTCCTTCAGTCAGCATGAGGATATCGCCGCGCACCACCTCGTTGCCGGCGATACGCTGCTTCTCGCCATCGCGCAGCACTAGGGCACGGGGACTGGTCAGGTCGCGCAGGGCCTGCAGGACGCGTTCAGTCTTGTGCGACTGATAGAGCGTGATGCCCATCACTACGCAAACGAAGAACAGCAGTACCAGGGCTTCATGCAGGTCGCCTAGCACCAGGTAGATCGCCGCCGCAGCGAGGAGCAACAGAAACATCGGCTCCCGGATCACTTCGAACACGACGCATGCCATGCCGCTAGACCCGTCGGAGGGCAATGCGTTCGGCCCCTCTGTCCTCAGGCGCTCGGCGGCAAAGGAGGATGCCAAACCCTGGAAGTCAGGTTGCTCGCCGGATATCGATTCGCGTTTGCTCACCCGGCCATCCTACCGTCAATGCTATCGTCAATGCCCCGTCATCGTCGCCCTGGCTTGCACCAAACGGCCCGCTTGGTAGTCTGCAAAGGCCTGTTCGATCTCGGGACGGGTGTTCATGACGAAGGGCCCGTACTGCACTATCGGTTCGCCGATCGGCCGGCCGGCCACCAGAATGAAGCGCGCGCCCGCGGCGCCTGCCTGGATATCCACGGTATCGCCCGAACCCAGCACCGCCAGGGTATGCGTCGCCAGATCCTCGCCGGCCAACCGGGCGCTGCCCTCGAAGACATAGACAAAGGCATTGTGCGTGTCGCTCAATGGCAAGGTAAAACGCGCATCGGCCGCCAGGGTGACGTCGAGGTAGCGGACGTCGGTAGACGGATCGTCGATGACGCCGCGCATGCCGTTGAGTTCACCGGCAAGCACGCGCGTACGGGCACCGTCCAGCGCCACCTCCGGGATGGCCGCTGCAGAGAATTCCTGATAGGCCGGCGCCGACATTTTTTCGCGTGCCGGCAGATTGATCCACAACTGGAAGCCGCGCATCAGGCCGTTGGTCTGCTGCGGCATCTCGGAGTGGATGACCCCGCTGGCCGCTTTCATCCATTGCACGCCGCCGGCCTTGAGATCGCCCCGGTTGCCCATGCTGTCGCGATGCTCCATGTGGCCGTCGAGCATATAGGTGAAGGTGATGAAACCGCGATGCGGATGATCCGGAAAACCCGCAATGTATTCGTCCGGATTGTCGCTGCTGAAATGATCCAGCATCAGGAACGGATCCAGGTTCCGTAGCGCGGGCGTGCCGATGCTGCGGTGGACGGTCACCCCGGCCCCCTCAGTGACCTCGAAAGCCGGGACGAGCTGGCGTATGGGGCGCGGATTCATATTATTCGTGGCGAGACTCCGGTTGACTGAATGCTTGAGGTCTGTGCGGGGGCGACTCATCCGCTCGGGCCAAGCGATCAGGTATCGCGGTAGATGAAATCCCGCTTGAACGGATAGCGCGGCTGCGTACCGTCGACGGCCTTGCCCGCCAGTACCTGCCACAGCTCCATCCAGCCATGGTCGAAGGCATAAGCCGAACCTGCCATGTAAATGCGCCAGATACGGTATTTCTGTTCGCCGATCAGGTGGCGGGCCTCGTCAGCATGTTTCTCCAGCCGGGTCACCCAGTGCCACAGGGTCTTGCCGTAATGGGGGCGCAGGTTCTCGGCGTCGAGGCATTCGAGGCCGCTGCCTGCCGCGGCGCGCAGCACCTCGGAGGCATGGACCAGTTCGCCGCCCGGGAAGACATAGTCCTCGATGAACTCGGAAATGCCGCTGCCGAGGCCGCTGTTGGCCTCGGGTTCAGACGTGGTAATCCCGTGGTTGAGCACCAGCCCGCCCGGCTTCAACAGCGCATGGATTTTGTCGAAATACGTGCGCAGGTTGGGACGGCCGACATGCTCGAACATGCCGACGCTGGCGATCTTGTCGTAGCCGCCATGCTCCGGCACGTCGCGGTAATCCATCCGACGCACCTCGACCCGGCCGGTCAGGCCGCGTTCGGCGATCTGTTCGCTGACATAGGCATGCTGGTCGTCCGACAGGGTGATGCCGACCGCACGCACGCCATAACGCTCCGCCGCGTGCAGGATCAGGCCGCCCCAGCCACAGCCGATGTCGAGGAACTGCTCGTCGGGCTGGAGGCCGAGCTTGCGGCAGATATGATCGAGCTTGGCCATCTGTGCGTCGTCCAGGCTCATGTCCGGGGTTCTGAAATAGGCACAGGAATAGACGCGTCGGGTATCCAGCCACAAGCCGTAGAAATCGTTGGACACGTCGTAGTGGTACTGGATGTTCTTGCGATCCTTGCTGCGCGTGTGACGCCACCACTTCCAGCCGTCCGATCCGGTTTTCGGCGAACAGTCACCCGCATTGCACAGGCGGTCGCCGAGCGCGAGGATGTCACGGACATCGCCCTCCAGATCGAGGTTGCCCTCGACATAAGCCCGTGCCAGCGAGCCCAAACTGGGGTGAGCCATGGCCTTGAGACTGGCAACCTGATGCAACTTCACGCGAACTGCCGCATCGGTAGCGGCACCGACCCGTTCGCCATTCCACAATTCAACCACGAACGGCAGGCCGGATGCCTCCACCCGCCGTCGTACCTGATGAACCAGCAATTGATCCAGCATCACACCTCCTCAAAGGATGGCGGCGCGTTGTCGTATTGTTTTCCCGCCTGACTATGAATCTAGGACAAATCGACCGTCAATGCAGCCCGAGTGTTGTCGGCCAGCGTCATGGATTCCACGCGGTAGGCCTCGAGATCGATGCCCATGCGGATGGGCGCCCCCGATTTGGCGGCCGAAATCGAGGTGGGATCAAGCTCGAAGCGCAGGAAATGCACCGACGACGTCTTCTCCTCGTTCTCGCGTTCCAGATCCTCGTCGGCGATGGCATACACGCGCGGCAGGTCGGCCACCTGTACCCAGACGCGATCCTCGATGCCCTTCAGATTCGCCAGCGCAAGCTTGCGCTCGTCCGGATCGGAGTACTGGATCATCATGGTCGCCTTCCAGTTGGTGCCATCCGGGACCAGCGGGTTGTAGGCGTCGAGCTCGTCCTGGATGCCGGCTTCCTCGAAGGTGCGCTCGGCGCGCAGCATTTCCTGGATCTGGTAGCGCATGGTCTTCTCGTCCTCGAAAATCAGCGTAACGTGATCGCCCAGCTCGACCATGCGGTTCTTCTTGTGCGCCATGACCTCGGCGCGCATTTCGGGACGTACCTTGGCATACCCTTCCAGGGTCAGCAGGCTGTCACGGGTAATCAGCGGCATGTTCTACTCCTTGCAAACAACGATTCATTCCAGGCCATAGGCGATGCGCAGCAGCGTGATCGGGTGCTGTTTCTGCGCAGTGGAATCGCCCATGCCCTGCAGGATATGACGCGCGGCAATCGCGCAGTCGGAACTCACGTAATCGGGCTGCGGCTCGGCCATCTGGCGAAACACCGGCTTGCCGATCTTCATCGACTTGTCGAAATACTCGCTCTTCACGCCCCAGGTGCCGTCGTGGCCCGAGCAACGCTCGACCATCGTCACCTTGGCGCCGGCCAGCTGCAGCGCGTCGCGCGTCTTGTTGCCGATGTTCTGCACGCGCTGGTGGCACGGCACGTGATAGGCCACCTTGCCGAGCGGGTCCTTGAAATCGGTCTTCAGCAGGCCGTCGACGTTGCGCGCCATCAGGTACTCGAACGGATCCCACATTGCTTCCTTCACCGCTTGCACGTCGGCATCGTGCGGGAACATCAGCGGCAGTTCCTGCTTGTACATCAGGGTGCACGAGGGCACCGCGGTCAGGATCGCATAGCCGTCTCGGGCGAGTTTGACCAGATGCGGGATGTTCGTTTCCTTGAGCTTTTCGACGGCATCGAGATCGCCCAGTTCCAGCTTGGGCATGCCGCAGCAGGCTTCCTTCTCGACCAGCACGGCGGGAATTTCATTGTGCGCCAGCAGTTTCAGCAGATCGTGGCCGATACCGGGTTCATTGTAGTTGACGTAGCAGGTCGCATAGATCGCCACTTTGCCAGGCGTTCTCTCACCGGCCTTCACCGCGAAATCGCTGCGCGGTTTCGCGGTGGAACGGAATTTCGCGCTGTCGTATTCGGGCAGGACGCGATCGGGGTGAATGTGCAGCACGCTGTCGACCAGCTTGCGGATCGGCTTGTTCTTCAGGCTGGCATTCACTGCCTGGACCACCACCGGAATCGAGGCGAGCTTGCCCATCGCGTCGGTGCTGGACAGGAGCTTGTCGCGGAAAGTCGCACCGCCCTTCTTGAACTTGATCGCCTTGGCGCGCAGCATGGTATGCGGGAAATCGAGGTTCCACGGATGCGGTGGTACATAAGGACATTTCGTCATGTAGCAGAGGTCGCACAGGTAGCACTCGTCGACCACTTTCCAGTAGTCGGCCTTGGCGACACCGTCCACCTCCATCGTCGAGGATTCATCCACCAGATCGAACAACGTGGGAAATGCGGTGCATAGCGACACACAGCGGCGGCAGCCATGGCAAATGTCGAAAATCCGCTCAAGCTCATGGTTGAGCTTCTCCTCGTTGAAGAAATCCGGGTTTTTCCAGTCGAGCGGATGACGAGTGGGGGCTTCGAGATTGCCTTCGCGTGTACTCATGCGAACTCCAGTTTAGACTTGGTATAAATTCAACTATAGATTCAAAAAAAAGCGGGCCGAACCCGACCCGCTTTTTGCCTGGGCGAAATTAGGCGCCCAGGGTGTCCAGGGTCTTCTGGAACTTGTTGGCGTGCGAGCGCTCGGCCTTGGCCAGGGTCTCGAACCAGTCGGCGATTTCGTCGAAACCTTCCGAACGTGCATCCTTGGCCATGCCGGGATACATGTCGGTGTACTCGTGGGTTTCGCCGGCAATCGCCGTCTTCAGGTTGTCGGCGGTAGGGCCGAACGCCATGCCGGTGGCGGGATCGCCGCATTTCTCCAGATATTCCAGATGGCCGTGCGCATGGCCGGTTTCGCCTTCTGCGGTGGAGCGGAACACGGCAGCGACGTCGTTGTAGCCTTCCACGTCAGCCTTGGCTGCGAAATAGAGGTAGCGGCGGTTGGCCTGCGATTCGCCGGCAAAGGCGGCTTTCAGATGGTCTTCGGTTTTCGAACCTTTGAGTTGCATAACCTGATCTCCTTGGTTTACATAGACATGCTTTGCAGCATTGATATTTTCACCCTGCAGCAATGTGCCACGCCTCATATTTATAGCAGGCCAGCCGCTGGGTGAAATCCGGTTTTTAGACTAAGTCTAATACCTGAACGAAGATTAAACCCGCTGCGATGACGCTGTCAACCTCGTATACACTCTTTAATCTGACGGAGAAGACCATGAGCTTTGATAAAACCAAAACCGACGCCGAATGGCGCGCCGAACTGAGCCCCGAGCAGTACCGCATCTTGCGCGAACACGGGACCGAACGGGCGTTTACCGGCCAATACTGGGACCATCACGAGAATGGCGAATACCGCTGCGCGGCCTGCGACGAACCGCTGTTTTCATCGGTAACCAAATTCGACTCGGGCACCGGTTGGCCCAGTTTTTATCAGCCCCTGAACGCCGACGCGGTTGCCGAAAAAACCGACACCAGCTACGGCATGGTACGTGCCGAGGCACTGTGCCGCCGCTGCGGTTCGCATCTGGGGCACGTTTTCCCCGACGGCCCCGCGCCCACAGGTACGCGCTACTGCATCAACTCGGCGTCGCTGACGTTCCAGAAGAAACAGGATTGAGCCTTGCATATTTTTGACGCCCGGATTGCGGCGATCACTCCCGTCACGCCCAGCATCCACAGCCTCCGCCTAGCCCTTCCCGACGCCGGCTTCCGATTTCTGCCGGGGCAATGGGTGGATCTCAGCATCGACATCGACGGCACGACGCACACCTCGGGCTATTCCATCACCACCTCGCCTATCCATCAGGGTGCGATCGAATTGGCGATCAAGGCCAGCGCGCGCCATCCCGTGGCGCGCTGGGTGCACGAGCGTGCCCGGGTCGGCGACAGCGTGCGCGTGAGCCAGGGCCAGGGACCGTTCGTCTACCTGCCCGAGATGAGCGACAACGTGGTGCTGATAGGCGGCGGGGTCGGTGTCACGCCGCTGCTGTCCATCTTCCGCCATGTGCGCGACGCAGCCCTGTCGACCTGTGCGCATCTGGTCTACAGCGTGTCGGACAGCCGCGAAATCCTTTTCCGCGACGAACTCGAGGTGACGGCCCGCAAGCATGACAACCTCCACGTGAGCATCACCGTGACCCAGCCCGATCCGGACTGGAGCGGCCTTACCGGCCGCATCGACCCGGTCAAGTTGCATGCGCTCGAAGTGCCGGACGACACGCTGTATTACTTATGCGGCCCCAAGGGCATGGTCGAGGACATGAGCACCCTGCTGCATGACCTGGGCGTGCCGATGAACCGCATCATTTTCGAAAAGTGGTGGTAGGCCGATTCGACCATTAAACCCATCCCCTGTTCTGTGTATGTTTATCAATTCACCCGACTGGAGAACTTCCCATGCGTACCCTGTCCCTGCTCGCTGCCCTGATTTTCAGCACCTCGGCGATGGCCGGGCCCGATGATGTCGTCCGTCCCTACCCGCCTCAGCAGATCGCGGCAGGGACCTACGTCATCCACGGCCCGCAAGGCGTGCCCTCCGCAGCCAACCAGAGCTTCATGAACAATCCGGCCTGGATCGTCACGAATGAAGGTGTCGTGGTCATCGATCCGGGCTCCAGCGTGCAAGTCGGCCGCATGGTGGTGGAGCAGATCCGCAAGACGACCGACAAACCGGTCACTCACGTATTCGACACCCACGTCCACGGCGATCACTGGCTCGGCAACCAGGCGATCCTGGAAGCCTGGCCCAAGGCGACGTTCATCGCTCACCCAGACATGATCAAGCTGGCCAGGAACGGGGCCGACGCCTTCTGGATCAAATTGATGTCGGACATGACCGGCGGTTACACCGACGGCACCCGAGCCAAGATCCCCACCGTCGAGGCAGCCGACGGCCAGGCATTCAAGATCGGCGGCAAGACCTTCCGCATCCACTCGTCGACCGACGCGCACAGCAAGACCGACCTGATGATCGAGATGGTTGAAGACCACATCCTGTTCACCGCGGACAACGTGCTGAACAGTCAGGTGATGAACCTGCGCGACGGCACGTTCAAGGGCGTGATGAAGGCGACCGACCGGGCGCTTGCCCTCAACATGGCCCTCTACGTTCCGGGCCATGGCAAGACTGGTGATCGCAAATTCGTCGAAGACCAGAAAGCCTATTTCGCCACACTGATGTCCGAAGTGCGTCGCATGTACGACGAAGGCAAGAGCGATTACGAAATGAAACCGGTCATCGCCGAGAAGCTCAAGGCCTACCAGGACTGGGCGGAGTGGGACACCAATCTGGGCCAGCAGATCAGCCTGGCAATCCTCGAAATCGAGCAGGAATAAAACGACTGCACGACCGCGCCGTGCAACGGGACGGCGTGGCCGCCCCGATCATTCGACCAGCCGGCTGACGCTGGCCACGTGGCCCTGCTGCCATTCCCCATCGAGTCCGATCCATTCGACGCGATTGCCGAGCATGCGGACGATGCCGGGGCGGCGGTTATTCCCCGTATCGGAAAACTCGAAGCGATAATCGCGCTGGAATTGCAACTGGCCGCTGCCGTTGCGTGCGAAGCGGGTCCGGCTCAGGGCCACACTCTCGTCCAGGAACTGCACCCCGGCCTCGCCGCAGGCACGGCGCCCCACTACAATGGCCTGTTCGCGCACATGCATGCCGGCATACCAATACCAGCCGGCCACACCCAACAACCCCAACAGCAGGATGTCCCAGCTCACTGCCCGGCGGAATCAGGTTTGACCGGGCTGCGGAACAGCGCCGCCACCTGCTTCTTGGCCGTCGGCCGCGTCAGGGCAGGCGCACTGTCGGTACGCGACACATCGCTCGGCACATACGGCGCGTCGAACAAGGCATCGCGCGCGGTGGCGGGTTTGCTGCGCGGGACACTGCGTTCGCGCTCACGTTCGCCGTGTCGCTCCGGCCGCGGCGCGCGCGACTGGAAGGCCAGCACATCGGCCGCGCCCGGTTCGAAGCCGGGAACGATCACCGGCGGCAGCGTGCTGCCGATGAGTTTTTCGATGTCCCGGAGATAACGCGTCTCCGATTCACTCACCAGCGAGATCGCCTCGCCCAGGGCGCCGGCGCGGCCGGTGCGGCCGATGCGGTGCACATAGTCCTCGGCGTTGTGCGGCAGGTCGTAGTTGACGACGAAAGGCAGCGCCTCGATGTCGATGCCACGGGCGGCGACGTCGGTGGCCACCAGCACGCGGATGGTGCCGGCCTTGAAGGCGTCGAGCGCCTTGATGCGCTCCTGCTGGGTCTTGTCGCCGTGGATGGCATCGGCATGGATGCCAGCCTTGTTGAGTTCGTTGGCGAGCCGGTTGCAGCCCAGTTTCGTCCCCGTGAACACGAGCACCTGCCGCAGATCGCGGCTCTTGATCAGGTGTGCCAGCAACTGCCGCTTGCGTTCGTGGTGCACCGGATGCACCACCTGGGTGACCGTCACGGCCGTCTCGTTACGCGCCACCTCGATGAAGGTCGGACTATTGAGGATACTGTCGGCCAGCCTGCGGATTTCCTCCGGGAAGGTCGCCGAGAACATCATGTTCACCCGCTGCATCGGCAACAGGGCGACGATGCGCTTGAGGTCGGGCATGAAACCCATGTCGAGCATGCGGTCGGCTTCGTCGAGCACCAGGGTATTGACCTGGGAGAGCGACAGCGTCTTGTTCTGCACGTGATCGAGCAAACGACCGGGCGTCGCCACCAGTATCTCGACGCCGGTTTTCAGGATCGGGATCTGCGTGTTGATGTTGACGCCGCCATACACCACCAGCGAACGCAGCGGCACGTGCTTGGTATAGGCCTGCACGGCCTCCTCGACCTGGATCGCGAGCTCGCGTGTAGGGGTGAGGATCAACGCGCGGATCGGGTGTTTGGCCGGCGAGGTGCCGTTGTTGGCGAATGGCAGCAGGCGCTGGATCAACGGCAGCGCAAAAGCCGCCGTCTTGCCGGTGCCGGTCTGCGCGGCACCGAGAATGTCGCCGCCCTGCAGCGCCAGGGGAATCACCTGCGCCTGGATCGGGGTCGGGGTCGCGTAGCCCATTTCGTCGAGGGCACGCAGGATGTCGGGCGCCAGCCCGAGTTCAGCAAAAGTCGTCAAAATCTGTCCAGTGAATACTCTGGTTCGGTTAAATTCTGGCCGGCTACATCCGGATCCAGTCGAAACCTGCCGTCTGGCAGGCCACACGCACGTCGCCATCCGCGCAATCCAGCACCTGGGCCAGTGCGCGTTGTGCCAGGGCGGCCGTGTTGTTCTTGCGCGAGACGTGTGCGGCCATCACACATTGCAACCCGCCGTGCTTCAGCTTGTCCAGCAAGGCCGCCGACTGGCCGTTTTCCAGATGACCGAAACGCCCGCCCACACGGCGCTTGAGGCTTACGGGATACGGCCCGTTTTCCAGCATCGCGGCGTCATGATTGCATTCCAGCACCAACGCGTCCACGCCGGCCAGCATGGCCTCGATATGCGGCGTGCTGCAGCCGGTATCGGTCAGCACGCCCAGACGGCGGCTGCCGTCGCCGAACACATACTGCACCGGTTCCCGCGCATCGTGCGGCACGGGAAACGGCTGGATTTCCAGATCGTCCACCGCGAATGCCGCATGGCTATCGATCACCCGCACCGTCACGCCGTCGAGGTCCTGCGCCATGGCCAGCGTGCCGGCGGTCAGCCACACCGGCAATTTGTGCTTGCGCGCCAACCGGCCCACCCCGCCGATATGGTCGCTGTGCTCGTGGGTCACGACGATGCCCGCCAGATCCGCGACCTCCAGCTTGAGCCGTGCCAGCCGCGCAATGCTGTCGGCCAGCCCGAAACCGCAGTCCATCAACACCCGGGTGGAGCCGGCCTCGACCACCAGACCGTTGCCTTCGCTGCCGCTGCCGAGGCTGGCAAACCGCATCACGCCCGTCCCTGCGTCACTTCAACTCGTTGTGCAACAGCTTGATGATGCGATTCTGCGTGTCGATGTCGGCTGCCTTGCCATCGGTGCCAGTGACGCCAACCCGGCTCTTCTCACCCGCTTCGCTGACCACGATTTGCAGTTGCGGCGAGGTCTGCGTCTTCTTGCTGCGCCAGAAGGCGAGCTTGGCGAACATGCCTTCGTCGCGCTTGCTGGCGTTGTCGATACCGGGGTCGATGTAGCGCACGTAGTAGATGCCCTTGGAGCGGTCACGGTCCTCCACGGCGAAGCCGACGCGGTCGAGCGCGAGGCCGACACGACGCCAGGCGCGGTCGAAGCCTTCATCCATTTCCAGGACCGGGACGCCGGCTTGCTTGACGATGCGCGCCATCTCCGGCGCCTGCTGTTTGGCCAGCTGCGCATCGACGCGGCTCTTCTCCACGCCGAAGCGCAGCATCAGGCGGCGCAGCATCTCGGCCTCGAGTTCGGGGTCGGGCTGGCGCGGCTCCCATACGGTCTTGTCCTTGGCCTCGGTGGCGTAGACTTCCTTCATGCCGCGATGGCTGACGTAGATTTCGGTGCCGCTCTTGCCGGTTTCGATCCGCGTGCGGAACTTGTCGCGCTCGGCGGTGGAATACAGGCCGTCGAATACTTTTCCGATCGTGCGGCGGATCACGTCCTGCGGGATCTTGGCCCGATTTTCCGCCCAGTCGGTTTCGATGATGCCGGTTTCGGGCGATTCCATGTTGATGATGAAACCGTTCTCCTGCCAGAAATCCTTGATCACTGGCCACACTTGCTGCGGGGTGGCCTGCACCACCAGCCAGCGCTGACTGCCGGCGCGTTCGATGTGGGCTTTCTCTTCGGTGGGCAGCAGGGTCTGCGCGCTGCTCGGTGTCGTCTTGCGCTCCTGGCTGTAGGCCGACAACGTGGCCGTGCCACTGCCCTGGCTGTCGGGAATCGCATAACGGTTATCCGCCGTCGGCGCCACCAGATCGGGCGGCACTTCCAGCGTCGGCAGCTTGCCGGCCGACTTGTAATCGATCTTCTTGGATTCCACGATGCCACACCCCGACAGGGCCACGGCAACCATCACAAACAGGGGCAATAAACGCATATAAAAGATGTCCTAAACGAAGGCTTGAATCAAAGCGGCACGGCGCATCGCACCGTGCTAGATCAATCTGGCGTGACGCAGCGCGTCGCGCACCGTGTCATGCAGTCCGGCAGACAACGGGGTCAGAGGCAGGCGCAGGGCAGGCGAAATCAGCCCCAGCTCCGCGCACGCCCACTTGACCGGAATCGGGTTGGCCTCGACAAACAGTTTGCTGTGCAGGGGCAGCAGCGCATTATTGAGTTCGCGCGCGCGCGCCAGGTTCCCGGCGAATGCCGCGGCGCACAGTTCGTGCATCATCTTCGGCGCGACGTTGGCGGTCACCGAAATGACGCCGTGGCCGCCCAGCAGCATGAAGGGCAGCGCCGAAGCGTCGTCGCCGGTATACAGCGCGAACCCTTCGGGCGCGCGACGCAGCAGATCGGCCGCACGCTCCATGCTGCCGGTCGCGTCCTTGATGCCGACGATGCCGGGCACGTCTGCCAGACGCAGCGTCGTATCGTTGGAGAGGTCGGTCACCGTGCGTCCCGGCACATTGTAGAGAATCAACGGCAGGTCGACCGCTTCGGCGATCTTGCGGAAATGCTGGTAGAGACCTTCCTGCGTCGGCTTGTTGTAATAGGGCACCACGGACAGGCCGGCCTGCGCGCCTGCCGCCTTGGCGCACGCGGTCAGTTCGATCGCTTCGGCGGTCGAATTCGCGCCGGTGCCGGCGATCACCGGCACACGTCCGGCCACCTGCTCGACCGTCGTGCGGATCAACAGGCAATGCTCGTCGTAGCTGACCGTAGGCGATTCGCCGGTAGTGCCGACGATGACGATGCCGTCCGACCCCTCGGCAATATGCCAGTCGATCAGGCGCCGCAGCGTGTCGAGATCGAGCGCGCCGTCGTCCGACATGGGGGTGACTATCGCAACCAGGCTGCCTCTGGCCCTATTCATTTCTGCCATCTTGTTTCCGCCGCAATATAGTTCAGACACGCGCCGGATTCCCGGCGATGTAACGATAAATCACGCATTCTAATCTATCTGGTCGCGCCCGGCTTTTTCTAAATCAGGGCCGGGACTTGCACCCTAACTCTGGGGGGGACGCGGGTTATGCCAGCGTCCGCCGGCAAGCAGCAGATCGGCCTCGGCCGGTCCCCAGGTGCCGGGCTCGTAGAGACACGCCGGGTCGCGATGTGACAGGACGGGTTCCACCACGCGCCAGGCCGCCTCCACCGCGTCCTGGCGGGCGAACAGCATGGCCTCGCCGTCCATGGCGTCGCCGAGCAGGCGCTCGTAGGCGCTCATTTCATCCGGGTGGTTGTTGCAGACGTAGAGCTCGACGGGCCGGCCGACCATGCGGTCGCCCGCATTCTTCGTGCGCGCGCCCAGCGCGATGGACACGGTGGGCGACAAACGCATGCGCAGGTAATTCGGGGCCAACGGCCCAGCCTCGGACAGCGCGAACACGCGCTGCGGCGGAAGCTGGAACTCGGCGCGGATCTCGGTGGTGGTGAGCGGCAGGTGCTTGCCGGTCCGCACGATGAAGGGGACGCCGGCCCAGCGCCAGGTGTCCACGTAAAACCGTACGGCTGCGTAGGTTTCGGTGTCCGATCCACGCGCGACGCCCTCCTCCTTCCGGTAGCCCTCGTATTGTCCGCGAACCATGTCGCTGGGTTCCAGCGGACGGATGGCCTTGAGCAGTTTGGCCTGCTCATCGCGCACCGCTTCCGCGCTGGTTCCCAGCGGCGGTTCCATGGCCAGCAGGGCAAGGATCTGCAGCAGGTGGTTCTGCAGGACGTCGCGGATGGCCCCGACCGAATCGTAAAAGCGTCCGCGTCCGGCCACGCCGAAGTTCTCCGACATGGTGATCTGGATCTGCCGGATATGGTTGCGGTTCCAGATCGGTTCGAGAAAGGAGTTGGCGAAACGGAAATAGAGGATGTTCTGCACCGCCTCCTTGCCCAGGTAGTGGTCGATGCGGAAGATCCCGGATTCCGGCAGCGCTTCGTACAGCGTCGCGTTGAGCGAGCGTGCCGATTCCAGATCGCGTCCGAAGGGTTTCTCCACTACGACCCGCGCACCCTCGGTACAGCCGGCCGCAGCCAGCCCCCGTACCACGATGGGAAACATGGCCGGCGGGATGGCGAAGTAATGGAGCGGATGTTTCCGGTGCTCCAGGGCGCGGCGTAGCGCCACATACGTTTCCGGATCTTCGTAGTCGCCGTTGACATAAGTCAGCAGGCTGGCGAGATTGCGGAACACCGCTTCATCCAGCCCGCTGCCAAAACTGACAATGCCATCGTGGGCGTGGGCGCGCAGACGCTCGATGTCCCACCCCGGGGAATGCGCCACGCACAGGATCGGCGGCAGCGTGCGGCCATGCCGCAACATGTCGTGCAGCGCGGGGAAGATCTTGCGCCGGGCAAGGTCGCCCGTGGCACCAAACAGGACCAGGGCATCGGAGATCGGGTTCTCGGTCACGGCATCAGACTCCAGGCTTGTTTCAGGTTGACGTTATAGCAGGTAGGCAGAGCGCGTCGGGACACCCTGTCCGCGGCTCCCCTCACCTGAGCCTGCCCAGCCAGCCCGTGAGTTGCTCGATGCCCAGGCCGACGCCGTGCGCCAGCAGCGGCACCGCGGCAATCCAGATGGCCACCAGACCCAATGCCGCCACACCAAGCCCGACCGACACCATGTCCAGTCCCGGCGTAGTGCGGGCCACGATACCGAACGCCAGTTGCACCAGCAGCGCCAGGGCCAGCAAAGGCAAGGCAAGCTGCACGCCGGTGGCGAACAGCCAGCTGCCGGCTTCGGCCAGCTGGCGCAAGTCCGTTGCGGCCGGCAGGACGGCGACCGGCATGGCCGCGAAGCTGTCGCGCAACGCATGCACGACCAGCAGATGGCCGCTCGCCCCCAGGAACGCCATCGCCGCCAGCCAGCCAGCCAGCGCACGCCAGGTGGCATCCGCGGGGGCCGCCTGCTCGGCGGTCAGGGCCAGCAGACCGCCGGTCGCGGTATGGCCGGTCCATACCAGCGCCGCGCTCACCGCAGCAAACACCAGCCACACGCACAACGCCAGCGCCGCGCCCCATGCGACTTCCATGCCCAGGGCGAGCACGCCTTGCACCGTGAACGGTGCGGTCGTACCGAGCGCGAGGCCCGGCGCCAGCACGACAGCCAGCACGGCGGCCAGGAACAGGCGCAGCAGCAGCGGCAGGCGGCCGACCAGCGGGTCGAAAATGGCCCACCCGGCGAGACGCGCGAAGGCGAACATCCAGACCGACAGGCCCGCTTCGGTCAGGGGCATGATCCGCTCATTCCACCAGACCCGGGAAATCGGTCAGCATGCTGCGCGCGAACTCGACCAGCTGCCCCCCCATCCAGCTGCCCAGCAGCGCCAGCACGAGCAACACGACGATGAGCTTGGGAACGAAGGAAAGCGTCGGTTCGAGGATCTGCGTGGCAGCCTGGAACAGGCTGATGGCGAATGCCGTCAGCAGTCCCGCCAGCAACACCGGCGCGGCAATCAGCATCACCAGCCAGAGCGCGTCGCGCGCAAGGCCCTCCATCAGAAAACACCGCCTTCCATCAGAAGCTCCCGAGCAGCGAGCCGACCAGCAGGTGCCAGCCGTCCACCGTGACGAACAACAGCAGCTTCAAGGGCAGCGACACCAGCTGCGGCGGCAGCATGATCATGCCGAGCGCGGTCAGCACGGCGGCGACCACCAGGTCGATCACTAGGAACGGCAACACGACCATGAAGCCGATCTGGAAGGCGGTCTTGAGTTCGCTGGTGAGGAAGGCCGGCGCCAGTGCCGCCAGCGGCACGCTGTCCACCCGCTTCGGATCGATGCTTTTATCGTTCTCGGTGAACAGACTGAGATCCTCGGCGCGAGTCTGTCGCAGCATGAAGACTTTCAGCGGCGACGCGGCTTTTTCGGCGGCGGCGTTGAAGCTGAGCGTACCAGCGAGATACGGCTGGTAGGCCTCGGTATTGATGGTCTTCAACGCCGGCGACATCACGAACACCGTCAGCAGCAGCGCCAGTCCCATCAGCACCAGATTCGGCGGCGCGGTCGAGCTGCCCAGACCCTGGCGCAGCAGGAACAGCACCACGGCAATCCGGGTAAACGCGGTGAACGCCAGCAGCAGGGCCGGCAGGAACGGGAACAACAGCAGCCAGGGCAGACTCGTTCCGGGCACGCCGAGTACCTGCCCCCCCGCGCCCGGCGTCACGCTCAGCAAAGGCACGCTGGCGTCCGCCGCCCACGCCGGCACGCAAAAGCCGAGGAGCAGCAGCAACAGCACCTTCGCCTTCATCGCCCGTGCTCCTGCGCCGATTCCGGCTTGGGCAAGGTATGCAGCAGGCGCACATTGCCACCGCCCACACCCAGCAACAGCCAGGTATCGCCAACCTCGACCGTCACCACGCGCTCGCGCGCACCCACCGCGGTCGTCCCCACCACCTTGACTGCGCCCTGCGCGCCCATGCCCGGCAGGTAGCGACGGACGAACCAGGCAACCGCAACGAACCCGCCGAGGATGAGCACCAGACTCAGCAGCACGGTGAACAGGCTGCCTGGGGTATCGGTCGCCGCCAGTGCCCAGGACGGAACCAGCAGCAAGGTACCTGCCGCGACGAATCTAGCCATGCCGGATGACCTCCCGCGCCCAGCGCGTCATGTCGGTTGTGGAATGCGGCAACTGCAGGGCAAGCGTTGCCTGCGTGGACGCAGTCGTGATGTGCCATGCCAGCGCAGGCGGCAACGCATCCGACCCCGGCGCATCCAACCAGCTTTCCGCCAGTACGGCATCCAGTGTCCTCACGAAGCTGCCGGGAACGAAGGACGTCCCGCTCACCCCGTTGCGGCCTCCCAGACGGCGCGTCAGCCACAGGGCGGCCAGCATTGCATCGGGCAGCCAGATCGGCGACACCGGCACGTCGGCCGGCTCGGGTGCCGGTTGCGCCATCGCCTGGACCGGCAGGTGCAGCCGGGCGCTCAAGGTGGCGGCCAGCTTGTGGGTCAGGCGCGCCGGCAGACCGCTGGACAGCGGCGCAGGCGCTTTCAGGAAGGCGGTCTCGGCGGAGGTGAGTTCGAGCAATTGCATCAGCGCCCCCGCAGCCCGGCATCGCGCCGGTGCGTCAGTTCCACCAATTCGTCGTGATCGCGCTGCTCGATGCGCCGTTGCAGAATGGCGGCCTGCGCCAGGTGGCGCTGCTCCAGCAGGCGCAGCGCCTTCACCCGCTGCTCGGCCTGCATCCATTCGGCCAGTCGGGCCTGCCAGTCGCGGTGGGCATCGTCGATGGCGGTTTGCGCAACCTGCAATTCCGCGGCTTGCGCGTACTGCAGCCGATTCTTTTCCAGAAGCTGCGCCGCCGTCACGCCATCGCGCAACTCGACTGCCAGCTGCGCGATATGGGCGTCGCGCAGCGCCAGCAACTGCACCTGCCGGCCGCGCGCGCGCAACCACACGCCATGCGCGAGCTTGACCCCGCGCGCCAGCGTTTCGCTGCGCCGTTCGGCCAATTGCAGCACCCGTGCCAGCGCGAAAGGCTTCATCCGAGCACCTCGTCAAGGCCAGCCTGCGCGGTTTCCAGCGGCGCACGCTCGCGCATGCCCTGCATCAGATAGCCCTGCATCCTGGGATACAGGCGGACGCCTTCGTCCAGCACCAGATCGGCACCCGGCACGTAGGCGCCGACGGCAAGCAGATCGCGGCTGCGCATGTAGCGCGAATAGAGATACTTGAAACGGCGGGTGCGCTCCAGCGCCTCGTCGGACAGCAGGTCGGGCTGCGCCCGGCTGATCGACGCCTCGATGTCGATCGCGGGATAGTGGCCGGCGTCGGCCAGATCGCGGGAGAGCACGATATGGCCGTCGAGGATCGCACGCGCCGCGTCGGCGATCGGGTCCTGCTGGTCGTCGCCTTCCATCAGCACGGTGAAGAAAGCCGTGATCGAACCGCTGCCGCTGCGGCCGTTGCCGGCGCGTTCGGCCAGCTGCGGCAGCTTGGCAAACACCGACGGCGGATAACCCTTGGTGGCAGGCGGTTCGCCGATCGCCAGCGCCACCTCGCGCTGCGCCATCGCGTAGCGGGTCAGCGAGTCCATGATGAGCAGCACGTGCTTGCCCTGGTCGCGGAAGTACTCGGCGATCGACATCGCATACGCCGCGCCGTTCAGCCGCATCAGCGGCGGATGGTCGGCCGGCGCCGCCACCACCACCGCGCGCGCCATGCCTTCGCTGCCGAGGATGCGGTCGATGAATTCCTTGACCTCGCGGCCGCGTTCGCCGATCAGCCCCACGACAACGACGTCGGCCTCGGTAAATCGCGCCATCATGCCGAGCAGCACGCTCTTGCCGACGCCGCTGCCGGCGAACAGGCCCAGCCGCTGCCCACGCCCCACCGTCAGGAGACCGTTGATCGCGCGCACGCCGACGTCCAGCGTCTTGCGGATCGGCGCGCGTTCGAGCGGGTTGATCGGGCGGCTGTACAGCGGCACCCGCCGCTCCAGCATCAGCGGCCCGAGGCCGTCGAGCGGGCGCCCGGCGCCGTCGAGCACACGCCCCAGCAGGCTGTCGCCCACCGGCACCTGGCGCACCCGGTCCTGTGCCCGGCGGCGCGGAATGTAGCGCATGCCGAGGCGCGGCGGCTGCGCCGCCAGCGGATTGTCGGGCACGACCCGGGCGCCCGGCATCACGCCGTAGATATCGGTCGCCGGCATGATGAACAGACGGTCACCGGCAAACCCGGCCACCTCGGCCTCGATGCTCTGGCCGCCGGGAATCTGGATGTGGCACTGGCTGCCCACCGGCATCCGCAAGCCGACCGCTTCCATCACCAGTCCGGACACCCGGGTCAGCCGCCCGCTGGTGGCGATCGGGGTCGCCCAGCTCACCGCGCGCCGGCAATCGGCCAAGTATTCGCGCAGGCGGACGGTACGATCCATCACTCGATCCAGTTCTGGTTGCTGCCGAGCACCTGCACCACCTGGCGCCAGCGTGCCGGCAGCGTGGCGTCGAGGTCGCCCTGCGAGGTTTCGATCAGGCAGCCGCCGCGTACGATGCGCACATCCTCGACGATGCGCAGGCGGTTCTTGTCGAGCACCTGGTCGAGATGCGGGCGCACCAGCGCGGCGTCGTCCGGATTCAGCAGCAGACGCGCCTCGCGGCTGGTTTCCGCCATCTGCTTCAGCGCCATGTTGACCACGTCGAGGATGCGTTCCGGCCGTGCCGCCAACTCGCCCGCCACCACCTGACGGGCCACGTCGAGCGCCAGTTCCAGCACCATGTCGGCGAGGCGGAAATCGAGATTGTCGAGCGTCGACGAAAAGCTCTCGGCCAGCTGCTTCATGCGACCGCAGGCTTGTTCCCCTTCCACGCGCCCGGCAGCCAGGCCTTCGGCATACCCTTCGGCGCGCGCCGCCGCGCGCAATGCTGCCAGTTCGGCCTGCGGATCGGCCTCGGTTGGCGCAGCTTGGCCGGCGGACGCAGCCAGTTCCACCACTTCCCATTGTTCGAATGCGGTGGGGGTATTCGGCGCCGTGTCGTCTGTGCTCATGCCGCCTCCTCTTCGGGGAACTGGATCGCGCCTTCAGCCGCCAGCCGCCGCAGGCTCGCGCCCGCCTCGTCCTGCGCGGCCTGGATCGTGGTCACCGGCACCGGGCCCAGCGTATCGAGGTCGACGCGCATGCGCTGCGCAGCGGTCGGACTCATCACGGCCGTCAGGGCGTCGAGCACCTGCCCGTCGCTGCCCTTCAAGGCATGCAACAGGGTACGCGCAGCGACGTTGCGCAGGAAAGTCTTGCGGCTGGCCTCGGGCAGCCGTGCCAGATCTTCGAACGCGAGATTGCGCACGCGCAGCCGCGCGGCCAGTTCCGCATCGTTCCGGTCGAGCTGGCTCAAGGCAGCGGCGGCGCTGCCCTCGCTCATCTGCCCCAGCAGGCCGGCCACCGCCGCTTCGCCCTGGGGCGACGCGGCGGCGTCCAGGCTGGCCAGCCAGTCGTCCAGGTCGCCCAGCATGTCGGCGCTCGGCGCATCGCTGTGTGCCAGAGCCAGCAAGGTGTCCGCGCGCGTCTTGCCGGGCAGCAGTTCGAGCACGGCGGCGGCGACGTCGCGCGGAAGCTGCGCGGCCACCGCGGCGATCAGCTGGGGCGCCTGCGCCTCCAGCAGGCCGGCAATCTCGGCCGGCTCGCGCCAGGCCAGCTTCTCCAGTGCCTGCGCGCCCGACGCCCCCAGGCGTTCCAGCATGGCCTGCGCCCGTTCCGGCCGAAATGCCTGCCGGAGCGTCTCGTCGAGGAAACGGCCGGTATCTGCCGCGAATCCGGTCTGTTCGGCGGCCTCGGCGGCGTAATCGCGCAGGATCGCACGCACGCGTTCACGCGGCAGCACGTCGAGCTCGCGCATGGCGCTGCCGAGCCGGCTGACCTCGAGCGGGCTCAGATAGCGGAACACGGCCGCCGTGGCGTCCTCGCCGAGGGCGAGCAGTAGCGCGGCGGACTTTTCGATGCCGGCCTGGCTCACGCGCGCACCCTTGCTTGATTCATGCGGCGGCTCACGCGCGCATCCAGGTTTGAATTCATGCGACTGCTCACGCGCGCATCCAGAGCTTGATGACATCCGCGGTCACGCGCGGATTGGCCAGTACCCGGCCGCGGGTTGCCTCGAGTTCGGCGTCGAGGTCCATGGCGGGCGGCTCGACGGCCGGCACAGGCCGCGGACGCCGCCAGACGGCCACTACGAGAAGCAGAAGCAGCCCGCCCCCGACCGCGGCCAGCATCCAGGGCTGGAATTCAAAGGTCCCGGGCATCGCCGGCGGCGGCGGCATGGACGCAATCGAACGCGGAGGCTGCGCCTGCGGTTGCACGGCGGCTGCAGCGGGCCGCGCGGCGTGCGCCGCAGGCAGCGCATAGACATTCACCGTGTCGCCGCGCGACGGCACCAGTCCCAGCGCCTGGCGGGCCAGCTGGCCCGCGCGGTCGAGTTCGGCGGCGCTCGCCTCGAATCCCAGGATCACGATGGCATTCACACGCCGGATGCGGCCTTCAGGCGTATGCGTCGTGCGCACGGTCTTCTCGAGCGGTTGCGTCCGGCCACCCACCACGACGTTGCGTACCCGTTCCACCGTCTGTTCGACGTCGCTGTCCTCCAGCGTGGCCGTCACCTGCACGCTCACACGGTCCTTGCCGAGCCAGGGGGTCAGCAAGGCCAGCGCCCGCTGCGCCAGATCCTGCTCCACCGCCCGCTGCCGCGACTGCGCCACCTCGGGTGCCGTCTCGCCCAGCTGCACGCCGCGCGGGTCGAATACCTGCACCTCGGACCGTTTCATACGCGGCACGCTGGCCGCCACCAGGGTCTGGATCGTCGTCACCTGCTCGGCCGACAGCCGCGCGCTCGGGCGCAGGCGCACCAGCACCGCAGCGGTGGCCGGCGGCGCATCGCGCAGGAACGGCGAGACCTTGGGCAGGGCAAGATGGACCCGCGCCAACTCGACCGTTTCCAGCGACTGGATCGAACGCGCCAGATCGCTTTCGAGCGCGTGTTGATAGCGCTGCTGCTCTTCCAGCGACGAGGCGCCGAAGCGGGGCGCGCGATCGACCTCGTCCTGCGCGTCGGCGTCGGACCGGGGCAGGCCGCGTGCGGCAAGGCGGTAACGCGCCACATGCAGCTGATCGGCCGGCACCTCGATGCTGCCGTCGGCGGCGGACAGGTGATAGGAAATATTGAGCTGGTCGAGCGCGGCGATGACCTCGCCGCCCGCCCGATCGGACAGCTTCGGGTAGAGCACGCGGTAGTCCGCCGGATTGAGCCACACATAGGCCGCAGACAGCGCCGCCAGCGGCAGCAACACCAGCAGGACGAACATGAAGCGGCGCAGCGGGCTCGCTTCCGCGATCAGGTCGCGCAGACTGCTCAGCCAACCCGGCACTGGACGCACCTCGTCTGCGGGATCGGGTTGGGCTGTCGGGTCTTGATGGCTTGTATCGTCACGCGGCGATTATAACCAGTCGGGCGTGGCCACAGCGCGCAATACTACCTGCACCTGCCCCGCCCGCTCGCGGCCCTGGAACCACCAGATACTCCCCTTCTTCACCGACAGGTCGCCCGCCTGGCCGGTGAGCAGGCGCATCGCCACCTGCCCCAGCGTGGGCTGATGGCCCACCACCAGCACCGGATAGGCCGCATCGGGCCAGCCCGCCGCGGCCAGCACGTCGTCCGCGCTGGCCCCCGGCGCCAGCGCCGGCACCCGCTGGAAGCCGCGTCCCAGCGCCTGCGCGGTCTGCAGGCTGCGGGTGGCGGGGCTGACCAGGATCCGGATGTCCTGCGACAGCCGCGGCGTCAGCCAGTCGGCCATGCGCGATGCCTGCTTGCGGCCCTTGTCGGTGAGCTCGCGCTTGAGGTCGGGGACCGTGTCGTCGGCCTCGGCATGTCGCCACAAAATGAGTTCCATCGGTTTTCCTCGAAAAAATCCGGTATCCGGTCACAGGCAAGACCGCTGCATGGCACCGGGGTTCGCCACGAATCTACCAGTAAGGCTTCGATTTCAGGAATGCGAGGATCGACTCCGCACATTCGCCGTCCGCCGCATCCGCCTGTTTCGCCGCCAGCCAGCCGAGGACGAAATCTCTCATCGAGCCCGCCTCCCTCCCTGCCGCCGTCAGCAGGCCCGATGCGATATGCGCGTCGTTGGCCCGTCCCAGGCTGTCCTGCGCATCACGCAGCACCGCCAGGTAGCGTGCCTGCCGCTTGCCTTCGAACAGCGTCTGGAAAAACTCGGCCGCATACCGCTGGCGCTTGATCGCGATGCGCAGGACATGCCGCCGGGCCGGCGCCAGCGTGGCGAAATCGCGCGCGCCGCGAACGATCGGCCGATGCCCCTTCTGCAGTGCCCGGCGCACCCAGGCGTCGAGCGGCGCCAGTTGCACAAACCGCTGAGCGGCCGGCACCGCCTGCCCCTCGGGATGCGAATGCCAGCCATGCCGCAACAGCCAGCGCTGCATCGCCAGCAGCCAGGCGCCGGGATGAGCCTGCACCAGCGCATCCTGCATCGCCGTCCGCACCGCGATGCGACGCGCTTCCAGCGTCGCCATGCCTTGCTGCCAGGATTCGGCGTCGGGATAGTACGACGCGATCGCCGGCAGGGTTTCGCCGCACAGCACGTCCCAGTCGCGCGCCGGGCCCAGCGCGGCCGCCAGCGCGCGCAGGTTGTCCTGCAGCTCGGGCGGCAGCCCGCACGCATTACGAAACAGCCGCAGCGCCGCACGCAGGCGCCGCAACGCCACCCGCGCCTGATGCACATACTCGATGTCATCCGACGCCAGCACCCCCGGCAGATTGACCTGGAGCTGCGTCAGACAGGCCTGGACGATCGCGGCGAAGCCCTCCTCCACGCCCATGCCGTCGTCCAGCTCCAACGGCACGGATTTCACCGGCGCTGCCTCGATCCCATGCGCCAGGCGCACGCCGCGCTCGGCCTTGCTGACGTCGAACGGCAGGCAATCGAACGCCGCGGCCCAGTCCAGCGCCAGCGCGAATAGCGCATCCGGCTGGCCGGACTTCAATTCGAGTTCGATCTCGCAGATCGGCTGGCTGCGTTCGCCGGCGACGACCGCGCCGACGTCGAGCGCCACCTCGATCTGCGCACCGCCCTTGCCCACCAGCAGCCAGGCCGTGCGGTGAAAACGCGTCTCGAACACCGGCACGACGTGTTCACGCAAGGCATCCGGCACGTACGCCAGCGCCTC
Source organism: Thiobacillus thioparus DSM 505 (assembly GCF_000373385.1). Taxonomy (GTDB): domain Bacteria; phylum Pseudomonadota; class Gammaproteobacteria; order Burkholderiales; family Thiobacillaceae; genus Thiobacillus; species Thiobacillus thioparus. Next base: position 83,300 of record NZ_KB891327.1, on the reverse strand, counting down.
CGGCGGGAACCGGCTCCAGTCCAGTCCCCCCCGGTGCACCGGCATCTCGAATTCGGCGCGCCGCGACAGCCCGCCCTGCCGCTCGCCCTCGGTCTTCAGTGTCTGCAGCCAGCGCCGGCCCGCCCGTCGCACGCGCAGCGCCACGCCCTGCGCGCTCAAGGCGAAGTCCGGCGTGTCGAAATAGCGGGTGACGAGGTCCTGCTCTACCGGCGCGCTGCGCCGCCGGGCCATGCGTTTCACGAAGGCCGCCGCCTGCTGCGGCGGCAGCGCCAGCTTGAGTTCGATTTCCATTGGATGCGGCGTTGTCATATAACTGTCATGTCGGGTCGAACACGGGCGTTTATCATTGAAGCACACCACGAATAAATCCATCATGAATCTGCCCAGCCCCGATACCCTCATCAACCGCGAGCTCGGCATACTCGCCTTTCAGCGTCGGGTGCTGGCGCAAGCCGACGATCCGTCCATGCCCCTGCTGGAGCGCCTGCGCTTCCTGTGCATCGTGTCGAGCAACATGGACGAATTCTTCGAAGTGCGCGTGGCCGGCCTCAAGGAACAGATCCGCGCCAACTCGACCCAGCGTTCGGCCGACGGCCTGACGCCGCGCCAGCAGTTCCGCGCGGTCTCGGAGACGGCGCATGCGCTGGTCGCCCAGCAGTACGAACTGTTCAACAAGGCGATCATTCCCGAGCTGGCCGAACACGGCGTCCACTTCATCCGCCGCACGCACTGGAACGAAACCCAGGCCGCCTGGATCCGCGATTATTTCTTCCGCGAACTGATGCCGGTGCTCACGCCGGTGGGGCTCGATCCCTCGCATCCCTTCCCGCGCGTGCTCAACAAAAGCCTCAATTTCGCGGTCGAGCTGTCCGGACGCGACGCTTTTGGCCGCAATTCCGGCGCTGCCGTGGTGCAGGCGCCGCGTGCGCTGCCGCGCGTCATCCGCATGCCGGAAGAAATCGCCGGCTGCGAATACGGCTTCGTCTTCCTGTCGTCCATCCTGCATGCCCACGTCGGCGAACTGTTCACCGGCATGACGGTGCAGGGCTGCTACCAGTTCCGCGTCACCCGCAACTCCGACCTCTTCGTCGACGACGAGGAAACCAAGAACCTGCGCCAAGCGTTGCAGGGCGAACTGCCGCAACGGCACTTCGGCGCAGCCGTGCGGCTGGAAGTGGCCGACAACTGCTCGGAATCGATGGCGGCCTTCCTGCTGGCGCAGTTCGAGCTCGAAGCCGGCGATCTCTACCAGGAACAGGGACCGGTGAACCTCGTGCGCCTGATGCAGGTGCCCGACTGGGTCGACCGCCCCGACCTCAAGTTCGCCCCCTTCATCCCCGCCCTGCCCGCGCGGCTCGCCAAGGACGACGACATCTTCGCGCAGATCCGCAAGGGCGACATCCTGCTGCACCACCCCTTCGAATCCTTCCAGCCAGTGGTCGACTTCATCGAGCAGGCCGCCGCCGACCCCCACGTCGTCGCCATGCGGCAGACGGTATACCGCACCGGTACCGACTCGAAGCTGATGCAGGCGCTGATCCAGGCTGCGCAGTCGGGCAAGGAGGTCACCGTAGTGGTCGAGCTGATGGCGCGCTTCGACGAGGAGGCCAATATCAACTGGGCCGCCAAGCTGGAAGAGGTCGGCGCGCACGTCGTCTACGGCGTGGTCGGCCACAAGACGCACGCCAAGCTGGCGCTGGTCATCCGCCGCGAAGACGGCGAGCTGCGCCGCTACGCGCACCTGGGCACCGGCAACTACCACGCCCGCACCGCACGCATGTACACCGACTTCGGCCTGCTGACCGCCGACGACGCCATCACCGCCGACGTCAGCAGCCTGTTCACCCAGATCACCGGCCTGGGCAAGGCCGGCAAACTGAAACGCCTGTGGCAGTCGCCGTTCACCCTGCACAGCGAAGTCGTCGCCGCCATCAACCACGAAGCCGAACTGGCGGCCGCCGGCAAGCCCGCCGCCATCATCGCCAAGATGAACGCGCTGCTGGAACCGCAGGTCATCGCCGCGCTCTACGCCGCCAGCCAGGCTGGGGTGAAGATCGACCTCATCATCCGCGGCGTGTGCGCGCTCAGGCCCGGCATTCCCGGGCTGTCCGAGCACATCCACGTGCGCTCGGTGGTCGGCCGCTTCCTCGAACACACGCGCATCTTCTATTTCAAAAACGGCGGCGACGAGAAGGTCTTCCTGTCGTCGGCCGACTGGATGGACCGCAACTTCTTCCGCCGCATCGAAACCGGCTTCCCCATCCTCAATCCCAAGCTGAAGAAACGCGTGATCGCCGAGGGCCTCAAGCCCTACCTGCGCGACAACGTGCAGGCCTGGGACATGCAGTCCGACGGCAGCTACCGCCGCCGCCACGTCCGGCGCACCAAGCCCTACAGCGCGCAGGCCGAACTGCTGGCGCTGCTGACCAAACCCGTCTAGCCACGCTTCAACCTACTCCGACGCGGCGTTCCGCACTCGCGTGCGGACCCAGACCGATGCGTTCGGCGCGTCCGATCGCCGACGTGGATGGGGTTTTGTCCTACAAAGTGTTCGTATCCCACTGATACGTTCATGTCCCAACAAGCCTTAAGCTGACATCCAGCCACTGAGCCCAAGAAACAGGCCAGCGTGAACAGTTCAGCACTCAGCGAGCGTATGCAGCTTGATGCAAGGGCACTCCACGCAGCTGCCGAAGAATAAAAGTCTCATGCGACGCAATTTTTCTTTTCTTGCATCGAGATCAAATCGATATCAATTAGACGAAAGGCCAAAAATGCGAACCACCCCCTTAATATTCAATCTCCTGGGCGCTGCACTTCTTTCCGCGGGCGCTGTCTCTGCCCACGCGGCCGACGGCCGTTTCTACGACCCCCGCAACGCCGCCAGCCCCACCGGAAAAACCATCGGCTACGAGCTGTACCGCACGATCGGGTGTCCCGGACGCGGCCTGCTCGATACGCCCTGCCCGGTTCCGAAAGATGTCGACAGCGATGGCGACGGCGTCGTTGACAGCAAAGACAAATGCCCCGACACGCCGAAGGGCACCGAGGTCGACGCCAACGGGTGTCCCATTCCAGTCGCCGCCCCCGTTGAGCCGGCACCGGCCCCCATGACGGAACAGAAACCGGAGGCTGAGCAGCAGGTGGCCAGCCCCGTGCCGGTCCCGGCGCCGCATCGCATGGTGCTCGAAGGCGTAAATTTCAATTTTGACCGCGCTGCGCTGCGTCCGGAAGACCGCGACGTCATCGACAAAGACTTCGCCAAGCTCAAGGAGTGGGGCGATGTCAAGATAGAAGTGGCGGGCCACACCGACAGCATCGGCAGCGATCGCTACAACATGGGCTTGTCGCTGCGCCGCGCCAATACCGTTCGCAGCTATCTGATCAGTAAAGGCATCCGCGCCGACCGTCTGGTGGCCAAGGGCTACGGCGAATCGCAGCCGATCGCCAGCAACGACACCGACGAAGGCAGGTTCCAGAACCGTCGCGTCGAACTAAACCAGATCAAGGAATAAACGCTTTCTGAAACGTTCTGCAAACCTGTGTATCCGGGGACTTCGGTCCCCGATTTTTTTTGTCTGCCTTGCGTGCCTCTCCCCTAGGCCACCATGTGGCCGTCCCCGTAGAAAGCCGCCCAAGCCCTCCCCGGGCTCGATTCACCCGGCTCGAACGGAGTCGGCAGCGACGGACTTGAAAACCCCGGCACCGCCCCCATTTCCCGTTGCGTTGTGTTTGTTTTACGGGAGATATAGGCATGTCCGCCACCAAAGAAACCCTGGGCTTCCAGGCCGAAGTCAAACAGCTGCTGCAGCTGATGATCCATTCCTTGTATTCCAACAAGGACATTTTCCTGCGCGAACTCATTTCCAACGCCTCCGACGCCGCCGACAAGCTGCGCTTCGAAGGGCTGTCGGATGGCGCGCTCTATGAAAACGACCCCGACCTCAAGATCCGCATCGCCTTCGACCGGGAGGCGCGTACGCTGACGATCACCGACAACGGCATCGGCATGAGCCGGCAGGAAGTCATCGACCACATCGGCACGATTGCGAAATCCGGCACCCGCGAATTCTTCAGCCAGCTCTCCGGCGACCAGCAAAAGGACGCCGCGCTGATCGGCCAGTTCGGCGTCGGCTTCTACTCCGCCTTCATCGTCGCCGACCGCGTCACCCTCACGACCCGCCGCGCCGGCCTCACGTCCGAGCACGGCGTGCGCTGGGAGTCCGAGGGCGCCGGCGACTACACGCTGGAAACCGTCGACAAGCCCACGCGCGGCACCGAGATTGTGCTGCATCTGCGCGAAGGCGAGGACGAGTTCCTCTCCGACTGGAAGATCAAGTCGGTCATCCGCACCTATTCCGACCACATCACCCTGCCCATCGTGATGAAGAAGACGGAATGGAAGGACGGCGTGGAAACACCCACCGACGAGGACGAGACCGTCAACCGCGCCTCCGCCCTGTGGGCGCGCGCGAAGAAGGACGTCAGCGACGAGGAATACCAGGAGTTCTACAAGCACGTCGCCCACGACTTCGAGCCGCCGCTGGCCTGGTCGCACAACCGCGTCGAGGGCAAGCAGGAATACATCTCGCTGCTCTACGTGCCGTCGAAAGCGCCGTTCGACCTCTGGGACCGCGAGAAACGGCATGGCATCAAGCTCTACGTGCGCCGCGTCTTCATCATGGACGACGCCGAGCAACTGATGCCGCAATACCTGCGCTTCGTGCGCGGCGTGATCGACTCGGCCGACCTGCCGCTCAACGTCTCGCGGGAAATCCTGCAGAACAGCCGCGACATCGACGCCATCAAGGCCGGCTCGGTGAAGAAGGTGCTGGGCCTGCTGGAAGACCTGGCCGAGAACCAGCCGGAGAAATACGTCGAGTTCTGGAACGCCTTCGGCAAGGTGCTGAAGGAAGGTCCGGGCGAGGACTTCGCCAACCGCGAGAAGATCGCCGGCCTGCTCCGCTTCGCCTCCACCCACACCGACAGCGACGCGCAGGTGGTGTCGCTGAAGGACTACATCGGCCGCATGAAGGAAGGCCAGACCGCGATCTACTACATCACTGCCGACAGCTTCGCCGCCGCCCAGCACAGCCCGCACCTCGAAATCTTCCGCAAGAAAGGCATCGAAGTCCTGCTGCTGTCCGACCGCGTCGACGAATGGCTGGCGAGCAACCTCAACGAGTTCGACGGCAAGCCGCTGAAGTCCGTCGCCAAGGGCGGCCTCGACCTGGGCGAGCTGGAAGACGAAGCGGAGAAGACCGCGCAGAAGGAAGCCGAAGACGCCATGAAGCCGCTGGTCGAGCGCATCAAGACCACGCTCGGCGAGCGCGTCAAGGACGTCCGCGTCACCCACCGCCTCACCGACTCGCCCGCTTGCCTCGTCACCGGCGAAGGCGACATGAGCGCCAACCTCGAACGCCTGCTCAAGGCCGCCGGCCAGGCCGCGCCCACCGTCAAGCCCACGCTCGAGATCAACCCGTCACATGCACTGGTCACGCGGCTCAACAGCGAATCCGACGAAGACCGGTTCAAAGATTGGGCCAACCTGCTGTTCGAGCAGGCCCTGCTGGCAGAAGGCGGGCAGCTCGACGATCCGGCGAGCTTCGTGCGGCGGTTGAATGGGTTGCTGGCGATGTTGCCGGGTTGATAAAAGCCAAGGGGCCATTCGTGTTGAGTCTGTCGAAACGCGAACGGCCTTAGCTATTTTGCAGAGCGCGACTGAGTGATCAGTCGCGCTTTTTTTCGCTCATCGTCCAGTCGCGAATTGCGTCATGATCAGAATGCTGCAATCCTAGGCGTTAATCCAAAGGCACACGAGGAGATGCATTTTGGTGCGAGAAATTCTTGATGAGTTACTTCCAACAAAGTGGTCGAAGTGGGTGGCAACGACCACAATAACGGTTACGTTTGCAGCCCCGTTCCTATATGAAGGGCTACAGAAAATCGGTATTCATGTTGAAGCTTTTCAAAGTCCATATCTTCGTCTGCTCTTTGCGTCTGTTTCCGCAAACGCAGGTTTAATCTTACTGCTGGCGCTTATCCTTCGCCATGTATCGGAAATAAGTAGTCGACTACAGGCAAAGGAATCTCCTGCTAAAGAGGTTGCACCAAAAATAAATATTCGGTTGGACTCGATGCAGGAAGCATTGTTACAACTGCTCTGTGCACACGACGATATAACTTCAGCTCAAGTGGCAAAGGTAATAGGTGTTGGAGAGCAACTCGTGACTTACCATTTTTCAGACTTGGAGAGTAAACGTTTCGTTCATGGGAGCTATAGCACCGTAGACCCAACTGAATGGTCAATCATTCAAAACGGGCGTGCATATTTAATGAAGCATGGTCTGCTCAAATAGCCACAAACCATAAGCTAAAGGAGTCAGCGTCGGATATCGTTGATGCCAACTTTCTATGCTGACTTTTTTGCAGGGCGGCCCTAATCGAATCGAGTCAATAATGTCACATGCCATGCGCACCATTCTTGATAATTTTACACAGCATGTCGCGGACGTTAATCGGCTCATTGAGTTTGATCGCGAGGTAATGCATGTCGCCATCTCAGCTGTCGAGGAATTACATGAGCGGCTAGTTAATAAAATGGGAATCACAAATGAGCAGATGAATGGCGGTAGAGCCCTGAAAATTCTTCGGGGTGTCCGGGACAACGAATCTCTAAAACCGAGATTCTCTTTAATCCTTAATCAAGCTGTTGTCCTTCTCGTCTCATACTTCGGATCAGCAGTCGAAGACGTCTTCTCGTCCGCAATGACTGCGACTCTTCGCGATGGCGGATCTTCTCGCCTTCTCAAGGAAGACTTGAAGTTAACGGTTGGTGAATTAATCGATGCTGCCTCTAGTGCTGAGGATGCGCTTGTCGCCCTATTCATTGAGAAAAAGGATCTGTCATTCCAAGACATGAAAGCGATCCACAGGGCCTTCCGAGATTACATTGGCGTAGAGATCGATAAAGATGCAGTCGTCAATAACATCATCCTTGCTCAAGCATGCCGCCACGTTATTGTTCACGCTGGTGGAGAAATAACGCCCCGACTCACTCGCCAAGTTAGCGAAGCCTTCCCGCGAGATATCAAGGCAAAGCTCCCTAACAGCTCTGTTGTCCAATTTTCACAACAGGAGGTGCAAACGATTGCTGAAAGCATGATGGGATATCTCTCCAACCTGGTAATGAAAACAGAGTCAGCAATCTCAAGAACTAGCGCGCAACATTAAAATGGCCAGCGCCAAAGGGGTCAGCTTCGAATATCGTCGATGCCAGAATTCCGATGCCACCCCTTCGATTGTTTTTCATGCTTGTTAACCCCCGCGTTCCCATGTTGACACGCTGGAGCTAGATAGAGAGCCATGCATACGATCCTTGGTGCCAACGGCGTGATTGCGCCGCAGCGGGGTCAGGTCTTGCATTAACGTATTGCAGAAACGAAAGAGGCGTCAGACACGATTCCCTCCTCGGGTTGGCCCTGCCCGCAAATCTTCTGCACAATGCCGCTTTTGCATCACAGGAGTGCCCCATGGCTTCAGGACAAATCCACATCGCCATCTTGAACCCCGGCGTCGAAATCACGCCGCTGCGGCTGCGTGGCTGGTTGCAGAAGGAGGCGGCGGTGATCAACAACCGCGCGAACCCGGGCGACGGGGCAATTCTGCGGCTGTTTCTCACCAAGACGCTGCGCTATGGTCTGCCTGGCAAGAAGCTCGACGCGATCCTGCAGGCGCTGACCGAAAAATATCCTGCCGTTCTGCGTATCGAGGTGCAGTTGATCGAAGCGCCCCTGACCGCCGACGAGATGGAGGAGCAGACCCGCATCGCCAACGCCGATCTTCAGAAATTCATGCAGCGTGCTGAGGAATACGCCAAACGCAAGCAGGCCGAGGCGCTGGAGAACACGCAGCCCGCGCCGATCCAGTGGCATACGTTAAAAAGCGCGCTGGATTGAGCGAAGGGCGGAACTCGCAACCAATAGCCAGCGGGGTCCACGCGGCACCCCGGAACTTCGTGTCCTACTGCACCTCTAGCCTAATACAGACTTGATGCGAACAAGCGCCGCTCAGGCGTTGATCCGAAGGAGGATGCCATGATCAGGAAACTCAAGTCCGGCGAATACCGGCTCTATTCGATCAAGACGGACCCCAAGACCGGCAAGCGGCGCAATCTCGGTACGTTCGAGACGCGGGAAGCGGCGGAGAAGCACGAGCGGGAAATCCAGTTCTTCAAGCGCCGGCACTGATCGTCCGTTCGACAGGCTCAGGCTGCGTCGTGAGCCTGTCGAACGGACGAACGGCGCTTCCTCTAGAGGCCCCTCATCATGAACTCCCCCAAGCCGCGCGGCGCTACGGCTGGCCGCGAACGCTGGTCGCAGCAGGTCACGGCCAGCAGCAATGCCCTCGACCTGGAGCCCGGCGTGTTTCGCCTGGAAGATCCGCACGCGATTGCCCTGTCGCTCAAGCGCTCGGCGGAGCGCAGCCGTCGCCGAAAAACGACGCCTTTCCGTTCGGCCATGTCGATGCTTAACTTCTTCATCAACCGGGCCGGGCGCCAGTTGGCGGCGGACCAGCGGGCCCGCCTGGAAGCGGCCAAGGACGAACTGCGCGTCTTGTACGACCGGCCGCGCCGGCACTGATTCAGGCGTTCAGGACGCCAACCGCCGGTCGCGGCCGTAGGGGTCGCCGAACAGGGACTCGGTGTGGGCAACGCACAGCCAGTGGCCGTCGCGCCGCACCCAGGTCGACGAATCGGCCGCATCGAGCGTGACCGGCTTGCCCTCCACGGTCATCTCCTCGTGCACCTTGTAGGCCACGACGGCGACGTCCTTGCCCAGCATAAGCACCTGCATGTCGTCGCCCAGCCTGAAGGCATCGAGCGTCCAGGGCGCGGTCCGCATCATGTTTTTGAATGTCTTGTGGTCGATCTCGGCCACCCCCTGGGCGCCGGCGACGAGGCAGGGATCGTCGGTCATGCTCAGCGCGGTGTCGATGTCCTTGTCCTTGATAGCTTGCCAATATTGGCGTTCGAGCTCGATAACCTGCTTCTCAGTGGTTGCGTATGCCATGTGAATCTCCTTCGCTCAGTGGTCGTGCGCTTGGCGCACAGGTGTGGCGCGGCAGGCGAGGCCGGCCCGCGCCTCGGAGTGATTAGAAAGCCATGGGTGGCGAAATGTTCCTCAAGCTCGCCCCTGCTCCGTCGGCGAAGCAGGCTAAAGAAATCAGCACAGGAAAAAAATGCGCAACGTGCCATTCCCGGCGCTAAGCTGTCGGGACAACCGTTCCCGCAAACATCTGCAGCATGCAAACCCTTTTCTCCCTGATCGAATCCCCCTTTCACCCCGATTTCAGCGTTCTGTATCAGAAGCTCGGCATTGCGGCGCAGCGTTTCGACTCGGCCCGCAACCTTCATCGGGCGATGCAGAAGCAGCCGCCCGATTTCTTCGTCGGCGAATTCGTCTACGGCTGGGGCAACAACTACGCGGGCGCCAACGTTTCCAACCTGGACGTCACGATCCGCACCCTGCAACGCTTCGCGCCGCAGGCGAAGATGATCGTGTTCATGCATCCGCGTGAAGAGGACCATATCGGCAAGCTGCTGGAACTGTTTCCCATCCATGCGGTGCTGGCCTACCCGGTGAGCGAGCAGGCGATGCAGGCGGCATTGCAACCCCCGGCGTAAATCCGTTGCGGGTCAGACACCTCGAAACGGGGTCGGGTCCGGCAATGCAGCAGGCACATGCGAGACCTGGCCATTCCACTGCCCTGCCCTGCCCGTCCCCAGCCCACCGGCAATCAACTAGGCCTTTCAAATCCATGCGCTATCCTGTCGTGTGGAGTGCTCGCCGAGGGCTTCATGCCCATCGTAAATTGAGGTCTTGACCACCGGGCACGTCGCTATCCCGTTCGACCCGACGAAAGGAGAGTGAGCATGGCCGTCACCAATACGCGAGGGAAACCGATGTCCGACATGATCCTGTTAGGGACGCGCAAGGGCACCGTCATATTCGATCGTATCCATTCAAACTGGCGTCCCCGTCCTATCGTCCATGCGGGCATTCCCGTCTGTTACGCGGCGCGCGATCCGCGTGATGGCACCCTGTGGGCTTCCCTGGACCACGGGCATTGGGGGCCCAAGCTGGCGCGTTCGCGTGACGGAGGCGCAAGCTGGGATGATGTGACGTCGCTCAAGTATCCCGAGGGCGCACGCTATATCGTCAAGTACCTGCCTACCCCGGACTTCGATCCGGCCTCGCCGTCCGCGCGGCCCGAGTATGCCAATGCAAGCGTATACAAGATCTGGAACATTGCGTTTGGCCATGCCAGCCAGCCGGGCAGGCTGTATGCCGGCACGATCCCCGGCGGTCTGTTCGTCAGCAATGATGGCGGTGATAGCTGGGAACTCAACCGGCCGCTATGGAACCACGAGAGTCGCGGTGGCGATTTGTTCGCCGGCGATGCGACGTCCGAGAACCGCTGGAATGGCACGCCTGCGAGCATAGATTACGGGGTGTTCGAACCCGGCATCCATTCCATTATTGTCGATCCGCGCGATGCGAATCATGTTCATGTTGCGGTATCGACCGCCGGTGTCATCGAGACTACCGATGGCGGCCGGACCTGGACGGGACGTAATCGCGGCATGACGATGGACTATCTTCCGACCCCGGAAGCGGACTGGGGCCATGACCCGCATTTCGTGACCGCCTGCCCCGGGCAACCGGACCATCTCTGGCAGCAAAACCACTGCGGTGTTTTTTACAGCGACGACGCTGCACGGAACTGGAAAAAAGTCAGCATGCCCGATGCGGGTGTGCATTTCGGTTTCCCCATCGCCGCAGACGCGAATGACGGGCGTACCGCGTGGGTCGTGCCGGCGCGCGCGGATTCTGAACGCATGGCGATTGCGGGCGGTTTGTTTGTCGCGCGGACGATCGATGGCGGGCAGTCCTGGCAGACTTGTCGGCACGGCCTGCCGCAGGAGAATGCCTACGACATCGTCCTGAGGCATGCGCTCGATGTGGCGGGCGATCGTTTATGTTTTGGCAGCACCACCGGGAATCTCTATGTGTCAGAGGACCGTGGGGAGTCATGGCAATGCCTCGGCAACAATTTCCCGCCGATCTATTCGGTGCGATTCGGCTGAACGTCATGCCTACTGTTCAGATGACGCAACATCTTTACCGGTTCTTTCCGCAACTGGAGAACCGGACGATTACGGTGTCCGCCGGCTCGGTCTCCGAAGTTTTGCGCGCAGTCAACGAGATCGCTCCGGGCTTTGCCGATTACGTGCTCGACGAACATGGCGCGTTGCGCCGGCATGTGATGCTCAGTATCGATGACACCGTCGTGATTGACAGAAAGACACTCTCCGATCGTGTCCCCGATGGGGGGACTGTTTACATTTTCCCGGCCTTGAGCGGGGGCTAGACCTGCCTCGCACATTCAGTTCTGCTGGCCAACCTGTCCTTCCCGGATGGGGTGCGGTGCCAGGCGGATGGAACCCTGCGGTGAACCGGCAGCCGGCGATACCTCGCCTATCGACCGCCTCCCCCGTTACGGCGCCACCACGCGCCGCGCATGACGCACCAGCAGCGGAAGTGCCATGCGGTTGACCAGGCCCGGCAGGCGCAGCGGCTTGACCAGCATTTTCACCGTCATCTCGTAAGGATAGTGGGCGCGTGCCCAGTGCCCTGCCGTGTGTTGAAAGCGCTGAAAGTCCCGGGGGCTGAATGTCTGTCCGGGATGGCGCACGGCATGGGCGTTTTTCAAAGCCAGGTAGGCGTCCTCCTGACCGATTTCCCCGAGTCGCTGCCGGATGACGCGGGCCACCTGCCAGCGCGACGGACGTTCCCGTTCGCGATAACGCAGGAAGGCGTGATAGAAGTACTTGTAGTGCCCCACTTCATCGTTGCGGATATGGCCCACCAGCGTGGCGAGCACCGGCTCCGGGCTGATCTGCTGCAACAGACCATACAGGCCCGAAGTACCGGTTTCCACGACACAGCGTGCAACCATCTCCAGCGCGCGCGTAGGCTCCAGCAGTTCCGCCTTGCAATACGGACGATAGTCCATGCAGAACCCGTCAAACGCCGCCTGCCAGTCAAATGCGGGCCACACCGTTTCCACATAGCGTCGCAGTGCGCGTCCGTGCTGCAGTTCCTCCGGTTCCCATCGCTCACGCAGCCATTGGCTGGCTTCGGCATCGCCTTCCATGTAGTCCAGCAGATTGTGTGTGTATAAATCAGCCAGGCTCTCCACAAACGAGGCCGCTGCGAGCACATGGAACCACGTTTCTTCGCGGGCGATGCGTTCATGCGCGATGCGGTCGAACGCAATCTGCTCGATCAACCAGGGATGCGGCGCGACGAAGGCGGGGTGGGGATCCGGCATATCAGCTCATCTGCTTGGGTTCCCTGGTCAGACTCATGTGGGCGGCTGCGGTTCATTGCACGAATTAAAGATGCAAGACCAGCCTGATTTTGAGGAATCGCAGCGATCAACGCCGATTGACGCTGATCCGTCCGGGTCCCATGAATACCAGCGCGATCGCGGTGAACAAGAACATGCCCTGCAGTTCCAGCGCCCAGCCGCCCTGTTCGTTGAGGCTTGTGAGTTGTGCGAGGTGGGCAAGTGCGAAGGCAAAGAGCATGTTGGCGGCGACGAGCGCGGCGCCGATGCGCGCATAGAAGCCGGCGATAAGCAGGAGCGGGCCGAGCACTTCGCCGACGTAAACGCCGTAGGCGAAGAAGGCGGGCATGCCCATGCCGGCCACCATACCCTCGATCGGGGCGATGCCGTGCCGGAGCTTGGCTATGCCGTGCAGCAGAATCAGGATGCCGAGGGTGAGACGCAAGACCAGCTTGCCGACATCGTCCAGGTTGTTTTTCATCGCCATGCTCCCGGTTGAGGATAGGTTGTGGGAACCCTCTTCACCTTAAGGCATTGGCCTCAAGACGCAAGTCCGGATCTCTCTCATCCCCATACCCTACTCCCCATCGCCTACCGGCTGGCCTGCGCCTTCTTCCAGGCGGCCGGCGGCAGGCCGACCATGCGCTTGAACGCGCGCGAGAACGCGGCTTCGGATTCGTAGCCCACTTCCAGGGCGACGGTCGCCACGGTGCGATTCGATTCACGCAACAGCCGGCTGCCGAGCTGGATGCGCCAGTTGGCCAGGTAATGCATCGGCGGATCGCCGAGGTATTGCACGAAGCGTTCATGCAGCGCGGAACGCGACAGGCCGACTTCGCGGGCGAGGTCGTCGACCGTCCAGGCCTGATCCGGACGGTCGTGCATGCGTTCGAGCGCCTTGCCGACGTAACGGTCGCGCAGGCCGGCGAGCCAGCCCGTCGCGTCCTCGGGCAGGTTGTCGAGATAGCGGCGCGCGGCGTCGACGAACATCATCTCGGCAAGCCGTTCGAGCACGGCGTCGCCGCCGGGTCGCGGGTGGTTGGATTCGACGACCGCCTGCTCGATCACGCGAGCGGCCCAACCGCTGGCGCGTTCGGCCGGCAGATGCAGGATGTGCGGCAGCGCCCCGATCAGGGGATTGAATGGCCGCAGGTCGCAGCCGAGGAAGCCGCACACGGCAATCATGTCGGCCGCCTCGACGGGCAGCGGCGATCCCGGTTCGACCACGCCATGATGAAAGGCGATCGGCATGGGCTTGGGGACGTTGCGGGTGGAAAACACCCACTCGGCCGTCTGGCGCAGCGGCTCGATGCCCGGTGCACTCGACAGGACGTGGCGATCGCCCTGCGGAAACATGACGATGTCGCCAGTGGCCAGTTTCACCGGCGGCTGGCCCGCGACCGCGGCCCAGCCGTTGCCTTTGGCGATCATGTGGTACTCGATGACATGCTCGCAGCCCGGCATCACCGCCTCGGCGATCTCGCCGGCCGGCGGCGCCTCGGTGGACCACGGGTCGCTGCAGCTCACGTAATAGAACACGGCGCCGCGCACGCGCACGGTGCGCAGCAGATCGGAAAGGGTGTCTCGGCTCATGGGCATGGACCTTTCGACGGACGATCGATCAGGAAGCGCAGACCCGTAATCAAGAGGGCAACGAATCCCGGACGCTTGAGCATATTTGCGCGACGCAGAGTGAAATGTCAATCGGCCGGCTTCGCGACAATGGGGGCGCTGACTGACCGGCTGCGACGCGAGGACAAGGCATTCGCTGTGGAGGCCAGGCGACCAGGCAGCGAACGGCCGGCCCCGCCGGCCTCGTCCATCCGAATGAGGAGAGGAGCATCCAAATGAATACCGAACTGAATGTTTGCACCCCGGCCGCGCCGTCCATGGTGCCTGACCCGGGACCGAGACCGGCCCAGGTCGATTTCGGCGCGATCAAGCAGCGCCAGCATGCCACCTGGGCCAGCGGCAACTATGCCATCGTCGGCACCACGCTGCAGATCGTCGGGGAGCACCTCGCGGAAGCGGTGGACCTGCGCGCCGGCGAGCAGGTGCTCGACGTGGCCGCCGGCAACGGCAACGCCACGCTGGCGGCGGCGCGCCGCTTTGCCCACGTGACCTCGACCGACTATGTGCCGGAACTGCTCGAAAAAGGCGCCGAGCGCGCCCGCGCCAACGGACTGGACGTCCACTTCCAGGCGGCCGATGCGGAAGACCTGCCGTATTCCGATGGTGCCTTCGATGTCGCGCTGTCCACGTTCGGCGTGATGTTCGCGCCCGACCAGCTCAGCGCGGCGCGGGAGCTGACGCGCGTGGTGCGCAGCGGCGGCCGCATCGGCCTGGCGAGTTGGACGCCCGAAGGCTTCATCGGCGACCTGTTCCGCCTGATCGCCTCCTATGTGCCGCCGCCGGTCGGCCTGCAATCGCCGATGCTGTGGGGAACCGAGCCGCGCATCGTCGAGCTGTTGGGGCCGGACGCCACTGACATTCACTGCGAGCGGCGCCGCTTCAACTTCCGCTATCAGTCCGCCGCGCACTGGATCGAGGTGTTCCGCAACTTCTACGGACCGACCTACAAGGTCTACGCCGCGCTCGATCCCGATCGGCAGGCGAGCCTGACCCAGGACATTAGCGCGCTGCTCGAACGCCAGAATGTCGGCGGCGCGCACTCGCTGGTCGTCCCCAGCGAGTATCTGGAGGTCGTGGTCACCCGTAAATAAGGTCACCACGGCCGGGCGAGACGGCCTGGAAGCGGGGATAACCGGCAGGGGCGCTTCACGCAACGCCTCGCCGCTTGCCTGTTCCCGGCGAATGCAAAAAACGCTCGAACGACAAAAGGGCCAGCTCCGTCCGGCCCTTTTGTTTTGGTTTGTCTCAAGTAAGCCCGGATGGACGCGTTATAACAAGTGACCGCAGCGATGCCACCCCCACACGGCCTCGCGACTCCGGAAGCTCTTCCCCCCTCAAGCCAAGGAAACCCATGCAACGCGCCCGTTCCATCCGATTGGCTTTCCCATTCCGTCCGACATTCAAAATGCCCGGATTGCAGGCCGCACTGTATGCGGCCTGCCTCGCCCCGCTCGCGGCCGGCGCAGCGGAGCTCACGCCGCTGGGCGATCTGACGGGCGGAGGATTTGCAAGTTATGCCACGGGCGTGAGCGATGACGGCTCGGTCGTGGTGGGACGCAGCATCGGCGCCAGCGGCTACGAGGCGTTCCGCTGGACGCAGGTCGGCGGGATGGTGGGCCTGGGCGATCTGCCGGGCGGGCTGTTCGAGAGCCTGGCCAACGGCGTGAGCGGCGATGGCGCGGTGGTGGTGGGGCGCGGCCGCAACGCGAGCAGCCAGTTCGAGGCGTTCCGCTGGACGCAGGCGGGCGGCATCGTGGGCCTGGGCGATCTGCCGGGCGGACAATTTGAAAGCGAGGCATTCGCCACGAACGGCGATGGCTCGGTCGTGGTGGGATACAGCAACAACGCCAGCTTCAGTTATGAGGCGTTTCGCTGGACGCAGGCGGGAGGCATGGTGGGCCTCGGCGATCTGGCAGGCGGAGGAGATTCCAGTTTTGCCCTGGGCGTGAACAACGATGGCTCGGTCGTGGTGGGAATGGGCAACAGCGCTGGCGGTTATGAGGCGTTCCGCTGGACGCAGGCCGGCGGGATGGTAGGGCTCGGCGACCTGCCGGGCGGCAGTTTTTTCAGCGAAGCCTATGGCGTGAGCGGCGACGGCTCGGTGGTGGTGGGATACAGCACGAGCGCCAATGGCCAGGAGGCGTTCCGCTGGACGCAGGCCGGCGGGATGACGGGCCTCGGCGACCTGCCGGGCGGGATGTTCGACAGCGTGGCCTATGCGACGAATCGCGACGGATCGGTGGTGGTGGGACGCGGCGTGAACGCCAGCAACTATCAGGAGGCCTTCCGCTGGACGCAAGCAGGTGGGATGCAAAGCGTGACCGACTGGCTGGCCGCTGCCGGCGTGACCGTCGCGCCGGGCTATCTTCTGGGCAGCGCCACCGGGGTGTCGGCGGACGGCAGCACGGTGGTCGGGCAAGCCTACGGCCCCTCCGGAGACGAAGCCTATCTGGCGCGCGTGTCGGCTGCGGGCAGCGGTTCGGTCAGCCTCGCCGATTTGCAGCACAGCCTGCTTGAAGCCAGCCGCGCAGGCGACATGACGCAGGGCATGAGCAATCTGGTGATGCATGGCGAACATAGCCGTCCGCTGTCGCGCCGGGTGGCCGCCGGCCGGAAGGCCTTGTGGGTATCGGGGGACTGGGGCACGGACAACCACGACACGCGCGACGGCAACCTGGGTGCGGCCGAGCTCGGCGGCGGGATCAACCTGGGCAGCGCGCAATTCAATCTGGCACTGGGGCAAGCCTGGGGCAGACAAAACCTCTCACAGGCCGGCGCAGCCCGATCCGATGGCACCTATTTGATGGCCGAGACCTTGCTGCCGTTATCCAATGCGCTGTGGGCGACCCTGGATGCCTACGGCATGTGGGGCGAGGCGGATGTGCGTCGCGGCTATCTGAATGCAGGGCTGCCGACCACGTCCAATGGCCAGGCCGACACGTTCACTTGGGGGCTGCGCGCGCGGATCGACTGGGATCACGCGCTGTCGCTCGGCCAGTTCGATCTCACGCCTTATGCCGATGTGAGCCATACTGACACGCGCACGGACGCTTACACCGAAACCGGCGGCGGTTTTCCGGTGGCGTACGACGCGCGCACGACCAAGGCGACCGAGTTGCGTATCGGTGCCAACGCCAGTCGTCAGCTTGCCGGTACCCTGCGCTTGATCGGCACGCTCGAGGTCGCCCATCTATTCCAGGCGCGCCAGGCCGACACGCGCGGCCAGGTGGTGGGGCTGTTCGGCTTCGATGTTCCCGGCACCGACAACAAGCAAACCTGGCTGCGCGCAGGCGGCGGCGTGGAAGGCAGGCTGGGGGGCGGCACGGCGTCGCTCATGCTGAACGTCACGACCGAGGGGGCCGCGCCCAATATGTGGCTGGCAACGGCTTACCGCATGGCGTTCTGAATATTCCGTCGGGCCGTGAACGGGCCATGTGCCCGGCGCCTTTGATGGCGGCCCCTTTGATGGGTACCCTGTCGCGATGGATTCCCTGATCGCCGCTGCCGCGCGTGCGCTCGTTGCCGGCGACGCGCTTGGTGCCCTCAAGCGCGTCGCGCTGCGCGACGACCCGCCAGCGCTCGCCCTCCGCGGTACCGCCATGGCCCAGCTCGGCGAATACCCACGTGCCCGCGAGCTGCTGCGGCGTGCCGCCCGCGGCTTTGGCGCCCGCGAGGAAGTGGCGCACGCACGCTGCGTGGTCGCAGAGGCGGAGGTGGCGCTGGCGATGCGCGACCTCCTCGGCTCGCCGCGAACACTGGCAACCGCGGCGGCCACGCTCGAGACGCGAGCCGATCGCGCCAATGCGCTGCACGCACGTCTGATCCTGGTGCGCCGGCTGCTCCTGCTCGGTCGCCTCGACGAGGCCGCGTCCGTCCTGTCCACGCTCGATACGCAGGGCGTGCCGCCGTCGCTGCAGGCAATAGCCGAGATGGCCGCGGCCGAGGTGGCGTTGCGCTCGCTGCGCACGGCAGCAGCGCAGGCCGCACTCATGCGCGCCCTGGATGCGGCCGAACGCGCGGGCGTACCCGCACTCCTCGCCGAAGTGACCGAGGTGCGCGCCGCGCTCGATCGTCCCGCCGCCCGGCGCGTCCACGCGGACCACGAGTATCCCCTGCGCCTCGACGAGGTGGAAGCCCTGTTCGCCTCGGGCGCGCTGGTGGTCGACGCCTGCCGCCACGGCCTGCGCACCGGCACGATCTGGCGGCCGCTGGCGCGCCGGCCGGTGCTGTTCGCGCTGGCACGTGCGCTCGCCGAGGCATGGCCTGGCGATGTAAGCCGGGACACCCTGATCGCACGCGCGTTCCACACCCGCCGGCCCGACGAGACGCACCGCGCGCGCCTGCGGGTGGAGATCGGCCGCCTGCGCGCGCTGGCTGCACCGCTGGCGCATATCGAGGCCACCGCGCGCGGCTTCGCGCTCACGCCGCACGGCGAACACGCCGTGGTCGTCCTGGTGCCCCCCATCGATGGCGACCAGGCGTCGCTGCAGGCGCTGCTGGCCGACGGCACGGCCTGGTCGACCTCGGCCCTCGCGCTGGCGCTCGGGGCCAGCCAGCGTACGGTACAGCGTGCACTCGTCGAACTGGAGGCAGAGGAAAAAGTGCGCTCGATCGGACGTGCGCGCACGCAGCGCTGGATGGCGCCGCCTCTGGCGGGATTCACGACGATCTTGTTACTCCCCGCTACGCTGCCGCTCGGTTAGATTGATCTCACGGCGCCATTCCGGCGCGCCCAAAGGAGTAAAACGATGACCACGCCCCAAACCAAGACAGTCGAAACGACCCCCCAGGCACCGGCGCGCGCCGCTGAGATCGTGCGTGAATACGGCCCCATCGCCGGCGCCGAGAACATCCACGGCGTCACCCACGACGGTCGCCACGTCTGGGCCGCCACCGGACCCAGGCTGGTCGCCTTCGACCCCGAGAGCGGCCAGCTCGCGCATACGCTCGATTGCGCCGGCGACGCCGGCACCGCCTTCGATGGCACGCACCTCTACCAGATCGCCGAAGCGCGCATCGACAAGATCGATCCCGTCACAGGCGACGTCGTGGCGTCGATTCCGGCCCCCGGGCACGGCAGCGACTCGGGGCTCGCCTGGGCCGAAGGCAGCCTGTGGGTGGGACAGTACCGCGACCGCAAGATCCACCAGATCGATCCCGCCACCGGCGCCATCCTGCGCACCATCGAATCCAACCGTTTCGTCACCGGCGTGACCTGGGTCGACGGCGAACTGTGGCACGGTACCTGGGAAGACGACGGCAGCGATATCCGCCGCATCGACCCGGAGAACGGCACCGTGCTCGAACGGCTCGAAATGCCCCCCGGCGTCGGCGTCAGCGGGTTGGAGTCCGACGGGGCAAACCTGTTTTATTGCGGCGGCGGACCGAGCGGCAAGGTCCGTGCCGTGCGGCGTCCGAAACGGACGCCGGCGTGAATGGCTGCACACGCGGCCGTACCCGACAAATGGCTGTGCGGCTGGCGTGTTTTGAACGGGGCCTGGGGGGAAACAGTCTCGGCGAGTGAATCTGCGGCAAGTGCGGCAGTCTCCACTTGCCGCAGATTCATCTATCTGAGTAAGCTTCACGGCAACCAACGATAGGAGAAGCCATGTCGGTCGAGGAGGAAGCCAAGCAGGTCGTTCGCCACTATGTCGAAGCGTTCAATCGCGGCGACATGAACACGTTGAGGGCGTTACTTGCAGAGGAAGCCGAGATTCAAGGTGTCTTTGGCAAGGGACTGTTCGAGAAGATCGAGCCCATCTGGCGCCAGCTGATCGAGGGCTACGGCATGCAACTCGATATCCAGAGCCTGATTGCGGAAGGCAATGTCGTGGCGGCAAGGTACGTCGAGTCAGGAACCTTTCGTGCGCCAGCATTTGGCCATCAACCCACCGGCAAATCTTACGAACTGGTGGCGATGGAGTGGTTCGAGATCGAAGGCGGAAAGATCAAACGTCGCTGGGGTGCAAGGGACTCGGCAGCGCAGGCCCGGCAGTTGGGAATTCCACTGAGCGCATGACCCTGACGGTATCTGACTGACATATGGCGACAGCCCATTCGCTATAGCCGATGCACGCCCAAGGCTTCCCGCCCATCGCCGACGCGCATGCACGAATCCTGATCCTCGGCAGCCTGCCCGGCCAGGTGTCGCTCCAGCGGCAGCAGTATTACGCGCAGCCGCAGAATGCGTTCTGGAAAATCATGGGCCGTCTCTTCGGTGCGGGCTCCGAGTTGCCCTACGAGGACCGCGCGCAAAACCTGGTTCGGAACAGGATTGCGCTGTGGGACGTATGCGCCGCAGCACAGCGGCCGGGCAGCCTCGACGCCGCGATCGTGCATTCGAGCGTGGTGCCGAACGACTTCGTCGCATTCATCGAAACCCATCCCCATGTCGAGCTGATCTGCTTCAACGGCGGCAAGGCGGCCGACCTCTACCGGAGACTGGTATTGCCTGGCCTGCCGGCTGCCGTACGCGCCATCCGATACGAAACGCTGCCCTCGACCAGCCCGGCCCATGCGGCCATGCCGTTCGAAGAAAAGCTGACGCGCTGGGCGGCCGTGCTGCAGAATTGACGCGTCCAACGGGCTGCACCTCTTGATGCGGCCGCGAGTCTTCCCTTCCTACACGCCGCCATGTCCGCTATCCATTCCATCATCGTCCGCAACCTGCTCCACCTTGCCGCCTCCGTCCTGCTGGCCATCGTGTGGTCCGGAATGGCACGTGCGGCAGAACCGTCGATCGATATTGCAGTGGGCGCGCAGCCGCACCGGTTCACTCGCACCGAACTGCTGAGGCACCCCGCGCTTCGTACCATCGAGATTCGGAACGATGTGGCCTACCACTGCACGATGCGCTACCAGGCGATACCGCTCTCCGCGCTGATCGCGTCATTGCCGCAGGTCGAGTCGCTGCAATTCACCGCGCGCGACGGCTTTGTCGCCAATATCCCGGGCGGCCTGCTTGCCGGCGAGGCGCAGCCCTGGCTGGCCATCGAACGGGCGGATGCCGCGTGGCCGGCGCTCAAGCCGGGAAGCGGCAGTGCCGGGCCTTTCTATCTGGTGTGGCGGGCGCCGGAAAAAGCCGGCATCTCGCCCGAGCAATGGCCTTACCAGATTGCCAGGATTGCGGACGCGGCGGCACTGGAAACGCGCTATCCGCAAATCCTGCCCAGGACGGCCGCGGACACTGCGGAACGACGCGGAATGCAGGCATTCGTGACCCACTGTGCTGCCTGCCACACCATCGATGGCGGCGGCGATGCGACGGTGGGTCCCGACCTGAACCGGCCGTTCAACCCGACCGAATACTTCAACGAGCCGTTCCTGCGCAAACTGATCCGCGACCCGGCATCGGTTCGCAATTGGGGACAACGCAACATGCCGGGCTTCGCGCCGGCGGTACTGAGCGAGGCGCAACTGGACGATCTGCTGGCCTATCTGCGCCAGATGGCAATACAGCGCCAATACCACACGCGATCCACGCCATTCGGGCCAGGGCAATTAGAATAGCCATATCTACCGTCCGGCTTTGCCCCGCATCGCCCCCTGCCAATTGACGCCGCTTCGCACCATGACGATCCGCCCGACTCGACTCGACGCCGCCCACTTCGACGCCAAAGCCCGCCAATGGGACGACAACCCGGTGTTCCAGGAACGCGGGCTGAAGATTGCGCAGGCCATCCGGCAGGCCGTAGCCTTGAACAAACGCATGAGCGCGCTCGACTATGGCTGCGGCACGGGCCTGCTGTCCTTTCCGCTGAAGGACGAGCTCGGCGCGATCCTGATGGCGGACAGTTCGAGCGGGATGCTCGAGGTGGTGGCGGGAAAGATCGCCGCGCAGGGCGTGACCAACATGACACCGATGAAGCTGGATCTGCTCGCCGACCCGGCCCCGACCCAGAAATTCGACCTGATCATCACATCGATGACGCTGCACCATGTGCCGGACACCGACCATATCCTGCGCATCTTCCACGATCTGCTGAATCCCGGCGGCACTCTGTGCATTGCTGACCTGGACCAGGAGGATGGCAGCTTCCACGGAATCGGGGTCGAGGTGCATCATGGTTTCGACCGCACCGACCTGGGACGGCGCGCCACGCAGATGGGGTTTGCCGATGTGCGGTTCCAGACCGTGTTCAGCATTGCCAAGATACGCGAGACCGGGACGCAGGACTATCCGGTGTTTTTGATGACCGCACGGCGCGCAGGCGCATAGCGAAAGGACGACGAAATGGGTTTCGAATACATGTTTTTCGACGAGGCGCTACGTGACCGTTTCGTGGCGTTTGCGGCGGGGCACGGGATCGCGAGCACGATGCGGCAGGACGAGATCGACGGCTTTGTCATCGAACTGCCGGACGGGCTGGACGACGATCTGCAGGACGCGCTCGAGGCCGAGTACGACGCGATCATGGACGCGCAGATGCTGCTCGCTGAATCGGACGAGGATATGGTCAGCCACGCCGTCGCCGGCGTCACCGTGACGCTGTCGGACGGCACGACCCGCGCCGTCCGCATTCCGCCCCCGATCGCCCGCCGCCTCTTCGAGCACTTCACGCCCGAGGAAGTCCACGAGATCGCCACCGCAATTGCCGAAAGCGTGGAAAATCCGGTCGACGGGCCAATCTGCCACAAACCGCCCCAATAAATGCCCTCGGGGCACCAGGAAAAATCGCCCCGATCCGGCCCTTATCGACGGCTGAAATGGCGCGATACGCTAGACTGTGCCCGGTAGCTGCACGACCAGAACATACGTTGTCCCATAGATGAACCCCTCGTTGCTCATTTTCATTATTTCCTTCTTCGTGGCGCTGGCCATGAGCGGGATTCTGCTGATCATTGCGCAGACCTATCCCAAAACCATTCGGGGCCTGCGCGAATGGAGTCTGGCTGCGCTGGCCATCGCGCTGTGTTTTCCGCTCTTCATCGCCCGGGACCATATCCCGGACCTGCTGAGCATCATCCTGGCCAACCTGACGCTGTTGCTCGCCTTCATGGCGATGAACATCGGCACCCGGAAATTCGCCGGCACGCCGCCGAAGTACAGCCGGGTACTGCTGGCCCTGTTCGTGCTGCTGTTCGTGGCCCTCTTTGTCTGGTTCACGTATGTCCAGCCCGACATCCGGATGCGCGTCGGGACCATGGTCCTGTTCACGCTCATCGTCGTACTGGATCAGCTCCTTCTTGTGCTGCGGGCCTTGCCCAGAACGATGGGGCGCCATATCCTGGTCTCGTCGCTGGCGATCATGATCGTTTCGCGGCTGATCCGTCTGGGCGCCCTGCTCATCGGTTTCGCCCCTCCGACCGGGGTGTTTGACGCGTCGGCCGCGCAGCTTGTCTATATCGCGATTCCCGCCCTCACGATTCCGCTCGGCACGATCAGCCTGATCATGCTCGCGTCGGAAAAGCTACGGCACGACCTGGAGTTCATCAGCCGCCACGACGGCCTGACCAAATGCCTCAACAAAAATGCGGCGATGGAAGAGCTCGAGCGGGAGATCGCCCATACCCGACGCCATGGCAACAAGCTGGCGATCATGCTGTTCGATCTGGACAACTTCAAGGATATCAACGACACGCATGGCCACCTCGAAGGCGACAGAATCTTGGTCGAGTTCGCAAGAAAGGTCAAAGCTTCGCTTCGGGCATCGGACCAGCTCACGCGTTTCGGGGGAGATGAATTCATGGCCATTCTCCCTGACGCCGATCTCGAACAGGCCAGGCTTGTTGCAAATCGATTTCAGGAAGCCGGAAGGGAAAGCCAGCCCATCGCCTGGTCGGTCAGTATCGGCATTTCGGCATGGCAAGATCCGGACGACACCCTGGATGCCTTGCTGACCCGCGCCGACAAAGCCCTGTACAAATCCAAGGCGCTTGGGCGGAATCAAACACAATCCATCTGAAGCCCCAGCCGATGAGGCCACGGGCTCACCTGATTGCAAAAGAATCGCCCTAATGTTCGCCAGCGTACAGAGGGGGTGAACGCTTTGGCCTATCTTTAATTGTCGGCTTGGCAAAGCACTCCAGGAAAAATAGGCGTTCCGCTTTCAGGGTGTGCCATCAGCTTTGCTCGAACTCACATTAATAGGAGATCAAACATGCGTACAACCCCTTTACTTGTTAGCACCCTCGGAGCAATCCTGATGTCTGCCGGGGTTGTGACTGCATACGCAGCAGAAGGCGTTTTCTACGATCCGTCCAATGCCGCCAGCCCGACCGGGAAAACGATCGGCTACGAGCTTTACAGGACGATCGGCTGTCCGGGCCGGCAGCTTTTAGATACCCCTTGCCCGGTGCCTGCACCGCCTGCGGCGGTCACTGCAGCGGCCGAACCCGCGCCCGCCCCCGAGCCGGCTTATGTCGCACCGCCCGCGCCTGCACCGGCCGCCTATGTCGCCCCCGTGCCCATGCCGCCGCAGAAACTGGTGCTGGAAGGCGTGAATTTTGATTTCGACAAGGCCACGCTGCGCCAGGAAGATATTGCCATCATCGACAAGGATGTCACCGGTCTGGATAAATGGGGCAATGTGAACATCGAAGTCGCGGGCCACACGGACAGCCGAGGCAGTGACAAGTACAACATGAAGCTGTCACAGCGGCGCGCCGAAGCCGTTCGCAACTACCTAATCAGCAAGGGCATCGCCGCGGACCGGCTGACCGCCAAGGGCTACGGGGAATCCCAGCCGGTTGCCGACAATGCCACGGACGAGGGGCGCTTCAAGAACCGTCGTGTCGAACTGATAGAACAACGCTGATTGATTCGTTTCAATTGACGCGTCTGCGGGGACTTCGGTCCCCGCATTATTTTGTGTGGGCCGCGCGCATGCAGGTACCGAGCCCGTACTGGCCTCACCGGCCCATAGGTGGAATCGATCTCGAATCCGCCGGCGCAGATCATGGCCAAGGATATCGACGTTTCGTGAACAAACAGGAACGATCCCGGTCGAATTTGCTTGAATTCGGATTGCCGGCTCGACAGTGTCCGCATCTGAGCTATCTTGAGTAAAAGAAGGACTGAATCCCACCTAGTAGTACAAATAAACCTGTCTATAGTGGTACAGACGTTAAAGTTTGCCTTGCACCTGCCGTAATCATCAGGCCAGTCAGCCCCCTTCGTACGCCGCTGGCCATCTCGAAAATCAGGAGATATGCCATGCGCAACATGCAATATCTGACTTCCAAACATCGGATCGGTGTCACGACTCCGGCCAAGCGGGAACAGCGGGCGGATACATCCGAGGACTTGGTTGCAGCGGCAGTGGACGTACTGAACGAGATGGGAAACATCACGGCCCATCAATGTTTTACTCATCCCGAGACCTTGACCGAAGACAGGATCACGGCCTATGCCTTGGCGCTGATGCGCCTGCGCGAATGCGCCAGCACAGCAGGTTTCGATCGCCTGGTGAACGCCTGTGACGCGCTCGCGGTGACGGTATCCCGCCTGATCGAGGACCGAAGCTGCATCTGCCGCGAAAAATGCGAGGCGCTGACGCGTTTTGTCGGGCACGCGAAAACGATGATCCAGATGTCCATTGAGCGAGCAAAGCGCTGCACGCTGCCCGTTCCTGAAATCCACACGCCTTCCGACAGAGTGAACATCGAGCGCAACGTGCGCGCCTCGATCTAAGAGCAGATCAGAGCGGCCCGGCGCCGTCCCTATCTGGTTCGTTTCGATTGCCCGCCTGTTTCCGCCGACACAGGCATCAGCGACACCACGTCCTCCATCGCATCGGCGACAGGGCCATGCAGCACTGGATCCAGCTCCTCGCGCCATTCAAACCCCGATCGTTCTCGCCACGCTCAACCCCGACACCGGCACAAGCCACCCGGTCGTCCGGGACGAGACTGCGCGGCGCCAGGGTCATTCCCTTCCCATTTCGTATCAGCCGGAAAGCACGTTCTTCACGTTCGGCACGCACGGTCACACGCAACGTCACGCCGGCAGCCTTCAACTGCGCGCAGCCTACAGCATCCAGCTCGCAACTCGATCGGTGTACAAACGGATGCGCCCCCAAATCCCGAACCGAAATGGCCCAGACGTCTGCGCGAGCAGATGTTCCGGCGCCACCAGGGCAACCAGGGGTTCGCGCCACAATACGCGCGCGTTGGCGGCGAGATCGTTGACATTCGTCCAGGCCAGGTCGATCCCGCCTGTGCGAGCCATCCGGCCACACGATCGGCAGAGGCTTCCCAAACCTCCAGGTGCACGTTCGGCGCCGGTTTTGCCACCGTTTGAACCAGCGCGGCAATCGCCTCGTGCGGCAAGGTATTGAGAACGCCCACGCGAATCCGACGTTGTTCTCCGGCCTCGCCCAGTAAATCGACACGCGCCGCATCGCATTGCCTGAGGATCTCTTGCGCATGCCGGTAAAAGCGGCGGCCTGCCAGCGTCAGGCGAAGCGGCCGGTTGGCTGGGATGGAACGGTCGAAGAGCGGCTCTGGCCCAGCGTCTGCTCCAGCGCCTTGAGGCCGGTTGACACGGACGGCTGCGAAAGATGCAGCCGCTCGGCCGCCTTGATCACGCCGCCATACTCCACCACCGCTGTCAGAAAGAAGATCATGACGGGCGGCAGACGAGGAATTGGCGCAGCGACCGCTCAGCTTGTCGCCGCGCGCGGCCATGCCATGTGGGGGAACTACCGGGCCGATCGCTTGCAGGCCGAAATCATACGGAATTCCTGATGCCCGTGTCCGAATGAATCGGCCTGACATAACGATTGAGCCCGGCTAGGACAAACATTGGCCATTTGCGTTATCGTCAGCTTTTCTCCAGGGCCATACCCCCATCCCAACCATGAGCAAGCCCATCATTTACCACATCCCCGTCTGCCCATTCTGCCAACGGCTGGACATCCTGCTGACGTTGAAGGGCCGCCGCGACGAAATCGACTTCCAGGTGATCGACATCACCCAGCCGCGCCCCGACTGGCTGCTGAAAAAGACCCGCGGCACCACGGCATTGCCGGTGCTGGAAACGGCCGACGGGCACATCATCAAGGAAAGCCTGGTCATCCTGCAGTATCTTGAGGACCTCTATCCGGAACACCCAGTCGCCCAACGCGACCCTTACCGGCGTGCGGTGGAAAACATGCTGACGCGGATGGATGCCGATTTTTTCAGCCAGGGCTACACCTGGCTGATGAACCAGGACCCCACGCGCTGTGCGGTCCTGCGGGAAGACATGCTGAAGCAATATGCCCTGCTGAACGATTTCCTGCTGGAGCATGCGCCGTCCGGCCCCTTCCTGTTCGAAACATTCGGTTGGGCGGAGGCCGTGTTCACGCCGTTCTTCGAGCGTTTCTGGTTTCTGGAATATTACGAAGGCTTCACGCTGCCCGGCGACGATCGCTACGCCCGCGTGCGCGAGTGGGTCGACGCCTGCATTTCGCATCCGGCCGCCCAGCAGACGACCTTGGAGGAAGTGGTCAAGCTCTATTACGACTATTCGAAGGGAGCCGGGAACGGCGCCTTGCCGCCCGGGCGGACGAAGTCTTCCCTGTCGCCGGCACCCGACTGGCGTGCCCGCCCCTGGCCACCGCGAAACAAGTATGCGCATAGTGCGACCGATGCGGAACTGGGCTTGCTGTAAAGCGCGTTACCGAACCGAACGATAGACGCCGCCTCTTTCCGGCTTGCTCAGGACCAACTGCCAGAGCTGTCCCTGGCGGGACCGGAAAAAACCCGCGCAGCTCATCAGATAATATTTCCACATGCGGTAGAAACGTTTGCCGTACTTGGCCTCCAGGAAAGGCCAGGCGATGTCGAAGTTTTCCCACCAGGCCATCAGGGTATGGTCGTAATCCTGACCAAAGTTGTGCCAATCCTCGATCAGGAAGCGGCCTTCCAGAGTGGATGCGATCTCTTTGGCCGATGGCAGCTTGCCATTGGGAAAGATGTATTTGTCGATCCAGGCATCGGTCTTCGGCGAAGTAACGGAATTACCGATGGTATGCAGCAGGAACAGTCCGTCGTCCTTGAGCGCGCGATGCGCCGTGTCGAAATAGACAGCATAGTTTTTCGGGCCGACATGCTCGAACATGCCTACCGAAACAATCTTGTCGTATTGTTCGGTAAGGTCCCGATAGTCCATCAGCTCAATCGATACCGGCAGGCCCTCGCAGCGCGCCCGCGCCAGCTTCTGCTGCTCTTTCGAGATGGTGATGCCGACCACCTCGACTCCGTAGTGCTCCGCCGCATAGCAGGCCAGCCCCCCCATCCGCAACCGATTTCAAGCATGCGTTCGCCGGGCTTCAGCTCAAGCTTGCGGCAGATCATGTCGAGTTTTTTCAGTTGCGCGTCCCGCAACCCGGCCGCGTTGTGCCAGTAGGCGCAGGAGTAGCTCATGGTCGGGTCGAGCATGGCCTCGAACACGTCGTTGCCAATGTCGTAGTGCTGCTCGCCCACCTGGAAGGCGCGTCGGCTGGATTGAAGATTGAACAGGCTATGGCGCAGGATTTCGCCCAGCAGACGCAGCTGCGACCAGTTGTCGATTTTTTCCTCGACCTGGGCGCTCAGAAGACGGTGGAAAAGCTGGTCCAACCGCTCGCATTCCCACATCCCGTCCATATAGGCCTCACCGAAGCCAAGCGAACCTTTCGTCAAGACAAGCTGGTAGACGCGTTCGTCGAGTATCCGTATATCCCAGGGCGCGTCGCCGTTGATCGTGACGCCGGCATCGCCGGCAAGCTCGCGAATGATAGCGGGGGGCGGCGGGTGCGTCGGAGCATTCCCGGCAGGGTCAAGGACGAGCACGTCTTCCGTTTGCATCGAGGGTTCCCTTTCTAAAAACCTTGAGGCGACCAGAGTAGATTTTCGATACCTATTTAACAAACGATTTTTTTATATCTTATATATCGTATATGTCGATATATACGTTTTACCTTGTCTCTTTCGTGCTGTCCGTCCGGATAGGTTTCCCGTATCCAAGACGCAGTAATTTGGCGGGAGAGACCCTTTGGCGGATTTCCATTCACGCTTGTATATATAGGGTTTTCAGAAAAATAGCTCGCCGCTGACCGGCAATGCCCAGGCTGCATATTCAGCATTCCCGTACGCGCCATCCCACTCATGGACACCCTATCTGCCAGAGCGGATTGCGGCTGACCGTAGCGTTTATAAGATATATTTTCGTGATTATTCCTGACCAGCACGACCGGCCACGCTTCAGCTTGTAAGGCCCGTTCGCCCGACGCGACCAAGAGACTTCCGACGGGAGATCTCATGCGTATCGCCCTGCTGTTCTGTTGTGTCCTGGCCATCCCTGCCACGGATGCCGCCACCTGTAATGCCGTCAGCGGCGCATCGCGTGACAGCCTGCTCGAACTGTATACCGCGGAAGGTTGCAGTTCCTGCCCGCCGGTGCTTCAGTCTGCGACCCGGATGGAAAGCCGCCGATCTGGGCGTGACGGCGTTCGTGATCGATGCACGCGGAGCGACCTGGCAGGCGCTGGCAATGCCGGCCTGTCCCTAGCTGAAATCGATGCGCAAACCCGTTCTAGGTGAACGGATACTTGATTCCCACCGCTTGCCAGTATGCTGCCTCCTCCTCCAGCGCACGCTGGGTGAGCGGTCTGCTTTCCAGCCAGCCTTCGGGCAAGGTCAGGCGGAAACGCTTGGGGCTCAGGTCCACCTCCACCTCGGGCAGGTATGGCTCGGCTCGGTTGCGGCAGAGGATGACAGCTTGGCGCAACAGCCATACCAGCAAGCGGTCGTTGTCCGACACCGTACCGGCAGCGAATGCCGGCAGCTTCGTCAGCGCGCCGCGCTGAGCCCGCGCCAATAGTGCCAGACGCGCCTGGTCGGTACGCGAGAAACCGGGCATGTCGGCGTTTTCCAGGATGTAGCCGGAATGGCGATGGTAGCCACCGTGCGACACCATGAGCCCGATTTCGTGCAGGCGCGCGGCCCAGTCTAGAAAGCGCACGTCATTGTCGTCGTCGTCACTGCCGCCATGGGCGGCCAGCAGCTTCATCGCCACCTGCCTGACACACGCGGCCTGGCGGGTGTCGATGTGGTAACGGCGCATGAACTCGTCCACTGTCGCCTCGCGCATGTCGTGCTTGTGGAAACGTCCCAGCAGATCGTAGAGGATACCTTCGCGCATGGCGGTCTCGGCGACGTCCATCTGCTCGATCTGGAGCTCGGCAAACAGACCTGCCATGATGGCAAAGCCGCCGGCGATGACCGGACGGCGGTCGCGCGTCAGGCCAGGCAATTCGAGCGCGTCGAGGCGGCCGGCCCGAACGAACTGGGCGCGCAGCTGGGCGAGTCCGTCGGCAGTGATGCCGTGTGCCGACCAGCCGCTCTGTTCGAGGATCTCACGCAGCGCGCGAGCGGTGCCGCTTGAGCCCACCGCCTGTTGCCAGTTGCCGCGGGAAAATTCTTTCGCGATACGCTCGACTTCGACGCGGGCCGCGGTCTCGGCGGCTTTCAGCGCAGCCTTGTCGACGACCCCGTCGGCAAAGAAGCGTGTGGAGAAATTGACGCAGCCCATGTGCAGGCTTTCGCGCTCGTGCGGCTTCAGTCCGTGACCGATGATGAATTCGGTGGAGCCGCCGCCAATGTCGACGACCAGACGCCGGTCGGGCGACGCCGGCAGCGAATGCGCGACGCCCAGATAGATGAGCCGCGCTTCCTCGCGTCCGGCGACGATCTCGATCGGATGTCCGAGCGCGGCCTCGGCCTTGGGAATGAATTCACCGGCGTTCTTGGCGACCCGTAGCGCCGACGTGCCGACGCAACGGATCGCTTCCGGCGACAAACCGCGCAGGCGTTCGCCGAAGCGCTGCAGGCAGTCCAGCGCACGCGCCTGAGTGGCGTCGTCAAGCCGCTTGTCGACGCCCAGCCCACCGGCCAGTCGTACGGTTTCCTTCAACGAGTCGAGCGGATAGAGCTGGTCGCCGGCAACCCGTGCCACCTCCAGGCGGAAAGAGTTGGAACCGAGGTCGACGGCGGCAAGAGTATCGTAGGTTTTCATGCGGACTTGCCAAAAAAGAGATAGGCCATGCCGATGGCGGCCAGGATGCCGGCGACATCGGCAATCAACCCGCAGGTGACAGCGTGACGCACCCGCTTGATGCCGACCGCGCCGAAGTACACAGCCAGCACGTAGAACGTCGTCTCGGTGCTGCCCTGTACGATGGAAGCGAGCCGTCCAGCGAAGGAATCCGCACCGTGGGTCTGCATGGTATCGATCATCATGGCACGCGCGCCGCTGCCGGAGAACGGCTTCATCAATGCGGTGGGCAAGGCGTCGACCCAGCGCGCATCGAGGCCCAGCGCCAGCACACCGCTGCGCACGCCGTTCATCAACAAATCGAGCGCGCCGCTGGCACGGAACACGCCGATCGCCACCAGCATCGCAACAAGATACGGAATGATGGTGACAGCCGTGTTAAATCCTTCCTTGGCGCCTTCGATGAAGGCTTCGTAGGCATTGACGCGACGCCATACCGCCATCAACAGAAAGGTCACAATGAGGCCGGACAGCACGACGTTGCTGAGGATGGCCGATTGCCGCGTCATTTCGGCGGCGTCGAGGCTGGAGAAATACGCGACCAGTCCGCCGATCAGCGCGGTGGCGCCGCCCATATACGCCATCGTGACGCGGTTCCACAGGTGCAGGCGCTGGAACAGGCCGGTGACCAGGATGCCGGTCAGGGTGCCGATGTAGGTGGTGATGAGCAGCGGCACGAAGACGTCGGTGGGGTCGGCGGCGCCGAGCTGCGCGCGGAAGGTGAAGATGGTAACCGGCAGCAGGGTCACCGACGCAGTGTTAATCACCAGAAACAGGATTTGCGCATCGCTGGCGGTGTCGGGCGAAGGGTTGAGATTTTGCAGTTCTTGCATCGCCTTGATGCCGAGCGGGGTCGCGGCGTTGTCGAGTCCCAGCATGTTGGCGCCCATGTTCATGGTCATCGCACCGAGCGCGGGATGGTTGGGCGGCACGTCGGGAAACAGGCGGCGAAACAGGGGCGCCAGACCGCGCGTCAGCACGTCGAGCATGCCGGCGCGCTCGCCGACCTTCATCACCCCCAGCCACAGCGCCATCACGCCGGTGAGGCCCAGCGCGATTTCAAACGCCGTCTTGCTGCTGTCGAACAGCGCCTTGACCACGGCAGCGAACACGCCGGCGTCGCCGAGGAAAACCAGCTTGAACAGCGCGATCAGGAAAGCGACCAGGAAAAAGCCGACCCACAGCGCGTTGAGCATAAACCTAGAAACCGCAGTTGGACGCGCCCGATAGGGCGTCAGGGCGGGCGACTGCCGCATACGATTCCACACGGGCTTCAGCCCGTAGTGGATCGGAGTCCATTAGGGCGAAGCGAGGAGGCCGCAGGCTCATGCCTGCAACGACGAGCGACAAATGCAGGCGCATGGCCTGGCGAGCCAGCGGGTGCGTAACAGAATTACCTTCCCGATGAACGCGTTCAAAGGCTAAAGGGCCAGTATTCATGCGGAATTCGATTAGATTATTGAGCGGTCAACTGCGGTTTTTAGGTTCAGCCTTAGGAAATCCAGCCGGCGACGACGACCAGCAGCCCGGCCACCAGCCAGATCACCAAGCCACGCCAGATCATGCTGATCGCGCTGTCGATGCAGTCGGCGTCGGGGGCCTGGCCGGTGCCCAATTCGGGCCGCCACACGGTTTCATTCCCCACATTGAGACTCTGGCCCAGACGCACCCCCATGGCGCCGGCGCCGGCGGCAAGCACCACACTCTCTTCCGGTTCCGGCCAACCCGGCGCCTGGGTCCGCCAGCAGAAGGTGGCGTCCTCGAAATTGCCTGCAATGGCATAGGTCAGCGCAGTCAGCCGGGCAGGCAGCCAGTTGACGACATGGAAGGCCCGCAAGGCGAACAGGCCGAACCGGCTCTGGGTGCTCGCCCAGCGGCGTGCCAGGATCGAAGCGGTGCGGAACAGCACGGCCCCAACCGGCCCCAGCGGCGCCAGCAGTACGAACCAGAGCAGCACACCGAACATCTGGCGCTGGCTCGCCGCCATCACCTGCTCGATGGTGACGCGCGCGATGTCGTCCGCGCTGAACGCGCTGGCATCGCCACCACGCCATGCGTCGAGCTGTGCACGCGCCGCATCGAGCTCGCCTGCCCGCAACAGGCGTGCGATGCGTTCGGCGTCGTCGCTGAAATATTTGAAGCCCAGGGTGACATACAGTACGCCCACATTCCACGCCCACCCGAGAAACGGGCTGATGCCACTGAGCAGAAAGAAAACCAGCCATACGCCCATCAGTACCGGCATGACGGCCAGCGTCCAGGCGATCGCGCCGTGGCTGTATTCGCCGGCGTTGAGCTTGCGCTGGAGCCACTGGATGAACAAGGTGTAGCGCTGGTAATGCGGCAACGGCTGCCGCAACGGGCGCACATGCTCGAGCACGATGGCAGCGAAGACGGAGAAGAACGCCATCAGCGGTTCATTTCCAGGGTAAAGACACCGATCCGGTCGGCCTGGCCTGCCGGACGGTACAGCTCCACCGTCGGCATGACGATGCCCTTGCCATGCGCTTCCAGCCTGTCGTCCAGCGCCTGGTAGGCCTTGGACGGCGCCAGCAGCACTGCCGCCTGGACACGCGCCATGTAGACCGGACGCCGCTCAATTCGACCTTCCTTCAGGCCGGCGGGGACCGGGGCGTCATCGGCCAGGGTATAGCCCAGTTGCGCGCGCACCTTGCCGTTGTCGGCGCGCGGATCGGTGAGAATGACGCTGATCGTGTCGCCTGCCGCCACCCGGGCCTCAGTGAACCGGTCCAGCACAGCATTCTGCGATTTGCGCATATTGCTGATCGGGCCTTCGTAATCGAGATAGGCATAACGATACGGCCCGGCCACGGTTTCGGTCACGCCGACCGAATTGAAGCCGCCCCACCACCAGAAAACCGCGACGATCGGCAATACGAACGCCAGCACAAACGCCGGCCACTGTTTCTTGAACACGGATGCAACCCCCTTCTACAACGCGAGAAGATACCACAGCCTCGTGCCACGCCCGATGCGCGCCATGTCCACCAGCCTGTCTTCAAGTTCGACCATAAAATGGACGTAAACTCAGGCATACGCTGCCGCCCTGACTCACCATGCCCGCACCGACCGGTTCGATCCGACCTATGCGACGATATCCCGCATGTGTATTCGCCGTCTCCAAGCCAGGAAGCCATGTCTAGTCTCGACGCCGTGGACGCCCCCCCACATCTGCTTGCCGCCGAGCACAGCGGCCTCCAGCAACTTGCGCTGCTGGAAGCGAGCGTTGCCCGCCTGAACGACATCGTGCTCATCACGGAAGCCGATCCCTGTGACGAACCGGGGCCGCGCATCGTGTTCGTCAATGATGCATTCGAACGGCTCACCGGCTATCGGCGCGAAGAGGTATTGGGGAAATCGCCCCGTTTCCTGCAAGGCCCCCTGACCGACCGCCACGAACTCGGCCGCATCCGTGCCGCATTGGAAGCCCGGCAGCCGATACGCAGCGAACTCATCAACTACACCAAGGCCGGCGAACCCGTCTGGCTCGATCTCGACATCGTCCCGGTCACCGATACGTCGGGCCGACACACCCACTTCGTGGCAGTGCAACGCGACATCACCGAGCGCAAACGGGTCCTGCAAGCGCTGCACGAAAGCGAGGCCCGCTTCAAGACCGTCGCACGCGTCATCTCCGACACCATCTGGGACTGGGATCTGCTTTTGGACCGCATCTGGTGGAACGAAGGCATGCAAAGCACATTCGGCCATGTGCCGGCCGACCTGCCCCTCGACAGCAGTTCGTGGACACGGCATCTCCACCCCGACGATCATGTTCGGGTACTGGAAAGCATCCGCCAGGTAATCGACAACGGCGGGACAAACTGGGCGGCCGAATACCGCTTCCAGCGCAAGGATGGCCACTATGCCTATGTGCTGGATCGCGGATCGGTGATCCGCGACGGCAACGGGCGCGCCCTTCGCATGGTCGGCGGCATGACCGATCTCACTAGCCGCAATGACGCAGAACTCGAACTGGCTCGACTCAACCGCGCCCTGCGTATGCGAAGCGCCTGCAACGAGGCCGTGATCCACGCGACTGACGAAAAGGGATTGCTGAACGAGATCTGCCGCATCGCCGTCGACGTGGGCGGGTATCGTATGGCCTGGATCGGTTACACCCAGGACGATGTCGAACAATCGGTATTGCCCATCGCCTGGGCAGGCATGGGCACACACTCTCTGCAGGACTTTTCGTTCAGCCGGTCCGGCGACAAGGTGGTGGGCCGCGGGCCGGTCGGACGGGCATTGCGCAGCAACCAGGTGGTGGCGGTCGAGGATCTGCAGCACGACCCCAGCTTCGAACCCTGGCTCGAGGCCGCCTTGCACCACGGTTATCGTAGTCTGGTCGTGCTGCCCTTGCACGAAGATCAGCAAGCCTATGGGGCATTTTCCCTGTTCTCGTCCAGGGCGCGCCACTTCGGCGCCGGGGAAACTCGTCTGCTGCAGGAACTGACCGGCGACCTGGCATTCGCCATCGCCACGCTGCGCAACCGCATTGAGCAGGACCGAATCCAGGCCGCCGTGCTGAAAATCGCCGCCGGCGTATCCGCCAATTCGGGCAATGCTTTCTTCGAAGAACTGGTGGGCAACATGACCGAAGCACTCGGCGCCAGCGCCGGGTTCATTGCACGCATCCAGCCCGGCGAACCAGCCTCTGCGCGCACCGAGGTAGCCTACGTTGACGGTCGGTTGATTCCCAATTTCGAATATCCGCTCGCCGGCACGCCCTGCCAGCACCTCAGCGATACGCTCAATTACGTGATCCCCGCCCGCGTCAGCGAATTGTTCCCCTGCACCGCGGAACTCAGTGCACACCGCGCCCAGGCCTACGTGGGACACCGGCTGGACAATTCCGCCGGCCAGCCGATCGGGCAGCTGTTCGTGCTGTTCAACCACCCGCTACAGGACACGGCCTTCACTACGTCCACACTGCAGATCTTCGCCACCCGTGTGGCCTCGGAACTCGAACGCCAGGCTGCCGACGCCCATATCCGGCAACAGGCCTCGCTGCTCGACAAGGCACAGGATGCCATCGTGGTCCGCGGCCTCGACCACGTCATCCGCTACTGGAACAAGGGGGCCGAACGCCTGTATGGCTGGACCCGGGACGAAGCGATCGGCCAGTCAGCAGACACCTTGCTGTATGCCGTTCCGGCCGATTTCCACCAAAGCACGCGTGAGGTACGGGAACAGGGCGAATGGAACGGCGAAATCGTGCAGCGGCGCAAGGACGGCAGCACACTCATCGTCGAAGCCCACTGGACCTTGCTTCGCGACGAACAACAAGTGCCCGATGCCATCCTGGGGATCAATACCGACATCACCGAACGCAAGGCTGCCGAGCGCGAGATCCAGTACCTGGCGTTTTATGACCACCTCACCGGTTTGCCCAATCGCCAATTGCTGCGTGATCGCCTGAGCCATGCGCTGGCGATCGATGCACGCCTGTCACAGGTAGGAGCCCTGCTATTCATCGACGTCGACAATTTCAAAGCCCTGAACGATACGCTGGGCCATGCCATCGGCGATCTGTTCCTGCAACAGCTTGCCCAGCGCCTGCAAGCCTGTCTGCGCGAGGGCGATACGCTGGCACGGCTCGGTGGCGACGAATTCGTGATCGTCCTGGAAAATCTGGCTGCCGCCCCACATGAAGCCGCTGCCCTGGCGATGGTAGTAGGCGAAAAAGTGCTGGCCAGCTTCGCCCCCCCCTTCTTGCTGTCCGAGTATGTGCACCACAGCACCTCGAGCATCGGCGTCACGCTCTTCAACGACCAGCCAGCCACCCAGGACGAATTGCTGCAGCGCGCTGATCTCGCCATGTACCAGGCCAAGGCGCAGGGCCGCAATACCCTGCGCTTTTTCGATCCGGCCATGCAGGCGGTCGCTGCCGCTCGTGCCGAACTAGAAGCCGATCTGCGCCACGCTTTGCTGAACCATGCCTTCGAACTGCATTATCAGGCGCAGGTCGACAGCCTGGGGCGTCTCTGCGGGGCCGAGGCACTGCTGCGCTGGCATCACTCCGAACGCGGCTGGATCGCGCCGGCCACTTTCATCCCGCTGGCCGAGGAAACCGGTCTCATCCTGCCGATCGGGCTGCGTGTGCTGGAAACTGCCTGCCTGCAACTGGTGGCCTGGGCCGCCCAGCCGCACATGGCGTCGTTGAATCTGGCGGTGAACGTCAGCGCGCGCCAGTTCCGCCAACCGGATTTCGTGTCCCAGGTACTGGACGTCATCGACCGCAGCGGTGCCAATCCACACAGGCTGAAACTGGAACTGACCGAGAGCCTGCTGGTGGACAACATGGAAGAAACCATCGTCAAGATGAGTGCACTCAAGGCACGCGGCATTGGCTTTTCGCTCGACGATTTCGGTACCGGTTATTCGTCCCTGGCGTATTTGAAGCGGTTGCCGCTGGACGAAATCAAGATCGACCAGTCGTTCGTACGCGACGTGCTGAGCGACCCCAACGATGCGTCCATTGCGCACAGCATCCTGGCCCTGGGACAGAGCCTCAACCTGGACGTGGTAGCCGAGGGCGTTGAAACCGAGGCCCAACACGTCTTTCTCGCCGAGCGCGGCTGTCAAACCTATCAAGGCTATCTGTTCAACCGTCCCCAGCCCCCCGCCGTTTTCGAGGCGTGGGCGCACACGCAACAGGTACGCACGCCGCCGCTCGCCGGAGTCCCGCGACTATAATACCGCCTGTATCGGGAGGGACCCGTCACCATGATTCGCCTGTTGTTCGCCTTGCTGCTGCTCAATCTGTTTCCGCTGGCTCACGCCACCAACAACGATGCCACCGTGCCGATGAAGCTTGTGCGTCTCGGCGCCCACAGCTATTTCGTCCAGGGCCAGTCGGGTGCGGCTTCCAGCGAAAACCAGGGCTTCATGTCCAACGCCGGGTTCGTGGTCACCCGCGACGGCGTGGTTGTCTTCGACGCCCTTGCCTCGCCCCCTCTGGCCGAGAAACTGCTTGGCCTGATCCGTACGGTCACCAAACAACCGATCAAACGGGTCATTGTCAGCCATTACCACGCCGATCACTTCTACGGCCTGCAGATCTTCAAGGCGCAAGGGGCCGAAATCTGGGCGCAGCGCGCCGCCGAAGGCGCCACCCGCACCGAGGACGCAGCCCTGCGCCTGGCCCAGCGCAAGGAAGCGCTCTTCCCCTGGGTGGATGACGACACTCGTCTGTTGGAAGCGGACCATTTCGTTGAAGGCGACACCGAGTTCGAGATGGGGGGCCTTCATTTCATCCTGCGTCACGTCGGTCCTGCTCATTCCAGCGAGGATCTCGCGATGCTGGTCAAGGAAGACGGCGTGCTCTATGCCGGCGACGTGGTGTTTCGCGGCCGCGTGCCCTTCGTCGGTGACGCCGACAGCCGCGCCTGGATCGCCGCGCTCGACAAACTGATCGCGGTTCATCCCAGGATCCTGGTTCCCGGCCATGGCGCGCCTTCGCGGACACCGCGTGCCGATCTCGTCTTCACACGCGACTACCTGAGCTATCTGCGCAGCAGCATGGGTGAAGCTGCCCGCAATCTGGTTCCTTTCGACGAAGCCTACGAAAAAACCGACTGGTCGAAATATCGCGCCATGCCGGCATTCAACGAGGCCAATCGGGTCAATGCCTACAACCAGTATCTACGGCTGGAAACGGAAGATACCGGCAAGTAGCCGCGCAGCGAATGGCGCAGGCCCCGCTGCCGTATCGAAATCACCTCTGGAGCAATCTTCTGTCGCCGAACTGACGACTGTCATTGACTAAAGCACCCCATAAAGCGTAATAATTAAACTTCATAAGAAAATAGTATAAAACTTATCGTCGATGCTTTGCCCCCCCGAAGAGCTCCTGCAGAAAAATCAGGCCGTATCGAACTCGTGGCATCGATATCGCGCAGAACCGAGCTTTGAAAGCTTCGTGGAACTGGCGGTTTCCATCAACAGCTTCACCGAATTCCTGATCGACAAAGGCATCGTAGCCTTGCACCATGCCAGCCATCAGCTCGAACAGGTGACGCTCGCATTGTTCAATCGGGAAGTCGTGCATCCGCTGCCGCAAACTGCGCTGGACGATCTAAGCGAACGCGTCGACGCGCTGGCACGCATGACCCACGCCCACGCTATGGCCACGGCCGGACTGATCGAGCACTGTCAGGACACTCACCACCCCTCGCCCGCATCCGTACGCGTCGGTCAGACCTGGCTGATCGCGCAGGACCGGGCCGATTGGGCGGGCCTGGAGGCACAGCTCGGCTATTTCGGCATGACAGCCGGATTCATCACCTGGGACCAGGACTTGCCGGACAGCGCGGGCGTCGCCCCCCTCCTGCTGCTCGACATGGGCAGCCTGCCCGAAACCGAGTGGCGCGCCCGCATCCAGTCGCTACGACAGCGATTCGGAATGGGACAACTGATCTGCCTCGGCGTACGGTCCGACTTCGAGCAGTTGCAACAGGCATTGAGCGGCGGTTGCGACAGCTGCCTGCTGGAAGGTACACCCCCGCACGCCATCATCGAGCACATCATGGAATTGAACGAGCGGCACGAGCAGGAGGCATACCGCGTGCTGATCGTGGAGGACTCCAAGACCGCCAGCCACCTGATCCGGCGCACGCTACAGGAAAACCAGATCGTGTCGGAGATCGTCAACGACCCGCGCCAGACGCTGAACGCGCTCAAGCAGTTCAATCCGGACCTGATCCTGATGGATATGTACATGCCCAACTGCACGGGCGTCGAAGTCGCACGCATCATCCGCCAGCACAACGAGTTTCTCAGCATGCCCATCGTCTACCTGTCGGGCGAGACCAACGTCGCCCTGCAGGTCGACGCCATGCGGCTGGGCGGCGACCATTTCCTCACCAAGCCGTTCAATCCGGTATTCCTGAACACCATCGTCATGAGCAAGATCGAGCGCTACCGCGCACTGCGCCGCTCGATGTATCACGACAGCCTGACCGGTCTGCTCAACCATTCCAGCGGCAAGAACACCCTCGACATGCTACTGTCAGGCGTGACGCACGAGGGTGGCTTCCTGTCGGTGGTGATGATGGATATCGACCATTTCAAGCTGGTCAATGACACCTATGGCCACCCTGTCGGCGACCAGGTCATCCGCAGCCTGTCCTGGCTGCTGAAGCAGCGCCTGCGCAAGCACGACATTCTCTGCCGCTACGGCGGCGAGGAATTCCTCATCGGCCTGCCGCACACCGATGCCGAAGAGGCCTATGCCATCGTGGACCGCATCCGCCGTGATTTCGCGCAGATCAAGCATCCCTACCGCGACACCCATTTTCTGGCCACCGCCAGCGGCGGCATCGCCACCTATCCACTCCATCAGACCGGCGACGCGTTGATCAAAGCCGCAGACGAGGCGCTCTATCAAGCCAAACGCGGCGGCCGCAACCGCATCCACAGCTGCGACGATTAGTCCCTAGCCCAGAATCAATTTCAGGCCGATCAAGATCGTCACGATCTCGAACGAACGCTTGATCCACAGATTGCCCTTCTTGATGGCCATGTGGCTGCCGAGGTAGCCACCCAGAATCGAGCCGGCCAGCAGCGCCGGCATCCAGCCCCACGCCACGGTGCCGATCACCCCCAGCACCAGCGCGCCCGTGCCGTTCCATACCAACCCGCAGAGAATCAGCGTATAGGCCACCGCACGGGTGTAGTCGAGGCCGAACCAGCGGATCAGCCAGATGGTGAGAAACAGCCCGGTGCCACTGGTGATCGAGCCATTGAGGAAGCCAACGAAGAAGAGCCCCGCCATGCCGCCGGCGAGTGCAGCGCCCTGCCGGTTCCTGGGCTGGTGTGCCATGCCGAGGCTCGGTTTGAATACCGAATACAGGCCGAGGCCGAGCGTCAGCAACCCGAGCGCCAGAGTGGCGGCCCGCTCGGGAACATGCAGGATCGCCAATGCACCCAACACCACGCCCGGCAGCCCCGCGCCCAGGATGATCAGCGAGAAGCGGCGTTCGAGATGCGATTCCTTCAGATGCCGAAGGGTGGCGCCGAGTCCGAGCGCCACGCTGGCGATCTTGTGCGTGGCCAACGCCACACCGAAAGGCAGCCCCAGAAAGATGAGAACGGGAAACTGGATCAGACCGGCCCCGCCGCCGGACAGCGCCGAGAAAAAATTCGCCGCCAGCGAAGCGACGAACAACACCAGCTGGTCGAGCGCGCTTATTGGACCGTGACCCCGATTTCAGCCGGCAGCTTAGCGTAAACCAGCTTCAATCCAGCCTCGGCGATGCGCTTCAGCAACTGGTCGGCCATCGCCGCCTCGACGAAGAACTCCACTACCACCGGCAACTCGCCCGCCAACTCGAAAAATCCCGCATCGCGCCGGCCATGGCGGCCGAAACCGGCCAGCGCGCCAAATGCCGATCCGCCGGCAATGCCGAGTTCCTGTGCGGCATCGAGCAGCCATTCGTAGGTCAGTTTTCCATGATGACGGCTGGCTTCGGACACAAACACCTGCAGGCAGACTGTGTTCATTTGAAAAACCTCATCGAATAAAACCCCAATCCGGTGGCAAGGAAGGAGCCGATCATATGGGTCAAGGCAATCAGACTACCGGTCAGCCAGAATCCCCGCATCAGCGTAGTGACCACTTCAGCGGAGAACGTGGAAAACGTGGTGAGTCCGCCGAGCAGGCCGGTAATCAGAAACAGCCGGGCTTCCGGCGGCAGGCCGGGATGTTCGGTAAACCATGCGATAGACAGGCCAATGACATAGCCGCCGATCAGGTTCGCAGCCAGCGTGCCCAGCGGCATCGGTTGAAACAGGGGATTGAGCCAGAGTCCAAGACCCCAGCGTAGCCACGCACCGATGGCCGCGCCCAAGCCGATGGCGAGAAAGGCGATCATGGCCGGGGTGGATGGCAGGGACGGGGCATGCCGCCATTCTAATGCAGACGTTTCAATTCACATCCGGCATCCAGATCATGTCCGTCTCGCCGAAATCGACGCCGAGCTGGCTCAGCAGGGTTGTGATCTGGCCCCGATGGTGTGTCTGATGGTGGAACACGTGCGTGAGCAAGGTACCGAGCTGAAGCGATTTAGGCTGTCCCGTCATCAGGCTGATGTAGTCGATGCGGCGAGTGAGCTGCTGCGCTGTCAGCGCACGCACACGGTGCAGCAGATCGGCATCGGTTTCGCGCTGCTGCGTGCGCAGTTGCTCGAAATCCCGATATAGCTCCTGGTCCAGCGAGTCGAAATGGCAGAGATGGCCTGTCATACGGCCGATCCACAGCCGGTCGACCAGCAGGATGTGATTGAAAGTGCCATGCAGGGATTTGAAGAATGCGCCCAGATCACGACGGCGTACCGCTTCAGGGAGGGATGCGGTCGCCGCATACAGGCGTTCGTTCATCCATTGGTTGTAGCGTGCCTGCAGGCACAATCCCTCGGTATTCATACTGTCTCCGTTTCCGCCTGGATGCAGGCCTGGAATACAAGATCGAGTAGCCCGGGCATGTGCGCAGCATACAAGCCTTGGCTTTAATCTCCGCCATCGGCAGTTGCCCGCCGGTGCCGGTCAGGAAGCATTCGTTGGCCGCATCCAGATCGTAGGCGTCAGCATTGCGCCCGGTCCCATTTTCTCGGGCGACCCAGAAGTACAGGAACTTTATCCGGAACCTGTGCCATGCGCAGTGGGATGCGCGCACGCGAACGCGCGTTGGCCACGCTCGCACGTCTGCACTGACGCTGCCTTACATCGCGTCCTTGATGATGTCAGTCAGCAGGCTTTCCACCTCGCCCAGCGCCTTCTTCAGCGCCGGATTCGAGGTGGGGCCAGGTTTGCGGTATGCCATGTAGACATGCTTGTCGTTCGGGATCGTGTACACCGACACGATATACGGACACATCACCATTGCATGCGGATCGGCTTCCATCATCTGCCGCGAAATAGTGGCGCTGCAGAACTCGAACTGTTCCCCCTCCACATACACTTGCTTGGTCGCACCGATTTCCGGGCCGGTGCGCGCCAGCATTTCGGCGATCTTGTTGGTATGGTTGATCTTGAGGCCCTTGCCCTCGATCGAGAATTGAAGCGCATCGCGTACATCCTGAAAGGTGCCCTGGGTTTTGAACAGGACCGTG
Source organism: Thiobacillus thioparus DSM 505 (assembly GCF_000373385.1). Lineage (GTDB taxonomy): Bacteria > Pseudomonadota > Gammaproteobacteria > Burkholderiales > Thiobacillaceae > Thiobacillus > Thiobacillus thioparus. Next base: position 40,100 of record NZ_KB891327.1, on the reverse strand, counting down.
TAGCCTTCGGACGCCATCGCGGAAAGCGGCAGGCACAAGATCGCACATACAGCGAGTATTTTCTTCATGGCACTCTCCTGAATATTTCAATATTTCAGATCGTGATTTTCTGTCGTGCACGATCGAACTGCAATGGTCGTTTGCTACACTCGCCGCATGAACACGCAACTCAGGGCAGACGGCCGTTTCTGGCTGACGCTGGACGGCAAGAACTTTCTCGGCCGGGGCCGGGTCGAGCTGCTGCAGCGCATCCGCGAAACCGGTTCCATCTCCAAAGCCGCCAAGACGATGAAGATGAGCTACAAGGCCGCGTGGGATGCTGTGGATGCGATGAACACGGCGTGGGACACGCCCCTGGTTGAAAGCGGCCCAGCCGGCAGCCGGCTCACACCCGATGCCGAGCGGCTCATCGCCGCATATCAACAGGCCGAGGCACGACACGCGGCCTTCATGCTGAAACTGGCGCAGAGCCTGCCCGAGCCCGGTGCATAGTCAGCCGGCCGTCTTATTTGGAAGACGATTCCCCGTTCCGTCGGGCCTTCAGTTTTCGCCACAATGAAGCCCGGTTGATGCCGAGGATCTGCGCCGCTGCCGTCTGGTTGCCCTGCACTTCATCCAGCACCTGGGTGATATAGCTTTGCTCCTGTTCCTCCAGGGTAGGCAGGCGGCCTCCGATCCTGCGGAAGTCGACGCTCTCCCTTTTCTGCAATGCGTCAGGCAGATGCGCCACCTCGATGGTGTCGCCTTGCGCCATGGCCGTGCCGCGCTCGATCAGGTTTTCCAGCTCGCGGACATTGCCAGGGAACGGATAATCCACCAGCAATGCCATCACCTCGCTGGAAATCCGGGTCACCGGTTTCCTCATCCGGTTGGCGTACTTGAGCAGAAAATGTTGCGCGAGCAAGGGGATATCGCCTTTCCTCTGCGCAAGCGGGGGAATATCCAGATTCACCACATTCAGCCGGAAGTAGAGGTCTTCACGAAAGTGACCCTCCTTCACCGCCTCACCGACGTCGCGATTGGTCGCCGCCAGCACCCGCACGTCGCACTTCACCGGCCGCGTCCCCCCCACCCGCAACACTTCCCTTTCCTGCAGTACGCGTAGCAGCTTGACCTGCATGGACGGCGCCATTTCCGTCACCTCGTCGAGAAACAGCGTACCGCCGGAACTCACTTCGATCAGGCCTTTCTTCAATGCCGATGCGCCTGTAAACGCGCCTTTCTCGTGGCCGAACAATTCATTGGCCAGCAATTGCTCGCTGAATGCGCCGCAGTTGATCGCGACATAGGGGCCATCGGCCCGCGTACTGTGTTTGTGAAGGTATTTCGCGAAGAGTTCCTTGCCGGTTCCACTCTCGCCCGTGATGAGCACGCTGCAGTCCGTTGGCGCGATCTGCCGTGCGATCTCCAGCAGGCGCTGCATGTCGACATCCTGGGTGACGATGCCTTCGCCTTCCCGGTAGCCCTCGACTTCACGGCGCAATGCGTCGTTCTCCCGGCGCAAGCGCACCTTTTCCAGCGCTTCGGCCACCACCTTGCGCACTTCGTCGAGACGGAACGGTTTGGCGATGTAGTAGAACGCCCCATGTTTCAGCGCCTGTACGGCGGATTCGGCCGTCGCGTAGCCGGTGATGAAGATGACTTCCGCCTCCGGCTGCAGTTCACGGCTTTTCTTCAACACGTCCATGCCGTCCACGCCTTCCATGCGCAGATCGGTGAGTATCACGTCGAAACGCCGCGACGCCAGCAGCGTGACCGCGGTGGCCCCACTCTGGGTGGCGGTGACCTGATAACCCGCTTTCTCCATCACATGCTGGAGATTGCGCAGTGCGATCTCCTCGTCGTCCACAATCAGCAGGCTTGCTTCCATCATTGCGCTTCCTTGTTGTCATCGGCGGTTGCCGCAGGCTGTCCGTCCGCATCCTCCAGCGGCAAGCGGATACAGAACGTGGCCCCCTCGCCAGGCGCGCTGCGTACGGCGATGCAGCCGCCATGCTCATCGACGATTTCATACACCACGAACAGCCCCAATCCCATGCCGTGGCCAACGTCCTTGGTGGTAAAGAATGGATCGAAAATACGCGGCAGAATGTCCGCTGCGATACCCGGCCCATTGTCCGCAACGATGATTTCCACCATCTCGCCCTTCGTCCCACATCCCTCGCCCAGAGCAGTGCCTGCAGGCGGTTCGCTGGCATGCACGATTTGCGCGGAAATATCGATTCGTCCCTGCGGGCCCAGTCCTTCCATGGCATTGCGAATCAGGTTCACGAACACCTGCTGCAGGCGCTGCGCGTCGGCGGCCACGCGAAGGTCCTCGGGAATGGCCAAGCGCACGACCGATTTGGCCGACACCTCACCACGCACGAAACCGACCGTCTGTGCAACCAGCGGCTTGAGCTGGACGCTTTCTTTCCTGAACGCCCGTTCGCGGGAAAAATCGAGCAGGGAGCGGACGATATGGCGTGCGCGCTCAGTCTGCTGATCGATCTGTTCCAGGTACATCTTCTGCATCGCCACATCGCAGTCGCCGGCCTCTTCCTGCAGAATCTGGCAAGAGGTCGAGATATTCGATAGCGGGTTGTTCAATTCATGGGCCACGCCGGACAACATGGTGCCGAGCGACGCCAGCCGTTCCGAGCGCATCAGCGATTTCTGCCGCAGATCCAGTTCCTTCAACATGTGGTTGAAGGCCGCGATGATGGAAATGATCTCGCGATCGTTCGAGGGGGCCGACAGGCTTTCGCGCCGGTTGGCGGAAATCGCCGCCACGCTGGCTTCCATCTCCTTCAACGGCCGGACGACTCGTTGCGACAGCGCACGGCCGATCACCACGATCAAAAAGGCCATCGTCAAAATGACCCCCAGCAGCAGCGTACGGAACGAAGCCANGGTCGTCTGGATCTGGCGCCGCTCCGCACGTGCCATGTCCTCGGCGATCGCCACCAGTTCCTGGCCCAATGCACGCACGCGTGGCTCCTGTTCCAGGGACGCCTGATCGGCGGCAGTGAAAGCCGACATCCGGTGCTGATACTCGCCAAGGATCGTATGCAGTGCCTCCAGGCGCGTTTGCGTGACGATGGCTGAGAAATCTGCCTGATTGGCTGTCAGCATCGACTGGGCCAGTTTGATATACGCCGCGTTTTCTTCAAGGTCCCCGACCTGGTGATGGAGGAAGTAATTACGTTCGAAACGGCGTATCTCCAACACGGTATTGAACAGATCGGTGGCGCGCTGTCCCAGGACCACCCTCGCCTCCAGCGTGCGCAGTTCCCCCACGAAAAACAAGGACGCCACCAGAATGATCGCCNCCACCGCGTAATACCCCAGCGTGATTTTTCCCCGCAGGGAGTGACGCAGTACAGCGCCTCGAATAGCAGGTATCACGATCCTGTTCTCCAGTCCCTTATCGCTAACACGCCCAGTATAGTTGCAATTTGCAACAAGTTAAACGGGGTGCAACAGAGGCGAGCGATATCTTATTTTTACCTTTAACTACAGTATCTTATATAAATAAAACCAGGGCCAATTGTTGCATTAGGCAACAATCCAACATGCAAAGTATGCGGGTCACGATAATTTACTTGTTAGTAAACAATTAGTTATAAAAATGGCACGCAATATGCAACAAAAGGAGCGACTCAACAACGAATTGCGAGAAAACCATGAACGTCATGACCCGAATCATCAATGCCCTGGCCTTCGCCAACGTTGGCAACCAGAATGAGTTCAACGTCCTGCTCCGTCAGGTCGAACCGTCATCTACGTCCAAGCTGGATGCGACCCCGTGCGGACCGGTTTCCGCACGCGCCGACGCGTCCTCTGCTGCGCCGAGCATCCGGCACGCTCAGAGCGCACTGTGAGCGCTACACCCCGCGTACATGAGCCGATGAATTGACCTGGAAACCGAGAGGATGGAATTGTTAACCGAATTTGAAACCGATATTGTGGCGCTTGTACTCAGCGTACTGAGTGTAGTCGCGTACTACCTTTTCCTCAGCATGAAAGTGCGGGAAAACCCCACCTACACGATACATGGTGTGCACGAGCTCGCGCGCCGCTTATGGGTGGCCAACATCATGCGCAATCCTGCCCAGGGCATCATGGGCGTGCAAACGCTGCGTAACTGGATCATGGGTTCGACATTGATGGCCTCCACTGCCGCCATCCTGATCATCGGTACGCTCACGCTCTCCGGCCAGGCCGAGAGCATTACGCGTAGCTGGCATGTGCTCAGCATGACCAGCAGCCATGCTGCCGAATTGTGGATCGTCAAGGTCATGGCCCTGCTGATCACTTTCATCGTGGCATTCTTCGCCTTTGCCATGTCGGTGCGCCTGGCCAATCACGTGGTGTTCATGATCAACGTGCCGGAATTCGAAGCGCATCACAATCTGTCGCCGGAATCCGTGGCTCGCCGCCTGCATCGTTCGGGCACCATGTTTTCTATCGGCATGCGCGCCTTCCTGTTCTCCATCCCGCTGGTATTCTGGCTGTTCGGGCCTTATTTCCTGCTGGCCGCGTCGATTGGCCTGATCATTGCACTCTACCGCCTCGACCGTAGCGAATCCGAAGGCGTCATGGATGTCAGCCCTTCTGGAAAGCAGAACGCGCCGGTCGTTTCCATACAGGCCAAGTACGCCAAGTAATCATCCGGTAAGGCAGCCGGTTCTGCGAACCGCCTGCTGCGCTGTACACGCGACCGACTGCTCAGGGACGCGTCCTGTAGAACGTCAACGGCGCACTGTTCTTCGCAACCGCCGGCTTCAGCTTCCCCACCACATGCATTTCGCACGGCTTGCAATCGAAGCGCAGCGTGAGCTTCTCGCTGCCGTTGATCAGCGTCAGGGGTGCGGCGCGTACCGTACCCTGCACGCCGGTGACACCCTTGGCCTGCTTGGGACAGAGCGAGAGTGAATAACGCACGCAGTGCTTGGTGATCATCAACGAGACGTCGCCGGTCTCCTCGTGGCTTTCGTAGGCCGCGGCAATGACGTGTACACCGCGCTTCGCGTAGAAATCGCGTGCCTTGTGGTTGTAGACGTTGGCCAGATAAGTGAGCGTGTCCTCGGGATAGGCCACGAGCGGCTCGACCGGCTGCATGCGAGGCGGGCGCGCATAGGCCGCCGCACGCGCCGCTTCCAGTGCGGCGACTGCATCGCGACGCAGGGCATTGACGAAAGAAGCCGGAATGAACCAGGACTGCGTCAATTCAAGCGCAAACCCCATGGCGGCAAAGGGCGTAGTACCGAGCTTTCCGAGGTGCGCGCACAACGTGGCCTCGGCCTTGGCGGTGTCGTTGGCCGCTTCCCTGGGATGCGCAGCCACCACTGTGGAACTGTGGCCATCTTCGTCGGTCAGGGTGAGCGAGAACCCGTCTTCGGTTTCGCCCAGGCGCATCCACACGCCGATACGACGGTCGCTGGACGCCTTGTCCAGCATGCGCGTCCAGTTCATGTCGCGATTGCGGTTGACCGGCGTGCCGGCGCGCAAATCCTTGAAGCTCGCCATCGGATCTTTCGGAAACACCCGCCACACACCCTCGCCCAACTTCTCGGCACGGTTGATCGCAAGCCCGGCCAGGTCTTTCTGCAGCGTGTAGTAGCAGAGGCCGTCGCCGTTGTTGAGCACGGTATCGGGTAGATCGGTCTCCAGTTCCACCCATTTGTCGCCAACCTTGCGTACATGGCCGACCGGCAGACCGGGATTCTTCGGCGTGTCGAATGCACCGATATCATCCTTGCGGCCGCCGACGAAATAATCGGTGAACTCGCGGTTGAAGTTCTGGTTGGGGTCGGGCGTGAAGCTGAATGTGGTGCGGCCTGAGGACGCACGTGCGAATTCCGGGCGGCGTTCGATGATGTCGTCGAGCAGCGTGCGGTAATGGGCGGTGATGTTCTTCACGTAGCCCATGTCCTTGTAGCGGCCCTCGATCTTGAAGCTGCGGATGCCGGCGTCGATCAGCGCTTCGAGGTTGCCGCTCTGGTTGTTGTCCTTCATCGACAGCACGTGCTTGTCGTGCGCGACGATGCGCCCTTCCATGTCGGTGACCTGGTACGGCAGGCGGCAGGCCTGCGAGCAGTCGCCGCGGTTGGCGCTGCGTCCGGTGTGGGCGTGGCTGATGTAGCACTGGCCGCTGTAGGCGACGCACAACGCGCCATGGACGAAGAACTCCAGCGTGGTGTCGGGCCGCAAGGCGGTATGGATTGAAGCGATCTGTTCCAGATCGAGTTCACGCGCCAGCACGATCTGGCTCAATCCCACGTCCTGCAGGAAGCGCGCCTTGTCCGGCGTGCGGATGTCGGTCTGGGTGCTGGCGTGCAGCTGGATCGGCGGCAGGTCGAGTTCCAGCAGGCCCATGTCCTGGATGATGAGTGCATCGACCCCGGCATCGTAGAGCTGCCAGACCTGCTGACGCGCCGGCTCCAACTCGTCGTCGCGCAGGATGGTGTTGAGGGTGACGAACACGCGCGCATTGAAGCGGTGGGCATGCGCCGCCAACCGCGCAATGTCGGCTATCTCGTTGGATGCCGCCGCGCGCGCGCCGAACGACGGGCCGCCGATGTACACCGCATCGGCGCCGTGGTTGACGGCTTCGATGCCGATGTCGGCATCGCGCGCAGGTGCGAGCAGTTCGAGTTGATGGGGTTCCACGGGCGGCGTTCCGGACAGCAAAACACCATTTTACTTACTTGGCGGGGTCGCGGCTCGCCAACTGCAGATACGATTGCGCCTTGACTGCCTTGAAGGCCAGGTTCAGCGTGATGTCGTTGCCGGCAAGAAAGGCGTACTTGCCCATGTTGAAGTCCGAGCGCCTGAGCGTGACGGTCGCATTGGCGCCGCAGGTCTCTGCCCGGGACTCGGTCTCTTGCATGCACTGAAAATGCGTCACGGCAAGCGTCACCGGCCGGGTCACCCCCTTGATCGTAAGATCGCCCGACAGGCTCGACGATTCGCCGTTCAGGCTCATCTTGCCAGACTTGAAGGTAATGACCGGATAGTTGGCAGTATCGAAGAAATCCGCCGCTTTCATTTGCATATCCAGCAAAGCCTGGCCGGTGCTGACCGAAGCGGCGTCGATGGTCACCTCGGCCGATCCTGACTGGCTGTCGCGATCGAACACCACCGTTCCGCTGATCTTTTCGAACCGATTGGTCTGGCTCGAGAGTCCCAGATAGCGATAACTGAACTGCGAGGACGTGCGGCTGCTGTCGATCACATAGATTTCGGGCGCGGCCAAGGCTGAAGCTGCACTGGCAACAAGCGCGGTCAACAAGACAAAACGTTTCATCAGATGCTCCTGCGAAAGGTGAACACCGGGATCCATTTGCCTGGCGGCCGTGCCGCCCGACCGCTCCCGGTCGTCGTTTCATCAGGGAGCCCCGCAGGTGCTGCAACGCGTGTGCCCGCTGCCGGGCGCAGAAGTCGGCCAAATTAAAGCCAATTAAATCAATATGTTGAAACTTTATGGCACATGCAGGCTAGCCGTGGATGGCCGCCACATGACGGAAACCCCACAAACAGCGTCGAACTGGGGACAACACAGAACCCCGCACGGGAACGCGCAGGCCCGGGGCAAGATGAAAATTGGGAATCGACGGCCTGCCGGGGGTAGCAGGCCTGGCGCATCAAGAGGAAAAGCTGCAGGTTTGTCGCTTAAGTCTTGCTCCAGCCCATGCGCTGCAAAAACGGCTGGCGTTCGACGAAGTGATGCTGCAGGGCGCCGGCCACATGCAGGACGACCAAGGCAAGCAGGGTGTAATTCAGCGTTTCGTGTACTTCCTCGAGCAGGTGACCCAGGGCCTTGTCCTTGCCGATCAGGTCAGGCAACGGCAATACGCCGAACCACACGGTCTGAACGCCCTTGGCAGAACTCATCAGCCAACCCGAAATCGGGATCACCAGAATCAGCAAATACAGCAGGCCATGCACGACGGCGCTCGCGCGGCGCTGCCAACCGGCCACGCTGGCAGGCAGCGGGGGTGGCGTATGCGTCAGCCGCCACACCACCCGCAGCCCCGCCAGCATGAACACGGTAACGCCGACCCACTTGTGATAGCTGAAGAGCTTGAGTTTCTCCGGCGACAGCGGCAGGTCGGCCATATACAGACCGAGTGGAAATGCCACGAAAATCAGCACGGCAACCAGCCAGTGCAGCACGACGGCGGGGGGCGAATAACGCATTGCGGAAGTCATGCAATCTCCATCTTCGAAACTGTTTCGACGACAAAAAACGGTCAATCAGGACGGGAGCCCTGTCGGTCAACCAGTAGAGGGAATCCTACTAGGTTTCCGCGATGACGGATGGTGCATAAAATCAGGTTTTCCCCCAGCGCGTGGCCGCAACATCGTCGCTGGCGCGCGCCTCTACCCAGCGTTCACCCTCCGGAGTCACTTCCTTTTTCCAGAACGGCGCACGGGTTTTCAGATAATCCATGATGAATTCACAGGCAGCGAAGGCTTCGCCGCGATGGCTGCCCGCCACGGCAACCAGCACGATCGGATCGCCCGGCAGCAACCGGCCGACCCGATGGATCAGCGTGACGTCGAGCAGGGTCCAGCGCGATTGCGCTTCCTCGACCAGCGCGGCCAGCGCCTTCTCGGTCATGCCCGGATAGTGTTCCAGCGTCATCGCAGCGACATCGCTGCCATCGTTCATGTCACGGGCCAGGCCGACGAAGCTGGCGATGGCGCCGATGTCTGTGCGGCCACGTCGCAAGGCGTCGACTTCCGCACCCAACTCGAAGGCTTCGCTCTGCACCAATATTTTCATCGTCTCAGCCTCCGGTGACCGGCGGGAAAATCGCGACTGCGGCGTTCTCGGTCAAAGCCGCATCGAGCGCGACGATGTCCTGATTGACCGCCACCCGGTATGCCCGGCCCGTCGCCAGTTCTTCCGCCCACACGCCCCCGCGGGCCTGCAACTGGGCAACCAGATCGGCGACGGTGCTGCCAGCGCAATCCAGGGTTTCCTCGGCGCATCCGAGGCGCTCACGCAGACGAGCGAAATAGAGCACGCGCAGTTTCATGCCAGCAGTTCCGCAAGGGGAATGAAGCGCACCCAGTCGCCCGGTTGCACGGTCTGGCCGATCTCGATATCGACAAGCCCATCGGCCCACGCGCACGAGGTCAGCACGCCCGAACTTTGGTTGGGATAGATTCCTGCGCGACCGTTTTCCTGCATGCGGGCGCGCAGGAATTCGCGCCGCACGCCGGGCTTGGCCCAGGCAAAATCCGCCTTGACCGGAAATGCCCGATACAGCACATCGCGAACCCCCATGCGCTTCAGGAGGAACGGCCGCACGAACAGGCAGAAAGTGACGAAGGCCGACACCGGATTACCCGGCAGGCCGATGAAGTCGGCCTCATCCACGCGTCCGTAGACAAGCGGCTTGCCGGGTTTCATTGCGACTTTCCACATCTCGACGCGTCCCAGTTTTTCGACTGCGGCCTTCACGTAGTCGGCCTCGCCCACCGACACACCGCCACTGGTGATGACGACGTCGGCCACACTGGCGGCACCTGCCAGCGCGGCCTCGGTCGCTTCCAGCGAGTCGGGCACGATGCCGAGATCGATCAGTTCGCAGCCGAGGCCGTTCACCAGCCCAGTCAGGGTATAGCGGTTGGAGTTGTAGATCTGGCCCGGCTCCAAGGGCGTGCCCGGCGTCACCAGTTCGTCGCCGGTGAAGAAGCACGCGACCTTCAGCCGCCGGAACACCGGCAACCCGGCCAGTCCGACCGACGCTGCGAGTCCCATCTCGGCTGCGCCGATACGGGTACCGGCGGCGAGCACCTGCGCGCCGGTTTCGATGTCCTCGCCGGCACGGCGAATATTCTCGCCCCGCCGAGGCAACGCGTTGATCACGACATCGTCTCCTTCGGCGTAGCAGTATTCCTGCATCAGCACGGCATCGGCACCTGGCGGGATCGGCGCACCGGTAAAGATGCGCGCAGCGGTACCCGGCTGCAGGGACTCGCCCACCGCACCAGCAAGAATGCGCTGCGAAACCGGCAGTCGGGCACCGGCCACCGCCACGTCGGCAACGCGCACGGCATAGCCGTCCATCGCGCTGTTGTCGAGCGGCGGCACGGTGATGGCGGAAGTCTGCGGTATGGCCAGCACGCGACCGAGCGCGGCGGTCACTACAACGGTTTCGGTTTCGCTTGCCCTGCGGGCGCGTTCAAGCAGGGCATCAAGCAGTTGGTTGGCTTTGAGCATGGTTCAAGATGAAGTCAGTAAGGGATTGAACGGCATCGATGTCGATGCGGGGAAATCCGTCGGGCGGCGCAACGTCCGACGCCACGGCCAGGATATTCGGGTCGTCGGGAAACAGCCAGGGCTTGGCGATCTCGGCGCGATGGACTTCCAGCTTGGGGATTGCTTCGCGCTTGTATCCCTCGACCAGCACCAGGTCGCATGGCGGCAGCCTCGCCAGCAGATCGCTGAGCCGGGGGGGCACATTGCGGTGATCCGCCAGTACCGCCGTGCGGTGGTCGGACGCCAGCAGCACTGCCGTCGCACCGGCCTCGCGTACGCGCCAGCTGTCCTTGCCGGGACGGTCGATGTCGAAATCGTGGTGGGTGTGCTTGATCACCGCCACGTCCAGTCCGCGCACAGCCAGCTGCGGCAGTACCCGTTCGATGAGCGTGGTCTTGCCGCTGCCGCTGTATCCTGCGATGCCAAATACCTTCATTGTCAGTCGGGCCGTGTCAGGCTATATTTGATGTTATATTTTTCCATATATAACCCATTCCTGCCAGCCTATCCTCATGAATACCGTTGTTTCAACCGACCAGCCGGGCCTCATCGATCAGTTCGGCCGCCGCATCGACTACGTACGGCTGTCGGTGACGGACCGTTGCGACCTGCGCTGCAGCTATTGCATGCCGGAAGGCTTCAAGGGCTTCGAGGAGCCGGAACACTGGCTCAATTTCGACGAGATCGAACGCCTGATCGGCGCGTTTGCGCGCTTGGGCGTGCGCCGCATCCGCCTGACCGGCGGCGAGCCGCTGCTGCGGCGCAACATCGCCGGACTCGCCGGACGTATCGCTACCCTGCCCGGCATCGAAGATTTATCCTTGTCCACCAACGCCACCCAGCTCGACAAGCACGCCGAGGCCTTGAAGGCTGCCGGCGTGACACGGCTCAACGTCAGCCTCGACTCGCTACAGCAGGCGCGAGTGGAACGCATCAACGGCCGCGACGTGCTCGCCAGGGTCATGACCGGGCTCGCCGCGGCACAGGATGCCGGCTTCGCGCCGATCAAACTCAACATGGTGGCACTGCGCGGGACCAACGACGACGAGATCGACGAGATGGTCGCCTTCTGCATGGAACGCGGGTTCGTTCTGCGGCTGATCGAGGCAATGCCGATGGGCGACACCGGACGCAACGCCGAATACCTCGACCTGCAGCCGGTAAAGGAGCGCCTGCGTACACAGTTCGGCCTGGTCGAGACCGCCCTGTCCGGTGGGGGTCCTGCGCGCTATCTTGGCACGCCGGACGGCCACTTCAATGTCGGCTTCATCACGCCGATCTCGCAGCATTTCTGCGAAACCTGCAACCGCATCCGCATCGCCGTCGACGGCACTGCCTACATGTGCCTGGGACAGGAAGAGAAATTCGAATTCCGCCCGCTGCTGCGCGAAGCTTGCAGCGACGCCGAGCTGGAAGCCGCCATCCTGCACGCGATCGATCTCAAGCCGGAACGTCACGAATTCCGCGAAGCGCCCCACAAGATCCTGCGCTTCATGTCGATGACCGGCGGCTGAAGTCGCCTCAATCCGCGCTCACGGTACGAAAACCGGCGAAGGGATCGCGCCGGTCCGGCAGATAGAAATTGCGGAAACCGGGGTATTTCAGCGACCTATCGGTCACCGGCCCGCCGCCGCGCAATTCCCCATGCGTGTTGAACCAGGGTTGCGAATAGTCGCGATACGGATCGGGCACGAAGCCTGGGTACGGCACGAACGGATCGCGCATCCACTCCCACGCCTCACCCCAGCTGAATTCCTGCCGCGCCGTTGCACGCAGCCACTGCGCAGTCGTGGGCAGACGCCGGCCTTGCCAAGCCGCCCAGGCCTCGGCTTCGTAACGATTCACATGCAGCATCGGCGCATCCGCTCGCAAGGGCGTCCAGCGGTCGAAACGGCGCACTTGCCAGCCACCCGCGTCCCGTCTCCAGTACACAGGATGGCTCGCCTCGCTGGCCGTGCGCCAGCCCCAACCCGCTTCCGACCACATTGCCTTGTGGCGGTAACCGCCTGCATCGACGAATTCGGCGAAAGCCGCTTCGGAGACCGGGCGCGCATCGATGTCAAAGGCTGGTACCGGCGCCGCATGCTGCCATTTTTCATTATCGAAGATGAAGCCTGCGTCGGGCCCGCTGCCGAGTTCCGCCTCGCCGTCGGGGAATGCCAGATGCTGCGCCGACGGAGCGTCGGCGACTTCCAGCCGTTCGGGTGGCGCATAGCCCAGGTCCTGGAATGCCATCCACCACGCCTCGATGTGCATCAACTCATGATAAAGGCTCAGTTCGGCGAAGTAGGCGATGTCGTTGTCGAATCCGCTGTGCAGGCGATCGGCCACGGCAACGGCAACCGCTTCCGCGTAGTCGTCGACCATTGCCGGCTGCAGCAGGGGCAGGTCCCAGCGAATGTCATGCGGCACACTGGAAGAGTCGTAGAGGGCGTCAGTCCCGCTTCGCAGACTGGATCCACACGTGCCGTCAGGTCGTTCGCGCAGGCACCAGCGCTCCTGGAACCAGACGATATGCCCGTATTCCCAGAGCGGCGGATTCAGATGGCCGGCACGCGGCCCCAGCCAGCCGTCTGCAGGCAGTACGTCGATGAACTGGCGCAGCCGCTTGCGCGCCTGCGTCAAGCGGTCGATGAGTTGCGCGGCAGAATAGCCGCTGACGGGTCGGGTTCGGTTCATGTTATATAACGCACTGTAGCCACTTCATTCTTGGCGCCCACTCACGAAGGCAAAATCGGACCATGAGCACTCCTCCTCCCAACGACCCCATCCGGCTGACCCAGTTCTCCCACGGCGGCGGCTGCGGATGCAAGATCGCCCCGGCGGTGTTGCGCGACATCCTGGCCGACACGCCCTTTGCCTCGAACCTGGCAGCGGCCTATCCCGACCTGCTGGTGGGCATCGAGCACGGCGACGATGCCGCGGTCTACCGGCTGAACGACGAACAGGCGATCGTGGCGACCACTGATTTCTTCATGCCCATCGTAGACGATCCCTTCGAATTCGGCCGCATCGCCGCGACCAATGCGCTGTCCGATGTCTATGCCATGGGCGGACGTCCGCTGTTCGCGCTGGCCATCGTCGGCATGCCGATCGGCAAACTGTCCAACGACGTCATCCGCCAGATCCTCGCCGGTGGCGAATCGGTGTGCAAGGCGGCGGGGATTCCGATCGCGGGCGGCCATTCCATCGATGCGCCGGAACCGATCTATGGCCTGGTCGGCATCGGCGTGGTGGACCCGCGCAAGGTCAAGCAGAACGGCGGCGGCCAGGCTGGCGATTGCCTCATCCTGGGCAAGCCGCTGGGCGTTGGGATCTACAGCGCGGCGCTGAAAAAGGGCCTGCTGAGTCCCGACCAGTACGCATCGATGATCGCCGCCACGACCCAGCTCAACACCGCGGGTGCCGACTTGGCCGATACTGCGGGCGTGCACGCGATGACCGACATCACGGGCTTCGGCCTGCTCGGCCACCTGCTCGAAATCACCCGGGCATCGAAACTGTCGGCCCAGGTCGAACTGGGACGACTGCCGCTGTTGCCCGGTGTCGACGAGTTGGCGCGGAGCGGCCATATCACCGGCGCCAGCCAGCGCAACTGGGCAAGCTACGGCAGCGAGGTGCAGTTCGCCGACGGTATCGCCGACTGGCAACGCGCCCTGCTCACCGACCCGCAGACCAGCGGCGGACTGCTGGTGAGTTGTGCACCCGCGTCCAGGGATGCAGTGTTCGACATCTTCCGCCGTCATGGCTTCGATCGTGCGACGGAAATTGGCCAATTGCAGGCCGGTCACAACGTAGCCGTCGCGCCTTGAGGTCATTTGCCTCCGCGGGATATGCGCGGCGAGCTTCGCGGTTCGCCACCCGTTAGAAACCGAGCACAATCGCGCAGGATGCAGCAAGCTTATAACCCCCGGCAATCGAGCGTGCCTACCCGTATCTGCGTCGTCTTCGGCAAGGGGCTTGCACGCTATCCGGCGGGCGGCTGCATCGCCTCGTCGTAGTGCCCAGGCTTGAACCGTGCCACCAGCAGCGCCACCACCAGCACCGCGCCGAACTGCGCCAGCCAGCCCGCATGAAAACCGCCAGTGGCCTGGTGCAGCCGTGCCATCACCCATGGCGCTAAGGCGGTCAGCATGAATCCGCCGCCCTGCATCAGTGCGTTGAGCGCGCCAGCCCGCAGGGGGTGGTGCAGGTGATCCAGCGCCACCACCATGAACAGGGCGAAGCATCCGCCAATCCCCACCCCCAGCACCACAGCCGCGGTCATGGGCGCCGCGTCGGGCCGCCAGGCCAGAGCGGCAAAGCCTGCGGCCTGGCAGGCCAGCGTAAGCCAGATCCAGGGCCTGCGATCCAGATGGCGCGCAACCAGCGTCGGAAAGGCAAGCGCCGCCACTGCCTGCGCCACCGACACCACGGCCACGAGCAGGCCGCTGTGCGTCGCGCTCCAACCCTGCTCCTGGTAGTACGGCGCAAGCCAGGCCACCATCGTGGCGTAGCCACCATTCATCAGGCCGAAGGCCAGCATGAGCAGCCAGGTGCGGCGGCGGCGCAGCAGCCAGGCCGTATCGCTGCCGGTCTGCCGCGCAGCCGAGGGCAACGGCATGGCACCCAGCGTGGTCCAGGCCAGCCACAGCGCCAGCAGCACTGGCCAGGCCCATAGCGCGAGCGAACCCTGCCAGCTCAGGCCCCATTGCATGGCCTGCGGCGAGAACTGCGCGCCCAGCGCACCGCCGCTCATCAGCGCGGCCGAGTAGACCCCCATCATGGGCGCCACATGACGCGGTGTGTGGAACTTGATCAAGCCCGGCAGCATGCCTTGCACCAGCGCCACGCCGACACCGCACAGGGCGGCGGTGGCGATCAGCACGGCGGACACGCTGCCAGCCAGACGTAGTACGCAGCCCAGTGCGATGAGCGCCAACGCCAGCATCATCGCTGGCCGCACGCCCAGACGGTTCTGCACGGCGGGCGTCAGCCAGGTTCCCGCGCCGATCAGGGCCATGGGCAGCAGCGTGAGCCAGGCCAGCGCCTCCAGGCCCATGCCGGTCTGCGCCTGGATAGCCGGACTCAGCGGGCCGATGGCGGTGAGAAATGGGCGCAGGTTCAGCGTGACCACCACCACCGTGACCAGCCACAGCAGAATGGACGTTCGGGGACTACGCAGCATCGCCATGAAACCAGACGAGAGCGATGCCGGTGTCCAACCACAGCCAGTGCGATGGCGGCGCGGCCAGATATAGCGGGGAGAAGGAATCGGGCATGTGCGGTCTCGAACTAAATGATTGCCGGTGCGGTGAGCCAAGCTTGCCGTACGCGGCGCGATCCGGCACGGTCTCGATTGGGCAGCCACGCGGAGATGGAAGCATACCAGCGTGCAGGCAGCCAACCCGCATGACGTGCCGGGGCAACAAGCCATGCCGTTTAGCGTGCAAATCCTCCGGGGTAACCATGCGGGCAACCGGGTGGCAGGCACGCGGCAAGCCTCTACAATCGGCGCATGCCTTCCCATCGCGACCTCACCTTCGACAACGGCTTCGCCACACTGCCCGACGCCTTTTATTCGCGCGTGCAGGCCACGCCTGTGCCCGACCCCTACCTCGTCTGCCACAGCCCGGACGCGCTCGATCTTCTGGGCCTGGACGCCGACGCCATCCGCCATCCCGAGCTGATCGAAACCCTGGCCGGCAACCGCGTGCTGCCGGGCATGGAACCTGTGGCCGCGCTCTACGCCGGGCATCAGTTCGGCCACTATGTGCCGCAGCTCGGCGACGGCCGCGCGATCCTGCTGGGCGAAGTGCGGAATGCAGCGGGGGAAGGCTGGGAAGTGCAGCTGAAGGGCGCCGGCCGTACCCCCTACTCGCGCGGCGGCGACGGTCGTGCG
Source organism: Thiobacillus thioparus DSM 505 (assembly GCF_000373385.1). Taxonomy (GTDB): domain Bacteria; phylum Pseudomonadota; class Gammaproteobacteria; order Burkholderiales; family Thiobacillaceae; genus Thiobacillus; species Thiobacillus thioparus. The sequence continues at coordinate 23,961 of NZ_KB891327.1, read as the reverse complement.
GTGCTGCGTTCGAGCATCCGCGAATTTCTCTGTTCCGAAGCCATGCACGCGCTCGGCATCCCCACCACCCGCGCGCTCTGCATCGTCGGCAGCGACCGCCCGGTGTACCGCGAGGACGAGGAGACCGCCGCGCTGGTGACACGACTGGCGCCGAGCTTCGTGCGTTTTGGTTCCTTCGAGGTGTTCTACTACCGCAACCAGGTCGAACCGATCAAACATCTGGCCGACTACGTCATCGTACGCTATTACCCCGAACTGGCTGGACTGTCCGACCCCTACCCCGAGTTCCTGCACCACGTCGCCTTGCGCACCGCCAACCTGATGGCGCACTGGCAGGCGGTCGGTTTCTCGCACGGCGTGATGAACACCGACAACATGTCCATCCTCGGCCTCACCCTCGACTACGGGCCGTTCGGCTTTCTAGACGCCTTCGACCCCGGCTACGTCTGCAACCATTCCGACACCGGCGGCCGTTACGCCTTCGACCAGCAGCCCGACGTCGCTGCGTGGAACATCACCAAGCTGGCGCAGGCGCTGGTGCCGCTGATGTCGGTGGAAACCGCATCCCAGGCCATCAACGAATATCCACAGGCATTCGGCAAGGCCTATCTTGAACGCATGGCCGCCAAATTCGGCCTGCCGCCAGGCGGCGACACCTCCGGGCTCGTCATGGATGCGCTGCAGCTGCTGGCGCAGAACCGCGTCGACTACACGATCTTCCTGCGCCGCCTGTGCGACTTCGACAGTACGATAGATGCATCCAACACACCCCTACGCGATCTCTTCCTCGACCGCGCCGCCTTCGACGCCTGGGCGGCACGCTACGCTGCCGCCCTGCGCCAGCTGGGCTTCAACGACACCACCCGCGGCCAGGCGATGCGCGCGGTCAATCCCAAATACATCCTGCGCAACCATCTGGCCGAAATCGCCATCCGCCGCGCTGCGGACGAACGTGACTACGGCGAGGTCAACCGCCTGCATACGCTGCTGACCCGTCCGTTCGACACGCAGCCGGAATACGAAGCCTACGCTGCCGAGCCGCCCGATTGGGCGAGGAAGATTGAGGTAAGCTGCTCGTCGTGAAGCGTATCGCTGCCCTGTCTGCATATCTGTTGACCGCACTCCTGCTCGTCGCTTGTAGCAGTTCGGCCATCCAGCGCAAGGACGGCAGCAGCAGCAGCGTACGCAGTTTCAGCCTGCGCGATCTAGCCAAGAGCGATGTCGACGAGGTCATCGAAATTCATCAGCAGGCCGCCCTGGCCAGCCTCAAGACCCTGACCCTCAAACTCTACCGCCGCAATCCCAGCGAATGGCGGAAATCCGGATACGCCAGCGCCGACGAGGCGACCGAAACCTTGTTCAAGCCCTTGTCCCATTGGCACCTGTCCTCGCACAAGGATCTCGACTGGCAGGCCAGCCTGCGCGATGCCTGGCGCGAGGAGTACACGGGAGACCGGGTGAAGGCGCTGATGGACGGACTGCTGGTGATGCACATGGCGGCGTTCAACCACCGCACCGAGTTTTATCTGCTGAGCGACGTCGACGCACAGAAACTCTACAACGCCGCACGCAACACCGAGGCCGTGGTCTGGAAACTGGCGACGACCCGGAACTCGCACAACGCCCCCCTGCTGCTGTCCAACGGTACCGACGGCAACGACGTGATCAATCTCAGCTTCGAACGCGAATTCGGCAAACTCATCGGCAACCAGGACACGCTGGCCAGGATCGTCGAGGACAAAAGCAACCGCGCAATCCGCTTCGGCGTCGTCAACCTCACCAGCATGGTGTTCCTGCCGGTCTGACATGAGGGCCGATGCCTACGCGTATTGCGCCGCCCTGACGCGCGACCAGTGGGCGTGGGAGTTCCTGCGCCGCAACTCCGACTACCACTCCGATTACCGCCGCTTCATCACGCTGTGGCACGCGCTCGAAGCCGACTACGGCGCCCCGCCCAATCGCAATTTCTCGAAGTGGAAGCGCGACCCGCGCGCCTATGGCCCATTGCCGGGCGATGTTGAACGGGATGCCCCCGGCGGCGAGCTTTGCATGGGCGAAGACGACCGCGTGCTGCTCGAATGCTGGATGGGCGCGAAATGGGGATTCTACAAATTCCCGCTCGACCCCGAGCGCGGCACACCGCCTGATTCCGACGAACTGTCGTGGCGCCCGCCGCCGCAGCCTGCGCCGCACATTGATGAGGCCTGTCGGCTGGACGTCAGCTTCGACCTTTCGCTGCCGTTGCCGCCGCAACTGGAAGCGGCCAAATTCCGCCTCGTCGGCCGCGCTGCCGAATTGCGCCGACAGGGCATCCCCGCGCCGAAGACGGTGGCGAATCAGTGCGCACGCTGGGTACGCATGCTGCAAGCGCTGGACGGTGTTATACCGCCGGAAGGAGATCTTGACGACCTGCTGCGCGAAGCGCGAGCAATGACGCAGAGCGGCTATCTGGACATCCTGAGACTGGCGGATGCCGGCGCGAACGCAAAATAAAACCGGGGCATGACGCCCCGGTTCCGGTTTGCAGCCTGCTACGAAGCGGTCTTAGGCAAAGTTCGCTTCAGCAAACTTCCAGTTCACCAGGTTGTTGAGGAAGGTCTCGACGAACTTGGGACGCAGGTTGCGGTAGTCGATGTAATAGGCATGCTCCCACACATCGATGCACAGCAGGGCCTTGTCGCCCGCGGTCAGCGGCGTGCCGGCGGCGCCCATGTTGACGATGTCGACCGAACCGTCGGCCTTCTTCACCAGCCAGGTCCAGCCGGAACCGAAGTTGCCCACGGCGCTGGTCTGGAAGGCTTTCTTGAATTCGTCCAGCGAACCCCACTTCTTGTTGATGGCGTCGGCCAGGCCACCGGCGGGTGCGCCGCCGCCGTTGGGCGACAGGCAGTTCCAGAAGAAGGTGTGGTTCCACACCTGGGCCGCGTTGTTGTAAACGCCGCCGGCGGGCGCGCTCTTGACGATGTCCTCGAGCGACTTGCTCTCGAAATCGGTGCCCTTGATCAGGTTGTTGAGGTTGGTCACGTAGGCCTGATGGTGCTTGGCATAGTGGTATTCGAAGGTTTCCTTGGACATGTGCGGTGCGAGCGCGTCCATGGCAAAGGGCAGTGCGGGCAAGGTGTGTTCCATAACTTTCTCCTGATATTGAACAAACGGTAAATATAGTGCCTCTACCGAGCATTGCAGATGCCGCAACGACAACAGGGTTTCTGTCGCCGTAAAGAAAAAGGGCCGGCATGACCGACCCCGATTCCTTGATTTGTTGGTCGGGGCGAGAAGATTCGAACTTCCGACCCCCTGCACCCCATGCAGGTGCGCTACCAGGCTGCGCTACGCCCCGACGAAGCCCGAGATTCTAACAGAGGTGCGGCATGGGGCGGAAGCCCGTCAACCCAATATTTTCAGAATGGCGCTGATTTCGGTGCGCAGTCTGCCGACGTCCAGCGAGGGTTCCGGCGAGGAAGCGGTTGCAGATTCGGTGACCGTATCGGCATCATGCTCCAGGCGCTGCCGTGCACCGCTGATGGTGAACCCCTCTTCGTACAGTAGTTCGCGGATGCGACGGATCAGCAGGACTTCGTGGTGCTGGTAATAACGTCGGTTGCCGCGCCGCTTGACCGGGCGCAACTGGGTGAATTCCTGTTCCCAATAACGCAGCACGTGTGCCTTGACGGCACACAGTTCGGATACCTCACCGATGGTGAAATAGCGTTTGGCCGGAATCGGCGGAAGTTCACTCCGCGTTGGGCGTTCCAATTTGGGCGCCTTCGACTTGCGATTTGAGTTTCTGGCTGGCGTGGAAGGTCACCACGCGACGCGCGGAGATCGGCATTTCCTCGCCGGTTTTGGGATTGCGTCCGGGACGCTGCGGCTTCTCACGGCACTGGAAGTTGCCGAAACCGGACAGTTTGACGATATCGCCTTTTTCGAGTGCCAGGCGGATTTCATCGAAAAATGACTCGACGACGTCCTTCGCCTCGCGTTTGTTCAAACCCACTTTTTCGAACAATAGTTCGGCCAGATCAGCTTTGGTAAGGGTGGTCATACGTATATGTTTATCTGGGATGTCTGATGGAAAATCGCGCCAAGTACGCGCCAACAAGATGGGGCGTCAGGCACGCGCAACGACATTTTTGCGTCAAGCACGCAATGCGGCATTGCATTGACGAAGCGCGGCACTGACCAGTTTCTGTACGGCATCCTCCACATCCTGATCCGTCAATGTGCGTTCAGTATCTTGCATAACTACCCGTATAGCAAGGCTTTTTTGGTTTTCCGCCACACCCTTCCCACGGTAATCGTCGAATACCTCGATCGATTGCACGCTGCCCGGAGCGACCTCGCGCAAGGCGGTCAGTAACTCGCCCGCCGGGGTATGGACATCCAGCGCGAACGCCAGATCCCGCCGTACCAGCGGGAAGCGCGACAGGCTCGCATGGCGCGGCAGATCACGCTGGCTGAGCATCTGGCTGTCGAGCTCGAACAGCATCGGCACCGCAGGCAAATCGAACGCCTGCACCAGTCGCGGGTGCAGTGCGCCAATCCAGCCAACGGCCTGGCCATCGACCCATATCTCGGCACTCTGCCCCGGGTGCAACGCGGAATGTGTGCCACGCCGGGTATCGAGCGAGTGGCCGAAGAAGCGTTCGAGATCCCCTTTGAGGTCGAAGAAATCGACTCGGCGCGACGACGCGCCCCATTGTTCGGGCAGCACGTCGCCATAAGCGAGGCCGCCCAGCTTCATGGGCTGCTTGGCCTGCGACGTGTACACCCGCCCCAGTTCGAAGATGCGCACCCGTTCCTGCTGGCGGTTGAGGTTGTGGCGCAAGGTCTCGATCAGGCCGCCCCACAGGGTGGTGCGCATCGCCGATAGCTGGCTGGCGATGGGATTGGCCAGCGGCAGCGGACGGGCATCGGTGTCGAGCGCCGTTTCCCAGGCCGGGTCGACAAAGCTGTAGGTGATGACTTCCTGGTAATCCAGGTCGACCAGCATCTGACGGAGCGTGTCGTCGGCCAACACAGTTTCGTCCTGCGGCAGCATGCGCGAAGGCGCGGCGGGTGGCTGCGCCGGAATATTGTCGTAGCCGAACAGGCGCACCGCTTCCTCGATCAGATCTTCCTCGATCGTGAGGTCGAAGCGGAAGCTCGGCGGGGTGACGATGAGACGGTCATCCTGGCGCTCGACGTGCGCGCCCAGTGCAGCAAGGCCTCGCGTCACCTGATCGGTCTCCATTTCAATGCCGGCCACGCGCTTCAGCCGCGCCAGCCGCAGCGTGATTGGCTGCCGCTGGGGCAACGTGGCCACCGCCTCGGTAATGGGCCCGGCCTGGCCTCCACAGATGTCAATCAGCAACTCGGTCGCACGCTCCAGCGCCCGGCGGGTCGCGCCGAAATCGACACCGCGTTCGAAGCGGTGCGACGAATCGGTCGACAGGCCCAGCCGGCGTGCCCGTCCGGCGATGGCGGTCGGGGTAAAGAAAGCGGCCTCGAGAAACACATCCACGGTAGCCCGTTCGACGCTGGTCGGCAGCCCGCCCATGATGCCGGCCAACGCCACCGGGCCGCTGGCGTCGGCGATCACCAGCATGTCGGGGGCGAGTTCGGCCGTCTGACCGTTCAGCAATTCCAGCTGCTCGCCCGCGCGCGCCATGCGCACTTCGATGCCTCCATTGAGGCGCGACAAAGCAAACGCATGCATCGGCTGACCGAGTTCGAGCAGCACGTAGTTGGTGACGTCGATCGGTGCCAGCAGCGGGCGGATACCGCTACGCTCCAGGCGTTCCGCCATCCAGCGCGGCGTCGGCGCCTGCGCATCGATCCCGCGCACCACCCGTCCCAGATACAGCGGACAGGCTTCGCTGGCCGATACCTGGACCGGCACCGTGTCCTGGATGCGTGTGTCGACTGCCCGGACCTGGGGCAGGCGCACGTCGGCCCCGGTGATCGCGCCGACTTCCCGCGCCAGACCCTGCATCGACAGACAGTCCGCCCGGTTGGGCGTGAGCTTCAGGGTGATCAGGGTATCGTCGAGGTTAAGCCAGCTGCGGAAATCCTCGCCCACCGGCGCATCCTCCGGCAGCACCATCAAACCGTCCGCCGCGCCTTCAAGACCCAGTTCCTTGGTCGAGCAAAGCATGCCGAAGGATTCGACGCCGCGCACCTTGGCGACCTTGATTTCGATTCCCGGCAGGATCGCCCCGGGCCGGGCACACGGAACCTTGAGACCGGCCGCCGCATTCGGCGCACCGCACACGATGGTGATCGGCGACGCTTCGCCGACGTCGACCTGACACACGCGCAGGCGGTCGGCATCGGGATGCTTGTCTGCGGACAGGATTTCAGCCACCACCACGTTGCTGAACGGCGGCGCAGCAGGCGTCAACGCTTCGACTTCCAGACCCGCCATGGTCACGACATGGGCAAGTTGCGCGGTATCGAGCGCAGGGTTGACGAGATTGCGCAGCCAAGACTCGGGAAATTGCATGATGAATGCGCTCTAATTAATTGAATTGTTTAAGGAAGCGAAGATCATTTTCAAAAAACAATCGCAGATCGTCGACACCGTAGCGCAGCATCGCGAGGCGCTCGACGCCCAGGCCGAACGCGAAGCCGACGAAACGCTCGGTATCGATGTCGACATGTTTGAATACATTCGGATGCACCATGCCGCAGCCCAGCACTTCCAGCCAACCGGTGTGCGAGCACACGCGACAGCCTTCGCCACCGCACATCACGCAGCCGATGTCCATTTCGGCCGACGGCTCGGTAAACGGGAAGAACGAAGGACGGAAGCGTACCGGCAGATCGTCGCGCTCGAAGAAATTGCGCATGAAGTCTGCGAGCACGCCTTTGAGGTCGGCGAACGACACCGATTCGTCGACCCACAAGCCCTCGACCTGATGGAACATCGGCGTGTGCGTGACGTCCGAATCGCAGCGATAGACCCGCCCCGGTGCAATGATGCGCAGCGGCGGCTGGTGGGTCTGCATATAGCGCACCTGCACCGGCGAGGTATGGGTGCGCAGCAGTTCGCCGCTCTGCAGGTAGAAGGTATCGTGCATCGCGCGTGCCGGGTGGTCTTCCGGGATGTTGAGCGCGGTGAAGTTATAGAAATCGGTCTCGATCTCGGGCCCGGTTGCTACCTCGAAGCCAATCGAGCGGAACAGCGCCTGGATGCGTGCCAGCGTGCGCGATACCGGATGCAGGCCGCCGCGCGCCAGCCCCCGTCCCGGCAGCGTCACGTCCAGCGTTTCGGCCGCCAGCTGGCGCTCCAGTTCGGCTTGCTGCAAGGCTTCGCGACGGTCCTTGAGCGCCGCCTCCACCGCCTGCTTGGCTTCGTTGATGCGCGCCCCGGCGGTCTTGCGCTCGTCGGCGGGCATCGCTCCCAGGCTTTTCAGCAGTTCGGTCAGCTGGCCGCTCTTGCCCAGATAGGCCGCCTTCACCTGTTCCAGATTCGGCAGATCAGGGGAAGCATGAATCGCGTTAAGGGCGTCGGCAACGATTTCGTTGGGATTGCGCATGGCGGTTATCTGGAAAATCTCAAATTCGTCCACGAAGGACACGAAATTCCCGAATCAAAACAATCGGATCTTCGCGCCTCTTCGTGTTCTTCGTGGATAAACATTTTGCTTTAAGACAGCACCAACAAAAAAAGGCCTTGCGGCCTTTTCTTGTTGTTTCGATGCCGCTTACGCAGCGAGCTTGGCCTTGACCTGATCGACGATCTTGGCAAAGGCATCCTTGTCGAAGATCGCGATGTCGGACAGCACCTTGCGGTCGATGCCGATTTCGGCACGGGACAGGCCGTTCATGAACACGCTGTAGGTCAGGCCATGCTGACGCGAAGCGGCGTTGATACGGGCAATCCACAGTGCGCGGAACTGGCGCTTACGCTGACGACGGTCGCGGTACTGGTACTGGCCGGCCTTCATCACCGCTTCGTTGGCGACACGGAATACGTTCTTGCGACGACCGCGATAGCCTTTGGCGGCATCGAGGACTTTCTTGTGGCTGGCGCGGGCGGTTACACCCCGTTTGACGCGTGGCATGCTTTCTCTCCTTTATGCGTAGGGCAACATGCGTGCAACCGCTTTGTGGTTGCTGGCATTGACGGTTTCCATGCCGCGCAACTGGCGCTTACGCTTGGTGCTCTTCTTGGTGAGAATGTGGCGCATGAATGCATGCGAGCGCTTGAATCCGCCGCCGCCCAGCGCACGGAACCGCTTGGCGGCGCCGCTCTTGCTTTTCATCTTAGGCATGATGTTTCCTTTTATTTCATGCGGTCAGGTGACCCCGCGACGCGGAATGCTTCACCTACCCGACTGCACGTATTGTTGGCGTTTTTGACCACTGGCTTAACCAGCACGGGTCCGAGAAACGCCGGTCTCGAAACTCAAATCTTTTTCTTGGGCGCCAGCATCATCACCAACTGCCGACCTTCCATCTTGGGGAACTGCTCGACCACCGCAAGTTCGGCCAGGTCGTTTGATACGCGCCGCAACTGGGCCATGCCGATTTCCTGGTTGGCCATCTCCCGACCCCGAAAACGCAATGTAATCTTGGTCTTATCGCCTTCTTCGAGAAACTTGATGAGGTTGCGAAGCTTGATCTGGTAATCGCCTTCGTCCGTACCCGGACGGAACTTGATTTCCTTGATCTGGACCTGCTTCTGCTTCAGCTTGGCTTCGTGCTGCTTCTTGCTTTCCTGATATTTGAACTTACCGTAGTCCATGATCTTGCACACGGGCGGCTGGGCCGTCGGCGCAATTTCAACCAGATCCAAGTCAGCTTCTTCCGCCTGCCGCAGCGCATCGTAAATCTTCACAATGCCGAGCTGTTCGCCTTCCACACCGACCAACCGCACCTCAGGGGCTGTAATTTCACCATTGATGCGTGTCTGCTTCTTTTCTGTCGCGATGAGCCGTTCTCCAAATAAAAACCTGACGCTTGGCGCCGAGGCAAAAAAGGTCAAACAAATTAAAGAAGGCGTGGGACCCGATCCCGATCACGGGAGGTCCCGACGCCTTGTTTGACCGCTGTTACTGGCGCGCCAGCGTTTCCGCTTTCAGGCGCGCAATCAAGTCATTCAAACCGAGCTGCCCCAAATCCTGATTGCCACGGGCACGGACGGCGACCACTCCGGCCTCCATCTCCTTGTCACCGACGACCACCTGATAAGGCAGCTTCTGCAAGCTATGTTCCCGGATTTTATAGGTAATCTTGTTATTACTCAAGTCCGACACCGCGCGGATGCCCGCCTCGCGCAGCGCCTGTACGACTTTCCGGGCATATTCGGCCTGGCGTTCGCTGATATTCAGGACCATGACCTGTACCGGCGCCAGCCACAGCGGGAAGTTGCCGGCGTGGTGCTCGATCAGGATACCGATGAAACGCTCCATCGAACCGAGGATCGCGCGATGCAGCATCACCGGCGGCTTGCGGCTGTTGTCCTCGTCGACGAACTCGGCACCGAGGCGCACTGGCAGGTTGAAGTCGAGCTGGATGGTGCCGCATTGCCACAGCCGGCCGAGCGTGTCCTTCAGCGTGAATTCGATCTTGGGGCCATAAAAGGCGCCCTCGCCCGGTTGCAGGTCGAAGGCCAGCTTGTTCTTTTCGAGCGCGGCGGCGAGCGCCGCTTCGGCTTTGTCCCAGCTCTCGTCCGAGCCGACGCGCTTGTCCGGCCGGGTCGACAGCTTGACCAGCACGTCGTTGAAGCCGAAATCCGCATAGACCTTCTGCAGCATGACGATGAAGTCGGCGACTTCGGCCTCGATCTGGTCTTCGGTACAGAAGATGTGCGCGTCGTCCTGGGTGAAGCCGCGCACCCGCATGATGCCGTGCAGTGCGCCTGACGGCTCGTTTCGATGACAGGAACCGAACTCGGCCAGGCGTAAAGGCAGGTCGCGGTAGGAATGCAAGCCGCTGTTGAATATCTGCACGTGCCCCGGGCAGTTCATCGGCTTGACCGCATAGTCGCGGTTTTCCGACGCCGTGGTGAACATGTTGTCGCGGTAGTTATCCCAGTGGCCGGACTTCTCCCACAGGCTTTTGTCCATCACCGCCGGGGTGCGCACTTCCTGGTAGCCGTATTCGACGAATTTCTGCCGCATGTACTGCTCGATCTGCTGCCACACGATCCAGCCCTTGGGGTGCCAGAACACCATGCCCGGCGCCTCGTCCTGCATGTGCAACAGGTCGAGCTGCTTGGCGAGGCGGCGGTGGTCGCGCTTCTCCGCCTCTTCCAGCCGGTGCAGGTAGGCCTCGAGGTCATCCTTCTTCGCCCACGCAGTGCCGTAGATGCGCTGCAGCATTGGATTCTTCGAGTCGCCGCGCCAATAGGCCCCGGCCAGCTTCATCAGCTTGAACGCGCGCGGCAGCTTGCCGGTGGACGGCAGGTGCGGGCCGCGGCAGACGTCGAACCACTCGCCCTGACGGTAGATCGAGAGTTCCTCGCCCTTGGGAATCACTTCGTCGATGATCTGCACCTTGTAGGTCTCGCCGAGTTCGGCGAACACCCGCATGGCGTCCTCGCGTTCCCACACCTCGCGCACGATGGGCAGATCGCGCTTGACAATCTCGTCCATGCGCTTTTCGATCGCCACCAGGTCCTCTGGCGTAAACGGCTCCGCACGCGCGAAGTCGTAGTAGAAGCCATCCTCGATCGAGGGGCCGATCGTCACCTGGGTGCCCGGGTAGAGCTCCTGCACGGCCTGTGCCATGACATGCGCCGCATCGTGGCGGATCAGGTCGAGCGCCTCCGCATCCTTGGCCGTGACGATGGCAAGCTGCGCGTCGGCATCGATCAGGTGGCTGGTGTCGACCAGCTTGCCGTTCACCCGCCCGGCGAGCGCTGCCTTGGCAAGGCCCGCCCCGATGCTGAATGCGACCTGCGCGACCGTGACCGGGCCCTCGAACGGGCGGACCGAGCCATCGGGAAGCGTGACGTTGACCATTTTCAGACTCCAGAAACGAAAAAAAGCGCGGACCGGCCGCGCTTTTAGGTATTACATTCAAAGATTGCAGAGTACCTGCGAACAGCTATGCGCCGGGTGTTATCCAGTGACAGCCTGGCTAGTTCGCGGTGACATTTCGCAACCTCCGTGGGCAGTTCAGCCCCTCTTGAAACCAGGTCATCCCGACCCCTTAAATATTGGTAGGCGCGATTGGACTCGAACCAACGACCCCCACCATGTCAAGGTGGTGCTCTAACCAGCTGAGCTACGCGCCTAATGCGGGGCGCATCATAACCGAAAGGCCTCGCAGCTGTCGAGTCAGCGTAACTTTTTTATTTACCATGAAGCCCGATTTCTAACCGCCCAGAACATCCTAAATTTGCATGCTTCGGAGGAAGGAATGGCCCCGGCAAACACCGGAATTTCAAAACTTCCCAAGGGGTCTGAATTGCCATTTGCAACACCATGCAACCCCTTACAATCAATCACAAACAGACTCATCAGCCATCAGCAGAGTCACGCTCAAATCAGCCAAACACGCATCAATGGAAGCACGGAAATATCGCTTGCTCAACAGCCGAGAATCAAGCGCACAGCACTTGGCATCGAAACAAGTCGCCACATCCACGAGCCAATCAAAACATCTTGCGCGGTTAAAATTTCCGTGCCCACCGACCACGAAAATTTTTCTTGACAAACACAAAAACCATCCTGTAACTTTCGATCCCACTTAATACACGGCCAACGCAAAGTACGTTGGCTGTTTGCGGAAAACAATAATTAGTTGTTTCCAATGCAGCCTGAGGAGAGCCGCATGCGCTATTGTTTTTTCGCAAAGAGCCAGTCAATCCAGCTTGACCTTATCCAAGGTTCATTCATCCCATTTAAAAATACCGTACCCGTCGCGCAAGCACCTGACGGTTCCTGCATCACCGCCCCCCCCAACGACTTTTCAGCCGCTCGGTGGTTACCTGAGTTGGCTCGGATAACTAACACGTAAGTTTCCCACCAGTCGCAAGGTCCACGACGGATGGTTGCGCACCGCAAAACCGCGGGCGCTGTCGGACGACGTGTGCTGAATCAAACAAAAAATCAGGGGGGAGCATGGGGAAATTACGGTTATTCGCGTTCGCTGGTGTGCTGGGCAGTCTGGCTGTTAGTCAGGTTGCCTGGCCAGTCTCACTTGTCGAAATAGACGCTGCACGCGTCAAAGGTCTGGCCTATCTATTCCAGTCGCAAAAAGGCGATGGCTCCTGGTCGGCCAACGACAGCCTGAAAGTACAAACCACCGCGACCGTGCTGGAAGCGCTGATACATGCCGGGATCAAAACGGGTGAAACCTATGGTGCGGCAAGTGCCTGGCTCGCCAATGCCGAAACGGCCAGTGTCGACTCCACCGCACGCAAGATCGCTGCGTTAGCCGGCACCGGCATGAACATGAAGCCATATGCCCAGGCTTTGCTCACGGCCAGATCCGCTTCGGATCGCCAGGCTTGGGGGGCCTACCCCCAATATGGAGTGAGCTTCCCCGACACGCCTTTGGGTATCGAAGCCGTCCGCCTGTCCGGCTACAGCTACGCTAACCAATCGACTGAACTAAGCAAGGCGGTTGCTTGCGAAATCCTGCCTTCGCAAAGAACGGAAGCGTCTGGCAAAGGGTGGTCCTACATGCCTCGCATCACAACGGGCGAAACCATAAACATAAGTGCCAGTGCCCTGTTGCCAACGGCCATCACTCTCCTGGAAGTCGCCAAGTTAAGTAATGTCAATAACTGGACTTCACTCTATTGCCAGGGTATCGGAACTTATGACCTTACGACGGTTCTCGATAACGGCGTGGCCTATCTCCTGACCAAGAAAAATGCTGACAACTGCTTTGGAGAAAATGGTGTCAGCACGCCCATGCAGACCGCGCTGGTTTATCTTGCCATCCAGGCCGTCAATGCCGCGCATCCCGCTCTAGCGCCTGCCCAGGATTACTTGCTTATTGGCGCCGGCCAGCAATCGGCAGACGGAAGCTGGAACGGAGATCCCCTGTCGACTGCGTTGGTCCTCAAGACGCTTCCCGCTCTCAGCCCCAATACACTGACAGATACGGACCATGATGGCGTACCAGACGAAATTGAGCTGGCCCTCAATAATGGCTCCTCCCCCACCAGCGCAGACGGGCGAGACGCACTCGCGCCCGGCAATGGACAGTCCCTCCCCGGCGTGAATAGCCCGCTCCTCGCTGCATCGCTGCGCTATTTGCACCCGATGAATCCCTTGCAGTTGAGTCCTGCCGGCGCATCAAGCTATGCCATTACAAATGGAGCGCTACCGCCGGGAATCGCAATGGACGGAACAGGTGTTCTGAGCGGAACACCCACACAGATCGGTACCTTCAGTTTTTCCTACAGCGCCGCAAACGCAACTGCAGCCCTGGCTCAACTTGTCGTCAGCCCACCCGACGGCGACCTCAACGATGACGGCCATGTCGACGTCGCCGATATTGCGTTGTTGGAACGCATCGAGTTAGGGCTGACGACAGCGACCTCACTTCAACAAGTGAGTGCCGATGTCTCGCCCGCTGGCGCGCCGGACAACGTGATCGACTTGGCCGATTTACAACGATTGAAGCGCATGGCTTTGGGCCTGGAATAGGCACGAATCGCAAGATTAAGGGGGAAGCATGAACACAAAACAATACTTGGCTTGCTTGGTTACGTTGTCATTATTAGTGGCTGGTTGTACTGGAGTACGCACTTTTTCTGCGTCAGCCAGGCCCGGGGAAACGATCGCTTTGGCTGCAGGCTGGAAACAGCAATTGACCAGAAACGATTTGACAGTCGTCATCACGCCCGCCAGCGGATCGGTTGTCACCTACTCCCCTGGTGACCCCCGCGTACGTGCACTTTTTCAAGTGTATCCGGACCCGGTTTCGAAACTAGTGGTATCCGACAGATCAGGGGTTTCATACCCCAATGCGGGCCTATCAAACTATGCGGGTGGGTTCAACACTTTAGGCGCTGAGTTCGGCTCCTGGTTTGTGCGGCCGATGGCGGGCAATCAAAACGACTGGTCTGACACCTTGGTTTTACTGGATTTGCCGACGACGCTGGCGCCAGGTGAGGCAAGCATTGCGTTCATGGCTGGAGGTGTAAACGTCATGCAGCAGCCCGCATTGGTGGAGGTACTGCCCCTACAGGCTGGCGCACAAAATCAACTCGAACTGGGAGACAACACCGGAGCGCCGGGGCCCATCCGATCTATTGAGCGGGCGCCCCATTACGTGGTCCATTTTAGTGGGCCGACAGGCGTCATCCCCCATTCCATACAAGCAGAGTTTACGCGCACCTTGGCGGCCACCGGAAGCTCATGGGTAACCCAAGGCCGGGGCGACATCATGAACCTTACCTGGGCGGATACAGGGTCATCGATTAAGGTTCTTCGCTCCCCGGTCAAAGGTGAGTCCTCAGCGCTTCTCACAGACTTCGATTTCTACGTAACCGGAGCAGTGACAACTCTCGCACTAAGCACGATTAAAACGTACGACGTCTCAGGAAATGTCCTTACAGGATTTTCCGCAAGCCTCCAGTACATCAGCAATTAAGGATTGGCGATGAAAGCGATCGGAAGATATTTGGGGCTGATAGTGTTCATGGTGGCCGCACTAAATGCATGTACAGGGGTGAAAACTTTTACAACAGCAGCGCGCCCAGGCGAAACCGTTGCGTTGGCAATTGATCGCCAAACAAACTTGAAGCGTGCAAACGTTACAGTAACCATTACGCCGGCAACTGGATCACCAATCGTTTATGCGCCACTCGATCCCAGGGTCAGGTCTATTCTGAATCTCTATCCCGACCCCGTATCTAACGCAGTCGTGACGCAACGTACCGACACACCTACAAATACAGGGACCTTTATTGAAACGTGGGCAACCGAAGGCGACCCAGACTGGTGGCAAACTTTCATGTTGCTCGATTTGCCTGCTGACATTGCTCCGGGGATTGCAACCGTATCAATTTCCGATAGTTTGGGCGCAATCATAGCCCCCGCCAGTGTTGAAATTCTGACTGGCACGAGTACGAAAAATGGGTTTGCATTTACTAAGTTTGGCAGCACGTTTTCAGCGGATACGGCCGGTCCACCAGTGTTACACGCACCGAAAGATTTGGAGCGTAGCCCACACGCCGTCGTTGATTTTACGGGCAACACCATCCCGCACGCCGTCCAAATCGAATTCAGCCATACCCCGAGCGTGGGCGCTGCCTACGTGGTCAACCCGCGCGGAGACCTCAAGAACGTCACCTGGAGCGACGACGGAAGCAACCTGAAGGTTTTCATCACGCCCAGTACCGGGTTGACCACCACGCAGATCAAGGATTTCAAGTTTTATGTGGCCGGTGGGCTGACCGGTTTGAGCCAAACCAGTCTCAAGGCCTACGACCAACTGGGCGTTCCGGTGAGCGGCGTAACCGCGACCATCACCCAGCATTGATGCGGAGAACATAGTGACACTTTATGCACGTTATCTCTTGTCGGTTGGCTTGCTTGCCAATTCGCTGGCTGCATTCGCCACCCCCCCGACCATCATGCTCAATTACCCGCCGCAAGCAGCGGCCTTCAGCGCACCCGCCGCAATCCCGCTGGTAGTCGCCGCATCGGATCCGGATGGCGGCACGATCACCAAGGTCGAGTATTTCTTGGGAGGAGCTCTTCTCGGTACGGTCACGACCGCACCCTTCGGCGCAACCTTGAATGGCGTAGGCGCAGGAACCTACACCTTCAGCGCCAAGGCAACAGACAGCCAGGGAGAAACAGCGATTTCCAATGCGGCGACCGTCACGGTTTACAGCCCGGTAGCGGGAAATACAGCGCCGGCTGTCGGCGTGACGGTACCGTCCAATGGCTCGGCCTATAGCCTCAATGCAGGTCCGGTTACGGTGCCTTTATTGATTAACGCCACAGACAATGCATCCGTCAACCGAATCGAACTGTTCATCAATGGCAGCTACCTTGGATCAGTGTCAGACAACGTACTCACCAGCAATATCGGTTTCTCCAATCCAGGCACTTACTCGATCATCGCGCGCGCCTACGACAATCTGGGTATCTCAACCACCTCTGCGCCCTCGACCGTCAACATTTACGCTGCGTCAGCAGGAAATGGCGCACCGGTAGCGAATTTGACCAGTCCCCTTTCAGGGGCCTCGTACTTGCCCCCGGCAACCATTCCCATCACTGCCACGGCCTCCGATCCCGATGGCAGCATCAACCGTGTCGAGTTCTATCTCAATAACAACCTGTTAAATATCATGCCCACGGCGCCTTATACATTCGGCCTGGGCGGGGTTGCGGCGGGCAGCTACACATTCCGGGCACGTGCGTATGACAACCTCGGCGTCTACACGGATAGCCCGACCATTCCAATCGTCGTCAATACTCCGCCGACAGTGAGCATCACCACTCCGGCAAACAATACCGTGATCAGCGCGCCTGCGTCATTCAATTTACAGGCCAATGCAACCGATGGAGACGGCAATCTCAGCAAGGTCGAGTTCTATCAGGGAACAACCCTGCTCGGCGAGGACACGTCCTCTCCTTACAGCTGGCCCTTGAATAACGTCACATGGGGCACCTACGCCTACACCGCCAAGGCCTACGATGCGCTGGACGCCGTGGTTACGTCCAACGCCGTCAACGTAGTGGTCAATCAGCCCCCCACCATAAGTTTGACTGCCTCAAGCGTATATGGCGGATACAACGCACCGGCGGACATCCTGCTGACAGCCACACCTGCCGACGTGGACGGAACGATCACGAAAGTGGAATTTTATTCGGGGGCGCAGCTTATCAACACCCGCACAGTATCGCCTTACACCTATACCGTACCCGGCACGCCCGCGGGCAGCTACACCTATACAGCGAAGGTCTACGACAACCGGTCCGCCGTTACCACCTCGAACGCGGTCAACGTCACGGTCTCTCCCTCTCTGTCGCCCGCCACCTTCACCTACGACGAGCTGGGCCGGTTAATCGGCGTACAGCATTAAGGAACGGATGCCATGTTGAATCGAATTTTCCTGATGTCACTACTGCTTGCACCCGCCGTTTCCTGGGCCGCCTGCACCAGCCATAAAGTGGGCACGTTGACCCTGGACTGCACAGCCGCAGGCCATGAATTGAACAATCCTGCGACCAGCGGGATTTCCTTGCAGACCCAGCCTGATAAGAACAAGCCAGGAAGACCCGCCACCATCAGAGTGGTTCGTCCACATGAAACCTTCGACATGGAAGGGCCTGCGGATAAAGCAACCGTCAATACGCCCAGAGAAACGAATATCGGCCCGGACACACCCGGGACAGACAAGCCAGCCAACAAGAAATCCAACGTGCCCAAAAGAATGCCCGAGTAAGGCATCAGAAAAGCAGCACGAAAAAACATAAGGGGTAGGCCACGCCAGTCAGGTGGCCTGAGCAAATCAGTGAGGATGATTGCAATGCGTTTACATTCAGTTTTGTCGATGGCGAGCCTGTGTCTTGCCCTTGTTCCCTGCGTGGCCCGGGCTGAGCATGTGGATCCTGCCCCCTTATCCGATGAAGTCATCCAGTACCTTGGCAAGCTGATGAGCCCGGGCCCGGTCGATCCGTTGCCGGACATGATCCGCTACCAGATCGACGAAGCCGCGGCACTGGTTCTGCGCATCAAGCTCGACAAGGATGGACAGCAATGGTCCAGCCTGCGTCCGCAACTGGAAGCCAAGCTCAACGAGATCGGCGTTCTAAGGGACGAAGCCGCAAGCAAATACGACCAGAAATCCGCGCCTCAAACGCTCGATGCCAAACCAGCATCGCTTATTGGTCCAGACGGAAAGAAACTCAAGCTCAACAAGCAACAACTCAAGGCCCTGCAAACCAGCCCCGTTCAACTGGTACAACAACCCTCGGTAGGTTCGCGCTTCGACCAGATCATTCAATCGATGCAAGCCGTGCTGCAGGCAAATAATGCAGCATCACGCAACCAGGCCGTCGCCAATGCACTGAACGTGCTCAATACCGTAGGCGGACGCAATCGGCAAGGCAAGGCGTTCGAACAGCTGAGTCCCGAACCCACCTTCAGGCACGACACCCCGACCAAGGAAGTTCCCGAGGATTACAAGCCAGCGTCTGAGCCGGCGTATGTTGCTTATCAGCAGCGCACACGCCAGAACATGTTTGCCTTCTTGGGCGACACCTTGCTCGCTACGGGGCCGGACCCGACCCCGCCCGAAGCCCAAGTGTGTTACCCCGACCCGCAGTACGACCAGACAAAGGACGTCGGAGAGAATGAAGAAGTACAGCTAAATGCCGAAATTCTGGCCTTGGCCGAGAAGCTGGGCTACTCGCCGGTCAAAATTTTCCAGTATGTCGCGAATGAAATTGCCTTCGAGCCCTACTATGGCTCGCTCAAAGGCGCACAGGGCACGCTCGTCAGCAAGGCCGGCAACTCAACCGACCAGGCTTCCCTGCTCATCGCACTGTTGCGTGCCTCCAATATTCCAGCGCGCTATGTATTGGGATCGATCCAATTCGACAACGGTGATCCGCGTTTGCTACGCTGGATTGGCGCCAAGACGTTCGTTGCAACTCAGTCGATTCTTACGCAAGGCAAGATACCCACCGGCACCACAGCCCAGACTCTCTACTTCAATCACGTCTGGGTCGAGGCTTGCGTACCATATGGAAACTACCGTGGCACGGGTGTAGACAAAACCGGCCACCGCTGGATTCCCCTGGACCCCAGTTTCAAGGAAAAAACCTACCAGAACGGCATCGCCGTCAACGTCGATTTCGACTATGCCAGCTATATGGCACAACGAACCGACGGCCCCGACAGCCTGCCGCACGAGAAATATCAGCGCCAAGTCGAAGCCTACGTCAAATCCCTACCCGCGGCCAACGGTAGCAACAACACCATCCAGGACGTGGGATATATCGGGAAACAGGTCGCCAGAAAATTCGACATCCTGCCTGCTTCTCTGCCCTACAAGGTCCGGCAGTTCAGTTCCTGGGGGACAGGCTATACAGCCGAAACAGATACCGTCCCTGATAGCCATCGCTACAAGCTCGAAATTACAGCAGGCGGAATCACAGCACCTGTCGTTTTTTCAATGCCAAAAGATAGTTTGAGTAGGATAACGTTATCTTTTGTAGATATGGACGGCAATACATTTGCCTTGCCACCTGTTCTGCCGCCAGTACCAGGTGGTGGATGGGGTTGCGTTAATACTAGTTGTAGCAATGTATATATTAAGTGGGCAAAAACTCAAGTTAAGCTGAACGGAAATAGCGTTTCTCTTGGCGATCCGTTTAGTGCAGTTTCTGCAGGCGCGACAACCTGTTATTTATCTGGGAATCCATCCTTCCCATATTTTTGCAATATCACGAGTTATGTTCCAAAAACAATAAATCTCACTATAAAACTTAAGCGCAATGGCACAGAAATTAATAGCGCTATTTTTTCCAATAAGATCAAAACAACGGACTATGTTTCACCTCAGGTTTTTGCCTTTCAAACATCCGATAGATTGCTGAAGGAACGCGCAGCCAAACTCCTGGAGTCCGTTCGCACAACGACGGACCCCAAGACCAATCTCGACGAAACCCTTGGCGAATTTCTTCACATCGCTGGCCTCAAATACATGCGTTACATCTCCGATGCCTACAAACGCATCGGGGAAATGAATGGCGACTCTGGATGGAGCGGCAACCATATCGGTCTGACCTCGGCTAACAACGAAGCACAGACCCTGCTCGATCTTCCGTTTGGCGTGTCGACGCCCCAGCGGAATTTCCTGGTCGACGTTCCCGGAGGTGTGGACCGCGGCGTCGACTTGAGCACAGGCGTGATGCCCTGGAAAAGCTTTCTGCTGAAGGGATATACCGCATCCGCATACGAATCCTACCTCTGGCAGGAAAACGCCAAGCTTGATGCGGTGAGCACCGTACGCGGCGTGCAATATGCACGCGAGAAGGGCATCGAAATCCTGACGCTCACTCCGGACATGTGCCTCCCCGACACGACCGTAATCGATGCCGAATTAGCGAAGCTGACCTCAAACGCAGACAGCACGCTTAATTATCTGGCAGCAGACGTCAGTACTATCAAGGCAATGGTCTGTTCAACCACCAAACCCAAAAAAGCCATCCTGCCACGAAGCATGATTCAATATCAGAATTGGGTCGGCACCGTGTATTTCAGCGAATATCAGCCCACTAATGGAAATTTTGAAGCCGGCTTCACCATCGGCGGCGGCTATCATGGCGGCTACTCATTGGGCAACTACGTCAGCCCCATCGCCAGCCTGAACACGACCACATACGGCCTCGGCAGTACCGGGTTCAACCTGTACAACCCCACCTACAACTGGTCGGCCGCTGCGGGCACGAACTTCACCACGCCGTCGATCCTCAGCTCCGGGGTTAACTACGGCGTCACGCCGCTCAATATCTACTCCGGCGACCCCGTCAACATGGTTACCGGCAACATGTATCACGTCGAGCGCGACCTGAGCATTCCGGGGCGCGGCGGGCTGCCGTTTGTGTTCGAGCGTTCCTACAACAGCCGCGACGCCAAGACCGGCGTGCTGGGTTTCGGCTGGACGCACAGCTTCAACCATCAGCTCAAATTCGAGGACAAGGCCCCGGACGGCTCGGCCGCCGACAACCTGACTTCCACCGTCACCTGGATCGACGGCACCGGCGCGCAGAAATTCATGACGGTGGCCGGTACGGCGGCCGGCGTCGCCGTGGGCGCCACTTTCACCACGCCCAAGGCCTATTACTTCGCCATGAGCAAAACCGCCGCCGGCTATGAGATCCGTGAGAAAAACGGCCTCACCTACACCTTCGAAGGTGTCGCGGGCACGATCAACCAGCAGGCCAAGCTGCTCTCCATCCGCGACCGCAATGGCAACACGCTCACGCTTTCCTACAACCCCGACGGCACCTTGAAGGACGTGACCGACGGACCGGGGCGCAAGCTCGCCTTGACTTACACCAGTGGCCGCATCACCCATATCGACTTCAAGAACGCAGGCGGCGCAATCGTGCGCAGCCACGAATACGTCTACGACGGCAACGACGACCTCGTCGCACACAAGAGCCCGGCCACGCTGCTCGATGCCGTCAAGAATCCGCCCGTGACGTACAGTTATTACACGGCTGCCGCCGACGGCACCAACCTCGGCCACGCCATGAAGCAGTACACGCTGCCGCGCGGCAACGGCATGCAGTTCTTCTACTACGCCAACGGCAAGACCTTCCGCCACCGCGCCATCGGCCCCGGCGGCACCGACCTCGGCCAGGAAATGAGCTTCACCTACAACGACTTCCGCCGCGAGACTGTGCAGCTCAACGAACGCGGCCTCACCCGGCGCTTCTTCTTCGACGCCGACGGCAACCCCTTGCAGATCGTCGAGGAGAACGGCGGCATCCGCGAATACGCCTACGACCCCACCGACCCCGGCAAGCGCCTGTCCAAGCGCGACCCCATGGGCTACGAAACCCACTATGAATACGACGCCCTGGGCAACGTCACCAAGATCACCAACCCCGACGGCGGCTTTGTCCAGTTCTTCGACTTCAATGCCTTCAACCAGCCCCAGCGCAGCCGCGACGCACGCGGCAACTGGAGCCTCGTGCGCTACGACGCCAAGGGCAACCCCACCGACGACATCCGGCTCAAGGCCGGTGTCGTCCCCACCGCCAACACCCGCCCCTTGGATGCCGATATCGTCAGCTGGACGCAGCACGCCTACGACGCCAACGGCAACCGCACCCAGACCCGCCGCCTGAGAAGCACCGCCGGCGCGGCGCTGGGCAGCTTTGCCGGCGGCGCCGGTCCGGCCGTCGCCACCACCTACGACGCCAACGGCCTCTACCCTGTCGCCATCGCTCGCAGTGGCGACAAGACCGGCGACGGCGTCGACGACGCCATTGACAGCGAAACCCTCGCCTACGACGACCAGGGCCGCGAGACCCGCGGCATCGACGGCGACTGGCAGGTCGTCCAGCGCGAATACGATAGTGTCGACCGCGTCAAGCGCGCGACCGATGCGCTGGGCCACTGGCGCGACTACAGCTTCGACGCCAACGGCAACCTCATCAACGAGGCCCTCACCGTCGCCAACGCCCGTGTCGATTCCCGCGTCGCCGTCTACGACGACGCCGACCGCCAGGTCCAGGTGATCGACGCTGCCGGCAACGCCACCCGCATGGAATACGATCCGGCCGGCAACCTTGCCCGCATCACCGACCCCGACGGCTACAGCGCCACGATGGAATACGACGCCAACAACCACGTCGTCGCCGCCGCCGACAAGGAGGGCAACGCCATCGTCAGCAGCCTCGATCTGGACGGCAAGCCGCGCAACGTGGTCGATCCCAACGGCAGCGCGCAGAACTTCGTCTACTACGGCCCCGAGAAGAACGGCCGCCTGAAGCAAAGCCTCGACCCCGCCGGCCGCACCACCACCTACGACTACGACGCCCACGGCAACGCCATCAGTGTTACCGACAACCTCGGCCGCACCACCCAGACGGTCTACGACGAACTCGACCGCCCGGTCAAAAGCGTCGGTCCGGCCGTCGCCGCCGACGACGGCCGTGCTCCGGTCACCTGCAACAAGTACGACACTCTGGGCCGGATGACCGAACTGTGGGCCGGCAGCACCCTCAATCCGTCCGCAGCCTGCGACATGAGTGGTTCTGATCCTGATCTGAAGAAGCAGACCACCGTCGTCTACAACGACTTCGGCTGGAAGGTGAAGGAGACCGACCCCTTGGGTCACGTCTGGACCTGGAGCTACGACCGCTCCGGCAACGTGCTGGAAGCCACCGACGCCAAGAACCAGAAAACCCAGCTCATCTGGGCCTATGGTCATCAGCTTCAGAGCCGCACCGTCAGGGATGTGAATGGCACCGTGTACAAGACCGAAGCCTTCACCCGCAATGCGCTGGGCCAGCCCACCCGCGTCGAGGTCAGGAACGGCAGCGGCAACCTCATCGCCGGGCAGGAAACCGCCTTCGACGCGGCGCATCGCGTGACCCGTCTGACCGACACCCGCCCCGGCACCTCGGCCAAGGCCCGCAGTTTCGCCTGGAGCCCGGGCGGGATGCTGAACACGATGCAGGATCAGAACGGCGCCCGCACNGACTATCTCTACGATCCGGTCGGCAATTTGATCGGCATCTGGGGACCCAACTTCGACTATCTCGCCTTCACCCATGACGCGGGCGGACGCCTCACCGAGAAGTGGGATCCCAACGGCATCAACAGCCAGTACGAGTGGAACCCGGACAACACCCTGGCCCGCATGGCCAACCGGGTGGCGTTCGACGACGCCCACACAATCAGCGTCCACGAGTACGACTACGACGCATTGGGAAGAAGGCAGACGGCGACGGACAAGGCGGGTAGCCTCACCCTGCCCGCGCAGAACGACGCTTACGCCTACGACGCGCTGGACAACCGGACCAGGAGGACGGTGAACGGTGTCGATCAATACGCTGTCTTCGATGCGGCCAACCAGCTCGTCGAGCTACGCAGCGGCAGCCCGACGGGCGCCCTCACCCAGGCCTTCGTCTATGACGCCAACGGCAATCTGACGATGAAGTGCGAAGGCACAGGGGTGAGCCGGACCACGACGACATGCAGCGGCAGCATCGTGTCCTATTTCACTTGGAATCCGGACGACCAGCTCATCGGCTTCAACAAGCTCAGCCTCAGCGAGACCTACCAGTACGACCATCTGGGCAGGCGGATCAGCAAGACGAGCAACGGTGTCACGACCTATTACAGGTACAACGGCGACGATATCGATGCGGAGTACAGCGCGACCTGGAGCGAGACGGCGCGCTATGTGCACGGGCCCAACACGGACGATCCGCTGATGCGGCTCACCGGGCAGACGAACGACCCGAGTGCGACGGCGGTCTATTACCACCAGGACGGGATCAACAGTGTGGTGGCGACCTCGGATCA
>NZ_KB891326.1 GCF_000373385.1 Thiobacillus thioparus DSM 505 | reverse complement strand
ACATCGATACCTACAGCATGCATATCTCTGGCGGCAAGTTCACGAACAAGCCATCCTTCGCCACAGCCAATATCAAGGACGGAGCGTGGTAGACGGCTGAGAACGGCATCAATGATGGCTTGATCCGTAATCTGCTTGCGACTCTCAATCTGGCCCTCACGTACCGCAGCAGTCCACGGTAGGGCGTTTATGGCCCATGACTCAACAATTTTTGCGTCGCTGAATGGTTCAGTATTCATCCGGTTTCCGGCTGGCTAACGTAGAGCTAACCGGCGGCGCTTTAGCGCCGTCCAGAGACCGAAGGGAGCGAGGTTGAGCGTCATGTTAGAACTCATCTTCTCGCTCGCCAACGAACAAAGTATTCGCTCCCGCCGCCAGCACACAGCGCAGCGAGACCGATGCTCAGAAAAGTGAAGTTGTCTCCGATAGCGATAAGGCCAATGGCCAGACTGGGTAAGGAAAACATTAGCGGGTAGAACCATGGCTTGTCGATTGGTAGGACAGTGGCGAGCGCAGCAATAGCAACGAACGCGACGAGAGCCAAAATGAGCAAGGCAAGGAGCAGGCTTCCAATTTCCCAACCCATGACAAAGGCCAGAACGAGGTAAAGCGTTCCAAGAAAGAGCGCCGGCATTGCGCGATCGAGGTAAGGCACTGTGCGCTCTAACGTAGAGATGAGGGGCGGCCGGAGCGCGAAGCGCGGAGGGAACCTGCAAGCGTAGCTTGCAGGTTCCCTCTCGACCGCCGGGTTGGGCAAAGGCCACCACAAGAGCGAGGCCGGACGGGAAAGCCAAAAAAGTCGGCGCTGGTGGCACGGCGTCCCCACGGAGCGCGGCGGTCGTGGGCGACCGGAACGAACGCCTGTTTCTTGAGGGGGCTGACTGCGAGCGCGCATTCCTTGCGGATTCCGGCGACGGCGTGAAGCAGGTCAAGCAGGCCGATCCTTAAGTGCGAATTGCCGCTTGGCCTCATGGGTGGCGAGTTCAAAGGCGGCGTTCGGATCGCGCAGGAGCCGCTCGGTGGCAATCGCATGCGCACGTACGCGTGGGCTGTCGCTCGCGATGGCTCTCCGCAGGACAGGCTCGAGCACTTCTGGCCCCAAGGCGAGGAGCGCGCGGCTGAGACTGAGTTGTACCTCCCGACCTCCGCGACCGAACTGCGCTGCGAGTTCCTCTGCCAACTCACTCCTTTGCTCGTTAGGCACGAGGACGACGGCGGCGCGCCACGCACTCCGCGCGACTTCGTCGTCGGCGTCGTACAGTAGGGAGCGCGTGATCACTGAGAACGCACTATGCTCTCTAATCTTCGACAGAGTGTGCAGCGCCTGACTTCGGGCCTGTGCACTCCCCGAGCTCACTTCCGCGATCAGTCGCGGTAGGGTGGTCTCCGGCGGATACCGGGTAAGCGCCCACGTGAGCATGTCGCGCACATAGAAGTCAGGCTCGATAGCGCATCGCGCAATCAGTGTATCGACCAGCCCCGGGCGGGGCTGGTGCCGATTGCCAGTGCAGCCTTGAGCCGCGTAGATGCGTTCGTTGCGGCTAAAGCGGCGATCAAGTCTGTTTCCGTTGAGTTCATGGTTCGCGCAGTGATGGACAGTAGGCAATCCTATTGATAACTATAGGCTACAGGGTCGCCCGAGCCGTGTTCGTGTGATGCCCAACGTCTGACATAACCGGTGCTGCACGGCTTCATCGCGCAGCGTCCGTGTAGATGGATGGGTTGGGCGGCATTCCATCGTGCTCACCCGATCTTTTCAGCATCGTAGTAATTGTTTTCGCCCTTGTCTGTATATGTGGCGAGAACGCGAAAGCCTGCATTCCTGAGCAATTCACCGTAACGTTCTTGCCCAAGAGATGAGCACTCAACCCCCGTACTCAAGTCTTTCCAAATGCCCACCTGGATAGGGGCCATGAATAGGAACCGACCGTTCGGTACCAGTATCTCCACGACCCGAGCAATCAAGTCGATCTGGTCAGATTCTGACAACAAAAAGAGAAGACCTATTGCGATGACGCCATCGAAATTCCGTCCAAAGAAGTCACTCTCTTGCACCCTTGCACATTGAATTGGAATATTGGGGAAACGTGACTGGAACTCAGCAAGCAAGGTTGGCGAGCTATCGACAGCCCATAATTTCAGCCCGGCGGCATCGAGAACTCGCGATATTGGATAGCCGCCCCCACATGCCAACTCAATGACCGTTGCGCCCCTACGAAGACTACGAGCCCATTGATCTACAACCTGCGTGCCGATTGATGACGGATCTCGGCTACGCAGAAATTCATGCGCTCTAGATTCGTATGCTTCAGCAGAATCCATCTGTGACTATCTCCGTGCTGATCTTGCGGCCCAACGTTTAAGGTAAGGGGTGCGCCGCTTGCGGCGCGTCCCGTGGAGGCCTAAGGCCGGAACGAACTTGACTGAATTGTTAGGCAGTGAATTGCTAGTCTTCAATGATGGCGAAGCCGCGGCGCTTCAGATCCTCCAAAGATTTCAGCATTTGCTGCAATACATCTATGGGATGCCCTTGCCAGTCTTCGACTGACCCGACAATTCTTAGTGGGTCGCACGTGCGATAGGACTTCGTTGGATTTCCAGGAAATCTTTTATTCGTAAGATTCGGGTCGTCTTCAAATGGCCCAGTTGGTTCGACGATGTATATGTAGCCGCGACCATCTAGGCGTGACAACGACATTGCAAGCTCCGCTCCCCAAATGGCAGGCTCCATCAGGGCTGAAAAGTAGACGTGCTTAAGAGCACGGTCAGTTTCAAAGTGGGACGGGTGCCCCGTGGTTATCAAGTCGCCAATCGATAGATTGGCTTTGGTGCCATGATAGAACGGTCCGCGCACCTGCTGGTAATTCTCATGCGATATGGGAATCCAATCATTCGGCATTTGTAGGTTCCATGGGTAAGGGAAATGGATTAGGCAGCACTCTTGCTACGGCTCGTCAAGCCAGTAGTCGGCGCTTTGCGACTTGAATTGCATGATATCGAAATCCAGTTCAGGCGCGCCGCGTTTGCCGGCCATAGCCAAGAACTTTCCTGAGTCTGGATATTCGACGATCTCGGGCAAGTCTTTCGTGCTGATCGAGAGGTACTTCAGCGGCTGATCCGAAGTGTTGATGATCTGGTGCGGATACTCTGGTCCGGGGGGAATGAAGATTACATCGCCCTGCACGATGGGGAGTTCCTCGCCCGCAACGCGAAGAGTGCCTGCCCCCTCTAATACGACGAACATCTCCTCCTGAGCATGGTGAAAGTGATAGGGGCAGTCTCTCTTGCCTGGAGCCACTATATCGATGGTGGCTCCAAGCTTTTGGGCAGCTGTTCCAGGTGCAAGGCGGGCCGACCGGCCACCATAGAGTGGTTCGCGGACGAACAACTCCATTTGGACTTTATTGAAGTTCCGAATCAGCGCTGATGCCAACATTTTGGCATGTTCATTCATCGCGTACTCCTCTCTCGGTGGTGCGGCTTGTCGGCAGGCATCACGCTTGAGCGTAGGGTTAAGCCCACACCCATTTTCCGTATAGGCGATGTGCTGATGCATTACCCACACTGGCGATAGCAGCCGTCGCCATAAAATAAATGATCAATGTCGCAAGAATTACTTTCATGATGTGATGAGTCCCGATGTCCGAACCGTCACTTCAGTAGGCTCACAAAGTTTGTTTTAAGGTGCATGCTGTTACTTTTGAGCTTAAAAAACCTTGAGTGAGCACGAATACAACTGTGGCAGGACATGGCTAAGACCAAGCCATGTCACTCAGCTGGCCTGACGAAGTGTTGGAGCTTGGTCAGGAAATCAAGCGGACAAGACGAACGGACTCTGTACGGGTAAACGATAGTTCATGCGGCTCTCCTCAGGCAGCATTTGAGAACGACTGTGGTTTTCCGCATGACAATCGACGTACTTTGCGTCGACCGCTTCTAGAGCCGGAATCTACCTGCTGGTTTTTGGGCCTGTCAAGGATATTGCCGAGTTCGGGTTTTCGAAGCGTCCCCTTGTCCGGGAATGTGCGATTCACGTTGCGTTAAAATTTCACGGTATTTGATATGAGGCAAGGCGTGACAGAAGACGAGGACTACATGCGCGCCGCGCTCGAACTGGCCCGCCAGGGCCGGGACGCCGGCGAGGTGCCGGTGGGGGCGCTGGTGGTGTGTGGCGGCGAGATCGTCGGGCGCGGGTTCAACCGGCCGATTTCCAGCCATGACCCCACGGCGCATGCCGAGGTGATGGCGCTGCGTGATGCGGCGGGGCGGCTGGGCAATTACCGGCTGGTGGGCTGCACGCTCTATGTGACGATGGAGCCGTGCGTGATGTGCGCGGGGGCGATCCTGCATTCAAGGGTGGCGCGGGTGGTGTACGGCGCGCGCGAATACAAGACCGGTGCGCACGGCAGCATCATCGACGTGTTTGCCGAGCCGCGCCTGAACTATCATTGCGACATCGTCGGCGGGGTGCTGGCGGACGAATGCGCGGCGATGATCTCGGGGTTCTTCGAATCGCGCCGGCAGCAGAAAAGGGAGACGGCGCAATGAGCGAACTGGTCATCGAGGTGGACATGCGCCTGCAGCAGCTGTACCTGTGGGAACCCTTTCCGGACGGCGATCTACTCATCCGGCAGTACCCGGTTTCCACTGCGGCGAACGGGGCGGGGGAGCAGGACGGGAGCTTCTGCACGCCGCGCGGCAGGCATCGCATCGCGGAAAAAATCGGCGCCGGCGCGCCGCTGTGCGCGGCCTTCAAGTCACGCCAGCCCACCGGCGAAATCTGGACGCCGGAACTGGACGCCGCGAACCCCGGGCGCGACTGGATCCTGACACGCATCCTGTGGCTGGACGGCCTGGAGCCGGGCAGGAACAAGGGCGGGACGGTGGACACCCACAACCGCTACATCTATATCCACGGCACCCACGAGGAACACCGGATCGGCACACCCGCCTCGCACGGCTGCATCCGCATGAAGAATGCGGACGTGGCGGAACTGTTCGATCTGGTGAAGGTGGGGACGGAGGTGCGGATTTCTTAGGGTTAGGGTAGGGGACGGGCAGCCCTTCGACAAGCTCATGGCGAACGGGCTGAAAGTTGGGTACTTGGGTGAATCCATCGGTAAGCCTGGATTAGGCTACTGGCCTTTGGTCCGTTCGTGGTGAGCCTGTCGAACCACATTTCAAATTGCCACTAGGGCTTATTTCCCCGATCGGTTCCTGGCTAACCGGGAGACCTCCTCCCAGTCACCCTTTATCAACGCCTCTTTCTTCGCGCGGCTCCAACCCTTGATCCGCCGCTCGAATGTCAGCGCCTCGATACGTGTGGCGCATTCCCGGCTCCAAACCAGTTCAACCGGCAACCGGGTCGCTGTATGGCCGACGCAGATACCGGCCACATGTTCGCCAATGCGTTTGTCGAGATCGTCAGTATGCCCGCATAGTACGAGCCATCCGCGCAGCGCAGCAGATAGGCCCAGAATGCCATGCCTACAACGGCATGGGCTTGCCGTCGTTGAGGTTGAGCCAGCCCTTGGCGATGCGGTAGATGAACCAGATGCAGGCGACGCCAAGGACGACCCAGCCGATCAGGATGATCCAGGTCAGCCCGCCGAGGATGAACCACACCAGGCCCCACCAGAAGGTACGAATCTGCCAGCGGAAATGGCTTTCCAGCCAGGTGCCCCTGGTATCGTCGAGCTTGATGTAGTTCAGCACGATGGCGACGATGGCGGTGACGCCGGAAAACAGCGACAGCGCGTACAGCGCATAAATGACGGTGCTCAGGGTTTTGAGGCTGGCAAGTTTGTCGTCGGTCGGGGTGTCCATCAATTACGGGCTTTCTCGTAGATTGGCATCATCTTCGGCACCAGCGCATTGAGCGCCTGGATGCGGTTGGTCGGCGCCGGGTGGGTGCTGAGGAACTGCGGCGGGCCGTTGCCGCTGGCCTGGCTCATTTTTTCCCACAGGCTGATCGCGGCGTGCGGGTCGTAGCCTGCGCGAGCGGCAAGCTCGATGCCGTAGCGGTCCGCCTCGCTCTCGCTCTCGCGGCTGTTGGGCAGGGTCAACGCAATGTCGGCCACCGGCGCCAGCACGGTGAGATCGCGCCCGGCGAGGATGGAGCCGATTTGCAGACCGCCCTGTGTGGCCATCGCGCGCGACATGCGCTCGCGGCCGTGCCCCAGCAGCGCGTGGGAGATTTCGTGGCCCATGACCTGGGCGATTTCGTCGTCAGTCAGCTTGAGCTTGGTGATGATGCCGGTATAGATCGCCATCTTGCCGCCGGGCATGCACCAGGCATTGAGCGTGGGCTCGTCGATCACCGCGACCGACCATTTCCAGCTGCGGCTCGGCGGGTACATGGTGCCCGCCTGCACGATCAGCCGGTCGGTGATGCGCTTGACCCGGGCGTTCAGCGCCGCGTCGGTACTGAGCTTGCCCTTCTGCTGTGCCTCGTTGACCGTTTGCGCATAGGCCTGCGCGGACGAGGCCTGCGCCTGCTCTTCCGAGACCAGCACCAGTTGCGAGCGTCCGGAGACCGGGTTGGTCTGGCAGCCCGTCAGGCCGGCGGCGAGCAAAACGATGACGGCGAAAAGTGTCTTCATGGCGTCTCCTTGTACCGGCATCCAGTCGATCAGATCCCGCGCAGCAGTTCGTTGATGCCGACCTTGGACAAGGTCTTCTCGTCGACCTTCTTCACGATCACCGCGCAATACAGACTATAGCTGCCATCCTTCGACGGCAGGTTGCCGGACACCACCACCGAGCCGGCGGGCACGCGGCCGTACATGACTTCGCCGGTTTCGCGGTCGTAGATCTTGGTCGACTGGCCGATATAGACGCCCATCGAGATCACGCAGTTGTCCTCGACGATCACGCCCTCGACCACCTCGGAACGCGCGCCGACGAAGCAGTTGTCGCCGATGATGGTGGGGTTGGCCTGCACCGGTTCGAGCACGCCGCCGATACCGACGCCGCCGGAGAGGTGCACGTTCTTGCCGATCTGCGCGCAGGAGCCGACCGTGGCCCAGGTGTCGACCATGGTGCCTTCGCCGACATAGGCGCCGATGTTGACGTAGGAGGGCATCAGCACCACGTTCTTGCCGATGTAGGAGCCCTTGCGCGCGGCCGCCGGCGGCACCACGCGGAAGCCGCCCTCGCGGAAGTCCTTGGAGTTGAAGTCGGCGAACTTGGAGGGCACCTTGTCGAAGTAGTTGGTGAAGCCGCCCTTGATGAAGGCATTGTCTTCCAGGCGGAACGACAGCAGCACGGCCTTCTTGATCCACTGGTGCGTGGTCCAGTTCTGCCCGTCAGTGCGCTCGGCGACACGAAGCTGGCCGTGGTCGAGCATGTCGATCACCGACATGACGGCATCCTTGACGGTGGCGTCGGCGTTGCGCGGGGTGATGTCGGCGCGGCGTTCGAATGCGTCTTCGATGATTTTCTGCAGGTCTTGCATGATGGTTTCCTTGAAAATAAGTGAGGGGTCAGGCGTGAGAGGTAAGGGATTTTGCGTGAATGGCGATGCGGTGTGCAGCCTCGACGCAGGCGTCCAGGCTGTCGACCAGCGCGATGCGGACGAAGCCCTTGCCCGGATTGACGTTGGCGGCGTCGCGCGCGAGGTAGCTGCCCGGCAGCACGGTGACGTGCTGTTTCTCATACAGGCCGCGCGCAAAGGCGGCATCGTCGCCGCCCGGCACGCGCGCCCACAGATAGAAGGCAGCATCGGGCGCCTCGAATTGCAGCACGTCCTTCAGCAGAGGCATCACGGCGGCGAACTTCTCGGCGTACTGGCGGCGGTTCTCGATCACGTGCGCTTCGTCGTTCCATGCCGCGACGCTGGCGGCTTGCACTGCCGGACTCATCGCGCTGCCGTGATAGGTGCGGTAGAGCAGAAATTTCTTCATCACCTCGGCGTCGCCCGCCACCATGCCGGAACGCAGGCCGGGTACGTTGGAGCGCTTGGACAGCGAGTTGAACACGATGAGATTTTTAAGGCCCCGGCTGAGCTGCTGCGCGGCGGTGAGCGCGCCCAAGGGCGGCTTGCCTTCCTCGAAATAGATTTCCGAATAGCATTCGTCGGCCGCGATGACGAAGCCATGCCGGTCGGACAGTTCGAACAGTTCCTTCCAGTCGGCCAGCGACATCACCTTGCCGGTGGGGTTGCCGGGCGAACACACGTAGACCAGGCTGATGCTTTCCCACAGGTCTTCCGGCACGCGTGACCAGTCCATGCGAAAGCCGTTTTCGGGCAAGGTGTTGAGAAAGAAAGGGCGGGCGCCGGCGAGCAGCGCCGCGCCTTCGTATATCTGGTAGAAGGGGTTGGGCGAGACGACCGTGCGGCGGCCATGGCGGCTCGAATCGACGGCGGCCTGGGCGAAGGCGAACAGCGCTTCTCTGGAACCGTTGGCCGGCAGTACCTCGGTCGCCGGGTCGAGTTTCACGCCATAGCGTCGCTCGGCCCACGCTGAGATGGCAGTGCGCAGCGCATCCGAGCCCTGAGTGATGGGATAATTCGCCAGCCCGCCAAGTCCGGCGATCAGCGCGTCCTTGATGAACTGGGGCGTGGGGTGCTTGGGCTCGCCGATCGACAGGTTGATCGGCGACAGTCCGGCATCCGGCGTGACGCCGGCGAACAGCTCGCGCAGTTTCTGGAACGGATACGGATGAAGTTGATCGAGACGCGGATTCATTGCTGTACGGAATTTAACCAAGCCACATATTATAAAGCCCCATGCCGTCGATTCCCTTGCAGCGCACGCTCGCCATCAGCAGTCTTGTCTACGCTGCCTCACTGTGGGGACTGGTATGGTATCCCTATCGCCTGTTGAGTGAGGCGGGCGTAGGCGGCATCGCGTCCAGCCTGTTCACCTATGCGACGCCCCTGCTGCTGATCGGCTGGCTGCATGGCCATGTGCTACGTGAGGCGCGCGGCCGCTGGCTGTGGCTTGCCGCGATCGGTCTGACGGCTGGCTGGACCAACCTGGCCTATGTGCTGGCGGTGCTCGAAGGCGAAGTGGTCCGGGTACTGCTGCTGTTTTATCTGTCGCCTCTGTGGACCGTGCTGTTTGCCCGTTTTCTGCTGCATGAGAAGCTCAATCGCGCCGGCTGGGCGGTGATGGCGCTGGCCGCGGGCGGCGCACTGGTGATGTTGTGGCAACCCGGCGACTGGCCGCTGCCGGCCAGTCGCGCCGAATGGCTGGGTCTGTCGGCGGGGGTGATGTTCGCGGCGAGCAACGTCATCAGCCGCCATCTGGAGGGCGTGGCGGAGGGTGCCAAGGCCGTGTCGGTATGGGCAGGGGTGGCGGTGCTGACCACGATCGGTCTGGCATTCAGGCCTGCCGAGCTCGGTTTCATGGCGGATGCCGCGCCCGCCACCTGGCTGTTGCTGATGGGGGTGGGGATTGCCATCGGCAGCATGACCTATGCCGTGCAATATGGCCTGGCGCGTGTACCGGCCAACCAGGCCATCGTCATCTTTTTGTTCGAACTGGTGGTCGCTGCTGTGGCGGCCTATTTCCTCTCCGACGAGCGCATGGGTGTGCAGGAATGGATCGGCGCCGTCATGATCGTCACCGCCAGCCTGTTTTCCGGCCATATGGAAAACGACCAATCGAAAGGGGAAAGCCATGTCTGACGGATTGCCTTCCACGCGCGTCACGGCCTTGCTGCATGCCGGCCTGCTGGTGTCGGATCTCGCGCGCGCAAAAACCTTCTACGAATCGGTGCTGGGGCTGACGCGGCATCCGAACCGGCCCGATCTGCCTTACCCCGGCGAATGGTACGACCTGGGCGGCGGCCAGCAACTACACCTGATGCAGCTGCCCAACCCCGATACCGGTTCGTTACGTCCCGAGCATGGCGGCCGCGACCGCCACATCGCGCTGGCGGTGGGCGACATGGCTGCATTGAAGCGCCGACTCGATGCGGCAAGCGTGACGTACACAGCCAGCAAGTCGGGACGGGCGGCCTTGTTCTGCCGTGATCCCGATATGAATACGCTCGAGTTCGTCGAAGTCAGCTGAGCGTGGTTGTTGCCAATTTGTTGGCTTTACAACCACGGCCTGCCCTTTACGGGTAGATCGGGTCGAATAGCCGCAGGCCATCCCGCGCCAGCAGGGCGGCGCCGTAAGCGGCTTCAGTATGGGCGGCGCGCGCGACCGGGACGCCGAGCAGACGCTCGCGGATGCGTGTCCAGACAGGATTGCGGGCGCCGCCGCCGGCCGTGTTGACCCGGCCAACCGGGGTGGCGCCGAGTTCGGCGAGCAGGCCGTAGCCGCGCGCCTCGATGCGGGCAAGGCTTTCCAGCAGGCCGTGCAGGAATTCGGCGTCGTCGAGGGGGCGCGGCGTCAGGCGCGGCGAAAGCTGCGGGTCGTTGACCGGAAAACGTTCGCCGGGTTTTGGGAGCGGAACGTAGTTGAGCGGACTGGCAAGGGCCGGATCGATTGATTCGCTGAGCGCAGCCAGCTGGCGGTCGTCGAAGAACTGCCGCAGCACCGCGCCGCCGGCGTTGGACGCACCGCCAGCCAGCCAGCGGTTGCCGAACCAGTGCGAATAGACACCGTGCCCGGTCGATTCCACCGGGGTGTCGGACAGCAGTTTCAGGACCAGCGTGCTGCCGAGCGAGGTGACGGCGTCACCGCTTCGGGTCACGCCTGCTGCCAAAAATGCGGCGATGGAGTCGGTGGTGCCGGCGTGCACCATGCAGCCGGGGTTGATGCCGAGGTAGCGCGCACGCGGACGCGACACGGTGGCGAGCCGGGCACCGGGCGCGATGGGCACCGGGAGGTAGTCGACGTCGGCCAGGTATTCGACCCAGTCCGGCCATTTCAGCGCGTCGAGGTCGAGCCCCATCTTGAGGGCGTTGTGGTAGTCGGTCATCCCGACCCGGCCGGTCAGCAGGCCGGAGAGCCAGTCGGCCTGGTTGAGATAGAGCCGCGCACCGGTGAGGCCGAGCCGCTTTTTCAGCCACAGGATCTTGGCCAGCCCCGAGGTAACCGCGGCGGCAGGGTGGCCCGGCGTGGCGGTTTTCGCAATCAGGGCAGCTTCCTCGACCGCGCGGTCGTCGTTGTACAGCAGCGGCGGATGGCGTGGGCTGAGTTCCTCGTCGCAGGCGAGTATGGTGCCGGAGGTGCCGTCGAGCGCGATGTCCGACAACTGGGTGCGGATCGGCGGCGGCAGCGACGCGACCAGGTCCCACAGCGCCTCGCGCCAGATGCCGGCGCGCTCGTAGTCGTCCAGCGCGCCGAAATCGCGTTTGTCCTCGACGACGATCGCGCCTTCGGCGTCGATTACACAACTGCGCGCGCCCGAAGTGCCAAAGTCAATACCTAGAAAATACAATGGCTTATCCGCGTGTATTTGACTGGTGCTCGAACTGCGTGAGATCGACGCGCGGGGCTGGCTGCCAGCCTTTCTTGCGGTGCTCGGCGACCACGTTGGTGAAGATGCCGCCGCGTACGTAGAACTTGGCGGTGAGGCACATGTAGCGCGGCTTGGTCGCCTTGACCAGATCATCGAGGATGCGGTTGGTGACGTCCTCATGGAAGTGGCCTTCCTCGCGGAAGCTCCACATGTAGAGCTTGAGGCTCTTCAGTTCGACGCAGGTCTTGTCGGGAATGTAGTCGAGAATCAGCGTGGCGAAATCCGGCTGTCCGGTCTTGGGACAAAGACACGTGAATTCAGGAACTTCCATGTGGATATGAAAGTCGCGTCCGGGTTTTGGGTTGGGGAAGGTTTCCAGGGTTTTGGCGGGCGTGGAGGGCATGGGGAGGCTCGGTGTAGAATGTGTCGAAAACAGAACGCCGTAAAAATCTAACGGCGCATTGAGACGACACCCATTATAAAAGCTTAGGTCCGCTGTCTTGCGTTTAACCCACATCAAACTTGCCGGTTTCAAGAGCTTCGTCGATCCCACCGTGATTCCTGTCCCCGCCCAGCTGACGGGGGTGGTGGGGCCGAACGGCTGCGGCAAGTCGAACGTCATCGACGCTGTGCGCTGGGTGCTCGGCGAATCGTCGGCCAAGCACCTGCGCGGCGAATCGATGCAGGACGTGATCTTCAACGGCTCGGGCACCAGGAAGCCGGCGTCACGCGCCTCGGTCGAGCTGGCGTTCAACAACGAACTCGGCCGTGCCGCCGGGCAGTGGTCGCAATATGCCGAGATCTCGGTCAAGCGCGTGCTCGACCGCAGCGGCGACTCCACCTATTACATCAACAACATGCGGGTGCGGCGGCGCGACGTCGCCGACCTGTTCCTCGGCACCGGCGTCGGTGCGCGCGCCTACGCTATCATCGAGCAGGGCATGATCACGCGCCTGATCGAGGCCAAGCCCGAGGAACTGCGCGGTTATCTGGAAGAAGCCGCGGGCGTCTCCAAGTACCGGGAGCGCCGCAAGGAAACCGAGTCGCGGCTGAAGGACGCACGCGACAACATGAACCGCGTCGAGGACATCCAGCGCGAACTCAAGACCCAGGTCGAGAAGCTCGCCGCGCAGGCCGAAGTCGCCCAGCATTACCGCAGTCTGCAAGCGGATTTGACGTTCTCGCAGCATCGTCTATGGTTCGCCCGCAAGCACGACGCCGCCCAGCAGCGCGCGCGCATCGACAAGGATCTCACCCAAGCGCAGAACAAACTGGAAGCCGAAACCGCGCGCCTGCGTCACATCGAATCGATTCTGGAAACCGCGCGCCAGACCCAGTTCGCCGGTCAGGACACGCTCAACACCGCGCAGGCGGCGTATTACCAGGCACAGTCCGAAGTGGCGCGCATCGAGCAGACCATGGCGCACCAGAACGCCACCCGCGAACGGTTGTATCGCCAGGTGCAGGATCTGGGCGCGCGCGTCGAGGCGCAGCAGGCGCGTCGGACCGCCACGCAGGATGCGCTGCACGAGGTCAACGCGCAGCAGCCCGGTCTCGAAGCCGCGTTGATGGAAGCCGAGGCCGCCGCACGTCAGGCCACCGACAGCACCCTGCCGGAGAAGGAAGCTGCGCTGCGCGTTGCGCAACAAGGCGTGGGCGAGGCGCAGCGCGTGGTGTCGCAACTGGACCAGTCGCGCCAGGTCGACGAAAACAGCCTCGGCCATACCAAGCGCCAGCTCGAGCAACTGGATGTGCGCCAGCGCCGGCTCGCCCAGGAACAGGCGCAGCTGCCGCGCCCGGATGCCGCCGGCCTGGCGCAAAAACAAGCCGAGCTCGAGGAACTGGCGCAGATATTGGCCACGGCACAGACCGGGCTCAAGGATGCCGAGACGGCATTGCCCGAACTCGACGCGGCACGCGCGCAGCACATGCGCGATCTCGAGGCCGCACGCAAAGCGCTGCACCAGACCGAGGCCGAACTCGCGGCACTGAAAAAACTGCAGGAAAGTCTCAAGGCCGACGAGAAGCTTGGCGCCTGGCTGCGCCAGCGCGGCCTGGATAGCGCGCCGCGCCTGTGGGAAAAACTGCGTGTCACCCCTGGCTGGGAAGCGGCCGTCGAGGCGGTGCTGCGAGAACGCCTGCAGTCCGTGTCAGCCGATGTCACCTCGGAATGGTTTGCCGACGCGCCGCCCGCGCGCCTCACCGTATGGACCGGACAAGGCGCGGCGACTGCCAGCGCGTCGGACCTGCTCAGCAGCAAGATTGCCAGCGACGATGCCGCTGCGCACGCAGCGCTTGCCGACTGGCTGGCCGGCGTGTACTGGGCCGACGATGCGGACGCTGCGCGCGCGCGTACAGCGAATCTCTCAGCCGGGGAAACGGTCGTGACGCCGCAAGGCCATCTCTTCACCCGCCACAGCGTCACGTTCCACGGGCCGCATACTGCGGTGGAAGGCATTCTTGCGCGCGGGCGCGAACTCGAACGGCTGACGACGGATGCGGTACGGTTGCGTGATGAAGTCGCCCAACTCGAAGCCGCCTACGCCGAGGCGCAGCAGGGCTACATGGAGCGCCAGCGCGATATCCAGGCCTTGCGCGCGCAAACCGGCCAGACGCAAAACCGCCACCACACCGCACAGATGGAACTACTGCGGCTGCAACAGGCGGTGGAGCGGGTGCAGAGCCGGGCGGCGCAGATCACGCAGGAACTCGAGGAAGTCACCCGTCAGCAAACCGGCGAGCGCACCATGCTGGAAACACTGGATGCTCGCCTCAAGGACTACCGCGCACAGGACGAGGCCGCCCGCGAAGCGCTCTATGCCGCGCGTCAGCAGCGCGACCAGGCCGACCGTGCGGTGTTCGATGCGCGCGAACTGCAGCGAGCGGCCGAACGGCGGCATCAGGAAGCCGGCTTCGCGCTGACCACCTGCACCAACAAGATCCAGGAACTCGCCGAGACGCTGGCACGCATCGAACAGGAAATCGCCGACGACGATGCCCGACTGGCCCAGGCACGCGACGAATTGGGCCACCTGCCAGCCGACGCGCTGGATGCCGAGTTGCAGGCAGCCCTGGCGACGCGCACCGAAACCGAAGCCGCGCTGGCCGCCGCGCGCGATGCACTGGAAGGGCTGACCGCCCAACTGCGCGGTCATGACGAGGCCCGGATGGCCTGCGAGCAGGGGCTCGACCCGCTGCGCCGCAGCATCGAGCAGTTGAAACTCAAGAACCAGGAAGCCATGCTGATGCAGTCGCAGTTCGAACTGCAACTGCGCGAGGCAGCTGCCGACGAGGCCAGCCTCGAATCGGGCCTGGCCGACAGTCCCAAGCCCAGCCAATTGCAGGCCGATATCAACCGCCTGCAGAACGAGATCGCCGCGCTCGGTGCGGTCAACCTCGCCGCACTGGACGAGCTGACCCAGGCGCAGGAGCGTTCCGAATACCTCGCCGCGCAATGTGCCGACTTGCTAGAAGCCGTCACCACGCTGGAAGACGCGATCCGCCGCATCGACCAGGAATCGCGCGCGCGGCTCAAGGAAACATTCGATACCGTGAACCAGCACATGGGCGAGCTGTTCCCGCAGCTGTTCGGTGGCGGCCAGGCACGGCTCATTCTCACCGGCGACGAACTGCTCGATGCCGGCGTGCAGGTGTTCGCGCAGCCGCCCGGCAAGAAGAACGCCTCGATCCACTTGCTGTCCGGCGGAGAGAAGACGCTCACCGCGCTGTCGCTGGTGTTCGCCATGTTCAAGCTCAACCCGGCGCCGTTCTGCCTGCTGGACGAGGTCGACGCGCCGCTCGACGACGCCAATACCGAGCGTTACTGCAACCTCGTCAAGGCGATGTCCGACCATACGCAGTTCCTCTTCATCACCCACAACCGCGTCACCATGGAAATGGCGCAGCACCTGGCCGGTGTCACCATGCAGGAACAGGGCGTGTCGCGCATCGTCGCGGTCGATGTGGATGAAGCGGTAGGGATGGTCGAAGCGGCCTAATTTCACGCACCTCTAGCCGATAGCCGCAGCTATCGGCGAAAATGGCGCTTTTGGCGCTTTCCCATACTCCCATGCTTGATATCCAGTTGCTGCGCAAAGACGCAGCCATCGTCGCCGAGCGCCTGGCCGCGCGCGGTTTTGTTCTTGATACGGCGCGCTTCGAAACCCTGGAAGCCGAACGCAAGACGATCCAGACCCGCACACAGGAAGCGCAAAGCCGCCGCAACACCCTGTCCAAGCAGATCGGCA
Organism: Thiobacillus thioparus DSM 505; assembly: GCF_000373385.1. Lineage (GTDB taxonomy): Bacteria > Pseudomonadota > Gammaproteobacteria > Burkholderiales > Thiobacillaceae > Thiobacillus > Thiobacillus thioparus. The sequence goes on along the minus strand of NZ_KB891326.1, from coordinate 271,372 downwards.
TGATGAAGGGCAAGGGCGAGGACACCACGACGGTCATGGCCGAGGTGGCGGGTCTGGGCGACGAGCAGAAGCAGCTGGAATCGCGCCTGTCCGAATTGCAGGCCGAGCTCAACGATTTCCTCATGGGCGTGCCGAACCTGCCGCACGAATCGGTGGCGCACGGCTTGGACGAGACGGCCAACGTCGAGGTGAGCCGCTGGGGCACGCCGAAGCAGTTCGATTTCCCGGTGCGCGATCACGTCGACCTCGGCGAAGGCCTCGGCCAGCTCGATTTCGCGGCAGCGGTGAAAATCACCGGCAGCCGCTTCACCGTGATGAAGGGGCCGCTGGCGCGGCTGCACCGAGCGCTCGCCCAGTTCATGCTCGACGTGCACACGACGGAGCATGGCTACACGGAAGTCTATGTGCCGTATCTGGTCAACGCCGATTCGATGCGCGGTACCGGAAACCTGCCCAAGTTCGAGGAAGATTTATTCCAGGTCCCGCGGCCGGACGCCGACAAGCTCTACCTCATCCCCACCGCCGAAGTCCCGGTGACCAACCTGCTGCGTGACGAGATCGTTCCCGCCGAATCGCTGCCGCTGAAGTTCGTCGCCCACACCCCGTGCTTCCGCTCGGAGGCGGGTTCCTACGGCCGCGACACGCGCGGCATGATCCGCCAGCACCAGTTCGACAAGGTGGAACTGGTGCAGATGGTGAAGCCGGAGGACTCCTACGCCGCGCTGGAGGCGCTGACCGCCAACGCCGAGGCGATCCTGCAGAAGCTCGGTCTGCCGTATCGCAAGATGGCGCTGTGCAGCGGCGATATGGGCTTCTCGGCGGCCAAGACCTACGACCTCGAGGTGTGGCTGCCCGCGCAGAACACCTACCGCGAGATTTCCTCCTGCTCGAATTTCGAGGCCTTCCAGGCGCGCCGCATGCAGGCGCGTTTCAAGGCGGGGCAGGGCAAGCCTGAGTTATTGCACACGCTGAACGGGTCGGGACTGGCGGTGGGGCGCACGCTGGTGGCGATCCTGGAGAACTACCAGAATGCCGATGGGAGCGTGACCGTGCCGGAGGCGTTGCGGCCGTGGATGGGCGGGCTGGAGCGGCTGACCGCCGCATGAAGGGGACTTTTGGCGTGGCAGGTCAGCCGGGTGTAGGCAGGCCGGCTTCGCTGTTTCCCAGATTGATCAGCGGGTTGTATTCGGGCTCCAGCCGCATCAGGATGTCGTAGTAATTGCGGATGTTCTCGGCGAACAGCAATGCCTCGGTGCCGCGGGCATAGCCGTATTTCATTACCTTGGCAAAGTCGCCGCGGCCCAGATAGGGCAGGGCCGCTTTCACGTCCGCCCAGCTGTCCGGACTGCCGCCGCGCGCTTGCGCGATGCGTCGCGCATCTTCCAGATGGCCCTGCCCCTGGTTGTAGGCAGCCAACGCCAGCCAGGTGCGATCGGGCTCGGGAATGCGGGCAGGCAGTGCATCCTTCAGCATGGCTAGGTAGCGTGCGCCGCCGAGGATGCTCTGACGTGCATTGAGCCGATTGCCGATCCCCATGCGGTCGGCCGTTTCGGCGGTCAGCATCATCAAACCACGCACACCGGTCGGCGAGGTGGCAGACGGATCCCACTGTGATTCCTGATAGCCGATCGCGGCCAGCAGACGCCAGTCGATGCCGGTGAGCGTCTGGGCTTCCTGGAAATATCGGCGCAGATCCGGCAGGCGTTGTGGACGGCGTTGCATGATACCGAGGATGTCCGTGCTGTCCAGCCGCTTGACGTGGCCGAAGTAACGCTCGTAGATGCGTTTGATGGTGCCGTCCCTGCGCGCCTGTTCGATGAAGCGGACCAGCGAATTGCGCAGGATGAGCGAGCTGTGTTTCGGCAGCGCCCATACGATCTTCTGGGTGTCGGGCAGGTCGAAGGCCACCGCCAGTTCGGGATAGAAGGTGCGCACGGGATCGAAATCCATGCCGTTGATGACCACCGCGTCGTATTTGCCGGCCTGCAGTTGCGCCAGCAGTTCGTCCGGCCAGACATTGTCCAGCGCGGACCAGGACAGCTTGGGATACTTGCGCTTCAGACGCATCAGCATGGGCGTATGGCCGGAACCGATGATCAATGCCAGCTTCTTGCCGGACAGGGCAGCGATGTCGCGAGGTGCCTGCTCGCTGGCGCGATAGACGATATGGACCGGTGTCTCGAATAAAACCGGGCCGGCAATCAGATGGCGATCCTTGACTACCGCTTGCGGCAAGGTCGCTGCCGCCAGATGGATCTGGCGGTTCTCAAGCAAGTCGAACAGGGCTTCGGGCCGGGGCTTCGTCGTCCACGCGAGCGTCCAGTTCTGCGACTGGCCGTATGCCTGGATCAAATCGTGTTCGAAGCCGGCAGCCTCGCCGTTACGGGCGATATAGTAGGTCGCAGGGCTGTTGCGTACGCCCACCTGCAATTCGCCGCTGGTTTCGGACGGTGGAATGGGACGACCGCAGGCAGCCAGTGCCAGTGTCAGCGCCAGTGCAGCCAATCTCCCGATCCATCCCTTTGTTTTTATGATGGGCATGAATACAGTCTGAACGAGAGCGAAATTTTCGTCCAGCAAACCGCCAGACTCGGTTACAATACGCGCCGCCGGAGAGGTGGCAGAGTGGTCGAATGTACCTGACTCGAAATCAGGCGTGAGCGCAAGTTCACCGTGGGTTCGAATCCCACCCTCTCCGCCAATTACCGTCCCGTCGCTTTAGACGCTTGAATTTACTGGAAGTCTTGTAAATAAGCGGACGGTATCAGCGCGGCAGCTACACCAGGGTGTCGCCCGGATTCGTCCAGCAGACGTAAAAACAACATTCCCGATATTGCCAAACGCGGAAACCTGTAGGTTACGCACGCGAGAACTCGATACCGATTCGAAGCCCGCGTCGTGCTGGCCCGGTCTCGACAGTTGAGTATGCCGGCAAGATGGGCGAGTCAGACCTCGCTGACGGCCGTCATGTGCGATACCCCGTCCTGGTCCACGCTGTCGATGCGCACGGTGTAGCCCCACAGGCGGGCGACGTGGCGCAACATCTCCGGTGTCGACTCGCCCAATGGACGGCGGTCGTGCATATAGTGACGCAGGCTGAGCGAGCGGTTTCCGAAAACGTCGACCTCGTAGACCTGGATGTTGGGCTCGCGATTGCCCAGATTGTATTGCTCGGCGAGCTGCTGACGGACGGCGCGGTAGCCGGCGTCGTCGTGGATCGCGGTGACTTCCAGCTTCTCCTCGGTGTCGTCGTCGACCATGGTAAACAGCTTGAAGTCGCGGATCAGTTTGGGCGAGAGATATTGCGCGATAAAGCTCTCGTCCTTGAAGTTGCGCATGGCGAAGTCCAGCGACTTCACCCAGTCGCTGCCGGCAAGCTCGGGGAACCAGCGGTGGTCCTCCTCGGTGGGGTGTTCGCAGATGCGACGCAGGTCGGTGAACATGGCGAAGCCCAGCGCGTACGGGTTGATGCCATTGTAATGGCGGCTGTTGTAGGGCGGCTGGTAGACCACGTTGGTGTGCGACTGCAGGAACTCCATCATGAAGCCATCGGTGAGTTTGCCTTCCTCGTACAGGTGGTTCAGCAGGGTGTAGTGCCAGAAGGTGGCCCAGCCCTCATTCATCACCTGGGTCTGGCGCTGCGGGTAGAAATACTGCGCGATCTTCCTGACGATGCGGACGATCTCGCGCTGCCAGGGCTCCAATCGCGGCGCATTCTTCTCGATGAAATACAGCAGGTTCTCCTGCGGTTCGCTGGGAAAGCGGGCCGCAAGTTTTTCCTGCCCTGCCGCCTGCCTGGTCGGCAGGGTGCGCCACAGGTCATTGACCTGGGATTGCAGATAGGCCTCGCGTTCGGTCTGGCGCAGCTGCTCCTTGGCCATCGAGAGCCGGGTCGGGCGCTTGTAGCGGTCGACGCCGAGGTTCATCAGGGCGTGACAGGAATCGAGCAGTTCCTCGACGGCTTCTTCGCCGTGCCGCTGTTCGCAGTCGGCGATATAGTTGCGGGCGAACACCAGATAGTCGAGGATGCCTTCGGCATCGGTCCAGGTGCGGAACAGGTAGTTGCCCTTGAAGAAGGAGTTGTGGCCATAGGCGGCATGGGCGATCACCAGCGCCTGCATGGTCATCGTGTTCTCTTCCATCAGATAGGCAATGCAGGGGCTGGAATTGATGACGATCTCGTAGGCCAGCCCCATCTGCCCGCGCTTGTAGCCTTTCTGGGTGGCGAGGAACTGCTTGCCGTAGGACCAGTGGTGATAGCCTACCGGCATGCCGACCGAGGAATAGGCATCGATCATCTGCTCGGAGGTGATGATCTCGATCTGGCTAGGATAGGTGTCGAGGCCATAGTGCGCGGCCACCCGCGCGATTTCGCGGTCGTAGCGGTCGAGCAACTCGAAGCCCCATTCGGAGCCTTCGGACAGGGGCTGGCGTGAAGCGACGGGCGGGATCGGCGCGATGTCTGATTCCATTTCGGGTTCCATCTCAGGCCACCTTCTTCCTGAACAGTTCTCGGAATACCGGATAGATATCTTCCAGCGTGAGAATGCGCTGCATGGCGAAGCGCGGGCTCGCCGCCTTCACCCGCTCGTATTCGTGCCACAGGCTTTGCGGCTCCTCGGCCTCGATCTCCACATAGGCGAAGTACTGCGTCAGCGGCAGGATGCTTTGCAGCAGCAGCTCGCGACAGCGCGGCGAGTCATCCTGCCAGTTGTCGCCATCCGAAGCCTGGGCGGCATAGATGTTCCAGTTGGCACTCGGGTAGCGTTCGCGGATGATGTCGTGCATCAGTTCGAGGGCACTCGATACCACGGTGCCGCCGCTTTCGCGTGAACTGAAGAAGTCCTCCTCGTCGACTTCCTTGGCCACGGTGTGGTGGCGAATGAACACCACGTCGATGCGCTCGTAGCTCTTGGTCAGGAAGAGATAGAGCAGCATGAAGAAGCGCTTGGCGATATTCTTGCGGTCCTCGTCCATCGAGCCCGACACGTCCATCAGGCAGAACATTACCGCCTGGCTGCTGGGTGTCGGCTGGTCGACCCGGTTGGCGTAGCGCAGATCCCAGGTGTCGATGAAGGGGACGGCGGCAAGCCGGGCCTTGAAGGACGCGATCTCCTCGCGCAGTTCGTCGGCTTCCGTGCTCGCACCCAGCCCGTTTGCCTCCAGCTCGGCAAGCTTTTCCTCGGCCTCCCTCAGCGCGTCGCGCGGACCGGCTGCCATGGCGAGCCGGCGCCCGATGGCCTGCTTCATCGAGCGCACCACGTGCAGGTTGGACGGGTTGCCCTGGCTGACGAAGCCGGCACGGGCCTTCTTCACTTCAGGGACGGCGGCGAGCTGTTTCTTTACCAGGTCCGGCAGCGCCAGATCCTGGAAGAAGTAGTCCATGAATTCTTCCTTGGACAGCTCGAACACAAAGTCGTCCATGCTCTCGTCAGCCGGACCGCCGCCGCTTCCGGCTCCGCCGCCGCCCTCAGGACGATCCACCCGATCGCCGGTGACGAAGTCGCGGTTGCCCGGCAGCACGATGTTGCGGCGGCCGCCGGGGCCATGGTGGAAGATGGGCTCGGACAGATCCTTGGAGGGAATGGAGATCTTCTCGCCGCGCTCCAGATCCGTCACCTTGCGGCCGGACACGACATCCGACGCCGCCTTGCGGATCTGCGCCTTGAAGCGGCGCAGGAAACGCTGCCGGTTGACGGCGCTGCGGTTCTTGCCGGAGAGACGACGGTCTACAAGCCGGTTCATGACTTACCTCTCAGGACGCCTTTCGCGCGCGCAGATACCACTCGGCCAGCAGGCGCACCTGCTTGTCAGTGTAACCCTTGTCGACCATGCGCTGGACGAAGTCCTGGTGCTTCTTCTGTTCGTCGCTGGACGCCTTGGCGTTGAACGAGATCACCGGCAGCAGGTCCTCGGTGCTGGAGAACATGCGCTTCTCGATCACCACGCGCAGCTTCTCGTAGCTGGTCCAGGCCGGATTCTTGCCGTGGTTCTGGGCGCGTGCGCGCAGCACGAAGTTGACCACCTCGTGGCGGAAGTCCTTCGGGTTGGCGATGCCGGCAGGCTTTTCGATCTTCTCCAGTTCGGTATTGAGCTGGGCGCGGTCGAGAACCTCGCCGGTGTCGGGGTCGCGGAATTCCTGATCCTGGATCCACATGTCAGCGTAGGTCACGTAGCGGTCGAAGATGTTCTGGCCATATTCCGAGTAGGACTCCAGGTAGGCGGTCTGCAACTCCTTCTCGATGTACTCGGCGTAGTGTGGCGACAGGTATTCTTTCAGGTAGGCGATATAGCGCTGCTCCACCTCGGGCGGAAGCTGTTCCTGCTCGATCTGCTGTTCCAGCACGTAGAGCAGATGCACCGGGTTGGCGGCGATTTCGCTGTGGTCGAAGTTGAACACGCGCGACAGGATCTTGAAGGCGAAACGGGTCGAGATGCCGGTCATGCCTTCGTCGACGCCGGCGAAGTCGCGATATTCCTGGTAGCTCTTGGCCTTGGGGTCGGTGTCCTTGAGGTTCTCGCCGTCATAGACGCGCATCTTGGAATAGATGCTGGAATTTTCCGGCTCTTTCAAACGGGTCAGGACCGAGAACTGCGCCAGCATTTCCAGCGTGCCGGGCGCGCAGGGCGATTCCGACAGCGAACTGTGCTGCAGGAGTTTCTCGTAGATCTTCACCTCCTCGGACACGCGGAGGCAGTAGGGCACCTTGACGATGTAGATGCGGTCGAGGAAGGCCTCGTTGTTCTTGTTGTTGCGGAAGGTGGTCCACTCCGACTCGTTACTGTGCGCCAGCACCACGCCGTCGAAGGGAATTGCGCCGAAGCCCTCGGTGCCCTTGTAGTTGCCTTCCTGTGTGGCGGTCAGGAGCGGATGCAGCACCTTGATCGGCGCCTTGAACATCTCGACGAACTCCATCAGGCCCTGGTTGGACAGGGACAGTCCGCCCGAATAGCTGTAGGCGTCGGGGTCGTCCTGCGAATATTTTTCCAGCTTGCGGATATCCACCTTGCCAACCAGTGAGGAGATGTCCTGGTTATTCTCGTCGCCCGGCTCGGTCTTGGATATGCCGACCTGGCCCAGCACCGAAGGCCAGCGCTTGACCACGCGAAACTTGGTGATGTCGCCGTTGTACTCATGCAGCCGCTTCACCGCCCAGGGCGACAGTACCTTGCCGAGATAGCGGAGTGCAATGCCATATTCCTGCAACAGAATGTCACCATCCTCGTCGGCCGAGAACAGTGACAGCGGCGAGTCGTTCACCGGCGAGCCCTTGATGGCGTAGAACGGCGCCTTCTCCATCAGGTGCTTGAGCTTCTCCGCCAGCGAGGATTTTCCGCCGCCCACCGGGCCCAGCAGATAGAGGATCTGCTTTTTCTCTTCCAGGCCTTGTGCCGCATGCCGGAAATAGGACACGATCTGCTCGATCGTGTCTTCCATGCCGTAAAAATCCTTGAAGGCCGGATAGATCTTGATGACCTTGTTGGAGAACAGGCGGGACAATCGGGGATCCTTCCGGGTATCCACCAGTTCCGGCTCGCCGATCGCCGCCAGCATGCGTTCGGCGGAGCTCGCGTAAGCCATCCGGTCCTGCTTGCAGATATCCAGGAATTCCTCGAGGGTGAATTCCTCTTCTTCTCTGCGGTAGCGTTCGATGTACTGGTTGAACAAGCTCATGGAGTCCTCCTGTTCGGTGAATCGATGTTAGGCCTGATCCTGCTGTCGCAATGATCGTGCCATGTTCTTTTTAGCGGCCAAAAGTTCGACCGGGTTGAGCACAAATAGTGCGACGGAAGAAATGCATGCCGATCAAAACCAGTGCATCTCCCGGAAGCTGCACAGGCATGGGGCATATTTCTGTCACTCGCACCGGCATGGGGCGGAATCGAGCAGAAAATTGACCTCCCATCCATACTACGGAGAGTAGACCAGGGTTGATTCGATTCCAGTAGAGATCGGTTGAGCGGGGAGGGCCGGATGATTTACAACGTAGATGGACGGCAAGATACCCCGTCTCCGCATGCCTGCCGATAATTCGGTTTCATGGGTCTGAGTGCTTCGCCGCGGGCAGCGGCAATATTGACGCTGCCAGGATTTCGAACGATAAGCGGGTTATTTGGACTTGGGTTTTTTCCTGATTTCCTGCATCCGTTCCCGCCATTCGTTCAAGGCCTCATCCTCTATCTCCAGTTGTATCGCCACGACTTCCAGCGCGCTCAGTTTTTTGTCTTCCAGCCTGCGCGTCAGTTTCTCGCGCATTCTGGACAGCAGTCGCTCGGTTTCTTCCTTGGACAGGTGTCTGGCTTTTTCAAGATAGGCTTCGGAAGGTGTCTTTCTCATCGCAATTTATCCTTTTTGTGTATTGGAAACCGCTGGTTTTAATGCTACTCGTTTATACAAGTCGCTCGCTACCTTGGCAGGGATAATAAGGACAGGGTCAACGGCCGGCCCAAACCCAGCGGTTCACATCGCCCGCCCGCGGCCGCAGCGGACAGGCAACGACCGGAAACGAATCGCCTCAATGACGACCGAAAGGACGGGGATGAAAATCAAATCCAGGGATTTCCAGGTACAGGAAGGGGACAAGGTCAACCTCAAGAAGTGGCCGACACGCGTGAAACCGCTCTACAAATCCAAGGAGCAGTACCAAAAGCTCCTTGAGGACCAAGTGTCTGAACTGAGCGCGCTGCAACAGCTGCACTATGCGTCCAACCGCTATGCGGTCCTGCTGATTTTTCAGGCCATGGATGCCGCCGGCAAGGATGGCGCCATCAAGCACGTGATGTCCGGAATCAATCCCCAAGGCTGCCAGGTATTCAGCTTCAAGCATCCGAGCGCGACCGAGCTCGAGCATGATTTTCTATGGCGAACCACGCAGTCCTTGCCGGAACGCGGTCGCATCGGCATCTTCAACCGCTCCTATTACGAGGAAGTGCTGATCGTGCGTGTCCATCCGGAGATTCTCCGCAGCCAGGGGATTCCGGACGGGCTACTCAATGAAAAAACGATCTGGAAGGAACGCTATCGTTCCATCGTCGACCTGGAAAACCATCTCCACCGAAACGGCACGCGGATCATCAAGTTTTTTCTGCACCTCTCGAAGGAAGAACAGCGGAAACGCTTCATCGATCGCATCGACGAGCCCGATAAAAACTGGAAGTTCAGCCAGGCGGATCTCGTCGAGCGCGGGTTCTGGAACGATTACATGAAGGCCTATGAGGCGTGCCTGAGTTCAACGAGCACCCAGCGCGCGCCCTGGTACGTGGTACCTGCCGACGACAAGGAAAATGCCCGGTTGATCATTGCCCGGATCGTTGTCGATACCTTCAGATCGCTCCGGATGCAGTACCCCAAGACCGACGCCAAGCATCGGCAGGAATTGCTGTCGATCCGTCAGCAACTGGTGAACGAAGCCCGGGATAACTGAGGCCTCGCCAGATTGATGGCATCTCAGATCCGGACGAAATAGGGGAGCGCGGTCAATGCGACCCCGATGGCGACCAACAGGAAGGTGTTGGAAACGAAATACGGAAAGACCATGAGCGCAAGCCCGCAAAATAACGGAACGATCGCCTGCTGCTTCTTGCCGTACAAGAAGAAGCCCAGCCCGATCGAGCCGAAAAGCAATCCCCATAAAATTGTCGACATGCTCATTGTGGTCTCGCGCACGGCGGGTGCAACATGTTGAATAAATCCGTCAAATCAGTTTGTTACGGGGCATTCTTGATTGCGCCCTCACGATTTCCGGCGTGCGGCCTTCTCGCGCAGGTTTCCTTGCCACTGGCATCCGGGTTGCGTGCAGCGAAATCGCCGCTGCCTGACGAAGAGGCTCAGGATCCGGTCGATGAGGCGACGGCGGATCCGGATCAATCCGTGCTGTCCGCATAGCGGGCACAAATAGGAATCGAGTTCGATAACACAGGATGCCTTCGGATATTGCCGGAAAGAAGAAAGAGAGCGTTCGGTCACGTCGTCTGGATACGAAACATCTACAGCCTGGCTGGTTGATGGCATTGACCCGAACGCATCCCCCCAGTTCCGGAAATCAAGGGTCAGCGCGGAGCATCCGGTGGCGCCGCGTCGTTGGCCTCGATGCCGTAGGGCTCGAAGCTGTAGTGTTCCGGCTTGATCGACGCAATGAGGCGGTCGAGGCTGGGTGCGCCAATGTTGACGGGAACAGGTACGACCTGTCTGGCATCGACGACCTGCCGCACACGGTCCCAATCGATGGTCGGCCAGTCCCGGCTTCTGGACTGCGAGATGGCATCGATCGCGCGCATGAGGAGGCTGTCCTGGTCGCCGGGATATTCCCCCACCGGTGCGGATACGCTGAGATAGAGTTGATGCTTGCGGTATCCCGCCAGCACCGGTTGGTTGATGATCCTCACTGGCGTGCCCTTGGGCACCTTGGGAAACAGATAGGCCGCATTCTCGGGATACAGATGGACGCAGCCATGGCTGACTTCCATCCCTACGCCCCACGGCCGGTTGGTGCCGTGAATGAAGATTTGCGAAAACCCGGTTTCCAGGGCGAGCATGCCCATGGGATTGTTGGGTCCAGGGGGAAAGTAATCGGGAAAATTGGCTTCGCCCTGTCGATGATGCTCGGCCTGGATGTCCTTGGGAACGATCCAGGCGGGATCCTTGTATTTGGCGATGATCCGGGTACTGCCCAGCGGCGTTGGCCAGCCAGGACGGGCGATTCCAATGGGAAAGGTGACCACCGTTGCCGCTTCATTGGCTTTGTGGCGCGGGAAATAATAAAGCCGGCGCTGGGGAATGTTCACGACGATACCGACCCATGGCCGCGGCGGCAGGATGAATTCGGACGGAACGACGACCGGGGTTCCCTCGCCAGGCAGCCAGACCGACATTCCCGGATTGGCGCGGGTGATTTCGTCATAGCCGAGGTCATAATGCCGGGCGATGTCCAGCAAGGTGTTACGGGCGTCAGCCGTCACCACCTGCAGCCGGCCGACGAGGTTGCTGCCATCGGTTGGCAACGGAAACGTCGCGCTCCAAGCTGGGGTGACCCACCACGCCAGCAGCAGGACAAGCACTTGCAGGCCGGGAACTGAACGCAAGATAGCGGTCGGAGAAGGGGAGTGCATGATGCATTTCATGGGTTGATCATGGAGGTCCTGAATTGCGATTCAGTTTGAATGCGTTGTTGGCTGCCGTCATCCTGGGGATATCCACGATCTCCCGGGCAGCCGGAGGGGTGGACTGGGTGCTGGTGGATACCCAGGCGCTGACCCTGACGGTGTTTTCCGCTGAAAACCGTGTCCTGGCCCGTTTCCACAACATCGCGATCGGTAGCGGCGGCGTCGCCGAAATCCATCGCCGGGGCGACGAAACCACGCCGCGCGGCATATTCCACGTCACCTGGATCGATCGCCACAGCCGCTTCAACACCTTCTACGGCCTCGATTACCCGTCTGCTCCTGTCGCCCGCCATGCGTATGACGCCGGCACTCTCAGTCAGGCGCAATTCGATGCCATCATGCAGGCCTTGCGACATCACCGCACGCCACCCCAGGATACGCCGCTCGGCGGCCAGATTGGAATCCATGGACTCGGTGGCGGCAACCCCGACGTCCAACAGGCGGTCAACTGGACCAACGGCTGCGTGGCGCTCACCAACCGCGACATCCGGCGGCTTGCCCAATGGATGCATGTGGGTACGCGCGTGATCATTCGCTGAAATTCCCGCTGCCGCTCCAACGTATCGGTATCGGCCACTCAAACCAGTCCGACTTGATTGATGCCGGCGGATAGACGGTCCCAGGCCGTCTGTCCGTCGGACCAGCAAAAATTACTTCTGCATTGTTTTCTTGAACATGCGGTCGATTTTCTCGGCCAGCTTGTCGACTTCCTGCATGGCCTTGTCGGCTTCGGCCTTCGCCGCATTGGCAGTGGAGTTGGCCTGGTCGGCAGTCGACTTGGCCCCGTCGGCGGTCGCGTTGGCCTGGTCAGCCTTTTGCGAAGCCTGGGCGGCGGCAGTCTTGGCGGCATTGGCGTTGGCATTGGCCTCATCGGCTTTTTTCGATGCCTGGTCTGCCGTGGCCTGAGCCTTGTTCAGTGCGTCGGTCGTGGCGCAGCCGCCCAGCAAGGCTGCGCAAACCAAAGAAATACCGAGGAGGGAAAACATTTTGTACGAGCGTGCTTGGTTCATTTTTTTGCTCCAGAATTATTAAAGGTCTTGGAAAGCGCCGCACAAGCCAGAACGCGGCGTGACAATCAGTCGGACACTGCCGGAGCGGTGCGGCTGATGTGCTCATCTTAGAGAATGGGCAGCATGTAGAAATAAAAATCGGATTTTGGTTCCGTAATCGCCCAGCCAGAGCCGGATTCCCGCTCAATGAGCACCGCTGGCGACCGGTGCGCTCCCCCGTTTGGGCGGACGGGCCAGCCAGACCATCAACATCAGGGCAACGAAGAAGCAGCCTGACAGCCAGAAGATATCATTGGTTGCCAGCAGTACCGCCTGCTGATTGATGATCCGCTCCAGCATGGCCGGGTCCGTGGCCGGATTGCCCAGGCTGCCGAGGGCGTCGGCAGCCGACGGGTCGAAAGCCGAGACATGCGAGGTCAGGATGCTGTGATGGAACTCGGCGCGGCGGTCCCAAAGAGTGATGCTGAGTGAGGTACCGAAACTGCCGGCCAGGATGCGGGAAAAGTTCGACAGGCCGGTGGCGCTAGGCATCATGTGGGGCGGAATATCCGCCAGCGTAAGGGCGGTCAGCGGCACGAAGAAGCTCGCGACGCCGAAGCCCATCAGCAGGCGCGGAATCACGATGTGCTGGAAAGTGACGTCGGAGTTGAAATTGCTGTTCCAGAACGACACCGCGGCGAACACCATGAAACTGAAGGTGGCCCAGATGCGCAGGTCGACCTTGTGCATGTACTTGCCTACGAACGCGGACAGGAACACCGGCAGGATGCCGATGGGCGCGGCGGCCATGCCCGCCCAGGTGGCGGTGTAGCCCATGTTGGTCTGCAGCCATAGCGGCAGGATCACGACGTTGCCGAAGAACACCAGGTAGCCGACGCTCAGGATGACCGTGCCGACCAGGAAGTTGCGTTGGCCGAACAGATGGAAGTCCACCACCGGGTGGCGGTCGGTCAGCTCCCAGACTACCAGCACGCTCAGTGCCACCACGGAGACGACCGCCAGGGCGGCGATGGTGCCGGACTCGAACCAGTCCAGCTCGTTGCCCTTGTCCAGCAGGATCTGCAGCGCGCCCACGCCCAGCACCAGCAGCACCAAGCCCACCTTGTCGATGGGCACGACCTGGGTTGCGCTGGAGCGCTTGCCGAGAATCGTCCAGGTCAGGAAGGCCGACAGCAGGCCGACCGGCAGGTTGATGTAGAAGATCCACGGCCAGTTGATGTTGTCAGTAATCCAGCCGCCGAGGATCGGCCCCAGGATGGGCGCGACGATGACCGTCATCGACCAGAGCGCCAGCGCGAGTCCCTTCTTTTCCGGCGGGTAATTGTTCAGCAGCAGGCTCTGCGAGAGCGGGATCATCGGCCCCGCCACGGCGCCCTGCAGGACGCGCGCGGCGATCAGGACCGGCAGGCTGGAGGCCAGGCCGCACAGCCAGGAGGCGAGGGTGAACAGCAGGGTGGACAGCACGAACAGTCGGACGTCGCCGAAACGACGCGACAGCCAGCCGGTCAGCGGCAGGGCGATGGCGTTGCTGACGGCGAAGGAAGTAATGACCCAGGTGCCCTGGTTCGGGCTCACGGCCAGGTCGCCTGAAATCGCCGGCAGCGAGACGTTGGCGATCGACGTGTCCAGTACCTGCATGAAGGTGCCCAGGCTCAGGCCCAGAGTCAGCAGGACCAGAGTGGGACCGTGCAACGGAGGATGGGCCATGGCGCCCGGCTCAGCCCGTATGGACCAGGTTGGCCCGCAGGATGGAGCGGATCAGTGCATCCGCACCGGTCGCGTCTTCCACCGGCGTGACGTAACGGGTTGCGGGATGCGAGTCTGCCTTGCCGGCTGCAGCGGTTTCCACTTCAACTTTCATCGACAAGCCGACCCGTAAAGGATGTTCGGCCAATTCCTTGGTGTCGAGGGCGATGCGCACCGGCAGGCGCTGGACGATCTTGATCCAGTTGCCGCTGGCGTTCTGTGCCGGCAACAGGGAGAACACGCTGCCCGTACCGGGCGACAGGCCCGCGACGGTGCCGTGGAAGATCGTGCCGCTGCCGTAGAGATCGGAAACCAGTTGCACCGGCTGACCGATGTGCATGCCCTTGAGCTGGTCTTCCTTGAAATTGGCCTCCACCCACAGCTGGGTCATTGGCACGATGGCCATGAGCGCCATGCCGGGTGCAACCTGTTGGCCGACCTGGACCGAGCGCTTGGCCACCTGTCCATCGGAAGGCGCCCGGATCTCGCAGCGATTCAGGGCCAGCCAGGCTTCGCGCAGCCGGGCTTCAGCCTGTTTGACGGCCGGATGAGTCGCCACCGAGGTGCCACCCACTTCGGCTTTCGAAGCTGCCAACTGGGCGCGCGCCAGATCGAGCTCGGATCGGGCCAGGTCACGCGCGGCGCGGGCATGCTCGGCTTCCTCGCGCGAGATCGCATCGACGGCGACCGCCCGCTCGCGCCGCACCAGATCGGCCTCGGCCTGTTCCAGGATGCGTTGCTTCACGGCCAGATTGGCGGTCTGCTGGGCGTGGGCCTCGAAGGTCTGGCTGATCCGGCGCACGATTTCCCCCAGATCGGCCTCGGCCTTGGCGAGGGACAGCCTGGCATCGGTATCGTCCAGCTTCACCACGACCTGGCCCTGCTTGACGAAGTCGGTGTCGTCGGCCAGTACCGCCACCACCGAACCGGCGACACGCGGCGTGGCTCGCACCAGGTTGCCGGCCACGTAGGCGTCGTCGGTACTTTCGTGTCCGCGGCTGTGCAGGAACCAGCGTACGCCCCAAATCGTCCCGGCAATGAGAAAAATCAGGGCCAGGATCGTCAGCAGGCGTTTGCGTTTGGCCGGATTGGCTTCCGGAGGATCAATGGTCATGGGGCAGGGTCCTTGTGGAGGGCGTCGCCGCCCAATGCCTTGAACAGCGCCACACGGGCGCGCAGGCGGGCGGCCTGGACCTCGATCTCATTCATGCGCTGGGCGAGGACGGCACTGTTCGCTTCGAGTGCGTCGAGCGGGCTGGCCAACCCGATCTGCCGGCGCTGTTCCGCCAGGGAACGGGTCTGTTCGGTTTCATGCAGCGCCAGTCGCTGCGCCTGACTGCGGTGCTCCAGGCTCGCAATCAGGGCATACGCATCGGCGGCCTGGCGGGCAGCTTCCAGGATGGTGCGGTTATAGACCGCCACGGATGCGGCGTAATCCGCTTCGCGCATGCCGAGTTTCGCGCTCAGGGTCTGGCGGTTGAAGATCGGCAGATGCAGGGCCGGACCGATCGATGCGGACAGGCTGTTGGCCTGGAACAGCTTGCTGAGATCGAGGGTTTCCAGGCCGATCATCATGCGCAGATCCAGATTGGGGTAGAAATCCGCCTTGGCTGCCGCACTCCGGTCGGAAGCGGCTTCAACCTGGCTGCGCAACGCCGCCACATCGGGTCGGCGGGCCAGCCAGTCCAACGGCAGACGGGCTGGCAGGGCTGGGAGCCGGGCGTCGAGTTCAGGCATCGGCAGACTGGCAGCGTGGTCCGGGTCGCTGCCGATCAGGGCGCTCATGCGATAGCGCAGCGCGCGCGCCAGATAGTCCAGACTGCGGGTCCAGTCCTCGTCCAGATCCAACTTTTTGCGCGCATCGATCAGGGGCTGGGCAGAATCCAGACCCAGGTCGAAACGTGCCTTGAGCAGCGCATGTTCCTTGCGGTGGCTCTGGGTCAATGCGCGCGCGGCTGCCAGGCGCGCCTCGACATCGGCCCAGGTAAAATACGTATCGGCGACCGCTGCCGCCAGGGTCTGGCGGACGGCATCAGCTTCGTCGCGTGCTGCCTGCCGCTCGTTGCCCGCAGCTTGGATCAACGCCCGGTTCTTGCCCCACCAGTCGAGCGTGTACGAAAGGTTTTCGGTGATATCGGTCTGAGTAAAGGTACTACCGCCGATGGGCGGCGGAAACAGCCCATTCTTGCTCAGATGTTCGCGGGCAATGGAGGCATCGGTTTCATAGTGCACCTGGGCGTCGAGGCGGGCCAGGCGTTCGGCTTGATCGGCCGTGCGCAGGCGCGCCTGCGCGGCGGCCAGATCGGGGGCATCCTGCAAGGCTGTTTCGATCAATCGGTCCAGGTTGGTCAACCCGAAGGACGTCCACCAGTGTTCTTGGAGAAGCGGAATATCAGTGTCCGCGGACGTGTTAGACAAAGCCGACAGCGTGGTCGCCGTCTCGGGCGCCTTCAGCGCCGGCCGGGCCGGCAAGTCGTGCGGCAGTTCGGCACAGCCGATGAACACCAGGAACACGCTGGGCAGCAGTCGCTTCACGAGGCCACCCTGAAGCGCCGCAAACCTTCCAGCATCTTCCTCAGCAAGCGGTCGAACTCGGCGATCTCGGCCGGGCTGAAATCGATCCATTGCTGCTCGATCCGTTGCCAGATGACTGGCAACACGACTAGGATCAGTTTCCGTCCTGACGGCGTCAGCGACAGTTCCACCCGTCGGCGGTCTTGCGTGCACGGTTTGCGGCTGACCCAGCCCGAACCGACCAGGTCATCCGCCAAACGGGTCACATTGGTGCGGGATGCAATCAGCGCGTCGCTCAAATGGCTGGGATTCAGCCGGTTGTCCTCGCTGCTCAAAATCATGGCGAGCGCCAGGAAGGTGGAACTGTTGAGCCCAAACTCTAAAAGATGTTGGTTATAAACATCGTCCAATTCCTTGAAAACATAAAAGAACAGACGGTTCAACACAACCCGGTCCTGGGGCATGCCAGGCAGTTGCCCGGATATGCGGCCGATACCATTCTCGAAATAGGTGAAATCCAGGTTCACGTCTTTGCCATGCTAGCCAGTTGGTTGGTTAGTATCATAGTGTCAGAAATGGTTTCAAATGTAACTATTCTTATTATTTAACATAATATACATTATGCGAAGTAATGGATTCAGACCGGCAAGTTCAGCCGGTGCGTAATAAGGCATGTGCTCATCCGGCCTGAGCGATCCCATTTGGCTCCATCAATCGAAATATGCGATAGATAACCAGAAAAAAATATCGTTTGTTAAATATTCGAAAAAAACTATCTTTGCTTGATGAGGCAGTGGCAGTGCAATCTCGCCAGCCTCTTCCTGCCCGATATTCCCTTCTGCTAGCCAGGGATCGGCGCTCTGCAAAGTGGAATACGCAAGCATTTGACCAATCAGCAATTTACGACCCGCGAAGGAGACCGATATGAGCAAGCCCCTGTTCGAAACCCCTAATCTTGACGAACTCGAGAAAGGCCCTTGGCCAAGTTTTGTCACTGGTCTCAAGCGTCTGGCAAAAGAGAGCGACATGATGCATGACCTGCTGGGTCAGCTGGAAACGTCGTATAAGACCAAGACCGGTTACTGGAAAGGCGGGACTGTCGGCGTATTCGGCTACGGAGGTGGCGTGATCCCGCGGTTCACCGAACTGAAGGACGGGAACGGCAAGCCTGTATTCCCCGAGGCGGCCGAGTTCCACACGCTGCGCATCCAGCCGCCGGCCGGCATGCACTACACCTCTGATCTCCTGCGCAAGATGTGCGACGTTTGGCAGGAAACGGGGGGATCTGGCCTGATCGCCTTCCATGGCCAGTCTGGCGACATCATGTTCCAGGGCATCCGCACCGAGAACGTCCAGAAGGCCTTCGACCGCCTGAACGAGATGGGTTTCGATCTTGGGGGCGCGGGCCCCTCGCTGCGTACCTCAATGTCGTGCGTCGGCGCAGCACGTTGCGAAATGTCCTGCTACGACGAAGCCAAGGCGCTGCGTACCGTCATCAACAACAACATAGACGACATGCATCGTCCTTCGCTGCCATACAAATTCAAGTTCAAGTTTTCGGGATGCCCGAACGACTGCGTCAACGCCATCATGCGCTCCGACCTGGCAACCATCGGCACTTGGCGCGACAACATCCGGGTCAATGAAGAACTGGTTCAGGCTTACTACAAGGTCCACGGCATGGAGGATCTCATCAATGACGTCATCACCAAGTGCCCGACCAAGGCCATCGCCCTGGTGTCTTCCGACAAGTTCAAGGCCGACGAACATGTGTCCGCTGCCAACCTGGGCGACGGCAAAACCATGTGTATCGACAACAAGAACTGCGTGCGCTGCATGCATTGTCTGAATGTCATGCCTGGCGGTCTCCTGCCAGGCAAGGACAAGGGTGTCACGATACTCATCGGCGGCAAGGGCGTGCTGAAGATCGGCGCTACCATGGGCACGGTCGTGATCCCGTTCATGAAGCTGGAAACCGATGAGGACTTTGAGAAACTGAATGAACTGGGCCGCAATGTCATCGACTTCTTTGCGGAAAATGCGCTGGAACACGAGCGCACCGGCGAGATGATCGAGCGTATCGGCCTGACCAACTTCCTCGAGGGCTTGGAGTTGCCGGTCGATCCCAACATGGTCGTCCAGCCACGCTCCAATCCCTTCTTCCGTTCCGACGACTGGGACGAGCAGGTCGAGAAATGGCTGGAATACAAGGCCAGCAAAACGGCGTGACGGTGATATTGAACGTGCTTGATGGCCGTGGCTTGGCAGGTGTCGGCCTGCCAGCCCTACCCTACCGGCCCCTCCCATCGTAGCCGCTCATGGAAATGGCCAGAAAGTCCGAGGGCTTGCGCAAGCTCATACGCAGGCCATTGTTTGTGCGGATACCCCTCGCATCTTCACAATGGCATCGGAGACGGCAAACATGGCCCCCGCATCCAGCGACTGGGTACGGGCATGACTGCGGCACAAGGCACCACGAAACCCAAGATAGTCCGCACCAAGCGGCGCGAGGACGGGGATATCCGTTGCCCGCAAGGATCCGGCAAGGCCGCTGATCAGCCCCAGGTGTCTGGCATGGTCAACAAAGCGGGTGAGACGTGCGACTGGCTGATGCCGAAGCAGGCCGCCCGCGGACTTGTCCAGCGTGTCCAGCATGATGCCCGCAAACCCACATTCGGCGAGCCGATCGGCCAGTCCGATATCGATATCCGGGTTGCGGTCGGCGAACAAGACTGCAACCAGACGGTGCTGGCTGCACAAGGGCGCCAGTGCCGCGAGGCAATCATGCAACGCCGGGGCCCGGAACAGCCCGATCTTCACGAAATCGACGCCGGTAGCGGCCATCATGTCGACGGCATGGACGACGCCGTACGGCTCCATGGTGGGAAAATCACCCACTGTCGCGCTGACTGGCGCATGCCCACCCACGGCATTGACGATGGCACGTACGGTATCCAGAGGCAAGGCGCCCAGTGCGCCGGTATGCGGGTTCTTGGCGTCGACGATGTCGGCACCTGCGGCGAGCACTTGCCGCGCCTCACCGACGTCCGTCACGCTGGCGAGCCAGCCCGTCATGCCGCCTGCTCCTGCTGGCGATGCGCGTCGATTTTTTCCTTCAGCCAATTCCAGGCCTCCAATTCGCGTGGCCCCGCCGTCTTGCCGATCGCAATGGCGAGATAGTCCATTTCCTGTTTCACCTTGTCGGCAGGCAGCATGCCGAGCCGGCTGATCAGGATGCAGGCCTCTATGACGGCAGCCTGGGCACGGTTGTGACCGGGGAAGGCTTCATGGTTGGCATGGATCAGTTCGCGACAGATGAAACGGGGCCGGACCGCGTCTTCCTCGATCCGCTCCACAATCAACTCGCTGTGACTGAGCGCGTCCGCGAGCCGGCCGCAAGTGACCTGGGTACACGGAACAAGCGGCCAATCGCGCCGCCCCGTGAGGCAACCGGCGAATACGCGCACGTCGGTGGGGTGACTGATCGCAGCCACGCCGGTGGCGCGCAGGTTGTCGAGTGTGCGTGAGGGATGAAAAGGCGACAGGACGATATATCCGTTTTCACGCCGGAAGCCCAATGGGGCGATATGCGTCCCGCCGTCCGGCGTGGCGGTGGTCAGGATGGCTTCCAGAATCATGCTCATGATGGCTCCGTTTGAGGGGTTGTGCGCGTGCTGCCGGGTCCGCATTGAACCGTGAGGTTTTCTTCCTTGCGACGCAGTCCCATGCAGCCCCAGGTCAGCTCCTCGTCCTGGCTGTAACGCTTGCCCAGTTGCCAGGCGATCTGCGCCCGGGCCAGTTCTACACCCAGATAAAACGCATGGCCGCCATCCTGTTCCAGTTTGAGATGCGGCCACAGCGCAAACGGATCGGTCGCACTGTGCATGCCGTCGCGGTTGTAGATGTGCAGGCCTTCCTCGCTGATCTGGATCCGGAAGCTGGGATCCTTCACAGCGCTCGCCATCGCGGCGATTTCTTCTCGGTCGTACGGAAACGGCCTGCGGTGATGCATGCCGAGCAGCGCATCGGACAAATCGCGCGGCAGGCTCTGCCCCTCGCGCGCGGCGAACATCATCCGACGTGCAGCGTCGATCTCCCGTACCGCGCTGCGGCAATGCGGACTGACCTCCGTGGTGAGCAGCGCCCGGATATTCAGCTCCGCCATGACCCCCAGCAACAGGGCATGGATGCCGGCTGTGTCGGCATCCGTGAGCTCGGAGAGGTTGCCGGTGCCCATCAGGATGTCGGCCTCGGGCATTCGCCGGCGCAGTTCATGGTAGCGCGCCAGCGACGCAGCAAATCCGAACGGCAGCGGATCCAGAATAGGGTCGGCGAAATACGGGCGATTGTTCGCCTCCATCCGTTGCATGGCTTCGATCAGATCGTTCAGATCTCCATGGTGCGCGGGAATCAGGATGGGCGTGGCCGCCACTTCGTCGGCCAGATACAGGGTGTCCGTGGTGAGCGACAGCAGGTAATCCGCGCCCGCCCGGCCGCCGCGCAGCAATTCGTCCGGATCGAGGGAGTCGACGCTGACCCGGTAACCGGCCGCTTTCAGCGCCTGCACCGTTTCTTCCAGGTGCGGAAACGGTGTCTGAGGCAAGCCGCCGATATCGATCACGTCGGCGCCATCGGCAACGTAACGAGCAGCCTGGTCCAGTATGGCCTCGATGCGCATGCGCGGCGCATCGACCAGCTCGGCAAACACGAGGACATCATGGCGCGACAGATCGGGCGCGCGGCGCTGCCGGCCGAAAAACGCCGGTAAGTCCATGAGTTCGTCGGGCCCCCGTTCGACCGGGATGCCGAAATGTTCGGACAAGGCCGCAAGGTCGCCGCGGCAACGGCCGGGCAACAGGATGCGGTCAGCCCCTCGGGTGTCCGTCAAGCGGCGACGGATCATGTCGCCCGTCAACAAGGCCGCAACCTGCACACCCGGCACCTGCACGTCCCAGGTAAAGCCCGCGTCACCCATGTCCGTGAGCACACGCCTCAACTGCAGTTCGGCCAGGCGGCCCGTCAGGAAGAGGATGTGCTCAGACATGTCATTCTTTGGTCAATGGCAGACTTCAATGCCTCGATGCTTTCCGCCACCTGGGTATAGGGAAAGCGCTTCAGCCTTTCGGTATTTTCCAGATCGATGGGCCGGGGATACAGCATGACGGTCTGGCCTGGCGCTTCGGTGATCACCGTCGGCTCGCAGTCACAGGCAAACACGATACTGGGAATGCGGCATTTGCCCGCCTGGGCGTAGAGATTGGTGACCAGCGTGTCGGAGATTCCGGCCACGCATTTGGCCACGGTGTTGGACGTGGCCGGGCCGACAATCAGCGTGTGGTAGTGGCCGCTATAGAGAAAGCCTACCGGCACGCTGCTGGCCGTGTGGTCCTGAAAGACGCGCATTTTCTCACGCAGGCTCTTGAGCGGGATGCCATACATTCCGAGTACTTCGGCCGCAGCTCGCGTGACGAAAAGATCGACATCCGGAAGCGTCTCGATAATTTCCAGGCTTTCGCGAAGGTAATGTCCCGAACCTGTCAGTCCCCAGGCGATGCGGGGCGTTTCTTGCACTAGCACGGCCTTGCCTCGGGGTTCATTGCGGGAAGACGTGTCGGGAGAACCCCCATTGGCGATCGGCCTCCTCCACTCCGACTTCCAGCAAATGGACGCCTCCTGCCAGGTTTTCCCGGTGAAGTGCCTCGGTCAGGCGTTCGCCGATATGCCGGGCGATCAACTCCGCTGTGGCATTGGGTATCTGCAGAATGGCGCAGCTTTCCTTCTCGATCCAGAAACGCTTGCCGAAGCTTTCAACCTTGACCAGGCCGTCTTCCTCGGCCAAGCGGACAACAGGGCTGGTGGCGGGCAAGATCACGCGATCGGACAATTCCTGGCAGATTTCCCGCGCCAGGCGGGTCAATGCGACAAAATCCAGGACGTAGCCTTCGCCCGTATCCTCGCCATGCGCCGTCACGCGCGTGTGAAAGTTATGGCCGTGCAAATTTTCACAGACATTGCCATAGGTGATGAAGTGAGCGGAATTGAAACCCAGATCGGCAGGCTCAACCCAGGTGACAAACGGGGACGGCATCAAATCATTCCTCCTTGTTGATGCGGATGTTCAGGTTGTTCATCTTGCGATACAGCGTGTTGCGGCTGATTTTCAGATTTCGGGCCGCGAGCGTGACGTTCCAGCGGCTCTTCTCCAGGTTCAGCAAAATAGTTTCCCGTTCCGCCATCTCCAGCGCGGACAACGGGGTCTCCTTACTGCTGCCAGCACTGTCATCGGCTTCCGACCGGGGCGCTTGCGCGCAGATTTCTTCAGGCAGATCGTAAATCGTGATTTCAGGGCCATCGCAAAGAGCCAGAGCCGTCCTCAGGACATTGCGCAACTGCCGGATGTTGCCGGGCCAAGCGTATGATTCGAGTTGCCGTAAGGCACCCTTGCTCAACCCTACCCGTTCCTTTTCCCCGCATTCTAGGCTCAGGATATGGTTGATGAGTTCGCGCTTGTCGCCTCGTTCACGCAAAGGCGGGAGGTTCAGCGTGATGCCCTGCAAGCGGTAGTACAGATCTTCCCGAAAGCGCCCTTCCGCCACCAGTTCCTTGAGGTCACGGTGGGTGGCACTGATCAGCTTGATGTCGACCTTGACGGGCGTTTCGCCACCCAGCGGGATCACTTCGCGTTCTTCCAGTACCCGCAGCAAACGGGCCTGCAGCATCACGGGCATGTCGCCGATTTCATCCAGGAACAGGGTGCCGCCGTTCGCCTGGAGAATTTTCCCGCGACGACCCTCACGGTTGGCGCCGGTGAACGCCCCCGACTTGTAGCCGAAAAGCTCGCTCTCGATCAGGGTTTCCGGGATGGACGCACAGTTCACCGCCACGAAGGGACGCTTGCCGCCAGCCTGTTCCTGATGGACGCCTTGGGCAAACACCTCCTTGCCCGTCCCGGTCTCGCCCAGCAGCAGGATGGGGATATCCCGGCCCAGCACGCGCTTGGCGCAGTGAACGTTATGTTCCATGGTCTGGTCGCCGAACTGGAGCTCACTTAGGCGTATGACCTTTTCGTCGCCCGCAGGCGGGTTCTCGATGACAGCCTGCCGCGCAGCCCGTCCGGACAGGACAGAACTGCGCGACTCGGGCGGCTGGACAAGGCCGAAGAAGCGGTTCCCCCGCTTGGCCTCATACAGGGCGACCGGGTTAAGCCATCCCTGGTTGTTCCGTCCGAGCAGGGCGTCCATACCCGTATTGAAGAGGTCACGTAGTTGAAGTCCAGCCAGATCGGCATGCTTCTTGTAACCCAGCTGGAACAGGGCGCTCCGGTTGGCGGCCAGGATATAGCCTTCCTCATTCAAGGCCAGCGCGCCTTCCCAGAGTGTCCCGATGAATTCAGGCCGGCTGTGGAAGCGTAGTGCGTAATGATCGCGGAAATTGCACAGGAAAGTACGGTTCTCGATCATCTGCGCCGACATGTTGACCAGAACCAGGGTATGTTGCTGCGCGAGATGGGAAAAGCTGGAGGCGTCCAGGACCGCCATCAGCCTGCCTTCATGATCGAAGATAGGCGCAGCCGAACAGGTCAACCCGACATTGCGTGCCAGAAAGTGCTCATGGTGGTGGACCAGAAGGGGACGCTGCTCGATGGCACAGGTGCCCATACCGTTCGTGCCTTGGTACTGCTCGCTCCACAGCGCCCCCTCCACCATCCCACACTGCCTCGCGGCGTCGGAAAACGAGGGATCGCCCAGATAATCCAGTACCACGCCTTCGCGGTAGGTCAGCAACACCGAAAAACCGGATCCCGACAATTGCTGGTATAGCGTGGCCATCTCGCCTTGCGCGATCGCACGCAAGGACTCCAAAGGCTCCTGCCTATCCTTCAGTTCTCGGCTGTCCAGTACGACCACCGGCTCATCGCGAACCGGATCCAGGCCGAAGTCCCGCACGCATCGATTCCATGACTGGGCAATCGCCGGCCCGACTTCCGTCGCGTTCATGTCGCCACGCGACTCGACCACAGCATTCACAATACGGGCATGTTCCAAGATTTCGTGCCTTTCCATCGCTAAATCCTTACCGTGAATATGGAAGCAATATCCGCACCAACATTACAAAGGTGCCCAGCGCACGTCGTATTCCGTTGTTTGTCCCCAAAAAACGGGGACAAACTGAAATAGTTGCCGATCGAAATACAGATCGCGTGAAATATACGGTACAGGTTGTACCGAAACTGGAACGTTCACAAGCCTTTTTCTCCAATATTGCTCCGAATGGACGGATCACCTGCACCCTGATCCATAAGACATCGGGCTACATGGCACGGTTCATGCAGCAGCCTCTGGCACTAGATACTTGTTAGGCAATGAGAAATATGAATTCTGTGCGCTATGGCATCGTGTCCCTGCTCCTGTTCTGCACGTCCCTGGCATGGGCCGGGTCGCATACGCTGGGCGGGGATTTCACGCTCCGCACCACACAGAACAAGGAAGTCTCGCTTTCGTCGTTCAAGGGCAAGGCTGTGTTGCTGTATTTTGGCTTCACTTATTGCCCGGACATGTGCCCGACGGAACTGCTGCAATTCAAGCAATTACTGGCCATGCTGCCTGCCGACAAGCGCTCCCTGGTTCAACCGATTTTTATCAGTGTTGACCCGAAACGGGACACCGCCGATGTCCTGGAACCCTATGTGGGTTTTTTTGACAAGAGCATTCTGGCGCTGACCGGCAGCGAGCAGGAGTTGCACAAAGTGGCCGGCCAGTATGGCGCGCACTTCCGCTATGTGCCGACGGGCTCCAGCTATACCGTCGACCATACGGTGAACATCTTCCTCATCGACACCCAGGGCAAGCTCGTGAGAATCATTCCTTACGGCACCCCCACCCAGGATGTACTGAAACTCGTCACGGCCTTGCTGCCTTGATGAACAGACCAAGGACGCTCATGACCTCCTGCGACACCGTTTGCGAAACCGACCTGCCCTGCCCTTCAACCCTGCCTGGCCGCAGGCCTGCCCAGCCTGCCGATGCAGCCATCCCCGATGTCCAGAACACGCCGGATGCCCGCAGGATCGCCATCGACAAGGTCGGCATCAAGGCCATCCGCCATCCCGTCAGGGTGCGGGATAAGAGCAGCGGCACCCAGCACACCATCGCCACCTTCGGCATGTACGTGCATTTGCCCCACCACTTCAAGGGCACGCACATGTCCCGCTTCATCGAGATCCTGAACAGCCAGGATCGCGAGATCACGGTGGAATCCTTCGAAAGCATGCTTCGCCAGATGATCGAGCGTCTGGAAGCCCGCTCCGGGCACATCGAGATGAGCTTCCCCTACTTCGTCAACAAGCGCGCACCGGTCTCGGGCGTCAAGAGTCTGCTCGATTACGAAGTCACGTTCATCGGAGAAATCCGGGATGGTGTGTATCACCAGACTGTCAGAATCCTGGTGCCATGCACCAGCCTGTGTCCCTGTTCCAAGGGCATCTCGAAATACGGCGCTCACAATCAGCGCTCGCATATAACGATCACCGTCAAGACGAACGATTTCATCTGGATCGAAGACCTGATCCACATCGCCGAAGCGAATGCCTCCAGCCAGCTCTATGGTCTACTGAAGCGGCCGGATGAGAAATACGTCACCGAGAAGGCTTACGAGAATCCGAAATTCGTGGAGGACCTGGTGCGCGATGTGGCCAGCGCTCTGAACGAGGATGCTCGCATCGAATCCTATGTGGTCGAATCGGAGAATTTCGAATCGATCCACAATCATTCCGCCTATGCGCTGATTGAGCGCACCGCACCGCTTCCCGTATAAGTCAGGACTGCATTGGGGCCGGCGGGACCAGACAACCGGATAGGTCAGGCGTAGGCGCGGGGCATCAATCCCTGGCCAAGTCTGCGCAGAACCTGCAGTCCATCGTCCAATCCAGGGAAATCGATGCGGCGGACCTCATCCCGGTCCGTCATTCTTTCGAGGATCGAAGCCGCCCGGCCATGCCGGGGCAGCACGCACTCGGGCTCGATTTCCACCAGCGGCGCCAGGACGAAAGACCGCAGGTGCAGGCGCGGATGTGGCACGATCAGCGCCGGATCGCCATCCAGGATCAGGCCATCGTACAGAAGCAAATCGAGATCCAGCGTGCGCGGCCCGTTGCGCACGTGACGCACACGGCCATGGCGCGTCTCCATCGCTAGCAATTCGCCCATCAGCGCATCCGGCGACAGTCCGGTTTCCAGTAGAACGGCCGCATTGATGAAGTCGGGTTGGTCGGCATAGCCCACGGGCGCCGTCCGATAGAGCGACGACGCACGCAACAGGCGGGTATGCGGCAGGGAATCGAATTCATCCATGACGGCAAGCAGGCGAGCTGCGGGCCCGTCGACATTCCCCCCCAGGGCGACGAAGGCTCGGCTCATTGGAGTTTGCCCAGTATCTGCTCACGATGCCGGGTCAGGGCTTCGCTGACCAACGGCGTCAGGGTGCTGTCCTGCGCCGAATCCAGGTAGGCGTAAAGACTCTGGCGCATGCGCTTCTCCCAGAAGCGGGCCAGATGATCCGCAACGCCCGCGCTTGCGACCACCCGATCGGGCTCGGCCTCGAAGTAGGCGCCGATCTGATTGGCCATGTGGATCAGGTGTTCAATATTCATGTGTTGCTCAGGTTTCGATTCGTTCCGGGGTTGAATAAATGGTGTAACGGCCCTGGCGTACGAAACCCGCCAGGGCCAGCCCCACTTCCTGGGCCAGCCGGATCGCGTAGGCTGTCGGCGCGGAGACCGCCGCCAGAATGGGGATGCCGACGCTGGCTGCCTTCTGCACCATCTCGAAGCTGGCACGGCTGGTGACCAACGCGAAGCCGGCGGCAGGATCGCGCCGGTCTTTAGCCAATGCGCCGATCAGCTTGTCCAGCGCATTGTGGCGGCCCACGTCCTCACGCACCGCCAGCAAATCGCCTGCGGCGTCTGCCCAGGCGGCCGCATGTACGCCACCGGTGCTGGCATGCAGCGGCTGCTTCTGCTGCAACTGGGCCAGCGCCCGATGGAGCGCCGCGGCCGCGATGGCGGGGCCGGCTGGCAACAGCGCCAGGGTGCGGGCCACCTGATCCAGGCTTTCTACGCCGCACAAGCCGCATCCCGTACGGCCGGCCAGCGCACGGCGACGGTTCTTGAGTTCGGCGAACCGCGCTTCGGCAATACGCATTTGCACGACTACGCCGCGGGTTTCGATCTCCAGATCCAGGTCATACAGCTCGCTGGGGTCCGCCAGGATTCCTTCGCTCAGGCTGAATCCGAGGGCAAAGTCCTCCAGGTCGGTCGGACTGGCCAGCATCACGACATGCGAGATGCCGTTGTAGGACAAGGCGACCGGTACTTCTTCCGGCACCGAGTCCATTCGCATGCCACTCGGACCGCGCGCGGCGGTTTCCACCAAGGGAGACGGCAGCGTCATGGAGGAGCCGGGCAGGTCACACAGGCGCACCGGCCGGCTCCTGCTTCAGCAGTTTCATCTGTTCCTCGCTGAATTGCGCAAACTGCTTCTGCCAGGTCGAGGGCTGTTCCACACGCGACAACTGCACAGCGGTCACCTTGTACTCCGGGCAATTGGTGGCCCAGTCGGAGTTCTCCGTGGTCACCACGTTGGCGCCGGAGCCGGGCCAGTGGAACGTGGTGTAGACGACGCCGGGCTGCATGCGCTCGCTGATTCGCGCGCGCAGCACGGTCTCGCCGGCACGGCTCTGCACGCCGACCCAGTCGCCGTCACGGATGCCGCGATCCTCGGCATCCACTGGATGCAGCTCGAGGATGTCTTCCGGATGCCACGCGTTATTCGCGGTACGCCGGGTCTGTGCACCGACGTTGTATTGCGACAGGATGCGGCCGGTGGTAAGCAGCAGCGGGAAGCGACGGTTGACGCGCTCGTCCGTGGCAACGTACTCGGTCAGCATGAAGCGTCCCTTGCCCCGCACGAATTCCGTCACGTGCATGGTCGGCGTGCCGTCCGGATGTTCCGCGTTGCAAGGCCACTGGATGCTGCCCAACCGGTCCAGATTGGCGTAGGACACGTCGTGGAAGGTGGGGGTCAGGCGCGCAATTTCGTCCATGATCTCGGACGGATGGCTGTAATTCATCGGATAACCGAGTGCGTTCGACAGCATCTGGGTCACTTCCCAGTCCGCATAGGTGGCAAGCGGACGCATCACCTTGCGGATGCGCGAAATGCGCCGTTCTGCGTTGGTGAAGGTGCCGTCCTTTTCAAGGAAGCTGGCGCCGGGCAGGAAGACATGCGCGAATTTCGCGGTTTCGTTGAGGAAGAGATCCTGCACCACCAGACACTCAAGGGACTCCAGTGCATGGGTGACATGCCCGGTGTTCGGGTCGGACTGGGCGATGTCTTCACCCTGTACGTAGAGCCCTTTGAAGCTGCCGGCGATGGCGGCGTCGAACATGTTCGGGATACGCAGGCCGGGTTCGTCCGAAAGCGGCACACCCCAGACCGACTCGAACAGCTCGCGGGTGGCGACGTCCGAAACGTGGCGATACCCGGGCAGTTCGTGCGGGAAGGATCCCATGTCGCACGAGCCCTGCACGTTGTTCTGGCCGCGCAGCGGATTGACGCCGACGCCGGGGCGCCCGATGTTGCCGGTGGCCATGGCCAGGTTGGCGATCCCCATGACCATGGTGGACCCCTGGCTGTGCTCGGTCACGCCCAAACCGTAGTAGATGGCTGCATTGCCGCCTGTCGCATACAGTCGCGCAGCCGCGCGTACCTCGTCCGCCGGCACGCCGGTGACGGATGCGGTCGCTTCCGGCGAATGCCGCGGATCGGCAATGAAGGTACGCCATTTATTGAAGGCCTCCGCCTCGCAGCGATCCACGACGAAATCCTCGTCGACCAGCCCCTCGGCCACGACGACATGCGCCAGGGCATTGATCAGCGCGACATTGGTGCCGGGCAGCAGCTTCAGGTGATGGGCGGCGCGCACGTGCGGCGTGTCGACCAGATCGATGGCGCGCGGGTCGGCGACGATCAGCTTGGCGCCCTGGCGCAGGCGCTGCTTCATGCGTGAACCGAATACCGGGTGACCATCGGTCGGGTTGGCACCGATCACCATGATCACGTCCGCCTGCATCACGGAATCGAAGTCCTGAGTACCCGCCGATTCGCCCAGCGTCTGCTTGAGGCCATACCCGGTTGGCGAATGGCACACGCGAGCGCAGGTGTCGACGTTGTTGACGCCAAAGGCCGCACGCGTCAGCTTCTGGACCAGATAGGTCTCCTCGTTGGAACAACGCGAGGAGGTGATCGAGCCGATCGACTCGGCCCCGTATTTTTCCTGCAGGCGCCGCAGCTCGCTCGCCGTGTGGGCGATGGCCTCCTCCCAGCTCACCTCGCGCCAGGGATCGCGGATCGAACTGCGGATCATCGGCGTGGTGATACGGTCGGCATGCGTGGCATAGCCCCAGGCGAAACGGCCCTTGACGCAGGCATGGCCATGATTGGCGCCACCATTGAGGTCGGGCACCATGCGGATCACTTTCTCGCC
Organism: Thiobacillus thioparus DSM 505; assembly: GCF_000373385.1. Classification (GTDB taxonomy): domain Bacteria; phylum Pseudomonadota; class Gammaproteobacteria; order Burkholderiales; family Thiobacillaceae; genus Thiobacillus; species Thiobacillus thioparus. Next base: position 241,397 of record NZ_KB891326.1, on the reverse strand, counting down.
CTGCAACTCGGCATTGAGCGAGCACCCCACGCCGCAATAGGCGCAGGTGGTTGTGACGCTGCGTTGGGGCTGCCCCATCTCGATGACGGATTTTTCCATCAGCGCCGCTGTGGGGCAGGCCGCGACACAGGCGCCGCAGGACACGCATTCGGACGACATGAAATCCTCGCCGCCCGCTGCCGCGATGCGACTGTCGAATCCGCGTTCGGTGGTGGTCAAGGCGTAGGTGCCCTGGATGTCGGAACAGGCCCGCACGCAGCGCGAGCAGACGATGCACTTCGACGGATCGTAGGCGAAATAGGGATTCGAGGTATCCGTCGCTTCCTGCAGATGGTTTTGGCCGTCGGCGTAGCGGACTTCGCGAAGGCCGACGCGGCCGGCCTGGTCCTGCAACTCGCAGTTGCCGTTGGCGGAACAGGTCAGGCAGTCGAGCGGATGATCGGAGATATACAACTCCATGACGCCACGGCGCAGACGGAACAGGGCATCGTTCTCGGTGGTGACCTCCATGCCCTCCTCCGCCAGCGTGGTACATGAAGCCGGGTAGCCACGCCGGTTCTTCACCTGGACTACACAGAGTCGGCAGGAGCCGAACGATTCCAGCTGTTCGGTCGCACACAGCTTGGGAATATCGATTCCCGCTTCGGCGGCGGCATGCATCACCGAGGTTCCGGCCGGAACGGTAATGGGAACGCCGTCGATGGACAGCGTGACGTGTTGGGTGGACGTGCGTGCCGGGGTACCCCGGTCGTGATGGCAATGCAGGCTCATGTGGAGGCCTCCTCTTGCTTCGGCGACAGGCCGAAATCTTCAGGATAGTGATCGAGTGCGGACAGGACCGGATACGGCGTCATACCGCCCATGGCGCAAAGCGATCCTTCCAGCATAGTCTGGCAAAGATCGCGCAGCAGGGTGTCGTCGTTGGAATGTTGCGGGCGCGCGGCCAGCATGCTGTCCAGCAACTCCACGCCACGAACCGAACCGATACGGCACGGCGTGCATTTGCCGCAGGACTCGATGGCGCAGAATTCCATGGCATAGCGGGCCATTTTCGCCATGTCGACGCTGTCGTCGAAGGCAACGATCCCGCCATGGCCCACCGTGGCACCGACTGCCGCAAACGCCTCATAATCGAGGGGCAGGTCGAAGCGCGACTCTGGCAGATAGGCGCCGAGCGGTCCGCCCACCTGCACGGCACGGATTGGCCGTCCACTGGCGGAGCCGCCGCCGAAATCGTATAGCAGTTCGCGCAGGGTCATGCCAAAGGCGACCTCGACCAGACCGGGTTGCTTCAGGTTGCCCGCAAGCTGGAACGGCAGCGTGCCGCGCGAACGACCGCTGCCGTGCGCTTTGTAGGCTTCGCCGCCATGCGCCAGGATCCAGGGCACGCTGCCCAGCGTGATGACGTTGTTGACCACCGTGGGACGGCCGAACAGGCCCTGCAACGCAGGCAGCGGCGGCTTGGCGCGGACCAGACCGCGCTTGCCCTCGATGCTCTCCAGCAACGAGGTTTCCTCGCCACACACGTAGGCCCCGGCGCCCTTGAAAAGATTCAGTTCGAAGCGTCGTCCAGAGCCGAGCACATTGGCGCCCAGTATGCCTTCACGCGTGGCCGTGACGATGGCATCCTCGAGCACGTCCCAGGCATCCGGGTATTCCGAGCGCAGGTAGATGTAACCGGTGTCCGCCCCCACTGCCAGGCCGGCAATGATCATGCCTTCGATCAGACAAAAGGGATCGCCCTCCATCAGCATGCGGTCCGAGAATGTGCCGGAGTCACCCTCGTCGGCATTGCAGACGATGTATTTTTGTCCGCCGCCTGCATTCATCACGGTGCGCCACTTGATTCCCGTGGGGAAACCTGCGCCGCCACGGCCGCGCAAGCCACCCGTATCGATGGCATCCACGATGTCTTCGGCCTTCATGTCGAGCGCGCGCTCCAGTCCCTTTAATCCGCCATGCGCACGATAGTCCTCCAGCGACAGAGGATCGGTGACGCCCATGCGGGCAAAGGTGAGCCGGGTTTGGCGCTTCAGATATGGAATCTCTTCACTGGGGCCATGGCATAAGGCATGCGCACCGCCCTGCAGCCATCCGGCCTCGAACAGACCCAGCACGTCCTCAGGATTAACCGGCCCGTAGGCGATACGTTGCCCGTCAAGCTCGATCTCGATCAGTGGCTCCAGCCAATACAGTCCGCGCGAGCCGTTGCGCACGATTTCCACATCCAGCCCGCGGTTCCGGGCCTCGTTCTCGATCGTTCGACACACACGCTCCGCGCCCACCGATACGGCACTGGCATCGCGAGGCACAAAAATCCGTTGCGTCATACCCCTCGTCCTTCTGCAAGCATGGCGTCGAGGCGCTCGGCGCTGACCCGGCCGTGCAATTCGTCGTCCAGCATCACCGCCGGCGAACAGGCGCAATTGCCCAGGCAATAAGCCGCTTCCAGCGTCACTTCGCCATCGGCCGTGGTGGCGCCGAACTCGACGCCGAGTTGCGTGCTGGCGTGCAGGGCCAGGGCATCCGCGCCCATAGCCTGGCATGACTCTGCGCGACATATCCGAAGACGCTGGCGGCCGGGTGGCGTACGGCGAAAGTCATGATAGAAGCCGATGACGCCGACCACTTCTGCCTGCGCCATGTTGTGGGCTTTTGCCAGTTCGGCAATGGCATGGTCGGGGATATAGCCGAATTTTTCCTGTAGCCGGTGCAGTGCAGGCAACAAGTCGGCTTGATTTGTACTGGACATAAATCCTCTGAGCAATCAAGAAAACCATTGGGGCGGGGTGTTTGAGAGCTCTCTGCAATTCGCGTGCCAATCGATTTTTCAAACCGGGGCGATTGCAAAATCATGCATAAACAACCGCCTAATCAATCGCAAAGCACGCGAATCCAGTGCAGGAAGATCCAGTACTAGGACAGAATGTCATGCCAGATCAGGCAGAAAAGTGATCTGGAGTCGACACAAATTGTCACACCGTCACGATTCACAATGAATCATCCGGGTACTTTGTAGTAGGTTTGAGCCAGTTGTATGAGCTTGGCCTTGGGCGACTCCGGCTTTCAGTTCGTTTCTTGATCAGCCGGGTCAGGCATGATCCGTACTTCCAATGGATGTCGATGGGTGAACAACGCTCTATTACACACTGGTCTTGTGTGCTGAGTTCCCCCTATAGGAACTCCGATAGGCCATCAAAACCCCAATGCCCGCACCATGAGCCCCGCACCAACAAGAATGCACAATACCCCTACGCTACCCCGCAAAACCTGCGCATTCATGGCATGTACGATCCGCACGCCTGCTACGACACCTGCGACTTCAAAAAGTGTGCAAATGACCAGAAGTTTGTAATCGAATGACCCATATTGCAGATTCCCGGCTGTCCCTGAGAGTGCTGCCAGGATCTGAATTACCTGGCTTGCGCCTATTGTGCTCAGGGGAGGAAATCCCAGCAAAATCATCATGGGAACAGACAAAGCGGGTCCTCCGACACCCGTAAGGCCCGAGCCGAAACCCACGACAGCACCTACGCCAATCAATAATGCCTGCTGAAATCGTGGACGATTCTGAAATATGACCGATTTCTTTTTATTTTTCGTATAGAAAGTGTAAATGCCCGCGAAAACAATAATCGAAGACAGAATCAAAGAGAGGGCTTGTGCATTGATCTTTGCATTTGCCCAGGCGCCGAAAAATCCAAAGATTGCTGCTCCAATGCACAGCGGTACAGTAATGCTCCAGTCGATACTTCCACGCCGTTGAAATGAAAATGTCCCAATAACCCCCGTAAAAATAAATGTGGCCAATGCGGTTGCCATGGCCTCTTGGATTGTCAATCCTCCAAGAATATTGAGTGCCGGAATGAGTAGGATTCCACCTATACCTACAGCGCCGATGAGCATGCCGACGACAAGAGAAACCGCAAGCAGCCAGGCAATTGTCATTGATGCGGCAATATCAGATTAAGAACAATACATTGATTGCAGAAGCCACGTTGAACCTGATTGATGAACCCCCTGCCTTCTGTAATCATCTAACTTAGACAGCCCAGGCTATCTGAAAACTGAAACCATGTTTTGCGAAACCAAGCGACTCATAGAATTTATGCGCCTCATCCCGTTGTAAATGGCTCGACAACGCAAGCTTGTAACATCCTCGCGCCTGACAGTGTTGCATTGCAAACAACATCATCTTCTTACCGATCCCCTTCCCTTGCCACTTATTCGAAACGACAACATCTTCGACAATCCCGAAGGGTTTCCCACCATGAGCTGCGCTTTCGATCACAATTAGCGCAAAGGTACCGACTATCACGTTGTCCTCTTCTGCGACAAAGACGTGATAGTCGGGATATTCTGTATGGCGCATAAACTGTTGTTGAAGCTTGTCGAATGGCTGATCTTCCTCGGGATAGAAGTCAAGCAATTTATAAAGCTCGACCAACCGAGAAAGGTCAGACAATTCCGCCTCTCTAATCGCAACGTTCATTTCGAATAGCCATAAAATTCAATTTTTTCAGGATGCTTCCAGATTTATCTAGATTTTTAATTTAAGTACCCGTTTGGCATTTTTATACATGACCTGGTCGATAACATCATCTTTGAATCCAAGGTTTCTATAATCATCAACTGACTGCCCCATCGCCCGGAAGGGATATGAACTACCAAACAGGAGTTGGTCTTTCATGAAACCGTTTGCTGCTTCAACATAAAGACTTCCACCCGGAAGAAATATATACATATCCGGCACAAGGAAAACATTTTCCCAGCGGAAGGCAACCCCGATTATTTCGTTCACATAGGGATAGAACCCGTGATAACAAATAATCGACAGGTTAGGAAATGCCTTCGCAATCCGTCCCACAGGAGCGGGATCAGTCAGTTCGAGACTAGGAGAGGTTGGCCCTGACATAAGGCAAACGGGAACGCCCAATTGATCACAGGCATCATAGATTGGATATAACAATGGATTGTCGGCCTTCATAGGCGCACTACCGAATCCAGGCTCGAGATTGATACCTTTCAAGCCTAGTTTTTTAATGGCCCGCTCCACTTCGGCAATCGACCCTTTGACGCCCAATGCCAAGGGGTCGACAGAGCCCATGCCAACAAGCTCTTTATGTCCTTGTGTTATTTCACTGATTTCATCATTTGTATGCCGAATTCCTGGTATGTCTCGGCCCACCACCACAGACGCTGTTATGCCCACTTCCCTGATTTCGCCTACAAACCCCTCGACATCTTTTGAGCGGGTAAAGTGCTCGTCGTCTTTTGAACCCACACGCCTATTCAGCCATTTGACCACCTCATACTCATTGGTACCCGGCGTCGCCCCATAAAAATCATGCAAAAATGAAGGCCTACTGCGCATATCAATTACTTTTTTTCCCATTTTCATCTCCAAATATTAAAAGCTTCGATCAGCATTCAAATACACATCGAGGACAGCATGCGAAATTTTGCGTTTTGCCTTTTAACAATTACTTGTTTTACTTAGAATAAATAATTCAAACGAAAAAATTTTCCCCAGGAAAAACAAATATTTACAAATTAAGACGTGAAGCAAACCTAAACAAAAACAAGAGAAATCGGTGAATTTGAGCGTGAGCAATCCACCCGTTATCCAGGACTAAGCATGGCGTTTTATATGATGAATTGATCTATTGTTCGGATGGCCCACTGCCACTGGAACGCTTTGAATAAGCTTCGACAAAATCTGCCGCCGCCTTGCTTCCACCACTGAAGGATTTCATCGCTTCCTTGTGAAGGATGGACAAAGCCTCCATTTTTATGGCAACGGCCCGTTCATTATCAAAAACAAAAGCCAGTCTTCTCGGGCGCGGCAAATCGACTTCGATGGTTGCACGAACCTGTCCCGGAATGTTTGACATGATCAGGAGGCGATCAGCCAGGAAAATTGCTTCATCGATATCCGTGGTAACGAAGAAGTTCGTTCTATGCGACTCTTCATAAAGCCCTGAGTAGTACTCCCACATCAATTCCTTGGACATGCAATCCAAGCCTCGAAACGGTTCATCGAGGATCATGACATCGGGGTTATTGATCATCGCACGAGCCAATTCAGCCCGACGCTGCATGCCGCCGGAGAGTTGCGGAGGATATTTCTCCCTGAAAGCCGTCAGTCCAACCTTTTCCAGCAAATATTCAGCTTGATCCCGATTCAGCTGGGTATTTTCGCCGCGCGCTTTGGGCCCATACATGATGTTGTCGTAGGTAGTCATCCAGGGAAACAATGCCGATTCCTGGAAAACAACCAGACGATCACGCCCCGGACCGGTAATTCGTTTCCCGTCAATTTCGATACTGCCGGACGAGGATTTCTCGAAGCCCGCAAGAAGCCGTATCAACGTGCTTTTACCGCAGCCTGAAGGGCCGATCATCACAGTAAGCTTGTTGCGTTCGATGGTGAACGAACAATCCTTGATTACTTCTTTGGTAAAGAGGCCCGCGCCATACGATTTGCTGACATTTGTAACTTTGATTTCAGCAGCCTTGATCTTCACATTTGGACTCTTCGATGAAGCAGGCGATAGATTTTGAGTAATAGCGTTCATTCGAATCATCCTTTACCGTTTTCTCAACCATGGGGTTAAGTAACTACCGAGTTTTCGTAAAAGCTCGCTGGAGATGAATCCAGCGATGCCGATGCTGATCATGCCGACAACGATCTGTTCGTATGACCCACCGACATATGAATTCCAGATGAAAAAGCCCAATCCACCACCCGAACCACCCGACCCACCACCGCCCGAAATCATTTCGGCAGCGACCACGACTTCCCAGGTGATCCCCATGCCTACGGCAGACCCCACGACGATCGAAGGAAGCGTTGCCGGGAGAACGACACGCCGGAAGACATCCCATTGCGAAGAGCCCATTGACTGTGCGGACTGGAAATAGCGGGGATCAATGGATTTCGCACCTCCCAGAACGTTTATCACGATCGTGAAAAAGGCCCCGAGAAAAGTAACGAATGCAATGGACAATTCCTGGCTTGGCCAGAAAATGATCGATGCCGGAACCCAGGCCAGTGGCGGGATCGGCCGCAATATTTCAAAAGAAGGAAAAACCAGACCGTTGAATGTCCTGTTCACTGCCATGAATAAGCCCAGGGGAATACCGACCACCATGGCAGCAAAGAATCCCGCCAGCACACGGAGCGTGCTCATATACCAGCTTTGCCAGTAGCCTGGGTCACCCAGCAATCCGTACCACGCGACCACAACTGCAGTTGGCGCGGGAACATGGCCAATCCAGGGCACGGCAAAGCCGAACCACTCCTTGGACCGCGAACCGATCTCCCACAATACGAGGAACACGAAAATGGCAATGACAGCACGTAGTTTGGATCGATTAAATAGTGCTTTTCTCAAACGTTTGGCATTCATATTGTTACCCTTCTTTCTCGCCAGCCGAAAAAGCTTTCTTGGCTTCTTCATGTACGAGTTCTATCGTCTCATCCATCAATTGGCGATATCGTGTACTGGTCAGTACGCTGTAATCACGCGGATGAGGGATATCAACATCAATAATTTTTTTCGGCTTACATGGACGCGAGGACATGATGACAAGTCGATGTCCAAGAAAGATCGCTTCTTCCAGATCGTGGGTGATAAAGAAGATAGTGACTTTGTTTTTGTAATAAATTTCCAGTAGAGCCTCATGCATCACCGATTTGGTGAGCGAGTCGAGTGCGCGATAAGGTTCGTCGAACAGCAATACCTTGGGTTCATTCATCAGGGCCCGTACAATTTCTACCCGACGGCGCAAGCCGGAGGAAACTTCGCCGGGGAAATTGTGCTCGGTCCCGCTTAGACCGGCATCTGCCATCATGCTGCGGGCTTTGTCGTAGATTTCCTTTTTACCCAACTTGCCTTGCATCAACGGGCCAAAAGCGACGTTGTCCAAGTTGGATTTCCATGGAAACAGCGCACCGTTCTGAAACACCACAATGCGATCAGAGCCCGGTTGGGCCATGGGTTTCTCGGGCCCGCACAGGAGTTCGTCATCAAGGAAGATCTTGCCCGAACTGATACTGTGAAACCCTGCAATGGCATTCAACAGTGTGGTTTTTCCGCAGCCGGATGGCCCGACAATCATGCATATTTCGCCAGCGGGAATATCAAGCGAACAATGGTCCACAGCCATCACCGCAGCGCCTTCAGGATCATAGATCTTGACTACATCCTCAATCCGGATTGCACCTTTCAATGCTCCTTTTTCAGCCTTCGCAGATTTTTGCAATACGGCACTCATTAACGACCTCCCAAGGCAAGTTCGCGGACTCGCCACTGCATCATGTAGTCACCTGCCATGCGTACGAGGGCGCTGGAGGTGTAGCCAACTATGCCAAGTGTGATCATGCCGATCACGATAGTCGGATAGCGAACCATCGTATAAGACGTGTTGATCACATAACCCAGCCCGAACTCGCCGGATACCATTTCTCCTGCAACCAGAGAGAACCAGGCAACACCGATCGATATTTGCAGGCCCGTAAACATAAATGGCATGGCCCCCGGCACAATCACTTCCTTAAAGGTTTGCCACTTACTTGCGCCGAGACAAGCGGCCGCCCGGCTGTAAGACTCGTCGATAGTTTCGACGCCCAGCATGGTATTCAGGGCGGTGGCATAGAAAGATGCAAGAAAGGTAAGGTAGATAACAGGCGTTTCGGAACCCTGAAACATTAGGATCGCCAAAGGCACCCAGGCAAGAATTGGGATGGGGCGCAACGTTTCAAAAACAGGAAAGACGTATTCGCGGAACGTCTTGGACCAGCCTAGAAATAGCCCCAGCGGTACGCCAAGGACCGTGGCAAGGAAAAATGCAATCAGGATTCGGCGAACGCTGACCCAGATATGCTGGTAATACTCAGGCGTATAGATAGATAAACCATATACCGGGTCTTTGCTGAACCATTCTTTCATCACCACGGTCAATCCCGGCATGTCCACAAACCTGGGCAATTTCCAGACCTCGACTGTGAAATACCAGGTAGCCAACAGGATTCCGAATCCCGTGAACATCAGATAGGGCTTTGGACTTTTCAGCCACTGCGACAGACGGAACATCGTCAAGGTCAAACCGGTGGCCATGGTGACCGGCACTTGCGTGAAATGCGGGACATGCCCCGCCACTTCTTCCGGCATGGTGTATTCTTTATTGATCATGGTCGCGAAGCGACTCATGACAATATCGCCGGTTTCGGGCGAAGCCCTGAAGAGATTGATCAGTTCCTCGCCGTTGATCCGGATCAGTTCAGTCCGTTCCATGCAGACGGTCTTCGCCAAACGGCTGCGCTGATTATCGAGCACCGCTGCCCAGCCAAATACATCGCCGCTATGCAGGATTTTTTCCGGGTGGGTCGCCTGGAAGCCAATCCCAAGCGTGTGCTGTACCGTACCTGAGGACACGATATAAACATCGTCAGCAAAATCGCCCTGGTGATAAATGACATCCCCTCGAGCATAAGACTCATATCGAGCCAGCTTAGCAATTGCATCGAGCATGTCGCTCGGAACCGTCTGGAACGGCATAGATCGCTTCAGCAAGGCTACAGTTTGGTTCTGGTCCATTTATATTCCTCTTGAAGCTATACTGTCTGAAATCTTGGGCCGCCGGCGATGGCGCCGATGTATTTCAGAAGTCAAGACTCCCGCCAGCCGTACGCGTCAAGCCATGCGCACAGCTGGGAACAATCCTGATAAATTGTGTTGGAGAGAGTTACTCGCCTTTATATGCGGAAGCTGGCAAGGCTTTAACCACGCCGATCGGACTCTTCAGGCCACGCTCTTTCAATATCGCCTCGGTGAACTCCGGCATGACGGCGTCGGGCCGCAATGTAGGCGTATTAATGCTCTTTACGGAATAAAGAAACGCTGCAGCTTTGGTGATTAGCGCCGAAGCTTCCGGGCTAATTGTGTAAGGCAGCTGGAGCCGTACTGCGGTACCCCCTTGGGCTTCCGGATATTCGCCATACAGCGATGTCCAGAGAACCTTTTCTGTGAAGCCCGTGGTTTGATCCTTCACCATACGCGCAATCTTTTGTGCGTTTTTCGGGTCAGCCAAATATTGCTGGGCATCGAGTTCGGCATTCAGCCATGCCTTAACGACGTCTGGACGCTGCTGTATCAGGTCGTTGCGCATGACAATGAATCCACCGTCGTTTTCATTCACTGCCGTACCAGACGCGACGCGCTTGGCGAGGCCTTCAAGCACCAGGCGGGACGCTGTAGGCTCCCAAATAACCGCGGCATCGATCTTGCCAGCCCGGAAACCGCTGGTAATGACCTCGATGTTCTGATTCAGGTAACTTGCAGGTTCAATACCCATTTTTTTGAACACGGCTTGTGCAAAACGATCTGTACAAGAGCCTTTTGGCACGGCCACCCGTTTGCCATTCAGCCATTTGATGGCCTCTGTCTGATTGGCAAATTTAGGGGCGTCAGTCCTTGCAAGGAAGATATTGCATTGATCGTGGCCTAAACCCGCTGTGGCAACGATACGAAGATCTGCAACATTCTGTTTGGTCGTCGAGACGATGGCCGGCATGTCTCCCATGTAACCAATATCCTGCTTGCCTGCGAGCATCGCGTTGACGATAACGGCGCCCTGCAAGCCGATCGAAAATTCAACAGTGGATCCCTTGGGCAGGTATTTCTCATAAAACTTCATGGGCTGCATTACCACACCGGACCAAGACTCCGTGTAATACGGCTGGTAACCAATGACCAAGTGAATGGGGTCACCCACTTTCCCATAGCTGTTCTCCCCTGCGAACGCAGAAGACACGTTCCCGACAGTAAGGCCAAAAGTCGCAACTAAAACTGCTAATGCGAGACCAATGCAACGATCAAACCAATTCATAAGGCAAGTCATGATGAAATTCTCCTCTTGTTAGACACTTCCCTGGTACGGGTCATAATCAATACTGATTACTCTTTATATCTGTACGAAATTCATATGCTGTGCAACGCAAAGTCTTGGTGCTAATCCCGCTATTAGTGTTTTGGCTATTTCTCTCCTTGGGAACCCAGATGTCGAGTGATCAGCGTCGAAAGCTTACGCATGACGAGATATCCCGATGCCGGATCGGATTCGAGGACCTTCAAGGTTTCCTCGCCATTCAGTCGCAACAGGACCGAGTCTTCCAAGCAGGTGGCCTTTGCAATCCGACGCGCTTGATTCTCGAGTAATGCGGCCCAACCAAACACTTCACCCTTATGCAAAACAAAACCGGCAGGGCTGGTGCCATCACGGCCAATGAGAAACTCAACGCGACCCGACTCTAGAATATAAAGATCATCGGTTGGGTCGCCGATGTTATAGAGGGTGCTCCCGCTTTCGTATTTCTCACGACGGGCAAGCAAATCAAGCCGTTTCAGGGTGTCGCCAGAAACATCCATGAACAACTGTGCCGCCTTCAGCGCGCTGGATTGCAATACGAATATTTCGCCGTCCTCAACCTTGACTTCGTATTTTTCAAGAGGAGCCTCGGCAAGGCCGAGCGCTTTTCCGGTGGTAATGTCCCACTGCCATAAATGCTGGTGGCAGGTAAGCACTGCGCCATCGTAATAGCCCTCGGCCAGGCAAACTTCCTGATGGGGGCAAATTCCCTGATACGCGTAATAACAATCGCCCGCGTTGGCTATGAGGACTTTGAGCCCGCCCTCGACGTCATAGTCTTTCATTCCATTGCTGGGAATTTCAGCCGTATTGCATATGCGTATCTTGCTCATTCCGCCATTCCTAACTGAATTTGTCATAACAAATGTTGTCGGTGGTTAATCTCGCCTGAAGTAATATTCGGACGGTTGCATCCACCATTGGCGGTGGGCCGGCAAGATAGGCCCTGACGTTTTGATAACTGCCCTGCATATGACGCCCCGCTACATCGTGCACATAACCCGTGTCGAACTTCAGGTGCGGATAGTCGCTCAGGGCTGAAGCAGGAGGATCCTCTTTCGAGAGGGCTATGGTCACATTCAGTTTGTCACCGCATTGAGCCCGTAATCGAGAAAACTCATCGAGGAAAAAGGCATCCTTCAGCGTCTGCACACCAAAGAACACATCACCCCGATATTGGCGGAAATAATCATCCTGTGCAGCCCGCGACAGGATGGATATCATTCCCGCAATGCCGCTGCCGCCGGCAATACAAAGTATGTTTTTTGACAAGCCCGGGTAAAAAGTCGCATGGCCCAAAGGTCCAAACACCTCGACCTCCACACCTGTGCACTGGCTATTGAACAGCCATTCGGATATCCCGCCCCCCGGCTTCTTCTTGACAATGAATTCGAGGCTTTCCGCTTCACGCTGATAGTTGACCATTGACCAACCGCGAAACCCCGCCACGCCGGGTACCTGGACCATCACAAACTGGCCGGCATCAAACTCCATCGGCTGGCTCAGCTTGATCTGAAGATGAATCACGTCGGACGTCAACAGCTTTGCCGAACTTATATTCCCCTTCAATGCAGCAGGTACGCAAACGCCCGCTTCCATAGTCTGAACAAAGCTTGCCACTTCGATTGATGCATCAGTTTTAGCCGCACACTGACACATCAGAAACTCATCCTCGCCCTTTAGGTATTTGCGCCCTGGAGCATCGGGCCAAGCATCGACGATCTCTCCCGAGATCAGCCGCGCCTTGCACGTTCCACATGTTCCACTACCACATTCATAGGGCAGGCCAACAGCACCACTCAATCCAGCGTAAAGTAATTTTTCCCCTTCGGTCGCATTAAAATGATGTGCGCGGTTTCTGGCATTGACCTGGATTTTCATAGCGCTGTTAGTCCATTAAAGCCATCAAAGCGGGATGTGGTAACCGATACCGAGCATCCGCGTATCTAGACGAACATTCCGGTCCAGTAACTTTGGATTGCCCCCATTCATGGAGATGGTGTCGTAGACTTTTCCAACTGCGAACAACTCAGTCGCACCACCATCCAGCGATGTCTTAAAGACCTGTAACGCACTGACCGTTTTGGCCTGTTGTTTGGCTTCGTCTTGTTCGACGGTATACACTGTGACGTGACGGCTTAGCGATGAATGATCGCTGTTGTGTCTGGGCAAATTGTCGAACAGAACCTTCATGCCGTCTTTATCATGTTCAAGCCAGGTCATTTCTTTGCGGATTTCCGGAATGTAAGCAGTAATGGCATAGCGAAATGCCGGATCGCACAAGTCAAGGAATCCAGTAAAGTTCTTACTGTCCATCGCAAGGGAGGACCGGTAAATCAGTTCATCAATTAATTGTTTGGGCGTCACGCCAATAGTCCTCGTATTGAAGTAATGAAAGCCTGCAAATGGTTGTCGTCACACTTGCGGCACAAAAAATCAACATGGCTCAAGCCAACTTGTTGTCACCGAAGGGATCGGATGCTTGACGCCCCATGCGCTTGCCCCACTCAGCGTAGAAGTGCCGCATCCCAACCTCATCATGTATCGTCGAGTTTTCTTCACGACCATGCAAAACCCATTTGCTGTCGCTTCGCTCACGCATGGCCAATCCTTGTCCATGCACACCGAGCAGATCTTCATGCAAGTTGCGACCAAACGGCCCCCAAATCGTATTGTGATCACGCACTCGCTCAGCACGCTGCTCCGGCGTGTCGCTCTTTAGCCCTAATCCACGGAATTCGATAATCAGTTTGTCCGGCCCCAACGGGATAGCCGTATCCATTCGTAGCACCGACGTACGAAGGTTGAAGGTCATTCCAGGAAAAAGGTCAATCAGGACCCAACCGCCAGGCGCCAAACCCGGCCAGCCCACAGCGCGCTCTTGGCTACCTGCGTAAGCATCGTATTTAATCGCCATCGAACCCACCGATGCGTGGCCGTTCGGATACCCCTTGTACTTGCGATCAAAGTAGCCTGGTTGCATCATTCCCGTAATACGGTTGAAGTAATGCATATAGTCGTGGTAGAACTCGCTGTTCGTGTCATGCCACAACTTGTAATTCGTATTGACGATCGCCTTATGATAGGTAAAGACTTCCAAAGGCATGCTGAGATTCTCTTCCATCATGCCCAGCGCATCGCCGATATATTCCTTGAGTGTGCAGCTATCGTCGTCCACGTTGACCCAAACAAAGCCCCCGTAACCCACTTCGCTTTTCACTTCACGCAAACTCGCGTCTTTGCAGCCGTAACGTTCCTGGTAACCTTCCTTGCCACGAGGGATATCCGTGCAATCGCCTTTCGGGCTGAATGACCAGGCATGGAAAATACATGTGATGCGTTTGGCGTTTCCGACAGGATCGTAAAGGAGCGTGTTGCCACGATGCGGACAGATATTGTAGAAGGCGCGCACTTTCATGTCTTCGCCGCGGATCATAAAGAGCTGTGCCCCGCCAGGATGATGAAAAGTGCGGTAATCGAACGCGTTGGGCAATTCCGACTCGTGGCAGCCAATAATCCAGCATTTATTGAAAATCTTTTCCTGCTCCTCACGGAAGATCTCGTTATCCGTATAAATCCGGGTATCTACAAAATGAGTAGACGGAAATTTGGGCTGCTCTTTCCATGCAATTTCATTACGCGACATTCTTGTCTCCTATGAGTGTGGCAAGGTAAAAACATTTTTTAAAAAAGGTTAAGCATAGGCCGTGCCAGGCATTAAAAAATGAATTTTGACTTCACGCGCAATGCGTAAAATCACGTCTGTCATAATAAAAAGAGTGAATGCCCGATCGAGGCACTCATTCAAAATAACCTTTACCCTGTAACGATCAAGGTATTTTTTGAAACAGTGTGCGCCAAATTTGCTACATCCTCCTGAACTGAATCACTGGCGGCCTCGTGTAGTGCGCCCAGATGGCCTGGTAAGAGAGGCTTTCTTGCGGGGACGAAACAATTATCCTCAACGTTTATCGCTTCCTTGAGCGAGACTAACACCCTACAGGTGGTCAGTCTGCCGGGCGTTCCCCGAGTGGATGAAACGGTATTCTTGAACCGTCCAGAAATAAAGAAATGCGGAATGACGCGCATGCCCCATAAGCAGGGCAGCAAGCTGAAAAAAGCGGCCTGTCCGGTGAAAGATTCCTGAGCTGATTTGCCGGGGCCGCACCGCGAACGACTGGCTTTGTGTTGGAGAAGTCAGATAAGGGGCAATCGGGGCGGTGCTCAAGCCGATCCTTGCGCGCGATGCCCATTCTTGTGACGGATAGCGGCAAGGGTTTGGGCGCTGTTGAGCGGAAATACAGTTCCCTCGAGTCCAGAAAGCATGATGCCGTGCGTGCGTACATAGGCTTCTGCCGCCGACGACTCAGGAAAGAACGCCATCAGATTACACCCAAGCCCGCTTCTCGACCTCGCCGACCAAGGTACAGGTCGGCCGACAGACGCTCGAGCCGAGCGAGAAAACTTTGATCAGCCAGGTATTGCTGGATCAGGTCCGTCACACACCGAGGCATTGGAAAACAGAGTTGACCACTACACCAGTATGGTATTGCTCGCTGAAGAAGACCGGTATCGCGCCGGGCGACATCACTGCCGACCCGTTGAACGCGGTGGCCGACTTGGCCGGCCAATACACCTCGGCGAGGTCCTCAGTACGCACGAACAGAATCTGATGCTCGCCAGCTTGAACCAAGCCGATCTGTTCTCTATATGGAAAACGGCACGAAACCCCGGCTTGGCAAACCCAAACATCGGCCTACTACCACATAATAGTTTGCCCTGGCGCCAATTTCTGTGTGCTCGTCAATGCCCAATCGCCCCCGATCGCTAACGCCATCCGGAATGCAAATTGTAGATCCGCAGGATAACCTCGCAATAATTGAGAGCCTGCTGCCAAGGCACGAAAGAGGCCCTCAAGAAAACGTACGTCAGTTCATGTAGGCAGCGGCTTCTCCCCCAGGATTGGGCAAACCGGCTACCCGCCACAATATCTTGCAACTGCTGAACAGTTTGTGGGCCTTGTGGCGATCCAATCCGGTGGCCCGGCAGATCAGGCGCATCACCGGCAAGCTACCCAGTGCGAAATAGTGGCTGCGCACATGGTCAATCACGTCCCAGTGCTTGGGGGTAAGAACAGGAATGCCATCCTCCAGCGCGATACGTACCGCCACTTGACGCTCCCAGAGATGGGGTTCGGCAAAGAAACCATCGGCGTCGAACCAGTCGGAAATATCGCCTGCAACGGGTTGTGTGATCAGGATAATACTCATGGCCCATTCCTTGCTCATGAATTCAAGTTTGCAAGGTAACGGACTACAGCGGTACTGTGAAATCACGCTTGGCCATGGTCCCATGGCTAAAAGCTATGGTCACCGGAGATTGGCGCTAATTGCGCTATGTTGTTACCGTTATCCAGAGGAGTGGCCCATGCAGTTACAACAGCTACGCTATCTTCTAGCGCTAGCCCACAGCGGGTTCAATGTCACCAGCGCTGCTGAACGGCTGTTCAAGTCGCAACCTAGTTTGAGTAAACAACTCCGATTGCTTGAGGAAGAATTGGGCGTACCTCTATTCGAACGCGCTGGACGCCAACTTATTGGATGTACCGCAGCTGGACGGGCAGTCATGGAATTGGCTGAATGCACGCTTGCCAACATAGAGGCGATCCGCCGAGTCTCACTCGAGTTCAGTGACCCGAGTAGCGGTGAACTGTCTATTGCCACGACTCATACGCAGGCCCGCTACGTGCTGCCCCCCGTCATCCGGACCTTCAGGCGCACATACCCTGAACTGAGCCTACATCTCCACCAGGGCAGCCCGGCCCAGATCGCGGAAATGGCAGCCAGTGGCGGAATCGACTTTGCCATCGCCACGGAATCCCTGCATCTCTTCGATGAACTGATCATGCTGCCTTGCTATCGCTGGAATCGCGCTGTAGTGGTACCCAGGGGACATGCTCTAGAGATGGCTGAACCATTAACTCTGGAGGCAGTAGGGGAATATCCCATTCTCACTTATGTGTTCGGTTTCACCGATCGCTCTCATATCAACGATGCCTTCCAACGACGCGGACTCGCGCCCCGCGTAGCGCTTACCGCCACCGATGCGGATGTGATCAAGACCTACATCCGCCTAGGGCTTGGGGTGGGTATTCTGGCGGAGATGGCAGAAGATGAAAGCCATGATAGCGATCTCAGTTTTCTGGATGCCAGCCATCTGTTCGAACCCAGTATTACCCGCATCGGTTTCCGCAAAGGCCTGTTCCTGCGCGCTTGTCATTACGACTTCATCAGGACTTTTTCCAGTCACCTGTCGCGAGAAGTTGTAGATCGAGCCGCGAAAGTCAGCACGCCAGTCGAACGGGACGAACTATTCGCAACTTTAGCCATCCGGAATTATTAATACCACGCGATTGATTCGGCTTGATGGGCCTATCAAGCAATTTGTCATCCATCGGCAGAAATCAAGAATTGAATTCTCTCGCGCTCGAATGGCAGCAATTTGCAAGGCATCGCATCCTGCCGCAACCAAATCATTGGCATTCTCGTCTATCAGGAAAATGCACCCATATCCAGGCTTGGCGCCCATCGAATCAGCCTGGTTCCTTCCATTGATCTGTTGTCGGTGAAGCGCTGACTACTATAGTGACCTGGGGGTGAGACAGATTGTCACACCGTCCCGAGTCGTTCAGTAACAATCGGACTAAGGGTAAACCCCTAACAATCCACGGAAAGATAATTATTTATACGCAAAAGACATAAGGGTAAACCCTTATATAAACAACGGAACATTTTGATTTATATGAAAAAGAATGCATGGCATGAGCATTGCTTAACGTAAGGCGCGAACTTCGCTCTAGCTTATCCATGATCTATTAGAGAGCGTTGCGTCGCTGAGTTTGTCCGTTCAAAGATAAGGAGACCGATATGCCCAAATGTAATAACCGCTTTTCACTGAAGGCCCTGGCGGCCGCCGTTTCTGCCACTGTTGCATTGGGTGTGACCACCCTGCCGGCAACTACTTATGCGGATGAGACCTGTAACTCGCCGTTCACGCCACTCATCAAAGGCCAAGAAGATGTAGTCTATGTCTGGACACTGGGTGTCGAAGGCGTCGGCGACGGCTCAGACAAACTCGTAACCGTGGACGTGCGCCCTGGCTCCAAAACCTATGGCAAAGTGATCAACTACCTGTCCGTAGGTGGCCGTGGCGAAGCACACCATACTGGCTTCACCGATGACCGTCGTTATCTGTGGGCGGGTGCTCTGGACAGTAACAAGATTTTCGTGTTCGACATTCACACCAACCCGGCCAAGCCGACGCTGGTCAAGACCATCACAGATTTCGCCGAGAAGACTGGCTATGTCGGTCCGCACACCTTCTACGCACTACCCGGCCGCATGATGGTACAGGCCCTGTCCAATACCAAGGATCATGGCGGCGTGACCGGCATCGCCATTTACAACAACGAGGGCGCGTTGATTTCCAAGCATGACATGCCCACCACCAAGATTGGCGGCGTCATGGGCGATGGTTATGGTTATGACCTCGGCATCAACCCGCAGAAGAACGTCTTGCTGACGTCTAGCTTCACCGGCTGGAACAACTATATGATGGATCTCGGCAAGATGGTCAAGGATCCCGACGCCATGAAGCACTTTGGCAAGACCATGGCCATATGGGATCTGAAGACCATGGAGCCCAAGAAAATCTTCGATGTGCCCGGTGCGCCACTGGAAATCCGCTGGTCGCTGAAAAAAGGCGACAACTGGGCCGTGACCGCCACCGCCTTGACTTCCAAGCTGTATGTCATCAAGCAGGACAAGCAAGGTGAATGGCAGTCGTACGACGTCGGCACCATCGGCAACCCCGCGGATGTTCCGTTGCCGGTGGATATTTCCATGACCGCCAACGGCAAGGGCCTGTGGGTCAATACCATGATGGAAGGCATGACGCGCTTCTACGATTTCAGCAACCCGATGAAGCCGAAAGAAGTCTATTCGAAGAAGATCGGCTCCCAAGTCAACATGGTGTCGCAATCCTTCGACGGCAAGCGGGTATATTTCACCACCTCCCTGCTGGGCAACTGGGACAAGAAGGGCAAGGACGACGAGCAGTTCCTGAAGATGTACAACTGGAACGGCAAGAAACTCACGCTCGGCTTCAGTATCGACTTCTACAAAGAGAAGCTCGGTCGCGCCCACCACATGAAATTCCAGGCGCTCGACTTGAGCAAGTTGCAGCCGCTGGCTGCAGGATCGCAGAATCTGGACAGCCTCAAGCTCGCACTGACCGAGCCGAAGGGTAAATAATTTGATGTCCAAACTGAGCGCTTACATTGTTGGGGCTCTCCGCCTCCCCTTGCGGGGGGGCGGTTTTTTTTCCGTGCTCATGACGCTGGTTTTGACTGGTGCTTCCATCGCCAATGCTTCTGATGGCGATCAGTCCAAGGAAATTACCGAACAAGCCGGGGTGATCATGGACTTTAAGCCCCATCCGCCTGGTAGCTACAAGCTTTATGCGATCAAACCCGCGCCAGATGGCAAGGTACTGGATATAAATGGCAAAACACGCGCGCTATCCGAGTTCACCGGAGGCAAAGTCACGCTATTGTCATTTATTTACTCGAGTTGTGCCGACCCGGCAGGATGTCCCTATGCTTACCTCGTGTTTCACAATTTGCAGAGCCGCTTGCAGGCACTACCTGCACTGAAGGGAAAAGTTCGTCTCGTCAGTGTTTCGTTCGACCCCGAGCACGATACGCCTGAAGTGCTCAAGCTCTACGCAGGCGACAATGCGCACGGGAATCATGATGTGCAGTGGGATTTTCTCACCACGGCATCGCTACGCGATCTTGTCCCGATACTGGATGCATACGGCCAGGATGTCTATGTCGGTGTCGACCCCGTCACCCTAAAGCCTATCAACGCAAAAAGCCATGTACTGAAGGTCTTTCTGATTGACCCTAACCATGTCATCCGGGAAATCTACACCGCCTCCTATCTAGGACCCGACGTCGTCTACAACGACATTCTCACTTTGTTAATGGAAGAAGGTATAAAACTGCCATGAAAGTAATTCGTGCCCTGCGCTGGCTCTCGATGGCCAGCGTGTTGTCCTCTCTATCACCAATCGTACATGCCGACACCCCTGTCAATCTGCCCATCCCGCTGGGTCTGCCGCCTCTCGTCATTCCTGCATCCAATCCTCTGACTCAAGAAAAAATCGATCTCGGACGCCGCCTGTTCATGGATCGACGTCTTTCCCACAACAACGTCATGTCCTGCGGCATGTGCCATGTGCCCGAGCAAGGATTCACCTCACACGAACTGGGTGCTGCGATTGGCCTCGAAGGCCGCAGCCATCGCCGTAACTCGCCCACCATATTCAACGTGGGCTATCAGCGCAGTCTGTTCCACGATGGACGCGAACCGCATCTGGAAGACCAGATCTGGGGTCCACTGCTGAGCAAGAATGAAATGGACATGCCGTCGATCGGCTATGTCGTTGAAAAAGTGCGCCAACTGCCCGAATACAAGGGTCTATTCGAAACTGCTTTCAATGGCCCGGTCAATGCCGAGCGCCTTGGTCAGGCCCTGGCCAGCTATGAGCGCACTCTGGTTTCCGGAAACTCCCGTTTCGACCGCTGGTACTACGGAGGCGAGAAGAATGCGCTGAATACCAAGGAACAGCGTGGTTTCCAGGTGTTCATGGGCAAGGGGCGCTGCGTCACCTGCCACTCGGTAGGCGAGAAAAGCGCGCTGTTCACCGATCACAAATTCCACAACACCGGGCTTGGCTGGGAACGCACCATGTTTCCCGATCGCAAGAGCTATCGCGTACAACTTGCACCCAATGTGTTCGTCGACGTGAATGCCAAGCATCTCAAGCCGTTCGAGCCGCCACTGCCTGACGTAGGGCGCTATGAAGTCACGTTCAACCCGAAAGACAGCTGGGCCTACAAGACCCCTATCCTACGCGACGTGGAACTGACCTCCCCCTATATGCATGACGGCTCGCTGAGCACGCTGGAGGAAGTCGTCGATTTCTACGACAAGGGTGGAATCGACAATCCCGAAAAATCTCCCCTTATAGTGCGTTTGAATCTGACATCAGAGGAAAAATCTGCTCTGGTTGCATTCCTGAAGAGCCTGACTGGCGACAACGTCGCCGCGCTAGTGCGCGATGCACGGCAAGCGCCAGAAAATCTGCCTGTTCCGGCTCAAGATCCGAGCGACACATACTTGGACCTGATCAACGCCAGCCAGCCCTGAACTGGGCGCCATTCCATCCCGGCCCCTCTCGAAATATAAAGGAGAAGAATTTGCCCGACCCGCAGAGCCCCCACCGCATCATCGCGATCGGCGGCGGTGCAGGGGGACTCGAGTTGATCACACGCTCGGGTGACCGCCTGGTCGGCGTGGCCAGGCCGGAGTCGCCCTGATCGACTGTGCCCGCATCTTCGCGGTCGGCGACTGTGCCGCCTGCTATTCAAAGTCGTACTCGGCACCCTCACCAACATCATCAAATCCCCAAACAAACCCACCATCAAACTGCACTGAATGTCGAAAGGAAAAACATGGATCACAACACGATCATTTTCAAAACAGGCGAAGCCACCATCCTCGCCCGGGAAGGTCAGTTCACCGACGCCATGCCGGAAATCCTGATCGGCACCGTCGACGGACCCGTCGGACACGCCTTCGCCAACATGATGGGACAGACCGCAGGCCACACCCGCATGTTCGCCATCCGGGCCTGCAATCAGCAGGTGCGTCCCGCCACCCTGATGGTGCCCAAGGTCACCATGAAAAGCATGGCCTACGTCGACCTGTTCGGTGGCACGGTCCAGGCGGCCACTGCAGACGCCGTTCTGGACTGCGTGATCGAAGGCATCCTGCCGCGCGATCAGGTCAACGATCTGTGCATCGTCAGCCTGGTATGGATCGATCCGCGTTGCGCGACCGATCCCAATCTTGATCACAAAGATCTCTATCGCACCAACTACGAAGCGACCAAGCTCGCAATCAAGCGTGCGCTCAACGACGAACCTGGCATCGACGAACTGATCGCCAATCGGAACAGTATTCGCCATGACATGTACGACCCCGATGCCTGAGGCCACTTGCAGGTAATTTCCTGCCAGGGGGTAGGTAGTTCCCCGGATAGGAATTTTCCTGCCAGCGCGCAGAATAACGGCGTGGTCTGCAAAGACTGTTCATGAAGAGTTTCGACTGGTTAATCAACGAAAGGAAGGCACGATGAAAGTTGTCTGGAATGAAAAAGCCTGCTGTCACAGCGGAAATTGCGTCAAGACGCTGCCGCAGGTATTCAAAGTGGAAGACGGCAAGTTCGTGATCCAGCCCGAGAACGCCACGGAAGAACAGGTGCGCCAGGTGGTTGCGGCGTGTCCGGCGAAAGCCTTGCAAATGGAATGAGCGATCGATTTTGTTTTGACGGGCGGCCTCTCCTATAACTCCTCCTGCCCGTTAATTTTGGCGGGCCCATCTGGGCCCGCATTTTTTGCCCCTAGCAGCTTGCGTAGCTTGGTTCCGGTGTCCGGACGCCGAGCATTTACTTGTCGTCTTTTGGGAGGAAACAAGAATGAAAGGGAATAACAGTAGACGTAATTTCATGAAAATGGGCGGCGCCATGTTCGCTGCGGGAACAGCGGGTCTTGCCGGCACAGCGCGATCGACCGTGGCCAACGCCGCACCCGCGGTTGCCACCCGCACCATGGCGGCACTCCCGAAAGCCAAGGGCCCGCGCCTGGTCATTGTGGGCGGAGGGACCTCCGGCCTGACCATCGCCAAATACGCCAAGAAGGAATATCCGAAATTTGACGTGGTCCTGGTGGAAAAACGCGACATGTATTCGTCCTGCTTTTCCAGCAACTTATGGTACGCCGGTCTCATCAACCTGGAGTTTCTGGCCGACCACAGCTTCCTGGACGCTGCCGTCAACAACAATTACACCTATTTCAACGCGACGGTAACCGGTTTGGATCGGACCAGCCGGACCCTGACCACCAACGAAGGTGACATCAAGTACGATTTCCTGGTCCTGGCACCCGGCATCTCATACGACTACGACAAGATCGGCGTAACGGACGTGGACACGATGGCCGCTCTGCGCCAGATCTACCCGGGCGGCTTCATCTCGCCTACCGAACACGTCACCATTCATCGCAAGGTCAAGGAGTTCGAGGGCGGCGTCTTCGTGCAAACCGTGCCGTCCGGCAATTACCGCTGCCTGCCCGGCCCCTACGAGCGCGCCTGCCTGCTCGCCTCGACCTTCAAAAAGAACAAGGTCAAGGGCAAGGTTCTGGTGCTGGATGCCAACCCGGAAATCACCATCAAGAAAGATGGCTTCCATGCGGCCTTCAATGAGTTGTACCGGGATTACATCGAATGGCTGCCGTCCAAGGCAGTGACGGGCGTCGATGTGGACAGGAAAATCATCAAGACCGAATTCGATGAATACAAGTTCGACGACGCGGCCATCTATGCCAACGTACGCGGTTCCACGCTGATCGAACATCTCGGCTTGATGGCGCCATCGAGCAAGAGCAACCAGAAGGAAGCCCACATCGACACCCGCTTCTACAACATCATCGGCGACCCCCATGTCTACGTGACCGGCGACTCGCGTCCGCATCCCTATTCCAAGAGCGCCAACACCTCCAACACCGAAGGCCATTTCATCGCCAAGGTGCTGGCGGCGCGCGCCCAAGGCAAGGAAATCTCCTGGGTCAGTCCGCGCACCATCTGCTACTCGATGGTGAATGCCAACCCGATGGAGGCCATCAGCGTCGATGCCGGCTACGACTACAGCACCGAGAAGGACATCATCACGGGCTTCTCCAAGGACACCAAGACCTTCGAGAACCGCGATGCCGCCAAAGGCGAGGCAACGCTGGAATGGGCACGCGGTATCTATCGCGATATGTTTAACGCCTGATCCGGAATACCGGATCTCGCCGGTAATCGATACAACCGCCCTTCGGGGCGGTTTTTCCTGCGGGAGAACAAAACAAGATGGACAGACGTGGATTCGTGAAAGTGTGCGCGGGTAGTGCTGCGCTGGCTTCAGCCAACTGGGGCCAGATGGCTGTTGCTGCCGACTTCGAAGCATTTCCCGCCGCCAAACTGACCGACCAATCCGGCGCCCCGCTCAAAGGAGCGGTCATCCCCACCGGCGAGGCGCTGGTTTTTTCCTACCCACTCGCGGGCGTGCCCTGCTTCCTGATCAATCTGGGAGATCGGCCCACCAAGCCGAATATCGCCCTGAAAAATGAAGAGGGCGATTACCACTGGCAGGGAGGAGTAGGTCCCAGGGGACAGTTCGTGGCCTTCGTGGCCATCTGCACCCACCAGATGAGCTATCCTCAACCCAAGGTGTCCTATCTGCGTTATGCAGCCAGCGGTAGCGAATTGGCCGGCGGTCCCGGCAGAATCGTGTGCTGCGCGCATGGCAGTGTGTACGATCCCGCCGATGGCGCCAAGGTCGTGATTGGGCCGGCCCCCATGCCCCTGATGCCGATCCGTTTGGTCTATGACCCGGGCACCGACGAACTGTCCGCCGACGGGATCATGGGCATGGCCTACATCAAACGTTTCTTCACAACCTACAAGGCAGACCTCATCACCCGTTTCGGACCCGGCGGCTATCGCCAGGCAGTCGGCGAAAAAATCGCCTGCATACCGATCAGCCAATACAGCGGGCTGGTTCCCACCTGCTGAGCAAACACCACTCGGTTGACCTGCCCGACCGGTATCCCTGCCCGTCGTTCGCCTGGATCATTGGAAGTCCCCAATGCCTCCAGCGTGACATTTTGCCCAGCAGCACGGAGACTCTCAGTAAGCCTGTGGCACAGCGGCATTGAAGCCGCCTCCCTTCCATGATTCGATGCCGCCAGCAAGCGAAATCACCTTGCCATACCCCAGCTGCTTGAGTGTGTGCGCGGCCAGAGCGCTACGTCCGCCAGTTTTGCAGTACACGAGGATCTCTAGGTTGCGATCCAATAGAGCCTGCTCGCAGGCTGGGTAGCTGGGGTCGACCTTGAATTCGAGCACGCCGCGCGGGACATTGCAGGCATTGCCGATGCATCCCTCGTTGAACTCGGCCGGTTCGCGTACGTCCAGCAGCACGATATCACGGCGGGCGGCCAGTTCACGTGCTGCAGTGGCCGCATCCCATTCGACGATGTGGCTCTTGGCGTAGGCGATCAATTCCTGAGTCGTAAAATTCATTTCATGTTCCTTGGTTCGGAGAGTGACATTTCAATTGGTCAAGCCCATGAGCGAGAGATAGGCCGATGCATCGTGCAGATGCTCGGTCTCGCCTGGCGAGGTCAAGCGAATTCGCAATGTCCAGCCTTCTCCATAGGGGTCGCTGTTGATCAAGGTTGGCTCACTGCGCAACCGGGTATTGATTTCCAGTACCGTGCCATCGACCGGGGCGATCATGTCCGACACGGCCTTGCGAGATTCGACCGTACCCAGGGACGTGTCATGGCAAATGGTCGTGCCTACGCGCGGCAAATCGAGAAATACGACTTCACCCAGGCTGTCCTGGGCATAGTGATTGATTCCAATCAGGGCTTCGCCGTTCTCCAGCAGTCGTAGCCAGAGGGCATCGCGATGGTAGAGGCGGTCTTCAGGATAATGCTTCGGCATGATGCGTCTTTTTTCGTTTCATAGGTTTATGTACAGCCTGCCCCAGCGCATCCTCTGCCGCTTCGTGTATGGCTTCGGAAAGTGTGGGGTGGGCATGGACGGTTTGGGTGATAGCATGGACGGTGGCGCCCTGGCGGAGCAGTACGGCGGCTTCATGCACCATGTCAGACGCGTGGGCACCGATGATATGAACGCCGAGCAGTCGCCCGCTCACGCGGTCGGCGACCACCTTGGCCATCCCGGTCAATTCGCTCATGGCTTGCGCCTTGCCGAGGCCGCGCAGGTCGAATCGTCCTGCGCTGACGGCATGCCCTGTCTCGATGGCGCGCTGCTCGGTCATGCCGACACAACCGATCTCGGGCATGGTGAACACAGCCCATGGAATGATCGATTCGTCCAGCGGCGCGCATTCCACGCCGAGGGCGTGATCCACCGCCAGGCGCGCCTGGGCCGAGGCGGCATGGGCCAGCGCCAGCCTGCCGTTGACGTCGCCTACCGCATACAAGCCATCCAGGCAGGTCTGCATGAAGCCATTCGTCACGATTTCGCCTCGAGGGCCGAGTTCAACGCCCGCTTCCTCCAGACCCATGCCCTGCGTGTTGGGACGCCGGCCGATCGCAACCAGCACGCGTTCGGCACTGGCCACGACCTTGTCGTCTGCAAGGGCGACCACACCATCCGGAATGGCCATGAGGCTTTCCACTGCGCATTTGTTGATGAATTCGATTCCACGCCGGCGCATTTCGCGCTGCACGATGGCAGAGATGTCGCTGTCGATGAAGGGCAAGGGACGCTCGCCCATGGCGACCAGAGTGACCTGGACGCCAAGCGCATTCATGATGAATGCATATTCGCACGCCACGACGCCATCTCCGACGATAAGCAGGAATCGCGGCAAGGTATCCCAATGCAACAAATCGTCGCTGGTCACCACGCGGGCACGGTCGGCATCAAAGCTTTCCGGCAATATCGGGCTGGAGCCCGTACAGATCAGCACGGCATCGGCCTCGATTACGCCATGGCCTGCCACTTCCACATGATGCCCGTCCAGTATGCGGCCGCGTCCTTGTACATGGGCCACCCGGCGGTCTGCCATCAGGCTATTGATGCCGGTATTGAGAAGGTCGATCACCTTGCCTGCTTTGGCACGTATCGCCGGCCAATCCGGTTCTACCGTGCCTGACATGTGTAAGCCGTAGGACTCGGCCCGGCGCATCTTGTCGAGCAGGTTGCAGACTTCCACCAGGGTTTTGGTCGGAATGCAGCCGCGATGCAGGCACGTTCCTCCAAGGGGATGTGGATCTATCAGCGTTACTTGCGCGCCTTCTGCAGCGGCGTGCGACGCCGCCACATAACCTGCAGGGCCTCCGCCGACAATCACGATATGTTTGGTCATGTTATGACTCCTCCGTCATCCGCCCGGCCATGTGGCACTGGGTGGATGACTTCTCCAGATCAGGCAGGCACGGCGCCTACCTCCATAAGTTGGCCATTGAGGGTGACTTGGCCGCTGACCTCGATGGCGCGCACCAAGGTATCCAGCACCGGGCAATGGCTTTCCACCGTTTCCACCAGCTTTTTCAGGGTCTCTATATCGGCCGGGCTGTCCACCGTAGTTTCGAAAATGATCTTCTGATAGCCCGGCGGGACGGCTGCATCCAGGCCGAACAAGCCACGCAGATCGAGATAGCCACGCAGATTCACCTTGACGCTGTTGAGCTGTACGCCCATGACTGATGCGTAGGCGCTGTACATGATTTCCTGGCATGCGCCCAGGGCGACCAGCAACAGCTCGACCGGATTGGCTGCCGCATCGGCCCCTCCCAGATCGGGCGGTTCATCAACAATGATCGGAGCGAAATCGCGCACTTTTGCGCTGCAGCGCACATCCTCTTCCAGCTGGGTATCCGCACGGAACACCACCTTGGCGGCACCGGGGTTGCCTTGGATGCCTGCTATCGATTGCATCAGGGCGGCTTTGACGGTCTCTTGCGACATATTTGATCTCCTTTAAATAAGTGGAAGTCCTAGCACACGGCGTCGTATGCCTTAGTTTGAATTAAAGGGCATTACGCCGGAAAGAAACATACGGATGAGCGCGTATCCACTTAAGTACAATCCCTATACAGAGGAATCTCATTTCTACAGCAAAAAACCTTGCTGTATCCGGAAATGAGCGTTGAAAACTTTTTCAGGCTCCGGATGCAGTGGACGAGCGACACCGGCCCGCTCGAAAACAGCAATACGTAAGATTGAGAGTCGTGAAAAACAGGCCGCCGAGGCCAACCATCTCGAGCCGGCGCCTGCCAATAAGAACTAGCACGGAAAACGTAAACCGAAGTTCAGTGCGCTGTTCAAGGTGGTTTATATTGGCCGGCCGGCCTATATCGAATACTGCGCTGGCAGCACCGGCCATTACAGACCAGCGCCTGGAAATAACGTATCTGACAAGTCCAGATAATAGTTATACATATCGGACTGGCACAACGCTTACGAAAAAACTAGGTGCAAAAAGTAACGGACTACCTGGTCCCCGTGACAGCGGGGAAAAGTGGCAGACGACAAACTATGCGTCGTCTGAGCCGGACGTATATTTTTTATAGTCTGTCGCAGACATCAATCCACCCAACCCACCGTTATCCGGAAGTTGAACCTTCAAAAGCCACCCTTCGCCATAGGGATCACGATTTATGCAACATGGATCAGTTGTCAGCTGTTCGTTCACTTCGAGCACTGTTCCCGATACAGGGCTGATGAGATCGGACACAATCTTGACCGATTCAACGATTCCGAAAGCGATATCCTGACGGATCTCGGTACCCGCTTTAGGACACTCCACGTAAACAACTTCACCCAGGTTGTTCTGCGCATAGTGGGTAACACCAACCAGGACCACGTTTTCTCCTAGTGGCTTGGCCCACAGATGTTCTTTATGGCATAGATAGTCTGCAGGCATCATCTCACTTCTCCTTTTAATGTGCCGATCTACTGCTGGGCCAATGCAGGCATGTGTTCGATGGCGACATGGATTTGAGGTGAATGCTTGAACGTGTTCATGACTTTACAGGCACGCTCGCACATGCCGACCATCTTGAGTTCCTCTGCTTCACTCAGCCCACCTTCTATCTTGACAGTCGTCCTGATCGCGGACACGCGTTCCGGATAAGGACTGATTTCACCATCGCAAGTCACATGAAGCCGTGTCACAGGAAGTTTACGTTCACGTACATATTCAGCCAGAAAGTAATCTAGGCAGGCCGCAGCAGCGAGTAACATCAATTCGACTGCACGATGCCCATCTTCTTCAAACATCTTGATTTCACCATAAGGTGTCTTGGCCTGATAACCTGCCTCAGGTGTCCAGGAACAAGTGGCGTAATGCTTGCTCATCACTGCTCTTCTCGTAAAAAAATGAAAATACCGGCACGGTCGAGATCAAATTTCCACGACCGCACCGTGTTTATTATTTGTATGCGCTTGCCGGCATACCTTTGATGACGGCCACAGGGGCCGTAAGGCCCATCTCCTTCAGGGCTTGCTTAACGGGGCCATCATTAATGGGATGCGGCGGCATACCGGGCGTATCGGTAACCTTGAGCTTGTTCAAGAATCCATATCCCTTGTTCATCAGGTTGAGGACATCCTTGTCGAAGACCATCTTGCCCACGTAATTCACCGGGTCGCCACCGATTGAAGCAGGATTTTCCTCATACAGTGCCAGCCAGGCAGTTTTCGGAGTGTAGCCTGTCAGCTCTTTCGCGATGATTTCAGCCGTTTCCTTGGGATACTTGGCCATGAACTGAACTGCCTCGATCTCAGCCTTGATCCAGCCTGTAGCAGCCTGTGGATTTTTCTCGATGAAGTCCTGACGCATCAGCGTGAAGTCCGCATCGCTTTCATTCCATGGCGCGCCGGTAGCGACATACCGGGCATTTCCAAGCTCCACTTGTCTGCGGGCATGCGGCTCCCACATCGCAGCGGCATCAAGCTTTCCGGCTTCAAAATTACTGGCGATCACTTCGATGGGGGTGCTGAGGATTTCGGACGGTTTGAAGACACCCTGATCGATGAGAGATTCCACGAAACGGTTTGTGCAGGTTCCCCGGTGCACAGCAAACGGACGGCCGGAAAGCCATTTCATGGCTTCCTTATAGTCCTTGAACTGCGGTGCATCCTTCCTTACCAGGATCTTGTTGCAAACCTGTCCATTGCTATACATCGGGACCGAAACCAGGCGGATATCGGCAACCTTGTATTTGGTCGTCGCAACAAGTGAAGGCATGTCTCCCATTGTGCCGATCTGCATTTTATTGGAGAGCAATGCCGCTACCATGGGCGGTCCCGTAAGCTGTGGCTCGAAGCGTACCGTACTCCCTGGCGGAAGATATTTTTTCCACAAACCTTTTTCCTTGATAATCACGCCGCTCCAGCCCCCCGTCCAGTAGGGGTGATACCCGTAGGTAATATTCACGGGCCCATCTGCGCGTGCCGTCGTTTGTCCGCCGATTAGCAGGCCAGCCACAAGACCGACAGCCATCAATTTCAATACTGTTTTCATAATTTCTCCTCCACAATTAATAAATTAGCGAAGCGAATTTTTACCGCGCGCCTATTCGCGGTTGACGAAAAAGCAGTGATCAAATGTCCTGCATACTGTCCCCATAAAGTACTTCCAGAGCTTCTTTTTTGATTTCAAGATAGCGTTCGCTTGCCAGTACATCGAACGTTCTCGGATGCGGCAAGTCGACCTCAAGCGTATGCGTGATTTTGCTGGGTGTTCCACCCATAATCAGAATGCGATCCGCGAGGAAAATCGCTTCTTCCAATTCGGATGTGATGAATACGGTCGTAAGGCGGGTTTCCTCGAACAACTTGATGTAATACTCCTGCATCAACTCTCGTGTCATGACGTCCAGCCCTCTGAACGGTTCGTCCAGAATCATGACCTTAGGACTGTTGATCAAGGCTTGTGCCAATTCTGCCCGTCGCTTCATCCCGCCCGAGAGTTGCCCTGGATATTTATCCTTGAACTCCAACAAGCCGAACTTTCGAAGCAGTTCCAGAGCTTTCTGGGTAGCCACTTCCTTGCTGACGCTGGATCTGGCCAACGGGCCAAAAACGACGTTCTGCAGGACAGTCATCCATGGCCACAGCGCCGTTTCCTGAAACACCATGATGCGGCTTGATCCAGGCTCCTTAACAAGCTGGCCATCCATGGTCACTTGCCCGCCATCCGGATTGAGGTAACCACATAAGATATAGGCCAGTGTCGATTTTCCGCATCCCGACGTGCCCATTACGACCGTAAGTTTTCCCGGTTCGATATTGAGTGAGCAATCGTCAAGCACATGCACTGGCGCCTGCCCTTTTGGGTGGTACCACTTGCGCAGGCCTGTCGCCACCAGTTCTCCGCTTAGTGCCATCGTCTCCATCGTGATGCCTCCCTTAACGAACGACGCGCCACGGCATCATTTTCTTTTCCAGATAGTCGACGACAATCGTCGACAGATAGCCGGCTAGCCCGATACTGATCATGCCGATGATGACCACCGTGACTGTGTGGCTGACATACCCTTCCCAGGTCAGGCGTCCCAGCCCATTTCCGCCCGATATCATTTCCGCCGCAATCACAACGTTCCAGGTCACTGCGATGCCGAGTGTCATCCCGACGGCAATGGACGGGATCACCGAAGGAATCATGATGCGACGGAATATCTGGCCACTG
The DNA here is from genome assembly GCF_000373385.1 of Thiobacillus thioparus DSM 505. Classification (GTDB taxonomy): domain Bacteria; phylum Pseudomonadota; class Gammaproteobacteria; order Burkholderiales; family Thiobacillaceae; genus Thiobacillus; species Thiobacillus thioparus. The sequence goes on along the minus strand of NZ_KB891326.1, from coordinate 210,062 downwards.
CTGGCGCCGAGCGATTGAGCTAACCAAATGTGTTCATTCTTGATACTTCTAACTGCATCATGAACATTGATCACGATAATGAAGAACGCGCCAATGAAACAGATGAAGATAATGCTCATCTCCGTAGTCGGCCAGAACAGAATTGAGATTGGCACCCATGCAAGCGGAGGAATAGGCCGCAGGATTTCGATCACGGGGTACGCCAGATTATGAAAAACCTCCCGGGTCCCAAGCATCAGACCCAATGGAATCCCTAACACCTGCGCGATCAGGAAGCCATACAGCACACGCTTGAAACTCGACACCCAGGAACTCCAGTATTCCTGGTTGTTGACATAGCGCGTCAGGAAAGTCTGAAGCACATCGAAAGGAGCAGCGATCTCCTTGAATCCAGGTACGCCAAGCTTCACAAAAAAATGCCAGGCAGCAAAAAATCCGACGATGGCAATGGCTCCTCGCCAGTTGAACTGGGGCCAGCGGAATTTGGATTTGATGTCTTGAGCCATGATTGGGGTTTTTATGGTTTCTTGAGCCGCTTTCATCTTGTTCTCACTTATGCGTGTTCACGTTCGCCGCGCTCGAAAGCCTTTTTGGCTTCTTCGTGCACACCTGCGATCGCCTGGGCCTTCAATGCCAGATACTCCGCGCTCAGCATCATGTTTGGCGTACGCGGTCTAGGCAGCTTCACATTGATGATCGATTTGATCGTACCGGGGCGTGACGTCATCACGACAACCCTGTCCGCCAGATAGATCGCCTCTTCCAGATCGTGTGTGATAAAAACGATCGTCTTGCGGCACACCCGATACATCTCTAGCAAATGCTGGTGCATAACGGTCTTTGAGACCGTATCCATTGCACGGAACGGCTCGTCCAATAACAGTATCTTCGGTTCGTTGATCAGGGCTCGTACAATTTCGACACGTCTCTGCATACCCGAAGAGAGTTGGGGCGGGTAGGAGGCCGCCACCTTGTTCAGGCCACCGCACTTGGCGAGGAGATCCATCGCCCTTTCCTCTGCCTGAGAAGGCGTCATCATGTTTTGAATCACAGGCCCGTACATGACGTTTTCAAGGACGGTTTTCCATGGGAACAACGCCCCGTTCTGGAAGACAACGACACGATCCGAACCTGGCTTTGGCGGCGTAGTCGCGGTAGCCAGTGGCTGTCCGTCCAGTAGTACCTGCCCTTCTGTCACGTTGTCGAACCCGGCGATGATGTTCATCAATGTGCTCTTGCCGCAACCGGACGGGCCCACAATTGCAACAAAATCGCCCGGCTCGATTTCCATGCTCGCATCTTGAACAGCAACTACGCGTGCGCCGTTCGGATCGTAAATCTTACCTACATGCTGAATAGAAAGACGCCCCTCATTTGGCCGTGGCGTCATCGCTGTTTGGGATGTCTTAACTGTCTTGACGACTTCTTCAGATGCTCCCATGATCAGCCCCCTATTCCAAAACTCTGTACACGCCAGCGCATGAGCTTATTGCCCACTACGCGAATGATTGCACTGCTCATGAAGCCCGCAATGCCGAGCGTGGCCATGCCTATCACGATCGTCGGAAACTGGATCAAGTTATAAGACTCGAAAATCATGAAGCCCAGCCCATACTGGGCCGCGATCATTTCTCCAGCAGCAAGTGAGAACCAGGCGGCGCCCATCGCGATCTGCAATCCCGTAAATATGTTGGGGAGTGCCCCGGGTATGATCACGTGACGCAATATGTCGCGTGGTTTGGAGCCCAGCGACAAGGCCGCCCTGAAATAATCCGGATCAATGGATTTGACACCAACGTAGGTGTTCATGACTGTGGCAAAAAACGCAACCAGGAACGTCACATAGATAACTGCCAGCTCAATTCCAGGAAACATGAGGATCGCCAACGGGATCCAAGCAAGCGGAGGGATGGGGCGTAACAGACCCACGAGTGCGGATGCGTATGCATCAAACTTTGGGCTCCACGCCATCAGGATACCCAGTGGAACGCCCAGTACAACTGCGAGAACAAATGAGGCCGTCGCTCGATAGACACTGTAGAAGATATGCTGATAGTAGATCGGGGTAAAAATGGATACCCCATAAACGGGTTCAGGACTAAACCACTCCGTTATAACCGACCATGGATCGGGCAGACGATTGAATGAATCAAGCGGCAACCACTTGACACTCGCGTACCAAGCGGCCACTGCAATGATGTAGCCAACCCACATCAGCCAGAACTTGCTGCTTTTCCACCAGGATGCTTCCATTCAACCTCCGCAATTTTATTAGGTCGTATTTTTAGTAAACGGATTGCGCGATAAAAAATCTCGCGATTTGCATGTTTCAAAATCACACTTCGCTTTTTTAGCGCAGTGACTGCAATCGGCTTTCCATCTACCTGCTGCCTGATGCAAACGAAATCACGTGCAATGGACCACGTAGTTTCCCTTACGCATGTCCTCATTAAATGCGCAGATACCAACAACCGTCTATTGGTACCAGTATGTAGATTAATTAGGGAATACACCTAGACCCACGTTGGTCTCTCGATTTGAATAGCCCCTGAAATTGGGACCGGATCCAGATCGTGAAAGAGATTGGACACGACGTAGCGATTCACGGAAGCACCGTTCAATGTTTCTTGCAGAAGGCAACGGGCGTATACACGACGTGTGCCTGAATGAGCATGGATTTGTCAGCCTGACCGATGCAATGGCGGTGATCGAATGGATTTGTCAGCCTGACCGATGCAATGGCGGTGATCGAGGCGTGGTGCAGCAAATACAATCAAGAATGGCCAATGGCATCGCTGTACCGCTTGATGCCTCCTGCCCAAGCAGGGCAATGCGCCGTCAAATCAGTTCCATTGGCTACTGAGGCGCAGAGAGACGTCGTCGGCAATATAGGGCGTTCCCGAAACTCCAGTTATGCCATGGCCTTATTCCACGCCTGAAAGGAGAAACGGTAGCCGGATTACCACAGGCCAACGCGACCCCGAAAACCGGCACATATTCGCTCTTCGTGTACGAGAAGTGGACGCTCTATTCCTGACTTAAACTCGACTTTTCCAGACGCATCCATATCTGCACCAGTTCGGGCAATGATTTCACGCGCATCTTGAACATGACATTGGCGCGATGGACCTCGATGGTTTTCGGGCTCAACCCCAGTTCGATGGCAATCACTTTATTCGCCTTGCCGGACACGACGAGTGCGGCAACCTCCCGTTCGCGCAACGTCAAACTCTGAAAACTGGCCTGAAATTCGGCCAGTTTCTCGTGGTCATGGCTACGCTGCCGGCATAATTCAAGCGCGCGTTGAATACGTTCAAGCAACACCTGGTCGTTATAGGGTTTCTCGAGAAAATCGACTGCTCCCGCTTTCATCGCGCGTACTGCCATCGGGACATCACCGTGCCCTGTGACGAGGATAACTGGCAAGCACCAGCCGCGTTCGAGCAGGTGGTTTTGCAATTCCAGGCCCCCCATACCGGGCATACGGACATCCAGGACCAGACATCCCGGCACACTACCGTCATAGCTTTCAAGGAATTCAAGCGCCGAAGCAGGACAACACACCTGATGGCCAACCGACTCGAGCAGCCAGCGCAATGACTCACGTGCCGCCTGATCATCGTCTACTACAAAGACCGTTTGCTGCCGATCATTCATGAGATATTTCCTCCATAGCCAGACGCAGGGTGAAACGGAGAGTCAGCCCATTGCCTTCCTTATTTGGGAAGGCAGACAAGCTGCCACCGTGCGCTTCCACAATCGACCGGCAGATCGCCAAGCCCATCCCCATTCCCGTCTCTTTAGTCGTGAAAAAAGGATCAAACATGCGCGCCAGCATCTCAGCTGGCAGACCGGGGCCGGTGTCGCGCACCTCCACGACGGCCAGGTCGTCTTCCATAAAGGTGTGCAGTTCGAGGTAGCGCAGCATGAATGGAATCTCGTCCATGACCTCGACCGCATTGCGTATGAGATTCAGGACCACCTGCTCGATCTGGATGGCATTGCCCAGCACTTTAGGCATGTCAGGCATAAATTTAAGCGTGACGTCCACCTGATGCGCGTACGCTTCCGGCCCCACGATCAGCATGGCTTCGCGCACGATGGTCTTAAGCTCCAGCGGCCTGAAGGGGCTGTCCTCCTTGTTCACGAAGCTCCGCAAACTCCTGATGATTTCAGCGGCTCGGTCTGCCTGGCTGCAGACCTGCTCGATGGCACGTGTCAGGTCGTCCACCGTGCCTGTACCGGAGCGAATGCGGCGCAGGCACCCATGTGAGTAGTTGGCGATGGCCGCAAGGGGTTGATTCAGTTCGTGCGCCAGACCGGAAGCCATCTCACCCATGGTATTCACCCGGGAAGCATGGGCCAGTTCACGATAATGCAGGCGGATTTCCTCTTCTGCGTGCTTGCGCACGGTAATATCACGTGTAATGCCAAGCAGGGCAATGACTCGATTACGTCCGTCACGCAAAGGTACGGCATGGGTCTCCATCCAAAGACGGCGGCCCCTCAGGCTGATGATCTGAAACTCCATGGCGTCAGACTCGCCGGAAAAGACACGTGTGGTCAGCGCACGGTATTCGTCCCGAAATTTCGGCACGATGAGATCGTATACGGAAGTCCCGATGATCTCGTTTGACTGATTGGCGCCCATCATGGTTAGCCCAGCCGGATTCATTTCCAGCAGGATCCCGTCTTGAGTTTGCAATTTCACGCATTCGGGCTCGGATGCGATGATCTGGCGCAGCCTATTCTCGTTCTCTGCAGACTTTTCTTCAGCTCGGCGCCGTTCGCCGATTTCCATCTCCAGCACCTTTTTGGAATGGCGCAACCTCCGGTTGAGATGACTCACATAGAGCACCAGCCCTCCCATCAGGGCCAGAACGGCAATCAGTAATGCCCAGATAGAAGAATGGGCGATAAGTTGCATGCATTGCTCCGATCGGAACGGGGTAGGCTGGAACCGTCAAAGCAGCCCTCATCCACTGACACAAGCAAATTCCTAACCATCTCGAAGAAATTACGTGGAAAGCCCATACAAACGGGCTTACAGCTTACGGAGACGGGTCAAGGAAAAACCAAAATGTCACAAAAGCAACACAGTAAAATGACACTTCGTAATGCCCACAATAGCAAGCATATGGTTAAACCCATAGCAGAGAATCGAAGCCATCCTGATATCCCCTGCATACCACGGTAGGCACAGACAAACATATATCTGAACAACTTGATAGAACGGGCCCTTATCCCTCTCCTGTGCAACGCCTCTGAACAGCCGCACCTGAAACGCACGAATACAGAACTCGCATGAGTTCTGTATTCGCTTTATTTCATCAAGAGGAATTATTTCCCCGTACTTGAACCCTCAATCTGCTCGGTTATAAAATGAATATTCTCGGGACTATCAAAATGTCGACCGCCAATTGCCCGATAAGCAATGTGACCTTTTTTGTCTATCAGAAAAGTCGTGGGCAAGCCCCTGACCGGCCAGGCACGCAAAGTGGCGCTATCCTTGTCAAACACAATCGGGAAGGTGGGCGACTCGTCCAGCGTCCCCATGAAACCGAGGACGGTATCGGCATCTTCTCCCACATTTACGGCCACGATCTGAATCTTCGATGCGCCTAGCTTTTTCCAAAGCCGCTGCAGGGAAGGCATTTCAGCCCGACATGGCGGGCACCATGTCGCCCAGAAATTGACGATAACCACTTTACCTTTTAGTTGCTTAAGATCGACCAGCTTACCGTCCATATCATGCAATGTAAGCTTTGGCGCAACCGGATTGCCCGAAACAGGGCTGAAAGCCTCTTCGTCGGCGGCCAAACCAACTCTAGCGTTAAGCAGCAGGCCGGAAACGATTGCTAACGTGAACAGAATACGTCTAAGCGCACTAATCTGCACAGCGAACCCCCTTAATTGTATCCACATACTGCTTGTCTCCTCTATTCCATTTCACAGTCAAGTCAAACACGCTGCCGTGGGCAATCTGGTATGTAGTCATGCCTTGATTCCAGTCCTTGGGATCCAGTGTCTGCGCGAGCGGATGCTGCGACCACTCGAAAGCGATTTGAGCGCTCTTGGAAACGCCGCGCTGCTGCCATTCATGCAGCCATTTGTCTTTAAGTTTCAGCTTCCGATTTACGCCATCTGCCGTCATATATCGCCAATTGGCCAAATCATACGAAATGGTCTCCGGCGATTTATTCCGCACTCTTAACGCCAGCACGCAACTTTCCGCATAAAAATCCGCATTCTTCCGATCGAAGCCACGCGCAAGAAAAAAGCCGCGTGCCTGATCCGGGCTGATCTGGATCAACTCAACCTCAAAACCCTTGTCATGCAATACCCAGGACTCAATGCTGGTCACTGGATCGACAAGGTGTTGAATCTTGCTTCCACCATCATCGGCAATGGTGGAAGTCGAGACGAGACCCAGTACGGCAATTGTTATTAACTGCAATTTACCCAATGCCATGTTTATGTCTTTCAATCAATCGGGATATAAGCGTATCCCTTGTTTTCATATGCCGCCATCGAGATGAAACTATTGCCAACTACATGAACTTCAGGAATGGTATCTTCGTTCTTGATCTTCAAATAGCGATTGGCTACCGCGCACTGCGCAAGGCTGAAACTCTTGTCCTTGCTCATCTCTTTAAGTTTCAGTTGAATTTTCTCCATCAGCTCGACATCCTCCAATTTGACCCGGCTCTGATCTTTCTGGATAAACAGGCTTGCGGGTCCACGGAAGGCAAGAACAAAATGAGGCGTAACGCCTTGTTTCAACATCCCATCACGCGTCTCTTCAATGAGCCCTAAACGAGACAGGAGTTTTTTTGCATCCCCGGTGGTGATATCGAAAATCACTTTAACCTCATGTAACCCGTTCAACGCCTCCGTATCTTCTGGAGCATCTGCTGCATAAACAGGGAAATTTACGGCCAGTGCACTAAACGCAAAAAACAACGCTGCAAGAAATGATTTCATTTTCATTTTGTGCTCCTTATCGTTGACAGCAAGAATTCCATACCTTGTGACCGGTATCGAATTTATAAGGCATACCTCCAATTACGCACTACAAACCGAATAATTACAGTGTTCGCATGTACATATCGACCTCCTGTAAATAATTTGCATTACTTCGAAATTTATCTACTGAATAACCGTATTGAGGTTGTCTAGAAATTTATCGGGAGGGAGATAACCCACTACACGGGACGCCTTAAGCTCGCCACCCATTTTGTCGAAGAAGATGATTCCAGGAGGTCCGAACAAAGAGAAACGCTTAAGCAACTCCTTATCCGCATCGGTATTGGCTGTCACATCGGCTTGGAGAAGCACGGCAGTTGCCAGTTTCTCTTTGACTCTTGGATCGCTAAAGGTAAACTTCTCGTACTCTTTGCATGAAACGCACCAATCGGCATAAAAATCCAGAATTATGTGCTTTCCACCGGATTGCTTGATGTGGCTTTCCAGGTCGGCGACATTCTTGACGCGCACAAACTTCATGGATGCATGGGCGTTCGCGTCTGAATCGGCACCCGCCACACTCACACTCAAGTTGGCCAGTGGCTGCAAAATATTGCGGCCACCACTCAAAGCGCCTATCAAAATAGACGCGCCGCTTATCAATGCAATGATGCCAATGCCCTTCCAAAACTTGGTGAAACCCCCCGCTTTTGCAGGCAAAGGATCAATTGCACCAAGATAAATCGCGGAGGAAATCAAGAGTGCAGCCCATAGGAACATATTCATAACATCAGGAATGACTGGTGAGATGAGCCAAATAGCTACGCCCAGCAGCAATACACCAAAGAAGCTCTTCACTGTGTGCATCCAGCCACCTGCTTTAGGCAGTAGAGCGCCTGCGGATATGCCCACAAGGATTAGCGGCACGCCCATACCGAGCGCCATGGCGAACAGCGCCGAGCCACCAAGCCATACGTTATGTGTCTGTCCGATGTAAAGTAATGCACCGGCCAAGGGGGCAGCCACACAAGGCCCGACAATCACGGCCGAGAGCGCACCCATCACGAATACACCGATGGTGCTGCCCCCTTTCATTTTGTTACTTGCGTTCGAGAACTTGCTCTGAATGGCATTCGGTAATTGCAACTCATAAAAACCGAACATCGAGAATGCGAGCACGACAAAGACCAGTGCGAAGGAACCCAATACCCAGGGATTTTGCAAAGCGGCAGAAAGAAGACTGCCCGATAGGCCTGCGGCGATGCCGACAAGCGCGTAGGTAATCGCCATGCCCAACACATAGGATAGCGAGAGCACGAATGCCCTGGTTTTGGTCAGTTGCTGTCCTTGGCCCGCGATGATGCCAGACAGAATCGGGATCATAGGGAATACGCAAGGGGTCAGCGCCAACAACAGTCCGGCTCCAAAGAAGAAACTGACAATCAGCCAAAAGCTTCCGCCTCTGAACAGGTTCTCAATGTGCGTAGATTCGGACTGCGTAGACTTGATCAGGGCAGTTCCTGGATCGGATGCCACCTTCCCTTCCAGCAAGGGTAAGGGCGTACCGCCTTGACTGGAGACACCCGCTCCTTTCCTGCCCGGCAAAGTAGGAAGATCGAGCTGGCTTTCGTGCGTTTGAGGGGGATAGCACACCCCAGCGTCGGCACAGCCCTGCGAAACGACCTTTAAGGTGATTTCCCCAACATCGGGATCTATACGGTTTAAGGGAAGTTTGATTCTTACATCATCACGGTAGACCACCGTACGACCGAAGATGGCATCTTCTTCGACCTTTCCTGGAGGGAGCTGTACCGATCCAAGCTCAACGCCTTTGGTCGTCACTTCAAACTTCACCTTGTCGCGATACAGGTGATAGCCTTTCGCGACTTGGAAGCGAGTTTCAATGCTCTGTGCATCCAATACTCTGACTGAATACTTGAAAGCCTCTTGAGGATCCAACAAGGAATCTTCTTCTATCGCATGTGCGTATAGCGGGATCAAGCAGAGCAATGCGATAAGAAACCGTATGATTCTCATATTGTAAAAAAGCTCTCCGCATTTTTTGATGTAATGTTTGCGGCCAGGATGCACATTCAGCCGCAGCTGCTGCTTTGACGCGCTCGTAATCGCGTGCAGGGATTCCACGTAATTTCACGTAGAACGCACATGAAACCCCTACACCATTAACGCGCTGACGATGATGGCCCGTCTATAGGGACGAGCCTGTAGTTGAATCAGGGAATTTACTTATGTCCCCGACTGGTACTGATGCACCATTTGAACTGGCTTAGAACCTTCGAAACAATTAAACGCGCCCGCCCTGCATATGCGATGCGTCGATAAACTTGTCGTAAAAAATATGCTCAGACTTCACTCCGGCACGACTCAGGCACTCAATCGCGCTATCGATCATGGCGGGCGGCCCACACAGATAGGCATGGCTGTTCGGCAAGTCAAATGCATCGGGTGACAGAATATCGGTGCAGTGGCCGCGCAGGCCGCTCCAGTCGCTGTCGTCCGGCTCGCGTGACAATACCGGAATGAAGTTGAAGTGGCCGTTGCAGCGTGCCTTGATCTGCTTCATCTCATCCAGGCAATACAGATCGTCGCGCGTGCGTGCGCCGAACACATAGGTGACCTGTCGCTGAAAGCCCTGACTCGACACCTGCTCCAGCAGGGCCTTGATCGGTGCCATGCCGCTGCCGCCAGCAATGCACAACATGGGCGCCGTGGAGTCGCGCAGCCAGAAGGAGCCATAGGGGCCCGCGACGCTGACCCGTTGTCCTTCCTGATTGGCGGTATGTAGCCAGCTGGTCATCTCGCCGTCAGGCACATGTCGGATGAAAAAGCTGACATGGCCGGACTGCTCGTTCTCGGGTGCGCTGGCAAAGGAATAGGAACGCGGCTTCTCAATCAGGCCAGGGACCGACAATTCGGCATATTGTCCTGCCAGGTAGGCAGGCATGGCTTCATCGAGACGGATACGCACCTCTAGGATGTCATGGGTCAGCGGCCGCGCTTGGGCAATCACGCCACCCACGCTCTTCGGCTGCGACAATGCGATTGCCGGCTTGTCCAGGGCGACCTCGATCTCGACGTCGCTACGCAGGCTGGTCTGGCAGGCCAGGATCATGCCGGCATCCATCTCCTCGCCGGTGAGGACGTAGCTGAAATCGTTGAGCGGCTTGATCTTGCCGCTTACCAAGCGGCATCGGCACTGCCCGCAACTGCCGACCCGGCAATTATGTGGCCAGGCCAGACCCTGGTTCAACGCCGCCTTGAGCAAATTGTCACCGGCGCCGACCTCGATGGTGTCGCCGCTGGTGGTGATACGAGCCCGATGGGGCCCCTTGCGAGCAAAAAATCCAAACACGATGCAACTCCTTGTGCGAAACGTTAGGGGTGCCGGCTGGGGCACCCCTGTGCAATTACAGGTGGACGACCTCGTTCTTCAAGGAATACAGAATGCAAAGGACTTCATCCTTCTCGCGCTTGCCCACGTTGTTCTTGTCGAGTGCGGCCAGCACGTCGTCGCACACCGCAACGAATTCTTCTTCGTTGATGTTCATGCCAGTGTGTGCTGTGATCATATCCTTGCCGGTATAGGTCTCCGGCCCGCCAAACCCGGCGCAGCACATTTCGGTTACCAGGCGGATCACATTGGCCGGGTCGCTGTTTGCATAGCGAGTTTTGACCTTTGGATTCTTGACATGGTTGTTGAAAATGTCGGTGGCGATGGCTTCGATGCCAGGCCGCTTGCCAAGACGTTCGTAAAGTGTGGCTTCGGTGTTCATGTTGATCTCCTCATACGCGGCAGTCCGCCGCAATGTCGTGCTCTATATGCCGGTCACCGATGTGGCCGGCACTCGGGGTTACAGGGCGTAGCTGACTTCCAGCCGCTGGCCGCTGATGGATTCAGGATTGACCTCGTAGCCAACCTTGCGGTTGATCTCCTTGGCAATCTTGCGCTCTTCGGGCGATGCGAAATCGCGGTCCCAGATCGCCAGTTTCTTCTTGTAGACGGCGTGCCACAGCGGCGGGATCAGTGCCAACACGAATTCGGTGTAGTAACCGATACGTGCATTGGGTGCGCCTGCGGGCGACGAGGGTTGGCCCACGCTGGTGAGTTCCCAGAAATGGGTTTCGCCGCGGTCATGGTGATCGGCTTGGCGCCCGATCTCGATAAAGGCCCAACTGGTGAAAGCGTTGTCGTTGTCCCAGGAGTGGCGATACTCGATCGGCTGATCCTTCACGCGGATCAGCCCGTAGTGCTCCATGTAGTTGAGCGCTTCCAGTTCAAAGGTGGAAATCGCCCAGATCAACAGCATGCATCCCAAACTCAGCAACGCACCGTCCTGGCCGCCCGCCACGTAGCCGGCGCCGGCAAACAGCGCCACGGTCGGGATGCTCAGCAGATAGCCTCGGATCCAGCGATTGGAGAAGGAGAAGAAGGATTTGCCCATACGCTTCAGGCGACGCTGCTCGGTCCGGTAACCAAAATAGGACTGGCCGATCGTCGAGATCACCCAGTGCTTGTAGAGGCTGCGTCCGCGCGGTGCGGTTGCCGGATCCGTGTCTTCCATCATCTTGTTGCCTTCGGGGCCCAGCCAGGCGCGTCCCAGTTCGAGGTGATGGTTGTAGACGTGGGCGTAGCAGAATGCGGCGGCGCCGGAGAGGCTCATCATCATCCGGGAGATCAGGAAGCCGATCCCCTTGGTATGGGAGAGTTCATGACCGAACATGATGCCCAGGCCCTGATGCATGCCGGCGCCCACTACGACGGCAACCAGCTCAAGACCGGTTATTCCGTTCTGGTAGGCGTAACCGTTCCACATCATGGTTTCGATGGGAACGCCGGCCACATACTGGTAAATACGCCAGACCACTGCGAGTTGAAGCGCGATGAAACTGAGTAGCTGGGCGTACATCATCAGGTTGAGGATGGCGGGCGAACCGACGGGCTGCCCTTTCTTGTTGACGGCCGCGCCTTTGCTGTGAATGCCGGACGTGAGGGTGTCCATGGTGATATTGAAGGCGAAGATGCCAATACCGATCCACACCCAGGGACCGCCCAGCAGTATCCCGGCGATGGTGGCCAGAATGCCGAGCGGCGTATACATGTAGACGAGATGACCGAATATGAGACTGCGCATGATGTAGCTCCTTTTATATGCCTCGTTTTGTGGATTTAAGGTGATGGTGAGCCGGCAAATCGACCTGCGAAGGAGGGGAAGGCCGAATCGCAAACTCACCATCTGAGGCGATTTATACCGACAGGATGCGCTCGGGGTAACCCGGAAAAATACGATGAAACACGTGGAAATACGTGGGTCTTGGCGCATCTAGCAGTGGATCCGGATGACGAACCGCGCCAGGACATTGCTGCAGGTACGTGGCGCCCCGTTCGGGGCAGGATATGTCTCGGGAAGATTCAGTTGGGCACGTTGTCCGGATCGGATTTGAGCAGCAACTCGATCAGCTGGCCAAGGGACTTGACGCCCATCTTCTCCGTGATGTTGGCGCGATGTCCCTCTACCGTGCGCACGGACAAATCCAGCTCGGCGGCAATCACCTTGTTGGGCTTGCCGCGGCGCAACAGTTCGAGGATCTCGCGCTCGCGCCGTGTCAGCGCCGCCAGACTCCGGTTGGCCTGGCTGCGTTTGTCCTCCTGTTCCCAGACTGCGCTGTACTTGCCCAGCGCGGCCTGGATGGCATCGATCAGAACCTGGTCATTGAAAGGCTTCTGCAGAAATTCGAAGGCACCGGTCTTCATGGCGCGCACCGTGACCGGCACGTCGCCATGGCCGGTCACGATGATGACCGGTAGATGCGCCTGCTCGCGGGACAGCTTTTCCTGGAGTTCGATGCCGCTCATGCCGGGCATGCGGATGTCCAGCACCAGGCAACCGCGCATGCCGGGCTGGAAAGCCGTCAGGAAATCGCGCGCCGAAGCGAAGGTTTTTGCATTGAGGCCGATCTGCTCGACGAGCCAGCGGATCGCATCGCGTACCGCTGGGTTGTCGTCGACGATAAAAACGGTCGCCTTACCGGACTGGGTACTTTTCATGTCGGGACTCTCCGGAACCAGGTAGAACGAAACAGAACGTGGCCCCCGGCGCGGTCCCTTCCTCGAGCCAGAGACGTCCGCCATGCGCATCGATGATGCTCTGGCTGATGCCCAGCCCGATGCCGAGTCCGGTTGCCTTGGTGGTGAAAAAAGGTTCGAACAGCCGATCCACCACTTCTTGCGGGCAGCCGCATCCGCTGTCGCTGATGCATATCTTGACCGCATGGCGCTCGTGACGAGCTGCCTTGATGGTGATCTGCCGTCGCCCCTCGTCCACGTCGGACAGTGCGTCCAGGCTGTTGCGGACAAGATTGAGCAGGACCTGTTCGATCTGGATCGGGTCCGCCATGACGACAGGCAACTGGCGTGGAATATCCATGTGCAGCTGAACCTGGTTCTGCTGCACCTCGGCACGCACGAAACTGGCGGCCTCCAGGATCACCTCGCGCAGGTCGATGCGCTGCTGGCGCAAGTCACCCTTGCGCGCGAAGTTGCGCAGACGACGGAAGATCGCACCGCCGAGTTCGGCCTGCTTCACCACCTGCTCGAGTCCGTAGCGCACATCGTCCGGCTTGCAGTTGCCGGACTGGATGATGCGCAGGCATGTCTGTGCATAGGTGGTGATGGCACACAGGGGCTGGTTCAGTTCATGCGCCAGGCCGGAGGTCATTTCCCCCAGGACGCTCAGGCGGCCGACGTGCGCCAGTTCCGTCTTGTGCTGGCGGTCGAGTTCCTCGGCTTTCACCCGATCGGAAATGTCGTGGCCGGTCGAGATGAAATGCGTGATCCGGCCCTGCACGTCCTTGAGTGGCGAGATCGTCTTCTGCTCATGGAAAATGCTGCCGTCCTTCTTGCGATTGACCAGGACACCGCGATAGACGCCGCCATTCTCTATCACCTGCCAGAGATCCTGGTAAAACACTTCGTCGTGCATGCCTGAACGCAGGAAATAGGTCTTGTGGCCGATCACGTCTGCCTTGGCATAACCGGTCAGACGTTCGAAAGCCGGGTTGACGTATTCGATGCGCCGGTCGCGGTCCGTGATCATCACCGAATCGGCAGCCTGCTCCAGCGCGCCCGACAGCTTGCGCATGTGGGCCTCGGCGCGTTCGCGTTGCAATTCGTTGCCCACCCATTGCGACATCAGCTTGAGGACTTCCAGGTCGGCTGAGCTGAACGATGAAGGGCGCGGTGCGGGGCTGGCAAAACAGAGGGTTCCGTATAATCCGCCGTCGACCACGATACGTACGCCGATATACGCCTCCATGCGATGCTCAAGATAGCTCGGATGGTGTCGCCATTCGGTAATGCCGGCATGCTCGAACGCCACCGGCTCATTGGTGAAAACCGTGGCGCTGCAATAGGTCTGATCGAGATCCTTGCTCGTTCCCACCACGTACGCTGGATGGTCGCTGACGGAATCCAGGATCTGGAAACATTGGCCGTCGATGCGCGACAGAACTGCGTTCGGCAGACCGAATTGCTCGCACCCCAGTTTCAGCAGCTGGTGCAGTTTCTCTTCCAGGCTGAGTTCCTGGTCGGAACTGATTTCATGGAACGAACGCAGCACCGTGGCGTGATAGCGCAAGTCGTCTTCCGCACGTTGCCGCTCGCGTTCCGCCGCCACACGGTCGGTCACGTCCTGCAAGATCAGCATGGCGCCGCGCTGGCCGGTGCGGTAGGCCAGCGGTGCCGGCGTGACTTCCAGAAAGCGGACGGCCCCACTCCGGGCGTCAACCTCGAGAATTTCCGGCTTATGTCGTTCCATGCCTTTCAGCCCCTGCTGCAGCAAGGCGGCCAGGCGCCCCTGCTCGCGCAACGGAAACTGTTCCCCCAGCGGCCGCCCCAGCGCGCCACGCTCGCTCACACCCAGAATGGTCTGGGCCTGACGGTTGATGGTCAGGATGGCGCAGTTCAGATCGACCGTCAGCACGCCGATGGGCGCATGATCGAGCAGCTGATCCAGATAGTAGGTCGCCTCCGGCTGGAGCAGCGGCAGCTTTTCCAGCCGGATCTGCGCACGCGAGATCGTGTTCAGGTAACGCACGCGCTGTCGCCGCCGATTCACCGCATCACGGATGACGGACGGCAGTTCGTCCACCTCGGCGGTGGACCATGGCACCACCTCATTGCCCAGAAAAGGGCTGAACATCAGCGTGCGTTTCAACTGGTCGCAGCGTGAGGCCGCAGTCAGGATCAGGATGGGAACATGGTGGTCATACGTATGGATGCGCTGGGCAATGCGCACCGGGTCCTCGATGTCCATGCCCAGCAGCACGGTATCGGCCGGCTGGTACCCTTCCTGAAAATGATGGTACAGCCGATCCTGGCTGCTCATTGCCTCGACCGTCACCTCGGGCTCCAGTGCGCTTCGCAACAAGGTATTGATCGCGGGCGCCACGCCGACCAGATGCAGAATCCCACCAAGCTCCGAATGGGCAGTGGCCATGTCGCTAGTCCGACAGCAAAGGTTGGCCAAGCAAGGCGCGGCCGATCCAGACGCGCAGGATATCGGTCGTGGGCGACATCAGGTGGGCTGCCCGTGCGTCGCGCAGCAGGCGGTGCAGGCGCGAGCCGTTGCGATACCCGATCCCGCCGCTCAGGGTCATGGCTTCGTTGACCACGGTGACCGCGCAATCGGCCACTTCGACCTTGGCCGCCATGATTGCCGTGAGCGCATCCGGCTCACCTGCATCGAAGCTGGCGGCGGCGTGGTAAGTCAATTGGCGCGTACGCTCCAGCGTCGCCCACAGGGTCCCCAGACGATGCTGCAATACCGAGGCCTGCGCCAGGCTCGAGCCCGTATGGGTGTGGTAGCGCCGGATCAGATGTTTCCGGGCCTCGTCCAGCGCCGTGGTGGCAACGCCCAGGAAGGTGCCGGCCATGGCCATCAGGAAATAGGGCGTGACCACGTTGAAGATGTACCAGATCTGGTCGCCTTCCTTGCCCAGCAGATTGCTGCGCGGCACATGCACACCCTGCAATTCCATCGTGCGCGAGGAATTGCCGCGCATGCCCAGGCCATCCCACTCGGCGCCCCAGCGGACCCCCTTGGAGTCGGCCGGGACGACCACGCAGGAGAATTGTCCGATGGGCGCTTCGGGCGAGGCGGCGACTGCCGATACCACGTAGGAATCGGCATGGCCGCCATTGGTGACGAAGGTCTTGCTGCCCGTCAGGCTGAATTCATCCGAAGACACCGCCTCCAACGTCGTTTGCGGCAGATAGAAATGGGCGCCGGTGCCGGCTTCGCTCAAGGACAGGGTCGTGATGTGACGCCCCTCGCAGATTGGCCCCAGGAATCGCGTTTGCTGGTCCGGCGTGGCGTTCGCCGCAATGACAGAAGCGCCGACGCAATGCATGCCGTAACAGATCGCAGTGGAGGCGCATTCCTGCCCCAGCGTCTCGCACACCCTTACCAACGCCATGAGCCCGTGCCCCAGTCCGCCATAGGCAGTCGGGATGACCGCGCCTCCCAGTCCTTCGCGCTGCAGCGCTCGGATACCCGGCTCGGGCCAGAGCGCGTCGCGGTCCGTGCGTTCCACATTTGGCGCCACGACATCCTTGGCGATTTCCTGCACCTTGAGCAGCAGGGCGGATATTTCTTGACGGTGCATATCAGCGACTCTATTCGACGACCAACTGGACAAACATACAGCGTGAATCCCGCTCCGGCAATGTGCCCTGCACTGACGCCCACCCGCCCGCGTCGGCGCAGGACACGTCGGGCTGGATTCAGTGGTGGTCGATCAGCGAAAACGAAAGCACCTTGTCCACACTTTCGATGCGATTGGCGTTGGTTCCCACCACGCACTCGCCATGCCTGTCGCATCCCCATAAATGGTAGGCCTTGAATTCGAGCAGGTCCTGATGCAGCTGGTCGCGGTGAGGCATCGACCTGGAATCCAGCGATTCCGAGGATTTTTCCTGGATCAGCATCTGCTTGATCCGGGCAATTTCGGCCATCAAGTCGCGGGCGCGCTCGCCGTTCCAACTGCCTACGACTCGGCCGCTACTGGTTTTGATCTCATCCATTGCTCTGTCCTTTCTTAGAAGATTTCACGCACGATGTTGAGAACAGGTTTGGGGATCACCCAGTTGCTGCCCTGCTTCTGCTCCTGAACGGCGATGCGCATGTCAGAAGGAGAAAAATGGATGTCCCTTTCCGCAGCCAGCTTGCAGTACATCGCAATGAAGCTGTCCGCATCGCGCGGCTCTTCCAATTTGGCAAGCAATGCGGGTTCGGCCATGACAATCTCGCCGAATTGTTTGATGCTTTTCTCGAACGGGCGATTCTGGGTATCTCTTTCCAATGCCGCTTTCAACATGTTTAGCTCCTTAGATTCATCGACGTATCGGGGCATGACGCCCCTGCCCTGATCCAAGCGCCGTAGGCCCCCCCTCGCATGAAGACATTCCGCCGGATACATCCATGATTTATACGCAATGTCCGACCTGCCGATAATCCGTATCGACACGGCATCGAACACGTAAAACTACGTATTGAAAACTTCAACGCCTTCTTGTCCAAGTCTTTCCGGATGGCCTGAGTCTGTGTTTACCCGTCGAATACGGAAGAAAAACGCCGGAATACCCGGCGTTTTTCTTGCTGTGCATTTGCTTGAAGACGCGCATTCGCCCGTCTTCCTGGCCCAAGTGCCAGCAGCCTCTCCTGTTTTAGAATTGTTTGCCCACCGCCAGTCCGATCAACCAGGGATTGAGCGTGATCGTCTCGATTTTCGCGCCGCCCTGTGGGGTCACATTCGTTTCAAGGTAGAACTTCTTGACATCGAAATTGACGAAATAATCCTTGTTCAACGTATAGCTGAACCCCGCCTGCAGGACGGCACCAGTATCCGCCTTGAAATCCTCCAGGCCGTTGAAAGCCGGCCCACTCTGCTTGAAGAACACGGTATGGTGGATCCCCACCCCCACATACGGGCGGAAATCCGCTTTCGGCATGAAGTGATACTGGGCCATCAAGTGGAACGGAGCCATGGAGGCCTTGCCCAGGACGCCGCCCGCATTGCTGAACTCGTGACGGGTAATGCCGGCCGCCGTGTTCAGGGCAAAGTGCTCGCTCAGGTAATACGTGAAGTTCGCAATGGGCACCACCTCGTTGGTGGCATCCGCCCCAACGACCGGGGATTTGATATCGGGCCGGACATTCACCAACCCGATGCTCACATCCAGACCGATCGGGTCGGCATGAGCAGATACGGCACTGGCGGCCAGGAGAACACCCAGAACAGACGGGAGAAAGTTATGTTTTTTCATGAAGGCCCCTAAATAGAATGAAAACTTGCGCTTCACCGCAACCCGGATAAAGACGCCGCTTTCTATTACAGGGGCACGGCCTTAGCGTGTAAATTGGTAGAACTACCGTACATTCACGTATGAGCCCTTGGTCAGACAAGGGAAATTCCGGAGTGCGAAATTTCCGATTTTGTGAGAAAGAATTACGCGGCTGCCCGTTGAAATGATTGTGTAACGTCATCGGGATGGAGGCTTACCCTCTACCCTGGGCCGACCGTCTTTCGAATGATCAGGGCCGATCAGGCTCGGTCACAAACCAGATACGGGTAAGGCCGGCCTGCGCAGCCAGCGACATGACTTTCGCAACCGGTTCGTATTCGGCATGCCGGTCGGCGCGGATATGCAGCTCAGGTTGCGGCTGTTTTTTTGCGGCCTCGGCAAAGCGCGGCGCGAACTGATCCATCGCGACCCGCTCGCCGTCCCAGTAGAGATCGCCGTTTTCCCGGATGCCGAGTTCGATATGATCCGGCTTGGTGACGTTGGGTGCGCTGCTTGCCTTGGGCAGGTCGATCTTGACCGCGTTGGTGAGCAACGGCGTGGTGATGATGAAAACCACCAGCAGCACCAGCATCACGTCCACTAATGGCACCACGTTGATGTCGGCCATCGGTCCCGGGCCACGGCGCGGATCAAAGCTTCCCATTGCCATGGTTCAGGCCTCCTTCACGATATGCAGCGGACGCGGTTCGCCGGCGGAACTGTTGGCCTTTTCGCCCACGGTGATGATGGCGTACAGATCATGCGCGAACGCATCCAGCCGGGCGAGCCACACCCGGTTCCGCCGGTTGAAGGCATTGAAGGCAAGCACGGCGGGGATCGCCACGGCCAGCCCCATCGCTGTCATGATGAGCGCCTCGCCCACTGGGCCGGAGACTTTGTCGAGCGTGCCCTGCCCCGACAGGCCGATATTGACGAGTGCGTGGTAGATCCCCCATACGGTGCCGAACAAGCCGATATAGGGCGCGGCCGATCCCGCCGAAGCCAGGATGGTCAGGCCATGCTCGACACGTGTCGCCTCCTGATCGATACCGTTCCTGAGCAGACGCGTGAGAAATTCGCCCAGGCCGCCTGCGGCCGCCAGCTTGTGCAGGCCATGCTTTTCGCTGTCGCTGGCGGCTTCCAGTGCATCATGCGCCAGTTCGGCAAAAGCATGATCGCGCGGCTGTCTGTGCAAGGCGGTGCGGATTTCCTGCAGCGAATCGGCTGCCCAGAATTGTTCGAGAAAGCTTTCGACGCGTCGCTTCGCCAGGTAGTTGGCGATCGTCTTGGTCACGATCAGGTACCAGCTCGCAACCGACAGTGCCAGCAGCAGAAACAACACCGTTTTCCCGAGCGCATCGGCCTGGGCCAGGAAATGGGCAAAGCCTATGTTCGTATCCATGTCATCGTCCTTCGAGTACAAAATTAAACGGCTGGATGGCGACGGCCCGCACGGCTGCGCCATCGCGGCTGGCCGGCCTGCAGCGCCAGCGTTTGACGGTGGCCAGTGCGGCCTCGTCAAGGCGTGCGTAACCGGAGCTGGTTTTGATCGTCGCCCGGTCGACCTGTCCTGTTTCGTCGAGCTCCACGCGCAGCACCACCTTGCCCTCTTCCCCGAGACGGCGGGAAATCGCGGGATAGGACGGCGGCGCGCGGTCCGGGCAGGTCAGCGCGAGTTCACCGCTCAACACGGCCGGGCCCACGGGCTTTGGCGGCGGCGCGGGCGGCACGGGTTCGGCCGGTACCTCGATTCTGGGAGGCAGCGGTGGAGGCGGCGGTGCGACCGGATCGGATGGCGACACGACCGGCGCTTGCGCGGCCAGTTGCTGCGGAGGCGGCGGTTGAACGGGCTGTTCGCGTTTGACTGGTTTGGCTTTGGGCTTGGGCGGGTCCGGCTTCGGCAGCTCGACCTTGGGTGTATCCGTCAACAGATCGACAAACAACGTTGCCGTCTCGGTGGGCGGCGGCAGGACACGGGAGTGCCACAGGCTGTAGAGCAACGCCCCATGCAGAGCGAGCACGACGGAAAGGCCTGCCAGGCGCGCGCTACGTGCGTTCTGCCGGAGACGCAGCATGCTCAGTAATCCACACGCAATTCGGCCTGGTAGGTACGTTTCGGGAAAGGATGCGGCCCGATGAAATAACTTTCATTGGTCAGGTTGTCGATCCCGAACGAAGCGCGAATCAGCTTCGAGAAACGGTAGCCGAGTTTCACATCGGCAGTGGTGTACTTGCTCAGGCTTCCAGTGTCGTTGTGATTGGTGTCCGAGTTGTCCAGATTGCCGAACTGAAGTCCGCTGTAAAGCAGGCCGAGGGAACCGGTCCAGTGTTCGTCGAAGCGATAGGAAGCGAAGACCGAGGCGCGCCAGTCGGGGATGCGTGGCACCTTCTTGCCAACGAGGGCGGGATTGCCTGGATCGGACAGGATCTCCGAGTCGGTGTAGGTCAGGCTGCCATTGATATCCAGTCCTGGCACCAGGACATCCACCGCTTCGTACGCCGCCTCGGCACCGGTGATGCGGGTACGGCCGATGTTCTGGACGCGGTTGACATTGGTTGTCAGGTTCAGCTGGCTGGTGAGAAAGTTGTCGGTGTGCTGGTCGAACAGCGACAGGCGCAGGTTGCCGCCCTCAAGCGCATGCTCCGCGGTGAGGTCGGTGGCCAGGATCTTTTCCGGATTCAGGTTGGGGTCGCTGATCTGCGTGACCACGCCGATTTTCTCGGTCTGGAACAGTTCCGTGACGGTCGGCATGCGATAGGCGCGGGCAACCGAACCCCGGATCAGCCAGTCGCCCGCCGCCCGCCAGGTGAGCGACGCCTTGGGCGAGTGGTAGGTGTCGTCGCGGCTGGCAATCGGTGCGTAGCCGCTGATGAAACCGTTGAAGGCCTGCCAGCGCTCGGTTCGCCAGCCGAGCGTCAGCGTCAGGCGCGGATCGAGCTTCCACGCATCCTGTGCGAAAACGGCATCGGTGCGGGTGTCACCCATGGTGGTGCTGACGGGAGAGGCGCCGATGCTGCTGTCGTCGGTCCAGCTGGATGCGGCGTATTTGGCGCTGCTGTAGGTGTAGCGGTCGTAATGGTAGCCGAAGGTGACGGTGTGGTTTTTCCTGCCCTGGCCGGGTTTCCAGATTGCACGGGCGTCCAGGGTCTTCCATCCGCTCTCGTCGCCGAACGTGATCGTGCCTGCCCCGCCTGCCGAGCCCGGCTGGCCAAGCCCGCCTGCAACTGCGGTGGTCGGCGTCCGTGTGATGTCGCGGGGGGTGGAATAATCCGAGGCGCTCAGTTCGACCGACCAGTCCGGCGACAGGCGACTGTCCAGGCTCAGGCCCAACAGCTGGTTCTGCGTATTGCTGTCCGACGGCGCGAGCGCACTCGTGCTGACGGTGTAGTTCTTGTTGTCGATATTGACGCTGCCGCTCCATATGGGCTGGCCCGCTGCATCGCGCAAGTAAGTCCGGGTATCGCTGAAGCTGTCGTTCTGCCAGTAGGCATAGGTGAGCGCCGCGCGCGTGTCGGGCGTGAAGTCGTATGCCAGCCGGATTTTCATCGTGTCCTGCACCGAATGGTCCAGGCTGGTCGCGCCGAACATCATGCTGGGGACGTTCGTCGGGCTGGTGTAGGGTACGCCGCCTGTGACCGGCGTCCCTGCGCCGTTGTTGGCTGCAGGGATGGCTGCCGTGGCGAAGTTGATCGGCTGCGAATGCGTATCGAGATGGTTGAACAGGAACGACCAGCTCAGGCTGCCGTTCACCCGCGCACCCAGCGCAAGCTGTTCCTGGTGGCCCCGGTAAGTGTCGTCCGTGGCGTAATGCTTGTAGTCCTGGGACCATCCCTGGACCCGGGCATGGGCTTCGAACTGCTGCGGCTTGCGCGTATTGATCAGGATGGTGGCGCCGGCCGAGTTGCCGGGCAGCAACGCCGAGAACGGCCCGTACAGCACTTGGATGTTCTCGATTTCCTCGCTGCCGACGATGTTCCAGCGCGGCGGGAAATTGTAGGAATTGCCCAGCAGGTTGGACAGCAGCAGACCGTCCGCATAAACCAGAGACCACGCACTCTGGAGACTGCCGGCCGTGCGGCTGGCGACGATGCCGTTGCGGTCGCCGACATAGCGCTTGCGTATGAAGATGCTCGGTGAGTACTTGAGCGAATCCTCGACGTTGATGACGTTCATTTCGCGCATCTGGTCCTGGGTCACTTCGGCCGAGGGCGAAGGATTGTTCGTCACCACGGCAGAACGCGGCAGACTGACGATCATTTCCGGCAAGGTCTGCTCTTCAGCCCAGGCGGCAGGATGACCCAGCGTGCTGGCGAGGGCGAGCGCTAGAGTTTTGCGTTTCATGTTGCTCTCTTGTGGATTTTCTATTTGGCAGCGCCGGATCGCTGGCCCTGTTGTTCCAGCCAGGCTTTCAGTCTGGCTTCATCGAGCGTACCCACTGCCGCCTGGCGCCGATGCGCCTTGTCGTACAGATACGAACGCGGCAGTTCTCCCTGCCACGTGGGGTCGATGGTGGCGCGCAGGCGTTCGGGAATGGGATCGTCGAAGACCCAGGACTCTGCGTGGCCCAATCCGAGCTTGCGCAGGGTTTTCCGGATCGCGTCGCTATCCTCCGGGCTGTCGACCGCAACCAGTACCAGAGGCAGGTTCTTTTCGTTTTTCGACAGTTTGCCCAGCATGGTCAGTTCGTCGATGCAGTGCCCGCACCAGTTGACTGACCACATGCTCAGAATGAACGGCTTGCCCGCATACCGCGCCTCGATCTTTGCCAGGCTGCCCGAATCGAAACGTGCAGGCTCGGCTGCCGATGCGGGCCATGTGGACAGGCACATGAGAAGAAGGCACAGACGGCACAACATGATCACTCGACCTCCATGATTCGGACGCCTTCGCGGAGCGTGTTCCACACAACTTGCATCCGGTCGCTATGGATCAGGGGAATCGGGTAATCGGCGGCATCCTCTGTTGTCGCAATGCGGCGTGGTTCATTCCAGCTGATGCCGCCGTCCCTCGACAGCATCGCCATTGCGCCATAAGCCTGGCCGTCGAACTCGCGCCAGGTGACCAGCACGGTCTGCCCGTTCGCCGCCACGGTAGCGTGGCCGGCCTGTGCCTGCGGATTGCCGAACGCCATCGGCGCCGACATCCGGTCGCCTTTCACCTGCCGATAAAACAGACCCTGGCGGTTCTTGCCGTGGGTATACCAAACTGCGTGCAGCGTACCGTCGCCGCCGGTTGCAATCCCGCCTCCATGATGCGGACAGGCATCGATGTTCCATTCGTCGTCGGCCAGTCGCTGCAACTCGCCCGAATCGAGATGGGCCAAGGCGAAGTCGCGCGTATTGGTTCCATATACATTGCGCCAGAGCGCGACCGGTCCGTTCGTCGTCCAGGTCAGTGCAGTCCTGCAGCACTCGCAGGTGTGGTCGGTCAGTTTGCGGTTGGCCCGGAAGCTGGCGCCGTTATCGTCGGAGCGGGAGAAATAAACCGATGCGCCGACGAATGCATCGCCCTTCTCTTTTGCGGCATCCCGGTCGCGCCCATCCAGCCAGGCGATGGCCAGTCGGTCGCCGCCATCCGAAACCAGCGAATCGAAACGGTGGCTGGCCAGACGCTTGTCGTCGTTGATCGTGATGGGCGCCGAGTAGGTCTTGCCGCCATCGGTCGAACGCGCGTAACGAATCTCGCCGGTGTAGGGTTGCGGCAGCAGCAGCGTCCAGGTCAGGTGCAGTGTGCCATTTCGGGTGACGGCGATCTTGGGCCGGTTTTCACCTTCCGCCCCGATGTTTTCCGGCTCGGCGTTGACGACGACCGGAGCAGAAAAATGCTTGCCATCGTCGGCCGAATGCGAAACCAGGAGCGCCCGGTTTTCGACCCTGGCGAGCCATATCCGGCCCTGCGAGTCGACGGTGGCCCCGATCGCCAGCGTGGGTTTTGCCGGCCGGGACGCGACGGCCTGTCCCGGATTTGCCGGCGGCATGTGTTCATGCGGCAAGGCCGTTCCCGCATTCCCCGACAGCAATAGCGCAGCTGCGGTCTGCGCCAGGCGACTGCGGCCGGGAGCCGTTTTCATAATGCTCATCATGACATCTCTCGTCCCCTTGGCCGGACGCAGGCGAATACGCAGTAGCCGCTACTGCATAATCGCCCGGCCAATCCGTGCCAGCCTGAAAAACATTCAGGAAATTTATTGGTTTCTATTCGGGCCGAGTGTATGGCGAGTGGCGTGCCGCGACAATGTGGCAAATTGCCGCAGCGTCGCCGCGGTCAATGGCCTGGCGAGATGGCGTCCAGCGTGATGCCGATGTTTTCC
This sequence comes from Thiobacillus thioparus DSM 505, assembly GCF_000373385.1. Taxonomy (GTDB): domain Bacteria; phylum Pseudomonadota; class Gammaproteobacteria; order Burkholderiales; family Thiobacillaceae; genus Thiobacillus; species Thiobacillus thioparus. The sequence goes on along the minus strand of NZ_KB891326.1, from coordinate 185,423 downwards.
TGTTTGCCCTGGCTGTCCCTGAACGTCAAGGTCATGGGCACCTTCTCGCCCGTCACGACTTGCGACGTGAGACCGATGAGCATGGCATGCAGTCCGCCCGGTTCCAGGCTGACCGTTTTGCCTTTCGGCAGCTTGATCGATTCAAGCTCGCGCATTTCCATCACGCCACCGTCCATGCGCATGAGATGCAGTTCGACATGATCTGCGCGGGGGGTCGTTCCCGCGACGAGTTCCATGTCCCGGTCGGATGTGATCTCCATGAACGCACCCGCCACCTTCTGGCCGGGTGCCGTGGCACGCACCCAGGCATTGTCGATCTTCACATCGCAGGCCCAGGACCAGACGGGGCAAGCGAGGGCGGCCAGCAATAAAAAAACACGGGGATGACGACGTGAGCGCATGAGAGGGACTCCTGAGGTTGATAAAGAATTACCTGGATTCCATGCCCAATGCGTGCAGGACCCTCAGGGCGTCGACCGTGGCCGCAACATCGTGGACGCGCACGATCGCCGCACCTTTCAGCGCGGCCAGCGTGGCGGCCGTGATGCTTGCGACCAGCCGTTCCGGCGCGGGGCGGCCGGTGAGCGTGCCGAACAATGATTTGCGCGAGATGCCCACCAGGGTCGGCGACGCCTGGGTCAAACGGTCCAGTGCCTGAAACAGGGCGATGTTGTGCGCGGGCGTCTTGCCGAAGCCGAAGCCGGGATCCCACAGCAGGCGTTCCCGGGCGATGCCCGCCCGCGTCGCCGCCTCCGTGCGCAGGTGCAAATACTCCAGCACCTCCGATACGACGTCGCCGTACCGCGGCTGCTGCTGCATGGTCTGCGGCGTACCCTGCATATGCATCAGGCAGACGCCGCATTGCGAAGCCGCCACGACGTCAAGCGCACCGGGCGCGCGCAAGGCATTGACGTCGTTGATCATGTCGGCTCCTGCGTGCAGGGCGGCCGCCATCACCGGCGTCTTCATGGTGTCGATCGACAGTGCGGCGCCGCAGTCGCGCAGGCCTTCAAGCACTGGCAGCACCCGCCTCAACTCCTCCTCGGCTTCCACCGGGGCCGCTCCGGGCCGGGTGGATTCGCCGCCAATATCGAGGATGTCGGCCCCTTCTTCGCGCAGACGCAATCCATGCTCGATGGCACGCTCACGGGCTGCATAAAGCCCGCCGTCGGAAAACGAATCAGGCGTCGCATTGACGATGCCCATGACCAGGGGGCGTGCCAGCGTGAAGTGAAAGCGGCCGCAAACGAAAGCCGTCATGCCGATTCAAATTCCAGTACTTCGCAGTGATCCACCCAGACATTCCACATCTCGGGCAGGCTCAGTTTCCGGAAATGTCCCGTCACGGCCTGCAGGATCTCGTGATGCGCCACTACCAGCACCGCGGACGCGTCGTCGTGCTCGATCTCTTCCAGAAAGCTGTGCACGCGCCCGACCATCTCTGCATAGGACTCGCCTGCAGGCACCTTCCATGAAAACGGATCGGTTGCGCCGCGCATGGCAGACAGATACTGCGCGACCGGCTGGCCTTCGTAGCCGGTGTTGCGGTCGTCGAGCCGTTCATCCACATAGATGTCGGCGCAATGGGACGCGTTGACGATCGCCGCGGTTTCGTGAGCGCGCTTCAGGCGCGACACATATACGCGCCGGATCGGCACATCCCGCAAGCGTTGTGCCGCCGCCGCCGCCTGCAACCGGCCCTTCGGCGTCAGCGACACCGGAACGGCCGGATCGGCATTGCACAGGCCGCGCAGGTTGTATTCGGATTCGCCGTGGCGCAGAAACACCATTTTCATGCCAGCACCAGGATCTCTCCTTTGCCGCCGAAGGCCAGATCGCCCATATAGCGCTGTGCTTGCGTGGAAGCCGGCAGCAGCCCGGGCAGGAAACTTTCCGCATGGCGATGCAGCAATCCCAGGTAGCTCAGGTCGACCCGGCCCGAATCATTGAAGCTCAGTGGGATGGATTCGGGCCTGCGGCCCAGGATCAGGCTTCCACGTCGCAGGCCGGCTCCTGGCAGCGTGCCGCAGCCACCCGCCACCACGAGCGTGCCGGCGAGAAGCCGCGCACCGCAGGCATCGCCCGCCTGGCCGCGTACGAGAATCAACCCACGCCGCATGCGATCGCCGAGACGATCGCCGACATTGCCCTCGACCGCCACCACACCGCCCGCCATGCCGGTACGATCGCCGATCAATGCGGCACCGAGCCAGTCGCCGGCATTGCCCCGGATGCGTAGCAGGCCGCCCGTCATGCCGTTGGCGGCGCCGTCTCCGGCATCGCCGTGGATATCGAGTTCGCCGCCGCGCATCCCCTGCGCGGCGTAATGTCCTGCCGGTCCTTCGATCCGCACGTTGCCCGTGTTCATGCCCTTGCCCAGGCAATCGAGGCGATCGCTATCGGTACGGATCACCAGCATGTCGGTTTCGTCCACGTCCACCTCGAACAGATCGCCCAGCATCAGGGGACTGCCTGCCAGATGGACGATCTGCTTCGCGATGTCGTCCGCACTCCGCTCGGCGAGCGTTTCCGGCAGTACGCCGGTCATGTCGACACGCCCGTTCGGTACGGCGCGCAAGCTCAGTGTCGTCATGCCAGAATCTCCCGCAGTCGATAGTGGAACTGGCCCAGCTTTCCGCCGTAGTTGCCGGCCGACAGACGTACGATGCCGCCTGCCGCGCCGATCCCGCAGACCGCATCCATGCCGGCCTTCATCGCCACGCGCATGTCGGCGTCGGTGACGGCATCGATCACGATCTCGAGCACGGCGTCCACGCCCGGACTGAGCTCGGTTTTCGCCACGCCGCGCAGGGTCGGACAGAAGGCATCGTTGGTGGAGGCAGGCAGCGCCTTGTATTTGGAGCCCACCTTGGAGCCCGAGCGGACCACGCCGCCCGGAAACGGCGCGATGGCGCCGGGGACGCGCGCAATGGCGTCCACTGCAGCCTCGCAGGCAACCAGCGCCCGGCTGCGCGAACGTGCCAGGACCAGGAAATTGCCGCCGCCGACCGAACGCATCAGGCCGGTCGTTTCCTCGGCCAGAAACTCGCCATCCATCACCGGGATGCGCCAATAGCGCCGTCCGGCAATGAGTTTGGACGTCTGCCAGCCGTCGCCGAAATAGCGCAGGTTCTTGCCCAGCGGCAGCGACTCTTCGCCTTCGCAGCCGGCGAACACGGCCGTGGTGGGACAGGTCAGCACGCACTGGCCGACACGCCGCTCCAGTTGCTTGGCCAGCTCCTTGGTGGAGACGGCAAACAGCAGGCCGGCCACGCCGGGACGGCCGTCCGGCGTTTCCGCCGGAGAAAGTTCGCACTCGATGCCGGCCTCGCAGCCGCAGGCGATGACCGAGGTGGCAAAGCCGAAGGCGGCGTTGGCCGCATGTCTTGCCCAGGTCAGATTGTCCGCGGTGATGACAATACGGGTTGCCTTCATGCCGAAGGCTTCCGCATAAGTGTCGTCGATGAATACGCCATTGATGATCACGTCGCCCTCCCCTTGCACACATGGGGAATCAGTTTGCTGGCGCCGCACGTGCATACCTCGTCGTCGCTTATGCGGACGTTTTCCATCCTGACTGTCATGTAACGATCGAAATAATCCTTCAGGGGTTTCTCGATACCCTTGTCGTACTCGGGCTTCACTACGTGCAGTGCACCATTGACCACGTTCACCACCTTGCCGTCGCGCACGATGAGCTGGCCGTCCTTGAACACATACTCGGGCTTCGCAAACATGGCTTCGCGGTCGGCATCGTCGCGATAGACCACGATGTCGGCCGCCGCCCCTTGGCCCAGATGGCCGCGATCGGTCAGGCCGAGGGAACGGGCCGGTGCCGCGCGCGTCATGATGGCGATCTCGTAGAGGCTGTATTCCCGATCCAGGCTGCGCAGCTGGCTGTGCGCGGCGGCCTCGGCGTTGATCTCGTCCAGCTTCGAATCGCGGAAGCGCTTGTCCATCAGCAGGCGAATCAGGTGCGGATAGCTGGTGAAGGGCGCACCGTTGGGATGGTCGGTGGTCAGGAAGATGCGCCAGGGATCGCTGACCCGCAGGAACAGTTCCAGACCGATCGCCCATTGCAGAGCGTTGACGAAATTCTTGTCGCGGTACTTGAACGGCACCACGCCGCAGCCGGCATCGCACTCGATGTCCATGACCACCCACTTGTCCGGGCTGGCATGGCGATGGTTGCCGTACTGCTTCATGCTGTCGCCCGAGACGGTCACCGTCTGACCGAACAGAACCTGTCCGACATCGGCCGACACGTTGCTCATGCGGTTGATGGCATCGGCGATGCGCTCGGCTTCGGAGGAAAACTTGCGCTCGCCTTCGGTGCCATAGCTGTGGAACTGGATGTGCGTCAGATGGATGGGCAGCCCCTCCGCTGCGGCCATGGTCGCCAGGGTGGTGTCGGCATTGCCGGGAACGCCCAGGTTGCTCGCGTGCACGTGCAACGGGTGCGCCACACCCAGGTCGTGCACGGCACGCGCCAGCGCCTGCACCACCTGCCGTGGCGTCACGCGGTAATAGGGATGGGCCTCGTCGAGGTTCAGGCTGCGGGCATTGAACTTGAAGGCGGAGATGCCGCCCGGATTCACCACCTTGATGGCCATGGCCTGGCTCGCATCCAGCGTCCAGCCCACATAGTCGTTGATCAGTCGCTGGTCCGCCCCGCTGGCCAGCATGCGCAGGAAGAAGTCGTCGCTGCCGAGCATGGCGTAGGCGCCCTTGTCCACCATGGGCGTATCGCCCATCTCGAGGTGAGTGTGGCGCGCGTTGATGGGCTGCATGGCAGGTTCGAAGCAGGCGGTATAGCCCATTTCGGCATAGCGGTAGCCGGTGGTCCAAGTGGAAGGTGCGGCGTGACCGCAACCGGCATGCATGCCGCCGCTGGTCGGGACCGGATCCTGGCGATGGTCTTCCGGCAACAGTGCCCGCGCGATGTTCAGCTTGCCGCCGCCGATGTGCGTATGCAGGTCGATGGCGCCGCCCATCACCACACGGCCGGCGAGATTGATGTCGCGATCGATTCTCGCGTCCGGTCCCGGTGCGGCGACGACGCGGCCATCCTCGATGTAGAGATCGCGCACCTCGCCGTCGACACCGTGCGCGGGGTCGTAGATCCGGCCATTCTTAAGCCGCAGCATGATTCGTCTCCCTCTGGATGATGGCGAGGACCTGGGCCACGCTCGGCAGGCTGGAAGGCGCGGGCGCGGTCAAGGGCAAGGCCACCACCGCGTCCATGCGATGCAGGAAACCCGCGTGCTGCACGCCCGGAACGGCCACCGGAATGAACACATCCGGCGCCTGGACAAATCGCATGTCGGCCCGACCCAGCACCACGGTCGGGCAATCCGCGGCGGGCGGCGTACGTTCTGGATCGAATGCCGATATCCAGACCAGCGCATCCACCTCCCCTGTTTTCAGCAGACGGTCGCTGTCGAACAGCAGCGGCTCATAGCGCGGACCGGCGATTTCGTACGCGGTGCGCAAGGGGTAGCCGGTCTGCCAGGTACAGGTTTGCGCGGCCGAGGTGCCACCATCGTCGCCTCCCAGGGGTAACCCGGACCATCGCGTCGCCTGGTTGAGATCCTTGACCAGATTCACGGCCGACTGGATGGTCAGATCGGCATGCGGGAAATCCAGTTCCGCTGCGTTCCAGACCAGAACGCCATAGCGGGCCGCACGCATATCGGCCAGCAGAGCCTCGATCTGCCCGATCGACACGCCCGCTACGTCTGTGGCACGCGGAGGTATCCCAGCCAACCGGGCACGCATGACGGCAAACAATTCGCCCAGGTGGCCCGCATCGATCGGGATGGACGAAACGGATACGCCGTCCATATCTGGAATGGACAGCAGGGGATCGCCCAGAACCACGACCTTGCGCGTCAACTCGCCAAACTGGGACGCCGGAGCCAGACAGCGTTCGAAGAAACGCGGATAACGCGAGGCATCCGTGCCCGCCAGCACGATCAGGTCGGCACGGTTGCGCACCTCGGACAGGGTGGTCGTCACCCAGCCGCCATCCTGGAAAGCCTGCACATTACGGAACTGTGCACGGCCATGCATGTGGTCGACCACCCCTCCCAGCTTTTCCGCCAGCGACAGGGCAGCACGATGGCCCGTGACATCGCATCCCAGTCCGCCGATCAGCGGGCGGCGCGAACCTGACAGGATGATCGCCGCCGACCGGCAAGCTTCATCCAGGCTGATGGGCAAGCCGGCAATCGTGGCCTGGCCAGGGTCCGGGATGGAAAACAACCGCGATGCGCGGGGACACGCCGGGCGTTCGAGCCGCACGCCATCCCCCTCGCGCGAGACTTCTAGGTCGTCACAAAGCAAACCGCAAAAAGGACAACAAACCGAGGAGCTGGACACAGAGTATAGATATCTCAAAAAGATTGAAGTGCTAAGGCGTTTAGCAGGATCCATGCCATGCAGGTCATGCCCGCGCCTATGTGTCTGGTCAGGCAGGCAGTTTCCTGTCGGCGCATGTCGCCTCCCTCCATAAAAGATGTCACGCGGCCGATGCGAGCGGCGTGACAGTCTGTCACATCGGCACTCCCCGCATGCAAGGCTAGACGATTGATTATTTATGCATTTTCCCACTGGCATAGCAATTGCTTCCAGAGGCTTACACGCTTTGCACCACACTATATACACATGCCGCATACCTCCACGATCAGCGTCACCGTACGAGCCTCCGCACGGCTTCATATGGGATTTCTTGACCTCAACGGCGGACTGGGACGGCGCTTCGGCAGCCTGGGCCTGTCGCTGGATGAACTGGCCACGACGCTGACCGCCTATCCAGCCGAACAGGTTTCGGCGGAAGGTCCGCAATCCGAGCGGGTGGAATCGTTCGCACGCCAGTCACTTGCGGCCATGGGCATTACGGACGGCACCTATGTCCAGATCCACCAGGCCATCCCCGATCACGCCGGCCTCGGCTCGGGCACCCAACTCGCCCTGGCCGTCGGCACGGCGCTCGCACGGCTGTATGGCGTGGACTGGCCTGTCCACGACATGGCCAGGAAGCTGAATCGAGGCGCGCGTTCAGGAATCGGCCTGGGCCTGTTTACGCAGGGCGGATTCGTGGTGGATGGCGGACGCAAGGACGAAGGCGACCCGCCCCTGGTGATTTCGCGCATCGAGTTTCCCGCGCAGTGGCGCGTGATCCTGGTGATGGACAAGACCTACAAGGGCTTGCACGGCGAGCAGGAAAAGCAGGCTTTCGCCGCTCTGCCCAAATTTCCCGAGGCGCGAGCCGCTCACTTGTGCCGGCTCGCACTGATGCAGGCCATGCCGTCCTTGGTCGAGCAGGATCTTCCTGGATTCGGCGCCGCCATCCACGCCATCCAGCAGACGGTTGGCGACCATTTCGCGCCAGCCCAAGGCGGGCGGTTCGCCAGCCACCACGTGGCCAGCGCGCTGGCCTGGCTGGCGCGGAACGGCGCCGAAGGCATCGGGCAAAGCTCGTGGGGCCCCACCGGTTTTGCATTGACTGACTCGGAAATTCAGGCGCGTTCCCTGGCACGCGCCGCGTACAACGAGTTCGGTACCGAAGGGCTGGAGTTCATGGTGTGTTCCGGCCGCAACCGCGGCGCAGAAATCCGCACTGAAGCGTACCGGGCCCAGGCGCATTCCTGATAACAACGGCTGGAGAAAACAATGGAAAAACCCTATTTGCTGCACTTTGCCACGCCCGGCACACGGGTGAGCCCGTTTGACGTGAACATGGCCTACGATGCCGGCTGGAACGCCGTGATCCCGTATTCGGGCGTGGGGTTGGAAGACATCGCAGGTTTTACCCAGGACGCGATTTTTTCCCGGGGCCCGAAAGGCGCGAAGCACACTGGCATCTTCATCGGCGGACGCGACCCCATGCTCGCCGCCGGCATGCTCGACGCCGCACGCAAGGCAATGGTGCCGCCCTTCGAAGTGTCGGTCTTCGCCGATCCGAGCGGCGCCTTCACCACCGCCGCGGCCATGATCGCCGCAGTGGAAAAAGCCCTGGCCGGTACCCATGGCACCACGCTTGCCGGCCGCCGCGTCACCGTTTTCGGCGGCACCGGCCCGGTCGGCATGATTGCAGCCGTGCTTGCTGCCCAGGCGGGCGCCGAAGTCACGCTTCCTGGCCACGATGGCCTGTTCCGGGCGCAGTCCGCCACCGAGGCCATCCAGGCTCGATTCGGCGTGGCGGTATCTCCCATCGACGCCAGTTCCGACGATGCCAAGGCGGCGCTCATCGCGGATACTGAAATCGCGCTCGCCACGGCGAAGGCCGGCGTCCAGGTACTGGGCCCGGCGCATCTCGCGCACGCGGCGCGGTTGATGGTGGCGGCCGACATCAATGCAGTCCCACCAGCCGGAATCGAGGGCATCGGCGTCATGGACAATGGCAAGCCGCTTGCGGCCGCATCCGGGCACGCCGTGGGAATCGGGCCGCTCGCCATCGGCAACATCAAATACAAGGTTCAGCAAGGCCTGCTGCAAGCCATGCTGCGCACGGACAGCCCGCTTTATCTGGGCTTCGCCGACTGCTTGCGCGAGGCCAGGTTGCATGCCGCCTAAGGCCTTTCTGCTCACTTCGCTGTCCGGGCGCGTGCTGGCCAAGGCAGCGGCGCGCGCGCAGCGCTCGGTCGTCGGCATCGATGCCTTCGCCGACCAGGATACCTGCGGGATGGCCTTGAAATGGACACGCTCGCCCCTGGATCGCAACGGCATATTCGACGCGACCGCGATGCTGGATGCGGCCGACTTGGTCTGTCCGCCTGCCGCCTGTCTCGGACTGGTCTATGGATCTGGACTTGAAGCCCAACCTGCGCTGCTGCGCGAGCTGTCCGAGGGACGGATCGTGCTGGGCAACTCGCCGGAGGTCCTGGAAACCGTTGCGGATCCGGAACGCTTCAGCAGCTTGCTCGCGGCGCTCGACATTCCCCATCCGGCAACCCGCATGTCACGTCCAGCAGAGGTTGCCGGCTGGCTGTCCAAACAGGCCGGTGCGTGCGGCGGCACGCATGTACGCCTCGCATCCGCCTTGCCCGAAAGCGATGCGGGACGCTATTTCCAGCGGCAGGTCGCCGGCGAGGAATGGTCCTTCCTGTTTCTGGCCAATGGGCGCGACATCTGCTCAATCGGTTTCAACCAGCCCCTGACGACCCCGCCTCAGGCATCCGGACGTTGGAGCTATGCCGGTGCGACACGCATGGATGCCGGCCCGGCCGAGGTTGATGAAGCCGTCATGCATGCGGCACGGGCGCTCACCGCTCGGCTCGGCCTGGTCGGCCTCAACGGCCTCGACTTCATTGTCACCCACTCCGGTTGGGTATTGCTGGAACTGAATCCGCGTCCGCCCGCCACGCTGGAGTTATGGGATGTGCCGCTGCTGCCCTGCCTGTTCGATCTGCACGTCGAAGCCTGCAAGGGTCGATTGCCTGCCCGTCTGCCTCATCCTGGCAGCAGCATGGCCGTGGCGGTGGTCTACGCCGAAACCCGCTTGCTGATCCCGACCGATTTCGCATGGCCTTCCTGGTGTGCGGATCTGCCTTGGGCGGACAGCGTGATCGAGGCCGGCGACCCTGTCTGCACGGTCCGTGCGGATGGCCCGGATGCAGCCACCGCCCGGCACCAGGCGCTCGGCAGGCGTCAGGAGATCCTCCAATGGCTGGATCGTTTCGCCTCCCCCGCAACCGGCTGGAATGACCCTGCCGTCGCTCAATCCACTCAGATGTTCCCGGCCTGATGACACACCCGATGAAGCACGTTCCCAGCGTCAACCAACTCGCAGCCCCTTTGGTCGAATACCTGGTGGACCATGCCGCGGAACTGCGCCTGGCGGTTTCGCGGCAAGCCAATGGCGTACGTATCGTCGATGCCGGCATCCAGGCGACGGGTGGCATCGAGGCGGGTCGACGCATAGCCGAAATCTGCCTCGGGGGCCTCGGACGCGTCACGCTAGTCCCGGCCGCCGCCCAGGCCGCCTGGCCCTGGGAGTTGTCCGTTTCCACCGCGCAGCCGGTGCTGGCCTGTTTGGGCAGCCAGTACGCCGGATGGAGTCTGTCGCACGGTGAAGGCAAGGGCGGTTTCTTTGCATTGGGATCGGGTCCTGGCCGCGCGCTGGCCGGCAAGGAAGAACTCTTCGCTGAACTCGCTTATCGCGATCGCGCGGACTCGGCCTGCCTGGTCCTGGAAACCGGCAAGATCCCGCCGCTGCCCTTGCTGGACAAGATCGCCGGCCAATGCGACGTCTCCCCCGACCGTCTGACCTTGATCCTGACGCCCACCACCAGCCTGGCCGGCAGCGTGCAGGTGGTGGCCCGCGTACTCGAAGTGGCCCTGCACAAGGCGCACTTCCTGGGCTTCCCGCTCGATCACATCGTCGACGGCATGGGCACGGCCCCGGTCTGTCCGCCCTCGCCGGATTTCCTGACTGCCATGGGCCGCACCAACGATGCGATCCTCTTCGGCGGCCGCGTGCAGCTGTTTGTCGCCGGCGAGGAAACGGCAGCGGAGGCGCTTGCGCAGCGCATGCCGAGCGAGGCATCCAAGGATTATGGCCAGCCTTTCGCGCAGGTTTTCAAGAATGCCGGACACGACTTCTACAAGATCGACCCGCTGCTGTTCGCGCCGGCACAGATCATCGTGACCAGCCTCGGAACAGGGCGCAGTTTCCGCGCCGGCCAGCTCAACGCAGACCTGCTGGAGCGTTCGTTCTCATGACACGCCGCATCGCGATCTTTACTGACGATCCGGGCTGGCACGGCAAGCAGCTCAAGCGTGCGTTCGCGCGCAGAGGCTATGTCGCAAACTACCTGTCGCTGACGGATTGTCGGGTGGATCTGGGGCAGAGCGGCGGCGTGGCGATACCCGGTTTCGAGCATGAACTGCCCGACGGCGTGTTCGTTCGCGGCGTGCCGGGTGGAACCCTGGAGCAGGTCATCCTGCGTCTCGATTTTCTGCACGTGTTGCCGTTGCTGGGCGTGCCCGTCTACAACTCGGTCCGCGCCATCGAGAAAAGCGTGGACAAGGCCATGACCAGCCTGCTTCTGCATCGCGCAGGTATTCCGACGCCGCCCACGTGGGTAACAGAGTCCGAATCCCAGGCGCGTACCCTGCTCATGCGCGAAATCGCACTGGGACACGAACTGGTGCTAAAGCCGCTGTTCGGTTCCCAGGGAGCGGGTCTCAAGCGCTTGGCTTCTCCCGCCGATCTCCCGCCGGGAGAAGCGTACCGGGGCGTGTATTACTTGCAGCGCTACATCGGCGGCGAGTCGGGCTCATGGGAGGACTACCGGGTACTCGTGATCGGTGGCCGCAGCCGTGCCGCCATGACGCGCCTAGGCACCAGCTGGATCAACAACGTGGCCCAGGGTGCCGCTTGCCGGCCTGCCCCCATCGACCCGGAATTGTCCAGACTGGCCGAGGACGCCGCCCGTGCACTCGACATGGACTATGCGGGGGTCGACCTGATACGCGATCCGGAAGGCCGCCTCAACGTGCTGGAAGTGAACAGTATTCCGGCCTGGCACGGCCTGCAAAGCGTCGTCAAGGACAACATCGCCGCCATGCTGGTGGATGATTTTCTCAACCGGCACGTGGTCAGGGAATCCCGGGAGCAGTGCGCATGAACGCCCTGCTGCAAATGCCCGTCGCCGAGCCGATGTCCGACCTGTTTCTTGCCGCCTGCGAGATGGACGTGGCCGCCTTCAAGCCTGGCAACGTGAGTTGGGAATCCCCGGGGCACGGCATGACCGCTGAGGATTTCCTGATCAGCGCCAAGGTGGCCGCGCCGCATGTGGCCGATCCCGATCTTGAGATCGGCGAACGGATCTACCGCGCGGTCGAAGCAACCCGGGAAGCAGTCGGCTGCAATACCAACCTCGGCATCGTGTTGCTGGCTGTGCCGCTCATTCATGCCGCCCAGCATTGCATGCCGGGAGACATCCTGGCGCACCGGCTCCAGCGCAGCCTGGCTGCACTCACCCGCGATGATGCGGAATGGGTCTACCGGGCCATCCGGCTGGCCGCACCCGGAGGACTCGGTGAAAGCCCGCGCCACGATGTCCGGGAAGCGCCGGTCGTCACGCTGCTGGAAGCCATGCAGGAAGCCGCTGCCTGGGATCGCATCGCTTATCAGTACACCCATTGCTATGCCGACATCCTCGGCCCCGGACTGCTTTCCCTGCATCAGGGACGCGTGCACTGGGGTAGCGAGACGGCGGCAGTCACGACTGCCTACCTCGGATTTCTGGCCGGTTTTTCCGACAGCCACATCTGGCGCAAACACGGTCGCAGCGCAGCGAGCGCCGTGCGAACAATGGCCTTCGACTGCATTGCCCGCTTGGGCCAATGCGCCGACTGGTCTTGCGCCAAAACCCATTTGACGGGTCTGGACACGACTCTCAAATCCACAGGTTTCAACCCTGGCACGAGTGCCGATCTGACCGTGGCGGCATGGCTGGCGGATCGGCTGCTGCACGGGGAAGCAACCTGTATTCCAAACCATATCCAGGGGGACTCTCAGTTTGTTTGATTTACTGAAGCACCTGGTTGGTCATGCAACAAGTGGTCAGCCGACGGACGACTCGGCGCTGGCGAACCGCTATAACCAAACCGAGTCTGTTCAACTAAAGGAGTAAATGATGGCGAAAATCAATAGCGTAATGGTCGGTGAGTCCCTGGTTGGCGAAGGCAACGAAGTGGCCCATATCGATCTGATCATGGGCCCGCGCGGCAGCGCCGTTGAAACGGCGTTCTGCAATGGCCTCGTCAACAACAAGGACGGCTTCACTTCCCTGCTGGCTGTCGTGGCGCCCAATCTGCCCTGCAAGCCCAACACCATGATGTTCAACAAGGTGACCATCAAGGGTGCCAAGCAGGCCGTTCAGATGTTCGGCCCGGCCCAGCGCGGCGTGGCGATGGCTGTCGCGGATTGCGTGGAAGACGGCACCATTCCGGCCGATGAAGCGGACAATCTGTTCATCTGCGTGGGCGTGTTCATCCACTGGGAAGCCGAGGACGACGCCAAAATCCAAGACTACAACTACGAAGCTACCAAGCAATCCATCAAGCGCGCTATTGCCGGCGTACCCAAGGCGGCTGAGGTGGTTGCCCAGAAAGCGAAGGCCGGCCACCCCTTCGCCGCGCATATCTAATCGGGAGAGCGGGCGTGATTTGCAAGGAATGTGGGGCCATGGTGAGCGAACTCGACAACGGGCACCTGCTCGCCTGCAGCGGCCTCACCTTGCAGGAGTATGCATTACGTCACGCCTTGCCGCTCGACCTGCTGGTATCGCCGGACAGGATCGAGGCAGGCGCCGCGCAGGCGGAGCTCCCGCTCATGCCTGTCGCCGTGCCTGATGAGACGGCACGGGCCGTGCTGGCCGGCTTACGCCTGGCAGGCAAGGTCCATGATGCCGGATCGGTCTGTTTCGTCGAGGGTGAGGTTTCCTGGCTGGATCTGCTGTTCTGCGATCTGGCGCAACTCGCTCCCTACGGCTTCCGGTTTCATCAGGAATATCACTACGCGCCTGGCACCCACCGGGTCGTGGCGAAGAACCGCCTGGTGACTCAAAAACGCAATCTGGTCGGCCCCTGGCTCCCCGCCAGGGTGCCTCCACCGGAACAACACCTGAAATATGCAACCTATCTGGCTCATGCAGCCGAACTGCATGCCGGATTTTTATTCCTGCCTTTCGCTTCGAACGACGAAGCCGAAGCGGCAGCCGAATTCCTCTCGCGCGAATTGAGCGTGCGCACCCGCCATCTGGCTACCGGCACGCCGCTGCTGCGCACGCTGACCAAGGCCGATACGACGCGCCTGCTGGACAGCCTGCGCGGCGAGCTCGAAGCCATGCCCGGCGTCTGGCCGCGTTTCCATCCGGATACACCGGAGGTCACAGTGAGCAAGGAGGTCGTGTTCGATTCCGCCCACTTCCTCACCGACCATCCCGCCAAATGCAGCAACCTGCATGGCGGACGCTACGTTCTGCACGTCAAGGTACGCGGGCAGATCGACCCGATCACCGGCTGCGTGCTGGATTACGGCTATCTCAAGCGCGTGGTCAACACCCGCGTGGTGGAGCGCTTCGACCACCACACCCTCAACTACGCCGGGTCGGAACTGGCCTGGCGCTCCACCACGGAATTGCTGAGCGTGTACATCTGGGAACAGCTCATCGATTTCCTGCCCGAACTGATCGAGCTGACCCTGTACGAAACGCCGCAGTCATGGTGCCAGTACAGCGGCCCTGATCTGGAAACCTGGCAGCGCCAGGGCAGCCAGCCGCTGCTGGGTCGATTTACCGATCCGGCGCTGGGACACTCGCCCTGGCGTCACTGGCTGCGGACGTGGGATGAGCAGCATGAAAAGCGTCAAGCTCAGGGCGACTGAGTCTGCCGTCGTGCAGGGCCGATGCCAGGAGGACACCGGCCGCCCCGGCCCGGGCCAATGCGGCCAAATCGTCAATCTGGCGTACGCCGCCCGCCGCATACATGCGGCAGGCAGTATTCAGGCGCTGCAACTGCGTCAGCCGGGCCAGATCGGGCCCGGCATCCATGCCCACGCGCGCCAGTGTCATGACGATCACCTCCGCGGGCCAGCGTTCGGGGTATTGCAGCAAAGTGGCCGAACCGAGAAAATCGTCCCCCCGGAAATCCAGCGACAGCACGCCCTGCGCCGGCCATGCGTCGCGTTCCGGAAGAACCGCGAGGCTCTCGGTGCCCAGCACCGGCCGTCCCCGACCTGCCGCGTGCCAGGCTTCGGCCGCCGCCGCATCGGAAAAGCCGCCATCCACCCAGAATTCGAGATCCGGGTGCAATCGCTGCAGCCCCTCCACTACACTTCCGTGGTTGCCCCGTCCCAGGATGGCATCCAGGTCGGCGATATAGATCCGCCGGAACGGATACAGTGCGAGCAGTCCCTCCACCACCGCCTCGGGACGGCTGGAATCGCACAAGGCCGATTCCAGCGGCCAGTATTCGTCGCGCCGGCCGCCAAAAGCACGCACAACCTGCCCGTCCATCAGGTCGAGTACGGGGATAAGCGCTAGGGAGGCGGGCATGAAAGTGTTTGTTTTCGAGTATGTGACGGGAGGAGGGTTCGCCAGTATGGCGCTGCCTGGGTTTTTACACGATGGCGAAGTCATGTGGCAAGCGCTGGTCGACGACTTGCGCGCCCTCGATGGCGTGGACGTGCTGACGCTGCGGGACTGCCGCCTGCCTCGGCCTGCCATGGACAAGGTGGAGATCATCGAGACGGAGGCCCATCGCTTCAGTGAGGATTACCGGCATTGTCTCACGCTGTCGGATGCAGTATGGCCGGTCGCGCCGGAAGAGGCCGGGATCCTCGAATCCCTGAACCAGGAAATCCTGACTGCAGGCAAGCGCCTCCTGGGCTGCCGGCCCGACGCCGTGCGCATCGCAGCCAGCAAACATGCCACCGCACAACGGCTGGGCCACGCGGGAATTCCCGTGGTCCCCACGTCCACCTCGCCATTCCCGATGACGACGAAAGGTCCGGTGGTGGCCAAGCCTGACGAGGGCGCCGGCTGTCAGGACACCATGTATTTCTACAACCAGGCCTCAGCCGAGGAATGGACGCTGGAAGAAGGAAGCGCGGGATTTGTTTTTCAGCCATTTCTTTCTGGCGAGCCGCTATCCCTGTCCGTGTTGTGTCAGCCGGGCAGCTGCCAATTGCTGTCGGTCAACAGGCAGCACATCCGGCTGGAAGACGGCCAACTGCGCTTCCACGGCGTGACGCCCCACGCACTGCCCGATCCGGATGGACGCTATGCCAGCCTGGCCCTGCACGTGGCCTCCGCCATCCCCGGCCTGTGGGGGTATGTGGGGATCGACCTGATCGATACGGAAAGCGGACCGGTGGTTCTGGAAGTGAATCCCCGCCTCACCGTCTCCTATGCCGGTCTTCACTCGATGCTGGGATTCAATCCTGCCGGGAAAGTCCTGGCCCTGCCGGACCATCAGCCCATGAGCGCGTTGCCGCCGGCCAATCTGATGAACGATACGCGCGTAGCGCGCCCCCTATGAACGCGCCGACACGCATATCGCCCATGAATGAAGCCGTGATCGGATGGGATGTCGGCGGCGCGCATCTGAAAGCCGCACGGATCGAGCGCGACGGCACGGCCTCCGGCGTCTGGCTCGTGCCCTGCGCGCTATGGCGCGGTCTCGATCATCTGCACCAGGCCATCGACCGGATCGAGGCCACGATGCAGGCAAGCGATGCCTGCGTGCATGCCGTCACCATGACCGGAGAAATGGTCGACCTGTTCGAAACGCGGCAAGCCGGTGTGCAGGCCCTGGTCGCCCTGCTGAGTCAGCGCCTGGGCGTCGGCAGGGTGCATTTCTATGCCGGCGGCCAGGGTTGGTACGATGCCATCGAGGCCAGCCAGTATGCCGGGCGCGTTGCCTCCGCCAACTGGCATGCCACGGCCCACCTGGTTTCGACCTGCATCAGCGAGGCCCTGCTGGTCGATATCGGTAGCACCACCACGGACCTGATTCCCATCCGGGACGGGTTGGTGGCCACCCCCAGCAGCAGCGACCGCGACCGCTTGTCCGCCGGTGAACTGGTCTACACCGGCGTGGCCCGCACACCGCTCATGGCCTTGGCAAGCGAAGCCCCGGTGGCCGGACAGTTCACGCCACTGATGGCAGAGCATTTCGCGACCAGTTCGGATATCTACCGGATCCTCGGCCTGCTCCCCGAAAAAGCCGATCTGCATGACGCCGCGGATGGCGGTGCCAAGACCCCCGCAGCCAGCCGGATGCGTCTCGCTCGCATGGTGGGGCGCGATGCCTGGGAGTTGCCTGACAAGGCGTGGGCCGAACTGGCGGCCTGGTTTGCGGATGCCCAGATGGCCCAGATCGGGCGCGCGGTGCGGCAGGTATTGTCGCGCGAGATGCTCGCTGCAGGCGCCCCGCTGGTCATCGCAGGCGTCGGTGGATTCCTCGGCCCGCGGCTCGCTGCCCGGATCGAGCGACCGGTGATCAATTTCTCGCAGATTCTGGCCGCCCGCGCCCATCAGGATATGATTGACGGATGTGCCCCTGCCGTCGCGGTGGGACGGCTGCTCACAACCCACCGCCACCCTCCGGGCATTACGCCTGCGGACATACCATGCGGATAAGCGCTCTTCCTTATTGCCCCGACAGTGCCGAACGCTTCGAGGCCATCGCCGACGAACCCTGGTCGGTATTTCTCGACAGCGGACGTCCACGTTCCACCATGGGACGCTTCGACATCCTGGCAGCGCGCCCCTATGTCACGCTGGTGACCCGGGGCGGCATGACCGAAATTCGTGAACGCGACCAGCCGACGCTCTCCCCGGCGGACCCTTTCGAGCTGCTGCGCCGTTATCTCGCGGTGGACGGACACCCCACGGCACTCCCGTTCTCGGGCGGCGCGATCGGCTATTTCGGCTACGACCTCGCCCGCCGCATCGAGCAACTGCCCAGCCACGCGCGTGACGCCGAAGCCATCCCCGACATGGCAATCGGCATCTACGACTGGGCCGTCATCGTCGATCATGCGCAACGCGCCAGCTGGCTCGTCGGCTCCGGGCGCGACGCCCGGACCGACGCCAGCTGGAACGAATTAATCGCTCTGTTCAGCGACACGCCGCACGTCACGGCGCGGCGTCCTTTCCAGGTCGGGCCAGTCAGCTGCAACTTCACGCCCGACAGCTACCGCCAGGCATTCTCACGCATCCAGCATTACATCCGCGCTGGCGACTGCTACCAGGTCAACCTGGCTCAGCGCTTTGTTGCCGAAGTCAACGGCGACCACTGGCTGGGATACCAGACGCTGCGCCGTCTCAACCCGGCTCCCTATTCGGCCTATCTCAATTTCCCGGGTGCGCGCATTCTCTCCTCCTCGCCAGAACGTTTTCTGGAAGTGAAGCAGGGACGGGTGGAGACCAAGCCGATCAAGGGCACGCGCCCCCGTGCCGCCGCACCCGAAGCCGATTCGGCACTGGCCCGCGAACTGCGCGACAGCACCAAGGACCGCGCAGAGAACCTGATGATCGTCGACCTGCTGCGCAACGATCTGGGCAAGGTGTGCCAAGCGGGTTCGGTGGCCGTGCCCAAGCTGTTCGAGGTCGAGAGTTTTGCGACCGTGCACCATCTGGTCAGCACCGTCACCGGCCGTCTCGACCGGGACATCGACGCGGTGGGCCTGCTGCGTGCGGCCTTCCCGGGCGGCTCCATCACCGGCGCGCCAAAAATCCGCGCCATGGAAATCATCGAGGAGCTCGAGCCGAACCGTCGCGGTGTCTACTGCGGCGCCGTCGGCTGGCTGGGATTCAATGGCGACATGGATACCAATATCGCCATCCGCACGATGGTCAGCTCGGATCATTCGCTGCGTTTCTGGGCAGGCGGTGGTCTGGTCGCCGATTCCCGCGCAGACGACGAATATCAGGAATGCCTCGACAAGGCATCGGCCATGTTGAAATTGATGCGGGAATGCGGAGGCCATCTGGAAGACGGACAATGCTCCGGGTTGTGAAACTGGGCGGCAGCCTGTACCGCGTTCCCGAGCTCGCACAGTGCCTCGAGGCGCTGGCCGCCGCAGGCGGCGAAACCGTGCTGGTACCCGGCGGCGGCCCTTTTGCCGACGTCGTGCGCACAGTCCAGACGCATTCCGGGATCAGCGATGCCGCCGCACACCACATGGCCATCCTGGCCATGGAGCAGTATGGCCTGATGCTATGCGACCTGAACCCCAGCCTGGTTCCTGCCGACAGTCTGGGAAACATCGGCCATGCGTTAAGACAGGGGTTCACGCCCGTCTGGATGCCGGCTGAGATGTGCCGGCATGCGGCCGAGCTTCCGCAAAACTGGTCCGTCACATCCGACAGCCTGGCCGCGTGGCTGGCGATCCAGCTGTCGGCCGACAATCTCACGCTGGTCAAGTATGGACAGCCCACCGATACCGATCCCCTTGCGATGGCCGCGTCGGGCTGGGTGGACCAGGGCTTCCCCGCCTTTGCAAACGCATTCGACGGAAGCCTCCGGGTACTGGACTTCCATGGGGCCAGCACGATCTCGGCCTGGCTGGCCGAACCGGACTGATCGGAAGACACCGATGATCAAGACACGCAACGGACTGGAACAGGGCAGCGTCAGGAACATGCTGTATTTCCTCTGCGCTTTGCCTGTCTGGGCAATTACCGCTGGGGCGACCGAGACGAGCCGCGATCCTGAAACCGGCCTGAAAAGCTGGCAGGTCGAGACACGCGGCATCCAGGTTCGTCTGACGCAGATCAGCCCCGATCAGGCGCGGGCCTTCTATCAGGCGCGCGGCTTCACCCCGGAACAGGCAGAAGACTATGCGTCCAGCTGCGTCTTCATGACGGTCGTCCGCAATATCGGCACCCTCCCGATCGAACACCGCCTGGCCGACTGGCGTTACGTCGCCGCCGACGGCAAGGCTCGCGCCCTCCGCAGCAAGGCTGAATGGGATGCGACATGGGTCGACCGCGGAGTCTCCGAGCCTGCTCGAATCGCATTTGCCTGGGCCCAGTTCCCCGCGACCCAGACCTTTCACGCGGGGGACTGGAATCAGGGCATGACAACCTACCAGCTTCCGCGCGGCAGCCGCTTCAACCTGATCGTCAACTGGCGCGCGGGTGACGCAGGACGCAAAACAACGCTCGAAAATGTGAGGTGTACGGATGAAATTCAGTAGCATGATGGGCGCTCTGCTCATGACAATGGGCATAACGACCTTCGCGGCGGATCTGCCCGCCTTGTCCCACAGCCTGACCGAGCAGGCCACGAAAGCACCGGCTCCGGTGCTGGCCCTGAAGGATCTCGATGGACAGTTGCACGACCTGGCCAGCCTCAAGGGCAAGGTCGTCCTGGTCAATTTCTGGGCGACCTGGTGCCCGCCCTGCCGCCGCGAAATGCCATCCATGGATCGCCTTGCACGCAAGCTGGCCGGCACACCGTTCGTCGTGCTTGCGGTGGACATCGGCGAAGATGCCGATACCATTCACACTTTCATCGGCCAGCTGGACGCGACGCCTTCGTTCCCCATCCTGCTCGATCCGCATGCCCGGATCATGCAAACCTGGAAAATCTCCGGCCTGCCCACGACCTACCTGATCGACCCGCAGGGACGTATCGCCTACAGTGCGGTGGGCGGCCGCGAATTCGACCATCCGGAAATCGAACGCCAGGTGCGTGCCCTGCTCAAACCCTAGGACCTTCATGTCATTTGACCGGGAAAGCCTGGCCCTGCTGGACGAAGCCCTGGCCGTACTGGCGGACGGCTTTCGCCATCTACCCGATGTCCCGCAGACTCTCGACGTTGCGCAACTACGCGAACCCCTGCTCGCCGCAGCCCGCCGGCTGCAGGACAACGCGCCCTACCATCATCCGCTCTACGTCGGGCACATGCAGAAGCCGCCGCACCCTGTCGCGCGGCTGGCCTACACGCTGACTCTCTGGCTCAACCCGAACAACCATGCCTACGATGGCGGGCGTGCCAGTTCGATCATGGAGCAGGAAGCCATTGGCGAAATCGCGCGCATGATCGGTTGGACCGACAGCCAGGGGCATCTGTGCGGCGGCGGCACGCTGGCCAATTTCGAAGCGCTCTGGGTCGCGCGCGAGCAGCATCCCGGCAAGGCGATTGCCGCTTCCAGCCAGGCGCACTACACCCACGAACGTCTGTCCGGCGTGCTCGGCGTACCGTTCCGTTCCATCGCGGCCGACGCGCATGGACGCATGGATGCAGCCGCCTTGGAAGACGCCTTGCAGGACGGCACGATCGGCACGGTGGTCGTCACGCTGGGCACGACCGCAACCGGCGCCGTCGATCCCCTCGGGCGGATCCTCGCCCTGCGCGCGCGTCACACGTTCCGGATTCATGTCGACGCCGCCTACGGCGGCTACTTCACGTTGGCTGACAACCTGGACGCCGACACCCGGCAGGCGTTCGACTGTGTTGCGCAGGCCGACTCCCTCGCCATCGACCCGCACAAGCATGGACTCCAGCCCTATGGCTGCGGCTGCGTGCTGTTCCGCGATCCCGCCGTCAGGCACCACTACCGCCACGACTCGCCCTACACCTACCTGAGTTCGGACGACCCGCATCTGGGCGAAATTTCCCTGGAATGCTCCCGCCCAGGGGCCGCGGCCGTGGCGCTGTGGGCCACCCAGCGCCTGCTGCCGCTGGTGCCCGGCGGGGCCTTCGCGCAAGACCTGGCGGCCGGCCGCATGGCTGCCCTGGCCTTGTATCATGCCCTGGCCGGCGACGCGCGTTTCGCCCCGCTCTTTCCGCCCCCGCTCGACATCGTCGTCTGGGCAGTCCGGGCCGACATTGCCAGCCAGGCATCCCTGCGCGCGCGCGCCTTGCATGCCGCTGCCAGGGAACACGACCTGCATCTGGCGCTCGTCACCCTGCCCAGGGCCATGCTGGAGACCTGCGCACCGGTACGAACCTGGGATACAGACACGCTGACCTGCCTGCGTGCCTGCGTGATGAAACCCGAACACCGTGAATGGATGGACGAGATATTGGCGCGCCTGGATACTGCTGCTGCGCTTGTCAGGTAAACGTGCCAAAGACTTCGCCGCCGCGGTCGTTCCGTCGTTCTCCCACGCCATCCACTCACAGATGCGAAGGTCCATCGCTGACGAGATACGCCATTCCCGGGACTGATCGGTTTGAGTGGCTCGCTTGATCCACTCGTTTTCAAATCGCCACGTTTGCTTGGATGATAGGGATTCCATGCACATTCAATTCGGGAATGCGCTCTTTAAGAATCCGCATCGGCAGGCTTAATATGTCGGTCATTCAAGGTAAGGATCGAAAATGACGCTCGTCAAGTCAGCACTGCTTCTACTATTACTTGCCATCCTTGGCACCGGCATATTCATAGGGTCGGGCGCATACAACCCTGGCGCCGACAGTCCGCACTGGAAAATCACCTACACGCTGATGCAAGCTGCGCGCGAACGTTCCGTCGAACACCATGCCTCCGCCATCGCGCTGCCCACCAATCTCGATGATCCGGACGTGATCCTGAAAGGCGCGGGCCAATATGCCGCAATGTGCACCAGTTGCCATCTGGCACCGGGAATGCGGGATACCGAACTGCGTCCCGGCTTGTATCCCACGCCGCCCAATCTGAGCAAGGACAGCGTAGAACCCCGGGAAGCATTCTGGGTCATCAAGCACGGCCTCAAGATGAGCGCGATGCCGGCTTGGGGAATGAGTCATGACGATCCGACGATCTGGAGCATGGTCGCCTTCCTGAAGAAACTTCCCAGCATGACCCCTGCGCAATACAAGGAGATGGTCGCCAAGGCACCACCAGACGACGATATGGAGCCAGCGGACGGGAACGGTTCCGATGGCCACACGCATGTCCACGAGTGAGTGGTCCGGCTCACCTGCCCGCTAACGCCCGGTCGAGCTGTGGCTTCTGTTGGGCGAATGTTCCGTAAAAAAACGACGCGCCGATGACCGTGATGGGAGCTACCCGAACCCCATAGCGCGACTTGGCTTCATCTGCCATGCCCGGGGCGGTGATGTCGCGTTCTTCGAAAGGGATGCCACGCTCTCTGAGATAGTGCTTCACCGCGGCGCAATCGGGGCAGCCGGGACTGATGTAGACGATGACGTTTGCATTCATGATGTGATCGTTTCAGGAAAGGGAAATTCAGGCCAGCTTGCGCGTCCGCAGCACCTTGATCTGGAACAGCGTGTTGCGTTCGTCCTCTTCCAGCGCGGCACGGATGTGCTGCACCGTGGCTTGGTAGCGCGGGATGATGTTGTATTTCAACGCGTTGACCCGCTTCTGAGTCTTGCGGCTGGCGGCAAGTAGCCGCCACAGCGCATTTTCAGCCTCGCCCAACCGCGCCAGCGTCACCGTCAGCTCCCTCAATCGCAAACGCGCTTCGTCGAAGCTGACGTCGGTCCACATCAGGCCCACCGGTTGCAAGGGCAGCGGCTCGGCGGACACGCTGGGATACTCCACACCGACGCTGGAACGCGCCACCACCTTGATCGTCACCGCCGGCTTCAATCCAACCGACGCCTGGCGCAGCATCTGCTCACCCATGCGCATCTGCACAATGCCGAGCCAACGGTAGGCCTCGGCAAGTTCGCGCTGGGTCTGCGCGCGCAGTTCGCGGTATTGCGCCAGCCGTTCATACACCAGCCGGGTCAGCAGGTCGCGTTTCTTTTCCAGCATCTGCCGGCCCTGCTCCAGAAAACGCGCCTGCCTGCCGACCTGCAGCAACGCGCTTTTCGTGGGCGGGACGGGGAGGCGTTTTTTCATTGTTGGTAAGCGGTAAGCGGTGAGGAGTGAGCGGCAAGGACGGCAGTGAAACGGAGTTTCCCGCTCACCGCTTCCTGCTCACCCCTCACCCATTCCATCACGCTGCCCCCTTGTGATATTTCGCCAGTTCTTCCTCCGACACCCGAATCAGCGATTCCGGCGGCAGCATGGAAAGCAGGTCCCAGGCAAGGTTGAGCGTTTCATGGATGCTGCGGTCCTCGTCCTCGCTCTGGTTGATGAAGCGGCGTTCGAAGGCGTCGGCGAACGCCAGGGTGCGGCGATCGGCGTCGGAGAGTTCCTCGGCGCCGATGATGGCGGCCAGCCCCCGCACTTCCAGTGCCTTGGCGTAGCTGGCGAACAGCTGGCTGGCGACGCGGGGGTGATCCTCGCGGGTGAAGTTCTTGCCGATGCCGTCCTTCATCAATCGGGACAACGAAGGCAGCACGGTCACCGGCGGGTAGACGCCCTGGTTGGACAGCTCGCGCCCGAGCACGATCTGGCCTTCCGTGATGTAGCCGGTGAGGTCGGGGATCGGATGGGTGATGTCGTCCGACGGCATCGACAGCACCGGAATCATGGTGATGGAGCCGCGCCGGTTCTTGATGCGCCCTGCCCGCTCGTAGAGCTCGGCGAGATCGGAATACAGATAACCGGGGTAGCCTTTGCGCGCCGGCACGTCGCCGCGCAGCACCGCCACTTCGCGCAGCGCCTCGGCATAGGCGGTCATGTCGGTCATCACCACCAGCACATGGTAGTCGAGGTCGAACGCCAGGTATTCGGCCGCGGTGAGGGCGGCGCGCGGTGTCAGCAGGCGTTCGATCACCGGCTCGTCGGCGAGGTTGAGGAACATCACCACCTTGTTGAGCACCCCGCTTTCTTCGAAGCTTTCCTGGAAGAAGCGGGCGTCGGCGTGCGAAGCGCCGAAGGCAGCGAACACCACCACGAACTCGGCTGCTTCCTCGCCCAGCAGTTTTGCCTGGCGTACGATCTGCGCCGCCACCCGGTTGTGCGGCAGGCCGCCGCCGGAAAAGATCGGCAGTTTCTGCCCGCGCGTCAGCGAATTCATGCCGTCGATGGCGGAGATGCCCGTCTGGATGAATTCGCGCGGGTAGGCACGCGCCGCCGGGTTGAGCGGCTCGCCGTTGATGTCGCGACGGTCGGCGGATATGACCGGCGGGCGCCCGTCGCATGGCCGGCCGGAACCGTTGAACACGCGGCCGAGCATGTCGCGCGACACGGGCAACTTGTAGGGCTCCTCCAGGAAACGTACCCAGGTTCGTTCCAGATCGAGTGCGTCGGTCCCCTCGAACACCTCCACCAGCACGGCATCATTGGCGCTGCGGATGACCAGGCCGGAACGCACCCGGCCGGCATGGTCGCGCAGTTGCACGCGCGAGCCGGCTGCCACGCCAGGCACGCCGGCCATGACGACGAGCCCCCCCTGGGCGGAAGCGGCGGTGCGGAATTCGATGTTCTTCATGGCCGGATCTCTTCCATCGCTGAAGACGGGGCAGCGGGCGCATATTCCAGCAACAATGGCTCGAAGGCCGCCGGGATCGCAGCAATCTTCGCCTTCAATGCTTCGAGGTCGTCCGAGCTGTGCTGACTCTTCCAGCGTCGCGCCTGGGCCAGCAGCGGCATCTGGATCAGGCGCCGGGCCGGCGCGCCGAGCTTCACCAGTTTCATGCCCTGGCGATGGATATCGAGCAATGCCGTCAGCAGCGCGAACTGCTTCTCGGGCGAGGCAAAGCTGTCGACCTCGTCGGTGGCGGCCTGCTGCAGCAAGCCCTCCTTGATCAAACTGGCGGCTTCCAGCGTCCATCGCTGCTCGGAAGATAGCGCCTCGACCCCGACTAGGTTGACGATGCGCTGCAGCTCCTCGGATGCGGCGAGCAGATCCAGCGCGGCGGCACGCGCGGCTTCCCAACCCGGATCGATGTTGTCCGCCCACCACTTCGCAGCGGAACTCACGTAGCCCGAGAAGCTTTCCAGCCAGTCCACCGCCGGGTAATGGCGGGCATCGGCCAGCTCCTTCGACAGCGCCCAAAAGGTCTGGATGATTTCCTTGGTATGGCTGGTCACCGGCTCCGAGAAGTCGCCGCCCGGCGGCGACACCGCGCCGATCAGCGTGACCGAGCCGTGGTCGCCGGCGAGGGTTTCCACCCGTCCGGCGCGTTCGTAAAAAGCCGCCAGGCGCGAGCCGAGATAGGCCGGATAGCCCTCCTCCACCGGCATCTGGCCCAGCCGGCCGGCGACCTCGCGCAGCGCCTCGGCCCAGCGGCTGGTGGAATCGGCCACCATCACCACGTCGTACCCCTGGTCGCGGAAATATTCCGCCAGCGTGATGCCGACATAGATCGAGGCCTCGCGCGCCACCACCGGCATGTTGGAGGTGTTGGCCACCAGCAGGGTGCGTTCCATCAGCGGCCGGCCGGTGTGCGGGTCCGTAAGCGTGGGCATGGATTCGAGCACGTCGGTCAGTTCGTTGCCGCGTTCGCCGCAGCCGACATAGATGACGATCTGGGCGTTGCACCAGCGTGCGACCTGGTGTTGCAGCATGGTCTTGCCGGCACCGAACGGGCCCGGGATCGCCGCCTTGCCGCCCTTCAGCAAGGGATAGAAGGTGTCGAGGATGCGCTGGCCGGTGATCAGCGGCGCGACGGCATGATCGCGCTGCCTGAACGGGCGCGGCGTGCGTACCGGCCAGCGATGGAACAGGTGCAGCTTCTCGATGCGGCCGTCGGCGAGTCTCACCCGGCCGATCACGTCCTCCACGGTGTGCTCGCCTTCCGGCGCCAGTTCCAGCAATTCGCCCTGGACCTGCGGCGGGACCAGGATGCGGTGCTGGATCGATTCGGTTTCCTGCACCGTGCCCAGCACCTCGCCGCCGAACAGGGGCATGCCGGCACGACGCCCGGGATCCGGCACAAAATGCCAGCGCCGGTCGCGCGGCAATGACGCCACCGCGACGCCGCGGGCGATGCGATCGCCGCTCTGTTCCCACATCGCCTGCAAGGGGCGCTGCACGCCGTCGAAAATGCCGCCCAGCAAGCCCGGTCCGAGTTCCACCGACAATGGCCAACCCAGGCCTTCCGCTTCCTCGCCCGGACACAACCCGGCGGTGTCCTCGTACAACTGTGCCAGCGCCGTATTGCCGTCGCGGCTGATGACTTCGCCTACCAGGCCCAGGCGTCCGACCCGCACCTGTTCGCCGAGCACCGTCTGCGGCAGTTCGAGTTTGACCAGAGGGCCGTTGATTTCGAGGATTTTGCCCATGTTTCCTATCCGTGAATCAGCGTGCCAAGGTCGGGAGCGCTGGCGAACAGGCGTTCCATCGTCACGCGAGCCAGTTCGTCGGCCAGGCGCGCGTGGCGGGCTTCGACCGTTTGGTCGTATTGGGCGCGATTGTCAGCCAGCCGTACCCGGATGCCGCCTTCGCTGGGTTGTCCGTGCGTGGCGAGCGTGACGCTGCGCCCCGGCGCTGCACGCGCGCGCATTTCATTCCACCGCGGTGTCAGGCGCCTTTCGTCTTCAGGTCGGACTTCCGCCACCAGATCGCCCGGGGGCAGGGCTTGCGCCGCCGCGGCCAGCCAGGCTTCGAGCACGTCCAGATAACGTGTTTCGTCCTGCACCAGATGCCGGAAAGCAATCTTGACCTCGGCCAGCGCGGACTCCGTGAGCGCCCAGCGCAGCCGGTCGAGTTCGGCTGCCAGCCGCGTTTCCGCCGCTTGGCCTTGCCGCCGCACCAGCCGCTCAGCCTCGACCTTGGCGCCCAGTACTTCATGCTCACCGGCCAATTTCAGCTTCTCAGCCGATTCGGCGAGCATGCGTGAGCGCGTCGATTCGGCATTCTGCAGAAGTTCGCGCGCCAGCGTCCCGGCCTGCTGCAGTAGCGCCTGCTCGAGTTGAGAGACCTGCACATCGGATTCCATTTTTTCTCCATATTCAATAGCTTGAGCAACAAGTTTCATGTTGAAAGTCACAAGACTGGTTGCCAGCTTTTCCTTGTAACTTGTATCTTGCAACTTGCAGCTACTTCAGCGCATCCGGTCCGAGGACGGCCCGCACCACGTCGTCGACCGCCGGCGCGTAATCCTGAGGCGAGGGCAAGGGCGGCAGTTCGGTGATGACGATGCGCCCGCCTTCGTTGCGCAGGCGATTGAGCCAAGGGCCACCGGCATGGGCCAGTGGGGTCTCCAGCAGCACCAATGCCGCCTCGCCGCTCCGCACCAGTTGCTCCAGCACCGTTTCCACGGTGGTGGGTTCGGCATCGGCGTACACTTCGGCGCCGATCAGACTGAAACCGTCGGCGAGGCCGGCGCTACCCAATACAATCAGACGCGCGCTATCGGACGGGCTGCCGGATCCAGACGGCATCGGCTCAGAGCTTGCCGAGCAGCAGGATAGACATGACCAGGCCGTAAATCGCAATCCCCTCGGCCAGCCCCATGTAAACCAGGGTGCGGCCGAACATTTCCGGCTTTTCGGCGATCACCGCCAGTGCCGCGGAGCCGATCGGCCCCAGCGCCATCGCCGCGGCAATGGCCGCCAGTCCGGTCGGCAGGCCGATGCCGAGCAAGGCCAGACCCTGCCCCAGGGTGATTTCCCGCGCGGCCGTCGCGGTCGCTTCGGCCGCCATGACCTCCTGCACGCCCATCAGCATGACACCGGCGACCCCTAGCCCGAACAGTGCCAGATTGGCCAGCAGGCCGCCCTTCAGCATGCCTGCCGATACGCGTCGCGGTTTCAGCGTCAGCCAGAGGCCCGCGCCCAGCGTCGCCGCCACCGGCAAGCTCATCAATACAATCATCCAGGCCATGTTTTTCTCCTTTTTGCGAGTGAACGGTGAGCGGTGAGCAGCGGGCGGAAGACAACTCCGCTCACTGCTCACGGCTTACCCCTCACGCCTTCTCGATTCGCAACGGCACGAACTCTCTTCCGTCTCCGCTGAAGAAGCGCGAGAACCCCTCGTAATACATCAGACGCAGTGCCTGGATCGCAACGATGCCGCCTTCCAGTACGATGATGACGATATTGCCCAGCACAAGCGTGACCCCATGGCCGACCATGCCGAGGCCGTGCGCCAGGGTGAAGACCGCCAGCGCCAGCGCCACATGGTTGAGGCTGAAGGCCGCCACGCGCATGAACGACAGCGTATTCGAAAACAGGTTGATCGCGGTTTCCAGCGTTTCGATGAAAGTGACCAGCATGCGCTCCCCCAATCCCGCCCGGGTTTCATGCCACTTGAATGCCGCCACCCCGGCGATTCCCAGCCCGGCCAGTATCCAGGCTGTTTGCGCGACATCCGCCACGCCGGCCAGGCTCGCCAGGACGCCGACGGCGCCGAGATAGAATGCCAGGCCGGCCAGGCCACTGGAATCGAACAACGCCTCGCCACCCCGTCCGGCCGCCCATTTGTTGCGTACGTTGACCAGCAGCGTGAACACGATGAAACTGACGCCGAACGTCACCGCTATCGTCAACACGCGGATCGGATCGTGCAGCGGCGACAGCCAGCGCGGCGAGACGATGTCCTCGTAGCCGAAGACGCTGCCGTAGAAAAAACCGAATAGCATCGACACGGCGCCGGCGGCCACGCCTATCCAGACCATCTGGCCGAGGCGCCGCGCGAATGCCAGCGCCAACAGCAGGATCGCCGCGCCGTGGCCGATGTCGCCGAACATGGCGCCGAACAGTAGCAGGTAGGTGACGGCGAATGGCAACGCCGGGTCGAATTCGCCATAACGCGGAACCCCATAGCTTTTCACCAGCGGCACGAAGGGCTTGAGCCAGCCCGGATAGCGCACCAGCGATGGCACCTCGGCCGCATCGCCGGCCGTAAGTTCGCGCGGGTCGAGCCAGTAGCGGCCGTGCAGGCGCGCGTCCAGGGTTTCACGCAATTCATCCAGCTGTCGGCGCGGGATCCAGCCCGACAAGGCAGCCAGCCCACCGCGGCCGAGTATGCCTGCCTGTGCGGCCTCGGCCAGTGGACGCGCCAGGGCCAGACGCAACCGTGCTTCATGCAGGCGCGGACCGAATTGTTCGCGCAGTCCGTCCCGGACCTGGCAGGCTGCCCCGGTTTGCATGTTCAAGCGCATGCGCTCGGCTTCCAGCCAGGCGCGTGCCGCCTGCGGATGGGTACGTAGTTCGTCTGGTACCGGCAGTTCGCGCCAGCCTGCCTGAGCCAGCAGGCCGCGTACTTCGTTCCGACGGCTGCGCGGCCCGGCAATCACCGCGAACACCTGTTCGCCAGCCTGATCGAAACGCGACACCAGATACCCGGTCATGGACAAGGCTTCGGTCACCCGTTTGAGTTCCGCCCCCGGCAAGCTGCCGATGCTCGCCGACAGCAGACTGTCGGGACGCAGCAGGTATGCCAGATTCACATTCAACCCTTCCAGCTTGGCCAGCGTGTCCTCAAGCGTCCCGAGGTGGCTGCGCGCATCCTCGATCCTTGCCTCATTCCCATGGCAATCGAGGCAGTCTTTCCATACCTCTTTCAGCCAGTGGTTCAGTTCCTGCAGATCGGCGAGCGACGGTGCTTCGGCGTCCGCCGGTAGGTTCAGGGGGCCCGTGTCGCCGCATTCCTCCTGCAGCTTGGACAAGCGGGCTTCCGCTTCGAGCCAGGCTTCGCGATACGCAGCCGCAGGCGATTCAGCAAGCGCGGTCTCCCTGCACGGCGCCGGATTGAACACGCCGAAGCGGGCCAGCGCCAGGGCGGCATCCTGCGCTTCGGACGCCAACACCAGCAATTGAATCCTGAGCAGGGGTTCGGCGCGCAGCATCAGTTGAGCTCGGCAGGTGCGCGTCGCAGTGCCAGACGGATATCGTCGTCAGGCAAGCCGAGATGGCGCCCGCGCAGTACCGCACGAACGGCGCGCAGGTCACGTTCGCGCAGGATCAGGTAGGCGAACGCGCGGGCGATGCCGGGCGCGCGGGAACGAAGCACCCGCAAGGCCTGTTCGGCGGCGACATGTTCCATGCGCGCGAAAACATCGGGCACGTCCGTCGCACCCGCCAGACGGGCCTGCCACGCGGCAGGCAGCGCGGCCAGCACGGCCTCCAGGCTGTCCTGCGCAGCGAGATCCCGTAGCCGCGCGCCGGACAAGTTGTAATGCGACGCCACCAACAGGTAATACACCTCGGCAGGCGGCAATCCGTAGTTGAAGCGGTAACGCAACAGCCAGACCAGGTTGATGCGGTCGATGAGATTGGCCATGAGACTGCGGAACGGCGCACCCACCGCCTCTTCTAGCGGCTGGGCGCGCTGGACCAGGCCTTCGTAGTAGCCGCGATCGAGCGCGGCATCGAGGCTGAACGGATCGCGGCTCTGTTCGAACGCGCGCCGCGCGCGACGCACGATGCCAGCATAGGGACCGGCCTCCAGGCGGCGCAACAGTTCGCCGATATCCTCGGCGTGCGCCAGGTCCTGGTTGTCCAGACGGCCGAATGTCCCCATCGGAATCAGCCGGGCGAGGATGGCCGCGGGACGCTCGTTGGTCATCTTGCTGCGCAGCATGGTCTTTACGTTGGACATCTCGAAGCGCGCCGTCCAGAAGGTCAGAAACGCACGCGCCGCCCCGGATTGGGGCCGGACCAGTACGCGCGTCTCGTCCAGGATCTGGGCGATGATGCGCTGCTCCAGCGAGCGGGGATCCTGGGCCCCGCTGGCCCGGTCGTACCCCGTTGCCAGTTGCGGCAATCCGTGCCCGATCAGCCTTTCTGCCACAGTGCCCTCCGGCGCCTCGATCAGCGCCGTCAGTGCATCGTCCGGCCACAGGCGGCCGGCATACAGACTGACGCGGGTATCGAGGTAAGCGGACATGGCAGCGGGCTGACGCGATTCGGGGGCCCTGTCCCTCAGGTTGTCCGGGAAACCTTCATAAGGTCGGATCGAGTAACAGGGCCAGCGCCGCATCCACGGCTTCGGACTCGTGGCGGGCGGCCAGTTCGCGCAGCATGCGTTGACGCTCGCCGTATTTGCGCGTCAGTTCGGCCACCATCTGGTCGGCACGTCCCTGCGCTTCGTGCAGGTAAGGCGCGCGCAACTCGGCTCGCCCGGCGTCGAAACGTGCCTCAGCGCCGCGCACGGCAGCCAGCGCGTCGTCCATCATGCGCTGGCGCTCCTGGCTGGCGTCATCAATGACCGCTTGCGCACGGGCCTCGGCGTCGAGCAGTCTTTGCAGCGAATCATCCACCCGATTGACTTCCTTCAGTCCGGTTCAGAAATGGCCCGGCGCATGCCGTCCGATCACGCCAGGACCAGCAAGGCCGCACCGGTAGCCGCGATGCCGATGCCCGCCATCCGCATCGCGCGCCGGCCCAGCAGGCCGCCGGCAATGCCCACGCCATGCAGGCAAGCCGTGGCCAACACGAAACCCAGGGCATACAGTATGGGCGACATGGCCTGCGGCATTTCCATTCCATGCGCATAGCCATGGAAGAGTGCGAACACGCCGGCGATGCCCATGCCGACGATGACGGAGGCGCGCTGTTGCGTGGCGACCAGCAACCCAAGCAGCAGCACCGACAGCGCGACGGCCGTCTCGACATGCGGCAGCGCCCCCCCTGTCCAGGCCAGCATGCCCCCCATGCCCATCGCACCGACAAACGCCGCCGGCACCGCCCACAGCGCCCGCCCACCTTGCTGCGCGGCCCACAGGCCGACCGCGATCATGGCGAACAGGTGGTCCACACCCAGAAACGGATGCGCGAAGCCGCCGGCGAAACCGGTCGGAGGGTGGCCGGGGTGTGCGTATGCCGTGCCCGCAAACAGGCAGAGGGCAGTCAGGACGATCGTGCGCGAGTAGTTCATCGGTTTCATTGCATGCTCTCCACGTTCAAAATCTCTACGGCAAGTCACTTTATTTTCACCTGCACCAGTTCCTCGCCATCCGGATCGGTCACGTGGACGGCACAGGCAATGCAAGGATCAAAGGAATGGATGGTGCGCAGGATCTCGATCGGCTGCTTCGGATCGTGCATCACATGGTTGTCCTGCAGCGCCGCCTCGTAGGCGCCTGGCTGGCCTTGCATGTCGCGCGGGCCGGCGTTCCAGGTGCTCGGCACCACGGCCTGGTAGTTGCTGATCTTGCCGTCGTCGACGACGATCCAGTGGCTCAAGCCGCCGCGCGGCGCTTCCATCAGGCCGACGCCTTGCATGTGCTTGGGCCAGGTCGAGGGTTCCCAGTATTGCTCGTTGAAGGTTCGGACGTCGCCGGCCTTGATGTTGGCGATCAACTGGTCGTACCAGCCCTGCATGGCGTCGGCCAGGATCTTCGATTCCAGCGTCCGCGCGGCGGTACGGCCAAGCGTGGAGTACAGCGCATCCACAGGCACGTCCAGGGTCTTCAGCGTGTAGCCCACCAGTTCCTTGGCCTGGGCGTTGCCGCTGGCATACAGCATCAGCACGCGGGCGAGCGGGCCGACTTCCATGGATTTGCCCTGCCAGCGCGGCGATTTCAACCAGGAATATTTTTTGTCGACGTCGAGCTGTTCATACGGCGGTTTCGGCCCGGTGTAGTTGAGTTCCGTTTCGCCCTTGAACGGATGCAGCCCCTTGCCGTCACCCTGGCTGTACTTGTACCAGGAATGGCTGACGAACTCCTGGATTTCGTTGTCCGCATCAAGGTCGATGGGGTGGATCTTGGTGAGGTCGCGGTTGAGGATGACGCCGCGCGGAATCAGGTAGGAGTCGGTGTCCCAGAAACCCTTCGAGGGCAGGTCGCCGAACGACAGGAAGTTGCCGAGGCCTTCTCCCCGCCCTGCCCAGTCCTTGTAGAAACCGGCGATGGCGAGCGTGTCGGGCACGTAGACCTGGTCGACGAACTCGCGCATCTGCCGGATGACATTCTGTATCGTCTGCAACCCCACCTCGTTGAGCGCGGTGCCACCCTGGCCGCCGTGGAAATGCGGTCCCTTGCCCTGGCCGGCGCCAATCTGCACGGAAATGGCCGAGGGCACGCCGCCCACCACGAAGTTGGGATGCGGGTTCTTGCCGCCGAAGATGGTGTGCAGCTTGACCACGTCGCGCTGCCAAGCGAGCGCATCGAGGTAGTGCGCCACCGCCATCAGGTTGGCTTCCGGCGGCAGCTTGTAGGCGGGGTGGCCCCAGTAGGCATTGGCGAAAATGCCGAGCTGGCCCTGCTCGACGAAGGTCTTCACTTTCTTCTGCACGTCGGCGAAGTAGCCCGGCGACGATTTCGAATAGCCGGAGATCGATTGCGCCAGTGCCGAGGTGGCCTTGGGGTCGGCCTTCAGCGCCGACACCACGTCGACCCAGTCGAGCGCGTGCAGATGATAGAAGTGCATCACGTGGTCGTGCACGTATTGCGCCGCGATCATCAGGTTGCGGATCAGCTCGGCATTGTGAGGAATGCTGTAGCTGGGGATGGCGCGGTGCAGCGCGTCTTCCACCGAACGCACCGAGGCGATGCCGTGAACGAGGGTACAGACGCCGCAGATGCGCTGGGCAAACGCCCAGGCGTCGCGCGGGTCGCGGCCGCGCAGGATGATCTCGATGCCGCGCACCATGGTGCCGGCCGAATACGCGTGGGTGATCTTGCCGCTGGCGTCGGTTTCGGCCTCGATGCGCAGGTGACCCTCGATGCGGGTGATGGGGTCGACGACGACGCGTTGTGCTGTGGTCATGTATTCAGTCCTCCAGGTGTTCCGCCAGCAGCTCGGTCAGGCCGAGCAGTTTGGTATTCATTTCGTAATGGTCGAACCCTTCCTCGATCGTGATACGGCAGTTGGCGCAGAATGTCACCATGGTGTCGACGCCCGCTTCCTCGATCTGCCGCTTCTTGATCTTGAAAGCCTTGGCGCGCAGCGCTTCCGCCTCCTCGGTGTGGATCGCGGAGGCCCCGCCGCCCCCGCCGCAGCACCAGTTCAATTTCTGCTTGTCGGCGATCGGGATGTAGTTCTCCGCGACCTGCTGGATCAGCGGCTCAGGCGCCTGCAGCACGCCGCCGCGACGCACGATCTGGCAGGGGTCGTGCAGGATGAGCGGGTCTTTCAGCTTGTCCTTCATCTTCAGCACGCCCTTCAGGCGCAGTTCGTCGAGCAGTTCCAGCACGTGCACGACATTGAAGCCGAAGGGACGGCCGACCAGGTTGGGGCCTTCCCAGCGGATCGCCATGTAGGCATGGCCGCATTCGGGCGACAGCACGTTCTTCACCTTCAGCTTCTCGGCGGCGTCGACGATGCGCGAGACGATCACCTTGGCGAGGTCGGAGCTGCCGATCTGGATGCCGGCGTTGGTCGCCTCGTAGGCGTCGGACGCGAGCGTGAAGCTGATGCCGGCCTTGTGGAAGATCTTGGCCAGCGCTTCGATGTATTCGGGGTAGTTGACGATTTCCATCGACGACAGCAGCACCAGATAATCGGCACCGGCCTGGTCGACGGGAATCTTCAAGCCGGTGTTTTCTTCGACGTGCTTGAGTACATTGGCGACCGCCGGCCACTTCAGACCCATCGGCCCGCCGAGCTCGACCGTGCGCTTGGTCGCGCTCCGGATGCCATCGGGGACGTGGCCGGACACCGCCATGCCTTCGCGGAACTTGCGCACCATGTAGACGATGTCGTTGCCCACCGGGCAGACCAGCGAACAGCGTCCGCACATCGTGCAGCTGTCGTACACCAGTTCCTGCCACTGGTCGAGTTCGGCGTCGGTCACCGGCTTGGATAGGCCGACCACCTTCTTCAGCCGCCCTAGCAGCGTGTATTCCTGCTCGTAGACACGGCGCAGCGGTTCCAGCTTGTGGATCGGCGTGTACTTTGGGTCACCGGTTTCCGTATAGAAGAGGCAGGCCTCGGCGCACAGGCCGCAGTGCACGCAGCTTTCGAAATAGCTGGCGATGGGCGCGTCGATGACTTCCTTGAGGGCGTGGATGCCTTTTTCGAGTGAGGCGCTCATACCGCTCCCTCCTTGAATAGTTCAATTATTCCGAAGCCATCGTGTCGGTCGCTGCCGGCATTCGCGGCCGGCCGCATCCCCGCCTGGCGGGGCCCCTGCTCCCTGCTCATACGTACGCCCTCCGTCGCGATGTCACTTACACCGAAGCCGGCGCGTCGGTCGCTGCCGGTATTCGCGGGCGGTCGCATCCCCGCAAAGCGGGGCCCCTGCTCCCTGCTCATACCGGCACCCCCTTGTGCGCATTCACCCGGCCGTTGTACCAGCGCGAGCCGAACAGCGTGAAGCCGTGGAACAGCTTGCTGAAAGGCAGCACCACCAGGAGGATCTCCGCGGAGAGGATATGCAGCGCCAGCATCTGGGTGTAGGGCAACAGCAGGTGCTGCGTCGCCATCCACCCCGTCAGCACCGGCAGGAAGGTCACGGTCCAGGTGAACCAGTCCTCGAAGGTGCTGAGGAAGCGCTTGACCGGCTTGTTGATGCGGTCGGCCAGCATCACCACCATCGTTGCCATCGTCACCACGGCCGTCAGACCGATGAACTGCGAGGGCAGCGCTGGCCACGACAGCCCGACAAGGTTCTCGATCAGCAGGATGTGCGGGGCGCCCAGGAACACGATGATCGCCAGCCAGATGTGGAAGATATAGCCGCCGACATAGCTGACCGGCGAACGCTTCAGCATGCCGGGCGGCGGCAACGAACGCCGGAACACCGTATGGAGGCCGGACGCGCCGGCAGCGTGGCGCGGTGCGGCGAGATCCTTCTTGCGGCCGAGCGTATAGATTTCGATCAGGCGCCACAGCACGCCCAGGAGGAAGATGCCGACGGCGATGTCGAGGCCCGGACCCCGGGTCCAGGTCAGAAATTGCAGATCATTCATGCCTATTTCTCCAGGTCGGCCAGCGTGGTGGTCTCATGCGTCGCCTTGGCGGTATTTTTCTTGACCCGGTTGGCGACGCTGACCGCCACTCCAGCGCCGGCGCCAACGACCGCGGCGGCAGCGGCGAATTTAAGCGGGTCGGCCGGCGCCGACAACGCCTTGTAGAAGCTGCCGCCGTCCCAGAAATCGGGCTCGGAACAGCCCAGGCAGCCATGTCCCGATTCCACCGGCCACGAGGTGCCACCGTTCCATTTCACCGTGGCGCAGGCGTTGTGGGTCACCGGCCCTTTGCAGCCGAGTTCGAACAGGCACCAGCCCTGGCGAGCGCCTTCGTCGTCGAAGGTCTTGGCGAATTTGCCCTGGTCGTAGAACGGGCGACGGTAGCAGCGGTCGTGGATGGTGTTTCCATAGAAGGATTTGGGCCGCCCCTTGTCGTCAAGCTCCGGCAGGCTGCCGAAGGTGAGGTAATGCGCCAGCACGCCGGTCATCACCACCGGGATGGGCGGGCAGCCGGGAATGTTGACGATGGGCTTGTCCTTGACGAGATCGGACACCGAGACGGCGCCGGTCGGATTCGGGTTGGCCTTCGGGATGCCACCGAAAGAGGCGCAGGAGCCCACGGCGATGACGGCGGCTGCACCAGCAGCCGCCTCCTTCAGCATGTCCACATTGGAGCGTCCGCCGATGCAGGAATAGGCGCCATCGTGTCCCAGCGGAATCGAGCCGTCGACGATCAGCAGATATTTGCCCGCGTTGTCCTTCATCGCGTTCTGCCGGGCTTCCTCGGCCTGGTGGCCGGCTGCGGCCATCAGCGTCTCCTGATAGTCCAGCGAGATCATGTCGAAGATCATGCCTTCGATGGTGGGGGAGTGCGAACGCGTGATCGACTCGGTGCACCCGGTGCATTCCTGGAACGGCAGCCAGATCACCGACGGCCGTCGCGCAGCCGCCATCGCCTCGGCCATGGCGCGGCCCGCCGTCGGCGGCAAGGCCATCATCGAGGCCAGCGTCGCGCAATACTTGAGAAAGGTACGGCGAGTCACCCCTCGCCGCGCAAGCGTATCGATCAACGGACCCTGCATGATGCGTGCCTCCTGACAAGAAACATTCCCGAACTCTCCTACACCTTAGAGGTCGGATACCAGCAGTTCAAGATATTCCGATCCAATTTCCACATCCCGGGGATGAGCCTTGACCAGATCGGGAACGAATGCCACTTCGATGAATTGCGACGTCACCGCGCCTTGTTCGTTGTGATGCGTGACCCACCACACGCCGGGGCACGCGGTTTCGTTCAGTGTGGATTCGCCATTGGCCTGCAGGGTGACGCCGATTTCACCGGTGCCGAGCTTGTCGCGCAGCCAGTCCAGATCGGCTGGCGTCAGCGGCAGCGCGGACAGATCGATGGCGGATGGCTCGCCAGTCTCAAGCAGGCGCCGCACCATCTCAAGCAATTCGCGCAGAAGCGGCGGCGCATTGCCGGTGAGGCCCGGTTCACCCGGCGGAACGACGTGTATGGGAATGGAATCAAATGACATGGCGCCATGCCCGGATCAAGTCACGGATCGCCGTACAGGCGGGGGGAATGGCGGCCGCGACGGCAGGGGTAGGATGCTCGCCCCAGTCGATGGTCTGCGGCTGGATAGCCAGCATGGCGCGCTTCTCGGGCCAGTGCCCGGCCAGGATGGCGATGACGCGCAGATCGGTCAGCCCCACCTCATGCACCGAGGCCTTGCGATTGCTCATCAGGAATGCATCCATCTCCTCCCCCTCCAGCAATGCCCAGTCACCTGGTTTCGATTTGATATTGGCGGCATCGACGACGATCAGCGCATCGGTCTCCTCGATCGGTCCCGCCAGGGTAAACGAAAGTGTGCCGCCATCGAGCAGGGTCACATCGGGCCAGTTTGCCAGCTCGGGTTCAAGCGCCTGCAGGACATGAATGCCAATGCCTTCGTCGGTGAGCAGGGTGTTGCCGATGCCGAGTACAAGCGTTTTCATCGATTTAATCTACCATTTAAAATTAGAATAACAACCAAGTAATTCACTCAAGCTTCTGATTCTCCATCATTATTTTGTAATATTTCCGATCCGGCACAGGGCCGGCAAATCACATATACTGGTTTGAATGTAGATTCTGGTTACCGCCCATGTGTCTCGCCATTCCGATGCAGATCGAATCGATCGACGGCTTTACCGCCCGCTGCCAGGCCAAGGGCGTATGGCGTGATGTCAGCCTGTTCATGATGCAGGACACGCTGCCGGTCGTCGGCGACTTCGTCATGGTGCATGTCGGCTACGCCATCCAGAAGATCGACGAGTCGGACGCCCGCACGACCTGGGAGCTGCTCGACCAGATCCTGGAGGAAAACGGTGCATGAACTGGCTGTCGCCCAGGCGCTCGTCGAACAGGTGGATGCCGTGATCGATCAGCATCAGGCAAGCCGCGCCATCCTGATCCGCGTGCGCATCGGCCCGCTGGCTGGCGTCGTGCCTGACCTGTTGGCTACGGCTTTTCCACTCGCGGCGGCCGGCCGCCGCATGGATCACGCCGAACTCGAATTCACCCATGCGCCGATCCGGGTACATTGCCAGACCTGCGGCGCCGAGACCGAGGCCGCGATGAATCGCCTGCTCTGCGGCGCCTGCGGCGACTGGCATACTCGAATCCTGTCCGGCGACGAGCTGCTGCTCGAAAGCGTCGAACTCGAAACGGCGCCCGCCCTGCCCCTCGAATCCTGACTCCTGGCCTCTGAAAAATGTGTGATACCTGCGGCTGCAACCTCACTCCCGGCAACAAGCACCTCGCATTCAAGCCCGTTTCCAAGGGCGCGACCGCCGTCTCCGTGCTCAAGGACCTGCTGGCAAAGAACGACGACCAGGCCAGGCATAACCGTACGCATTTCGATCAGCACGGCATCCTCGCGATCAACCTGATGTCGTCGCCAGGCTCCGGCAAGACCGCGCTGCTGGAGGCCACGCTCACCGCACTGAAAAACGAATTCACCTGCGCCGTGATCGAGGGCGACCTGGAAACCGAGAACGACGCCGAACGCATCCGCGCCAAGGGCGTGCAGGCACACCAGATCGTCACCGGCACCGCCTGCCATCTCGATGCCCACCTGGTGCACGATGCGCTGCATCACATGAATCTCGACGGCGTCGACATCCTCTTCATCGAGAACGTCGGCAATCTGGTCTGTCCCGCCAGCTTCGACCTCGGCCAGCATCTCAACGTCACCCTGCTCTCGGTCACCGAAGGCGACGACAAGCCAGCCAAGTACCCGGTGATGTTCCGCGCCGCCGATGCCATGCTGCTGACCAAGACCGACCTGCTGGCCGTGCTCGACGATTTCGACCCGGACAAGGCCGAGGCGCATCTGCGCAACCTCGCCAACCCGGCGCCGGTAATGCGGCTGTCGGCACGCAAGGACATGGGTATGGACGCCTGGCTGACCTGGTTGCGCGAACAGTTTGCGGCACAACGCGCGCGCGTCGCCATCGGGCAATCGCGCCGCCCTGCCATTCAGAGCGACGGCATGAAATATCACCGCGCCACGGCCTGATGGACAACGCCCGCGCCTGGCTGGACAAGATCCATGCCTTCGAATTCGACCGCCCGATCAAGATCATGAACGTGTGCGGCGGCCACGAGCGTTCGATCACCCACGCCGGCATGCGCGGCGCACTGCCGAAGTGGCTCGAACTGGTGCCGGGCCCCGGCTGTCCGGTATGCGTGTGCCCGGAGGAAGACGTCTACCAGGCGATCCGGCTGGCGTTGCATGACAAGGTCATCCTGGTTGCATTCGGCGACATGTTGCGGGTGCCGGTCAATGTAAAAAAAGGCGAGGTGCGCTCTCTGGCCGAGGCGCAGGCCGCCGGCGCCGATATCCGTCCGATCGCCAGCCCCATCGATGCGCGCCGGATCGCGCAAGACAATCCCGATCGCCCAGTGGTGTTCTTCGCCGCCGGATTCGAAACTACCACGGCACCGACAGCCGCCATGCTGGCCGAAGGGATTCCCGACAACCTCAGCATCCTGTTGTCCGGCCGCCTGACTTGGCCGGCAGTCGCGATGCTGCTTGATTCTGGTAGCCCCGGCTTCGACGCGCTGGTCGCACCCGGCCATGTTTCCACGGTCATGGGGCCGGAAGAATGGTCTTTCGTCATCGACCGGCACGAGATTCCGGCCGCAGTGGCCGGCTTTGGCACGGAGTCACTGCTCGCCTCGTTTTATTCCGTGCTGCGCCAGCTTAAAACCGGCGAGCGCTTTCTCGACAATTGCTATCGCGAAGTCGCCCACCCGGGCGGCAATCCGACCGGCCGCCGCCTGCTCGATCACACACTCGAGGTCGTCGACGCCAACTGGCGCGGCATCGGCATCATTCCAAACTCCGGCTACGCGCTGAGGCCTGCCTTTGCACAACACGACGCGCGCCTGCTGTTTCCCGACCACACCGACCCCGGCCGCCGCCGCGCCGGCGAAATGCCACCCGGCTGCGATTGCGCGCAGGTGGTACTTGGCAAGATCTACCCCAACCAGTGCCGCATCTACGGCAAGGCCTGCACCCCGCGCAATCCGGTCGGCCCCTGCATGGTGTCGGACGAAGGCGCCTGCCGCATCTGGTGGGCGGGCGGCGTGCGCGTAGCCGTCGATGCCTGAGCGCGCAGCTCAACACATCACGATCAGCGGACGGGTGCAGGGCGTAGGCTTCCGGCCCTTCGTCTACCGGCTCGCACACCAGCACGACATCACAGGCTGGGTGCGCAACGCCAATGGCGCTGTGGAGATCCACGCCGAAGGTCGTCCCGCGCAACTCCTTCAATTCAGCAACGCGCTTTTGAGCGAAGCACCACCACTGGCGGCGCCCGAGCCGCTCACCATCCGGGACTGTGCAGCGGAACAGATTCAGGGATTTTCCATCCTCGACAGCGCAGCATCGACCCAGGCCTGCCTGAATGATGCATCCTCAAAAACGGCCGATGCAGGGTCCATCCACTTACCCCCCGACGGTTTCGTTTGCGCTGACTGCCTCTCCGAACTGCACGACCCCACCAACCGCCGCCATCGTTATCCCTTTATCAACTGCACCCAGTGCGGGCCGCGCTACACGCTGATCACCGCCCTGCCCTACGATCGCCCCAACACGGCGATGCGCGACTTCGCGCTGTGCGCGGATTGCCGGCAGGAATACGAGAATCCGCTCGACCGCCGCTTTCATGCCGAACCCATCGCCTGCCCGGCGTGCGGTCCGCACCTGCAGTTCGTCTCGGGAGATAAGACGACCGACGGCGACGAGGCCGCGCTGGCCGCAGCCGTCGCCGCACTGCAGTCCGGAAAGATCGTCGCGGTGAAAGGCGTCGGCGGCTACCATTTGATGTGCGATGCCGCGAACGATGTCGCCGTCGCTTCATTGCGTGCACGCAAGTCGCGCCCGGCCAAACCGCTGGCGGTGATGTTCCGCAATCCCGATACCCTGCGCCGTGCCTTGCATATGACACCGGAACTGGCGGATTTCGTGGCGTCGGCCCAACGCCCCATCGTGCTGCTGCCGGAACAGGCAGAATCCGGCCTCTCCGACCTCATCGCACCCGGTCTCGCGGAAATCGGCTGCCTGCTGCCCTACTCGCCGCTGCACGATCTTCTGCTCGCCGATTTCGGCGGGCCACTGGTGGCCACGTCCGGCAATCTCTCCGGCGAACCGGTACTGACCGACAACATGGAAGCGCAAACCCGGCTCGCCCACCTTGCCGACGCCTTCCTGCACCACGACCGGCCCATCGTGCGGCCGGCCGACGACCCGGTTTATCGCGTCATCGCCGGCGTGACGCGGCCGCTGCGCCTGGGACGCGGCAATGCGCCACTGGAACTCCAACTGCCTGCTTCCTTGCCCGAACCCGTGCTGGCGCTCGGCAGCCACATGAAGAACACGCTCTGTCTCGCCTGGGGATCGCGCGCCGTCATCTCGCCGCATATCGGCGAACTCGGCACCGCACGCAGCCAGGACACGCTGGCGCAGATAGCGGCCGATCTGCAAAACCTGTATCAGGTGCGGGCAACACGTCTGATCGTCGACCGTCATCCCGGCTACGGCACGCGCCGTTATGCCCGCGCTGGCGGCTTGCCTGTGTTCGAGGTCTGGCATCACCACGCCCACGCATCCGCGCTGGCCTGGGAATTCCCGAATGTCGCCGACTGGATCGTGTTTGCGTGGGATGGCGTCGGCCTCGGCGAGGACGGCACGCTGTGGGGTGGCGAGGCCTTCACAGGCGCGCCCGCCCGCTGGAAGCATGCCGCCTCGTTCCGACCCTTTCGGCTGCCTGGCGGCGACAAGGCCGGGCGCGAACCGTGGCGCGCCGCGGCGGCACTACTGTGGGAAACGGGACAGCGGGTACCTTTTGCGCCCGAACCCTTGCATCAGGCATGGTCGGCCCGGCTCAACAGCCCCGCCAGCTCCGCCGTCGGGCGCCTGTTCGATGCCGCCGCGGCCTTGTGTGGCGTCTGCACCCACGCCAGTTTCGAGGGCGAGGCACCGATGCGGCTGGATGCGGCCGCGGCCGCATCCACTGGCGATGCCGTCGAGCTGCCGCTCGCGCGCGACCCGCTCGGCCTATGGCGCACCGACTGGGCGCCGCTGCTGCCCATGCTCGGCGACACGGCCCGCCCCGCCGCCGAGCGCGCGGCCCGCTTTCATCTGAGCCTGGCGCAGGCGCTGGTCGAACAGGCGAAACAGTTGCGCACGCAAACCGGCATCCGGTCGGTCGGCCTCACCGGCGGCGTGTTCCAGAACCGCGTGCTTGCGGAAGCCGCGATCGGCCTGCTTGAGCGCGCAGGCTTCAACGCTCATCTGCCCCAACGTGTTCCCGTCAACGATGCCGGATTAAGCTTCGGCCAGGTCATCGAATTCCTTCATCAATAATAAAGACTCTCCATGGACGACACCCGCATCCTTCTCGCACATGGCAACGGCGGCCGCCTGATGCGCGAACTCATCACCGACGTCTTTGCCCGCCATCTCGGCAACCCGCTGCTCGACACCGACGCCGATGCCGTCACGCTACCGCACGTGGACGGCGAGCTCATGGTCACCACCGATGGCTTCACTGTCGAGCCGCTTGAATTTCCCGGCGGCGACATCGGCTCGCTCGCCGTGCATGGCGTGGTCAACGACCTGGCTGTAGCCGGGGCCGACCCGCTTTATTTCACCGTGTCCGCACTCATCGAGGAAGGACTGGAAATCAGTGCGCTCGATCGCTATATCTCCAGCTTTGCGCGGGCTGCGCGACAGAACCATGTTGTCGTCGTGGCCGGCGACACCAAGGTGGTGCGCCGGGGCGAAGGCAGCGGCCTGTATCTCTCCGTCGCCGGCATCGGCGTGCGGCGCGCATCCACCCGGCTGGCGATGGACCGCATCGCACCGGACGACGTGGTGCTGGTATCCGGTCCGGTCGGCGATCACGGCATCGCGGTGATGCTGGCACGCGAGCAGTTCGGCCTGTCCGGCGAGCTGCGTTCCGATTCGGCCTCGGTGCTGCCGCTGACGCGCGCGGTGCGCGACTTTCCCCATCTCAAGTTCATGCGCGACCCGACGCGCGGCGGACTCGCCACGGTGGCCCACGAAATCGCGCGCGCCAGCGGCCACAGCGTGGTGCTCGACCAAAACGCGGTACCGCTGCGTCCGGAAGTCGTGTCGGTCTGTGAAATGTTGGGCTACGACCCGTATTTCCTGGCCTGCGAAGGCCGGGTCGTCGCCATCGTCGACCCCTTCGCAGCCGACGACGTACTTGCCCGCTGGCACGCCCTGCCGGAAGGGCGGGATGCCTGCATCATCGGCCGCGTCGAAACAGGCGGCACACGAGTGATCCTGGAAACCGGCCTTGGCGGCCGGCGCGTACTGGACGAACTGGAAGACGACCCGCTGCCACGGATCTGCTGAAGCGCAGTGTAACGACACTCACGACAAAATGCAGTTTCAACACTTGTGCCGATTGCATTGACGGATAATACCCGGCTTCGCTCACCCCACAGAAACCAAGCCGCATGCAAAAAGAAGTCCAAGAAGCCCCTCAGTACGCCGTCGTGGCGTCGGTTCAGCTCCCAGGGGTGAGCGACATGGAATTTGAAGCCTCGCTGGCTGAACTGCGCGAGCTGGCCAAGACACTGGGATT
Source organism: Thiobacillus thioparus DSM 505 (assembly GCF_000373385.1). Lineage (GTDB taxonomy): Bacteria > Pseudomonadota > Gammaproteobacteria > Burkholderiales > Thiobacillaceae > Thiobacillus > Thiobacillus thioparus. The sequence continues at coordinate 141,136 of NZ_KB891326.1, read as the reverse complement.
CACTGTTACCCGCACGTTCACGCAAAAACGGTCCGGCTTCGACTCGACGGCCTATCTGGGCGTAGGCAAGCGGCGGGAGATCCACCATTTTGTTCAGGGCAAACCGGACGACAAAACCGAGCCCGGCGTTCGTTCGCTGAACCCCTTGTATCGCCTCGACACGGTTGTCGAGGGAATGGACGACACGGCGCCGGTCTCGCCCGACCCGATCGACGTCATCTTCGTCGACCACGAGATTTCCCCGTCGCAGGCGCGCCACCTCGAAAACGAAGTCGGCTGCCAGGTGATGGATCGCACCATGGTCATTCTCGAGATCTTCCACCGCAACGCACGTTCCCCCGCTGCGCGCGCGCAGGTGGAAATCGCGCGTCTGGGTTACCTGGCGCCGCGTCTGCGCGAGGCGGCGAAGCTCGCGGGACCACAAGGGCGGCAACGCAGCGGCGTCGGCGGACGCGGGGCCGGCGAGTCGCACACCGAACTGGACAAGCGCAAGATCCGCGACCGCATCGCCGAGCTGCAGAAGGAGATCGCCGCGATGGATGCGGACCGCAAGACCCAGCGTGCCCGGCGGCAAGCGCACCAGGGGCTCGCCAGCGTGGCGCTCGTCGGCTACACCAATGCAGGCAAGTCCACGCTGATGCGCGCACTCACCGGCAGCGAGGTGCTGGTCGCCAACAAGCTCTTCGCCACGCTCGACACCACCGTGCGCACCCTGTACCCCGAGAGCGTCCCGCGCGTGCTGGTCAGCGACACAGTTGGTTTCATCAAGAACCTGCCGCACGGACTGGTCGCGTCGTTCAAGTCCACGCTCGAAGAAGCGCTGGATGCCTCGCTGCTGCTTCATGTCATCGACGCCAGCGACCCCGGGTTCGAACGGCAGATCGAAACCACCGAGCACGTGCTGGACGAGATCGAAGCGCAGGATGTGCCGCGCATCCGGATTTTCAACAAGATCGACCACGTCGGCGACACGGCGGCACAGGCCGAACGCGAAACCGCTCTGCGTGCCGCGTATCCCGGCTGCATCGTGATGAGCGCGCGCCGTCCCGACGATGTCGCCAAACTACACCAGGCGATCGTTGCTTTTTTCCAGCGCGACCTGGTCGAGGCCGAGCTTTTCCTGCCCTGGTCGGCCCAGCAACTGCGCGGGGAAATATTCGCGCGCTGCGAGGTCCTGGCCGAGCGTGCCGACGCTGAAGGCGCGTTCTTCAGCGTGCGGGGCGAGCAGGCGGTTCTGGACAGTCTGCGCGAGCAGCTTGGCCAGACGCATTGAGGAATCGCCGTATCGAGCCCGCCCATCGTTCGCACAATGAAAGTGGTGACTCTTCTTGCGCGTCGGGCAAGCACTCGATTTTTCTTGCATCGCCGCCATCGGAGAGTATGTCGTGCCTTTCCAGATCTTCATCCGACGCCCGATAGTTCTCAACCCCATCATCCTCGACTGAGGAAACCGACAGCTGTCAGGATTTGGCCTGTCTGCGACAGCGATCTGCCCATACGGCCGCTTCCACCCGCGAACGCAGGTTGAGCTTCTTCAGCAGGTGCTTGACGTGGACCTTCACCGTACCTTCGGCGATATTCATGTCGCGGGCGATCAGCTTGTTGCTCTTGCCGCCGACGAGGTGATCGAGAATACGGCTTTCCTGTTCGGTCAGGCCGGCTTCGGCAAGACCGGTCGGACGGCTTTTCTCGCGCAGCGAGGCGACCAGCAACTGTGTCAGACGCTCGCTGATGGTGATCTTGCCGTGCGCAGCCTCGACCAGCTTCTGCATCAGATCCTCTGGTTCCATGTCCTTCAGCAGATAACCGTCGGCGCCGGCCTGCAGCGCTGCCATCAAATCCTCCGCCTGGTCGGACACGGTGAGCATGATGACGCGGGAATCGGAGCCTTCGTCCTTGATCGCCTTCAGTACCTCGACGCCGTTCATATCCTTCATGTTGAGATCGAGCAGGATCATGTCGGGATGCAGGCGCTGCGCCAGCTGGATGCCTTCCTTGCCGCTGGGGGCCTCGCCGACAAAGCGAAATTCGGGGGTGGCCTGGATCAGTTGGATCACGCCCTTGCGGAACAGGGGATGGTCGTCAACGACCAGGATGGTGTAGGTATCGGATGGATTCATAAGGATGGGGGCAATTGTTCGGTAGAAAGAGAAAGAATGTCGCGCCGCGCGGCCGGCATGAAGTGCAGGGTGACGCGGGTGCCGGCGGCAGGAAGGTTCTCGACGCTCAACTGGCCGCCCAGATTTCTGGCCCGCTCTTCCATGATCGTCATTCCATAATGATGCGCCCCTGCTGCCTGACGGACACCGATGCCGTCGTCGGTCACAATCGCCGACACCGACCCGTCGCTGTTGCAGTGAACGCTGATTTCCGCCTGTTGCGCCCGGGCATGATTGAGTACATTGGAGAGCGCCTCGCGCACGATCTGCAGGGCGTGGATTTCCTCGTTGGGCGTGAGCGTGCAGCCGGTCAGATGCACGTCCAGCCTGATGGGAATGCCGCCACGGGCGGTGAATTCATTCACGGTGTCCTGCAAGGCGGCGCCCAGGCCTTCTCCTTCGATACGTAGGCGGAAAGTGGTGAGCAGTTCGCGCAACTGGCGGTAGGCGCTGTTGAGGCCTTCGCGCAACTCGGCCAGAACTTCATGGGCCTCGTTGCCTGCGCCGGGCTGTGACGCCGGGTCCGCAGCAGGCAACAATGGTTTCAACCGGCTGACCTGGATTTTCATGTAGGCGAGCGACTGCGCCAGCGAGTCGTGCAGTTCGCGCGCCAGCGCGGCGCGCTCTTCCAGCAGCGACAACCGGCGAGTCTGCTCGGTACGGCGCGCGGTGCCGATGGCGATGCCGATATGGCGCGATAAGGCCTCAAGCAGCTGGGTCTGCCATTGCGCCAGTTCCTTGCCCGGAGGCATCTCCAGTTGCAGCACCCCATAATGATGTTCGGTATCCTTGAGCGGCAACGTCAGCATGCGACGGCCATCCTGCAGCGCATGGACGGCCAGCGTCCGGTGGGCGAGACATTCGGCGCAACTCATCAGACCGCACTGATTGGGATCGCCGCCGTCTGGGCGCAGCGTACTGGCGATCACTCGCGCACGGGTCTCGCCGGCCTCCACCAGACAAGCTAGGCCGTGTCCGACGCCGAGGACATTCTCCAGATCGTTCAGCAGGATGGCATAGGTGTTCGCTGCCACCGGCCCGTTGTAGAGCCGGGCGATGGAGTGATAGAGCAATTCCAGCGAGCGGTTGGCGATGGTGAGCTCGGCAGTCTTTTCCTCCACCCGCGCTTCCAGGTTCTGATACATCCTGGAAAGGTCCTCGGCCATGTGGTTGAAGGCCTGGCCCAGCCGTCCGAGTTCGTCGCTGCCGGTGTGTTCGGTGCGCACCGCGAGATTGCCCCGGCCGACATTGGCTGCAAATGACAACAGGTCGCGCAGGGGTAGGATCAGGTCGTTGCGTGCCAGATACAGCGTGAGTGAACCGACCAGCAGTGTCATCAGCAAGGCGGCCCCGAGCACCATGCGCAGGACCAGGATTTTCGCTTCGGTATCGCGTTCGATCTGCTTGACCAGGTGATCGATCTTGTCGACGAACCCATTGACCTCCGCGATCAGCGGAGCCTGGTTTGCCATTGCAGACGCGCTGCCATTCAACTCTGCTCTGAAACGCGGTTTCATCTTCTGCCAGGCCTGCAGCACGGTCGCATAGCTGCGCGAGAGTTCGGTTTCGGCCTGCCGTGGCATCAATTCCCTGATGCGGGGGTCGGCCAGAGTAGATTCGAACGTGTCGATCGCATCGCCAAGCCGGGCGGCAGCATTCCCGTCTGTCGACTGCCTGTCCGATAGTACGAGGCTGCTCATCTTGTAGGTCTGCATGCGCAGGCTGCCTGCAAGGTTGATCGCTTCGCCGCTGCCCTGCACCGATTCGGCGATGATGCCCGAGCTGGCCATGCCGAGGATGGCGAAACAGGCGATCAGCGCCAGCGCCCCACCCAGTTTCAGCAGCAGCGAATGCTGCAGGAAGCCACGTTTCTCGTTCATATCCGCCTTAGGGCCGGTTCGGCGTCCGAAAATAAAGAGGTACCTCGAAAGTACCATTTATTCATGATCATGCTAGCAACGATCTGCCGATTTGTTGTGAAAACATAGGCTTAACAATCTTCCGCCATACATCTTTTGGTCGGCGCAGCATGCCGACAACACCGCGATTCAAATCAATATTTGCAGACCTAGAGATCGGATTTTCTTTATATGCTAGATTCCAAATGCGACATTATGTCGCAGCGGCAAGTGGTCGGGATGACCGCCTGCCGGATTCGAACGATCCGGATTGTCTAGCGCCAATCCGAATGGAAATGCCGATTATTTTCAAGATGGGTAGCACCACGACATGACACAGGACCATACGCAGGACGATAGCAAACTATCCGATACCCAACCCGATCTCGGCCGCCGAAAATTCATGAACACCGCCGCCCTGGTCGGGCTTTCCGGCGCAGGGCTTTCGCTGGGCCTGTCTGCATGCAACAAGAAATCGGCGCCGGCGACGGATAAAGGCGCCGGCGCGGGTGCCCCCGCGGCCCAGGCCAGCAGTGTCGATTACAGCAAATACGAAGTTCCGCCGGGCCAGCTCGATGAGTACTATTCTTTTTCCAGCGGTGGCCATTCGGGCGAAGTACGCATCTACGGCATTCCATCCGGCCGCGAACTGAAGCGCATCCCGGTCTTCAACATGGATGCCCTGGTTGGCTGGGGCGTCACCAACGAATCCAAGGCGATCCTGGGTACCAAGGCGGACGGCACCCCCAGATACACCACCGGCGACACCCACCACCTGCACCAGTCCTACACTGACGGCGTCTACGACGGCAAGTACATGTTCGTGAACGACAAGATCCATGGTCGCCTGGCGCGCGTCCGCATGGACACCATGGAGTGCGACAAGATCATCGAACTGCCGAATGTCCAGGGTTTTCATGGCACCTTCCCCGACAAGCGTGACCCGGTCGACTCCAGCGTCAATCACACCACCCGCGTGTTCTGCGGCGCCGAATTCGCGATACCCCTACCCAATGACGGGCGGGATCTGGACGACAGCAGCAAGTACAAATCGATCTTCAGCTGCGTCGATTCCAACTCCATGGAGATGCGCTGGCAGGTGCTGATCGACGGCAACTGTGACCTGGTGGCGTCCTCCTACGACGGCAAGCTGGCGGCGACCAACCAGTACAACACGGAGAAAGGCCTCCATTACGAAGACATGATGGCCAAGGAGATGGATGCCTGCCTGTTCTTCAACGTGGCCCGCATCGAAGAGGCTGTGAAGGCGGGCAAGGTGCGCTATATCGGCAGCTCCAAGGTTCCCGTGGTGGATGGCACGATGGAATCCAACCAGGATCCAAAAACCGCGCTGACGTGCTATGTGCCGATCCCGAAGAATCCCCATGGGGTAAACATCAGCCCCGACGGCAAGTACTACGTCTGCTCGGGCAAACTCTCGCCAACCGCCTCGGTCATCGAGCATGCCCTGGTACTGAAGTGGTTCGATGGCGGCCTGGCCAATCCCCGCGACGCAGTGGTCGGCGAACCCGAGATCGGCCTTGGGCCGCTTCACACCGGCTTCGACAATAAGGGAAACGCCTACACCACCCTGTTCCTCGACAGCCAGATCGTGAAGTGGAACGTGGAAGCGGCGATCAAGGCATTCAAGGGCGACAAGCAGGCCAAGGTGGTGCTTGACCGCATCGACGTCCATTACCAGCCCGGCCATGGCTTCACCTCGATGGGCGAGACCAAGGAATCGGATGGCCGCTACTTCATTTCGGACAACAAGTTCTCCAAGGACCGCTTCCTGCCCGTGGGTCCACTGCATGCCGAGACGGCCCAGCTGATCGACATCAGCGGCGACAAGATGAAGCTGGTGGCCGACCATTCGGTGTATTCGGAGCCGCACGACTCGATCATCGTCCGCCGCGACATCATCAAGACGCGCCAGGTGTACAACATGGACGAGTTCCCGCTGGCGGTGAAGGATCCCAAGGACTCGGGCGTCTTCCGCAACGGCAAGAAGGTGACCATCAAGCTCACCAGCCAGGCGCCGGCCTTCAGCCTGCGGGAATTCAAGGTCAAGAAAGGTGACGAGGTGACGATCATCCTGACCAACCACGACAAGGTCGAGGATCTGACTCACGGCTTCGCCATTCCGAAGTACAACATCCAGTTCATCGTCAACCCGCAGGAGACCAAATCGGTGACCTTTGTCGCCGACAAGCCGGGCGTCTATTGGTGCTACTGCACCAATTTCTGCCATGCGCTGCACCTGGAGATGCGCAGCCGCATGCTCGTCGAAGCCTGACCGGTTGCGCTGTTCCGTTCCTGATGGGACGGAACGGACGATCAGGTTCCGAGTCCGCCGGCTTGCCGGCGGACAAACACGCGACTGCGGTATGCTGCGGATTCGTCGCGTGCATCCTGGTTCCGACATTTGCGGTGTTTTTCATGAATTATCTTGCCTGCCCTATCGTCCGCTTCCTGACGATACTCTGTTTGTGTTGCGTCCCGGGACTGGCCGCCGCCGGCAGCTATGAAGCGCCGCTGCCGGTGCAACTCTCCACCGATCCCGATCTGTGCGCGTACGTACCCTGCAAGGACGTGATGCCCGGCGCCGACAGCTTTTCCCCCCGCATGGGTAAACCGGCCTATGTCGAGGCCTACCAGAGACGGAAAGACGGCCATGGCGAGGAGGACCATCACGATGCGGACGACAGCGACAGGAAAAATGACCGCAAGCTGATCGGCTACGTATTTCTGTCCACCGACGTCGTGGATATTCCCGCCTACTCGGGCAAGCCCGTGGTGACGCTGATCGGTATGGATACCAAAGGCATCATCACCGGTGTCCGGGTTCTGAAGCACTCCGAGCCCATCCTGCTGGTGGGCATTCCTGAGTCGCAGCTCACCAAGTTCGTCAAGCAGTACCTCGGCAAGTTCGTCGGCTCCAAAATCGAAGTCGGCTCGTCCCGGCCGGGCGAAGGCATGATCGGGGTCGACGCGATTTCCGGTGCCACCGTGACCGTGATCGCGGAGAACCAGGTCATCCTGCGCAGCGGTCTTGAAGTCGCCCGGCAGGTGGGCATCGTCAAGCCGACGATCCGGCCCCAGGCGAAGTTCAGGGACGTGCCGGGCACGCTGGACTGGCAAGCGCTGCTCAATGAAGGCAGCGTCCAGGAACTCAAGGTCAAGGCAGATGAAATCGGCCAGGGATCCGGCGGACAACCCTACATCGACATCTATTTCGGTTACCTCAACGCCCCGACGATCGGGCGCAGCGTACTGGGCGAGCATGGCTATGCCGCGCTCATGTCCAAGCTCAAGCCGGGCGAACACGCGATCTTCCTGATCGCCGACGGCACGGGATCCTTCAAGGGCTCGGGCTTCGTGCGCGGCGGCATCTATGACCGGGTGCTGGTGTCCCAGGATATTGATTCATTCACCTTCCGCGACCTCGATTATCTCAACCTGTATGGCATCGAGGCGGCCGGCGCGCCCCACTATAGGGAGTCGGCCATCTTCATCATCCGCTCGCCGACCTTCAGTGCGGCCTATCCCTGGAGCCTGGTGTACCTCGCCAACAAGATAGACCGGCAGACCGGCACCAAGACCTTCGCCAGCTTCGACCGGGAATACTGGCTGCCCGCCCGCTACCTCGAAGGCGGGCGCCCGGAAATCGTCAAGCCGGAGGCGACCTGGGTAAAAGTATGGAAGTCGCGCAAGATCGAGGTCGCGCTGTTCCTGCTATGGCTCGTCGCTGCGGGCACCGTCTATGCATTGCGCGACAAGCTGGTCCGGCGCTCGACGATGAAGGACACGCGCTGGAAGGAAATCCCGCGTTACCTGCTGTGGGTCTCGTCGATCGGCTTCGTCGGCTTCTACCTGCTGGCCGTGCCCTCGATCACCCAGGTGCTGACTTGGTTTCACGCCATCCTGTTCGAGTGGCGCTGGGAACTGTTCCTTTCCGACCCCTTCGTCTTCCTGTTCTGGATCTTCATCATCGTCACCACGTTCTTCTGGGGGCGCGGGATGTTCTGCGGCTGGATGTGCCCCTACGGGTCGCTCGCGGAACTGGTCTACCATGTGGCCGGCAAGCTGGGACTGAAGCGCTACCAGCGCCACCTGCTGCCGCAGAATTGGCATGATCGGCTGAAATGGATCAAGTACGGCATTTTTACAATCCTGCTCGCCGTGTCCTTCTATTCCATGGGATTGGCGGAAAAGCTCGCCGAAGTCGAACCGTTCAAAACCACCTTCCTGGTCGGGGTGTGGAACCGCTCCTGGCCTTTCGTGACTTTCTGGACCATCCTGATCGTCGCGTCGGCTTTCTTCGAACGCCCATTCTGCAAGTATCTGTGCCCGCTCGGCGCGGCACTTGCGGTGCCTTCGACCTTCCGCTGGTGGGGGCTTAAGCGCAAGAAGGAATGCGGCCCGTGTGCGGCCTGCCAGGTCGGGTGCGGCTCGCAGGCGATCGACGACGCCGGCCGCATCGACCAGCGCGAATGCCTGCTGTGTCTCGACTGCCAGGTCCTCTATTACGACACCCATGCCTGCCCGCCGCTGGCCCAGGAACGCAAGCGCCGCACCAAGGCCGGCGAGCCGCTGACGGCCATCGGGGCGGACGGCTACTACATCCCCATCGTGCCTGTTGCCGCTGCCGCCTCGCCAGCCACCGCCGTGCGGCAAAGCCTGCCCGCCTTCATCGGACAGGAGTTCTTCGACCATCTGTTCCCCTGGAGCCGTAAGGTCTTCCAACAGCCTATCCTGCTGCAGGCGACCACGTTCGCGCTGACCGTGCTGGTGACCTGGGTCTGGGTGCTCGGCGCAGCGGGCCAGATCGGCCCCGGCATCGTGCTCGGCTGGTGGCTGGGCTGGAGTGCCTACGAACTGGTGGTGCGCATGCGCTGCAAGCCCTACGTCAAGGATGGCCCATGGTGGGGGCGCAACCTGCGTCCAGCCTCCTGGGCCGACATGGCCTCCTACGTGGCATTCAAGAACCTGCTGATTGCCGTCGTGCTGTTCCTGATCATGAAGGGCACGGGGATACTGGATTTCCTGCAAGGCCTGCCGGCGCTGCAATGGTTTTACTAGCCGTCAGGACGACAGCACGGTGGGCGCACGCCGCATGGCCAATCAGGCCGGCCGTGCTGCTCGCCCTCGCTGGCCTGCTGGCTTGCCTGCCGGTCGCAAGGCTGGCGTTCGCCGACATCCTGACGGTGCACCCGGGCCAGTCCATCGGCGCGGCCATCGACCAGGCCCGCCCGGGAGACGAAGTTCGGGTGGAACGTGGCCTGTACCGGGAAAACCTGCTGATCGACAAGCCCCTGACGCTGAAGGGAATCGACCGGCCCACGCTGAGCGGCGGCCTCAAGGGCGACACCATCCGCATCACCGCCGAGGATGTCACCATCGACGGACTGATCGTGCGCGATTCCGGCGACAGCCTGGTCGAGCAGAATGCCGGCATCTACATCCGGCCGGGCGCGAATCGTGCGACCGTGCACAACTGTGACCTGACCTACAATCTTTTCGGCCTGTGGATTGAAAAGGCAAATGACGTACATGTCGAGAACAACCTGATTACCGGCAAGCGCGACTACCGATCCGCCTCGCGTGGCAATGGCATCCAGCTCTACAACACGCAACGGGCGCGCATCGTCGGAAACCAGATCAGCTTCGTGCGCGACGGTATCTACGTGGATGTGTCCCACCATGCAATCTTCCGAAACAATCGCATTCACGATGTGCGCTACGGATCGCATTACATGAACTCCTACTACAACGTGTGGGAAGGCAACGACTCGTACCACAACCGGGGGGGGCTGGCACTCATGGAAGTACGCAACCAGATCGTGCGAAACAACCGCGCCTGGGGCAACTCCGACCACGGGATCATGCTGCGCACCATTCAGGATTCAGTGATCGAGGGGAACATCGTCGCCGGCAATGGCCGGGGATTTTTCATTTACGATGCCGAGTACAACACCATTCGTAACAACCTCGTGATGGATAACACGGTCGGCGTGCATCTGTGGGCGGGCTCCTATCACAACAAGGCGGAAGGCAACGATTTCATCCTGAACCGGACCCAGATCAAGTACGTGGCCAGCCGGGACGAGATCTGGCCCGGCAACTACTGGAGCAACTATGTGGGCTGGGACCGCAACGGCGACGGCATCGGGGATGTGCCCTACGAAGCGAACGACATGGTCGACTACCTGTCCTGGCGCCACCCGATGATGAAGCTGCTGCTGGCCAGCCCGGCCGTGCAGACGCTGCGCATGGTCAGCCAGCAGTTCCCGCTGCTACGCGCCACGAGCATCGTCGACCCCCAACCGCGGATGCAGCCGCACAACCCCGACTGGAGACAATGGCGTGGAATCTTCCCTTCCCACCCTCAATGACGCCGGCGCGTCCCTGATCGTCGCGCACGGGGTGCGCAAGCACTACGGAAACATCCACGCGGTCGACGGCGTCGACCTCGACATCCGTTCCGGCGAACTGTTCGGCCTCATCGGACATAACGGTGCCGGCAAGAGCACGCTATTCAAGATGATGCTCGGCCTGCTCCCCTCTACCGCGGGCGATATCCGCATCGGCGGCGCGCTCGTCACCGGCCGCGATTTCCGTGCCGTACGGCGCACGGTCGGCTACCTGCCGGAAAACGTGGTGCTGTATGACAATCTCACCGGCCTCGAGACGCTCTGGTTCTTTGCCAGGCTGAAAGGCGTCTCGCCGGCGGAGGCGGCGCCGACGCTCGAACGCGTAGGCCTTGCACACGCGGCCAAACGGCGCGTGCGCGAATACTCCAAAGGCATGCGCCAGCGTCTCGGCTTTGCCCAGGCATTGCTCGGCAAGCCGCGCATCCTGTTTCTCGACGAGCCCACCACCGGACTGGACCCGGAGGCGATCCGCAGTTTTTACTCGACGCTCCGACAGCTCAGAAGCGAAGGCGTGACGACGGTCATCACTTCCCACATCCTTGCCGAGATCCAGGAACGCGTGGATCGCATTGCGATCATGACCGCCGGCAAGGTACAGGCCCGCGGCACGGTGCAGGATTTGCGCGAACAGGTGGACCTGCCGCTGTGGTTCAGCGTGCGCGTCGCGAAGGAGGATTTCGAGGCGGTGCGTTCAGCGCTTTCCCATCTGCAGGTGGACGCGATCGAGGCGCACGACGACCATGTGAAGGTGCGGTGCCGGCGCGAGGCGAAGATGGCCGTGATCGAGGCGCTCGCCCGGCTGGATGGCCGGGTCCGCGACCTCACGGTGCGCGAGCCCTCGCTTGAAGACGTGTTCTTCGGTTTTTCGGACTGAGAGGGCGACATGGAAATCGCACAGATCGCCACCATCGCGAGCAAGGAATTCTGGGACCGTATCCGCAACCGCTGGGTGCTGGCCGTGGCGCTGGTATTCACCGCCTTCGCGCTGGTCATCGCCTACTTCGGTGCGGCGCAGCAGGGCTCCGTCGGCTTCCGCTCGATCGACATCACCATCGCCAGCCTGGTCAGCCTGGTCATCTACCTGATTCCCCTGATCGCGCTGGTCCTGGGTTTCGACGCCATCGTCGGCGAGCGCGAGCGGGGATCGCTCGACCTCCTGCTCTCGATGCCCATCACGCGCCTGGAACTGTTGCTGGGCAAATACGTGGGGCTGGCCGCGGCGCTGGCTTTCTCGACCATCGCCGGTTTCGGCCTGGTGGCGATCGTGCTGTCGACCCGGCTCGATCTCAACGCCCTGTACCACTACTTCGGCTTCATGCTCAGTTCGGTGCTGCTGGGCTGCGCCTTCCTGAGCCTGGCGGTGATGCTGTCGGTGTTCGCCGCCGACCGCACCCGTGCCTCGGGGCTCGCGATCGCCACCTGGTTCTTCTTCGTACTGGTGTTCGACCTGCTCCTGCTCGGCGCGCTGGTCGTCACCGGCGGCCAGTGGGGTGGCGAGATCTTTCCCTACCTGCTGCTGGCGAACCCTGCCGACGTGTTCCGCATCCTCAACATTTTTTCCCTGGACGACGTCCGCACCCTGTACGGACTGACGACCGTTTTTCCCCCTGCATTGGCCAATCCCTGGCTACTCGGCCTGGTGATGCTCGCCTGGATCGTGGTGCCATTGGGTATCGCAAGCTGGAGATTCCGCACATGACTTCAATCAGACGTACGCTCATCCTTGTCGCGCTTACGGCAACAACCCTGCTGGCGGCCTGCGGACAGTCCTCCGGCCCGGCCACGGTGGCGCCGCTGGAAATCACCCGCGACACATCCTGCTCCCTCGACGGCATGCTGCTGGCCGACTATCCCGGCCCCAAGGCGCAGATCTTCTACGCTGGGCAGGCGGAGCCGGACTTCTTCTGCGACACCGTGGAGATGTTCCATGTCTATCTCACCCCGGAACAGGTCAGGGATGTACGCGGCATTTTCGTACAGGACATGGGCAAGACGGCCTGGGACGAACCGCACGGCCACTGGATCGACGCGAAATCCGCCTACTACGTCTACGGCAGCAAGCGCGAGGGGTCGATGGGACCGACCATCGCCAGTTTTGCGCTGGAACGGGATGCGACGAAATTCGTTGCCGAATACGGCGGCAAGATCTACCGGTTTGCCGATATCCAGCCCGCCATGGTCGTGCTGAACGGCGGCGTGCTTAACGACAGCCATATGTAAGGACCCCATGCCCGAATTCTTTGAAAGCGTCGCGTTCGAGACGGCAACCGAAATCGAACAACTGGCCCGGTTGGCCTACGAACTGCGCGAGAACCGCCAGACCATCCTGCAGTTCCACCAGGTCGCGGACGAGGCGGCACTGCTGCAGAAAATCCAGGCCGGCGAGGTAGCCGAGCATCCGGCCTATGAACACTATCTGGCGGCCCGGATTCTCGAGGACACCCGCGAAGCGGCCCGGGCTGCGCTGGCCGAGCGCGTGAAAGAGGCCAACAGGACATGAGCCTGCACCTCGAACTCGGCAAAGCAATCGAGCACGCATTCCAGAACGATCTGGATGGGGCGATCGAACACCGGCAGGACGCGCTCAGCGTCCGCCTGAGGAATGGCGTGACGTTGGAAGTGCGTTATGCCGCGTCCGATGCCTATTCCTTGCGCTGGGTTTACGGCGAGGTCGAATCCGGCATCGACACGGCGCCCTTGCATCCCGGCCTGGCAACCTTCCCCAATCATTTCCACGATGCGGCAAACCGCATCGTGGCCGACCCGATCACGCACCCCGATGCCTCGCCGGAAGAGAACCTGCGCCATTTGATCCGCGCCCTGCTCGACGACCCCATGCTAGGCGCCAAGGACATCGGCTGATGCCACGGCCATCCAGACTGCTGTCGTCGGGTGGCCTCACGATCGCCTTCACCATCTCCCTGCTGCTGTTCGCCGATGGGCAACCGGCACGCGACATCGCCCCGTTCAACAATGCGCTGTGCATCGTCGCCCCCGCCACACCCTACGACCCAGCGTCGGGCCTGCCCATGTACGCGCCGCGGCCGATACCCGCCGATGCACGCTGCCCGGTGTGCGGCATGTATCCCGCCCGTTATCCGCGCTGGGCTGCCCAGATCATTTTCAAGGATGGGGCTGCCCATTACTTCGACTCGCCGGTCAACCTGTTCGATTTTCTCCACAAGGTCGATCGCTACGATCGGCGCTACACTTCCGACGACGTTGCCGTGAGCTATGTGCGCGATCTCGAAAGCGGGCGATGGATCGAGGCCGGACAGGCCCATTTCGTCCACGGCTCCGCAGTCACCGGCCCGATGCGCACCGCCGACCTGCCCGCCTTCGCCAGCCGCGCGGCTGCGGATGCCTTTATCCGACAGTATCGCGGTACCGTGCTGACCGCCCCGGACATGACGCCCCGCCTGCTGGCATCCCTGAGCCGCAACGGCCATCACCGACACTGACCCGGGCAGATCGGACGCTCGCGATAGAACCCGCCCAAAAAAACGGGGGCGATCGCTCGCCCCCGTTTCCCAGCAAGCCCGAAGGCTCGAATTCGATTCTTATTTAGCTTTATCCACCATGTAGTTCACCGCAGCCTTGACGTCGTCGTCCGACAGTGTGGTGGAGCCGCCGCGCGCAGGCATCATGCCTTTTGCGCCGGTAAAGCCTTCGAGTGCATGCTTGTACAGAACGTCCATGCCCTGGGCGATACGCGGTCCCCACTCCTCCTTATTGCCGAACTTCGGCGCGCCCGCCGCGCCGGACGCATGGCACATCGAGCAGACGGCGCCGAACACCTTCTTGCCCACGTCGTTCGCGGCCTCTTCAGGCTTGTTTGCGGCTTCGTCATGCTTCTCCATGACGGCTGGTGCCGGTGCGACCGCCTCGGGCGCTGCCGGCGCAGCGGCCTCAGGCGCACTTTCCTGTTTCCCGCAGGCGCCCAACAGCGTTGCGAGTGAGATGGCGAGGATAAGCGATGTTTTTTTCATTTGAGTTTCCTGTTGTGCTGGTAAAGGGGTGTGATTTCTAAAGCGTCCGGCCCAGGCGGCCTGCACATCACATCGGACAGGCCACCTCGTTACGATTCAAAATATAGCACCTCACTTCCGGCCAGTCTTCACCGCTGAAGAGCTACTCCCAATATATCCATTCTCCCGGTCCGCGTTAAGCAAACACCAAAATACCCATTACAAAACATCAGCTTGACAAGCTACTCCCACTACCTCTTTGGAGGTAGAAAGCGTCTCAAAACATACAAATTTCACCCTTTTCATCTACATCCATAGGCATACACTGCGATCAATATTTCAGATAAACCAGTCTTGAAGTCTCTGCAAAGGATGCATCATGGCGACCCAGACACAGAAGCAGATTTCCGTGCTCACGATGAGCACGCTGGCGTTCACCGCCTGCTTCGCCGTATGGATGATGTTCGCCATTATCGGCATCCCTATCAAGAAGATGCTGAGCCTGAACGAGACCGAGTTCGGCATCCTGGTGGCCACGCCGGTGCTGACGGGTTCGCTCATCCGGCTGCCGCTCGGCATGTGGACCGACAAGCTGGGCGGCCGCATCGTCTTTTTCGTATTGATGCTGGCGACCGTCGTGCCGATCTGGCTGATCGGCTACGCCACCGCATACTGGCATTTCCTGCTGCTGGCGCTGTTCGTCGGCGTGGCCGGGGGGTCCTTCTCGGTCGGCATCGCCTACGTGGCCCGCTGGTTCCCGAAAAAACGGCAGGGGTTTGCCATGGGCATCTTCGGCGCCGGCAACTCGGGGGCGGCGCTGACCAAGTTCGTCGCACCCACCCTGGTCGTCGCCTACGGCTGGCAGGCCGTGCCGCACGTGTACGCGGTGGCCATGCTGCTCATGGCCATCCTGTTCTGGATCTTCACCTACACCGACACGGCGCATCACGTGCCCAGCCACATCACGTTCAGGCAACAGCTCGCCGCACTGAAGGATCCCAACGTCTGGAAGCTTTCCCAGTATTACTCGATCGTGTTCGGCGGCTATGTGGCCCTGTCGCTCTGGCTGACCAAGTATTTCATCACCGAGTACGGCTTCTCCATCAAGACCGCGGCATTGATGGCAGCCTGCTTTTCGCTGCCGGGCGGCGTAATGCGCGCGGTGGGCGGTTGGATTTCCGACAAGGTCGGCGCGCACCGGCTCACCTGGTGGGTGATGTGGGTGTCGTGGATCTGCCTGTTCCTGCTGTCCTATCCGCAGACCGACATGGTGATCCAGACCACCAAGGGTGAATTCGCGCTGCATATCGGCCTCAACGTCTGGGTATTCACTGCGCTGCTGTTCGTGCTTGGCCTGTGCTGGGCGTTCGGCAAGGCCTCGGTATTCAAGTACATCTCGGACGAATACCCCGACAACATCGGCGTCATTTCGGGCATCGTCGGGCTGATGGGCGGCCTCGGCGGCTTCGTCCTGCCCATCCTGTTCGGCGCCATCGTCGATCTCACCGGCATCAACAGCGGCATCTTCATGCTGATGTACGGCATCACCTGGGTATCGCTGATCTGGATGTACCTGACCGAGGTTCGCAAGCTGCCGATGATCAGAACTACAGGCGCCGACCCTCTCGAGTAATCCCCTCTTTCAAGCCAGGAGCGATCTATGTCCACCAATATCAAAGAATGGAATCCGGAAGATCCCACTTTCTGGGAAACGACCGGCAGGAAGATTGCCTACCGCAACCTGTGGATCTCGGTGCCGGCCCTCCTGTGCGGATTCGCCGTGTGGCTGATGTGGGGCATCATCACCGTGCAGATGTCCAATCTGGGCTTCCCGTTCAGCCAGGACGAGCTGTTCACGCTGACCGCGATCTCGGGGCTGGCCGGTGCGACGATGCGCATCCCGTCTTCCTTCTTCATCCGGCTGGCCGGCGGGCGCAACGTCATCTTCCTTACCACGTCCATGCTGCTGGCGCCGGCGATTGGCACCGGCATCGTCCTGCAGCATCCCGACTGGCCGTTGTGGAGCTTCCAGTTGATGGCGCTGTGGTCGGGCGTCGGCGGCGGCAACTTCGCCAGTTCGATGTCCAATATCAGCACCTTCTTTCCCAAGCGTCTGCAGGGCACGGCACTGGGGATCAATGCAGGCCTAGGGAATTTCGGTGTCACTACCATGCAGATCCTCATCCCGCTGGTGATGACGGTCAGCGTGTTCGGCGCACTGGGCGGCGAGCCGATGACACTGGTCAAGGACAGCGGCTGGATCTTCGGCAAGATCCTCGCCGGCACCCCCACCTACATCCAGAACGCCGGCCTCACCTGGGTGCTGTCGCTGGTGCCGCTCGGGATCATCGCCTGGTTCGGCATGAACAATCTGCTGCCAGTGTCGCCGGATGCGGGCAACGCCGTCTCCGCCTTCTTCAAGGTCACCTGGCTCTATACCCTGGTATTCGTCCCCGCCATCGGCGGCCTCTACCTCTATCTGCCCGCCCCCACCGGGCTGGGGATGCTCAACATGTGGGTGGCGATGCCGCTCATCATCGTCGTCACGCTGGTGATCCTGAAGCTGGCCGCCTTCGGTCCGATGAAGGAGAACATCGCCAAGCAGTTCGCCATCTTCAACAACAAGCACACCTGGTCGATGACGGCGCTCTACCTCGTCACCTTCGGTTCGTTCATCGGCTTCTCGATGGCGCTGCCGCTGTCGATCACGGTCATCTTCGGCAACAGCCATGTCCTGGATGCCGCCACCGGCGTCTGGACGCATGCGAAAAACCCGCATGCCCCCTCCGCCCTGCAATACGCATGGATCGGCCCCTTCGTCGGCGCGCTGATCCGCCCGGTGGGAGGCTGGATTTCCGACAAGGTCGGCGGCTCCATCGTCACCCAGATCATCTCGGCGGTGATGGTCGCCGCCTCGGTCTACGCCGGCTGGGTTCTGATGCAGGCCTATCAGTCGGCCACGCCCGAGATCTACTTCACCCAGTTCCTGGTGGTGTTCGTGGTGCTGTTCGCCGCCACCGGCATGGGCAACGGCTCCACCTTCCGCACCGTCGGCGTGATCTTCGACCGCGTGCAGGCCGGGCCCGTTCTGGGTTGGACTTCCGCCGTTGCAGCCTATGGTTCATTTATTGCCCCAGAGGTGATCAAGAACCAGATCAAGGCGGGAACCCCGCAAAACGCCATGTACGGCTTCGCCATCTTCTACGCCGTGTGCCTGCTGTTGAACTGGTGGTTTTATCTGCGCAAGAACGCCTACGTCAAGAATCCGTAAGCGGTAAGCGGTGAGCAGGGAGCGGAAAAGCCTCAGTCTCACTCACCGCTTACTGCTCACTGCCAACCGCTCAGCAATGAGCGACAAAGGAGCGAATACATGAGTCACTTTCTCGACCGATTGACCTTCTTCAAGAAGAACATCGCCAGTTATTCCAATGGCCATGGCGTCGTCAGCAACGAAGACCGCAGCTGGGAGAACGCCTACCGCAACCGCTGGCAGCAGGACAAGGTGGTCCGTTCCACCCACGGGGTGAACTGTACCGGTTCGTGCAGCTGGAAGATCTTCGTCAAGAATGGTCTCATCACTTGGGAAATCCAGCAGACCGACTATCCGCGCACCCGCCCCGACCTGCCCAACCACGAGCCGCGCGGCTGTCCGCGCGGTGCCAGCTACTCCTGGTACGTGTATTCGGCGCAGCGCGTGAAATACCCGCTGATCCGCGGCCGCCTGATGGAAATGTGGCGCGAGGCGCGCGAGACCATGGACCCGGTTGCAGCCTGGAAATCGATCAGCCAGGACCCCGAGAAGGCCCGGCGCTACAAGTCGGTGCGCGGCCAGGGCGGCTTCGTGCGCGCCAAGTGGGACGAGGTGACGGAAATGATCGCCGCATCCAACGTCTTCACCATCAAGGAATTCGGCCCCGACCGCATCTACGGGTTCTCGCCGATTCCCGCCATGTCGATGGTGAGCTACGCCGCCGGCAGCCGCTACATGTCGCTGATCGGCGGCGTGTGCGGCTCGTTCTACGACTGGTACTGCGACCTGCCGCCGTCGAGCCCGCAGGTATGGGGCGAGCAGACCGACGTGCCTGAATCGGCCGACTGGTACAACTCGACCTATCTGATGGTGTGGGGCTCCAACGTGCCGCAGACGCGCACCCCCGACGCCCACTTCTACACCGAGGTGCGCTACAAGGGCACCAAGACGGTGGCGGTATCAAGCGACTTCGGCGAGATGGTGAAGTTCGGCGACATCTGGCTGGCGCCCCGGCAGGGCACCGATGCCGCGCTCGCGCTGGCGATGGGCCACGTCATCCTCAGCGAATTCCACAACAAGAGCAAGAGCCAATATTTCGATACCTACTGCCGTCAGTACAACGACATGCCGATGCTGGTCATGCTGAAGGCGCACGAAGACAAGCTGATCGCCGACCGCTACCTGCGCGCCTCCGATCTCACCGGCCACATGGGACAGGACAACAATCCCGAATGGAAGACCGTGGTGTACGACGAGAACACCGGCTACCTGGTCGCGCCCAACGGATCGATCGGTTTCCGTTGGGGCCAGTCCGGTGCGTGGAACCTGGAAATGCGCGACGGCTATTCCAATAAAGAGGTGAAGCCGCAGTTGAGCCTGCTGAGCAACCACGACGAGATTGTCGAAGTCGCCATGCCCTATTTCGGCGGCGACGACCACAACGACCTGCTCGTCCGCAATATGCCGGTCAAGCTCATCAGCGTCGGCGGCAAGGACGTGTATGTGGCCACCGTCTATGACCTGACGCTGGCCAATTACGGCGTCGACCGCGGCCTCGGCGGGCCGAACGTGCCCGAGAGCTACGACGACGACGTGCCCTACACCCCGGCCTGGGCCGAGAAACACTGCGGGGTGCCGCGTGCCGACATCATCACGGTGGCGCGCGAATTCGCCGACAACGCCGACAAGACCCTCGGCAAGTCCATGGTCATCCTTGGCGCCGCGCTCAACCATTGGTACCACAACGACATGATCTACCGCGGCATCATGAACCTCCTCATGATGTGCGGCTGCATCGGCCAGTCGGGCGGCGGCTGGGCGCACTACGTCGGGCAGGAAAAGCTGCGGCCGCAGACCGGCTGGGCGCCGCTGGCGTTCGGTCTCGACTGGCATCGTCCGCCGCGGCAGATGAACTCCACCTCATTCTTCTATGCCCACACCAGCCAGTGGCGCCACGAGAAGCTGGCCGCGTCGGAGATCCTGTCGCCCACCGCGAACAAGAATCTGGGCGATTACCGGCTGATCGATTTCAACGTGCGCGCCGAGCGCATGGGCTGGCTGCCGTCCGCACCGCAGCTGGAAACCAACCCACTGGACATCACGCGGGCGGCTGACGCCGCCGGCATCGACCCGGTCAAGTATGCGGTCGAGCAGATCAAGAGCGGCGCGCTCAAGTTCTCCTGCGAGGATCCGGACAACCCGAAGAACTTCCCGCGCAACCTGTTCGTGTGGCGCTCCAACTTGCTGGGTTCCTCGGGCAAGGGCCACGAATATTTCCTCAAGTACCTGCTCGGCACGCAGAACGCGGTGCTGGGACCGGATCTCGGCGAGCTGGGCGAGGCCAAGCCGAAGGAAGTCGTGTGGCACGACAAGGGCGCAGAAGGCAAGCTGGACCTGCTGGTGACGCTCGACTTCCGCATGTCGACCACCTGCCTGTATTCCGACATCGTGCTGCCGTCGGCCACCTGGTACGAGAAGGACGACCTCAACACTTCGGACATGCATCCCTTCATCCACCCGCTCTCCGAAGCGGTGCAGCCGCTGTGGGAATCGAAATCGGACTGGGAAATCTACAAGACCATCGCGAAGAAGTTCTCCGAGCTCGCCGCCACGCATCTGGGCACGCAGAAGGACCTGGTATTGACGCCGCTGATGCACGACACGCCGTCCGAACTAGGGCAGAGCCTGGGCGTGCGCGACTGGAAGAATGGCGAGGTCGATCCGATTCCCGGCAAGACCATGCCGACGATGACGGTGGTGACGCGCGATTACGGCGACACCTACAAGAAATTCACCGCGCTGGGCCCGCTGATGACCAAGGTCGGCAACGGCGGCAAGGGCATCAGCTGGAATACCGAAGTCGAAGTGCAGCAACTCGCCGAACTGAACTACACCGTTACCGAGGAAGGCATCAGCAAGGGGATGCCTAGGATCGAATCGGCCATCGATGCCTGCGAAGTGGTCCTGATGCTGGCGCCGGAAACCAATGGCCATGTGGCGGTGAAGGCGTGGGAGGCGCTGTCCAAGATCACCGGCCGCGACCACACGCATCTGGCCAGTTCGCGCGAGGACGACAAGATCCGTTTCCGCGACATCCAGGTGCAGCCGAGGAAGATCATCTCCTCGCCGACCTGGTCGGGTCTGGAATCGGAGCACGTGTCGTACAACGCCTGCTTCACCAACGTGCACGAGTTGATCCCCTGGCGCACCCTCACCGGCCGCCAGCAGTTCTACCAGGACCATCAGTGGATGCTGGATTTCGGCGAGGGCCTGTGCGTGTACAAGCCGCCGGTCGACACCAAGACGATCGCGCCGCTGCTGGGCAAGAAGCCGAACGGCCACCACGAACTGGTGCTCAACTGGATCACCCCGCACCAGAAATGGGGCATCCACAGCACCTACACCGACAACCTGCGCATGCTCACGCTGTCGCGCGGCGGCCCGCACGTCTGGGTGTCGGAGATCGAGGCGAAGCAGGCGGGCCTGGTCGACAACGACTGGGTCGAGGTGTTCAACGTCAACGGCACGCTGACCGCGCGCGTCGTGGTCAGCCAGCGGGTGCCCAAGGGCATGTGCCTGATGTACCACGCACAGGAAAAAATCGTCAACGTGCCAGGTGCAGAGGTGAGCGGATTCCGCGGCGGCATCCACAACTCGGTGACGCGCACCATTACCAAGCCGACCCACATGATCGGCGGCTACGCGCAGCTGGCCTACGGTTTCAACTACTACGGCACGGTGGGTTCCAACCGTGACGAATACGTGATCGTGCGCAAGATGAAGAAGGTGGACTGGATGGAAGGTCCGCTGGTCGAGCGCTGAAATGAAACGTTTCAAGAAGGGTGTCTCCCGCCCCTCTTACCCGCGCCACCTCTCTCCGGTGCGGGGTTTTTACAACGCACAGGGGCATGCCGCCCCTGTCAGGCAAGGAGTTACAACATGAAAGTGCGTGCCCAGATTGCCATGGTGTTGAACCTCGACAAGTGCATCGGCTGTCACACCTGTTCGGTCACCTGCAAGAACGTGTGGACCTCGCGCGAAGGCATGGAATACGCGTGGTTCAACAACGTCGAGTCGAAGCCCGGCATCGGCTATCCGAAGCAGTGGGAGAACCAGGACATATGGAACGGCGGCTGGAAACTGAAAGGCGACGGCAAGCTCGAGCCGCGCCAGGGCAGCCGCCTGAAGATTCTCGCCAACATTTTCGGCAACCCCAACCTGCCGGAGATCGACGACTATTACGAGCCCTTCACCTACGACTACCAGCACCTGCAGAAGGCGCCGCTGTCGGAGACGCCGCCCACCGCGCGCCCGATCTCGGCCATCACCGGCGAGAAGATGGAGAAGATCAACTGGGGCCCGAACTGGGAAGACGACCTCGGCGGCGAATTCTCCTCGCGCAGCCGCGACAAGAACTTCGACAACGTGCAGAAGGAAATGCACTCGACCTTCGAGAACACCTTCCTGATGTACCTGCCGCGACTGTGCGAGCACTGCCTCAATCCGACCTGCGTCGCCTCCTGCCCCTCCGGATCGATCTACAAGCGCGAGGAAGACGGCATCGTGCTGGTCGACCAGGACAAGTGCCGCGGCTGGCGCATGTGCATCTCCGGCTGTCCGTACAAGAAGATCTACTACAACTGGAAGTCCGGCAAGGCCGAGAAATGCATCTTCTGCTATCCGCGCATCGAAGCAGGGCAGCCCACGGTGTGCTCGGAATCCTGCGTCGGCCGCATCCGCTATCTGGGCGTGATCCTGTACGACGCCGACCGCATCGAGGAGGCCGCCAGCGTGGCCGACGAGAAGGAGCTCTACGAGGCGCAGCTGAAGATCTTCCTCGACCCCAGCGACCCCGCCGTCATCGCCGCCGCGCGTGCCGAAGGCATCCCGGAAGCCTGGCTCGACGCCGCGGTGAAATCGCCGGTCTACAAGATGGCGATCGACTGGAAGATCGCCTTCCCGTTGCACCCGGAATACCGCACGCTGCCGATGGTGTGGTACGTGCCGCCGCTCTCCCCTATCCAGTCGGCCGCCGAGTCGGGGCAGATGGGGATGAACGGCATCATTCCCGACACCAAGTCGCTGCGCATCCCCATCACCTACCTCGCCAACCTGCTCACCGGCGGCAAGGAAAAGCCGATCGTCACCGCGCTCGATCGCCTGCTGGCGATGCGCGCCTACATGCGCGGCAAGTCGGTGGAAGGCAAGCCCAACACCGCAGCGCTCGACCAGGTAGGCCTCTCTTCCGCGCAGGCCGACGAGATGTACCGCTATCTTGCGATCGCCAACTACGAGGATCGTTTCGTCATCCCCACCACCCACCGTGAGGAAACGCTCAACACCTTCGAGGAGAAGTCGAGCTGCGGCTTCACCTTCGGCAACGGCTGTTCGGATGGGGTGACGCCCAAGACCACCCTGTTCGGCAACCGCAAGAATGCCGTCCCGGTCGACCTGTCGCAGCTGCACGCCAAAAAGAAAACCGGTTAAGGAGCCCGCACGATGAAAACCTTCAAAGTCCTGTCCTTGCTGCTGTGCTACCCGGAATCCGAGTGGCTGGCGGCGCTACCCGAGATGCACGCCGCGCTGGAGGACGAAGCCGACTTCAATGGCGGTGCACCAGCCCGACTCGCGCCACTGTTCGATCTGCTGCACGAGTCGAAACTGATCGCGCTGCAGGAAAACTATGTCGCCACTTTCGATCGCAATCCCTCGCATTCGCTGCACTTGTTCGAGCACATCCACGGCGAATCGCGCGACCGCGGCTCGGCGATGATCGATCTGCTGGAGGAGTACTGGAAGCACGACTTCGACGCCAGCGCCGCCGAACTACCGGATTACGTGCCGCTGTTCCTCGAATTCCTGTCGCTGTTGTCGGCAGAGGAAGCCATCGAACTGCTCGGCGACGCCGTGCACGTGATCGCCACCATTGGCCGCAAGCTCGATGCCAACGGCAGCCCCTACGCCACCGCCTTCCAGGTGCTGGAAGCGCTGTCGCCGGTGGCCGCGCAGAAACTGGCCGAGCCGCCGGTGCGCGACATGGACGAGGCGATGGAATTGTTCGGCCCGTCGATCGACGGCGTCGAACCGCTGCTCAAACCCGGTCCGCAGGTATCCGTGGTGCAGATGCCGGCCTCGCGCCGGCAGGCAGCGATCTAATCACAGGAGAATCTGAAATGTCCTACTCGCAAACCTTCCTGTTTGGAATCTATCCCTACATCGCCCTGACGGTATTCCTGCTAGGCAGCCTGATCCGCTTCGACCGCGAACAGTACACATGGAAGAGCGATTCCTCGCAGCTGCTCAGGCGCGGCCAGCTGCGGCTGGGCAGCAACCTGTTCCACGTCGGCGTGCTGTTCCTGTTTTTCGGCCACTTCTTCGGCATGCTGACGCCGCATTTCGTCTACGAGCCTTTCATCAGCGCAGGCGCCAAGCAGGTGCTGGCCATGGTGTCGGGCGGCACGGCAGGTGTGCTGGCCTTCGCCGGCCTCAGCCTGCTGCTGCACCGCCGCCTGACCGAGCCGCGCATCCGCGCCACCTCGAAGTTCAGCGACATCCTGGTCCTGCTGCTGCTGTGGCTGCAACTGCTGCTCGGGTTGGCGACTATCCCGCTGTCGGCCCAGCATCTGGACGGCAGCATGATGATCCGGCTGGCCGAATGGGCGCAGCGCATCGTCACCTTCCGTGGCGATGCGGTCGAACTGCTGGCCAGCGCTGGCTGGGTATTCAAGACGCACCTTTTCCTCGGCATGACGATCTTCCTCGTCTTCCCGTTCACGCGTCTGGTGCATGTGTGGAGCGGCTTTGCCGCGACGACCTACGCCGTGCGCGCCTGGCAACTGGTGCGCCCGCGTGGCTGAGCAACGTGGCCTCAACGAATCAAGGAGACTGAAATGACGCATGTTGTCATCCTGGGAGCCGGCATCGCGGGCGTGACCGCGGCCTATGCCCTGAAAGCCCAACTGGGTCCGCACGACGAAGTGACGGTGGTGTCGGACAAGCCCTATTTTCACTTCGTGCCGTCCAATCCCTGGATTGCCATGGGCTGGCGCGAACGCGCCGATATCGCCTTCCCCATCGCGCCCTATCTGGAATCGCGCGGCATCAAGTTCATCCACAGCGCCGTCGAGCGCATCCACCCCGACGTCATCCAGGTCGACCTGGAGAACGGCGACGTGCTGTATTACGATGCGCTGCTGATCGCCACAGGCGCAAGCGGCATGACCGACGCGATTCCCGGTCTCGCCGACCATACGTATTCGGTGATCCACATCGACCAGGCCGAGCGCGCGCTGGCAGCCTACCGCGAATTCGTGCGCCATCCCGGACCGATCGTGATTGGCGCGGCGCCGGGCGCCAGCGTGTTGGGACCGCTCTACGAATATGCCTTCCTGATCGATGCAGACCTCAAGCGCCGCAACATCCGCGAGCGGGTGCCGATCACCCTCGTCACGCCCGAACCCTGGCCCGGTCATCTCGGCCTCGGCGGCGAAGGCGCCAGCCGGGGCGCGGTGACTGCCGCGCTGGTCGACACCAAGATCAGTGTGATCTGCAACGCCATCACGACGCGCGTCGACGCGGACGTCCTCCACATCGCCGAACTCAATGCCGCCGGTGGCACCAAGCAGACCCATACCCTGCCCTACGCCTATTCGGTCTACTGGCCGGCTTTCGGCGGCGTGCCCGGCGTACGCAGTGCCGCCGGCCTGGTCGACAGGCATGGACTCGTGATCGTGGATGAATACCTGCGCAATCCGGACTACCCCAACGTATTCGCCCTGGGCGCCTGCGTGGCGCAACCGGCAGTAACCCACACCCCGGTGCCGGTGGGCTCCCCCGACTCGGTATACGCGATCCAGAAAGCCGGCGAGATCGCGGTGCACAACATCCTGGCCCAACTCGGCGATGCGCCGCTGACGAGCTATGTCCCGCAACGCGCCAAGTGGTTGAGCGACATGGGCAACACCGGCGCAGCCTACCTGTCGGAGCCCCAGGTGCCCTTGCGCGACATCAACTGGATGCGCCAGGGGCGCTGGGTGCATCAGGCCAAGGTCGATTTCGAGAAGTACTTCGTCAACCGGATCCGTCTGCAGCCTGCTGGCCACACTCCTTCCGTCGCTTCGCACATCGCCGGCGTGATGAGCCGAGTGCTGGCCGGAAAAAGCGGCGAACCGCACCCGCCGCTGATGGCGGCCAGTGGCGGCAAGCCTCTCGAAATCCGGCTGCCGCAGGATCCCTGCATCGAGCTCAGGGCGCTGGCCAAATCGGTCGGTCGCGATCCCGACGCACTGGCAGCCGACCTGCTGGCTGCCGCGGTGTCCGACGCCAAATCGTATCTGAACGAACCGGGCGTCGAGGCCATGGCGCTGGCACGGCGCGAACTGCTGGTGGAAGCCCTGCCGGAACGCCAGCCGGGTGTCGAATTCCACGGCGGAGGGACATGACGGGATGTGCTTCCGGTCCCGGCTTGATCGCATCGGCAGAACATGTAAACATATATGCAAAATGAATTATTAAGCAACGTAATCGGAACAGGAGAAAACCATGGCCATCGATTTGCCCGAACGCGACGCGGAAGGTTATCTGATCGAACCGGGAGACTGGAATGAGGAAATAGCCCAGGTCCTGGCCGAAGGCGAGAACATCCAGCTCACCGACGACCATTGGGATGCCATCCGTTTCATGCGCGAATACTATGACGAGCACCAGATCGCAGCCGATGCCCGCTTCGTCATCAAGCATCTGGCCGAACGCATGGGCAGGGATGCGCAGAAGAAGCTGTTCGAACTGTTTCCCTATGGCTATGTGAAGCAGGCCTGCAAGATCGCCGGCATGAAACGTCCGCGAGCCTGGAGTACGGGCTGATCGACGACCTGCGAACGGCGCAGGGTGGCACTTCTCAACCTGATTGATCCCACCCGCACCGCATGGCCATGCTGCCCATCGACGATCGAGCGAAGCGTCCGCCGCCCACCGGCTGGGCGCCCTTTGCGCTCGGATTCCGGCCGTTCTTCCTGGCGGCCGGCCTCTATGCCGTATTGATGATGGCGCTGTGGTTGCTTGTTCTGGGCGGCGTCATCATTCCGGGCGAATTGCTCCCGCTGGTGTGGCACGGTCATGAAATGGTGTTCGGCTTCGCCGTATCGGTGATTGCCGGTTTTCTGCTGACCGCGGCACAGAACTGGACCGGCCTCCGCACCCCGTCGGGCCGCCCGCTGGCCGCGCTGTTCCTGTTGTGGCTGGCGGGGCGCCTGGGCTTCCTGATTCCGGGCCTGCCGGCCGGGCTGGTCGCGCTGGTCGACCTGGCGTTCCTGCCAGCGCTGGCAATCGTACTGGCGTGGCCGATCCTGCAGGCGAAGCAGCTGCACAACTATCCCTTCCCCATCCTGCTGCTGGCGCTGGCTGCAGCCAATGCGCTGGTACACGCCGACGCCCTGCACTGGACGTCCGGCACGGCACGACCGGGGCTGCATCTGGGTGTCTATGTGGTGATCATGATGATCACGGCGATGGGCGGACGGGTGATCCCCAGCTTCACCGACAACAAGCTGCACACCCGCGCGCGCCGCTGGAAAATCATCGAATGGCTGGTACCGGCCGCCACCCTGCTGGCATTGATTGCCGCGCTGGTCGCGCCGGCCTCGCCCGCTACGGCCCTGCTTGCCGCTGTAGCGGCGGCGGCCCACGCGATCCGCCTGGCGGGCTGGTATACCCCAAAATTCTGGTCGGTGCCGCTGCTGTGGATCCTCCATCTGGGCTATGCGTGGATACCGCTCGGCTTCGCGCTGCTGGCACTGTCGGCGGCCGGATGGAACGCCGCCGCCGGCAGCGCGCTGCATGCCTTCACCGCCGGCGCCATCGGCGCCCTGACCCTGGGCATGATGGCGCGCGTCTCGCTCGGCCACACCGGCCGTCAGTTGGAACCACTACCGATCATGACGCTGGCCTTCGTGGCGATCAACCTCGCCGCGCTGGCCCGCGTCGCGCTGCCGCTGCTTTTTCCTGCGGCGTATACGCAAGGCATGGCCGTGGCCGGACTGGTGTGGATCGCCGCATTCGGCCTGTTCGTGGCAGTGTATGCCCCGATGCTGCTGCGCCCGCGCGTCGACGGCAAACCCGGCTGAACTCCCGGTCCGCGCATTGACGCGCGCGGCCAAACCGGTGCAGGCTCTGCCCTGCTCCTTTTTCCGCCGCTCCCGGCCGTGGCCCATGACCCGTATTGCGCGCTGGTTCGTCCTCTGTCTGCTGTCGGCCTCTGCGCTGGCCGCCTCGCCCGACGGCATCGTGGCGGTCTCGCAGCCTGCCGCCGCTGCGGCCGGCGCACGCATCCTGGCGCAGGGCGGCAACGCCATCGATGCCGCCGCCGCGGTGCAATTCGCGTTGAACGTCGTCGAGCCGCAATCGTCCGGCATCGGCGGCGGCGGCTTCATGCTGGTCCATGTGGCCAAGACCGGCGAGACCTTCTTCGTCGATTCGCGCGAACGCGCCCCGGCGCACGCCAGCGCCGACATGTTCGCCCCCGGCGGCCTGCCGATGGCCTTTCCGCTCGCCTCGACCAGCGGCCTCGCGGTGGGCGTGCCGGGCACGCTCCTCGGCGTCGACACTGCACTGCGCCGCTGGGGCACGATGAAGCTGGCCGACACGCTGGCCCCCGCGATCGAACTCGCCGAGCACGGTTTTCGCGTCAATCGTTTCCTGGCGGAGGACATCGCGAACGACGACGGCCGCACCCAGATCCAGCCGGAAACCGCGGCAACCTTTCGTCCCGGCGGCGTGCCGCTGGCCGAGGGCGACTGGCTGGTCCAGCCCGCCCTGGCGAAGACCCTGAAGCTGATTGCATCCCAAGGCCCCGATGCCTTCTACCGCGGCCCGATCGCGCGCGCCATCGTCAAGGCGCAGCAGCGCGGGCGCAGCGAACTCGGCGACGCGGGCAAGGGCCGCATGACGCTCGCCGATCTGGCGCAGTATCGGGTGGCGATCCGCCGGCCGCTGGTCGGCCACTATCGCGGCTGGATCCTCGCCGGCATGCCGCCCCCCTCCTCCGGCGGCCTCACGCTCTTCGAAATCCTGAAGCTGCTCGAGCGCTTTCCGCTCGGCGACGTCGCACAGGGCTATGGCTTCGGCAGCCCCAAGACCCTGCATGTGATGACCGAGGCCATGCGCCTGGCATTTGCCGACCGCGCGGTGTGGATCGGCGACGACGATGCCGCGCCGGCGGCGCAACGCGCCCTGCTGAACCCCGGCTACCTGACGGCACGTTCCGCCCTGATCCGGCCCGACCGCCGCATGGACACGCCGCAGGCAGGCGACCTCACGCCGTGGCATGCCGTGCAGCCAAAACCGGCCCGCACGCGGGCGGAAAGCCTCCACACCACCCACTTCGCCATCGTCGACCGCTGGGGCAACATGGTGAGCTATACCACCACCATCGAGTACACCTGGGGTTCCGGCATCACCGTGCCGGGCTATGGTTTCCTGCTCAACAACGAACTGACCGATTTCAATTTCCTGCCCAGCGCCGACCCCGCCGAAGGCAATCCTGGCACCAACGACGTCGCGCCATTCAAACGTCCGCGCTCCAGCATGGCGCCGCTGCTGCTGCTGAAGGACGGCAAGCCCGTCGCCGCCTACGGCTCGCCCGGCGGCGCCACCATCATCAACTCGGTGCTCAACGTCACGCTCAACTTCATCGACCACGGCATGACGATGCAGCAGGCCATCGATGCACCGCGCCTGTCTGTTACCAACGCAACGGGCAAGGTGAGCTGCGAAGGCGGCCAGGCCTTCATGCAGCCGCCCTTCAGTCCCGCCACGCAGGACACGCTGCGCACACTCGGGCATACCGGCCTGGGCGAATCCGGAACGGATGGCTGCCGCGAAACCATCGGCTCGGTCCAGGCCGTCGTCGTCGATCCCGCGACCGGCCTGCATCACGGGGCTGCCGACAGGCGGCGCGAGGGGACGGTGATTCGGGTTGGATACTGACGAAATCAGTTATCGGTTGCTGCGCTTCGACCGTGATGCAAACCGCGTCGTCCATTTTTCCGAATGGTCTTCGCTTGATGCCGCTCGGCGATTCTTCGAATCTCCGGAACGGGTGGAAATCAGACGGCGAGCCGGCGTCAAGGCGCCCGAGTTCCTCTATCTGCATGAGATTGAACAGGGTGTACTGGAGCGCCATCGATACGTGGCGGATGCCTTGCCGAGCGCGAGGCGATCTCGCTAACATGAGGGCTTGTTTGGGTCTGATGGAGGCTGTCCACAACCCCCGGCTCATCCCAACCCCTGGCCACGCAGCACGTGCGTGACCGCAGCCGATAGAGAAAAGGAACATGCCGCGACGTCACAAGGAACGACACCGCACTGACCGTATCGGCTGGCTGCGCGCAGCGGTGCTGGGGGCGAATGACGGCATTGTTTCCACGGCCAGTCTGATCCTCGGCGTTGCATCGGCACAGGGCGGCCACAGCAGCGTTCTCGTCGCCGGGCTTGCCGGCCTGGTCGCGGGTGCCATGTCGATGGCAGCCGGCGAATATGTCTCCGTGCACTCCCAGGCGGACACCGAGCAGGCCGACCTCGAACTCGAGCGACAGGAACTGAAGACGAACGATCTGGGCGAACACCGGGAACTGGCGGCAATCTATGTCAACCGCGGACTCGATCCGACAC
This sequence comes from Thiobacillus thioparus DSM 505, assembly GCF_000373385.1. Classification (GTDB taxonomy): domain Bacteria; phylum Pseudomonadota; class Gammaproteobacteria; order Burkholderiales; family Thiobacillaceae; genus Thiobacillus; species Thiobacillus thioparus. Next base: position 110,761 of record NZ_KB891326.1, on the reverse strand, counting down.
TGGCGAAGCAGGTCGTCGACCAGCTCATGGCGCACGACGCGCTCGGCGCGCATGCACGCGACGAACTTGGGATATCCGAGGCGCTGACTGCTCGGCCGATCCAGGCGGCGCTTTCTTCGGCTGCCAGCTTCTCCGTCGGCGCAGCCATGCCGCTTCTGGTCACGGTATTCGCACCGGAAGCGGACTTGATCCCGCTCGTCTCGGCAACCTCGCTCGTGTTCCTGGCACTTCTGGGCGGCGTGGCGGCCCGTGCCGGCGGTTCGCGGGTGGCGATGGGCGCCCTGCGCGTCACGTTCTGGGGCGCGTTGGCCATGGGCGTGACGGCCGGCGTCGGGGCCTTGTTTGGCACGCTGGCTTGAGCAGCCGCATAACGGGTCTTGGATAACACCTCATGCTTTATGGAGAAAATACCTATGCAACCGCGTGTCAGCTTGATTACCCTTGGCGTGGACGATCTCGACCGTGCGGTGACATTCTATGCCGAAGGCATGGGCCTCAAGACCGAAGGCATCGTGGGACGGGAGTTTGCGTTCGGTGCCGTCGCATTCTTCGAACTCCAGGGCGGCCTGAAGCTGGCGCTGTGGCCTCGGGAAAGCCTCGCCCACGATACCGGCCTGGCTGCAGGTCCCCCCAATGCCACCGACATCTCGCTTGCGCATAACGTTGCGTCCAGGGCCGACGTCGATGCGGTGATGGCCCAGGCCGCCGCCGCAGGCGCCCGCATCGTCAAGCCTGCCCACGATACCTTCTGGGGCGGGTACGCAGGCTACTTCCTGGATCCGGACCAGCATCTCTGGGAAGTGGCCTGGAATCCCCAATGGGTCCTGGATGCGTGACACCGGCCCCGTACCGTTTCCAGGACAGCCTGGGGTTTCATGAAACAGCCCTCCAGCGAAGGGCTTGGAGGCAACGCTGAAGGCGGATACCCTGTCGCCCAACGTCGCCTGGCCTTCAGATGGCGATCGAAAGAAACCTGCCATGTCCCCTACCCGTACCCTCACCCTGACGTCGCTCGCCATGCTGGCCTTTGCGGGCAATTCCCTGTTCTGCCGGATTGCGCTCAAACACACCAGCATCGACCCGGCCAGCTTCACGACCCTCCGGCTGGCCTCCGGCGCGCTCACACTCTGGCTGCTGGTGAAGGCAAGACAAGGCACCACGGCCGGACGCGGCAACTGGCTATCCGCGCTGGCGCTGTTTGCCTATGCGGCGGGCTTTTCTTTTGCCTATGTAAGTCTGCCGGCGGCAACGGGTGCGCTGCTGCTGTTTGGCGTCGTCCAGGCGACGATGATCGGCCACGGCATGTGGACAGGCGAACGTCTGGGACGCATGCAGCTTGCCGGGTTCATCCTCGCCTTCGGGGGGCTGATCGGCCTCCTGCTCCCGGGCCTCTCGGCACCGCCGCTGCTGGGCTCGGTATTCATGCTGGGCGCCGGGATTGCATGGGGCATCTATTCCCTGCGCGGGAAAGGTGCAGGGAACCCCCTCCGGGTCACGGCGGGCAACTTCCTGCGAGCAACGCCCATAGCAGCCGCATTGAGCCTGTTCATGATGCATGGCACGCCACTGGATTATGCCGGGATCGGCTATGCGATCCTGTCGGGCGCGCTGGCGTCCGGGATGGGCTATGCCATCTGGTACATGGTCTTGCCGGCACTGAAGGCCACCCAGGCTTCGATCGTGCAGCTCAGCGTCCCCGTGATTACCGCGCTGGGCGGCATCCTGTTTCTTGGCGAATCACTCACCCTGCGGCTGGCCTTGGCGTCGGCCGCCATTCTCGGCGGGATTGCGCTGGTCATTCTCGAAAAACCGACCTTACGCCCGCACGCCATCCCGGCAAGCCGCCCGTAGACGACAGTCCGTGCCTCGATGCGAGTGATCCGCCCACCTCTTCTCTGGCTTGCTGTCCTATCGATTGGCGGATGTGCGCCGCTATCCCATTCTGTCGTCCCGCTCGATATCTCCATGACCGACGACACTTCCCAGGTGGCCGTGTTGAGCGACCATTCGCGGCACCCCGTGTTGCTGCGTGGCGTCGACCAGAGGCCCGTGTCCGCGATCCGCATTCCGAATGCATTCCGGGACACGATCTACCTGCTGTCGCCGGGCCCGCATGTCCTGTGGATAAGCAGCGTGCCCTACGGACACCCTCTCCTGCCCCAGACTATCCGCTGCTATGTTCTGAGCGCACGTTTCGAACGAGGTGCACGCTATGTCCTCGAAGAGGATCCCGACAACGCGCGCGTTCGGATGCTGCACGAGGGATCAGATTTGCCGGTGGCATCCGGCCAACGGGTGGACAAGGCTCCCGTATTCCTGAGGGATTGCAGATGGGAGTAAGACCCGGCACAGGACGCGGGCGTGAGCGGCACCCGGCCTCGAAATACGCGCTTGCCAAGGATGGAACATGGCCTACGCTTCCAGATGATCCGCGACAGGCATGCCGCTTGCCGGCCGCGGACACTTACCCTGTATTTCCCCCGGAGGAACTGACATGAAAGCCAGGTTATTGGTATGTGCCCTCGTTTCCAGCCTTGCATCCTGGAGCGCCATCGCCGACATGGTGGTCCCGATGCACAGCGTGAACGAACAAGGTATCGGCCCGTCGGTCGGCCAGGTCACCGTCTCGGAATCCCGCTACGGCCTGGTGTTCACGCCCGATCTCAAGGGTCTGGCGCCCGGCCTGCATGGATTCCATGTACACCAGAATCCCGATTGCGGTCCGAAGGAAAAGGATGGAAAAGCGGTTGCCGCACTTGCCGCAGGCGGGCATTACGACCCTGAAAAGACCAATCGCCATGGCACCCCCTGGGGTGATGGGCATTTGGGCGACCTGCCGCCGCTCTACGTCGACCCGAACGGCAGCGCAACCCAGCCAGTGCTCGCCCCGCGCCTGAAAATGGTGGACCTGAAAGGACGTTCACTGATGATCCATGCCGGCGGCGACAACCACGCCGACCATCCGGCCCCGCTGGGCGGCGGCGGCGCACGCGTGGTGTGCGGCATCACGCCATAGGGCCTGCGGATGGATATCCGCGTCAAGCGGGTCTACGACCCCCCCTCCGCTGAAGACGGCATGCGGGTCCTGGTCGACCGGCTGTGGCCGCGCGGGCTTGCCCGGGACAAAGCCCGCATCGACCTGTGGCTCAAGGAACTGGCCCCCAGTACGGAACTGCGCAAATGGTTCAATCACGAGCCAGCGAAGTGGGATGAATTCCAGCGTCGCTACCTGCAGGAATTGCAGCAGCAGCCCGCAGCGCTGACACATGCGGTCGAGGCCCTTGGAGCCGGGCCGGTGACCCTGCTGTTCGCGGCACGGGAAGAACGGTTCAACGATGCCGTCGCACTGAGGGCATTCCTGCTTTCCCGGCGTTGACCGATCGGCAGCCGGCGGGGATCCCGCGCAACACTCTGCACTAGAACCCCCCCCCTCGGCAACCGCTTCACGGCGCGTTCTTTTTTCCGATCCTCTGGCCTTGACCGTGTTCGCGCGCACGCTTCGGCGGCGGGGTCGCGCCAGGATCGCGGTTTCCTGCGCGCTCGAACACGCAGGCCAGCCTGCCGGCCACGTGCCGATTTTTTCGCAACGATGATCCTTTGTCATGGCGATGTCATCTGTGAATCCAACAATCCGGGCAGCAATTTCGATTGCCGACCCGGCGTCTTTCAAATCCAGTCGTTGTGATGAACGGGACGTCGCCCTCCTCATGACCACCGGAGAATCAAACCGTGCGAAAACTCATTCTTCCCCTGATGCTGAGCGCCAGCGTGTTTGGAGCCACCACAGCCCAGGCCCATTCGTTCCACGACAAGGCATCCCATGATGCACGTGGCACGCTCGCCATTGCAGTATTCGGCGACTCGCCTTACGGCACCAAGGATGCCGACACGGCCCAGTTCGATGCCACCCCGGCGTTCATCAAGACGATCAATGACGATCGCGATGTTTCGCTGGTTCTCAACGTCGGCGACATTCATTCCGGCAAGCAAACCTGCTCCCAGGCCTACGACCAGTCGATCTACGATCTCTGGACCGCCTTCCAGTCGCCCGTGGTGTACACCCCCGGCGACAACGAATGGACCGACTGCCACAAGAGCAAGGAAGGCGGTCTCGACCCGCTCGCAAACCTGGGATACGTCCGCGACATCTTCTTTGCCACGCCCGGCAATGCCATCGCCGTCGACAAGCCGCTGCTCTCGCAGGCCCAGGCCTACGATGCGAACTATCCGACTGACGCCGAATACGTCGAGAATGTGATGTGGGAGCAGTCCGGTGTCGTGTTCGTGACCCTGAACGTTCCGGGCGGCTCGAACAACGATGAAGACAACTGGTTCGGCCTCGACCGCACGCAAGCGCAGACCGACGAGATCCTCAAGCGCACCAGCGCCGACCTGCGCTGGCTCGACAAGGCCTTCGCCACCGCCAGGACGAATCACGCCCGGGCCGTGGTGATCCAGATCCAGGCCGACATGTGGGATCTCGACGGGCATGATCTGAAGGACCTGCACATCGCCAACTACCGGCAGTTCATCGACAGCATCGCGCTGCACACGACCGCATTCGGCAAGCCGGTTCTGCTTTTGAACGGCGACTCCCACGGCTATCGTTCGGACAACCCGCTGGTCAAGGGTGCGCCCTGCGCCGCCGAGAGTGGCGCCCTGGAAACGGCCTGCAGCGATGACGCCTATGACAGCCATCCCAACGGCTACGACGTGAAGAACTTCCACCGCATCGTGGTGCATGGCAGCGTCGCCCCGATGGAATGGGTCAAGCTCATGGTCAAGCCGGGCGACAGCGATGGCCGCGCCAGCGCGAACAGCTTCGGACCATTCAGCTGGAAGCGCATGGTCCAGACGTTGCCGCCGGCACCGTAAGCCGGCCCGGTCTATCCGTGCGCGACCGTCGTTGCGTTGCGCAGGGATAGCTGCCAGCCTCGAACCTCGCCGCCCGGTTCGACCCCGAAGTTCATGGTTGCGGGACGTTCCACTTCCACTCCCGAATTTCCGGCATGTCCTCGCCGTACCTGTCGATGTACTGCTTGTGCCCGATCAGCTTGTCCTTGAGCTGCTGCTTCAGGTAGACACCCTTGTCGCCAGTCTGTGGCAGGCGATCGATGGCATCCATCACGAGGTGGAAGCGATCCAGGTCGTTCAGCACCGTCATGTCGAAAGGCGTGGTGATAGTGCCTTCTTCCTTGTAGCCACGGACGTGGAAGTTGGCGTGATTGGTACGGCGGTAGGTGAGCCGGTGGATCAGCCACGGGTAGCCGTGGAAAGCGAAGATCACCGGCTTGTCGCGGGTGAACAACTCGTCGAAATCCGTGTCGCTCAGGCCATGCGGATGCTCGGCCTGCGGCTGCAGCTTCATGAGGTCGACGACGTTCACCACCCGGATTTTCAGCTCGGGCAGATGCTCGCGCAGGATGGAGACGGCGGCCAGCGTTTCCAGCGTAGGCACGTCGCCGCAGCAGGCCATCACCACGTCGGGCGCAACGGCCTGATCGTTGCTGGCCCATTGCCAGATGCCGACGCCCTGGGTGCAATGCTTGACGGCCGCGTCCATAGTCAGCCACTGTGGCGCCTGGTACTTGCCTGCAATCACGACATTGACGTAATGACGGCTGCGCAGGCAATGGTCCGAGACCGAGAGCAGGCAGTTGGCATCCGGCGGCAGATAGACACGCACGATGGCGGCTTTCTTGTTGACAACATGGTCGATGAAACCCGGATCCTGGTGGGTGAAACCATTGTGCATCTGCTGCCAGACATGGGACGCAAGCAGGTAGTTCAGCGACGCGATTTTCCGCCGCCACGGCAGGCCTGCCGTGACCTTCAGCCACTTGGCATGCTGGTTGAACATCGAGTCGACGATATGGATGAACGATTCGTAGCTGTTGAACATCCCGTGTCGGCCCGTGAGCAGGTATCCCTCCAGCCAGCCCTGGCACTGATGCTCGCTCAACATCTCCATGACCCGGCCCTCGTGGGTTAGGAATTCGTCGTTGGCCTGCGTGCGGGCGTCCCATTGCCGGCTGGTGACTTCGAAGACGGCGTTCAGCCGGTTGGACAGCGTTTCGTCGGGGCCGAAGATGCGGAAATTGCGCTGCGTCTGGTTGAGCTTGATGACGTCGCGCAGGAAGACGCCGAGTTCGTGCGTGTCGGCCGCCGTCACCGCTCCGGGAGATGGCACGTTCACCGCGTAGTCCCGGAAGTCCGGCATCGCCAGGTCGCGCAGCAGCATGCCGCCGTTGGCATGGGGATTCGCCCCCATGCGCCGCTCGCCCGTTGGCGCCAGTTCGGCCAGTTCGGGCTTCAGCCGTCCCCGCGCATCGAAGAGTTCTTCCGGACGATAGCTTCTCAGCCAGTCTTCCAGCAGCCTGAGGTGCCCGGGATGCTCGGCATCTACCGCGATCGGCACCTGATGCGCACGGAAGGTGTCCTCGTTTTTCAGCCCGTCGACCATCTTCGGCCCTGTCCAGCCTTTGGGCGATTTGAGCACGATCATCGGCCAGCGCGGGCGCATGGTGTTGCCGTTGACGCGCGCATCGTGCTGGATGCGTCGGATCTCCTCCATCGCGATGTCGAGCGTCGTCGCCATGGCCTCGTGCATCCGTGCCGGTTCATCCCCCTCGACGTAATAGGGCGTCCAGCCGCAGCCACGGAAGAACTGTTCCAGTTCCTCCGGCTCGATGCGGGCGAAAATAGTGGGGTTGGCGATCTTGTAGCCATTGAGATGCAGGATGGGCAGGACGGCGCCATCGGTGATCGGGTCGAGGAACTTGTTCGAATGCCATGCGGTGGCCAGTGGCCCCGTCTCCGCCTCGCCGTCCCCGACGACGCAGGCGACGACAAGATCGGGATTGTCGAACACCGCCCCGAAGGAATGGCTGAGCGAATAGCCCAGTTCGCCGCCTTCGTGGATCGAGCCCGGGCATTCCGGCGAGACGTGGCTGGGGATGCCGCCGGGAAACGAGAATTGCCGGAAGAGCCGTTGAAGGCCGGCTTCGTCCTGGCTGATGTCGGGGTAGATCTCGCTGTACGTGCCCTCGAGATAGGTATTGCCCACGAGGGCCGGGCCGCCGTGCCCGGGGCCGGACACATAGATCATGTCGAGGTCGTACTTCTTGATGATCCGGTTCAGGTGCGTGTAGATGAAGTTCTGGCCCGGCGTCGTGCCCCAGTGTCCCAGCAGCATGCGCTTCACGTCGCCCATCGCCAGCGGCCGTCTCAGCAGCGGGTTGTCGTAGAGATAGATCTGGCCGACCGCGAGATAGTTCGCCGCACGCCAATAGGCATCCATCCTGTGCAGCAGATCCGGCGAAAGGGTGTCCGACGTGTCATTCATGTTGGCTCCTTCTTATGCATCAAGGTCGAGGACGCGGCAGGCCGATCGGGCAATCATCCGCTCTTCGTCGGTCCGGATGACGCGAACCCGTGCCCGGCTGGCGTCCGTGGAAACCACATCCGCGTGCGCTGCGTTGCGCGTCGCATCCAGCTCGATGCCGAGGAAGCCGAGTCCCTCGCCTATGCGCGCGCGAACGGCCGGCGCGTTTTCGCCGATGCCGCCGGCGAAGACCAGCATGTCGAGGCCGCCCAGCGCGGCGGCATGGGCGCCGATCTGCTTCTTCGCCTGATAGCAGAACAGCGCCACCGCCTCCGCCGCGCGGACATCGTCCGCTTCGCGCGCGAGCAGGTCCTGCATGTCGGCGCTGGTCTCCGATACGCCGAGCAATCCCGATTCATGGTTGACCATATGGTGGAATTGCTTCGCCGTCATGTCCTCGGTACGCGCCAGATACCAAGCCAGCCCGGGGTCCAGGTCACCACTGCGGGTACTCATCGGCAGACCCGCCGTCGGCGTGAAGCTCATGCTCGTGTCGATGCTTTTTCCTTCACGCACGGCCGTCACGCTCGCACCATTGCCGAGATGGGCCAGGATCACTCGTCCCTGCGCCGATTGAGCGCCCTCCAGCCGCGCAAGTTCTTCCATGAGGTAGGCGCAGGAGAGGCCGTGAAAGCCGTAGCGCCGGACACCCTGCGCATCGTAGCGCCGCGGGATCGGCAGCAGGCGGGCCACGCGCGGCAGGTCATGGTGGAAGGCGGTATCGAAGCAGGCGATCTGCGGAACGTCCGGAAAACGGCGATGGAAAGCCTCGGTCAGAAGAATCTCTTCAGGCAGATGCTCGGGGTCGAACGGGCTCAACTGATGCAGGGTTTCGATCATCGCCGGCGTGATCCGCTGCGCTTCCCAGTACGCGGGCCCGCCATGCACCACGCGGTGACCGATGGCGGACAGCGCCCCGCCTGCGATCCGTTCCTCGATCCAATCCATCAACACGCCGACCGCCGCCGTATGATCCGGCGCGGACACGGAACGCGAAAAGGCATCGGCACGATCCGTCCCCTGCACCGTAAACGTGGCGGCCGGCATGCCAATCCGCTCGACCCTGCCCTGCAGAACCCGATGCAGCGACGTTCCCGTGTCGAACAAGGCGAATTTGATGCTGGACGAACCACCATTGACCGAGAGGACGAAGGCTTTTTCAGGTGTCAGCATAGTTCGAATTCCCCGGGTGGGAGGGTGTCATCCTCGCGTCGCGAGGATGACACCGGCGCGTGGCTCGACCCGATAGGTCCCGAGCGCATCCAGACGCGGTGCCATGCCCAGCGAAGCGATATCCTCGGGCGCCGGACGATGCGTATCCACCACCCGATGCCAGTGCCGATTATCCGGCGCCGTGGGCACGCGAAAATCGACATGCTCGCTGCCGGCGTTGAACATGAGGAACAGGCTGTCATGCGCGTCTTCATGTATCCGGCAAGCCAGCTGTTTGGCCGACGGCTCGAACCAGTCGGGCACCTTGCCGTCCGGACCGAACCACTGGATCTCCGCTTCCGTATAGAACTGTTCCCGGCTCAAGACCGGATGCGCTCGGCGAAAGGCGAGCATCTCGTTCACAAAACGGTGGAGCTCCCGGTTCCGTTCGAGCAGGTGCCAGTCAACCCAGCTCGTCTCGTTGTCCTGGCACCAGGCATTGTTGTTGCCGCTCTGGGTGCGACGAAACTCATCCCCGCCCAGCAGCATCGGCACGCCGCGCGAGATCAACAGCGTCAGCAGGAAGTTCCTGATCTGGCGGCTGCGCATCGCCTCGATCGCAGGATCCGTCGACTCGCCTTCGATGCCGCAAGGGTCGCTGAAGTTGGCATCGGTCCCGTCCTGGTTGTCCTCGCCGTTCGCCGCGTTGTGCTTGGCGCGATAGCTCACCAAGTCGTTCAGGGTGAAGCCGTCGTGGCAGGTGATGAAATTGATGCTGGCCTCGGGACCCTTGCCCGACTGGGCATAGATGTCGGCGCTGCCGCAGAGGCGGCTGGCGAACAGGCCGCGCATCCCGTCATCGCCGCGCCAGAAGCGCCGGACGTCGTCCCGGTAGCGGCCATTCCATTCTGCCCAGCGTCGTTCGGAAAAACTGCCCACTTCATAGGCGCCGGCGGCGTCCCACGCCTCGGCGATGAGCTTCACGTCGCGCAGGATCGGATCCTCGGCGATCCGTTCGAGCAGCGGCGCGCTGGCCAGCAGTCTGCCCATGCCGTCACGGCCGAGAATCGACGCCAGGTCGAAGCGGAACCCGTCCACGTGCATCTCCACCACCCAGTGGCGCAAGGCTCCCAGGATGTGATCCCGCACCACGGGATGATTGGCGTTGATGGTGTTGCCGGTGCCCGCGTAGTTCCTGTAATGGCGCAGGTCCGGCGTCAGCATGTAGAAGATCGCGTTGTCGATCCCGCGAAAACTCAAGGTCGGCCCCAGCTCGTTGCCTTCCGCCGTGTGGTTGAAGACGACATCCAGGATCACTTCGATCCCGGCCTGATGCAGCGCCCTCACCATCTCCTTGAATTCCAGCGTCTGCTGGCCCTGGCCGCCCGCACTGCTGTAGGCGGCCTTCGGCGCCAGGAAAGCCACGGGATCGTAGCCCCAGTAGTTTCTGAGCGGCGCGCCCGTTTGCGGATTGCTGACCGGAAGCTGCCATTCGTTGAATTCGTGCACCGGCATCAACTCCACCGCCGTCACGCCCAGCTCCTTCAGATAAGGGATCTTTTCCATCAAGCCGCGGTAGGTGCCGGGATGCGCGACGCCGGCACTGGGATGGACAGTGAATCCCCGGATATGCATTTCGTAGATCACGGTCTTCGACCAGGGATGTCTGGGCGGCAGGTCGTCCTGCCAGTGGAACGGCTCGTGGATGAACACGCATTTCGGCATGGCGCCGGCATCGTCCAGCGGGGAGCGCGTCCGGTCCGGTTCGGAGGACGCCGAGTCATATCCGCGCGCCGACCCGAAGTCCCAGTGAGGATGCCCGGTGATCGCCGTCGCAAAGGGGTCCAGAAGCAGCTTGTTGACATTGAAACGGTGGCCTTCCCAGGGCCGGTATGGACCATCCACCCGGTAGGCATACAACTGGCCCGTCCGTATCCCCTGCACCCAGACATGCCAGACGTCGCCGGTGCGGTTGCGTGCCGGATCCAGGTCGATGGCCCGGGCCGGCGCGGTGTCATGCGCCCGATCGAACAGCTCCAGCCGAACACGGCTGGCATGACGGCTGAACAGGGCGAAGTTCACGCCCCCTTCGGATTCGTGGGCGCCCAGGGGCAAAGGCACGCCCCGCCGTATGTCGGTGCGCTCGGACACCTCGGTGGCATAGTCGTGCAGCGGGCGTTCGGAATCGCTCACGATCGTATGGCCTCAACGTTGCCAGAGGATATGCGCATCTTCCAGCGGCACCGCCAGGCGGTCGTGGTACGGAATGAGGCGCGCCGTGTAGTCTGTCGCCGGGCGGGTTGCCGGGACCGCGGCATGATACGCATAGCCGTTGGCCGCCCCCACCAGTTGCCGCACCCGCTGCATCGCCACCCGCTCGGAGGGCGCACCGTCCATCCCGTTGGCATACAGTTCGACCCGAACCGCATCGGGATCGACGTCGTCGAGATACAGCTGGATCTCGAACACGTGTTGTCCGTCCGCACTGTCCAGTTTCACTTCGCCGAACCGCAGGGCCGCCCAATCCTGCTCCAGCGTGTGCCGCATTTTCACCAGCTGCGCACCGAGCGCGCCCTGTCCGGCGGCGCGGGCGAGATAGGCCGAGGCGGCCGGGAGATAATGTTGCTCGGTGTATTCGCGTACCGCGCGGTTGGCGGAGTAGCGCGGCGTCAATTGCGCCATGCTTTCCCGCATCCGCGCCACCCAGGCGCCAGGAATGCCCTGCTCGTCGCGCGTGTAGAATTCGGGGATCACTTCGCGCTCGAGCAGGTCGTAGAGTGCTTCGGCTTCGGCTGCGTCCCAGGCCGGGTCGTCATCATGTTCCCGTCCATCCCCCAGCGCCCATCCCACTTCCGGCGTGTAGGCTTCGGCCCACCAGCCGTCCAGTTCCGACAGATTGATGCCGCCATTGACCAGCACCTTCATGCCGCTCGTTCCGCACGCTTCCCAGGGGCGGCGCGGTGTGTTGAGCCAGACGTCCACGCCCTGTACCAGGTGCTCGGTCAGATGCATGTCGTAGTCGCTGAGGAAGATCACGTGCGGGCGTGCTGCCGGGCGGCGGATGAAATGGATCCATTGCTGGATCAGGGCCTGTCCCGTCAGGTCGGCGGGATGGGCCTTGCCGGCGATGATGAGTTGCACCGGGCGTTGCGGATTGGCCAGCAGGCGCAGCAGGCGTTCCGGATCGTGGAGCAGCAGGTTCGGCCGTTTGTAGCTGGCGAAACGGCGGGCAAAACCCAGCGTCAGGGTATTGCAGTCGAACAGGTGTTTCGCCTCGGCGATGGCTTCGGGCAGCGCGCCGGATGCCGTAAGCTGCCGGGACAGGCGTTCGCGCGCGTAGTCGACCAGGGACGCGCTGGCGGCCGTGCGGAATTCCCAGAGCCTGGCGTCGGACACGCAGCGCATGTCCTGCTCCAGGGTGCCCGATCCATCCAGCCAGCGAGCCTTGCCGCAGGCTTCCGTCCACAGCATGTCGGCCGCGGCCGAGTCCCAGGTCGGCATATGGACGCCGTTGGTCACGTGGCCGACGGGCACTTCGTCCACGGGCCAGCGCGGAAAGAGCGGCGCGAACAGATGTCGGCTCACCCGGCCGTGCAGGCTGCTGACGCCGTTCACTGCGCCACTTCCGCGAATCGCCAGGTACGCCATGTTGAAAGGTTCCGACGCGTCGTTCGGGTTCTGCCGGCCGAGGGCCAGCAAATCATGGCGCGCGATGCCGAGCTTCTGCTCGGCGTATCCACCGAGATATTGCTCGATCAGGGCCGGCGCGAAACGGTCGAATCCGGCTGCGACCGCCGTGTGGGTGGTGAAGAGATTTCCTGCGCGGGTGACGGCGAGCGCGACTTCGAATGGCTGCCCGTTCGCCTGCATGAAGCTGCAGGCGCGTTCCAGTACGGCAAAGGCCGCATGCCCTTCGTTCTGATGACAGATTTCCGGCTGGATGCCGAGCGCCTGGAGCAGCCGCCAGCCGCCGATCCCCAACAGCATTTCCTGCTTGAGCCGCAACTCGGGGCCGCCGCCGTATAGCTCGCTCGTGATGCCGCGATGCGCGGGATAGTTCGCGGCGTCGTTGCTGTCGAGCAGGTAAAGCCTCACGCGGCCGACCTGGACCTGCCAGGCCCGCAGCCAGACCGAGTATCCGGGTAGCGCGATCTCCAGCCGTAGCCACTCTCCATCCGGTTTGCGCAGGGGCGTGATGGGCAGTTGTCCGGGATCGTTGTAGGGAAACCGGGCCTGCTGCATGCCGTCCTTGTCGATCTCCTGGCGAAAATAGCCTTGCTGGTAGAGCAGCCCCACGCCGATGACCGGAATGCCCAGATCGCTGGCCGCCTTGAGTTGATCACCCGCCACGTTGCCGAGCCCGCCCGAATAAATGGGCAAAGCTTCGCTCAACATGTATTCCATGCTGAAGTAGGCGACACAGTTGAGTTGCGCGTGCGGGTGAGTCTGCTGAAACCACGCCGGCGCCTCGCCGGCATTCCGTCGCGTCTGCACGAGCTCGTCAAGATTCTTGCGGAAAGTGGGATCGGCCAGCACGCCCTGCAATTTCTCGCGCGACACCGTCTGCAACACAACCCAGGGATTCCGCGTCAGCGCCCAGAGCTCGGGATCCAGCTTTCTCCAGACAGAGTCGGTGGCGTGGTTCCACGACGAACGCATATCCAGGGCCAGTTCGGCCAGGGAGTCGAACCCCTCGATATCCGTGGGAAGCAGAAATTCCTTCGGATGGCCGGATGGGGTGGGGTCATTCATGCTCGCTCCTTATCAATCGATATCGCCTCGCCATGTCTTCTCGCCCTATACAACAGGAGACGCCTGTTCTTCAGCTCGTTTCGCGGCGCCGCCATGATCGGCGCCCAGCATCATGTACATGGCCGGTACCACGAACAGGGTGAACAGCGTGCCGATCGCCAGCCCGGTCGCAATGACCAGGCCCATGTTGAAGCGGCTCACCGCACCCGCGCCGCTGGCAGTGATCAAGGGCATCACGCCGAACACCATGGCCGCGGTAGTCATCAGGATCGGCCGCAGGCGCAGGCCCGCGGCATGCTTGATGGCGTCGAGCTTGTTCTGCCCTTCACGCTGCAGGTTGTTGGCGAACTCCACGATCAGGATGCCATGCTTGGAGATCAGGCCGATCAGGGTGACCAGACCCACTTCAGTGTAGATGTTCAGCGTGGCATGGCCGATGCCGAGGTTGATGAACAGGAGCGCGCCCGAGATGGCCATGGGGACCGACACCAGGATGATGATGGGATCGCGGAAGCTCTCGAACTGTGCGGCCAGCGCCAGGAAGATGATCACCAGGGCGAAGAAGAAGGTCAGCACCAGGCCGCCCGACTCCTGGACGAACTGGCGGGAAGGGCCGGCGTAGTCGAAGGTGTAGCCGGCGGGCAGCGTGCGCAGGGCCAGCCGTTTCAAGCTGTCCAGCGCCTGCCCCTGGGCCACGAAGGGCAGAGCCACGCCCTGGATGGTGGCCGAGTTGGCCTGCTGGAAATGGCTGATCGTTTCGGGCTGCACCACGGTGTTGAAATGCACCACGGTGGACAGCGGCACCATGCTGCCGCTTGCGGTACGCAGGTAGTAGTGCATGAGCTGATCCGGATTCAGGCGGTAGCGCTGGTCGACCTGGGGGATGACCTTGTAGGCGCGCCCGTCCAGTTCGAAGAAATTCACGTAGCCGCCGCCCAGCATGGCCGACAGCGCCGAGCCGATGTCCTGCATGTTCAGGCCCAGCTGCGCGGCCATGTTGCGGTCGATCTCGATGCGGGTCTGCGGCAGGTCGAGACGCAGGTCGGACTGCAGGAAAATGAATTGCCCGGTCTTCTGCGCCTCCTGCAGAAACTGCTGCGATACCGCGTAGAGCTTGTCGAACGACTCCGAGGTGGTGATGACGAACTGGATCGGCACGCCACGGGCGCCCGGCAGGGGCGGCGGCTGAAACACCGCGATCTGCGAGCCGGCGATCTGGCTCAGTTTCTTCTGCAATGCAGGCTGCAAATCCGTGGCGGTCTGGGTACGCGCATCCCAGGGTTTGAGCACCATGCCGCCGATGACCTGGGCGGGCGAATTGACCTGGAAGACATGGTCGGTTTCCGGGAAGCCCTTGAACACGTCGTAGATCTGGCTGGCGTAGAGCTGCCGCTGATCGATGGTGGCCGTGGGATTGTTGAAGGCGATGCTGATCAGCACGCCCTGGTCTTCCTGCGGCGCCAGCTCCGACATCGAGGTCGAATACAGATAAAAGATGGAGCCGAGGATGATGGCCGACATCACTGCCGTGACCGGCAGGTGATTGAGCGAGCCTTGAAGCAGCCGCTCGTAGCGTGCGTGCAGGCGCTCGAAGCTGCGGTCGAGGAACAGCACCAGCCGGTCCTGCCAGTTGCGGCTCTGCGGATTGGGCGCTTTCAGCAGGCGCGAGCACATCATCGGCGACAAGGTCAGCGCAATCACCGCCGACATGACAACCGTCCCCACCAGGGTGAAGGCGAACTCGGTGAACAACGCGCCCGTCAGCCCGCCCATGAAGCCGATGGGGACGTAGACCGCCACCAGCACGATGGTCATCGCGATGATGGGATTGGCCAGCTCGCGCGCGGCACGCAAGGCTGCGTCCATCCGCGACATGCCGTTCTCGAGATGGCGGCTGACGTTTTCCACGACGATGATGGCGTCGTCGACCACCAGGCCGATGGCCAGCACGATCGCCAGCAGCGTGAGCAGGTTGATGGAATAGCCCAGCGCCAGCATCACGGTGAACGTCCCCACGATGGACAGAGGGATGGCGACCAGCGGGATGATCACCGAGCGCAGCGAGCCGAGGAAGATGAATACGACCGCCGTGACGATGAGCACGGCCTCCACCAGCGTCTTGATCACTTCGTTGATCGAGGAATCCACGAACTTGGTCGAGTCGTAGATGATGCCGCCCTGCAGCCCGGTCGGCAGTTGCGACTGGATGTCGGGCATGACCTTGCGCACGCGGGCGATGACGTCGAGCAGATTGGCGCCCGGCGCGACCTGGATGCCGACGAACACCGACGACTTGCCGTCGAAGGCGACCGCAGTGTCGTAATCGTCGGCGCCCAGGGAGACATTGGCCACGTCCGTCAGCCGGACGACCTGTCCGTCGACCGTCTTCACGATCAGGTTCTTGAACCCGTCGAGCGAGTTCAGGTTGGTATTGGCCGCCAGGTTGACCTGCACCATCTGGCCCTTGGCATTGCCCGTGGAAGAGAGGTAGTTGTTGGCGGCCAGGGCCGAATACACGTCGGATGCCGTCAGGCCGTGGGCGGCGAGTTTCTGCGGGTCGAGCCAGGCGCGCAGGGCGAAGTTCTTCGCGCCCAGTATCTCGGCGGTCTGTACGCCGTCCACGGCCTGCAGCCTGGGCTGCACCGCGCGGTTGATGTAGTCGGTGATCTGGTTGGGCTTGAGCACGTCGCTGTTGAATCCGATGTACATCGCGTCGATGGTCTGGCCGATGCTCACCGACAGGACAGGCGTCTGGGATTGCGGCGGCAGCTGGTTGAGCACCGAGTTGACCTTGGCGGTAATCTCGGTGAGCGCCTTGTCGGGCGCATAGTTCAGCCGCAGGTTGACGGTGATGGTGCTCATTCCCTGCACGCTGCTCGACGTCATGTAGTCGATGCCGTTGGCCTGGGCGATGGCGTTTTCCAGCGGCGTGGCGATGAAGCTCGCCACCAGGTTGGCGTCGGCCCCCGGATAGACCGTGGTGACCGTGACCACGGCGTTTTGCGTGTAGGGATACTGCAGCACCGGCAGCAAGCCGATCGAACGCAGCCCGAGCACCAGGATCACCAAGCTGACCACGGTGGCCAGCACCGGGCGCCTGATGAAGATATCCGTGAATTTCGTGTTCATCGCGGCGGCCTTCAGGGGGTGGGCACGTTCGGATTCGGATTGTTCGAAGGCTGGACGCTGTTGTTCACCATGACAGGAGAGCCGTTGCGCAGCTTCAGCTGACCGGCGGTCACCACGGTTTCGCCCGCCTTCAGGCCCTTGAGGATGGCGACCTGGTCGCCGCGCGTCGGCCCGGTCGAGATGAAGCGCTGCTCCGCCGTCAGCCCGGACTTGCCGTTCGCGCCCTTGCCATGATCCGTCACGATGAACACGGTGGCGCCATAGGGGTTGTAGGTGATGGCGGCGTTGGGCAGGGTGACGTATTGCGCAGGCTGGCCCTGGCCGATGCGCACTGTGGCGAACGCACCCGGCAGCAAGGTATTGCGGGGATTGGGCACGCGGGCGCGCACCTTGAGATTGCGCGTGGCGGTATCGATCTGCGGCTCGATCGCGGTCACGGTGCCATTGAAGGCCTGGCCCGGCACCGCGCTGGTCTCGACCTGGGCCTTCATGCCCACGCGGACCAGATCGATCTGGCTTTGCGGCACGGTGAAATCGACTTCCATCGGGTCGAGCTTCTGCAGCGTGACCACAGTCGCGCCCGGCCCCAGATACTGGCCCAGGTTCACCTGGCGGATACCGAGCTGGCCGGAGAACGGCGCGCTGATCGTCTTCTGCGCGATCAACGCTTTTTGTGCCGCCACCTGGGCTTGTGCGCTCTTGAGTGTGGCCTTGTCGGTATCCACCACCGACTGGCTGATGGCCTGCACTGCAAGCTGCGCCTCGTCGCGCTTGAGCGTGGTCGCGGCCAGTGCCGCCTGGGCTTCGAATTGGGCCAGTTGGGCCATCAGTGGCTCACGGTTGAGTTCAACCAGAGGCTGGCCGGTACGTACCCTCTGGCCCGAATCGAAATGAATGGCCGTGACCTGCCCACTGACTTCGGCACTCAAGGCCGCCTGCTGGCTCGCGCTGAAACTGCCCAATGCCTCGACGGTCGGTTGCCAGGTGCTCGTCTGCGCGACCGTCGTCGAAACCGTCTGCGGCGGGTTGGCCTGGCCCTTGATCGCCTTGCCGATCATGGTGTTCTTGAAACTCTGGAACGCCACCACGCCGCCCACGATCACGCCGGCGAGAATGAGCATGATGATCATGCGCTTGGTTGTACCTTGGGTCATCGCATACTCCGTTGTGCGGTTTGCCTGAGAGGAATCGATTTGCAGGTAGCGGCCGTCAAGGGATCGTGGCAGAGGTCACAGCAGGAGTCGCCGCTGCTGCCGCCTTTGGCGTGTCAAGCACCCCGCCCCCCATGGCCTGGTACAAGGCCGCGCTGTCGGCCAGACGGGCGGCCTGTGCGGCGATCAGGCCGATGCGGGTCTGTTGCGCCTGCTGCTGGGCCGTGAGGAGCTGCAGGTAACTCGCCGCCCCCAGGCGGTATTGCTGCCGTACCAGATCGAGCGACGCCTGCGCCGAGGTGTCGGCTGCAGCCTGCGCCTGCAGGGCCTGGGCATCGTTGTCCAATTGGCGCAAGGTATCGGCCACATTGCGCAACGCCTCCAGCACGGTCTGCTGATAGTTGGCGCCCGCCGCCTGTAAACTGGCTTCGGCGGCGTTCGCACCGGCTTTCAGACCGGCGTTGAACAGCGGCTGGGCGAGTTGCCCGGCCAGCGTCCAGATCATCGATCCGGGACCGAACAGCGCGCCGGTGGTCAAGGCTTGCGTGCCCAGGCTGGCGCTGAGATCGATTTGCGGATAGAGATTGGCCACAGCCACGCCGTACTGGGCCGTGGCCGCATGCAGCAAGGCGGTGGACGCCTGGATGTCGGGCCGCTCGCGCACCAGATCCGACGGCACCACCACCGGCAGGCGCTCGGGCAGGGTGAAATCGGCCAGGGTGAAACGCGGAATGTCGGCCGCGCCCGGCGCACGGGCTGTCAGCACGGCCAGCAGATGGTCGGCCTGCTCCAGCTTGTTGCGCAGGGGCGGCAGGCTGGCGCGGGTCTGTTCCACCTGGGTTTGCAGGGCCAGCACATCCGTCCTGGCGGTAGCGCCCAGTTCGAAGCGCTTGCGGGCGATGTCGAGTTGGTCTTGCTGGGCCTGCAGGATGGCTTCGGTGGCCGCGATCTGCTCGCCCAGCTGGGCCTGTCCGAAGACCGTGGTCACGATGTTGCCCGCCAGGACCAGGCGCGCGCCTGCCAGTTGGTAGGCCTGATAGTCGGCCTGCGCCGCGAGCGCTTCGAGCGCACGGCGGTTGCCGCCGAACAGGTCGAGGTTG
Organism: Thiobacillus thioparus DSM 505; assembly: GCF_000373385.1. GTDB lineage: Bacteria > Pseudomonadota > Gammaproteobacteria > Burkholderiales > Thiobacillaceae > Thiobacillus > Thiobacillus thioparus. The sequence goes on along the minus strand of NZ_KB891326.1, from coordinate 92,093 downwards.
TAGTTGATGACAACCCCGGCGTTGTACAGGCTGTAGAGCGTCTGCTGGTTTCCGCTCTCGCCGCGGCCGGCCGCGTTGGCCTGGTTACGGCTGGCGCCGAGTCTGGCGTTGACGGTCGGATACAGGGTGGAGCCGGCCTGCGCCGCATGGAGTTGCCGGGCTTGGCGCAGCGTGGCCTCGGCAGCGGCCAGGGTGAAGCTGTCATGCAGCGCCTGCTTCACCAGATCGTCGAGTCGGGGCGAGCCGAAGGCCGTCCACCACTCGGGCGCCACGGCCTCGCCCATCACGACACGTTGTGGCGGCGCCTCTCGCGTGTAGCGGGCGACCGCGGGGGCATCCGGCGTCTTGAAATCGGGGCCCACCGCAGCACAGCCCGCCACCATCGCGGTAAGGGCCAGCCACCCGACATAGCGCTGCGGCAACAGGTTGAAAGACGGCATCGATCGTACCCGGTTGATTGGCTTGGCCAGCCTGGACCGCGACGCCTTCATCATCTCTCGATGAAGGACGCTGCCAGGAATGGCTGATGGAGCGGTGCGCGCAGGATTTGGTTCAATCTACACCCAGGCCAGGGGTTCCTTCATTGTTGCGAAGCGGCGGCCAATGCATCGCTGACGATGGCCTGGGCCTCGACCTGGATACGGTGCAGATGATCCATGCCGCGGAAACTTTCCGCATAGATCTTGTAGATGTCCTCGGTACCGGAGGGGCGCGCCGCGAACCACCCGTTCTCGGCAATCACCTTGAGGCCGCCGATCGATGCACCGTTGCCCGGCGCCTGGGTGAGGATGGTCTGGATGGGCTCGCCGGCCAGTTCGGCAGACCGGACCTGCCGGGGCGAGAGTTGGGCGAGCTTCTGTTTCTGCTCCGCTGTCGCCGGCGCCTCGATGCGGTCGTAGACCGGCTCGCCGAACTCGCGCGTCAGTTCGCGATAGAGTTCGCCGGGGTCGCGCCCCATGCGGGCGGTGATCTCCGCCGACAGCAAGGCCGGCACCATGCCGTCCTTGTCCGTGGTCCAGACGCTGCCATCCTGCCGGACGAACGAGGCGCCCGCACTCTCCTCTCCGCCGAAGCCCAGCGAGCCGTCGTACAGGCCATCCACAAACCATTTGAAACCGACCGGCACTTCGACCAGCGTGCGGCCGAGCTTCGCGGCGACGCGATCGATCATCTGGCTGCTGACGACGGTCTTGCCGACTGCCGCCTCCCTGCGCCAGTGCGGCCGGTGCTGGAACAGGTAATGAATGGCCACCGAAAGATAATGATTGGGCGGCAGCAGACCCGCGTTACGGGTGACGATTCCGTGCCGGTCATGATCGGTGTCGCAGGCAAAGGCAATGTCGAAGCGATCCTTCAGGCCGATCAGGCTCTGCATGGCATAGGGCGAGGATGGATCCATCCGTATGCGGCCATCCCAGTCGACTGTCATGAAACGGAAGGTCGGATCGACAGTATCGTTCACGATCGCGAGATTCAATCCATAGCGCTCGGCGATCGGGCCCCAGTAATGCACACCGGCCCCACCCAGCGGATCCACGCCCAGGCTGATACCCGCGCCGCGAATCGCCTCCATGTCGAGCACGCTGCCAAGATCGCCGACATAGGCCGTGACAAAATCATGTCGATGCGTGGTCGCCGCGCGGCGGGCCTGCTCGAGCGGGATTCGTTTCACACCCTTGAGGCCGCTTTCCAGCAGCGCATTGGCACGGGCTTCCATCCATCCCGTGACATCCTTGTCCGCCGGCCCGCCGTTGGGCGGGTTGTACTTGAAGCCGCCGCTGTCGGGCGGGTTGTGTGAAGGCGTGATGACGATCCCGTCCGCCAATCCTTTGTCGCGGCCGCGGTTGTAGGTGAGGATCGCGTGGGAGATCACCGGAGTGGGCGTGTAGTCGTCCTTGTCCGCGAGCATGACTTCCACGCCATTGGCCGCCAGCACTTCGAGCGCACTGGCAAATGCCGGTTCCGACAGCGCATGCGTGTCGATGCCCAGAAACAGCGGGCCATCGATGCTCTGCTGCATGCGGTAATCGCAAATGGCCTGGCTGATGGCCAGCACATGCCATTCGTTGAAACTGTTCTCGAATGCGGAACCGCGATGCCCCGAGGTACCGAATGCGACCCGTTGCGCAGGCACCGCAGGGTCGGGCCGGTTGCTGTAATAAGCCGTGACGAGTCTGGGCACGTTGACCAGAATGGCAGGCTGGGCGGGCTTCCCTGCAAGTGGGCTTGTTTCCATTGCTTACCTCTTGTACGACGCATGAAATCGTCCAGGCTTTCCTGGGCGCGCTCGAGCCGCGCGGCCATCCCGTTCAGGAACCGGCCGGCCAGCCCGCATTGTCGCAGCGTCCCCGGGGGACATGCCGAAAACCGGCCATCCCATTGTGCCATGCCTCGCTGCCTCCCCCATTCGGATTGGCCGGCACACCCGTGCTTCACTGCCATTGAAGACAGCGCCCCGTCATCCAAAGTTCAGGGGCCCGGATTTTTCGGTACATCGAAGCGATTCGTCGCATGGTGCGAGACAGGCCAAACCATCTGCTATATATCGATATAGGCAGCGCGATCACCCATTCGTGATCCATCTGCATCCGGAGAGGACAGGACACGCCATGACACGCAATTCCATCGATATCGCCAGCCGCGTCAGCCCTTCCCTGTCGGCGTTGCTCAACAGCCGGGTCAATAACCCGGAATGCGAACAGCCGGTGACGCTCAAGGCCGTACGCCGCTTCCTGGCCGACCTGCTGCCCGCCGACTTCAAGGAAGCCGAACAGCTGCATCGCATCGACGTGAGCGAATCGCTGCTCGACGAACTGGATACCCTGATCGAGGAATTCGGGGCGACCGCACTTGCCGTGGATTTCATTCAGGCCAGCGCCAGTGAGCCGCTCTCGCGCGCGATCGAGGCGGTCGTGAACGACGAGAACCGCGAAAACCCGCCTACGCTGGCGGCCGTCCGCGATGCCATCCTGGCCGGTTTGGGCGCCCGGCTGGTGGGCGACGGCACGCTGGAAGACGATGAAGGCGAGACCTTGCTGTCGGAGATCGAAGCGCTGATCGAACAATCCGGTGCCGATACGCTCGCCGAGGATTTCCTGCGCTATGAGTAGCGGCCCACCCGGCATCCGGGAGACACCCGCATGCTGAAAAACCGGGGCGTCCGGCGTGTAGTGGCGATATCCCTGGTGATATTGGGTGGTCTGCTGATGGCCCTGGCGCCCGAAATATGGGAAGGGCTGCTCGCCCTTGCAGTGGGCATCGGCATCGAGTTGGCAGGAATCGCCATGGAGCGCAAGGCCTAGTCGGCCGAAAAATCCCGCCTTCGTATCGCGAACGGCGATGACGGTATCCTGACTGCTTTGGCCGAGTTTCGTCCCGTTGCGGTATCGCATACGCTTTGTCCCGCGCTGGCCATGATGAACCGATCGATCCTCCCAATGCCCAGACGGACTGGCCAGGTACACAGGCCACCTCCTCTGCCTAAAAATCAATACCTTGCCTGTTCGACAGGAAGGCCTTCATATTCCGTCAAACGGTAAAATCCCGTCGTCGGGAACCCGACTGCTCGAACTCGGCCCCGGCTATCGCACCATCCGATCTTGATCGAAAATTCCGCTCGTCCGGATCATCCACTGATGTGTTGACGGCATATTTATCCGGCTACAATTCGGCCATGAGCCCCCATCGTGGATACCGGGTTGTTGTCCTCTTTACCCTGCGTACGGCGCTGGGACATTCGCTGACCGCCAGGCCATGAAGGGGCTTTCCATATCGAGGCGCCTGTTGCTGAGCTACCTGCTGGTGGCCGTGCTGCCGCTGACAGGGTTGGCCGCGTTCTACCTGGCATCGTTCGAAGCGTCGCTACATGAGAGCGTGCTGGCAACCATGGTCACCATCGCGGACAAAAAAGCCGATCAGATCGATCGTTACATGATAGAGCGGCGGGCGGACGCCCGCTTGCTCGGCCAGAGAAACCTGATCCGTCATGGACTGGCCCAGCTGGAGCAGGCTTACCATGCAGATGGACTGCACTCCCCACTCTACCAGGCCGCTGCACGCCCGTTGCAAAACGACCTGAGCATTTCCTACGAGGCCGGTAATTTTCACGATTTCCTGCTGATGGACACGGCAGGCAACGTGATTTTTTCCCTGCGGCGCGAGCCCGATCTCGGCACCAATCTCCTGACTGGCGCGTACCGCGATACGCCGCTGGCAAGAGGTTTCAGCCTGACCCTGCAAAGCCTGCAAACCCGCCTCTCGGAGTTCGCGCCCTATGCGCCTTCGGGGGATCGGCCGACCGCCTTCTTGACTACACCCGTACTGGACGGGGGCAAGGTCATCGGCGTGCTGGCCCTGCGGCTGGATGTGGACAAGCTGGAATCGGTCACGGCCGATCACACCGGCCTCGGCCGCACGGGCGAAACGGTTCTGGCGCAACGCGATGACAACGAGGCTTTTTACACGGGACCGCTCCGCCATATCCGGGACGCCGCCTATCGCTACCGGGTACCGCTCGAGGCAGCCGCGCTGCCGATGCAGAAGGCGCTGGCTGGCGACCATGGCAATGGGTTCGTACGCGACTACGCCGGAGTCGACTGCGTGGCGGCATGGCGCTATCTCCCCGAATTGAGATGGGGGATGGTAGTGAAAATGGACAGCGCGGAAGCGCTGGCGCCCGCCACGCATCTGCGCCATGTCACTTATGTCGCGCTGGCGCTGTTCCTGCTCCTCTCAGGCGGCGCGGCCTATCTGCTGGGACGCGGCCTGTCGCGCCCCATCCGGAACCTCACCCGGGTGGCCGACAGCATCGCCGCCGGCGATCTGTCGCAGCGTGCCCCGCAGGACGGCCCCGACGAGCTGGGCCATCTGGCCCATGCCTTCAACCATATGACGGATGCGCTGGAGAATATCCACCATACGCTCGAAGCCCAGGTGGAAGCGCGCTCGCACGAGCTGCGCAAGCTCTCCATGCTGCAGGGCGCGATTCTTGATAAGGCCGGAGCGCTGGTGGTCGTGCTCGACCGTGAAGGCCGCATCCGCCGCTTCAATCGCGCCTGCGAGGAATTGTCCGGCTACGCGTTCGCAGAAGTCGAGGGGCGGCTCGTCTGGGATTTTCTGCTGCCGCGGGAGGAACGCGACCGGGTGCACCAGGAGGCGTTCGACGCACTCGTTCGCAATCCGCAATCCTTGAGAGGATCACACACCAACCACTGGGTCGCCCGGGACGGGGCGCGGCGCCTGATCGAATGGTCGAATTCCGTATTGCCGGACGAACAGGGCGAGATGGAATTCATGGTGAGTATCGGCACCGACGTGACGGAAAAACAGCTGGCCGAAGCCGCCCTCAAGGAAAGCGAAACGCGTCTGAACGAAGCACAGCGCATCGCTCAGGTCGGCAGCTGGGAGTTCGACGTGGCCAGCAATACGCTGGCCTGGTCGGACGAGACCTTCCGCCTTTTCGAGGTGGACCAGAACACCTTTGGCGCATCGTACGAGGCATTCATGGACGCGGTGCACCCCGAGGACCGCGAACGGGTCAATCAGGCCTACCTCGACTCATTGACGAACCGCAAGCCGTACGAGATCAGCCATCGGATATGCATGCCGGACGGCCGCATCAAATGGGTGAACGAACGATGCGAAATGCATTTCGACGCTGAAGGCAACGCGGTCCGCTCCACGGGCACCGTGCAGGACATCACCCAGCGCAAGCAGGCGGAGGAAGCATTGCGGCTCTATGCCAACGTGTTCGAACACAGCGGCGAAGCCATCCTCATCAGCGACAGCCACAACCGCATCCTGGCGGTGAATCCGGCCTTCACTCGCCTGACGGGCTACGCCATCGACGACATTCGAGGCGAGCATCCGCATATCCTGATGGCCAGTCAGGCACTCGACGACACCGACCAGGCGATGGCGGCCGCCCTCGAACAGGCAGGCTACTGGCAAGGCGAGGTGCTGGATCGGCGAAAAGACGGCTCACTCTATCCGAAGTGGATGTCGGTCTCGGTCGTGCGCGATCCCGACGGCCACCTTTCCCATTACATCACCAGTTTCACGGACATCACCGCACGCAAACTGGCCGAAGCACAAATCAGTCAGCTGGCCTACCATGACGCCCTTACCGGCCTGGTCAACCGCTTCAGCCTGCAGGGTCAACTCGAGCAGGCACTCGCCATGGCCCATCGGGAACAGCGTGCGCTGGCGGTGATCTTTCTGGATCTGGATCGCTTCAAGACCATCAACGACACGCTCGGGCATGCAGTGGGCGACGCATTGCTCAAGGACGTGGCGCAACGCCTGCGCGACAGCGTACGCGAAAGCGACATCGTGGCCCGTCTCGGCGGCGATGAATTCGTGGTGGTGCTGACCGAAGTGGAAGGCGCCACGACCGCGGCCCGCGTCGCCGACAAGATCCTGCACACGCTATCCCAGCCCTATCGTATCGGGAAAGATGCGTTGCATTCGACGCCAAGCATCGGCCTCGCGTTCTACCCGGACGACGGGGAGGACAGCGAAACGCTGATGAAGAACGCCGACACCGCCATGTATCACGCCAAATCGCTGGGACGCAACAATGTCCAGTTCTTCACGGCCGAGATGAACCAGGCCGCCATGAAGCGGCTGACCATGGACCATGACTTGCGGGTGGCCGTGGAAAACAAAGAGTTCGAACTGCATTACCAGCCCCAGTTCGACAGCCGGAGCGGCCGCATCGTCGGGTTCGAGGCGCTGGTACGCTGGCGCCACCCTCGCATGGGCCTGGTGCCGCCAGCCGAATTCATCCCCATTGCCGAGGAAACCGGCCTGATCCTGCCGCTGGGCGAATGGGTGCTGGATGAAGCCTGCCGCCAGCTCCGCGCATGGCGCGATATCGGCATCGCCGACTTCAGCATGGCCGTTAACCTGTCCGCCTATCAACTGCACTCCGCCATCCTGCTGGCCCATGTCGCAGGGGCATTGAAAAAGCATGGCCTGAAAGGCACCGACCTGGAGCTCGAAATCACCGAATCGGTTGCCATGCACGACCCGGCCGCCAGCATCAGTCAGCTCAAGGCGTTGCGCAACCTGGGCGTACGCCTGTCGATCGACGATTTCGGTACGGGCTACTCCTCGCTCAGCTATCTCAAGCTGCTGCCGATCCACACTCTGAAACTCGATCAATCTTTCGTACGCGACATCGAAAGCGACAGCAACGACGTCGCCATCTGCACCGCCACCATCGCGCTGGCGCACAGCCTCGGCCTGGCCGTGATCGCCGAGGGCGTGGAGACCGAAGCGCAGCGCCATTTACTGGCCTCGCATCACTGCGATTTCATGCAGGGTTATCTGTTCAGCAAACCTTTGACAGCGGAATCGGTCCTGGTCTTCATCCGGGAACGGCGTACGGCCTGAGCGAATCCGGGTTCCGGCTTCTATCATTCACATGCAGCCCTGGTTCCTGCAATACGCCAAAGCATGAAGGAAAGGACCGCATGCCCGTCCACAACGCCGACATCGCCGCCGTCTTCGAGGAAATCGCCGACCGTCTGGAAATCCAGGGGGCCAACCCGTTCCGCATCCGCGCCTACCGGAACGCCGCGCGCACACTCGGCGAACTGCCGCAGGAGGCGCGTGCGCTGCTGGAAAAAGGCGAAGACCTGACCCGGCTGCCCGGCATCGGCGACGACCTTGCCGCCAAGGTCCGCGAAATCGTCGACACCGGCCGCTGCAGCCTGCTCGATCGCCTGCGGCGCGAACTGCCGCCCGCCGTCACCGAACTGCTGCAGATTCCCGGCCTGGGGCCGAAGCGCGTCAAGGCGCTGTACCACGACCTCGAGGTGCAGACCGTCGAGCAGCTGTACCGCGCGGCGCGCGACGGGCGTATCCGTGCCCTGCCCGGCTTCGGCGAAAAAACCGAACTCAACATCCTGCAGGCGGTGGAAGCCCACGTCAGTCAGGCGCGCCGCTTCAAGCTGGCGGTGGCGGCGCAGTATGCAGGGACGCTCACCGCGTTCCTGCAGGCCGTGCCCGGAGTCGACCAAGTAACGGTGGCCGGCAGTTTCCGCCGCATGCGCGAGACGGTGGGCGACCTCGACATCCTGGTCACCGCTGCGGCAGACAGCCCCGTGATGTCACATTTCACCGCCTACGACGAGGTGGCCGACGTGCTTTCGGCCGGCAGCACGCGCGCCAGCGTCGTTCTCAAAAGCGGCCTGCAGGTCGACCTGCGGGTGGTGGCGCAACAGGCCTACGGCGCGGCGCTGCATTATTTCACCGGCTCCAAGGCGCACAACATCGCAATCCGCCGCCTTGCGCAGAAGCTCGGCCTCAAGATCAACGAATACGGGGTGTTCCGCGGCAGCGAGCGCATTGCCGGCGACGACGAGATCTCGGTCTATCGAAGCGTCGACCTGCCCTACATCCCGCCGGAACTGCGCGAGGACCGCGGCGAAATCGAGGCGGCACGCGAAGGCCGCCTGCCGAAGCTGGTGGAACTGTCCGACCTGCGCGGCGACCTGCACGCGCACACCAAGGCCACCGACGGCCACGACAGCCTGCGCGAGATGGCGCTCGCCGCGAAGGGGATGGGGCTGCACTATCTCGCCATCACCGAACACTCGCGCCACCTCACCGTGGCGCACGGCCTCGATCCGCTGCGGCTGGCGCGCCAGTGCGACGAGATCGACCGCCTCAACGCGGAACTCGACGGCATCACCCTGCTGAAGGGCATCGAGGTCGACATCCTGGAGGACGGCAGCCTCGACCTGCCGGACGAGGTGCTGGGCCGGCTCGACCTGGTGGTGGGCGCGGTGCACAGCCAGTTCCATCTGTCGCGCGCCAAGCAGACCGAACGCATCCTGCGCGCCATGGACCATCCCCACTTCACGCTGCTGGCCCACCCCAGCGGACGCCTGATCGAGCAGCGCGACCCCTACGACGTCGACATGCTGCGCATCATCCGCCATGCAAAGGATCGCGGCTGCTTCCTCGAACTCAACGCCCACCCGGATCGCCTCGATCTGCTGGATACACACTGCCAGATGGCGAAGGAGGAAGGCGTGCGGGTCAGCATCAATTCCGACGCGCACAGCACCTTCGATTTCGCCAATCTCCAGTATGGCGTCGGCCAGGCGCGGCGCGGCTGGCTGGAAAAGGACAACGTGCTCAACACCCGTCCGCTGGCATCCCTGCGGCACCTGCTCAGGCGCACCATGTAGCCATGTTCACCTTGGCCCTGCTCGGCGATGTCATGCTCGGCCGCGGCGTCGACGCGGCGCTGCGGCACATGCGCCCGCAGGACATGTGGGGCGACGTGCTGCCGCACCTCTTGCAGGCGGACCTGCGCATCGCCAACCTGGAATGCGCGCTGACCCGGCATGCACAGCCGTGGACGTGCAGCTGGAAGCCGTTCCACTTCCGCGCCGACCCAGGTGCCGTGCGTTTCCTGCAGGCGGCGCGCATCGACGCCTGCGCGCTGGCCAACAACCACGTGCTGGACTTCGAGGTGCGGGGCCTGCGCGACACGCTGCGCACGCTGGACGCCGCCGGCATCCGCCATGCCGGCGCCGGTCTCGATATCGTGGAGGCCGCCGCACCCGCCCTGCTCGAGGTGAACGGCGCATCGCCCTGCCGGGTGGCGCTGCTCGCCTGCACCGACAACCAGCCGGACTTCGCCGCCGCCAGGCTGCATCCCGGCACGCACTATCTGGAGGTTTCGCTGGAGGCGGATACGCTGGCGCGCGTGGCGGACGCGATCGGGCGCGCGCGGGCGGCCGGCGCCGACTGGGTCGTCTTCTCCAACCACTGGGGCGCCAATTTCGTCGAGCGCCCTGCCCCGGACTTCCGCCGTTTCGCCCGGCGTGTGATCGAACTCGGCGCGGACGTGGTCTACGGCCACAGCGCGCACCTCTGCCAGGGGATCGAGATCCACCAGGGCAAACCCATTCTGTATGACACCGGCGACTTCATCGACGACTATGCCGTCGATCCCGTGCTGCGCAACGACCATTCCTGCCTGTTCAAGCTCATGTTCGACCGGGGACGGCTGCAGCGCATCGAACTGGTTCCGGTGACGCTCGACATCGCACGCGTCGCGCTGGCGCATGGCGCGGACTTCGAGGCCATCGCCGCCCGCATGGAAAGGCTGTGCGGCGAACTGGGTACCGCCCTCCAACGCCATGCCGGATGGCTGGTTTACGGGCCCATGCCATGAGCAGAATCACCCCGGCCAATCTAGTGGCAAGCCGGGGCGGCCGCTACGCCAGCGAACTCGGCATCGAACTCGACGCGCCCGACGCGGGCGAGCGCTTCAAGTGGTTTCTCGCCGCCGTGCTCTACGGCACGCGCATTTCGGAATCGCTCGCAAGCCGTACCTGGCGCAAATTCTCCGCCCGCGGCGTGCTCACGCCAGGGCGTATCCTGGCAACTGGCTGGGATGGCCTGGTGGCCATCCTCGATGCCGGCGGCTACGTGCGCTACGACTACAAAACCGCCACCAAGCTGCTTGAGGCGTGTGACGCGCTGATGCGCGATTACGGCGGCAACCTCGATGTCCTGCATGACGCGGCCGCCGATCCGCGCGACCTGGAAAACCGGCTCAAGGCCCTGGGCAAGGGAATCGGCGACACCACCGTCGGCATCTTCCTGCGCGAACTGCGCGGCATCTGGTCCCGGGCCGAGCCGCCGCTGTCGCCACTGGCCTTGGCTGCGGCAAACGCGCTGGGCTATCTACAGCCTCCTGTCCATGACGCCGACCGCGCGCTTGCCCAACTGCAACAGGTATGGGCTGCCGACGGACAACCGGCGTCCGCCTTTGCCGAGTTCGAGGCAGCGCTGATGCGCGAGGGCTTGCGCCTCCGGCGCCGGGCCATGCGCCGTCGCACCGCTTGATCTACTCCGGCAGGTGGTGTTGGCCGACGCTCACGCGCTTGGCCTGCAAGCTGTCGGCAATCGACCTGTCCTCGATGAATTTCACGGCGTCGCCCTCGTCGAGCTGGGTGAGCGTGACATTCACCAGATTGTCAGCATTGAAATACAGTTCGTCGCCGTCGGTGCGCCGAATGAAGCCATACCCCTCGTCGGGATAGAGGCGCACCACCTCGCCGATGTATTCCGTATCGTGGACCTTGGTTTCGCGGCGCAGGCGCCGGGAATAGTCGTCGAGCTGGCGCCTGGCGGCATCGAAGGCGTCGCGCAGGGCGACATAGATATCTTCATGCCGATCGCGGTTCACCACGATTTCGCTGCCCGGCACGCCGATATCAATGCGCACGTTGAAGAACCTACCCTGGTGCTTGTGCTGATGGGGCATTTCCACCACCACCCGGCAGGACATGATCGGCTCGAAAACAGTCTCAAGCTTCTCGGCCTTTTCGCGGATATGCGCCTCCAGCGCATCGGAATGCTCAATGTCGCGAAACGTGATTTGCAGGGGTGTCTTCATGTTGTCATCCTTTCGTCGATGTAATGAATCGCGCAGTCAATACCGGGTCCTGATTTCCTTGTCCTGCTCGTGCGTAATCAGGCGGGCGATCGCCCCTAGCTCCTCTGCCAGCAACGCCAGCAGATCGTCAGTCGAAGTAGGCGGGAACGGTGACCACCGCCTGCGTGACCGCCTCGCCGAGGAAGGCTTCGGCGTCACGTTTGATTTTCTGCAGCAGGAAGGCGGACAGCTGTTCGAGGGTGAAGGCCTTGTCGCGCAGCGTGATGGTTTCGCGCTGCCCCATCTTGCGCTTGAAGGCGGTGGCGGTGCCCTCGGGATTCGCTGCCGCCTGCCGACGGGCCGGCTCACCGACGAGCATCTGTCCGTCGGCGACCATCGCCACGTAGCTGGGGAACGCCTTGCCGCCGAGGCTCACGCCCTCGGCGCTGGGGATGATGACGGGACGGTCGCCGCGCAATACCGCGGCGGCGGAGTTCGACGTCCCCAGATCGATGCCGATGATGGCCATGATGCTTCTCCTTATCCTGTCTTCAATCTGGTCCTAGTCCATGTGGATCGCGGGGTTGGGCAACTGGCCTAATGGGTCAATACGATCGGGCATTCGATCTCGTCCACCATCCGTTCGAAGCCCGCCTGCCTGAGGAAACGTTCGCGGTCAGCCAGCACCAGGCAACCCGCCATCTCGTTCTTGGCTGTCTGGATCAGGCTGGCCTCGTCCAGCGTCGGCAACCATACGCAGCGACCTGCAGCGCCCCGGTCCTTGAGCGCAGACCGGGCGATCGCGCAGGCCGCTCGATACGCGTCCTTGCTTGCCGCGCTGACCAGCACGACCAGTTCGGCTCCGTTGCGGCGCGCTAGCATGACCCCCATGGCCAGACTGCTTGCGGAAGCGGACACGTTCTCGAACAGCACCATCACCGGCCCCTCGCGCGGCGGTGGGGGCCTGTCGCCCAGGCGCATCGTGGTCCGGGTGACCGCCACCACGCGGCTGCCGGCCAGCTTTCCCAGTACGATCAGGTCGAACGTATGGGCCAGCGTGCTGACTTCTGCCGTCACCCTGCCGCGCGCCACTCGGAAAGACCAGCGCAAACGCTGGCGTCCTGCCGCCTCGGACAGCAGGCGCTCCATGGCCGCGGCCTGGTGCCGCCAGGTCCGCTCCACCTCCCCCTGCGACAACGGGCGCGCCGCCCCCGTCAACACGCTGTATTCGCGCGCGAAAGGCAGGCCGAAGAGGTGCTGCAGATTGACGTCCTCGACGAACAGCCCGGCCAATTCGGCATCGAGTTCCTGCGCCAGGGCGGCGGCGGCGGCCAGCGCGGCGGCGCCGCGCGGCGACGCGTCCAGCGCCACCCATATCCTCAGACCCGCAGGCCGCTCATTCCTCGTTTTGCTCATGGCTGCCGCCGCTACTGGATACGGCTTTCTTCGCAAACTTGCGGCGCAGTTCGGCCAGATGCGCGAGCCGCTGCGCCACGCGCCGGTTGAGGCTGCCTTCCGGCAGCGTGCCGTCGGCATCCGGCGTCCCCACGGCAATGCCGGTCAACAACTCGAGCGCTTCATCCACCGTTTCCACCGCATAGATATGGAAGCGGCCTGCCGCGGCAGCGTCGACCACATCGCGGCGCAGCATCAGGTGCGCCACATTGGACGCGGGTATCACGACCCCCTGCTGGCCGCTGAGGCCGCGTTTGCTGCAGATGTCGAAGTAGCCCTCGATCTTTTCGTTCACCGCGCCGATCGCCTGCACCCGGCCGAACTGATCCACCGAGCCCGTCACCGCCAGCGACTGCCGGATCGGCACATTCGCCAGCGAGGACAGCAGCGCACACAACTCCGCCACCGAGGCGCTGTCGCCTTCCACTTGGCCGTAGGTCTGCTCGAACACCAGGCTGGCCGCCAGCGAGAGCGGCTGTTCGGCGGCGTAGCGCGACGCCAGGAAGGAGGACAGGATGAGCACGCCCTTGGAGTGGATCGAACCGCCCAGTTTGACCTCGCGCTGGATGTCGATCAGCTCGCCTTCGCCAAGGCGGGTGTTGGCAGTGATGCGCGAAGGCTGGGCGAAGCTGAAGTCGCCGAGCTGGAAAACCGACAGGCCATTCACCTGCCCCACCCGTTCGCCTTCGGTGTCGATATGCAGGATGCCGCGCAGGATGGCTTCGTGCGAGCGCTCGCGCAGGCGGTCCGAACGCCTGATCTGCGCCTCGATCGCGCGCTCGACGTCGGCTCGCGCCACCACCTTGCGCGTGTCTTGCGCCGCCCAGTAATCGGCTTCGCGCACCAGGTCGGCCAGGCTCTCCATGTGGGTGGAGAGCTTCTCCGCATCCTCGGCACGGCGTGCGCTATGCTCGATCACGCGCGCCACGGCGTCGCGATCGAACGGCCGCAGCGTGTCGCGGCGCGCCAGGGTCGCGACCAGACGCGCGTACAGCAGGTCGTTGTCGGCACTGCGCTCGACTTCGTCCTCGAAGTCCGCCGCCACCTTGAACAGTTCGCCGAACTCGGGATCGTACTGGGCGAGCAAGTAGTACAGCAGGCGGTTGCCGATCAGGATCACCTTGGCATCGAGCGGGATCGGCTCCGGCTCCAGCGACACGGTGCTGACCAGGCTGTACATCTGGCCGAGCGACTCGATGCGGATTTCGTGGGTGGACAGGGCGCGCTTCAGGCCTTCCCAGGAAAATGGCTGGGTCAGCAGCTTGAAGGCATCCAGCAGCAGATAACCCCCGTTGGCCTGGTGCAGCGCGCCCGGCTTGATCAGCAGGAAGTTGGTCACCAGCGCGCCGAGTTGGGAAACGTGCTCGACCCGTCCCAGCAGATTCTGGTAGGTGGGATGGTCCTCGTAGACCACCGGTGCGCCTTTTGTGCCATCCCGCCCCACCAGAAGATTGACGCGGAACCGGCTGAAATCGGGCATTTGGCCGGTGAGCGCGGCGAGGCCCGACAGGGCCTCCTTGGGATGGCGGAACTCGTCGATGCTTTCGACGACGTTCTGCTGCACCTCGTTGAGATAGCTGCATACGGCCGGGTGATCCGCATAATTGCTGCGCAGGTCGTCGATCAAGTGGCCGACGGCGAACAGCACCACCTCCTCGTTGAGCTTGCGCACGCGCTCGATGCGTTCGCGCCGCCATTGATGGACCTGGCGAATGACTTTCTCCAGCTGTTCCTGCAGGCTGGCGATCGCCTGCTCGAAACGCGTTTTCTCTTCGGGCGGCAACTTGTCATAGTCGTCCGGACTCATCACCTCGTCGCCCTTGGCCGGCGCAAACGAAAAACCGTTCGGTGTACGCAGCAGCGTGATGCCCTGCTTGCCCGCTTCGTCGCCCACTGCGACGAAGGCCTGCGTCTGGCGCTCGCCGTATTCCTCGTCGATCTGGCTCAGGCGCTGCCGGTATTCCTCGCCCTCGAACACCGCGGGGATCGTGGCCTGGAGTTCCGTCACCAGTTGCTGCATGTCGGCGTGCAGACGCGCCCCCATTCCGGCGGGGAGCCGGATCGCGCGCGGCTTGTGCGACTGGCTGAAATTGTGGACATAGCACCAGTCGGCCGGCTTGGCCTCCTTGTCCACACGATGATCGAGCAGCTGCCGGATCAGCGTGCGCTTGCCGCTGCCAGGCTGTCCCATGACGTAGAGGTTGTAGCCTGCATGGCGCATGCCGATGCCGAAATGCGCCGCGTCGATGGCGCGCATCTGGCCGATGCCATCGGTCAGGTCGTCGAGCTCGGCCGTGGTCGTGAACGTGAACCGCTCGACATCGCAGGGGCGATAGAGGCGGTCTGGGGAAAGAGGGAGGAGAGTTGTCATACTTTCAATTTAGTTAGTTTTGGCAAGGTCATGCGGTGCGGTCGACCGCCGCGGCGAGTTGGTGCAGCGGAGGGGTGATTTCCACCGGATAGTCGAAGGCTTCCAGACGGCGCAAGGGCTCCGGCAGCCGTGAGAGATTTGCCGCGGCGTGGCGTCGGATGTCCGGCAAGCTTGGTGCCTGCGCCAGGCGGCGCCCGCCGCGCATCACCGGAACCAGCAGCGGCTCGCCCGCCTGGGCGTCGCTTTCCAGCGTGACGACGTCACGGGCCATGCGGCCGTCGACGTCATGCTGGCGGTACACCTGCTTGCGCCCGGGCCAGGTGGCCTTGCCTTCGGAGCGCTTGCGGCGCGCGCGGCCGGCATATTCCTGCAGCTTGTAGGCACAATCGAGGTAAGGCATATCGCTCGACGTGTCCAGGTGGGTGCCGACGCCGAAGCCGTCCACCGGCGCACCGGCCGCCAGCATGTCGCGCAGCGCGAACTCGTCGAGGTCGCCGCTGGCGAAGATGATGACGTGGCCGAGGCCGCCGGCGTCGAGGATGCGGCGCACCCGGCGGGCATGCTCGGCGAGATCGCCCGAATCGATGCGCACGCCCTTGATGCGGATGCCGGCGGCATCCAGACGCGGGGCCAGCGCCACCACCTTATGCGCCGCCGCTTCGGTGTCCCAGGTATCGATCAGCAGCACCACGTTGCCGGGCTGCGCATGGGCGAAATGCTCGAAGGCCAGCGTCTCGTCGTCGTGCGCCTGGATGAAGGAATGCGCCATGGTGCCGAACAGCGGAATGCCGAACTGCTGGCCTGCCAGTACCGTCGAGGTGCCGGAAAAGCCGGCGAGATAGCTCGCGCGCGCCGCCAGCAGGCCCGCCTCAGCGCCATGAGCGCGGCGCAGGCCGAAGTCCACCAGCAGCGTGTCCGGCGCCATCAGTACCGAGCGTGCGGCCTTGGACGCGATCAGGGTCTCGAGATGCAGCAGGTTGATGAGCCGCGTCTCCACCAGTTGCGCCTGCGCGATCGGCGCGGTCACGCGCAGGATCGGCTCGTTGGGGAAGAATGCCGTGCCTTCCGGCATCGCGTGGACGTCGCCGGTAAAGCGCAGCGTTTCCAGCGAGGCGAGGAAATCCTCGCTGAAGCGCCGGGTCGACGCCAGCCATTCCAGTTCCGCGGTGGAAAAACGCAACTGCTCCAGATAGTCCAGGGACTGATCGAGCCCCGCCGCCAGCAGGAAACCGCGCGCCGGGCGCAGCCTGCGCACGAAAAACTCGAACACCGCGGTCTCCGCCATGCCGGCGTCATGATAGCCCTGCAGCATGGTGAGCTGATACAGATCAGTGAGCAGGACGCTGGCTGCGGAATTCATGCAGCGCGGCCGCTCAGCGTGATTCGTCGCGCGCCGAGGCTCGTCATCTCTGCCTCGGCACGCTGCCCGTCGCCGGGATGAACGTCCACCGCGCGGATCGCGTCGGCCAGCACGAACACCTCGTAACCGAGATGTCGCGCATCCCGTACCGTGTTGAGCACGCAGTAGTCGGTGGCCAGCCCGCCGATGAACAGCCGGCGAATGCCGCCTGCGCGCAGGCGGCCATTCAGATCGGTGCCCTGAAAGCTGGAATAGGCCTCCTGACCCCACAAGGTTGCCTTGGAGATCACCGTGGTGTCGGTCGGCAGCCTAAGCGTTGCCGCAAATTCAGCACCCTGCGTGCCTGCCACGCAGTGGACCGGCCATGGCCCGCCCTGCGCATGAAACGAGCAATGACCCTCCGGATGCCAGTCGCGCGTCGCATAGACAGGCAGGCCGTGCGCCACGAATTCGCCGATATAGCGATTGAGTATCGGCACCACGTCGTCGCCGCCGGCCACCGCCAAGCTGCCCCCAGGGAGGAAATCGTTCTGAATGTCCGTCACCAGCAGCACGTCGCCCGGCTGCACGTGCCAGCGCTCGGGATCCAGGGTGTCGGTCGTGGGGTTCATGGAGGCATGCTCCGATGGGACGATGCAGGGGATACGCGGTTCAGCGCGTGCTAATGCAGTTCCTCGTCCTGATCGTGGTGGAAGACCAGTTCACCCAGTTCGACTTTGACGGGCTCGCCCTGCGGCTTCTCATGCACATCCACGGCCTGAAACAGCCACTGGCCATCCTCCAGCCAGCAGTAGCCGAACTGCTCCCGATAAAAGCATTCCTTGGGTTGCATGGTTTTCGCCTTTCTTGTGGGCCGGTGCTTGTTTCAAGTCTGGCATATTATTCAGGCGATGCCAGCGCCTTCAGACGCGAGGAGACAGTTCGATGACCGAGGATGCGCTTTGCCTGTTCGCCCTTGACGCCAGCCGCGCCTACGGCAAGCGGGTGGCCGCGGCGCTGGGATCCCCGCTCTGCAGCCACGAGGAACGCGAATTCGAGGATGGCGAGCACAAGGCGCGGCCGCTGGAAAACGTGCGCGGCCGGGACGTGTACGTGATCCACTCGCTCTATGGCGAGCCGGGCATCAGCGCCAACGACAAGCTGGTCCGCCTGCTGTTCTTCATCGGCGCGCTGAAGGACGCCTCGGCCGCCCGGGTCACCGCGGTCTGCCCCTATCTCGCCTATTCCCGCAAGGACCGCCGCACCAAGCCGCGCGACCCGGTCAGCAGCCGCTATGTCGCCCAGCTGTTCGAGGCGGTGGACACCGACCGGGTGGTGACGCTCGACGTGCACAACCTGGCCGCCTACCAGAATGCCTTCCGCATCCCGGCCGAACACCTGGAAGCCCGCGGCCTGTTCGTCGCCTGGTTCGCGGCACGGCTGGGGAACGAACCCGTCGTGGTGGTGTCGCCGGACGCCGGCGGCGTCAAGCGGGCGGATGCCCTGCGCGACGCCCTGGCCCGTGCGCTCGGCCGGCCCGTCGGGTCGGCCTTCATGGAAAAGCGCCGCAGCGAAGGCGTGGTGTCCGGCGAGGCGGTGGTGGGCGAGGTCGGTGGCATGACCGCCCTCATCATCGACGACCTCATCAGCAGCGGCACCACCCTTGCGCGTGCCGCCAGGGCCTGCAAGGCGCTGGGGGCGAGGCGGGTGTTTGCCGCAGCCACCCACGGCATGTTCGCCGGCGCGGCAGAACGGGTGCTGGCCGATGCGGCCCTGGAGAAAGTGCTGGTCACCGATGCCATTCCGCCCTTCCGGCTGCCGCCGGCGCTGCTCGGCCAGCGGGTCGAGGTGCTGGACTCGACGCCGCTGGTCGCCGAGGCGATTAGCCGCCTGCACAGCGGCGGTTCACTGGTCGAGCTACTGCAGGACTGAGCGAACCTCAGCTTTGCGTCTGGGCGGCATGCCGCCGTGCCGATTCGAGATAGTCCCGGGCCGTTTCGATCCATCTGTCCGGCGGATGCCGCCCATCGTCCCGCAGGTGCCACAGCGCGAGTTTGGCGCGTAGCACCGCCCGGCAGCTCTGATAGAAGTGGATCAGGGCATCGGGAGGCGCATCGCTGCTCGCTTCGCGATACGCCTCCAGCAGCCAGCGCCCCACCTGCGAGGCATGCAACCGCTCGCATTCGAGCGCCAGATAGCCCAGTTCGTCGGCCGGATCAAGGATACGGTACGTGCGGTTGAACTCCAGGCAATCGATAACAGCTGGCTCGGGCAGCAGGCACACATGCTCCGGCCGCAGGTCGCCATGGCCCTCGACGATGTGGCCCTGCCGCACGCGAGCATCGAACAGGTCGGCGTGGTCTTGCAGGAAACCTAACTGGGAGTGGGCCAGCGCCTCCCCCACGTCCGGATCGAAGCCGAATTCCGGGCTGGCCAGTTCGCGCAGATTGTCCCCGATCCACGCAGCGAGGCTCTGCCGATAGGCCACGGGCGTGATCGACTCCACCGCGGCCGTAGCGTAGAAGCGGGCCAGCCGACGGGCCAGCCGGGTGATTTCGGGCTGCGTGACCGTCCCGCTGCGAAGCAGATGATCGAGCATGCGATCCGCCGGCAGCCGCCGCATCCGCACCAGCCAGTCCACTGTCTCCCCTTCCCCGCCCAGATGCAGGCACCCTGCCGCATCGAGTACCAGCGGCACCGTTCCAAGGTAGACCTCGGGCGCCAGGCGGCGGTTGAGCCTCGCCTCCCGTTCGCAGTCCAGGCGCCGCGCCTCGACCGTGCTGAAGTCGAGATAGGGATAGCGCACCGGCTTCTTCAGCTTGTAAGCATGGGTGTCGGTGAGAAAAACCCAGGACATGTGGGTCTCCACCGCGTCCACCCGCGCGGTCGCCTCCGGATAGGTGTCCGGCTGTCCGAGGAGAGCGAGCTTGGCCTCGAGGGAAGCAACCTCGTCAGGCCGGGCCGAAACGTGCTGGGGGTGGCTGGTGTTCATCGCCTTCGGCTGGATGTCCTTGATTCAATCATGCATCACATTCACTGCATGGCGCGAGACCGGAAAACCATCTGCTATACATTGATATAGGCAGCGGGGTTGAAAAATTCATGATCCTGCCTTTTGCCCCGCAGACAAACAGGAAAAGCCATGACCCGTAATTCCATCGCTGTCGCCAGTCGCGTCAGCCCGCATCTGTCGGCGTTGCTCAATAGCCGGATCAAGAATCCGGAGTGCGAGCAGCCCGTCACGCTCATGGCGGTGCGTTGCTTTCTCGGCGACCTGCTGCCAGCCGATTTCAACGAGGCCGAGCGCATGCATCACTTCGACGTCAGCGAATCGCTCCTCGACGAACTGGACGCGCTCATCGAGGCGTTCGGCGCCGCCGCACTGGCCGTCGATTTCGCGCAGGCCAACGCCAGCGAACCGCTCTCGCGCGCGATCGAATCGGTGGTCAACGACGAGAACCGCGAAAATCCGCCTACGCTTGCGACCGTCCGGGACGCCCTCCTGGCGGGGCTGGGCGCCAGGCTGGTGGGCGACGGCGCACTGGAAGACGACGAAGACGATACGCTGTTGCCGGAGATCGAGTCGCTGATCGAGCGATTCGGCGCCGACATGTCCGCCGAAAAAGTTCTGTGCTACGAGTAGCCCGGTCAGGAATGGAGGAACCTCTGCGTGTTGAGAAAGCGGCGAACAAGACGCGTACTGGCAGCAGCTTTGGTGGTGCTGGGTGGCGTATTGATGGCCTTGGCGCCCGAAATATGGGCAGGGCTGCTGGTGCTTGCTCTGGGCGTGGCCGTCGAGATGGCCGGGATTGCACTGGAACACAAGGCCTAGCCGGCACAACGGCGGGGTAGGCGTTGCCTCTCGATTGCCGCTGGGGGCTGTTGAAACCGCGCGGTGATTCGCGTAGCGCGTTTCATGCCTACTAACTAACATGAATAATAAAAGTGTTTTTTACATACGGACCGCGTCCATCCTGCCGGCGTAACAACATGAAAAAAATTCGGCTTGCCATCATCGGGTTGGGGCGCCTGGGGCGCAAATGCGCCGAGGCCATCGCTGCCGATCGGACTGCTGAACTGGCAGGCGTGGTACGGCGACCTGAGCGTGCAGAGGAAGCTTGGCTGAAAGCCCCTTCCGTAACCCATGTCAGCGAACTCGACTACGTGGATGCCGCACTCATCTGCGTTCCGGTCGATGCAGTCATGGGCGTTGCGCAAGCCCTGCTGCAAAGCCGCATTCCCGTGGTCGAATGCGCCCGCCTTCACGGCGAATCCTTCCTGGGCCACAAGGCGGAAATCCATCGTGACGCACTGCGCCACAAGCTACCCGCCATCGTCGGCGCGGGCTGCGATCCCGGCGCCCTCTCCCTCTTCCGCAGCCAGTTCGCGCAGCTGGCGCCGCGCGGTCATACGGAAACCAGCCTGCACATTGGGACCAGCCTGCACCACACCTTGGCCGCGGCAGGCATCAAGGGGGTGAAACAGGCGCTGGCGACAGAGCTTCAGTCCCCTGAAGGCCGCCGTCAGCGCTATGTCTATGTCGAACTGGAGCCGTCGGCCAATGCAACCGAGGTGGAGAACGCCCTCATCAACGATCCCCTCTTTTGCGATGAGGAGACGCGGGTGTTCTCGGTACCCAGTATTGCCGCGCTGGAAGAGACCAACCGTGGCGTGGTGCTGGAACGCCGCGCTGCAGCTGGCGAAGCCGGCCATGCCTCCTTCCTGCTGGAAGCCCGCTACGACGAGGCGGGACTGGCTGCGCGGATGATGCTGGCCGCCGCGCGCGCATTGCCGTCGTTGCAGGCGGGCGCCTATTCCCTGCTCGATCTGCCGCCCGGCGCGCTGTGGGGCGAACAGCGCCCAGCCGCGGAAAAAGAGTGGATGTAAGCAGATCTTTTTGTCATCACTGAAGGAGCACAACATGAAATCCCGATTCACAGACTTCCACCCCGTCCGCCGCGATCGTCTGGTCCAGGAAACCCGGCACGACGCCTACAAGGCCAAGCACAAGCTGCCGGAACCCACGGTTTGCCCGCAATGCGGTGCCGTATTCCACGATGGCCGCTGGCAATGGCTGGTGAAACCCGTTCAGGCCCACGAGGAGATGTGCCCGGCATGCCACCGCATCCATGACGACTACCCGGCCGGGTATGTGAGCGTGAACGGCCCGTTCTTCAAGGATCACCGCGAGGAGTTGCTGCACCTGGCCAGAAACGAAGAAGCGCACGCCAAGGCCGAGCATCCATTGAAGCGGATCATGAAAATCGAGGACGAGGATGACGGCCTCCTGATTACCACCACCGACATCCATCTCGCCCGCGGCATCGGCGAAGCGCTGCATCACGCCTACCAGGGCGAACTGGAATACCACTACAACGAGCAGGAGAACCTGTTGCGCGTGGTGTGGACGCGCTAGGCCGGCGCCGCCCCGTCTACCCGACAGGCCCATGACGTTTCTTGGGGAGAACCGTTTCATGCATCCCATCACGCTGCGCCTGCCGCTCACGATGCTGCCGCAGCCGGACGAGACGACCTGCGGTCCCACCTGCCTGCAGGCCGTCTACAATTACTGGGGTACGGACGTTCCGCTTGCGGACGTGATTGCCCGCACCCGCAAACTGGAGCACGGCGGCACCTTCGCCATCTTTCTGGCCTGCGATGCCCTGCGCCAGGGCTACCAGGCCACCCTCTACACCTACAACCTGACCGTGTTCGATCCCACCTGGTTTGTGCCCGGAGTCGACATCGCCGAGCGCCTGCAGCGGCAGCAGGGGGAGAAGAAGCAGGATGCCCGGCTGCAACGCGTCACCGAGGGCTACCTGGAATTCCTGCGCCTGGGCGGACGCCTGCGCCTGACCGATCTCTCGCGTCCCCTGATCCGCGGCCTGCTGCGTCGCAACCTGCCCATCATCACCGGCCTCAGTTCCACCTACCTGTATCGCGCGGCGCGGGAATATGGACCGGACGACCTGCCTGACGACATTCGCGGCCTGCCGGCCGGCCACTTCGTCGTGCTCGCAGGCTACGACCGCAAGAAGCGCAGCGTGCTGGTGGCCGACCCCTACTGGCGCCACCCCTACAGCCCGTCGCACGAATACTGGGTCAACATCGATCGCCTCATCGGCGCGGTGCTGCTCGGCATCGTGACCCACGACGCCAACCTGCTGCTGGTCTATCCGCCGCGGGCGGCGCCCCGGGACGATCTGTGAGCATCCTCATCGTCGTCGACAACCCGGACGACTGGCCGCTCGACATCCCCGGCGTGAGCGTCGTGTCGGCGCGCGCCTATCTGACCGACCCCGCCTATGGCGAGGGGCGTTCGGTCAAGGCCTTCAACCTGTGCCGCTCCTATCGCTATCAAAGCCTGGGCTACTACGTCTCCCTGCTGGCCGAGGCGCGTGGCCACAAGCCGCTGCCCCGGGTGAGCACGATGGAGGACCTGCAATCGCAGAACCTGGTGCGACTGCTCACCGAGAATCTCGACGACTTGGTGCAGAAGTCGCTCGCGCCCATCAAGTCGGACGCATTCGAGCTCAGCATCTACTTCGGCCGCAACGTGGCGATCCGCCACGATGCCTTGAGCCACCGGCTTTTCAGCCTGCTGCAAGCGCCCCTGTTGCGCGCGCATTTCGAGCGTCACCGCGAGCATTGGCGCCTGCACAGCGTGCGCGCCATCGCCACCAGCGACATCCCGCCGCATCATCAGGATTTCGTGGTGGAGGCCGCCACCGCGTATTTCATGGGACACCGGCGGCGCACGCACAAGCGTCGTGCGCCGCGTTTCGACCTCGCCATCCTGCACGACCCCGAGAATCCGGAATCGCCTTCCAACGCGCGTGCCCTGCAGAAATTCGAGAAGGCCGCAGAGGGCGTCGGACTCGACGTGGAATTCATCACCCGTACCGATCTTGCCCGGCTGCCGGAGTTCGACGCCTTGTTCATCCGCGACACCACCTTCGCCAATCACTACACCTACCGCTTCTCGCGGCGGGCAACCGCGGAAGGCCTGGTGGTCATCGACGATCCGGACTCCATCCTCAAGTGCAACAACAAGGTCTATCTCGCCGAGCTGCTCACCCGACACCACATTCCTGCGCCGCGGACGCTGATGGTGCACCGCGACAACGTCGAACAGATCATCCCCAACCTCGGGCTGCCGTGCGTGCTCAAGCAGCCGGACAGCTCGTTCTCGCTCGGCGTGGCCAAGGTGGAGTCGGAGCAGGAATTGTTCGAACAGGTCACCGCGCTGCTGCAGAAATCCGAGCTCATCGTCGCCCAGGAATTCCTCCCCACCGAATTCGACTGGCGCGTCGGCATCCTCGACCGGCGGCCGCTGTTCGTGTGCAAGTACTTCATGGCCGCCGGGCACTGGCAGATCGTTCGACGCGAGGCAGGGTGCACGGGCTACGAGGAAGGCCCGGTCGAGGCCGTGGCGGTGGCCGAAGCGCCGGAAGAGGTGGTGAAGATCGCGCTCAAGGCGGCCAACCTGATCGGCGACGGCCTCTATGGCGTCGACATCAAGCAGGTGGGCAACCGCTGCTACATCATCGAGGTCAACGACAATCCCAACGTCGATGCCGGCAACGAGGACGGTGTGCTGAAGGATGCGCTCTACCGCGAGATCATGGGCTCGTTCGTTCGCCGCATCGAAGCGCGCAAGCGGGTGAGCGCCTGATGCGTGCGCCCCCTGCGCTGCACGCCTTTGCGGGCTACGGCATCGAGCTGGAATACATGATCGTGGATCGCCAGACGCTATCGGTCATGCCGATCGCCGACGCCCTGCTGCGGGTAGCCTCGGGAAGCAATGGCCTGGAGGTCGATCGCGGACGCTTCGGCTGGTCCAACGAGATCGTGCTGCATCTCGTCGAGCTGAAGAACATCCGCCCCGAGCCCGCGCTCGAACCCCTTGCCGCAGGATTCCAGGCCGAGGTCGGCGTCATCGACCGGCTACTGGCGCCCCTCGGTGCCCGGCTCATGCCGGCCGGCATGCATCCATGGATGAACCCCGCCGCCGACACGCGCCTGTGGCCCCACGACCACGCCCCCATCTACCAGGCCTACGACCGCGTCTTCGGCTGCCGGCAGCACGGCCAGGCCAACCTGCAAAGCATGCACCTCAACCTGCCCTTCGCCGGCGATGACGAGTTCGCCCGGCTGCATGCCGCCGTGCGGCTGCTGCTGCCCATCCTGCCGGCGCTCGCCGCGAGCTCGCCCATCATCGACGGCACGGCGAGCGGCTATCTGGATACCCGCATGGCGGCCTACAGCACGGCCGTCACGCGCGTCCCCTCGGTGATCGGCCAGGTGACCCCGGACACCACTACCTGCCGCGCCGACTACGAGGCGCAGGTTTTGGCGCCGATGTACCGCGACATCGCGCCGCTCGATCCCGCGGGCGTGCTGCGGCACGAATGGCTCAACGCCCGCGCGGCGATCCCGCGCTTCGAGCGCAACGCCCTTGAGATCCGTGTGATCGACGTGCAGGAATGTCCGCTAGCCGACCTTGCCATCGCCGCCGCCGCCACGGCCGCCATTCGGGCGCTCTACGACGGCAAATGGTCGCCGCTCGCCACGCAGCAGGCTTTAGGCACGGATGCCCTGGCGCAAATCCTGTCCGCCTGCATCCGCGACGCCGAAGCGGCCACGATCGACGATGCCGGCTATCTGCGGCTGCTGGGCTTTCCCGGCCGTTCATGCCAGGCCGGTGCGCTATGGCAGCACCTCGTCGAAACGACCTTGCCGGATCATGGCGGCCCCTGGCACGATCCGTTGCGCGTGATCCTGGAACAGGGGCCGCTGGCCCGCCGCATTCTGCGGGCGATCGGGACGGACGCGTCGAAAGCGCATCTGCAGGCGGTCTACCGCGCGCTATGCGACTGCCTGGAAACGGGCCGGATGTTCGTGGACTGAAGCCATGGCGCACACAGACCACATCCTGATCACCTGCGAGCATGGCGGCAACCGCATACCGCCGCGCTACCGCGCCCTGTTTGCGGGCCTCGAGGCCCTGCTGCACAGCCACCGCGGATACGACCCCGGCGCGCTGGCCGTGGCCCGGAAACTGGCCTGGATGCTGGACGCCCCCCTGTTCGTCTCCACCACCAGCCGCCTGCTGATCGACCTCAACCGCTCGATCGGCCATCCGAAGCTGTATTCCGAGGCCACCCGGGATGCGCCCGCCACTGTCCGCCGCGAAATCCTGGACAGGGTCTACCTGCCCTACCGGTCCGCTGTCGAAGCACAGGTCGCCGCAGCGATCGCGCGCGGCAGCCGGGTGATCCACCTCGCCTCCCATAGCTTCACGCCGGTGCTCGACGGCGTGGCCCGCAATGCCGATATCGGCCTGCTCTACGATCCGGCGCGCGCCGGCGAGGCCGAACTGTGCCACCGCTGGCAGGCCCGGCTGAAGTCACAGGCCCCCGAATTGAAGGTGCGCCGCAATTACCCCTATACGGGCAGGTCGGACGGCTTCACCGCTTTCCTGCGCCGCCGGTTCCCGCCCGACCTGTATGTCGGGATCGAACTGGAAATCAATCAGAAGCATGTATTGCCTGGCGCGCGTCGTTGGCGCGCGACGCAGAATATCGTGGTCGAGACTTTTCACGCCGCCACGCTCGAATGCCAAGGCGCCGGGACGCATGCATGCCACGAAATCCGGTCGCCTTTTAAATAGGATATTGCTATCCTTAGATTAAAGGCAGGTTCTGATCCAATCACAATATGCGCAGGAGGTTCGATGGCCGCACTTACTCACCCCCAGCTTGAACAGCTGACCCGAAAACTGAAAGCGGATTACCAGGCGCTCTTGCGTGAAGTGCGCGACGAACTGGAAAACTCGGGCAACCAGCATCGCATCGACCTGCTCAACAGCGAGCCGGGTGACGCCGGCGACGAGTCGATGGCGAATGCGCTGGCGGATTTCAACCTCACGATTCTGGATCGCCATATTGATGGAATGCGGGACATCGAAGCCGCGTTGCAGCGCATCAAGAACGGCGAATACGGCGTCTGCATCGACTGCGGGGATGAGGTCGGCTTCACCCGCCTGCAGGCCTATCCCACCGCCAAGCGCTGCATCGTCTGCCAGGAGCAGCGCGAAAAGCACTACGCGCAGGAAGGCCACCCAAAAATGTAACCGGAAGCAGGGCTGGCCTGCCTTCACCCCAATCCAACGGAGCCATCATGAAAACCCCGCTTCAAATCACCTTCCGCGACATCCCTTCTTCCGAAGCCCTCGACACCCACATCCGCGAGAAGGCACAGAAACTCGAACAGGTCTTTGCCGACATCATCAGCTGCCGCGTCGTGATCGAACAGCCCGCCAAGCATCACCAGCAGGGCAAGCTCTTCAACGTCCGCATCGACCTCGGCGTACCCGGCTCGGAAATCGTGGTCGACAAACAGGCCAACGAGGATGTCTACATCGCGCTGCGCGACGCCTTCGACGCCGCCAAGCGGCAACTGGAAGACTACGCGCGGCAGTTGTGAACTGCCCCGCTCCCGGACGCGCAAACATGAACGCCCCGTCGGGATCGATGCCGAAATTGGCCGAACTGATCCGGAGCCTGCACGATCCGGCCTGCTACGATCACCCCGCCGGCCCGGTGCAGGTGATCGAAACGCATATCTCCTACGTTCTGCTCACGGGCGCGTTCGCCTACAAGATCAAGAAGCCGCTGGATCTCGGCTTCCTCGATTTCAGCAGCCTCGGCAAGCGCCTGCACGCCTGCTGCGACGAAGTTCAGCTCAACCGGCGGCTCGCGCCCGACATCTATCTCGACGTCGTCCCCATCACCGGCACACCGGCCGCCCCGCACCTCAACGGCAGCGGCGAGACATTCGAGTACGCCGTGAAGATGCGCCAGTTCCCGCCCGACGCTACGCTCGACCGGTTCGATGCGGCAGGTCGAATGTCGGCACAACACGTCGAAGCCATCGCCACCATCCTCGCCCGCTTCCATACGGAAGGCTGCGCACGAGCCGGACAAGGCAGTCCATGGGGCAGTCCGGACGCCATCTGGAACCCGGTGGCCCAGAACTTCGCCCAGATCGCGGCCCACCTCGACAACCCGGCCGACCACGCGCAACTCGACGCCCTGCGCCGCTGGAGCGAGACCGAGCACGCCCGGCTCGCCCCGCTGATGGAGACCCGCAAGGTCGACGGCTTCGTGCGCGAATGCCACGGCGACCTGCATCTGGGCAACCTCGCCTGGGTCGACGGCCGGCTGCTCGTGTTCGACTGCATCGAATTCAACCCCGAGTTACGCTGGATCGATATCCAGTCCGAGGTCGCGTTCTGCTACATGGACCTGCTGCAGCGCGGCCATGCCGAGTGGGCCTGGCTGTTCCTCAATACCTGGCTGGAGCAGACCGGCGACTATGCCGGGCTCCCCCTGCTGTGCTATTACACCGTCTATCGTGCACTCGTGCGCGCCAAGATTGCCTCCATCCGCACCGCCCAGACCGCGGACCCCGAACGCGATGCCGCGTTCGCCGAGATGCGCACGCTATTGCATCTGGCGACGACACTGACGCACCCCCTGCCCGCCCGGCTCGATATCACGCACGGCCTGTCTGGATCGGGGAAGACCACCGCCACCCGCAAACTGATGCAGGCCCCCGGCGCGATCCGCTTGCGCTCCGATGTAGAACGCAAGCGCCTCGCCGGGCTCGACGCCATGGCCCACAGCGGATCAGGCATCGGACAGCAGCTCTACGGCGCCGATGCCACCCAACGCACCTACGCGTATCTCGCCCGACTGTCCGGCGCGCTCCTGGATGCCGGCTGGCCCGTCATCGTCGACGCCACCTTCATTGCCCGCTGGCAGCGCGACCTGCTGCGCGAGACAGCGCAATCGCGCGGCACCGCATTTCATATTCTCGATTTTCCGGTGCCCGTCGCCACCCTGCGTGAGCGCATCGTCGAGCGCGCTCGCGCGGGCGGCGATGCGTCGGAGGCCGACCTGTCCGTGCTGCAGCATCAGCTCGACACCCAGGAACCGCTGGGGCCGGACGAGCAAGTTGTGCCAATTGAGGCTTAATGATTCAAACGCGGGTTTGCCGGCGACACTAAACGCGCGCCAGTCATGTTGCCAAGCGTGTGCCAGGATGAACAGCACATCGCCGACGACGACATCCAAGGCCACCGCAGCGCCGCGCACAAAAAACGGCAGACACGGAGCATACGCCGGCGAATGGGCAAGGCGCCTGAGTCCGGAGCCAATCGGCAGATGGAATGCGTCCATCTGCGTTTTTGAATGATGCCGTTGTTTGGCAGCATCCTCCACCTCTGAAAAAAAGGAACTTCTTCAGACCCGATCCCTCTTAAACTGCCGGCAAATTGTCGTCCATTCCGGCCTGCCGAAGCGGGAGGCCCAGTGTTTGCAATACGGGGGAAAACCATGGCCTGTAGCGTCGTTGTCCTTAAAGAAGTCCCACTGTTTTCCTTGCTCGACGACGAAGAGCTCGCCGTCCTCGCCAGTCAGGTCGAACTGCGCAAATTCACGCCGCGCCAGCGGATCTTCAAGATCGGCGACCTGAGCGAACGCGCGTTCATCATGGTCTCGGGTTCCGTCGAGGTCACGACCATCGACGAGGACAACCAGGTCGTGCTTCTCGACATGCCCAGCCATGGCGACGTATTCGGCTTCGCCTCGATGCTGGCGCAGACGCCGCACCAGACTGAAGCCACGGCCGTCGAAGAAACTGAATGCATCGAAGTGGATCTCCATGACATCACCGTTCTCCTGAGGAAGAAACCGGACGCCGGCCTGGACCTGATGACCGTCATGGGCAAGCAGTTCCATGCCGCGGAAAGACTTGTCCGTCTCCGTGCCGCACGCAACCCGAATGATGTGATCGAAGAGGCCGAGACGCTGGGCGAACGGGTCGCCGACGTCGTGGCATCCTTCGGTGGCTCGTGGACGTTCATCATGGCGTTTGCCGTGATACTCGCCGTGTACTCCGCCATCAACGTCGAGCTGGGCAGCAAGGCATGGGACCCCTACCCTTTCATCCTGCTCAACCTTTTTCTTTCGATGCTTGCCGCAATACAGGCCCCTATCATCATGATGAGCCAGAACCGTCAGGACAAAAAAGATCGCCTGCGGAGCGAACTCGATTTCGACGTCAACCGCAGGGCGCATGCCGAAATCCAGTGGCTCGCCCACAGAATCAACATGTTGCATGACAAGATCGACGATGTCGGGGAAATGGTCCGCACGCCCAAGGCATCATGACGCCGAAGACGCCGAATAGGCTGAATGGGGTCGTCAGATCCCGGCCAAATCCTTCCGGCCCGGTTCAAGGCTAAAGGGTAGCGGGTACCCGGAATTGTGGCGGAAGGAAGTGGGAGTCGAACCCACCCGGGAGCGACTGACACCCCCAACCGAATTTGAAGTCCGGCCGCACCACCAGGCACGCTTCCCTTCCAATTGAAACTCGATTCTCCAGTCGATCGCTTCAAGCAGCATGATCCATCATCCTGCCGAACAGATCGGCATTGCGCAATCGGTGCGCTTCGCGCACGCGACGTGTGTAGCCCACCCTGTCGAAAAATTCCAGCACCTGCACCGCGCGCTTGCGGCTCAGGCCGCTGCGATCGCGGAATTCGGCAGCACGCGTCTCGCCGCTCATGTGCTCCAGTTCCTGCACCAGGGCCGCCAGTTGCGCCACGCTTTCGGGCAGATAGAACAGATCGCGCACCACTTGATACAGCTTTCCCTGGCGCGCCTGCTTTTGCAGCAGACACCGCATCGACACCTCGTCGCGCCCCGCGCGTCGGGCCAGATCGCGCACCCAGGGCGGGTCGAAGGCTCCTTCTTCCAGCCAGGGAAGGATGCGCTGATAGAGCGCATCCTCCTCACGGCTAAGCGCAATGCTGTGTGTCGGCACATGCAGCCAGGGGCCGCTGCGCTGCAAAACGCCCGCCGTCAACAATGCGTCCGTCAACGCGGCGAACGCGGCGGCCGGCAGTGCCGGCAGGAACATGCGCCTGGCACGCGTGGCATCGGGACCCAGCTCGTCAGGGAAACGTTCGTGAAACGCCGCGAGACCGGTGCTCAGCTTGTCTTGCAGGCTTGTCCAGTGCGCGGCGGAAAACGCCCAGGTGGCATGACCGGCACGCACCAGCGTGCTGTCGATCGGCAGGTGCACAGCCGGGTCCTTGACGTTCCAGTGGATGGCGAGCCTGTCAAGGTCGAGTCCGCGGAGACTGAGCAACTGATACAGCCGTTGCGAAGTGTCGGCGAGATCCAGCGCGGCGAGTTCCGCCAGCCGCAGCGGCGTCTTGCGCTTGCGTGCGGGCGCATCGGGATCGAGCACCTTGCCGCCGCCGATCGTGTGGCGGGCATCGGCGTCGCGCAGGATGAAACGGTCGCCATGGAGTGTGCCGAGCGGACGGTCCGTGACCAGCTGCGCCAACGCACTGCCGCCCGGAGACAGGCTCTCGCCTTCCAGCAGCGCCACGCGCGCCATGACATGGGCCGCACCCAGGTGCAGATGGACCGGCGCCCAGTGCACGAGGGCCGTTGGCGCCTGCAGCGACAGCGTCAGCCGCACGTCGAACCGTGCGGTCGGCGCGTGCAGGCGCGGTGCCACGATCCAGTCGCCACGCGCAATCTCGTCCTTGCCCACGCCGTGAAGGTTCAGGGCACAACGCTCTCCCGCTTGCCCCCACTGCGCCGGGCGGTTCATCACATGCAGGCTACGCAGGCGAACCGGCCGACCGGATGGCGTCACCACCAAATCGTCGCCCACCTGGATGCTGCCGGCGAATACCGTACCGGTGACAATGGTGCCCGCACCTTTCAAGGTGAAGCTGCGGTCGACCGCAAGCCGGAATCCGCCGTCGGCTGTCGTCGAAGGCATGGCCTGCGCGGCTTCGTGCAGATGCGTGCGCAGGGCATCGATACCCTGTCCGTCCGGTGCGGCAACCGGAAATATAGGTATGTTTGCGAGCGCCGTTTCGGCCAGTAGTTGATGCAGATCGCGCTTGACTTCGGTCAGGCGCCCGGGCGCGACCCGGTCGATCTTGGTCAGCGCCACGGCGCCGTGTTCGATGCCGAGCAGGTGGAGGATGTTGAGATGCTCGCGCGTTTGCGGCATCACGCCGTCGTCCGCTGCCACGACCAGCAGGGCAAAATCGATCCCCGCCGCACCGGCGAGCATGGTGTGAATGAAACGCTCATGACCGGGTACGTCGACGAAACCCAGCACCCCGCCGCCGGGCAAGGGCTGGTAGGCGTAACCCAGCTCGATGGAAATTCCGCGCAGCTTCTCGGCGGCGAGCCGGTCGGTGTCGACGCCGGTGAGCGCGTGCACCAGCGTCGTCTTGCCGTGATCGATGTGCCCGGCTGTACCGACGATCATGATGGCGCCGTGATTTCCTTGGAGGTGATGCGGTAGCTGAAGCTCGACGCGTCCAGGCTGTCCAGCATGCCGTCGGCGGTTTCGGCCTGCGGATACATGAGGAAAGGCAGCGTGACGTCGCGCGATCCTGGCAGCGGCAGGTCGTGCGCGGTGTTGTAGGCCAGCCAGTTCATCTCCCAGGCGCCGAACAGGCGCTTCCTCACGTCAACCACCATTTCGTCGGTGAGGCTGCGGCCGCCGGGCGGTTCCTCCAGCATCACCTTGCGCACGTCAGCGGGATCGACCGGCACCCAGCCGTGTCCGGAGAGCCATACCTCGGCACGGCAGTGCTGGGCCTTGCTGATGTCGCCGCTCTTGCCCAGGCTCTTGTAGCCGAAGCGCGAGTCCGCCACGCGGATGCCGTAGACATCACGTGCCGGCAGGCCGGCGCCCCGTGCAAGGCCGACGTAAAGGGAATTGAGGTCGGCGCATTTTCCCGTCAGGTCGCCGGTTTCCAGCATGAAGCGGATATCACCGAGTCCGCAGCCGCGGGTCTTCGGATTACGCGCCGTGTTGTCGACCACCCACTCGTATATGGCCCGCGCCTTGTCCTGGTCGGTTTTCGCACCGCGGGTGATGTCGAGTGCAGTCTTCCTGACGATGCCGTCGGTGGGCAGCAGCTTCGTGGCCCGGGTATAGCGGCGGTGCATCGAAGCAGACAGCGGGACCGCCTGTCCGGCGCGGGTCAGATCGATGGCACGGTCGCGCGTGGCGAATCGGCTGGTCACTTCCAGTACCGGCTTCTTCTCCGGCGCCCATTCGCCATAGAACATATCGACGCCACGCTCCTGGTCGCGCAGCAGGTGCGCGCGGTCGGCATCGCCTTGCCATAGATTGCCCATGGGCCGGATCCAGTCCTGTTCCTGCATGGAGGGAAGCGGCAACCAGACACGGGTTGCACCCTGCGGCTTGAGCACTTCCACCCGGTGTGTCACTTCAAACGTTCGCCAGCCATCCTCTGGCGACGGATCGAATTCCGTCATGGTCTGGCTGGCAGGCCATGCCGACCCTGCAGCCAGTGCAGCGGAGGTCATCAGGAAATCGCGTCGTTGCATGCACTGTTCCTTCTCTCTCACGTGATCAGCAGGCGGCCAGCTTCGCGAGTTGGCCGATGAAATCCGCTTCGTCTGTCGCAGACAGACAACGCACATCCAGACGCAAGGCACCGTCGGCGATACGGCCGATCACCGGTACGGGCAGGCCGCGCAGCGCCGCTTCGATCTCGTGCAGTACGCCGCTTTTCCGGGTGCAAGGCCGCACGACCAGCGCATGGCTCGGCAGGCGGTCGATCGGTAGCGAACCGCTGCCGATCTGCGACAGGGCCGGCTCGGCAGACACGCTCGCCGGCCAGTTGGCAAGCGCCTGTTGCATGCGCGGCAGCAGACGTTCGGCCTGACTCTGGATATCGTCCGGCGGTCGGGTGAGCATATGCAAGGTCGTGAGCCGATCGCCCAGACGGTCGGGATCGCGATACAGGCGCAGAACCGCCTCGAGCGCCGCCAGCGTCAGCTTGCCAACGCGCAGCGCGCGCTTGAGCGGGTTCTTCTTGATGCGCTGGATCAGCGCGCGGCGGCCCACCAGGATGCCGGCCTGCGGCCCGCCCAGCAATTTGTCGCCGCTGAAACTGACCAGATCGGCCCCGGCTGCAATCGACTCCTGCGGCGTCGGTTCGTGCGGCAGGCCGAAGCGCGCCAGATCGACGAGCATGCCGCTGCCCAAGTCGATCACGAACGGCAGTTCGTGGGCATGCGCAAGCTGCGCCAGCTCCGTCTCCGGCACGCTGGCGGTAAACCCCTGGATGGCATAGTTGCTGGCGTGCACCTTCATCAACATGGCGCTGCGCGGGCCGATGGCACCCTCGAAGTCGCGCAGGTGCGTGCGATTGGTGGTGCCCACCTCGACCAGCTTGGCGCCCGCACGACTCATGATGTCCGGCACCCGGAAGGCCCCGCCGATTTCCACCAGTTCGCCACGCGACACGATCACCTGCTTGCGCATGGCAAGCGTGTTGAGCTGCAGGAATACCGCCGCTGCATTGTTGTTCACCACGGTGGCCGCCTCGGCCCCGGTGAGCTCGCACAGCACCGACTCGACGACGTCGTCGCGGTCGCCGCGGCCACCGGTTTCGAGGTCGTATTCCAGCGCACAGGGATGGCGGGCCGCCAGCAGCAGCGCCTCTACCGCCTCTTCCGGCAGCGGTGCGCGCCCCAGGTTGGTATGCAGCACCGTTCCGGTGAGATTGAATACCCGTTTCAGGCGGGATGCATTGTGCTGCGACAAATGCGCGGCAAGTTGGGCCGTCACTGCAGGCTCGGTGTAATCGACCCGGTCGCCGCTGCGCGCTGCCTGGCGTGTGCGGTCGAGTACGCTGCGCACGCCGGCAAGCACGGGCTCGCGACCGTATTCGGCAATCAGTGGGGAAACGGCCGTCCAGTTGAGGACGCGATCGATCGAGGGCGGATGGGGGGCGCTATGCACGATAGACAATCCCTTGTCGGTGAGTGAGCAGTCAGGTCAGGCCGTGGATCAGATACCAGTTGATTCCGCTGCGGGCGAAGCCCGCCTCGTCCATGAGCAGGTCCAGCGTCAGGGTGGCGAGGTCATCGGCCACCGGGTCGGCCAGCGGATCTTTCTCCTGCTGGACGACTTTCAGATAGGTCTGGCACGCCGGGCAGCTTTCGGCCTGTACGATCCGCTCCTTCCCTTCCAGATGATAGTAGGCGATGCCGCGGGTGTTGTCGCAGTTGCTGCATTTGGCTCGGACCACATGCCATTCCGAACTGCACAGCACACAATACAGATAACGCAGGCCATTCGCGGCCCCGCCGATGCGCACTACCGAACTGACCGGATGCGAGCCGCATACGGGGCACAGATTGGGATGCTCGGGTCGCGCCACGTGCCCGGGATGGAGCTGGCGCGCAAGGTGAGTCCAGTGCACTTGCAGGGCGGCGCCGATTACCGGCGCGATGGCGGCGTCGAGGTCTTGTGTATTCCCCTCGATCAGTCGCGTGGCCTGCGCATCCAGCCAGGCATCTTCGCTGTCCGGAATCGATTCCAGTACCGCCTGGCCTGGCGCCGGCAAACCCGATTTGACCGCCTGGGCCAGGTGTCGGGCCGTATCGCGCCAGCCCGCCGGCAGGCCGAGGCCGGCAGGCGCCAGCGGCGGCATCTGATACTCGCGGCACTGCGCAAGCCTGTCGGCCGCAGGCGGCTCTCCCGCCGGGCCGGCGTCCAGCGCCGCCTGCTGAGCGCGGGCGAGACGCGCGACAAAACGCAGATAGTCGCCGAGGGTATGGCCCTCGGCGAGCTGATCCAGCCGGTGCGCACGCGTGAGAAACAGATCAGCAGGCGGCAACCGCAATTCGGGAATGTCGCCGGCCGCGGCTTCGATTTCGCCGGGCTGCAGGAGTGTGGTCGTCATGCGCGCATCAATCCTTCCTTGTCATGCATTGCAATCACTTGCCGGTCATCTCGCGATACCAGGCGCGATGATGATGTTTGGCCCAGGCTTCGGAAACCGTGCCGCGCGTCATGGCGCGAACCGAGCCCTTGACCCAGATGGCCGCATAGACATGCACGATAATGCCGAGAATCATGATCCAGGCAGCCAGCGCATGGACGACCACGGCAATGCGCAATAGCCAGATGGGGAAATACGGCGCAAACCAGGGTTGCCAGACCACGATACCCGACAGCAGTAACAGGGGAATACTCACCACCATAGTCCAGAACAGATACTTCTGTCCGGCGTTGTACTTGCCGATTTCAGGCAATCCCCGGTCGCGGTTCCTGATGACATCCCCGATGCGCGCCATCCACTGACGATCGGCGGCCGTGAAATGGTTTAGCCGCCAGAATCTCGCCGCCATTGCCATGAAAAACAGGAACATCACCACGCCGATGAAGGGGTGCAGGATGCGGGTCCAGGGACCGCCGCCAAACAGATTCGTCAGGAAGAAAAAGGCCGGATGGAACAGCGCCAGCCCCGACAGGCCGGCCAGGACGAAGGCGATGGCCACGATCCAGTGGTTGCTGCGTTCCCGGGCGGTGTAGCGTTGTATAGGCTTGCTCATGATCGCTCCTTGAGGTCGGAAAAGTGAAGGGAAGCGGACGATTCAATCCGTCTTTTCTTCTTCCTCCACCTCCTTGGGACCTGCCGTCACGTAATGGAAGAAACCGGCAAAGACAGCCAAGCCCAGGCCAAGACTCATGAGCGGCTTGGTCACACCCTTCCATAGGCTGACCAACGGGCTGATATTCGGATCCTTGGGCAGATTCGCGTACAACTCGGGCTTGTCTCCGTGTTGCAACACATACATCACGTGCGTTCCGCCGACCCCCTTGGGATCGTATAGCGCCGCATTGCTGTAGCCGCGCTCCTTGAGATCGGTGATGCGGCCCTCGGCATGGTGAATCATGTCAACCTTGGAGCCGAACACGATTGCCCCGGTCGGGCAGGTCTTCACGCAGGCCGGCTCCAGCCCTACCCCCACGCGGTCGGAACAGAGCGTGCATTTGTACGCCTTGTTGTCCTTCTTCGAAATGCGCGGAATATTGAAGGGGCAGCCGGTGATGCAATAGCCGCAGCCAATGCAGTTTTCCTCGTGGAAATCCACGATGCCATTCGAGTACTGGACGATCGCACCCGGCGACGGACAGGCCTTCAGGCAGCCCGGGTCGGCGCAATGCATGCAGCCGTCCTTGCGGATCAGCCATTCCAGCCGGCCCTGTTCCACCTCCACCTCGGAGAAGCGCATCACGGTCCACGATTGATCCGTGAGGTCGCGAGGATTGTCGTAGACGCCGACGTTGGTGCCGACCTCGTCGCGCAGGTCGTTCCATTCCATGCATGCCACCTGGCACGCCTTGCAGCCGATGCATTTCGAGATGTCGATCAATTTTGCAACAGGGCCCGCTCCCTCGATGCGCACATTGGGCGAAGGGGTGGTGGTGGCGGACCGGGCCTTGATGTCGAGTGATTGCAGTGCCATGGCCGCCTCCTAAACCTTCTCGATGTTCACGAGGAACGCCTTGAATTCCGGCGTCTGGGTGTTGGCATCGCCCACGAAGGGTGTGAGCGTGTTGGTGATATAGCCATTCTTGGTCAGCCCCATGAACCCCCAGTGAATCGGCATGCCCACGGTATGTACTTTCCGGCCCTCGACGTCGAGCGTACGCACGCGCTTGGTCACCACCGCCACTGCGACGATGAAACCGCGCTTGGACCTTACCCGGACATGATCGCCATCCTTGATGCCCTTCTCCTTGGCCAGGTCCTCGCCGATTTCCACGAACTGCTCCGGCTGGATAATGGCGTTGAGCCGAGCGTGCTTGGTCCAGAAGTGGAAATGTTCGGTGAGCCGATAAGTGGTGCCCACATAGGGGAACTGGTCCGGCTTGCCGAAGCTTGCCCAATCCTCCTTGAACACCCGCGCGGCAGGGTTTGCCCGTGCCATCTCGTTCTTCGGATGCATCGGATTGTTCGCCAACGGCGATTCCATCGGCTCGTAGTGCTCGGGGAAGGGGCCCTCCGCCATCAGGCCCACCGCGAAGAAGCGCGCCACGCCTTCCGGATTCATGATGAAGGGATTCATCCCGTCTTCCGGCGGAGAGTCCGGCTTGAAGTCCGGAATGTCGGCGCCCCCCCACTTGCCGCTGGCGGCATCCCAGGCAATCAGCTTGCGCGTCGGATCGTAAGGCTTGCCACTCGGGTCGCACGAGGCGCGGTTGTACAGCACACGCCGGTTGGCCGGCCAGGCGAAAGCCCAGTTCAGCGTCTGCCCGATGCCATAGGGATCGCTGTTGTCGCGCCGCGCCATGAGGTTGCCCTTCTCCGACCAGGCACCGGAGAAGATCCAGCAGCCGCAGGAAGTGGAGCCGTCGTCGCGCAATTCGGCGAAGCCGTTCAACTGCTCGCCGGCCTTCACCAGGACCTTGGCCGGATCCTTCGGGTCGGTGACATCCTTCAGCGCCTTGCCGGAGAATTCCCTGGCCAGTTCCTCGGGTGACGGCGACTCGGGCTGGCGATGCTTCCAGGTCAAGTTGAGGATGGGATCGGGGAAGGCGCCGCCGCCCTTCTTGTACAGGTCGCGCAACCTGAGGAAGATGCCAGCCATGATTTCCTGATCGCCCTTGGCATCGCCCGGCGGTTCCGCAGCCTTCCAGTGCCACTGCAGCACACGGCTGGAACTGACCAGCGAACCGTCTTCTTCCGCGAAGCAGGTGGAAGGCAGGCGGAACACCTCGGTCTGGATCTTGGCCGGGTCCACGTCGTTGTATTCGCCGTGGTTCTGCCAGAACTCCGAGGTCTCGGTGGCCAGCGGGTCGATGATCACCAGATATTTGAGCTTGGCGAGTGAGCCGGACACTTTCACCTTGCAGGGTGCCGAGGCCAGCGGGTTGAAGCCCTGGCAGATGTAGCCGTTGACCTTGCCCTGATTCATGTTCTCGAACACCTGCAGCAGGTCGTAGCCCTTGTCGAGCTTGGGAAGCCAGTCGTAGCACCAGTTGTTTTCCGCTGTGGCGGCGTCGCCCCACCACGCCTTCATGTTGCTGACGAAGAACTTGTTGTAGTTCTGCCAGTAGGAGAGCTGGCCCGGGCGCAGCGGCTTGGAGGCACGCTTCTCGACGTAGGCCTTGTAGTCCTGCTCGGCATCATTGGGCAAGCTCATGTAACCCGGGAGCAGGTTGGACAGCAACCCCAGATCGGTCAGTCCCTGGATGTTGGAGTGACCACGCAGCGCGTTCATGCCGCCGCCCGCCACGCCGATGTTCCCCAGCAGCAATTGCACCATCGCGCCTGTACGGATGTTCTGCGAGCCCTGAGAGTGCTGCGTCCAGCCCAGGGCGTACATGATGGTCATGGTCTTGTTGGGCGTGGCGGTCCCGGCGATCATCTCGCACACCTTGAGGAAGGCCTCCTTGGGGGTGCCGCAGATGGACGACACCACGTCCGGCGTGTAGCGTGCGTAGTGCGCTTTCATCATCTGATATACGCAGCGGGGGTTTTGCAGCGTCGGGTCGGTGACGACATAGCCGTCGGCGCCCACCTGGTAGCCCCAGGTGGACTTGTCGTAGCTGCGTTTCTCCGGGTTATAGCCGGAGTAGAGGCCGTCATTGAACGCGAATTCGTCCTTCACCAGGAAACTGAAATCGGTGTAGGTCTTCACGTATTCGTGATGGATCTTGTCGTTGCTCAGCAGATAGTTGATGACCCCGCCGAGGAAGGCGATATCCGTGCCGGCACGGATCGGCGCGTAATAATCCGACACCGCGGCCGAGCGCGTGAAACGCGGATCGACCACGATCAGCCTGGCCTTGCGATGCGCCTTCGCTTCGGTCACCCATTTGAAGCCGCATGGGTGTGCCTCGGCAGCATTGCCGCCCATGATCAAAACCAGATCCGTGTTCTTGATGTCAACCCAATGGTTGGTCATCGCACCGCGGCCAAACGTCGGGGCAAGACTTGCCACCGTCGGACCGTGTCAGACACGCGCCTGGTTATCGAATGCGAGCATCCCCAGGCTGCGCGCGATCTTCTGCGTCAGGTAGCCGGTTTCGTTGCTGGAAGCGGAGGCGGCGAGCATGCCGGTGGACACCCAGCGATTCACCGTTTCACCCTTGTCGTTCTTGGCGATGAAGTTCTTGTCGCGGTCGTCCTTCATCAGCTTGGCGATACGTGTGAAGGCGTCATCCCAGGAAATGGGCGTCCATTCCTTGCTGCCGGGCGCACGGTATTCGGGCTGCTTGAGCCGGCCCGGGCTGTGTACGAAATCCAGCAGACCCGCCCCTTTCGGGCAGAGCGTACCGCGGTTCACCGGATGATCCGGGTCGCCTTCGATATGCATGATTTCGCCGGGTGCGTTTTTGGCCTTGTCGCCCAGGCTGTAGATCAAAAGGCCGCAACCTACCGAGCAATAGGGGCAGGTGTTGCGGGTTTCGGTGGTGCGTGCCAGCTTGAATGCCCTCACCTCCGCCAGGGCCTCGCCAGGCGCGAATCCCAACGCAACGAGGCTGGAGCTGCCGACCCCCGCTGCGCATATCTTGAAAAACTGTCTCCGGGTCACTTGCATCTCGGTCCTCCATTCTCGTGAATTCAGGCACGCATGGAAAAACTATAGAAACAAAATATCCCCTTACAAATATTATTTATCGATCGCCGCCATAAAAAACGTTCCAGCGATGGACAGGAATCCGCTTCCCACGTGTCTGGCGGCGTGGAGCCCCTTTGGTCTCGAGATGTTCGGCACCGGTCCCGCGGTGAAATGCAACCTGATCCGATTGCGGGGCGGCAGTCGGACGCTAGTGCCCGTCCTCGCCGCTGTCGCTGAAATCGCCCAGCGGCCGCTTGAACGTATAGTCCGCCGGTCGGAGGATCAGTTGCCGTGCCGACGTTTCCACGCTGCCACTGGGGATGGTGAAAGGCAATGCCACCACGGTCAGCACCGTCCCAACCACCGTGGCCGCCAGTCCCAATGGCCGCATGATTACCGCGTCCACCACCATGTCGGTGGTCTTGTCGCCGCTGACGGTGCCATCCTGCTGGGCGAGTGCGGAGACGGGCATCAGGCCGAGGGCCGTGGCCAGCACGGCGGATACCAGGCCATTACGCAGGGCGACGCTCATGCCTTGCCCTGCGGCAGTTCCACGCCTGCCGACACCAGATAATCGCGCACATGCCGCAACTCCTGTTTGCTGCAGGTATTGCTGTTGTGCGGGCGGTGCAGGAAACCTTCCACGCCGTTCAGCACCACACGGAAGCTCGCACCATGGTGCGGTTCCACGTTGGCACCCAGATGCGCCAGCATCGCTTCCACCTCGCGCCAATGAACGTTGCCGCTGACCGGTCCTTCGAAAATCGTCCGCAACAAATTCTCGTGCTTGTGACTCATGAACAGAGACTCGCGACATTCGACATCCTTTCAGCATAGAACTGCCAACGCCCCACGTGAAGGGGAAATGGCGCCGGGACACGTCAGGGCATGCGCAGGAACGCATCCATCGCCGCCGGTGCCAGCGGCCGGCTGAACAGGTAGCCTTGCACTTCGCTGCACCCGGCCTCGCGCAGGAACGCCAGTTGCTCCGCCGTTTCCACGCCTTCGGCAATGATGCCCAGCCGCAGGCTGCGCGCCAGTTGGATGATGGCGCTGACGATGGCGGCATCATCCGGGTCGGTGTGGATGTCGCGCACGAAAGACTGGTCGATCTTGAGCCGGTCGACGGCAAAACGCTTGAGATAGCTGAGCGAGGAATAGCCCGTGCCGAAGTCGTCGATCGCCAGCCGGATGCCCAGGGCTTTCAACTGCCGAACCGTGTCCAGGGTGTTCTCCACATCCTGCAGCAGGATGGATTCGGTCAGCTCCAGCTCCAGCAGCTGCGGCGACAACCCGCTGCGCGCCAGCGCGCCCGCCACGGTCTCGATCAGGCCGGCACGGCGAAACTGCAGGGCCGACAGGTTGACCGACATGGTGATATCCGGCAATCCCGCCTGCCGCCACGCCTGGGCCTGCCGGCAGGACTGTTCGATCACCCAGGCGCCGATGGGCACGATCAGACCGCTGTCTTCCGCCACCGGAATGAAGCGGGCCGGCGATATGTCGCCCAGTTCCGGGTTGTGCCAGCGCAGCAGCGCCTCCACGCCGGTCACCTTGCCGCTGTCGGCGTCCAGTTGCGGCTGGTAGTGCAGTAGCAGCTCGGCCCGGTAGAGCGCCTGATGCAGACGGTTTTGCAGCATCAGGTGCTCGCGGGCCTGCCGGTTCATGCGGTCGTCGAAGAAGCGATAGGTATTACGGCCCGCATCCTTGGCGTTGTACATGGCCGTATCGGCCTTCTGCAACAGGCTGTCGAAGTCGCTGCCATCCTGCGGATACATGGCGATGCCGATACTGCAGGAGGCGTTCATCGCGTGTCCGTTGATCTCCACCGGTTCGGCCAGCAACCTGAGGATGTCTGCCGCGACGCGCTCCACCGTTTCCATGTCCGGGATTTCGTTGAGGAGCAGGATGAATTCGTCCCCGCCCTGGCGGCTGATGGTGTCGCTGTCGCGCGTGCTGTGCATCAGCCGCTTGACGGCCTCCAGCAAGAGCTGGTCGCCCGCAACATGTCCCAGGGTATCGTTCACCCGCTTGAAATTGTCGAGGTCTAGGAACAGCATCGCCACCAGACTCTGCGACCGTTGCGCCCTGGCCAGCGCCTGCTCGAAACGGTCGCGCAGCAGCACGCGGTTGGGCAGGCCGGTAAGGACATCGTGATGGGCGAGAAATTCGATGCGCGCCTCCGCCTGTCTGCGCTCGGTAATATCCTGGCAGGCGCCGTACAGGCGGTTCCCGACCTTGTCGTCTTCCGCCTCCACGGCCAGCGTATACGCGCGGATGTAATGGATGGCGCCGTCCTTTGCCAGGATGCGCAGCTCGCATTCGCTACGCTGCCCCGGCGCGAGATGGGCAATATTGCGATCGAATTCGGCGAAATCATCCGGGTGAACGAGATGGCGCCAGC
The DNA here is from genome assembly GCF_000373385.1 of Thiobacillus thioparus DSM 505. Lineage (GTDB taxonomy): Bacteria > Pseudomonadota > Gammaproteobacteria > Burkholderiales > Thiobacillaceae > Thiobacillus > Thiobacillus thioparus. Next base: position 49,616 of record NZ_KB891326.1, on the reverse strand, counting down.
AACCTTTGGCCATGATTTCATCCAGCGAATAACCGAAGACCTGATCCGCCGAAGTCGTCGCCCAGTCGATGATCAGATCCCCTGCCGCCGTCTGCATGCAGGAGTACAGCAGGTCGGTCGACACGCTGGAAATCAGGCGGTAGCGCTCCTCGCTCTCGCGCAGCGCCTGCTCCATCCGCTTGCGTTTGCTGATGTCGATGAAGTTGACCACTGCCCCCACCAGCTGGCCGTTGCGGTACATGGGATGGGACCAGTATTCGACCGGGAAGCTGGTGCCATCCTTGCGCCAGTGCACTTCGCTGTCCACATGGGTGGGCTTGCCCTCCAGGGTGGAACTGCGAATGTGACATTGCTCCTTCGGATAGGGGCGCCCGTCCGGATAGCTGTGGTGGATCAGGGCATGAATACCCTTGCCAAGGACTTCCGCCTGCGTGTAGCCCAGCATGTCGAGACAGGCCGGATTCACGAACGTGCAGATGCCCTGGCTGTCGACCCCGAAAATCGCCTCGGGGGATGCGTCCAGCAGCAGACGGAAACGTTCTTCGCTCTCGCGCAATGCGGCCAAGGCCGCGCGATGGCCCATGGCCACGCCGAGATCGGCAGCCAGCTTCTCCAGCAGGATCACCTTTTCCGGGCCGAACGCATGGGGCTCTTCGCTGTAAACCGTCAGAGCGCCGATGACCCGTCCATACGCCCGCAACGGCGTCGCAGCCGAAGATCGATAACCATGGATGAGCGCACGTTCCCGCCACGGCGCAAACTGTTGATTGGTCTCGGTGTCGTCGTTGATCGCCGTAATGCCCAGACGGATGGCGGTCCCGGTGGGCCCCTGGCCCTGGGGAGAATCGTCGCAGCGGATTTCCGCCTTGGGCAGATACGTATTCTCGAAGCCCGCCTCCGCCACCGAATCGACCGTGACGCCATCCTTGTTCACCAGACCGACCCAGGCCATGCGGAACAGGTCGTCCCGCACCAGTTCCTGACAGATGCGCGCCATCAGCTCGTGCTCGGGCCGCTCCGCCATCAGCATTTCGTTCACCGCCGCGATGATCTGCAGCAACAGATTGCGCTGCCGCATGACCAGCGCCTCGCGCCGCTGTTCGGTCACCTCGCGCAGGCTGCCCACCATGCGCAGCGGGTTGTCCTCGGCATCGCGTTCCACAACCTCGCCCCGGTTATGTAGCCAGATCAAGGTACCGTCGGCGTGCCGGATTCGATGTTCGCGATCGAACACCGCCTTGCCATTGAGGCAGGCCCGGATCGCCGTCATCACACCGGCCCGATCCTGCTCCTGCAGGCAGGCAATGGCCTCCTGCCAGGTATGCTCCGACTGCTGCTCATCCAGGCCCATCAGGCGCGCCCACTGCGGGTTGTGCCGCACCCGACCGCTACGCAAATCCCAGTCCCACACACCTTCGCCAAGGAGCGCCAGGGCATAGGCCTGTTCGCTCCCGTCGGGTTGTGGTTTGCCGGCCTTGCCTGCCTTCCTCTCTGCGGCTGGATCACGCCCTTCCGCCAGCAACGCCCGGGCGGCACAGCGGCGCCGCCTTGCCTCGCCCAGCGTCACCTCCGGGTATACCCCGAGAGCCAGGGTCTTGCGTTTCCCGCCAAAACGGTAATCCAGCCGCCAGTACCGTGAGCCATCTGGATTCAGCAGCAGATACATGCCACCGCCGTCTGCCAGCTTGAGCGGCTTGGCCGCTGGACGCGTCTGGCGGATACGGCGATCGGTAAGAGGTATGGCAGTACGGGCCATGACAGACCAAGATGATTATGTGACGTTGCCATCATACCGACAGATGCCGTCAGGTGTACCGTCAAAAATATTCATGGCGGGCGGTACGAATTACAGTATTCCCATACGATCATGCAGAGTTTTGCCATATCGACCAGCCCGCCTCTTGATTCGTCCGCTTGCCTGTTTCCTATACTGGGTTCTCGAATTTTCCACCTGCCTGGCGACCTTCACCCACCCAGGCAAGCCAATCGACGCGGCGGACCGAATCCGCGACGCCCCCGCAGATCCAGTCATCGCGGCGTGGATAAGGAGACAAGCATGAGTACCGTCGTGAATGAAGTCCTGACCGCCAACCAGCGCTATGCATCCAATTTCGGCAATAAAGGCAGCCTGCCCATGCCGCCGGGCCGACACTTCGCCATCCTCACCTGCATGGACGCCCGCCTCGATCCGGCCCAATATGCCGGACTCGCGGAGGGCGACGCCCATGTCATCCGCAATGCCGGCGGCCGCGCCAGCGATGACGCCATCCGCTCGCTGGTCATTTCCTACAAGCTGCTGGGTACCCGCGAGTGGTTCGTCATCCACCACACCGATTGCGGCAGGAGACCTTCACCGACGAGGTCATGCGCAAGCTGCTGCGCAGCAGTCTGAAGACCGCCCGTCGACGCCAGCGGCTGGCACGATGCGGGCGGCGGCGGATCGCCCGAAGGCGAGCACATCAGCTGGCTCACTATTCCCAATCAGGAGCAGAGTGTGCTCGAAGACGTGCTACGCATCCGCGCCCATCCGCTGGTACCCGGAAACATCCCCATCTACGGCTACATCTACGACGTGAAGAGCGGCAAACTGGTCGAGGTGCCGGCCGCCACTGCGGCGGGCCGGGCGCGATAGCAGCAGTGGGCGGCGGCGGCGGTTGGCACACAGCCTTCCGCCGCCTCACCGCGTGCCGGACGTATCGTGTGGGCGGCAACCCGCTCCTTTGACGAGGCCACCTCAAGAACCGCCTCAGGCCCACCACTTTCTCATCGCGGTACCACCCGGGCGTTCTCGCCGCTGCCCTCAACGCGCACGCGCATGCCTTCCCGCAGGCGGCCATCCGTCGGCTGCGTAATCGTGACGCGCCCCCCGGTTACCATGTCAACGGTGACTCGCTGTGCCTCCTTTTTAGCGATTTTGCTCTGGGCATAGGTACCTGCCGCACCGCCCAACACCGCACCCGCCACCGTGGCCGTGGTACTGTCGCCCATTCCCGAGCCAAGCAGGCCGCCCGCCACCGCCCCTACGGCCGTACCCACCCCGAGCTTGTACTTGTCGTCCACCTGGATGTTTTCCAACTGGGCAATGGTCCCGTTACGGTCCGACTGGCTCGCGACCGAGCCCCCGGTCTCACCGTATTTCGTTCCGCCCAGGCTGCCCATCTCCGCACAGCCCCCGATCAAGGCGAGCGACAACAAGACCGGCAATGCAATCCTCTGGTTCATGTTCGACTCCTCAAATTTTCCCTAAGGGTTCAGTATAGGAAACCGCCGCACGCCCGCGCGTGGTTCGGGAAGATTGATGCACTGCTTTCCAATAGAATCCCGAGAGACATTCCTATCCTGATTTCACCCTCAATGAACGATCTGATCCAACGAATCGGTCTCGACTTCCTTGCCTCGTCGTGGTTGCCTCAGGTGCTGACGATCCTCGGCGCCGTCACCCTGCTCAACATCGGCGCCCACTACCTGCTGCGTCGCATCGAAAAAATCGCCGCACGCACCGCAACCGTCTGGGACGACGCGTTGATCAAGGCCATGCGCAAACCCCTCACGCTCATCCTGTGGGTGACCGGCGCAACCTACGCCATCCAGATCGTGCATCAGCATCTCGGCACTCCGGTCTTCGATTTCGTTCTGCCGACCCGCAATACCCTCATCATCGTCGCACTGGCCTGGTTCCTGATGCGACTGATCAGCCAGGCCTCGCGCAACATCCTCGTCCGCGGCGTCGAAACGGGACGCGGCGTGGACTCCACCACCATCGACGCACTCTCCAAGCTGGGACGGGTCTCGATCATCGTCGTGGCCGTGCTGGTCATCCTGCAGAACCTCGGATTCAGCGTGTCCGGCGTGCTGGCGTTCGGCGGCATCGGCGGCATCGCCGTCGGCTTTGCTGCCAAGGACATGCTGGCCAATTTCTTCGGCGGCCTCACCATCTATCTGGACCGGCCGTTCACTGTGGGCGAATGGATCCGCTCGCCTGACCACCAGATCGAGGGCACGGTGGAATACATCGGCTGGCGCCACACCCGCGTACGCGCCTTCAACAAGAATCCGATCTACGTGCCCAACGCGCTGTTCACCACCATCGTGGTGGAAAATCCCACCCGCATGACCAACCGGCGCATCAAGGAAACCATCGGCATCCGCTATGTCGACCTCGACAAGATGGCCCCCATCGTCGCCGACGTGAAGGCCATGTTGCAGGGCCACCCCGAGATCGACACCGATGCCACGCTCATCGTCAACTTCAACCAGTTTGCTGCGTCGTCGCTGGATTTCTTCATCTACACCTTCACCAAAACCGTCGAGTGGGTGCACTACCACGAGGTCAAGCAGGACGTGCTGCTGAAAATCGCGGCCATCATCCGGACGCATGGCGCAGAGATCGCCTTCCCCACCCGTACCGTGCACCTCGAATCCACCGCCGCAGAAGCCGCGGCCAATTAGCGGCACGCGGCGCTCGTGGCGGCTTTTCCGGGCAACGCGGACCACGTGCTCGCCTGCAGCCCAGTCCAGCCGCGGAGGCTGGTCACCCGCCTTGCCAAGATGTGCCCTGCTCCTCATACTGGCCTGACGAATTGGTCTTTTGGTCAGTCTCCTCCTGCCCCCAGCGGGCACTCTGTCGGCTTTCCTCATTGGCATCATTACCGCGCGCCCGGGCGCGGCTGCCGCAGTTCCACTGCGATCTTTCGCCTATCCACCCATGCCAGCGCACGGCTCCATCGTGCCCCGGTCATCATGAGGAATCACGCCATGGCAAAAGAAGAACTTGTAGAAATGGAAGGCGTCGTCAACGAAGTCCTCCCGCAAACCCGCTTCCGCGTCACGCTGGACAACGGCTTTGAAATCACCGCCTACGCCTCCGGCAAAATGCGCAAGCACCGCATCCGCATCCTGGCCGGCGACAAGGTCACCATCGAAATGTCGCCCTACGATCTCACCAAGGGCCGCATCAATTTCCGTCACAAGGACACCCACGTCCAGGCGCCACGGCCGGCCACGTTCAGAAAATTCAACTGATGCAAGGGCAGGCGGTCATGCATGAAACCGATTCGCCCACCACTCCTGTGCGCGAAGTCGCCAAGCCGCATCCTGTCGGCGTCTGCAAGGCCTGCGGCGCCATCACCTACCGCAAGGAATCCGTCGGCCAGCGCTGCATCCGCATCCGGCGCGGGGCGCGCTGCAGCGGCATCGTTGCCGTCGCCACGCGCGACGCCTGCTGGAAACAATGCACGAGCTGCAACGGCACCGGAAAACGCGACAGCGCGCCCTGTACCTATTGCCGTGGCATCGGCTGGAACCTGGCCAAACCGTGGAGTCTTTGACACTGCGCACAATCGAACCCGCCAATCACAGCGTCGGACTTCCGGGCAAACCCTCTTCACCCCAGTTTCTCCTCATCCGGCCGTGAGTGGTTCGCGGTATCCCGGCATAGCCGTCGGGCGGCGGTGCTTGCTGGAGCGGTTCGCCATACGAGAAAGGGGTGGGGTGCGGGATGCGCATTGCACTATGCTGATACAGGAGGATCGATCCTCCTGACCAATCCGCCCATCTGCTCGGCCCGCGAGGTCGCGTATTCGGGGGACGGCGAGTTTGTGTCGCAGTCGAGAAGGGACGAACCCTGGCAGCCGTTTCCCCATGGGGCCGCTGCCCGGTCCATCCAGGAATCGGCTTACCGGTAAGGGATGCTCCACCACATGAAAACCAGCGACAGTCGTTTCTCCCGTTGCATTCTCCAACTCAGAGCAAACCTGCGCGACGGCGGCACCCCCATCCAGCAATCCTTCGATGAGCCACCGCTACGCGCGGAATTGTTCAATGCCGACCAGATGGAGCAGCGGGGCAAGCGGCTCGCTGCCATGCACACGTTGACGCAGGAACGCCCGCACGATCAGATCCTGCCGCGTCTGGCGGCGAATGAAGCGATCCTGATCGGCGTCTGCGGCCGGCTCACGGCTGCGGTAAAAGCCAACCAGCAAATCACGCCGGCCAGCGAATGGCTGCTCGACAACTTCTATCTGGTCGAGGAACAGATCCGCACCGCCCGGCGCCACTTCCCCAAGGGCTACAGCCGGGAACTGCCGCGATTGATGAATGGCCCTTCGGCTGGATTACCGCGGGTGTATGACATCGCGCTGGAAGTCATTTCGCACGGCGACGGCCGGGTGGACGCAGAAAGTCTCAGCCGTTTCGTCGCCGCCTATCAGACAGTCAGCCCGCTCAAGCTGGGCGAGTTGTGGGCCATCCCCATCATGCTGCGGCTGGCCTTGATCGAGAACCTGCGTCGCGTTGCCGTTCGTATCGCCGCCGGACGGGTAGACCGCGATATCGCAAGCAGCTGGGCAGAACTGATGACGGCCACCGCGGAGAAAGATCCGAAAAGCCTGGTGCTGGTGATCGCGGACATGGCGCGCTCGCATCCGCCGATGTCGACCCCATTCGTATCGGAATTCACGCGCCGGCTGCAAGGGCAGGGCCTTGCTCTTGCATTGCCGCTGACCTGGATCGAGCAGGTTCTGGCCGAGTCGGGACAGACCATCGAGCAATTGGTGCAATCGGGAAACCAGCAGCAGGCCGCCGACCAGGTTTCGATCAGCAACAGCATCGGCAGCCTGCGCTTCCTGGGCGCGATGGATTGGCGCGAGTTCGTCGAAACCATGAGTATTGTCGAGCGAACCCTGCGCGACGATCCCGCCGGTGCCTACGCGGGGATGGACTTTGCCAGCCGCGACCGTTATCGCCATGCGATCGAAAAAATCGCGAAGCGGAGCCCGCTCCCGGAGGTCGAGGTGGCCCGGCGCGCGATCCAGCTCGCCCAGGAAGCGCAGGCCGTGCAGCCGGAAGCCGACGCGCGCATGACGCATGTCGGCTATTACCTGGTTGGCCGGGGCCTGGACACACTCGAAGCGCGGTCGCAGATGCGCCATTCTGCTGCGGGCATGCTCGCAAATCTGGTGAAGCCGCGTCCATTGGCCGTGTATCTCGGTGCAATCACGCTGCTCACGCTGCTCTTCAGCGCCGGCCTGTTGGCAATGGCACATGCCCAGGACGTATCCCTCGACTGGCTGTTGCCGATCGGTCTGCTGGCACTGCTGTCCACCAGCCAGCTGGCGCACACCCTGGTGAATTGGGTGGCGACCTTGTGGGTGCCGCCGCAGCCGCTGCCACGCATGGATTTCTCCGCAGGGATTCCCGCGCAATCGCGGACGCTGGTCGTCGTGCCGACGATGCTCACTGATCCCCAGAACGTCGACGACCTGGTCGAGGCGCTGGAAGTGCGCTTTCTGGCGAATCGGGACAGCAATCTGTATTTCGGCCTGCTGACCGATTTTCGCGATGCGAACGAAGAAATGCTGGCGGGGGATGAACCACTGTTGCAACTGGCGCAGACTCGCATCGAGGCGCTGAACGAAAAATATGGCGGGGAAACGAGCCTGTTTTTTCTCTTTCACCGTCCGCGCCGCTGGAATCCGCAGGCGCGTGTCTGGATGGGCTACGAACGCAAACGCGGCAAGCTGGCCGACCTGAATGCCTTGCTGCGCGGCGACACCCACGATAAGGCCGGCGAACGGTTCTCGCGCATCGTAGGCGATACAACCTGCCTTCTGGACGTAAAGTACGTCATCACCCTGGACACGGACACGCAGCTCCCGCGCGACGTTGCACGCGAATTGATGGGAGCCATGTCGCATCCGCTGAATCGTCCTCGCTACGACGAAAAACTGCAGCGCGTGAGCGAGGGCTACGGCATTCTCCAACCGCGCGTCAGCGTGAGCCTGGCAGGCACAAACCGCACGCGCTACGCGCGCCTGAACGGGGGCGAGCCAGGCATCGACCCCTACACCCGTGCCATCTCGGACGTCTACCAGGACGTGTTCGGTGAAGGCTCGTTTATCGGCAAGGGCATCTATGAGGTGGACACGTTCGAGCGGGTGCTGAACGATCGCTTTCCCGAGAATCGCATTCTCAGCCACGACCTGCTGGAAGGCTGTTATGTGCGTGCCGGCTTGTTGAGCGACGTGCATCTGTATGAGGATTACCCGGCGCACTACAGCACGGACGTGAGCCGCCGTCATCGGTGGATACGCGGCGATTGGCAATTGCCAGGATGGCTGTTGCCGCGTGTCCCCGGGCCCGGCAAGCGCCGGCTGAAGAACCCGCTGTCGTGGCTATCGCAATGGAAACTGTTCGACAATCTGCGGCGCAGCCTCGTGCCCATGGCAGTGACGCTGCTGCTGCTGCTGGGCTGGACGATGCTCGACTCGCCTGGATTATGGTCCCTGGCAGTAATTGGCATCTTCCTGATCCCGCCTCTGATTGCCTCGGTGGTGGAACTCTTCCACAAGCCGCAGGAGGTCCGGCCGGGCCAGCATCTGGCCGCCATGCTCGACGCGGCCAGCCAGCGCCTGATGCAGGCGGCCTTCGCCCTGGCCTGCCTGCCCTTCGAAGCCTGGTTCAGCCTCGACGCGATCGGACGCACGATCGGACGCATGCTGTTCAACCGCCGCCGGCTGCTCGAATGGAATCCATCAGGCGAGGCAGCACGCAGCAATCGCACCGACTTCGCCGCCGCTTTGCGCGCAATGTGGATCGCCCCGTCGATCGCCCTTGTCACCCTACTCTTTCTCCTACTGTTCAAGCCCATGGTGGTGTTGGCGGCTACCCCAATTCTGCTGCTGTGGCTGGCCTCGCCTGCGATCGTCTGGTGGACCGGGCAGCCGCTCGCGCGCCGCGAAGCGCAGCTGACACCTGAGCAGACCGTCTTCCTGCGGAAAGTGTCGCGCAAGACCTGGGCATTCTTCGAGACATTTGTCGGCCCGGAAGATCATTGGCTGCCGCCCGACAACTATCAGGAATATCGCGGCGCCGCCGTGGCGCATCGCACCTCGCCAACCAACATGGGGATGGCGCTGCTCGCGAATTTGACGGCCTACGACTTCGGCTATATCCCGGCCGGACAACTTGTAGAGCGCACGGCACATACGCTCGACACCATGAACAATCTGGCACGGTATCGCAACCACTTCTTCAACTGGTACGACACGCAAACGCTGCAACCGCTGCATCCGTCTTATGTTTCGACGGTGGACAGCGGCAACCTTGCAGGCCACCTGCTGACCTTGCGGGTGGGCCTGCTCGCACTTGCCGATGACAGGATCGTGGGCGCACCGTGGCTCGACGGGTTGCACGACACGCTGAGGGTTTTGGTGGAGGCTGCGGGAAGTCACCCAACTGGACTGCTTGCCCGATTGCAGGCGGATATCGAGGCAGCAAGCCAATCGGGTCCCACCACGCTCGCGCTGGCATGGCAGTACCTCGACCAGCTGGCAAAGCGCGCGTCGGAGTTTGCCGACAGCCCCGAGGCCGTCTTGCGGAAGCCCACTTCAACCGAGGGTGCACACGGACCGGCCGAGGAAAGACGGCATGCGGACACCGCGCTGTACCTGCAGGCAGATGAGGATTCCGCGCACCACCCGACCCTGGATCACGCCAGCGCCGTCCTCTCCGAGACCACCTCCGAAAGCGATATGGGCTGGTGGGCGCGGGCGCTGGCGAGGCAATGCCATGCCGCCCTCGACGACTTGTCGTTTCTCGCACCCTGGCTGTTACTGCCGGCCGCACCGGACGAACTCGGCGAGGATCTCGGCCTCGGTGCCATCCCGACCTTGCGGGAATTGGCACGCATCGAGGACAGATGCATGCCGACCATCGAGCGTCGACTCGGCGCGTCCCCGACGCCGGCCGAACGCGAGTGGCTGTATGCGTTTCGACAATGCATCACGCTGGCTGGCCAGCGCGCATCCGAACGGATTGCGACAATCGAACATCTTGCGCAGCAAGCAGGTGCGTTTGCGAACATGGCGTATGACTTCCTGTACGACAAGACGTCGCGCCTGCTGGCGATCGGGTACAACGTAGACGAACTGCGGCGCGACACGAGCTACTACGACCTGCTGGCTTCGGAAGCGCGATTGATCAACTTCGTCGCGATTGCGCAGGGGCAAGTCCCGCAAGAGAGTTGGTTTGCCCTGGGGCGCCTGCTCACAACCGCTGGCGGTGAACCGGTACTTTTATCGTGGAGCGGCTCGATGTTCGAGTATCTGATGCCGCTCCTGGTGATGCCCAACTTTGACAACACCCTGCTCGACCAGACCTACAAGGCGGCGGTGGCGCGACAGATCGACTACGGGCGGCAACTCGGCGTTCCGTGGGGCATGTCGGAATCCGGCTACAACCTGGTCGACGTCCATTTCAACTACCAGTACCGGGCATTTGGCGTGCCCGGCCTGGGACTCAAACGCGGGCTCGCCGACGATCTGGTCATCGCACCCTATGCCACGGTGCTGGCGCTGATGGTGGCGCCCGAAGCCGCGTGCCTGAACCTGCAGCGGCTCAGCGCAGAAGGACTGGAAGGAAAATTCGGCTTCTATGAAGCCGTCGACTACACCCCGTCACGGCAACGACGCGGCGAATCGAGAGCGGTGGTGCGATCCTATATGGCGCATCACCAGGGAATGAGCCTGCTCTCGCTTGCCTATCTGCTGCTGGATCGCCCGATGCAGAAACGCTTCGAGTCGGACCCGCTGTTCCAGGCCACCTTGCTGCTGCTCCAGGAGCGGGTTCCCAGGGCCACGGCGCTGTTCCCGCAGACCGCCCAGCTATCCGATATCCGTCCGACTGCCGCTGCAGTGGAAGCACCGATACGCGTGTTCAGCAGCGCCAATACCCCGACGCCGGAAGTACAGCTGTTGTCCAATGGCCGCTATCACGTCATGATCACCAACGCCGGCGGCGGCTACAGCCGCTGGAAGGATCTCGCCGTCACCCGCTGGCGCGAGGACACGACGTGCGATGCCTGGGGCACGTTCTGTTATCTGCGCGACGAGCGCAGCGGCGAAGTCTGGTCGACCGCATATCAACCGACGCTGAAACAGCCACAGCATTACGAAGTGATTTTCTCCGAAGGCCGGGCAGAATTCCGCCGTCGCGACGAAGACTTCGAGACGCATACCGATATCGTGGTATCGCCGGAAGACGACATCGAACTGCGCCGCGTACACATTACCAACCGCGCCCCCACGCGCCGCACCATCGCGGTGACGAGTTACGCGGAGGTAGTGCTGTCCGTACCTGCCGCCGATGCGCTGCACCATGCCTTCAGCAATCTGTTCGTGCAGACCGAAATCGTCGAACAGCGCCACGCGATACTCTGCACGCGTCGGCCGCGCTCGCGAACCGAGCCCACGCCGTGGATGTTCCACCTGATGGCAGCGCACGGCGCAGCCATCGATACCGTGTCCTATGAGACGGATCGCATGCAATTCATTGGCCGCGGCCACACCGTCGCCGCCCCCCAAGCACTGGGCAACATGCCATCGGGCGTGCTGTCGGGCAGCCAGGGATCGGTGCTGGATCCGATTGTCGCCATCCGCTACACCGTCACGCTCGATCCGGATCAGACGATCGCCATCGATATGGTGAGCGGCATGGCAGACACCCGCGATGCTGCATTGGGGCTGGTCGAAAAATATCAGGATCGGCGGCTCGCGGACCGCGTCTTCGATCTGGCCTGGACGCACGCCCAGGTGGTGTTGCGCCAGCTCAATGCCAGCGAAGCCGACGCGCAACTCTACGGACGCTTGGCCAATTCCGTGATCTATGCCCACGCCTCGCTGCGCGCCGACGCCAGTATTCTGTTGCAGAATCGCCGTGGCCAATCCGGCTTGTGGGGCTACGCCATTTCCGGAGACCTGCCCATCGTGCTGTTGCAGATCGGAGACGGCGCCCATATCGAACTGGTGCGGCAACTGGTGCAGGCGCACGCCTACTGGCGCCTGAAAGGTCTGGCAGTGGACCTGGTAATCTGGAACGAAGACCGGGCCGGTTACCGTCAAGTGCTGCAGGACCAGATTATCGGTTTGATTGCGGCAGGGGTCGAAGCGCATGTCATCGACCGGCCGGGTGGCATCTTCGTGCGATCTGCGGAACAGATATCGAACGAAGATCGCATCCTGTTCCAGTCGGTCGCACGCGTCATCCTCAGCGACAGCCGCGGTACGCTGGCAGAACAGATCAACCGCCGCAGCCTGAGGGATGTGCGCATGCCACGCCTGCAGCCGACCCGCACGTACCGCGCCGAGTCGCCATCCGACAATCCGTTGCCGTCGCGCGACCTCATCCTGCACAACGGGCTGGGCGGATTCACCCCGGACGGGCACGAGTATGTCGTGACCACCACGGCCGAGCAGGTGACCCCCGCGCCATGGGTGAATGTGCTGGCGAACCCGCATTTCGGCACGGTCATTTCCGAGAACGGCCAGGCGTATACCTGGAGCGAGAATGCACACGAATATCGTCTCACGCCCTGGCACAACGATCCGGTGTCCGATGCCGGCGGCGAAGCGTTTTATCTGCGGGACGAGGAAACCGGCCATTTCTGGTCACCCACGCCACTGCCGGCCCGCGGCGTCAATGCGTATGTCAGCCGCCACGGATTCGGCTATAGCGTGTTCGAGCATACCGAAGATGGCATCGTCTCCGAACTGTGGGTTTACGTGGCCCTGGATGCAGCGGTCAAGTTCTCGATGTTGAAAGTCCGTAACGTCTCGGGCCGCCCGCGGCAGCTTTCAGCGACGGGCTACGTGGAGTGGGTACTGGGTGATTTGCGACCGAAATCGACCATGCACGTGACCACCGAAATGGATGCCGACAGCGGTGCGCTGTTCGCGCGCAACCCCTACAACACGGAATTCGCCGACCGCATTGCATTCTTCGATGCGGATGAGTCAAACCGCCGTACGATCAGTTGTGACCGTGCCGAGTTCATCGGGCGGAACGGCTCGCTCAGGAATCCGGCGGCGATGGGGCGTATGCGGCTTTCCGGCAAGACGGGCGCGGCACTCGACCCCTGCGCCGCGATCCAGATAGGATTCGATCTGGCCGATGGCGAAGAGCGCGAAATCGTTTTCCGCCTGGGCCAGGCCGGCAGGCGCGGCGGCGGCGACGCGCGCAAGCTGGTGCGTCAATTCCGTGGATCGGCCGCCGCGCACGCGGCGCTCGAAGCGGTGTGGCAGTACTGGAACCACAGCCTCGGCGCAGTCCAGGTGGAAACTCCGGACCCGGCGCTCGACGTGCTGACCAACGGCTGGCTGGTCTACCAGACGCTAGCCTGTCGACTGTGGGCACGCAGCGGCTACTATCAGTCGGGCGGCGCCTTCGGTTTCCGCGACCAGTTGCAGGACGTGATGGCGCTGATCCACGCCGAGCCGCAACGCGTACGCGAGCAATTGCTGCTCTCCGCCGCACATCAGTTTGTCGAAGGAGATGTGCAGCATTGGTGGCATCCGCCGACGAGCCGGGGCGTACGTACCCATTGTTCCGACGATTACCTGTGGCTGCCGCTGGCGGTGTGCCGTTACGTGCTGAGTACCGGCGATACCGGCGTACTGGACGAATCCGTTGGCTTCCTCGAAGGCCGCCCGGTCAGCCCCGAGGACGACTCGTATTACGATCTTCCGGGTCACGCCGCCGAGTCGGCCAGCCTGTACGAGCACTGCGTGCGAGCCATCCGGCACGGCCTGAGCTTTGGCGAACATGGCCTGCCGCTAATCGGCTCCGGCGACTGGAACGACGGCATGAACCTAGTGGGCCTGCACGGTAAGGGCGAAAGCGTCTGGCTGGCTTTCTTCCTGTACGACGTGCTGACGCGCTTCACCGAACTGGCGGAACGGAAGGGCGACGGGGCCTTTGCCGCTCAGTGCCGGACCGAAGCCGAACAGCTGCGCCAGCGCATCGAGCAGAACGCCTGGGATGGCGCCTGGTACCGCCGCGCATATTTCGACGACGGCACACCGCTAGGCTCGGCGGGCAACGTCGAATGTCGGATCGACTCGATCTCGCAAAGCTGGTCCGTCCTGTCCGGCGCCGGCGACGCCAAACGTTCGCGCATGGGGATGGATGCCGTCTATGCGCATCTGGTGCGGCGCGACCATGCGCTGATCCAGCTCCTCGACCCGCCATTCGACACCGCTGACATGGACCCGGGCTACATCAAGGGCTACGTTCCCGGCGTGCGCGAGAACGGCGGACAATACACCCATGCCGCGATCTGGACCGTCATGGCGTTTGCCGCCCTGGGTGACAGCCAGCGCGCGTGGGAATTGCTGGCCATGATCAATCCGGTGAATCATGGCAAATCGGCGGAGAGCGTGGCGGTCTACAAGGTCGAGCCCTATGTCGTCGCCGCCGACGTGTATGCGGTTTCACCACATACTGGCCGGGGCGGATGGAGCTGGTACACCGGTTCCGCCGGCTGGATGTACCGGTTGATCGTGGAATCCCTGCTCGGCCTCAGGCTGGACGTGGACAAGCTGCATTTCGCCCCGTGTCTGCCTGCCGACTGGCAGGCATTCAAGCTGCATTACCGTTATCGGGAAACCGTCTATCATATCGCCGTGTCGCAGACGCAGACCGACGATGCTGCGCAGCACGGCGCGATGCACGTGACGGTGGATGGGATAGAACATCCCGACGGGACCATCCCTCTGATCGACGATCGCCAAAACCACACGGCCGACGTGCGCATCATGATCCAGCCCGAAATGCATCGATAACCTGGCAACCTGAAGGACTGGAATGAGACGGGTTGCCGGGGGTTACCCATGCCTCCGAGCGAAAAACCGGCGAACCGGTTGCGCGATGAACCGGAAACCTGGCAATCCCCGGCATGCGGAGCCGGACGGCCGAGCTTGGCACACAACCCCAAAAACACACTGATGATTTCTTTAGCGCGCCGCAGTTTCTTCGTATGCCTTCTTGCCGTCTCCAGCCTTCCGGCCCTGGCGCAGGATCTACCGCCACTTTCCCACCGGGTGACGGGCAGTGACACTGAATACACCGTCCAGCAGGGTGATTCTCTGACCGCCATCGGCGCCCGCTTCGGCCTGGAGCCCAAACTGCTGGCCCGGCAGAACGCCCTGCCCGCCAACGCCAGGCTCCACCCCGGCCAACTGCTCCACGTCCGCCATCCCCACATCGTCCCGGCGGCGCTCGACGACGGCATCCTCGTCAACCTCCCTCAGCGCATGCTGTTCAACTTCGGCCAGGGCAAGCTGGTTTCCGCCTATCCCGTCGGCCTGGGCAAGCCCAGCTGGCCCACCCCGCAGGGCGAATTCAGGATCGTCAATCGGCAGGCGAACAAGCCCTGGCTCGTGCCCAAATCGATTCAGGAAGAGATGCGTCGCGAAGGGAAAATCGTGCAGGAGGAAGTGCCCCCCGGTCCCGACAATCCCCTGGGCAAACACTGGCTCGGCTTGAACCTGTGGGGCTACGGCATCCACGGCACCATCGCGCCGGCGAGCGTCTACCATTTCCAGAGCCATGGCTGCATTCGCCTGCATCCCGATGATATTGCGGAACTTTTCGACCAGGTGCGGGTCGGAATGCAGGGACGTCTTATTTACCAGCCGGTTTTGCTGGCGGTGATCGAAGACGGCCGCATCCTGCTCGAAGTCCATCGGGACATCTACAAGAAGGGAATCGACCCCGCGCGAACCGTGCGCGATCTGGCTGAAGCCAATGGCTTGAGCCAGTCCATCGATTGGCCTAAAGTGGACGCCGTAATCGCCGCTCAGGATGGATTGGCCGAGGAAGTGGGCCGCCTGCCAGGCAACGGATCGAAAGGACAACCATGAAGCACGTCAGCCGACGCAAATTTCTCAAACTGGGCCTGCTGGCCGCCGCGATGCCGCTTCCTGCCATGGCGAATGCGTGGCAGACCGCGCCCGAGCGCCGGCTGCGTTTCCACAACCTGCACACCGGCGAGAGCCTCAACCTGGCCTACTGGGTACAGGGCGACTACGTCCCGGAGTCCCTCGCCGAAATCAACCACGTGCTGCGCGACTTTCGCAACGATCAGGTCGCGGCCATCGACCCTCAGCTGCTGGACCTGCTCAGCCGCGTCGACCTCGCGCTCGGCTCTTCGCAACCCTTCCAGGTCATTTCCGGCTACCGTTCGCCCGCCACCAACCACCTGCTGTCGGAACGCTCCTCCGGTGTCGCCAAGCACAGCCTGCACATGGAAGGCAAAGCCATCGACATCCGCATTCCCGGCGTGGCGCTGGCCGACCTGCGCCAGACCGGGCTCGCGCTGCAAGGCGGCGGCGTCGGCTACTATCCCGCATCCGACTTCGTGCATCTGGACGTCGGACGCGTGCGGACCTGGGGCGGCTAGACCGCACGACAGCCTCGCCGGCCGCAGTCGTTCGACGTGCGGCCGGCAAATGAAGACCTGCCTCCTAGGGCACCGATGCGTGCCCAATAATATTTCTCTACAACAGGGTGAAACCCTGCCCCGGTCCAACGGGTCGAATCGATTCCACTTGCATGCCAAGGAGGCGTGTCATGGCCCTCACCCAGGATCCCCGTCCGGCGGCCTATCTCATCATTCTGCTCGGACTCGGGTTGGCTGCCGCCGCATCCCTCGTTCCCTTCTACCATGTCGCCTATCTGCTCGAACCCGGCATCCTGCTGGCCGTGCTGATGCCTTTCCTGCTCTATGGCCTGTTCATTGAAAGCCTGCGCGGTCCCTGGCTGCTCGCCACCGGCCTGCTGCTGCTCGCTGCCAACCTGGTGCTGGTCGCATCCGAGCGCTACCTCCGCTACGACGGCTACGCAGACGACTTGATCTACTGGGTGCCGACGCTGGCGGCGGCCATCGTGCTGCCGATCGCCTATCGGCTGGGACGGCACACCGACGAAGCAGACGCACCCCGCTAGCGGGCGTGCCGGGGACACCCGCTTGTATTCGAGCCATGCGAGGCTATATTGAGTTGGCTGCCAGCCGCTGAAGCCCACTGTTTCATCTCGGTTTCATCAGGATTCACTCCCCCTGCAACCCAAACAACTCAGGACACCATGTACGCCCCATACAATCACGGCTGGATGTTCGATGGCGGATTCGGCCTGCTGTTCGGCAGCATATGGATGCTCCTGATGTGGGGAATTCCTCTCCTCCTCGTCATCGCCCTGCTGAAATATCTGTTTTTCAGGCCCCGCGACAAGGGCGGCCTCGACATCCGGCCGGAACAGAAAACGCCCCTCGACATCCTCAAGGAAACCTACGCGCGCGGCGACATCGGCCGCGACGAGTATCTCCAGAAACGCGACGACCTCCTGGAGAAATAGGCGGCACGCATGAATATCCGACCGTTTCCTCGACCCCTCTCTTGAAAGGAGATCGCCATGAACACCACACGACCTGTCAGCCGGCTTGCGGCCTTCAGTCTTGCTGCACTCTTGAGCGGAACCGCCCCGGCCCTTCTGGCGGCCGATTCACCCCCGCCCCCGCAATATGGGCCCGGCATGATGAACGGCTATGGCGGATACGGCATGGGCCCCGGCATGATGGGCGGATATGGCATGGGCCCCGGCATGATGGGTGGATACGGCATGGGCCCCGGCATGATGGGTGGGTACGGCATGGGCCCGGGCATGATGGGGGGCGGGATGATGGGCCCATTTTGGGGCAGCGGGCTCGACCTGACCCCAGAGCAGCAAACCAAGATCAACAAGATCCAGGACGAGACCCGCAAGGCGCACTGGGCCCTGATGGGCGAGATGATGGACCAGCAGGCCAGGCTGCGCGACCTGAACCAGGCCCCGAAACGGGACGAGGCCGCCATCGATGCAGCCTACAAGGAATTCGGCAAACTCCAGCAGAAAATGTACGACTCCGCCGTGGCGGCGCACACGCGCATGGAGGCCCTCCTCACCAAGGAACAGAAGGAGAAGCTGCGCAGCTACTGGCGCAAGGGCTGGGCACCCACTCCCGAAAAGTGAGCAGGGCGGCCTGCTCTCGCAGGGATCACCAGGGAATCTCGGTGCCGTTGTAGCGGAAGAAACGTCCGTTCAGTTCCATCCGGAAATTGTCCACCAGGGCGCGCATGCCGCGCACGCTCTGCGCCGGGGTGAGCATCGCATCCGGGCCGCCCATGCGGGTGCCCACCCAGCCCGGATGCAGCAGCAGGACGCCGATGCCATATTGCGCCAAGGCATACGTAAGGCCCTTCATGGCGGCATTCAGCGCCGCCTTGCTGGAACGGTAGGCATAGTTTCCTGGCGCGCCGATCTCGGCGATGGATCCCATGTGGCTGCTGATCGCCACCACCAGTTTCTTCTCGCTGCGGGCCAAGTGCCCGGCAAAGGCCTCGCTCACCCGCACCGCCCCCAGCGTATTGACGGCGAACGTACGCAGCCAGACGTCATAGTCGATGCCGCCGAAGGCGCCCATGAACTTGTCCAGGTACACGCCCGCGTTGTTGAGCAGCACGTCGATGCGGGCGTCCTCCAGGTCGAGCTGCAGCGTGCGCAGCTGCTCGCCGTCGGTCACGTCGAGCCGATGCACGCTGAGGCGTGGATGCCGGCCGGCCAGGGCCTTGAGTTCGTCGGCCGCCTCCGGATGACGGCAGCTGGCGATCACCTGCCAGCCGGCCTCGGCGTACTGTCGCGCCCATTCCAGTCCGAGGCCGCGGTTGGCGCCGGTGATCAGTATGCCGGGAAGCGTGTGCATCGGATGATTCTCCAGACCCGTCCTCTTTTGTATAGACGGCAACTGCCCCGCACGAGCGCTTTCCTTTGCACCTTTCATCGGCTTTACTGGAACGATACGGTCCGGAAGAAAGCGACTCTGCCATGAAGGAAATCCTGCCCGGCGTGTTTCACTGGAAGACTTTCCACGAAGGCATCCAGGCCTACGTCCATTCCTATTACCTCCACGCCACCGACCCGCCCGTGTTGATCGATCCGCGCGTGCCCGCGCAGGGCATCGAGTGGTTCGCCGCGCACGACGCGCCACAGCACATCTACCTAACCAACCGCCACCACTATCGCCACAGCGACCGCTTCGCCGAGCGTTACGGCGCGCAGGTCTGGTGCCACAAGGACGGCCTTCACGAATTCACCCACGGCGAAAAGGTGCGCGGCTTCAGCCACGGCAAGACCCTGCCCGGCGGCGTGCTCGCGCTCAAGGTTGCGGCGCTATGCCCCGAGGAAACCGCGCTCTACCTGCCGCTGCATGGCGGCATCCTGAGCGTCGGCGACGCCATCGTGCGCGAACGGGGCCGGCTCGGTTTCGTGCCCGACGCCTACATGGGCGACGACCCGGAAGGCGTCAAGCGCGGCTTGCGCAAGGCGTTCCTGAAGCATCTGCGCGACCGCGAATTCGATCATCTGCTGTTCGCTCACGGCGCACCCTGGATCGGCGGCGCCCGGTCGGGCCTGCAAGCATTCCTCGACAGGCTCGAACGGTAGCGGACTCGACGGATGCCCAAAAAAAACAGGGGCCAGGCAATGCCTGGCCCCTGTTCGCGATGCACGACCCGCTTACATGCCGCCAAGGTCGTCGATGGCATCGACCACGATGCTGGTGCCGATCGCGATCATCAGGATATCACCGGCCACCCGCACATACTTGTGGCCGGCGGGCGGCACGCCCAGGCTCACCACGACGCGCGGCGGCAGATCGTAGTACACCACGTCGCGCGGCAACGGCCGCCCAAGCTGCCATTTCCGGGCCTGACCGGGCGGCATGCAGCCGTTGTGTTTCTTCGCCAGCCCCGGCGGGCAGTTCCCATGCCGGAAGCTGTCCTGGTAATACTCGCGCACGACTTCGCGCTGGCGATCGCCGAAATGCACGCTCACCTGAACGTCGCCGTCGCCGCGCGTCTCCCTGCGGTCGTCGTCATGGCCGCCCTTCGCGGCCTTGTCCGGCTTGCCATGACCGGCCCAGTCCGGTTTGTCGGCCAGGACCGGGCTGGCAGCGAAAAGGCCGGTCACGAACAAGGCAAGGGCGATGTGTTTTGATAAGGAAGCGCGCATGGGAACTCCAGTCGTCAGGGAAAGGGGCTGCGTGTCCGATCTCGTTCGGACACGCAGCGAGAAGATACCCGAATTCCACCCCTCATTCGATCCGCCTGCGACGGATTGCTGGTCGCCCGCACTTACGGCTTACGTCCGGGCTCGGCGCAGCGGATGATCGCCTCGTTGGTCTTCAGCTTCAGACAGCGGCGCATGTCGCGCCCCTGCCGCCGTATCGGCTTGCTCGGCGCCATTTGCGCCGGCGTCTGGGCCGTGGTCGGCGCTTCAGCGATGTCGGCCGGTGCAGCCGCAGCGGCCGGCGCAGGCTCCTGCGCCAGGACAAGATTGGCCGCACACAGCAGCGGCAGCGTCATCAATCCGATTTTCGTTTTCATACGACCTCCTCTCATGATTCGTGAGCCCGCAGGCACCCTCGCCTACACCAAGTCGGGGATGTCGGCTACTTCGCCCGTCACCGCATCGCCCACCCGGATCGTGCCGCCTGCCAGGATACGGGCATTCACCCCGCCATGTCCGCGCATCGCGTTGTAACCGCCCGGTCCCAGCACCGCCTCCATACGCGAACAGGGATCGCAATGCCCCATCACTTCCAGTACCACCCCGGCGCAGGGGCCGAATATAAATCGCCTCGATCCGGCCCGGACGGGCAAAGCGAGTCGTCAGGTCGCGCAGGCTGGCGGCGTCCGTGACGGCCGCCGTTCGATCCGGTCCCGACCTCATGCCAGCAGCCGCTGGGCCCACCACGCCAGGCCGCCCACCACGCTCAGGCAAATCAGGCAGGCCAACAGGATCTTGACGAATCGGGGCATGGGTAAGGCCGCGTCCCGATGCGTTATTTATCGCTGCCGGCCGGATAGCCCACCGTTTGCGCAAGCGTGATGCGCTGATTCGGGCCCAGCCCCAGGGCAGCGCCCAGCGCCGCGCGATCGAGCTGGCCGCGCACCACCCCGGCGAGGCCGGCCGATGCGCAATAGAGATACACATTCTGGGCGATGAAACCGGCATCGGTTGCACTGTAGAACGCTGCTTCTTCCGCGCTGGCTTCGCCCGTCCGATCGAGGTCCGCCACGTACACCAGGTTCACCGGCGCGGTCGCCACGAAATCCTGCACGCCCGCCAGCGGGCGGAGATCGCCGGCCACCATCCGGGACAAGGCATGCGTCGGCGGATCGTAGCGATACGCGCCCTCTGCGGTGATCACGAGCACATCGGTCTCGCGCCAGTCGCGTGCCGACGGCGCCGTGCGCTGCCCCGTATCCGCCCGGTTCACGCCGTTCGCCGCCCACAGCAGGTTCGACAGCACCTGCAACGGCAACGCCCTGCCATCGAATTCCCGCGCCGAATGCCGCGCCTTCAGCGCCTGCATCAAGGGGATACCGCCCACCTTTTCGGGTGGAGGCAGCCTGACCGCGCCGGCTTCCTGTACCTGTCCCGCTTCCATCGTGCTCATCGTCCGCACCTCGTCGTGATTGCGCCCTTGCTGAGAGGGGCTTCTTTCACTCTAGACCGTTTATGCCGTCCAGCCTGACCCCGTCCTGCCCGCCCTCACTCAGATCGGCCGCGAACCCCGGCAGTCCGGGTAGCGGATACAGCCCCAGAATGCCTGGCCCGCCCGGCTGCCCTGCTTGGCCTTGCGCTTCACCATCCGGCTCTGGCATTCGGGGCAGAACGGCGCGCCGTTCGTCGTGATACTGAGCGGGTCCCGGAAAAACCGGGGCGGCGCGGTCACGCCGCTGATCAGTGCGTGCAGCGCCTTGCCGTCCATCAGTTCGATGTTCTTGCCCTTGGCAAACGCAAGCGCCTCGTCCGTGAACACGCCGGACGTCACCACGAAGCCGCCGGCCGCACCCCGGGCCGCCATCACCCCGTAGAGTTCGCGCACGATGCTCACACCCACGCGGATCGCCCGCCACTGCTTGCACTGCACCAGGAAGAACTCGCCGCCCTTCTTCAAGGCCAGGTCGACCCCGCCATCGGGGCCATCGCCTCCGGTCTGCGTCACCGAATAGCCCTTGCGCCGGAACGCCTCGCCCACCAGCGCCTCGAACTTCTTCCAGCTCATGTCGTTCAGCGCGGCGTGATCCGGACTCGCGGCCACCGTCTGGTGCAAGGTGCGACGCGTGTAGCGGCCATAGGCAGACAGACCCGCCCCCGCCAGGAACACGGCGGGCAGCAGATACTGGCCCACGCCGGCCAGCGTCTTGAACACCGTCTGGTTGACGAAATCGCCCATCTTTCCGGGCTGGACGACTGCCGCCACTTCACGGATCGCGAGGCTGTGCAGTCCGACATACGCCACCAGCGCGAGCGCCACGCCCACCCACCAGGGGAGCTTGCCGGTGATCTCGATCAGGTCTTCAACGGGGCTTTGTTTGCGACGCGCCATGATTTTTATGGGTTTGTAACGGACCATGGATCCATACAACGCGAATCCGCCGACTGTATTCCTGGCCCGGAAACGCATCCGGAACCGAGCGATTTTTATCGTGTAGTGCGAGAGATTACCAGGGCTTATTCAAGCCCGGTATACCGGGCGCGGCGGCATACGGCGTGAACGACGACAGGCCGCCTTCCCCGTTCACGCCATGGATCGCGATCACAAGCCATTGCCGTTGCGGATCACGCCGACCGCGATCCCTTCGATGACCAGTTCCTGACGCGTGAGGTCGACGACGATCGGCTCGAAATCGGGGTTTTCCGGCAGGAGTCGCACCGTGTTGCCCCGTTTCTGGAAGCGCTTCACCGTGACCTCGTCGCCGATCCGCGCCACCACGACCTGCCCCGCCTTGGGCTCGGTGTTGCGATGCACCGCGAGCAGGTCGCCGTCCAGGATGCCGGCATCCTTCATGCTCATGCCGCGCACCTTGAGCAGATAGTCCGCGCGCGGATTGAACATCGCGGCGTCGAACTGGTAATGCCGCTCGATGTTCTCCTGCGCCAGGATCGGGCTGCCTGCGGCCACCTGGCCCACGAGCGGCACTCCGCCATCGCCCTTCAACCGGATGCCGCGCGACGTCCCCGGCACCAGATCCAGCACGCCTTTCTTCGCCAGCACCTTGAGATGCTGCTCGGCCGCGTTCGGCGAACTGAAACCGAAGTGCTGCGCAATCTCGGCGCGCGTCGGCGGCAGGCCGGTGGTCTCCATCCACTCACGAATCAGGTTCAGGATTTCTTCCTGGCGACGGGTCAGATCTCGCATGGGGCTTCCTCCAAATACTGTATACATGTACAGTATAGTTACTGTATGCTTGTACAGTATAAAGACTGAACCCGTAAAACGCCAATGCGCGGGCCGCACCCGCGCAGGCAAGCAGGAGAACCCTCATGATGAAACTCGGAAAGATCAGCGCCCTCGCCTTCAGCCACATGAAGCGGCGCGGGATTTCCATCGACGCCCTGAACGACCTGCTCGCCAACGGACAGGTCGAAAAGCAGTTCGACGGCGCCCAGGTCATTTACCTGGACAGCCCCACCCCCGGCCCGTCCTGGGCCGGCCGCCCGGCACCGAGACTGTATGCGGTGGTGGATGCGGCGGGCGAGGTGCTGACGGTGGAGAAGCGGGTACGAATACGGGCATGAGCCGATCGCCTAATGAAGCGGGAGATGGTCAATTCGCCGGCACCGTGCTATATTCTGGCCAGACTAGCCAGAATAAGCAGGAGTTCACCATGAACAGCGAATGGCAATTGCAGAAAGCGAAAAACAACCTGAGCCAGCTCATCAAGGATGCCGCAAGCGGCGACGCCCAGGTCGTCACCGTGCACGGCAAGCCGACGGCTGTGGTGGTGTCGGTGGAAGCCTACGCAAAGTTCACCCGCCCGCGTCGGGGCAAGCTCTCCGCCGCGCTGTTGCAGCCCGACCTCGCAGGCAAGGACCTGGACTTCACTCGCAGCCCGGACACCGGTCGCAACGTCGAGCTATGAGTTGGCTGCTGGACACCTGCGTCCTCTCCGAATACATCAGGAAATCGCCCGCGCCGCAGGTCATCGCCTGGCTGGACGAGCAGGACGAAACCAGCCTCCATCTCAGCGTCATCACCCTGGGCGAAATCGAGAAGGGCATCCTCAAGCTGCGCGCAACCGACCCTCGCCGCAGCCAGAAACTCACCGCATGGCTGGGCAAGGTGGAACAGCGCTTCGCCGGCCGCATTCTGCCCCTCGACGCCGCTGCCTTGCACGGCTGGGCGCAACTCGCCGCCCAGTCCGAACTGGCTGGGCGCCCCCTCCCGGTGATGGATGGCCTGATCATGGCCACCGCCCAGTGCCACGGCCTCACCGTAGTCACGCGCAACGTACAGGATTTCGGCCTGCTTCCGCAGGTATTCAATCCCTGGGCCCTGTAAGCGGCGCATCGATATTTACCCTCGCTTGTTATTCCGGGGGTTGGACCAGGACGCCCCCGCTTGTTGACTCCACCCTATCCACCCGGATTTGATGCGCAGGCAGGTACTATTACACTTCTGCCTCGCAGCGGGCCCGCGCTCGCAACGCCCCCGTGCCGATGAACCGACCGCTTCAGGAACGCCGATCCCGCTCCATGTCGTCTCCCGACTTCACGTCCGCCACGCCGGCCCTGCAGGATTGCATCGCGCGTTATTCCGGCGCGATTCCCACCCTGGCCGAACTCGGCAAGCGTCTTGCCGCCACCCGTGACGCCGACGCGCTGATCGACCTCTACGAACAGAGCTATCCCTTGCTGGAAAAAGCCATGTGGGCCGACGGCGCGGACTTCCACCCGCTGCTGGCGAGCTACCAGGCCCTGTTCCGCGAACAGGAGGCGCTGATCCGGCAGCGCGGCCAGCATGGCCATACCGACGACCGCCACCACTTCATCCTCAGCATTCCGGTGGCGGATCGCCCGTCGCACCTGCGCGCCTGCCTGGAGAGCATCTACCAGGTCTGCACGCTGTTCGACTACGGCGGCCACGCGTCCGGCAGGTGGGACAGGATCCAGGTCGTCGTCAGCGAGGACAGCCGCGACGAAGCCAATATCCGCCGCCATATCGAACTGGTCGACGAATACCGGCGGAAAGGCCTACGGGTCGTTCACTTCGGCCTCACCGAACAGTACGACCTGCTGCACGCCCTGCCGCCATCCACGCGCGAACGGCTCGGCACGCTGCTCACCACCCAGCCGCGCGACCGGTTCTGGCTCAAGGGCCAGGCCGCCAACCGCAACCTCAGCTACCTCAAGTGCCTGCAGCTCACCGCAGACAGGCGCAACACGCTCTACTACCTGATCGACAGCGACCAGTCGCTGTGCGTGAACCGGCAGACCGCCACCGGTGAAGAGGCGGTCTTCGCGCTGAACTACTTCCACGCCATCGACAAGATCTTTCGCACCACCGACACCCTCATGCTCACCGGCAAGATGGTGGGCGACCCGCCCGTGTCGCCGGCGGTGATGGCCGCGAATTTCCTCGACGACGTGACCGCCTTCTTCACCCGCCTGGCCACCCTGCACGCCGACCAGGCCTGCCAGTTTCACGACCTGCCCGCGCAGCCGGTGGGCGACGCCGCCTATCACGACATGGCGAAACTGTTCGGCTTCGACAACCAGCCGGCGACCTTTCCCTATGCCTGCCGCCTCGCCGGCGCGCACGACCACAGCGCGTGCCTCGCGGACTTTGCCCAGCGGCTCAACGCCTTCTTCTTCGGCGAGCACCTCACGCGCAAGACCGGGTTTGCCTACGGCAGCGGTTTCACGCAGCTTGCGCCTGCACGCACGGTCTATCCCGGCAACTACATCGTCAACTACGCCGGGCTGAAATACGTCATCCCCTTCGGCCACCTGCGCCTGCGCATGTCCGGCCCCACCGCCGGACGGCTGATCGCCGCCGAAATCGGCCACCGCTTCGCCTCCTTCAACATGCCCAACCTGCACCGCCGCACCACCGAGGCGGGCCCCGGCGACGACTTCCGCCCCGGCGTGGAACTGGGCGAGGCCAGCGTGGACGTCTCCAACGAATTCGAGCGCCAGTTCTTCGGCGACCTGATGCTGTTTTCCACCGAAGCGCTGGTCAAACAGGCCGACGTCACCCGGCCCTTCGCCCAGGAGGCGATCGACGCCGTCGTCGCACAGAAGGAAACCGAACTGCTCGCGCTGTACCAACAGAAGCATGACGCCATCGCCGCGCGCAACCGGCAGCTGGACGACCTCGTCTTCCATGCCGGCCATTGGTGGCTGCAGGCCGCCGAGCATGCGCCCGCCCTCGCCCAGGCGCTGCGGCAGGTGCGCGCCTTCATCGACAACATCGACCGCAATTTCGGCGAGCAGGCGCTGGCCTGGCGCCAGATCCAGTCCGCCGCGCATCGCGCCCAGCGCAAGCGGCAGATCGTCGAGGCCTTGATGGCCTACCGCGCCGAGCGCGACGCCTGGGACAGCCTGTTTTGAGGGTGCCTTGAGGATATCCGTGGGGTGAGGGATGACTNTCGCGCCACAATGCGCAATATTGCGCAACTGTTTAGCCAATAAAGTTGCGCCATATTGCGCATTTTCGGAAAATCCCCTATTCAACAATGGCTTGACGACAACCATGCTGTCCTTCCAACCGAGCATAAAACTCGAAAAAGCCCTCAAGAAGCTACAAGCCGAAGTGGTGAAGGCTGCCTCCGGGCTGGGTTCGCTCTCGGACGGCGAGGCGCATTATCTGAATCGCTGCGCCCTGATCAGCAATGTGGGCGCCTCCACGCGGATCGAAAACGCGCTACTCACCGATGCCGAGGTGGAATGGGTGGACACCACGCTATCGGCCGATGGGTGCATCACGGCCTTCGAGCAGCACAAGGACATCATCCTCGACAAACTTTCCAAGGATCGCGAGCGGAGCGTGGAAGAGGTGGTTGGCTGCCGCGAGGTGTTGACGACGATCTACGCGCAGACGCGGGATTTCATTCCACTCACCGAGATGGTGATACGCGGCCTGCATCATGACTTGCTCAGGTTTTATCCGCAGGCCTCGCCCTATGCAGGCGCGTACAAAACCACGCCCAACCGCGTGATTTCCAAAAACCACGCCACGGGCGAAGTGCGCATCGTGCTCGACCCGGCCGCGCCCGGCATCGCCACCGAAACCGCAATGGCCGACCTGGTGGCGTGGTACAACGCCAGCCGGCGCGAATCGACCTGGCCGCTGCTGGCGGCAACGGAATTCGTGTTTCGGTTTCTGGCGATTCATCCTTTCCAGGATGGGAATGGACGCATCGGACGCGCGCTGTTTCTTCTGGCGCTGTTGCAATCGGACGACGAGCCGCTGGCCGCAGTCATGCCCTACGTCGCACTGGATAGGCGCATCGAGCAGAACCGCGCAAAGTACTACGCAGTGCTGCATGAAGTATCGCAGGGGACGTTTCAGGCTGACCCGACACACTACCGCTACGAACCGCTGGCCTGGTTCTTTCTGAAAATGCTGGAAGATGCATTGCACGACATGGAGCACACCCGCGCACGGTATGTGCGCCTGCAAAAGCTGTCGGAAACCGCGTCGGCCGTGCTGCAAAGTTTCAAATCGCGACCGGAGCAACGCTTACAGGTGAACGGCATCGTGAGTGCGACCCAACTGCCGCGCAGGACCGTACAGTACGCCCTGAAAACACTGACCGATCAAGGCTTCCTGCAACGCCTGGGGCAAGGCGCCGGGGTGAGATATCAGCTGGTGTTTTAATGTGGCGCCGCTTCAAGGCGCCTGGTATATCTAAAGCGTCGCCGAATCCGCCGCCCGCGCGATGATCCGCGCCCGGCATTCCCGGTAGGCCGCCTGCGCCAGGCTCAGCGCCTCCTTGGGAATCACGACATGCGAATAATCCGTTCGGGTCTGGTCGATGCTTCCGCTCCGCATCCGCGCCGACGTATCCCCCCGGCGCGGCTTACCCGTCTGGCCGAACACCTCATACCGCTCGCTCAAGGGCGAATCCAGCGCGAGCCAGTCCGTCAGCCGGGGCAATAGTTTCCCCGGCGCGCGTTGCAGCAATTCCGCGTCGAAATAGAAATAAGGCCAAGCGCTCGTCTGGCAGAAGGCATCCAGCGCCCGCACCCGCTCGACGTAGTAGCGCGCCGCCTCCACCGGCGAGGCATACAGGTCCGGATCCGGCTTCTGCCGGAACAGGTGCACGATGCTCCTGATCGTGTGCGCCGGCTCCGCCAGCGCGATCAACACCCTGAGTTCGGCCACGCCCAGCCGCCCGGGCGTCAGCACATAGTCGTTGTGCAACAGCTTGTCGAACAGGTAGCGGCTCCCCGGCTTTGGCACCTCGTCATGCCGAAACGCCTCCAGCTGCCTATCCAGCGCGGCGGCATCCTCATAGCTGAGATGCATTTCGTAATAGCCGTTGATCTGCGGATGCGAGCCGAGAATATGCCCCGCCAGACTGGTGTAGGCGCGCATGTGGCTCAGCAGGAAGATTCGGGCGTAGGGATCAGGCGAAGCGCTCATTGGTTCAATTCGTGGTCGGCCGTCAGCATTCTCATTTCAAGAATCGGGAATAACCGGCAGCGATATTCTGCTGTTCGTAATGGAACAGCGCGTATCCAGCCATGGCCGTTTTCAGCCGTGCGCACGGTGCCGCCCCATCCACTCCATCGCGGCAGCGATCAGCAGGATTGCGAGGAACAACAAGTAAGGCGCGTACTGGTTGACGGCCGATGCCCAGACATTGAGCTCGTTCAGCAACAGCGCCCACACGCCAATCGCGACATAGGTCGACACCAGCACGACGGCCAGATTCACCCACGGGCGCAGGCCGATCAGAAACCCGATGATCGCCCCCACCACCGGACCGGTCATCCAGAACGGCGCAAACACGAAAACGAACAGGCCGGCGACGCCGAACTTGCGCACCACGCCCCCGCCGGACTGCGCCGCGTGGTGGATGCGCGTGATGAAAGGCTCCAGGGTACGCAGCCGGATCAGATGCCGCGTGCTCTGCACGAACAGCGGGTAGATCACCAGCACCTGGATGGTCTCGATCAGGATGTTGAGGGGCACCACCTGGGCATGGCCGAAACCGCTCGCATAGCCGAAGGACATCCCCGCTTCGCGGCCGATGATCAGGTTCAGCCCGGTCATGATCGCGTAGGGAAGGACGCGGTCCGGATACAGGTGCCAGCCGATCCCGAACGCCAGCAGCATCAAGCCGGTGAGCGCCAGGCCAATGCCCAGCATGCGGCCTTCGGGGCGGGTGAAAAGCGTTTCATGCATGCGGGTGCCTTGGGCTGTCTGGATATGTGCGGAAATACTTCTCTAAAAGGGCGATCCGGTAATCAATCATCAAGCAGCTTCGCTCTCAAGAACCAGCAATTCTTTGGTCGCCCGCGTCATCGCCACGTAAAGCAGCCGCGCCTCATCTTCTGCCGCCTTGTCGTCGTCGGTCGAAATACTCACATCCGGTATCGCCACCAGCGGGAATTCCAGCCCCTTACTGCTGTGGAAAGTGATCAGTTTCACCGTGTCCTGCTTGTCGCCGAACTCCATGTTCTTGTGGCTTGTGATCGGCACGCCTGCGTTCTCAAAGGCACGGATGATAGTTTTGCCGACCGGCTCCCAATGCCGGTAGAGGACGGCCATGTCTCTCCACGCCGTACCATCCCGATGCGCCGCCTTGAATTGCTCGACAATGTATTTCGCCTCGTCTTTCAGCGTCGGCAGCTTGATCAACAATGGCTTGGGTCCATGACGCCCAGCCGACACGGGCGCCAGCCGGGGCACCCCATCCTCCGACGCTTCCGACGGTGAAAGCAGTTCCTTGGCAAAGCGGGCGGCAAATTCCAGAACCTCCTGCGTATTGCGGTAGTTGATCTTCAGAACCGTCGTCCGCCCCTGCGCCTGCACCCCCACGCTCTTGAAGCTGAAATTGCGCTTCTCGCCGTGGTCGTATATCGACTGCGCATCGTCGTACAGCACCAGCAGCGAATTGGTATGCGGATCAACCATCTGCACCACCAGCTTGAACCATTCCGGCCTGAAGTCATGGCCCTCGTCGATCAGCACAGCCTCGTACTGCCCGGAAGGAATGAGCTTTCTATCCACCCCGCGAATGACCTTGTCCACCAAGTCGTCCCAATAGCCTTCCCGTTTGGCATTACCTTGCGGCAGCCCCACGTTATAGGCGGTCAACTGACGATGGCACCAGGCATGAAAATTCTGCACGACGACCTTATCGGCCACGCCCTTTTCCTGCATCCAGTGTTCCAGCCGCTTGGCCAGCGACTTGTTGTAGCAAAGAATCAGGATGGGCTTGGTACACACCTTGGCCAGATATTCGGCCCGGTAGCCCAGGATCAGGGTCTTGCCGGAACCCGCCACCCCATGAATCACGCGGTGGCCTTCGCCCAGGCTGCGGGCAAGCTGCTCCTGCTGCAAATCCATCACCCGCAAAATATCGGGTAGCTCGGCAGGTTCTACCCCCTCTCCGCCAAACAATTCGCCCTGATTTCCGGACAGGCGGATATCGGGAAACATGTGCCAGCGCACCCGGTCGATCTGCGGCAAACCCAGTTTGCCGTAACCACCCACCGTGAACATGTCCCACAGCCGTTTCTGGAAAGCTTCCATCTCCACAGAGTCGACCATCTCGTCCTGGCAGATCACCCGGTGGGGTTCCAACACGTCGCCCAGGTCCGTGCTTTCAAACTGTTTACGGCTGATGTTCGCGAGTACCACCCCATAAGCCCAGGGGAACAGCAGCTTGCCCTGCATGCGGCCACTGCTGAAAACCAGCTGCGGGTCTTTTTCCAGCACATTGGTCACGGCATGCGCGTACTGACGGGCCTGCTCCAGCGGGTTGGCCGCATGCTTCAATCCCTTGTCAGTCAGCAGGGTGACGTCCGACTTGGTGATCGACTGGATCGTATCCAGCTTCCAGTCCTTCACCTCCAGGATCAGCAAGCCCCGCCTGGGGTGCAACACCACAAAATCCGGATGCCGCATCGACTGCCCAATCGGCACGTCGTACCAACACAGATAGTCGTCTTCGAGTTTGGATTCCAGGCGTTGGGCGAAGCGGCGTTCGCCACCGGTCATACGGGCGGCGCAAGAAGAGTAGCTTGGGATCAGGGTGGACATTATTTTTTCCCCCTAGCCCTGGTGACTAGGCTTCGATTGTTCCTTCAATATCCTTATCGGCCAGAATCCCCCAAAACTGTTCTGGCCCAAAAGCCAAAGTCAAGCTGGCCAATAAACCTTGCGTAGCGGAATCAGCCTCTGGTTGTCGATGCCCATTCTCTCGTAGTGTTCCAGCAAGGCTTTCACCAGATCATCCAAGTCCATCAGCGTAAGCGGAATACTCGCCCGCTCTGCCTCGTAGCGAGCATCCTTGGTGAAGCCACCGGTGCTTACATAAAGGCCCTTGTCATCCTTGTGCCGACCACCCAGAAAACTCCGGATTTCCTGAGATCCCATCTGGCTACCTGTGCGATGTTTCACCTCGACAACGATGCGCGGACTTTCAAACCCGAAGCCATCGGGGGAAGCCACGATATCCTTTCCTCGGTCCGGGCCGCTCGGTGAAATACGGGTCTTGTAGCCCATAGCCTGAAGCATGCCGGCAACGAGTTGCTGCATCTCCTCCCAGTCCAGTTTGCTCACCTTATCCTTAATGAACTCGAACGCCTTGGACTGGATGTCCTTGAGGATTGTCCCGACAGCCACCTCCTCGTCCTCTGGCTCGATGGCTGTCTTGGTCGGTTGTTTGCCCGCCAGCAGGGCCTCGATTTCAGTAACTGCCTCATCAGGCAAAAGGAACAGAGTGGAAATTGCACCAAGGCTATTTTTTGTGCTGACCGACAAAAGATCCCGAGAAACCTCACCCTCCCAGACCACGCGACGGCAGTTGGGGTCATCCTCGATAAAAGAAGGATCGTAGAAGTAATCACTGTTGATCGTGCCAACCAGGTAAACACGGCCAGATGGGTCATAGGTCAACACGCGATCACCTACTTTCATCTCACGCGCGAAGCGATAAAGCTGACCTGCGGATATGGCCACCTGCATTTTTTTCATTTCCGGGTAAGCCTTGGCCACGGCCTGTGTAAAGGCCTCACGGCTCGACAGAGATTTCATGTCGCCCAGCCCTACCCAACCGATGGCTACGATGGACTTGGCCTTGAAGTCCTCAAAGTATTTGCCACCAACCTCGGCGCGAACCATCCACATGGTTTTTTTAGGCATCAACCCTTCTCCCTTATATATTTGTGTGTGATACCTCTAACTACCAGGCCAGTGCAGTACCGCATCGATCGGTTTGTCGATTCGCCTTGGCAACACAATGGTGCCCAGTCCATCACCGCCGCCAACTTCCTGGCCACGCCCAGCCAGGAACTCCATTCCTGTTAGTGCAGCCACCACAGCATCAAGCATGTCCTTGGGGCCAGGCAGAAACCCTGAAAGCGGCATATCTACGCGCAACTCCTTCGTGTCACTCAGCATCCGATAGCTGGCCGATGGAAACACTTCCAATGTCTGGGCCCGGCCGTCCAATGCCTCAAAGATCGCGAAACCGTGTTGCATCCATTCGGGTGCAGCCTCAGACAACGGGGTCCACTGCGGGTTAGCAAGTCGATGCGCGGCAATCACCACCTCGCAATGGCGGCCGTTCCCAACCTCATTTCCGGTTGCACGCCCCCACCTTTTATTGCGCCAAAACCATGCGCGCGGTGTCGGCAGCGCCATACGTGGCGCATCGATAGCAAACAGTGCGTCTGGATAGCGGGCCGATAATTCCTGTACCGACTTACCTATATCCCCAGTGCCTAACCATCCTGAGTCCACCACCCTCGAAGACTCATCCAGCACAGCGTATGGGCAACCTCTTGCTGCCTGAACATCAATGCCGATCACCACATCCATCATGCACTAGCATCCTCGGCGACCACTTCCGGCCCCATATCCGCCAATATCTCCCGAAACTGTTCCAGAGCCGCCTCCAAATCCTCCACGATCTCCGCCGCGATCACTTCCGGCGCCGGCAGGTTGTCGGAATCGGACAGCGATTCGTCCTTGAGCCAGAAGATGTCCAGGCTGCCCTCTTCTCCAACAATCGTCGTGCTGCTCCTCTTGCCGAAGGGTAGATTGGTCAGCACCACGTCGAAGCGTTCGCTGGGGTCGGCGGCCAGCGAATCGCCCACTGCAATCGGCTCGAATTCCTCGCTGCCCATGCCGTGCCGCAGCATGTTCATCGCGCACAGCCGGGCGATGGCCTGCACCAGCTCCCAGCCCTTGAAGCTTTCGCCGCGCAGCTTCTTCTCCGCCGACGTCATGTTGGGGTAGTGCTTCACCACATAATCGTGCGCCGCCAGCAGAAAGCCTCCGGTGCCGCAAACCAATTTGGACTCCACCAAGCAGCTGGAACGGTCCAATTAAACCCGCCCCCCCACGCCTTTAAACTTCTCAACGAAAGCAGAGATTTTCTGAAACACGCTTTGCTTTATTGTCAGATATTGTGGGTTTAGCGGGCTCATCTTGGGCAGAACTGCATTGAGCTCAGTGCCATTGTCACTGGCAAATTCCCGTTTTAGCGAGGTGGCGATATAGCGCCGGGCCGCATCCGCATTCAGGTTCTCGGAGCTGATCAGCTCTTGCGCCTCACGCTGTTGTTCCGCCTGGGCAAAGGTGAAGAAGGCGTCAATCACACTGGCCTTGTCGCCAATCTGATCCAGATCGGTCTGATTGATGAAGTCCACCAACAAGCTCTCTTTGGCCCGGTTGCCCAGGCTAGCGCGAATCACCCGGCGTACTTCATCCACCAGTTCTGATTTGCTTCTGGTTTTCTTGTTGTGCTCGAAAATCAGCTCCAGAATGTAATCCAGGTTGATTTCCTGCGATTTGAGCAGATCCACCTCAAAGACAACGTCATCCCAGTCGATGGTGGATTTTTCCTTCTCGGCGGAAGCTTTTCCCCGGCGCAGCCAGTCGCGCACGTCATTGTAGGTTGAACGGTAATCCTGAATTTTCCGTTCAGCCGGTATTTTGATCGCTTGTAGCGCCGCCAGATCTTCATCGCTTAAATAGTGCTTGGCCTTGAACGCCTCTACAGCCGCCGCGTCGTCCATATCGAGATCTTGCAAGGCCTTCAGGCTGGCGAACTCGTCATAGTTCTGCAGCACGTTCTCCACGCGCAAATACTCGCCAAACAGCTTGGCAAAAGCCTTTTTGTCAGATTCCTTTTCAACGGCGGCGGGGTCGGGAAAGCGCGCTTCCAGCTCCTTCACCACGTCTACAAAGCCACGCCGCGCCTCACCGGTGGTCACATCGGTGAAGCCCTCCATGTATTCCTTGTAGCTCTTCTCCAGCACCACGTTCTTGGTGTTCTTGTCGCCGAACAGGGTGATGGCATCGATGGTCGCCTGCTCCAGATCGCGGAAAGTGACGATATTGCCGAAGGTTTTGGTGGCGTCAAAAATGCGGTTGGTGCGCGAATAGGCCTGCAACAGGCCGTGGTAGCGCAGATTCTTGTCCACAAACAAGGTGTTCAACGTGGGGGCATCAAAGCCGGTAAGGAACATGCCCACCACGATCAGCAGATCAACTTGTTCATTGGCAGGAAGTCTCTTGCCGCTATCGTCCGCACCCTTTACGCGCTTGGCCAGATCGCGGTAGTAATTTTGAAAGCCATTGCTATCCACACTGAAGTTGGTCTTGAACAGCGCGTTGTAGTCTGCAATGGCCGCGCTCAAGAACTCTTTGGCGCTGCTGTTCATGGCAGAAACATCAAAGCTTTCGTCCTGAATGTCGCCGACCGCATCCTGCTCCTCGTTAGCCGCAAACGAGAAAATGGTGGCCACCCTCAGCGGCTTGTCGCTGCCCTTCTGTCGTTCCCTGAAGGACTCGTAGTACAGCTTGGCAGCGTCCACGCTGCTTACCGCGAACATAGCGTTGAAACCTTTATTGCCTGCTTGCAGGCGGTGGGTTTTCTGCCGGAAGTTGTTTAGGATGTACTGGGTGATCTCGCGGATGCGGTCGGGGTGCAATAAGGCCTGCCTGTTTTCCGCCGCGCTGAGCTTCTTCTCATCCTGCTCAGTTTCAATGGCCTTGAACTGCGGTCGTACATCGTTGTAGTCGACCTTGAACTTCAGCACCTTCTCATCGCGAATCGCATCGGTGATCACATACGAATGCAATTCGCGGCCAAACACGCTGGCGGTGGTTTCGGCGCCCAGGGCGTTTTGAGGGAAGATCGGCGTGCCGGTAAAGCCAAACTGATAGAACTTCTTGAACTTCTTCTTCAGGTTCTTCTGAGCCTCGCCAAAGTGACTGCGGTGGCATTCATCAAAAATGAAGACCACCTGCTTGCCGTAGATAGGCAGCTCACCTTCGCTCTTCATCAGGTTGTTGAGCTTCTGGATGGTGGTGACGATGATCTTGTTGTCGTCCTTGTCCAGGTTGCGCTTGAGGCCTGCAGTGCTGTCAGACCCATTCACGCTGTCCGGTGAAAAGCGCTGGTATTCCTTCATGGTCTGGTAGTCCAGATCCTTGCGGTCCACCACGAAAAACACCTTGTCGATGAAATCCAGCTCGGTGGCCAAGCGCGCCGCCTTAAAACTGGTCAGCGTCTTGCCCGAGCCGGTGGTGTGCCAGATGAAGCCACCGCTTTCCGTATTGCTCCAGTTTTTGGCCTGCCAGGCGCTGTTGATCTTCCACAGAATGCGCTCAGTGGCCGCAATCTGGTAAGGGCGCATCACCAGCAGCGTGTTGCTGACATCAAACACCGAATAATGCAGCAGCACATTGAGCATGGTGTGCTTCTGGAAGAAGGTGGCCGTAAAGTCCTTCAGGTCTTTGATCAGACTGTTGTCCGCATTCGCCCAATTCATGGTGAAGTCGAAGCTGTTTTTGTTGCGCTGCGTGGTGTTGGCAAAGTAACGGCTGTCGGTGCCGTTGGAGATCACGAACAGCTGCAAATACTTGAACAAGGAGTGCTCGCTGTTGAAGCTTTCCTTGCTGTAGCGGTGCACTTGGTTGAAGGCTTCACGGATCGCCACGCCGCGCTTCTTCAGCTCTACCTGTACCAGCGGCAAACCATTGACCAGAATCGTCACGTCATAGCGGTTGGCGTGGCTGCCCGTCTGCTCAAACTGTTTGATCACCTGCAGCTTGTTGCGAGCGATGTTTTTTTTGTCCAGCAGGTAGATGTTCTGGATGCGGCCATCGTCGAAGACAAAGTCGTGGATATAGTCGTCGTGAATCTTGCGGGTTTTCTCGACGATGCCATCACTGGGCTTGTCCAGCCAGGTTTCCACAAAGCGCAGCCACTCACCCTCCGTAAACTGCACATTGTTGAGCGTTTGCAGCTGCACGCGCACATTGGTCAGCAAGGCCTCAGGTGTGTTCAGGCCGGGCAAAAATTCAAAACCCTGATTTTTCAAATCCTGGATGAATTCGCGCTCCAGATCGCCTTCGCTCTGGTAGCTTTCTGCGACCTTCCACTCTTGGGTGTATTTATCCAGAACGATGAAGTTTTTCGATTCGGCGATGGGGTTGTATTCGATCATGTAATTTTTTCCTGCCAAAATCGATGGCGCTCGACAACGTGCTTGACCAATTTTTCCAGAACCTGCTTCTCTTCTGGCTTCAGTGGTGACACTTCTTCGGCAGCGTGCTTCGAATGACTTGAGAAGTTCACAATTCGCTTTGCATACGGATTAGGCAAGCCATCGTCTGTTTCCGGCAGAAGGTGTTCCCATCTTTTATACCCAAGAAATGTTGCCGTCTTTTCGAGAATATTCCGGAGCAGGTTGAAGTGATATTTTTCGATCTGCCCACTTTTTATGGCTTCCTCAAGCTGCGATATCAGGTGCAGGTGATATGCAAAAGGAGAATCGTTTGGCTGCTCTGCTAGATGAAGACTGCCATCACCATTTTTCTCCAATCGTGACTTGCTGAACCATTTTGATTTCCAGCTGTAGCGCTCAGTTTTTTCATCGCTACCAAACTCGTTGCAAAGCACATTGAAGAAAAGTGGGTTGTGCGTCGAGATAATGAACTTGACATTGGAATCGTTTAATTTGACCAGCTGCGCCAAGTCCACGGCCAACTGAATCAAATGGTTATCATCCAGAGAGCTGACCGGATCATCAATGAACACATATTCAAGCTGGTTGAATTGGTCGGTTTCTCGATCACTAGGCTCGGCAATGTTGAGAACGCCGATCACTTGTTCAAGCAGCGCGTAGAAAATACTCCAGATGAAATTACTTTCTTCGCCCTTGGAGATTTTCAGATTTCCAGAATGCGTCGCATCGCCGCGCTCCATCGTGAAAGTAACTTCCGAGAAGACCTTTGCAATGACCTCTCCGGTTTTATCGTCTTTACGCTCTGCATTAAAGTGCGGCGTTAGCTTGTCGTTGGTATAACGCTGAAAGGTCGTGATGACGTTCATGTCCTGACCTTGATCCTTCAGCACCCAATCCGTGAAGGTGTTGGGCTGAATCCTCAGCTTGGGCTCAGCGTCTTCTTCCAGATCGTTATCCCAATAAAACAAGTCTTCGGTGAAGGCGTTGTAATACAGGATCTTGTTGCGCGACAACTCGGGCTGATCGGCCTCGCCATCGCCTTCACCGTCATTGGATTTGGGCGCAACCATCTGCTTGAACTCGCGCGACAGGCGCGTCTTACCCATGCCGTTGAAGCCATAGATCAGCTGCACCTTCTTGTCGGCATTCTTAAGTTGCTGGGCGATTTCGGTCAGCGTCTTGCCCATGTTATGCCTCCACCTCTTCCGGCCTGGGGAAGCTCAACAGCAAATCGCGGTAATACGCGTATTGCTTTTGCCGCAATGCAATTTCGCGGGGTAAGCCTTCGGTGATGGAGTTAGTCAAAGCGTCGAATTTATCGAGGATGGAAACGATGCGCTCTTTTTCTTTGGGGGAAGGGTTAGGGATGCTGATGCTCTCCAAACTCTTCTTATTCAATTTTGGTTGAGCCGCGCCGGAGATGTAAGGCGTCAAATCAATACTGTTCAAATAGTATTCAACGAATCTACGCTCAGCGTATGTCTCGAATTTAAGAACGTGGGCATGGTTATTCACCCAGCTTTTTCCGCTGACACTAAAAGCTATTGGCGTGTTACGCGCCAACAAATTGGCACCATCTTCAGAGACAAGCAATAAGTCCTCGTCGAAAATGTAGTCTTTAACGTAATCGACAATCCCGGATGCGCCATAGTACGGAATATCGCCCGGCTCTCTTAAGCTACTTGTGATTGGCTTTCGCATCGAGTCAAGATTTTCGGCCAAATCCCCCAACGTCTTCCACTCCGCTTCCCTTTGTTCAAAATTCAACAACTGGTCGCGGTAGTAGTTGTATTGTTTTTTTCGGGCGGTCAGCTCGGCGGTCAGCTCGGCGGTCAGCTCGGCGGTCAGCTCGGTAAAGGCGTCCAGAATACGGACAATTTCGGTCTGGATTTCAAGCGATTTTTCAGGGTTGTGCGGACAAGGGATGGCGATGTGGATATCTAAAATTTCACTAGGTCGCAATGCAGGTATACCTGCGCCGTGCTGTTTATTAGTTAGTTTTTCCTGATTAAGCTTCAATAGGTGATAAACATACCTATTTTTAACTACTTCAGTTTTCGGAAGCACGACATAACAGTGAGCATTAGCGTAAAACTTTGAAGTAACGAAATTGACAAAGCCCGCAGATGCCCCACCCTGGCTCACTATGGTTGTGTTTTCAGTGTAGTTGTAAGTGTCGGTAAAACCGGAATGAGAAATGCCCCCGTTATATGCGGGATAAAGTCCATTCTCGGATAGCAATTCTTTATTTAACTGCCTGCCTTTTTCTAATTTAATAACATCCCCCAGCGCCTTCCACTCCACCGCAACCCCACCTAGCAGCTTGTACATAAAGTTCATGCTACTCATGCCTCCAATTCCTCACCTTCGATCTCGGCCACGATGACATCGATCTCCGCCCGTAGCTTACCGATCCTGGCGACGGTCGTTTTCAGCTCGGCATTGAGTTCGGCAATATCCACCACTTCGCGAGTGTCCTCAGCTTCCACATAGCTGCTGACCGACAGGTTGTAATCGTTAGCGGCGATGGCTTCAAAGCTCACCGATTGGGCAAAGTGATCCACATTCGCCTTGCTGTCGAACACCTCCATGATCTCTTTGATGTGCGCGTCCAGCAGCACGTTGTTGTTGGTTTCCTTCTTGAACAGTCTGCTGGCATCAATGAACTGGGTGGTGGTGTCGGTTTTGTGTTTGGACAACACCAGGATGTTCACGGCGATGGTGGTGCCGAAGAACAGGTTGGGCGCGAGCGAGATGACGGTTTCGACGTAGTTGTGATCCACCAGATACTGACGGATTTTCTGCTCAGCCCCGCCCCGGTAGAAGATGCCGGGGAAGCAGACGATGGCTGCGCGGCCACGGCTTGAAAGGTAGCTGAGCGCGTGCAGCACAAAGGCAAAGTCGGCTTTGGACTTGGGCGCAAGCACGCCTGCCGGGGCAAAGCGTTCGTCATTGATCAGGGTGGGGTCGTCGCTGCCGATCCATTTCACCGAATACGGCGGGTTGGTGACGATGGCGTCGAAGGGTTTATCGTCGCCAAAGTGCGGGGCGATCAGGGTATTGCCCAGCTGGATGTTGAACTTGTCGTAGTTGATGTTGTGCAAGAACATGTTCATCCGTGCCAGGTTGTAGGTGGTGTGGTTGATCTCCTGGCCGAAAAAACCGTCTTCGATGATGTGGGCGTCAAAGTGCTTTTTGGCTTGCAGCAGCAGCGAGCCGGAGCCGCAGGCCGGGTCGTAAATCTTATTGACGCTGGATTGCTTGTGCATGGCGAGCTGGGCAATCAGCTTTGACACATGTTGCGGCGTGAAGAACTCGCCACCCGATTTGCCGGCGTTGGCGGCGTAGTTGGAGATCAGGAACTCGTAGGCGTCGCCAAACAGGTCGATGTGGCTGGCGTCAAAATGCCCGAAATCCAGCTCGGCCACGCCTTTGAGCACGGCGGCCAGGCGGGCGTTTTTGTCTTTGACGGTATTGCCGAGGCGGTTGCTGGTGGTGTCGAAGTCGGCAAACAGACCTTTGATGTCCTGCTCCGATGGGTAGCCGTTGGCGGACGCTTCAATGGCGGCAAAGATGGTGGCCAGTTCGGTGTTCAGGCTCTCGTTGGTGTTGGCGCTGGCAGCGACCTTGGCAAAAAGCTGGGTGGGGTAGATGAAATAACCCTTGGTCTTGATGGCGTCGTCTTTGATTTCCGGGGTGATGACGCTGTCGGGCAGCTCGGCATACTGGATGCTGTCGTCTCCGCCTTCGATGTAGCTGGCAAAGTTCTCGCTGATGAAGCGATAAAACAGGGTGCCGAGCACGTATTGCTTGAAATCCCAGCCGTCGACTGCGCCTCGGACATCGTTGGCGATTTTCCAGATCTGGCTTTGCAGTGCGGCGCGTTGTTGGATGCTTGTCATTATTAAATTCCTGTTTAACTACGTTTTGAATAGCTATCAGCTCAAAAGCAGCTTGGCATTATTCAGCCCGCAACTTGGGCTTGTGGAAGGCGAACACCGGGCGCGAGCGCGGCGTGGGGTCGAGACCGTTGGTGAAACGGTTTTCGACGCCGGTGGACTGGTAGGAAAACGGCAGCGGCTTACGCCAGCATGGCAGGCCAGCGGGCAGGCCCTGGATGTATTTGTCGGACTGGGTTTCGACGCCGGTGAGGGTCACACCCTCCTTCTTGGCCTCGATCACCCCGGCAGCCTTGCCGTCCACATACAGCAGATAGTCGGCAAAGCCGTGACCGGGCAGCGGGAATTCGCGAATGGCGACGCCGCGCGCGGCGTGGATGTTGGCGGCGGATGCGTCGCAGACGTGCCAGCCTGCCGCCTCCAGCAGCACATCGATATTCCCCCTCGCTTCTTGTTCCGGCTGTGGCGCCAAGACACCCCCTGTTTTTGTTGTCAGCCGAATCTTCGCATATCCCGCCAGGTAGTCGAACCTTGCTTTGACACGTGCCTCCTTCGCCCCGGTTTCCACGGACCTCGCCAACCTGCTCTAATACCGAAAAATCAATAAAAGAACACCGGGAGCGGAGCCGGCTATCTGCACAAGGGGGAAGCATGGATACGAATACGGATACGCCCAGCGACGCGTTTTCCAGGGTGTTGCGCGACGAGATCGCGCAGTTGCGGCCGCAGGCGAACGATCCGCAGCAAAGCGCCGAGGCGTGCGCGGATCGAGCGCAACTGGTGGGGCTGGCTTTTTCCGGTGGGGGAATTCGCAGCGCGACGTTTTGCCTGGGAGTGATCCAGGCGCTGGCGCGGCTGCGGCTGCTGCGCGCGTTCGACTATCTGTCGACGGTGTCGGGCGGCGGCTATATCGGGGCCTGGCTGTCGACGCTGATTTTTCGCAGCCGCAAGCCGG
This sequence comes from Thiobacillus thioparus DSM 505, assembly GCF_000373385.1. GTDB lineage: Bacteria > Pseudomonadota > Gammaproteobacteria > Burkholderiales > Thiobacillaceae > Thiobacillus > Thiobacillus thioparus. The sequence goes on along the minus strand of NZ_KB891326.1, from coordinate 8,381 downwards.
GGCAGTCGGTGGCGGATGCGCTGGCGGCGGTGGAGCTCGAACTGTCCGGCGAATCGCGGCCCTGGTGCGCGGCGGGTACGATCGCGTCGGATTGCCCGCCCGAGCATCCGTCGCTGCGCTTTCTGCGTCGCTACAGCAATTACCTCACGCCCAGGCTGGGGCTGTTTTCGGGCGATTCGCTGGCGGCGATCTCGACCTATCTGCGCAACCTGCTGCTGAACCAGCTGATCCTCGTGGCCTTCTTCGGCGCGCTGTTGACGTTGCCGTATGTGTTGCTGAACTGGAGCCGCTGGCTGGCCGATCCGCTGGGGTTCGCGCTGGCCACGCCGCTGGCCGACACCGGGCTGCCTGTGCTGTTCGGGATGGCGATCGGGCCGCTGCTGATTGCAATCGGCGCCTGCGCGATGAGCCTGATGCGCTTCAACAAGGGCGACCGGTTCAATTCGACCGGGCCGGGCTTCATCATCGGCCTGATCGTGGTGCCGTCGCTGGTCTCGGCGTGGCTGTTCGCGCTGGCGCTGCAGGCGCATGCCCCGGCCGCCGACTATTCGCTGCAGGACTGGGTGACATGGACGATGCTGGGGTATCTGGCGCCCTGGCTGGTGGTGTTCTGGATCAAGAGCGGCGGCAGCAATATTGCGCTGACTGCGCTGGGCAAGCTGATGGCGCTGTGGGCGGCGCGCAACGATCCCGCGCGCCTGCGCGAGACGCTGGCTGAACTGGTCGAATGGGGCGCGGGGCTGGCCCGTTTCGCCTGGCAGCTGCCCTGGACGCTGCTGGCGGGCGCGCTGGGCGGGGTGTTGTTCTACTGCCTGCGCAGGGGGGCCGCGGATCTGCCCGAAGTAGGCGGCGTGGCCTACGCGACCACGTTCGGCACGCCGCTGGTGCTGCTGAGTTTTTCGACGGTGGTGACGCTGCACATCGGGATGATGAAGCGGCTGTACACGGACCAGAACCGCGAATGGTGGGCGCGCCTGGGCGGCTTCATCCTGCTGGCGGCGCTGGCCTGGCTGGGCCTGTTCGCGGTCACGCTGTATGCCGCGCCGCTGGTGAAATGGCTGGCGGGGCTGGCGCTGGCGGGCGGCCTGGCCTGGGCGGCCACCAGCATCGGCGGGGTGCTGCTGGGCAAGAGTTCGCTCACCGGGGACCGGCGCAAGTCGGGCAAGGGCACACCCCTGTTGAATCGTGTGGTGGTGGTGGCGCCCTATGTGTTCATTGTCGGCCTGGCGATCGGGCTGGCCAGTGTGTTGAATACGGTGCTGGCCAGTCCCGAGCGGCTGTGCGACGCCTGCGTACCGATCGCGGCGGCGGGACCGTTCGGCCCCATCCTGCATGCGTCGCTGCTCAATCTCGGCCGGGTGGACATGGGCAATGTGCTGTGGGTGGGCGGCGTCTGCGCGGCAGTGTTCGGCCTGCTGGGTTGGCGGATCGACATCAACCTGTTCTCGCTCAACGGCTTCTACCGCAACCGCCTGACGCGCTGCTACCTGGGCGCCACGCGCGTGGGCCAAACGCTGCCGATCAGGATCGTGCGCAAGCCCCATCCGTTCACCGGCTTCGATCCCGGCGACGACCTGCCGCTGTCTGTGCTGGGCAACCAGCGGCCCTTTCCCATCGTCAACGCGGCGATGAACCTGAACGGCGGCGAGGACCTGGCCTGGCAGACGCGCCGGGCCGCCGCCTTCGCCTTCACGCCCTTCCACACCGGGTTCGAGTTCTGGGATTCGGAAGGCGACCGCATCGGCGCCTATCGCCTCACCGAGGAATACGCGGCCAACCAGTTTTCCTTTTTCAATCCGCCCGGCGGCATCCTGCTGGGCAACGTGGTCGCCACCTCGGGCGCGGCGGCCAATCCCAACATGGGCTACCACACCTCGGCCGCGCTGTCGGCGCTGTTGAGCGTGTTCAACGTCCGCCTGGGGCGCTGGTGCGGCAATCCGCGCCACCCCAAGGCGTGGCGCAAGGCCAGCCCGCGCTTCGGCGGCGTGGCCCTGCTCAAGGAAGTGTTCGGCATGCTGGACAGCTGCGCCAGCTTCCTCAACGTGTCGGACGGCGGCCATTTCGAAAACCTGGGCATCTACGAACTGGTGCGGCGGCGCTGCCATGTCGTGGTGGCGGTGGATGCCGGCTGCGATCCGGACTACCAGTTCGAGGACCTGGCCAACGCCATCCGCAAGTGCTCGGCGGATTTCGGCGTGGGAATCGAAATCGACCTGGCGGCGCTGCGGCCGCCCAAGGGCAAGCGCAAGCACTGCCAGGCGCATTTCGCGGTCGGCTGCATCCGCTATCCGAACGGGGCGCAGCCGGGCATCCTGATCTACATCAAGGCGTCGCAGAGCGGCGACGAATCAAGCGACGTGCGCGAATATGCCGACTGCCACCGCAGCTTTCCCCACGAGTCGACGAGCGACCAGTTCTTCGACGAGAACCAGTTCGAGAGCTACCGCAAGCTGGGACGGCACGTCGGGCTCAAGGTGTTCGCGCCGCTGTTCTCGCCCCTGGTGAACACCTCGGCCCACGACATGACGCCGGAACAGATTCGCGACGCGCTGCCCGAGCGGCTGCCCGACCATCCGGACCTGCAGGCGCGTCAGCGCATGTAGGCATAGCCTTCCTGCTGCAGCCGGACGATCTCGGCGTCGCCCATCGGCACCATGGAGACGAAGCCGTGGATGTCCTCGGGTTCGAAGCCATGGCCCTTGGCGGCGATCCTGCACATCCTGAATTCGATGATGCCGCCCACGGTCAGGCTTTGCGCGCGGTCCATCAGGTCTTTGTACTTGGCGTAGTTCCTGATGGCGAAGAAGGGGATCTCATTGCCATGCAGGACGATGACGATCTTGTTGTCGAACGGATCGGCACCGTTGATCGCACTCAGGTAGCTGGCGCGATCCAGTACGCTGGTCAGCGCCTCAACTAAGTTGACGGCTGCGTCGTAGACGACTTTCTGTTTCGCATACTGGATGTCCAGCACCTTGGCGCTGCCCCAGGGCGCGTGGCTGTCGGCCAGGACGGGTTGACTGAGGGCGAGTGCGGCGATGACGAGGATGCGTTTGAGCATGAGGGTCTCCAGGTGGAATGAGGATGCGTGTGTGCCTGCATGCTTGTCGGGGATGCGGCCGATTCCTTACATGGAATGCAATACCGGCCGCGCGCCGCCGTCATAGCAGCTGGGCGACTTCGAACACGGCATCGATGCTCCGGCCGTTCCAGTTGTATTCCAGATAGGCGGCATGCAGGCAGTTTTTGACGATGTCCGTGCGCAAGGCCGCCAGGCATTCGCCGCCGGGGTGGCGTACCGAGGGATACAGGATGCCGTGCGCCCCCTCGGCCCGCAGCTGCCGCCCGATGCCCTGGGCATGGCCGTAGTCGTCGGGATCGACGATGCCGGGATCGGCCCGGCTGGCCTTGCGCAGGTCGACCGCCCGGCCCTGGGCGTCCACGCTGTAGAGCCGCATCTGCAGCCGCATGGACGGTTCCTGGGTGGCCGCCATGAAGCGGGCCGAATGATGGCGGGTTTCGGCGATGGCGGTGTCGCGCGTGCGGGCGCAATAGAACACGCCGTAGCGGCCGTCGCTGAAACGGCTGCCCTGCGGGTTGAGATGGGTGAAGGCCGCCATGATGCAGGTGCTGCCGGGGCCGAACAGCCGCTCTTCCGCAGGCACCAGGCTGATCTCGCCGACTTCGTCGCGGATGCGGTCGTTGGTCATGGCTTCCAGCGCGTAGAGGACGTCGAAATCCTCGGGACTGGCCACGCGCTCGAACAGGCCGACGGACGGAAAGCGGCTGGGGATCACCCGCCAGGCCGGGGTCCACTTCAGGCGCGCGGTCGGGTAGCTCAAGCCCAGCCGCGCCTAGGCCCAACCACCACGGAGGGCATCCAGATACTGGCGCACCGCGATCAGGTCGGCGACGTTGCCGCCCAGCATGCGGTCGAGCGCGCTCCTGCCGCCGAAGAGCGGCGCGCTGTTGGGCTTCTTCACCCAGGCGTCGGCCGCCGTCGCGGCCGGCAGCAGGATCTGCAGCGCCTTGTAGATGCCCAGCAGGTAGGACAGGCGCTCGAGGGTGTCGCGCTTGAGGTCGGCCGCCTCGGGGGCGGATTTCCATTTGAAGAAGGTCGAACGTCCGGGCGCGCCCAGCAGCACCATCTGCTCGTCGATGCTCAGTCCCCAGTCGCGCGCGATGTTGAAGAAGGCGCGCAGGCCGGCGACCGACATCGCGCGGTGGCTCGGTTGGGTGCGGGCCTCGGCTGCCCGGACGGTGTTTTGCATGTCGGCCACCTCGTAGCATTTCATACTGACGATGAAATATAGTCCATTTATGGACTTTTAGAAATGGCGGATCCGAAATTAAGCTGAACTGCAACGACGGCACTCAGAGCTGGAAGCAAAACCGGGTCTCCAGAGAAGGTGAACGCGCTACTCAACTTTCAAGTGCTGCTTTTTCCCGATAGCGATGATCACGCCGGTATCCAGCCAGTTTTTTCCTTCCCGGCACAGCGCGCGCACCGTTTTCAGATGCTGCGCCTTGAACCTCTCCCGCTCGCTATCGCTCAACTGGTTAAGCAGCCCTCTGAACCCGGCGTTCCAGACCACATCCCACCATTGTTGTTCGGATTGAAGCGCATAACCCAGCGGTTCATGATAAAAAACGAGATCGGTCAGGCCTGCAGCGCGGTAGATGTTTTCGATCACCCCGACTTGCGCCAGACGTTGCCAGGACAAGGGTGGGGCCTCTTTCCCGAAATCCTCATAAAGGGACAGGAAGGCCTGGGTAAAGGGGGAGAAGGCGGTTTCCGTGAAGCTGCTGATGGCAATTTTCCCGCCGGGCTTCACGGTGCGCGCGATACGGCGCATTGCACCTTCCATGTCGTCCATGAAAAACAGGCCGAAACTACAGGTGGCGATATCGAAATGATCCTGGGAGAAATCCAGGTCATCCACATCCATCTGGCGAAAGGTGGCATTGTGCAGGTGTTGAGCCTGCGCCTTGGCCCGCGCCTGGCGCAGCATACCGTCGGACAGGTCGACCCCAACGACCGAGCCGGCCGGCAGCTGCCTTGCCGCCTCGAGCGCCATCATGCCGGTCCCAGTCGCGACATCCAGGCAGCGGGCGTTCGGTGGCGGCGACAGATGCTGCCACATTCGCTGCGCCGTTTGCGGGAAGAACGGCAGCGAAGGATGATCGTAGCCCTCCGCCACGGTATCAAATGCCGTCTGAATCTGTTGCTTGTGCTGTTGTGCGTCCATGACCTCCCCTGTTATTTCCCCGGCCGCTGCCCTCGCCGCGCGGCGCCATCCGTCGGCGCGTGGCTGAAGAAACCCCGGAGTCCAAGGCGATACAACTGGTAATACAGAAAGCAGCCGACACACCAGCCCAGATAGGAAACGAGCGTCAGGCCAAACAGAACCCAGACGATACCCCATCCCGCTGGGCGATACCCCATGTAAAGCAGTGCCAGGGCGAGCATTACTGTAATTGCACCGATGAACTGACCGAAGGCGTGCGATTGAATGTTGTCCAGGCGATAGTCTGACCGGATCAACCCCAGGGGTTGGACGACATGCCGGTAGACGAGAACGAACGGACTGAGCGGGCGATACACGGCGGTCACCAGAAACACGCCTCCCAAGACGACAAGGTAGGCAGATTCCTCCAGTACGACCGCTGCCGCAGACAGCAGCATCGTAAGAATCTGGCCCAGCTTTATTTCTGCATGATCGACCTGCGTAGCCACGATGCGCTCCTTTTTTATATCGAAGCCGCATGCTAGATTATTCATAGAATAACCATCTACAACGATCCATGAACCACATTAATTCATATATGAATAACTTGAACTGGGACGACTTGCGTTACTTCCTGGCCGCCGCCGAGTCGGGAAGCCTGTCGGCGGCAGCAAAACGCCTGCACTCCAACCAGCCCACGGTCGGCAGGCACATCGACGCCCTGGAAGCAGCGCTCGGGCTCAGACTTTTTCAGCGTCACAAAAAGGGACTCACGCTGACGCACGAATGTGCGTGGGTGTTGGAGCAGGCGCAACTGATGCAAAGCGGGGTGCAAAGCATCCAACGCATGGTCGAGGGCGATTTCCAGCAATTGCGCGGGAGTGTCCGCTTGGCCTTGCCCGAGGGCTTGTGCAACGAGGTGCTCATCCCCCATCTGGACACGTTCTATCGCCAGTATCCGAACCTTCGGCTGATCCTCAATGTATCGTCACGCACCGCTGACCTCACGCGCGGGGAAGCCGATATCGCCGTGCGTCTGTTTCGCCCTAAAGACGCTGACCTGGTCGCGCGTCAGTTGACGCGCATGGAGATGGGGCTTTATGCCAGTCGGGAATATCTGCAGACACATGATCGGCCCGAAAACGAATCGGACCTGTTGAGTCATCGCATCATCAGTTATGGGGATGAACTGGCGGGTCTGCCGGAGAATATTTGGCTGCTCGATCATGCGACGCCAGGCCATCGCATCCTGCAAAGCGACAGTACAACCAGTCGCCTGAGGGCCACGGTGGGCGGGCTCGGGATATCGATTCAACCCTGTGTTCTGGCGGACACCCATCCCGGCCTTGTACGAATTCTGCAGCACGCACCCTTGCCCCGGCATGAGGTTTGGATCACGTATCACCGCGACCTGAGGCATATTCTGCGGGTGCGGGTCACGGCAGATTTTTTGATTGCGCTTCTTGGTACTTGATCGAGCACGAAGAGTGCTTCGCAGTGCGCCTTTCCATGGCGATGCCGGCGGCGAAACAGCCAACCTATTCCTTCCCCGCTTCCTCGTCCAGCTTTCTCAAATGCGCCAGCTTCTCGGCGATCTTGCCTTCGAGCCCGCGCGGGGTGGGGTGGTACCAGGTCTGCTCTTCGATATCGTCGGGGAAGTAGCGTTCGCCGGCAGCGTAGGCTTCGGGCTCGTCGTGGGCGTAGCGGTAGGCGCGGCCGTATCCGAGTTCCTTCATCAGCTTGGTGGGCGCGTTGCGCAGGTGGATGGGAACGTCGTTGGAAGGGTTGGACTGCACGAAGGCGCGCGCGGCGTTGTAGGCGACGTAGACGGCGTTGCTCTTGGGCGCGCAGGCCATGTAGAGGCAGGCTTCGGCCAGCGCCAGCTCGCCTTCGGGTGTGCCCAGCCGCTCGTAGGTTTCGACGGCGTCGAGCGCCAGGCGCAGCGCGCGCGGATCGGCCAGACCGATGTCCTCGCTCGCCATGCGGATCAGCCGCCGGCCGAGGTAGCGCGGGTCGGCACCGCCGTCGAGCATGCGCACAAACCAGTAGAGCGAGGCGTCGGGGTCGCTGCCGCGCACGCTTTTGTGCAGCGCGGAAATCTGGTCGTAGAAATTCTCGCCGCCCTTGTCGAAGCGGCGCAGCGACTGCGCCAGGGCGTTTTCGACGAAGGCGGCGTCGACTTCCTTCACCTGGGAGCTACGCGCGGCGGTGTCGAGCTGCTCCAGCAGGTTCAACAGCTTGCGGGCGTCGCCGTCGGCGTAGGCGGCCAGCAGCCTGTCGACGCCCTCGCCCAGCTTCAGGTCGGGCAGTTCTTTGAGGGCGCGCTGCATCAGCTGGCCGAGCTCCTCGGGCGTGAGCGACTTCAGCACGTAGACTTGGGCGCGCGACAACAGCGCGCCGACGACTTCGAACGAGGGGTTCTCGGTGGTGGCGCCGATGAAGGTGAAGAGCCCCGATTCGACGTGCGGCAGGAAGGCGTCCTGCTGCGCCTTGTTGAAGCGATGGACTTCGTCGACGAACAGGATGGTCGTGCGGGCCATGGTCTGGTTCATGCGCGCGCGCTCGACCGCTTCGCGGATGTCCTTGACGCCCGACAGTACGGCCGAAATCGCAATGAAGTCGGCGCCGAAGGCCTGCGCGGTCAGTCGCGCCAGCGTGGTCTTGCCCACCCCCGGCGGCCCCCACAGGATCATCGAATGCAGCTTGCCGGAATCGAAGGCGAGCCGTAGCGGCTTGCCGGGGCCCAATAAGTGCGTTTGCCCGACGACGTCGGCCAGGGTATGCGGGCGCAGGCGCTCGGCCAGCGGCGCGTTCGGGTCGTCGCGCGCGGGCCCGGGGGTGTCGGTCTGGAAAAGGTCCTGGGAGCTCATTTGTCCCGAATTATCACATGGTGAGCGGTGAGCGGTGAGCGGTGAGCGGTGAGCGGGAAGCGGGAAGCGGGAAGCGGGAAGCGGGAAGCGGGAAGCGGGAAGCGGGAAGCGGTCCACTCCTCACTGCTCACTGCTCACTGCTCACTGCTGACTACTCCCCAATCACATCCGCGCCCTTCGGCGGCGTGAACTTGAAACGCGACGGCGCGATGGACGGATTGCGCACGAAGTGCGTCAGCTTGAGCGTGGTGTGCTGGCCGAATTGGTCGAACAACTCCATCTG
>NZ_KB891325.1 GCF_000373385.1 Thiobacillus thioparus DSM 505 | reverse complement strand
AGGGGGGCAAACCGGTTGCCGTGCCGGCTACGGCTGCCCGGCCGAAGAAGCTGGCGGTCGCCGGCGGCGGCAACGACGAATGGGAAGAGTTCTGAGACGTCTGTCCATCCTCCGCTGTCATGCCACGTCTGATGGTATGCAGCAGCAGGTGGACCGTTATTTCAGTCAGTAAACGTAACAGTGAATATTGAAAGTTCTGAAATGAAGCTTAAGTCAAAAATCGTTTTGAGCATGGGGTTGGTGTTCGTGCTCTTCGGCATCGCGATCGGCGTGGCGCTGACCGGCATGCAGAGCAACAAGAGCCGGTTCGAGAATTTCCTCGCCCAGGATCTGGCGCTCGCCCAGGAAGCCAACCTCCTATATTCCCACGGGTTGCAAATGGGTCAGGCCGTGCGCAATATCGTCATGGATCCGACCAATCAGTTGGCCTACAAAAATCTGGACGCGGCGTCTGCCGAATTCAAAAAAGCCAGCCAGAAGGCCTTGGCCCTTGCGGCAACCCATCCGGATGACCTGAAGGTCCTGCAGGAAGTGGTCGCATTGCGCGAGCAGCAGATCCCGCTCCACGCCAAGGTGGTGTCGCTTGCAAGCAGTGACCAGGCCGCGGCCATTGCGGTCATCAGCAAGGAAGAAACGCCGGTCTGGCGCGAGATCCGGACGCGTCTGATGGACTACCTCAAAGTCAAACGCGGCGCCGTCGAGAATACCAAAACCGAGATGGCTGCGTTCAGCCAGCGCATGCTGACGATCACGCTGGTTCTCGTGGCCCTGGCCCTGGTCGTGGCAAGCGCCATCGTGTTCTGGCTGGTCCGCCACATCATGAAACAACTCGGTGGCGAGCCTGCCTATGCCGTGGAGATCGCGCACGCCATCTCCAGCGGGGACTTCTCCAAGTCGGTCACGCTGGAAAAGGGCGACACTTCCAGCCTGCTGTTCGCCATCAATGCAATGCGTGAAAACCTGACCGGCACAGTGAGTGACATCCGGCACGCGACCGAGACCATTGCCGTTGCCTCGCGGGAGATTGCTTCTGGCAACGCCGACCTGTCGTCGCGGACCGAATCGCAGGCCTCGAGCCTGGAAGAGAC
>NZ_KB891324.1 GCF_000373385.1 Thiobacillus thioparus DSM 505 | reverse complement strand
TCGGCGTTGCCAGAAGCAATCTCCCGTGAGGCAACGGCAATGGTCTCGGTGCCGGTCCGTACCTGGCCAACGATGGTCACCAGGCTGGCGTTCATATTCTTCAAGGCCTGCAAAAGCTGGCCGATCTCATCATTGGAACGCACCTCGATCGTCTGCGTCAGGTCGCCGGCAGCGACGCTCTCAGCCAGGCGCAGCGCTTCATTCAGCGAGCGGGAAATCATACGGATCAGCCAGTAGCCGATGAGGCCTGCCAGCAGCACGCCAAACGCAATGGCGGCGATGGACACGTTGCGCACCAGGGCATAACGCGCCTGCGATGCTTCGAATTCGCGCTTGGCCACATCCAGCTGAAGCTGGTTCAGCGCTTCCATGCTTTTCTGCACGGGAGGGTAAGCCTGGGTAAGCGGTCCCTGCAACAGTTCACTGGCCTGCTGGAAGTCGTGGGCGCGCAAAGCCGCCAGGGCGGGGATCATGCCCGTACGACCGTAGGTCCTGCGGTTGGCATCGAATTCGTCGGCGAGCTTCTTTTCCGCGGGCGTCAGATAGGTGCCCAGATAGGCCTTCCAGAAGGTCTCGATCTCCTTGATCGTGGTGCCGACCTCCTCGACTTTCTTGTCGACGATCGAGACGTCATCGGGGAATGCCGACAACTGGCCTGCAGTGACGCTGGACAGCGTGATCTGGTTCTGGTTGACCAACATGGATATGCGCGCCAATTGCCCCAGCGCAACCGTCCTGTCTTCGTAGACGGATTTGAGTGCGCCATTGGTGGAATTGAGGCTGGTCAGCCCCAGGATTCCGATGCCGACCAGCAGCACGGACAGGAATCCGATCACGAAAACCAGCCGCGACTTGATACTCAGATTTGCCAGCATTTCAATTACTCCTTTTCACTCACTCCAGACCGTCGAATCCGGGACCTGCCTGGTCAGCACAGCTGAAACTTCGTAAAGAACCTTATCGATACAGCGTTCAACAGCTTGAAATAATTGATGCTCTGGCTCTACCCTTCTTACAGGTCCGGATAACCGTGCAAGCAGTCAGAACTCTTCCCATTCGTCGTTGCCGCCGCCGGCGACCGCCAGCTTCTTCGGCCGGGCAGCCGTAGCCGGCACGGCAACCGGTTTGCCCCCCT
>NZ_KB891323.1 GCF_000373385.1 Thiobacillus thioparus DSM 505 | reverse complement strand
TAATAGACCGCCGTCGCACTCGGGTCGTTCGTCTGCCCGGTGAGCCGCATCAGCGGATCGTCCGTGTTGGGCCCGTGCACATAGCGCGCCGTCTCAGTCCAGGTCGCGCTGTACTCCGCATCGATGTCGTCGCCGTTGTACCTGTAGTAGGTCGTGATGCCATTGCTCGTCTTCGCGATCCGACGGCCGGCCTGGTCGTACTGGTAGCTCTCGCTGACACCAGGCTTGTAGAAAGCAATGAGCTGATCATCGGGATTCCACGTGAAGCTGGAGACGGTGCTGCCGCTGCATGTCGTCGTGGTCCGGCTCACACCTGTACCTTCGCACTTCATCGTCAGATTGCCGTTGGCGTCATACACGAAGGCATGGATGAGGGTGCATCAGCGAAATCTTTGCGGAATTTAGTCGGGATTAATTCAGCAAGTAATACTTGACGACGTTGGGCATTATTTCCGAATCGGTGAACAATCCAGGAATCACCTGTGGTTGTTTTCTTCCATCTGTTAGGATTACGCCAACCTCATCTTCCAGCTTCGTTTTATCGTAGCAGTAGGTTTTCTTACCGGCTTTGGTCTCGACGTAACGCGAACCAGTCAGTATGTGCTTTATTCCATGTTTGTCTAAATTATGGCTTAACCGTTTGGTATATTCATAAAAGTCTGAGAGCAGTTCGTTATAGGCCTCCTGGTCTTCTGGGGACAAGGAATCAAGCTCTGCTTGAGAGGGCGCGTAGAAAACAACCATTCGACCATCTGTCCTTACCGTGTCCTTGCTTTTCCCTGGACACGATGCGGCACACCCTGTAAGGGGGAAAATTAGCAAGCCAATATAAAGCATCCAGATGAACCTCCGACACTTATGTATCATGGTGCTCCTCAATTATTTTCTTGGTTTCAAACCGGTCGTTGCTCCACCGCTGTAAGGCGAAGTGGATGTCCCTGTAGTCATTGCGCCAAGGGATTGATTGGATGCTCCAGGACTACTGTTAAGCAATAGGCTGCTCCCATAAATCAATCCCTGCAACTGTTGGTAGTCAGCCTGATTTTCTGACCGGGCCTCGGCAACATTGCTATAACCATATGACATCGGATTGGCTTGGAAATGCACAGGGTCAAAGACTCGGGGTGCACCCGTTGTGCCTGCCATACCGCTCTTAACGCCAGGAAAGAAGCCAGAACTGCGCGGCTTGTCGATTGGTGCTAAGTTGTTCATCAATGCGATATTCTCAAGTTCGACTCGTGAGATTGGATCAAGTTTTCCAAAAGTCGCGGCGCTTGCAACGTTCACATCCACTGCGAAACCTGTTTCATGGTATCCAGTTCCTGGCCTTGCTGCGGGCAATCCTCTGACCATGTTTTGCGCATGAATTTTCGCCTGCTCTGCTGTGGTCCTAAAGTCGCTGGTCACTGAGATTTTGTACCCTGCGCTCTGCACATCCCGCACGAAATTGACCACGTTATTGGCGATTGACGAATCAAAAAACAAGGTCTGAATCTGACCGTTTGAGCCGGGCAACCCTACACCTTGCAATGCGAGTCCGCTCGGATCCGTGAAGTTAACCGGATTGTTGTTGACGTAGGCATACCGATTGACCCCATCCGGCATCCCCGCCGGGTCTCTTGAAATGAAGCGTCCA
>NZ_KB891322.1 GCF_000373385.1 Thiobacillus thioparus DSM 505 | reverse complement strand
ACTGTTTGTATGCATGCGGTTTCAGGATCTATTTCACTCCCCTCCCGGGGTTCTTTTCGCCTTTCCCTCACGGTACTGGTTCACTATCGGTCGACTACGAGTATTTAGCCTTGGAGGATGGTCCCCCCATGTTCAGACAGGATTTCACGTGTCCCGCCCTACTTGTCTCATGCCTAGTTCCACACTCTTGTTTTCGCGTACGGGGCTATCACCCACTATGGCCAGACTTTCCAGACTGTTCCACTAACAAGAATGCTAAATCATGAAGGCTCTTCCCAATTCGCTCGCCACTACTATGGGAATCTCGGTTGATTTCTTTTCCTGCAGCTACTTAGATGTTTCAGTTCACTGCGTTCGCTCTACCTGCCCTATGTATTCAGGCAGGAGTGACCTTGCGGTCGGGTTCCCCCATTCGGAAATCTCCGGATCAAAGCTCTATTGCCAGCTCCCCGAAGCTTATCGCAGGCTTACGCGTCCTTCATCGCCTGTAGTCGCCAAGGCATCCACCACATGCACTTAGTCGCTTGACCCTATAATTTTGAGAACTGACGAATCAGTCTCGCATTACAGGTGTGTTTGCTTTCCATACCACCAGGCTCGGCGCCCAATGGCATGGTCGATACAATTTCAACCCATGTTGATGCATTCATCACAAATGCATCACCTTCTTCCAAATTTTTAAAGATCAGCCGTTACGCATAAAGCGTAAGCACTAAAGCCCAAGGCCTCACTGCTTACGATTCACACTGATAGGTACTACATTCCACCAACCCAACCAGGGATGAGTGGTGGAGGATGACGGGATCGAACCGACGACCCCCTGCTTGCAAAGCAGGTGCTCTCCCAGCTGAGCTAATCCCCCTCTGAATTTCGATAGCCTTCGCATTGCTGCGTTGCTCGACACCTTGTGTGCACTAGCACACGACGGTGTCTCGCGCCTTGCTCTGCTCGACTCTCGAACTTCAGAGCCGAATCTGGCAAACCGCCAAGCCACCTTTGTCTGGTGGGCCTGGCTGGATTTGAACCAGCGACCCCACGCTTATCAAGCGTGTGCTCTAACCAACTGAGCTACAAGCCCGGTCTTGAAACAACCGATAGGTGTGAGTGTTGAAGCGGCTTTCTCTAGAAAGGAGGTGATCCAGCCGCAGGTTCCCCTACGGCTACCTTGTTACGACTTCACCCCAGTCATGAAACCCAGCGTGGTAAGCGCCCCCCTTGCGGTTAGGCTACCTACTTCTGCCAGATTCCACTCCCATGGTGTGACGGGCGGTGTGTACAAGACCCGGGAACGTATTCACCGCGACATGCTGATCCGCGATTACTAGCGATTCCGACTTCATGCTCTCGAGTTGCAGAGAACAATCCGGACTACGATCGGCTTTCTGGGATTGGCTCCACCTCGCGGCTTGGCAACCCTCTGTACCGACCATTGTATGACGTGTGAAGCCCTACCCATAAGGGCCATGAGGACTTGACGTCATCCCCACCTTCCTCCGGTTTGTCACCGGCAGTCTCATTAGAGTGCCCTTGCGTAGCAACTAATGATAAGGGTTGCGCTCGTTGCGGGACTTAACCCAACATCTCACGACACGAGCTGACGACAGCCATGCAGCACCTGTGTTCCGGTTCTCTTTCGAGCACTCCCGCATCTCTGCAGGATTCCGGACATGTCAAGGGTAGGTAAGGTTTTTCGCGTTGCATCGAATTAATCCACATCATCCACCGCTTGTGCGGGTCCCCGTCAATTCCTTTGAGTTTTAATCTTGCGACCGTACTCCCCAGGCGGTCAACTTCACGCGTTAGCTTCGTTACTAAGGGATTTCACTCCCCCAACAACCAGTTGACATCGTTTAGGGCGTGGACTACCAGGGTATCTAATCCTGTTTGCTACCCACGCTTTCGTACATGAGCGTCAGTGTCATCCCAGGGGGCTGCCTTCGCCATTGGTGTTCCTCCACATCTCTACGCATTTCACTGCTACACGTGGAATTCCACCCCCCTCTGACGCACTCTAGACTGCCAGTTCAAAATGCCATTCCCAGGTTAAGCCCGGGGATTTCACATCTTGCTTAACAATCCGCCTGCGCACGCTTTACGCCCAGTAATTCCGATTAACGCTCGCACCCTACGTATTACCGCGGCTGCTGGCACGTAGTTAGCCGGTGCTTCTTCTGCCGGTACCGTCATTAGCACGCTATGTTAGAGCGTACCGTTTCGTTCCAGCTGAAAGAGCTTTACAACCCGAAGGCCTTCTTCACTCACGCGGAATGGCTGGATCAGGGTTGCCCCCATTGTCCAAAATTCCCCACTGCTGCCTCCCGTAGGAGTCTGGACCGTGTCTCAGTTCCAGTGTGGCGGATCATCCTCTCAGACCCGCTACTGATCGTCGCCTTGGTAGGCCATTACCCCACCAACTAGCTAATCAGACGTCGGCCGCTCGAATAACGTGAGGTCTTGCGATCCCCCACTTTCCCCCTCAGGGCGTATGCGGTATTAGCACAGCTTTCGCTGCGTTATCCCCCATTACTCGGTACGTTCCGACGCATTACTCACCCGTTCGCCACTCGCCACCAGGAGCAAGCTCCCGTGCTGCCGTTCGACTTGCATGTGTAAAGCATTCCGCCAGCGTTCAATCTGAGCCAGGATCAAACTCTTCAGTTCAATCTCTGCAATTACTACTAATACTTCAGTCGCTCAACTCAAACTCGCGACGCTAAATTAATAACGACGCTTCATTCAAGTGTGAGCATTTATGCTAGTTGTCAGACCAACCAAAGTCAGCCCAACTACCGCAACAACACCCACACCTATCGGCTGTAAATTGTTAAAGATCAATC
>NZ_KB891321.1 GCF_000373385.1 Thiobacillus thioparus DSM 505 | reverse complement strand
GGAGCCCCAGCTTAATTGGCCTTCAGGTCTTTCGAGGAGCATCGCGTCGCGATGCGACTCAAAAGGTTTAAGAAGGAGTGAAATTAGGTGGGTGGCGCACAACGCGCAGCGTTGTGGGCACACCAGCTTGATGACCCGGAGGGTCAATCAAGCTGGGGTGACTGCGTACCTTTTGTATAATGGGTCAGCGACTTACGTTCCGTTGCGAGCTTAACCGAATAGGGGAGGCGAAGCGAAAGCGAGTCTTAATAGGGCGCATAGTAGCGGGGCGTAGACCCGAAACCGGATGATCTATCCATGGCCAGGATGAAGGTGCGGTAACACGCACTGGAGGTCCGAACCCACTAATGTTGAAAAATTAGGGGATGAGCTGTGGATAGGGGTGAAAGGCTAAACAAATCCGGAGATAGCTGGTTCTCCTCGAAAGCTATTTAGGTAGCGCCTCATGTATCACTCACGGGGGTAGAGCACTGTAATGTTAGTGGGGGCCATTGCGGCTTACTGCGGCATAGCAAACTCCGAATACCGTGAAGTGCGAGCATGGGAGACAGACATCGGGTGCTAACGTCCGGTGTCAAGAGGGAAACAACCCAGACCGACAGCTAAGGTCCCAAATGACGTGCTAAGTGGAAAACGATGTGGGAAGGCATAGACAGCTAGGAAGTTGGCTTAGAAGCAGCCATCCTTTAAAGAAAGCGTAATAGCTCACTAGTCGAGTCGTCCTGCGCGGAAGATGTAACGGGGCTAAGCACGTAACCGAAGCTTCGGATATGCACTTTGTGCATATGGTAGAGGAGCGTTCTGTAAGTCTGCGAAGGTGTCTGGTAATGGATGCTGGAGATATCAGAAGTGCGAATGCTGACATGAGTAGCGATAAAGGGAGTGAAAAGCTCCCTCGCCGAAAACCCAAGGTTTCCTGCGCAACGTTCATCGGCGCAGGGTGAGTCGGCCCCTAAGGTGAGGCAGAGATGCGTAGCTGATGGGAAACGGGTCAAAATTCCCGTACTTTCGTTTACTGCGATGTGGGGACGGAGAAGGTTAGGTGAGCCGGGTGTTGGATGTCCCGGTTTAAGTGAGTAGGCAGATCCCTTAGGCAAATCCGGGGGGTTAATGTCGAGACACGATGACGGTGCTCCATTGGAGCCGAAGTCACTGATACCAAGCTTCCAAGAAAAGCCACTAAGCTTCAGGTAAACGAGAACCGTACCGCAAACCGACACAGGTGGGTAGGATGAGAATTCTAAGGCGCTTGAGAGAACTCGGGTGAAGGAACTCGGCAAATTAGCACCGTAACTTCGGGAGAAGGTGCGCCCCGGTAGGTTGTAGCGATTTACTTGCGAAGGCCGATGGGGTTGCAGTGAAAAGGTGGCTGCGACTGTTTAATAAAAACACAGCACTCTGCAAACACGAAAGTGGACGTATAGGGTGTGACGCCTGCCCGGTGCCGGAAGGTTAATTGATGGGGTGCAAGCTCTTGATCGAAGCCCCGGTAAACGGCGGCCGTAACTATAACGGTCCTAAGGTAGCGAAATTCCTTGTCGGGTAAGTTCCGACCCGCACGAATGGCGTAACGATGGCCACACTGTCTCCACCCGAGACTCAGCGAAGTTGAAATGTTTGTGAAGATGCAATCTCCCCGCGGCTAGACGGAAAGACCCCATGAACCTTTACTGTAGCTTTGCATTGGACTGTGACGGGACTTGTGTAGGATAGCTGGGAGCCTGTGAAGCGTGGTCGCTAGATCATGTGGAGGCGTCGTTGAAATACCAGCCTGGTGTCGTTGCGGTTCTAACCTAGGTCCATTATCTGGATCGGGGACCGTGCATGGTGGGCAGTTTGACTGGGGCGGTCTCCTCCCAAAGTGTAACGGAGGAGTACGAAGGTCTTCTAGGTACGGTCGGACATCGTACTGATAGTGCAATGGCAAAAGAAGGCTTGACTGCGAGACTGACACGTCGAGCAGGTGCGAAAGCAGGTCATAGTGATCCGGTGGTTCTGTATGGAAGGGCCATCGCTCAACGGATAAAAGGTACTCTGGGGATAACAGGCTGATTCCTCCCAAGAGTTCATATCGACGGGGGAGTTTGGCACCTCGATGTCGGCTCATCACATCCTGGGGCTGTAGCCGGTCCCAAGGGTATGGCTGTTCGCCATTTAAAGTGGTACGTGAGCTGGGTTTAAAACGTCGTGAGACAGTTTGGTCCCTATCTGCCGTGGGCGCTGGATATTTGACGGGGGCTGCTCCTAGTACGAGAGGACCGGAGTGGACGTGCCTCTGGTGTACCGGTTATGACGCCAGTCGTATCGCCGGGTAGCTAAGCACGGAAGAGATAAACGCTGAAAGCATCTAAGCGTGAAACTTGCCTGAAGATAAGATATCCCTTGCACCTTGAGTGCACTGAAGGGTCGTTGAAGACCACAACGTTGATAGGCGGGGTGTGGAAGCGCAGTAATGCGTTAAGCTAACCCGTACTAATTGCCCGTGAGGCTTGATCCTATAATTTTGAGAAGCATGCAGTGTGTGTGCCGATGCAGTGACAACCCAATACCTTCTTCCAGACATGCCGCATGATTTGATTCATTCAGGTCAGCGCGACGTGAACAAGACAGTCGGCCCAAGATCGCAAGATCGACGGCACCCAGACAATCCGAATGCGGGGTCAAGACCCAAACCTTGATCCCCCCCCCTTTGTCTGACGACCATAGCAGAGTGGAACCACCCCTTCCCATCCCGAACAGGACGGTGAAACGCTCCCGCGCCAATGATAGTAGGCACCTCGCCTGTGAAAGTAGGTCATCGTCAGACTCCTTATCCGTATCCCTCAGCCGAGGGATACAACAAAACCCCCTCAACTCTTGAGGGGGTTTTTTATTGCACGGAAA
>NZ_KB891320.1 GCF_000373385.1 Thiobacillus thioparus DSM 505 | reverse complement strand
GAAAACGGCCCGCGAAAAGCGCGAACCGTTGGAAGTGGTGGCCAGTCTCGGAATCGAACCAAGGACACGCGGATTTTCAAAGATCGTCTGGCATCTTGTTAAGAACTGCATCGATCTTGCGGGCATTTTCGAGATTCACGCTTGGCGAAAGATGGGCGTATCGGCGTACCATTATGGCGGTTTTCCAGCCGCCCATTTCCTGTAACGAGTAGAGCGGCACCCCCTCCTGAACTAGCCAACTAGCCCACGTATGGCGCAGGTCATGCCAGCGGAAGTTTGTAATTTGTGCGCGCTCTAGAGCCTTGTACCAAGCGCGGGTCGTAAATCGCTTAATTGGGCGGTTCCTGTAGGTGAAAACGTACTCCGCGTGCTTACCCTGACGGCGCTTGAGGACATCTAGCGCGGTATCGTTCAAACTGACGTGCAAATCCTCATTGTTCTTGGTTTGATCGGCATAGAGCCAGGCGGTTTTTCTCCGAAAATCCACTTGTTCCCAGCGCAGGCCGGTGACGTTGGAATGACGCAAGCCGGTAGCCAGGGCGAAGAGGCAGGCATCACGCTGGTGGGGAAGGAGTTCGTCCAGCAGCGTGCGCACCTGGTCGGGTGTAAGCCAGCGCACGCGCCGGCTAGGTTCTTTGTAGAGGCGAACCTTGGGCGGTTTGGCGAGCCATTCCCATTCGAAGACTGCGCGCCGCATGATGGCGCGGATCAGGGCAAGGTAACGATTGGCGGTAGCGGGTGAAGCCTGTTCAGCCTTGAGTTTGCCGATGTCGGCAATCACGAAGCGATCGATGTCGGCAAGGCGCTTATGGCCGAGCAGGGGCTTCAGCCATTCGAGTTTTCTGCGGTCGTGATCGATGGTGCGTTTGTGGTCCATTTCGATGAGCCACAAGGAGGTTGCGTCGTTCCAGGTGTGCATGGACGGATGGTAAGGTCACCGCATGGTATATGCGAAATTGCTTATTTTCTTGGGGATGGTTTTTGGCCTGGTCGGAGGTGGATTCGCGAGGCGAGCAACTTATGCATTTACGCATAATTGGGCTACAATGTGGCTCACATATCAGGAGAACGAATCATGTCCGCAAACGCTGTAGTGCGTGCCCGTATCGACGAGCACATCAAGGAAGAGGCGACCACGGTGCTGGCAGCCATGGGGCTGACTGTGTCGGATGCCTTCCGCATCATGCTGACCCGTGTCGCTCGCGAGAAGGCACTTCCTTTTGAGCCGCTAGTACCGAATGCCGATACGATCAAGGCGATGAAGGAAGCGCGCCGGGGCAAGCTGGAAACCGTGACTCTCGACGATCTCCAAGCGGTGCTCGATGCGGACGATTAAACAATCGAGTCAATTCAAGCGTGATCTGAAACGCGAGGCAAAAGGCCCACACCGCGCCACGTTGAAAAAGGATTTCACTGAGATCGTGCGGGCGCTGGCCAGCGATGAGGTGTTGGCCGAAAAGTATCGCGACCACGCATTAACCGGCGAATGGAAAGACCATCGGGATTGTCATGTCAAACCTGACCTGGTGTTGATTTACCGAAAGCCGGACGATGAGGTGTTGCAGCTGGTGCGCATCGGTTCGCACAGTGAGTTGGGTATGTGAGGCAGTGAGATAAGCCGGCTTTCACTTTGTGAATGCTTGCCGAATTGTTCCTTCATCAGGTAACGCGCTGACATTCCATCGAAGAAGTGAAATGCCAGCGGCCGAGAGGGCTTTCTCTTTCTTTGCGTCGGCCTCGACACGCGAGGCCTTGAGGTGGCTCCTGTCGTCAAGCTCGATGGCTGCGACGATGGTGGAATCCTTGAGACAGACGACGTAATCAAGGCTCATGCGGTTGATACGGTTATTCCACTGATTGAAGTTCGCGCCCTTCTTGACGCCGAGGACGCGGGATAGTTGCACCTGGGCGAGAACGATGCACTCAGGCAGCGTAGCAACGAGGCGATGATACAGAACCTGTTCGGGCTGCGTGAGAAGCTTCTTGGCGTAGAAAGGCCATTCACCACCATCACCAACACGCCCTTGCTTTTTGAGAAAGGCGAGCACGAAGAAGACCAGAACCAACAAGACGATACCAACGAACAACAGATTCACGATACAGATCTCCGATAGTGCATACCCCGATAGATACGGCTATATCAGACAGATTATTTAGGCCGGTGCCTCCCCGGATACCCTCACGCCGGACGACGGCGTGACCCCTACGGGGCTTCGGGGCAGCATCCGGGATCGATTCCGTCATCGAAACCCCGGGCTAGGCCGCCCGGCGATGACTGCGACGTGGTATGCAGAGGTTGGGTTTGGCTTTCAGAAGAGGGGTCGGCGGCAGGTTCTTGATCGTGCAACGGGCTTGCGCGGCGCATGCGCCGGCAGCGCCCGCCGCCCGATCAAATGCGCTTGGCGGACATCAGGACGAATAGTTCGCTGTCGTCGTTGGCGCTGTTGTTCTGCCGGAGCAATTTCGGCAGGAAAGAAAGGCCGCTGGAGCCTTCGTTTTGGCTGGCTGACCTGAGACCTCCGAAGAGAACGGCGGTGCCGTCTGAGAGGATCGTGGAGCTTTGCAGGCTGCGTTTGGTCAGGGTGGGAGACGACGACACGCCGGTCGTTGTCTCGGCGAAGCTGCTGACCTCGATGGAGGTGTCTACTTCGATCGCATCGTCGAGGATGTTGGCCAGGGCTTCCATGATGACGCCGGAGGATCTGTACTCGATGCTCTGGGTAACGCCCTGGACGGTGCTGGTGGTGCTGGTGAGGACGGGGACGTCCTGGCCGACGACCAGGCGCGATTTCTTGCCATCGACCAGGAGCAGCCGCGGCGAAGTGTAGATACTGAATTCGTTGTCGGATTTGAGGGCAGATATGGCCAGCTGGACAGATCCCGAAGCGAAGCGGAGCACGTCGCCTGCACCTGGTAGCGCACCCATTGCCAGCGAGAAGGGGCCGAGCTTGTCGATGAGGGCCGAGAAGCCGGTCTTGTGATTCTTGCTCTTCGAATACTCGATTAGAAACACCTGCAGTTCGATCGAGGGCGTCGGAACATCGAGGACGGCGAGCAGCCGGCGCAGATCCTTGATCTCGGATTCGGTGCCTTTGAAGATGATGCGATCGGTGCGGTTTTCGAGGCGAGCCGTTGCGCTGGTCTGCGCGTATTCGCCGGTGACTGGCGCGACGTTGGGCAGGCCCTGGGCGGCCTGGGTGATCCCGGGGTAAAGGTGGCGGATCTCGTCTACCAGGTATTGCGAGGTGCGCGACTTGGGCCGATAGACAAACACGTCCTGTTTGACGGCCGCAGCCGTGCCGGCGAGTTTGCGGACGGTGTACAGGCCTTCTTCCCTGACCAGCTCGTAACCATAACCGCGCAGGATCTCGGCGAGGTTCGCACGCAGCTGCTCGGGCGTGCCTGCGATCGACAGGCTGACGCGGCGTTCATCCTTGATCAACTCATCCGGCAGGCTGTAGGCCGCCTGGTTGATTTCGGCGAAGTAGAGGCGCACGACATTGGAGATCGGGGCGTTATCAAGCTTGATGCTCTCGGCCAAGGCCTGCGAAGCGATGTTGACGCCGAGGAGGAAGAGGAAGAGCAGGAGGGTATTTTTCATTTGCTGAGGTACGCGGGGAAGGCCTTGTATTCGTCCTGTGTGACCGCTGAGACACCACGCGAACGCACCATGGAAGGACTGACGATGCGCAGCCCTTCCGGGCCGCTCAGAACGACCCATTTGTCGTTTCCGATCGTGACCGATCCGGCGATCGACACGCCGGAGGAAGGCATCGAGGTAATCGCTGGAGGTGCACCAGGTGCGGCCGACGACATGGCAGCCGGTGCACCTGGTGCAATCGGTGCCGTGGTTACGGCCTCGATGGGCTTGTCGTCAGGCTTGGATTTGGCGAAGCGCTCGGGGTCGAAGAAGTGCTTGAGCGCCAACGTGCCCGAGGCGATCAGCACAACGGCGATGACCAGGGGAATCAGGAAGGCGCCGGATTTGAGGAAGTTCTGCCGGGAGTCAATGACTTTCTCGGTGCCCTGGCCGGAGTCGTTCGCATAGGACTTGTACAGCGGGAATATCTTCTTGTTGTAGGTCTGCGTCGTCCAGCTGGTGCGCTTCGATTTGTAGAGCTTCGAGCCTTCGTAAACCTCGACACGGTAGCGTTTCGAGAGGCCGAGGGTCTTGAGCTTGGTGAAGAGGAACGATAGCTCGATGACGTTTTTCAGGAGCTTGTGAATGTCGGTGATGTCCTGCGTGATGATGACCAGGTCGCACGAATTGCCCTGACCGTCCGCGCACTGCCGGTGCTCGCGGAAAAACGACATGTGCGCCTTGATGCACTTGCTGTCAGTGCCCCACGGACGCCAAGCCTCATCGATACAGACGATGTCACCAGGCTGAACGATGGTTTGTGGCAACACCTCGAATTTTTCGTCATAAAACACCGGGAAGAAGTCAGGGCTGGAAACCTCGTCGTTTTTTACAAGGCGGATCTTCCCGTATTCCTTGCCGGCTTCGAGCGGCCCATGGGTGGCGTCCAGGTACTTGTAAATCAGATCCTGATTCAGGCCGCGAATGTTCGTCACGACATTGCGGCCTGCACGGATCGCAGGGACGATGACCGAGGCAACGACCTCATACGATTTACCGGAACCCATCAAGCCGGTGTAAGCGTTGATCGCCATGGTCAGCCGACGAAGGGAATCCGACGAATGAGAAAGCGGGTCGTGAATGCCGCGAGCATCAGCGGAATTCCGATATCCAGACGCATCAGATCGAGGAAGTACCAGAGCGACGGCGGGAAGGCGGACAGCGCAGCAGTGATCGAGGCCGACCCGGGCACGTAGGACACCAGCGCCGACACCAGCTCAAGCGCAAGGTACCAGGCGGCGAACATGATCCCGAATTTGACGATGACGCCCCGGACAAGAAAGCCCAGGGCGACGTTCAAGGCAGAGACGAGAATCCCGAACATGGTCAGGCCCTCAGGACGAGCGTGAGGGCACTAACGCCCCACACCGCGCTAAAGATGACGGAGAGCAACGAACGTTGTTCTTCAAGCAGATCGCACATGCTTTGAAAGCTGTAGATGTGGCCGTAAAAGTCGAAGGTCGGTGCGCTGCATTCGGACGTGTGGGCCGGCATGGTGAAGGCCGAGAGATTCGGCAGGAGGCCCATGACCTGGCTGACGATGGTTGAGCCTGTCGGCGCTGCTTCAAGGTCGGGCGCCGGCGTTGCGGGATCGGGGCCGAGATCGACGACAGTTGTCGAGGGCTGGCCTGCCGGTTGTTCCACGGGCTGCGCTGCAGGATCGAGTTGAGGGACGGTCTGGCCTGATGCAATCGTGAGCGTGAGCAGATCAGCGACGGTCGGCCACGGATAGAGGCCTGCCGCGATGTCGTTCATCACATCCTGTGCCGTGACGGGATTGTTCACGTCGTAGGGTGCGCCCTGGTAGCCAGGCTGTTGCGCGGCCTGCTGCCAGATCTTGTTTGCGATCGCTGCGAGTAGTTCGGGATCGGCACGGGACGACAAGTCGGAATTGGTCAGCGTGGCCGCTGCGTCGTTGACCTGGTAGGCCTTGGCCGGATCGACGAAAGCCGGGTTGTTGAAAATCGTATAGGTGAAGGTGACAACGTTGCTCGGGTAAACGATAGAACCGCCGGACGCGGTGGAATCCTTCTTGTAATTCACCGTCTTTTGTTCAGCGTATGAATACTGAAGCCCCTGGGGGCAGGTGTACGGGTTGATGCTGCACGAAATCTTGGTCGGCCCAGACGCGCCGAAATTGACGATCGATTGCAGAGTGTAGGTGGCATAGGCGTCGGTTCCGTTGTAATCGCGAATGACGACATAGGCATATTGGTTGTAGGCCATGTCCCGGACGGCCTGCTGTGATGCGCCGCACACCGTAGCGGTTTTGTAGGAGGCCAGAGACGCATCGAGCGTTGTCATCGGGGCCGGATACTGAAACGTCATCGAGACCGACGCACAAATCGGCATATCCGAGGGATACATAATTGCATTCCCTACGCCCGGATTTGAATAGTCATTCGGAAGCTGCGGCAGCGCGACGACTTCGGTTTGTGGTTGCGTGGGCGGCGCCGGAGAGGCAGTGACGTAGGTGCCGACTGGTGCAAGCGTAATCTGTGAATTCGGTTGGGCCTTCCAGGTCTTCGAGCCCATCGTGAAGTCATAGATTTCATAGGCTGCACCGAGGCCGAGAGCAACGGAGAGCCATACAGGGGCGGTGCCGATGGCGGCCACCGTTGAGGCGACCGATCCGGCAACGATCGCACCGCCAACAACGGCTTGCGATCCTGCAAGCGTGTATGCGTAGAGCGGGTCGGAAGGCTGTAGGCCGAGCTTGCCTAGCTTCGCGGCAATGCTCGATGCAACAGCTTTGTTTACGTAGCCATTGAAAGGGCGGAACAGTGGTGATACTTGCGCCTGCGCTTCTGTTTCGACATACACAAGGGCCGATACCGAGGCGAGAAGAAAGAACACAGCAAGAAATCGTTTCATCCTTCGAGTCCGGTAACAAAAGCCCACCCGCTGACGACGCCGAAGAAGAAAAAGCAGAGGATCAAAAGGCTTTGGGTATCGGGCATGATGGTTGTCCTTTGAAAGAAAGACGGAGGGGCGTCCCCCTCCGGTTTAGGTCAACGAATCAACGGCCCTTGAAGGCGCCCATGATCATCGTGGCGCCCTTCCACAGGATGTAGACGCCAATCAGCGCGGCAGCAGCCAACAGGAGCGCGGCCGAGGTCGTGCTCATGTCGATTGCAGAAGTCAAAGAGGTGTAGTCAGGCGGCACAGCCATTGCATTGCCCGCTGCAACCATCGCGGCAGTACCAACGGCAACAACTTTGCCTGTGGCATTGTCGAAGACGGCATAGGCGTCGCGGCCGATTTTCTTGACGGTCTGGGTGGTCTTGTTGATCAGGTGTTTCATGTGTGACTCCTTATAAGTGCTGGCTAGGCAAAGGTTGGGCCGCGTCGGTAGCCATCCGGCGCAGTTTTTTCCCCGAAGGGAAAGCGATTCATTTTCGGAAGATGGACAGCACGACGCCGGCCCCTCTTCCAAGCACGTACATGGCCACGACAATCGAAACAGCGAAGGCGAACACAGCGCCGAGGATGGAGTAGTCGAAGTCAGCAGGAAGGCCGGTTTCGGTTGTTGCACCAGGTGCAGGAGCCGTCTCAACCGTGCAGGTATTGAAATCGAAAGTGGGGTTGGGCAACGCGACAGGTGCATAGTCGGTACACGTCGAGGCTCCACACACTTTCCGGGTCAAATACCAGGAGGAACCCGCTTTCATATTCACGCTGATAAGCTGATAGGGAACGCTCCCATCGCTACCGTATGCACCCGCATATATGGATGGCGCGGCGTTGAAATGAGCGTCCACTGCCGCTTGCTGAGTTGGCCAACAACGACCTTCAGAGAAAAAACCGGTGGTCATGCGTGCACCCCGAACAGGTCTTTTTGGCGTGTCAGATAGTCACGCTTCTGCACTTTGGCCTGGCGCATCAAGCGGGCTTGCTCGATGAGGCGCGGTGGGGCTTTGGGCTTCATGGCCTTAGCCCATTTCTTGACCATGAGGGGGTGACCGTACATCAAACCCAACCTTGGCCGTTGTGCCAATTCGAGGAGCTGTACGTCCAGCGACCAATCGCACACGCAGGCTTGAGGAACATGCCGCCGAGATCAAACCGGAACTCTTCACCCCAGTACCAATATCCGAAAAGCTGTTCCATCACGCGGCCCTAGCTTCAAGGTCATACCAATCCGGCACTGAGAGCGGTTCGAGCTCGATGAAGCGAACCTTGACCGGGAAGCGCTCGATGTTGCGCGGTGCAAGGATGTCGATGCCGCATTCGCGCAGCACTTTGGCATGACGAAAGAGGGTGGCGCGCGAAGCCATTTCGCGCATGTCTTGACCGGCAAGCCAGGCTGCCGCATAGACGCGGCTTTTCGGAGGGATCGCATCGAGGATGTCTTCGTCGCAGGAGCGATCCGCGCGCTTGAATGGCTCGATCTGTTCTTCGTACAACTCTTCCAGTTTTGCATCGGTGATGTTGGCCAGATCATTCAGGCCAAGCTCCGAAAGCAAGCGTTTTTTAAGTTCGATTTCCACGCGTACCACTCCTTGATCCTTGAGCCACGACACCAGCTCGTCGTTTGAATCGGCACCGTGCTTAATCATTTCCAGGTGCTTGATGTAGGCTTTCAGCATGTGGCGCGTGTTGGCCCACCACACCGATTCGTCGCCTGACTGTCCGCGTTTCATGCGTGCGATGCTTCGAGCACCAAGCCATCGGATGAAAGCGCGGGCTGAACTTTCCGAGCCTGTTTTGTAATTCCGGGTAATGTCCAGACGCGATATGACGCAACCCCGCCGGGAGTGTGGAAGCGCGAAGGGGCCAAGCGTTGACCGGTCAGAAGTTGCAGCTGTGAATGGTGGGAGGCCAAGCTCCACCAGTATTCGGTTACAAGCCTCGATCGTCCCTTGTAGTCCGAAGTTAAAAACGTTGTCTTTGCGAGAAAACCGCCCCGCGTTGCCACTGAGGGAAACACGGAAACCATCACATCCAACACGAACGCTTGTGTCATGGCTTCCGTTAAAGCGCGTGGACTGGTTGCGTTCAAAAACTGGCGCGCCGTCGGCGGAATAGTGGACGGTGACACCCCCTGTGAGGATGGGTAAGCCCCCGTCCGGATGATGTTGAGAAGCGGTGATCCAATCAATGAAGAGCGAGCCATTCGACACCCCTATTTCCCCTGTCCCGAGTCTCAAAAAGTCTCAAAATGAGACTGAACGGACTAGTGTTACTAGCCGTTCCACCCCTCAAGCCGACTTGGCAACCGACAAAGCCGGGACCAGTCCGACCACGTAACTTTCGAATTTGCCCATGCGCGCACGCTGGCCGATTTCGAGATCGACGACGGTGGGAAACTGGATCTTGTTGAACTGCTCGATGCAGGCAGAGTCGAGGGGCATTTCGGTGACTTCGAAGCCATAGCCCATGGCGGTCACTTTTTCGTTCTGGAAGGATTCGATCTTGGTCTGGATGAGGGCTGCGGACATGTCCCAGGGGTTGCCATCCTTGATGCCCTTGAGAACCTTTACGCCGAGAACTTGCATTTTCATGGTGTGCTCCTGTTGTTGATGGTGTTTACTTGTGTAAACGTGCCCGAGTAGACAGGAGTAAACAACTGTTGTCAAGTGTCTACAACAGGGCTATCTTGAAATCCCACAGGAGAACGAAATCATGAAGACTGCAGAGTATTTGGAGATGGCACTAACAAAACGTGCTCGCGGTGTAAATGCCGAACTGGCTCGCATGTTAGGAATTGCGCGATCCGCGATCACGCACTATCAAACCGGCCATCGCATCATGGATGACTACACAGCCTCAAAGGTTGCTGAGGTTTTAGGCATCGACGAAATGGAATTGATTGCGCTGGCAAACGCCGAACGCGAGAAAGACCCAGAAAAGCGGGCGTATTGGGAAGGTAAAGCGAAAACGGCCCGCGAAAAGCGCGAACCGTTGGAAGTGGTGGCCAGTCTCGGAATCGAACCAAGGACACGCGGATTTTCAA
>NZ_KB891319.1 GCF_000373385.1 Thiobacillus thioparus DSM 505 | reverse complement strand
CATGTTCTTGACGTAGTCGGCGTGACCCGGGCAGTCAACGTGGGCGTAGTGACGCTTGGCGGTCTCGTACTCGACGTGGGCGGTGTTGATGGTGATGCCGCGCGCCTTCTCTTCGGGCGAGGAATCAATCTCATCATACTTCTTGGCAGCTCCGCCAAATTTCTTCGACAGAATGGTGGTGATCGCCGCGGTCAAGGTGGTCTTGCCGTGGTCAACGTGTCCAATGGTGCCAACGTTTACGTGCGGTTTCGTCCGCTCGAATTTTTCCTTAGCCATTTTTCAATACCCTATAAGATCAAAATTATTTCTTGGCAATGATCGCTTCAGCGACGCTTTTCGGCGCCTCGGAGTAATGCTTGAATTCCATCGAGTAGGTCGCGCGCCCCTGCGACATGGAGCGCAAATCGGTGGAGTAGCCGAACATCTCGGCCAGCGGCACCTCTGCCTTGACCAGCTTGACCCCAGCAGCATCTTCCATGCCCTGGATGATGCCGCGGCGACGATTCAGGTCGCCCATGACATCGCCCATGTAGTCTTCAGGTGTCTCCACCTCGACTGCCATCATCGGCTCCAGCAGGACAGGGCTTGCCTTGCGCATGCCGTCCTTGAAAGCCAGAATCGCAGCCAGCTTGAACGCCAGTTCCGACGAGTCGACATCGTGGTAAGACCCGTCAAACAGGGTGACCTTCACGTCCACCACCGGGAAGCCAGCCAGCACGCCGTTGTTCAGGGCTTCTCTCAAACCCTTTTCGACCGCAGGAATGAATTCGCGCGGCACGGTACCGCCCTTGATGGCATCAATGAACTCAAAGCCCTTGCCAGCCTCGTTCGGGCCCATCTTGATCCAGACGTGACCGTATTGACCCTTACCACCCGACTGTTTGGCGTGCTTGCCTTCCTGCTCGACTTCCTTGCGGATCGCCTCACGGTACGCCACCTGCGGCGCACCGACGTTGGCCTCGACGCCGAACTCGCGCTTCATCCGATCCACCAGAATCTCGAGGTGGAGCTCGCCCATGCCCGAAATGATGGTCTGACCGGATTCTTCATCCGTGCGCACACGGAAAGACGGGTCTTCCTGCGCCAGACGGCCCAGCGCAATACCCATTTTTTCCTGGTCGGCCTTGGTTTTCGGCTCGACCGCGACGTGAATCACCGGCTCAGGGAACTCCATGCGCTCCAGCGTGATCGGGCTGGCCACATCACACAGCGTGTCACCCGTGGTCACGTCTTTCAGACCGACTGCTGCGGCGATGTCACCTGCGCGCACTTCCTTGATTTCCTCGCGCTGGTTGGCATGCATCTGCAGGATGCGGCCGATCCGTTCCTTGCGGCCCTTGACCGGGTTGTAAATCGTGTCGCCGGAATTCACCACGCCGGAATAGACGCGGAAGAAAATCAACTGGCCCACATAGGGGTCGGTCGCAACCTTGAATGCCAGCGCCGAGAATTTTTCGTCGTCCGCCGCACGACGCTCACCCTGCTCGCCATTGTCGAGCTCCCCCTTGACGGGCGGAATATCGGTCGGCGCCGGCATCAACTCGATCACCTTGTCGAGCATGGCCTGAACGCCCTTGTTCTTGAACGCGGTGCCGCACATCATCGGCACGATTTCGCTGGCGATGGTACGCGCACGCAGGCCTGCAAGGATGTCAGCCTCGGAGAGATCGCCCTCTTCGAGGTACTTGTTCATCAACTCTTCGGACGACTCCGCAGCCGCCTCGACCATGGTCTCGCGCCATTTCTTGCTGACCTCAACCAGATCGGCCGGGATGTCGCGCAGGTCAAATTTCATACCCTGGCTGGCTTCATCCCAATAGATCGCCTTCATCTTAACCAGGTCAACCACCCCCTCGAACTTGTCTTCCGCACCAATCGGCACCTGCACGGGCACCGGATTGGCTTTCAGGCGGCTGCGCATCTGCTCATAGACCTTGAAGAAGTCCGCACCGGAGCGGTCCATCTTGTTGACGAAGGCCAGGCGCGGAACGCCGTACTTGTTTGCCTGACGCCAGACGGTCTCGGACTGCGGCTGCACGCCGCCCACCGCGCAGTAGACCATGCACGCACCGTCCAGCACACGCATGGAGCGCTCGACTTCGATGGTGAAGTCGACGTGTCCCGGAGTATCGATGATGTTGATGCGATGCTCGGGGAACTTGCCGTCCATCCCCTTCCAGAAACAGGTGGTCGCAGCGGAAGTAATCGTAATGCCACGCTCCTGCTCCTGCTCCATCCAGTCCATGGTGGCTGCGCCATCATGGACTTCGCCGATCTTGTGCGACACACCCGTGTAGAACAGGATGCGCTCGGTGGTGGTGGTTTTGCCAGCGTCAATATGGGCCGAAATGCCGATATTGCGATAGCGTTCAATAGGAGTAGAGCGTGCCACTTTAGTTACCTGCCAATCAATACGTTGGGTTTAGAAGCGGAAATGCGAGAAGGCCTTGTTGGCTTCCGCCATACGGTGCACCTCTTCACGCTTCTTCACTGCGCCGCCACGGCCTTCGGCCGCGTCCAGCAACTCGCCCGCCAGACGGGCACCCATGGATTTCTCGCCGCGCTTGCGTGCAGCATCCTTCAGCCAGCGCATGGCCAGCGCAGTACGACGGCTCGAGCGCACCTCGACCGGAACCTGATAGTTGGCGCCACCGACGCGACGACTCTTCACCTCGACCAGCGGACGGGCATTGTTCAGCGCAGTACTGAACACTTCCAACGGATCCTTGCCGGACTTGCTGGTGATCTGCTCGAACGCGCCATAGACGATACGCTCAGCGACCGACTTCTTGCCGCTGGACATGACGACGTTCATGAATTTCGAAACCTCCTGATTGCCGAATTTCGGATCAGGCAGGATTTCACGCTTGGGGACTTCGCGACGACGGGGCATTTTCCTGTCTCTCTATACTAGTTAAGCTGCTGGCCGATTAGGCTTTCTTGGGACGCTTGGCGCCATACTTCGAGCGCGACTGCTTGCGATCCTTCACGCCAGCCGTATCCAGGCTGCCGCGCACCGTGTGGTAACGCACACCCGGCAAATCCTTGACCCGGCCGCCCCGCACCAGCACAACCGAGTGCTCCTGCAGATT
Source organism: Thiobacillus thioparus DSM 505 (assembly GCF_000373385.1). Classification (GTDB taxonomy): domain Bacteria; phylum Pseudomonadota; class Gammaproteobacteria; order Burkholderiales; family Thiobacillaceae; genus Thiobacillus; species Thiobacillus thioparus. The sequence goes on along the minus strand of NZ_KB891319.1, from coordinate 13,424 downwards.
GTGGCCTTCGCCGCCAATGTAACTGATGACCTCGAAGCCGCTGGTAAGCTTGACCTTGCACACCTTACGCAAGGCGGAGTTCGGTTTCTTGGGCGTCGTGGTGTACACGCGGGTGCACACGCCGCGGCGTTGCGGGCAGGCCTTCAAGGCCGGAACCTTGCTCTTTTCCACCGGCGCCTGGCGCGGCTTGCGGATCAGCTGGTTAATCGTTGGCATGTCAAAAATTCCGAAAAATTAAGGTGAGCGTATCGTTTCTAAAACAAGCGGGACGGCATGCGCCGTCCCGGGCTACAGTCCTGCGCTTCCCGACGCACGTATGGCCGGAAAAAGACGCGTGATTCTAGGGGAGAGACCTTCCCCTGTCAAGCCACTTCCTGATTCTCGTCTGCGCTGGCCTCTCCGCCTTCGATCAGATGAGCCGCCCCCAGGTCCTCCCCGGCCGCCTGGCGACGACGGGTATTGTGGTAGGCCAGACCGGTGCCTGCCGGGATCAGACGTCCGACAATCACGTTTTCCTTCAAGCCGCGCAGCTCGTCCTTCTTGCCCATGATGGCCGCTTCGGTCAACACACGCGTGGTTTCCTGGAAGGAGGCCGCCGAAATGAAGGAATCGGTCGACAGCGAGGCCTTGGTGATGCCGAGCAGGATCGGATCGTAGGTCGCCGGCTCCTTGCCTGCGGCGACCATCTCGTCGTTGATCTGCAGCACTTCAGAACGCTCGACCTGCTCCCCGGGAATGAGTCCAGTTGCACCCGGGTCCGCCACGGTGACGCGGCGCAACATCTGGCGCACGATGACCTCGATGTGCTTGTCGTTGATCTTCACGCCCTGCAGACGATAGACGTCCTGCACCTCGTCGGTGATGTAGCGCGCCAACGCTTCCACGCCCTGCAGCCGCAGGATGTCATGCGGATCGACCGGACCGTCGACGATCATTTCGCCCTTCTGGACGATCTGGCCGTCGTGCGCGGTCACGTGCTTCTCTTTCGTGATCAGGTACTCGTGCGCGACACCGTCCATATCGGTGATGACCAGACGCTGCTTACCCTTGGTGTCCTTGCCGAAGGAGACCGTACCCGTAACTTCCGCCAGCACGCCGGCATCTTTCGGAGAACGCGCTTCGAACAGCTCGGCTACGCGTGGCAGACCGCCGGTAATATCACGGGTCTTCGAGGTTTCCTGCGGAATACGCGCCAGCACGTCGCCCACCGCCACGTCCTGGCCATCTTTCACCGTGATGATGGAGCCGATCTGGAAGGTGATGTTGACCAGCGTGTCCGTTCCCGCAATCTTGATTTCGTTGCCAGCTTCGTCCAGCAGCTTGACCTGCGGGCGCAGGCCTTTGCCGGCGCCGCTGGCCTTGCGCTTGGGATCGATCACCACCAGGGTGGACAGGCCGGTGACGTCGTCGAGCTGCTTGGCCACGGTGACGCCTTCTTCGATATTCTCGAAGCGGATCCGGCCGGCATATTCAGTGATGATCGGGCGGGTGTGCGGATCCCAGGTGGCCAGTACGGCGCCTGCCTTGATCTTGGCGCCGTCGGTCACCATCAGGGTGGCCCCGTATGGCACCTTGTGGCGCTCGCGCTCGCGACCGCTGTCGTCGGCAATGATGATTTCACCGCTGCGTGAGATCGCGACCAGTTCCTTCCGCGCGTTGGTCACGTAGCGCATGGTGGCGGTGTACTGCACCGCTCCATTGGACTTCGCTTCCAGCTGGCTGGCGGCGGCGGCACGCGATGCCGCGCCACCGATGTGGAAGGTCCGCATGGTGAGCTGGGTGCCCGGTTCGCCGATCGACTGGGCTGCGATGACACCGACCGCCTCTCCGGCATTGACCAGATAGCCGCGGCCCAGATCACGGCCATAGCACTTGGCACAGAGGCCGTAACGGGTCTCGCAGGTCAGCGGCGTACGCACCTTGACCTCGTCGATGCCCAGCGATTCGACGGTATCGACCACATCTTCCACCAGCAGCGTGCCGGCTTCGAACATGGTTTCCTGGGTTTCGGGATGGATGATGTCGCTGGCAGCCACGCGGCCGAGAATCCGCTCGCGTAGCGCTTCGACCACTTCACCGCCTTCGACCAGCGCCTTTACCACCAGGCCGTTCTTGGTGCCGCAGTCGTCCTCGACCACCACCAGATCCTGAGTCACGTCGACCAGACGACGCGTCAGGTAACCGGAGTTCGCGGTCTTCAGCGCGGTATCGGCCAGGCCCTTACGCGCGCCGTGGGTCGAGATGAAGTACTGAAGCATGTTCAGGCCTTCACGGAAGTTCGCCGTGATCGGGGTTTCGATGATGGAGCCGTCCGGCTTCGCCATCAGGCCTCGCATACCGGCCAGCTGGCGAATCTGCGCCGCGGAACCGCGCGCGCCCGAGTCGGCCATCATGTAGATCGAGTTGAACGATTCCTGGGCGACTTCCTTGCCGGTGCGATCGGTAACCTTCTCGCTCCCCAGTTGCGTCATCATGGCCTTGGCCACGGCGTCGCCAGCGCGACCCCAGATGTCCACGACCTTGTTGTAACGCTCGCCCTGGGTCACCAGACCCGATGTGTATTGCGACTCGATCTCTTTGACCTCGGCTTCGGCCGCGCCCAGGATCTGCCCCTTCTCGTTCGGGATCAGCATGTCCTTGATGGCGATCGACATCCCCGCACGGGTGGCGTAGGTGAAGCCGGTATACATCAGCTTGTCGGCGAAAATCACCGTCTCGCGCAGCCCGCAGCGGCGGAAGCTGGCGTTGATCAGCTTGGAGATTTCCTTCTTCTTCAGGGCCTTGTCGACGAAGCTGAACGGCAATCCCGGCGGCAGTATCTCGGACAGCAGGGCACGGCCCAGCGTGGTTTCCACCCGCTTGACGGTCTCGACACGGTTTTTGTTCTCGTCAAGCGTCACTTCCTTGATGCGCACCGTAACGCGAGCATGCAGAGCAGCCTCACGATTGTCGTAGGCACGGCGTGCCTCGGTGACGTCGGCAAACATCATGCCTTCGCCCTTGGCGTTGACCATTTCGCGCGTCATGTAATACAGGCCGAGCACGATGTCCTGCGACGGCACGATGATGGGCTCGCCGTTGGCGGGCGACAGCACGTTGTTCGACGCCAGCATCAGGGTGCGCGCTTCGGCCTGCGCTTCCAGCGACAGCGGCACGTGGACGGCCATCTGGTCGCCGTCGAAGTCGGCGTTGAATGCCGCACACACCAGCGGATGCAACTGGATCGCCTTGCCTTCGATCAGTACCGGCTCGAACGCCTGGATGCCCAGGCGGTGCAGCGTCGGTGCGCGGTTCAGCATCACCGGATGCTCGCGGATGACCTCTTCCAGCAGATCCCACACGATCGGTTCTTCGTCTTCCACCATCTTCTTGGCGGCCTTGATCGTGGTTGCCAGTCCCAGCACTTCGAGACGGTTGAAGATGAAGGGCTTGAACAGTTCCAGCGCCATCTTCTTCGGCAGGCCGCACTGGTGCAGCTTCAGCGTCGGACCCACCACGATGACGGAACGGCCGGAGTAGTCGACGCGCTTGCCCAGCAGGTTCTGACGGAAACGACCGCTTTTGCCCTTGATCATGTCGGCCAGCGACTTCAGCGGACGCTTGTTGGCGCCGGTCATCGCCTTGCCGCGACGGCCGTTGTCGAGCAGGGAATCAACCGCTTCCTGCAGCATGCGCTTTTCGTTGCGCACGATGATTTCCGGCGCCTTCAGTTCCAGCAGCCGCTTCAAGCGGTTGTTGCGGTTGATGACACGGCGATACAGGTCGTTCAGATCGGACGTGGCGAAGCGGCCGCCGTCCAGCGGCACCAGCGGACGCAACTCAGGCGGCAGCACCGGCAGCACTTCGAGGATCATCCACTCGGGCTTGATGCCGGACTTCTGGAAACCCTCAAGAATCTTCAGGCGCTTGGACAGCTTCTTCAGTTTGGTGTCGGAACCGGTTTTGCTGATTTCCGCGTGCAGCGTTTCCACTTCGGTATGCAGGTCGAGCGAGCGCAGCAATTCGCGCACGCCTTCCGCACCCATCAGCGCCTTGAACTCATCGCCGTATTCTTCCAGCTTGGCGAGGTAGTCTTCTTCGGTCAGCAGCTGACCGCGGTTGAGCGGAGTCATGCCCGGCTCGACCACCACGAAGCCTTCGAAGTAGAGCACGCGTTCGATATCGCGCAGCGTCATGTCGAGCACCATGCCGAGACGGCTGGGCAGCGACTTCAGGAACCAGATATGCGCAACCGGCGAGGCCAGTTCGATGTGGCCCATACGTTCGCGGCGCACCTTGGACAAGGTGACCTCGACACCGCACTTTTCGCAGATCACGCCGCGGTGCTTGAGGCGCTTGTACTTGCCGCACAGGCATTCGTAATCTTTCACCGGACCGAAGATCTTGGCGCAGAACAGACCATCGCGCTCCGGTTTGAAGGTGCGGTAGTTAATGGTTTCCGGCTTCTTCACTTCGCCGTAAGACCAGGAGCGGATTTTCTCCGGCGACGCCAGGCCAATCTTGATGGCGTCGAACTCTTCCTCGTGGGTGGCCTGCTTGAAAAGATCTAACAATGCTTTCATGGCTGTGTCCTCACCCCTAAATTAATAACGTTCCAGATCGATGTCGATGCCGAGCGAGCGGATTTCCTTCACCAGCACGTTGAAGGATTCCGGCATGCCCGCCTCGATCTTGTGATCGCCCTTGACGATGTTCTCGTACACCTTGGTACGGCCGTTCACATCGTCGGACTTCACGGTCAGCATTTCCTGCAGCACATAGGATGCACCATATGCCTCAAGCGCCCACACTTCCATTTCGCCGAAGCGCTGGCCGCCGAACTGCGCCTTGCCGCCCAGCGGCTGCTGGGTAACGAGCGAGTACGGGCCGGTGGAACGCGCGTGCATCTTGTCGTCGACCAGGTGGTGCAGCTTCAGTACGTGCTTGTAGCCCACCGTCACCTGACGATCGAAGGCTTCGCCGGTGCGACCGTCGTACAACGTGACCTGGCCCCCTTCTGGCAGACCGGCCAGCGTCAACATGCGGCGGATTTCCTCTTCCGAGGCACCGTCGAACACCGGCGATGCAAACGGCACGCCTTTCTGTAGGTTGCGCCCCAGTTCGATCACTTCCTCGTCGGTGAAGCTGTCGATGTCTTCCGACTTGCCCGACTGGTTGTAGATTTCCTTGAAGAAGTGACGCAGGTCCTTCACCAGCGTCTTGGTCTGGGCTGCCAGCATCTGGCCGATCTTCTCGCCCAGGCCTTTGGAGGCCCAGCCAAGGTGGGTCTCGAGAATCTGACCCACGTTCATCCGTGACGGCACACCAAGCGGGTTCAACACGATATCGACCGGGCGGCCATCGGCCATGAAAGGCATGTCCTCGACCGGCACGATCTTCGACACCACGCCCTTGTTGCCGTGACGGCCGGCCATCTTGTCGCCGGGCTGCAGGCGGCGCTTGACCGCCAGGTAGACCTTGACCATCTTCTGCACGCCGGGCGGCAGTTCGTCGCCGGCGGTGAGCTTTTTCTTCTTCTCTTCGAACATCGCATCGAACTCGATGCGCTTCTGCGTCAGGCTGTCCTTCAGCGATTCGACCTGGCGGCTGGCTTCGTCGTCGGCCAGGCGGATGTCGAACCAGTCGTGACGGTTCACCGATTCGAGGTAGTCCTTCGTGACCTTGCTGCCCTTGGCGAGCTTCTTCGGGCCGCCGTTGGCGACCTTCAGGTGCAGCAGCTTTTCCAGACGCGCGAAGGTGTCGTCCTCGACGATGCGCATACGGTCGGTCAGGTCCTTCTTGTACTCGGCCAGCTGGGTGTCGATGATCGACTGCGCGCGCTTATCTCTTTCAATACCTTCGCGAGTGAACACCTGCACGTCGATGACCACGCCCGACATGCCGGACGGCACCTTGAGGCTGGTGTCTTTCACGTCGGAGGCCTTCTCGCCGAAGATCGCGCGCAGCAGCTTCTCTTCCGGCGTCAGCTGGGTTTCCCCCTTGGGCGTGACCTTGCCGACCAGCACGTCGCCGGCTTCCACTTCTGCACCGATCGCGATAATGCCGGAGTCATCCAGGCGACCCAACTGGCGCTCGGCCAGATTGGAAATGTCGCGGGTGATTTCTTCCGGGCCGAGCTTGGTGTCGCGCGCCACCACCGACAGTTCCTCGATGTGGATCGAGGTGTAGCGGTCTTCGGCGACAACCTTCTCGTTGATCAGGATCGAATCCTCGAAGTTGTAGCCGTTCCACGGCATGAAGGCGACCAGCATGTTCTGGCCCAGTGCCAGTTCGCCCATGTCGGTCGAGGCACCGTCGGCGATCACGTCGCCGCGGGCGATGACGTCGCCCGCCTTCACCAGCGGACGCTGGTTGATGTTGGTGTTCTGGTTGGAACGCGTGTACTTGATCAGCGAATAGATGTCGACACCCACTTCACCGGCACGCGCTTCCTCGTCGTGCACACGGATCACGATCCGGCTGGCGTCGATGTAATCGACGATGCCGCCGCGATGCGCAGTCACCACCGTGCCGGAGTCGACTGCGGCAGTGCGCTCGATGCCGGTGCCGACAAAGGGTTTTTCCGGGCGCAGACACGGCACGGCCTGGCGTTGCATGTTGGAGCCCATCAGCGCGCGGTTGGCATCGTCGTGCTCGAGGAAGGGAATCAGCGATGCCGCCACTGACACGATCTGCGCCGGCGCCACGTCCATGAATTCGATCTTGTCCGGAGTCGACAGCGTGAATTCGTTCTTGAACCGGCACGACACCAAGTCGTCCTTGAACTTGCCCTTGGCGTCGAGATCGGCGTTCGCCTGCGCGATCACATACTTGCTCTCTTCGATTGCCGACAGGTATTCGATTTCGTCGGTCACCTTGTGGTTGACCACCTTCCGGTACGGCGTCTCGATGAAACCATACCAGTTGGTGCGGGCGAACAGCGCCAGCGAGTTGATCAGGCCGATGTTCGGACCTTCCGGCGTTTCGATCGGGCAGACGCGGCCGTAGTGGGTCGGGTGCACGTCGCGCACCTCGAAGCCGGCGCGTTCGCGGGTCAGACCGCCCGGGCCCAACGCCGACACACGGCGCTTGTGGGTAATTTCGGACAGCGGGTTGGTCTGGTCCATGAACTGCGACAGCTGCGACGAACCGAAAAATTCCTTGATCGCGGCCGACACCGGCTTGGCGTTTATCAGGTCATGCGGCATCAGGTTGTCGGACTCGGCCTGCGACAGACGCTCGCGCACCGCGCGCTCGACCCGCACCAGGCCGGCACGGAACTGGTTCTCCGCCAGTTCGCCAACCGAACGTACACGGCGGTTGCCGAGGTGGTCGATGTCGTCGATCTCGCCGCGGCCATTGCGCAACTCGACCAGGATCTTGATCACGGCGACGATGTCTTCGGTCGACAAGGTCCCGGCACCGGTCAACTCGTCGCGACCGATTCGGCGGTTGAATTTCATGCGACCGACGGCCGACAGGTCGTAACGCTCTTCGCTGAAGAACAGGTTGACGAACAGCGCATTCACCGCGTCTTCCGTGGGTGGCTCGCCCGGACGCATCATGCGGTAGATCGCCACCTTGGCGGCGTATTCGTCTGCGGTGTCGTCGGTGCGCAGCGTCTGCGAAATGAAGGCGCCGTGGTCGAGGTCATTGGTGTAAAGCGTGTTGAACTTGTCGACGCCCGCTTCGGCCAGCTTCATCAGCAGGTCTTCCGTGATCTCGTCGTTGGCGCGCGCCACCAGCTCGCCGGTGTTCTTGTCGACCACATCGTGCGACAGCACGCGCCCCACCACGAATTCGGCCGGAACCGCCCATTTCTTGACGCCGGCAGCGTCAAGCTCGCGAATGTGCTTGGCGGTGATGCGCTTGTCCTTGGCGACGATCACATGGTCGTCCTTGCCGCAGATGTCGAAGCGCGCCAACTCGCCCCGCAGACGCTCCGGCACCAGCTCAAACTGGATGCCCTGGGTGTTGATATAGAACGTATCCTTGCTGAAGAAGGCATCGAGGATGCTCTCCGGCGTATAGCCGAGCGCCTTCAGCAGGATGGTGACCGGCATCTTGCGGCGGCGGTCGACACGGAAGAACAGGATGTCTTTTGCATCGAACTCGAAGTCCAGCCACGAACCGCGGTAGGGGATCACGCGCGCCGAGAACAGCAGCTTGCCCGAACTGTGGGTCTTGCCGCGATCGTGCTCGAAGAACACGCCGGGTGAACGGTGCAGCTGCGACACGATCACGCGCTCGGTGCCATTGATGACGAAGGAGCCGGTCGGCGTCATGAGCGGAATCTCGCCCATGTAGACTTCCTGTTCCTTGACTTCCTTGATGGTCGGCTTGGAGGCTTCCTTGTCCATGATGACCAGGCGCACCTTGGCGCGCAGCGGCGCGCAAAACGTCAGGCCGCGCTGCTGGCATTCCTTGATGTCGAACACCGGCTCGCCCAACAGGTAGCTGACGTATTCCAGACGGGCGTTGCCGCTGTGGCTGACGATCGGGAAAATCGAGGTGAACGCGGCCTGCAAACCTTCGTTCAGGCGCTCATCGCGCGAACGGCCCTCCTGCAGGAAGGCACGATAGGATTCAAGCTGGGTCGCCAGAAGAAACGGCACCGGAAGGGTGTTGGTCCGACTGGCAAAGCTCTTGCGCAGACGTTTTTTCTCGGTAAAGGTATAAGCCATGGGGTCTCCTTGACGATCAGGGGCGGGCGGGCACGCGGGTTACGCACCGGCGCTTTGTAGGGCACACGCAAAAAGCAAATGACCCGGAAGCCGATTCCGGGTTCCGGGTATTTGCTGCTTGCGTCTGCCGCGGGTTTCCCCGCAACACATCACCGCAATATGAATGTGGCGAAATAAATGCGTCTCCGGAAACGGCGGCACGCTTGCACGCGCCGCCCGGGGGACCGTACTTATTTGACTTCGACGCCCGCGCCAGCTTCTTCCAACTGCTTCTTCAGCGCGTCGGCATCGGCCTTGGACACGCCTTCCTTCACAGCCTTGGGTGCGCCGTCGACCAGATCCTTGGCTTCCTTCAGGCCCAGCCCGGTAGCAGCACGCACCACCTTGATGACTTCCACTTTCTTTTCGCCAGCGGAGGTCAACATCACGGTGAACTCGGTCTGCTCTTCCGCAGCGGCAGCAGCACCGCCTGCAGCGGGGGCAGCCACGGCAACCGCGGCGGCGGCGGCGGAAACGCCGAACTTCTCTTCCATTTCCTTGATGAGCTCGGACAGCTCAAGCACGGTCATGCCAGCGATGGCGTCCAGAATGTCAGCTTTTGCAACAGCCATTTGTATTACTCCTGTCAATTATGCTTCAGATTAAAAATCAATGTCGTTTATATGCGGATGTCGACAGGCTGCTCAGGCAGCCTGCTTGTCGCGCACCGCAGCCAGCCCGCGTACGAACTTGGTCGGCACTTCGTTGAGCGTACGAACGAATTGCGCGATCGGGGCCTGCATGGTGCCCAAGAGCTTGGACAGCAGTTCTTCGCGGCTGGGCATGCTGGCCAGATTCCCCACATCCTTGGCGGACATGATGAAGTTGGGCATGGCACCGGCCTTGACGACGAACTTGTCGTTGGTCTTGGCAAACTCGTGCATCACTTTGGCGGCAGCCACCGGGTCTTTGGAAATGCCATAGGCGAGCGGACCGACCAGCTGGTCGGCAATGCCCGCAAACGGCGTATCCGCAATCGCGCGGCGTACCAGCGTGTTTTTCAACACGCGCAGATAAACCCCTTCCTTGCGCGCTTGCGCACGCAACTGGGTCATGTGCTCCACCGTGATGCCACGGTATTCGGCAACGACAACCGTCTGGGCAGCTGCAACCTGCGCAGCGACCTCGGCAACGACGGCTTTCTTTTCTTCAAGATTCAGACTCAAGGTCTTACCTCCTTCTCAGTTACGGGACGCCGTCCGCTTGTGCCCACGGGACGCCCCGGCTGGCGACCTTGACAGGAAAATCCTGCTGGGGAACGCCATCTGCGTAGGGTCCGATGCCCGCAAACAGAGGATGAAACTCATCACCCACTTGTCAGCCACCGGCGATTAAATCCTTGCGGATGCCTACGGTCTTTGACAACCCGCCAGCCAAACATCTGGCTGACGGCCCAAAGTTCAGACTGGGGCACACCTCCCGGCGTACCCCCAAATACATTTATGCGCTGACGCTGGCCTGGTCGACGCGCACGCCCACGCCCATGGTGCTCGACACCGACAGGCGCTTGAAATAGATCCCTTTGGAGCTGGCCGGCTTGGCGCGCTGCAGTGCATCCAACAGGGCCGCCAGATTCTCCTTCAGGTCCTCGACACTGAACGAAGCGCGGCCAATGGTGCAATGCACGATGCCGCCCTTGTCGGTACGGTATTGCACCTGACCGGCCTTGGCGTTCTTCACCGCGCCCGCCACGTCAGGAGATACCGTGCCGACCTTCGGGTTCGGCATCAGTCCACGCGGACCCAGGATCTGGCCGAGCTGACCGACCACACGCATGGCGTCGGGCGTGGCGATGACCACGTCGAAATCCATCTTGCCGGCCTTGATCTCCGCCGCCAGATCATCGAAACCGACGATGTCGGCGCCGGCGTCCTTCGCTTTCTGCACGTTGTCGCCCTGGGCGAACACCGCCACGCGAATGGTCTTGCCGATGCCCTTGGGCAGCACGACGGCGCCACGCACCATCTGGTCGGATTTACGCGCATCGACGCCGAGGTTCACGGCGATATCGATCGATTCGTCGAATTTGGCAGTTGCGCTCTCCTTGACCAGCTGCAGGGCGTCCACCACCGGGTAATTGCGGTTACGGTCGATCTTCTCTTTGAGCGCACGCAAGCGCTTGGATGTATTAGCCATCTCAGACTCCCTCCACGATGATGCCCATGGAACGGGCTGTACCGGCAATGGTGCGCACTGCCGCGTCCATGTCGGCTGCGGTCAGATCGGGCTCCTTGGTCTTGGCGATCTCTTCGAGCTGGGCGCGGGTGATCGTGCCGACCTTATCGAGATGCGGCTTGGCGCTGCCCTTGTCGAGTTTGATCGCCTTCTTGATCAGCACCGTTGCGGGCGGCGTCTTCATGATGAAGGTGAAGCTCTTGTCCGCGAATGCAGTGATCACGACCGGAATCGGTAGACCGGGCTCCATGCCCTGGGTCTTGGCGTTGAATGCCTTGCAGAATTCCATGATGTTCAGGCCGCGCTGGCCGAGCGCGGGACCAATGGGAGGCGACGGGTTCGCTTTACCCGCCGGCACTTGCAGCTTGATGTAGCCGACTATCTTCTTTGCCATGATGGCTCCTAATAAATGAGTACCAACGCGCTTTGGGTTGCCCTACTCGCGCTCCTCGCCGGTTTCCCGGACCCGTTTCCTGCTTGACGCCGAAGCAACCTCAGCCAGCCAGGCTCCCGCCTGGACTAGCTTTTCTCGACCTGACCGAAGCCCAGCTCCACAGGCGTCGCCCGGCCAAAAATCATGACCGACACGCGCAACTTGCTCTTGTCGTAATTCACTTCTTCCACATTGCCATTGAAGTCGGTGAACGGACCGTCGATGACCCGCACCACCTCACCCACCTCAAACAGCACCTTGGGCTTGGGTTTTTCCACGCCCTCGCGCATCTGGTCGAGGATGGCCTGCACTTCCTTTTCGGAGATGGGAGCCGGCTTGGTCGCCGTTCCGCCAACGAATCCGGTGACCTTGGGTGTGCTCTTCACCAAGTGCCAGGTATCGTCGTCCATTTCCATCTGGACCAGAACGTAGCCGGGAAAGAACTTGCGCTCGGCAGTCTTCTTCTGCCCCGCCTTCATTTCCACCACCTCTTCCACCGGCACCAGGATTTCGCCGAAACGATCCTTCATGCCAGCACGCTCAATGCGCTCAACCAGGTTGCGCGCAACGCTTTTCTCGAAGCCGGAGTAGGCATGAACCACGTACCAACGCATACTCAACTCCCCTGTCCCATGGCCAGTTTGACCAACCACAACAAAATTCCGTCCACCGCCCACAGGAACAGCGCCATCACGACCACAAAAGCCATGACCACGCCCGTCATCTGGACAGTCTCCTTGCGCGTCGGCCAAACCACCTTCTTGGCCTCATCGCGCGAGTCAAGCGCAAAACGGTAAAACCGCTTGCCCTGGGCCGACAGCCCTGCAACCACACCCGCCAGCACGACACCAGCGACGACCAGCAGGACACGCACCACGGTTGGCGCGTCTGCAAAAAAATAAAAGCCGGCCACCCCTGCGATGACCAGCAATACCGCTACCAGCAGCTTGATTTTGTCAGCCATGAATGCTGTGCGCCTTACGGCTTATCCTGTGGCAGGCCAAGAGGGTCTCGAACCCCCAACCTTCGGTTTTGGAGACCGACGCTCTACCAATTGAGCTATTGGCCTGTATTACTCAAGGCTGGGGACAGGCATACGGCCGACCTGACCCCACCCTTCCGGTCAAACCGGCTTACTCTTCGATCTTAGCCACGACACCCGCACCGACGGTACGACCGCCTTCGCGGATGGCGAAACGCAGACCTTCGTCCATGGCGATCGGCTGAATCAACGAGACTTTGATGCTGACGTTGTCGCCAGGCATCACCATCTCGGTGCCTGCCGGCAGTTCAATGCTGCCCGTGACGTCGGTGGTGCGGAAATAAAACTGCGGACGGTAGCCGTTGAAGAACGGGGTGTGACGACCCCCTTCGTCTTTCGACAGCACGTAGATCTCGGCAGAGAACTTGGTGTGCGGCTTGATGGAGCCGGGCTTGGCCAGGACCTGGCCGCGCTGGACTTCTTCACGCTTGGTGCCGCGCAGCAGGACGCCGACGTTGTCGCCCGCCTGACCCTGGTCAAGCAGCTTGCGGAACATCTCAACACCGGTGCAGGTGGTCTTGGCGGTGGGGACGATGCCGACGATTTCGATTTCTTCGCCAACCTTGATGACGCCGCGCTCGACACGACCGGTGACGACGGTGCCGCGACCAGAGATGGAGAAGACGTCTTCAACCGGCATCAGGAAGGGCTTGTCAATGGCGCGCTCGGGCTCGGGGATGTAGTTGTCGAGGGCGTCGGCCAGCTTCATGATGCTGGGCTCGCCGATGTCGCTCTGGTCGCCTTCGAGGGCTTTCAGGGCGGAACCGATGATGATGGGGGTGTCGTCGCCGGGGAAGTCGTACTTGGACAGGAGTTCACGGATTTCCATTTCGACGAGCTCGAGCAGTTCGGCGTCGTCGACCATGTCGGCCTTGTTCATGTAGACNATGATGTAGGGCACGCCAACCTGACGGGCCAGGAGGATGTGCTCGCGGGTCTGGGGCATGGGACCGTCGGCGGAGGACACGACGAGAATGGCGCCGTCCATCTGGGCAGCACCAGTGATCATGTTCTTGACGTAGTCGGCGTGACCCGGGCAGTCAACGTGGGCGTAGTGACGCTTGGCGGTCTC
>NZ_KB891318.1 GCF_000373385.1 Thiobacillus thioparus DSM 505 | reverse complement strand
CCCGTTCGCCACTCGCCACCAGGAGCAAGCTCCCGTGCTGCCGTTCGACTTGCATGTGTAAAGCATTCCGCCAGCGTTCAATCTGAGCCAGGATCAAACTCTTCAGTTCAATCTCTGCAATTACTACTAATACTTCAGTCGCTCAACTCAAACTCGCGACGCTAAATTAATAACGACGCTTCATTCAAGTGTGAGCATTTATGCTAGTTGTCAGACCAACCAAAGTCAGCCCAACTACCGCAACAACACCCACACCTATCGGCTGTAAATTGTTAAAGATCAATCGATTAGCAGCAGGTCTCGCTTTTCGCGTTTCTCGCTGCGTTTCGAGAAGGTGCGCATTCTACAGAGCTAAAACCATCCGTCAACAGTTTCAGCAAATTAATTTTAAATAATTGTGACGCGGGCGAATTTTCGCTTACCGACCTGCGCCACAACCGTCGCCCCCACCGGCACCGCCGCGCCTTTATCTGCCACGCGTTCGCCGTCCAGCCGCACGCCGCCGCCTGTAATCTGACGGATGGCGTCTGAAGTACTCGACACCAGTCCGGCCTGCTTCAGCAGTTGCGGCACCAGCAGAACGCCATCGACCCCAGGCAGACTGATTTCAGGCATCTCGTCAGGCAGCACACCCTTTTGGAAACGCGCCTCGAATTCGGCCAGCGCCTGAATCGCCGCCGCCTGATTGTGAAAGCGCGCCACGATTTCCTGCGCAAACCGCACCTTGATGTCACGCGGGTTGGCGCCATCGGCCACCTGCCGTTTCCAGGTCTCGATCACCGCAAGCGGTTCGAACGACAGCAACTGGATATAGCGCCACATCAAATCATCGGAAATCGACATCAGCTTGCCGAAGATCTCCTGCGGTGGCTCGTTGATCCCAATGTAATTACCGAGCGACTTCGACATCTTGTTGATGCCATCCGTGCCTTCCAGCAGCGGCATGGTCAGAATGCACTGCGGGGCTTGTCCATGATGCTTTTGCAACTCGCGTCCCATCAGCAGATTGAATTTCTGGTCGGTGCCGCCCAATTCCACGTCTGCCTTGAGCTCCACCGAGTCGTAGCCCTGGATCAGGGGATACAAAAACTCGTGGATTGCGATCGGTTGCTGGCTGGTGTAACGCTTATGGAAGTCATCCCGCTCTAACATGCGTGCCACGGTATGGGTTGCGGCCAGCCGGATCATGCCGACCGAGCCCAGCTTTTCCATCCACTCCGAATTGAAACGCACCTCGGTCAAGGCCGGGTCGAGGATCTTGAACACCTGCTCCTGGTAGGTCTTGGCGTTTTCGGCGACCGCTTCGCGAGTCAGAGGCGGGCGCGTGGCGTTTTTGCCCGTAGGGTCGCCAATCATGCCGGTGAAATCCCCTATCAGGAAAATGATTTTGTGCCCCAGCATCTGAAACTGGCGCAGCTTGTTCAGCAACACCGTATGCCCCAGATGCAAATCCGGTGCCGTGGGGTCGAACCCCGCCTTGATCCGCAACGGCCGGCCCGTTTTCAGCTTTTCGACCAGCTCGGCCTCGACCAGCAGTTCGTCGGCCCCACGCTTGATTTCCTGCAACGCATCCTGCATCAAATACCTTTCCAGTACAGGTCAAGTTTGCCCGGACCTGACCGTAAAACACGAATACCATTGCGTTCAACGCGGTGCGCTGCGCACGCAAGCCACTGTTTGAATTGAACAAAACCCATCGGGGTCATTTGTGGTAGACTCCCGGATCGATTACGGAAGGGAAACGGTCCATGCCGCTCACCAAACTGAGAATCTTAACCTATCGCATGACGGGAGCGGAACGCCGCTTCAGCCTGCGGACCTTGGTTGCTCTCTCCAGCTTGCCGCTTTTTGGCGTTGTTGCCGCCTTTGGCTTGGCACCCGACACCGCCACCACGAATATCACTCCCGAAACAATCACCGAAGCGATCACCCTTCCCGCTTTGGCTGGCGCCGCCAACAGCGGTACATTTGAACGGGAAACCGTGATCCAGTCGGGCGATACGATCGCCAGCGCGCTGGGTCGGTTAAAAATCGACGACCTGGAAATCCAGCGCCTGCTGGCTACCGATGCAGTCCGCCAACTGGCGACCAACATACGGGCCGGCAAGCATATTCAGGCAACCACCACACCGGACGGCCAGTTGCTGAGCATCCGGTTTGAACGTCGCGACGGCCCCGCCTTGACCGTCCTCCATCAGGGTGACAGCTATATCGCGCAGGACAGCAGCGACCAGATCGAAACCCGTGTGGTCATGCGCTCCGGCCATATCGTGTCGTCGCTCTACGGCGCGACTGACGGCGCAGGCATTCCAGACAAGATCGCCGACAAAATGGCCGAAACCTTCTCGACCAGCCTGGACTTCCGCGAAGATCTACGTCGCGGCGACACGTTCTCGGTCATTTACACGGTCAATTACCGCAACGGCGAACCCGTTTCCACCGGCAAGCTGCTGGCGGCCGAATTCGTCAATGCCGGCAAAGTCCACCGCGCCGTGCTGTTCAGCGACGCCTCCGGACACGAAAGCTATTACACGCCCGAGGGCGAGTCCTTGAAGAAAGGCTTCCTACGTTCGCCGCTCGAATTCTCCCGCGTCACCTCCAACTTCAGCAGTTCCCGCATGCACCCCGTGCTGGGTTACGCCCGCGCCCATACCGGCGTCGACTTCGGCGCGCCGACCGGAACCCGCGTCAAGGCCACAAGCGACGCCACCGTGGAGTTTGCCGGACGCAAAGGTGGCTACGGTAACCTTGTCATCCTGCGGCACCAGAACGGTTATGAAACTTACTATGGCCACCTGAGTGCCTTCGCGCCCGGGATTCGCCCCGGTCGCGCCGTCAGCCAGGGCGACGTCATCGCCTATGTCGGCGCCACTGGCGTCGCAACCGGTCCGCACCTGCATTACGAAGTCCGGATTGCCGGCAGGCCTTACAATCCCTTGTCCGTCAAACTGCCGGGGTCCCCCCCGCTGGCTGCTGCACAGAGAGCACGTTTCCTGCAACAGACCGCAAACTGGTCTGACAAACTCGGGCTTCTGCGCGGCACCAATCTTGCCGCACTCGATTGAACTCAGGGCATACGTATGAGGCCGAACACTATGTCGGCCTCATGTCCGGCACCAGTCTGGATGGTGTCGATGCAGCACTCGCCGAAATAGGGTCCGCCGGCCAGGTCCGGCTTCTTCACTCCCATTACCTGCCTTACCCGGATGCTCTGCGCACGCGGCTATTGGGACTGCATACGCCGCAACCCGACGAGATCCACCTCGCCGCCATCGCCGCCAATGAGTTGGCGCGCCTGTACGCGGACACGGTCAAGTCGCTCCTTGATGGCTTCACCGCAGGCAGGGTGCGGGCAATCGGCTGCCACGGCCAGACCCTGCGTCACCGCCCAGCGGATGGCTACACGCTGCAGATTGGCAACGCGGCCCTCCTGGCCGAGCTCACCGGGATCGCGGTGGTTGCCGACTTCCGCAGCCGCGACATTGCGGCGGGTGGACAGGGGGCGCCGCTGGTTCCTGCCTTTCACGCCCAGGTCCTGAGACATCCGGATGTTCACCGGGTGATCGCGAATATCGGCGGCATCGCCAACATCACCGACTTGCCGACGAGCGGTTCCGTGCGTGGCTGGGACACCGGCCCCGGCAACATGCTGCTGGATGCGTGGATCAAGCGTCACAGCGGCGTCCATTACGACCGCGATGGAGCCTGGGCCGCCAGCGGAAGCGTCCACCCCGGCCTGCTGGCGGCATTGATGAGGCACGCCTACCTGCAGCTCCCCCCACCCAAGAGTGCAGGACGCGAACAATTCAATCTGGACTGGCTGGACACCCGCCTAGGTAGTCTGGATGAAGCGCTCGCGCCACCCGACGTGCAGGCTACCCTGGTCGAATTCACCACCATGAGCCTCGCTGACGCAGTCAACCGCGAATGCACAGGCGCACAGGAACTCTATGTCTGCGGCGGCGGGGCGTATAACAGGACGCTGATGCAGCGCCTCAGCGCCCTCCTGCCGAGTCTCCGGGTGGCAACCACCGCCACGCTGGGCATCGACCCAGACTGGGTTGAGGCGCTCGCTTTTGCCTGGCTGGCAAGGCAGATGCTGCATCATGCGCCGGGCAACCTGCCAGCGGTCACCGGCGCGCGCGGGGAGCGCGTCCTGGGAGCGATTTATCCGGCCTGAACCCCGTACCGGAAAACAAAAAAGCGGCCGAGGCCGCGATGTCCTAATGAAAAAAGCGGCCGAGGCCGCTTTTTTTTTGTTGCTTTGGCAGAACTTAGGCCGAGAACGACGAGCCGCAGCCGCAGGTGGTGGTGGCGTTCGGGTTCTTGATCACGAACTGTGCGCCTTCCAGGCCTTCGGAATAATCGATTTCAGCGCCCACCAGATACTGGAAGCTCATCGAATCAACCAGCAGGGTGACGCCGTTTTTCACCATGACGGTGTCGTCGGCATTCTGCGCTTCGTCGAAGGTGAAGCCGTACTGGAAGCCGGAACAGCCGCCACCCGACACGAACACACGCAGTTTCAGATCGGGGTTGCCTTCCTCGTCGATCAGGTTTTTGACTTTGCTGGCCGCGCTATCGGTGAAGATCAGCGGGACTTCCATTTCGGTTGCTGCATTCATGATGATGCTCCTTGAAAACGTGTGAGGTGATTATCCGCATCACCCGGCTTGCGTCAAGCAAAGACCCTGCTGGGGCCGCGGAGTTCCGCCGGCTAGGGCAGCATACCCACATCGCCCAGCGCCGTATCTTCAGGCAAATCGAACAGGATGTTCATGTTCTGCACCGCCTGTCCCGCTGCGCCTTTGACCAGATTGTCGATCACCGACAGCACCACCACGGTGTCGCCGCCCTGCGGCCGGTGCACCGCAATGCGACAGACGTTGGCACCGCGCACCGAGCGGGTTTCCGGATGTGCGCCGGCCGGCATCACGTCGACAAAGGCCTCGCCGGCATAGCGCTTCTCGAACAGTGCCTGCAAGTCGATGTCGGCGCTCACCTTTGCGTACAACGTGGCATGGATGCCGCGGATCAGCGGCGTCAGGTGCGGCACGAAGGTGAAGTCCACCGGCTTGCCGGCAAAGCTGTCCAGCCCCTGCTTGATTTCCGGCCAGTGGCGATGGCCCCCGACCGCGTAGGCCTTGAAGTTGTCGGCCGCCTCGGCAAACAGGACATGGGTTTCCGGCTTGCGCCCGGCGCCCGACACACCCGACTTGGCGTCCGCCACCAGGAAGCCGGTGTCGACCGCGCCGGCCTCCAGCAGCGGCAGAAAACCCAGCTGCACCGCCGTCGGATAGCAGCCCGGGTTGGCGATCAGCCGCGCGCCCCTGATCTTGTCGCGATTGATCTCGGGCAGGCCATACACCGCCTCGGCGACCAGGTCGGGACAGGCGTGCTCCATCTTGTACCACTTCTCCCACACCGCGATGTCCTTGATACGGAAGTCGGCCGCCAGGTCGATCACCTTGACGCCGGCGTCGAGCAGCGCGCGCGTCTGCTGCATCGCCACCCCGTTGGGAGTGGCGAAGAACACCACGTCGCAGTTTTCTAGGCCGGCTTCTTCCGGCGTGGAAAACGCCAGCTTCACGCGTCCGCGCAGGTTGGGAAACATGTCCGCCACAGGCATGCCGGCCTCCTTGCGCGAGGTGATGGCCTTCAGTTCCACCCGTGGATGGCGTGCCAGCAAACGCAGCAGCTCGACCCCGGTGTAGCCTGTGCCGCCGACAATACCGACTTTGATCATGATGTGAATCCCTACGAAGAATGAGCTTGATGAATGTGGCGAAGAACCGCTTTATTGTAAGACACGCAAGGTGCGGATATAAAAAAAGCCGCCCTGAAAAGGACGGCTTTCTTGTGCGGACCCGCGCTTAGCGCTTGGAGAACTGCTTGCGACGACGCGCCTTGTGGAAACCGACCTTCTTACGCTCGACTTCGCGTGCATCGCGGGTCACCAGACCGGCGGCCTTCAGCGTAGGCTTCATTTCGGCATCCAGATCGATCAGTGCACGGGTAATGCCGTGACGCACCGCACCGGCCTGGCCCGATTCGCCCCCACCCGAGACGTTGACCATGATGTCGAAGCGGCTCAGGTTGTCGGTCAGCGCCAAAGGCTGGCGCACGATCATACGGCCAGTTTCGCGCGAGAAATACTCGTCCACCGGCTTGTCGTTGACGACGATCTTGCCGCTACCGGCCTTGATGAACACACGGGCAACCGACGATTTACGACGTCCCGTACCGTAGTTGTAGTTACCGATCATGATGCGGCCTTAACGTTGAGGTCGAGGGGCTGGGGCTGTTGAGCCTCGTGCGGATGGTCCGCGCCCGCGTAGATTTTCATTTTCTTGATCATGGCGTAGCCAAGCGGGCCCTTGGGCAGCATGCCCTTGACCGCTTTTTCCAGCGCACGGCCCGGGAAACGCTCCTGCATCTTGTCGAAGTTCGTTTCGTAGATGCCGCCGGGGTAACCGGAGTGGCGATAGTACTTCTTGTCGAGGCCCTTGTTGCCGGTCACGACCATCTTGCTGGCGTTGACGACCACGATGTAGTCGCCGGTGTCGACGTGAGGCGTGAACTCGGGCTTGTGCTTGCCGCGCAGACGGCGAGCAATCTCGGAAGCCAGGCGACCCAGCACTTTGTTATCGGCGTCAACCACGAACCAGTCGCGTTTGACTTCATGCGTTTTAGCGGAAAAGGTTTTCATGACCCAACCTCTGCACAGAGGACAATCTCGGAAAGCCGGGCATTTTAACTGCCCATCCCGAACAAAGTCAAACACTGTCTGCAAACAGCCCGCCGGACTGGCATACAATCCCCGCCATGACCGCCTGGCTTGCCACCAACCTGATCGCCCTGGCCTTGCTGCCCCCATTGTCGCTGGTGATCCTGCTGGTCGTCGGGCTTATTGTCCATCGTCGTCGCCCCCGCCTGGCCATGTCTCTGATCCTGCTGTCCACCACTGCACTCTATGCCCTGTCCACCCCTTGGGTGGGTGGCCTGTTGCAAAAAAGCCTGGAAATCAGCACCCCGATCATCCCGAGCCAACTGCAGGCCGCCGAGGCCATTGTCGTCCTCGGCGGCGGACGGCGGCTCGACGCAGCCGAGTATGGCAGCGACACCCTCAACGGGCTCGGCCTGGAACGTCTGCGCTACGCCGCCTTTCTCCACCGCGGCAGTGGCCTGCCCATCCTGGTCACCGGCGGCAAACCCGGCGGCGGCGCTTTATCCGAGGGCCGCATCATGCAGCACATCCTGCAAAACGAGTACGGCACCTCACCTCAATGGGTCGAAGACGCCGCGCTCACAACCTGGGACAACGCCCGCCTGTCAGCCAAGCTGCTGCGCAGTGCCGGCGTTCGACGTATCGTTCTGGTCACCCATGCCTGGCATCTGCGGCGTGCCGTCCCGTTGTTCGAAGCCCAGGGGCTCAATGTCACTCCTGCCGGCATCCAGTTTTCCAGCACGCGTCTCGACTCCGTTCTCGATGTCCTGCCCACGCCTGCCGGCCTGCGTGACAGCACCTTCGCATTGCACGAATGGCTCGGTATATTGTGGTACAAACTCCGCTCGAATTTTGTCTGAAGGACCCCCATGAAAGCCCGCGTCAAACTCATCGAAGGCGTCAGTTTCGTCGGCCAAAGCGAATCCGGCCACAGCGTCGTCATGGACGGCCCGCCCGATGCGGGCGGCAAGAACCTCGGCGTGCGACCAATGGAAATGCTGCTGCTCGGGCTGGGAGGATGCTCCGCGTTCGACGTCGTCCACATCCTGCGCAAAAGCCGACAGCAGGTCACCGACTGCGTCGCCGACCTGTCCGCCGAAAGGGCCGACACCGACCCCAAGGTATTCACCAAAATCCACGTCCATTTCACCGTCACGGGCAAGGCGCTCGATCCCAAGCGCGTCGAACAGGCCGTGAAACTCTCAGCTGAAAAATACTGCTCGGCCTCGATCATGCTCGGCAAGGTGGCCGAGATCACGCATGATTTCGAGGTGGTGGACGCTTAATACTTAATACCCAGCGTTCCTGCTAGCGCCCGAGACGGGTTACAGGCCGATCAATCGACCGCCTTCGCTGATGCCTGCTGTTCGCACCATTTCTGCCACATGCCTCGCAAGGCATTTTCAAGATTACGCGCAAACCGCGGCGCATCGCAAAGCGGCGAGGCAAGTAGACGCCCACGCAACCCTGCGCGCAGCGCTGTCAACGAGAAGTGATCTCGGCTGAACTCCATGGCCTTGGCGACATATTCATCCTCGTCGGCAGCAATCCAGTGTTGCAGCCCCACACTGTGCAAAATTGTCTCGCCCTGATGGCCGATGAAGCAATTGCCTTCAAGGGTGAGTACCGGCACGCCCATCCATAATCCCTCCACACTCGTGGTCCCGCCGGGGAAAGGGAAAGGGTCAAGAGCAATGTCCACGGCATTGTAGGCCGCCAGATACTCGTCCCGAGGCGATGCTCCCTCCAGGTGCAGACGCTCGGGCTCAATGCCGTGGCGCGCAAAGCGTTCTCGGTAACCGGCCGCGACCGAAACATCACCCAACGCCTTGGTCTTGAGAAATAGTCGACTACCTGGTGTGGACTCGAGTACCCGTGCCCAGCATGCAATCACCCGATCATTCACCTTGGCAAGATTGTTGAAACACCCAAACGTGATGTGGCCGTTTTTAAGCGTCGGCAATGTACCCACATCAACCCGCACGTTGGGCGGGGTGAAACAATAGTAGCTGTCCGGCAGATGCCAGGGCCTCTCTATGAAACGCTTCTCCTCCTTCGAGGGCAACACCCAGCGGTCAGCCAGAATGTAATCCATGGCCACGAGCCCGGTGGTGGCAAAATAACCCAACCAGGTCACCTGGACGGGAGCCGGTTTCCAGGCAAATACCGGCAACCGGTTGTGCGCGGTATGGCCCGCCAGATCGATGAGGATGTCGATGCCATCCTCGCGGATCAGCTGGGCGAGTGTGGCATCCGGCAGCCTTCCCGGCGCAGCGTCGCGCCAGCGTGGAATTAAGCGGTGCAAACGTTCGTTCAGCGCGCCTTTGCGCTTGTAGGTTTCATAGGCGAACAATTCGAGGTTTTTCGAATCGATATTTGCCACCACATGCTCGATGAAATACCCCACTGGATGATCACCGAAGTCACCGGAGACGAGTCCAATGCGCAGCCGCCGAGAAGGTTCAGGCGCATTGCCATGTGCGGGCGCGGGTGCAGCCTTGATAGCAACCCTCTCACCGTAGGTGCGCGCTTCAGCCAGCATCGCTTCGAGGGAGCCGGCCTCCGAATAATTCAGGACAAATAGCAGATCGCTGTGCAGGCCGGGATCCTCACCGCCCAGCTGCAACCCGTTGCGATACACAGCGACTGCTTCATCGAGTCGTCCCAGTCGCGTGAAACAGCCGCCAAGCTTGCGATAGGCCTCGATGAATCTCGGGTTCGACTCGATCGCATGCGCATAGGCCGCGATAGCTTCATCGTGGCGTTCGGCAGCCTGCAGTACGCCGCCCAGCCTCAGATATGCCTCGGCCGATGCAGACGCCTGCTCCGCATTGGCCCGGAAAACTGCGATCGCCTCATCGAAGCGTTTCATGCGTTCGAGAACCCGACCCAGCCCATAGCGCGCTTCGACAAAACCGGGACGCAACTCCAGCGCCTGCTGATAGGCTGCAAGCGCTTCGTTCAGATCGTCCAGATCGCTCAGGGCATTGCCCAGATTCAAAGATGCTTCGGCGAAATCGGGCTTCAGTTGTAGCGCCCGGCGGTAGGCAGCGATCGCCGCCTCAGGACGGCCAAGCTCCCAGAGTACATTGCCAAGATTGCTGTGCGCCTCGGCCAGATCCGGATTCTGCGCCAGCGCATCCTGATACGCCATGGCAGCTTCTTCATAACATCTCAGTGCACTCAATGCGCTGCCGAGATTGACCATGGCATCGATCAAGCCAGGTTTAAGCTCAAGTGCACACCGGCAGGCAGCCAGCGCTTCCTCAGCCTGCCCCAGTTCCAGCAACCCCAGGGCGACGGCATTATGTGCCTCGGCGACAGCAGGCGCGAGTTCCCGTACCCGGCGAAAAGCGCCCAGCGACTCGTCGATACGCCCTTGTGCCTTGAATGCATGGGCGAGGTTGTATTGCGCCTCGGCCATACCCGGCTGTAACGCCAACGCGCGGCCGCAATAGCGCTCAGCCTCCTTGTGCCGCCCCAACTCCAGGGCGTTGCGTCCTGCATGGGCCCAGATTTCCGCGTGGCTGGAATCCAGCGCAAGGCTACGCTCAAAGCAGCGGGCAGCCTCCTGACGCTCGCCCAGTGCATTCTGACAGGCTGCCAGAACCGACCAGACGGGCGCCTGGTCCGACAACAGCATGCTCGCCCGTTCCAGAGCTTGCCGTGCCGCCTGCAACCGCCCTTGTGCCAGATAGGTCTGGCCCAAGAGATACCATATCCCGCCGGCCTGCGGCTGACGTGCAAGAACAGTCTGGGCCAGTGCCTCCAACTCGACATAATGGCCTGCCTGAAACAGTGCCTGCAAGCGATTGGAGTCCGCCTCGAACGGGCTCATAAGAAAGATTCCATACAAGTGGGAGGTATACGGGGCAGGGTGGAAAGCAGTCAAGGCGGCGGGGGCCATTATATAAGCGGAGGACCGCTCGCCACATGCAACAAAACGGGCGCCCGAAGGCGCCCGTTCAATACAACTAATTGGCTTGAGCCAGATTAGAAGCTGTGGACCACACCCATCGAGAAGCCGGTGGGGTTGCCGCCAGCAGACGTACCCGGGTTGTCGCCATGGCCACCGC
This sequence comes from Thiobacillus thioparus DSM 505, assembly GCF_000373385.1. Classification (GTDB taxonomy): domain Bacteria; phylum Pseudomonadota; class Gammaproteobacteria; order Burkholderiales; family Thiobacillaceae; genus Thiobacillus; species Thiobacillus thioparus. Next base: position 33,448 of record NZ_KB891318.1, on the reverse strand, counting down.
CGAAGGCGGAGAAAGCAGCACCGCTGTCGTTGTCGGTAGCAGCATAGGCAAACTGCAGCTTGGTGCGCTTGGACAGGCTGTAGTCCACACCCACTGCGTACATTTGAGCGCCGGTGTTGCTGACGCTGTTCAGGTCGCCCGCGTCATAGTACTGTGCCTTGAGGAGGATGTTGCCCATGTTGTAGCCGGCACCCAGACCCCAGACCTTGCGATCGGCGCTGTTCACGCCAGCAATGTCGTTGGCTTTCTGATACAAACCGGTGAACTTGAAGTTGCCGATGGCATAACCAGCCGCCAAGCGCCAGACTTTCTCGTCGTTCAGCAGAGCGTTCGCGTTGCTGAGGTTGTGCTTCTCATAACCCAGACCCAGCATCAGGGGGCCATTCTCGTAGTTACCGGCAGCTGCCCAGCCGTCGACAGCAGCATCCGTTGCATCCACACCACTCATGGCGCTGAAATAGGCCACCGTGCCGGACAAACCGCTCATGCTCGGCGTGGTGTAGGCAACCTGGTTGTTGGGACGGGTGTCGAAGCCCAGGCCTGCAGTACCCACAGAGGTGAGGTTACGCGAGTCGCCGATCTGGTTGCCGAAGAAGTCCGTCTTGCGGCTCAGCATCTTGACCGGGGATTCGTTCTTGCCGACGATCACGGTACCGAAACCGCCATTCAAGCCCACGAAGGTGTTGCCGGAGCCAACGCCATCCTGTGCGCTACCGTTGAAGGTATCGCTATTGCCGGTACCACCTGCGCTGAAGTAGGTCTGGATCTGCCAGATGGCATTCAGGCCGCCGCCCAGATCTTCGCTACCCTTGAAGATGATGTTCGACGCGTTGCTGGAAACGCCGACGTTGCCGCCGTTGGCTGCGTTGTCGGAATCCAGATAATCAACCGACAGGTTCATCTGGCCGCTGATGTCGACGTTGGACGTCGCAGCGAAGGCGGGAGCGGCAAAGGCGGAAGCCAGTGCCAGCGCGATCAGTTTCTTTTGCATTGCAAATCTCCTTATTACAGAATTTTTGAAAGCTCTGCAGAGCTGTCCTGCACGGACGTGTGCTTGGTGGACGCAGTCGATTATCCAGACTCCCTTCCGGCCAGCAAGAAAAGTTGTTGTTTTTTCCATCACGCATACGTCAAAGTGTTGTTTTGTTGCATCAGCACAACAGATGGCGTGACGCAAGGCCTGTGTGTATTGGCGCAGTCCGGCGAACACCCATGGCTACAATAAGCCAACCGCCACCTCACAGGAGTAATCCATGCGCTGGGAAAACGGCCGCCGTAGCGACAACATCGAAGACCGGCGCAGCATGCGCGTGAATGGCCGCGGACTGGCCGGCGGCGGCATCGGGGCAATCATTCTGGCGCTGGTGGCGATGTATTTCGGCGTGGATCCGTCGGTCGTCCTGAATCAGACGGGCAGTCTGGCGCCGCCACAGGAAACGCATCAGCCTGCCCCGTCCAGCCCGGAGGAGGACAAGCTGAAGGATTTCGTGTCGGTGGTCCTGGCCGACACGGAAGACGTGTGGGGCACGCTGTTCAAGGAGTCAGGCAAGTCCTACCAACCGCCCACATTGGTGTTGTATTCCGGCGCGGTGCAGTCGGCGTGCGGGTTCGCCGAAGCGGCGATGGGGCCGTTCTATTGCCCGGGCGACCACAAGCTGTACCTGGACATGCGTTTCTTCAATGACCTGGCCAAACGCCACGATGCGCCCGGCGATTTCGCGCAGGCCTATGTGGTGGCGCATGAAGTCGGTCACCACGTACAGACCTTGCTGGGCATCTCGGACAAGGTCAACGCAGCGCGACACCGCGCAAGCGAAGCCGCCGGCAACGCGCTACAGGTGCGGATGGAACTGCAGGCCGACTGCTTTGCCGGCGTGTGGGCCTACCACGCCAACCAGGCGCGGCATGTTCTGGAACCGGGCGACACCGAGGAGGCGCTCGCCGCTGCAGCCGGGGTAGGCGACGACCGCTTGCAACAGCAGGCGCGCGGTTACGTGGTGCCGGAATCCTTCACCCACGGTTCGTCGGCCCAGCGGATGCGCTGGTTCAACCGCGGCATGCAGGGCGGCGACCCCGGGCAGTGCGACACCTTCCAGGCAGCCCGGCTGTAGGCCGAACAGCCATGCACATCTGGGTGGATGCCGACGCCTGTCCGGCCGTGATCAAGGACATCCTGTTCCGCGCAGCGGAACGGATGCATGTGCCGCTGACGCTGGTCGCCAACCGTCTGCTGCGCGTACCGCCTTCACCTTATATACGCGCGCGGCAGGTCCCGATGGGGTTTGATGTGGCCGACCGCCACATCGTGGAAGAGGTCGCGGAAGGCGATCTGGTGATCACTGCGGACATTCCGTTGGCGGCCGTACTGATCGAGAAAGGGGCGTTCGTTATGTCGCCGCGGGGCGAGTGCCATAGCACCGAAAACATCCGCGAACGGCTGGGCCTGCGCGATTTCATGGAAGGTCTGCGCGGCGCCGGGGCGGACATTGGCGGGCCGGCTGCGCTGTCGCAGGCGGATCGGCAGGCGTTTGCCCGACAGCTCGACCGTTTTCTGGCACAGCGGCGCGTTAAATGAGTCGCCCTGCCCCCGCCAGCCCCACCATCAGCCGCACGCCGCCGTATGCCAGCCAGGACAGCATGCGTCGCGGCCAGGAACGGCGCTGCCAGTCGGCCGGATCGAGCGCGACGGACTGGTCGAGCGCCTGCTGCAGGCGCTGCCGCAGGTCGCGCGCAAACCCCGCATCGTCGACGACGAGGTTCGCCTCGCGCGCCAGCAGCAGGCTAAACGGATCGATATTGCTGGAGCCCACGGTCGCCCAATGGCCGTCGACCACGGCCACCTTGGCATGCAATTCGCTCGCCTTGAATTCGTAAATATTCACGCCGGCGGCAAGCAGGTCGCGGTAAAGCGCACGCGCCGCAGCCTGAAAAAAGAGGTGGTCGGTATGTCCCTGCACCAGCAGGTGAACCGGCACGCCGCGCGCGGCAGCCTTTTTAAGCAGCTTCCTGAACCGGTGTCCCGGCAGGAAGTAGGCATTGGCAATGACGATTTCATCGCGCGCCAGGGCTAGCGCCGCAAGATAGACACGCTCGATGTCGCGGCGGTGGGCGAAATTGTCGCGCACCACGAAAGCGGCACGTACGTGGCCATCGGTCGGCCAGGAAGGTTCGATGGCGACCGTGCGCCCGCGCCCCTGCAATTGCGTGAAGGCCACCAGCCGCCACAGATGGCGGACGCTTCGGTGAACGGGGACGAGCAACGGCCCGCGCACTTCCACACTGTAGTCGAGCCGCGGCGCAGCGAGAGGTATCGGTTCGAAATCGTCGATGAGATTCATGCCGCCGATGAAGGCGATGCGCGCATCGATCACCGCCAGCTTGCGATGCAGCCGCCGCAGACTCCTGGGATTGGAGCGCCAGCCGTTGCCTACCAGGGGACGATAGGCCCGCACACTGGCGCCTGCTGTTTTCAGTGCGTCGAGCCAGTCGGTCGGCAGGTCGCGCGAGCCCACACCGTCGATCAGCACACAGACTTGTACCCCGCGCCGCGCCGCGTCGATCAGGGCATCGCGCACGGCAGCGGCGCTGGAATCCGCATTGAAAATATAGGTTTCGAGGTGGATCTCGTCACGTGCGGCATCGATCGCGGCGATCAATGCCGGAAAGAATTCGGCGCCGCTTTGCAGCAGGCGCAGCCGGTTACCGGAAACCGGCTCGACGCCACGAAAGAAGGATGGGTTTAAGCGGCTGTGCGCGGTCATCAGGCCGGGCTGAGCGAGGCGGTCAGGGCGGCGTGGTCGGAAATACGATGCCAGGCGTTGCCGGTGTGAACCTGCGCCGCCTGGATGCTGAAGCGCCGCACATAGATGCGGTCAAGCTGGAACATGGGCAAGATGGAAGGATAACTGCGCGCCGACTTGCCGTGGTGGGCCTCGAATACCTCGACCAAACCCAGTTCGTCCTCGAAGAACCGTCCCGTACGCACCAGCCAGTCGTTGAAATCGCCCGCCAGGATCAAAGGCGCATTGTCCGGCACCATCGCCCGCACGCGCGCGACGATCATCGCCAGCTGCCGTTTGCGCCCGCGTTCGGTCAGACCGAGGTGCACGTTGATACAGTGCACCGGCACGTCAATGCCCGGCACCTCGACCTCGCAATGCAGCATGCCGCGGCTCTCGAACGCATGGGCGGAGATGTCCTCGTTCTCCCATGTGAGAATCTTGTAGCGCGACAGGATGGCATTGCCATGGTGGCCGGTGTCGTAGATACAGTTCTTGCCATAGGCGAAATCGGTATAGACCTGGCCGGCCAGGAACTCATGCTGGGGTCGGTTGGGCCAGTGCTGGAAACGGCTGGCGCGCAATCCATGACTGCCCTGCACTTCCTGCAAAAACACGATGTCGGTTCCCAGCGTGCCGAGACGGTCACGCAGTTCATGCACCGTCAGGCGCCGGTTGAATTGCGACAAGCCCTTATGGATGTTGTAGCTGGCGATATGCAGTGGAGAAACCATAAGTTCATTATAGGCGCGTGGGCAACAGGCGAATCGCTGCTGCATTGCTGGATGAGAAACAGCGTTCAGCCGCCGCGCCCCATGGCAACCACACGTAGCGCAGATGCTCGCGTGGCGCCAGCACGACTGGCAATGGCCTGGGCAGACGCAGGCCGAATACATGCTCGGTATTATGGGTCACGCCTGGCGCATAGCGGTGGCGCCAGCGCTCGTAAATCTCGTAGCGGGTTTCGATATCCCAGGGGGTCAATTCGAACTGGCTGGCATCGAGCCCGGTTTCTTCGCGCACTTCGCGGATCGCGGTCTCAATCAGCGTTTCGCCTTCGTCCTGCGAGCCCGTCACCGACTGCCAGAGGCCCGGTGCATCGGCACGTTCCATCAACAGTACCTGGCCATCCTGCGTGTAGATGACGACCAGTACCGAGACGGGGACTTTATGCACGATCAAACGATGCGGGCATTGAGCGGAATACCCGTCGCCAGGATGGCGATCAAGCGGTCGATATTGGGGTGCTTGCCGGGATGGCGGCTGGCGTCCTCGGTATGTTCGGCGAAAATCGCCAGGCCTTCTGCTGCGGCCTCGGCATTGATCATGCCGTATTGCTGCAGAAGGTAGGCATATACCCGGAACGACCCGGCGGTGCCGGGCGCATTGGCGATCGTCGCGACCTCGGCGCCGGCAGAATCGCTCAATACCAGTTTCTCGCCCGAGAACTCAGGCAGGATTTTCAGGGTGTCGGCGAATTTCATCCCACCGCCTTCTCCGTGGGCGCGGTGTTGCGCAGCCGGATGTGCAGCTCGCGCAACTGCTTCTCGTCGACTACGTTGGGCGCGTTGGTCATCAGGCAGGAGGCGCGCTGGGTCTTGGGGAAGGCGATGACGTCGCGGATCGACTCGGCGCCAGTCATCAACGTGACCAGGCGATCCAGCCCGAACGCCAAACCACCGTGCGGCGGGGCGCCGTACTGCAGGGCGTCGAGCAGGAAGCCGAACTTCTCGCGGCGTTCTTCCTCGCCGATGTTCAGCGCGGCGAACACCTTTTCCTGCACATTCTGCTGGTGGATACGCACCGAGCCACCGCCGACCTCCCAGCCGTTCAGCACCATGTCGTAGGCCTTGGACAGGCACTTGCCGGGATCGGTGGCCAGCCACTCCTCATGGCCGTCCTTGGGCGCAGTGAAGGGGTGGTGCAGCGCGTCCCAGCGGTTCTCGTCCTCGTTGTATTCGAACATCGGGAAATCGACCACCCACAGCGGTGCCCAGGCGCGGCCGTCGACGTGGCCCTTCTCGTGGCCGATCTTGAGGCGCAGTGCGCCGAGCGCGTCGCTGACCACCTTGGCGCGGTCGGCGCCGAAGAAGATCAGGTCGCCATTTTGCGCACCGGTGCGCTCCATCACCGTGCGTAGCGCGGCTTCGGAGAGGTTCTTGACGATGGGCGACTGCAGGCCGGCTTCGTTGAGCTGGCTGACGTCGTTGACCTTGATGTAGGCGAGGCCCTTGGCGCCGTAAATCTTGACGAATTCGGTGTAACCGTCGATCTCGCTGCGGGTGAGCGCAGCGCCGCCGGGAATGCGCAGCGCGGCGACGCGGCCTTTCGGATCGTTGGCCGGGCCGGAGAACACCTTGAAGGCGACGTCCTTCATCGCGTCGCCGACGTCGACGATCTCCAGCATCACCCGCATGTCGGGCTTGTCGGATCCGTAGCGATGCATCGCCTCGGCATAGGTCATGCGCGGGAAGGCGGCGGGCAGGTCGATGTCCTGCGCCTTCTTCATCATGTCGCGGATCATGCCCTCGACGAGGTTCATGATCTCCTCTTCGCCCATGAACGAGGTCTCCAGGTCGACCTGGGTGAACTCAGGCTGGCGGTCGGCGCGCAAATCCTCGTCGCGGAAGCACTTGGTGATCTGGAAGTAGCGGTCGACGCCGGCCACCATCAAGAGCTGCTTGAAAAGCTGCGGCGATTGCGGCAGCGCGTAGAACATGCCGTCGTGCACGCGGCTCGGCACCAGGTAGTCGCGCGCGCCTTCCGGGGTGGACCGCGTCAGCATCGGCGTTTCGACTTCCATGAAGCCGTGCGCGTCGAGGTAGTCGCGCATGATCTTGGACACGCGATAACGCAGCTTGAGGTTCTTCTGCATCGGCTCGCGGCGCAAGTCGAGGTAGCGGTACTGCAGGCGGATGTTCTCGTTGATGGTGTCGTCGTCGATCTGGAACGGCGGCGTCAGCGAGGGGTTCAGCACTTCCAGCTTCTTGGTCAGCATCTCGACCATGCCGGTCGTCATGTTGGGGTTTTCAGTGCCGGCAGGGCGCGGCCGCACCAGGCCCTCGATCTTCAGCACGAACTCGGAACGCACGTCTTCGGCCAGCCTGAAGGCCTCCGGGGTATCGGGATCGATCACCACCTGCATCATGCCTTCGCGGTCGCGCAGGTCGATGAAGATGACGCCGCCGTGGTCGCGGCGGCGGTGCGCCCAGCCGCACAGAGTGACGGTGTTGCCGATGTCGGCGGCCGTGACGGCGCCGCAGTAATGAGTACGCATGGTTGCTTTTCCTAGTGGCTGCCCCGTCCCGACTCGCCGGAGGCGACGCCCATCGAGACGATGTATTTCAACGCGCGGTCGACCGGCACATCCAGTTCGATGACCTCGCTCTTTTTCACATAAAAATAGAATCCGTTGACCGGGCTCGGCGTGGTGGGGATGAACACCGCGACGTGTTCCTCCGGCAGCATGCGCGCCACTTCGTCCGGCAGATTGGTCTGGAACGCCAGCGACCACGCCTGCGGATGCGGGTAACGCACCAGCAACACCTTGCGGAAGGCGTGCCCGCTGCCTGACAAAAGCGTGTCGGACACCTGTTTGACGCTGCCGTAGATGGTTTTCACTACCGGGATGCGAGTCAATTGCCGCTCCCAGAAATCGATGATCTTCTGGCCGAAGAAATTGGCGCCGAACACGCCGGTCAGCATAATGATCAGCAACGTCAGGATCACGCCCAGGCCAGGAATCCGCATCCCCAGCCAGGCCTCGGGCTGCCATGTGGCCGGCAATACCAACAGGCTCTGATCCATGGTGCCGATCAACAGATTGAGCACCCACAGGGTGATTCCCAGCGGCACCCAGATCAGCAGGCCGGTAATGAAATAACGCTTCATACGTGCAATTCAATCAAAAACGAAGAAGCGGACGGCTCGCACCGTCCGCTTCCCGGTTTCCAGCCTCGTCAGTTACACGCCGGACACGCGCCTGTGCCGCAGGCAGGCGAAGGCGCCTCGGATTTCGTTTCCGCAGGCTTGCTGCCGCCGCCTTTGAAATCGGTGGCGTACCAGCCGGTCCCCTTCAGTGCGAAACCGGCCGCCGTCACCTGCTTGGCATATGCGGCTTGGCCGCAGGAGGGGCACACCGTCAGCGGCACATCGGACACTTTCTGCATTTCATCCTGGGCGAAACCGCAGGAGGTGCATTGGTAGGCATAAATCGGCATAAAAATTCTCCGACAATCAAGAAGTTGCAGAATTATACCTAGATGGGCACAAGTCCCCAAACAGGGAGCCGCAAATCCCCCATCAGGCTCATCCGGGCCAGGCCCCGGAACAGCCTGTCACCAGCCGAGACTGAGGCTGCCGTAGACGCGGCGGCTGAAAATATTGGTATCGCGAAACTCCTGGTAATTGCCGAACAGGCTCTGCCCGACCACTGAAGCCTCGATGTCGCGTCCCTGCCATTTCCAGCGCCGCGCCACACGCAGGTCCATGCGATTGTAGGCGGCGGTGAGGTCGCCTTCGGACAGCCATTTCATGGCATCGCTGCGCCACACGCCCATACTCGCTTCCCAGCCATGATCCAGACGATAGCTGGCAAGCAGGCCCCAGGTGTTGCGCGGCGCGGAAACGGGGACGTCCTTGTTGAAATTGATGACGTTGTAGATGCCAGTTCCCCCAAAATGCGCCTCCAGGAACACGCGTGAATAGTGCGCGCTCAGATCGAGCGCATACACGGGCCGCCAACGCAGCTGGAGTTCGCCGCCGTGGGATCTGGCGCTGCCGATATTGGCATACTTGAATTCGTTGGGCCGGATTCCGCCATCATCCGAGGGGTCGAAGTCGTGCTTGTCCTGGCCGATGAAGTCGTCGATCTTGTCCTGGAACAGCCGCACATCCATTTCGAGCCGGGCCGGACGCCAAAATCCCACGTAGGCAATCTCGCGCGACAGGACACGTTCGGGCGCAAGGCCGTCAGACGGCACCGTCACCACATCGGCCACGGTACCGGATTGCAACACATAAACCTGGTTGCCCTTCTCCTCGAAGAACGTGGGCGAACGATAGGCACGCGAAATCCCCAGGCGGATGACGTGCCCGGGCGTCAGGGTGAAATTGGCTGCGACGCGCGGAGAAATATCGATGCCCGTAAAGTAATGGTGTTCCAGCATGGCTCCGCCTTGCAGCAGTACCCGCTCATGCGGGCGCCACTCCAGATTGCCGAACACGCGCGCAAGCTCGCCACTCCATTGCCTGCCGGAATTGTAATTCTGCGGACTGGTGACGGTTTCCTGGCGTACTTCACCACCCCATACCCCGCGCAGATTGGGGCGCCATTGCTCGTTCACCTGCAGCTCGATATTGCTGCGCGTCTGCAACAGATACTGGTCGACATTCACCACGCCGATACCCAGAGCGGTCAAATCCGCCTGCGCGTTGGCATCGAAACGGTTCTGGGCATAGTAGACCTGCAACCGCCACTCGCGGCGCGCGGATTCCACTTTGTGATAGGCCAGTTGCAGATACATCGCCCGTGCGTCCTGCTGCTGGGGCTCCAGGATGGCGGTCGGACTGACGACGCTCCGGCCGGCGTTCCAGTCGCCCTGGGACAGGCCGAACTGCGCCATCGCATCGGAATTCGCGGATAGTTGCCAGTCCATGCGCCCGTTGAGGAAAGAGGTCTTGCTGGACTCATAGTACTGCCCGTTGTCACCCGCCCCGTCAGCTACCTTGTTGGTGATGTCACGCTCGAAGCGATCGCGTTGCTGGGTCGAGGCGGTCAGGCGATAGCGCAATGCGCCGTCGCCCCCGCCATGACGAACCGTCGCGCCGCGCATGCCCTGTTCGCCAACCTGCAAGGAAACGAATTCACCCGGCACCTGCGCCGCCGTCTTGGTGATGATGTTGATGACCGCCGCGAAAGCATTGGCGCCATAGATCGCGGCATCCGGCCCGCGTACCACTTCAATGCGTTCGATATCGTCGATGGAAAGCGGAAGATCGGTCCAGTTCACCGCACCATAATGAGGACTGTATATCGAACGCCCATCGACCAGTACCTGGAAACGCCGCGAGAACGCGTCGCCCAGGCCGTGATATCCGGCGGCCCATGTGTTGTCGCGCGTATAAGCGACCGAGAAGCCCGGAACGAGACGCAGCAGATCGGGGATATCGCGAAACCCCGATGCGTGAATCATCTCCTGATCGATGACGGTCACGGCAACGGGCGCCTCACTCACCGGCTGGGACAAGCGCGACGCCGACAGCACTACCGGCAAATCGTCAAGAAAGTCGGACTCGGTCACTGCCGCCCCCGCCTGCTGGGCGCCCGCCAAAACGGCGCTCATCAACAATGCGCCCGCCCATCCCCTGAATATCGTGTGTGGTCTGCTGATCACCGCATACCGGTGCGTTCGCGCACCATCTCCCTATCCACCCTGTTTATTTATGTATTCCAGGGCTAACGGCTGGCCATCCTACATGCCTAAATCAGAACGGAATATCGTCGTCCATGTCGTCAAAGCCGCTGCTGGCCGGACGCTGCGCGGCGGCCGGCGCACTGCTGCGCGGCTGGCTGCGCGGAGCGCTTGCGGGTGCTGCCTGGTTGAAGGAACCGTCGTCCAGGTCGGCCATGCCGCCGCCGCTACGCCCGCCCAGCATCTGCATGCGGTCGCCGCGGATTTCGGTCGCGTATTTTTCGATGCCTTCCTTGTCGGTGTACTTGCGCGTGCGGATCGAGCCTTCGACGTAGACCTGGCTGCCCTTCTTCAGATATTGCCCGCATACTTCGGCGGTACGCCCAAAGAAGCTGACCCGGTGCCATTCGGTCTGCTCGACCATCTGACCGGTTTTGTCCTTGTATTTGTCGGTGGTGGCGATGGCAAGGTTGGCGACAGCCTCTCCGCTCGGCAGGTAGCGCATTTCGGGATCGCGCCCGAGGTTGCCGACCAGAATCACTTTGTTGACGGATGCCATGTTTTCCCCTGGATGTAAGCGTTGTCGTGTTGCGGATTCTATCAGGCCCGCCTGTCAGGCGCCCGTGGCTTCCAGCAGGATGCGGGCGGCGGCTTCATCCCAGCCCTGCAAGCTGACCTTGAGCATGGCCACGCCCTCCTCGGCCAGCACCACGGCTTCCACCACGCCGGCCACTGCCGCCAGTTTCGTTTTCAGCAGCGCGGCCTGGTCCGCGGGCATCGCCCCGACGCGGAACATGCGGGTCTTGATCGCGGGCGGCGCGGTCATCGACAGGCTCAGCGCGAGCCAGACCGCCATCAGGACCACGCAGAACAGGAACACGGCATAAAAGCCGACATGCTGCGCCAGCCAGCCACCGAAAACGCCTCCGAAGAACAGCCCCAGCGCCTGCGCGGTGTTGTACACGCCCATCGCGGTGCCTTTGGCCGATACGGGGGCAAGCTTGGAAATCAGCGACGGCAGGCTGGCCTCGAGCAGGTTGAAGGCGGCGAAATAAAAGAACAGCGCCCCCACGATGCCCCAGAAATGTCCGATGCCGAACGCGAGCCCCAACTGGGCCAGCAGCATCAGCGTCACCGCGCCGATGAACACCGGTTTCAGTTTGCCGTGCTTTTCTCCATAGATGATGGCTGGCACGATCAGCAGGAACGAGCCCAGCAGCACCGGCAGGTAGACCATCCAGTGGTGAGCCGGAGGCAAGCCGCTGTTCTTGAGGGCCACCGGCACCACCACGAACATCGCCATCTGCGCCGCATGCAAAGCAAAAATACCGAAGTCGAGGCGCAGCAACTGGGCGTCATGCAACACGTCTTTCAATCGTGCCGGGTTGGCCTGGGCGTCGGCATGAAAATGGCTGATCAGGGGATCGGGCACCCAGACCTTCACCACCCAGATGGCGGCCAGCGCCAGCACGCCGGTCAGCGCAAAGATCCCCGGCACGCCGATGAGGTGGTTGAGTGCTGGCCCCGCCACCATCGACGCGGCAAAGGTGAGGCCGATGGTAGAGCCGATCAGCGCCATCGCCTTGGTACGGTGTTCCTCGCGGGTGAGGTCGGCGAGCATGGCAGTGATGGCGGCTGAAATCGCGCCGGCCCCCTGGATGGCGCGGCCGAAAATCGTCCAGTAGATATCGGACGCCGACGCGGCGACAAAGCTGCCGATCGCAAACAGGATCAGGCCGAAAATGATCACCTTCTTGCGGCCGATGCGGTCGGACGCCATGCCGAAAGGAATCATCAGCAGCGCCTGGGTCAGGCCGTACATGCCGAGCGTCAGCCCGACCAGGGTGTGGTTGTCGCCGCCGGGCAAGTGCTCGGCATAGAGCGCAAACACCGGCAGGATGAGGAACATGCCCAGCATGCGCAGACCGAAAATCGCTGCCAGACCCGATGTCGCACGCTTTTCGGCGCGGGTCATGCTTTCAGAAAGGTCGATTTGAGCCACGTCGGGATTCGGCTAATTCGTGAAGTCCGTTATATTAGCAGGTTGCGAATTACGCCTCACGCACCCTGACTCATGGAATTCATCCGCATCCGTGGTGCCCGCACCCACAATCTGAAGAACGTCAACCTCGATCTGCCGCGCAACAAGCTGGTAGTGATCACGGGGCTGTCGGGCTCGGGCAAGTCCTCGCTCGCCTTCGACACGCTGTACGCCGAGGGGCAACGGCGCTATGTCGAATCGCTGTCGGCCTATGCGCGGCAGTTCCTGCAATTGATGGAAAAGCCGGACGTCGACCTCATCGAGGGCCTGTCGCCAGCAATCTCGATCGAGCAGAAGGCGACCAGCCACAACCCGCGCTCGACCGTCGGCACGGTGACTGAGATCCACGACTACCTGCGCCTGCTCTACGCCCGCGTCGGCGATCCGCAATGTCCCGAGCACGGCATCACGCTGGCGGCTCAGACGGTATCGCAGATGGTCGACGCAGTGCTCGCGCTGCCAGAGGACACCAAGCTGATGATCCTGGCGCCACTGGTGGTGGGACGCAAGGGCGAGAATCTCGAACTCTTCGCCGAACTGCGCGCGCAGGGTTTCGTGCGGGTGCGGGTCGACGGCAAGGTGCACGAGATCGACGCGGTGCCCAAGCTCGACAAGAATAAGAAACACACCATCGAGGTTGTCGTGGACCGCCTGAAGGTACGTGTGGATGCGAAGCAGCGCCTGGCCGAGAGCTTCGAGACCGCGCTGCGCCATGCCGACGGCCGCGCGCTGGCAGTGGAGATGGATTCCGCCAAGGAACACCTGTTCTCCGCCAAGTTCGCCTGCCCGATCTGCAGCTACGCGCTGCCCGAACTGGAGCCGCGCCTGTTCTCGTTCAACAACCCGATGGGCGCCTGCAACACCTGCGACGGACTCGGCCAGATCACCTTCTTCGATCCCGCGCGCGTGGTCGCCTTCCCGCACCTGTCGCTGGCATCCGGCGCGATCAAGGGTTGGGACAAGCGCAACCAATTCTTCTACATGATGCTGCAAAGCCTGGCGATGCATTACGGCTTCGATCTCGACACGCCATGGGAATCGCTTCCGGCACGCATCCAGGACGTCATCCTCAACGGCAGCGGCAAGGAAGCGATCGCTTTCCAGACGCTGGCACCGCGCGGCGGCTACGCGACGAAAAGCTATCCGTTCGAAGGCGTGCTCGCCAACATGGAACGGCGCTATCACGAATCCGATTCGATGGCAGTACGCGAAGAGCTCGCCAAGTATCAAAACAACAAGCCCTGCCCGTCCTGCCAGGGCACACGACTGCGCGAGGAAGCGCGCCACGTGATGGTCGGCAGCGTGCCGATCTATCAGGTCAGTGCAATGCCGCTCAAACAGGTGCTGGCGTTTTTCGAGAACCTGACACTCGAAGGCCACCGTGCGCAGATTGCCGACAAGATCGTCAAGGAAATCATCGCCCGCGTCGGCTTCCTGAACAACGTCGGACTCGACTACCTGTCGCTCGACCGCTCCGCCGACACGCTGTCGGGCGGCGAGTCGCAGCGCATCCGTCTGGCGTCGCAGATCGGCTCCGGTCTCACCGGCGTGATGTACGTACTGGACGAACCGTCGATCGGCCTGCACCAGCGCGACAACGACCGCCTGCTCGCCACGCTCAAGCATCTGCGCGACATCGGCAACTCGGTACTGGTGGTCGAACACGACGAGGATGCGATCCGTGCCGCCGATTATGTGGTCGACATGGGGCCCGGCGCTGGCGTGCACGGCGGCGAAGTCGTCGCCGAAGGCTCGCCTGAGGAAATCCGCCTGAGCGAATCTTCGCTCACAGGCCAGTATCTGTCCGGGCGCCGGCGCATCGCCATCCCGAAGAAACGCCGCCAGCCCGACCCCGAACGGCAACTGGTGGTGACGAACGCCAGCGGCAACAACCTGAAAAATGTCACGCTGAATCTGCCGGTCGGCCTGTTCGTCTGCGTCACCGGCGTGTCGGGCTCGGGCAAGTCGACACTGATCAACGACACGCTCTACACTGCGGTCGCGCGCCACTTGTACGGCTCCAGTGCCGAGCCCGCGCCGCACGGCGAGACCCGCGGCCTGGAATTCTTCGACAAGGTGATCAACGTCGACCAGTCGCCGATCGGCCGCACCCCGCGTTCCAACCCCGCCACCTACACAGGGCTGTTCACGCCGATCCGCGAACTGTTCGCCGGCGTGCCCGAGGCGCGCGCGCGCGGCTATGGACCAGGCCGTTTCAGTTTCAACGTCAAGGGCGGGCGCTGCGAAGCCTGTCAGGGCGACGGCGTGATCAAGGTCGAGATGCACTTCCTGCCCGACATCTACGTGCCCTGCGACGTCTGTCATGGCGCGCGCTACAACCGCGAGACACTGGAAGTGCAGTACAAGAGCAGGACCATCCGCGACGTACTCGAAATGACCATCGAACAGGCGCACGAATTCTTCGCCGCGGTTCCCGTGGTCAAACGAAAACTCCAGACCCTGCTCGACGTCGGCCTCGGCTACATCCGTCTCGGACAATCGGCCACCACGCTGTCGGGCGGCGAAGCGCAGCGCGTCAAGCTCGCACTCGAACTGTCCAAGCGCGACACCGGCCGTACGCTCTACATCCTCGACGAGCCCACCACGGGTCTGCATTTTGCCGATATCGACCTGTTGCTGAAGGTGTTGCAGCGCCTCTCCGACGCCGGCAACAGCGTGGTCGTCATCGAGCACAACCTCGATGTCATCAAGACCGCCGACTGGCTGATCGACCTCGGCCCGGAAGGCGGCGCCGGGGGCGGTCTGATCATCGCCGAGGGCACGCCGGAGGCCGTGGCCGACAACCCGGCCAGCCACACCGGCCAATACCTGCAGCCTGTGTTGTCCAAACACTGAGATGGCCGAACCAGTCCGCCTGTCCAAACTGATGTCCGAGCGCGGGCTGTGTTCGCGCCGCGAAGCCGACAGCTACATCGAGCGCGGTTTGGTGTTCGTCGACGGCAAGCGGGTCAGCGAACTCGGTACCAAGGTCGACCCGGATTGCGCGATACGACTCGACAATGCCGCCCAAGCGCAACAGCAGCAACGCGTCACTATTCTGTTGCACAAGCCCGTCGGCTACGTGTCGGGCCAGCCCGAGCCAGGCTACCAGCCTGCCGTAACCCTGATCCGACCGGACACGCAGTGGCAAGACGGGCGCGCCTCACAGGCATTCCACCCGACACACCTGAAAGGCCTGGCGCCTGCCGGTCGGCTCGATATCGATTCCACCGGCCTGCTGGTGCTCACGCAGGATGGACGCATCGCCAGACAGCTGATCGGCGAGGATTCCGGGATCGAGAAGGAGTACCTCGTTCGGGTGTCAGGGCATCTGGATGACATGGGGCTCGCGCAACTGAACCACGGTCTGTCGCTCGACGGCCGTCAATTACGCCCGGCCAAAGTCAGTTGGCAGAATGCCGACCAGTTGCGCTTTATCCTGAAGGAGGGCCGCAAACGCCAGATTCGCCGCATGTGCGAACTGGTCGGCTTGAAAGTCGTCGGGCTCAAGCGGGTGCGCATTGGCCGGATACGGCTGGGGGAGCTTCCGCCTGGACAATGGCGCTACCTGCGCGACGACGAGTCGTTCTGAAGGGGAAATCGTAAAGCAGACCACATACCGGCACCCAAGCTTGTTTCGTCAGCCTATTTGCACTAGAAACAGATTTGCAGAAAATAAATTCTGCATTTTTCCACGCACTCCAGGGAGACTTCTCATGCGATCCACCTTTCTCGTCGCGCTTCTCGCCGCACTTACCCTAACTGCCTGCCAAAAAGCGCAAGAAGCTGCCGCCCCGGCCATGGATCAGGCCAAGGAAGCTGCAGGCGCCGCAGCAGATTCGGCTACGGAAGCGGTCAAGTCCGCGGCCGATGCCGCAGGTGAGGCAGCCTCGTCAGCGACTGGGTCAGCCAAAGACGCAGCCGCCACAGCCGCCCAGAGTGCTGCCGATACTGCATCTGCAGGCGCGGACAAGGCACAGGAAATGGCCGATAAGGCCAAGGACGCAGCCAAGGAATAATCCAGGCGCCCTGGTATTCAACGGTCAGGACATCCTTGCCGTTTTTACTTTGAAATCCGGCGGGCCTCATCTCAAAATGCAGCCCCTACAATTCAGTCTCGTCTTTTCGATTTCACCACATGGATCCTCGCTCGCTGCTGCTGGGCTCGTTTCAGGCCGCGGTCGCCGCAGCCGACCCCGGACACATCCTGCCATCGCATCTGCCTTTGCCACCGCGCGGCCGGACGCTGGTGGTCGGTGGCGGCAAAGCCGCTGCCAGCATGGCGGCTGCCGTCGAGGCCCACTGGCCCGCTGACGCGCCGCTGTCCGGACTGGTCGTCACACGTTATCTGCACGGTCTGCCTACCCGCCGCATCGAGGTCGTCGAAGCCAGTCATCCGCTGCCCGACGGACGCGGCGAAGCGACCGCCCTGCGCATGCTGGACTTGAGTCGTCAACTGGGGCCGGACGACCTCCTGCTGGCCCTGATTTCCGGCGGGGGTTCCAGTCTGCTCGCCGCGCCAGTCGAAGGCGTGACCCTGAAGGAATTGCGCCAGGTGACCAAGGCCCTTCTACATGCCGGCGCAAGCATCCACGACATCAACACCGTGCGCAAGCATCTCACCCGCCTGTCGGGCGGCCAGTTGGCGCAAGCAGCCCAGGCTGCCCACGGACTGGCCCTGATCATTTCCGATGTCGTTGGCGACGACCCAGGTTCCATCGCTTCCGGCCCCTGCGCACCCGACGCCAGCTCCTGCGTCGATGCCCTCGAACAATTGCAGCGGTTGCGGATCACCCCGCCGGAAGGCGTCCTGCACCATCTTGAAGCCTGTGCCGCAGGCCACTTACCGGATACGCCCAAACCGGGGGCTCCCTGCTTCGCCAGAATGGAAAACCGTGTGATCGCAAGCGCGCACGACAGCCTGATGGCGGCAGTCCGATATTTCGAACAGCACGGGGTCCCCGCTTTACTGCTTTCGGACAAGGTCGGGGGCGACGCACAAAGCGTGGCACGTCAACACGCCGCGCTGGTGCATGCGCTGACACGCCGACAGGCGCTCGCCCTCATCTCTGGCGGTGAAACCACCGTTGCCCTGCAGCCCTGGCACGGTCGGGGCGGCCGCAATAGCGAATATCTGCTGGCCCTGGCGCTCGCTCTGAGCGAGACACCTGCCTGGGCGATCGCCTGCGATACGGACGGAATCGATGGCAGCGAAGACAATGCGGGCGCCCTGCTCACGCCGGACACCCTGGCACGCGCACGCGCGCAGGAACTCGATGCTGCGGGACGACTCGCCGCGCACGACAGTCACGGTTTCTTTTCCGCCTTGGGCGATCTTGTCGTCACCGGCCCCACCCGCACCAATGTCAACGATTACCGTGCGCTCGTGATTGGTCTGGATTGACGGCATGTAAAACACGATTCAGTTCAGGCGTTGCACCTGGATCGGGTCGCCGACCGCCAAACCATACGTCGTGGCGGCACTTCCGCGATTGACTGCCAGTTCGAGCAACCCCACGCTATTGATGAACCAGAATCCTTCGCCTTTACCGACCAGCCCGAAACTCTCGCCGTGCTGGAACCGTTCACCTGCTACGCTGACATGCGCGTTCTGCGGCACCCCGCGCACGCCGGTCCAGGCGTTGCCGTAATGATCGATGTAGATGACACGCGCCAGATCCCCTGCGTCGAATTCAACGTCGAGCGCATCGATCAGTGCCAGTCTATCGGCCGGGAAGTCGCCGCGCGCAATGTCGGCAGCGATCGGCGCAAACAGGTCGCGCCCATGAAAGGTCGGGGACACACCCTCGGGTTTCCAGATAATGCGCCACAACCGGGCATCGGCGTGACGTGCAGCGATGACGGACAACAGTCCATTGTCAGGTCCGACAAACCAGCGCCCGCCCGCCAGTACCACCACGGCATGGCGCGGCGTGCCCACCCCCGGATCCACCACCGCGAGGAACGTGCATCCCGGCGGAAAAACACTCGCGAACGCGGCAAGCAGATGAGCGCCCGCATGGGGATTGAAGTCAGGCGCTTCATGCAGCAGATCCACCACCTGCTGGGTGGCCGCATGTTCGGCCAGACGCGCCTTGACCTGCCCCACGTACGGATCCCGGGTTCCAAAATCGGTGAAGAGAACGATCATGTGCTTTCCAATTCGATAGGAAGGGGAAGACTATGCTTGACGAACCGAACTGGCGGCAAGCCTACTCGGAAGATCCCGCCTCCAATCTATTGCAGGCGCTCCAGGCATGAAAAAAGCCGGGCTGTCCCGGCTTTTTATATCGAGATATCGACGACGCCTTACTCGACGTCAACCGCCACCGTATCGGTGTCGGGGCGATCGACCAGTTCGACCAGTGCCATCGGCGCGTTATCGCCATTTCGGAAGCCATATTTAAGAATGCGCAGATAACCGCCAGGACGCGTCTTGTAACGCGGGCCCAGTTCGCCGAACAACTTGACGACCATGTCGCGGTCGCGCAGGCGATCGAACGCCAGGCGGTGATTCGACAGGCTGGGCTCTTTGCCCAGCGTGATCAGCGGCTCGACAAAGCGGCGCAGTTCCTTGGCTTTCGGCAGCGTGGTCTTGATGACTTCGTGCTTCAGCAGCGACACGCTCATGTTGCGGAACATGGCCAAGCGATGGCTGGTAGTACGGTTCAGTTTACGGTTGGATTGACGATGACGCATGGCTTATTCCTTTCAGACAGTATTCTTGGGCTAGGCCACCCGCCACGGCGACCCGCACTTTATTTTGATTTCGATTCAGTAAATCAGGGGCGTTCAAGCCCAGCGGGCGGCCAGTTTTCAAGCTTCATGCCCAAGGACAAACCCTTGGAAGCCAACACATCCTTGATCTCGTTCAGCGACTTGCGGCCCAGGTTAGGGGTGCGCAGCAGTTCGGTCTCGGAACGCTGGATCAGATCGCCGATGAAATAGATGTTTTCGGCTTTCAGACAGTTGGCCGAACGCACAGTCAGCTCAAGATCATCAACCGGACGCAGCAGCAACGGATCGACCTGCGGCGAGCGCGGCGACTCGGATTCGGCCGGCGTGCCTTCCAGATCGGCAAAAACGGACAGCTGGTTCACCAGGATGCGCGCGGCAGTACGGACAGCCTCTTCCGGTTCGACGACACCATTGGTCTCGATGTCGATCACCAGACGGTCGAGGTCGGTACGTTGCTCGACGCGGGCGCTTTCGACCGAGTAGGCCACACGGCGCACCGGGCTGAACGAGGCATCGACCAGGATCGAGCCGACGGCGCGGGTTTCTTCCGAAACCTTGCGCGCGGTCGCCGGCTGATAGCCACGGCCCGCCTCGATCTTGATTTCCATGTCGAGTTTGCCGCCCTTGGTCAGGTGGGCAATTACGTGATCGGGGTTCAGTACCTCGATATCGTGGCCAATCTCAATGTCACCCGCCGTGACAACGCCTTCGCCAGACTTGGACACCTTCAGGATAGCCTCGGCCTTGCCATGCATCTTGAACGCGATACCCTTGAGGTTCAGCAGAATGTCGACGACATCCTCCTGTACACCATCAATGGTCGAATATTCGTGAACGACACCGCTGATCGCCACTTCAGTGGGCGCATAACCGACCATGGAAGACAACAGGATACGACGCAGCGCGTTGCCGAGCGTGTGGCCGTAACCGCGCTCGAAGGGTTCCATGATGACCTTGGCGTGCAGCGGGGAGGCGCGATCCACCTCCACAATACGCGGCTTGAGAAATTCCGTAGCGCTTTGCATAAAGTGCGTTTCCTTAAGACCGTCTCAGCTTATTTGGAGTACAACTCGACAACCAGCGATTCGTTGATGGTCGATGGCAGTTCCGAACGTTGCGGCGCCGCCTTGTAGGTGCCCTTGAGCGCCTTGGCGTCAACCTCGACCCATTCAGGATAACCGCGCGCGGCACTTGCTTCTGCGGCTGCCTTGATGCGCAGCTGGGCTTTCGCCTTGTCCACCACCTCGACCACATCGCCGGCGCGAACCTGGTACGACGGGATGTTGACCCGGCGCCCGTTCACGGTGATGCCGTTGTGACGAACCACCTGACGTGCTTCGGTACGCGACGCGCCGAAGCCCATGCGGTAACACACGGAATCCAGGCGCGACTCGAGCATGGACAGCAGGTTTTCGCCGGTGACGCCCTTGCGGCTGTCAGCCCGTTTGTACGTCAGGCGGAATTGACCTTCGAGAACGCCGTAGATACGGCGGATTTTTTGCTTTTCACGCAGCTGCACGCCATAACCGGACAGACGCGCACCGCTTTTCTGGCCATGCTGGCCAGGTGCATAGGCGCGGCGTTCAATCGCACATTTGTCGGTAAAGCACTTCTCGCCTTTCAGAAAGAGCTTTTCGCCCTCACGACGGCACTGACGGCATTTGGGATCAAGATTACGAGCCATGATTTTCCCTGGAAATTAGATACGACGCTTTTTGGAGGGACGGCAACCGTTATGCGGAATCGGGGTCACGTCCGAGATCGCGACGATCTTGAAACCCAGCGCATTCAACGCACGCACGGTGGACTCGCGACCAGGGCCGGGGCCCTTGATCCGCACTTCCAGGTTCTTGACGCCATATTCCTGTGCCATCTTGCCGGCATTCTCGGCCGCAACCTGCGCCGCGAACGGTGTCGATTTGCGCGACCCCTTGAAGCCCGCACCGCCAGCCGTCGCCCACGACAAGGCATTGCCCTGGCGGTCGGTGATGGTCACGATGGTGTTGTTGAACGAGGCGTGAATATGCGCAATACCTTCCGCGACATTCTTCTTGACCTTTTTGCGTACACGCGCTGCTGTTTTAGTAGCCATGATTAACCTTTACTTTTTGATGGCCTTGCGCGGGCCCTTGCGGGTACGTGCATTGGTACGGGTGCGCTGACCGCGAACCGGCAGGCCCTTGCGATGACGGAAGCCGCGGTAGCAGCCAAGATCCATCAATCGCTTGATGTTCATGGTAATTTCACGGCGCAGATCGCCCTCGACCGTGAACTTGGCCACGCCCTCACGCAAGCGCTCCATTTCGGCTTCGGACAGGTCCTTGATTTTGGACGTACGGGCAACACCCGTCGCGTCGCAAATCTTGCCGGACGTGGTCCGACCGATGCCGTAAATGGCGGTCAACGCAATAACCGCGTGTTGATGATTCGGGATATTAACCCCAGCAATACGAGCCATTCGCAGAGCTCCGAACGCAAAACAAAAAATTATAACACGTCAACCAATCTTTGGGTTGACTCGAATACAAACTCGCCAGTTTAGCCCTGGCGCTGCTTGTGGCGCGGATCGTCACAGATCACGCGCACAACGCCTTTGCGGCGCACAACCTTGCATTTACGGCACATTTTCTTGACTGAAGCCTGCACTCTCATGGTTTTCTCCATTCATCCACCGGCAGAGACTGCCGGCTAAAAATCATTTGGCCCGGAAAACAATCCGGCCCTTGGTCAAATCGTACGGCGTCAATTCCACCGTCACCTTGTCGCCCGGAAGAATGCGGATGTAATGCATGCGCATTTTCCCGGAGATATGACCCAACAACACATGACCGTTTTCCAGCTTGACTCGAAAGGTGGCGTTCGGCAGGTTCTCGATCACTTCACCCTGCATCTGAATGACATCTTCCTTAGACATCAGCGCCCCGCCAAGCTGTTCTTGAAATTGGCCTTCTTAAGTAAGCCTTCATACTGGTGCGACATCACATATGCCTGAACCTGCGCCATGAAATCCATGGTCACCACCACAATAATCAGCAGGGACGTTCCGCCAAAGTGGAACGGAACATTCCATTTCAAAATCAGAAACTCGGGCAGCAAACACACCAAGGTGATGTAAATCGCACCCACCAGCGTCAGCCGGGTCAGTATCTTGTCGATATAACGTGCTGTCTGCTCACCCGGGCGGATACCCGGCACAAACGCGCCACTCTTCTTCAGGTTATCTGCGGTTTCCTTGGAATTGAACACAAGGGCCGTGTAGAAAAAACAGAAGAATATGATCGCGATTGCATACAACAGCACGTATACCGGCTGGCCGGGCGACAGGGTTGCCCCGATGTCCTTCAGCCAACTCATGCTCTCACCGCTCCCGAACCATCCCGCCAGCGTGGCCGGGAACAGAATGATGCTGGAGGCAAAAATCGGCGGGATCACTCCGGCCATATTCAGCTTCAGCGGCAAGTGCGAGCTCTGGCCACCCACCACCATTTTTCCAACCTGGCGTTTGGCATAGTTGACCAGAATCTTGCGTTGGCCACGCTCGACAAAGACAACCAGCGCGGTCACCAGCAATACGGCAACAAACAGCATCAGCACGAGCGGGATCGAATACGCACCCGTGCGCGTCAGCTCCAGCGTACCGCCGATCGCGTGCGGCAAACCCGCGGCGATCCCTGCAAAAATGATGATCGAGATGCCGTTGCCCAGGCCTCGTTCGGTCACCTGTTCGCCCAGCCACATCAGGAACATCGTGCCAGCGGTCAGCGTGACTACGGTGATCGCGCGAAATGCCAAGCCCGGATCCAGCACGAGGCCTGCTTGCGATTCCAGCGCAATGGCAATCCCCAAGGCCTGAAACACTGCCAGGAACAAGGTTCCGTAGCGGGTGTACTGGGTAATCTTGCGACGGCCGGCCTCACCCTCTTTTTTCAGGGCCTCCAGTTGAGGCGACACGCTGGTCATCATTTGCACGATAATCGACGCCGAAATATACGGCATGATCCCTAGCGCGAATACGCTGAAACGCGACAAGGCACCGCCCGAGAACATGTTGAACATGCCCAGGATGCCGCCCTGTTGCGACTTGAACACCTGGTCGAGCACGAGCGGATCGATGCCCGGCACCGGGATAAAGGTGCCTATCCGGTAAACGATCAGGGCGCCAAGCAGAAACAGCAAGCGACGCTTGAGGTCGCCGTATTTGTTCAAGCCGGTTTTGGGCGTGGCCAAAGCGGAGTCCTCGCTGACTTATTCGGCGACGCTGCCGCCGGCTGCTTCGATCGCAGCACGCGCACCTTTGGTCACCGCGATACCGTTCAGCTTGATCGCCTTGCCAATTTCGCCGGCCAGATAAATCCGGGCGGATTTGGCGCTGGCGCTGACGATACCCGCCTGCTTCAGTACCAGCAAATCAATCTCATCCACGCCCACTGCAGCCAGTTCATACAAGCGTACGCGAGCCGTATCCGCCTTGGTCAGCGAGACGAAGCCGCGCTTCGGCAAACGGCGATGCATCGGCATCTGACCGCCTTCAAAGCCAACCTTGTGGAAACCGCCTGCACGGGATTTCTGTCCTTTATGGCCACGACCCGCGGTCTTGCCCAAGCCCGATCCAATGCCACGACCCACGCGGCGCTTGTCTTTCTTGGCACCGTCTGCCGGTTTAATGTTATTCAGTTCCATTTAAGCCTCGCACTTCACCAGATAGGCAACCTTGGTAATCATCCCACGGTTTTCCGGCGTATCCAGCACTTCAACGGTATGGTTCATCCGACGCAGGCCCAGACCTCGCACACAGGCGCGGTGCGGCGCCTTGGTGCCAATCAGGCTCTTGATCAGCGTCACCTTGATTTTCTTCTGCTCGCTCATGACTTACCCCGCAATGTCTTCGACAGACTTGCCGCGCTTGGCTGCGATCTCGGACGGCGTGGACATCTTCATCAGGCCGTCGATCGTGGCACGCACGACGTTATAGGGATTGGTCGAACCGAGGCACTTGGCCAGCACGTTCTGCACGCCCATGACTTCGAACACTGCACGCATCGCACCCCCGGCGATGATGCCCGTACCTTCGGATGCCGGCTGGATCAGCACGCGCGACGCGCCATGCTGGCCCACCACGGTGTGATGGAAAGTTCCGTTCTTCAGGCTGATCTTGACCAGCTTGCGACGCGCTTCTTCCATGGCCTTCTGCACGGCCACGGGCACTTCGCGGGACTTGCCCTTGCCCATGCCGATGCCGCCATCGCCATCGCCAACCACGGTCAATGCGGCAAAACCCATGATCCGGCCGCCCTTCACCACTTTGGTGACGCGGTTGACCGAAATCATCTTTTCGCGCAAGCCGTCGCCGCGCTCTTCGTTACTCGTAGGTGCTGTACGGGCCATCTTGATTCTGCCTCGTTAAAATGCCAAACCGCCTTCGCGGGCCGCTTCAGCCAGGGCTTTCACACGCCCATGAAACTTGAAGCCGGCTCGGTCGAAAGCCACTTTTTCAATGCCCAAGCCCTTGGCTTTTTCGGCCAGACGCTTGCCCACAGCCGCAGCCGCGGCCACATTCCCGCCATTGGCCAGCTGGCCGCGCAGTTCCTTGTCGTTCGAGGACACGCTGGTCATGACCGTTCCGCCATCCGCCGAAATGATCTGGGCGTAGATGTGACTGTTGGTGCGGTGAATTGCCAGGCGAATCGCCTTGACGGCCGCGATTTTGGCGCGGGTTTTGCGCGCTCTGCGAATCCGTGATTGCTTGGTGTTCATTATCTGTCCTTAAGCCTTACTTCTTCTTGGTCTCTTTCTTGATGACCACTTCGTCGCTATAGCGAACGCCCTTGCCCTTGTAGGGCTCCGGCGGACGGTATGCGCGCACGTCGGCGGCCACCTGCCCAACAGCCTGGCGATCAATGCCCTTGATCACGATCTCGGTCTGCGTCGGGGTCTCAACCTTGATGCCAGCCGGCATCTTGTGCACGACCGGATGCGAGAAACCAAGCGTCAAATTGAGCGCATCACCCTGAGCCTGAGCACGATAACCGACCCCAACCAGCGTCAGCTTCTTCTCGAACCCCTTGGAAACACCTTGCACCATGTTGTTGACCAGCGCACGCAGGGTCCCCGCCATGGCGTTCGCCTGAATGCTTGCACCGATAGGTGCAAAGGTCAGCACACCCTCATTGAGCGCAACCGTCACATCGGACGACATTGCACGACTCATGCTGCCCAGCGGGCCCTTGACGGAGATGGCGCCACCCAAGGTGACTTCGACACCCTTCGGCAACGTAATAGGATTATTGGCTACACGTGACATATCCGCTCCCCTTTACGCAACCACGCACAGAACTTCGCCACCCACGCCTTTGGCGCGCGCATGGCGGTCGGTCATCACACCGCTTGAGGTCGAGACAATTGCCACGCCCAAGCCGTTCATGACGCGCGGCAGGTCTTCGGCGCCTTTATAGATGCGCAAACCGGGCTTGCTGACGCGCTCGATGCGTTCGATGACCGGACGGCCCGCGTAATATTTCAGTTGCAACTCGAGTTCAGGCTTACCGGCCTCGCCACGCACAGCGAAATCCTCGATATAGCCTTCGTCCTTCAGCACCTTGGCTATCGCCACTTTGACCTTGGAGGAGGGCATCGTGACAGCCGCTTTTTCAACCGCCTGCGCATTACGGATGCGGGTCAGCATGTCCGCGATGGGATCACTCATACTCATATCGTCTACCCCTTACCAGCTAGCCTTGACGATGCCCGGGATCTCGCCCCGCATCGCATACTCACGCAGCTTCCCGCGTGCCAGGCCAAACTTGCTGAACACACCACGCGGACGGCCCGTCAATTGGCAGCGGTTACGCTGTCTCACAGGGCTGGAATTACGCGGCAGTTCCTGCAACGTCTTGTATGCCGCCATGCGATCTTCGTCGCTGGTCGCCACATTGGCGATGACGGCTTTGAGCTCGGCACGCTTGGCAGCATATTTCTTCACCATGCGCGCGCGCTTTTCTTCGCGATTAATCAAGGATAACTTGGCCATGCCTACCTCAATTCTTGAACGGGAAACTGAAGGCGGCAAGCAGGGCTCGCGCTTCATCATCAGTCTTGGCGGTGGTGGTGATCGTGATGTTCATGCCACGCAACGCATCGATCTTGTCGTACTCGATCTCGGGAAAAATGATCTGTTCCTTGACACCCATGTTGTAGTTGCCACGGCCATCGAAGGACTTGCCCGAAATGCCACGAAAGTCGCGGATACGCGGCATGGCCACCGTGACCAGACGGTCCAGAAATTCGTACATCTGGGCGCGGCGCAGGGTCACCATGCAGCCGACCGGATAGTTCTCACGGATCTTGAAGCCGGCAATCGACTTCTTGGACTTAGTGACAACCGGCTTCTGACCCGCGATCTTCTGCATGTCAGCCACTGCGTGGTCCATCACCTTCTTGTCAGCCACCGCCTCGCCAACCCCCATGTTCAGGGTGATCTTCTGGATACGCGGCACTTCCATGATGGATTTATAACCAAACTGCTCGACCAGCTTGGGCACCACCGTCTCACGATACAATTCTTGAAAACGCGCCATGATCACCCCTGAGCGTCAACCATTTCGCCATTGGACTTGTATACCCGCACCTTGCGGCCGTCCTCCAGCATCTTGTAACCCACGCGATCCGCCTTCTGCGTGCCAGCATTGAACAATGCGACATTCGAAGCCTGAATCGGCATCTCTTTCTCGACGATCCCGCCCTGGATGTTGCGCATGGGATTGGGCTTCTGATGTTTCTTCACCCGATTCACACCCTCAACCACCACATGACCGTCATCCAGCACACGCAGGACGACGCCGCGCTTGCCCTTGTCTTTTCCGGCCAGGACGACCACCTGATCGCTTTTACGAATACGTGCCATGATTCCCTCTCACAGAACCTCGGGCGCAAGCGAGACGATCTTCATGAACTTCTCGGTACGCAACTCACGGGTAACCGGCCCGAAGATACGGGTGCCGATCGGCTCTAATTTATTGTTCAACAACACCGCAGCGTTGCCGTCAAAGCGCACCAGCGAGCCATCCGGGCGACGCACGCCCTTGGCGGTACGAACCACCACAGCATTGTAGATGTCGCCCTTTTTCACGCGGCCACGCGGCGCAGCATCCTTGATGCTGACCTTGATGATGTCGCCCACACCTGCATAACGACGGTGGCTGCCGCCCAGCACCTTGATACACATAACCGAGCGTGCACCGGTGTTGTCTGCCACGTCCAATACGGACTGCATCTGAATCATTTAATTGCCTCCAACTTTATCCACCACAGCGGTGGCCAGTTTTGGAACCCGTTCGGGAGAACTCCCGCCCATGGCGGGATTGCTTGAGTCAGCGAACCGGATTCAAAACCGGCTCACCAACCGGAAAACCCGACACTATACCGGGTTTGATTGCCTCACGCAAGCCTTAAACGCGGGCGCGCTCGATCAACTTGCTGACGGTCCAGGCCTTGGTACGCGACAATTTACGCGATTCTTCGATCTGCACCATGTCGCCCTCGTGAAACTCGTTGTTTTCATCGTGGGCGTGATACTTTTTCGACAAACGGATCACCTTGCCGATGACCGGATGCTTGACCCGACGCTCAACCAGAACCGTGACCGTCTTGTTCATCTTGTCGCTCACCACACGCCCAGTCAGCGTGCGCACCATCTTCTTGACTTCAGTCATGCTTGACCCGCCTTCTCGCGCATAATGGTCTTGACCCGGGCAATATCGCGGCGCAGCTTGCCCAGATCAGCAGTCTTGCTCGACTGCTGGGTCGCCACCTGCATACGCAATGCAAAGTGGGCACGCAACAGCGATTCCAGTTCCTGCTTCAACTCCGCGGCATTCTTGCCGCGCATTTCTTTCGTATTCATCACTCAGCTCCCGATCATGCGGGTTACGAAGGTGGTCGCGATCGGCAGCTTGGCCGCTGCCAGGCGGAACGCCTCGCGTGCCAACGTCTCGTTCACACCATCCATCTCGTACAACACTTTGCCCGGTTGGATTTCGGCGACGTAGTATTCCGGCGCACCCTTACCATTACCCATCCGCACTTCGGCAGGTTTACGCGAAATCGGCTTGTCCGGGAAAATACGGATCCAGATACGGCCGCCACGCTTGATGTGACGGGTCATCGCACGACGCGCAGCTTCGATCTGACGCGCAGTCAAACGACCGCGGCCGACTGCTTTCAGACCGAAATCACCAAAACTCACATCGGCACCGCGCGTTGCGAGGCCAGTGTTACGGCCCTTCTGTTCCTTGCGGTATTTTCTTCTAGCTGGCTGCAGCATGTTTCACTCCTGATTTCTTGCCGCGCTTTTCCTGTTCTGCGGCCACAGGCTGTTCGCCGCGATTCAGCGCATCGCCCTTGTAGACCCACACTTTGATACCGATGATGCCGTAGGTCGTTTTCGCTTCGGCAAAACCATAATCGATTTCGGCGCGCAAGGTATGCAGCGGTACGCGGCCTTCGCGATACCACTCGGTACGCGCGATCTCGGCACCGTTCAGGCGGCCCGAGCTCATGATCTTGATGCCCTGGGCACCCAGACGCATGGCGTTCTGCATGGCGCGCTTCATGGCGCGGCGGAACATCACGCGCTTTTCAAGCTGCTGGGCAATGCCGTCGGCGATGATCTGCGCATCGGTTTCCGGCTTGCGCACTTCTTCGATATTGACATGCACCGGCACTGACATCAGGCGCGCCAGTTCGCCGCGCAGCACTTCGATGTCTTCACCTTTCTTGCCGATCACCACACCGGGGCGGCCGCTGAAAATCGTGATGCGTGCGTTCTTCGCTGGACGCTCGATCAGCACCTTGGAGACCGACGCATGGGCAAGCTTCTTTTTCAGATAGTCACGAACCTTGATGTCCTCCAGCAGCGTGCTGGAGAAATTGCGGTTGGAGCCGTACCACTTGGCCGTCCAGATACGCTGAACACCAAGGCGGAACCCGATCGGATGTATTTTTTGTCCCATGGCGCTTCCTTAATCGCCAACCGTCACAGTGATGTGACAGGTCGGTTTGCTAATACGGTTGCCACGGCCTTTGGCGCGGGCAGTAAAGCGCTTCAGCACAGAACCCTGGTCGACATAGATCGTCTTGACTTTCAGGGTGTCGATGTCGGCACCTTCGTTGTGCTCGGCATTGGCGATCGCCGACTCGAGCACTTTCTTGATGATGCCGGCGCCTTTTTTCGGGCTGAAGGCCAGAATGTTCAACGCCTTCTCCACGCGGAGGCCGCGGATCTGGTCAGCAACCAGACGGCCTTTCTGTGCGGACAGGCGGGTACCACGCAAAACTGCAGAAACTTCCATCATGCGCTCCTTATTTCTTCGCCTTCTTGTCCGCAACGTGGCCCTTGAAGGTACGCGTCAGGGAGAACTCGCCCAGCTTGTGGCCGACCATGTTTTCGGTCACAAACACCGGCACATGCTGACGGCCGTTATGCACAGCAATCGTCAGCCCGATGAAATCGGGCAGCACGGTGGAACGACGCGACCAGGTTTTGATCGGGCGCTTGTCGTTCGAGCCGCGCACGGTTTCGATCTTTTTCAGCAGGTGCCCGTCAACGAACGGGCCTTTTTTAATTGAACGTGCCATATCTTTCTACCTCAATCAGCGCGCGTGACGGCGGCGGACGATCATGTTGGAGGTGCGCTTGTTGCTGCGGGTGCGATAACCCTTGGTCGGGGTACCCCACGGACTGACCGGATGCCGACCCGCCGCAGTACGACCTTCACCACCACCGTGCGGGTGATCGACCGGGTTCATCACGACGCCGCGAACCGTCGGACGCACGCCGCGCCAACGCATCGCACCGGCTTTGCCGATCGAACGCAGGCTGTGCTCTTCGTTGCCCGCCTCGCCCAGCGTGGCACGGCAATCAACGTGCACCTTGCGGATTTCACCCGAACGCAGACGCAACTGGGCATAACTGCCTTCCCGTGCCAGCAGCTGGACCGAGGTACCGGCCGAGCGCGCAATCTGCGCGCCCTTGCCCGGCATCATCTCGACGCAGTGAACCGTGCTACCAACTGGAATGCTGCGCAGCGGCAGACAATTGCCGGCCTTGATCGGTGCTTCAGCGCCGTTCAACAGCTGTGCGCCCACCGCAATGCCGCGGGGCGCGATGATGTAACGGCGCTCGCCATCGGCATAACACAACAGGGCCAGATGGGCGGAACGGTTGGGGTCATATTCCAGACGCTCGACCTTCGCGGGAATACCGTCCTTGTTGCGACGAAAATCGACCACGCGGTAATGCTGCTTGTGACCGCCACCCTTGTGACGAACCGTAATATGGCCGTTATTGTTGCGGCCCGATCCGCGCTTTTTCGGCTCGAGCAGGGCTGCGACCGGCTTGCCTTTGTGTAGGCCGGGCGTAACGACCTTGACGACCGCGCGGCGGCCGGCAGAGGTGGGTTTGACTTTAATCAGTGCCATGTTTTTCTCCCTTACTGGCCGGACGCGAAGTCGATGTCCTGACCCGGCTTCAGGGTGACATACGCTTTCTTCCAGTTGTCACGGCGACCCGTGACACGACCGGAGCGTTTGACCTTGCCCTTGACGTTCAGTACCTGCACACCCGTCACTTCAACCTTGAACAGACTGGCAACCGCTGCGCCAATTTCCTGCTTGGTCGCGTCGGGCAACACACGAAAAACAACCTGGTTCAGCTTGTCGGCCACGCGCGTGCTCTTTTCGGAGATCACTGGCGCGAGAATGACTTTGAGCAAGCGCTCCTGACTGATCGCATTCATCACACCATCTCCTCAAACTGCTTGACCGCCGCCTTGGTGATCAGCACGTTGCCAAATTTGACCAGACTCCACGGGTCAGCCTGATGCGGCTCGACCACGTAGACGTTCGGCAGATTGCGCGAAGACAACCACAGATTGTCGTCCACGCTGTCCGCAATGATCATGACCTTGCCATAGCCCATCGACTTGAGCTTGTTGGCAAGCAACTTGGTCTTGGGCGAATCGATCCCCAAGCTCTCGACGACCTTGAGCTTGCCATCGCGCGCAAGCTGCGACAGGATGGTCGCAAGGCCTGCACGGTACATCTTGCGGTTCACCTTGTGGGAGAAGTTCTCGTTCGGCTTGTTCGGGAAAGTCACACCGCCGCCGCGCCAGATTGGGCTCGAGGTACGGCCGGAACGCGCACGACCGGTACCCTTTTGACGCCACGGCTTGTGCGTGGAGGCCGTCACTTCGGCACGCGTCTGCTGCGCGCGGTTTCCGCTGCGCGCATTGGCCTGGAATGCGGTCACCACCTGATGCACCAGCGCCTCGTTGTAGTCGCGACCAAAGGTTTCGTCGGAAGCGGTGACACTGGTCACCTGCTGACCCTGGTCATTAATGACGGTCAAATCCATTAGGCACCCCCTTTCACTGCCGGGCGCACCACGACATGTCCACCCTTGGAACCCGGAACGGCGCCCTTCAACAGCACCAGCCCACGCTCCGCATCGACGCGCACAACCTCAAGGTTCTGCTTGGTGCAGGTCACTGCACCCATATGGCCGGACATGCGTTTGCCCGGGAACACGCGACCCGGATCCTGCGCCATACCGATGGAGCCCGGCACATTGTGCGAACGCGAGTTGCCGTGCGTAGCCCGCTGCGACTTGAAGTTATGGCGCTTGATGGTGCCCGCAAAGCCCTTGCCCTGCGTCACACCGGTAACATCCACCTTCTGCCCCGCCTGCAGCACCGCCACAGAAACCGCAGCGCCAGCCTGGTACTGGGCTGCAACATCTGCAGGCACGCGAAACTCGCGCAGCAACTCGCCCGCGTCCACGCCCGCCTTGGCGTAATGTCCGGCTTCCGATTTATTGACACGGCTATTGCGGCGGCTGCCATAGGCAACCTGCACAGCAGAATAACCGTCGTTTTCTGGCGTGCGCACTTGCGTCACACGATTGTTTGACATTTCCAGCACCGTCACCGGAACGGACGCACCGTTCTCGGTAAAAATGCGGGTCATGCCGACCTTGCGGCCAACGAGCCCGATACTCATCTTTGTATTTCCTATCTCAAGCCGGCAGCCGAAGCCACGGACAAGGGTTTTAGGTGCCGATTACAATTGACCGGCGACTATTGGTACAACTGAAGGGGCGGCAGTATACCCAAGCCGCCCGCTTTTTACAACTTGATTTCGACGTCGACGCCAGCCGGCAGATCCAGTTTCATCAGGGCATCGACCGTCTTGTCGGTCGGATCCATGATGTCCATCAGACGGCGATGGGTGCGGATCTCGAACTGGTCGCGCGACGTCTTGTTGACGTGCGGGGAACGCAACACATCAAAACGCTCGATCGATGTCGGCAACGGGACCGGGCCCTTGACCACGGCGCCGGTACGCTTGGCCGTCTCCACGATTTCGAGCGCGGACTGGTCGATCAGTTTGTAGTCAAACGCCTTCAGGCGGATGCGGATTTTCTGGTTTTGCATTATTGAGCCTTACTCTTCGATCTTAGCCACGACACCCGCACCGACGGTACGACCGCCTTCGCGGATGGCGAAACGCAGACCTTCGTCCATGGCGATCGGCTGAATCAACGAGACTTTGATGCTGACGTTGTCGCCAGGCATCACCATCTCGGTGCCTGCCGGCAGTTCAATGCTGCCCGTGACGTCGGTGGTGCGGAAATAAAACTGCGGACGGTAGCCGTTGAAGAACGGGGTGTGACGACCCCCTTCGTCTTTCGACAGCACGTAGATCTCGGCAGAGAACTTGGTGTGCGGCTTGATGGAGCCGGGCTTGGCCAGGACCTGGCCGCGCTGGACTTCTTCACGCTTGGTGCCGCGCAGCAGGACGCCGACGTTGTCGCCCGCCTGACCCTGGTCAAGCAGCTTGCGGAACATCTCAACACCGGTGCAGGTGGTCTTGGCGGTGGGGACGATGCCGACGATTTCGATTTCTTCGCCAACCTTGATGACGCCGCGCTCGACACGACCGGTGACGACGGTGCCGCGACCAGAGATGGAGAAGACGTCTTCAACCGGCATCAGGAAGGGCTTGTCAATGGCGCGCTCGGGCTCGGGGATGTAGTTGTCGAGGGCGTCGGCCAGCTTCATGATGCTGGGCTCGCCGATGTCGCTCTGGTCGCCTTCGAGGGCTTTCAGGGCGGAACCGATGATGATGGGGGTGTCGTCGCCGGGGAAGTCGTACTTGGACAGGAGTTCACGGATTTCCATTTCGACGAGCTCGAGCAGTTCGGCGTCGTCGACCATGTCGGCCTTGTTCATGTAGACNATGATGTAGGGCACGCCAACCTGACGGGCCAGGAGGATGTGCTCGCGGGTCTGGGGCATGGGACCGTCGGCGGAGGACACGACGAGAATGGCGCCGTCCATCTGGGCAGCACCAGTGATCATGTTCTTGACGTAGTCGGCGTGACCCGGGCAGTCAACGTGGGCGTAGTGACGCTTGGCGGTCTC
>NZ_KB891317.1 GCF_000373385.1 Thiobacillus thioparus DSM 505 | reverse complement strand
TGCGATTCGGTCCGCGACGACAGGTCGGCGTTGCCAGAAGCAATCTCCCGTGAGGCAACGGCAATGGTCTCGGTGCCGGTCCGTACCTGGCCAACGATGGTCACCAGGCTGGCGTTCATGTCCTTCAGGGCCTGCATCAGCTGGCCAACTTCATCCGTGGAGTGAACGTCGATACGCTGCGTCAGGTCGCCTTCGGCAACGCCTCGCGCAAGCTTGACCGCTGCATCCAGCGGACGGGTGATGGCACGGATCAGGATGAAACCGAACCATGCGGCCAAGGCCAGACCCAGGACGATGGCCGCGACGGCAATCACCCGGCTGGTCTCGTAGCGGCTACGGGCCTGCCCGAATTCATTTTTAGCGACCGCGCCCTGCAATTCGATCAGTTTGAACAGGGTTTCGCGGGCAGCCGAAAACTTCGGACCGGCATCCTTGGATACGTTTTCCTTGGATGCATCGAAGTCCGAGTCCATCGCCAGCTTCATGGTCACGTCGCGCGAGGTCGCGTAAGCCTTCCATTGCGTATTGAAACTGTCCGCCAGCGTCTTCTCGTCCGAAATCATGGCCGTACGCGTGTATTTGGCCCAGAGCTTGTTGATTTCCACGTCCAGCTGCTGCGTGTCCGCATTGGCCTTGTTGGCCACATCCGCCCAGGGCGCCGTCGCGGCAATCAGGGCGTTGGTACGGGTCCGGTTGGCCATGTCGATAAGGCGCCCCAGATCCATCAAGGGAACGGTTCGATCCTCGTATACGGTTTTCAAGCCTGCATCGGTTTTACCCATACCACTCAAACCGATCCCGCCGATCGCGAGCAGCAGCGCCGCCATGAAGGAGATAAGGATGACCAGGCGCGACTTGATGGTAAGGTTTCTGAACATTTCAGACTCTCCGAATGATTGGCTATGTAGGCAATGTCACGATCGATCAGGCTGCCAGCTTCTCGATCAAGCCCATTTCAGCGCTGGACATCAGCTTGTCGATATCCACCAGGATCAGCATGCGTTCGTCGAGCGTGCCAAGGCCGATGAGATAGTCCGTATCGAAGGTCGTCCCGATTTCCGGAGCGGGCTTGATCTGTTCCGGCGTGAGCGTCGTCACGTCGGACACGCTGTCCACCACCATGCCGACGACCCGCCCGCCAATATTCAGGATGATCACCACCGTGAACTGGTCGTAGGTCGGCGTGCCCAGGTCGAACTTGATGCGCATGTCGACGACCGGCACGATGGTGCCGCGCAGGTTCACCACACCCTTGATGAAGTCGGGCGCATTGGCGATCCGGGTCACCGGCTCGTAGCCACGAATCTCCTGCACCCGCAGGATGTCAATCCCGTACTCTTCGCGGCCGAGGGTGAAGGCCAGAAATTCGTTTCCGGCGCTTTCCCCTGCAGCTTCCATGCTGGTCTGTGTTTGCGTGGTATACGACATGGTTCTTGTCCTTAAATCTGGCCTTAGAAGAAAACAGGATCGGCGTTGAGTTGACGGCTCGACCGTAACAGGGCGGACACGTCGAGAATCAGGGACACGCCTCCGTCGCCGAGGATCGTGGCGCCGGAAATCCCGGCCACCTTGCGGAAATTCGATTCCAGGTTCTTGACCACGACCTGCTGCTGCCCGACCAGGCTGTCGACCAGCAGGGCCGCTTTCTTGCCGTCGCTTTCGAGGATGACGATGATGCCCTGCGACGGGTCCTCGAACCGGGGATCGATCGCGAAGATCTGATACAGCGGGATCAGCGGTAGATATTCCTCGCGGACCTTGACCACCTTGCCCTGGCCGGCGACTTCCTTGACGTCCACCGCAGCCGGCTGCAGCGACTCGATGACGTAGCCCAATGGCAGGATGTAGATTTCCTCGCCGACCTTGACCGACATGCCGTCGAGAATCGCCAGCGTCAGCGGCAGGGAAATGGCGATCGTGGTGCCGGTTCCCGGGATCGAGCGAATATCGACGGTCCCGCCCATCGCGGTGATGTTGCGCTTGACAACGTCCATGCCGACCCCGCGTCCGGACACGTCGGTCACCACTTCCGCGGTGGAGAAACCGGGGGCGAAGATCAGTTGCCAGACATCGGCATCGGGCATCGTGTCCGAAACGGGCAGGCCTTGCGATTTAGCCTTGGCGAGGATTCTGTCGCGGTTCAGGCCGCCACCATCGTCGCTCACCTCGATCACGATGTTGCCGCCCTGGTGCGCGGCCGACAGAACCAGCTTGCCGGCTTCGGTCTTGCCGCTGACCTTGCGCTTGTCTGGCATCTCGATGCCGTGGTCGACGCTGTTGCGGACCAGATGGGTGAGCGGATCGACGATACGCTCGATCAGGCCCTTGTCGAGTTCAGTGGCGGCACCCCGCGTGACGAACTCGACCTTCTTGCCGAGTTTGGCAGCCAGGTCGCGTACCATGCGGGGAAAGCGCGAGAACACGTAGTCCATCGGCATCATGCGGATCGACATCACGGCTTCCTGCAGATCCCGCGTGTTGCGCGCCAGCTGGCCGGCACTGTTGAGCAGCCGCTCGTGATGCAAGGGGTCGAGCGCGGCGATGCGCTGTTCGATCATGGCCTGGGTGATGACCAGTTCGCCGACCAGATTGATCAACTGGTCGACCTTCTCCACGCTGACACGGATCGAAGACGACTCCTGGCTGGCCCCTTCCTTGTCGGTGGCACGGCGGCCGTAATTCTTGACCTCGCCGGCAGGCACGGCGGCGGCATCAGCCGCCGGGGTGGACACTTGCGGAGCCGTAGCGGGGCTATTCTCCGGTTCGAAGATTCCATAGCCCGGGTCTTCGGCGGGCGTGCCGGGCACTGCGTCGGCGGATGCCGCTGTAGGCGCAGCGTGATACGTGATCTTGAGATCGTCCGGGTCGAGCACGAACGAGCAGATGGCGACGATATTGTCCTGGCTCTCGCCAGTGGTCAGGATGAACACGGCGCGCTTGTCATCCAGGGCTTCCTGCTCAATCGTACCGAGCAGGCCGAGTTCGGTCGCCAGTGCATCGACGTCCTTCTGGGGTACTTCGGGCAATTCGATCCGGAAACGGCAATTGCCGTCCACATCCACGACCGGGGTCGCCACGGGTTCGGGTGCTGTGGCGACGGCCGGCGCCGGTGCGGCAACCGGCGCATCGGCCATGGCCCCTTGCGACAATGCCTTCAGCCGCTGGCATACGTTGTCGACCGCAGCCTGGTCGACGCTCGAACCATGATGATGGCCATCCATCTGCATGGTCAGCACGTCCTTGGCCACCAGGAAGGCATCCACGTGCTCGGGCGTCAGCGCCATTTCGCCCTTGCGGATGCGATCAAGCAGCGATTCCAGCATGTGGGTGACTTCGGTGATATCGGTAAACGCGAAGGTGGCGGCGCCTCCCTTGATGGAATGCGCAGCGCGGAAGATCGCATTGAGATCCTCGCTGTCCGGCGCCGACACGTCGAGAGCCAGCAGAAGCTTCTCCATTTCGGCGAGCAGCTCGTCTGCCTCGTCGAAGAACACCTGGTAGAACTGGCTCATGTCAATTGTCATTTTTTGAACTCCGTCATGTTTCGCTGCGTACCCTGTTGTCGAATCTTCAGCCGATCAGTTTTTTCACCACTTCGGTCAGACGCGTGGGATCGAAGGGTTTGACCAGCCAACCGTTGGCGCCCGCCGCCCGGCCCATTGCCTTGATGTCGTCGCCGGACTCGGTTGTCAGCATCAATATCGGCACGCTTTGGTAATTCTTCATGGCGCGTAATGCCTTGATCAGGCTCAGGCCATCCATACCCGGCATGTTTTGGTCGGTCAGCACCAGATCGACGGTCTGCTGTTTCGCCTTGTTCAGGCCGTCTTCGCCGTCGATGGCCTCGATCACGCCATAACCGGCCGCCTTCAGGCTGAAGGAGAGCATCTGGCGCAGCGAACCCGAGTCATCTACTGCAAGTATTGTTTTCATCGTCATTGCTCCTGCTACTTTCGTTAGCGGGACAAGCCCGCGCATTTCGTAATCTCAAAACAGCTCGATGTCGCCGCTTTCCATGTGGCGCTGGTTGACCGTGCTGCGCACGGCACCGGCCAGTTCGCTACAGCGTGCCCCGACCCGGTCGCTGATGCGATTCAGCATGACCAGCATTTCCTCGCTGCCGCTTTCCGGCAGGTCTGCCGCCCCGTTCGTGCCAAGCTCACCGAATACGTCGCGCAATCCCGCCAGATGCTGCACCATCCGGCCGATGAGCTGGCTGGTCATGTCCTGGAACTGCAGGCCCGTGACCGCGGCACCGACATGCTGGCCGATCTCTTCGCGCAGCATTTCCAGGCGCGCGGCCTGCTCGGGTGCCGGTTCTCCAGTCGACAGCATGCTCTTGAGGGTTTCCTGCTGCAGATCGATGGCGTGGTGGATCGCCATGAAACTGGTGCACAGCTTCTTGATCGCCTCGTTCAGCAATACGTCCATCTGCACCAGATCACGTTCGACCTCGGCCAGGTGCTGGTCCCCGTGCGTGGACACGCCAGACAGCAGGCGCATGACCTGGGTTTCCATCAGATCGGACGGGGATTCCCGGGAAAGCATGCCCATCCTTACAGGAACTTGAAGAGCGACAGGCTGGAGGTTTGCGCAAACGATTTCTGCGCGGCTTCCAGCGTCGTCTGCTGCCGCGACAGATCGGTCAGCGCCTTGGTGTAGTCGAGATCCTGCAAATCTGACAGGGTCTGGCTGTACTGGAGGTTCTTGTTGGTGCCGGAATTGTCGAGCGACGTGAGCTCCTGCATGCGCGTACCGACCGATGCGCGTACCGTGGACACGTTGTCCAGGGCCGCTTGCAGATCGCTGTTGGCGGTCGTCAGGGTGGCACTCAACCCCGTGGTGCCCGGCGTGTTCAATTGGGTGATGAGGTCGTTCAGGGTCTTGAACATATCCTGCCCCCCGCCCTGGAACACGCCCTGGCCCGGGCTGCTGACCGCCATCTGGCGAGTGGCGTCGACCTGGATCAGGCGCTGTCCCTGGTCGCCCTGGTACTGTACGCCGGAGGCAGTCTGGACAAAGGGAGGCGTCGAGGTCTGAAAGCCCGAGAACATATAGTTCCCCTGGCCGTCGCGGGAATTTGCCAAGCCCATCAGCAGACCGAGGCTGCTCTGCAATGAGGTTGCAATGGAGGCTCGCTCGCTGTCGGTCAGGGTCGGGTTGCCGGCCGAGATCGCGGTGGTCTTCACTTCCTGCAGCAGATCCGTCACGCTCGACAACGTGCCGTCCACGGCGGCGAGCGAGTCTTTTGCATAGCCGCGGTTGGTGCCGTACTGGGTATTGAGCGATTGCGACTGCGTCACTTCGAGCGCCCGCGCCGCCGCGACTGGATCGTCCGACGGCGTGAGGATGCGGCGATCGGCGGCAACCTGTTGCTGCGTCTTGTACAGGGCGGCTTGCGCATCAGCGATGCGGGCGGCGCCATTGTCAAACAGGGTCTGGGTACTGATGCGCATGATCTTTATTGTCCAATCGAGAGCAGAACATCGAACAACTGGCTGGCAATCTGCATGACCTTGCCGGCCGCCTGGTAGGCCTGTTGATAACGCAGCAGATTGGCCGCCTCTTCGTCGAGGTTGACGCCCGACTCGTTCTGCGCCGAGAGCGTGGCCTGGGAAAGCAGATTGCTGGCCGCACTGCTGGTCACTTCGAGTTCGCGGGTCTTGTTGCCGATCTCGCTGACGAACTGCGAATACGCGCCCTGGTAACTGGTGGTGCCGTTGCCCAGCGTATTGCTGGTCTGCAGGTCGCCCAGCAGCAGGGCATTGCGGCTGTCGCCCACGCCGCCGCTATTGGATGCCACGGTAAAGCTGTCGCCTGCGGCGGGCGTGCCGCTGATGGCGGTGCTCCAGCCGTTGTAGCTGATCGTTGCGCCGGGCGTATACGTCAGGCCCGTCGGATTGCCCGTGCCCGTGCCCGTCACGTTGTAGGTCGTGGCTGACGTGAACGTGATCGTGACGGGCTGCTGCAGATTGGCATTGGGCGGGGGCGGCGTGTTGACGCTGCCGGGGCCGATGGTGCCGGTACCGGTATTGCCGCTGGTCGCGGTGGCACGGATCGGTGCGGCGGCCGCGAGCAGGGCCGGATCGCTGATCGCCACGCCGATGCCGGACGCGCCGTTGACGGTGGGGCGGATCAGAAAGCTGTCGCCCGCAGCGGGTGCGGTCGACACGTTGATGGTCACGCCGTCCACTGTCTGCGGCAGGGCGGCGGGCGCGAAGGTCGTCGCGGTATTGTCGGACAACCGGGTCAGCGTGTAGTTGCTGCCGTCGTACTGCAGGCGGTAGTCGCTGGTGGTCAGGGCGCCGGCATCGCTGATACTGGCGGTCACGGTGGCCGAACCGGTATTGCCCGTATTGGCGTTCACCACCGGCGAGGCCAGCGTGAACAAGGCACCGCCCAGGTTGCCGTTGAGATCCTGGCCGAGGCTGTGCTGGGCATTGACGGTGCTGGCCAGCCCGATGGCAACCCGACCCAGTGCGTTCTGTGCCGGTTCCAGCGTCTTGCTGCGGAACTCGGCCAGGCCGCCCAGCTGCCCGCCCACCAGGCTCGACTCGCTCAGGGGGATGGTGCTGCCGCTGCTGGACTGGTAGGCCACCACGATTTTCGAGAGATCGGTCGCGGAGGCCACGCTGACCAGCTTGGACGTCGTCGTGCCCACCACCAGCGACTGGCCGTTGCCGATGAACACGTTGTAGGAACCGTCACCCTGCTTGACGACCGTCGCCTTGATCTCCTTGTTCAGATTCAGAACCAGCTGGTCGCGCTGATCGAGCAGATCGTTGGGAGGCTGGCCGGTCGCCCGTTGGGCCTTGCCGATCGAGTCGTTCAATTGCGCAATCTGCTGGGCATAGCTGTTGATGCTGCTAACGCTCGACTGGATCTGGCTGTTGACGCCCTGGCTGATTTCATTGAGTTGCCCGGCCAGGCTCTGGAAGCGCCCGGCCAGCGTGTCGGCTGACGACAGGACGGCCTGGCGCGCGGGAACGTTCGACGGATTCGAGGCCATGGCCTGGATGCCGCTGAAGAAATCCTGCAGGGACGGCGACAGACCGGCGGTCGAGTCGGCCAGCATGTTGTCGATCTGCTTGATCTGCGTGTAGTACGTGTCGAGCCCGCTTTGCGACGCCTGGGCGGACTGCACCTGCACGCCAAGATATTCGTTGTACACGCGCTGGACCGTGGATATCTGGGTGCCCTGCCCCATGAAGCCGAAGCCGAAGTTCTGCGGCTGGGCCGCGCCCTGTATCACAACCTGGCGGCTGTAGCCCGGCGTCGACGCGTTCGCGATGTTATGGCCGGTCGTGCTCAGTCCTGCCTGTGCGGCAGCGAGGGCGCTCTGACCGATACTGAGAATGCTGGTAGCCATCTATCTGGTCGCCAAGGTTATGAGGGAAGGAATATAAATACGCTTGATAGGTGAATCGGTCGGCCTGTGCTTTTCTTGAGTCAGGTCGTTTCTACCATCCGGATCACGCCCATCAGCTTCTGGGCGTAGCCTGGATCGGTGGCGTAGCCCGCCTGCTGCAGCCCTTGGGCGAAACCGGCGGCATCCTGGCCTTGCGCGATCGCATTCTGGTAGCGCGCATTACCGCGCAGCAGGTTGGCGTAGTCGCGGAAGGCGTCGGCATAGGAGTCGTAGGCGCGGAAAGTGTCCACCTGCTTCTGCGGCTTGCCGTTGACGTATTCGGTGGTGACGATGTCGACGGTGCGGCCTTTCCACGACCCGCCCGCCTTGATGCCGAACAGGTTATGGCTGTTCTGGCCGTCGGCTCCGCGGATTTCGCTGCGGCCCCAGCCGGTTTCCAGTGCGGCCTGGCCCATCATGAAGCTGGCGGGAATGCCGCTGCTGGCGCTCGCCGCCTGGGCATGCGGCAGCAGCTTCTGCACGAAGGCCTCAACATGGGGAGGGTTATCCCCGCTGCGGGCGGCGACCGGGGCTGCCGCTTGCGTTGCCGTGCCGGGCGCAGACGACTCCTCGGGCGCTTGGACACGTAGCGGCGCGGCATTCAATTCCATTCCCTTTTGCGGGGCGTTCAGCGGCAGGCCGGCCGGCGCGGCTCCATCGGACGACGCTCCGTCGACACCAGGTGCATTCAGGGTGCGCGAAAGCTGGCGCACCATCATGTCGGCCAGTCCGATCCCGCGGCTGGCAAGCTGCTGCGTCAGCTGCTGGTCGAGCATTGCGGTGTACATGCGGGTCTGTTCACTGTCGAACATGCCGTCCTGCGGCGACGCTTCGCGCATGCTCTTCATCAGCATGTTCATGAACACCGCCTCGAACTGCTGCGCCGCCGCCTTCAGCGCCTCGGGCGAGGACTGCTTGGCCTCCAGCTTGAGCTGGTTGACGCCCTGGACGTCGAGCGCGAACTTGGAGGTGAGGTCGGCGCCGCCTATCATTCTTCAGATCACCTCGAGTTCCGCATGGAGTGCGCCGGACGCCTTCAGGGCCTGGAGGATCGCCAGCAGGTCCTGCGGCGTCGCGCCGATGGAGTTCAGCGCTTTCACCACGTCGGCGAGCGATGCGCTGCCCTTCACCAGCATCACTTCGCCTGGCTGCTGGCGGATCTCGATCTGCGACTGCGAAGTGACCACCGTCTCGCCCTTCGAGAACGGCGCAGGCTGACTGATGACCGGCTGGGTATTGATGATCACCGACAGGTTGCCGTGCGACACCGCGCTGGGGTCGAGCATGACGGCCTGGTTCATCACCACCGAACCAGTGCGCGCATTGATGATGACCTTGGCCATGGCCTGGGCCGGGTTGACGTCGAGGCTTTCGATCGCGCCCAGGAAGGTCACGCGTGCATCGTCTCCCACCGGCGTCCTCACCTGGATCACGCGCCCGTTCAGCGCACGCGCGGTGTCCTTGCCGAAGCGGGCGTTCACCGCATCGACCACACGGCTGGCCGTGGTGAAATCGCTTTGCATCAGTTCAAGATTGATGGTGCCGGATGCGCCCAGCACCGTGGCGACGCTGCGTTCCACAGTCGCGCCGCTCGGGATGCGCCCCACGCTCAGATGGTTGATCTGCACCTTGCTGCCGCTGGCCGACGCGCCGGCGCCGCTGACCACGAGGTTGCCCTGGGCCATCGCGTAGACCTGGCCGTCGGCGCCCTTCAGCGGCGTCATCACCAGCGTGCCGCCGCGCAGGCTCTTGGCGTTGCCCATCGACGACACCGTGATATCGATGGCCTGTCCGGCCTGGGCAAACGGCGGCAGATCGGCGGTCACCATCACCGCCGCCACGTTCTTCAACTGCATGTTGGTGCCGGGCGGCAGGTTGACACCCATCTGCATCAGCATGTTGGTGATGCTCTGGGTGGTGAACGGCGTCTGCGTGGTCTGGTCGCCCGTGCCGTCGAGGCCCACCACCAGGCCGTAGCCCACCAGCTGGTTGACGCGCACCCCCTGGATGGCAGCAATGTCCTTGATGCGTTCGGCCTGCGCGGCGCTGCTCAGCACAAGCGCAGCCAGCAGAAACAGAGACGAAATCCTCATGAGGGCCACCATTTACAAGGGAATGAAACTGAGGAAGAAGCGCGCCAGCCAGCCCATCACTTCAGCCGAGTCGAACTTGGCGCTGGAACGGTATTCGATGCGCGCGTCAGCCACCTTGGCCGACGACACGGTATTGCCCGCCTGGATAGTATCGGGCTGTATCACACCGGACAGACGGACATATTCGGTGCTCTTGTCGAGCGCGATCTGCTTCTCGCCGGCGACCACCAGATTGCCGTTCGGCAGCACCTCGGTCACGGTGACGGTGATGTTTCCGGTAAAGAGATTGCTGGAGTCGATTGCCGACTTGTCGTCGTATGAGGTCGACGAATCGGCCTTCACGCCGGCGCCTTGGAAGGTCTTGAGCGGCAACCCGGCGACGGCGCTGATCGACGAATCGACCGCGCCGGTTTTCGCCCCATTGGACGACGCCTTCTTGCCGGCCTGCGTCTTCTCGTTGATGACGATGGTCAGCACGTCGCCGACGTGGCGCGCGCGCCGGTCTTCGAACATGGGGGTGTAGGAAGCGACCTGGTAGATGGCGCCATTGCCGGCTGCCTGGGTGGGCAGCGCCTGCGGACGCGCCGTGGTGGGCTGCTGGATGATGGACGACGGCGTGGTGCCGCAACCTGCCAGCCCCAGCAGCATCCCCGCACATCCCACGATACGCGACATCTTCATGGCAAACCTCAGAGCTGGGTCAGGCGCTGCAACATCTGGTCGGATGTCGTGATCGCCTTGCTGTTGATCTCGTACGCGCGCTGGGTCTGGATCATGTTGACCATCTCTTCCACCACGTTGACGTTCGAAGTTTCGACGTAACCCTGATTGAGCGTGCCAGCACCGTTGCTGCCGGGTGCGTTGGAACTCGGCGTGCCCGATGCGGCGGTTTCGGCATAGAGATTCTCGCCCAGGCTCTGCAGGCCGGCGGGGT
Organism: Thiobacillus thioparus DSM 505; assembly: GCF_000373385.1. Taxonomy (GTDB): domain Bacteria; phylum Pseudomonadota; class Gammaproteobacteria; order Burkholderiales; family Thiobacillaceae; genus Thiobacillus; species Thiobacillus thioparus. The sequence goes on along the minus strand of NZ_KB891317.1, from coordinate 321,319 downwards.
TGACGAACATCGCCAGTTGCAGGGTGCCGACGGTCACCGGCGTGGACGAGCCCGCCTGCTGCACCGACACCGTACCGTCGCGTCCGATGGTCAGGGTCTGCGTGTCGGGCGGAATGGTGATGGCCGGTTGGACCGCGTAGCCGCTGGACGTCACCAATTGGCCATTGGAATCGGCCTGGAAGGAGCCGTCGCGCGTGTAGGAAGTCGTGCCGTCCGGCATCAGCACCTGGAAGAAACCGTTGCCCTGGATCGCCACATCCTTGGCGTTGCCGGTCTGCTGCAGATTCCCCTGCGTGAAGATGCGCTCGGTGGCCACCGTTTTCACGCCGGTGCCGATCTGCAGGCCGGAGGGCAGCTGCGTCTGCTCGGACGACTGCGCGCCGGGCTGGCGAATGGTCTGGTACAGCAGATCCTCGAACACCGCGCGCGCGCGCTTGAACCCGCTGGTGCTGACGTTGGCGAGGTTGTTGGAAATCACGTCCATTTGCGTCTGCTGCGCATCCAGACCGGTTTTGGCAATCCACAGTGAGCGAATCATGTCGGTTCCTTCAAGAATTACGGGATCAGTTCATCGACAGCAGCTGGCCGGCCTTGCTGTCGTTGCTCTCTGCGTTCTGCAGCAGCTTCATGTTCATGTCGAACGAGCGGGCCAGCGAGATCATGTTGACCATGGCGTCGACAACGTTGACGTTGCTCGATTCGAGCGCGCCGCTGACCACCTTCACGTTGGGATCGGCTTCCGCTGTCTGACCATCCTTCATGCGGAACAGGCCATCGTCGCCGCGCACCAGGTCCGCCGTGGGTGGATTCACCAGCTTCAGGCGGCCCACCGAGGTCAGGCCGGTGGCGGCGGAGCCGTCGGGCACCAGCGAGATCGTGCCGTCCTTGCCGATGGCGACATTGCGGCCCGGCGGGATGGACAGGGGGCCACCGTCGCCCATGACGTTGAGGCCGTCATGGGTCTGCAGCACACCGTTCTCGTCCAGCTTCAGGCTGCCGTTGCGGGTGTAGGCTTCGTTGCCGTCGGCCGCCTGCACCACGATCCAGCCGTCGCCCTGCACCGCCACGTCGAGCTCGCGGCCGGTCTGCTGGATCGCGCCGGAACGGAAATCGCTGCCGGTGGTGGAGTCGACCACGAACGCCCGGGTCGGTAGGATCGCTCCCTGCACCGGCACCGCGCGGAACTGGTCGATCTGCGCACGGAAACCCGTGGTGGTCGCGTTCGCCAGGTTGTTCGACGTGGTCGCCTGCTGCTCCAGCGCGTGCTTCGCGCCGGTCATGGCGGTGTAGATGAGACGGTCCATGCGGCCTCCTTAAACGCTCACTGCATCAACGCAGGTTGACCAGGGTCTGCATCACCGCATCCTGGGTCTTGATGGTCTGCGCATTGGCCTGGTACACCCGTTGCGCGGTGATCATGTTGACCAGCTCGGCGGTGAGGTCGACGTTGGAATCTTCCACTGCAGACGACTGCAACACGCCCAGGCTGCCCGAATTGGGCGTGCCGACCAGCGGCGAACCCGAGGTCGAGGATTCGGTCCACATGTTGTTGCCCATCTGCTGCAGGCCGTTGGGGTTGGAGAAATTCGCCAGCACCACCTGGCCCAGCACGGCCGACTGACCGTTGGTATAGCGGCCCAGGACCACGCCATCGGAGCCGACGTTGAAGCCGGCCAGGCGGCCCGAGGTATAGCCGTTCTGATCCAGCGTGTTGACGCTGAACGCGGAGCCGAACTGGGTGGTGCCGGTGTAATCGAAGGTGACAGGGAAAGGCGAGGTCGCACCCGTTGCCGTGGCCGGCACGTTGATGGCCGCAAGCGGCATCGCGGTCGTCAGGGCACCGCTGGCGTTGAAGTTGAGCGTGGCGACCGGGCCCGCGCCGATCTGGGTTCCGTCGTTGGCCGCATATACATCCCAGGCGCCGGACGGCCTTTTCACATAGTAGGTTTGCAGCGTCTGGGAATTGCCCAGGCTGTCGTAGACCGATACCGCGGTCGAATTGTGGAAGGTGGTCGGGTCGTTCATGTTGAACGGCGTGACGGTTCCGTCGATCGGCGTGCTGCCCGAATCCAGGTTGAGCACGGCGGTCACGTCCGTGGTGATGTTCGGCACCAGGTCGGCCGTATTGATCCGGATCGGCGACGGTGCGCCGACCGACAGTACGCCGCTCGCATTCGCCGTATAGCCGGTCAGCTTGGCCCCGGTCGGGTTGACGATGTAGCCGCTCTTGTCGAGTTGGAACTGGCCGTTGCGCTGGTAGGCGATCTCGCCATTGGTGTCCATGCGGAAGAAGCCGCCGCCGTTGATGGCCATATCCAGCGGATTGTTGGTGGATGTGATGTTGCCCTGGGTGAACTGCTGGGTCACCTGCGAAACTTTGGTGCCGATGCCGACGTTGGAGCCGCCGGCACCCGTCAGGGAGTTGGCGTAGACGTCGGCGAACTGGGCCTGGGACTGCTTGAATCCGACCGTGCTCGAGTTGGCTACGTTATTGCCGATGACGTCCAGGTTCTTTGCGGCGGCGTTGAGTCCGCTCAATCCTTGCTGAAAACTCATGTTCTGCTCCTTGTGATGATGGCTGGCGGCTTATCCGGCACGCCGACTCGAACTACTCAGAAAATCTGCCGGATATCGGCATACCCCACATTCGTATTGCCCGCCAGGTTCAACTGCACGCCCTGGCTATTCTGCGAAACACTGTTGACCGTCCCCAGGTTCAGGGCGGTGCTGTCGATTGCCTGGCCGCCCTGGACGGCATCGATCTTGAAGCTGTACTTGCCCGTAGGCGCGGTCGTCCCACTGTCCGTCAGGCCATCCCACGCCACCACGTTCACACCCGCCTCGCGCGAACCCAGGGTCAGTTTGCGCACCAGGGAGCCCGATGCGTCGTAGATGCTGGCCGTGACCTTGTCGGCGGGACGCGACAGGTCGAATCCCATGACGTTCTCGAGTTGGGCCGGGCTGATCGCATCGCCCGGAACCAGGACTGTCCGCCCGATCAGGCTGGCGGCCTGCGACATCTGGTTGGTGCCCAGACTGGCGGCCATCGCCTGCAGGCTGCTGTTCATGTTCTCGATGCCCTGTACCGTGCTGAGCTGGGCCATCTGGCTGGTCACCTGCGCGTTGTCGAGCGGATTAAGCGGATCCTGATTCTTCATCTGGGCCACCAGCAGGCTCAGGAAGCGGTTCTGCGTATCCGCCACGCTGCTCTTCGAGGACGTGGATGCGCTTGCGCCAAACAGGCTGTTTACACTACTGGTGTCTTGTACGGTGCTCATGGTTGTTCCTCGTTATCGCTGCTGTTTACTGTCCCAGGCTCAGAGTCTTGAGCAGCAGGGTCTTGGCGGTGTTCATCATGTCCACGTTGGACTGGTACGAGCGCGAGGCGGAGATCATGTTGACCATTTCCTCCACCACATTGACGTTGGGCATGGTCACGTAGCCTTTCTCGTCGGCGAGCGGATTCTTGGGGTCGTACACCTGCTTCATCGGTGACTGATCCTCGACCACCGCAGCCACGTTCACCCCGGTCGCGCCGTTCTCGCCCACCGGCGTGGCGGCGAACACGACCTGCTTGGCCTTGTAGGGCGTGCCATCGGCGCTGGTTGCGCTGTCGGCGTTGGCCAGATTGCTGGCGACGGTATTCAATCGCTGCGACTGGGCGTTCATGGCCGAGCCGGCGACGTTGAAGATATTGGACAGTGACATGCGTTATGCTCCCTATCCCTAGCCTTGGATCGCAGCCATCATGCTTTTGATCTGCTGCGTGATCCGGGTCAGATTGAATTCGTAGTGAACGGCGTTGTCGGCGAAGGCGGCGCGTTCGGCATCCATGTTCACCGTGTTGCCGTCGACGCTGCCCTGGGCCGGCGTGCGGTACAGCAACCCGGCTTCCGCCGCCACGCCCGGGTTGCCCGCCAGATGGCCGGGGGCCGTGGTGGCCAGCGCCGTACCGTCGGTCGCGGACGTGCCCTGCAACGCGCTCTGCAGGGCGGCCTTGAAATCCAGGTCGCGCGCCTTGTAGTTCGGCGTGTCGGCGTTGGCGATATTGGAAGCCAGCACCTGCTGGCGCTGCTCGCGTATGCGTAGCGCCTGGGTGTTGAAATTCAGCATGTCATCAAGCCGGTTCAGCATGGTTTTCACCTCTTTCTGCCGCAAAGCCTTTTTGCGATGACTGCATCCTAGGTACTCGCCTGTCCATTCAATCGAACGATAAAGGGCACAAAGCCCGTTCATTTCGCCGTTTAAGATGGGGCAACGCTCCCTACAATGCAGCAGTGTGAGAAACCGAGCCAAGGAGTCGACATGGCCTTCAAACGTAGCCGGACCCTGGCAGGCCGCCTGGGAGCCGGTGTGGCATTCGTGGCCGGCCTGGTTCTGCCCGCCGTGGCCCCCGCAGCGGACCTACAGGACCCGGCCGCCATCCAGGCGCACGCCGAGCAGTTCCTGAAGAAACAGACCGCCGGCCTGCCCGGCAAGGTGACAATCCAGGTTGCCGCGCCGCGCGCCGCGCTGCCAGCCTGTTCCGCATTCGACGCCTTCCAGCCCACCGGCAGCCGCAGCATGGGGAAAACCACGATCGGCGTGCGCTGCCTGGCGCCCAGCCGGTGGACGGTCTATCTGGCGGCGCAGATTCGCGTGATGGGGTCATACGTCGTGACCCGCGAGCCGCTGCCCGCCAACCACATCCTGAGCGCAGCCGACCTCGCGCTGCGCGAAGGCGATCTGGGCAGCCTGCCGGCCGACGTCGTCACCAATGCCGACGACCTGAAGGGATATCGCACGGTATCGGGTGTGGCAGCCGGAGCGCCGCTGCGCAACGCGCTGCTGCGCGCCCCGCTCGCCGTGCAGCAGGGGCAGAGCACCCGCCTGGTGATGAACGGACCGGGCTTTTCCATCCAGAGCGAAGGCCAGGCGCTGGCCAACGCCAGTCGGGGCGACCGGGTCCGAGTGAAAACCCCTTCCGGCGAAGTGGTCAGTGGCGTGGCGCAGGACGGCCAGCAGGTGGTCGTCGCCTTCTAAATCGGGTAGATTAAATCGGGCAGACTTCAGAAAATCCGTAAATTGACGTTACTGAGTTAGCTTAAAAAACCGAGCACCTGCCCGATCAGGAAACTGCCATGAAAATCGATCCCGGCCTGAAACCGATCACCCTGCCGAATTCCGTCGAAACCCGTACCGGCAAGGCCGAAGACGCCAAGCCTGCCGACGCCCAGAAGACGGATGTCAACCTAAGCCCGCGCGCCCTCCAGCTGAAACAGCTGGAATCGCAACTGGCGGCGATTCCGGTCGTCGACCGCGCACGCGTGGACAGCATCAAGCAGGCCATCACCCGCGGGGAATACACCATCAATACCGGGAACATCGCGGAAAACCTGCTCAATTCGGTCAAGGAAATGCTCCATGTCGCCAAGTGATCCGTCCTCCCGCCCGGCCCTGATCGCCAAACTGGCGGTGGAGAGCACACTCTGGCAAGCCCTGCTGAATGTCATGGGCGAAGAGGAACGCGCACTGGTGGACGGCGAGGCCGATCGCCTGGCGCCGCTGAACGCCTCCAAACTCGCACAGCTGCAAACGCTCAGCAACCTCGCGCGCGAGCGCTATGTCGAACTGCAGGCCGCCGGTTACACACCCGATCTCGCCGGCATGGGTACCTGGCTGACCCAGCATGGTCAGCCCCAACATCTCGCACGCTGGCAGCAGCTGTGCGACATGGAGCAACAGGCGCGCGCCCTGAATCAGCGTATCGGCACGCTGATCGATATGCGTCTGGCCTCCACCCGCCAGGCGCTCAATGTACTGGTCCACGCCGCGACCAATCAGAACGGCCTGTACGACCAGGCCGGCCAGTCCGTTGCTGCCAGCAAGGGCAAGCCCCTGGCAGCAGCCTGAGCCTGCGCCCCTGGCGCTAGCGTTCGAAACGTCCGGGCGCGATCGCCCGCATCAATTCGGTTTCCAGCGGCCGGGGCTGGCCTGTCATCTGATCGGCCAGCGCCTCGCCCAGCACCCCTGCCCACACGACCCCGCGCGAGGCATAGCCCGCCGCGACATACAGCCCGGGCTGCCCGTCGACTGCGCCTACCAGCGGCAGCCGATCCGGCAGGGTGGCGCGCAATGAGGCACGGCCGCTCACCTGCCCCACGGCCACACGCTCGCCCGCGCCCGGCAGGATCCCCTCCAGCCGGGCCAGGTTGGCGAGATCGCTTTCCAGGCGCGGCATCGTGTCGTCGTCATCGTGTTCGTAAGTGGCGCCGACCAGTGGTTGTGCACCTGGCGCCACATAGCCCTCACGGGCGATCACCCGCCGGATGTCCGGCAGGCTGCCGGGGGGCAAGCGCGTGATCTGGCCGCGTACGGTATTGAGCGGCCAGCGCTGCTCCGGCACCAGGCCCAGGGTGTCGCGCGCGTTTGCCAGCACCACGGCATCGGTCTCGGCCAGTATCGTGCCTTCCCGATCCACGACGTGCCATCCCGCCGCAACGCGTACCACGCGCGCAACGGTGCAGTTCGCCTGCACACGGATGGCCGGATGGTCGAGCCAGGCACGGCACAGGCTCCCTGGAACCACCCAACCCGCTGTCGGGTAATACACGCCTGAGGCTGCCACCGGCCAGTTCGCCAGTTCGCGTGCTTCGTCCCGTTCCACCCAATATGCATAATCGGTCGGCGGCATCGTGGCCGCCAGCGCCTGCTGCTGCTTCACAGCCGCTTCCGTATTCTTGGCCAGATGCAGCACGCCGCAGCGCGCCCACTCGACGCCATCCAGCATGGCCCATGCGCGCAGGTCGTGCAGGAAGGCCGCCCGTGTCAGGCGCGTAGCGCGGTTGTCGTCGCGCGAGATCACCGGCCGGAATACCGCCACCGGATTGCCCGAGGCCGCTTGTGCCGGCGAATCGGCGCGCTCCAGCACGGTGACCGCCACGCCGCGCTGTGCCAGGGCATGCGCCACGGCAGCGCCCGCCACGCCGGCGCCGACGACGGCGACATGCCGCGGCGACGCAGATTCGGCCCGACTGCTTTCCCTCTGGAAACGCGCGCGCAGGCAATGCCGCTTGCGGCCGTAGCCCGTCCGTTTCTCACAGTCGAAGCCGATCCGCCCCAGGCCCTCGCGCACCGACGCCGCCACGGTATAGGTCGCAGCCATCGCGCCAGGCCGGGCCAATGGCACCAGCGCGTCGAACAGTGCCGGCTGCCACAGGTCGGCATTGCAGTCGGGTGCGAAGCCATCCAGGTAGAACGCGTCCACTTTCGCCTGCACCTGCGGCAGGCAGTCGAGCGCGTCGCCCAGCATCAGGGTGAGCTGCACCCGCCCGCCGTCGAGTGCGATGCGATGGAAGCCCGGCGTCAGCGTCGGCCAGTTCGCCAGCAGTTCTTCCGATAGCGGCGCGAATTCCGGCCACTGCGCATGCAGCCGCGCCAAATCCTCTGTGCGGAATGGGTGTTTCTCGACCGACAGGAAATGCAGCCGTGCACAACGTGCCGGATCGTCGTGCCAGACCGCCCAGGTCGCCAGAAAATTCAGCCCGGTGCCGAATCCGGTTTCCAGCACGACAAAGCGACTGCGCCCTGCCCACGCCTGAGGCAATCCGCAACCCTGCAGAAACACATGGCGCGCCTGCCCCGCGCCGCCATCGGCCGAATGGTAGATGTCGCCGTAGGCGGCGGAATACGGGACGCCGTCCTTGAATTCGAGACGGGCGGGGACGATGGTTTTCAGCATGGTCGAATGTTACATTGGGGCGGTTAATTGCTGCTTCACCCCATCATGTTCAAACCCACAACCTGGCTTCGTCTTGTCATCATCGTGCTGGCGGTCGCTGCGCTGGCCTACGCGGGCTGGCACTTCACCCGGCCGCAATCACCCGCAGTCGAACTCGCCACGATTGCACGCGGCACGGTCGAATCGACCGTGGTCAACACCCGCGCCGGCACGGTCAAGGCCTGCCGCCGTGCCAAGCTCGCTCCGGTCGCAGGCGGGCAGATCGTCAAGCTGTGGGTGAAGGAAGGCGAACGTGTGAAGGCGGGGCAGCCGCTGCTCGAACTGTGGAATCGCGACCTCGCCGCGCAGCGTGAACTCGCAACCCGCCAGTTGACCACGAGCGAGGAACGCCGCCGCGAGGCCTGCATCATGGCGGACAACGCAAGGCGTGACGCCGAACGCACCGCACAACTGGCAGCCAAGGGATTCGTCAGCCCGCAGAGCACCGAAAATGCCCGCGCCGATGCGCGCGCGCGCCAGGCGAACTGCGATGCGCTCGCCGCCGACGTCAAGCGCGCGCAGGCGCAGATCCGCGTCACGCAGGTCGGGCTGGAGCGCACCACGCTCACCGCGCCGTTTGCCGGCATCGTGGCGAAAATCACCGGCGAAGTCGGCGAGTTCACCACGCCCTCGCCGCCCGGCATTCCCACCCCGCCGGCCGTGGATTTGATCGACGACAGTTGCCTGTACGTGAGCGCGCCGATGGACGAAGTCGACGCGCCGAAACTGAAGCCCGGGCAGCCCGCGCGCATCACGCTTGACGCCCTGCCCGGCAAGGTCTTCAACGGCCACGTCCGGCGCATCGCCCCGTACGTGACCGAAGTCGAGAAACAGGCGCGCACGGTCGACGTCGAGGTCGATTTCGACACGCCGCCGCACGATGCCCTGCTGGTCGGCTACAGCGCCGACGTCGAAGCCATCATCGATCATCGCGACAACGTGCTGCGCGTACCCACCCAGGCAATCCAGCAGGACGGCAGCGTGCTGGTGCTGGGCAAGGACGGCACGCTGGAAACGCGCAAGCTGAAGACCGGACTGGCCAATTGGGCATTCACGGAAATCACCAGCGGCCTCGACGCCGGCGACCGCGTGTTGCTGTCTTTCGACCAGGAGAACGTCAAGGCCGGCGTGAAGGTCACCCCAAAATGATCCGCCTCACCGCGATCACACGCGTGTTCCGCATGGGTGACCAGGAAGTACGCGCACTCAACGGCATCGACCTCGACATCGCGTCAGGCGAATACGTATCGATCATGGGGCCATCGGGCTCGGGAAAGTCTACCCTGCTCAACGTCATCGGCCTGCTCGACCAGCCCAACAGCGGCCGCTACGAACTCGACGGCAGCGACGTCACCGACCTATCCGAGACCGAGCGAGCGCGCGTGCGCCGCGAGAAGATCGGCTTCGTGTTCCAGTCCTTCCATCTGGTACCGCGCCTGACCGCGGCGGAGAACATCGAGTTGCCGCTGATGCTTGAGGGCATCGCCCCGGCCGAGCGCACGGCCCGTGTCGACGCCGCACTCGACGCCTTCGACCTCAAGGACCGCGCGCACCATCGTCCGGCCGAGCTCTCCGGCGGACAACGCCAGCGCGTGGCGATCGCGCGCGCCACCATCCTGCGCCCCACCGCACTGCTGGCCGACGAGCCGACCGGCAACCTCGACCACCGTATCGGCACCGAAGTGATGGAACTGCTCGAGGGCCTGCACCATGCCGGCACCACGCTGATCGTCGTTACCCACGACCGTGAGCTCGGCGCCCGTGCGCATCGCCACATTGCGATGCGCGATGGCGAGATCGTCGCCGACGAAAAATGAACCTGCGCGACACGCTGACCCTCTCCTTGCAGACCGTGGTGAGCTACCGTACCCGCTCGCTGCTCATCGTACTGGCGATGGCGCTGGGAGTGGCGGCGGTGGTGGTGCTGACCGCGCTCGGCGACGGCGCACGGCGCTATGTGGTCGGGCAGTTTTCCTCGCTCGGCACCAATCTGGTCTTCGTCCTGCCGGGCCGCGCCGAGACCTCGGGCGGCTTCCCCGGCGCCGCGCTCGGCCAGACGCCACGCGACCTGACCCTGGAAGACGCCCGCTTCATTGCCCATCTGCCGCAGGTCAAGCGCATGGCACCGCTCAACGTGGGCGTGGCCGAGCTCACGTCCGGCGGCCGCCTGCGCGAAGTGACCGTGCTCGGCAGCACGTCCGAACTGCTGCCGATCCGGCACATGAAGCTGTCGCAGGGCAGCTTTCTCGCCCACGGCTCGGAACGCAGCGCACAGATCGTGCTGGGCAGCACGCTTGCGCACGAATTCTTTCCTGACGGCGAGCCGGTCGGCCAGCGCATCCGCCTGGGCGACAGCCGCTTCCTGGTGTCCGGCGTGCTGGCCCCCCAGGGCGAGTCGATGGGATTCAATTCCGACGAGATCGTCATCATCCCGATCGACTACGCGCAGGAACTGTTCAACACCAACACGCTGTTCCGCATCCTGGTCGAGGCCCGCAGCCGCACCGACATCGAGCCAGCCAAGGCCGCCATCGCCCACGCCCTGAAGCTGCGCCACGACGGCGAGGAGGACGTCACCGTCATCACCCAGGACGCGATCCTCGCCACTTTCGACCGCATCCTGCGCGCGCTGACCCTGGGCGTGGCGGGCATCGCCGCCATCAGCCTGGCGGTCGCCGGCATCCTGGTGATGAACGTGATGCTGGTCGCGGTGGCGCAACGCACCTCGGAAATCGGCCTCCTGAAAGCCCTCGGCGCGCCCGCCGCCGACATACGCCGCCTGTTCTTCGCCGAGGCGCTGTGGCTGTCGCTGGCGGGCGGCGCCATCGGCTACGCGCTGGGGAACCTCAGCGCCTGGGGAATCCGCCTCGCCTATCCCACACTCCCCGCCTGGCCGCCGCACTGGGCCAGCCTAGCCGGCGTCGCCACTGCGATTCTCACCGGCATCATCGCCAGCCTGCTGCCCGCCGCGCGCGCGGCGCGGCTGGACCCTGTTCTGGCGCTGAGCGGAAAATGAGTTTCATCGACACCCTGCGCTTCGCCCTGCACGCCTTGACCGCGCACCGGTTGCGCACCTTCCTGTCCGCCACGGGCATCGCGGTCGGCATCGCCGCGGTGATCCTGCTCACCTCGATCGGCGACGGCATCCATCAATTCGTGCTGTCCGAGTTCACCCAGTTCGGCACCAACATCATCAACGTCAGCCCGGGCAAAATCACGACGCACGGCGCCTCGGTCGGCGCCATCGGAAGCGCGCGGCTGCTGACGATCGAAGATGCGCTGGCGCTGAAGACCTCGCGCTACGCGCAGTACACCAACGCGGGCGTGATGGGCAACGCGGAAATCCGCGCCCACGGCCGCAGCCGCCGCGTGACGGTGTACGGCGAGGGGCCGGACTTTTCGCGCGCCTTCAACATGCACGTGGCGGTCGGCCAATATCTGCCCGCCGACGATCCGCGCAATCCGCGCGCCTATGCCGTACTGGGCGCGAAAGTGCGAACCGAGCTGTTCGGCACAAGCAATCCGCTAGGTGCCTCCCTGCAGGTCGGGGCGTCGCGCTTCCGCATCATCGGCGTCATGGCGCCCAAGGGCCAGGTGCTCGGTTTCGATCTCGACGACACCGTCTACATCCCCACCGCGCGCGCGCTGGAAGTCTTCAACCGCGAAGGCGTGATGGAAATCCACATCGCCTACCGGCCCGGCGCGCCGCTCAAGGCGGTGGTCGCCGATGCCAAGCGCATCCTGATCGCGCGCCACGGCCGCGAGGATTTCACCCTGACGCCACAACAACAGATGCTCGACACGCTGAGCACCGTGCTCGAAGTGCTGACCTTCGCCGTCGCCGCGCTCGGCGGCATTTCGCTGCTGGTGGGCGCAGTGGGCATGGTCACGCTGATGCACATCGCGGTGGCCGAGCGCGTCGCCGAGATCGGCCTGCTCACCGCCCTGGGGACCACGCACGCCCAGATTCGCACCCTGTTCCTGATGGAATCGACCGTGCTGTCCACTCTGGGCGGACTCGGTGGACTGGCCGTCGGCGCGGGCATCGCCGCACTCCTGAAGCTCACCGTGAGGGATCTGCCGGTCAACACGCCGTGGGACTATGCCTTCGGCGCGCTGGGGGTGTCGGTGCTGATCGGGCTGGCGGCCGGCGTGGTGCCGGCGATGCGCGCGGCACGGCTCAATCCGGTGGATGCATTGCGGACCGAATAAGGCCCCTACACCGCGACCATCCATCCGTGGTGCCGCACAGGCAAGCCGCCCACCCTGCAGAAAACCCGATTGACAGTTGTCCTACAAGCGGGTGCGCCATTTACCTATACGGCCGGAACGGCACTCCCATTAAATTTTCATCTGCGTCGCCGACATCACAGCGTCCCCGCTCGGTGCGTAGCCAGCAGCCACGTTGCATCGTTGGCTCCTATCCCTTCCGTAAGGAGATCCTCATGAAACACGTATCCAGTATTGCAGCATTCGCCCTGGCTTCAGGCCTTACCCTGCTGGCAACCGGCTGTGACCGTAAGCCTGCAGATCAGCCGGCCAATGCAACCAGCCCGACGACGGGCGAGAAAATGGACAATGCCATCGACCATACCAAGCAGGCAACCCAGGAACTGGGCAACACGCTTGAACAGAAAGCCGACCAGGCAGGCCAAGCTATCGACGACGCCACGATTACGACGTCGATCAAAGGCAAGTATCTGGCCAACGACACCCTCAAGGGGCTCGATATTTCGGTTGAAACGGACCATGGCGTGGTGACGCTGACCGGTACGGTACAGAGCGATTCGGCCAAGGAGCTCGCCACGAAGATTGCTCAGGGCGTAGAGGGTGTGGCAAGCGTCAACAACCAGCTCACCGTCAAGTAAGCCGTTCGCTCCTTGGAACCGGCCAGAGCTTTCCGCCTGTCATGCGGCGCGTCATGAACGACCGGGAAACTCGTTACGCTCGCCAGCGATACCGAGGTGCTCGGGCAACAATTCGTCGCTTCCGTCCATGTCTTCCACTTCGTCATAACGCAGGGGTCGGACGCGTTCCTGCAAGAAACCGCCGCCCATTATCTCGGCCAAAATCACCCTGTGGTCGCCAGCCGGATATCCTGCTACGACGCGGCAGTCGAGATAGGACAGCCCTTCATCTAGTATCGGAGCGCCTGAGGGGGCTGCGTGCCAGGCTACTGCGCTCAGTTTGTCCTCGTCCTGGGCGCTATGGTTGCCGAAGAAGTCTGCGAGGGCGCATTGGTCGCGCTGCAATACCGTCACTGCGAACACGCCGCTTTCCACGAGCAAGGGATATGAAGCATTGTCGGGATTGACGGCAATCGCCAGCATGGGCGGTTGCATGGACACCTGCATGACCGACGAGGCGGTGAAGGCATTCCGCAGGCCGCCCTGCCCCACGCCCACTACATAAACACCTTGGGTCACAGTCATCAGCAGACGTTTGACGGGGTTTTCTATGCTCATGTTTACTCTGCCGGCATGGGCGCGGCACTCGGTGACCGAGCTCGCACTATGCCCGGATACGCCCGCCCGGACGAATCGGCATTATCCGAAACGGACGTAAGACCATTCCGGTTGCGCGAGCGAACCGGAAGATGCGGATTCCTCGTTCGGCTTGACTCGCCTTAACCTGCTTTTTATAACCCGAGCCGGGTCAGGCCGTCATTACGGCTCGTATCCCTCGCGATGCGTCGCATTGATGGTGCGCAGCAGTTCACGGAACGGGATGTTACGTTCGTGTTTCTTGAACAATGGCATGAAGGACAGGTCCTCGCCCGATCCCACGCCCGCATACTTTCCGGACGCCATCGATTCGTGCAGGTCGCGCAGCATCTTGTCGAGGTCGTCCAGGAACGGGGTGTAGATCGACGCCTCCTCGTCATCGTGTTCCAGGCAGGCACGCAGTTCTTCGACTTCGTACACCGCTTCGTGCACCAGGTCTGTCAGCTGGTTGAGGTCTTGGGCTCTTTTCATGTTCGTGTGCGTATTGGACAAAACGTAAGGATACCGCCGCTTGGCGGGCGGTGCGACCGTCATGGAATTTGAGCGCAAGTTTCGGATTGCGGCACGGCCCAAACCGGCTGACACTGTCACTCCCGCGCCCTGTTGAACGTCATCATGGATACCGAATCTGCCTCCCCGCCGAACGCCGCTTTGCCTGATACCGCGCAGCTTGCGGAGCAACGCTGGCAGGCCGTGGTCCGCCGCGATGTGCTGGCGGACGGCGAATTCGTCTACGCAGTTCGTACCACCGGCGTGTATTGCCGGCCTTCGTGTCCCTCGCGCGCGGCGAAACGGGAAAACGTGACGTTCTACGAGACTGGCGACCTTGCCGCCGCGGCAGGCTACCGCCCCTGCAAGCGCTGCCAGCCGGATGCGCCCTCACAGCAGCAAACCCGCAGCGTGCTCGTTCGCCAGGCCTGCCAGGCCATCGAGCTCAGCGCGTCCGCACCGTCCCTCGCTCAGCTGGCGCAGCACGCCGGGATGAGCCCGTATCATTTCCAGCGCGTCTTCAAGGCCGTGGCCGGCCTCAGCCCAAAGGCCTATCACAAGGCCCTTCAAGCCCGGCGGGTGGCGGCGTCTCTGCAATCCGCGCCGTCGGTGACCGAGGCTCTCTACGATGCCGGCTTCAATTCGGCCGGGCGCTTCTATGAGGCCGCGCCCGCGCTGCTCGGCATGTCGCCGGGCAGCTACCGCAAGGGTGGCGCGGGCGAGCACATTCGCCATGCCGTCGTGCCCTGCTCGCTCGGCTGGGTCATCGTCGCCGCCACCCGCAAGGGCGTGTGCGCCATCGAGTTCGACGAATCGGCCGAAGCGCTGGAAGACCGCATCCGAGCGCGCTTTCCGCAGGCGCAGTTCGAGCCGGCCGACGCCGGGTTTCAGCGCTGGATCGCCCGCGTGCTGGATTACATCGAGCAGCCGCGCGGCGTGCTCGATCTGCCGCTGGATGTCCAGGGCACGGTCTTCCAGCGCCGTGTCTGGCAGGCCCTGCAGGCCATTCCTGCGGGCGAGACGTCCACCTACAGCGAAATTGCCGCACGCATCGGCCAGCCCCGGGCCTTCCGCGCGGTGGCGCATGCCTGCGCCGAGAACGCCGTGGCGGTGGCGATTCCGTGCCACCGCGCCGTGCGCGCGGATGGCAGCCTGGCGGGCTACCGTTGGGGCCTCGCGCGCAAGGCAGAACTGCTGAAGCGGGAACGCAAGAAATAAGCGTCGCAGGATGCCCGCCCTTTCATTTCTTGCGATACTCCGGCATCGACAACGATCGGGCGGCTAAGCGCTGCCCAACCGGGCACACTTCATGGAAAACCTGCTGTACTGGGTCGGCCTGTCTGCCGTCGCGGTATTCGCGCTCACCGGTGTGCTCGATGCCGGGCGCAAGAACATGGATCTGGTCGGCGCCGTGATGGTGGGAACGGCCACCGCGCTGGGCGGCGGCACGGTGCGCGACCTGCTGCTGCAACGCCCGGTGTTCTGGCTCGGCGAGCCGGTATATCTGTATGTCGCGCTGGCGACGACGCTCGTCGTCTTCTTCGCCGTGCGCGGCCTGCGTTTGCCGCCGCGCCTGTTCCTCATCCCGGATGCCATCGGCCTGGCGCTGTTCACCATCGTCGGCACCCAGATCGCACTGGATTGGCACGCGCCCTGGCTGGCGGCGAGCCTGCTGGGAATGATCACCGGAATCTTCGGCGGCGTAGTGCGCGATGTGCTGTGCAACGAGGTCCCGCTGGTATTTCTGCGCGGCGAGCTTTATGCGTCGGCCGCCTGGACCGGCGCCCTGATGATGATCGGTCTGCAAGCCCTGGGCCTGGCGCCCGTGGTCGCAGCCTGGGCGGGGATGGCGACCGTCCTGGGTCTTCGACTGCTTGCCATGGCTTTCCGGATTACGCTGCCCACCTATTCGGCACGCAAGTAGTCCCGCCAAATGAAAACGGGGACCGAAGTCCCCGTTGATTTGCGCGGCGCGACCGCATCAGTTCGCGTAGCGCTTTCTGCGATGAACCGCGAAACCGACCAGCCCCAGGCCAGCAAGCAGCATGACAGAGGTCCCAGGTTCCGGAACCGCAGCCGCCAGATTGACCGCGGCATTCTGGGCGCCGAGGTAATTGCCGAGATCGACGGTCTTGCTTGGGTCGTAATACAGCGGGTCGTTGGGATCATTGGGATGCGAGTCGCTGAACGTCACCAATGCCTCATGGGTTTCCGGATCGTACACGCCGGAATACTTGTAGAACTCGTAGCGACGCAGGATCGATGCGGCATTCGGGCCCACCGGCACCCCGTAACCGCTCTCCAGCTGACCGGCGAGCGGATTGCCCGGATCTGTCTGCAACAATTGCCACTCGACCTCGGTGACGGCCTGTTCGACCTTCGGATTGCCCCCCACCAGTTCTTCGAGCGCGATCGGATCCGCAAGCTCCGTGGTGAACACCTTGACCCAGATGGCTTCACCGAACTGGGCTTCATTCGCGGCTGCCGGCGCCTGGATTTGTGCAACCACAAGGGGCGGATTGCCGGCGACCGGAGCGGGGATCACGTTCCAGACGGGAGCCGGAAGATTGACGACCCCATTGTTCAGGACACCCGGCGTTCCGGTCTCGACCAGCCAGCTATACGTGGTCTTGCTCGCATTCGCGGTCGTGCCGACCCCGAAATGATCGCACGGCGTCGCGGCACTGTAGCCCACACCGCCCCCGGACCAGCAGTTGTCACCCGGCGTGATGAAGGTGCCGCTTGGCGTACCGTAATCCCAGCTACCCGTATTGCTGTCGAACAACCCTTGATAGGTTATTTTCGTGCCGAACGTCAAACCGTTGGAATACTCGGTGATCGTGGGTGAGCCATAGCGCTCCACGCTGGTGAGCGGATCGAACCCGCGGCCACTCGGAAAGCCTCGACCCACCCCCCCGAAGGTATCGGTGATGTCGCTGCTGTGCAAGCCTTCGAGATCGATTTCGAAGCCATGGGCGGTGAATCCGGTGTCGTTGATCACGTCAAAATTGCCCAGACTGCCAAACACTGAAGCAGCGCCAATGCCAGGCGTGATTGCCATGGATGCAGCCACAGCCATGGCGCAGGTTCTTGATTTCAACATAGGTAAGGCTCCCTGAATTTAGTCGTATGAAGTGCATGCCCCTGCACGGCGGCCTCGCCCCCACCCTGCCAAGAGAGTGCAAAGCCCGCTGGCTGCCATCCAGCATGATTATTTATAGATAACATTATCTTATTATATTTATTGACCAACTCGATGTCCATACCGAGAGGGAACCTGGCTCACCACGTCATCAGAATTTCAATTAAAAAAACAGGGATGAACACCGTTATTCCTTATGGAGATATGCAGTGTTCAGCGGAGGGGGCATGGGAATCAAAAGCGATATCGAATATGCCATTTATTCACATGGCGCGTGGAAAGCCAGATTCCGGAGTTTTCTGAGTGGCAAGGCGGGGCTCGACTTGTCCGCGATCAGCCACACCGAATCCTGCAAACTGGGGAAATGGTTGGCGGATGAAGCCCGCAGGATGCTGTCGCCGGAAGACCACGTGAAAGCCTGCGAACTGCATGCCCACTTTCATCGAGTGGCCGGTGACATCGTCCACAACATCAAGCAGAAGAATTTCAGCGCCGCCCGTCAGGCGCTTGGCCCGGCCGGCGCCTTCGATCAGGCCAGCCATGAGATGGGCGCATTCCTCCGCACGCTAGCCCGGCGTAGCCGTCCAAAACCGGCCAACAAGACAACGGAAGACGGGGCAGTCGCTGAGCCGGCAGGCACGCCCCAGGCGAGCGGCTAAGGCGGGCCGCGTTCAGACACGACCGGGCCCACGCGCATTTCATGCACGCAAAAAAACAGGGGCACGCGGCCCCTGTTTGCAATGCACCTGAAACGACTCAGCGCTTGACCGGCTTGGCGGCGATTTCTTCCAGCCTGCGCGCCTTGATGACCTGGCCGTTCAGTGCGGCGTCCTTGGCGCTTCCGCCGTAGGCAACCACCATCAGCTGGCTGTAGTACATCACCGGGATGTTGAACTTGGTGCCATAGCGCTGGTTGATCTGGCCCTGGTAGATCTCCACGTTGGCCTGGCATAGCGGACATGGCGTGACGATCATCTCGGCGCCGTGGTCATAGGCCGACTCGACGATGTCCTTGATCTGTGCCTGCGCCTTCTCGGGCTCGGAGAACGCCAGCGCACCGCCGCAACAGGTCACTTTCATGTCGTATTCGGGGATCGATTCGGCACCGACCATCTCGACCATTTTGTCGAGGTACTGGGGATTTTCGAACGACTCGCCGTCCACGCCGAACGGGCGGTTGGTCTGGCAGCCGACGTAGCCCGCGATCTTCACGCCTTCGAGCGGACGCACGACGTGCTTCTTCATTTCGTCGAAGCCGAGGTCCTCGATCAGGACTTCGACCATGTGGCGAATATTGGGCATCTCGTTGATCGTCAGCCCGGCTTCCTTCAGCGCTTCGCGGGTGTCGGCCATCAGCGTGTCGGAGTGCGTCAGGCGCTCGCGGGTTTCGCGTGCGCCCAGCCAGCAGGCGGCGCAGGTGGCGACGATTTCCTGGCCGGGGAGGTTCTTCTCGGACAGCGCGAAGTTGCGCGCATTCATCACATGGCGCGGCAGCTCGCCGGCCTCGGCGTATCCGATCGAAGCGCCGCAGCAGTTCCAGTCGGGAATCTCGGTCAGCTTGACGTCGAGCGTCTTGCACATCGACTCGACCGAGGTCAGATAGTTGGAAGCGGAGGCGCCCTTCTGCGACGAGCACCCCGGGTAAAACGCGTATTCATGTTTGGCCATATGTCTCTCCTCAGCCCGCCATCTTGGCGGCCTTGCGGCTGCGTTCGATTTCGTAGGCTTTTTTCAGCATCGCCTGGATGCCTTTCTGGTCCTTGCACTTGTGGCCGCCGAACAGTTCGAACGGATTGAGCCGCTTGGCCTTCAAGAGGCCAATCGCCACATCCTTCATCTTCATGCCCTCCTTGATGCCGGCACCCAACCCGTCCTTGAAATACAGACCCATCGACAGCTTGAGTTCGTTGACGCGTCCCGTATGGGTGCAGTTCTTCCAGAACAGGCCGCTGAAGAAGCGCGTCGGCTGCATCTTCGGTGCCATGCCGAGCCGGTGCGCGTATTCGGCGATGCCGTGCATGATGTGGGTGATCGGCAGCTTGCGCGGACAGCGCACGATGCAGTTGTAGCAGGAAGTGCAGTTCCACATCGAACTGCTGGTCAACACTTCCTCGCGCTTGCCTGCGCGGATCATCATGAAGAGTTCCTGCGGCGGATGTTCCCACGCGCTCTGGAAGTTGGTCGGGCAGGAACCGGAGCAGACGCCGCATTGCATGCACATCTTCACCCAGTCGCCCATCTCAACCTGTTCTTCGATTTCCTTCAGGAAGTTGTTGCGGTATTTCTCCGCCAGTGCGGTGTTTGCGCTCATGGTGGATCTCCTGTTAGAAGCCTTTGAACGGGCTGGGGCCTACGGCAACCAGCTCGGCGGCATACTTGTTGATCATGTCTGGTACCCGTTCGATATCGGTGATGGCGACTTCGAGATCGCGCACGCGCTCCGATTCGAGATTCAGCGTCTTCAGCGTGTCGTCGATCTTGGACATCCGTACGCGCCCCAACTCGGAACCCTTGACGAAGTGGCATTGATATTCGTCGCCGGATTTGCAGCCCATCAGCATCACGCCGTCGTAGCCGGCGTTCAGCGCATCGGTGATCCAGATGGTGTTGACGGAACCGAGGCAGCGGATCGGAATGATGCGCACGAAGGCCGAATACTCGTTGCGGCTCATGCCTGCCATGTCGAGCGCCGGGTAGGCGTCGTTCTCGCACGCCAGGATCAGGATGCGCGGCTTTTCCGAGAACTCGTCGGGGATGTCGACCGCCTTGATCTGCGCGCCGACCGTGTTGACCGAATAGTTCTCGAACGAAATCACACGCACCGGGCAGGCGCCCATGCAGGTGCCGCAACGGCGGCAGCGCGATTCGTTGAATACCGGGAAGCGCTTCTCGTCCTCGTCGATGGCGCCGAACGGGCATTCCACCGTGCAGCGCTTGCACTGCGTGCAGCCTTCAAGGCGCACTTTCGGGAACGACAGGTCACCCGAGCGCGGATGCGCGGCGCGGCCGAGCTCGGCATTTTCCAGTGCCTGGATCGCCTTCAGCGCGGCACCGGTGGCATCCTCGCGCGCCTGCGCGATGTCCATCGGGCGGCGCACCGGACCGGCGGTGTAGATGCCGGTCCGGCGGGTTTCGTAGGGGAAGCAGATGAAGTGCGAATCGGTGAAGCCCTGCTTCAACTGCGGCACGTCCGGACCCTGACGGTAGGTCAGGTTGAGGATGGAAATCGGCTTCACTTCCACTGTGCCGACGGCTGAGGGCTCGCCTTCCTGGCCTTCGACCTGCGGCTTGGTCAGCGCATCGATGTTGATGCCCGAGTTCGCCACCTGGCCGGTCGCCAGCACCACCAGATCGACATCCACCATCGACGCATCGGTGTCTCCCAGGATCAGGTCGTTGAATTTGACCGTGCTGGTATTGCCGTTCGGCACCACTTCGGCGACCTTGCCCTTGGTGAAGATGACGCCCTTTTCCTGTGCGCTACGGTAGAAGTCCTCGCCGTTGCCGGGCGTGCGCAGGTCGGTGTAGATGATGGTGGTATCGACGCCCGGATTGGTGTCCTTGAAGTACATCGCCTGCTTGATGCTGGCGTTGCAGCAGAAGCCCGAGCAGTAGGACAGGTGCGTGCCGGTTGGGTCGCGCTGGCCGGCGCACTGCACGAATACCACCGATTTCACCGGCTGGTTGTCCGAGGGCCGGCGAATGATGCCGTCTCCTGCCGCAGCCGCTTTCGCCAGCGCTTCGAGGCCGGCCTGGTCGATCACGTTGGGCGACTTGCCGCCGCCGAGTTCGGGCAGCTTGTTCATGTCGTACAGGGTGAAGCCGGTAGCCTGCACGATCGCGCCGATGTCTTCGGTGTGCGTCGCACCCGATTCGGTGGCGATGTCGACCACGAAACGGCCCGGCGCACCATCGGTTTTCGCGATAGTGGCATTCAGATACACCTTGATGTTGCTGTCGCCCATCACCTGCGAGGCGAGGTCGGCCACGCCGGTATCGGCCGGCGACTTGAACGGCTCGTGCACCGGCGTGCGCTTGTAGAGCTTGCCGGCCCAGCCACCGAGTTCGCCGGATTTCTCGACCAGCACCACCGAATAACCGGTCTTCGACGCTTCGATCGCGGTCGTCATGCCAGTGACGCCGCCGCCCACCACCAAGAGGGTCTTGCTGGTGCCGGTGTTGGTGTTGCCGCCGGGCGCGGTCATCGCCTTCACTTCTGCGCAGCCCATGCGGATGTAGTCTTCCGCCATGTCCTGCGTGGTTTCGCGCGCTTCCTCGGTATCGGGACGGATCCAGACCACGCCTTCGCGCAGGTTGGCACGCGCCACCGCGTTTTCGGGGAAGAAGAACGCTTCGGTCTTGGCGCGGCGCGAGCAGGCGCCGATCATGATGTGAGTGACGCCTTCATTCGCGATGTCGTTCTTGATCATCGCCACGCCGTCGGCGTTGCACAGGAAATCGTGCGACTTCGCCAGCGGCACCTTGCCGTCCTTCTGTGCGATCTTGACCAATGCGTCCGTATCCAGACGCTCGCCGAGTCCGCAGCCCTTGCAGATATACGCTGCGACTTTGATGTCAGCCATTGTTTACGCCTCCGCCTTTGCTACTTTGTTGACCACCTGGATGGCGCGCAATGCCGCCGCGGTGGCCGATTGCACGGCACGGTTCACGTCCAGCGCATTCGACGCGCAACCGGCGCCGAACACGGCGCCGTTGGCCGGGTCGGCTTCGATGAAACCGCTCGAATCGGCGACGATGTGGCCGGGAATGTTGATGCCCTTGACCGAGGGCTCCATGCCCACCGCCAGCACCACCAGGTCGTGCGGCGTGGTGTAGCGCTTGTAGCCTTCGGTATCGACGCCATGGCACACGGCGTTGCCGTGCTCGTCTTCGGTGATCTTCGCGACCTTGGACTTGATGAAGGTGACCGAGGGATCGGCCTGCACTTTCTGGTAGAAATCCTCGAAGCGGTCGATGGCGCGAATGTCGATGTAGTAGATGGTCGACTTGCCGTCTTCCGGATACTTCTCGCGCACGTAGTGCGTCTGCTTCAGCGACGCCATGCAGCAGATGCGCGAACAGTGGCGCAGGTGGTTCTCGTCGCGCGAACCGGCGCACTGGATGAAGGCGATGTTCTTCGCTTCCTTGCCGTCGGACGGGCGCAGGATCTTGCCGCCGGTGGGGCCGTGGATGTCGGCCAGGCGCTCGAATTCGACGCTGGTGATGACGTTCTTGAAGCGGCCGTAGCCGTAAGGCTGAATCTTCGCCGCGTCGTAGGGCTGCCAGCCGGTTGCCCACACCACAGCGCCGGCCTTGACCTGGATCGTCTCCTCTTTCATGTCAAGGTCGATCGCGCCGTATTTGCAGGCGGCCTTGGCCTTGTCCGCATCGGGGGTACCGATGATCGCGGGGTCCAGCACATAGCGCTGCGGGTAGGCCATCGCGTTCGGCAGGAAGGCGGCCTTGTGCTGGCCGAGGTTGTAGTTGAACGGGTCGTCCACCATCGTCTCGACCGCGCGCCCGCAATCGCCGCAGGCGGTGCAGTTCTCGTTCACGTAACGCGGCTTGACCTTGACGGAGACGGTGTAGTTGCCCGTGCTGCCTTCGATGCCGGTCACTTCGGCCAGCGTCAGCACGCGCACGCGGGGGTTGTTCTTGAGGCGGCGCAGGTTGATTTCCAGACCGCAGGTGGGGTGGCACAGCTTGGGGAAGTAGCGATACAACTGGGAAGTCCGGCCGCCCAGTGCGGGATTTTTCTCAACCAGGACGACGTTCTTGCCGGTTTCGGCCGCTTCGAGCGCGGCAGTCATGCCGGAAATCCCGCCGCCCACCACGAGAATCGTCTCGTTGGTCGCAACATGCTCCGTCATTGTTGTTTCCTCCATCCGATGGATGCAAAATCATTTGAAACCGCCCGAAAAGCCACCACGGACGGTCGGGCGTTTCGCCCATAAGTGAATCCCTGAAATGGTACTCCGAAGGCCATGCCCGCCGCCACGGCCAAGTGCGCATTCTCAATCGAAGTTTTCTATGCGGGAATAAGGGGAAGTGTTTTTAGCCGGACGTGCTGGCTGTATTTGATACCCAGGGTGGGACAATACGTAGTTACGTCCATTTCCATTTCATGGTTAAATTTTTATCCGGCATTTGAAAAGTTCGCGGCAAGCGCCGCCCCCCACGCCGCCGGTACCCGGGGCAGCCCGACCAACGCGCGAAATGCTGAGACATAGGCCGGCCGGCCGCGCGAAATAGCTTAAAATTGCGGCTTGCTTCATATCCGCTAGTCCTCCCGATGGAATCCACTCCAACCGCGCCGGCTCAACCCGGCGACCCGGCTTTGGTGCGCGACGTCAAGAAACGCCGCACCTTCGCCATCATTTCCCACCCCGACGCGGGCAAGACCACGCTGACCGAGAAACTGCTGCTGTTCGGCGGCGCCATCCAGATGGCCGGCACGGTCAAGGCCAAGAAGAGCGGCAAGTTCGCCACCTCCGACTGGATGGAGGTCGAACGCGAGCGCGGCATTTCGGTGGCCAGCTCGGTGATGCAGTTTTCCTATGGCGACTGCGTGTTCAACCTGCTCGACACCCCCGGTCACAAGGACTTCTCGGAGGACACCTACCGCGTGCTGACCGCCGTTGACGCCGCCATCATGGTGGTCGACGCCGCCAAGGGCGTGGAGGAACAGACGATCAAGCTCTTGGAAGTGTGCCGCCTGCGCGACACGCCCATCATCACCTTCATCAACAAGATGGACCGCGAGGTACGCGAGCCGCTGGAACTGCTCGATGAGATCGAATCGATCCTGAAGATCCACTGCGCACCGGTGACCTGGCCGATCGGGATGGGCAAACGCTTCCATGGCGTCTACCACCTGATCCACGACGAGATCCTGCGCTTCAAGGCCGGCGAGGAAAACGCCGACCAGCAGTTCGAGTCGCTACAGGGGCTGGGCGATGCCGCGTTGCGCGAGATGTTCCCGCTCGAAGCGGATACCCTGCTGTCCGAAATCGAACTCGTGCGCGGCGCCGGCGCCACCTTCGATCTCGACGACTTCCTCTCCGGCAAGCAGACTCCCGTCTTCTTCGGTTCCGGGATCAACAACTTCGGCGTGCGCGAAGTGCTGCGCGCGCTGTCCGACTGGGCGCCGTCGCCGCTGCCGCGCGAAGCCATCGAGCGCACGGTCGACCCCACCGAGCCCAAGTTCACCGGCTTCGTGTTCAAGATCCAGGCCAACATGGACCCGCAGCACCGCGACCGCATCGCCTTCTTCCGCGTCTGCTCCGGCCGCTACACGCCCGGCATGAAAGTACGCCACCGCCGCACCGGCAAGGACATGAAAATCGCCAACGCGGTCGTCTTCATGGCCAACGAGCGCACCCGCATGGAAGACGCCGTGGCCGGCGATATCATCGGCATCCACAACCACGGCCAGCTGCACATCGGCGACACCCTCACCGAAGGCGAGGCGCTGCAATACAAGGGCATTCCCTACTTCGCCCCCGAACTGTTCAGTCGTCCGCGCCTGCGCGACCCGCTGCGTGCCAAGCAGCTGAACAAGGGGCTGCTGGAACTGGGCGAAGAAGGCGCGGTGCAGGTGTTCGAACCCTTCGCCGACAACACGCTGCTGATCGGTGCGGTCGGACAATTGCAGTTCGAAGTCGTCGCCCATCGCCTGAAAACCGAATACGGCGTCGACGCCAGCTTCGAAAACGCCGGCATCTATACTGCGCGCTGGGTCACCTGCCCCGACGCCCAGCATCTGGCCGAATTCACCAAGGCCAATTCGCTCAAACTGGCGAAGGACGTCGATGGCAACCTGGTGTATCTGGCGGATACGCGTGTGAACCTGAGTCTGGCGCAGGAGCGCTGGCCCAAGGTCGCGTTCCACGATACTCGGGAGCATGGGCAGGTGATGAGTTGACCTGGACGGGCCGGCCTGGCCTGTCGTCCCGAAGACGCAGCCGCTACAGCGCCCACCCCGCCAGTTCCAGCGCCCCGCGCACCACTGCCGCCACGGCAAGCGCCACGCCGATGGAAAGCGCGACCGAATAGAGCGCGTCGCGCCGGCCCAGCAGCTTCAGCATCATGGCGAAGGTGGACACGCAGGGCACGTAAAAAGTCAGGAACACCAGGAAGGTGGCAATCTGCGTGGTGTCGAGCACGCTGGCCAGTTCCTGCGTGCCGAGCGCCTGGAACACCATGAGCAGCGACAGCTCCTTGCGCAGCACGCCGAACAGGATCGGCACCCCAAGCGCCACCGGCAGCCCCAGCCACCATACCGTCACCGGCGTGAGCGCGAGATTGACCCAGGCATCGGCACCGTAATGGCTCAGCAGCGCCAGCACCACGCTGCCCGCCACCAGGAGCGGCAGCACGATGGTGACGATGTCGCGGCTGCGCTCCCAGGTATTGGCCAGCAAGGCGCGCAGGGTGGGCACGGCGTAAGCGGGAATTTCCTGGATCATGCCGGGTGTGGTTTCGGGATAGCGGCGTTTCAGGAGCTTGCCGACCAGGCTGACGACGACAGGGGCGAGCATGAAGAGGGCGAACACGCCGAACCCGCCGAGGTACTTGCCGCCCACTGCCAGGATGATGGCCGAGCGCGCCGAACACGGCAGGAAGGTGATCAGCAGCGAGGCCACCGTGCGGTCACGGCCGTGGGTGACGGCCGCGGTCGCGGCCAGCGCAGGCACGTTGCAGCCCAGCCCCATCAGGAATGGCAGGGCGACGCCGCCGTGCAGTCCCAGCCGATGGAAACCGCGATCGACCACGAAGGCCACGCGGTGCATGATCCCCGATTCCTCCAGCCACACCAGCAGCAACACCAATGGAATCATGTAGGGAATGACGATGCCGGCGAGGCCGATGAAGCCGTCGAGCACCGCGCGGCCGAGCACGCCCGCGAGTTCGGTCGGCTGCCACGGCTCGGCCCACGCAATCAGGCGCGCGACCGTCAGACTGTCGAGCACGGCGCTCACCTCGAACACGAACAGCAGCACCAGCGCGAACACCGCCAGCGTGCCGACGAAGCCCCAGCGCGGATGCAGGAAAAGATCGTCGGCCCACACCTGCCAGCGCGGCGGCGCGCCTTCCTGGCCGGGGCGGGTCGCCGCCTCCGTCAGCAGGGCGGCGCGGTGATGGCGGTCGGCATGCAGCTCCTCCGCCAGCCGGCGTGGCAAGGCGGCGTCGGCGATGGCGCGCGCGGCGAGCAAGGCCGCGTAGTGACCGGGGAAGTGCGCCTGCAATTCCTGCGCGAAATAGCCGTCGTTTTCCGCGAGCTGCAGCGTCAGCAAAGTCTCGGGGACTGCGAAGGCCGCCGCCACGTCCGGCTGGCGGGCGATTTCGGCAATGGCTCGCAATTGCGCTTCGATGTGCGCACTGTAGGGCGGAGCCGCCGGATGCGGCTGCAGGAATCTTGCTTCGCGGGCGACGTGCACCACGGTGGTATACAGATCGGCCAGGCCGATGCCCATGTGTGCCACGGTCGGCACCACCGGCGCGCCCAGCTGGGCCGACAGGGCGCGCACATTGATGAAACGCCGTCTGGCACGCGCTTCGTCCATGCGGTTGAGCGCAAACACCATCGGCCTGCCCAGCTGCATCAGTTCCAGCGCGAGCTCGAGATCGCGTTCCAGCGCCGTGGCATCCATCACCACCAGCAGCACGTCGGGGGCGGCAAACCTGTTGTCGGGCTGATGCGCTTCGTGCTGCGCGATGGCCGGCCAGCGGTCGCCCCACAGCAGATACTTCAGCGTCACACAGGCGTCCGCATCCAGATGGTGCAGGCCGCCGATGGCGGGCAGGGCAACCAGGGAAATCTGGTCGATCCCCACTTCGACCAGGCATTCCTCATACGCAGGCCCGATGCCGGCCAGACGCTCGTGGTGCGTGGACGTGCTGGCGGCCGCACGAAAAATGCTGTGCTTGCCGCTGCCGGTGCGGCCGACGATGGCCACGCGAGGGCGCCTGGCACCGCGCAGCCCGGGACCGTGAAGGGGAAAGCTATGCGGGGGCGAAACCATGAGTTGAAAACGCTCAGCTTTCCCTGAACAAACGGATCGCCTCGTCCAGTCGTTGCACGGCATGCACCGTCATGCCGGCGATCTTCTGCTTGGGCTGGTTGGCGGCTGGCACGATGGCCTGTGTGAAGCCGAGCTTGGCGGCTTCCTTCAGGCGTTCCTGTCCGCGCTGCACCGGGCGGATTTCGCCGGCCAGGCCGACTTCGCCGAACATCACCAGCTTGTCGGGCAGGGGCTGGCTTCTGAGCGAGGATACGATGGCGGCGAGCACGGCGAGGTCGGCGGCGGGTTCGCTGATCTTCACACCACCGACCGCGTTGACGAACACATCCTGGTCGAAGCAGGCAATGCCGGCGTGGCGGTGCAGCACGGCCAGCAGCATGGCGAGCCGATTCTGTTCCAGGCCGACGGACAGGCGGCGCGGACTCGGCGCATGGCTGGAATCGACCAGCGCTTGAATCTCAACCAATAGCGGACGCGTGCCTTCCTGCGTCACCAGCACGCAGGAACCGGGCACCGGCTCGCCGTGGCGCGACAGGAAGATCGCCGAGGGATTGGAGACGCCCTTGAGGCCTTTCTCGGTCATCGCGAACACGCCGATCTCGTTGACCGCACCGAAGCGGTTCTTGAACGCGCGCACGAGCCTGAACGACGAGCCGGTGTCGCCCTCGAAATACAGCACGGTGTCGACGATGTGCTCGAGCACGCGCGGACCGGCGATGGCGCCTTCCTTGGTGACATGGCCGACGAGGATGATCGCGGTGCCGGTCTGCTTGGCGTGGCGCGTGAGCTGCGCTGCGCATTCGCGCACCTGTGCCACCGAGCCTGGCGCCGAGGTCAGCGCCTCGGAATACACGGTCTGGATCGAGTCGATCACCGCGACCTCGGGCTTCATCTCGGCCAGTTGTGCGAGGATGGCTTCGAGCCGGATCTCGGGCAGTACCGGCAGGTTGGTCTCAGGCAGGGAAAGCCGCCGTGCGCGCAGCGCAACCTGGCGCGCCGACTCCTCGCCGCTGACGTAGAGCGTTTTCAGATTGCCGGATAGACCAGCCAGGGCTTGTAAAAGCAGCGTCGACTTGCCGATGCCGGGGTCGCCGCCGATCAGCACCACCCCGCCCGGCACCAGCCCGCCGCCAAGCACGCGGTCGAGCTCGCCGATGTCGGTGGCGATGCGGCTTTCCTCGGAGGCCTCGACGTCATGCAGGAATTGCGCGGTGCTGGTCGCCGCCAGTCCGGCGAAGCGCGGCTTGGCCGACTCGGCGATGGTTTCGACCAGCGTGTTCCAGGCATTGCAGGACGGGCACTGGCCTTGCCACTTGGGCGACTGTCCACCGCATTCGGTACAGGTGTAGATCGTCCTGGTTTTGGCCATCCGTTAACCCGCTACTTACGCGGCGGGGAATACACCCGTCGACAGATACCGGTCGCCGCGGTCGCAAACGATGGAGACGATGACGGCGTCCTGAATGTCTTTGGACAGCTGCAGGGCTGCCCACAGCGCGCCGCCGGACGAGACGCCGGCGAAGATGCCTTCCTCGCGCGCCATCCGGCGCGTGGTTTCCTCTGCATTCAACTGGCTCACATAGATCATGTGGTCAACCCGGTCGTAGTCGCAGATCTTCGGCACGTATTCATCCGGCCACTTGCGGATGCCTGGAATCTGCGAGCCCTCGGTCGGCTGCACGCCAACGATCTGGATCGCCGGATTCTGTTCCTTGAGGTAACGCGAACAGCCCATGATGGTGCCGGTCGTGCCCATGCTAGAAACGAAGTGGGTGATCCTGCCCTGCGTGTCGTGCCAGATCTCGGGCCCGGTGGTGCGGTAGTGCGCCTCGGGATTGTCGGGGTTGGCGAACTGGTCGAGGATCTTGCCGATACCCTGTTTCTCCATGGCGATCGCCAGATCGCGCGCGCCTTCCATGCCGGCCTCCTTGCTCACCAGCTGCAATTCGGCACCGAACGCACGCATGGTCTGCTGGCGTTCGATCGAGGCATTCTCGGGCATGAGCAGGATAAGCTTGTAGCCGCGCATGGCTGCCGCCATCGCCAGCGCGATGCCGGTATTGCCGCTGGTCGCTTCGATCAGCGTATCGCCGGGCTTGATCTCGCCGCGCGCCTGCGCGGCGTCGATCATCGAGAGGGCCGGGCGGTCCTTCACCGAGCCGGCAGGATTGTTGCCTTCGAGCTTGACGAGAATGATGTTGCTGGTCGTGCCGGGCATGCGCTTCAGGCGCACCAGCGGCGTGTTGCCAACCGTATCCTCGATGGTCTTGTAGGTACTCATGTCTTCAACAGGTGTTCGATGTAGCGGGAAGTGCCTTCTTCCACGCTGTAGAAGGGCGCATCATACCCCGCCCCGCGCAGCGCGGAGATATCGGCCTCGGTATAGCTCTGGTATTTGCCCTTGAGCGCGTCGGGAAAAGCGATGTAGCTGACGAGGCCCTGGGCCTGCATCTGCTCCAGCGTCAAGGCCGGCTGGCCTTCGGATGCCCGGCAGGCGTTCACCGCCGCCACCGCGACATCGTTGAAGCTCTGGCAGCGCCCGGTGCCGACGTTGAAGATGCCCGACACATCCGGGTGGTCGAGGAACCACAGGTTGACGCGCACTACGTCCTCGATCGAGACGAAATCGCGCCGCTGCTCGCCGTTGGGGTAGCCGTCGCAGCCCTCGAACAGCTTCACCCTGCCCTCGGCGCGGTACTGGTTGAAGAAGTGGAACGCCACCGAGGCCATGCGTCCCTTGTGCTGCTCGCGCGGGCCGTAGACGTTGAAATAGCGGAAGCCTGCGATCTGCGCCGTGCGGTCGTTCCAAAGACGGCGCACGCTCTGGTCGAACAGGAACTTGGAATAGCCGTAGACGTTGAGCGGCGACTCGAACTCACGCGATTCGGAGAACACGCGCCCGGCGCCATAGACGCTCGCCGACGAAGCATAGAGGAACTGTGCGCCCTCATCCTGGCAGAACTTGAGCAGCGCGCTGGAGTAACGGTAGTTGTTCTCCATCATGTAGCGGCCGTCGGTTTCCATGGTGTCGGAGCACGCGCCTTCGTGGAAGACCGCCGCCACGGCGCCGTCGAGCACGCCCTCCTCGACCAGGTCGAGGAATTCGGCCTTGTCGAAATAGTCGGCGATCTCGCAGTCGGTCAGGTTCCTGAACTTGTCGGCCTTGGTCAGGTTGTCGACCGCGATGATGTTGGTCTCGCCGTGCGCGTTGAGCGCCTTGACGAGGTTGGCACCGATGAATCCGGCGGCACCGGTGACGACGGTGTACTGGCTCATGCTTCTTCTCCAAAGACTTCGTCCGCAGTCGCGACAGCGGTGCCGAACTTGCCGACCACGATGCCCGCCGCCCGGTTGGCCAGGCGCACTGCCTCGACCCCGCTCGCGCCAGCAGCCAGGGCCACGGCATAGGCTGCGATGACGGTGTCGCCGGCGCCGGAGACATCGAACACTTCCTGTGCCCGGGTGGCCTCGTGGTGCGCGCCAGTGGCGTCGAACAGGCTCATGCCTTCCTCGCTGCGCGTCACCAGCAGCGCATCCAGCTGGAAGCTCGCGCGCACCGCCGCGGCTTTGTCGGCGAGTTCGGCCTCGGTTTTCCAGCTGCCGGCCACGTCGCGAAATTCGCTGCGGTTGGGCGTGATCAGGGTGGCTCCAGTGTAGCGTGCCCAGTCGTCGCCCTTGGGGTCGACCAGGATGGGCTTGTTCGCCGCGCGCGCCAGCTCGATCATGCGCGTGACATGCGTCAGCCCGCCCTTGCCGTAGTCCGACAGGATCACCACGTCGCAGTCGGTCAGCAGCTGCGCATAGGCTTCCAGCTTGGCAGCCAACACCTCGTGACCCGGCTGGGTCTCGAAGTCGACGCGCAGCAGTTGTTGCTGGCGTCCGATGACGCGCAGCTTGGTGATAGTGGAAAACGCCGGGTCTTCGTGCAGATGCACGGTGAACGACTCGGCCTCGAGCAGCGCTCGCAGGGCCTGCCCGGCCTCGTCGCACCCCGCCACCGACAGCAGCGTGACCTGCGCACCCAGCGCCGCGGCATTGCGTGCCACGTTGCCGGCGCCGCCGATGCGGTCTTCGTTGCGCGTGACATGCACCACCGGCACCGGCGCCTCGGGCGAGATGCGCGAGACGTCGCCGAACCAGTAGCGGTCCAGCATCACATCGCCCACTACCAGGATGCGGGCGCGGCGGATGGCGTCACGCAAGGACATTACTGGCGTCCGATCGGCAGATAGTCGAATCCCATCTCGCGCATCGCCTGCGGCTCGTAAAGATTGCGGCCGTCGAACACCAGCGGCGTCTTCAGCAGCGCTTTCATGGTGTCGAAATTGGGGCTGCGGAAGACCTTCCACTCGGTGACGATCAGCAGCGCGTCGGCGCCTTTCAGTGCATCCATCGGGCTGTCGACCAGCAGCAGGTCGGCACGCTCACCGTAGATGCGGCGCGTTTCCTCCATCGCCGCCGGATCGTAGGCCGACACGCTCGCGCCCATCGCCCACAGCGCTTCGAGCATGGTGCGGCTGGGCGCCTCGCGCATGTCGTCGGTATTCGGCTTGAACGCCAGACCCCACATGGCAAAGCGCTTGCCCTTCAGGTCTTTTCCGAAGCGGGCGGTCAGCTTGTTGATCAGGATGTGCTTCTGCGCGTCGTTGGCCTCTTCCACCGCATCGAGCACGCGCAAGGAGATGCCGTTTTCCTGGCCGGTGCGGCGCAAGGCCTGCACGTCCTTGGGAAAGCACGAACCCCCGTAGCCGCAGCCGGCATACAGGAAGTGATAGCCGATGCGCGGATCGGAGCCGATGCCATGACGTACCTGCTCGATGTCGGCGCCGAGTTTCTCGGCCAGTACGGCCAGCTCGTTCATGAAGGAAATGCGCGTCGCCAGCATGGCATTGGCGGCGTACTTGGTGAGTTCGGCACTGCGCACGTCCATCACCGTCAGACGGTCGTGGTTGCGCTGGAACGGCGCGTAGAGCTGGCGCAGCAAGGCCGTGGCGCGTTCGCTGTCGGTGCCGATGACGATGCGGTCTGGCTTCATGAAATCGTCCACCGCCGCCCCTTCCTTCAGGAATTCGGGATTCGATGCGACGTTGAATTCGATGGCTACGCCGCGCTTGGCCAACTCCTCCGTGAGCGCAGCACGCACCTTGTCGGCGGTGCCGACCGGCACGGTGGACTTGTCGACCACCAGTTTGTAGTCGCCCATGTGGCGGCCGATGTTGCGCGCCGCGGCCACCACATATTGCAGGTCGGCCGAGCCGTCCTCGTCCGGCGGGGTTCCGACGGCGATGAACTGGATCTGGCCAAAGGCCACCGACTCCTCGATGTCGGTGGTGAAGGACAGCCGGCCGGCGGCGACGTTGCGCTTGACCATGTCCTCCAGCCCTGGCTCGTAGATCGGGATGCCGCCGGATTTCAGGATCTCGATCTTGTTGGGGTCGACGTCGAGGCACAGCACCTCGTTGCCGACTTCGGCCAGACAGGTCCCGGTTACCAGGCCCACATAGCCCGTTCCAATTACCGTGATTTTCAAAGCGTCTTCTCCCTAAGAATTCTGTATGTCGGACTGTATCTGTTTGAGCGCAGCCAGCGGATCGGCCGCGGCGGTGATCGGACGCCCGATCACCAGGTCGGTCGCGCCGGCACGTAGTGCCTCTTCCGGCGTCATCACGCGGCGCTGGTCGCCCACTTCCGCGCCGGCCGGTCGGATGCCCGGCGTCACCAGGCGAAAATCCGCGCCCAGATCGGCGCGCAGCATGGACGCTTCCTGCGCCGAGCAGACCACGCCATCCAGCCTGCAGGCCCGGGCCAGATGCGCCAGACGCAACACCTGATCGGCCGGCACATCGGCCACGCCGACCTCGGCCAGATCCTCGGCGCGCATGCTGGTCAGTACCGTCACGGCAATCAGCAGCGGCCGCTGCGCGAGGCCTGCCAGCGCGTCCTGCGCCGCCGCCATCATGCGGCGTCCGCCCGAGGCATGGACGTTCAGCATCCACACACCCAGTCCCGCTGCCGCCTTGCAGGCCGCCGCCACCGTATTGGGGATGTCGTGGAATTTCAGGTCGAGGAATACGTCGAACCCGCGCGCCACCAGCGCGCGCACCAGTTCCGGCCCGGCCACGGTGAACAGCTCCTTGCCCACCTTGAGCCGGCACAGCGTCGGATCGAGTTGGCCTACCAGCGCCAGCGCCGACGCCGCGTCGGCAAAATCCAGCGCCACGATGATCTTGGTCGAATTCACGCCATCCCTTCCACTTACCACTGACTGCTCCCCACTCACGCTTCTCCTTCGCTCCGCTCGGGATCGAAGCTGTCCCAGCGCCCGCAGGCCGGGCAGCGCCAGAAGAACTGTTTGGCCTTGAAACCGCAACTGCCGCATTGGTAGCGCATCATGCGCTGGCTATGCGCAGCCACCAGGTTTTTTTCCACCTGCAGCAGTTCGCGCACCTCAGGCTCCGCATTGACGAGCTCGGCTTCGAGCAGGCGGTCCAGCGTGCGCAGGCTGGGATTGCGCCGCAATTCCTCGCGCGCAAGCTGGCTGGCTGCAGTGGCGCCTTCGATTTCGGCTACTGCCAGATACAGCGCGTTGAACACGTCCGGCGATGGCTGCCGGGCATACAGGGCGCGCAGCCACTGCACGCCTTCTTCCAGCCGCCCCAGCTGGCGATAACTGCCGAGTACGCGATCCACCACCAGTGCCATGTGCGCCGCACTTTGCGTTTCGACCAGGCGCCAGTCTGCGATGGCGGCCTCGTGCCGTCCCGCCGCCGCGTCGAGGTCGCCCGCCATCAGGTTGGCGCGCACCGACTGGCGGTTGCTGGACAGCGCCTGCTGCAATTGGGCGGCGGCGGCTTCGGAATTGCCCCGGGCCGATTCGAGCAGCGCCAGTTCGCAATGGAAATGGGCGATGTCGGCGTTGAGCGGCTTGCTGGTGTCTTTTTCCAGTACATGGGCGGCGTCGATGGCCTTCTGCCAGTCTTTCTCCTGCACGTAGATTTCCAGCAGATAGGTGCGTGCCAGACCGTGCTGTGGCGTTTTCAGCAGCCTCGTGAACACCTGCTCGGCGCGATCGAGCAGGCCCGCCTTGAGGTAATCCTGGCCCAGTTCGCTCATCGCACGCAGACGCTGCTCCTCGGCCAGGCCTTCGCGCTCCAGCAGGTTCTCGTGCATGCGGATGGCGCGATCGAGTTCGCCGCGCCGGCGGAACAAGCCGCCCAGCGCAAAGTGCAGGTCGATGGTTTCAGGTTCGAGCTTGACGACTTCCAGGAAGGCTTCGATAGCCTTGTCGGGCTGCTCGTTGAGCAGAAAATTCAGACCGCGGAAATACGAGTTGGGCAACGCACGCGATTCGGTCACCACCTGCCGGATGTCCACTCGCGCAGCCAACCAGCCCAGCACGAAAAACAGGGGAAACGCCAGTAACCACCAGAGCTCGAATTCCATGGGGTTTATACGACGGGCAGGTCGGTTTGCGTGACCGTATCCAGTTCGACCGCCCGCAGCTTGCGGCCCAGTTCGCGCCGCAAGCGGAATAGCGTGGGCAGCAAGGCGAGCACCCCGATCAGGGCGCCGAGGATGAACGCCAACCCCAGCATGACGATCAGCGGCGCCTGCCACACATAATCCAGATAGGAATAAAAAGTCACGCTATGGCTGTTTTTCAGGGCAAAGCCCAGCACCAGCAGAAAAACCAGCAGTTTCGCCAGCAGGCCCAGATAGTGCGTGAAATTTTTCATGTATATACGCCAGGAAGTTCGCCCATTTTACCCGCGCGGCGCCAATCGCCAAAGAAAACGGCGCCTTGCGGCGCCGTCTTGTTGGTCTTGCTGTCCTTGACCGGATCTAACGGCCGCGGGCCGGCCATGAATGCGAAGGCGCCGAAGCACCTATAACATCGCACGCGCCCGCCACCACCACGCCTAGAGCGGAAAATCCACCCGGTCGCGCAACTCCTTGCCGGCCTTGAAGTGCGGCACATACTTGGCCGGCACCTGCACGCGCTCGCCAGACTTGGGGTTGCGCCAGAGACGGGCGGGACGAAAGCTCAGACTGAAGCTGCCGAAACCGCGGATTTCGATACGCTCCCCGCGCGACAGGTTTTTCGCCAGCGCATCGAGGATCGTTTTCACCGCCATTTCGATATCCGCAACCGAAAATTGCGAATGCCGCGCCGCCAGTTGAGCAATCAGCTCGGACTTGGTCATGGATTACTCGGCGTTCTTGTTATCGAGCTTGGCTTTCAGCAGTGCGCCGAGGTTGGTCGAACCGCTGGCCGCCGCTGCGGATTCGGCCGAGAATTTCTTCATCGCCGCATCCTGCTCGGTCATGTCCTTGGCCTTGATCGACAGGTTGATCACACGGTTCTTGCGGTCCACGTTGATGATCATGGCCTCGATCTCGTCGCCTTCCTTGTAGTGGCTGCGCATGTCTTCGACGCGGTCGCGCGAGACTTCGGATGCACGCAGGTAGCCTTCCATGTCGCTGTCCAGCTGCACGGTGGCGCCCTTGGGCTCCACGGTCTTGATGGTGCCCTTGACGATGCTGCCCTTCTCGTGGCCCGACGCGTAGCTGGTCAGCGGATCGCCTTCGAGCTGCTTGATGCCGAGCGAAATGCGCTCGCGCTCGAGGTCGAT
Source organism: Thiobacillus thioparus DSM 505 (assembly GCF_000373385.1). Lineage (GTDB taxonomy): Bacteria > Pseudomonadota > Gammaproteobacteria > Burkholderiales > Thiobacillaceae > Thiobacillus > Thiobacillus thioparus. The sequence continues at coordinate 285,767 of NZ_KB891317.1, read as the reverse complement.
ACCGAGAACCACGGCTTCCACGTCCTGGCCCTTGCGGAAGTTGCGCACGGCTTCTTCGCCGGGCACGTTCCACGACAGGTCGGACAGGTGGACCAGGCCGTCGATGCCGCCGGGCAGGCCGATGAACACGCCGAAGTCGGTGATCGACTTGATCGCGCCGCTGACCTTGTCGCCCTTCTTGTGGTTCATCGAGAAATCTTCCCACGGGTTCGACTTGCACTGCTTCATACCCAGCGAGATGCGGCGCTTGTCCTCGTCGATGTCAAGCACCATGACTTCGACTTCGTAGCCCAGCTGGACAATCTTGGAGGGGCTGACGTTCTTGTTGGTCCAGTCCATCTCGGAGACGTGCACCAGGCCTTCGATACCCTCTTCAATCTCGACGAACGCGCCGTAGTCGGTCAGGTTGGCGACCTTGCCGAACATGCGGGTGCCCTGCGGATAGCGGCGTGCAATGCCAACCCACGGGTCATCGCCCAGCTGCTTGATGCCGAGCGACACGCGGTTCTTCTCGGTGTCGTAGCGCAGGATCTTGGCTTCCAGTTCCTGGCCGACGTGAACCACTTCGGACGGGTGCTTGACGCGGCGCCAGGCCATGTCGGTGATGTGCAGCAGGCCGTCGATGCCGCCCAGGTCCACGAACGCGCCGTAGTCGGTGATGTTCTTCACCACGCCCTTGACGATGGAGCCTTCCTTCAGGTTCTCCATCATCGCTTCACGGTCGGCACCCATGGTCTCTTCCAGCACGGCACGGCGCGACACCACGACGTTGTTGCGCTTGCGGTCGAGCTTGATGACCTTGAATTCCATTTCCTTGTATTCGAAGGGCGTGGTGTCCTTGACCGGACGCATGTCGACCAGCGAACCCGGCAGGAAGGCGCGCAGGCCGCCCACCAGAACCGTCAAGCCGCCCTTGACCTTGCCCTGTACCATGCCGGTGACGATGCGGCCTTCGTTCATCGCCGCTTCCAGATCCAGCCACGCGGCCAGTTTCTTGGCGCGCTCGCGCGACAGCTTGGTGGCACCGAAGCCGTCTTCGATCGACTCGATCGCAACGGCAACGAAATCGCCGACCTTGGCTTCGATCTCGCCCTGGTCGTTCTTGAATTCTTCGAGGGGAATCAGGCTCTCGGATTTGAGGCCGGCATTCACCGTCACGAAGTTGTGGTCGATGCCGACGATTTCGGCGGTGATGACTTCACCCTGGCGCATTTCCTGGTGCTCGAGGGATTCCTCGAACAGGGCGGCAAAGCTTTCCATGGACTCGGGGGCGGAAGCAGCGGTAGCAGTAGACATTAAAAACCTTCTTGTCCGTCGGTGAGGACGGGGTTAGTTGCACATCGCCAGCCTGCGGGCGCAGGTCTGACACGAGTAATACTTCTAATACTTCATTGCTTGCTGTGGTAGTGCGCCAGCACCGCCTGCACCGCCGACTCGATATCCATATGGGTCGTGTCGAGCAATAACGCATCCGGCGCGGGTTTCAGCGGTGCAACGGTGCGGGCGGAATCGCGCGCATCGCGGGCCTGCATATCCGCAACAAGGGCCGTTAGACTAGCAGAGTTCCCCTTTTCGATCAACTGCTTATAGCGCCGCTCGGCACGCGCCTCGGCACTGGCGGTGAGGAAGACCTTGGTCGCCGCATCGGCAAATACCACGGTGCCCATATCGCGCCCATCCGCCACCAGCCCGGGCGGCTGGCGGTAGGCGCGCTGGCGGTCGAGCAAGGCCGCGCGCACGCCCGGCAGGGCCGCCACTTTCGAGGCGCCCTCGCCCACCGCTTCGGCGCGGATCGCGTCGGTCACGTTTTCGCCCGCCAGCCAGACCGAGCCGTCGCGGAACGTTGCCGGCAAATGGCCCGCCAGTTCCGCCACGCGCGCCTCGTCGTCCAGCGCCACGCCATGCTTCATCGCCGACAGCGCGGTCAGCCGGTACAGCGCGCCGCTGTCGAGAAAGTGAAATCCCAGCGCGACTGCCACCCGTTCCGCCACGGTACCCTTGCCCGAGGCCGAGGGGCCGTCGATGGTGATGACCGGGATTGGGCTGGGCGCAGCGCTCATTGGGCGATCCCCGCAAATATCTTGAAATACGTCGGGAAGGTCTTATTCACACAGGCCGGATCGTTGATGCGCACCGGCACGCCGCCGAGTGTCGCCAGCGACAGGCACATCGCCATGCGGTGGTCGTCATAGGTATCGATGACGGCATTGGGGATGAGGTGTTCCGGCGGCGTGATGCGGATGAAGTCGGCCCCCTCCTCCACCGTCGCGCCGACCTTGCGCAGTTCGGTCGCCATCGCGGCAATGCGGTCGGTCTCTTTCACCCGCCAGCTGGCGATGTTCCTGAGCGTGGTCGGGCCGTCGGCGAACAGCGCCGTCACCGCCAGCGTCATCGCGGCGTCGGGAATGGCGTTGCAGTCGAGGTCGATCGCCTTCAGGCGGCCATTTCTGGGTGCTTGCGCCTCGATCCAGTTCGGCCCCATGTCGATCTGCGCGCCCATTTTCGCCAGCGCATCGGCAAAGCGCACGTCGCCCTGCACGCTGTCGCGGCCCACGCCCTGCACCCGCACGGGACCACCGCCGATGGCGCCCGCGGCGAGGAAATACGACGCCGACGAGGCGTCGCCCTCGACCCAGATTTCGCCCGGGCTCCGATAGCGAGCTGCCGCCGGCACGCCGAAGCCTTGCCAGCCGTTGCGCGCGATATCCACGCCAAAGCGGCGCAGCATCGCCAGCGTGATCCCGATATAGGGCTTGGAAATCAGCTCGCCCACGACTTCGATCGTGGTATTGCGCTGGCGCAGCGGCAGCGCCATCAGGAGGCCGGTGAGGAATTGGCTCGATACGTTGCCGCGCACCTCGGTGGTGTCGCCGGCGATCTCCGCCGGATGGATCTTCAGCGGCGGAAAACCCTCCTGGCCGAGATAGTCGATACGCGCGCCCAGCTTGCGCAAGGCGTCGACCAGATCGCCGATCGGCCGCTCGTGCATGCGCGCGACGCCTTTCAGCACATACTCGCCGCCCGACAGCGCGCACGCGGCGGTCAGCGAACGGAACGCCGTGCCGGCATTGCCCAGGAACAGCTCGGCCTGCTTGACCGGAAACGCGCCACCCACGCCGGTGATCTCGTAGTCGTCGGAATCGCTCACCCGCGCCACGCCGACCCCCAGCGCGCGCAGGGCATCGAGCATGACCCGGGTGTCGTCGGAATCGAGCAGTGCGCGCACGATGGTCGTGCCTTTCGCCAGCGCCGCCAGCAGCAACACGCGATTGGAAATGCTTTTGGAACCCGGCAGGCGTACCGTGCCGCGCGCCGCGGTGCTTGCGGGCAGATCGAGAAATTCCATCAAGAGTCCTGAGTCTTCATCCAGTGTTCGCGTGCCGTCCGGGCCCGCGAAAAAATCTTCAACAAGGCATCGCCATCTTCTGCATCGACTGCCTGGCGCAGAATCTGCAACGCGTCCAGATAGGTATCCAGTTCTGCCACCACCGCATCCCGGTTCGCCAGTGCAATGTCGCGCCACATCTCCGGGCTGCTGCCGGCAATGCGGGTGAAATCGCGGAAGCCGCTGGCGGCGAAGCGAAAGAAGGCGTCGCCGTCGGCACGCTGTGCCAGATCGTCCACCAGAGCAAATGCCGCGAGATGCGGCAGATGGCTCACCGCCGCGAACACGCGATCATGTTGCGCGGCGTCCAGCGTCTCGACCTGGGCCCCGACCGCTTCCCACAGCGCGCGAACCGTGGCAATCGCACCGGCGCGGGTCTCGGCCTGCGGCGTCAACACCACGCGCTTGCCCTGGTAGAGATCGGCACGCGCAGCGCCGGGCCCGCTTTGCTCGGAACCCGCGATGGGATGGCCCGGCACGAAATCGGCAAAACGCGTGCCGAGCGCGGCGCGTGCCGACTCGACGACAGTGAGCTTGGTGCTGCCGGCGTCGGTGACGATGGCACCGGGCTTCAGGTGTGGCGCCAGGTTTTTCAATACGGCTGCGGTCTCGCCCACCGGCATTGCCAGCAGGATGCAGTCTGCTTGCCCCGCCTCCGCCCAGTCGACGGCGCGGTCGATCAGGCCAAGTTCGCGTGCGACGGTGAGCCGTGCGGGATTCCGCCCGACACCCAGCACCTCGCCCACCGCACCCGCCTGTTTCAGTGCCAGCGCGAACGAACCGCCGATGAGTCCGGTGCCGACGATGGCAAGTTTGCCGACGATCACAGGCAGGCTCTCCGACCGCAAGGGTCAGGCCGTGGTTCTAAAGCCGCTGAAGCGGCAAGAACCACGCTCAGCGCGTCGAGGAAGCGGGTGTTCTGCCCGGCCAGCCCTACCGACACGCGCAGGAACTCGGGCAGGCCGTAATTGGCGACCGGTCGCACGATGACGCCGCGCTTCAGCAGTTCGGTGTTGATGCGCGCGGCGTCGCCGACTTTCGCCAGCAGGAAATTGCCCTTCGACGGCACGATGGCGACCTTCATGTCTGCCAGCCCGGCCGCCAGCTGCGCCATACCCGCTCTGTTCAGCGCGTAACTGCGCAACAGGAAGGCGATGTCGTCGAGCGCGGCTTCGGCGGCGGCAAGCGCAGGCGCGTTGACGTTGAAGGGATGGCGCACTCGGTTCAGGAGGCCGATGACGTCGGGATGCCCGACGCCGTAGCCGACGCGCAGACCGGCAAGGCCATAGGCCTTGGAGAAGGTGCGGCTGATCAGCAGATTCGGGAAACGCTCGATCCATGCGAGGGTGTCGCAGCGGTCTTCCGTCGGCAGGTATTCGCCGTAGGCTTCGTCGAGCACCACCAGCACCTGCGGCGGCACGGTTGCGAGGAAGGCCTCGATTTCCGCCCACGGCAGAAAGGTGCCGGTCGGATTGTTGGGATTGGCGATCCACAGCACACGGGTATCGTCGCGGATGGCCGCGCGCATCGCCGCGAGGTCATGGCCATAGTCCTTCGCCGGCACCGCGATGCCCTGCGCGCCCACGGTTTGCGTGGCGATCGGATACACCGCGAAGGCATGCTGCGCATAGACTGCGGAGGTGCCCGGCGCCAGGAGGGCGCGCGCCGCCATGTCCAGGATGTCGTTCGAGCCGTTGCCCAGCACGATCTGCTGTGCCGCAACACCCAGCTTCGCCGACAATTTCGACTTCAGCGCAAAACCGGCTCCATCGGGATACAGGGCCATGTCATGCAGTGCGTCCTGCGCCGCCGCCAGCGCCATGGGACTGGGGCCGAGCGGGTTCTCGTTCGACGCCAGCTTGACGATGTCGGCTTCGTCCAATCCCAGTTCGCGCGCGAGTTCGGAAATGGGTTTGCCGGGCTGGTACGGGGCGATCGCACGCACGTACGGCGGCGCGAATTCACAACAATTCATCACGAGGCGACGGGGTAGGAACCCAGAATCTTGAGGAAGGCGGCGCGCGTCTCGATTTCGGCAAGCGCTGCCGCCAGGTTCGCATCCTGGCGGTGGCCCTGGCAGACGACGAAGAAGAGGTATTCCCAGTTGCCCGAGCGCGCCGGGCGCGATTCGAGCTTGCTCATGGAGATGCCGGCGTCGGCGAGCGGCTGCAGCAGCTTGACCACCGCGCCCGGCTCGTTCTTCGTGCTCATCACCAGCGAGGTCTTGTCGCGACCCGAGGGCGGGGAATCGTTTTGCCCCAGCACCAGAAAGCGGGTGGTATTGCTGGCTTCGTCTTCGACGCGCGCTTCCACCACGTCAAGGCCATACAGTTCGGCGGCGGCTTCGCTGCCCAGCGTGGCGGCATCGGGTTCGGCCGCCGCGCGGCGTGCCCCTTCGCTATTGCTGACCACGCTGACGCGTTCGGCATTGGGGAGATGGCGAGCCAGCCACTGCTGGCACTGGGCAAGCGATTGCGCGTGGCCATACACGCGCTGGATGCCGCCCAGCCCGCCATGTTTTCTCATGAGCGTCTGATGGATCGGCAGCATGACCTCGCCACAGATCTTGAGCGTGCTGATGACGATGAGGTCGAGCGTGCGGCCGATCACGCCTTCGGTGGAGTTCTCCACCGGTACCACCGCAAAATCGGCACGCCCGGTTTCCACCGCCTGGAAGCAGGCGTCGATGTCGGCCTCGGCGAGCGCCTCGGCCTCGTGGCCGAAATGCTTGTGGACCGCCTGCTGGCTGAACGTGCCGGCCGGACCGAGATAGGCGATGCGCGTGGTCTGTTCCAGCGCGCGGCAGGCGGAAATGATCTCGCGGATCAGGCGCTCGATCGCATCGCCCGACAACGGGCCGGGATTGGTCTCGCGCAAGCGCCGCACGATCTGCGCCTCGCGTTCGGGACGGTAGATCTTCTCGCCGTTCTTGGCGCGCCCGACCTGCTGGGCGATGCCCGCCCGCTCCGAGATCAGCTGCAGGATCGCGTCGTCGATGCTGTCGATGCGCGCACGCAGCGCGCCCAGCTCGGTCGGCGCGCCCGGCGCGCTGTGTGCGTCGTCCGTCATGCCGGCAGGTAGCGTACGGCCAGCACCCCGGCAATCGCAGCAAGCTGCTGCATGACTGCAGCGGTGGCGGCGCTGTCGATGTCGACCAAGGTATACGCCATGTCGCCCTTCGACTTGTTGACCATGTTGTGGATGTTGAGTCCGGCGGCGGCGAGCACCGACGAAATCTGTCCCACCATGTTGGGCACGTTGGCGTTGGCAATCGCGATGCGGTACGCGGATTCGCGCGGCATGCTGACGTTGGGGAAGTTGACCGCGTTGAGGATGTTGCCGTTTTCCAGGTAGTCGGCGAGCTGTTCGGCCACCATCACCGCGCAGTTTTCCTCGGCTTCCTCGGTCGAGGCGCCCAGATGCGGCAGCGCCACCGCCTTGGCGTGGCCCTTCAGCGCGTTGGCCGGGAAGTCGCAGATGTAGGCGTGCAGCTTGCCGGCGTCGAGCGCCTCGATCACGGCGGCATTGTCGACCACGCCTTCGCGTGCGAAATTGAGCAGCACCGCGCCGGGACGCATCACGGCGATGCGCTGGGCGTTGACGAGATTGCGGGTGGCGTCCAGCAGCGGCACGTGCAGGGTGACGAAGTCGGCCATGCGCAGCACGTCCTCGACGCTCTCCGCACGCCTGACCTGCGACGGCAGCCGCCACGCGGCGTCGACCGTGATCGCCGGATCGAAGCCGACAACGTTCATGCCGAGCTTGATCGCCGCCTCGGCAATGTAGGAACCGATCGCGCCGAGCCCGATCACGCCCAGCGTGCGGCCCGGCAGCTCCATGCCGGCGAACTGCTTCTTGCCCGCCTCGGTCGCCTTGTGCATCTCCTCGTCGGTGCCCGAAAGTCCCTCGACGAATTTCAACGCCGGCACCAGGTTGCGCGCGCCCAGCAGCATGCCGGCGATCACCAGTTCCTTCACCGCGTTGGCGTTGGCACCGGGCGCGTTGAACACCGGCACGCCGCGTTCCGACAGCTTCTTCACCGGGATATTGTTGGTTCCTGCGCCGGCACGCGCGATCGCGCGCACCGAGGCGAGGATGTCCATCTCGTGCATGTTGGCCGAGCGCACCAGGATGCCGTCCGGGTCGGCTACGTCGCCCCCGACCGTATAAGCCTCCGGCAGCCGCGCCAGTCCGCGCGCGGAAATGGCGTTCAGCGTGAGAATCTTGCGCGGCTCAGCCATGGCTTTTCTCGAACTCGCGCATGCAGTCGACCAGCGCACGCACGCCCTCGATCGGCATGGCGTTGTAGATCGAGGCGCGCATGCCGCCCACCGAGCGGTGGCCTTTCAATTGCAGCAGGCTGCGTTCCTTGGCGAGCTTGAGGAAGGCCTCGTCGAGCGTGGAATCCTTCAGGGTGAACGGCACGTTCATCAGCGAGCGGTTGTCCTTCGCCACCGGCGATGCGTAGAAGTCGGTCGCATCGAGATAGTCATACAGCAGGCTGGCCTTCTCGCGGTTGGTCTTCTCCATCGCGGCGAGGCCGCCGCGCACCTTCAGCCACTTGAACACCAGCCCCGCCGTGTACATGGCGAAGGTGGCCGGCGTGTTGTACATCGAGTCGTTGTCGGCGTGGATCTTGTAGTCGAACATGGTCGGGGTGCCTTTCAGCGTCTCCCCGATCAGGTCGTCGCGCACGATGACGATGGTCAGTCCGGCCGGGCCGATGTTCTTCTGTGCGCCGGCGTAGATCAGGCCGAATCTCGACACGTCGATCGGGCGCGACAGGATGGTCGACGACATGTCGGCCACCAGCGGCACGCTGCCAGTCTCCGGCGTCCAGAACATCTCCACGCCGCCGATGGTCTCGTTGGGCGTGTAGTGGACGTAGGCCGCGTTGGAATCGAGCTTCCACTGGGCCTGCGTCGGCGCGTAGCTGAAGTTCTTGTCCTCGCTCGTCGCCACCACGTTCACCGCGCCATATTTCTTCGCTTCCTTGATGGCCTTTTTCGACCATTCGCCGGTGTTGAGGTAATCGGCGCCGGTTTTGCCGCGCAGCAGGTTCATCGGCACCATGGCGAACTGGCTGGACGCGCCACCCTGCAGGAACAGGACCTTGTAGTTGGCGGGGATGCCCATCAGTTCGCGCAGGTCGGCTTCGGCCTCGGCGGCGATGCCCATGAACTCCTTGCCGCGGTGGCTCATTTCCATCACCGACATGCCGGAACCGTGCCAGTCGACCAGCTCGGTTTGCACCTGTTGCAGCACATCCTTGGGCAGCACGGCCGGGCCGGCACTGAAGTTATAGATCGTCATGCGTGTATCCCCTTCATTCCTCTTCGTTGTCGGTTTCAGCCAGTTTTTCCAGGCTGATCAGCGTCTCGCCCTTGTCCAGGTTGATCAGCGTGACGCCTTGCGTGGCGCGGCTCATGGCCCGGATCTCCTTGACCCGGGTGCGGATCAGCACGCCGCCGGTGGTGATCAGCATGATCTCGTCGTCTGGTTTCACCAATGTTGCAGCCACCACCTTGCCATTCCGTTCGCTGGTCTGGATCGCAATCATGCCCTGCGTCGCACGCGCGTGTCGGGTGTATTCAGCGATCGGCGTGCGCTTGCCGAAGCCGTTCTCGGTCGCGGTCAGCACGAAATCGTTCTCGTCCTCGGCCACCAGCAGCGAAATCAGCTTCTTGCCCTTGGCGAGCTTCATGCCGATCACGCCGCGCGCGGTGCGGCCCATCGGGCGCACGTCGTTCTCGTCGAAGCGCACCGCCTTGCCGCCGTCGGAGAACAGCATCACATCGTGGCGGCCGTCGGTGATCGACGCGCCGATGAGGAAATCGCCCTCGTCCAGCCCCACCGCGATGATGCCGGCGGTGCGCGGACGCGAGAAGTCGCTCAAGGGCGTCTTCTTGACAATGCCGTTGCTGGTCGCCATGAAGACGTATTGATCGTCGTCGAAGGTCTTGACCGGCAACAGCGCGTTGATCTTCTCGCCATCTTCCAGCGGCAGCAGGTTGACGATGGGCTTGCCGCGTGCCGCACGGCCGCCCTGCGGCACGTTGTAGACCTTGAGCCAATACAGCCGGCCACGGTTGGAGAAGCAGAGGATGTAGTCGTGGGTATTGGCGATGAACATCTTCTCGATGAAGTCTTCATCCTTGGTGCCCGCTGCCTGTTTGCCTCGCCCGCCGCGCTTCTGCGCACGGTAGTCGTCGATCGGCTGCGACTTCATGTAGCCGCCGTGCGACAGCGTGACGACCATCTCTTCCGGCTTGATCAGGTCTTCCATCGACATGTCCTGCGCGTTCTCGACGATGGCCGAGCGGCGCGCGTCGCCGAACTGCTCCTGCACCTGGGTCAACTCCTCGCGGATGATCTGGGTGATGCGCGAAGGATTGGCCAGGATGTCGAGCAGGTCGGCAATCTTCGCCATGATCTCCTTGTACTCGCCGATGATCTTGTCCGACTCGAGGTTGGTCAGGCGCTGCAGCTGCATTTCGAGGATGCGTTGCGCCTGTATCTCGGACAAACGGTAGCCGTCGGCATGCAGGCCGAACTCGGGGCCGATGTTCACCGGACGCGAATATTCGGGGTCGATGCGCGCCAGCATCTCCTCGACCATTGCCGACTTCCAGGCGCGGCCAAGCAGGCGCTCCTTGGCGATCACGGGGGTTTCCGAGGACTTGATCAGCTCGACGATCTCGTCGACGTTGGCCAGCGCCACGGCGAGGCCTTCGAGGATGTGGCCGCGTTCGCGCGCCTTGCGCAGATCGAACACGGTGCGGCGGGTGACGACTTCACGGCGGTGGCGCAGGAAGGCGTCGAGCATTTCCTTCAGGTTGAGCAGGCGCGGCTGGCCCTCGATCAGCGCCACCATGTTCATGCCGAAGGTGTCCTGCATCTGCGTCTGCTTGTACAGATTGTTCAGGATCACGTCGGCGTTTTCGCCACGCTTCAGCTCGATGTAGACGCGCATGCCCGACTTGTCGGACTCGTCGCGCAGGTCGGCAATGCCGTCGATCTGCTTCTCGCGCACCAACTCGCCGATCTTGATCAGCAGGTTGGCCTTGTTCACCTGGTACGGCAGTTCGTCGATGATGATCGCCTGCTTGCCGCCCGCCTTGTCGAGGTCCTCGACGTGGCAGGTGGCGCGCATCACCACGCGGCCGCGGCCGGTGCGGTAGCCGTCACGCACGCCGGAGAGGCCGTAGATGATGCCGGCAGTCGGGAAGTCCGGCGCCTTGACGATGGCGATCAGCGACTCGATGTCGATCTCGGGGTCGTCCAGCAGCGCAAACAGCGCGGTGCAGATGTCGGTGAGGTTGTGCGGCGGGATGTTGGTCGCCATGCCCACCGCGATGCCGGACGAGCCGTTGATCAGGAGGTTGGGGATCTTGGTCGGCAACACCAGCGGTTCCTGCTCGGATCCGTCGTAGTTGGGGCCGAAGTCGACCGTTTCCTTGTCGAGGTCGGCCAGCAATTCGTGCGCGATCTTCGACATGCGAACTTCGGTATAACGCATCGCCGCCGCGTTGTCGCCGTCGACCGAGCCGAAGTTGCCCTGGCCGTCGATCAGCGGGTAGCGTAGCGAAAAGTCCTGCGCCATCCGCACCATGGTGTCGTATACCGCGGTATCGCCGTGCGGGTGGTATTTACCGATGACGTCGCCGACCACGCGCGCCGACTTCTTGTATGCCTTGTTCCAGTCGTTGCCCAGTTCGTTCATCGCGAACAGCACGCGACGATGTACGGGCTTCAGGCCGTCGCGCACGTCCGGCAGCGCACGTCCGACGATCACGCTCATGGCGTAATCGAGATACGACCGCCTCATCTCCTCTTCGAGGCTGACCGGGAGGGTTTCCTTGGCAAACTGTTCCATAACCGGTTTTTTATTTATTCAGGCTTTAAAGCACGCGATTTTAGCATGGCCGGGAGGCTCGGCCGCCTTTGCCAAACCACGGCCAAACAGTGAGAATGCAGGCCACCATGAAAGCCCCCGCCGACCTTCTTCTCCTGCCGCAATGGGTGGTACCCGTCGAATCGGGGGGGCCACTATCCGACCATGCCGTCGTCGTGCAGGACGGCTGCATCCTCGACGTGCTGCCCGCCGATGCCGCACAGGCCCGCTACGACGCCGTGCAGACGCTCCCCCTGCCAGGACAGGCGCTGATCCCGGGTTTGGTCAATCTGCACGGCCACGCCGCGATGTCGCTGTTTCGCGGCTTCGCCGACGACCTGCCGCTGATGGCTTGGCTCAACGACCGCATCTGGCCGGCCGAGAAGAAGCACGTGTCCGAGGCCTTCGTGCGCGACGGCACCCTGCTCGCCGTCGCCGAAATGCTGGCGGGCGGCATCACTACCTGCAACGACATGTATTTCTTCCCCAAGGCCGCAGGCGAAGCCTTCCTGCAGGCGGGGATGCGCGCCACCCTGGGCATGATCGTGCTGGAATTTCCCAGCGCCTACGCTTCGGACGCCGACGACTACCTGGCCAAGGGACTGGCCCTGCGCGACGAACTGAAGGACGAACCGCTGCTCGCCTTCGCCTTCGCCCCGCACGCGCCCTACACCGTCTCGGACGCCACCTTCGGGCGCATCAACACCCTGGCCGAGCAACTCGGCCTGCCCATCCACACCCACATCCACGAAACCGACGACGAAATCCGGGACAGCCTGAAGCAATACGGCGTGCGGCCGCTGGAACGGTTGGCGCGCCTGGGGCTGCTGGGGCCGAATTTCATCGGCGTCCATGCCGTGCATGTGAACGAGGCCGAAATCGGACTCTTGGCGCAGCACGGCTGCCACCTGGCCCACTGCCCGACGTCGAACCTGAAACTGGCCTCCGGCATTGCGCCGGTGGCCGATCTGCTGCATGCAGGCGTCAACGTCGGCCTCGGCACCGACGGTGCCGCCAGCAACAATCGCCTCGACCTGTTCGGCGAAATGCGCCTGGCCGCCCTGCTGGCCAAGGGCGCCAGCGGCGACCCCGCCATCCTGCCCGCCGCGGCTACCCTGCGTGCCGCCACGCTGGACGCTGCCCGCGCGCTCAACCTCGACAGCCAGATCGGCAGCATCGTCCCCGGCAAGCGTGCCGACCTGGTCGCGGTCGACTTGCACGCCCTGTCCGGCCAGCCGGTGTTTGACCCCGTCTCGCACCTGGTTTACGTTGCGGGACGCGAGCACGTCACCCATGTGTGGGTCGACGGCAAGCTGAAACTGAATGACCGCCGTCTGGTCAATCTCGATATCGACGACCTGACCGCCCGCGCCGCCTACTGGCGCACCAAACTCGCCCCACAAGGATAGCCATGAGCAACGTCGACGCTGCCGAAATCGCCAAATTTTCCGAACTCGCCCACCGCTGGTGGGACCCAAACTCCGAATTCAAGCCGCTGCACGAAATCAACCCGCTACGCCTGAAGTGGATCGACAAGCAGGCACCCTTGGCCGGCAAGACCGTGCTCGACGTCGGCTGCGGCGGCGGCATCCTGGCCGAAGCCATGGCCGCCGCCGGCGCCACGGTGAGCGGCATCGACCTCTCCGAGAAAGCGCTCAAGGTCGCCAAACTGCACCTCTACGAATCGGGCCATAGCGTCGACTACCAGCTGGTATCCGCCGAAGACTACGCCGCGCAGCACGCCGGCGAATTCGACGTCGTCACCTGCATGGAAATGCTCGAACACGTGCCCGACCCGGCTTCCATCGTCGCCGCCTGCGCCAGGCTGGTGAAACCAGGCGGCTGGGTGTTCTTCTCCACGCTGAACCGCAACGCCAAGAGCTATCTCTTCGCCATCGTCGGCGCCGAATACGTCCTCAAGCTGCTGCCGCGCGGCACCCACGACTACGCCAAGTTCATCCAGCCCGCCGAGCTCGCCCGCATGACGCGCGAAGCCGGGCTCGACACCCAGGAACTGATCGGCATGACGTACAACCCGCTGACCAAGATTTACAAGCTGGAAGCCGACACCGACGTCAACTACCTGATGGCGACGCGCCGGGGGGAGTAAAGCTGTGAAGCTCGAGAACATCCGCGCCGTCCTGTTCGACCTCGACGGCACCCTGGTCGACACCGCGCCCGACCTCGGCCACGCGCTCAACCTGCAGCGCACGCGCCACGGCCTGCCGCCGCTGGCCGACGAGATCATCCGCCCGCAGGCCTCGCACGGCGCACGCGGCCTGCTCGGCCTCGGCTTCGACCTGCATCCCGACGACCCGCACTTTGCGTCCATGCGCGAGGAATTCCTGCAGCTGTACGCCGACAACATCTGCCGCCACTCGCGGCCCTTCCCCGGCATCCTCGAATTGCTCGAAGCGCTGGAGCAGCGCGGCCTCGCCTGGGGCGTGGTCACCAACAAACCGGCGCGCTTCACCGAGCCGCTGATGTCCATCCTCGACCTGGCCGAGCGCGCCGCCTGCATCGTCTCCGGCGACACCTGCCCGCAGCCCAAGCCGCACCCCGCCCCCATGCTCGCGGCCGCCGAACTCTGCAATGCCCTGCCGGCACAATGCCTGTACCTGGGCGACGCCCAGCGCGACATCCAGGCCGCCACGGCCGCCGCCATGCCGGCGCTGGTCGCCGCCTGGGGCTATCTCGATGCCGCCGACCAGCCGCACACCTGGGGCGCCCACGCGGAGATCCATCGCCCGCTCGACACCCTCGACTACCTGGCGCCCTGAACCATGGACTACACCCTCCTCAAGCACATCCACCTCACCACCATCGCCATCACGCTGACGCTGTTCCTCCTGCGCGGCGTCTGGATGATGGCCGACTCCCCCCGGCTGCAGGCACGCTGGGTGCGCATCGTCCCGCATGTCAACGACACCCTGCTGCTGATCAGCGGCTTCGGCCTCGCCATCATGCTGGGCCAGTATCCGCTGGTGGACGGCTGGCTCACCGCCAAGCTTTTCGCGCTGATCTTGTACATCGTGCTCGGCACCATCGCCCTCAAGCGCGGCAGGACCAAGCGCACGCGCATCGCCGCCTGGATCGCCGCCCTGCTCGTGCTCGGCTACATCGTCGCGGTTGCGGTCACGCACAACCCCTTGCCTTTCCTGTAATTGAATTCCCCTTGATTGCGTTCGGGCTGAACCCTTCGACAAGCCAGCCCGAACGGGAGTTGAGACTTGCCACGATTTATCCCCCGCGCGGGAACTTTCCCGCCACCCCGCCCTCTATGCGGTACACTTGTTGCAGCAACACACATGGGGCCGACCTGGCTTCGACGTGGGTCGCAAAGCAGCGTAGGGCATACCGAGGGTCAGAGCACCTCGTAAATCCAACTGAAAAACTTTAGTCGCAAACGACGAAAACTACGCCCTGGCCGCTTAAGGTCCAGGACTCACACTAGCCTGTTCATGGGCTAGGCCGGGTCAAACCGGCAGTGAGTTAATTCACATGAAATCGTGCTTGTCCGGGTCGCTTGGGCAGGTGCAAAATCCAAGGCGACTCGGCGAAATCCAGCCTGTTCGGCGGGCGTGATGGAGCTTAAAGCTTAAAAACACCGGACTAAGTATGTAGAACTGCCTGTAGAGGGCTTGCGGACGCGGGTTCGATTCCCGCCGGCTCCACCAGAATTCGATCCCTGGTGGTCCAAAGAAGGCCATGATTCTTGTTAAACACAAGGATTGTGGCCTTTTTATTTGCCTGTGACGTCCAGTAAGCCTGGTGAAATCCGACGAGAACTGACGGTACTACCGGATTCATCTGATGCAGTGATGGCCGCACAGGCAGTTACGCGGTCGCCACGGGCGAAATCTTAAATTGCCGTAATTCAAATCAGGTTTAGTCAAAGTCCAGGCCGGAATTTATGCCTGCAATGAAACGCCGACCCTTATGATGGGAACCCCACTGTCGCCTATTCGGCCAGAGGCAACACCGGCCTTACGATTGCCTGCGGCCACTGTGCTCTCAAGACCCGTACTTGGAGGCGTGCTATCCGAGGGTACTGCGATGGACGATGCGTTCTTCCATGCCGTCTACCTCGCCAACAACGAGTTAGCATTTCCTTCCTGATTCCCGATGCCCCATGAGTCAACGAAAAGCCACACGGGGAATGCTGGAAAACCTGATGCCTTACGGACAGCGCCTCCCGCGTGTTCGCCTTGACGCGCAAGCGAACCATCGAATCCGGAAGGTCTGTTGATGTAACACATGGCCGCGACCGGTCAGGTTCGCGTGGCCGTCGGATTTACGGCTTCTTGGGCGTGGTGTATTTGACCACTTTATGGAACGGCTCCCAGATGGTGTCATATCCGACGTAACCCTTCTCGTTCGGCGCTTTTTGCCGGGTTGTCAGAAAGCGGGATCTGCCTTCCGGAACCGGGCGCTTGGTTTTGGTGGGCTCGCTCATGTTTTACCTCGTCTCATTGGGATATGGGGGTTTGGAAACCCAATATCAGGCAGTTTGCACACCCTTCAAACGGGAACGGCGCGACAGTTGTTCAGGTCAGGGACCGGCTCCACCTTGCCGCCGTACCGGATTTCCTCGCCGGTGGCATCACGGACCAGCAGGATCTCGAGCTTGAAAATCACTTCCCGGCCGCACAGCGGATTGTTGCCGTCGATCGTCACGGTTCTGGAGTCCACACGTGTCACGAGAAAGCTCTTGGTTTGACCGTTGTCGTTTTCCATGAGGATGGCCGTGCCGACGTCACGGTAGGCCTCGGGCACGTTCGCGATGGCTTCGACGATCACGAGGGCTTCGTCCCGCGGGCCGTAGATGTCGTTGCAGTCGATGTGCACCTCGATGATGTCGCCCTCGGATTTTCCTTCGAGCGCGTCCATGACCCGGGGCGACAGGATCTCGTTAACGCCATGGACATAGCCCAGCGGAAACTCGACCATCGTCAGCACCTGGCCTGTTTTCCGGTCGATGACTTTGTAGGTCAGCTCGACATATTTGTTGGCTTCGATGACGGCTTTCATGACTATCCCGATTTTCAGAAAATGGAGGCGGCAAAGATGCGCACCTCGCCCTGTTCGTAGCCCAGCACCAGCCGCCCGAGCCATTCGCCTTCCTTCTTCGTGCTGCGCACCCGGTACAGCACGGTGACATGTTGGCCGCGCCGGATGATGCCCAGGTAATCCCAGTCCGGGCGCAGGCTTCGGGTCAGCTCGCTGTTGGCGAACTGTTTGCCGAGTTCGACTTCGTTGAGGCCGAGCAGCAGGTCGTAGGAGAACTTGCGGATGAATTTGCCGTAGAGCCCCTGGTTGGAATATTTGATGAGGTCGCGCCACATGGGGTGGGCGATCTCCAGGATCGCTTCGTCCGTGTGCTCGATGATGTTCATCGCGGTCTTGGGTGGGGCCTGAACGACAGAAGTGGTCATGGGCAATTCCTGTGGCAATTTCTGTTGGGGTCACGAAAAAAAACTGCGCAAGCAACGTGCGGGGCTTCCGGGTGGCCGGCAGCGGCCCTCGGGCGCGCCGGGGTTGCGGCTTACTCCTCCTTGCCGACGAGGTGGTAGCACGGAGCCTTTTCCATGGTGTATTCGCCGGTCTCGGGATCGCGACGCGATACGGTGAGGACGTGCCAGTTGGCGTCGTCGAGCTTCATCGCGTCTCCGCGGTAGTAGTACCCCGGCCAGCGGGTTTCCTTGCGGAACAGGGTGTGCTGCATGACCGCTTCGGACGTGAGGTGGCGATGCTTCAGCTCCCACGCGCGCAGCAGTTCGTGGATGTCCTCGGCGGCGATCTTGTCGAGGTCTTCTTCCATGATCTTGAGTTTCTTCAGGCCGATCTGCAGCAGCTTGTCGTTGGTCATGTAGTTGACCGTCGCCCCTGCGCAGTACTCGTCCATCAGCTTCTGCAGCCGGTCCAGCCCCTGTCTGGGGTTGATGTAGTGCGGGTTGACGCTGCCCGCGGTGATTTCGTTGCGGTAGACCCGGTAATGCTCCAGCGGCTTGAAGATTTCTTCGGCGCGGCGCTGGATCTGCGCCTCGGAAACCTCGATGCCTTCGGCCTTGCCGTCGTCGATGTACTTGCACGCCGCCTTGGCGGCCAGCCGGCCTTCGGTGAACGAGCCCGAGGAGAACGCGTGCGGCGTGCCGCCGACGGCATCGCCGGCGCCGAACAGGCCTTCGACCGTGGTCATGCGGTTGTAGCCCCAGAAGTATTCCGGAGGAGAAACGTCCTCCGGGCCTGAACACCAGGCGCCGCAGCCGGTCGCGTGCGAGCCCATGACATAGGGCTCGGAAGTGGTCAGCTCCGGATTCTCGTACTTCGGATTGACGTCGGTCGCCGCCCACAACACGGCCTGGCCCACGGTCATGCCGAGGAAGTTGTGCCAGCCGATCTCCTCGAGGTGCGGATCCTGGAAGGCCTCCATCGTCACCATGTGGATGGGCCCGCGGCCGGCGTTCACCTCGGAGATGAATGCGTGGTTGCGCAGACAGGTCGGAATGGGTTTGTGGGACAGGTGCTGGCCTTCCGTATCCAGATATTCCTTGCCGACCATTTCGGTGAGCGCCGGGAACCACTTCGACTCGTACTCTTCCCCGTTGCAGTTCTGAGTGTAGGTCTTGAGGTGCAGGAAGTAGGCCCCCACCGGGCCGTAGCCGTCCTTGAATCGCGCGAGCACGATGCGGTTTTCCATCTGGGTCATTTTCGCGCCCGCCTGGATCATCAGGCCGTAGGCCGAGCCCGACGACCACGGCGCATACCAGACGCGGCCCGCGCCCTCGCCGACCGAGCGCGGCTTGAAGATGTTGGAGGCGCCGCCCGCGCCGACGATCACCGTCTTCGACTTGAAGACATGGTAATCGCCGGTACGGACGTTGAAGCCGACCGCGCCGGCCACGCGATTCTCCTTGGCGTCGTCCATGAGCAGATGGGTGATGCAGACCCGGTTGAAGACCTTGTCGGCGGATTTCTTGGCGGCCTCGGCGACGATGGGCTTGTAGGATTCGCCGTGGATCATGATCTGCCAGCGTCCCTCGCGCTGATAGTGGCCGGTCTTGGGGTCGCGCATGATCGGCAGGCCCCACTCCTCGAACTGGTGGACGGCGGAATCGACGTGACGCGCCATGTCGAACAGCAGGTCTTCGCGCACCATCCCCATCAGGTCCATGCGCGCGTAACGGACGTGATCTTCAGGCTTGTTCTCGCCCCAGCGCGTACCCATGTAACAGTTGATCGCGTAGAGGCCCTGGGCCACTGCACCCGAACGGTCCATGTTGGCCTTTTCGGCGATGACGATCTTCTTGTCCTGCCCCCAGTAGCGCGCTTCCCACGCAGCGCCCGTGCCGCCCAGGCCCGCGCCCACGACGAGGACGTCGATGTTGTCTTCGACCACCGTGTTGTAAGCCATCAGTAGTACACCCCTTCCTTCATGACGAGACCGTTCGATTCCAGCGTGTGCAGATCGCCTTCGTCCATGCGGATGTATTTGGGCTCGTTGAACAGCAACTGGCTGTCACGCATCGCCTGGCTCGGCGCGGGCACGGCGGAAAGTTGCGGGATGTGTTTGCCCCAGGGCTTCGTCGTGATCGGCGCCAGCAGCTCCATGTCCTTTTCGCCGTTGCGGAACTTGATGCGCCAGGCAATGACGCCTTTTTCCTCGTCGCGGCGGACGCGCACCGAATGGCCCAGCGGGGCGAAGTCGGCGTAGCCGCGCACATCGATCGCGTCCTGCGGGCAGGCCTTGACGCACGAGTAGCACTCCCAGCACATGTTCGGTTCGATGTTGTAGGCGCGCCGTGTGACCTTGTCGATGTGCATGATGTCCGACGGACAGATGTCGACGCAGTATCCGCAACCATCGCAACGCGTCATGTACACAAAGGTAGGCATGGGGTTCCTCTCGATCCTGCCGGGTTGACCGGGCTATCAGAAATGGTTGGGCGCTTCACGCTTGATGCCCAGTCCCATGTTGGGCGGATTGGCGCCCATGTAGGCCGGGATATCCGGAAACCTCGCCTGCACTTCGGGATCCGCTACGTCGTAGATCGCGGGCATGTTTTCTCTCGAACCATCCGCCTTGATGACGCGTTTCTGGAAAGCGGCCGCAGGCTTGAAGAACATGTGCGCGAACTTGGACCAGTACACCGAGCCGAAGAGCAGGGTGCTGAAGGCGACGAACAATACGAAGAACAGCCTGTTCAACGCGCCGGCGCCCATGGAGAAAGACCAGAGCAGCGCAAAGCTGGCCATGCCAAGCAGGCCGACAATGAAAAGGTCGCCGCGCCCGTTCAGCCGATACCACTTGACGCCCTCGGAGGCGACGTCGACGCGGATGCTGAACCAGAACCAGTACCCCCCCAGGCACAGCATGGCCGCACCCAGGTGCCACAGCAGCGGCACGACGGTCGGCGCCGGATAGTCCGGGGTCGGATAGGCAAAGATCAGGATCGCCGTGGTGACCACAAAAATGATGAAGCCGTACATGGTGAAGAGGTGCGAAATGCGGCGTTTGGGATTGTTGAATTCGCCCGAGGTCAGTACCTCCTTGGCGACGGTCTTCAAGGCCAGTGCGCCTTTTTCACCCGCGCTCAGCGTGCGCGTCGCGTTCTTTTTGGCCGCCCTGGCATTCTCGAAAAAGTACCGGGCGCTTTTCTTGTGCAGCATGTCGAGTACCGTCCCGACCACCACCAGAACAACCATCAGCACGACGTAGGTCTGCATGGCAGCCGGGGGGATGAAGGCGGCGAGTTCGGCGAAAGGGTTGCTAGCGATCATGGGTTCAGATCTCCTCAGGTCTCAAAAATACGAACACGAGCCCTTCGTATACGAAATAGCTAGGCGCCTACAGATGCATGCTGCAGAACACACTGCCTCGAGGCCCCAAATCGCTATTCGCTGTTGTCCGATGATTGGGTATCCCTCGGCCGGTCCACATAGCGCAAACCAGTTATGCACCATAGGGCTGGCAAATTTATTTGCAAGGGGAAATTTGTCGGCCGAGAACAAGGAGCGGCGAACGTCGGTGGTTCTCAATGCGGAGATTTTCTATTCGTCTCACCAAGCAAGCCACTTATTCGCGGCTTAACATCCCGTTGCCGGCGCCAGCCCGGATGGTGTCAGACGAAACTTACGACAGTATCGGCATGCTCCGACAGGCCTGTTATCCGTATCCGGCGGGCGAGAGGCGCCGGGGGCGTCGATCCCGACGTCGGCAACATCGCAAAATCCGCGACGATATGCTTGATTTTAAAGACAATCTGTCCGGCTAGCCGTGTTTGGCCCTCGGAGTTGGTTACCCGCTTGCCAAGCTAGCGAGTGCGAGTGGCTATTCAGACTGAGTTCGTTTCCAGCGTCAGCAAAGCGCGCGCCCCCTGCCGTTCAATCACCCTGAGGCCACAGACGTCTCTGCCCAAACAAGAGACAGCCAACAACCTCAAATCATGCATTCTCCTGAGGGTTACTGTAGCGGGACAAACTGCCTGCGGCCCAGCGCCCGCCATACTTCGCTCATGAAGCGGCGCTGGTTGAAATCCGACTTTTCCATGATCTGGGTGACGCGGCCGTTCAACGCGTGCTGATCTTCCGCCGTCAGCAGCTTGGCAGTGAGGACGAGGATGGGGATCTTGGCCGTTTCGGGCTGCACGGCGAGCGCCTCCACCACTTCGAAGCCGCTCACCTCCGGCATCATCAGGTCGAGGATGATCAGGCTGGGCAGATGGGTTTGCGCCATCGAAATGCCTTCCGCTCCGCCAGACGCCTGCAGCACCTTGAAGGGGAAGGATCTGAGGTAGGCCATGGCGAGCTCGACCGCATGCGGATCGTCGTCTACGACCAGGATGGTCTGCGGCTTGCCGGCTTCGTCGGTGCGCCCGAGCCCGAGCCGCTCCAGTGCGGCATCGAGGCCATCCTTCAACACGGGCTTTTGCAGCACCTCGGCGGCCCCCAGCGAGAAGCCCTTGCTGCAGTCGGCGACGATCGACATGATGACCACGGGGATCTGCGCGAACTGCGGGTTCTGCTTGATCTGGGCGAGGAGCTCCCAGCCGTCCATGTCGGGCAGCAGGATATCGAGGCTGATCAGGTCGGGCCACGGCGGCTCGTTCAGCATGGAGAGCGCGATCCGGGCCGAAGCCGCGCGCATGACTTCGCAGCCGTTGGCCTCCAGTTGCATGCGGATGAGATCGGCCGCCTGGTTGTTGTCCTCCACCACCAGCACCCGCGGTGCTTCCGCCACCACCGGCATGGCATCGGGCCGGACCAGGATGGCCTGCCTGTCTGATTCGCCGGGCGTGTCGCGGTAAGGCAGCCATACCGTAAAGCGGCTGCCGCGGCCGGGCAGGCTGGCCACCCGCACGGCGCCGCCATGCAGCTCCGCCAGCTTGCGTACCAGCGCCAGACCCAGGCCCGTTCCTTCGAAACGGCGGGACAGCGAGCTGTCGATCTGAACGAAAGGCTGAAACAGCCGCGCCATGTCGTCCGCCTCGATGCCGATGCCGCTGTCGGACACGTCGATCTGCAGGAAGGCATCGACGTTCTCGGGAAGCGGCGTGCGCACTTCGGGCAGATCGTCTGCCCGCTGCAACGCCGCCTCGCGCGTCACCACGCCGGCATGCAGCGTGACCGCGCCGCCTTCCGGCGTGAATTTGACCGCATTGGAAAGCAGGTTGTAGACGATCTGCTTGAGCTTGCGCGGATCCAGCCAGCACGGCCCCATCTCCTCGGGCACTTCCAGCTTCAGGCTGATCCGGTGCGCCAGCGATTTCTCCTTGACGATGGAGAGGCTGCCGCCCAACAAGGGGATGGGATCGGTTTTCTCCAGTTCCAGGTGCATCTTGCCCGCCTCGACCTTGGATAGATCGAGCACGTCGTTGATGAGCGCGAGCAGATGCTGGCCGCTGTCGAATATGTCGCACAGATACTCGTGCTGCTTGTCGTTCAGTTCGCCGACCAGGCCGTCGCGCAACACTTCCGAGAAGCCGATGATCGCGTTGAGCGGCGTGCGCAGCTCGTGACTCATGCTGGCCAGAAATTCGCTTTTGAAGCGGGTCGATTCCTCGGCGGCCTGGTGCATCTGGATGAGCAGGCTTTCCTTTTCCTTGGCTGCGCTGATATCGTCGATCATCCAGATCGCGCCGTCCGGATAAAGCTCGGGATCCAGCGGCTTGTGGACGACGTGCGCCCAGAACGGAACGGCCTGGCGCTTCAGCTGGATTTCGGTATCGAAGATCTCGCTTGGCGCACGTTCCTGCCCGGAGTCGCCCCATAGCGTCCCGCTTCCTGTCGGCTGCAGCAGCGAGCGGATCGGCGTGCCCACCAGCGCGTCAGGCGAAACCGTGCCGAACAGGTCGGCTGTCTTGGGATTGGCGCGCACGATGCGGTTGTGGGTGGAAAAAACGACGCCCACCTGGATGTTGTCGAGGATGGTTTCCAGTTCCAGGGTGCGTTCGCGAACGCGCTTCTCGAGCTCCGCGTAGACCTGTACGTTCTCCAGCGCGACCGCCGTCGTGTCCGCGAGCGCCTGCAGCACCTTCACCTGTTCCGGACTCGGCTGATGCCGCTCCGCCCAGTAGTTGCCGATGGCGCCCACCGGATCCAGGGTGCGGATCGGCACCATCGCCAGGCTTTTGACGAAGGTGGGGCGATAGGCATCGGCGGGAATGCGCGAATCGGCGTAGATGTCCTCGATCACTGCAGGCTGCCGATTCAACATGGCCCAGCCGCTGATGCAGACATCCATGGGAAAACGCTGCCCTTTCCACAGGGGGCTGATCGCATCCTCGTCGGCATAGAAGCATTTGTCGCCGTCGCGCAGCACGAAGGTTGCGCCGTCGGCGCCGGTGAGCGCACGCGCCGCATGTTTGACGATGTCCATCACCGTGGCCAGGTCGCGCGCCATCGACAGGCGTTGCACCACCTCGACCAGCTGTTCCATCGCATGGCCGTACCACAGGGCCCGCTCTCGGGCGTTTCCGGAGTCTGTCGATTCTGTCATGGCGAGGTTCGTGTCGGTGTGGTCGGGGAGGTGGGTGCGCGCGCCATCGCTCAGTCGGTGTGCGATTGGTAGATGTCGTTGAATACGTCGGCGCAGCGGGTAAACGCAGCCAGTACGGCAGGATCGAAATGGCTGGGGTGGGTCCGCTCGTCTCCCTCGACGATCAGGCTGAAGGCTTGCTCGTGGGTAAACGCGAGCTTGTAGGGACGTACGCTGCGGAGCGCGTCGTACACGTCGCAGATCGCCATGATCCGCGCTTCCAGCGGGATGGCTTCCCCCGCAAGCCGGCCGGGATAGCCGCTGCCATCCCATTTCTCATGGTGATTCTGGGCAATGGCCGCACCCATGCGGGTGTAGGGCGAAGTACTCCTCCCGCTGCCCAGGATCCTGGCGCCGAGTTCGGAATGGGACTTCATGCTCTCCCACTCCACCGAATCGAGGCGGCCCGGCTTGAGCAGGACCATATCCGGCACGCCGATTTTGCCGATGTCGTGCAGTGGGCTCGCATGATAGATCGTCTCGACGAAGTCCTGCGGCATCCCCAATTGTCCAGCCAGATGCTTGCAATAGTGGCTGATGCGGCGGATATGCGCACCAGTTTCCTCGTCGCGGAATTCCGCCGCGCGCAAAATGGTGTAGAGCGTGTCGAACTGGCTTTCGACGAGTTGCTCGGTGCGTTCCCTCACCTGGACTTCCAGCGTGTGGTTGTAGTTGGCGAGAAAATCGCTGTATTCCTTGAGCCGCAAGAGGTTCCGGACGCGTACCCACAATTCCGCGCGGTCCACCGGCTTGGTGAGGAATTCCTCGACGCCGCTCTGCAGGGCGGCCAGCCTCGATTCGCGTCCCGACAGGGAGGTCACCATGATGATGGGGATGGCCCGGGTGGCATCGGCGGCCTTGAGTTCCGCCGCGACCTGAAAGCCGTCCATGCCCGGCATCATGGCATCGAGCAGGATGAGGTCCGGTTTCTCCGTCGTCGCCCACTGGAGGGCGGCTTCGCCGGTCTGCACCTCGAACGTGCGATAGCCTTCGGCTTTCAGCAGCAGCGAGAGATGGGCCCGGTTCTTGGCATCGTCATCGACGATCAGGATGGTTTTTTGTATGACGGCGGCGTCCATGTGTGCCTATTCTCCCTGCAGGTCTATGGTCGCGTCGGCGGGCAGCGCGGCCGCGATCGTTTCGAGAAATCTTCGGTAATTGAAGGGCTTGGCGATATAGCCGTCGCAGCCCGCCGCCCGGATTTTGTCCTCGTCGCCTTTCATGGCAAAGGCAGTCAGCGCAAAAACCTTGCTATGCCGCAAGCCGGCATCTGCCTTGATCACTTGGGTGGCGGCGAGCCCGTCCATCCCGGGTAGCTGAATATCCATCAGGATGATGTCAGGCCGATGCATCCGCGCCAGCGCGATTCCGGCTTGCGCGTCGCTCGCCTGCAATGCCGTGTAGCCGGCGTTTTCCAACAGAAAGCTCGCCAGCTTCATGTTGTGGGGGTTGTCTTCAATGATCAGGACAGTTGCCACGGTACATTCCTTCAGCCTTCCGGTTCGGACTGTCCTCCGCTTTAAATTTTTTATTCTGATGTTCGTGTCGATGCGGCCGGCCAAGGCCAGCGCACACCTCGATTACAACCAGCATAGGCCATCTCATCGAGAATAACGGTCATGGTTCCGTCGCGCGACCCTGCCTCTTCACGTCATGTCTACCCCGATTGCGCGGTTTATTAAACAACAGGGTACCGCTGTCGGTCCAGCCGGCATGCGCACGTTACGCAACGCGCATCAAGCGGTCTTGCTTGGCGGCAGCAAGTTGTTCCTGGTTTCAGCCACGCTGGCTCTCGATCATTTCTGCGTGGCGTCTGTACCAGAGCAGCCTTCTCATAAAACAAGTTGGACATCGAATTCACGAAACGCCGGCGCCTGATCCACAGCACACCAGGCGGCTTACGGCCGCAGAGGACCACCTATCCAACACGACCAAAGCGCACGGCATGGAAAATGGCATTGGCACGACGCACACACTCATAACAAAAACAATGTGTTACAGAAAAACCTACCCATTTGGGGTAATCCCGAGAAAATCAGTCAGGTATTGTCTAGACTGGAAAAGGTCTTCCTTAATTCTCTGGAGACTGCCATGTCTACTCGCCCCCTCTATGACACTCCCATGCTCGACCAGCTTGAAAGCGGACCGTGGCCGAGCTTCGTGACTGGCCTGAAGCGACTGGCCAAGGACAACGGCATGATGGCCGACCTGATCGGTCAGCTGGAAACCTCCTACGAAACCCGCAAGGGCTTCTGGAAAGGCGGCACGGTCGGCGTGTTCGGCTATGGCGGCGGCATCATTCCGCGCTTCACCGAGCTGAAGGACAAATCCGGCAAGCCGCTCTTCCCCGAGGCCGCCGAATTCCACACGCTACGCGTGCAGCCGCCGGCCGGCATGCACTACACCTCCGACCTGCTGCGCAAGCTGTGCGACGTGTGGGTCGACAACGGCGGCTCGGGCCTGATCGCCTTCCATGGCCAATCAGGCGACATCATGTTCCAGGGCGTCAGCAGCGAGAACGTGCAGGCGGTGTTCAACGGCCTCAATGAGATCGGCTTCGACCTCGGCGGCGCCGGCCCGGCGCTGCGCACCTCGATGTCCTGCGTGGGTTCGGCACGCTGCGAAATGTCGTGTTTCGACGAGGCGCGCGCGTTACGCACCGTCATCAACAACAACCTGGACGACATGCACCGTCCGTCCCTGCCCTACAAGTTCAAATTCAAGTTCTCCGGCTGCCCGAACGATTGCGTCAACGCCATCCAGCGTTCCGACATGGCCACCATCGGCACCTGGCGCGACAACATCCGCGTCAACGAGGCACTGGTGCAGGACTATTACAAGGTGCACGGCATGCACGACCTCTACAACGACGTCGTCGGCCGCTGTCCGACCAAGGCCATCACCGTCGTACCCGAGGATCAGGTCAGGGTGGACGCGCACACTTCGGTTGCCAAGCTGGGCGACGGCAATGCGCTGTGCATCGACAACAAGAACTGCGTGCGCTGCATGCACTGCCTGAATGTCATTCCCGGCGGCCTGCTGCCCGGTAACGACAAAGGCGTGTCCATCCTGGTGGGCGGCAAGGGCGTGCTGAAGATCGGCGCCACCATGGGCAGCGTGATCATTCCGTTCATGAAGCTGGAAACCGACGAGGACTTCGAGAAGCTGAACGAACTGGCCCGCAACATCCTCGACTTCTTCGCGGAGAACGCGCTGGACCACGAGCGCACTGGCGAAATGATCGAGCGCATCGGACTCTCCAACTTCCTCGAAGGCATGGATATCCCGGTCGATCCCAACATGATCAAGGAGCCGCGTTCCAACCCTTACTTCCGTTCCGACGACTGGGACGAGCAGGTGGCCAAGTGGGTGGAATACAGGCAGCAAGCGGCCTGAGCGAGACAGGTATCGTCGGATGACGCCACCCGCGCCGGCGCGGGTGGCTGTCTGCTGGGCCAGGCGGGCCTCACAGCCCGACAACCTGGGCGTGCAGCCCTCGCTCCTGGAAGCGATGGAGCAGGCTGGACGCCCGGGTGGCGTCCGTATCGTAGACCACCATGATCATGTGCGTTTTTTCCGGGCGATGTCCCACCGATATCACGCCCGCATCATGGCGGATGCCCTCCTCGAGACGATGCAATGCCTCGTCGTCGAGCGTTTCGTTGATGTGTACAAGCACGTCATTCAGCCTTGCGTTCATCTTGCTCTCCTTATCGAAAACGGGAGAAAAACACGGCTACTTGCCGCGGACGAGCAGGACCGGCTTGCTCGCCACACGCACGATTCCCTCGGCGACGCTTCCCAGTAACAGATGGCTCAGACCGCGCCGGCCATGCGTCCCGACCACGATCAGATCGGCCGGCCAGGCGTCGGCTTCGCGCGCCAAGGCATCGGGGATGCGATCGCCCAGTCTGTCCAGTTCGATCAGCCGGGTATCGGCCTCGACGCCGGCCTCGGCTGCCGTGGAAGCTGCCTTGCCGAGCAGCGCTCGCCCGCTAGCGACCAGCACGTCCCAGAGTTCCGCCGTGTTCGGGAATTCAGACCAGTTGAGGTTCACTTCATCCACCACGTTGACAATGCGCAGGCGCGATCCTGCCGCCCTGGCGAATTGAATGGCCTCGTTCAGCGCCAGTTCGGATGTCTGGCTGCCATCGATCGCCACCAGAATGGACTTGTACATGATGCACCTCGCTTACGTGCGTACGTCCGGGAAAGCCGGGCGCCTCACAACCGTCCGCCCTCATCACGACAGGCTGCAGACCGTGTGAATTCATCATAGTCCATTGATTTCCGCCCGACGCTGCCGGGCGGCAAGCGCGTGACGGCAGACGCTACGTTTACGAGTCGGCGCCTTCGCGCAATTCGTCCATGATCTCGTCCATATCCTTTTCCCAGCGTTCCAGCACGGGTTTCAGGGCCGGATCCGGGAAAAACTGCTGCAGCGCCTGCGGATGGCTCGCCACCAGGATGGCCTGTTCGCCTTCTGCAAAAATCGTGATGTTCAGCGGCAGGAAGGGGATCAGTTCGGGATGGGCGGCCGTCACCTGCCGCACTTCGTCCAGCTTGCCGAAATACACCACGCGGTACATGTCGCTCTTGAATTCGCGCCGGGCCAGGTTTTCGTTCACCTGTTGCAGGCGGGTGATCGTATAGCCACGGGACGAAATGGCGCTTTGCAGCAGCGTCATCGCCTCGGGAAAGGGGGCGTTCATGCGCGCCATGATCAGGTCTTCCGCCAGGGCGGGAGAACCAAGGGCAAGCAATGCCAGGACGGCAACGCCCATTTTCTGCATCAGTTTCTTCATAGCGTCGACTCCTCCATGATGGCGGTGTAGTTCTGCTTCATCTGCTCGCACAATTCATTCAACTCGGAATTGTTGAACAGCCGGCTCAGCACCTTGGGGTTGACCGACATCACCTGGACCTTGCCGTCCGGCTTTTCCAGGATGGTGATGCGGCAAGGCAGGAACATGCCGACACGCGGATCGATGGCCAGGGCCTGGTTGAGCAGGCTGATGTTGCAGAAATAGACGATGACCTGTTTCGGGTTTTCGGTTTCCGGCTTGGTCAGGCCATATTCCAGCGTCTGCACCCGCCCATAGAAGAAGTTGTGGGTGGTCACCGCCGTCTTGACGTTTTCCACGGTGGTTTTCAGGTCGTAGGGCGAGTCGCGAACGATCACTGGATTCTCCGCCTGCAATACCTGCGCCGAGCCCGCAAGCGGCTGCTTCTCGAAGCTGCGCACGTAGCTGACGATGTCGTCGATGTCCTTTTCCTTGAGTCCCTGCTTGAGGAAGGAAACCATCGGCGTGCCTTCGCGCCCTTTCATCAGCGTGGCCTTGATCATGGCGTCGGGCGCCGCGGCCAGGAAACCGGGATTGTGCAGCGCCGGCGCCATGATCGGCAGGTCGCGCGGACGCGAGAACGTCACCCCTGTGCCTTTTGCACCTTCGCCATTGACGCCGTGGCAGGCGACGCAGTATTTCTGGAACAGCTGCTTGCCGTGCGTCGGATTGCCCTGCACCGGTTTATCCGAATAGGTGACGGCCCGTCCGCTGTTCCAGGAGCGCACGTAGCCGACGATGGCGTCGATTTCATCTTCCTTCAGGCTGGAAAAGGTTGGCATGACCCGGCCCGGACGGCCAAGGTGGATGGTCTTGCGCAGGTAGTCGTCGCTGATGCTGGCCTGGAACGAAGGCAGCGCGAGGGGAATGCCGATGCCGCCCGTGCCCTTTTCGCCATGGCAGGCGGCGCAGTTACGCGCATACAGCTTGGCGCCATTCAGATCCGCCTCGGCCTGCGAGCAGCCCAATCCGCCAAGCAGGATCAATGCAAGTAGACGAAGCAGCATGAGCGTTTCTCTCCGTTCAATAACAATATATAAATATCCTAATATTTATTCTAAACCTGTAAATCCCCAAAACAAACCGGTTTCGCGCGATTGATTGCCGGGGCATGCAAAAATACGCGCAGGCAGTGCTCGCCGTCGCCCCGCCTGCCTATCTGCTATAGCCGTATCGATCGGCTTTGCAAAGCCGGGAAGCCATGCAAAACCGCGTCCATCCGGCGCTACGATATTCCACGCATCCCTTTGAACGCACAACTGATGAAAGAACTGATCAACTGGTTGCCTCCCGAACTGGCCTCGTTGCCGCGCTACGTCGTGGCACTGGCGATCGGCCTCCTGATGGGCCTGGAGCGCGAACGCAATCCGGCGGCGAAGGCAGGCCTGCGCACCTTTGCCCTGACGGCGTTGCTCGGCGTGCTGGCGGCACACCTCGCAACGACCCTGGGCGAATTGTGGCTGATCGCGGTGGGGTTGTTCCTGGTCGGCGCGATGATGATCGCAGCCTATCTGCAATCGCCGCCCCAGGACGGCGACCCCGGGACGACGACCGTGGCGGCGCTGATGCTGTGCTACGGCCTCGGCGTGATGGTGTGGCACGACGAAATCCAGCTGGCGGTCATGCTGGGCATCGTTTCAACCATGCTGCTGTATTTCAAGCCCGAACTGCGCGGCTGGAGCCAGCGCATGAGCCGCCACGACCTGCTGTCGGTCCTGCAGTTCTCGGTGCTGGCGCTGATCATCCTGCCGCTGGTGCCGAACCGGAATTACGGCCCCTATGGCGCGCTCAATCCCTATCAGATCTGGTGGATGGTGGTGCTGATCGCGGGCGTGGGCCTGGCGGGCTATGCCGCGCTGCGGCTGGCCGGCCAGGAACGGGGCGCGGTGATGCTGGGCTTGCTGGGCGGACTGGTGTCGTCCACCGCAACGACCCTGGCCTTCAGCCGCCACGCCCGTGCCAGCCGGGACATGATGCCGATCGCCGTGATCGTCATTGTGCTGGCCAACCTGGTGGTGCTGGTGCGCCTCGGCGTGCTGGCCGCCGTGCTGGCGCCAGGGGTGTTGCCGCACCTGCTGCCTGTGCTGGTTGGCGGGCTGGCCGGTGGCACCCTCGGTGCCGCATTCGGGGTACGCCACTTGCAGCCGCAGGGTGCGCTACCTCCTCTGGCGATGGCCAACCCTACCGAACTGCGCACGGCTTTGGGCTTCGGCCTGATGTATGCGATGGTCCTGCTGGCGGCAGCCTGGCTGTCCGACTGGCTGGGAACGCGCGGGCTGTACGCCGTGGCGCTGGTATCGGGGCTGACCGATGTCGACGCCATCACCCTGTCCAGCCTGCGGCTGTATAGCCTGGACAAGTTGACGGTGGCCATGGTGGTCAATGTCGTCACGCTCGCCACACTGGCCAACCTGTTCTTCAAATCGGCCCTTACCCTCGTCATCGGCGGCTGGAAGATGGCGCGTCACGCGATCGCCGGCATGGGAACGGTGGGGCTGGGGATGGTCGCCGCCTGGGCTATAATGCACGGTTTTTCCGCCTAGCCACAGCACAATCATGGAAGCCGAAAGCCTCAATCAGATCGAAGCCAAACTCGCCGACCTGGGCGAGCGTGCCACCCAACTCAGGGGGTTTCTTTGACTACGATCACAAGAAAGATCGTCTAGAAGAAGTCATCCGCCTGTCCGAAGCCCCCGACTTCTGGAACGACGCCGCCCGCGCCCAGGAACTGGGACGTGAACGCAAGTCGCTGGAAGGCGTGGTGCAGGTGCTAGACCATGTGGCGTCGGGCCTGAAGGATGCCGCCGAGCTGTTCGAGATGGCGCGCGAGGAAAACGACGACGACACGCTCGCCGCCGTTCAGGCCGACATCGCCGGCATCGAGAAGGACGTCTCCACGCTGGAATTCCGCCGCATGTTCAACAACCCGGCCGACCCCAGCAACTGCTTCGTCGACATCCAGGCCGGCGCCGGCGGCACCGAAGCCTGCGACTGGGCGTCGATGCTGCTGCGGCAATACCTGAAATACGCCGAACGCAAGGGCTTCAAGGCCGAACTGCTGGAAGAATCCGAAGGCGACGTCGCCGGCATCAAATCCGCTTCGATCAAGATCGAGGGCGATTACGCCTACGGCACCCTGCGCACCGAAACCGGCGTCCATCGCCTGGTGCGCAAGTCGCCGTTCGATTCGTCCGGCGGCCGCCACACCAGCTTCGCCAGCGTGTTCGTCTATCCTGAAGTCGACGATTCGATCGAGGTGGACATCAACCCTGCTGACCTGCGCATCGACACCTACCGCGCGTCCGGCGCCGGCGGCCAGCACATCAACAAGACCGACTCGGCGGTACGCATCACCCACCTGCCCACCAACATCGTGGTGCAGTGCCAGAACGACCGTTCGCAGCACAAGAACCGCGCCGAGGCGATGTCGATGCTGAAGTCGAAGCTCTACGAAGCCGAACTGCGCAAGCGCCAGGCCGAGCAGGACAAGCTCGAAGCCGGCAAGTCCGACGTCGGCTGGGGCCACCAGATCCGCAGCTACGTGCTCGACAACTCGCGCATCAAGGATTTGCGTACCAACGTCGAGGTTTCCGCCACGCAGAAAGTGCTCGACGGCGATCTGGACGTGTTCATCGAAGCAAGCCTGAAACAGGGCGTTTAAGCCCGCGCATTCCTGGGAGACGCCATGCGTACCGACACCCCCGTCACGCTGTTTCTCAAGGACTACGCCCCGCCCGCCTGGCTGATCGACGCGGTCGATCTTCACGTGGCGATTTTCGACGGCCATGCCGAAATCAAAAGCCGCCTCGCCTGCCGGCGCAATCCGGCGGCTCAAGCGAGCCCGCTGGTGCTGAACGGCGAAGCGCTGGAGTTGATGAGCGTGACGCTGGATGGCGCCGCGCTCGACCCGACACGCTACGCCTGTGTCGACGACCGGCTGACGATCGTCGCGCCGCTGCCCGATACGTTTCGGCTTGAAACCACGGTGCACATTCATCCGGACCGGAACACCCAACTCTCCGGCCTGTACAAGTCGAAAGACGGCTACTTCACCCAGTGCGAAGCCGAGGGCTTCCGGCGCATCACTTTCTTCCCGGACCGGCCGGACGTGATGGCGACATTCAGCTGCACGGTGGAAGCCGACCGCGCACGTTTCCCGCATCTGCTGTCCAACGGCAATCCCGCCAAAGCCGGCGCGTGCGAGGACGATGCGACGCGGCACTGGGTGCGCTGGGAAGACCCCTTCCCCAAACCCGCGTATCTGTTCGCACTGGTCGCGGCCAAGCTCGACGTGCTCGAAGACCGCTATACCACCGCCTCAGGCCGCCCGGTCAAGCTGGAAATCTACGTCGAGCCCGGCAAGCTCGACCAATGCGGCCACGCCATGGCGGCGCTGAAGAAAGCCATGCGCTGGGACGAGCAGCGCTTCGGCCTGGAATACGACCTCGACCGCTACATGATCGTCGCCGTCGGCGACTTCAACATGGGGGCGATGGAAAACAAGGGCCTGAACATCTTCAACACGAAATACGTGCTGGCGCGCCCGGACACTGCGACCGACGCCGACTACCAAGGCATCGACCGCGTGGTCGCGCACGAATATTTCCACAACTGGACCGGCAACCGCGTGACCTGCCGCGACTGGTTCCAGCTGTCGCTGAAGGAAGGTCTCACCGTATTCCGCGACCAGGAATTCGGCGCCGACACCCATTCGCGCGCGGTCACCCGCATCCAGGAAGTGCGCGCCCTGCGCGTCGGCCAGTTCCCCGAAGACGCGGGGCCGATGGCGCACCCGATCCGGCCGGCCTCCTACGCAGAGATCAACAACTTCTACACCGCCACCGTCTACAACAAGGGCGCGGAAGTCATCCGCATGATGCACACCCTGCTCGGGCGCGACGGCTTCCGGCGCGGCATGGATCTCTATTTCGAGCGCCACGACGGCCAGGCCGTCACCTGCGACGACTTCGTCGCGGCGATGCAGGACGCGTCCGGCGTCGACCTCGCACAGTTCCGCCGCTGGTACGCGCGTGCCGGCACGCCGCGCCTGCATGCCACGGGCGCGTATGACGCCGAGACCCAGCGCTACACGCTCGCGCTCACCCAGCACCTCGCGCCCACCGCCTACGAAAAGCGCCTGGCCGAATCGGGACAGCCCGTGATCGATGGCGTGCTGCATATTCCCGTCGCGTTCGGACTGGTTCTTCCCGACGGCCGCGACGCGCCACTGCAACTTGCCGGTGAGCCCGCGGCTTCCGGCACCACGCGCGTCCTGTCGCTGACCGCGCCCACTCAGACCTTCGTCTTCGAAGCCATACCCGCCGCCCCCGTCGTCTCGCTGCTGCGCGACTTCTCGGCGCCGGTGCAACTGGAATTCGAGCAGACCGATGCCGAACTCGCGCACCTGATGGCGACTGACTCCGACGCCTTCAACCGCTGGGAGGCCGGCCAGCGACTGGCGACGCGCGTGCTGCTCGCCGGCATCGCAGCCGGCGGTGTCGGCTGCGACTGGATACCCGACGCCTTCGTTGCCGCCTGCGGACGCGTACTCGACGACGGCTTGCGCGGCGACCCCGCACTCGCCGCCGAAGCACTCAACCTGCCCGCCGAGACCGTGCTCGCTGAAGCCGTGGTTGCGCAAGGCGGCATCATCGACCCCGACGTCATCCATACCGCGCGCGTGGCCCTGCGCCGCCACCTCGCCGCCCGCCTGCGCGACTCATTCGAAGCCGTGTGGACGGCCCTTGCCCCCGCCGCAGCCTACGCACCCGACGGCGCGCAGGTCGGTCAGCGCGCGCTGCGCAATGCCTGCCTCGCCTACCTGGCCGAAAGCGATACCGACTATCTGAAATCGTCTGTCGTGCCGCGCCTCGCCGTCCAGCTCAAGGCTGGCGGCAACATGACAGACGAAATCGCTGCGCTCGCCACACTCGCCAACCTCGACTTGCCCGAGAGAGAAGCGGCACTTGCCGACTTTTACACGCGCTGGCAAACCGAAGCCCTGGTCATCGACAAGTGGTTCTCCGTGCAGGCCACCTCGCGCCTGCACGGAACCGTCACCCACGTACGGGCGCTGATGCAGCACCCCGCCTTCGACCTGAAAAACCCCAACCGCGTCTACGCCCTGATCCGCGGCTTCTGCGGCGCCAACCCGCGCCACTTCCACGCCGCCGACGGCAACGGCTACGCCCTGGCAGCGGATGTGATCAGCGAACTACAGGCCATGAACCCGCAGGTGGCGTCACGCATCGCGCGCAGTTTCGACCGCTGGCGCCAGTTTGACGCCGACCGACAGGCGCATGCGCGCGCCGCGCTGGAACGCATCGCGGCGGTCGAGGGGCTGGCGAAGGATGTGGCAGAGGTGATAGGGAATGCGTTGAAGGCTGGATAGTCAGCCAAACAGGTACTTGTTGACTGAATTGTTGGGGCTACCATCGCCCCTTGGCAGCCAACCAGGCTGATCTTAAGGGGTGCCTGGTATCGGCCTTTTCGGCCAGTCATGCTCTCCACAACCGGACACCCATCAAAGTCCGCTTACAACGATGCAAATTGGCATTTTTGAACCACAGACCGTCACAACTTGCAGTTCAAATGTCGGTAGTAAGCCGACAGCGGCCATTCCTGGAACAGTCGCTGCCTAGCTTCAACACTTAAACATCCGTTTGCTCCGCAATATCCAGAGCGTCATCCACCTCAACTCCAAGATATCGTATGTGTGCCGTAGACGGAAGGATCAAGCCCGATGGAGGCAATCCATTTATCGACGATCCTGGCATAAGCGCGCGGGGCAATCTGGTTTCCTTGGCAATATCCCTGACCCGAAGCGCAACAAGGTCACAACAACGTAACTTGCTATCGATAGCCAGGTTGAATAGGGCCAGTTCCCGTGTGCGTCTGGTCAGTTGAAGAGGATCCGAATCGCCCGGGTTTCCTCAAGCTTCAGGGGCGGCTTCTGGCCGGTCAACTTGCCTTTGTTCCAAGGCACGTGAACATGTTCGGTATTAGGGATGGCATCCATGATGAGCTCCTTAGGAGGTGAAAGGAGCTTCATTCATAGGACTTCGATACGCGATTTCCGGTCTGGTATAGGCCTTCACCGCTCTGTGAGTGATCGGCAAATCAGGAGTATGAGCATCATTTCTCCAAAGCAGGCAAAGTGAGTTGGAACCGTGTTGTTTGATCAGCAGACATCACTGTGATTGAGCCGCCATGGGCGTCAACGATGGATTTGACAATGGAAAGCCCCAGCCCAGCTCCATCTCCCTTGCGCTGACGCGATGGATCAACACGGTAGAACCGGTCGAACAGTCTGGGGAGGTGCTCAGCCGGGATATCCGTGCCCGGGTTCTCGACGGAAACGGTGGCCTGCCCCCCGTGCCTGGCCAAGGATACATACACGGTTTGGCCGGGTGGAGTGTGCTGGATGGCGTTCGATATAAGGTTGCTGAGCGCGCGCCGCAACATCAGTCGGTCGCCAGGAACGGTGGCCGACCCTGTCTGGGCCAGCGAAACGCCACGCTCTCCTGCCCAGGCTTCAAAGTAATCAAACAAATTCTGGGTTTCATTGGCCAGATTGACTTCTTCCAGACCCGGTTTGAGCAGGCCATTGTCGGCCTGTGCAAGATAGAGCATGTCGCCAACCATCTGCGCCATGCGTTCATAATCCTCCAGGCTAGAGTACAAAACCTCCTTGTATTCATCATTACTGCGTGCACTGGAAAGTGCCACTTGGGTCTGGGTCATGAGGTTGGAAATGGGTGTGCGAAGTTCGTGCGCGATGTCAGAAGAGAACGCGGAAAGACGCCGAAAGGAATCGTCCAGACGAGCCAGCATGGCGTTAAAAGCAGTTGCGAGAGGCTTGAGTTCCACCGGTAAATCGGTAGTCGGCAAGCGTTCTGCCAAATGTTCGGCAGACATGCCCGCCACCATATCGGTGACTTGGCGCAAGGGGGAAAGCCCCCATCGGGTGGCTACCCAGCCCAGACTGGCTGTGGCCAGGGCGGCCAAAGCGATGGCGAGAGCCAGCACTGACCGGAACTTATTCATGAAGAGATCATGATGTTCGATGTCCAGTGCGACCGCTACGGTGTAGCGCTTGCCGCTGCCTGTCGTCATCGACACGGCCATGCCTCGGTAGCTCACCCCGGCCTGCTTCCACTGCCGCAAGGCGCCGGACGTACAGGCTATCGGCTGAGTTTGACAATCTTGCAGCAGCGTGCGTGGGAAAACCGCGCCTGACGTGGCGAACCAGATATTGCCCGCCGCATCCATTACCGCCACTGCGAGACCATGGTGGCCGACCAGGGCGTCATTCAGTTGTTGAGGCAGAGAATCCAATTCCGCCTGGGTAAAAGTGTGCTTGAACAAATTCTGGATGAGTGCCCGCTTGCCATTGAGTTCGTCTCGATCCCCCTCCTCGAAATGGGTCTCCACCACTTGCGTCAGGAAATAGCCCGTCGTCAGCAGAACCAGGGAAGCCGCCACGGCGAAAAGCAGGCTAATCCGGGCAGTCAGCGACAAGATTTTCATGGTTCCGCATTTGCCGGGAAGGTTTCCAGCACGTAGCCCATTCCCCGCACGGTGTGGATAAGCTTGAATTCAAACCCCTCGTCAATCTTGACTCGCAGCCGCCGCACCGCCACATCGATGACGTTGGTATCGGAGTCGAAATTCATGTCCCATACCTGGGAGGCAATCAGGCTGCGCGGCAGCACCTCGCCCTTGCGGCGCAGAAACAGTTCGAGCAGGGCGAATTCCTTGGCTGTCAGCTCGATCTTGCGCCCTGCTCGTGTGGCGCGTCGCCGTAGTAGATCCAGTTCCAGATCGGCAACCTTGAGGACAGCGGATTCCAGACTGGCATGCCCCCGGCGAACCAGGGAGCGCACCCGGGCCAGCAGCTCGGCAAAAGCAAAGGGCTTCACCAGATAATCGTCGGCACCCAATTCCAACCCCTTGACCCGGTCTTCGACCTGGTCGCGTGCAGTCAAAAACAGCACTGGCATGTCCATGCCAGCCCGGCGAACGCCTTCGAGCACCTGCCAGCCATTGATGCCGGGCAGCATCACATCCAGGATCATCAGATCGTAGTGCCCCGCTTTGGCAAGTTCCAGCCCATCCCATCCCTCGCGAGCCAGATCCGTGACGAAACCGGCCTCGGTGAGACCTTGCTTCAGGTAATCGCCCGTCTTGGGCTCGTCTTCGACGATCAGGATTTTCATGGTCGGAACATCAGACTGGATAGAAGCATCCTGCCACAGCTCACTCCCGATGAAGGTGCGCATTACAGATTTGTAATCGGCTTGTCAGATTGATGTTGGGCACACATCCGCAGGATACCGTCAAACGCGCGCCTTGGCGCTGTGACCGAAAATGGCCTGACGGTATCGATAGGCTGCATTCGCCAGACGACTGAGTTTTCTTGCGACTTAACCTGAATATTCGAGAACATCATGCGTCGCACCCTGTTGATTTTTGTTGGCTTGCTGCTCACGAACCCCGTTTACGCCGTCAGCCTGCGCGCAACTCTGGATCAAGCCTGGGAAACAAGCCCCCAAGCGCAAATCCTGGAGGCAAGGCGCGCGGAAAGCGATGCCCAGATCGTCGCCGCGAACAGTCTGCTGCCCGGCTCACCCGCCGTCATTTTGAGCCATCGCGGCGATCAGTTGACCAACAATGCGGGCTTGAACGAGTGGGAAGCCGGCATCGCTTTGCCCATCTGGCTGCCCGGTCAGCGCGATGCGCGGCAACGCCAGGCGCAAGCCGGCAAGGGTAGCCTGGAAGCCAGTATTCGTGCGTTGCGCCTGAAACTGGCGGGAGAACTGCGCGAGTCTATCTGGCAAGTGCGCCAGACTCAGGCCCAAATCCAGCTCGACGAAGCGCGCGCGCGCACTGCGAAAAAACTGGCGGACGATGTCGCCCGGCGGGTTCGGGCAGGAGAGTTGGCCAGGACCGATTTGAATCTGGCACAGAATGAATGGCGCACCGCCCAGGCAGCGGTTTTGCTAAGCCGTACCCGGCTACTCCAGGCTCAGCAAACCTATGCCACTCTCACCGGCATGACAGCCTTGCCTGACGACATGTCGGAAAGCGTGCTGCCGAAGCCCCTGCCTGACGACCATCCGTTGCTGGAAGATGCGCGCAAAGCGATCGAAACGGCGCAGGCGCAAGTACGCCTGGCAATCGAATCGCGCCGCGACAATCCAGAGCTTGGGCTCGGTATGCGCCGGGAGCGTGGCAGCCTGAACGACCCTTACGCCGACTCCGTAATCATCTCCATGCGCCTGCCCTTGTCCACCGATGCGCGCAACCTGCCGCTCATCAGCGCTGCCCAAACCGCCCTTGCCGACGCGCAAAGCCAATACAACCGCACCCGGCTCACGCTGGAATTCCAGATACAGCAGGCGGAGCAAAGCTTGCAAGCCACCGGTCAACTGCTGGAGATGGCGCAGCAGCAGCGAGCCGCAACGCAGGAAAACCTTGAACTGATCCAGAAATCCTTCGATCTCGGCGAAACCGACCTATTCGCCCTGCTGCGCGCCCGAGCGGCCGCGTTTGACGCCGGGCAGGCTTGCAACCAACAAGAAATCGCGCAGGCGCTGTCGCGCGCCCGCCTCAATCAAGCTCTGGGAGTCTTGCCGTGACGACAATCAAAAAAATGGCCATTTATTTGCCATGGATACTGGTTTTGCTGATGCCGCGCTTCGTCTTTGCCCACGGCGACGAAGACCATGGCAACGAGGCACGCGCGCCAGTCAGCTTGTCTGCGTCCGGGTCGCTGCTGGAATTGAAATCACCCGATGTAGAACTGCTGGGTGTACTTCAGGACGGCAAGCTCACGGTCTTTGCCGACCGCTACGCCACCAACGAGCCTATCCTCAACGCGAAAATCGAACTGGAAAGTGACGGACGCAAGCTTCAGCTACTGGCGACGAAAGACGGCAGTTACACGGCCGCTGCGGACTGGCTGAAGCAGCCCGGCACGCATGAGGTTGTGGTGAGAGTGGAAGCAGCCGGCCTGGAGGATTTGCTGATCGGCACCTTGCAAATACCCGGTTTGAAGCCCGGCGAAGACCGCGGCCGCGCCTGGCTCGACTACGGAAAATGGGCGGCGGGCGGCTTAACAGGCGCCATCGCGCTGTTTGCGCTGTTCAAACGCATCCGCCGCCGCAAGGGTGCGGCATCAAGCCTGGTGTTGCCCGTGTGTGCGGCTTTCCTGCTCGGCGGGCACAGCAATCCCGGCTATGCCCACGGCGACGAAGATCATGGCGACAAGCCCAAAGCCGCACCCGTTGCTGCTGCGATGAACACCGTAGCGTTCGCCGCGCAGGCTTCCCCCGTGCGTTTGCCCGACGGCAGCATTTTTGCACCCAAGCCCGCGCAGCGGCTGCTCGGCATCCGCACCGAGCTGGTCAAGACGCGCGACATTGCCAAAACGCTTGAGCTCAACGGCCATGTCAGTGCCGATCCGAATTTCAGCGGACGCGTGCAGTCCAGCCAGTCGGGGCGCATTGTCGCGCCCGCCGGCGGCTTTCCCACTTTGGGCATGAAGGTGGGGAAAGGGAAAGTTCTGGCCTACATCGAACCCGCCGCCAGCAACATAGACAAGGGTAATCAGCAGGCGCAACTGGCCGAACTGGCAAGCAATCTGCTCCTGGCTGAAAAGCGCGCAGAGCGGTTGGAGCAATTGGTGGGCAGCCTGCCGCAAAAGGAGATCGACGCAGCGCGGGCTGAAGCGGCAAGCCTCAAGGCGCGCAAGGCGGCGGTGGCGGCCAGTCTGTTCCAGCGCGAAGCCCTGCGCGCGCCGGTTTCCGGCGTGGTGAGCCGGGCCGATGTGGTCGCGGGACAAGTGGTGGAAGCCAGGGAAGTCCTGTTTGAAGTGCTTGATCCATCTAGGCTCCGGGTGGAGGCCGTTGCCTACGACACCACGCTGGTCGGACAGGTGGCGAGCGCTTCCGCCGCGACTTCCGGCAACCAGCCATTGACGCTGGCGTTCATCGGTCAAAGTTATCAACTGCGCGAACAGGCGCTTCCCATGCAGTTCGCTATCAAGCCTCCCTTCCCCACGTTGAGCGTGGGCCAGCCGGTGAATGTGTTCGTGCAATCCCAGCAAACCATCCGTGGCATTCCCGTGCCGCAAGGCAGCCTCATGAAAAACAACAATGGGGAAACCATCGTGTGGGTGCACGCCGCCGCCGAACGCTTCGTGCCGAAACAGGTGGGCGTGCAGCCGCTGGACGCCAATACGGTTGCGGTGCTGGAGGGGTTGCATGATGGCGACCGGGTGGTGACGCAGGGAGCGGCATTGCTTACGCAGATCCGCTGAGAGACCTACATGTTTAAAGCAATCATTCAATCCAGCCTGAGCCAACGCCTGTTCGTCATCGCTGCGTCGCTCCTGCTGCTGGTATACGGCACGCTCAGCCTGAAACAGCTGCCGGTGGACGTGTTCCCCGATCTCAATAAGCCCACCGTGACGCTGATGACCGAGGCCGCCGGCATGGCGCCGGAGGAAGTGGAGCAGCTCATCAGCTTTCCCATCGAGACGGCGATGAACGGACTGCCGGGCGTGACGCGGGTGCGCTCGGTTTCCGGCATCGGGTTGTCCATCGTGTACGTGGAGTTCGACTGGGGCACGGATATTTACCGCAACCGCCAGCAGATCGCCGAGCGTCTAAGCCTGGTACGTGAGCAGATTCCCGCCGGTATCACGCCACAGATGGGGCCGATCAGTTCCATCATGGGCGAGATCATGTTGATTGCGATGACCGCCGACCCTGCCCATGCGAGTCCGATGCAGGTGCGCGAACTGGCGGACTGGGTGGTGCGTCCGCGGCTACTCACGATCGCGGGCGTGTCGCAAGTGATTCCCATCGGCGGCGAAGTGAAGCAATACCGGGTGACGCCCGATCCGGTCAGCCTCGGCCGCCTCGGCATCACCCTGGAACAAATTGAAAAGGCACTGGCGAATTTCGCTACCAACACCAGCGGCGGTTTCCTGGAGTCGCAGGCACAGGAATATTTGATCCGCAATATCGGGCGCACCACCAAACTGGAAAATTTACAGGACCTGGTGATCGACTACCGTGAAGGGACCCCTGTTCTGCTCAAGCAAGTCGCCAAGGTGGGCTTCGCCGCCCGCCTGAAGCGCGGCGACGCGAGCTTCATGGGCAAGCCCGCGGTGATCCTGTCGTTACAGAAACAGCCTGGAGCGGACACGATCAAGCTTACGCGCGAAATCGAGGCGGCGCTCGCGGAGCTGAACAAGAACATGCCAGCCGGGATCGCGGCTAAAGACATCTTGTTCAAGCAGGCGAATTTCATCGAAAGCTCGGTGAGCAACGTGGAAGAGGCCTTGTGTGACGGCGCCATCATGGTGGCGATGGTGCTGTTCCTGTTTCTGCTCAATTTCCGCACCACCTTCATTTCGCTCACGGCGATTCCCGTCTCTATCCTAATCACGGTGTTGGTGTTCAAATATTTCGGGCAGTCGATCAACACCATGACGCTGGGGGGCCTGGCCATTGCCATCGGCGAACTGGTGGACGATGCGGTGGTGGGGGTAGAGAACGTATTCCGGCGCTTGAGGCAGAACCGTGCGCAGGGAGACAAAATACCCGTACTGGAAGTCATCGCCGCAGCCACGCTGGAAGTGCGTTCCGCCATCGTCTATGCCACGCTCATCATCGTACTGGTGTTCGTGCCGCTGTTCGTGCTGTCCGGCATCGAGGGCAAGCTGTTCGCGCCTTTGGGTGTCGCCTACATCGTGTCCATCCTCGCCAGCATGCTGGTGTCGGTCACGCTGACGCCGGTGCTGTGCTACTACCTGCTGCCGAAAATGAAGCGGCTGGAGCACGACGACAGTCCGGTCGTCAAAAATCTCAAGCAATGGGACGCTGGCCTGTTGCAATGGTCGTTTGACCACAGCAAGTTGGTGCTGGGCGCAGGCCTGCTCGCGGTGGCGCTCGCCGCCGCAGCCGTGCCGTTCTTCGCCCGCTCCTTCCTGCCCGCGTTCAACGAAGGCACGCTCACCATCACGGCCGTGATGAATCCGGGCACCTCCCTGTCGGAATCCAACCGCATCGGCACCCTGGCGGAACAACTGATTTTGCAAGTGCCGGAGGTGACCCAGGTGGGGCGGCGTACCGGTCGCGCCGAGCTGGACGAGCATGCGGAAGGCGTGCACTACAGCGAGATCGACGCAGATCTGAAAAAATCCGGCCGCTCCCGCGAGGCCGTTCTGCAGGACATCCGCGACCACCTCGCACCGCTTCCCGCCTCGGTTAATACCGGTCAGCCCATTTCGCACCGGCTCGACCACATGCTGTCCGGGGTACGCGCGCAGATCGTGCTGAAAATTTTCGGCGA
This sequence comes from Thiobacillus thioparus DSM 505, assembly GCF_000373385.1. Taxonomy (GTDB): domain Bacteria; phylum Pseudomonadota; class Gammaproteobacteria; order Burkholderiales; family Thiobacillaceae; genus Thiobacillus; species Thiobacillus thioparus. The sequence goes on along the minus strand of NZ_KB891317.1, from coordinate 243,243 downwards.
CGACGTGGACACGCTGCGCGGCCTGGCAGCGGATCTGCAAACCCGACTTGCCAAGGTCCCTGGCCTGGTTGATTTGCAACTGGAAAAACAAGTGCGCATTCCGCAACTGCAAATCCGTGTCGATTACGCCAAGGCCAGGCAATATGGCGTCACCCCGGCAGCAATCAACACTGCACTGGAGACGCTTTCCAACGGCGCCACCGCAGCACAGGTGATCGAAGGCAACCGCCGCTTCGACGTGGTGATTCGCCTTGCAGATACCGACCGTAGCGCGCAAGGCTTGAGCAATCTCTTGGTGGAAACGCCGAGTGGACGCATCCCATTGCGCCTCATCGCCGAAATCCAGGACAGCGACGGTCCCAACCAGATCCTGCGCGAAAACAGCCGCCGCCGCATGGTGCTGATGGGCAACAGCGACGGCACCGACATGGCGCAGATCATCCGCGACATCCGCGCCGAGCTCGCCAAATTTCCGTTGCCAGAAGGCTATTTCACCAAGCTGGAAGGCCAATTTCAGGCACAGGAAGAAGCCAGCCAACTGATTACCGGGCTGTCTCTGGTGTCATTGGCCATGATCTTCCTGGTTCTCTACAGCCGTTACAAATCCACCGTGCTGTCGCTGATGATCATGGGCAATATTCCGTTGGCTCTGGTGGGCAGCGTCATTGCGCTGTGGCTATCCGGCGGCACATTGTCGGTGGCAAGCCTGATCGGATTTATCACCCTGGCCGGCATCAGCACACGCAATGGCATCCTGAAAATCAGCCACTACATCAACTTGGTGGCGCACGAGGGCGAAACATTCGACAAGCAAATGATCATTCGCGGCAGCCTGGAACGTCTGACACCCGTGCTGATGACCGCACTGGTGGCGGCCTTCGCCCTGATTCCGCTGATGCTATCCGGAGGCGATCCGGGCAAGGAAATCCTGCATCCGGTTGCGGTGGTGATTTTTGGCGGTCTGGTGAGTTCCACGCTGCTGGATACCCTGCTTACGCCGGTGATGTTTTACCTGTGGGGCGAAAAACCGATGATGAAGCTGCTGGCACAAGGCAGTAAGGAAAACTTCTGATCCAGCAAAAAATGAACGGAATGTGAAGAACCAAAAATAGCAGTCCCTTTTCAAACCTTATCTGTGGAGCCACAAAATGAAATACCTGAAACCATCCGTCCTCGCCTTGACTATGTTCTTCGCGCAAGGCGCGTTTGCCCATAGCGACGAATATCTCGACACCCAAACCGCGCCTCATGGCGGTCAGTTACGCATGGTGCAGCAGTACCACTATGAACTGGTGGTAAAAACCAACGAAGTGAGCGTCTATATTACGGACCACGCTGGCAAAAAAATTGACACCCAGGGCGCAACGGGCACCGCAACCATACTTTCCAGCAAGAGCAAGGCCAGTGTGAAGCTCGTGCCCGCTGGCGACAATCAAATGAAAGGCTCAAGTAAATTCGAGCTTGCGCCCGACATGAAGGTCGTGGTTTCCGTCGCGTTATCTGGTCAGACCGCGCTACAGGGTCGTTTCACGCCTATGCAGCGGACGCCACCAACTTCTACATCCTCTATGTCCGGCCAGATGTAGTGATCTGAACATCGAGCCAATCCGGAGGGGCTGGCCTTAACACGACCGATGCTTCAAAGTGCCCGGATCAACCAGGCTGCAACTGGTTTTCCGCGCTGTCAGACAGTCGTTATCGCCGGGCTTGTGTTCGAACGAACACTGCCGTGACTGGAGTATCCCCCAATCCTTGGGAGCGCAAGCATGGGGCGGCAGGTTCGGCGGGGAGTACACGCAGCCAAAAAGCTCTCCAGGCTCAGCACTGTTTCAAACATGAATGTCCCTTTTTATCGGTCGAAAAAGGCTCGATACCTCTGTTTCAAGTAACGACAGGAGCCTTGGAGTGGAAAGGCCGATGGCAATGATCTCAAGAGCCTTCCAAAGGCCAAGACTCCCCACGGCGCGCCAACGACTTATCTGGGCCGAAGATGACACAAATGTAATCTCTGCGTCAGGTTAATGTGGCAAGCCCCATTCCATACTGACCTCACTCCTGAACAAGGACATTGGATGAAGAATATTGTTGTCAGCCTTCTTCTCATCGGCAGTCTTTCCCAGGCGTCCTGGGCTGCTCCAGCAAGTCCGGTGATTGATGTCTACAAGAGCCCGACTTGCGGGTGCTGCAATAAGTGGATTGATCATCTCAAGGCGAATGGATTCACCGTCAGAGGCCACGACACAGACAACGTGGTGCAGCAGAAGTATCGCCTTGGCGTACCGCCCGGCTACGGATCCTGCCATACCGCCGAGGTTAACGGCTATCTGGTGGAAGGACATGTGCCGGCCAGGGAAATCAAGCGCCTGTTAAGAGAGAAACCCAAGGCGCGCGGCTTGGTCGTTCCTGCCATGCCAATGGGCTCGCCCGGCATGGAACAGGGCAGCCGCAAGGATCATTACGATGTCCTGCTCGTGAACAACGATGGCATTCCCCAAACCTACGCCCGCTATTGAAAGAGACCTCCATGAAACGCAGCCTCTCAACCCTTCTCGTCACCCTGTTCCTAGCCCTGCCAGCCTGGGCCGACGTGGGTCATATCAGTCATGGCAATGCAATGAGCCATGCGACCATGACCACGACGTTATCCGAAGGCCAGGTGAAGAAAATCGACAAGGATCAGGGCAGGCTAACCATCAAGCACGGCCCCCTGGAAAATCTCGGTATGCCTGCTATGACTATGGTATTCCGCGTCCAGGATGCAAGTTGGCTCGATCGGGTTAAGCCGGACAACCGCATCAGATTTCTGGCCGAGAAAGTCAATGGCGTCCTCACCGTGACCACGCTCGAAGTTGTCCAACCGTAATGCTCATTTTCCCCACGCAAAGGAGTTAACCATGAAACGCCACACACTATTTGCCACGCTGACGCTTTCCGCTTTGGCTATGCAACCCGTTCTCGCGGATGACGCGCACCATCCCGATCAGAAAGCCGGCGCGGTAGCACCCGCTGCCGAGCAGACGATCCAGAAGATGCAGGCCAATACCAAACGCATGCAAAGCCAGCTGGAACAGATGGCCAAGTCCAAAGACCCGGCTCAGCGCCAGAGGCTGCTGCAGGAGCATATGCAGACCATGCAGGAAAACATGATGGCAGGGAAAAGCATGATGGGCGGCATGATGGACTGTCCGATGATGAAAGACGGGATGATGGGCGGCGGCATGGGCATGATGGGGGGCAAAGGGGGAATGATGGGCCAGGGCATGCAAGGCGGCATGGCAGGGCAGGACGACATGATGACCAAGCGCATGGACATGATGGAAAAGCGCATGGACATGATGCAGATGAACATGGGCATGCCCCCGGGCAGCCCCGAGAAACCGGCCAAATGAGCGAGATCCTGAGCGCCGGACAAGAGTGCTAGCACATGCTTGGCTTTGAACATTACGGCATGGAGTGGGGGATGATCCTGATTTGGCTCATTCCTGTCCTGCTGATCGCCCTGGTCATCCGCAACGTCATCAGCGGCCGGGATGGAAAACCTGAGCGCACGTCTCTGGACATTCTGGAAGCACGTTATGCGCGCGGTGAAATCGATCGGGATGCGTTCCTGAAACGGCGCGCCGATCTGACAGAGTAAAGCCGTGACTATCCGGTGATCCAATGATCGTCGCGAATGCTGCCGGCCAAACAAAGGAGGACGATCATGAAGTCTGTTTCGAACGTGCTGTGGACGATGACTATTGCCATTGCCGCGGCGACCACCACACTTGCTGGGTATGCGGCTCCGTTGCCCATGCCCCCGAGCTTCACTGATGAAGTGGCGCCAGAGGTGGTGTTGCGCACCTACCCCCTCGGCGTCATCACCAAACAAGCCGCCTTCAGTCACCATGGTAAAGCCGTCCATACCTTAATCCTGCCCAACGGCAAGGAAGGCTGGGTATACGAGGTGGGGGACAAGCAAGCCAAAACTTACCAGCATCCCACAACGAAAAAGCATACCGTCTACGAAACCGGGCCGGGTTACGGTGTGCGCATCTATACCCTGGAGTTCGACGACAAAGGGGTGGTCATCGACGTGCTTTACAACGAACAAGGGCGACATGACGGCCTCACTGCCCTTCAGGTGCAGCGCAAGGTTCGCGGCGAAGGCCACAGCGTGAAATGACAGTAGTCATGACATAGAGGCAACCGGCGTATGGAGGGAATAGGTTGGGACATGCTATGCGTCTCATCGAATCTCTGGGTAACGATCGAGTCTGCTGTTAATGGAGACGGTCAGATCGTATTTTGTATAAGGCAAGACGGTTTTCATGAACGTCAAGATTATTGCGACCAGGAGTTGCAGTCACGATTTGAGCTTGCAACAAGAACTCAGGGATAGGGACCATCCCATTCGAGATGTTGTTTGTCGAGGACGAGCCGGACGTGGTCATGGCGCACGCCATTCGGCATTCCCCGAACCTCCTCGTGAACGATGAAGGCGTTTTCCGGGGACAACCGACGCCGCATGAGCTACGACGGGAGCTCTTGGGCCAGTTAAGTCATTAGCCGTTCTTCACCGGATAGCCTGAAGGGGCAACGCTACGGCAGGCGCATACCCTTGATGGCCTCAGGCGTCGTGCGTTGCCATAAGGAGTGCAGGCCATGAATGCCAATTCGTCTCACCTCCATGAGGGCAGTGGAACCGGACACGCTGGCCATCCCCACGGCGGCGACGCAGAGCACGGCACTCATGGCCACCATGCTCACATGGTCGCCGATTTCCGCAAGCGCTTCTGGATTTCCCTGATCCTCACCTTGCCCATCCTAGCCCTGTCTCCCGGTTTGTGGGACATGCTCGGGCTCGCGGCACCACTAGCTTTTCGCGGTGATGCTTATGTCCTGTTCGCTTTTTCCAGCATTGTGTTCTTCTATGGCGGCTGGCCGTTCCTGAAGGGGTTCGGAGAAGAACTCCGGAAGCACCAGCCCGGCATGATGACGCTGATCGCGGTGGCCATCAGTGCGGCGTACTTCTACTCCAGTGCGGTCACCTTCGGCTTGTCCGGCATGGGGTTCTACTGGGAACTGGCCACCCTGATCGACATCATGCTGCTGGGCCACTGGATCGAGATGAAATCGGTAATGGGCGCCTCCGGCGCGCTGGAGGCCCTGGTGCGGCTGCTGCCTGCCGAGGCGCATCGTCTGTCTCCAGATGGCGCGACCGAGGACGTGCCAGTGAACGATTTACAAACCGGCGACCGGGTGCTGGTCAAACCGGGCGAACGGGTACCTACGGATGGGGTGATTATTTCCGGCCAGACCATCCTGGATGAATCGATGCTCACTGGCGAGTCCAAACCGGTGGAAAAAGGCGAAGGTGCGGAGGTGATCGGCGGCTCGGTTAACGGCGAGGGTGCCGTCACTCTGGAGATACGCAAGACTGGGGATGAGACCTATCTGGCTCAAGTGATGGATATGGTGCGGCGCGCCCAGGAATCCCGCTCCCGCAGCCAGGATCTGGCCAACCGGGCGGCAGTATGGCTGACCGCCATTGCCTTGAGCGGGGGCTCGCTGACATTCATTGTCTGGCTCGGGCTGGGGCGCGATCTGGAGTTCGCTATCGAACGGGCGGTGACGGTGATGGTGATCGCCTGCCCGCACGCACTGGGACTGGCAGTGCCTCTGGTTGTGGCGGTGAGCACCAGCCTGTCGGCGAGCCACGGCCTGCTGATCCGCGACCGGGCCGCCTTCGAGCGCGCTAGAAATCTGCAGGCGGTCGTGTTCGACAAGACCGGAACGCTCACCGAAGGGCGCTTCGGAGTTTCCGACAGCATCCCGCTCGGCGACCTGGATGAATCCGCCTGCCTGCGCTTGGCGGCGGCCCTGGAAAGTCAGTCCGAACATCCCATCGCCAAGGGCATCCTGCATGCCGCCGAAGCGCGCGGCATCGTTCTCCCTGCCGCATCCGAATTTCGTAACCTCACCGGCCGCGGTGCCGAGGCAAAGGTGGAAGGGCATGACATCAAGGTGGTCAGCCCCGGTTATCTGCACGCCGAGGGTCTGTCGGCAAACGACCCGCGCCTGGAAAAACTGGCCGGACAGGGCAAGACCCTGGTGTTTCTGCTGGTGGACGGCGCGGTCGCCGCGGCCTTTGGCTTGGCCGACGTGGTGCGCCCCGAGTCGCGAGCGGCGGTGGCTTCTCTGAAAGGCATGGGCATTCAGTGCATGATGCTCACAGGTGACTCACAGGCGGTTGCCAAGACCGTCGCACAGGAGTTGGGCCTGGACGACTATTTCGCCGAGGTGCTGCCGGAGCAGAAGGCGGAGAAAGTCAAGGAAGTGCAATCGCGCGGGCTGACCGTGGCCATGGTGGGCGACGGCGTCAACGACGCACCGGCGCTCACCCAGTCCGACCTTGGCGTCGCCATCGGCGCCGGCACCGATGTTGCCATCGAGTCGGCCGACGTCGTGCTGGTGCGAAACGACCCCCGCGATGTAGCCGCCATCCTGGGCCTGGCCCGCGCCACCTACCGCAAGATGGTGCAAAACCTGCTCTGGGCCACCGGCTACAACGCCTTCGCCATTCCGCTTGCCGCCGGCGTCGCTGCATCGTGGGGACTGTTGCTCACGCCTGCCATGGGCGCCGTGCTGATGTCGTTGAGTACGGTGATTGTGGCTATCAACGCCCGGCTATTGGGAAGAAGCGGGGTAACTGCCGAGTCGAGCCCCCCAGGAAAGTAGCCAAGGACAATCGATGAGTACCCCTGTCAAGGATCCGGTCTGCGGGATGGATGTCGTCCCAGCGCAACTCGAAACGATATACGAGGGGATTCACTATGCCTTCTGCTCGGAGCAATGCCGACAGCGCTTCGTCGCCAATCCCCACCTCTACATCGGGGTGCCCGGCGAGAAAGCGCCCAAACAGAAGGGCGTGGTGTTGTTCAAGCGCAGACGCTTTCAACTCGACACGCCGCTCGCCGCACATGACGCCGTGGTCTTGGGCGAGGCATTGGGTGCCATGATGGGTGTGAAGGCAATCGTGATTCAGGACGACAACATAGTGACCATCACCTACGACCTGCTCCAGGCAACGGCTGATCAACTCGAAGCGAAGATGGGAGAGGTGGGCGTAAAGCTAGGCGAAGGCTGGGCGGAGCGATTGCGTCGCGGCTTCGTGCATTACATGGAGGAATGCGAGGTGGAAAACCTGGAAGTGAATCCTCACCATTAGCATGGTTAAAACGCTCCTGAGGTTGCTGCGAAGGCAGCCATAGGGGGCGCTCAGCCAGAGGACAGTTGTGGATCCGCTCAGGCACGAGGAGCAGATATCCGTGACATCAACCTCAAGGTCCGATGGCCGGTAACGCCAATTTGGAGCCGGTCCTTAAAGCAGACTTTCGAGATCTGTCAGCAGCCATGTGAGGGTGACCGGCAAGGCCGACGACCTGCCTGCCAGGCCTGGATTGTCAACCGTCGCAACCTCTGTGTTCAGCGTGGGCCGGCCAAGGTGCCCGAACCTCTCCCGCAACATCATTCTCGTACTTGACGACTTCCTCGCTGGTCCAGTCGCCGAAGTTACCCTTCAGGATTCCCAGGGTGTAGTGGTTCTCGTACGGCGGAAGGGCTGCGGGTGCGGCGTGTACGGGTCCATCACTCCGCTCGCAACTGGTCAAGCCGTGCCTTGACCTCGCGTTTGCCCATCTTCCGGACAGCCGCGATGACGGCGAGCTGCTCGGCCCTTGGGCGCGACGTACCGGTTTCCCAGTTGTAGATGGTTTGGGCGGAGACGCCCACCAGCGCCCCCATCTCCGGCGCGGACAGTCCGAGCCGCGTCCGCTGCGCACGCACACCTTGCGGTTTGAACCTCAGTTTCGTTTCGGATTCCTTGTCGGCGATAGGCGCGACCTTCTTCGGCACCATTTTCTCGAGGCGGGATATCTGCTTTTCCAAGGCCTCGATGCGCCGCTTCAAAGCGGCGATATCGGCGCGATAACGGCTCGATGCCTTCTTGAGGTTTTCGGTTTCGCCGCGTAACTGCCTGCGGACGAGTCGGGCGATTTCTTCCTTGAGCACGGATGCGATGTTCGACAATTGAGGGGCCTCATAACGTACGGGTAAAGGTAAATGGTACAGGGATCGGCTTCGTCCAACTGCGCTGATCGACAGCCATCGCCAAATTGGTCGCCAACGCCTCGGTCTTTGCTGCCATTGTTAACACTGGAGACAATGAGCGGCCGGTGTGGAGCAGCTTGCCGACTCCGGTACGAAGTTCGGGCTAAATGTCTACTTTCGACAACGGCAGGGGACGGCAATCGACCCTAAAGTAGGCGGTCATGGGCTACTCGTCGAGAGTCCGTTGAGTAGCTGGAAACGGCCAATCAGAACTCCAGCAGAAGCGCACCTGGAAGGCTGAGCAACCCATTTTTCTTCCGTGTCGGATAAGACGCCGATATTTTAGTGAAAATCGGACAACTGTTCTTATCGGTCAATCACGCCGTCCGAAACCATTTCCGGCTTCGGCGCAATTATCTCAGCAACTTTACGTTTTCTTAACACTTTCCTCATCAGTCTTAGCCGCATCTTTATTGGCAGGTCTCTATAGTCCATTGCATCGCCGTTCACGTTGCAAGGAGATGTCATGGACCTGTTCTACCTCGCAGGCATTGCCCTGTTCTTCGCCCTGGTGGTGGGCGTCGCCGTCGGCTGCGCAAAGTTGGGAGGCACCCAATGAGCGGGTTACTCATCGTCAGCGCCATCGTCGCGATTGGGTTGCTTGTCTACCTGATCGCCGCCCTGCTCAAACCTGAGGACTTTTCATGACTACCCATGCCTGGCTCCTGCTTGGAGCGTATCTGGTAATCCTGCTGCTGGTGGCCAAGCCACTGGGTATCTATATCGCCAATGTGATGGAAGGCCGCGGCTTTGCGATGCGCCTCGGCGGCCCTATCGAGTCCGTGCTGTATCGCCTCGGCGGCGTGAAGAAGGACGAGGAAATGGGCTGGCTGAAATACGCCTTTGCCATCCTGCTGTTCAACCTGCTCGGCTTCCTGGCCGTCTACGCGCTGCAACGGCTGCAGCTGTGGTTGCCGCTGAATCCCCAGGCGATGGCCAACGTCAGTCCGGATTCGTCGTTCAACACCGCGATCAGCTTTGTCACCAACACCAACTGGCAGGGCTACGGTGGCGAATCGACGATGAGCTACCTGACCCAGATGCTCGGCCTGGCGGTGCAGAACTTCCTTTCCGCCGCCACCGGCATCGTCGTCGTCATTGCGCTGATCCGCGGCTTCGCCCGCCACACCGCCAAAACCATCGGCAACGCCTGGGTCGATCTCACCCGCATCACGCTCTATGTGCTGCTGCCGATCTCGCTGGTCTACGCCGTGTTCCTGGTCGGCCAGGGTGTCATCCAGAACTTCGATGCCTACAAGAACGTGACGACCGTGGAGGCCACCCGGTACGACGCGCCCAAACTCGATGCCGCCGGCCAGCCGGCCAAGGACGACAAGGGCAACGCCGTCACCGAGTCCGTCTCGCTCCGGACCCAGTCCTTGCCGATGGGCCCGGTCGCCTCGCAGGAAGCGATCAAGACGCTCGGCACCAACGGCGGCGGCTTCTTCAACGCCAATTCGGCGCATCCCTTTGAAAATCCAACCCCGCTCGCGAACTTCATCCAGATGCTGTCGATCTTCCTGATCCCGGCGGCGTTGACCCTGACCTTCGGCCGCATGGTGGGCGACATGCGTCAGGGCTGGGCGGTGCTGGCCGCGATGACGCTACTGTTCGTGGTCATGGCGGTTGCGGCGATGAGCTTCGAACATCAGGGCAACCCGCTGCTGGCCAGCCTGGGCACCGACACATCGGTCGGCAACATGGAAGGCAAGGAGACACGCTTCGGCATAGCCGACTCGGGCCTCTTCGCCACCATCACCACGCTGGCCTCCTGCGGCGCGGTCAATTCCATGCACGACTCCTTCATGCCGCTGGGCGGCTTCGTTACCCTGTGGAACATGATGCTCGGCGAAGTGGTGTTCGGCGGTGTCGGAACGGGGCTGTACGGCATGCTGGTGTTCGCCGTCATGGCGGTGTTCATCGCCGGCCTGATGATCGGCCGCACGCCGGAATACCTGGGCAAGAAGATCGAGGCCTACGAGATGAAGATGGTGTCCATCGCCATCCTGGTGACGCCGCTGCTGGTGCTGGCCGGTACGGCCATCGCCGTCATGGTCCCGGCCGGTGTCGCCGGCATCGCCAACCCCGGCGCGCACGGTTTCTCGGAAATTCTCTACGCCTTCACCTCGGCCGCCAACAACAACGGCAGTGCGTTTGCCGGGCTGTCGGCCAACACGCCCTTCTACAACACCCTGCTCGGCATCGCCATGTGGTTCGGCCGCTTTGGCGTGATCGTGCCGGTGCTGGCCCTGGCCGGCGCCCTCGCCGCAAAGAAGCGCATTACCGCCAGCGCCGGCACCATGCCCACCCATGGCCCGCTCTTCGTCGTGCTGTTGATCGGCACGGTGGTTCTGGTCGGCGCGCTGAATTACGTCCCCGCGCTTGCGCTCGGGCCGGTGGTCGAGCATCTGATGCTTGGGCTCGCTCACTGAGCCGAAGGAGATAACTGAAATGTCGCACAAGAAACTTGCCATGTTCGACCCGGCGTTGTTGAAGCCGGCGATCGTCGATTCATTCAGGAAGCTGAACCCCGCCGTACAGTGGCGCAACCCGGTGATGTTCGTGGTTTACGTCGGCAGCATCCTGACCACCGCGCTCTGGGCTCAGGCCCTGGCCGGACAGGGCGAAGCCCCGGCCGGATTCATCCTCGCCATTGCGCTCTGGTTGTGGTTCACGGTGCTGTTCGCCAACTTCGCCGAAGCGCTGGCCGAGGGCCGCAGCAAGGCCCAGGCGGCCTCGTTGCGCGGGCTGAAGAAAGAGACCCTGGCCAAAAAGATCAAGGGAGCGAACGCCACCGATACGTGGGTCACGGTGCCGGCAACGGACCTGCGCAAGGGCGATGTCTTCATCGTCCATTCCAGTGAGACCATTCCGGCCGACGGCGAGGTCATCGTAGGCGTGGCCTCGGTGGATGAATCGGCGATCACCGGCGAATCGGCGCCTGTCATCCGCGAAGCGGGCGGCGACTTCTCCGCCGTCACCGGCGGCACCCGCGTACTGTCCGACTGGCTGGTCGTGCGCGTGACGGTCAATCCGGGCGAGACCTTCGTCGACCGCATGATCGCCATGGTGGAAAACGCCAAACGCCAGAAGACGCCCAACGAGATCGCACTGACCATCCTGCTGGTGGCGCTGACCATCGTTTTCCTGGGCGTCACCGTCACCTTGCTGCCCTACTCGATGTTCGGCGTCAGTGTCGCGAAGGCCGGGACACCCATCTCCATCACGGTGCTCATCGCTTTGCTGGTCTGCCTGATCCCGACCACGATTGCCGGTCTACTGTCGGCCATCGGGGTCGCCGGCATGAGCCGCATGATGCAGGCCAATGTCATCGCCACCTCCGGCCGTGCGGTCGAAGCGGCGGGCGATGTCGATGTGTTGCTGCTGGACAAGACCGGCACGATTACGCTGGGCAATCGCCAGGCGACCAATTTCCTGCACGCCGCCGGCGTGAAGGAAGCGGCGCTGGCCGACGCAGCCCAACTTTCCTCGCTCGCCGACGAGACGCCGGAAGGTCGCAGCATCGTGGTTCTGGCCAAGGACAAGTTCAACCTGCGCGGCCGTGACGTGCGTGAACTGGGTGCCCATTTCGTGCATTTCACCGCCCAGACCCGCATGAGCGGCGTCGACCTCGACGGCCGCGAGATCCGCAAGGGAGCAGCCGAAGCGGTACGCGCCTATGTCGCGGAACGCGGCGGTCACTTCCCGCCCGAAGTGGAAATGATCGTCGAGCAGGTCGCCAAACGCGGCTCCACCCCGCTGGTGGTGGCCGAATCCGCCGGCGGTGGTGCCCGCGTGCTAGGCGTGGTGGAACTGAAGGACGTCGTCAAGGGCGGCATCAAGGAGCGTTTCGCCGAACTGCGCCGCATGGGCATCAAGACGGTGATGATCACCGGGGACAACCGCCTGACCGCCGCCTCCATCGCCGCCGAGGCGGGGGTGGACGACTTCCTGGCCGAGGCCACGCCGGAGGCCAAGTTGAAGCTCATCCGCGAATACCAGGCCGAAGGCCGGCTGGTGGCCATGACCGGCGACGGCACCAACGACGCGCCTGCACTCGCGCAGGCCGACGTAGCGGTGGCCATGAACACCGGCACGCAAGCGGCCAAGGAGGCCGGCAACATGGTCGACCTCGATTCCAACCCGACCAAGCTGATCGAGGTGGTGGAAACCGGCAAACAAATGTTAATGACGCGCGGTTCGCTCACCACCTTCTCCATCGCCAACGACGTCGCCAAGTATTTCGCCATCATCCCCGCAGCTTTCGTCACCACCTACCCGCAGCTCGCGGCGCTCAACGTCATGGGACTGGCCAGCCCGGCTTCCGCCATCCTGTCGGCGGTGATTTTCAATGCGCTGATCATCATGTTCCTGATCCCGCTGGCGCTGAAAGGCGTGAAATACCAACCCCGGGGCGCCGCCGCGCTGCTGCGTCGCAATCTGGCGGTCTATGGTCTGGGCGGGCTGATCGCGCCCTTCATCGGCATCAAGCTGATCGACATGCTCATCGCCGTTGCCGGGCTCGCCTGAGAAAGGAAAAAATCATGAAGACCCTGTTTCGTCCCGCCCTCACCCTGTTCGTCCTGTTGTCGGCCGTTACCGGCATTGTCTACCCTGTGGCGGTGACCGGAATCGCGAAAGTGCTGTTCCCCGACGCCGCAGAGGGCAGCCTGATCGTCGTGAACGGCAAGCCGGTCGGTTCGCGGCTGATCGGCCAGAACTTTACCGACCCGAAATACTTCTGGGGCCGCCCCTCGGCCACCGGCCCGATGCCCTACAACGCCAGCGCCTCCAGCGGCTCCAATCAGGGCCCGCTCAACCCGGCGCTGAAAGAGGCGGTCAAGGCCCGGATCGATGCGTTGAAGTCCTCCGACCCGAGCCAGACCGCGCCGATCCCGGAAGACCTCGTCACTGCCTCGGGCAGCGGCCTCGATCCTCAGATCAGCCCCGCCGCCGCGCGCTGGCAGGTCCCTCGCGTCGCCCGCATCCGCGGCCTGAACGTGGCCGCGGTGAACACGCTCATCGACGCCCATACCGAGGGGCGCCAACTCGGCCTGCTGGGCGAACCCCGGGTCAACGTGCTGGCGCTGAACCTGGCGCTGGACCGTCTGGCCAAACCCTAAGACCGCCATGGAACTCCAGAACTTCCTGATGGCTATCGCCGCACTCGTCATCCCCTTGCTCTTTGCATGGGTTGTTGTGACCTGCTTGACTAACAAACACCCCGAGAAACAAGAAAGGAAATCAAGTTAATGAAACTGCCCCACCCTATCTTCTCCCCCCTCGTCCTCATGGCCTCAATGGCGTCCCTGCCAGCGCTCGCCGAGGACAGCCCGCATACGCTGACGGCCAATATCGGCCTCACCAGCAACTATGTCTTCCGCGGCATTTCCCAGACCGGCGGCAAGCCTGCCATTCAGGGCGGCTTTGACTATACGCACGCCAGCGGTGTCTACCTTGGCACCTGGGGCTCCAATGTAAGCTGGCTGACGGAATTCCAGGGTTACACCGGCGGCAGCATGGAACTCGATCTCTACGGCGGCTACCGCAATACCATCGGACCGATCAGTTATGACGTGGGGGCGATCCGCTACATGTACCCGGGCAGCAAAAAAGACAGCGTTGTGGGTGCCTGGACCTCGGAGATTTATGGCTCGGTAGGCTGGAAATGGTTTACTGCCAAGTATTCCCACTATGTGAGTGACTCGGTGTTTGGCGTCGGCCCGAATACCAATGGCACCTACTATCTGGATATTTCCGGCAGCCTGCCTGTTGCAGACACCGGCATGACCCTGGGTGCGCATTGGGGCACCTTCAACTTCAAGAACGACGATCAGTTTATTGCCGCCTACGGCGTATCGCCGGATTACAAGGACTGGAAGATCAGTGCAACGTATGACCTCGGCAAGCTGGCCAAGCAGACGTCCGGCATGACCCTTGGCGTCGCGTACAGCGACACCAATGCCGAGAAAGCTTTCTGGACGAACACCGGGACGAGCAATACCGGCGAGTATCTGGGCAAAGCCACGGCCACTGCATGGATTTCCAAGACGTTCTAACTTGCTGACTCATTGGAACGGTGCAGGCGCCCCCTCCTATTCCCCCACCTGCAATCGATTCCACGTGGTTGATTGGCATACCCTGTCCAAGGCAGCGTAAATCTGGAGACGAACGTGAATCTGAATCCCTTGGCCGTGATCAAGTCTGGTTTGTTTATCGGCGCGAAAAAGCCCTCCGGATTGAACACGCTCGCCAGTTATCTCTCCCCGGAAAATATCTGCCTCGACGTCGCGGTCTCGAACAAGCTTGAGCTTTTCGATGTCATCGGTCGGCACATGGAGCGCGAGCATGCGCTCCCCCAGGAATGGGTAGCCCGGAGTCTATCGCGCCGCGAGCAGGCCGGTTCCACTGGCCTTGGAAAAGGTGTCGCCATCCCCCATGCCCGCGTCAAGGAGTTGGAACGGATGCAGGTTGCCTATATGCGCCTGAAGTCGCCCATCCCCTTCGATGCCCCGGACGGCAACCCGGTCATGGATATCCTGGTCCTGCTGGCGCCGAATCAGGCCGACGAGGAACACCTCAGAATTCTGGCCGATGCCACGCAGTTGTTCTCCGACTGCCGTTTTCGCGCACGCCTGCACCAGTGCGGTCACGCCTCGGAGGTCAAGCAGCTGTTCGCTTCCTGGAGCCAGCCCGTGGCCCCTTTCTTTAGCCGCGCTTAACGGTCCGGCGGCCAATCTTTACGACATCTTGACGCGGCTGCCGCTAGGATGAAACGCATCGTAACGACAGGAATTGACATGAGTATCACTCAGCAGAAAGAAGAGCCACCCCCCGCGTGTAACGACAAGATATGCATCGGCATCGCCCTGGTCGGGGAAGACATCCGGGTCGCGGCGCGCGCCGATGGCCGCGAGGTCGCACACGGCAGCTTCCCGGCCAGCGCCCTCGGTACCGCGGCCTTGCTTTGTTACCTGACCGATTGGCAGGCGCCATTGAGGCTTGCCGTGGCTACCGCGGGCGCCGCCGCCCTCGGCCTTGCCCTGGCAGTCGGCGCATCGCATGGCCGGGAGGTGTTCCTGGTTTCCGCACAAACCCATAGCGCGGCATCGGATCTTGCCCGCTATGCCGAACATGCCATTTGACCGCGCGGGGAAGTTGATGATCCACATTTGCCCAGTCTGCGGGAAGACACATGCGGTGAACCCTGCCCGTCACTCGGTGGCTTGGGGGCGCCAGTTCACGTGTTCCCCCGAGTGTGAGTCTGAGCGCCGCCGTCGCATGCGCAGGCAACTGTTTGAATCCTGCCCATTGCGTGTGCAGGACGGACGCTGAAAGTACACTGAGCTCATGCCTGCCAACGATCAAGACAACCGCCCCGACCCCGATACCCTGCTTGCCCGCATCGAGGCCGATACCGAACGCGAACAGAGGGGGAAGCTGAAGGTCTTTTTTGGCGCCTGTCCCGGCGTGGGCAAGACCTACGCCATGCTGAGCGCGGCACGGGCCCTGCAAAGCCAGGGGCGCGAGGTGGTGGTGGGCCTGGTGGAAACGCATGGACGTTCCGAGACCGCACAGTTACTGGACGGGCTCGAACTGTTGCCCCCCAAGGTCGTGGCCTACCAGGGAAGGGAGCTGCGCGAGTTCGACCTCGATGCGGCGCTCGCGCGCAAGCCCACCCTGCTCCTGGTGGACGAACTGGCGCATTCCAACGTGCCCGGCTCGCGCCATCCCAAGCGCTGGCAGGATGTCGAGGAACTGCTGGCAGCCGGCATCGACGTCTGGACCACGGTGAACGTGCAGCATCTGGAAAGCCTCAACGACATCGTCGGCAACATCACCGGCATCCAGGTGCGCGAGACCCTGCCGGATCGCGTGTTCGAGCAGGCAGCCGAAGTGGCCCTGGTCGACCTGACCCCGGACGAACTGATGCAGCGCATGAAGGAAGGCAAGGTCTACCTTCCCCAGCAGGCCGAGCGGGCGATCCGCAATTTCTTCCGCAAGGGCAATCTGATCGCCCTGCGCGAACTGGCCTTGCGCCGCACCGCCGACCGGGTGGATGCGCAGATGCGGGAATACCGCACCGACCAGGCCATCGAAACGGTGTGGCAGGCCAAGGAACGCCTGCTGGCCTGCATCGGCCCGGGCGCCGGCGGCGACCGGCTGGTGCGCGCTGCCGCCCGGCTGGCGGCGGACCTGCACGCCGACTGGATCGCCGTCTACGTCGAGACCCCCGCGCTGCAGCGCCTGTCCGAGGCCAACCGCGACAAGATTCTGAGGACACTGGCCCTGGCCCGCGAACTGGGTGCGGAGACGGCCACCCTCGCCGGGCAGGAGGACACCCAGACCCTGCTGGCCTATGCCGTCAGCCGCAACGTATCGAAACTGGTGGTAGGCAAGAGTTTGCGTACCGGCTTGTCGCGGATGCTCCGCGCCCCCCTGTCGGACCGCCTCTCCGCCCTGGCCGAGGATGTCGACGTCTATGTCGTCGCACATGAGGCAGAGGCCCGGTCTCCCGCGGAGGCGGTCTCCACGCCTTTCATTCTCGACCCGGAGTCCGTGCCCATGGCCCGGTGGCCGGGCTATGTCTGGGCCGGAGTAGCCTGCGCCCTCGCCACCGTGCTTGCCCAGGTGGTCAGTCCATGGCTCGATCTGGCCAACATCATCATGCTCTACCTGCTGGGCGTGGTCGCGGTGGCGGTCCGTTACGGACAGGGGCCTGCCATCCTGGCCTCCTTCCTCTGCGTACTGGCTTTTGATTTTTTCTTCGTGCCCCCGAAGCTTTCCTTCAGTGTGGCGGACACCCGTCACCTGCTGACATTCTCCATCATGCTGGGAGTAGGCCTGACGATCAGCAGGGTGGCGGCGAGCCTGCGCTATCAGACCCGCGTCGCCATGTACCGCGAGCGTCGTACCCGAGCGCTCAACGAACTGGGCCGGGAGTTGGCGGGGGCGCTTCTGCCGGCAGACATCGTGGACATCTCCCACCACCATCTGGAAGGCTTGTTCCAGTCGCAGGTCTGCATCCTGCTGCCTGACCTCCAGGAAAAACTGCATGCGCCCGCGCCCTTGCCCGGACACCAGGAGTTGCCGCTGGATCCGGCGATCGCCCAGTGGGTCTACGATCACCAGCAGCCCGCAGGGATGGGTACCCAGAGCCTGCCGGGCGCGCCCATGTACTACTTGCCGCTGAAGGCGCCGATGCGCACGCGGGGGGTGCTGGCCCTGCTGCCCAGCCAGAAACGGCTCCTGTTCCAGCCCGAGCAGGCCCGTCTGCTGGAGACCTTCGCCGCCCAGATCGCCCTGGCTCTGGAGCGGGTGCATTTCGTGGAAGTGGCGCAGGACGCCCTGGTGCGGATGGAGTCCGAACGGCTGCGCAACGGCCTGTTGTCCGCCCTGTCCCATGACCTGCGCACGCCGCTAACCGTGCTGGCGGGCTTGGCCGACTCCCTGCCGCTGGCCGGCCCGCCCTTGCCGGAAGCCCAGGCCGAGATCGCCCAGGCCATTCGCACCGAGTCCCTGCGGACCAGCACCCTGGTGAGCAACCTGCTGGATATGGCGCGCCTGCAGGAGGGCCACGTCCAGCTGAGGCGGGAATGGCAGCCCCTGGAGGAAGTGGTGGGCGCCTCGATGCAAATCCTGGCCATTCCCCTGGCGCGGCATGAAGTGGTTGTCAACCTGCCGGCGGACTTGCCCTTGCTGGAACTCGACAGCGTGCTCATGGAACGGGTGTTCTGCAACCTATTGGAGAACGCCGCGAAATACACGCCGGCAGGCAGCCGTATCGAGATCGCTGCCCGCAACGAGGGTGACCGCGTCACGATCACCGTCGCCGACAACGGACCGGGGCTGCCGCCCGGTCGAGAGGAAAGCCTGTTCGAGAAATTCACCCGTGGCCAGGACGAATCCTCCGTGGCGGGGGTCGGCCTCGGCCTTGCCATCGTGCGTGCCATCGTCCAGGCACACAAAGGAACGGTCAGAGGGGAAAATCGTCCCGAAGGCGGCGCCCGGTTCATCATCACCCTGCCCGCCGGCGAGCCGCCCGTCGTCGTCCCGGAGATCTGAACCTGAATGGAAGACCTGCATGCCGCTTCGCCCACCGTGGTCGTCATCGAAGACGAGCCCCAGATCCGCCGCTTCGTGCGCACCGCGCTGGAAGCCGAGGGCTGCCACGTGGTGGAAGCCGGCGAAGGGGAACGAGGACTGGTTGAGGCCGGCACGCGCAAGCCCGACCTGGTCATTCTCGACCTGGGCCTGCCGGACCGGGACGGCGTCGACGTGGTACGCGACCTGCGCAGCTGGTCTGCCGTTCCCATCCTGATTCTGTCCGCCCGCGTCGACGAGACCGACAAGGTGGCCGCCCTCGATGCCGGGGCAGACGACTACCTGACCAAGCCCTTTGGCGTGGCGGAACTGCTGGCACGGGTGCGCGCGCTGTTGCGGCGCGCCCGCCTGGCCGGCGGCGAAGGGCCACTGGTCACATTCGGCGAGGTCACGGTGGACCTGGCCCGCCGCCAGGTCCACCGTGGCGACTCGGAGGTCCATCTCACGCCTATCGAATACCGGCTGCTCGCCCTGCTCATCGCCAATGTCGGCCGGGTGCTCACTCACCGGCAGCTGCTGCGGGAAGTCTGGGGCCCCAGTCATGCCGAGGATACCCACTACCTGCGCGTCTACATGACAGGGCTGCGTCGCAAGCTGGAGGCGAACCCGACTCTGCCTCGCCACATCCGCACCGAATCCGGCGTGGGCTATCGCCTCGTGGCCGACACATAATTGGAATGTATTTCCACTACTCGCCATGCTCGCGCAGACCGAGCGACCCGCAGCCGGAAAGTGGACTGTAGCGGCGACTATCCTGATCCGCCACTCTCGGTTGCACCCAGCCATAATTGGCTGCAACGTTTCAAACCCTGTTCGCCCCGAGATAAACCTCAAGCTTCGCCAGGTGCTGCTTGCCCCCCTCGATGGCACCGTATTTCTCAACCACTTCGTCGCGGGATTCCCTGCTGGGGAAAAGCTGGCGCAGCGTGATCAGGGTACCGCTGCCGGTTTCCTGCAGGGTGATACAGGTCTCGAACCATATCCGCTGGCCATCGCCGTGGTCGAAGACCAGCCTGGACGGCGGGGTGATTTCCTTGAATACGGCGTGGTTGGGGTAGCGGGTGCCCTCGGGTCCGACCATCTCGAATGTCCACGCGCCGCCGACCCGGAAATCCATGGTCACGTTTTCGTTCCTGAAGCCGTCCGGACCCCACCAGCGGTTCTGGTGTTCGGGCACGGTCATGGCTTTCCAGACCCGTTCCCGGGCAAATGGTACTTCGCGCTGAAGGACCAGCTCGCGTTCGTTTTCGCTCGGTTTCATCGTTTATTTCCTTAAAAGATCCGGATCGTGCGGGGCCGCATGATCAAATGCCTCGCTTGACCATGGCGACCAGTTGGTCGAGCGCCACGCCCCAGCCTGCTTCAAAGCCCATGGCGGCGTGCGTCCGGCACCCTGCCTCGTCTGCATGAATGACGGTGGCGCGGTAGCGGGTGCCGTTTTCGCCATGTGGGGCCATTTCAACCTTGGCGGTGAACATGAATTCGGCGGATTCATCGCCGCAGGGGGCGTTCATCAATGCGGGCCGGAAGCCGGGCAACAAGGCATTGGTCCAGACGAGTTTTTCGTTTTTGACCGTCTCCAAGTAGCAGCCGGTATTGGGAAACGCCTTGCCCTCGGGCGACTGCATGGTGGTGCGAAAAATGCCGCCGGGGCGCACATCGACTTCGGCATCGATCGTCTTCCATGGCAAGGGGCAGAACCATTGCTTGATCAACTCGGGTTCGGTCCAGGCGCGCCAAACCAGCTGGGGCGGCACATCGACGATGCGCTCAAAAGTCAAATCCAATTTGCTGTTGAAGTTCGTTGTCATCTGTTTTCTCCTTGGTTGTGGGCTGGTTGCCTGCGGATCGTAGGGCGTGCTCGGGTTGTTTAGGGCTTGAGGCAGATTGGGATCGCTTGCCGGCACTTCTTTTGGCCTTGCCCGGCGTATCGATGGGCTTGCCTGCATCGGGGTTGGAAGCCGTTTCCTGTGCCGGCCTGGCCGCGGATCCACTGGCGTGCAGTTCCTGCAGATAGGCATCCAGACGGTCCAGGCGTCCTTCCCACAGTTGCCTGTACTGCTCGATCCAGTCAACCGCCTGCTTGAGTTGCTCGCCATCGATCTTGCAGGGGCGTTGTTGCGCATGGCGGGTCTTGATCAACAAACCTGCTTTTTCCAGCACCTTGATGTGTTTCGAGACGGCGGGCAGGCTCATCTTGAAGGGCGCGGCAAGCTCGTTCACCGAGGCCTCGCCCTGCACCAGACGCGCCAGCATTGCCCGCCGGGTGGGGTCTGACAGGGCCGCAAAGGTCATGCTCAAGGTGTCGGTTGCAGGGCTCATCGTACTTTCTCGCAAGGTTAATTAACCTTTTGGTTAACTATAGGACGAAGGAAGTCATTCGTCAAAGGCCGCGGCCAGCGGCCGGGGGTCAGCCCTCCGCCACCACCCCCAACACCGCCTCCCCATACGCTTCCAGTTTCTTCGTCCCCAATCCCGATATCTCGCCCAGTTCCGCCAGCGTGGCGGGGCGGCGGGCAGCGATTTCGCGCAGGGTGGCGTCGTGCAGGATGACGTAGGCGGGCACTCCCTTTTCGTTGGCGGTTTCGCGGCGCCAGGTGCGCAGGGCAAGGAAGAGCGGATCTTCGTCGTCGTGGACGCCTGCGCCGGAACTGGGGGCGAGACGCGACTTCCTGCGGGACGACGCGGCGGCAATGGCGCGCAGCATGACGGTTTCTTCACCCTTCAGCACAGGCCGGGCGGCGGCAGTGAGTTTCAAGGCGCCGTAGGTAGTGTGGTCCACTTCGAGCAGGCCGCGCACGACGAGTTGCCGCAGCACGGCGCGCCAGACCTTGTCGGTCTGGCCGGCGC
Organism: Thiobacillus thioparus DSM 505; assembly: GCF_000373385.1. Taxonomy (GTDB): domain Bacteria; phylum Pseudomonadota; class Gammaproteobacteria; order Burkholderiales; family Thiobacillaceae; genus Thiobacillus; species Thiobacillus thioparus. Next base: position 222,138 of record NZ_KB891317.1, on the reverse strand, counting down.
CGATGCCGAATACGCTCAACTGGCCGTGGCCGAAGCGCTCGATTTTCTCGGTGGTCTTGCCGAGCAGCACGTCGATGACGTGGCCGGCGCCGAAGCGCTGGCCGGTTCGGTAGACCGTGCTCAAGAGCTTCTGCGCGGCTTCGGTGCCGTCCCACAGCGTCGGCGGGTTGAGGCAGACATCGCAGTTGCCACAGGGCTGGCTGGCTTCGCCGAAGTAGCTCAGCAATGCGACGCGACGGCAGCTGGCGGCCTCGCACAGGCCGACCAGGGCATCGAGCTTGGCATGGCCGATGCGCTTGTGCGCGTCCTCGGCCTCGCCCTCGTCGATGAAGCGGCGCTGGGTGACGACGTCCTGCAGTCCCCACGCCATCCACGCTTCCGCCGGCTCGCCATCACGACCGGCGCGGCCGGTTTCCTGGTAGTAACCCTCGACCGAACGCGGCAGGTCGAGGTGCGCGACGAAGCGCACGTCGGGCTTGTCGATGCCCATGCCGAACGCGAGGGTGGCGACCATGACGACGCCGTCCTCGCGCAGGAATTTTTCCTGGTGGCGGCGGCGCGTGTCGTTGTCCATGCCGCCGTGGTAGGGCAGCGCGGTGAAGCCGGCCTGCTTGAGTCCGTCCGCCGTCTCCTCGACCTTCTTGCGCGTGCTGCAATAGATGATGCCCGCCTCGCCTTTGTGCTCGTCCAGGAAATCCAGCAACTGCCGGCGCGGGTCGGATTTTTCGGCAATGCGATAACGGATGTTGGGGCGGTCGAAGCTGGCGACGAACACGCGTGCGGCGCCGAGATCGAGCCGGGTGAGGATTTCGGCGCGCGTCGCGGTATCGGCCGTGGCGGTGAGCGCGATGCGCGGCACGGCGGGAAACCTCTCGTGCAAGGCCGAGAGGCCGAGGTATTCCGGGCGGAAGTCGTGTCCCCATTGCGACACGCAATGCGCCTCGTCAATGGCGAACAGCGACACGCGGGCCTGTTCGAGCAGGCTTTGAAAGCGCGGGGTAAGGAGGCGCTCGGGCGCGACATACAGGAGCTTGAGCTGCCCGGAAACGAATTCGCGTTCAACTTGCGCGGCCGTTGCGCCCTCCTGGCTGGAGTTTAAAAACTCGGCGGCGATGCCCAGTTCTTTGAGCGCCGCGACCTGATCCTGCATCAGCGCGATCAACGGCGACACCACCACGGCACAGCCGTCGCGCAGTAGCGCCGGAATCTGGAAGCACAGCGATTTGCCGCCGCCGGTGGGCATCAGCACCAGGGCGTCGCCGCCCGCCACAACGGTGTCGACAATGGCCGCCTGCTCGCCGCGAAATGCGGGGTAGCCGAAGATGCGGTTGAGCAGGCTTAAAGGGGTATCGGGCATGTAGGAAACGGGCTTGCGGACGGGCGATTCTGACCGCCCAGCTGGGAAATCAGGGAGTTACATCGGATATAATTGTGTCACGTTTTGCTCGGTTCTTTGCCGTGCCCCAAGGTTTGCCACGAAGAAAACCCCGCACCGAGGCTGCTGTCCTTTCCGGCTTCAACCTCCATACCGATACCCACTCAGACCCCGACATGAACACCGAAACCAACGCCCCTGCCCTCGACGTAAACGGAGTTTCGACGAAACCGGCAAATGCCGAATCAGAAAACCTGAGTCAAAACCAGATCATCGCCGAGCGCCGCGCCAAGCTGGCCGCGATTCGCGAGGCGGGCGTCGCCTTCCCCAACGACTTCGAGCGTCACGACTACGCCGGCAAGCTGGCCGCTGCCCACGGCGACAAGTCCAAGGAGGCGCTGGAAGCCGAGGCCATCCAGGTCCAGCTCGCCGGACGCATGATGCTGAAGCGCGTGATGGGCAAGGCCAGTTTCGCCACACTGCAGGACATGAGCGGTCGCATCCAGGTCTATGTGTCGAACGACCTCACCGGGCTTGATGCGCACGATGCCTTCAAGCACTGGGACCTCGGCGATTTCATCGGCGCCACCGGAACCCTGTTCAAGACCAACAAGGGCGAGTTGACCATTCAGGCGAAGTCGATCCGCCTGCTGTCGAAGGCGCTGCGCCCGCTGCCGGAAAAATTCCACGGTCTCGCCGACCAGGAACAGAAATACCGTCAGCGTTACCTCGACCTCATCACCAACGACGACGCGCGCGAGACCTTCAAGCGCCGCTCGAAGATCATCCAGGCCATTCGCGCCTTCATGGTCGAGCGCGACTTCCTCGAAGTCGAGACGCCGATGATGCACCCCATCCCCGGCGGCGCGGCGGCCAAGCCTTTCGCCACGCACCACAACGCGCTCGACATGGAACTGTTCCTGCGCATCGCACCCGAGCTGTATCTCAAGCGCCTGGTGGTCGGCGGCTTCGAGAAGGTGTTTGAGATCAACCGCAACTTCCGCAACGAAGGACTGTCGACACGGCACAACCCCGAGTTCACCATGATGGAATTCTATGAGGCCTATCGCGACTACCGCTACCTGATGGACCTCACCGAGTCGCTGATCCGCGCCGCCGCGGTCGCCGCCACCGGCTCGACCACGGTCACCTATCAGGGCAACGAAATCGAGCTCGGCAAGCCGTTCGATCGCCTCACCATCGTCGAGGCGATCCAAAAATACAATCCTCACTACACGGTCGAACAGTTGAACGACCGCGATTGGCTGGTCTCGCAGTTCACCGCGATGAAAGCCAAGTACCGCCCGCAGGACGGCATCGGCGGCCTGCAGCTGTCGTTCTTCGAGGAAACCACCGAGGCGCTGCTGATCCAGCCCACCTTCATCATCGACTACCCGGCCGAGGTCTCGCCGCTGGCGCGTCGCTCCGACAGCCAGCCCGACATCACCGAGCGCTTTGAACTGTTCATCACCGGGCGCGAAATGGCCAACGGCTTCTCCGAGCTCAATGACGCCGAAGACCAAGCCGAGCGCTTCATGGAGCAGGTGCGGCAGAAGGAAGCCGGCGACGAGGAGGCGATGCACTACGACGCCGACTTCATCCGCGCGCTGGAGCATGGCCTACCACCCACCGGCGGCTGCGGCATCGGCATCGACCGCCTGGTGATGCTCTTGACCGACTCGCCCTCCATCCGCGACGTCATCCTCTTCCCGCAAATGCGGCGGGAAAGTTAAATGAGCCCGCAGATGCGGCGCGAAGGCTGATCCAGCCGCCATGTGGCAATACGCGCTCAAGATCGGCCTGTCCGCGCTGATCCTCGTCGCAGTGGCCGAAGTGGCCAAGCGCAGCACCTTCTGGGCAGCCGCCTTGGCCTCGCTGCCGCTCACCTCGCTGCTGGCCTTTGTCTGGCTGTATCTCGACACCGGCGACGTGCAGAAGGTCGCCACGCTTGCCGGCGGCATCTTCTGGCTGGTGTTGCCCTCGCTGCTGCTGTTCGTGCTGCTGCCCATTCTGCTGCGCCTCGGGTGGGGATTCTGGACGAGCCTGGCCGTGTCCAGCGCCGCCACGGCGCTGGCCTACGTCGGCATGATCAGACTGCTGAGCCTGTTCGGCGTGCGGCTGTAAAGCGAGTCTGCAGGCGCGTCCGTGCGTGATCGCTTCCGGTAAAATCAAGCCTCCAAACCTTTTCGCAGCCATTCATTTTTACGAGTCGCCCCAACATGACCGACGTCTTCAATTCCAATGATTCCTTTTCCACCGGCACCGGGACGGTCCGCTTCGCCTCGCTGAAAAAGCTGGAGGCCGCGCTCGGCATGTCGGTGGCACGCTTGCCGGTGTCGCTCCGCGTCGTGCTGGAGTCGGTGCTACGCAACTGCGACGGCGTCAAGGTCACGCCCGAACATGTCAAGCAGCTGGCGGGCTGGAAGCCGAACGCCGCGCGCACCGAAGAAATCCCCTTCACCGTCGCGCGGGTGATCCTGCAGGACTTCACCGGCGTGCCGCTGCTGGCCGACCTTGCCGCGATGCGCTCGGCTGCGGAAAAAATGGGCAAGAACCCGAAGAAGATCGAGCCGCTGGTTCCGGTCGACATGGTGGTCGACCACTCGATCCAGGTCGATGCCGCGGGCACGCATGACGCGCTCGACCTCAACATGAAGATCGAATTCGAGCGCAACCGCGAGCGCTACCAGTTCCTCAAGTGGGGCATGCAGGCGTTCGACACGTTCAAGGTCGTGCCACCCGGCGTCGGCATCGTGCACCAGGTCAACATGGAATACCTGGCACGCGGCGTGATGGAAAAGGACGGCATGGCCTACCCCGACACACTGGTCGGAACCGATTCGCATACCACGATGATCAACGGCCTCGGCATCGTCGCCTGGGGCGTCGGCGGCATCGAGGCGGAAGCGGCGATGCTCGGCCAGCCGGTGTATTTCCTCACCCCCGATGTCGTCGGCGTCAACCTCAAGGGCGCGGCCAGGCCCGGCGTCACCGCCACCGACGTGGTGCTGACCGTCACCGAGATGCTGCGCCGCGCGAAAGTCGTCGGCAAGTTCGTCGAGTTCTTCGGCGAGGGCGTGGCCGCCATGTCGGTGACCGACCGCGCAACCATCGCCAACATGGCGCCGGAATACGGCGCGACCATGGGCTTCTTCCCGGTCGACGAAGCCACCTGCCAGTACTTCGCCGCCACTGGGCGCCCGGTCGCACAAGTGGACACGATCCGCGCCTACTACCAGGCGCAGGGCCTGTTCGGCATCCCCAAGGCGGACGACATCGATTATTCGCAGGTGCTGGAGCTCGACCTCTCAACCGTTGAACCCAGCGTCGCCGGCCCCAAGCGGCCACAGGATCGCATCGCGCTGGCCGGCCTGAAATCCGCATTCGCCAGCCTGATGGATAAGGCTGTGGGCGACGGCGGCTACGGCAAGGCCGGCGAACTGGGCCGGCGCCATGCCCTGCCCGCCTCGAGCCACAACCTTGTTGATCTCGCCGGCGGTGGCAACCAGGACGAAATCGCCCCGGTACCGGCGGCGGAAGAGGAAATGCTGGACAGTCACCCCTCGCCCGACCACGTCGTGGCCGACCCCACCACCGTGTTCAAGGACGGCAACGACAGCCTCGGCCATGGCGACGTCGTGATTGCCGCGATCACCTCCTGTACCAACACCTCCAACCCCGGCGTGATGCTGGCCGCCGGCCTGCTGGCGAAGAAAGCCGCCGCACTCGGCCTGAAGCCGCCCGCGCACGTCAAGACCTCGCTCGGCCCCGGCTCGCGCGCGGTCACCGAATACCTGAACAAGGCCGGGCTGATGGACGCGCTTGAGGAGGTCGGCTTTTCCGTGGTGGGCTACGGCTGCACCACCTGCATCGGCAACTCCGGCCCGCTGAAGCCGGAGATCGACAAAGCCATCGCCGACAATGACCTCGTCGTCGCGTCGGTGCTGTCGGGCAACCGCAACTTCGAGGCGCGCGTGCACCAGGCGGTCAAGGCCAACTTCCTGATGTCGCCGCCGCTGGTCGTCGCCTTTGCGCTGGCCGGCCGCGTCGACATCGACTTCGAGAAAGAGGCGCTCGGCACCGGCAAGGATGGCCGGCCGGTGTACCTGAAAGACTTGTGGCCCAGCGCCGCCGACGTCGCCGCGGTGATGGGCGCCGCCACCGATGCCGCCGCCTACCGCAGGATCTACGCCGACGTCGGCGCCGACAATCCGCTGTGGGATGCCGTCTCCGCCCCCACCGGCACGGTCTACGAGTGGGACGCGAAATCGACCTACATCCAGCAGCCGCCGTTCTTCGCGGGCAGCAAGGCAGCCAGCGGCGGCATCCGCGGCGCCCGTGCGCTGGCGATCTTCGGCGATTCGGTCACGACCGACCACATCAGCCCCGCCGGCGGCATCAAGCCGACCTCACCGGCCGGCGTGTACCTCACCGGGCACGGCGTGCAGAAAGTGGATTTCAACAGCTACGGCGCGCGCCGCGGCAACCACGAAGTCATGATGCGCGGCACCTTCGCCAACGTGCGCATCAAGAACCTGATGATCCCCGGCTCCGAGGGCGGAATCACGCTGAAAGGCAGCGAACAGAAACCGATCTACGACGCCGCCATGCAATACCAGGCTGAGGGCATGCCGCTGATGATCTTCGCCGGCGAGGAATACGGCACGGGCTCTTCCCGCGACTGGGCGGCCAAGGGCACCACCCTGCTCGGCGTGAAGGCCGTCGTCGCCAAGAGCTTCGAGCGCATCCACCGCGCCAACCTCGCCGGCATGGGCGTGCTGCCCTGCCAGTTCAAGGACGGCACCGATGCGGCCACGCTCAAGCTCGACGGCAGCGAAACCTTCGATCTCGAAGGCACCGAGGCGGGCATCACGCCACAGCAGGACGTGACGCTGGTGATCCACCGCGCCAACGGCAAAATGGAACGCGTCGCGCTCACGCTGCGCATCGACACGCCGATCGAAGTCGAGTACTACAACAAGGGCGGCATCCTGCCCTTCGTGCTCGAACAACTAGTGGGATAAATCCGGTATGCACAGCTCCCAAGGACAAGGGGCCGCCAGCGAAATAAACTGGCCCAGTGACACGCGTCACTGGGCCAGTTTTCGGTAAAGCGTCCGTTCACTGATCCCCAGTTGCGCGGCCAGCGATTTTCGATCGCCGCCATGGTGCGCCAGCGCCCATTGCAGATAGCGCAGTTCCGCCGTTTCCAGCGGCACGATGTCGTCCACGCCCGGCATGCCTGTCTCGTCGCTTTTCAGTTCGGGCGGCAGATGCTCCTCCAGCAGGGTATCGCCGTCGGCCATCAGCATCGCGCGTTCGATGATATTGCGCAGTTCGCGGATGTTGCCCGGGTAATCGTAGTCCTGCAGCCGGGCCCGTGCGGCTTCGCTCAGCGTGTAGGCCCGCCCCGGCGCCAGCCGGGCCAGCAGGGTGTCGGCCAGCAGGCCGATGTCGCCGCGCCGCTCGCGCAAGGCAGGCAGGTGAATCGGGAACACGCTCAACCGGTAATACAGATCGCGACGGAAACTGCCGCGTTCGACCATGGTCTTGAGGTCACGGTGGGTGGCGGCGATCAGACGAAAATCCGCACGTAGCATCTCCACGCCCCCGACCCGGCGAAAGGTCCCCGTTTCCAATAGACGCAACAGCTTGACCTGCAGGCTGAGTGGAATATCGCCTACTTCATCCAGAAACAGCGTCCCGCCCGACGCCGATTCGACCAGGCCGATCTTGCGCTGATTGGCGCCGGTGAACGCACCCTTCTCGTAACCGAACAGTTCACTCTCGAACAGGGTTTCGGTCAGCCCCGAACACTCCACCACCACGAACGGCCCGTGCTCGCGCCTGCTCTGCTGGTGAATGGCCTGCGCGACCAGTTCCTTGCCGGTGCCCGATTCGCCCAGCAACAGGGCGGCGGTGTCCGAAGGCGCCACGCGCCGGACCAGTTCGAGCATGCGATTGAAGGCTGACGATTTGCCGACCAGGCCGCTTTCGGCCGGGAAACTGCTGGCCTCGCGTACCGTCAGCATGCGTTCGACGAAATACTCGGTCTTTCCCGACGTACCGACGATCGGCGTCAGTTCGACGTCGACATGCTCCTCGCCGCGCGGCGTATGGTGCAGATGCAGTACACGCCGCGGCTCGCCGCTGACCCGGCTGGCAGCGAGCGGGCAGGATTCGCCGCATTCGTCGCAGGGCCGGTTGTAGCCATGCGATATCGCGTAGCAAAACTGCCCGACCACATTCCGTTCGCCGGCATACACACGGCGATAGGCCGCATTGGCCGCCAGAATCCGGTAGTCGATCCCCATGACGATCTGGGGGTCGGGATGGGTCTCGAGAAAACGGATGAGTTCGTTGGCAGGTGGCATGGCCTTGTGCCACTTATGTCATTTACGTCACAGAACATTAGCAGATTTTGTCATAAATGGCAGTCAGCGTTTCCAGTGCCTGCCGCAAAATTGATCTATTCTTTTGAAACCAAAGAGAAATAAAAGCCCCGCCTATCCCAGGGAGTTGGCACGGCACTTGCGAATATTCGGAGTACTCATGAAACCGCCCATGCCCACTTTCCTGCACCATCCGCTGGCCAAAGAAATCTCGCTCGCCATCGCGATCAAGCTGCTGGTGATCGCGGCCATTTTTTATGCGTTCTTCGACGGCCATGCGCTGCACCCCGACGCCGATGCCGTAGCCGAGCGTCTGGCCAACCCCAATCAACCCGCCCACACATCTCAATCCTCACCCGGGAGCCCCCATGCTGACTGAAGAACTCGTCGATCTGTCGCGGCTGCAATTTGCAGTCACCGCGCTTTATCACTTCCTGTTCGTACCGCTCACGCTGGGGCTGGCGTTCATCCTGGTCATCATGGAACTGACCTACGTCATCACCGACCGCACCATCTACAAGGACATGGTGCGCTTCTGGGGCAAGCTGTTCGGCATCAACTTCGCGCTCGGCGTCACCACCGGCATCACCATGGAATTCCAGTTCGGCACCAACTGGGCGTATTACTCGCACTACGTCGGCGACATCTTCGGCGCGCCGCTGGCGATCGAGGGGTTGATGGCCTTCTTCCTCGAATCGACCTTCATTGGCCTGTTCTTCTTCGGCTGGGACCGCTTGAACAAGTGGAAGCACTTCATGGTGACGGTGCTGATGGCCGTCGGCTCCAACCTCTCGGCGCTGTGGATCCTGATCGCCAACGGCTGGATGCAGGATCCCGTCGGCGCGACGTTTTCCTTCGTCACCATGCGCATGGAAATGAGCGATTTCTGGGCCATCGTCTTCAACCCCACGGCGCAGGCCAAGTTCGTGCATACGGTGTCGGCCGGCTACGTCACCGCCTCGCTGTTCGTGCTCGGCATTTCCAGCTACTACCTGCTCAAGGGCCGCGACCTCGACTTCGCGCGGCGTTCCTTCCGCATCGCCGCCGGCTTCGGCTTTGCCTCCGCATTGTCGGTCATCGTGCTGGGCGACGAATCGGGCTACACCGTGAGCGAATCGCAGAAGACCAAGATGGCGGCGATCGAGGCGATGTGGGAAACCGAACCGGCCCCGGCGGCATTCACCGTGTTCGCCGTGCCTAACGAAAAAGCCGAGCGCAACGATTACCAGCTGCAGATTCCCTATGCGCTTGGCCTGATCGGCACGCGCTCGCTCACCAAGACCATGCCCGGCATCAAGGAAATCAAGGCCAGGAACCGCGAGCGCATCGAAAACGGCATCCACGCGGTAATCGCGCTTGAGCAGTTGCGCAGGAACCACGACGACAAAACGGCGCTCGCGCAGTTCGAAGCACACAAAGCCGACCTCGGCTTCGGCCTACTGTTGAAGAAATACATCGTCGACGTGTCGCAGGCCACGCCCGAGATGATCCAGCAGGCGGTCGACGACACCATCCCGCGCGTCGCCCCGCTGTTCTGGAGTTTCCGCATCATGGTCGCGCTGGGTTTCCTGTTCCTCGCGCTGTTCACGCTGGCGCTGTTCTATTCGGTGAAAGGCAGCTTCATCGAGAAGAAATGGCTGCTGCGCTGGGCGCTGTGGTTCATTCCCATGCCCTGGGTCGCCGCCGAGCTCGGCTGGGTGGTCGCCGAATACGGCCGCCAGCCGTGGACGATCTACGGCGTGCTGCCGACGCACATCTCGGTGTCCAACATCAGCGTCGGCAATATCTACGGTTCGCTGGCCGGCTTCGTCGGCTTCTACACCGTGCTGCTGATCGTCGAGATGGTTCTGATGACGAAGTACGTGCGGCAAGGCCCGGCCAGCCTCGGCACCGGCAAGTACCACAACGAGAAGGCAGCTGGCGGCGCACTGCCCGCCCACGCGCCGGCTAACCGGATCTAAGGAGCAAGCATGGACTACGAAACCCTGAAACTCGTCTGGTGGCTGCTGATTGGCGTCCTGCTTGTCGGGTTCGCCATCATGGACGGCCACGACATGGGCATGGGCGTACTGTTGCCCTTCGTCGGCCGCAACGACCTCGAGCGCCGCGCCGTCATCAACACCGTCGCGCCGCACTGGGACGGCAACCAGGTCTGGTTCATCACCGCCGGCGGCGCGGTCTTCGCCGCCTGGCCGATGGTCTATGCCACCGCCTTCTCGGGCTTCTACTGGGCGATGATGGCTGCACTCTGGGCGCTGTTCTTCCGCCCGGTCGGCTTCGACTATCGTTCCAAGATCCAGAACCCGACCTGGCGCAGCACCTGGGACTGGGGCCTGTTCATCGGCGGCGCCGTGCCACCGATCATCTTTGGCGTCGCCTTCGGCAACCTGTTGCAGGGCGTGCCCTTCCAGTTCAACGACATCCTGATGTCGACCTACACTGGCAGCTTCTGGCAACTGCTCAACCCGTTCGCGCTGCTCGCCGGTGTCGTCAGCCTCGGCATGATCACCTTCCAGGGCGCGAATTACCTGATGATGCGCACCGAGGGCGACATCTACCGCCGCGTCCGCACCGCCAGCCTGATTTTCGGCACCCTGACCTTCGTCACCTTCGCGCTCGCAGGCTGGTGGGTGGCGACCGGCATCGACGGCTACGTGATCACCAGTGCCGTCGACCCCAACGGCCTGCCCGACCCGCTCGCCAAGACTGTGGCAACCGCTGCCGGCGCCTGGATGACCAACTACCACACCTACGCGTGGACGAAGTGGGTACCGATCGCCACGTTCGCCGCCCTGGCCGCAGGTATCCTGTTCGCTCGCCTCGGCAAGGCCGGGCTGGCGTTCTGGTCCTCCTCGCTGGCATGCGCCGGCATCATCGGCACCGCCGGCGTGTCCATGTTCCCCTTCGTCATGCCGTCGTCGAGCGATCCGCGTTCCAGCCTCACCGTCTATGACGCCGTGTCCTCGCAGCTCACGCTCGGCCTGATGCTCGGCGCCACGGTGATTTTCATGCCGCTGATCATCTTCTACACCTCGTGGGCGTACAAGGTGATGTGGGGCAAGGTCACGACGGAATTCATCGCCGCCAACGACAAGTCGGTTTACTGAAAGGAATCACCATGTGGTATTTCGCCTGGATCCTCGGAGTCACCATGGCCGTGCTGCTCGCCTCGATCAGCGCGATGATGTGCGACGCCAAGGAATGCGCGCTCGACGAAGCGCGCGCCAAGGCCGCGAACGACACGCGGCAGGGCTGACCTTCCCTCGGGGGAAACGAACCCGCGCATGAACCGCGTTCTCGACAGCGGCTGGGCGCGCGGCGTATCGCTGGTCTCGGCGCTCGCGCTGATGATCCTCGTCACCGTATTCCCGCGCGGGCTGACCGTCGCCGACGGCAGGGCGATCAGCCACGGCGTGCTCACGTTCATCATGTGGGGCATGTCGGCGGGATTCGTGCATGGCGTCGGGTTCGTCCCGCGAAACAACGTCCTGCGGGTGCTGCTCGGCCCGGTCGTCGCCTGGGTGCTGATGGGCGTGGCCTTGATTTTTTATGTCCAGTATTTTTTGAGGTGATCTCACGTAAGTTCTGCCCGGCTGCACAGCCATCCCGGACGCTCGCGCGCCCCCCCGTTGAGGCCTGAGTCTTTCCTGTTCTTGTTTTTTCAGATACACATCCATGACACACATCGTCATCCTCGGCGCAGGCACGGGCGGCACGCCCGCAGCCTATGAAATGCGCCACCTGCTCGACAAGTCGCACGTCGTCACCCTGATCAATGCGTCGGACACCTTCCAGTTCGTGCCGTCCAACCCTTGGGTCGCGCTGGGCTGGCGCGAGGCCCGCGAGACCACGTTCAAGCTGCGGCCCTACCTGGAAAAAAAGGGCATCCAGTTCATCGCCCAGCGCGCCGACACGATCGACGCGACCAACAACCGGATCCATCTGGCCAACGGCGACGTCGTCGACTACGACTACCTGGTGATCGCCACCGGTCCCCGGCTCGCCTTCGACCTGGTGCCTGGCGCGGGCCCGGACGGTGGACACACGGAATCGGTCTGCACGGTGGAACATGCCGAGCGCGCGTATGCGCACTATCTCGAATTCCTGAAAAATCCCGGCCCGGTGGTGATCGGCGCACTGCCAGGCGCGTCGTGCTTCGGCCCTGCCTACGAATATGCGATGGCGCTGGAAACCGACCTGCGCCGCCGCAAGCTGCGCCACAAGGTGCCGATCACCTATGTCTCGTCCGAGCCCTATGTCGGTCACCTCGGGCTGGGCGGCGTGGGGGATTCGAAGGGGCTGCTGGAAGCCGAATTCCGCCAGCGCCACATCAAGTGGATCACCAACGCGAAGACGACCCGGGTCGAAGCGGGGAAAATGCATATCGAAGAGATCGACGATTTCGGCGAGAAGCTGCGCGAGCACACGCTGGACTTCAGTTACGCGATGATGCTGCCGCCGTTCCGCGGCGTGGCGGCGGTCGCAGCGGTGGAAGGCCTGTGCAATCCGGGCGGCTTCGTGATCGTCGACGAACATCAGCGCAGCCCAAAATATCCCAATATCTACTCGGCAGGCGTGTGCATCGCAATCCCGCCGGTCGAGCAGACGCCGGTCGCCACCGGCACGCCCAAGACCGGCTACATGATCGAATCGATGGTCACCGCCATCGTCCACAACATCGCCGACGAACTGGCGGGCAAGGTGCCCGGCCATACCGGCACCTGGAGCACGATCTGCCTGGCCGACATGGGCGATACCGGCGCGGCCTTCGTGGCGATCCCGCAGATCCCGCCGCGCAACGTCACCTGGGCGAAGAAAGGCAAATGGGTGCATCTGGCCAAGGTGGCGTTCGAGAAATATTTCATGCGCAAGATGAAAACCGGCAACTCGGAGCCGCTGTACGAGAAATACGTCCTGAAGGCACTGGGTATCAAGCGCCTGAACTGAACGCTCAGGCCAGGGTGAAGGTCCGCGCAAACAGTTCGCTCACCTGGTCCGGCGGCAGCGGCTTGGCGATCACATAACCCTGAATTTCATCGCAGCCCCCGCTTTTCAGGAACGCCACCTGCTCGAGCGTTTCGACGCCCTCGGCCACGACGCGCAGATGGAGGGCGTGCGCCAGACGAATGATGGCGGTGGCAATCTCGGCATCGTCGCTGTCGGTCAGCACATCCGTGACGAAGCTCTTGTCGATCTTCAGCGCATCGATCGGCATACGTTTCAACTGGCCCAGGTTGGAATGTCCGGTGCCGAAATCGTCGATGTAGACATGCAGGCCGCGCTGGCGCAAGGCATCGAGCATGTCGAAAGTACGCGCCGGATTCTCCATCGCCGCGCTCTCGGTCACTTCCAGTTGCAAATACGATGACTCCATGCCGGTTTCCTTCAGAATGGCATCGATGTCATCGATCAGGCGCGCATCGGAAAACTGGCGCGGCGACAGATTGATGGCCACGGGTGGTGGGTTGAGGCCCGCATCGCGCCAGACGATCCATTGTTCGCAAGCCGCTCGTACCACCCAGCGGCCCAGCGGCATGATCAGGCCGGTTTCCTCGGCCACCGGAATGAACTGATCGGGCCAGATGATGCCGCCCGAACGGGTCAGCCAGCGCGCCAGAGCTTCCAGCCCCACCACGCGACCGCTGGCGAGATCGACTTTCGGCTGATAGGCCAGTGCCAGCTCGTCGCGCTCGAGCGCCTGGCGCAGGCCGGTTTCCAGGTTCAGCTGTTGCTGCGCCACGGTGTTCAATTCATCGCTGAAATATTCGAAGCCGCTGCGGCGTTGCTTGGCCTGATACATCGCCAGATCGGCCTGGCGCAGCAGCGTGTTGGCGTCGAGGCCATCGTCCGGATACACGCTGATGCCAATGCTGGCGCCGATGGCATAACGCCGCCGCTCGAGCTTGAACGACTCGGCCAGCGCCTTGAGCAGCTTGCGGGCCACGCGGCTGGCGGCCCGCGAAGCCGGCGGGTGCATCAGGATGACGGCAAATTCGTCCCCGCCCAGCCGTGCGACGAAGTCGTCGGCGCGCAATTGCTCATCCAGCCGGTTGGCCACGACACGCAACACCTGGTCGCCCACCTCGTGTCCCTGCGAGTCGTTGATGTGCTTGAAGCGGTCGAGATCGATGAACAGCAGCGAGATCTGGAGTTTCTCGCGCTGCGCGCGTGCCAGTGCATGACCGAGGAAATCCTGGAAATACGAACGGTTGGGCAGGCCGGTCAGCGGATCGTGGTTGGCCAGCATGTCGAGCCGCATCTCGGAATAGCGGCGTTCGGTCAGGGCTGCCGACACGAAGAGACCGCCCAGCGCCATGGTCATCATGCTGATCTGCAGCGCGAACACGTCGCGCGGCATCGTGGCGCTGGTCAGTCCGCCAAAGGAGACGAGCGAAACGCCCAGCACGATCAACGCCGCCAGGAATATGGCCACACTCGCCCCGGTCACCGAGAATCGCAGCGCCGCCCACAGCACGCCGGGCAGCAGGACGAACAGGACGATTTCGGCCGGCCGCAAGGGCTCGGCATACTCCATCATCACGCGCGTCAACAGAAGCATGCCGAGCACCAGCACCAGGCCCTCCAGACGCGCGCCCTTGTTGGTCGGCAACAAATCCCAGCGCGACGCCGTCAGGAGCAGCGGCGCAATCAGGTACACCCCAAGCAGTTCCCCCAGCCACCAGACGCCCAAGGTCCGCCACACCAGGTCGGAATGCAGATGGTCGAACAAGCCCAGGCTGAATACGCCCGCCAGCGCGCTCACCGCACATCCCAGCGGCGCAGCTACGAGCGAAAACTTGGCGACGCTGGAAACATAATCGAGGGTGGAACTGAAGGGCGGCAGGTAGCGCGGCAGATACCCGATCACAGCGGCCCCCGCGGCCGCGCCGAGCGCCAGGCGGAATGCCGCTTCCGGCGGCAGGATCTGGCTGTTGAGCGCAAACGATCCCAGCAGCACCCCCACGACGCCTGCCATACCGAAACGCAGGCTCGCCATGGCGCCGATACCGGCTGCCAGCCAGACCACGGCCACCACATTGGCGGCATACGCCGTGATCTTGAGGCTGGTCCACCCCGCCAGGGCGTAGGCCAGCGCCGTCAGCCCGACAATCAGCGCAATGCGCCTGACTTCGGTCAGGGCTGGCAATGCCGGAAGGGCCAAGACGTTAAATCCGGCTACTGAGCGGGGTCGACCTCGGCGCGCACGGACTCCAATGCGTCCTTGAGTGTCTCCTCGGACAAGCCGTTGAGTTGTTCGGCCAGCATCTCGGCAGCATCGATGGTGTCGGCTTCATCGGGCAGGCTGTCGGTATCGAGGTTGGCGACGAATACCGCCGCCGCGCCGGTCACCTGCAAGAGCTGGCGGCGCTCGTTCATCAGCATGTCGATTTCATCGCGCAGCAAGCGGATTTCATCTTCTTTCATGGCGTGCAGGGTCATGCGTATCTCCGTGTTTCTTCATCTGGTCAGCCAAACAGGGTCAATACCCCGGTGTAGCCATATAAACGGTTGTGGGAAATTTCCCCGTTGGCAAAAAATCCCACCAACGGAAAGTCTCCGAGGGTGTCGCGAATCAATTCCAATTCCCGGTTCGGCGCACCGAACATATGCTGGCCGCGCCCCAGGCAGGAATAATATACGCCGCCC
The DNA here is from genome assembly GCF_000373385.1 of Thiobacillus thioparus DSM 505. Lineage (GTDB taxonomy): Bacteria > Pseudomonadota > Gammaproteobacteria > Burkholderiales > Thiobacillaceae > Thiobacillus > Thiobacillus thioparus. The sequence goes on along the minus strand of NZ_KB891317.1, from coordinate 206,724 downwards.
CGGATCGGTACGCCCAGTTGCGCCCCGATGGCCGAGAGCATCCGCAACAGGTCGTCTTCGGCGGTTTGCTGGTCGCGGCGACAGAACAGCAGTTCGTCTCCCGGCTCGACATACTCGCCGACCGCCACGAGATCGTTCTGCGGATCGACGCCGAGAATGTTGCGTACCAGATAATCCCCGGTATCCGAACCGCGAACCGGCAGACCGACGAAAATATAGCCGGCCGCACGCCGCAGATCGCGCGCCAGCACGTCGCCGATTTCCTCCTTCATCACATCCAGCGCCGGACGGTGATCGAGACTGCCGATGACGTTCTTGTTCGCTGTGGTGATGCGATGGCGCGGTCCCAGCGGCGAGATGCCCTGCGTCAGCCGCGTCGCCAGCTTCACCCGTTCGCTGAACAGCACGCCTGACAAGCCGCCGCTCACTACGCCGTCGCTGATCTGCGCCGTCGTCTCGCCACGCGAACTCGACAACCCGCCGACGACAAATCCGCTCGATACGTGTGCGGAAAGACTGTCGATCAGTTCCTGCATGCGGCTGTTTGCCGGGTCGCCATGCGCCACGGCGAAATAGGCTTGCGCCGGTTGCGTCTCGATGTCCTGCGGCGAACGCAGCACCGGCAGCATGCTGAAGTCAGCAGGATCGAATTCCGCCAGCATCACGACCAGTGCCGGTTCTTCCAGATACTCCACGCCCGTGGCGCAGACGCCGACCCCCACGCTGCCGGTCCAGTGGGGCACGCCGGTCGCGCTTTTGAAGAACGCCAGGATCGCATCGAGTTCGCCGGCAAAGGCATCCGACACATACAGGAATCCCAGCGTCGCTCCCGACGGGATCGCACCCAGCTGGCCCATGCAGGCCTGGGCCGCCTGGGTCCAGTCGGGATTCGCGGCGTGGGCGAATTTGAAGGGCGATGTCATGTCTTTAAGACAGGGAATGCATCAGCGCGGCGCGCCGGCCTTTCGGCCGGCAAGGCCTGCATCAGTAGCCCGTCTGGCCGCTGCTCGGCAACTCGCCTTCGCCGAAGAAGTTCCACAGCAGGTGGGCGACCACCTCAGGGGCGATCACGGTGTGCTGGTTATGGCTTTCCTGCAACGCCACCCGCAGCTTCTTGCGCAGTTCGGGATCTCCGGTCAGATCGAAAATGATGTCCACCTTCGCACCCATGGTCACCACTTCCATCGCATCCTTGAACACCGGCACCTTGCTATGGCTGAACCCCAATGCAACGGGCGATTCCAGATTGCGGTGCGCGACGGCGACGATCTCCACGTTGACGCCCTCTTCCTGGATCTTCTCCAGAAAATGCTCGGCAAATTTCTCCCCGACTTCACCCAGTCCCAGCAGGGCAACCTTGACGACATGACTCATGAAAGAACTCCTCGTATCAGTTATGGTGGAAACAGTGGACCTGTTTTTTTATTCGCTCATGCGATCCGGATGACCCGGTCGCCTGTCGGCGCATTGTTTGCGCACGGGTAGCATACGGTCCCAGCCCGCGCCTGTCGATACTGCGACCACCAGTCCATACGACGCATCGCACAAGCCTCACCTGTTCACGCCCCATGGGCCGGGGATATGATTCGGCTTATCATTCAAGGCGTCCGTCATGCCCGACATTGCTTCGCTCCACCCGTTCATCACCCCCTATGCCAGCGGCATGCTGGAAACGGCAGGTCGCCATCGCATTTACTGGGAAACGTCCGGCAACCCGGATGGCATCCCGGTGCTGTTCGTGCACGGCGGGCCCGGCTCCGGCACGTCGCCTGTACAGCGGCGGTTCTTCGATCCGGCACGCTACCGCATCGTTTTGTTCGACCAGCGCGGCAGCGGCCGCTCCACACCGCACGGCGAACTGGCCGACAACACCACGCCGTATCTGATCGCCGACATGGAAGCGCTGCGTCGCGAACTTGGCATCGCATCCTGGCTGGTCTTCGGCGGTTCGTGGGGCTCGACCCTGGCGCTCGCCTACGCCGAGGCGCATCCCGAGCGCTGCCGCGGGCTGGTGCTGCGGGGCATTTTCCTCTGTCGCAAAAGCGAGATCGACTGGTTTCTCCACGGTATTCGCACCCTGTTTCCCGAGGCGCAGCGCCAACTCGCCGAATTCATCCCGGAGGACGAACGCCACGATCTGCTGACAGCCTACCATCGCCGCCTCGTCAATCCCGACCCCACCGTGCACCAGCCCGCCGCCCATCATTGGGCCGCCTTCGAGGCTTCGTGCTCGACCCTGCTGCCCAATCCCGAACTCGTCTCCGCGTTCGGTGACGACAAAAGAGCCCTCTCGTTGTCACGGATCGAAGCGCACTATTTCGTCAACAACATTTTCCTGCCCGACAACAGCCTGCTCGCCAACGTCGATCGCATCCGCGGCATTCCGGCGATCATCGTGCAGGGACGCTACGACGCCGTCTGCCCCATCGTGTCGGCCGATGAACTCGCGCGCGCCTGGCCCGAAGCCCGCTATGTCATCGTGCCGGATGCAGGGCATTCGGCGTTCGAGCCGGGCATCGCCCGCGAACTGGTTGCCGCCTGCGGCCGTTTCGCCCAGACCGGAGCATTCGACTGATGGCCCTGTCGCCTTACGTCTTCGATGCCAGCGCGGAAAACTTCAACCGGTTGGTGCTGGAAAACTCGCACAAGGGCCCGGTGCTGGTGCATTTCTGGACCCCCAAGGCCGGCCCCTGCTTCATCCTGATGCCGCGGCTGATAAAGCTTGCTGCCGAATACGGCGGCAAGTTCCTGCTCGTCATGCTGAACGCCGACGAGTTGCCCGAACTGACGCGCCGCTTCAGCGTGAATTCGGTGCCGACGGTGAAGTTTTTCTGGCGCGGCGAGGTCGCCCACACCATCCATGGTGCCGATCCCGACAGCAGCTTCCGTGAAGTGCTCGACCGCTTCATTGCGGGCGACGCCCATCGCGCCCACGCGCTCGGCATCGCCGCATGGCAGGCAGGCAACGTGCAGCAGGCGCGCATGCTGCTCGCCAACGCGGCGATGGCCGAGCCCGACAATCTGGCCATCCCGCGTGACCTCGCCAAATTGCTGTGGGCAGAAGGCGACGGCGAGCAGGCGCTGAAGTTGCTCGACAGTCTACCGCCGGAAGCACGGGCAGAGCCCGAGATCGCCCGCCTGCATGCGCACCTGAACCTGGCCGAAACCGCTCGCCAGGCGCCATCGCTGTCCGAACTCGACGCCCGCCTTGCGCAGCAGCCGGACGACCTGGATGCGCATTTCCAGCGCGCGGCCCAGTTACTGGCGGCAGACCAGTTTGCTGCCGCCATGGACGAGTTGCTGTGGGTCGCCCGAACCGATCGCAGCTACCGCCATGACATCGGCCGCAGCAGCCTGCTCGCCCTGTTCGATCTGCTGGGCAGCGCGCATCCGCTGACACGGCAATACCGCCAGGCACTCTCCGAATCGCTGCATTGAAGTTCGACCACCCTGCGTTCGCACCTTATCTGGCGCTGATCGATGCGCTGGGCCTCGCACGAGCCCAGCCCACACCCGGCCCGGATTGCCTCGATGCGCTCAATGCCCAGGCCATCCGCCGCGATACACGTAACGCAAGCGGCCTGCCGCTGCGTTTTTTTATGCCCGACGGCCGCCTGTCCGCGCGCGATTACGAAACGCATATCCTGCGGACCGGCGAGGTACCGACCCGCGCCGAGACTTGGCACGACGTGCTGAACGCGCTGGTCTGGCTGCGGTTTCCGCGCTTCAAGGCTGCATTGAATGCGGCGCATGGCAATGCGATTGTCGGCGAGACCAGCCCAATCCGGGGCCGCCGTCGCGATGCGTTGACCGTGCTGGACGAGTCCGGTGTATGGGTGATCAGCCGCAATCCGGTGTGGCCGGCCCTGCTGGCCGAACGTGCCTGGCGGCCGCTGTTCTGGGACCACCGGCATGAGGTCGAAACCACGATGCAATTTGTAGTGGTCGGCCATGCGCTGCTGGAAAAGCTGCTCGACCCCTACCCGGGAATGACCGGAAAATGCCTGACGCTGATTGCAGAGTCGCTCGATCCCGATGTTGTGGAGGGATTGTCGGTTCGTACGCTCGCCGGGATCGACTCGCCACGCCAACTCGCACCCTTGCCGGTGCAGGGCATCCCCGGCTGGGACCCGGCCAACGCAAACGCGGCGTATTACGCCAACCAGGACGTCTTCAGGCCGGCGCGCCGCATCCCCTCATGACATGAACGGTACACGCCCGCCGTACGCGGCTCGCCTCAGCCTGCCGCAGCCGGCCACTCGCCGCCCGTCACCCAGGCCTGGGCCATGTCCAGATCGTCGAACAGACGGATATCCGCCGACATGAACATGCGGTTCACCCACATGCTCCACGCCACCCACTGGTCGCCGGTCAGAATGGCGATACGGCCGAAATCGGTTTTGTGCTCGCGCGAAAACTTCAGCTCCTCCCACGCCACGTCGACACTGAACGACAGCATGTCACGCAGATCGAACAGCAGGTTGACCGTACCCTGGAACTGGATGCCATAGTTCACCGCCTGTTCAAACTCCTGATAATCGGCCAGCGTGAATTGGCCCATTACAGTGACGGCGATCTGGTTACCCTTGACGTTCAGGCTGATCATGGTGCGCTCCTCTGGAAAGTGCTTTCACTATAGCGAATCGGGCGGGGTTGAGGTTGACGCACGTACTGCCCAGATGCCTGCGACTGCCACGACTGCCATGCCCACCCACGCCATCAGCGACAGTCGTTCACCGAACAGCAGCACACCGTACAAGGCGGAAAATCCGACCGTGGTGTAGGCCAGCGAGCCGACCGTGAGCGTGCGGCCGCGATGATATGCCCGCGTCAACGCCAGTTGCGCGACTGTGGCGGTGGCGCCGATGCCGATCAACCACGGCCAGTCGGCCCGCTGCGGAATGTGAGACCCGGCCAGCACCATCCAGGCGGCGCCGCCCGCGGTCGATAGCAGCGTGAAGTAAAACACCACACGCCATTCGGACTCGCCCAGCCTGCCCAGATTCTTGACGTTGACGTAGGCCACCGCGGCCAGCATCCCCGACGCCAGGCCGGCCAATGCAGGCAGCCAGGCCTGACCCTGAACCTGCGGCCGCAACAAGAGCAATACGCCGACGAAGCCCATCAGTACCGCGCCGACGAGGCCACGTCCGTGGCGTTCGCGCAACCACCAGGCCGACAAGGCGGCAAGAAACAGCGGAGCCGTGTAATTGAGGGTGACCGCGGTGGCGAGCGGCAGTTGCGACAATGCGTAGAAGAACAGCACCAGCGCAGTGAAACCCGCCAGTCCGCGCCACAGATGGGCGTTGAAACAAGGCGTGGCAAGTGGGGCCCACAACTGGCGATGGCGGATGGCGATTGCCGCCCAGATCGCCATCAGGCCGAATGCCGAGCGATAGAACACCAGTTCGGCGGGCGAGAAGCTTGCGGATGCGTGTTTCACCAGCACGCTCATCAGTGCGAACAAGGCAGCCGCCACCAGCATCCAGCTCGATTTCATGGCGGGCAGACGAAAAAAACGGGCGGCATCGGCCGCCCGCTCGGAATGCTCACCCCTCTCATTTGAGATGCGGCTCGATCTCGCGCCGCAGGAAGGAATGGAAATGCATCATGCCGTCCTCCAGCGGGGACTGGTACGGCCCGGTCTCGGAAATGCCCTGCTGGTATAGCGCGCGCCGCCCCTTGTGCATGCGCTCGCAGATATCCTCGTCCTCCATCGCAGTCTCGTGGTAAGCCGCCTGCTCGGCCTCGATGAAGGCGCGTTCGAACAAGGCGATGTCCTCGGGATAGTAGAACTCGACGACGTTGGTGCACGACTCGACGCCGGTCGGTACGATCGACGACACCACCAGTACATGCGGATACCACTCAACCATCAGGCCAGGGTAATAGGTCAGCCAGATCGACCCGTGCGCCGGCACCGTGCCCCGGTCATACGCCAGAACCTGCTCATGCCATTTCTGGTAGACCTGCGAGCCCGCCTTGGAGAGCCCCCGGTTCACGCCCACCGTCTGCACCGACCACCAGTCGCCGTATTCCCAATTGAGGTCGTCACAGGTGACAAAATGGCCGAGGCCTGGGTGATATGGCGCGACGTGGTAGTCCTCCAGGTACACTTCAATAAAGGTCTTCCAGTTGCAGGCGTAATGCGTGACCTGCACGCGATCGAGCATGAAGCCCGAAAAATCCAGTTCGCGCGCCGCCTGCATACCGGCCAGATCGGCCTGTACATCGCGCTTGCCGGCAAACAGCAGGCCCTGCCAGTTTTGCAGGCCGGTACGGTTCAGGTTCAGGCAGGGATTGCCGGGGAACTCCGGCGCCCCCATCAACTGGCCCTGGCTGTCATAGGTCCAGCGATGGATCGGGCAGACGATGTTGTTGGACGGCAGCTTGCCGCGACCGGTCAGCATCAGCGCCTGGCGATGACGGCACACATTGGACAACAACGCGATATTCGTTCCGCCGTTGACCAGCATTTTCGCGCCGTCGAACATTTCCAGCGCGTGATAGTCGCCCGGCTCGGGCACCATCAACCGATGGCCCGCATAACCGGGACCCTGCTTGAACAAATGCTCGAGCTCCAGCGCATAGATGGCTGGATCGAAGTACCAGGAAACTGGCAGCTGAGGCGAAGTTAGCGACAAGGCGCTGGATTCGGCGAGATCGCTCATGGCGTACCCTACTCAAAACCAAGCCCCCTCCAGTAATGACACTGGAGCGGCAAGTAAATGACCCACCGGATTTAGAGCGTGGTTGCTGGCGCTTTAGCGTCTTGACAATCACGGCCTACCCCGCCCCTTGAGGGGTGCGGGTACGGATGACCCCCTGTCAGACGAAAGCACCGTCAGGCAGGGAAAGCGCAAAATTCTAGCATAGCCGTATACCCGGGGAGGCGCCTCAACGCTGAATTTGTTAAAGTATCGTCCTTTCTCCGCCGGGTTCGATATTCATGGCCAAGTCCCGCGCCACCACACCCCCCAAAGATTACGAGTCCGCACTGGCCGAACTGGAAACTATCGTGGCCGAAATGGAATCCGGCCAGTTGCCATTGGAAACCTCGCTGACGGCCTACAAGCGCGGCGCCGAGCTATTGCAATACTGTCGCCTGCAGCTTGCCGATGCCGAGCAGCAGGTGAAGATTCTGGAAAATGGGGCCTTGCAGCCTTTCAAGACCGAAGACACCGATGACTGATTTTTCCGCCTGGACCCAGGCATGCCAGACGCGCATGGAAAGCGTGCTGGCCGAGTGGCTCCCGCCATCCAGCATTGCCCCGCAACGCCTGCACGAGGCCATGCGCTATGCCGTCCTGGGCGGCGGCAAGCGCGTGCGCCCGCTGCTGGCATTCGCCGCCGCCGACGTCACGGGCGCCACCCCTGAACGCGTCCAGCACGCCGCGGCGGCAGTCGAACTGATCCATGCCTACTCGCTGGTGCACGACGACATGCCGGCGATGGATGACGACGCGCTGCGACGCGGCAAACCCACGGTGCACGTCGAGTTCGACGAAGCCACCGCACTGCTGGTGGGCGATGCCCTGCAGAGCCTGGCGTTCGACATCCTCGCATCGCGGGCGCTCGCCGACGATGCGGCGACGCAACTGAAGATGGTGCAGCTACTGGCGCAAGCAGCCGGCTCGCGCGGCATGGCCGGCGGCCAGGCGATCGATCTGGCCAGCGTCGGCAAACCACTCGACCTGACCGAACTCGAATTCATGCACATCCACAAGACAGGCGCGCTGATCCGCGCCTCGGTGCTGTTGGGTGCGCAGTGCGGCACGCTGTCCGACACGACCGCCGCAGCGCTCGACCATTACGCCAAGTGCATCGGCCTCGCCTTCCAGGTGGTCGACGACGTGCTCGATGCCGAGGCCCCCACTGCGACGCTGGGCAAGACCGCGGGCAAGGACGCGGCCAACAACAAACCGACCTACGTCAGCCTGCTCGGGACAACACGCGCACGCGAACTCGCGCAGGAACTGCGCGCCGATGCCCACGCCGCACTGGCCGAGCTTGGGCCGCCCGCAGCACGCTTGCGCCAGCTGGCCGACTTCGTCATCGAGCGGACGTTCTGACATGCCCACGTCCCTGCTCGACACCATCAATTCGCCGGACGAACTGCGCGCACTCTCGCCTACCGATCTGCCCAAACTCGCCAACGAACTGCGCGAATTCCTGGTCAACTCAGTTGGCCAGACCGGCGGCCATCTCGCCTCCAATCTCGGCACGGTGGAACTTACGATCGCCCTGCACTATGTATACGACACCCCGCGCGACCGCATCGTATGGGACGTCGGCCACCAGACCTACGCCCACAAGATTCTGACCGGTCGTCGTGCCGGGATGGCCGGCCTGCGCCAGCCGGGCGGCATCGCCGGATTCCCGCGCCGCGCCGAAAGCACGTTCGACGCCTTCGGCGCCGGCCACTCCAGCACGTCGATCTCGGCGGCACTCGGCATGGCCGAAGCCTTTCATCAACTGGGTAGCAGCCAGCGCGCCGTGGCCATCATCGGCGATGGCGCGATGACCGCCGGCATGGCGTTCGAAGCGCTCAACAACGCCGGGGCGACCGACCTCCCCCTGCTGGTGGTGCTGAACGACAACGACATGTCGATCTCGCCCAACGTCGGCGCGCTCAACAACTATCTGGCTCGGCTGATGTCGGGCAAGTTCTATGCTGCGGCACGCCGCGCCGGCGAGAAAGTGCTGTCCGTCGCCCCGCCGATCCGCGAACTCGCCAAACGCGCCGAGGAACACATGAAGGGCATGGTGACGCCGGGCACATTGTTCGAGGAATTCGGTTTCAACTACATCGGCCCGATCGACGGCCATGACTTCGATGTACTGCTGGACACGCTCTCCAACATCAAGCAACTCAATGGCCCGCAATTCCTGCATGTGGTCACCCGCAAAGGCAAAGGCTACGCGCCCGCTGAAGCCAATCCCTGCCTGTATCACGGCGTATCGCGTTTCGACCCCGCTGCGGGCGTCGCGGAGAAAACCGGTGGCAAGCCCACCTACACGCAAGTGTTCGGCGACTGGCTGTGCGACATGGCCGCCGCCGACACGCGACTGGTCGGCATCACCCCCGCGATGCGCGAGGGCTCCGGCCTGGTGCGCTTCTCGCAGGATTATCCCAAGCGCTACTTCGATGTCGGCATCGCCGAACAGCATGCGCTGACCTTTGCCGCCGGCCTCGCCTGCGAAGGCATCAAGCCGGTGGTGGCGATCTACTCGACCTTCCTGCAGCGCGCCTACGACCAGTTGATCCACGACGTCGCCCTGCAGAATCTGCCGGTGATGCTGGCGATCGACCGTGCGGGTCTGGTCGGCGCAGACGGCCCCACCCATGCCGGCAGCTTCGATCTCTCTTTCCTGCGCTGTATCCCCAACATGCTGATCGCCGCGCCATCGGATGAGAACGAATGCCGGGCACTTTTGACCACCGCCTTCCTGCACGAAGGTCCTTCGGCTGTGCGCTATCCGCGCGGCAGTGGAGTCGGCGCCACGATAGACGCCGGGCTCGATGCTGTCGAGATCGGCAAGGGCGTGCTGCGGCGACGCGGCCATGACGTGGCGCTGATCGCCTTCGGCAGCCTGGTCGCGCCCGCCCTTCAAGCTGCTGGAACACTCGACGCCAGCGTGGCCGACATGCGCTTCGTGAAGCCGCTGGATCTGGATCTGCTGCGCGAACTGGCGCACGGCCATCGTCTGCTCGTCACGCTGGAGGAAAACGCGGTGGCGGGCGGCGCCGGCGCCGGAGTGGCCGAGGCGCTGGCCGAACTCGGAGTCATCATGCCGATCCTGCATTTGGGCCTGCCCGACACCTTCATCGAACATGGCGACCCCGCCAGAATGCTGGCCGACTGCGGACTCGATGCCGCGGGCATCGAGCATGCCGTCCGCCAACGGATAACCCTATTACCCGAGTAGTTTACTCAACTATTCCGGCAGTTTATACTTAGTCTAAACTGCATCGATACCAAGGAGCCTGCCATGAACCAGATTTGCGATACCGCCGTTTGCATGCCGGACGTGCAAAGCTCGGCCGACACGCGGCAAATCGCCATCAACAAGGTCGGCATCAAGAGCATCCGTCACCCGGTTCGCGTGGCGGACAAGAGCGGCGGCGTCCAGCACACCATCGCCACCTTCAACATGTACGTGTTCCTGCCGCACAACTTCAAGGGCACGCACATGTCGCGTTTCATCGAGATCCTCAATACGCGCGAGCGCGAGATTTCGGTGGAAAACTTCGAAGGCATGCTGCGCCAGATGGTCGAGCGCCTGGAAGCCGAATCGGGCTACATCGAAATGAGCTTCCCCTACTTCGTCAACAAGGCCGCGCCCGTCTCCGGCGTGCAGAGCCTGCTCGATTACGAGGTGACCTTCATCGGCGCAATCGAGAACGGCCAGTACACCCACACCACCAAAGTACTGGTGCCGGTGACCAGCCTGTGTCCGTGCTCAAAGAAGATTTCCGAGTATGGCGCGCACAACCAGCGCTCGCACGTCACCGTCACCGCGAAGACCAACGGCTTCCTGTGGATCGAGGATCTGGTGCGCAAGGTCGAGGATCAGGCCTCGTGCGAGCTGTTCGGGCTGCTGAAGCGACCGGATGAAAAATACGTCACCGAGCGCGCCTATGACAATCCCAAGTTCGTCGAGGACATCGTGCGCGACGTCGCCGCCGCGATGAACGCCGAGCCGCTGATCGATGCGTATGTGGTGGAAGCCGAGAACTTCGAGTCGATCCACAATCACAGCGCCTATGCAGTGATCGAACGCGACAAACGGGGTCAGGCGTAAGGCGCCGGACCCGCTTGCGACGCAGGCCAACGCAAGCGAAGCGACCGGAGCCACGCGCGGAAACCGGCCCGACCTCAACCCGAACCATCAAAACAAAAGGCCTGCAATGCAGGCCTTTTGTTTTGATGCCTACGAATAATCAGTAACGCTGCGTCAGCGTCATCGTCTGGCCATCGCGCTTCATTTCCATCCGGTTCAGAAAGCTCATCCCCAGCAACGGCATGTTCAGACCGGTTTCCACCACCATCCCGTCCACCTGGTTAACCGAGATCCCACCGACCTTGACCGTATTGAACTTGACGCGCCACGCAGGCACCACACCCGCCGCCGTCCCCACGCCGACCGCCTGGCCCGACCGGTAGTCGAGTCCGATACGCTTGGCCTCGGTTGCACTGATGGCGATGGCGGTAGCACCCGTATCGACCAGAAAAGTCATCGGATATCCGTTGAGCGCGCCTGCCGCCGCAAAATGACCACGCGCGTCGGCCGTGAGGGAAATGCTCGGGCGGCTGTCCGTCGCCGTCCCGCCCGCGAACGACTGGCCCATGCCCAGAGTCCGGCGCTTGCCCTCAATATCGAAGCTGGCGCTGTCGGAATCCGCAGAGACCAGTTTCACGCCCTGGACCATTTGCCCCGCGCTGAGGGTGCGCGGTTTTCCGCCATCGATGCTGACGATCGCCTTGTCCTTGAACAGGCCCACCACCGATATGCTTGTTGACCATGCGGTTGTGCAGGCCAGCCCGCCAGCAGCTATCATCATCGCGACTGTTTTTTTCCTGAGAGACATCATGCGTCCTGTTCTGGTTTTCCGTCATTCGCCTACCGAGGGGCCGGGGTATTTCACCACATTCCTGGATCGTCACGGCATTCCCTGGCAACTGGTGCGTATCGACGCTGGCGACAGCGTGCCTGAAAACCTTAACGGCGCTTCAGGCGTCTGCTTGATGGGCGGCCCGATGAGCGTCAACGACGATCTGCCCTGGATCCCGCCCCTGCTGGCGCTGATCCGCCAGGCGGTCGCATCGGACATTCCGGTGATCGGCCATTGCCTGGGCGGCCAGCTTATGTCGAAAGCGCTGGGCGGCACGGTCGGCGCCAATCCGGTCAAGGAAATCGGCTGGGGCGACGTTCGCATCACCGATGCCGACGCCGCGCGCTCCTGGCTGGGCGACACCACGCAGCCCATGCTGGCGTTTCACTGGCACGGCGAAACTTTCAGCCTGCCGCCAGGCGCCACGCGTCTTCTCGACAGCGCCTTCTGCGCCAACCAGGCCTATGTGCTCAACGACCGCCATATCGGCATGCAATGCCATGTCGAAATGACGCCCGAACTCATCGCCAGCTGGTGCGACAACGGCGCCGCCGAAATCGCCGCCAGCGACAGTCCCGGCGTGCAGTCGCCCGATGTGATCCAGGCGGATTTGCTCGCCCGCACCGCCCGTCTGCATGAACTGGCGGACAAAATTTATTCCCGCTGGATTCAAGGGCTTAGAAAATAATCGCAAGACCGTCCCGGGAAGACGCTGGACAGCCGCATCGCGCGGCGTAGGATAGGCGGCGGAGTCATATCCAGTCTTACAGCATCACCCGAATACCTGAAACAGGAAATATTGGAGGATTTATGCAGAACGTGGATTACGCCAATTTCGATTTCGGCGAGCGCCTGAACGGTTTCATCAACGAAGTGATGAATTTCGGCGGCGCGCCGCGAACCGAGGCCGACCTCACTGAAGGCCAGAAGGTCTTCGTCCGCGCAGTCAAGCGCGAAATGGTCAAATATGCCGACCCCAACCGCCACGGCTACCCGCATAACCTGCTGGAGCAGATGGAATCCTTCACCCGCACCGTCGGCGACCTGCATAACTCCTACTTCGATTCGGGCATGCGCAAGGTCAGCGATTGTCTCTACAACCGCTGGAAGATGCTTTACGAAGAGACCAAAAAACTGGCCGCGGCCGGCGGCGACACCAAACCCGCCTGGGTCGACGTCATCAAGACCGAGCAAACCGACATGCCTGCCTTTTTTGACGCATAACGATTTGTTTTTGAATGAAAAAGCCCGGATTATCCGGGCTTTTTCATTTTCGCGATTAATATCAAACCTGCTTATCCTCAAATAAAAATAAAGGATTATTCAGGCGCCACCCCCAGTGCTATCCTGCCCAGACTCTAATACCCCCATAAAGTCTGAGGAGACAGCATGTCCAAACTGGTACGCCCCCATGGCGGCGGTGAACTCAAACCCCTGCTACTGACGGGCGACGCACTCGCCGCCGAAAAAGCCCGCGCAGCCTCGTTACCCAAGCTCAAGATGAGCTCGCGCGAAACCGGCGACCTCATCATGATGGGTATCGGCGGCTTCACCCCGCTGGACGGATTCATGACCAAGTCCGACTGGCAGGGCGTGTGCGACGGCTACAAGATGGCGAACGGCCTGTTCTGGCCCATCCCCGTCACCCTGTCGACCGACGACGAGTCCATCAAGGACGGCGACGAGATCGCGCTGGTCGACGGTGAATCTGGCGAGATCATGGGCACCATGAAGGTGACCGACAAATACACCATCGACAAGGCTCACGAGTGCATGCAGGTCTACAAGACCACCGACCTCGAGCACCCCGGCGTCAAGATGGTCATGGCACAGGGCAAGTACAACCTGGCCGGTCCGGTCAAGGTCCTGTCCACCGGCACCTTCAAGGAAGAATACGGCGATCAGTTCATGACCCCGGCCGAGACCCGTGCCAAGTTCGAGCAGATGGGCTGGAGCAAGATCGCTGCCTTCCAGACCCGCAACCCGATGCACCGCTCGCACGAATACCTGGCCAAGATCGCCATCGAGACCATGGACGGCGTGCTGGTCCACTCCCTGCTGGGCGCACTGAAGCCGGGCGACATCCCCGCCGAAGTGCGTTCCGAAGCCATCAGCGTGCTGGTCGAAAACTACTTCGCCCCCAATACCGTCATCCAGGCCGGCTATCCGCTGGACATGCGGTATGCCGGTCCGCGCGAAGCCCTGCTGCATGCCCTGTTCCGCCAGAACTACGGCTGCTCGCACCTGATCGTCGGTCGCGACCACGCCGGCGTCGGCGACTACTACGGCCCGTTCGACGCCCAGAAGATCTTCGACGAAATCCCGAAGGGCTCTCTGGAAACCGTCAACATGAACATCGACTGGACCTTCTGGTGCAAGAAATGCGGCGGCATGGCCTCGCAGCGCACCTGCCCGCACACCAAGGACGATCGCATCCTGTTGTCCGGTACCAAGGTCCGTTCGATGCTGTCCGAAGGCCAGGATCTCCCAGTCGAATTCAGCCGCCCGGAAGTCGCGAAGGTACTGCAGAAGTACTACGCCGGACTCTCGGCCGAACAAAACGTCAAGATCGAATTGAAAGGCCATTCGGCCGCATGATTTTCCTGTCCGGCAGCGATGCCGGAGGGGTATGCCCTGATCGCAGCAGATGCCGGCAGGGTAAGGGTTTTAGGACACGAGCCTACCGGAAGCGGATTCGCGAGACGCCCCGGCCAAGGACGGGTTCAGTTCTAAGCGGACCGCGACGTACGCGGATTGTTAGCTAACTTTAGGAGACTGTAATGCCAACCTATGTTCGTACCGACAAGTGCGACGGCTGCAAGGGTCAGGACAAGACCGCTTGCATGTACATCTGCCCGCACGACCTGATGAAACTGGACAAGGACGGTTCGGAAACCGGCCACGCCATGCGCGCATTCAATCAGGAACCCGAGCAGTGCTGGGAGTGTTATTCCTGCGTCAAGATCTGCCCGCAACAGGCAATCGAAGTCCGCCACTATGCCGACGTCGTGCCGCTGGGCGGCATGGTTCAGCCCCTGCGTGGATCCGACTCCATCATGTGGACCATCAAGTTCCGCAACGGTACGTTGAAGCGCTTCAAATTCCCGATCCGCACCACACCCGAAGGCTCGATCGATCCCTACGGCAACAAACCCATGCCGAAAATGGCTGATATCGAGGCCACGGGTTCGTTCACCCGGGACATGATGGGCGGTTACCGTGCAGGCAACCCTGCCGAACTGATTCGTAAGTAATAACTTAAAGAGGTAAACGAAATGGCTGGAGAATTTGGTAATCCCGAAGTTGTCCAGGAGGAAGTGGACGTCCTCCTGATCGGCGGTGGCATGGCATGCTGCGGCGCCGGTTACGAAATCATGCGCTGGGCTGACGCCGCCAAGACCGAGCTGGGCATCGACCTGAAGATCAAGCTGGTCGACAAGGCGGCTATGGACCGCTCCGGCGCCGTGGCGCAGGGTCTGTCTGCAATCAACACCTACATCGGCTCCGAGCAGGATCCCGCCGATTACGCCCGCATGGTCTCCAACGACCTGATGGGCATCACGCGCGACGACCTCGCCTACGATCTGGGCCGGAACGTGGATGATTCCGTGCACCTGTTCGAGGAGTGGGGCCTGCCGATCTGGAAGACCGACGAGAACGGTGAGCGTCATGACGGTGCCCAGGGCCTGCCCACGCTGAAGGATGGCGGCAAGCCCGTGCGCTCCGGCAAATGGCAGATCATGATCAACGGCGAATCCTACAAATGGATCGTTGCCGAAGCCACCAAAAAAGCACTCGGCATGGATCGCATCGAAGAGCGCATCTTCATCGTCAAGCTGGTCAATGACAAAAACGATCCCAGCCGCATCGCCGGTGCGGTCGGATTCTCGACCCGTGATCATAAAGTGGTCGTGTACAAGGCCAAGGCCATTCTGCTGGCTGCCGGGGGTTGCGTGAACATCTTCCGTCCGCGCTCCGTCGGTGAAGGTACCGGCCGCGCATGGTATCCGGTGTGGAACGCAGGTTCGACCTATGCGATGGCAGCCGAAGCCGGCGCCGAACTGACCATGATGGAAAATCGCTTCGTGCCCGCCCGCTTCAAGGACGGCTACGGCCCGGTCGGCGCCTGGTTCCTCCTGTTCAAGGCCCAAGCTGTCAACGCCTACGGCGAAGTCTACATGCAGAAGAACAAGGAGTTGCTGAACGACTACCCCCCCTACGGCCAGGCGGCCGTGCCGGCATCGTGCCTGCGTAACCACCTGATGTTGAAGGAAATGAAGGAAGGCCGCGGCCCCATCTACATGGACACCGTGACAGCCCTTGCCAAACTGCGTGAAACGCTGACCCCGCGCGAAGTGAAGCACCTCGAAGCCGAAGCCTGGGAAGATTTCCTAGACATGTGCGTCGGCCAGTGCGGCATCTGGGTGGGTGAGAACGTCGAACCGGAGAAGAAAAACTCCGAACTGATGCCGACCGAGCCCTACCTCCTGGGTAGCCACTCCGGCTGCTGCGGCATCTGGGTGTCGGGTCCGACCGATCTGGGCGCGCCGACTGACGAAGCGCACGCGGACAAGGACAAGATTCCGGCCCACCTGCCGAAAGGCTGGAGCTGGGGCTACCGTTCGATGACCACGGTCAAGGGCCTGTTCACCGCCGGTGACGGCGTGGGCGCCTCCGGCCACAAGTTCTCCTCGGGCTCTCACGCTGAAGGCCGCATGTGTGCCAAGTCCATGGTCAAGTACTGCATCGACAACAAGGATTGGAAACCCGAACTCGACACCTCCGTCGAGCAGCTGGTGGAAGACATTTACAAGCCGGTGCGCACCTTCCTGGAGCACAAGGACTACACCACGGCGATCGACGTCAACCCTAACTACATCACACCCAAGATGGCGCAGTTCCGTCTGCAGAAGATCATGGACGAGTATGTTGCCGGTGTTGCGACTTACTACACCACCAATGCCAACATGCTGGGCGTGGCTGAAGAGAAGCTGAACATGCTGAAGGAAGACGCGGAGAAGATGCGTGCGAAAGACCTGCACGAACTGCTGCGTGCGTGGGAAAACTACCATCGCATCCTGACGGCCGAAGCCCACATGAAGCACATCCAGTTCCGCGAGGAAAGCCGTTACCCCGGCTTCTACTACCGCATGGACAAGAACTTTGTCGATGAGGAAAACTGGCACTGCTTCGTGAACTCGGTCTACGACAAGAACTCCAAACAGTGGAACTGCTTCAAGCGCGCCCACGTGGATCTGGTCGACAAGTCCAAGCTGTTCAAGCCCGCTGCTCATTGATTCATTGAGTCGGCTGTAAACTCCGGGCGCCCTCGAGGCGCCCGGTTTTTTGGGCGCCACCTGAATTGGCTCAGCGGCCCAGTTTTTTGGACGACGCCTTGCCATTACAGCGCGCCCGTTTTCTTCAAATAGCTAAAACTGCAAGACCAACAAGGTTTAGCATCCAGCCGAAAGCGCGTAACCTTGCGCTTTCGTGTGTGTGTTACAGATGTGGGGCACGGCCCCGGAAGGTAGTGTGAAATGAACGAAAATGAATTCAAGGACTTGATCGAAGACTCCCCCTTCGCCGGCAACCCGGTCAAACCCATCATGCTGGCGGAAAACGCGACGCTGCAATTCCGCTGCCATCGCGACGTCAAGTGCTGGAATGCCTGTTGCAGCAACATCGACATTCCGCTGACGCCCTACGACATCCTGCGCCTGAAAAAGCGTCTGGACATGTCGTCTGGCGAGTTTCTCAATCAGTATTCGGTGCCGTTCGAGATGGACAAGGACGGCATGCCCGGCGTCAAGCTGAAGCCGATCGAGGGCGGCACCGCCTGCCAGTTCATGACCCCGGAAGGCTGCGGCGTCTATGAAGACCGTCCGACCGCCTGCCGCTACTATCCGGTCGCCTTGCTGACGATGCGCCGCTCGGATGAATATATCGATCGCAGCGCCTACGCAATGGTGAGAGAACCGCATTGTCTCGGCCATCTCGAAGACAAGACGCAGACCATCGAGCAATATCGTGCCGAACAGGGTGTGGCCGAATACGACGAGAAGGCGCATGCCTGGCGGCAACTGGTGGTCAAACGTAAATCGGCCGGCCCCGCTATCGGCAAGCCCACCCCCATTTCCAACCAGTTGTTTTTCATGGCGAGCTACGATATCGACCGCTTCCGCGCCTTCGTTATGAGCCCAAGCTTCAACGACACCTACGACATCCCTGTCGACGTCATGGCGCTGCTGATCGCCGACGACGAGGCCCTGCTCGACTTCGGCCTGAATTTCCTGCGCCATACCCTGTTCGGCGAAAAATTCGTCGACGAGCGGCCGGATGCCTACGAAAAGCGCCTGGCCCGCCACCGTGCCCTGGCCGAGCAGCAGAAAGAGGCCGATTTCCAGCAGAAGATGGCGCTGGAGGATGACAAATACTCGGGCGAGCATTGATTCCACCGATGCGAAGCCTGATTGGACTGACAGGGGTGCTCGTGCTGACGCTTGCTTCCTATGCGGAAGCTGCCACGCTCAACAAATGCATTGATGCCAAGGGGGAAGTCACGTATTCCAACCTCCCCTGCCACAATGCCCGGGAAGTCCATACCGTCGAAATCGATCCCCCTCCGCAGTCCGACCCTGTGCAAGCACTGTCTGCTCAGCCAGCTACTGTTCCATCAGCCAAGCCTGCCGCCACCAAGCTGAAGTCCCCCGCCAAAGAGCCTGCACCGATTCGCCTCGAAACCCGGCACGCCAGCGCACCCCCGCCCTCACGGACATCGGCGAGCAAATGCGACGCACTGACCAACAAGCTTGGGCAAGTGTTCGACAAGATGGACCAGGCGCGCCGCAAAGGGTATACGCAGAAGCAAATGGACGCGTGGAACCTGCAAGTCAAAGAGCTCGAACGCAAAAAGCAGCTGTCCGGCTGCTTCTGAAAGCCCCTCCGACCATGAATGCCCGTACCCTCGACCCTGCCCACCACCTCATCGAAAAAGAGCCCTACTACGAGGCCGTCGGGGAGGAAATCCAGTTGTTCGAGGCCGCCTACCGGCAACAGATACCGGTACTGTTGAAAGGCCCCACCGGCTGCGGCAAGACGCGCTTCATGGAGCATATGGCATGGCGATTGAAGCGTCCGCTCATCACGGTCTCGTGCCACGATGACCTCACCGCCTCCGACCTGGTTGGCCGCTACCTGGTCAAAGGCGGTGAAACCGTATGGGTCGACGGCCCACTCACCCGCGCGGTACGTTGCGGCGGCATCTGCTACCTGGATGAAATCGTCGAGGCACGCAAGGACACCATGGTGGTGATCCATCCGCTGGCCGACGACCGCCGTACCCTGCCAATGGAAAAACTCGGGCAGGTCGTCGAAGCCCCCCCCGAGTTCTGCCTGGCCATTTCCTACAATCCCGGTTATCAGAGCGTGCTGAAGGACCTCAAGCAATCGACCCGGCAGCGCTTCGTCGCACTCGAATTCGACTACCCGTCGGCCGCGCTCGAACGGCGCATCGTCGCCAGCGAATCCGGCGTATCCGACGCCATCGCCGACAACCTCGTCCGTTTCGCGCAGATGACGCGCAATCTCAAGGGCAGCGGGCTTGAGGAAGGCGCGTCCACGCGGCTACTGGTGCATGCGGGGAAGCTGATCGCTGACGGCGTGAGTCCGGTCACCGCCTGCAAAGCCGCCGTCGCCCAGGCGGTCACCGACGACGCCGACATGCTCAAAGCGATCCAGGAGCTGTCCTCCTCCATCTTCTGATGGCACAGCAACAACTGACAACAGCCGAGATGGAGGCCAGCCTCCACATCTGGCTGGACACCGAATTCACCTATTTCAAGGTCGAGCAGCTCGCAGCCGAACTCGCCACGCTGACGCGCGACGAGCAGGATTTCATCCTCGGCTGGATACGCCGCATCGCTTCCACCCATATCACGCTAGCCTGGCAATTCGGCCGCCGCGCGCCGGCTCTGCTGTCGCGCATGGAGCGGCGCCTGCTGGAGGCATGGGCGGTGCACACCTGCGATGTATTCGACCGTACGGGCCTGCAGACCGCGCTCAGGGTGATGGAGGAAGTCGACAGCTTCGACGAGACCCAGCACCGGAACGATGCGGCCGGCGCACTGTTCGATGACATCTCCCCCATCCTGGGGACTTTCGTCTGCGGCCTCTCGGGGCGACGCTTGCACATCGAGGAGGGCGACGACGCCTGGACCGATGGCGAACGGATCGTATTGCCACCGCTGATCGCCGCGTTGCCGGACCTCGACGACAACTTCCAGCTGGCCAAGATCACCGTCGCACTGCTGTGGGCACAAACCCGTTACGGCACCTTGCGCGCCGACCTCGCTGGCGTCGCTGCGAGATATGCCGATCCGGAGCGCGCGCTCGCCCGACTGTATGCATTGGAAACCCTGCGCCTGAGCGCGCGCATCGCTCGCGAACTGCCCGGCCTGTACCGGCAGATGCAGCGCCTGCGCGCACAGCTCGATCCTGCATTGCCGCCGACCTGGCAGCGGTTCGAGGCCAGGCTTGCCGCCGACCAGGCCACGCTGGACGACAGCCTGGCCCTGCTCGATGCTGCGTACGAGGATACCGACTGCCCGCAATGGAGCGATCAGGGTTGCCTGCGGCCGGATGCCATTGCCGCCGCCCGGGCGGCCCGGCTGGACAAGGAGAAAGCGCGACTGCGCATCAAGCTGGCCGAACTGCTGGAGGAACACACGGCCGCGCAGCCCGACCCGCCCTCCGCTGCTGAAACACCGCCTGAGCTGAATGTGACGCCGCGCGATGAAAACGGCCTGCTCGACTTCGAGGTCACCCTCGACGACGCCCCGATCGCGCCGCCCGACGGCGTCAAACAGCTGCTGACCTCGGTCTATCTCGATTTCGGCGAGATCCCGCCGGACTACCTGACCCCTGCAGGTGACGGTGAATACGACCCCAACCTCGTCTTCGACCAGCCCGAGGATCCCGATGCCGTGTGGCACGGCACCTATCACGAGAAGGGTGCCGAGTTGTATCCCGAGTGGGACCACGGCCGCCAGCATTACCGCAAGAACTGGTGCGTCATGCGGGAAAAGACCGTCACCCCGGCCTACGACGACTTCTACCGCGACACGCTCGACAAATACGCCGGCGTGGTCAAGCACCTGCGCCGGAAATTCGAAGCGCTGCGCGACGAGAACCGGATCGAAAAGCGACAGGTCCAGGGCGACGAGATCGACATCGATGCGTTGATCGAAGCCCTCGCCGATGCGAAGGATGGCAGCGAAATGAGCGACCGCCTGTTCGTGCGCCTGCATCGTGCCGAACGCAACATCGCCGTGGCCTTCCTGGTCGACATGAGCGGCTCGACCAAGGGCTGGATCAACGAGGCCGAGCGCGAAGCGCTGATCCTGCTGTGCGAGGCGCTGGAACTGCTGGGCGACCGATATGCGATCTACGGATTTTCCGGCACCACGCGCAAGCGCTGCGAACTGTTTCGCATCAAGACCTTTGACGAGCGCTACGACGGCGAGGTGAAGGCGCGCATCTCCGGCATCCGCCCGCAGGAATACACCCGCATGGGCTTTGCCCTGCGCCACATGACCAAGCTGCTGAATCAGGTCGAGGCGAAAACCCGCGTACTGGTCACGCTCTCGGACGGCCGTCCGGACGATTATTTCGACGTCTACCGCGGCCAGTACGGCATCGAGGACACCCGCATGGCGCTGCTGGAGGCGGCACGCACCGGCATCCATCCCTTCTGCATCACGCTCGATCGCGACGCACGCGACTACCTGCCGCACATGTACGGCGCAGCGCGTTACATCATTCTGGATGACGTGCGACAATTACCAGTGAAAGTCACCGACATCTACCGCCGCATCACGACATGAGCCTCGACGAACTGAAAGTGGGATTCTTCTACAGCAACGGCGCATACGGCCGCACCTGGGGCGTGCGTCAGCTCGCCCAAATCGCCACCGATACCGCAACCGGCGAAACGGTCTACCACTTCAAAGGCGTCGCCGGCACCTGTCGCCGCAAGAAGGGGCATTGCAGCCCGCTGGAATTTGCGCGCTGGGCCAAATACCAAGTGGCACTACTGGAGAACGACTGGAAACGTGTGGGCGGCGACGCGCCCGCCGACCTGCTAGGCGATTAATCGGCAGCGGGTTCCACCGGGACGTGGGTCGCCGTCTCGGCAGGTACGCGCGCCTGCGTTCCCAGATACTCCATCACCGCATAGGTCAGCGCGCTGCAGCCGGTTCCGTCGAGTGCCGAAATCACGAACACCGGGCCTGTCCAGCCATAGTCGGCGACAAATTTCGCCACCACCGCCTCGCGCTCGGCCTCGTCCACCATATCGATCTTGTTCAGCACCAGCCAGCGCGGTTTGTCATGGAGCTGCTGGTCGTACTTGCGCAACTCCTCGACGATGGCACGCGCTTCGTGAACCGGGTCGCCGGCTTCCCAGCGCGGCGAGATGTCGACCAGATGCAACAGCAGATGCGTGCGTTGCAGATGGCGCAGGAACTGGTGTCCCAGCCCGGCACCTTCCGCCGCACCTTCGATCAGACCGGGAATGTCGGCGATGACGAAGCTGCGCTCGCTGTCGACCCGCACCACGCCCAGATTGGGGGCCAGCGTGGTGAACGGATAATCAGCCACCTTGGGACGCGCCGCCGACACCGCGCGAATGAAGGTCGATTTTCCCGCGTTGGGCATCCCCAGCAGGCCTACATCCGCCAATACCTTCAGCTCCAGCGCCAGTTCCCATTCCTCGCCCGGCTCGCCCAGCGTGTGCTGGCGCGGTGCGCGGTTGATGCTGGATTTGAAATGCAGGTTGCCGAGGCCGCCCTTGCCGCCCTTGGCCAGGCACACCCGCTGGCCGTTCTCTGCCAGGTCGGCCACCACTTCGCCGCTATTGATATCTGTGAACACCGTGCCCACCGGCACGCGGATGGTCAGGTCCTCGCCGCCCTTGCCGTAGCACTGCGCACCGCGTCCGCTCTCGCCATTCTGCGCCTTGAAATTGCGCTTGAAGCGGAACTCGACCAGCGTGTTGATATTGCAGTCCGCCACCGCATACACGCTGCCGCCACGGCCGCCGTCGCCGCCATCCGGCCCGCCCTTTGGGATGTATTTTTCACGGCGAAACGATGCGCTGCCGTCGCCGCCCTTGCCCGCCAGCACCTGGATTTTCGCTTCGTCGATGAATTTCATAGTGGAGTGATCCTAATTAACCCCGCACAAACAAAAAAGCCCCATCCGGCGGACAGGGCTTTTTGGCGAACGAGTCGGACTCAGTTCAAATCGACTCAGGCTGCGACCGGCTCGATGCGAACGACACGGCGACGGGCAGCGCCTTTGACCTCGAACTTGACCGTGCCGTCGGCCTTGGCGAACAAGGTGTGGTCCTTGCCGATACCGACGTTGTCGCCAGGATGAAACTGGGTACCGCGCTGACGCACGATGATGTTGCCAGCCAGAACCAGTTCGCCGCCGTAGCGCTTCACGCCCAGACGCTTCGACTCCGAATCGCGACCGTTACGCGAACTGCCGCCTGCTTTCTTGTGTGCCATATTATGTACTCCTTATGCGGTGATGCCGCCGATTTGCACTTCGGTGAAGTACTGGCGATGGCCCTGGCTCTTGCGATAGTGCTTGCGGCGGCGCATCTTGAAAATCTTGATCTTGTCGCCGCGTGCCTGGTTCAGCACGGTGGCCGTGACCGTGGCGCCACGCAGCATGGGGGCGCCCATCTTGATGTCGGCGCCGTCGCCCACCATCAGGACCTGGTCAAAGGTGATCTCGCTGCCGATCTCGGCCTCGAGCTTTTCGATTTTAAGTTTGTCGCCGGCGCTCACGCGGTATTGCTTGCCGCCGGTTTTGATGACTGCGTACATGGGGGGTCTCCAACCAATACGAACCCAGGAAAGCGCGAGATTTTAGCGGCGAACCCATAGCAAGTCAAACGATTTGACGCGCGCCATGCATGATTATCCCAGCGCAAGCGATGAAAAACCACGGACAGACTGCTACCATTGCAGGATTTTCCCAACAACCAGCCCCTATCGTGTCCCTGGAGAGCCTGCAATCCTTTCTGGCCGACGACATGCGCGCCGTCGATCATGTCATCCGCCAAAGCCTGTATTCCGACGTGGTGCTGATCCGCCAGGTTTCCGAGTACATCATCAACAGCGGCGGCAAACGCCTGCGGCCGGCCCTGGTCCTGCTGTCGGCCGGCTGTTTCAATTATTCGGGGCGCGCACACCACGAGCTCGCCGCAGTGGTCGAGTTCATCCACACTGCCACGCTGCTGCACGACGACGTCGTCGACGAATCCGAATTGCGACGCGGCCGCGAAACCGCCAATGCACTCTTCGGTAATGCTGCCAGCGTGCTGGTCGGCGATTTCCTGTACTCGCGCGCCTTTCAGATGATGGTGGCCGTCGACAACATGGAAGTCATGCGCATCCTGTCCGACGCCACCAACACCATCGCCGAAGGCGAAGTGCTGCAGTTGCTCAACTGCCACGACCCTGACATCGACGAAGAGAATTACTTGCGCGTCATCCGCTACAAGACCGCCAAGCTGTTCGAGGCCGCAGGCCGGCTGGGCGCCGTCATCGGCGGAGGAAGCGAAGCGGAAAAAGAGGCGCTGGCACGCTACGGCATGCATCTGGGCACCGCATTCCAGCTGATCGACGACGTGCTGGACTACTCCGGCGATTTCCTCAAGACCGGCAAGAACATCGGCGACGATCTCGCCGAAGGCAAACCCACCCTGCCGCTGCTGTATGCGATGAAGCATGGCACGGCGGAACAGGCCGCCAGTATTCGCCAGGCGATCGAACACGGTGGACTGACCGAGTTCCAGAGCGTGCTCGCTGCAATCAAGGACACGCGCGCTCTGTACTACACTCGCGAAGTCGCGCAGCAGGAAATTCAAACGGCAAATAATGCAATTTCTGCATTACCGGATTCAAAATCCAAATCAGCTTTGCTACAATTAGCGGCTTTCGCGGTTGACCGTAGTTTCTGACCGCGTAGTTTTTTGATTTCCCGGTAGTCTTCAAAAAGGGAACTGGACGCCAGTCCGGCACCCGCCATCTGCCTCGGGGTGTAGCTCAGCCTGGTAGAGTACTGCGTTCGGGACGCAGGAGTCGGAGGTTCGAATCCTCTCACCCCGACCATCGGTCATTCCATCTCCATGTTCGACTGCGCCAGCGTCTAAAGCCTGTATCGCCAGCCGGCGGAACCGGCTAACGCGCTTCGCCCAATTCGGCTGACGGGACATTCCCGTTCCGGTATCGCCCTGCAAAACAAAACGGGCATACCCCCCTGATACTCACCGCACTTCCCTCGAACCGGAGCACATTCGGCCCTTGCGCGCGTTCCGGCAGACAGATAGACTGCCCAGTCTATTTTTGAATGGATCGGCATGTCTCCTGAGCTTGACCCTCCTCACGGCCCCCGCGAACGCTTGCTGGCCGCTGCCTGCGAAGCCTTCCGCGAAGAGGGCTATCAGGTCAGCATCGACCGCATCGCTGCCCGCGCGCAGGTCGCGCGGCAGACGCTGTACAACCACTTCCATAGCAAGGACGCGCTGTTCGGCGAAGTGGTGCGCCATTCCATCCAGTCGGTGCTGGTGACCCTGGACGGGGACGGCGACGTACTGGCCACGCTGCTGGCCTTTGGCGACGCCTATCGCGTACGCCTGTTGAGCCCCGAGGGACTCGCGATCTTTCGCACCATGGTGGCGGAGGCCCCGCGTTTTCCGGAACTGGCGAAGCAGTTCTTTCGCCAGGGCCCATACACCACCCGCAAGCGCCTCGCCAAGTATCTGGCCCAGGCCATGGAGGCGGGCGAATTGCGGAAGGACGATCCCGATTTCGCCGCCGAGATGCTGACCGCCGCGCTGATCGATTTGGATCGCTTGCGCGGGCTCATCAATTTACAGACCGATTTGCTCAAGCCCACGAAAACGGCGCAGGTAGTGGATTGCTTCCTGCGCGCCTTTGCCCCTGAAAAGGACACACCATGAAACGCTTTGCTCTTCTTGTTGTTCTGCCGCTACTCGCCGCCTGCGGCCCCGATGGCAAGTCAGCGCCGGAGGCGGGCGGCCCGCCGGGGGGGATGCCGCCGCCGGAAGTGGCCGTGGTCCAGGTGGGAAGCAAGGCCGCCACGCTCACCCAGGAACTGCCGGGCCGCGTGGAAGCCGTGCGCACCGCGCAGGTCCGGGCCCGCGTCGAGGGCATCGTGGAAAAGCGCCTGTTCACGGAAGGCAGCGACGTGCGCGCCGGCCAACCGTTGTTCCGGCTGGATGACCGCACCTACCGTACTGCCGCGCAGGCGGCGGAAGCCGACGTGGATGTGAAACGGCTCAATCTGAGCCGTGTGGAGTCGCTCCTGCCCATCAAGGCGGTCAGCCAACAGGAAGTGGATCTGGCCCGTGCCGCACTGAAACAGTCCGAAGCCCAACTC
The DNA here is from genome assembly GCF_000373385.1 of Thiobacillus thioparus DSM 505. GTDB lineage: Bacteria > Pseudomonadota > Gammaproteobacteria > Burkholderiales > Thiobacillaceae > Thiobacillus > Thiobacillus thioparus. The sequence goes on along the minus strand of NZ_KB891317.1, from coordinate 180,632 downwards.
GCGCGTGCCCGCCTCGATCTGGAGAACACCACGGTGCCCGCCCCCATCTCCGGCCACATCGGCCGCACCGTGGTGACCGAAGGCGCGCTGGTTGGCCGGAACGACGCCACCCTGCTCGCCACCATCGAGCAACTCGAGCCGGTCAACGTGTTGTTCACCCAGCCCAACGCCGATGTATTGCGCCTGAAAAGCGCGCTCGCCGCCGGCCAGTTGAAGGCAACGGACAGCCGCATCGTGGAACTCATTCTGGAAAACGGCCAGCCCTATCCCTACAAGGGCCGGCTCTTCTTCAGCGACATGAGCGTGGACCCCAGTACCGGCGCCGTCACGCTGAAAGCGGAATTCCCCAATCCGAAACGCCTGCTGCTGCCGGGCACTTTCGTGCGGGTACGGCTGCCCCAGGCCGTCGCGGAAAACGTGATTACCGTGCCACAACGCGCGGTGATGTCCGGCCCCCAGGGCCAGTTCGTCCTGCTGGTGGGACCGGAAAACAAGGTGATGCCGCGACCGCTGAAAGTCGGCGCCATGTCAGGGACCGATTTCGTTGTCGAAGACGGTCTCAAGGACGGCGAGACCCTGATCGTTGACGGCGTGCAGAAGGCCAAGCCGGGCTCGGTGGTGAAACCCGTCCTCCAGAAACAGGGCAACTGACATGGCACGTTTCTTCATCCACCGGCCCATCTTCGCCTGGGTCATCGCCATCCTGATCCTGCTGGTCGGGGGCATTGCGCTGAAAAACCTGCCGGTGGCGCAGTATCCCCCGGTGGCCGCGCCGCAGATCGCGTTCAACGTGACCTATCCCGGCGCATCCGCCCAGGTGGTCGAGGACACGGTCATCAAGCTGATCGAACAGCAGATGAACGGCATCGAGCACCTCCTCTACATGGAGGCGTCGTCCGAGTTGGGCGCCGGCACCCTGACACTGACCTTCGAGCCGGGTACCAACGTCGACATTTCCTCGGTGGAGGCACAGAACCGTTACAAGCGCGTCGAAGCGCGCCTGCCGGAAGACGTGCGGCGGCTCGGCGTGCCGGTGACCAAGCCGCAGCGCAACTACCTGATGTTCGTCGCCATCTTCTCCAAGGACGGCAAGCGCAACGCAACCGACCTCAGCAGCTACGCCGCCGCCAACGTGCTGGACCCCCTGCTGCGGGTCCCCGGCGTCGGCGAAGCCATCCTGTTCGGCAGCGAATACTCCATGCGCATCTGGCTCAAGCCCGAGCAGCTCACCGCGTACGGGCTCACCCCGGCGGACGTGAAGACGGCCCTGCAGGCGCAGAACGTGCAGCTCGCGACCGGCGAACTGAACCAGGCGCCGGCCTCGGCCGGTGCGCAGGTGAACGCCGTGATCGTGACGCGCGGACGCCTCAAGACCCCCGAGGAATTCGGCAACGTCGTGGTGCGCGCCTTGCCCAACGGCGCCACCGTCAAGGTCAAGGACGTGGCGCGCGTGGAACTCGGCGCCGAAAGCTACGATCGTTACGCCCGCATGAACGGCCAGCCGATCGCCGCCATCGCCATCCGTGTCGCGCCGGGCGCCAATGCACTCGACGTCGCCAAATCGGTGAAGTCGCGCATGGCGGAACTCGCCCGCTTCTTCCCCGAGGGTGTCGACTGGGCGGTCCCCTACGACACCTCGCGCTTCGTGGAAATCTCGATTTTCGAGGTGGTGAAGACTCTCGGCGAGGCCATGATCCTGGTGTTCATCGTGATGTACGTGTTCCTCGGACACTGGCGCACCACGCTGATCCCGGCCGTCGTGGTGCCAGTGGCGCTGGCGGGTGCGACCGCAGGCCTGTATGCCTTCGGCTTTTCCATCAACGTGTTAACCCTGTTCGCCATGGTGCTGGCGATCGGGGTGCTGGTGGATGACGCCATCGTGGTGGTGGAAAACGTCGAGCGCATCATGCGCGAGGAACGCCTGTCGCCGCTGGCTGCCACCGTCAAGGCGATGGACCAGATCCTCGGCGCGATCCTCGGCATCTCCGTGGTGCTGTCCGCGGTATTCATGCCGATGCTGTTCTTCGGCGGCTCCGTCGGCGCCATCTATCGCCAGTTCGCCGCCACCCTGATTCTCACCATGGCGTTCTCCGTGCTGATGGCGCTGTCGCTCACGCCCGCCATGTGCGCAACGCTCCTCAAGCCGGGCGAAGCGGAGGAAGACGAGAAACGCGGATTCAACCGTTTCTTCGGCAAGGTCACCACGCGCTATCACGGCCTCACGGCGCGCATCCTTGCCCGTAGTAGCCGCTGGATGGTGATCTATCTCGCGATCGTGGTCGCCGCCGGCTGGCTGTTCGCCAAGCTGCCCGGCAGCTTTCTGCCGGACGAAGATCAGGGCTATTTCATCACCCTGGTGCAACTGCCGGGCGGCGCCACCCAGGAACGCACGGTGAAGGTGCTTTCCCAGGTGGAACAGTTCTACCTGAAACAACCGGAAGTGGAACGGGTCATCGGCGTGGTGGGCTTTTCCTTCTTCGGCCGCGGGCAGAACGCGGCGCTCGTCTTCACCCGGCTCAAGGACTGGGACGAGCGCAAGGGGCCGGAACATTCCGCACAGGGCGTCATTGGCCGGGCCATGGGGAATTTCATGCGCATCAAGGAAGCCGTGATCTTTGCGGTAAACCCGCCGCCCATCCCCGAGCTGGGCGCGGTCGGCGGTTTCGATTTCCGCCTGCTGGACCGCGCTGGACAAGGACGCGAAGCACTCATGGACGTGCGCAACATGGTGTTGGGCATGGCCGGCCAGGACAAGCGGTTGACCGGCGTACGACCTGAAGGCCAGGAGCCCGGACCCCAGGTCTTCCTCAACATCGACCGCGAGAAGGCCCAGGCGCTGCAGATCGACATGGCCACTCTCAACGACACCCTGAGTTCGGCCATCGGCGTGTCCTACGTCAACGACTTCGTGCGCGATGGTCGCATTCTCCGCGTGCAGATGCAGGCGGATGCGGACCTGCGCAAGACGCCCGACGACCTGCTGAAACTGCCGGTACGGAACCGTCTCGGCGATATCGTGCTGCTGGGAGAAATCGCGAAGCCCAAATGGATCGTGGGCCTCCCCAAGCTCGATCGCTACAACGGCAATCCCTCGATGAAAATCGCCGGCACGTCCGCGCCCGGACATTCCACCGGCGAAGCGATGCAGGCCATGGAAGATATCGCCGCGAAACTGCCGCCAGGTTTCGGCTTCGCATGGTCGGGCACCTCGTTCGAGGAACGGCTTGCCGGAACCCAGGCACCCATCCTCTTCGCCTTGTCGCTGCTGGTGGTGTTTCTCGCCCTGGCAGCACTGTACGAGAGCTGGGCCATTCCCTTTTCGGTGATCCTGGTCGTGCCGCTGGGCATCCTCGGGGCCGTGCTGGCCGTATACCTGCGCGGCCTGCCCAACGATGTGTTCTTCAAGGTCGGGCTGATCGCCATCATCGGTCTGTCCGCCAAGAACGCCATCCTCATCATCGAGTTCGCCCGCCAGCTGAACGATGAGGGCATGGATCTCGTCTCCGCCACGCTGGAGGCCTGCCGCCTGCGCTTGCGGCCCATCCTCATGACCAGCTTCGCCTTCATCCTGGGCGTGATGCCGCTCGCCATCTCGACCGGCGCCGGTGCGGCCGGCCGTCACGCGGTGGGAACCGGCGTGGTCGGCGGCATGATCGCCGCAACGCTGCTGGCCATTTTCCTGGTACCGGTGTTTTTCGTGGTGATCCGGAAACGCTTCCCCACCAAGCCTCGGGAGGAAACGAAACATGACTGAACACAAATTTAAACCTGGGCACGTGTCCCGCGCATTCCGGGGCGTAATGCTCGTCACGCTGGCATGGCTGACGGGCTGTTCGCAGATCCCGGCCTACCAGCGGCCCGCCGCGCCCGTTCCGCAGCAGTTCGCCGCGGACAGCCCGGCAACGGATGCAACGGCCCTGCCTGACTGGCAGGCCTACTTCCCCGATCCGGCGCTGCATACGCTGATCGAGGCGGCACTCGCCAACAACCGCGACATGCGAATCGCGCTGGCACGCGTCGAGGAGGCGCGCGCCCTGGCGGGCGTCGCCCGGGCCGACCGTTTTCCGACGCTGGAGGCCCAGGCGGATGCCAACCGCACCCGGACACCGGCCGATCTCTCCGGTGTCGGCGTGGCGCGCACCACCAGCCGCTACGACGTTGGCCTGGGCGTGACCGCGTTCGAGCTCGACTTCTGGGGCCGGGTGGCGGCGCTGAACGAGGCCGCCAGAGCCCAGTATCTGGCGAGCGATGAAGCGGCCAGAAGCTTCCGTGTCAGCCTCATCGGCGATGTCGCCGGCACCTGGTATCAGCTTATCGAACTCACCGAACGCACGCAGCTTGCCGACGGCACGCTGAAAACCCGGGAGGAAAGCCTGGCCCTCATCCGCAAGCGGGGCGAGGCCGGTCTGGCGACCGATCTCGACGTGCTGGCTGCCGACAGCCTGGTCGAATCGGTGCGTGCCCAATGGGCGGACTTGAAGCGCCAGCGCGCGCAAACGGAAAACGCCCTGCGCCTGCTGACCGGCATGGCCGTTCCGCTCCCCGAGACCCCCGGAGCAACGAACCAGACGGTTCTGGCGGGGCTGGCGCCCGGCCTGCCCTCGGACGTGCTGTTGCGGCGCCCCGACGTGCGTGCCGCCGAGCAGCGGCTGATCGCCAGCAATGCCAATGTGGGCGTCGCCCGTGCCGCCTTCTTCCCCCGTATCGCGCTGACCGGCAACCTCGGCACCGCCAGCAGCGCCCTGTCCGGCCTGTTCGATGCCGGCAGCCAGGCCTGGCTGTTCCAGCCGATCCTGACGCTGCCCCTGTTCGACGCCGGCCGCAACCGGGCCAATCTGGAAGTGGCGGAAGCGCGCAAGGTGCAGGCGGTGGCCGATTACGAGAAAGCCATCCAGCAGGCGTTCCGCGAAGTCGCCGACGCGTTGGCTGCCCGTACCACCTATGCCGAGCAACTGCGCGCACAGGAAGCCAATCTGCGCGCCATCAATGCCCGGCTCGAACGGGTAAAAGCCCGTGAGCGGGCCGGCATCGCCAATTATCTGGAAGTACTGGATGCCAGCCGCGACGCCTTCAGCACCGAACAGGCGCTGGTCACCTCACGGCTGCAGGTGCTCGGCGCCCAGGTCACGCTCTACAAGGCACTGGGGGGCGGTGCCTGACGGGCCGCGCAACGGAATTGCCCCATGAACCGTACGGATTTGCCGACGGTCAATGCGTCTAGAATGGCGCTTTTCGCTCAGGAGTCAAAGCATGTCCGAACCCGTTGTGTATGACCGCAATCCCGCCGAACTCGAACTCGAACCGGGCGAGTACTGGTGGTGTTCGTGCGGCCGCTCGATGACGCAGCCGTTCTGCGACGGCTCGCACGAAGGCACGGGGCTGGAGCCGATGCCATTCGTCATCGGGGAAAAGACCACGGTTTGGCTGTGCAACTGCAAGCACAGCAAGGACAAGCCGTTCTGCGACGGCAGCCACAACGACCTGCCCGACGACATCTTCTGAACCGACTCAACCCGCCGTGGACGTTCTGCCTGAAAACGTGCTCGACTTCTGGTTCGGCCCCCCCGGCAGCGCGGCCGAAGTCGCCGGACGGAAAAACACGCTGTGGTTCGGAAAATCGCCCGAAAACGACCGGGCGGTGATTGACCGCTTTGCTGCCACGCTGGTCGACGCGACAGCAGGCCGGCTGGACCGCTGGACATCCACTCCGCGCACGCGCCTGGCACTGGTGATCGTGGTCGACCAGTTTCCGCACCATATCCATCGCGACCAGCCACAGGCCTTTGCCACGGATCCCCAGGCACTGGCCTTGAGCCTGGACGCGCTCGCGGCCGGCGAAGACCGGCAGCTTGCACCGATCGAGCGTGTGTTCCTGTATCTGCCGCTGGAACATGCCGAGTCGCTGGCCATGCAGGACCGATCCGTCGCGCTGTATGAAACCCTGGCAAGCGAAGCTGCGGCCGACGAACGCACGCTGTTCGACAATTTCCTGGACTACGCACGCAAGCACCGCGACGTGGTGGCGCGCTTCGGGCGCTTCCCGCATCGCAATGCGATCCTGGGACGTCACTCCTCCGAAGAGGAACTCGAATTCCTCAAGCAGCCCGGCTCGCGTTTTTAGCAGGGCATTGAAGAGCGGCGCGGCCGCTCGCGTTAAAATGGCGGCTTTTGCGCCTTCCGGCCTGTCCATGTCCCGCCAGATCCTCGTCACCTCCGCCCTGCCCTACGCCAACGGCAGCATCCACCTCGGCCATCTGGTCGAATACATCCAGACCGACATCTGGGTGCGCTTCCAGAAGATGCGCGGCCACGACTGCCGCTACATGTGCGCCGACGACACCCACGGCACCGCGATCATGCTGCGCGCGGAAAAGGAAGGCATCACGCCGGAGACGCTGATCGGCCGGGTGTGGGACGAGCACACGCGCGATTTCGCCGGCTTCCACATCGGCTTCGACCATTACTACTCGACGCATTCCGACGAGAACCGCGCGCTGGCATCCAAAATCTACCTGGCACTGAAAGACGCCGGGCTGATCGACGTCAAGACCATCGCCCAGTTGTACGACCCGGTGAAGAACCTGTTCCTGCCCGACCGCTTCATCAAGGGCGAGTGTCCCAAGTGCGGCGCGCTGGATCAGTACGGCGACAACTGCGAGGTGTGCGGCGCCACCTACAGCCCGACCGAGCTGAAGAATCCGGTATCGGCGGTGTCGGGCGCGACGCCGGTGCACAAGGATTCCGAGCACTACTTCTTCAAGCTCGGTGCGTGCGAGGCCTTCCTGCGCGAATGGACGACCTCGGGCACGCTGCAGGCCGAAGCCGCCAACAAGATGCAGGAATGGTTCGCCGCCGGCCTCAACAACTGGGACATCAGCCGCGACGCGCCCTATTTCGGCTTCGAGATTCCCGGCGCGCCCGGCAAGTATTTCTATGTCTGGCTGGACGCGCCGGTGGGCTACATGGCGAGCTTCGCCAAATATGCCGCCGACAACGGTCTCGACTTCAATGCCTGGTGGGGACCTGAGTCGAAGACCGAACTGGTGCATTTCATCGGCAAGGACATCCTGTATTTCCACGCCCTGTTCTGGCCGGCGATGCTGAAGTATTCTGGCCATCGGCTGCCGACTGCGGTGTACGCGCACGGCTTCCTGACGGTGAACGGGCAGAAGATGTCGAAGTCGCGCGGCACCTTCATCACGGCCGAGAGCTACCTCGCGCAAAAGCTCAATCCCGAGTGGCTGCGCTATTACTACGCGGCCAAGCTCAACGGTTCGATGGAGGATATCGACCTCAACCTCGACGACTTCGTCGCGCGGGTGAACTCGGACCTGGTCGGCAAGTTCATCAACATCGCCAGCCGCACGGCCGGCTTCATCCACAAGAACTTCGAAGGCAAGCTTGCCGACGGCGTCGCCAATATCGAACTGATCAACGACTTCCAGGCTGCGGCCGGCACGATCGCCGCGCATTACGAGGCGCGCGACTACGCCAAGGCCTTGCGGGAAATCATGGCGCTGGCCGACCGCGCCAACCAGTATGTCGCCGACGAAAAGCCCTGGGAACTGGCGAAGAAACCCGAGGCGGTCTATCGCCTTCACGAGGTCTGCACGGTGGCGCTGAACTGCTTCCGCCTGCTGACGCTGTACCTGAAGCCGGTGCTGCCGAAACTGGCCGGCGAGGTCGAGGCCTTCCTCGACATTCCGCCGCTGGCCTGGGACGACGCACAAAGCCTGTTCATCCGGCATCGCATCAACGCCTACACCCACCTGATGACCCGTATCGACCCCAAATCCATCGAAGCCATGGTAGACGCCAACAAACAGAACCTCGAACCGACCCCTGCCCCCGCACCGGCACGCCACGCCGAAGCGCAGGCGCACGCCGCCCAACCGGTGTCTGCCGCTGCGGCCGTGGCCGATACGATCAGCATCGACGACTTCGCGAAGATCGACCTGCGCATCGCGCGCATCGCCAATGCCGAGCATGTCGAGGGCGCTGACAAGCTGCTCCGGCTGACGCTCGACCTCGGCGAACTCGGCACGCGCCAGGTGTTCGCCGGCATCAAGTCAGCCTATGCCCCGGAAGCGCTGGTGGGTCGGCTGACGGTGATGGTCGCCAACCTCGCGCCGCGCAAGATGAAGTTTGGCATGAGCGAAGGCATGGTGCTGGCGGCGTCGCACCCTGACGGGCATAAAGGCGACGCGCCCAGCCTCTTCATCCTGTCGCCGGATAGCGGCGCGCAACCGGGCATGAAAGTGAAGTAAGGCCATGAAAACGCATCGCCTGCGTATCCATGGCCGGGTGCAGGGCGTGTGGTTCCGCGAGTCGATGCGGATGGAGGCCGAACGTCTGAACGTGGCCGGCTGGGTGCGCAACGCGCCGGATGGCACGGTTGAAGCCGTGATCCAGGGACCGGCCTCGGCGGTCGAGGCCCTGATCAAGTGGGTTCACACCGGCCCGCCCCTAGCGCGAGTCGACCGGGTCGAGATCGGCGAAGCGGATGGCGTATACCGCGAATTCCTGAAGCGGACCGACTAGCGGTTGGGCGTCCGCCCGGAACACGGCCAAAAAAATGCCCGGCTCAGTGATGAGCCGGGCAGAGTATCCACCAAAGGAGGAGGATTGGAGGAGACAACACCAACTGCCATTGCGGCGACATCAGTGTTATTAGAAGTTTCTAATATTATGTAATTCATGTCAATACTTTGTTAAAAGAAAAACCCGGATCGGTACGATTGTTCCATCCGATCCCAGGCTTTTCAGTAAATCACGTTCACCGCCTCGGGTTTGAGCCAAGTGCCCAAAGACTCCAGCAGGCGGTCATCCAGCCGCACCCGCCAGTCTTCGCCCAGCCGCACCCGGCAGCGCGCACTGGGGTTGTGATACTCGACCCACACCGGGCAACCGCCCTCCTGCGCCTTGTAGGGCGCGAGCAATTCCGCCAGCTTGCGCCCGTTCGACTGCCCGTTACAGGCCAGCCGCAGCCCTTGGGCAAACCGGGTACGCGCCCCTGCCAGGTCGTAAATCCGCTCCGCCGTCACCCGCACCCCGCCTGAATAGTCATCGCGGTTGACCTTGCCTTCGATGACCAGCAGCGCGTCGTCCTTCAGCAAATGACGGCTCTGCTCGTAGAGTTCATTGAAGATCACGACTTCGACCTGCGCCGTCGCGTCGTCCAGTAGCAGGATCAGCATCTTGCCGCGCCGCGTCATCTGGGTGCGCAGCGAAACGGCAATGCCGGCCAGCATGACCAGGTCGCGCGAAGGCTCCAGGCTGTCGAGTTGGCGTTTGGCAAAGCTCGACACCTCGGACAAGTACGAGGTGAAGGGATGGCCGCTGAAGAAATAGCCGAGCGCGGACTTCTCCTGCAGCAGTTTTTCCTGCTCCGGCCACACCGGCACGTCGATCAGGTCTTCGCCGCCGCCGTCGAGCGCCTCGCCGAACAGGCCGACCTGGCCACCGCTGCGCGCGGCGCGGTCGGCGGTTTCCAGCGCCGCGCCGACCGAGGCCATGAGGCTGGCACGATGACCGTTGATGGCATCGAACGCACCCGCCTTCACCAGTGCCTCGAGCACGCGGCGGTTGAGATAGCGCTTGTCGACACGCCGGGCCAGGTCGAACAGGCCCTTGTAGGGGCCGTTGGCCTCGCGCTCGGCGACGATCGCGCCGATTGCCGCCTCGCCGCTGCCCTTGATCGCGCCCAGACCGTAGCGGATCTCGGTTTGGCTGACCGGCTCGAAGCGGTAGCCCGACAGGTTGATGTCGGGCGGCAGCATGCTCAGCCCGTTGGCGCGGCAGTCTTCATAGAACACCCGCACCTTGTCGGTGTCGGACATTTCCGACGACATCGTCGCCGCCATGAATTCGGCTGGATAGTAGGCCTTGAGCCAGGCGGTGTGATACGCCACCAGCGCATAGGCGGCCGAATGCGACTTGTTGAAGCCGTATTCGGCGAATTTCTCCATCAGGTCGAACAGGCGCTCGGCGACCTTGGTGTCTGCCCCGCGCTTGGCTGCGCCGGCGAGGAAAATTTCCCGCTGCTTGGCCATTTCCTCGGGCTTCTTCTTGCCCATCGCGCGCCGCAGCAGGTCGGCGGCGCCGAGGCTGTAGCCCGCCAGGATCTGCGCCACCAGCATCACCTGTTCCTGGTAGACGATGATGCCGTAGGTCGACTTCAGCACCGGTTCGAGATCGGGATGGAAATACTCCGGCTTCTGCTTGCCCTGCTTGCGCGCGATGAAGTCGTCCACCATGCCCGAGCCTAGCGGGCCCGGACGGTTCAGCGCCATCAGCGCGATGATGTCCTCGAAGCAATCGCCCTTCAGCTTCTTCTCCAGGTCCTTGGCAGAGCGCGATTCGGACTGGAACACCGCGGTAGTGTTGCCGTCGGCAAACAGCTTGTAGACCGCCGGATCGTCGAGGGGCAGGTCTTCCAGCCGGAAATTCTCCCGCCCCGGATGGCGCTGCACGAAACGCACCGCCTCGGCCAGGATGGTCAGCGTGCGCAGGCCGAGGAAGTCGAACTTGACCAGGCCGATCGCCTCGACGTCGTCCTTGTCGAACTGCGACACCGCCGCGTCGGAGCCTTCGGCCTGATACAGCGGGCAGAAATCGGTGAGCCGGCCCGGCGCGATCAGCACGCCGCCCGCGTGCATGCCGACGTTGCGTGTGATGCCCTCGAGTTTTTCCGCCAGCGGCAGCAGTTCGGCGAGTTCTTCCTCGTTGCGGGCACGCTCGTCGATCTGCGGTTCTTTTTCACGCGCCTCGGCGAGCGAGATTCCCAGTTCGTTGGGCACCAGCTTGACGAATTTGTCGACGAACAGGTACGGCAGGTCGAGCACGCGGCCGACGTCTCGCAGCACCGCCTTGGCAGCCATCGTGCCGAAGGTGGCGATCTGCGACACCGCCGCATGGCCATACCGCTCCTTCACGTACTGGATCACGCGGTCGCGCCCGTCCTGGCAGAAGTCGATGTCGAAGTCGGGCATCGACACCCGCTCGGGATTGAGGAAGCGCTCGAACAGCAGGTCGTAGGCCAGCGGATCGAGGTCGGTGATGCGCAGGCTGTAGGCTACGAGCGAGCCGGCGCCGGAACCCCGCCCCGGCCCAACCGGCACGCCATTGTTCTTGGCCCAGTTGATGAAGTCCGCCACGATCAGGAAATAACCCGGGAAGCCCATCTGGATGATGGTCCCGAGCTCGAACTCCAGCCGCTCGACGTACTCGGGCAGCTTGGCCGCACGTTCGACCTCGTCGGGATAAAGGTGCGCCATGCGTTCGTGCAGCCCCTCGAAGGAACGCTGCCGCATGTAGTCGTCGAGGCTCATGCCATTCGGCGTCGGAAAATCGGGCAGCCTGCTCTTGCCGAGTTCCAGCGTCAGGTTGCAGCGCTTGGCGATTTCGACGCTGTTGGCCAGGGCTTCCGGCAGGTCGGCAAACAGTTCCGCCATCTCGTCCGGCGTCTTGAAATACTGCTCGGCGGTGAACGGCCGCGGCCGGCGTGGATCGCCCAGCATCATGCCCTCGGCGATGCAGACGCGCGCCTCGTGTGCCTTGAAATCGTCCGGCGCGATGAACTGGATCGGATGCGTGGCGACTGCGGGCAGGTTCAACGCCGCACCGATGTCGAGCAGGCCGTCGATCAGGCGTTCGGTGTGCGGCTGGCCGAAGCGCTGCAGCTCCAGGTAATAGCGGCCCGGGAACAACTCGGCCCATGCTTCCGCGGCGGTGCGTGCAGCGTCAGGCTTATCGTCGAGGATGGCCTGCGCGACGTTGCCCAAGTCGCCACCCGACAAGGCCAGCAAGCCGTCGGTGCCTTCGACCAGCCAGGTGGGATCGATCTCGGCACGGCCGCGATGGACATTCTCCTGATAGGCGCGCGTGAGCAGTTCGCACAGGCGGCGATACCCTTCGCGGTGCTGCACCAGCAGCAGCAGGCGGGAGGGCCGGTTTCTATCCGTGGCGTTGGTCACCCACACGTCGCAGCCGAATATGGGTTTGATCCCGGCCCCCCGGGCCGTTCGATAGAACTTCACCCAGCCGAACGTATTGGACAAATCGGAGAGGCCCAGCGCCGGCATCGCAACGCCCTTCGCTCTCTTGACCGCGTCGGCCACCCGCACCAGACCATCGGTGACGGAATACTCGGTATGCAATCGGAGGTGGATGAAACGTGGATCGGTCATGGGGAAGCGACGGAGAAACGAGTCGCTATTTTAACGCCGCTGAACAGTCGCCAAAAACAAAAGGCAGCCGAAGCTGCCTTTTGTTTGAAACCAACACCGGAATCCACCCGCAAGCCCCCTGAAGGGCAGGCCGTGGTTGTTGCCGATTAATCGGCAACAACCACGCTCAGTTTGCGCGGCGCTTGAATTCGTTGGTGCGGGTATCGATCTCGATCATGTCGCCGATTTCGACGAACGCGGCCACCGGCAGTTCGAATCCGGTGGGTTTGATGCGCGCGGGCTTCATCACCTTGCCCGACGTATCGCCGCGCACGGCGGGCTCGGTGTATTCGACTTCGCGGATGACCGTGGTGGGCATTTCAACCGAAATCGCCTTGCCTTCATAGAACACCACTTCCAGCGGCATGCCATCATCCAGGTAGTTCAGTGCGTCGCCGAGGTTGTCGGCTTCGATCTCATACTGGTTGTAATCGCTGTCCATGAACACATAGAGCGGATCGGCGAAGTAGGAATAGGTGCATTCCTTGCGGTCGAGGGTGACGGTGTCGAATTTGTCGTCGGCACGGTAGACCGATTCGGTACCGGCCCCGGTCAACAGGTTCTTCAGTTTCATCTTGACGACGGATGAGTTGCGGCCCGATTTCGAGAATTCGGCCTTTTGCACCACCATCGGGTCTTTGCCTATCATCACGACGTTGCCGGCGCGGAGTTCCTGTGCGATTTTCATGGGTGTGTCCTGCTGCGAGAGCGCTAAGAGTTTGAGAAAACTCGCCATTTTAACTTATTTTCCGCGAATTCCACCAGCTTGCCGGCGAGCGTTCCGGCCAGGCCGAGGCGGCCGCACCAGGCCTGTGCGTGCCGTTCGATCGCCGCCTGGTGCGCGCGCCAGGCGGTCCAGCAGGCTGCCATGCCGGGCGCGTCCGGCATGGCATTCCAGTTCCGCCATATCCCGCTCACCGCGTCCGCCGTCGCGCCGTCCAGGCCCGCCGTGTAACGCGCCAGCAGCGCGTCCAGCTTGTCCCAGTGCGCCCCTTCGGTTTGCGGATAGGCTTGCCACACCACTGGACGGGCCGCCCACTGCGCCCGCACGCAGGAATCTTCGCCCCGCACGAAATTGAGGTCGCAGGCCCACAGCAGGTGGTCATACCGATCCTGGTTCATGAACGGCAGAATGTGTACCTGCAAGGCGCCGCGGCTGCCGGTATCGCCCGCCCGCAAGCCGGGAGCCGCCAGCCAGGCGGCCAGTTGCGGCATCACCCGGCCTTCGGGGACGAGGCAGGTGACCGGATGCGAGTCGGCCGCCCAGGCATCGAGCAGCTCGGGCAACGCCGGGTTCTCGTAGGCGAACAGCGACACCCGCAATTCACCCGCCCGCGGCGCATCCAGTCCAAGTTCGCGCCAGAACGCCGGCATGCCATCCTGCACGAAAGCGGCGCGCCGTTCGGCCAGATCCGCCTCGGCCAGCAGGCCGCCGGTATCCGGCGTGTAACCCGGAAAGAAGAAATACTTGGTCAGCGGCAAGCGCGGGTGCGGCGAAGGCAGGCCATGGTGGGCCGCCACCCAGGGCTCGGCGCTCAGGTATTCGAGATTGATCCAGACCGGCGACGGCGACTGCTCGCTCATGGCGGCCAGATAGGCTTCCGGCAGCGCGCAGCCGAATGCCTCGACCACCACCTCGGCCGGCCGGCTCGCCGCAAACGGCGCCCGCCACGCGCAAACCGTCACGCCCTCGCAGACCTGCCGATCCGCATCCACGACGATGGCCGGCCAGATATGCCGGAACGCGCGCAGATCATCCACCCACAAGCGCACGTCCAGGCCGTGCTCGCCGGCCAGCCCGCGCGCCAGGCGCCAGGCTATGCCGATGTCGCCATAGTTGTCGACGACGTTGCAGAAGATGTCCCAGGTGCGCATGGCGCGCATGCTACCGCATCCCATCAAACGAAGAAGGCTCCGCGCGGAGCCTTCTTCGTGTGTTCCCGGACCGGCTCAGTTCGACTTGCCGGACAGGCAGGATTTCATGAACGCCTTGCGCGCATCGCCCTTCATCTGCTTGCCGGAGGCTTCGGCATTGCAGTCCTTCATGCGCTGCTGCTGGGCCGTAGCCTTGCTTCCCGGCGTTGCGCCACCTGACAGGCAGGATTTCATGAACGACTTGCGCGCATCGCCGGAAAGCTGCTGCTTGCCTGCGTCGGCGTTACAGGATTTCATCCTCTCCTGCTGGGCGGTTTCAGCCCATGCACCCGTGGCCAGCAGTGCGCCCGCCACCAATCCGATCAGCATCATTCTCTTCATCGCGACCCTTTCTTTGGTTGAATGGAAACCACAGTCTAGCCCAGCCCCTTGTTTTTTCTCGCTTTCCACTTGTAAAAACTCATGCGCGGTAGTAAAAAGCCAAAAGTTTGGTTTCAAGAACCGTACAGGTTTGGCATTACCACAGGGCATTACCGGGTAGCGCGCTTGAATTCAGACCGACGGCTAAAACAATCTCGCCGTCCTGTCATCCGCCAGAGTTTACGCCCCACGGGGTGGAGTCATGCTTATCGCGGTTATGTTTGTGGTTGTGTTTATGTTCCGCCAAGGAGGGAGTTGTAATGGCAACAGGTACTGTCAAGTGGTTCAGCGACGCCAAGGGTTTCGGATTCATCACCCCGGATGACGGCGGCGAAGATGTGTTCGCACATTTCTCCGCCATCCAGTCCAACGGTTTCAAGACCCTGAAGGAAGGCCAGAAAGTCAGCTTCGAAGTCAGCCAAGGCCCCAAAGGCAAGCAGGCTTCCAACATCCAGCCGCAAGGTTGAATTGTTGCGCTGAAACAAAAAACCCCGCTTCGGCGGGGTTTTTTGTTGTACGCGCTCCCCGCCTCGGCGGGGCTTTGTTGGCGACACGACGCTTACATCTTCGCGACCATCGCTTCGGCGAATGCCGAGCACTTCACTTCGGTCGCGCCATCCATCAGGCGCGCAAAGTCGTAGGTCACGGTCTTCGCCGCGATGGCCTTTTCCATGCTGGCCACGATCAGGTCGGCCGCCTCGGTCCAGCCCAGGTGGCGCAGCATCATCTCGGCCGACAGGATCAGCGAGCCCGGGTTGACGTAGTCCTTGCCGGCATACTTGGGCGCGGTGCCGTGGGTGGCCTCGAACATCGCCACAGTGTCGGACAGGTTGGCGCCGGGCGCGATGCCGATGCCGCCGACTTCCGCCGCCAGCGCGTCGGAAATGTAGTCGCCGTTGAGGTTGAGCGTGGCGATCACGTCGTATTCGTCGGGGCGCAACAGGATCTGCTGCAGGAAGGCGTCGGCGATCACGTCCTTGATGATGATGCCGTTCGGCAATTCCATCCACGGGCCGTCGCCGATCAATCTGGCGCCGAATTCGCGTGCGGCGAGCTCGTAGCCCCATTTCTTGAAGCCGCCTTCGGTGAACTTCATGATGTTCCCTTTGTGCACCAGGGTCACCGATTTGCGGCCATTGTCGATCGCGTACTGGATCGCCTTGCGGATCAGGCGCTCGGAACCTTCGACCGACACCGGCTTGATGCCGATGGCCGATGACTCAGGGAAGCGGATCTTCTTGACGCCCATTTCCTTCTGCAGGAATTCGATCACTTTCTTCACTTCAGGCGAATTGGCTTCCCATTCGACGCCGGCATAGATGTCCTCGGTATTCTCGCGGAAGATCACCATGTCGACCTTCTCCGGCGCCTTCACCGGGCTGGGCACGCCGGTGAAGTAGCGCACCGGGCGCAGGCAGACATAGAGATCGAGCATCTGGCGCAGCGCGACGTTGAGCGAGCGAATGCCGCCCGAGGTTGGCGTGGTGAGCGGGCCCTTGATCGAGATCACATAGTCCTTCACAGCCTGCACGGTCTCGTCCGGCAGCCACTGGTCGCCGCCGTAGACCTTGACTGCCTTCTCGCCAGCGAATACTTCCATCCAGGCGATCTGCTTCTTGCCGCCGTAGGCCTTGGCCACCGCCGCATCGACCACGCGGCGCATCGCCGGAGTGATGTCGACGCCGGTGCCGTCGCCCTCGATGAAGGGAATGATGGGCGTGTCCGGCACATTCAAGCTGTTGTCGGCGTTGACGGTAATTTTCTTGCCTGCGGCGGGAATCTGGATATGTGTGCTCATAATGTCTCGAAACGATAAAATGGGACTTTGTCCCCACCCGAAGTGTCGCGTCTTATTTTGTTCAACAAGCCCTATGGCGTGCTCAGCCAGTTCACCCCGGAAGGTCGCTGGCAGGGCTTGCGGGATTACCTCGCGCTGCCGGGCGTCTATGCGGCCGGTCGACTGGACGCCGACAGCGAGGGCCTGCTGATTTTAACCGATGATGGCGCGCTCCAGAGCCGCATTGCCGATCCCCGGCACAAGCTGCCCAAAACCTACTGGGTGCAGGTCGAGGGCGCGCCGACGGACGCCGACCTCGACCCCTTGCGCCGCGGCGTCGATCTCGGCGACTTCGTCACCCGCCCGGCCCGGGCGCGCCTCATCGACGAACCCGCCGGCCTGTGGCCGCGCAACCCGCCGATCCGCTTCCGCCAGGCCATCCCCACAAGCTGGATCGAACTCACGATCAGCGAAGGGAAGAACCGCCAGGTGCGGCGGATGACGGCGAAGATCGGCTTCCCGACGCTGCGGCTGATCCGCGCCGCTGTCGGCGAATGGCGCCTGGACGCGCTGCAACCCGGAGAATGGAAAGAGAGCCATGTCTAAGCCAGGCCTGGATACAACGCAGTGGATGCCTCACGTGGTCGCCGCCGCCATCGTCGAACGCGACGGCACATTCCTGCTGGTCGAGGAGCACACGGCCGAAGGCCTGCGTCTCAACCAGCCCGCCGGCCACTGGGAACGCGGCGAAACGCTGATCGAGGCCGTACGCCGCGAAGCGCTGGAGGAAACCGCACATCATGTCGAGCCGACCGCCCTGCTCGGCTGCTACACCACGCACTATCCACTGCGCGACATCACCTATCTGCGCTTTGCCTATGTCTGCGGCGTCACCGGCTTCGATGCCGAACGTCCGCTGGACCACGGCATCGTGCGCGCACTCTGGCTGACGCCGGACGAGCTCGCCGCCCACCCCACGCCGCACCGTAGCCCGCTGGTCATGCGCTGCGTGCGGGATTATCTGGCCGGGCGTCGCTTTCCGCTCGATTTCGTGAGCCACGCATGAGCACGCGCGTTGTCGTCGGCATGTCGGGCGGAGTCGATTCCTCCATCGCGGCCCATCTGCTGAAGCAGCAGGGCTACGACGTGCTCGGCGTCTTCATGAAAAACTGGAACGACGACGACAACACCGAGCAGTGCACCGCGACGCAGGATTTTCTCGACGTGCTGGCGGTGGCCGACGTACTCGGCATCGAGGTCGAGGCGGTCAACTTCGCCGCCGAATACAAAGCACGCGTGTTCAGCTACTTCCTCGCCGAATACCAGGCCGGCCGCACGCCCAATCCCGACGTGCTGTGCAATGCCGAGATCAAGTTCAAGGCCTTCCTCGACGACGCCATCGCGCGCGGCGCCGAGTTCATCGCCACCGGGCACTACGTCGGCAAGGGACAGGATGTGGCCAGCCGCGCCACGCTCTTGCGGGCAGCTGACGCCAACAAGGACCAGAGCTACTTCCTCTATCGTCTGAGCCAGGCGCAGCTCGCCCCTTCCCTGTTTCCGCTGGCGCACCTGCCCAAGCCCGAAGTACGCCGGATCGCCGCGCAGATCGGCCTGCCCAACGCCGCCAAGAAAGACAGCACCGGCATCTGCTTCATCGGCGAGCGCAACTTCCGCGAATTCCTCGAACGCTACCTGCCGCGCGATCCCGGCGACATGAGAACACCCGAAGGCCACGTCGTCGGCCGACATCAGGGCCTGACGTACTACACCCTCGGCCAGCGCCAGGGGCTCGGCATCGGCGGGCAGAAGGACGGCAGCACCGAGCCCTGGTTCGTCGCCGCCAAGGACATGGCGAGCAACACCCTGGTCGTGGTGCAGGGCCACGAGCATCCGCTGCTCAAGCGCTCGACGCTCGCCGCCGGCCAGCTCAACTGGATCAGCGGCGTCGCGCCCGATCCGGCCAAGCCCTACACCGCCAAGACCCGCTATCGCCAGGCCGACTCGCCCTGCCGCATCACCCGGCTCGACGACGACACGCTCGAACTCGCGTTCGACAGCCCGCAATGGGCGGTCACGCCCGGACAGTCCGTCGTGCTCTATGACGGCGAGGTCTGTCTCGGCGGCGGCATCATCATTTGAAGATCACCGTTTCGAGCCTTCTTTTGGTGGTTCGACCAGCGCGCCACGAACGGAATTAACACTGTGCCGTTCGCCCTGAGCCTGTCGAAGGGCCGCCCGAACCCGCTACAATCCACGCATCCCAGATTCCCATTCCATCATGTCGCACGAAGCCCCCGCACCCGCCGCCAACTTCATCCGCAACATCATCGACGAGCAGAACGCCGCTGGGAAATGGGGCGGCCGCGTCGAGACGCGCTTCCCGCCCGAGCCCAACGGCTACCTGCACCTGGGCCACGCCAAGTCGATCTGCCTCAACTTCGGCCTGGCGCGCGACTACGGCGGCGTCTGCCACCTGCGTTTCGACGACACCAACCCGGAAAAGGAAAGCCAGGAATACGTCGATTCCATCGTCGAGTCGGTGAAGTGGCTGGGCTTCGACTGGGGCGCGCACCTCTACTTCGCGTCGAACTACTTCGACACCATGTACGCCTGCGCCGAATACCTGATCAAGTCCGGCCACGCCTACGTCGATTCGCTGTCCGCCGACGACATGCGCGCCTACCGCGGCACGCTCACCGAGCCCGGCAAGGACAGCCCCTACCGCAGCCGCAGCGCGGAAGAGAACCTCGACCTGTTCCGTCGCATGAAGGCCGGCGAATTCCCCGACGGCGCGCACGTGCTGCGCGCCAAGATCGACATGGCCTCGCCCAACATCAACCTGCGTGACCCGGCGATCTATCGGATTAAACGCGCGCATCACCACAACACCGGCGACACCTGGTGCATCTACCCGATGTACACCTACGCCCACCCGATCGAGGACGCGATCGAGCACATCACGCATTCGATCTGCACGCTGGAATTCGAGGACCAGCGCCCGTTCTACGACTGGCTGCTCGACAAGCTCGCCGACGGCGGCTTCTTCACCCGCCCGCTGCCGCAGCAGATCGAATTCGCCCGCCTGAACCTGACCTACGTCGTGCTGTCCAAGCGCAAGCTGATCCAGCTGGTCGAGGAAAAGCACGTCAGCGGCTGGGACGATCCGCGCATGCCGACGTTGGTCGGCGCGCGCCGCCGCGGCTACACCGCGGAAGGCTTCCGCCGCTTCACCGACCAGATCGGCGTGTCGAAGTCCGACGGCTGGATCGACTACAGCGTCTTCGAAGCCAGCCAGCGCGACGTGCTCAACGACAGCGCACATCGTCGCGTCGCCGTGCTCGACCCGGTCAAGCTCGTCATCGACAACTATCCGGAAGGCCAGACCGAAGACTGCTTCGCGCCCAACCATCCGCAGCAGCCCGATCTCGGCAAGCGCGCCGTGCCGTTCTCGAAAGAACTATGGATCGAGCGCGAAGACTTCATGGAAACGCCGTCCAAGGGTTACTTCCGGCTCTTCCCGGGCAACTCGGTACGACTACGCTACGGCTACGTCGTCCAATGCACCGGCTGCGACAAGGACGCCAACGGCACCATCACCGCCGTACACTGCGACTACCTGCCCGACACCAAGTCCGGCACGCCGGGCGCCGACTCGGTCAAGGTCAAGGGCAACATCCACTGGGTGTCCGCCGCGCATGCCTATGAAGCCGAGGTGCGCCTGTACGACCGCCTGTTCACCACCGCGCAGCCGGGCGGCGAAAGCGGCGATTTCCTGAACGATCTGAATGCCGATTCAGTCAAGGTGATCCGCGCACAACTGGAGCCGGCACTGAAAGACGCCGCGCCGGAAGACCGCTTCCAGTTCGAGCGGCACGGCTACTTCGTCGCCGACCGCGTCGATTCGAAAGTGGGCGCGCCGGTGTTCAACCGGACGGTGACCTTGAAGGATTCGTGGGTGAAGGCGGAGAAGTAAAACTTCAGGAGAGAACGTCCGAAGTCACTGGACTGACCCTGACCGTCCGGTAATCGGCCGAAGCAGTCGCTGGAGATTTGGGCCGACTATTTCCGCTATGGGCTTCTGACCGGTCATTCGCAAATCAGTAACGCCGAGTGTCCGCTTCAGATTTCCGCGAATGCGTACTTCCGACCCGAAGCGGCTGATCATGGCGTGCTCATCGACCGTCCGTTGATGTAATAAAACCGGCCATCTGACAATCCGCGCCACTTAACTCCACTTCTGGCGACTGCTAAAAATGGGGGATTACCGCTTGACCTACGGCTTCTGGAAGAACCACATCGCCCCATGGAATCCCAGAAGTGCGTTCAGGCTGCCTTAAGTTTTGAAGTGCAGAGTACATGAACAGTCAGCGTTGACTGGAATCGATCGAAAGGAAGAATCATGAAGCCAAGCATTATTGCCGTGCGCTGAGCGTCGCAGCAACCATGATGAGCATGCCTTCGCATGCAGACGATTCTCGCAAGGAGGCAGGAGACAGTCATCGGATCGACTCAGGCTGCAAGCTGTCTCCAATGACTCAACCATCGGGCAGCCGGGCTATGGCTGGCCCTACTTTGTCGATGCATGCAAAGGCAGAGCAGTCGCGATCGCCCTAGTGGAGACTATTTCTACAGTCACGGGAAAGCCCCCACCCTAGTGTTCAAGGCAACCGGCGCCGACTAGCCCTTCCATCGAGAGGACGTGCCCCGGCAATCCGGGGCACGCCTCTCATGTCAAAAGTTGACCGCTTAGGAAGGTAGGGCGGACCTTCTTAATTGTTACCGGTCCTGGCCTATTGTGTGAGTTCGACGTGGTGCCCGTAAGCTGACAGAAGCGCTAACGTACTGAAAAGGAGTTTTCCATGAAACACCAGCACCGCAAATCGTTTGTCATGCATCCCTCCCTGCGCCGTGGCTTGCTGGCCCTGTCACTGGGCCTGACCGTCATGCCCGCATTGGCCGATGACGATTGCGATGCGCCGGTAGAGCGCTGGCAGTCACGCGAGGCCGTGCGGCAGATGGCAGCCCGACAGGGTTGGCAAATCCAGCGGCTGAAAATCGACGACGGCTGCTACGAAATTCGCGGCACAGACTCACAGGGCCGCATCTTCAAGGCCAAAATCGATCCGGAAACCCTGAAGGTATTGAAGATGAAGCAAGGGGACCGCCAGCGTTCCCGAGAACGCGACCGTGAGCACGCCGCGTCGCAACCAGACGGCGCCGCCGCACCATCGTCCCCATTCACCCCTGGCACCGCACCGCGCGGCCAGATCGATTAATCCCCCACTGGAGTATCACCATGTCCAAACTACTTTTGACCACTGTGGCCGCCGCCTGCGCGCTGGCCATTCCCGCCCTGGCGCACAGCCGCCAGCTCACGCTGACCGCCCAACTCAAGAACTACGGCGGCGACGGTGCCTACCTGGCCGCATACCTGACCAACGCCAAAGGAGCCTATGTGCGCACGCTGTGGGTGGCCGGCGGCAAGGCCAAGTACTACAAGCACCTGTCCGACTGGAATCGCCTCTCAAGCGGTGACACCAAACGCCTCGCCGGCGTGACCGGCGCCAGCGTGGGTGCGGGGCGCACGCTCAAGGTCACGGCCGACCTGGCCGCTGCGCTGATTGACGCGGGCTACGAAATTCGCATTGACGCTGCGGCGGAAGACATGCGCGACAGCCCGTCGGAAGTGCGCGTGCCACTGTCCACCGGCAACGCCGGCAAGCCGCAGGCCGGCAAGCAGTACATCCAGACGCTGACCTTCCAACTGCAGTAAAGGACGCGCACATGGGATGGAAGGCAATCCACCGCTGGCTGGGCCTGACGATTGGTGTGCTGGCCGTGGTACTGGGAATTACCGGCGCCATCTTGGCGTTCGATCCGGTGCAGCAGGCGTGGCAGGCACCCGCCGCGCCGGACGACCTGTCGGTGGCCACGCTGATGGAGCGCGTGACACGCACCGTCCCGGGTGCTGAGGAAATCCGCCACCTGCCCTCGGGTGCCATCGTGGTGTTCGGCTTTGTCGGCGACCAGGCGCAGGCGCACTACGTGGACCCGGCCGATGGTCGCGTGCTGGGTGCTTGGCAGCCTTCGGCACTGCCGCGCTGGGTGAAGAACCTGCACCGCTCGCTGCTCCTGGGCGACGCCGGGCGTTGGGGTGCGGCGGGCATTGCGCTGGCCATAGGGGTGTTGTGCGTCTCGTCCCTCGTACTGCTGCTGCGCCGCATGGGCGGCTGGCGGCGGCTGGCGGCAAGGGTGCGCGGCTCGCTGGCGCAGCGCATCCACGTGGTCACGGGCCGGGTGGTGCTGGCGGTGCTGTGCCTGACGTCGCTCACGGCGCTGACCATGAGCGCCTCGACCCTGGGACTGGTGGCGCTGGACGCCGGGACCGAGCCCGACGTGGTCTCCGTGGCGACCGGCCAGACAGCTCTGCCCGTGGGGCAGCTTTCCATGCTGCAAAACCTCTCCGTGCAGGACTTGCGCAAGCTGAATTTCCCCGACGCTGCCGATCCTGAAGACACCTGGAAGGTGGCCACCAGTCAGGGCGAAGGCTGGATCGACCGCTACTCAGGGAAAACACTGGCCTGGCAGGACGTCACCCTGGCGCAGCGCATCTACGACTGGGCTCTGGTGCTGCACACGGGTGAAGGGGCTTGGCCCTGGGCCGTGGTGCTCGCGCTCGTGGGCGCCAGCGTGCTGTTGTTCTGGCTGTCGGGCGTCTTCATCTGGTGGCAGGCACGCCGCCAGGCGCCGCACATCACGGGCAACAACCCGCTGGCACAGGCCGACGTGCTCATCTTCGTTGCCAGCGAAGGTGGCAGCACGTGGGGCTTTGCCCAAGCGTTGCACGATGCGCTGGGCCACAACGGTCACCGCGTGTACACCGGAGCGCTGGAGCTTTTCCAGACCACGGCCGCCACGCGGCAGGTGTTTGTGCTCGCCGCAACCTATGGCGAGGGCCAGGCCCCGACCCACGCCAGCCACGCCCTGGAGCGCATGGCAAAGCCCAGCGCCAACACCGTGCCGGTGACGGTACTGGGCTTTGGCGACCGACAGTTCCCGGCGTTCTGCGCCTTTGCCGAGGCGCTGGAGAAAACCCTGCGTGCACAGGGCTGGCCCGCGCTTCTGCCACTGGAATGCATCCACCAGCAATCGAGCCAGCAGTTCGCTCGCTGGGGTCAGGCCTTGGCGCAGGCGCTCGGCGAACCCCTGGTGCTGGAGCATGTGCCGCGCATGCCGCCCACCACTGTGCTCACGCTCGTGACGCGCCAGGACTATCCGGGGCTCGTCGACCAGCCCACAGCGATCCTGCGCTTTGCGTGGCCCGCGCAGAGCGGTAGGGAGCGCCTGCATGGGCACGGTCTGGCGCACTTTGCAGCAGGCGACCTCGTGGGCATCGTGCCGCCAGGCTCGGCCGTGCCCCGCTACTACTCGCTGGCGTCGGGCTGGGAAGACGGGTTTCTGGAAATCTGCGTACGGCAGATGCCCGGCGGCCTGTGCTCTACGCACCTGCTGGGCCTGCAGCCGGGCGACCACATCGCCGCGTTCATCCGATCCAACCCCGGCTTTGCGCTGCCGCGCACGCGGCGGCCCGTGCTGCTGATCGGCGCGGGCACGGGGGTGGCGCCCTTGGCAGGCTTCATTCGCCGCAACGACCGGCATACCCCTATGCACCTGTACTTTGGTGGGCGCAACCCTGAGCGGGATTTTTACTTCGGCCCCGAGATCCAGCACTGGCTCGGCGAAGGACGCCTGGCCAGTATGCAGACGGTGTTCTCGCGCATACCGGAGGGTGGTGGCTATGTGCAGGACGCCCTGCGCCGCGACGCCGAGCGCCTGCGCGACTTGGTGGCCCAGGGCGCCATCGTGCGTGTCTGCGGAAGCCGCGCCATGGCGCGCGACGTGGCCGCGACGTTGGACGCCGTGCTGGCGCCGCTGCAGTTGAGCGTATCGCAACTCAAAGCGAAGGAACGCTATGCCGAAGACATCTTCTGAACCTGCCGTGCTCTGCAAACGGACCACCCTGCATGGCCCGACCATGGGCACGCGCTGGTCCGCCAGTGTGGACGTCGACGCCAGCCTGGACTTGGCGGCCCTGCGCCGGGATCTCGCCGCCGCAGTGCAGCAGGTGGACGAGCAGATGTCTCCCTGGAAGCCCGATAGCGACCTCATGCGCCTGAACCGTGCGCCCGTGGACGCCTGGGTCGAACTGCCCGCCGAAATACTGGAGGTGCTGGCCTGCGCGCTCGATATCCACCGCCTCAGTGCCGGCGCGTTTGATCCGGGCGTCGGCGCGCTGGTCGATGCCTGGGGATTTGGCGCGGTGCGCGATGCGCCCGACGCTGGGGCGATCCGCGCGGCGCGCCAAATCGCGTCGCGCCCTACGCACGAGTGCCTGGAGCTCGACCGCCCCGCAGGCCGCGCCCGCAAGCACGCCCCCTTGCAGCTCGACCTGTGCGGCATTGCCAAGGGCTACGGAGTAGATCGCATGGTCGCCGTGCTGCAGCAGCACGGGGTGCAGCATGCGCTGGTGGCGCTTGATGGTGAGTTGCGCGCAGTGGGCAGCCAGGGCAGCGGTGCGCCCTGGGCCGTGGCGCTGGAGGAACCCGAGGTTGGGCGTCGCGCGGTGCACGGAGTCATCGACCTGCAGGACCTGGCCGTGGCCACATCAGGCGACTACCGGCGCTATCTACAGGTGGGTGATGCGCGCCTCGCACACACCATGGACGCGCGCCGCGCTGCGCCCGTGAACAATGCCGTCGCATCGGTCACCGTGCTGGCGCGCACCTGCATGCACGCGGACGCCTGGGCCACCGCACTGCTGGTGGCCGGCCCTGGAGAAGGCTTGGGCCTGGCACAGCGCATGGGGCTGGAAACACTGTTTCTGCTGCGCCGTCCCGAAGGGCTGGTGGAAATGGGGCTGGGACGGTTCGGCGCCTCCACCGTGCCGGGAGGCATTGGGGACTTCACTGAATAAGTACCCTCGAACAACGGCAAAGCATGACAACGCGATTTAGGGCAATGCTGAACCGCCTCCGGGCCTCGTGGAGGCTCGCCGTCAGTATTCGTCGCCTCGGGCCAAGGCAGGCTCCGTGGCAAAGCTCTGGCCTTGAATGGCCGCCTTGTGACGGCATGACTCGACACATTTCGTGGCTGCTTCGGGTCGGTTCTAACGTCTGAACCGGGTAAAGCGGTGAGAGGCATGTCAACGGCCGGTCTTGCGAGTACAGCGGTTGTAGCAGGTTAAGAGGCCGGTGGCGCCTTTGGCCGATTACCGGACAACCTTTCAACCCAGCTTTCGATCTCAATCAACAAGCTTATTTCAGCCGTCCCCCGAACTTCCCCTCCGCCTTCGCCACCTTCGGCGCCACCACGAACTGGCAATACGGCTGATGCGGATTCTGCTCGAAGTAGCGCTGGTGGTAATCCTCTGCGGGATAGAAGGTCGTCGCCTCGGTGACTTCCGTGACGATCGGCGCACCGAAGTGCCTCGATGCCGTCAGCTCGGTGATTGCGGCTTCTGCCTCGGCCTTCTGCTCGGGCGTGTGCCAGAAGATGGCCGAGCGGTATTGCGTGCCGACGTCGTTGCCCTGGCGGTTGCGCTGGGTGGGGTCGTGGAGGGTGAAGAAGACGTCGAGCAGTTCACGGAACGAAATCACCTCCGGGTCGAAGGTGACTTGCACGACTTCGGCGTGGCCGGTGTCGCCGTTGCAGATGTCCTTGTAGGTGGGATTCTCGGTGTGGCCGCCCATGTAGCCGGAGACGGCGGAGTCGACGCCGCGCAGCCGGTTAAACACGGTTTCGATACACCAGAAACAGCCGCCGGCGAGTGTTGCGGTTTGATGTGGCATGGTGTTGCTCCGTAATTGAGCTACTCAAGTCCTCCGACCAGGCCCTTCGACAGCACCCGCAAGGGGTACGCCGGGGGTCCCCGCCGCTACGCAGCGACCCTTCCGCAGCGACGGGCGAACGGCAGTATGTCGATACCGTTCAGACGACCGGCACCGTTTCCATGAACGATGCGCGGCTCGCCAGTTTCTCGGCGAGCCTGGCCAGGTTGGGATGCGCGGTGCGCCAGTCGATTTCGGGGAAGCGCAGGTCCAGGTAGCCCAGCGTGCAGCCGCAGGCGACATCGGCCAGCGTCATGCTGTTGCTGTTGCCGAGGAACCAGGGTTTCTCGCCCAGTGCTTCCGACAGTGCCTCGAGTCCGCGGAACAGGGTCTTCTCCTGCAGCGTCATCCAGTCGCTGCTCCGCTGCTCGGGTGCGCGCTTCCGTTCCAGGTTCACCGCCACGGCCGCATCGGTGACGCCGTCGGCCAGCGCCTCGACGCCGCGCACCATCATGCGGACTTTCGGTTCGCTGGGGATCAGGTGGGCGACCGGGCTGACGTGGTCGAGGTATTCGACAATGACACGCGAGTCGAACACGCT
This sequence comes from Thiobacillus thioparus DSM 505, assembly GCF_000373385.1. Lineage (GTDB taxonomy): Bacteria > Pseudomonadota > Gammaproteobacteria > Burkholderiales > Thiobacillaceae > Thiobacillus > Thiobacillus thioparus. The sequence continues at coordinate 153,905 of NZ_KB891317.1, read as the reverse complement.
GATGCCATCCTCCAGCACCAGCACCGGCACCTTGCCGAGCGGATTGAAGCCGGGGACCGGGGTCTCCGGCGACCACGGGTTTTCGACCTGGAGGTGGAAGGGGATTTTCTTTTCCAGCAGGACCACGCGGACTTTGCGGCCATACGGGCTGGTGAGCGAGGTGATCAGTTTCATACGGGTTCGTATCCTGAATGCAGGTTGCTAGGTTGGACGATGTGCGCCGCCATTATCGCCTGTCGCACGCAGCGCTCCAACCCGTTCGCGCAGGGCCGGCAGCACGTCCTGCTCGAACCAGGGATGACGCTTGAACCATAGACGATTGCGCGGACTGGGATGCGGCAGCGGAAAATAGTCGGGAAGGAAATCGCGCCAGGCGTGCACCGTGTCGGCCAGCGTGCGGCCACGGCGCGTTCCCAGGTAATACGCCTGGGCATAGGCGCCGATCAACAGGGTGAGGCGGATGCCGGGCATGGCCGCGCGCAACGGCGGATGCCACAGCGGCGCACATTCCGGACGCGGCGCCAGGTCGCTGCCCTTGACCGTGCCCGGATAGCACAGGCCGGTGGGGACAATGGCGATGCGGGAGACGTCGTAGAACTGCTCGCGCGTCATGCCCAGCCATTCGCGCAGCCGGTCGCCCGAAGGGTCGTTCCAGGGAATGCCGGTTTCGTGCACGCGCCGCCCCGGTGCCTGGCCGACGATCAGCAGGCGCGCGGCGGACGAGACGCGTAGGACGGGACGCGGGGAATGCGGCAGGTTCGCGGCGCAGACCGTGCACGCCTCTACCTGTTCGACCAGCCCGGCAAGACTCGTGGGCTGGGGGAGACGGTCAGGTTTTTTCATCGCCGCCCGGCGCGCCGGTCAGCCCGCGTGGTCGACGATGAACTGCTTGACCGCATGGACGTCGGCATCCATGACGTGCTTTTTCTGCGGCTGCGCTTCGAGGTTGGCGAGTTCGGCCGGGCGCACCGGCTCGACGCCGAGCGCTTCGCGGATCGCATCCTCGAACTTGGCCGGTTGCGCGGTCTCCATGCAGATCAGCGGCACGCCCGGCTGGCGGTGCTCCAGGCCCACTTTCAGGCCGTCGGCGGTGTGCGGGTCGATCATCGTGCCGTACACCTCGTACACGGTGCGGATGGTGTCGATGCGGTTGGCGTGGCTGCTCGAACCGGAGACCATGCCGAAATCGGCGACGCGGTCGAACAGACCATCAGCATTTAAGTCAAAGTTGCCGCCGGATTCCACGGCGGCCCACAGGCTGCGGACCTTGGCGGCATCGCGCCCGGCGAGATCGAACACGAAGCGCTCGAAGTTGGACGCCTTGGAGATGTCCATCGACGGGCTGGAGGTGTGTTTCGTTTCTGGACGCGGACGGTAGACGCCGGTCTTGAAGAACTCGTCGAGCACGTCGTTTTCGTTGGTGGCGACGATCAGCTTGTCGATCGGCAGGCCCATCCGGCGCGCGATGTGGCCGGCGCAGACGTTGCCGAAGTTGCCCGACGGCACCGAGAACGAGACCTGCTGGCCGTTGTCGTGGGTTGCCGCAAAATAGGCCTTGAAGTAGTACACGCTCTGCGCCGCGACGCGTGCCCAGTTGATCGAATTGACCGCGCCGATGTGGTGCTTCGTCTTGAAATCGAGGTCATTCGACACCGCCTTGACGATGTCCTGGCACTGGTCGAATACGCCGCGGATCACCAGATTGTGGATGTTGGCGTCCTGCAGGGCATACATCTGCGCCTGCTGGAAGCGCGTCATGCCGTGCTCGGGCGACAGCATGAAGACGCGGATGCCGCGCTTGCCGCGCATCGCGTATTCGGCGGCGGAACCAGTGTCGCCCGAGGTGGCGCCAAGGATGTTCAGTTCGCCGCCGGTCTTCGCCAGCACATATTCGAACAGGTTGCCCAAGAGCTGCATCGCCATGTCCTTGAACGCCAGCGTCGGGCCGTTCGACAGCGCCAGCACGTGCAGGCCGGGCTCCAGCGTCTTCAGCGGGGTGATGTCTTCGGCGTTCTCGCCCGGGTTGGTATAGCGGTAGACGTCAGCGGTGTAGGTCTTGTCGATCAGCCTGCGCAGGTCGTCGTGCGGAATGTCGTCGATCAGGCGCGACAGCACGGTGAAGGCCAGCTCACGGTAGTTCATGCCGCGCATCGCCGCGAGTTCGGCCTCGCTGAAATGCGGGTAGGCTTCCGGCACGTAAAGACCGCCGTCGCTGGCCAGCCCGCCGAGCAGGATCTCGGAGAAGCGGAGTTGCGGTGCCAGCCCGCGCGTACTGAGGTAGTTCATTTGGCCGCCAGTTCTTCGAGGCGGATGCGCATCACCTTGCCCGCCACCGTATCGAGCGCCTCGATTTTCGCGATCGCCGCGTTGATGTTCTTTTCCACCGTGATGTGGGTCAGCAGGATGATGTTGACCTGTTCCTCGCCTTCGGCGGGTTCCTTCTGCACCATGGCGTCGATGGAGATGTTGCTGTCGGCCAGGATACGGGTGATGTCGGCCAGCACGCCGGGGCGATCGAATGCGCGCAGGCGCAGGTAATACGCAGTGCGCACCTCGTCCATCGGCAGGATCGGGGTGTCGGCCAGCTGGTCCGGCTGGAACGCCAGGTGCGGCACGCGGTGGTGCGGGTCGGCGGTGTGCAGGCGGGTGACGTCAACGAGGTCGGCCACCACGGCGGACGCGGTCGGCTCGGCGCCGGCGCCGGCGCCGTAGTAGAGCGTCGGGCCGACGGCGTCGCCTTTCACCAGTACGGCGTTCATCGCGCCGTCGACATTGGCGATCAGGCGGCGCTCGGGGATCAGCGTCGGATGCACGCGCAGTTCGATGCCGTTTTCGGCGCGACGCGCGATGCCCAAGAGCTTGATGCGGTAGCCCAGCTCTTCGGCGTACTGCACGTCCTCGCGCGTAAGCTTCGAGATGCCTTCGGTGTAGGCACGGTCGAACTGCATCGGGATGCCGAAGGCAATCGCCGACAGGATGGTGAGCTTGTGCGCGGCGTCGATGCCCTCAATGTCGAAGGTCGGATCGGCCTCTGCATAGCCCAGGCGCTGCGCCTCCTTCAGCACATCCTCGAAGGCGGCGCCCTTGTCGCGCATCTCGGTCAGGATAAAGTTGCTGGTGCCGTTGATGATGCCGGCCAGCCACTCGATGCGGTTGGCGGTGAGCCCTTCGCGCAGCGCCTTGATGATGGGGATGCCGCCCGCCACCGCCGCCTCGAACGCGACCATTACGCCCTTGGCCTGCGCCGCTGCGAAGATTTCGTTGCCGAACTTGGCGACCAGATGCTTGTTGGCCGTGACCACGTGCTTGCCGTTGGCGATCGCCCGCATCACCAGTTCGCGCGCTGGCTCCAGGCCGCCGATCAGCTCGACCACGATGTCGATGTCGGGGTCGTCGACCACGTCGAACGGGTTGGTCGTCAGCGACAGGTCGCCGGCCAGTGCCTTCGCCTTGTCGAGGTTGCGCACCGCCGCGCGCAGTACGCGGATTTCGCGTCCGGCGCGGCGGGTGATTTCTTCGGCATTGCGGCGCAGCACGGTGAGCGTGCCGCCCCCGACCGTTCCCAGGCCCAGCAGGCCAACGTTGATGGGTTTCATCTCGTAATCTCGTTCAAATAAAAATCAGCGATGCGCACGCTGGCGGTCGAGGAACCGGCTCATGCGCGAAATCGCCTCGGTCAGGTCTTCCTCGTGGGGCAGGAACACCACGCGGATGTGGTCCGGTTGCGGCCAGTTGAAGCCGGTGCCCTGCACCACCAGGACGCGCTCCTCTTCCAGCAGGTTGAGGATGAATTTCTGGTCGTCGTGAATGTGATACAGCTTGGGGTCAAGCCGCGGAAACAAATACATCGCTGCCTTCGGCTTGACGCAGGTCACGCCGGGAATCAAGGTCAGCAACTCATGCGCAAGATCGCGCTGGCGCGCCAGCCGGCCGCTCGGCGCGACCAGGTCGTTGATACTCTGGTAGCCGCCCAGTGCAGTCTGGATCGCATACTGTCCCGGCACATTGGAGCACAGACGCATCGACGCCAGCATGTTGAGGCCTTCCAGATAATCCTTGGCATGGCGCTTGTCGCCCGACACGATCAGCCAGCCCGAACGGTAACCGCAAGAGCGATAGTTTTTCGACAGGCCGTTGAAGGTGACGACCAGCACGTCGTCGGCCAGCGAAGCGATCGAGGTGTGCACCACGCCGTCGTACAGCACCTTGTCGTAGATTTCGTCGGCGTAGACGATCAGCTGGTGCTGACGCGCGATCTCCAGGATTTCCAGCAGCAGTTCGGTCGAGTACAGCGCGCCGGTCGGATTGTTCGGGTTGATGATGACGATCGCCCGCGTGCTGGACGTGATCTTGGCGCGGATGTCGTCCAGGTCGGGCAGCCAGCCGGCCCCTTCATCGCACAAGTAGTGACGCGGCTTGCCGCCGCCCAGGCTTACTGCCGCCGTCCACAGCGGATAGTCCGGCGCCGGCACCAGCACTTCGTCGCCGTTGTTCAGCAGTGCCTGCATCGACATCACGATCAGCTCGGAGACGCCGTTGCCAACGAAGATATCGTCGATCGTCACTCCGGCGATGCCCTTGCGCTGAGTCTCGTGCATGATCGCCTTGCGCGCCGAGAACAGACCCTTGGAGTCGCTGTAGCCCGACGCGTTCGGCAGGTTGAGGATCACGTCCTGGACGATTTCCTCGGGCGCCTCGAAGTTGAAGGGCGCAGGATTGCCAATGTTCAGCTTGATGATGCGCTGCCCCTCTTCCTCCATCTGCCGTGCGCGCGCCATCACGGGGCCACGGATGTCGTAGCAGACATTGTCGAGCTTGGACGATTTGTGGATGGTGCGTAAGCGTGGTCTGTTGTCAGCCGTCACGGCGGTCTTCCTGGTCAACCTGCGTAAAATCAAGGCAAAACAACACCTTGGGAAACGCCCGATTTTACCGGAGGCGCCCTCCCCCGGCAAACAAAACCGGGCGCCACGGCGCATGAACGGGCACGCGACGGCTTACCGCCCGGCCGGAATCTGCTAAGGTTTCAGCATGAAACTGCATCTCAACACCGATGCCGGCCAGTTGTTGTTCACCGGCTATGGCGAAGACCACGTCCTCATCAACGGCCATCGCCATGACGCCAGCCTGCTGCTGACTGCCCGCGGTATCGAGATCGCCCCCTGGGCCGGCCTCGGTTTCGACGCCCTGACCGCCGCGCATTTCGAATGGGTCGCACAACGCGAGCTCGACATCCTCTTGCTGGGCACCGGCACACGGCTGCGCTTTCCCCACCCTTCGTTGACGCGTGCGCTGATGGACGCGCGCATCGGGCTGGAGGTGATGGATATCGGGGCCTTGTGCCGCACCTACAACATTCTAGTGACGGAGGGGCGGAGCGTGGGGGCGGCGGTGCTGATCGAGCCTGCGGCTGGGAACTGAGCCGGTCATTGCGAGGCAGGAAGCACGCTGAGTAGTTAGGTTCTTACTTAGCGACTGACCGTTGGCCGGGGGTAGCCCGGCGGCTAGTCACTTTTCTTGTCTCGCCAAGAAAAGTAACCAAAAGAAGGCGACCCCGACAGTCCCGAATTCCCGAAGATCAAGCGCGTCGGGTGGGCGGCAAAGAACTCGCCCCGCCTTTGATGTTTTTAATTTGTTTTTTGTGGGCGGGGCTCAAACACCTTTGCCGCTGATCCACCCGACGCGCTTGGTCTTCGGCGGGTCTGTAAGGGGAAGAAGGTCAAAATCAGGTCGGCAACGGACTGAATGGTTGCGCGCTTTTGTTACAAAACCTAGCTGGAGGTTTACGAGTATTTCACCGTAACGTAGATCACGCTGACGATCAAAGCCAGGAACAGTAACCCCGCCACAGCCCTTGCAACTCGCACCCACCGTCTCTTTTTTGCTGCCCTGTCGATGGCTATGTCCGTAGCTGCAAGGCCAGCAAGTTCAACGAGATCGTCAATCATGTATCACCTCATAACCTGAATTAGCAGACCTCCAGTCATCGCTGACCTTGTTTTGACTTTTTTCCCCTCCAGACCCGCCGAAAACTGAGCCTGCCGGGTGGATCAGCGGCAAAGGTGTCTGAGCCTCGCTCACAAATTAATTAACACGACAAAAGCGAGGCGAGTTCTTTGCCGCCCACCCGGCAGGTTCAGTTTTCGGGAATTCGGGGCTGGCGGGGTCGCCTTTTCTTGGGTTACTTTCTTTTGGCGAGACAAAAGAAAGTGACTAGCCGCCGGGCTACCCCCGGCCAACGGTCAGCAGCCCCACGTGGGCTCTCCCATTGGCGATGCTTCGCGGCCGCGGCTCACCCATCCGGCATCACCTGCTCAAAACTCGTAATCGCCTGAAACGCCCCGCAATCCTTGTGCGGCTGCCGCGAATCCGGATTGCACACTGCCAACAGGTGCGCGATGCCGTAGGCCTGGGCGCTCTCCAATACCGGCAGGCTGTCGTCGACGAACAGGGTGCGCGTCTTGTCGAACGGTTCGATCGCCTGCAAACCTTGCCAGAAATCAGGATGCTCCTTGGGCAGGCCGACCTGGTGCGACGAGAGCAAGGCATCGAAATAGGTGTCGATGCGGGTCTCGCGCATTTTCAGGCCGAGGCTCTTGGGATGGGCATTGGTCACCATCACCATCCTGCGGCCCGCTGCGCGCACCGCTCGCAGGAATGCGGGCACGTCGGGGCGAACCGCGATCAGGTGCGCGACTTCCTCTTTCAGCTGCACGATGTCGAGCGCGAGTTCGCTGCTCCAGAAATCCAGGCAATACCAGTTGAGGGTGCCGGCGTGGCGCGCGTAATGCGCGTTGAGATGCGCGCGTGCCGTTTCCGGCGCAAGGCCATGGTATTCGGCATAGCGCCGCGGCATGTGCTCGAGCCAGAAATGGTTGTCGAAATGGAGGTCAAGCAGCGTGCCGTCCATGTCGAGGAAGACGGTGTCGATCTGCGCCCAGTCGATCATGGCAAGGACACGCCGGTCCGGGTCAGAACAGTTCGTCCTTGGATACGCCGCGTCGCCGCAGCAGCTGCCTCAGCACGCGCAGGGATTCCATCTGGATCTGCCGCACGCGCTCGCGGGTGACCTGCAGTTCGAGCGCCAGGTCTTCCAGCGTGCAGGCCTCGCAGTTGTTCAGTCCGAAACGGCGCTCGATCACCCAGCGCTGCTTGTCGTTGAGTTGGGTCAGCCATTCGTGGACGTGGTGCTCGATTTCCTCGAGCTGCAGCATCTCGTCCGGCAGGTGTGCATTGTCGTCGGCAATCGCCTCGCCCAGCGACAGCGTGGGGTCGACGTCGAGCGGCGCATCGAGCGAGGCGACCCGTTCGTTCAACTGCATGATGCGGCGGACGTCCTCGACCAGGTGCCCGGTCAACGCGGCAATATCGTCTGCGCTGGCATCGGTGACGCCATGTGTTTCCAGATGGCGCTTCGCCCGCAGATAGATGTTGAGTTCCTTGATGATATGCACCGGCAGGCGAATGGTGCGCGACTGGTTCATGATCGCGCGCTCGATGTTCTGGCGGATCCACCAGGTGGCATAGGTCGAGAAGCGGAAGCCGCGCTCGGGGTCGAATTTCTCCAGCGCATGGATGAGTCCGAGATTACCTTCTTCCACCAGGTCGAGCAGCGTCAGCCCGCGGTTGGAATAATGCTTGGCGATGTTCACCACCAGGCGCAGGTTGCGTTCGATCATGGTCTGCCGCGCCTCGAAATCCCCTTGCACGGTGCGCCGCGCCAGGGCGACTTCTTCCGCGGCGGTCAGCAGCGGCGCCAGCCCGATTTCGTTGAGGTACAGCTGGGTGACGTCGACCTGCGGTTCATCAAGGATGGCGGATGCCAATTCCTCATTGGTATCCGCGGCGGTCTGCGGCTCCATGTCGGCTTCAGATTGCTCGGGGGTCAGTTCATCGGATTCGTCGCTGGGTTCGCGGCTCATGAGCGCTCCGGCAAATAGGTCAAGGGATCGAGCGGTTTGCCATAACGGCGGATTTCAAAATGCAGTTTGACCCGGTCGGCATCGCTGTCGCCCATCAGGGCGATCTTCTGCCCGGCCGTCACCATATCACCCTCCTTCACCAGTATGGTTTCGTTGTGCGCATAGGCCGAGAGGAATTCGCCGGCGTGCTTGACGATGAGCAGGCGTCCATAACCGCGCAGCCCGCTGCCACTGTATACCACCTTGCCGCCCGCCACGGCTCTCACCGGCGTATTGCGCGCGCCGGCGATGTCGATCCCTTTGCCGCCCGCCGCACCGAAGCGGCCGATCAGCGTGCCGTCCACCGGCCACAGCCAGGTGTCGAGCGATGTGGCGGCGGATGTCGCCGGCGCAGGCGACGGCGCGGCTGCCGGGACAGGGGCTACCGGTGTCGGGCTAGCCGCAGTGGGCGCGGGCGGCGTGGCCGGACGGGCCCCCGATACCTGGGCCCAGTTGGCGGCGGAGTAGGTCAGCAATTGCGCCTGGGGTTCGCGCAGCACGGGCGGATCGGTCAGCGGCCGGGCGTTCGGCGCGGGTTCGTCGTCGAGCGGTTTGATCTCGACCGCGCCGGCTGGCGGCGTGAGCCGCAACACCTGGCCCACCAGGATGCGGTCGGCGGATTCAAGCTGGTTCCAGATGGCGATCTCGCGATAGTCGAGGCCGTTGGCAAAGGCGATGGCATACAGCGTGTCGCCGCGCTGCACGGTATGCAGGCCATTGGTGGACGGCGCGATCTGCGACGTGGCCGGTCGCGCGCTCTCGGGTTTCGCGGTGCGGTGCGTCGGCGACCGCTCATCCACCGGCGCCATCCCGGTTGACGTGCAACCCGCCAGTCCAAGCAGCAGCATGCCCAGCCAAACGGCACGGCGTCCTGCAGCCCCGTTCATTACGCCACTCCCGGCAGCAGGGGAACGAACTTCACACCTTCGAGCATGCGTTCGGTGAACGACTCGCCCTGGCGTTCCATCACACACAACGTCTGCGTGGCATTGCCGAGCGGCATCACCAGGCGCCCGCCGTCGGCCAGTTGCTCCAGCAGGACGTGCGGCACCTCCGCAAATGCGGCTGCGATCACGATCGCGTCGAACGGCGCAAAATCCCGGGCGCCCGTCATGCCGTCGCCGTGCTTGGGTTTGACGTTGTTGACCCGCAATTCCCGCAAACGCACCCGGGTCTTGCCGACCAGCGCCGCGATGCGTTCCATCGACACCACCTCGCGCGCCAGCTTGGACAGCACCGCCGCCTGATAGCCGCAACCCAGCCCGATTTCGAGCACGCGGCCCAGTTCGTGGCCGTGGCCGTTCTCGCCATGGCGCGCCAGTTCGGCCATGCGTGCCACGCTGTAGGGATTGGAAATCGTCTGCCCGAAACCGATCGGCAGCGCGGTGTCTTCGTAGGCACGCGATTCCAGCGCCTGGTCGACATACAGGTGGCGCGGCACGCTGCCCATCGCCGCCAGCACCATTTCGTCCTTGATGCCCTGCTCGCGCAGGCGTTCGACCATGCGACCGCGCGTGCGCGCCGAGGTCATGCCAATGCCGGCACGTGGGTTCAGGGTTTCAGCCATGCGTTCACGCTGTCCATCTGGCTGAAACGGGTGAGGTCCATTTGCAGCGGAGTGATCGAAACCTGATCATTGGCGACGGCATGGAAATCGGTGCCTTCGCCTGCATCCTGCGCCGCGCCGGCGGCGCCTACCCAGTACACGGTCTGACCGCGCGGATTGGTCGTCTTCACCACCGACTCTGCCTTGTGGCGCTTGCCCAGCCGGGTCACAGAGACGCCGTTCAGGTCGGCGGTGGCACAGTCCGGCACGTTGACATTGAGCAGCATCGGTTCGGCCGGCGGCCGCGTCTGGATACGTTGCACCAGGTCGGCGACCACGCGCGCGGCGGTGTCGAAGTGGCGAGCATTGTGGCTGGCGAGCGAGACCGCAATCGACGGGATGCCCAGTAGATAGCCTTCGGTAGCGGCCGCGACCGTGCCGGAATAAATCGTGTCGTCGCCCATGTTGGCGCCGTGGTTGATGCCGGAAATCACCATGTCGGGCATATGGTCCAGCATGCCGGTGACGGCCAGATGAACGCAATCGGTGGGCGTGCCGTTGACGTAATAAAAACCGGTCGGCGCCTGGCGCAGCATCAATGGCCGGTCGAGCGTAAGCGAATTGGAGGCGCCGCTGCGGTCGCGCTCGGGCGCCACCACGGTGATGTCGGCGAGCGGTGAGAGCGCCTGCGCCAGCGCGGCCAGGCCGGGGGCGAAGTAACCGTCGTCGTTGGATAGCAGGATACGCATCAGCGGCAGCCTCCGGATAGGGCAGGCAAACGGAACGAAATACTCATGGCAGCGATGCGGACTTCTAACATGCGCCCGATTCTACCATCGGGATTTGATCTGTTCAGTCGTATTCCCGGGTGTAGAACGCATCAAAGCTGCTGGGTTGCCCTGCCTGCGCTTCGAACCGCACATGCGTGGACAACTGGTAGAGCACCTTGACCACCTGGCTCAGGCCGTCGAGGCTCTGCTCGTAACTCAGCGTCGCGCGCGAGGACAAACGCTTGCCGACGCTGACCACGGTGCTGGTCAGGGATTCGCTGCTGCCCGCACGCACGTCGAAGCTGTCGATGCCCAGGGTTTCCGCCATCTTCGCCTGCAGGTTCACGGACTCGGCCTGGCTCAGCAAGGCGCCTGCCGCCACCTGCAGCAATACGAACTCCTGCTGGCCGCTGCTTTCCAGACCATGTCCCAGCACCAGCCAGGCGAGCTTCTCGGTGTCGGCCATGGCCGGATCGGAATAGAGCGTCACCAGCGGGCGCTGCACCGTGCCGCCGACCTGTACGCCCACTTTCACGTCCGCCGTCTTGCGTACTGCCAGCACGTCGAGCCCGGGATTGTCGATGGGTCCGGCAAAACGCAGGACGCCGCGCTCAATGTCCAGCGTCTGCGCATAGGCGGCGTAGCGCCCTTTCTCCACCTGGATCGTCCCCTCGCCGCGCAGGGTCTGATTCACGGTGAACACGCGCAGCTGGCCGCCCAGCCGCGCGTCGAGTCCGGCGCCCTTGAATAGGAAATCGTCGCCCAGCTTGAGCGTCAGATCGAGCGCCAGCGGAAAACGCTGCGTCACCGGTTTCTCGCGTGGCGGCCGGCCGACGACGACGACATCGCTCGACAATTCGGGACGGCTCGCCTCGGGTATTTCCAGGCGGGCCCGGTCGGCCGTGAGCTCGCCGGTGAGCTGCAGGCGTTTCTGGTCGAGGTTGAGCCGGGTCGTGCCGGACACGGTCACGCGGCGATCGCTGCGGTTGGTCGCCGCAAATTTCTCGAACGTGAGCGTGAGCCCGGCCTGCGGGTTTCTCAGCTGGGCATCGCCGCTCACCACGATGCGGCCGCCGGTGCCTTTCAGTACGCCTTCCTGCACCCGGACCCGATCGTCCGCCAACTGGAGCTTGAGCGTCCCGTCGGTGATCGCCACGCCCTGCTCGGGCATGGAAAAGCGGACGGCGTCGGCGGCAACCCGGCCGTCGATGCGCGGCGCCGCCAGGCTGCCGCTGCCGCTCAACTGCGCATTGACGCGGGCATCGGCGCGGATGCCGATCGGAATGAACGGCTTCAACAGGCGCAGGTCCGGCACGTCGAACTGGGCGTTCCACGTCAGCGGCGCACTGCGCGACAGGGTGAATGCGGCATCCGTTCGGATCAGCATGCCCCGGCCATCCAGGCGCAACTGTCCCGCTTCGTGCGTGTCGGCGGCGAACCGGACATGGGCCTGGCTGCCGACCGCATCGACGTCGAGCGTGAGGGCGGTCAACCCCATGGCCAGCGCCGGATCGGTCAGCCGCACATCGCCGGACTGACGGCGCAACTGCAGCCGGCCATCGAGCGACTCGCCCGCACGCAGGTCCCAGCCGCCGTTCACGCGCAGGTCGGTGGTGAAAGGTGGCGCCGTCTCCAACAGCACGAGCGCGGGTGCCAGCGGCAGATTGGCAAGCGTGCCGCGGCTGGCCAGATGCGCACCCTGGCGGTCGAAGCGTTCGACCGTCAGCCGGCCACCTGCCACGGTCAGCGCCAGATCGTTCACCTGCTGCCGTTCGCTCGACAGCAGCAGATGGGCGGGGGCCACCAGCTTCGTAGGCCAGTCGCCCTGTACCTCGGCCTGGTTCAATTGTCCGTGCCACACCTGGTTCGCATCCAGACCGCCTGCCAGGTTCGCGGTCAGCCGCCATGCCGGCAAGCGGGCATCGAGCGTCAGTGTGTGGGCATTGCGGCGCCCTTGCAGGATGGCCCGAAGGGTGTCCAGATGCTGCCCCGCCAGTTGCACTCCGCTCGCGTCGAGCTGCCCGTTGAATATGCCGCTGTCGGCGGCCTGCATGTTCATGCGCAGATCCAGGGACTCGGCGGCGATGCCGCCGGGCAGGTGCAGACCGCTGGCGGCGAGCTGCGCGTCGACTTCCAAGCGGGCAGGATCGCCGCTTGCGCTGCCGCGGCTGGTCAACCGCCCGGCCAACCCCAGGTTCAGGCGCGCCAGCGCCGGCGCATCGACGTCCCAGACGAGCCGGTCGCCCGCCCGGCCATACGCGCCTTTCAGCTTTGCCCGGTTGCCGGCCAGATCCAGATCGATGTCGGCGTCGACGAGATGCCGGTTCTCGTAACGCAGCCGTCCCTGTCCGCTCACCGGACGGCCTTCGAGATCGCCCGGCGGCAGGCTGAACTGTGCCTGCACGCGTGGCGTGGGCAACAAGGCGCCGCTGGCCTGGCCGCGCGCGTTGAGCCGTCCGCGCGGAAACTTGCCGAAACGTGCGGGATTGATTTGTGTGGCATCGAATGCAGCGCTGAAGGCACGCGTGGCGTCGAGATGTAGTGCGCCCTCTGCGGTCAGGCGCCCCGCCTGTCCGGCAAAACTCGCCGACTCCAGACGCAGTACCGCGTCGGCATGCGTCAACGTGAAACGACCCTGCCCCCAGCTTTCGCCGACATCGGCCCTGAGCGTCTGGCGCGTCGCGTCGCCGTCCAGCCGCAGGCTTGTCTTGAGTCGCGTGGCAACCAGCTGGCGATGCAGCCCGGCGAGATTGAGGCGGGGACCGTCCAGGTTCACGCTCAGGCGGCCGTTGCGCCATTGTCCGCTCCCGTTCAATTGTCCGGCGACGCCCAGATCGAGCGCCAACGCACTGAAATCGGCCCACGCGCTGTCACCCACCACCGCACCGGTGAGATTGGCGAGCGGCAGACGGTCCTGGTCGAGCCGCCCCGCCAGCCGGTTGCTGAGGCTGAAGCTGCCCAGCAGGCGCTCGCCCGGCTGGCCTTCGAACACGCCGGAAAACGCCAGGTCGGCGGCTGGCGCGCCCGCTGCGAACAGACGCGGGTCGATACCCTCCCCGGCCACCAGCAGCCTGGGCAAACGCGCGCGCGCGAAGGGCGCGGCTCCGCCGCTGGCCATCATGGTCATGTTTTTGGCCTGGGCATCGAAGCGGAAGACGATGGCTGCCAACCGCCCCTGCACGTCGAGCGTGGCGCCGATCGGGATGGGGTCGCGGCGCGCGGCGTCGAATCGCCCCTGCAGCTTGAACGGCGCGTCCTTGTCGAGTTCGAACCGGCCGCCGACATCCGCCCAGGGGGTAGTGGCCGTCATGCCGGTGAATCGATAGCGGTCGCCGTCGTCGTCGATGCGTCCGTGCAGGTTTTTGAAGTCGAGCGTGCTTCCGGCATCGACGACAACAAGATGCGCCACATCCCAGGCGGCCACGTGCATGTCGACCGGCAGGCGCAGGCTGGCGGGCAGCGTTGGCGGCGTCGGGTCCGGCTTCAGGATCTCGACCCGTACGGTTTGCGCCGCCAGCAGGCCGATGTCGAGCCGTCGCTGCAGCAGCGCGCGCGGCTGCCACTCCAGCCGGATCTGTTCGAGCGTGACGCGCTTCGTATCCGACGTGAAAATGAATTTCTCGATTCTGATGGGAACGCCGACATGTCCGTCCACACCCTCGACAGCCAGCCGCCCGCCGCTCAGGAAAACGGCCGCATCGCCCAGCCAGCGGAATCCCGTGTCCGTCGTCGCCATTCCGATCGCCACGACGACCAGCATGACCAGCGTTGCCAGCAGCGCGGCCAGTCCCCCAAGCACGCGCCTCAAAACGACACCCCGAGCGAAAAATGCAGGCGGAATTGACGGGTGGCTTCGCCATACGCCAGATCGAGATTCACCGGCCCCACCGGCGAGCGGTAGCGCGCACCGAAGCCGTAGCCGAACACCGGCGACAGTTGGCGCGGCGTATCGGCTGCGTCGCCCGCATCGACGAACAGCGCCATACCCCAGTCGCGGTTGAAGAAATAGTTGTACTCGACGCTTCCGGTGGCAAGGTAGCGCACCGACGCCACGCCGCCGGCAAGCGTGCGCCCCAGGCTCTGGTAGGCGTAGCCGCGCACCGAATTGTCGCCGCCGGCCCGGAACAGGAAATCGGTGGGAATGCCGTCGCGCGTATCCGCCAGCACGCTGCCGAGCTCGCCGCGCAGGACCAGCCGGCCGTTGGCGCCGGCCTGGAAATACTGGGTGTGGCGGCCGTAGAGGCGAATGAAATTGGTGTCCGACAGCAGGGCGGCGGCAGCCCCGCCACCCTGCAGCGTCAGCACATGCCCCTGGCGCGGATAGAACGCGCGCCCCACCGTGCGCTGGGTCCACGCATAGTTGGCGGTCAGCGCCTGGTTGCGCTCATTGACCACGTCGCCGATGCTCTGCTGTTCGGTCTGGTACTGCAATGAGACCGTGGTCTCGATCTGTCCGCGCGTGCGGCTGCGCTTGGCCACCGCCAGGGCGGAACGGGTCTTCTGACCCTTGATGTCCTCGTGCTTGACCTGTGTGCCGAGGCTGTTCTCGTAGCCGGCAGAGGTGCGTGGCCAGGCAAGTTCCACCGTACCGGACTGTTGTGTGGTTTCGATGCGCGCATCGAGCTTGAGACGCAGCCCGCGATCGGCGACGTCGCGCGCCAGCCACCCCATCTGCACCCGTGCGCCGGTATCCGTGCTCATCCCGGCACCCACGCTGAACCGTTTTTCCGGCCGCTCCACCACCTCGACCCGGATCGGCGCCGCCGCCGCCAGCGCGGGATCGGGCTCGACGCGGACCGTGGCGTGTGTGTAATAGCCGCTCGTTTCCAGCGCCATCTGGTAGTCGAGCAGGTCCTGTTGGCGAAACGGTTTCCCAGGCTTGACGGGACTGAGATTGCGGATGATCGATTCGGGATAGCGCCGGGCACCGCTGATCACCGGCTCGCCATAGAAAAATGCCGGTCCGCTGTCGATCGTCAGCGTCAGGTCGGCCGCCTGCGCGGCGGGATCGATGCGCGCCTCGCTTGCCACAAGTTGTGCCGCCGGATACCGGCTCGCCAACAAGGGCCGCAGCACGGCGAGTTTGGCCGCGTCCCAGTCCGCCTGGCGAAACGGCATGCCCTGCTTCAGCGAAAAGCTGCGCTCGATACGCCCCCGCAGGCCGGCCGCATCGGCACGAGTTTTCAGGGCGCCGTCAAAAACCAACGTCACATTGCGAACCGTGGTGCGCGCGCCTGGCTCGATCCGGTAATCCACCCGCCAGTCGTCGCCCACTTGTTCCACCGCGCTCTCCACCTGGGGCGAGAAATAGCCTTCGGTCGCCAGCAGGTCGCGCGCCGTCTGATCGCTCTGCCGCCGCAGCCGCGCGACCTCGTCAGCATCCAGCTTCTCGCCCGACCGTGCCGCCCGGGCCGTTTCGAGGTGCTGCATCAGCAGCGCCTTCAGCGCATCGGGCGCATTCACCTCCACGGTCAATGCGTGCGCCGGCGTCGCGCACAGCGCGGCAAGCAGCAGCAAGACTTTCAGAAAACGAGCGGGCAAGACGATCCTGACGGAAAGAGGTCAGGCCATTCTAGGGGGTGCGGCGCGTGGCGGGAACCCTGCAGCCCGGCTGCACGAGTGTGCCGCTCCATTCTGACGTGTATTTCGGCAGCCCGGGCTGCCAGGCCGTGTCGGCCGCCGGGCTAATCCGGGATGTCCGGCTCGACGAGGTTCGCCAGATGGACAAGCGATTCCTGCCAGCCGAGATAGCAGGACTCGACGGGAATGGCGCCGGGGATGCCTTCCTGCACGATGTTCAGTTCGGTCCCGCAGGATACTGGCTTCAGGCTGACCGTCGTCCGCATCTCGCCCGCCAGATTGGGGTCGTCGAATCTATCCGAATAGCAAATGCGCGCATTCGGCACGAGTTCGAGATAGGTACCGCCAAAATGGTGGCTATGCCCGGTGGTGAAATTCGTGAACGACATCTTGTAGGTGCCGCCCACTTTCGCCTCCAGGTGGTGGACCTTTGCGGTAAATCCGTTCGGTGGAAGCCATTTGGCCCGCGCGTCCGCGTCGAGGAATGCCCGGTAGATTTTTTCGGGCGTCGTTCGAAGCACACGGTGAAGCTGGACAGTATGTGGCGCCATGGGCCGTTCTCCTTTCAAGGTGAATGCGTGATATGCCAGGGTGGCATATAGGGTCGACGAACGAGTCGGCTCGATTTCGACAGCCTCTGGCACATTACCTCAAAAAAAAGAGGGCGGAATCCGCCCTCTTTTCCCGTCAGTCAAACGGTCAGGCTGCTTGAGCAACGGCCGCCTTCTCGAAACTGAACACCCCGCCCTGCGCATCCACCCGAATGGTGTCCTTGGGACCGAAGTGCCCGGCCAGGATTTCCTTCGCCAGCGCGTTTTCGAGTTCGCTCTGGATCGCTCGCTTCAGCGGCCGTGCGCCGTAGACCGGGTCGAAGCCGGCCTTGGCGATTTCGGCCAGCGCCGCGTCGCTGACGTCGAGCTTCATCTCCATCTGCGCCAGACGCTGTTCCAGACCCTGCAGCTGGATGCGCGCGATGCTGGCGATGTGCGATTCGGACAGCGCGTGGAAGACGACAACCTCGTCGATGCGGTTGATGAACTCGGGGCGGAAGTAGGACTTCACTTCACCCAGCACGGCGAGCTTCACCACCTGGTAGTCGTCGCCCGTCATCTGCTGGATCATCTGCGAGCCGAGGTTGGAGGTCATCACGATCACGGTATTGCGGAAATCGACGGTGCGGCCCTGGCCATCGGTCAGGCGGCCGTCGTCGAGCACCTGCAGCAGCACGTTGAAGACGTCCGGATGCGCCTTTTCCACCTCGTCCATCAGGATGACAGAATAGGGCTTGCGGCGCACCGCCTCGGTCAGATAGCCGCCCTCCTCGTAACCGACGTAGCCGGGCGGCGCGCCGATGAGGCGTGCGACCGAATGCTTCTCCATGAATTCGCTCATGTCGATGCGGATCATGTGGTCGGCGGAGTCGAACAGGTATTCGGCCAGCGTCTTGCACAGCTCGGTCTTGCCGACGCCGGTGGGGCCGAGGAACAGGAAGGAACCGAGCGGCCGGTTGGGATCACTCAAGCCGGCGCGCGAACGGCGGATGGCGTCGGAGACGACGCGCACGGCCTCGTCCTGCCCCACCACGCGACTGTGCAGCTTGTCTTCCATGTGCAGCAGCTTGTCGCGCTCGCCCTGCAGCATCTTGGACACCGGTATTCCAGTCGCCCGCGACACGACCTCGGCGATTTCCTCGGCGCCAACTTCAGTGCGCAGGAGCTTGAATGCTGGCTTGCCTTCACCGGCCACCTCCGCCTGTTTCAACTGCGCTTCCAGCTGCGGCAGCTTGCCGTACTGGATCTCGGCAACCTTGTCGAGCTTGCCCTGGCGTTGCAGCTCGACCATCTCGCCGCGCAGCTTGTCGATCTCTTCCTTGATGTGCGCGCTGCCCTGCACCTGGGCCTTCTCGGATTTCCATACTTCCTCGAGGTCGGCGTATTCGCGACCGAGTTTTTCGATCTCGTCTTCCAGCAGGGCCAGGCGTTTTTTCGACGCCTCGTCGGTTTCCCGCTTCACCGCCTCGCGCTCGATCTTCAGCTGGATGATGCGTCGGTCGAGCTTGTCCATCACTTCCGGCTTGGAGTCGATTTCCATCTTGATGCGCGCAGCAGCCTCGTCGATCAGGTCGATCGCCTTGTCGGGCAGGAAGCGGTCTGTGATGTAACGATGGCTCAATTCGGCCGCAGCGACGATCGCCGGGTCGGTGATGTCGACGCCGTGGTGCAGTTCGTAGCGTTCCTGCAGACCGCGCAGGATGGCGATGGTCGATTCGACGCTGGGTTCGTCGACCAGAACCTTCTGGAAGCGGCGCTCAAGCGCGGCGTCCTTTTCGATGTACTTGCGGTATTCGTCGAGCGTGGTCGCGCCGATCAGATGCAGTTCGCCACGCGCCAGGGCCGGCTTCAGCATGTTGCCGGCGTCGATCGCGCCTTCGGCCTTGCCGGCGCCAACCAGGGTGTGCAGTTCGTCGAGGAAGACGATGTAGCGGCCCGGATCCATTGCCAGCTCTTTCAACACCGCTTTCAGGCGTTCTTCGAATTCACCACGGTATTTCGCGCCGGCCAGCAAGGCGGCGAGGTCGAGCACCAGCACCTTCTTGCCCTTGAGCGTTTCCGGCACTTCATCATTCACGATCCGCTGTGCCAATCCTTCGACGATGGCGGTCTTGCCGACGCCGGGCTCGCCGATCAGCACCGGGTTGTTCTTGGTGCGGCGCTGCAGGATCTGGATCGACCGGCGGATTTCGTCGTCGCGTCCGATCACCGGGTCGAGCTTGCCGTCGCGGGCACGCTGGGTAAGGTCGAGCGTGTACTTGGTCAGCGCCTCGCGCTGGCCCTCAGCTTCCTGCGACTGCACGTTCTCGCCGCCGCGCACGGCCTGGATGGCCTGTTCCAGCGCGCCCTTCTGGGCGCCGTGCTGCTTCAGCAGCCGGCCGGTCTCGCCCTTGTCGTCCAGCGCTGCCAGCAAAAACAGCTCGGAGGCGATGAAGGCATCGTTGCGCTTCATCGCCTCCTTGTCGGTCAGGTTCAGCAGGTTGTTGAGCTCGCGCGAGATGCTCACCTCGCCGCCCTGGCCTTCAACCTTGTGCATGCGATCCAGCGCCTGGGTCAGCGAGGCCTTCAGCGCGGGCACCTGCACGCCGGCACGCGACAGGATCGACGCCGCGCCGGCGCCCTCCTGGTTCAGCAGAGCCAATAGCAGGTGCTGTGGCTCGATATAGGCATGATCGCCGCCGACGGCCAGGCTTTGCGCGTCGGAAAACGCCTGTTGGAACTGGGTGGTGAGCTTGTCGAAACGCATAAGTAACCTCGTGCTGGGTTATATTCAATGGCAACCAAATAGAGGCGTTTCCGCCCATTTCAACCCGTCATGTCTTAATTAAAGACCAGTCATGTCCGATTTGCTCGCTTCCGCCGTCGAAACCGATGTGAACCGCGCGCTGGCCGAAGATGTCGGCAGTGGCGATCTCACCGCCCTGCTCATCCCGGCGACGCAGACCGCCCGTGCCCGCGTCATCACCCGCGAGCCCGCCGTGATCGCCGGCCGGCCCTGGTTCGACGCCTGCTTCCGGGCGCTCGACCTTGGCTGCGTCATCGACTGGCGGGTCAACGAAGGCGCACCGGTCGCGGCCGGCAGCGTACTGGCCGAACTCAGCGGCAATGCGCGCGCGCTGCTCACTGCCGAGCGCCCGGCGCTGAACTTCCTGCAGACCCTGTCGGCGGTGGCCACCGCGACACGACCCTACGTCGAGGCCGTGCGCGGCACCCATGCCGCCATCCTCGACACCCGCAAAACCCTGCCCGGCTTGCGCATGGCCGAGAAATACGCGGTGCGGGTGGGGGGCGGGCAGAACCAGCGCGTTGGGCTATACGACGGCATCCTGATCAAGGAAAACCACATTGCGGCGGCGGGCGGCATCGCGCAGGTGCTCGATGCCGCATTCGAGCTGGCCGCAGGTAAGGTCAGCGTCCAGATCGAGGTGGAAAGCCTGGACGAACTCGAACAGGCGCTGGCAGCCGGCGCATCGCTGATCCTGCTCGACAATTTCAGCCTCGACGACATGCGCCGCGCGGTTGGGCTCGTCCACGGCCGCGCCTTGCTCGAAGCCTCCGGCAACATCACGCTGGACACCGTGCGCGCAGTGGCCGAAACCGGGGTCGACCGCATTTCCGTCGGCAGCCTGACCAAGCATATCCGCGCGGTGGATCTGTCGATGCGCATCGATACCCTGTGATGGCGCCGTCTTCAATCCACATCGTGCGCGTCCGCTACGACGATCCGACGCATGCCACCGCGCTGGTCGGCCTGCTGGACGTCTACGCGCGCGACCAGGCGGGCGGCGGCGAACCGCTGGGCGACTTCGCCCGCGCCAACTTGGTCGACGAACTTGCCGCGCGGCCCTTCATCTTCAGCGTGCTGGCCTTCGACTGCGATACTCCGGTCGGCCTCGTCAACGCCATCGAAGGCTTTTCCACCTTCGCCTGCCGGCCGCTGGTCAACGTGCACGATGTCGTCGTGCTGCCCGGCCATCGCGGCCGCGGCATCGCCGCACGGCTATTCGCCGAGACGGAAGCCATCGCGCGTGAACGCGGCGCATGCAAGCTGACGCTGGAAGTGCTCTCCGGCAACCTCGCCGCACGCGGACTCTACGAAAAGCTGGGCTTCGACGACTACCGGCTCGATCCGGCCATGGGCCACGCGCAGTTCA
Source organism: Thiobacillus thioparus DSM 505 (assembly GCF_000373385.1). Lineage (GTDB taxonomy): Bacteria > Pseudomonadota > Gammaproteobacteria > Burkholderiales > Thiobacillaceae > Thiobacillus > Thiobacillus thioparus. The sequence continues at coordinate 133,343 of NZ_KB891317.1, read as the reverse complement.
TGCAGAAGTGGCTGGACTGAGCCGCATCCTGTCCGCGCTGTGGCTGGCGCTATGGCTGCCGGTCTCGACGCCGGCCTGGAGCGACCCCGCTCCGGCGATGCTGCTGGCCGAGGTTTACGCCGCCGACGTCGATGTCACGCAATACTGGGTAAGCGAGAAATACGACGGCGTGCGCGCCCAGTGGGACGGCGAGGCACTGCGCTTTCGCGGCGGCGGCCGCGTACCGGCGCCGGCATGGTTCACGGCCGGCTTCCCGGCGACACCGCTGGATGGCGAACTCTGGATCGGTCGCGGGCGCTTCGACGTGCTCTCGGGCATAGTGCGCAGGATCGAACCGGTGGACGCCGAATGGCGGCAGGTGCGCTATCTGGTTTTCGAATTACCTGGCGCAGTCGGCGACTTCAGCGCGCGCGCCCGGCAGATACGGACGCTCGTCGCGCAGGCCGGCGTGCCCTGGCTGCAGGCCGTCGAACAGACGCGCGTGGCCGACCGCGCCGCGTTGATGAAGCAACTCGATACCGTGGTACGGACGGGCGGCGAAGGCCTGATGCTGCATCGCGCCGACGCGCCCTATCTCACCGGACGCAGCGACGCGCTGCTGAAGCTGAAACCCTGGCTGGACGCCGAGGCCGTCATCGTCGGATACATCCCTGGCAAGGGAAAATACCAGGGCCTGACCGGCGCGCTGCTGATGGAAATGCCGGACGGCAGACGCTTCCGCCTCGGCAGCGGCCTCTCCGATTCATTGCACCGTCAGCCGCCGCCCGTCGGCACGCGCATCACCTATCGCTACCAGCACCTGACGAAACGCGGCGTGCCGCGCTTTCCACGCTACCTGCGCGTGCGCGAGGATTTCCAGGGAATGCCCGAGTAGGGTAACCACATGAACCGGAGCGCCGGACAGGATGGCGCCATGCGATTCAGTATTGCGCGATGAACGTACCGACCACGGCACCCATGCCCTGACGCCAGCGTGCGATCAACTGGGGGGTCGCCCCGGGATCCATTTCGCTGACGGCCTGGACCAGACTGTCCACCCAATAACGGTAAAGCTCGGGCGGCACCGGCGCATGGCCTGCGCGGGAATGCGTGTTGGCCATTTGATCGATCGTGCGCTTGGTCAGCGAACTGCCGGCCGCATGCGAGATCGCCGCGCTGATGCCCCGGCGCAGGGCCATACGCTGCTTCTGGAAGTCGGTCGCGGCAAACATCGGCGCGATGTCCGGGTGGCTGGCCAGAAAGATCTCGTAGAAACGCTCGATGAAATTCTTCCCGCGTAGGCAGCGTCCGTAGCTCTGCTGCAAATCGTCGTAGGGGTCTGCCATGACTCAAATTTGATCTATTAAGATTTTTAAGTATTTTATTACAAATCGATCGAAGGAATGGTGCCCGGCTGCATGGCCGGGCACGCTTAGCGGTTCAGGATTCCCCTCGATGCAGCGCCCGTTCGATACGGGGATCGGGCACCAGCCAGAGGATCGCGACGAATACATAAATCGCCTGCGCAACCCAGGGGAGGCCGAAGGTGGCGACGATGGCGATCCCATAGAGAACGGGGGACAGCTTGCCCTTCCAGTCCCGCCCCACGGCGCGCTTGAGCACAGAACCTGCGCCTTCGGATGCGATGATCGTCTGCTCCAGCAGCCAGTAGGCGATCGCCGCCATCAGCAGCACCAGACCATACAGCGCCGTGGGGACGGCCGCAAAGTGGTTCTCGCCCATCCAGCCCGTGACAAACGGAAACAGCGACAGCCAGAACAACAGATGCAGGTTCGCCCACAGCATGGGTCCGCTGACCTTGGTCGCGGCATGCAGCATGTGGTGGTGGTTGTTCCAGTAGATGCCGATGTAGACGAAGCTCAGCACATAGCTGAGAAAGGCCGGTAGCAGCGGCAGCAGGACATCCAGTTGCTCGCCATGCGGCACCTTCAGCTCCAGCACCATGATGGTGATGATGATGGCCAGTACGCCATCGCTGAAGGCTTCTAATCTATTTTTCCCCATGGGCTTCCCTAGCCGGACATTTTTTCCATCGTAGCGCAGGACGGCGCCGGCCAGCCAGGGCGTTTGCGTTCAGCCCCGCCAGATCAGCGAGGCCATGCGCCCGGTCACGCCATCGCGGCGATAGGAATAAAAGCGGTCCGCTTCGGCGAAGGTGCAGCGCCCTCCTCCATAGACATCCTGCACGCCAACGTGCTGGAGTCGGATGCGCGCCAGCCGGTAGATGTCGGCCAGCCATTTGCCTGGCGCATGCGGCGCGAAGGCGGCAACGGTTTCGGGATGCGACGCCACGAAGATCTCGCGCACGTCATCGCCCACCTCGAATGCGTGCGGACCGATGGCGGGCCCCATCCAGGCCAGAATGTCTCCAGGTGCCGCCCGCATCGCAGCGATCGTGGATTCCAGCACGCCTCCAGCCAGGCCACGCCAGCCGGCATGGGCGGCAGCCACGACGCTGCCGGCGCGGTCGCAGAACAGCACCGGCAGGCAGTCCGCAGTCAGCACCGCGCAGACCTGCCCGGGTTCGCGCGTGAACGCCGCATCGGCTTCGGGGTTCGTCTCGCGTCCAAGCTCGACCACCCGTACGCTGTGCACCTGCCTGAGCCAACCCGGCTCCGCAGGCAGGTGCTGGCGAAGGTGCGCACGGTTGGCGGCGACGTGATCCGGATCGTCGCCGACGTGGTCGCCGAGATTGAAGCTGGCCCAGGGAGCCCGGCTCACGCCGCCAGCGCGGGTGGTCAGGAGACTCTTGACCTGCGCGGGCGCGGGCCATTCGGGGACGATCAGGTTCACTTGACCCAGTCGGTGTTTGCCCGCAGCGCCGCCAGGAGCGAGGCGAAGTCGGGTGGCAGCGGGCATTCCCACTGCATGAATTCCTGGGTGACCGGATGGATCAGGCCCAGTCTTTCCGCATGCAGCGCCTGACGCGGGAAGGGAATCTTGAGATGACTGCGGCGGCTGGCGCTGTAGACCGATTCGCCCACCAGCGGATGGCCGATGTGCTGCATGTGTACGCGGATCTGGTGGGTGCGTCCGGTTTCGAGCTTGCAGCGCAGCAGGGTGATCCCGGGAAAGCGCTCGACCACGTCGTAGTGCGTGACCGCCTCCTTGCCCATGGTATGCACGGTGCGCTTGGTGCGGTTGTGCGGATCGCGCGCCAGCGGCGCGTCGACCGTGCCTGCATGGTCGACCTCGCCGTAGACCAGGGCCAGGTATTCGCGCTTGACGGTGCGTGCCTGCAACTGGCGCACCAGGTCGGTATGGGCCCTGAGCGTTTTGGCGACAACCAGCAGACCGGAGGTGTCCTTGTCGAGCCGGTGCACGATGCCGGCGCGCGGCAGTTCGGCCACCTGCGGCACGCGATGCAGGAGGGCATTGAGCAGCGTGCCATGACGGTTGCCGCTGCCGGGATGGACCACCAGGCCGACCGGCTTGTTGATCACCATCAGCATGGCGTCCTCGAACACCACGTCGAGCGGAATCGCCTCGGGCGCATCGGGTGTGGCGTTCGGATCGGGCTCGATCTCGACCCGTACCGACTCGCCGCCGCTGACTTTCATCTTGGTTGTGGCCCAGGCGTCGTCCACCGCGATCTTGCGGGCACGGATCCAGTTCTGGATGCGGTTGCGCGAAAATTCCGGCAGCAGGGCCGATAGGGCCTGATCCAGGCGCTGGCCGCCCTGCTCGTCGGGGATTACCAGCTCGCGGACGCCGTCCCCGGTATTTCCCTTATAATCGTCCGACAAATTTTCTGTGTCTTTTCCCATGCTTAAGCAATGTTCATCCGGTTCCACCGCATTCAATCGGGTTTTGGGTTGTGTGCTGCTCGCTGCCACGCTCACCCTGGGCGGCTGCGGTCTGTTGCCCGAGGTCAAGGACGAAACCTCGGGTTGGTCGGCGCAAAAACTCTACTCCGAAGCCAAGGATAATCTCAACAGCGGCAACTACGAACGCGCGGTCAAACTGTTCGAGACGCTGGAAGCGCGCTACCCCTTCGGACGCTATGCGCAGCAGGCGCAACTGGAAGTGGGTTACGCTTACTACAAGGATAACGAACCGATTTCGGCCATAGCCGCATGCGATCGTTTCATTAAGCTGCACCCCAATCACCCTAACGTCGATTACGCCTACTATCTTAAGGGCCTGGCGAATTTTAATGACGATCTGGGACTGCTCGGTAACCTGGTCGATCAGGACATGAGCGAACGCGATCCCAAGGCTGCGCGCGATGCGTTCCTGGCCTTCAAGGAATTGGTCACCCGCTTCCCCGACAGCAAATATGCCGAGGACTCGACCGCCCGCATGAAATATCTGGTCAACGCGCTGGCTGGCAATGAGGTCCACGTCGCCCGGTATTACCTGAAACGCAAAGCCTGGGTGGCTGCCGCCAACCGTGCCAAGGTCGTGCTGACAGACTATCCTCAGGCTCCCGCGCTGGAAGAGGCGCTGGGCATCATGGTCGTGTCCTACGACAACCTGCACCTCACGGGGCCGCGCGACGATGCGCTGCGGGTGCTGAAGCTCAACTTCCCCCACAGCAAGTATCTCAAGGGCGTGAACGTCAAGGAAAAAGCCTGGTACCGCTTCTGGTGAGCCGGAATCCGGATTGAGTCCGGCTGATCCCGGTCCGTGTTCGGATCGGGATCAGACCGCCGCCTCGCCCGATTCGCCGGTGCGGATACGCACCACCTGCTCAACTGCCGTCACGAAAATCTTGCCGTCGCCGATCTTGCCGGTGCGCGCGGCAGTGGTGATCGCTTCCATCGCGCGTTCCAGCAGGCCATCTGCAACGACCACTTCAAGCTTCACCTTGGGCAGGAAATCCACTACATATTCGGCGCCGCGATACAGTTCGGTATGGCCCTTTTGGCGGCCGAAGCCCTTGACTTCCGTGACAGTCAGGCCGGTCACGCCGATTTCGGACAGCGCTTCGCGCACTTCGTCCAGCTTGAACGGCTTGATGATGGCTTCGATTTTTTTCATGGCAGGTCTCCTTCGGGTCGGTATTTCGAGGTAATCGGGTAGCGCCGGTCTTTTCCAAAGTTCCGCGGCGTGATGCGCGGACCGGGCGGGGCCTGGCGGCGTTTGTATTCGGCGAGATCGACCATGCGGATGACCTTGCGCACGACGGCGGCATCGTATCCCGACGCGACGATGTCGCGTGCCGACAGATCGCGTTCGACATAGGCGGCCAGAATCGCGTCGAGCACGTCGTAGGGCGGCAGGCTGTCCTGGTCGGTCTGGTCGGGACGCAACTCGGCCGACGGCGGGCGGTCGATGATACGTTGAGGAATGACCTGGGACAGGCTGTTGCGGTAATTCGCCAGCCGGTAGACCCGCGTCTTCGCCACATCCTTCAGCACTGCAAAGCCGCCCGCCATATCGCCGTACAAGGTGGCGTAGCCGACCGCCATTTCACTCTTGTTGCCGGTGGTCAGCACCAGCGTGCCGAACTTGTTGGACAGCGCCATCAGCAGCGTGCCGCGCGCGCGCGCCTGCAGGTTCTCTTCTGTCGTGTCGGCTGCCCGTCCGGCAAACTCGCCGGCCAGCTGCGACACGAAAGCCTCATATATCGGCTTGATGGCGATTTCGGAATAGCGCACGCCAAGCCGCTTCACCATGTCGCGCGAATCCTCGACGCTGATGCCGGCCGTGTAATCCGACGGCATCATCACCGCGTGCACCCGGTCGGGACCGATCGCATCCGCCGCAATCGCCAGCGTCAATGCCGAGTCGATCCCGCCCGACAAGCCCAGATGCACGCCCTTGAAGCCGTTCTTGCCCACATAGTCGCGCACCGCCAGCACCAGTGCATCGTAGACGGCCGCATCCTCGTCCGGCAAGGCATGCTGCGGCCCACTGCAACGGTGGCCCGCAAGGTCGACATAGAACAGGCCTTCCTGCCAGGCCTGGCACTGCGCCGCGACCTTGCCGTCGGCATCCAGCACAAAGGACGCGCCGTCGAAGACCAGTTCATCCTGTCCCCCCACCATGTTCGCATACACGATCGGCAGGCCGGCTTCAAGCTGGCGCGAGCGCGCCACGGCAAGCCGTTCGCGCTCCTTGTTGAGATGATAGGGCGAAGCGTTCGGAACCAGCAGCCATTCGGCGCCGGCTTCCATCGCACGCGTCGTCGGCCCCGGCTCCCAGATGTCGCCGCAGATGTTGAGACCGAACGACACGCCGCCACAGCTGAATACGCACGCCGCAACACCGCTGTCGAATACGCGCCGCTCGTCGAATACGGAATGATTCGGAAGATGGTGCTTGCGATACACCCGCTCGACATGGCCACCGCGCAACAACGCCGCAGCATTGAACAACCCGTCGTCGCTGCGTTCAGGGTAGCCCACGATCAGCGCGAGGTCGGGTGGTGCATCGGCAGCCAGCTGCCGAACGGCCGCCTCGCATGCTGCAGTGAAATCGTGGCGCAACACCAGGTCTTCGGCCGGATAGCCGCAGACGGACATTTCGGGGGTGAGCAGCAGATCGGCGCCGGCAGCATGCGCGTCCTTCGCCGCGGCCAGCAGCCGTGCCGCGTTGCCGTCGATGTCGCCGACCGTAAGGTTGAGTTGCGCGATGCCGAGCTTCATCGGATGGGGTTCATCGCGCCGCGAGTGCCTGTTGCACCGCATCGCCCAGCGCGGCAGGGCTGAGCGCAACGACGACGCCCGCCGTTTCCAGCGCGCGGATCTTGGCATCGGCCGTGCCGGTGCCGCCGGCGATGATCGCACCCGCATGGCCCATGCGCTTGCCCTTTGGCGCGGTGCGTCCGGCGATGTAGGCCGCCACGGGTTTCTTCATGCTCGAACGGATGTACTCGGCGGCCTCTTCTTCGCGGCTACCGCCGATTTCGCCGACCAGGATCACCGCTTCGGTCTGTGGATCGGCTTCGAACAGTTTGAGGCAGTCGATGAAATCCAGCCCCTTGATCGGGTCGCCGCCGATACCGACGCAGGTCGACTGGCCCAGCCCCAACTGCGTGGTCTGGTGCACTGCTTCGTAGGTGAGCGTGCCGGAGCGCGAGACGATGCCGACCTTGCCTTTCTGGTGGATCACGCCGGGCATGATGCCGATCTTGCATTCGCCCGAGGTGATGATGCCGGGGCAGTTGGGTCCGATCAACCGGGCGCCGTTGGCACGCAGCGCGGCTTTCACGTTCAGCATGTCGAGCACCGGAATGCCCTCGGTGATGCAGACGATCACCTCGATGCCGGCGTCTGCGGCTTCCAGGATCGAGTCGGCGGCGAACGCGGCCGGTACGTAGATCATCGTCGCCTGCGCACCGGTCTGCCGCACCGCGTCGCGCACGGTATTGAAAACAGGCAGGCCAAGATGCGTCTGCCCGCCCTTGCCGGGCGTGACGCCGCCGACCATCCGCGTGCCGTAGGCAATCGCCTGCTCGGAATGGAAACTGCCTTGCCTGCCGGTGAAGCCCTGGCAGATGACCTTGGTGTCCTTGTTGACGAGGATGCTCATGCTGCTTGCTCCACGGCGAGTTTTGCTGCCTGAGTAAGGCTTTCCGCTGCCAGAATCGCCAGCCCCGATTCGGCCAGCAACCTGCGGCCCAGTTCGGCATTGGTGCCTTCCAGCCGCACGATCACCGGTACTTTCACGCCGACTTCCTTCACCGCCTGGATGATGCCTTCGGCGATCACGTCGCAGCGCACGATGCCGCCGAAAATGTTGATCAGCACTGCGCGCACGTTGGGGTCGAGCAGGATGATCTTGAAGCCCTGCGCCACCGTCTCCGGCGTGGCGCCGCCGCCGACGTCGAGGAAATTGGCGGGCGTGCCGCCCTCTAATTGAATCAGATCCATCGTCGCCATTGCCAGCCCGGCACCGTTGACCATGCAGCCGATATTGCCGGTGAGCGCGACGTAGTTCACGTTGGCCGCATTGGCGGCGGCTTCCTTGGCGTCGATCTGGCTGTCGTCCCGCAGCTCGCTCAGCGTCTTGCGGCGGTAGAGCGCGTTGTCGTCGACGCTCATCTTGCAGTCGAGCGGTAGCACACGGTTGTCAGCCGTTACCACCAGCGGGTTGATCTCGAGCAGGGAGAGATCATTGGCGATGAACACCCGGTACAGCTGCGGCAGCAGGCGGCAGAAATCCTTGTAGGCCTCGCCTGTCAGTTCCAGCGCGAAGGCCAGCGCGCGGCACTGGAAGTCCTGCACGCCCAGCAAGGGATCGCAGGCCTCGGTCAGGACCTTTTCCGGCGTGGCATGCGCCACCTCCTCGATGTCCATGCCGCCGGCGGCGGAAGCCACGATGGCGACGCGCTCGGTCTCGCGATCCACCAGCAGCGACAGGTACAGCTCACGCGCGATCGGCAGCGTCTCTTCCACCAGAACCTGGTTCACGGGCTGGCCGTCGGGGGCATTCTGGTTAGTCACCAGTGGCTTGCCGAGCAGCGAACCGGCCATCGCGCGCACATCGTCGAGGCTTTTGACCACCTTGACGCCGCCTGCCTTACCGCGCCCGCCGGCGTGGATCTGTGCCTTCACCACCCAGGCGTCGCCGCCCAGTTCGTTCGCGGCGTCAACCGCGGCCTCGGCGCTCGCTGCTGCAAGGCCGCGCGGCGTGTTAATGTTGCCCGACCGCAGGATTTGTTTGGCCTGATATTCATGCAGGTTCATTTGTTTTTCGATGGAAGCTCGCCAAAACGTGCATTTTGAAGCAAACCCCTCCGATGCGGAAGTTGTCATCCGCGTCATTCCGCGCATTGCGGAACTGTCCGCCGACGCCTGGAATACCCTGGCCGGCGATTCGCCTTTCCTGCAGCACGCCTTTCTGCATGCCCTGGAAGCCACCGGCTGCGTGGGGCCCGACATCGGTTGGGAGCCGGTGCACCTTGCGCTGTTCCGCAATGGCCATCTCGACGCCGCGATGCCGCTTTACGTCAAGCACCACTCCTGGGGCGAGTTCGTGTTCGATTGGGCATGGGCTGATGCCTACCGCCGGCATGGCTTGAATTATTACCCCAAGCTGGTGTGCTGCGTCCCCTTCTCGCCGGTCCCCGGGCCGCGCCTGCTGGCAAAGAACGATGCTGACCGCACGACGCTGATCCAGGCAGCCTTGAAGCTCACCCGTGACCTGGGATTCTCGTCCTTTCACATCCTCTTCCCGACCGCGCCAGACCACGCCGCGCTCGAAGCGACGCCGCTCATGCATCGCAGCGGCTTCCAGTTCCACTGGAATAACACGGGCTATGCCGATTTCGACGCGTTTCTCGCCGCGATGACACACGACAAGCGCAAGAAAATCCGTCAGGAAAGAAAGAAGCTCGCCCACCTCGGCGTGACGTTCCGCTGGGTCGATGGCGCGGAGAGCACGGATGCCGACTGGGACCATTTCTATCGCTGCTATGCCGACACCTACGCCCGCCACCGCAGCGAGCCGCACCTCAACCGGGCTTTCTTTGCCGGACTGCGCGCGACCCTGCCCGACAATCTGGTGCTCATCATTGCGGACAAGGACGGCGAGCCTGTCGCCTGCTCGTTCTGCATGAAAGATGGCCAGCGTCTGTACGGCCGCCACTGGGGCACGCTGGAATACCTGCCCGGACTGCATTTCGAGACCTGCTACCAGCAGGGCATCGAATATGCCATCGCGCACGGGCTTTCGGTATTCGAAGGCGGCGCACAGGGCGAGCACAAGCTCGCGCGCGGCCTTGTCCCCACTGCCACGCATTCCTGGCACTGGCTGGAGAATACTGAATTCCGCGAAGCGGTCGACCGTTTCCTCGAACGCGAGACCGATGCCATCGGCCACTACATGGACGAACTCGAGACCCCGTTCCGTCGCGAGCCGCCGGCCGCCGCTGCGCCGAAAGACGCATAATCGGGCCGCTGAATCGCTGGTCGGTCTCCTGCGCTTGTTTTACACTCGTGTAAAACGATAAGCGGATGTGTATCAACCGATCCACCCGAGGGGGAAACATGCTTACAAGAACCTTGGCCAGCCTGAGCCTGCTGGCCGCCGCGCAATCCGCGCTAGCGAATATCGATATCCAGTTCGACTTCAGCTACGACACGTCCAATTTCTTTTCGTCCAACCCCGACAGCGTCGCCACGCTGAATGCCGCCGCGTCCGTGTTCGAGACGCGTTTTGCGGACAATCTGACCGCGATCACGTCGTCCGGGCCCAACCATTTCAGTACGGTATTCTTCAATCCTTCCACGCCCGGGGCCGATGTCACGTTGAGCAACCAGAGCGTGGCCACCGATGTCATCCGCATCTATGCCGGCGCCGCCAATCTGGGCGGCTCGACCCTGGGAATCGGCGGTCCGGGCGGCTACAACTGCTCCGGCTTCAGCAGTTTCTGCAACACCGACACGCAACGCGGGCAGGGCGAAACGCAGAACCTGTACGACAGCAACGGCGCCTTGCTGTCCCGCGACGCCGTCGATGTCGCGCCGTGGGGCGGCTCGATCAGCTTCGATAACGCTTCGACCAACTGGTACTTCGGCCAGACCGCGGCCGGCCTCAATTCATCCGAATACGACTTCTACTCGGTTGCCGTGCACGAACTGGCCCACGTCCTCGGGTTCGGCACCTCCGATTCCTTCGCAGCCCTGACGTTCGGCACCGACTTCATTGGCGCAAGCACGGGCTCGGTCGCGCTGTCCGCCGATCTCGGCCACTGGGCGGACGGCACGCTCAGCACCGCCAATGGCGTCAGCCAGGAAACCGCGATGAGCCCCGCCATCTACAACGGCCAGCGCAAACACTTTACTGACCTCGATTTCGCCGCCATGCAGGACATCGGCTGGCAGGTCACCGCTGTACCGGAAGCCGATACCTGGGCGATGCTGCTGGCAGGACTGGGACTGGTCGGATTCGCCGCACGCCGGCGAACGGTCTGAGCGTTGGTTGCAACCAATGAACAACGGCGGGGAGTCCCGCCGTTTTTTTATTGCACGCGCCGATTTCTCAGACCAGCACTGCCGTCAGATAGGCGACATACAGTGCTCCGTTGACGAACAGGTGCCACACGCGCAAGCCGCCGTTCAAGGCAGCCCAGCGCAGCCAGAATGCCGCGACCAGCGTGATCACCACACCCAGCAGGACTTCCTTTTGCGGCGCCCATGGCGTCAGCGAAATCCCGATGGCGGGAAGCAGCGTGCCCTGGAACACCATGGCGCCGGTGATGTTGCCGAACGCCAGCGTGTCCTTGCGCTTGCGTATCCACAGGATCGAATTCACCTTTTCCGGCAACTCGGTCGCGATCGGGATGATCATCAGCGACAGCAGCAGCGCGGAGATACCGATGATGGGTGCGGCCAGCTCGACGCCGTGGATGAAACCCTTGGCCCCCCCGACCAGCAGCGCCAGCACCAGCGCCAATTGCACCACGATGAAGAACAGGTTCTGCGGAAAACCCAGGCGCGACAGCAGCATCGGCGACCCTGCCTCGGTCGCATGCCCGTCTTCGACCAGTTTGGCCGATGCACGCAGGGTCAGCATCACGTAGAAGAAATAGATCATCACCATGACGAAGGCGAGCGCAACGCGCACCCACCCGTCGCCGTGCGGAACGAACATGGCGACAAACGCCAGCAGGAAAGCCATCAGGAAGAAATCCAGATCGCGCTTGAGCCCGGTCTTCTCGGGCGTGAGATGGCCCTGGATACCGCGGCGTTTCAGCACGGCCACGCTCATCAGCGACAGCGACAGGGTCGACAGCATCAGCGGCGCCCCCAGGATGGCGCCGACGCCGATTTCTTCGTTGGTGACGGTGTTCCCGGTGCCGCCAAAGATCGCCAGCAGCGGCACCAGAGTTTCGGGCATGGCAGTGCCGATCGCCGCGAACAGCGAACCGGTCACGCCTTCCGAGATGTGCAGCTTCTCGCCCAGGTGTTCGAGCGCGTTGACAAAGACTTCCGCCGCCACGAGGATGAGCAGCAGATAACCGAAGAGTTCGAGAAACAGCATGAGCGTCAGCCGCGAGGAAAACCGCGATTCTACCAGTCGGGATCTGCTTGCCGCGGCTGAGTTTTCACGCCTGGCCGAAGGCAGTTACCATGCTCGTCTCGCCGGCTCTTCCGGTATCGGGATCGTGTTGTTCACCTCGCCGCACTGCGGCGCATGCCGGGCATGGAAACAATTGTTGCCGCAGGCGCTCGCCGGCCTGGCCGCCGAATTCCACGAAGTGGACGTCAGCGAGGCCACCGGGGTGGCGCGCTACTTCGGCATCTTCCACCTGCCCACGATCTACCTCTATCGCGACGGCCGGTTTCACGCCGAACTGCAGTGCGAGGCGCGACCCGCAACCATCCGGCAAGTTGCGCGACAACTGCTCGCAGCGCCGCCGCAGGACGAACCCTGAAAGCCACGACGTGCCGAAGTACGCGTGGAATCGTGGTCTAGTTCAACATCAGCGCGCGCCCGACAAACACGACCGCAATCGTCAGCAGCCCGATGGCGAGATTGATGCCGATCAGTTTGCGTATCTGCGCCAGCGCCGCGCCGCCCGCTTTCCAGTCCTGTGCGCCCACCGCACGCTTGAGTTTCTTGTATGGCGCGAAGAACACGTGCGCGAAAATCAACATCATCGCCACGCCCAATACCAGCATGGTCAGCGCATAGTGCGGCGCTGCGGCACCGCCGAGCTTCACCAGCATGTGCAAGCCGCTCAGCAGGATCAGAACAACCGAAGCCCACACCCACGGAAAGAACTTGCCGAACACGCCGGCCCACAGCGTCAGGCGTTGCGGCGGCTCCAGCACACTGGCCGCCACCGGGCGCAACGCCATGTAGGCGAAGAACATGCCGCCCACCCAGACGACGATGCCTAGGACATGCAACAACAAGGTCAGGTTCACGCGATTTCCTTTCAGAACAAAGGGGGTTGGTCGAGGACAATGGAGCCTGTTCAAATAGAAACCATGCCCCGCGCCGACTGCCGGCGGGATGCAGTGCAAGGCGCAGGGAACGAAGTGGAGTCATTCTCCACGAGTCACCCGTAACACCGCAATGCACCCGGAGGGCATAAACGCCCGCAGGCAACTGGCCCTTCGGGTTGAGACCAGGATGCGACCGCGCAGGGCGGAGCAGTGCCTTGCGGAGCAAGGTGCGACCCCTGAGCGGGATGCAGGCGCCCCGGGGCGCGTCGCCGGCATACCTACGCTGTCCGATCGCCACAAACGGGGCTCCTCGGACGGCACTTCGGGGCGCCGTCTGCGGTGTTGCAGCGCTTGGCAATGGATGGCCATTGCCTGCGCACTGCGCCTTGCATCCATCCGATCCTGGTCTCAACGCGGAGCATGATTTCTACTTGAACAGGCTCTTAACCGGGGCGAAGCTCCTGCGGTGCTGCGGGCAGGCGCCGTGGGCCTTCAATGCATCGAGATGGGTGGCAGTGCCGTAGCCCATGTGCCGGGCGAAGCCATAGACGGGATATTCGTCATGCAGGCGACACATGAATTGATCGCGCACAGTCTTGGCAAGTATCGAGGCAGCGGCGATCGCCGCCACCTTGTCGTCGCCCTTGACCACGGCTTGCGAACGCCATGCCCAGTCGGGGCAGCGATTGCCGTCCACCCACACGTCGTCCGGGACGCGTCCCAGCCCGAACACGGCGCGTTGCATCGCCAGCATGGTGGCATGCAGGATGTTCAGCGTGTCGATTTCGGCAACACTGGCTTCGGCCACGCACCAGGCAATGGCCCGTTCGCGAATCTCGTCGGCCAGGCGTTCGCGCGCAGCGGCGGACAGTTTCTTGGAATCGCGCAAGCCCGCTATGGGGTCATCAGGATCGAGCATGACGGCGGCGGCCATCACGGGTCCCGCCAGCGGCCCGCGGCCCGCCTCATCGACGCCGCACAAGCCAAGCGGTCCAACATGCAGAACGACGGATGAACGCGATTTCATGTCCCCGCCGCCAGGTAAGGTGCAATCGCCTCGGCAATGCGTGCGCTGGCATCCTGCCTTAGGCTCAAGTGAATGCCGCGAAACGTCTCGACGACTGCACGCCGGCGCGGCGCATCGTCGAGCCACGCCAGAGTGTCGTTTGCCAGGTTTTCGGGCGTCGCGTCTTCCTGTACCCGTTCCGGCACCACGAAATCGTGCGCGAGGATGTTCGGTAGTCCGATCCAGGGCAGCAGTGCCTTTTTCCGCATCAGGTGAGCGGTCAGTGCGGGTACGCGGTAGGTGATGGCCATCGGTTTCTTGAACAATGCAGCTTCGAGCGTGGCCGTACCCGACGCCACCAATGCCACGTCGCAGGCCGCCAGCGCGGTATGCGACTGCCCGGCTAGAATATGCAGCGGCACGTCCAGTCCCTGCCCGGCCTGTCGAATCAACCGGCTGGCGGCTTCGCTTGCGGCAGGCAGCACGAACTGTGCATCGGGATGATGACGCAAGACGCGCACGGCGGTCTCCAGCATCAGCCGTGCATGACGCGTCACCTCGGACAGCCGGCTGCCTGGCAGCAGCGCGACGACCGGCCCCGTCTGCAGGCCCAGCGCCACCCGTGCGCCGGCGGTATCGGGTTCCAGTGGAATGACGTCGGCCAGCGGATGGCCGACATAGGTGACTGGGACGCCCGCATCCCGATAGATTTTTTCCTCGAAGGGGAACACCACCAGCATGTGCGACACCGCCTGCTTGATGCGATGAATCCGCTCGGGTCGCCACGCCCAGATCGACGGGCTGACGAAATGCACGGTGGGGATGCCGGCCTGCTTGAGCTTCGCTTCCAGCGTGAAATTGAAGTCCGGCGCGTCGATGCCGACGAAGGCACGCGGCCGTTCACGCAGGAAATAACGGGTGATGCGCGAACGGATCCACAGCAATTCCGGCAAATGGCGCAGCACCTCGACATAGCCGTTGACCGCCAGTTTCTCGCTCGGGTAGATCGCCTTGACGCCGATCTCGATCATGCGCGGGCCGGCAATGCCGGCAGCCTGCAAATCGGGGCGGCTTTGCTGCAGCGCGGCAATGAAGTGCGCACCCAGGAGATCGCCGGACGCTTCGCCGGCGACCACGCCCAGATCGATCACCGAATGATGCCGCGCTCGGCGCGTGCGAGGAAATCGAGCAACTGCTGTACTTCGGCATGCTTCACGCCTTCTGGCGCGAGCTTGGCCTGTGCTTCGGCCAGGGTGTTGCCCTCGCGATAAAGCGCCTTGTAGGCGCGCTTGAGAGCGGTCAGCGCTTCGGCGGAAAACCCGCGCCGCTTGAGGCCTTCGCTGTTGAGTCCGTGCGGTGCGGCTGGCTGGCCCGACGCCATGACGAAGGGCGGAATGTCCTTGAACACCACGCTGGAGATACCCGTCATCACATGCGCGCCGATCTTGCAGAATTGGTGCACGCCGGTGAAGCCGCCGAGGATCGCCCAGTCGCCGACTTCGGCATGGCCCGCCAGCGAGGCGTTGTTGGCGAAGATGGTGCGGTCGCCCACCAGGCAGTCATGCGCGATATGGACGTAGGCCATGATCCAGTTGTGGTTGCCGATGGTGGTGACGCCGCGATCCTGCACGGTGCCGGTGTTGAAGGTACAGAACTCGCGGATGACGTTGTCGTCGCCGATTTCCAGGCGGGTCGGTTCGCCGGCGTATTTCTTGTCCTGCGGCGCCTCGCCGAGCGAGACGAAATGGAAGATCGTGTTGCGTGCGCCGATCCGGGTGTGGCCGGTGATGACGGCATGGGCGCCGACCGTGGTGCCGGCGCCGATCTCGACGTGCTCGCCGATGATCGTGTAGGGGCCGATGTCGACGTCGTCGGCAAGCCGTGCGCCCGGCGCGACCAGCGCGGTGGGGTGTATCGTCGCCATGTCAGGGCTTGTCGCGCAGCGTGGCCATCAGTTCGGCTTCGGCGACCAGCGCGCCATCCACTTCGGCCCGGCCGGTGTACTTCCAGATGCCACGCATCTCGCGCACGATCTCCGCCTTGAGGACCAGCTGGTCGCCCGGTCTGACCGGTTTCTTGAAGCGCGCATTGTCGATGCCCGCGAAATAGATGATGCCGATCTGATCCGGCGTGTAATTCTTGGTCTTGAACGACAGGATCCCCGCAGCCTGCGCCATCGCTTCCAGGATCAGCACACCCGGCATCACCGGCGCCCCCGGGAAGTGGCCCGGGAAAAAGGGCTCGTTGATGGTGACATTCTTGATCGCGGTGATGCTTTTACCGAGTTCGAGTTCGATGACCTTGTCGATCAGAAGGAAGGGATAGCGATGCGGCAGGTACTGCATGACCTGCTCGATGTCCATGATCATGATTTGCTTTCCAGTTCGGTTAGGCGTTTTTCGAGCTGCTTGATGCGGTTCACCAGCTTGTCGAGATTGCGCATGTGGACGGCGTTCTTCTGCCAGACCTCGTGTTCGGTGAACGGCGGCGCCGAGGTGTAGGTGCCCGCCTTCGGCAGCGATTTGGTGATCAGCGTATTGGTCGAGATGCGGGTGCCGTCTGCGATCTCGATATGGCCGAAGATCATCGCCGCGCCGCCGATGGTGCAGTGGCGGCCGATCTTCGCGCTGCCGGCGATGCCGGTACAGGCGGCGATCGCCGTATGCGCGCCGATCGTCACGTTGTGCGCCACCTGGATCAGGTTGTCGAGCTTGACGCCCTCCTCGATCACCGTGTCCTCCAGCGCGCCGCGGTCGATGGTGGTGCAGGCGCCGACTTCGACGTCGTCGCCGATCAGCACCCGGCCGATCTGCGGGATTTTTTCCCAACGGCCGTCGTTCGGCGCAAAACCAAAGCCGTCCGCGCCGATCACGCAGCCCGCATGCAGGATGGCACGGTCGCCCACTTCGCAGCGGTGATACAGCGTGACGTTGGCGTGCAGCAGGCAGTCGTCGCCGATGCGCGCATGGTCGCCGACGACGCAGTTGGGCCCGACCACCGTGCGTGCGCCAACCACGGCCCCGGCGCCGATCACCGCGCCGGGGCCAATGCTGGCGCCGGCAGCAATCCTGGCGTCACCTGCAACCGTCGCCGCGGGATGGATGCCCGCAGGCGGGTGCGGCGGCGGATTCAGCAGGGCCGAGACGCGCGCGAAATACAGGTAAGGGTTGGGCGTGAGAATGCGCGGCAGCGTAGTCGCGTCGCGCGCCTCCAGCGGCAGGATCACTGCGGCGGCATGCGTGTCGGCCAGCTGAGCCAAATACTTGGCTTGCGAGACAAAGCCGATCTCGTCCGCCTGCGCCTGATTCAGCGGCGCAACCTGGCGAATCGTGATACTGCCATCGCCCAGCAACTCCCCGCCAAAACGCGCAACCAGTTCGGTCAGCGTAGAGGCCATTGGCTGCTTATCTTCCGTGGCCGAGTTTATTTTCCACGGCCACGTTTATTTCCCACCCAGAGCCTTCATCACGCGATCGGTGATGTCGTTCCTGGGATCGACGTATACGGCCTGCTCGACGATCAGGTCGAATTTCTCCGTCTTGGCGATGTCCTGGATCGCCTTGCGTGCACGTTCCTGGATCTGGCCCAATTCTTCGTTGCGGCGCAGGTTGAGGTCTTCGCGGAATTCGCGCCCCTTGCGCTGCAACTCGAGGTTGAGATTGTTGAGGTCGCGTTCCTTCGACTTGCGGTCGCTGTCTGACATGGTCACGCCATCCTTGTCGAGCTGCGCCTG
Organism: Thiobacillus thioparus DSM 505; assembly: GCF_000373385.1. Classification (GTDB taxonomy): domain Bacteria; phylum Pseudomonadota; class Gammaproteobacteria; order Burkholderiales; family Thiobacillaceae; genus Thiobacillus; species Thiobacillus thioparus. The sequence goes on along the minus strand of NZ_KB891317.1, from coordinate 115,759 downwards.
CAGGTCACGGGCCTGCTTGGCCAGTTTCTGCAGTTCCTGGTCGCGTCCGGCGAACTCGCGCTCCAGCTTTTTCTGCGCGGCAATCGACAGAGGCGCCTCGCGCAGCAATCTCTCGGTGTTGACGAAGCCGATCTTGGTGTCAGCCAGGACGGGCGCGGCCGCGAACGCAGACGCAAGGATCAGGGAAACTACCAGCTGCTTGAACTTCATCATGAATACTCCAGTAACGGCTTACCCTCAGAACACATTGCCAAGGGTGAATTGAAACATTTCAGCTTTGTCGCCCGTCTTCTTGACGATCGGTTGCGCCAGGCTGAATTTGAGCGGGCCGAGCGGCGAAACCCAGAGTACGGCAATCCCCGCCGAATAGCGCAAGTCGCCGAATGCGAACGTCTTGTACAGGTTGTCCCTGTCGTCGGGGCCGAAGGTGGCGCCCGCATCGACAAACGCCGACATGCGCAGCGACTGGTCGTCCTTGAGACCCGGTAGCGGGAAGAAGATTTCCGCATTACCGACCACGCGCTTGTCGCCGCCCAGCGCATCCCCGTTCGCGTCCTTGGGCCCCAGGGTACCCGTCTTGAATCCGCGCACCGAACTGTTGCCACCCGCATAGAAGTTCTTGAAGAACGGCAAGGGCTTGCCGGACAGGCCGTCGCCTATCCCCACCTCGCCATTCAACATCAGGGTGAAGCTCTTGCTCAGCGGGATATATTGCTGGTGCTGGAACGACAGTTTGTAGTACTGCAGGCTGCCGCCCGGTGTGCCCACCTCGGCCGCCACCCGCTGCATCAAGCCCTTGGTCGGGAACAGGTAGCTGTTGCGGGTATCGCGCGCCCAGGACGTATCCAGACGCACGGTATCGTTGTCCTTGCCGAACTCGTTGACGAATCGCGTGTACTGCACCGGGCTGTCCGAATAGGTGGTCAGCGAAGTCTGCTCGTAGGTCAGGCCGAGCGAGACGAAATCGCGCTCGTTCACCGGCAGGCCGAATCGCACGCCCGCGCCATAGGTCGAAGTCTTGTAGGCGCCGACATTGGAAAGCGAGGTGGCATCGACGTCGCGGCGATACAGGTCATAGCCCAGGCTGACGCCATCGATGGTGTAATAAGGATTGGTGAACGACAGCGCATACACGGTGTTGACGCTGCCCGAGTTGATCTGCGCCGACAGCCGGTTACCGGTTCCGAACACGTTGCTCTGCGAGACCGAGCCCGACAGCACCACTCCCTCGGACGACGAAAAGCCGGCGCCTAACATCACGCTGCCAGTAGATTTCTCGGTCACGCCCACGTTGACGTCGACCTGGTCGGTGGTGCCCTGCACCGCCGGGGTCTCGATATTCACTTCGTTGAAGTAACCCAGGCGATTGAGACGGTCGCGCGACAGGTTGATCTTTTCGGCGTCGTAATACGCGCCTTCCATCTGGCGCACTTCGCGGCGCACCACTTCGTCGCGGGTCTTGGTGTTGCCCGAGACGTTGACGCGATTCACGTACACGCGGCGGCCCGGATCGACGAACAGGGTGAACGCGACCGTGCGCTTGTCCTTGTCGAGGTCGGGCACCGCGTTGACGTTGGCGAAGGCATAGCCGTCGTTGCCAAGACGGTCGCCAATGGCTTTCGTGGTCTCGGTCAGACGGTCGCGCGCGAATACCTCGCCTGGCTTGATGGTGATGAGCTTTTTCAGTTCGGTTTCCGGCACCAGCATCTGCCCGGCCAGCTTGACGTCGGATACCTTGTACTGGGGTCCCTCGGTCACATTGACGGTGATGTAGATGCCCTGCTTGTCCGGAGAAATCGACACCTGGGTGGAATCGACATTGAACTCGAGGTAACCGCGATTGAGGTAGAACGAGCGCAGGGCCTCGATGTCGCCGGCCAGGCGCGTCTTGGAATACTGGTCGTTCTTGGTGTACCAGGTCAGCCAGCCCGGCGTGGTCGAGGTGAACTGCTTCAGCAGTTCCTTTTCCTTGAACGCCTGGTTGCCGACAATGTTGATTTGCTGAATCTTTGCGCTGTTGCCTTCCACCACGTCGAACTGCACGGCGACGCGGTTGCGCTCCAGCGGCGTCAGGGTGGATTTGATTTCGACCGCATACTTGCCGCGGTTGAAGTATTGCCGCTGCAATTCCTGCTCGGCCTTGTCCAGGAGAGAGCGGTCGAGCACACGGCCTTCCGCCAGTCCGGTGTCCTTGAGCCCTTTCTTCAAATCATCCTGCGAAAACTCCTTGATGCCGGTGAGGGTGATCGTGGCGATCGAAGGACGCTCCTCGACCGTGACGATCACCACACCGTCGCGCGCTTCCAGCCGTACATCCTTGAAAAAACCGGTGGCGTAAAGCGCCTTGATCGCCGCGGCGGTCTTCTCGTCGGTCATCGTGTCGCCGACCTTGACCGGCAGGTAGCTGAATACCGTGCCCGCCTCGGTGCGCTGGATCCCTTCGACCCGGATGTCCTTGACGACAAAGGGCTCTGCTGCGAATACGGGCTGCGCGGCGAATACGACGGCAAGGGCAAGCGTCAAACGGTTCAGGATCATGGTTGTTATCATCCGCCTATCAGGCGTTGCAAATCGTTGAACAGGGCAAACGACATCAGCAGAAGCAGGAGCATCATGCCGACTCGGCTCCCTATTTCCATGGTGCGCTCGGACACCGGGCGACCGGTCAAAACTTCGGCAACATAATACATGAGGTGCCCCCCATCCAACAGCGGGACGGGCAGCAGATTCAGCACCCCCAGACTCACGCTCACCAGCGCCAGAAATCCGACAAAACTGATCCACCCGAGCGTGGCGCTCTGGCCGGCATAGTCGGCAATGGTCAGCGGACCAGACAGGTTTTTCCAGGATACCTGTCCCAGCACCATACGCCCCATCATCTCCAGCGTGAACAGGCTCATGTCCCAGGTTTTTTCAGCGCCACGTCCCAGCGCCTCGACCGGGCCGTAACGCACCTCGGTCATCAGGTCGTCCATCAACGAAGGATCGACCTTGGGACCGGCGCCGATCTTCCCGACACGCTGGCCATTCTCATCCACTGTATCGGGCACGACCGTCAATTCGCGCATTTTCCCCTCGCGTTCGTATTCGATACGCAAGGATTGCGACGGATGCTGGCGAATCAAGTTCACCCAGTCCTGCCAGGTCGCCACGGCTTCCCCGTTGGCGGCGATCAGCCGGTCTCCGCTCTGGAAGTCTGCCCGCGCCGCCGCGCCGCCGGGCAGCACCTCGCCGATGACCGGATCGATCTCGGGGTCGTAACGCACGATCCCGAGCGGGCGCAGGGTGTCCCGTTCCAGGTTCTCGGTATCCATGGGCGGTGCGTCAAGCCGTACGCTGCGGCCATCGGCCAATTCCAGCGCAAGCGGATCACCCGCCACACCGGCACGCAGCAGTTCCAGCCGCAGATCCTGGAAGGATGGGGTGTCGGCGCCATTGACGCGGCGGATTTCATCCCCTGACACCAGTCCCGCCTGCGCGGCCGGCGTGCCGGCCGGCGGCTCGCCGATCAGCGGCTTCATCGCAGGCATGCCATGCAGGAACAGCGCCCAGTAGAACACGATGGCCAGCAGGAAATTGGCGATCGGGCCCGCCGCGACGATGCCGATGCGGCGCCAGACACTCGCCCGATTGAAGCTGCGATGCGCCTCAGCGGCCGGGACCTCGCCTTCGCGTTCGTCGAGCATCTTGACGTAACCGCCAAAGGGTAGCGCGGCAAGCGCCCATTCGGTCTGGTCGCGGCCGAAACGGCGACTGAACAGCGGTTTGCCGAATCCAAGCGAAAAACGCAGAACCTTGACGCCAGCCAATCGGGCCGCCAGATAGTGGCCGAATTCGTGTACCACCACCAGAATGGCGATAGCGACCAAAAACCATACAACGGTATGTAGCACGCTCATGCGCAAGTCTCCAGATAGGCGCCCGCCACACGGCGTGCCTGGCGGTCGGTCTCGAGCAGGTCGTCCAGCGTGGCCGCCGGGCCACCCGCCAGCGTGTCCAGCGCGTGGGCAATGCTGGCGGCGATGGCGGGGAACGGAACTACGCCGTCGAGAAAACGTGCTACCGCGACTTCGTTGGCAGCATTCAACACTGCCGCGGCGTTGCCGCCCGCGGCGAGTGCGTCGAAGGCCAGTTGCAGACAGGGGAAGCGCGCCGTGTCGGGCGCCTCGAAGGTCAGCTGCCTGCCCATCAGTTCGAGCCCCGACACACCGGCGTCGATGCGCTCGGGAAAACCCAGCGCGTACGCGATCGGCGTGCGCATGTCGGGCGTGCCCATCTGCGCGATCACCGAGCCGTCGGCGTATTCGACCATCGAATGCACGATGCTCTGCGGATGTACCACCACCTTGATCTGCTCGGGGCGCGCATTGAACAGCCAGCGCGCCTCGATCACCTCCAGGCCCTTGTTCATCAGGCTGGCCGAGTCAACCGATATCTTCCTGCCCATCACCCAGTTGGGGTGGGCCACCGCTTGCGCGGGGGTGGCGGCGGCGATCGCCTCGGCCGACAGCGTGCGGAATGGGCCGCCGGATGCGGTCAGCCACAGCGCCCTCACCCCGGCACGCTGGAAGTCGCCATCGAAGTCGCGCGGCAAAGCCTGGAAGATGGCGTTGTGCTCGGAATCGATCGGCAGCAGCTCGGCGCCGCTGGCGGCAACGGCGTCCATGAACAGCTGGCCGGACACCACCAGGGTCTCCTTGTTGGCCAGCAGAATCCGCTTGCCGGCCTGGGCCGCTGCCAGCGTCGCTGGCAGGCCTGCCGCGCCCACGATCGCCGCCATCACGGTGTCAACCTCGGGTGCGATCGACACCTCGGCCAGCGCGGTCGCGCCCTCGAGTACCTCGACCGCCAAACTTTCGGCAGTCACCCGATCGCGCAGGGCAGCGGCGGCGGCAGGCTCGCTCATCACCGCGAAACGTGGACGGTGCGTGCGAATCTGCTCCACCATGCGTTCGACCTGGGTCGCGCCGCTAAGGGCGAACACCTTGAAACGATCGGGGTGACGCGCCACGACATCGAGCGTGTTGACGCCGATGGTGCCGGTGGCGCCCAGGATGGTGAGGACACGCGGTTTCATGCCGCTTTCATTCATGTGGAATGTTCCAGCCACATCCACATGCCCGTGGCAATCGGCAAGGTGGAAGTCAGTGCATCGATCCGGTCGAGCACGCCGCCGTGACCCGGCAACGTGTCGCCACTATCTTTCATGCCCGACATACGCTTGATCCACGACTCGAACAGATCGCCCAGTACCGACAGGTAGAGCAGCCCCCACACCATGAAAAGCAGGGGCCGCACAGGCAGGGCACTCCACAGACTCAAGGCGACGGCATACACGGCCAGTGCCACGAGCGCCCCTCCCACGCCTTCCCAGGTCTTGCCGGGACTGATGGCGGGTGCAAGCTTATGACGTCCGAACAGGCGCCCGGAGAAATAAGCAGCGGTATCGGCGATCCAGACGACCGCCATCACGCCCAGTAGTACGGCAGGCCCGCGCGCACGCAAATAGAGCAACGCCGCCCAGGTCGGCAGCAGAATCACGACCCCGATCGCGGCACGCACGAACACGTGGGATGCCTTCCAGCGTCCCAACAGCCACAGGGGGGCAACCAGCAACCAGAAAACGATGGCCAGAACAATCAGGGCGGTCTGGAAAGCTGGCCAGCCTCCGGCCAGCCCATACGGCAACACCAGCGCGCACAGCGTCAGCAAGATGGCATAGACACGCGCAGACAGCGGTGGAAAATGGCTCAGGCGCGCCCATTCGTAAGCCGCCATCCCCACCACGCCTGCCATCAGGACCCCCCACAACCATGTGGGCGCCCACCATGCGGCCGGCACGAACACGGCCAGCAGCAATACGGCGGTGCCTATCCGGCGGAGAAGCGGCGTCATCGATGGCGTCTCCGGAATGGCCGTCACGACGCGGACCGCACCTGCTCGCTGGTGCGGCCAAAACGGCGTTCACGGGTTCGATAGGAGGCGATCGCTTCGTCCAGCGCCGCGGGATCAAAGTCAGGCCACAGTGCATCGGTGAAATAAAGCTCAGTGTAGGCCAGCTGCCACAACAGGAAATTGCTGATGCGCTGCTCGCCGCCGGTGCGGATGAACAGGTCCGGCTCGGGCATGTCGGCGATACTGAGTTTCTGCGCCAGCGCCGCTTCATCCACCTCGTCCGGCGACACGCCGGCCGCCATCAATTTCTTCATCGCCTGCACAATGTCCCAGCGTCCGCCGTAATTGGCCGCGACGGTGAAGGTTAGGCGGGTGTTGTCGCGCGTCAGCGCCTCCGCGTCACGGATCAAGGCCTGGATACGCTCGGAAAAACCCGACAGGTCGCCGATGACGCGGAAACGGATGCCATTTTCGTGCAGTCGCGCAACCTCATTTTCCAGTGCGCGCATGAACAACTCCATCAACAGGGTGACTTCTTCCTGCGGACGCCGCCAGTTCTCGGAACTGAAAGCAAATACCGTGAGATGCGACACGCCGCGCTCGGCGCAGGCGCGGATCACACCGCGCAGCGCTTCGACCCCCTTGCGATGCCCGGCGACACGCGGCATCAACCGGCGCTTCGCCCAGCGACCGTTGCCATCCATGATGATGGCGATGTGCCGCGGCACGTCAGTGCCGGCAGGTGTCGCTTGTTTCTTGCGGGTAGACACGCCGGATATGCTCGCCTGACTGCTCAGACCGCGAGCAGGTCCTTCTCTTTGTCGGCCAGCATCTTGTCGATCTCGCCGATGAACTTGTCCGTCAGTTTCTGCACTTCGTCCTGGGTACGGCGCTCTTCGTCCTCGGTCGCGGTCTTGGCCTTGACCATGTCCTTCAACGTGCCATTGGCGTCACGGCGGATGTTGCGTACCGCGACGCGCGCGTTTTCCGCCTCGCCGCGCACGACCTTGATCAGATCCTTGCGACGTTCCTCGGTCAGCGAAGGCATCGGCACGCGGATGATGTCGCCGTGTGTCGCCGGATTCAGGCCCAGATCGCCATCGCGAATCGCCTTCTCGATCTTGCCGACCATGTTCTTTTCGTACGGCTGCACACCCAGCGTGCGCGAATCGATCAGCGATACGTTGGCCACCTGCGGCACCGGCGTCGGGTTGCCGTAGTAGTCGACCATGACATGGTCGAGAATGCCGGCATGCGCACGCCCGGTACGCACCTTGGCCAGATCGTTCTTCAGCGCTTCCAGCGACTTGCCCATTTTCTGTTCGGCAGACTGCTTGATATCGGCAATGGTGGTTTCAGCCATTTCAGCTCCTCAATGGTTGCTTACCCGCGTACCCTCGTCCTCGCCCATCACCACGCGCTTCAGCGCGCCGGGTTTGAAGACGTTGAACACGACGAGCGACAGTTTCTGTTCGCGGCACAAGGCAAAGGCGGCGGTGTCGAGCACGCCGAGATTGTTGGCGATCGCCTCGTCGAAACTCAGAGTCTCGTAGCGGCGGGCATCCGCATCCTTCTTGGGGTCGGCGGTATAGACGCCGTCGACCTTGGTCGCCTTCAGCAACAGGTCGGCGCCGATCTCGGCCGCGCGCAGGGCAGCGGCGGTATCCGTGGTGAAAAACGGATTGCCCGTGCCACCGCCGAAAATCACCACCCGCCCGGCTTCCAGATCTCGCACCGCTGCATCGCGTTCGAAATCCTCGCCCAGGTGTGCAATGTGCACGGCCGTCTGCACGCGTGCCTCGACCCCGGCCTGCTGCAGTGCATCCTTCAGCGCCAGCGCATTCATCACTGTCGCCAGCATGCCCATCGAGTCGGCGGTGGCACGGTTCATTCCGGACAGCGCGCCGGTGGCGCCGCGGAACAGGTTGCCGCCGCCGACCACGATGCCGACCTGCACGCCCAGCGCAACGACTTCACGAATCTGTCCGACAAAGCCGGCCATCGTTCCGGCGTGATAACCAAAGCTGTCCGGCCCCATCAGGGCCTCGCCGGACAGCTTCAGCAGGATGCGTCGCACCGGCGCCATGCCTCGTCAGACCTTGGAGGCGGCCGCAACTTCAGCGGCGAAGTCGGACACCTTCTTCTCGATGCCCTCGCCCACCACGTACATCACAAAGCCGTGGCACTGCGAGTTCTTCGACTTCAGCACCTGCTCGACGGTCTGCTTGTCATCCTTGACGAAGGGCTGCGACAGCAGGGTGACTTCCTTGAGGAATTTCTGCACCGTGCCTTCGGCAATTTTTTCCAGCATGGCTTCCGGCTTGCCGGCTTCCTTGGCCTTCTCGATCGCGACGCGGCGCTCCGTCTCAATGAGCTCCGGCGCCACGCCCGAGGCATCCAGCGACTTCGGTTTGGACGCCGCGATGTGCATCGCGATGTCGCGCGCCAGTGCTTCGTCGCCGGTCACGTCGACCAGCACGCCGATCTTGCCGCCATGGATGTAGCTGGCGAACTTGCCCTGGCCGCTCAGACGCACGAAGCGGCGTACCGACATGTTCTCGCCGATCTTGCCGACCAGTTCGGTGCGGAAGGCTTCCACCGTGGCACCCTTGTAGGGCAGCGCGGACAGCGCGGCGACGTCGGCCGGATTCTGTTCCAGCACCATGCCGGCGAGCGCATTGGACAGCGCCATGAAATCGTCGTTCTTCGCCACGAAGTCGGTTTCGCAGTTGACCTCGACCATGGCGGCCGACTTTCCGTCGGCGCTGATGGCAATGGTCACGATCCCTTCGGCGGCCACGCGGCCGGCGCTCTTGGCGGCCTTATTGCCGAAACGCACGCGCAGGATTTCCTCCGCCTTCTGCATGTCGCCGCCGGCTTCCGACAGCGCCTTCTTGCAGTCCATCATCGGCGCATCGGTTTTCTCGCGCAGATCCTTGACCATGCTTGCAGTGATTTCTGCCATTTCGAACTCCCAATCCAGTTTCAAACAATTCAATACGGAAAGAGGGGCAGACGCCCCTCCTCGAATACGCTCGCCGGGAAACGACCCCGGCGATGTTGCAACGCGTCGCGTTTACTCAGCGGCGACGTCGCCTTCTTCTTCCACCTCGACGAACTCTTCGCCGCCGGTGATTTCGCTGATGACCTGGGCCCGGCCTTCCAGCGCCGCATCAGCCATGCCGCGGGCGTACAGGCGAATCGCCCGCGCCGAGTCGTCATTGCCGGGAACGATGTAGTCCACGCCTTCCGGGCTGTTGTTGGTGTCGACCACGCCGATCACCGGGATACCCAGTTTCTTGGCCTCGACCACGGCGCCCTTCTGGTAGCCGACGTCGATGATGAAAATCGCATCGGGCAGGCCGCCCATTTCGCGGATGCCGCCCAGGCTGCGGTTCAGCTTGTCGACTTCGCGCTGCACCGTGAGGATTTCCTTCTTCGACAGACGGCCCGGTTCGGCCAGAGAGGCTTCCAGCTCGTTCAGGCGCTTGATCGACTGCTTGACCGTCTTGAAGTTCGTCAGCATGCCGCCGAGCCAGCGCTGGTCGACATAAGGCATGCCGGCGCGCTGCGCTTCTTCGCGCACGATGTCACGTGCGGCGCGCTTGGTGCCGACGAACAGCACGTTGCCCTTGTTGGCGGCCAGCTGACGGACGAATTTCTGCGCCTCCTGGAACATCGGCAGCGACTTTTCCAGGTTGACGATATGGATCTTGTTGCGATGGCCGAAAATGAACGGGGCCATCTTGGGGTTCCAGAAGCGGGTCTGGTGGCCGAAATGGACACCGGCCTCCAGCATTTGGCGCATGGTGACAGACATGAAAATCTCCTAAAGGGTTGAGCCTCCACCCGTCAGCAGCCGCGTGTGTACGTTTGAACACGCCGCCACCCTTTAATGACAGGTGTGCGAATTTGTCCGAACCATTTCGGACAGCCCGCGATTCTAATTCGAACGGACACTTATATCAAGGCGCCCGGCTGCGGCAGAGCAATCTGCAGCCACACCGCCAGCCCGCCGCCGGGCCGGTCCTGCAGGCTGACCTCCCACCCTTGCGCGGCCGCCAGCTGGCGCACGATCGCCAGGCCTAGCCCGGAGCCGCCTGTGCCGACGTTACGTGAGGCTTCGAGCCGGTAGAACGGGCGGAATACGGCCTCCTGTTCCGCGACAGGAATCCCGGGGCCGCGGTCGAGCACGCCGATGCGACACGCGCCTTCCGCCGCCTCGGCACGCAGCGTCACCGGCTGCCCGCCGCCATAGCGCAGGGCATTTTCCAGCAGGTTGGCCAGGATGCGGCGCAAGACACCAAGGGGTACCTCGAGCGTGATATCGGCCGCCTTGATCTCCACCCGCTCTGCCGCACCGGGCGTGGCTCGCACCAGATCGGCCAGCAGATCGGGCAGCACCACCTGCTGGGCCGCTTCATGGCCGAAACTGCGCGCCAGCGTCAGGACATCGCCGATCAGGCGGTCCATCGCCTCGATGTCGCCCTCCACCTGCGCCGCCAGTTCCGCACTCGGCCTGCGCACCAGCATTTCCACCGCCAGCCGCAGCCGTGCCAGCGGCGTGCGCAGGTCGTGCGACACGCCGGCCAGCAGCACGGTACGGGCAGCCAGCAGATCCTCCACCTGTTTCGCCATTTCGTTGAAACGGCGGCTGAGGGCGGCGATCTCACGCGGCCCGGTCTCGGGCAGGCGCTCCGGTGTCTGCCCGAGCCCCACGGAAGTGACCGCCTGCTGCAGTCGTTGCAGCGGACGGATGGCGCGACGCGCCAGCCACCAGGCCGCCAGCAGGGTCAACAGCGCACCGCCGGCCAGCGAGGCCAGCAGGGCATGAACCGGACGCGGGCCGATGCGGCTATGGGGAAACCCCACCGAGAGGTGCCCGTCGCCGGCAGGCAGCGACACCCAGAACCATTCCTCGCCCCGGATTTCCTCGCGCGAAGTCGTGACCGGCTCGCCCGCCCGCGCGCTCAGGGACGCCACCAGAAAGCGCAGATAGGGTTCCCGCCACGAAGGCGGCGCGGGATTGTGCGGCGGCTCGGCGCGCAGCGCCAGCGCGTGCGAACGCACCAGTTCGATTTCGAAAGCGGGGCGGGTGACCGGCGGCAGCTCGCTCCAGGTCTGCACCGACAGCGTCATCAGGCCCGCGAGATCGGACGCTGACCGGCGCGCCATCGGCAGCATCAGGAAGTAGGTGATGGCCGACGCCACCAGCAGTTCGAAAATGATGAAGAACACCACCAGCAGCAAGGCATTCTGCTGCGTCAGGCTGAGGCGCGACGACAGCCTCACGCCGCGCCGCCGCGCGGATTGAACAGGTAGCCCTCGCCGCGCACGGTGCGGATGTAGACCGGCTCGGCGGAATCGGGCTCGATCTTGCGGCGCAGCCGGGTGACGCGGGTATCGACGCTGCGGTCGAAGGGATCGCGCTCGTAGCCCTTCAGCATGTCGATCAGGGTATCGCGCGACAGCACCCGCAGCGGGTGCTCGATGAAGATGCGCAACAGGGCGAATTCGGCGGTCGACAGTTTCACCTCGACGCCGTCGCGAGTGAGCCGGTGGCTCGCCGCATCCAGCCGATACGGCCCGAAGCTGGGCAGCGCCGGCTGCGGGACAGCCTCGGCCTGTCCCTGGCTGCGCCGCAGCAGCGCACGCAGGCGGGCCAGCAGTTCGCGTGGACTGAAAGGCTTGGCCAGGTAGTCGTCGGCCCCCATTTCCAGGCCCACCACGCGATCGATCTCCTCGCCGCGCGCCGACAGCATGAGGATCGGCACGTTCGACTGGCTGCGCAGACGGCGCGCCAGCGACAGTCCGTCCTCGCCCGGCATCATCAGGTCGAGCACGATAGCATCCGGCATGCTGCGCTCCAGCGCTTGCCACATGGCCGTTCCGTCCATTGCCGTCTCTACCGCAAACCCGCTGTCGCCCAGGTATGCCTCCAGCAAAGTGCGCAGCCCCGGGTCGTCGTCCACCACCAGGATGCGTGCCGCGGCGAGTGCCGTCACAACGCACTCCGGGCAGGGTTGGGCACAACAGGCTTGAACGATTGCATCATGCGACATCCGGATTGGAGGCGGGTTACGGTTTTCGGGCCTTGCGCCCGATGTTTTTATCCTACTCCACAACAGGGCCTTTCCGGCCCGCCTGTCACAAACGGACACACACTGGCACGCAGTGCCATCCAGCCGACATTGCACAGCGACACAACCGACCCATACTGCATTCCAACCGCAATCCCGCGGCCTCAACGAAACCGAACCGCACATGACCCTGCCCCGCCTGAGCCTGCTCCTTGTCCCGTCCGTTCTGGCCCTTGCCATGCCGACACTGGCCGAGGCACGCCAGGGCAGCGCGAACATCGTGCAGCCTCGCCCTCTCAACCTGTCGTTGCCGCGCGACCCCCCACACCCTCCCGGTACAAGTCCGGTCGACGAGGCGGTACAGCGTAATCTGCGCGCGCCAACGCCAACCCAGGACAGTCGGCAGGCTCCCGTCCGTCTGCCTTATGGCGCGGGCTACGAGCATCGCCACCCGGAAATGGGTGGCGCGGCGCCAGGCATCAGTCCCGGTACCGCCCCTGGCGCCGGCACCGGACGACGGGGTCGTTAATCCCACCCACTTTAAGGAGTGCACCATGAAATCGACAAAAATCCTTTCCGTCATCCTGCTTGCCGCCGGTCTGGCCAGCGGCACAGTCCACGCCAAGGGCGGCCACGCCGGCATGGGGGGCGGCATGGGAATGGGCAATACCGGAATGTCCTACCCTGATTCGACACAACGCAAGGAAACGCGCACCCAAAGCCGCAATGAAAAGCGCATCCAGACGCGCGATGGCGCCCAGGCCAACAGTGCGCAGCGTAACCAGAACCGCGACCAGATCCGCACCGAAACCCGCGAACAGGTTCGTAGCAGCGGTGCGTCATCCGCGGGCCAGTAGGGACGGCGCAGATAGCCGGCGCAGTTTCCGGCCAGGCATGCAAGCGGGAATGCAGCAGTGCGTCCCCTGCTTGCATACCCCCATGACGTAAGCATGGTTTTTCCGGCACCTGTCGGGCGCGCTAGAATGCTGCTTTAAGCCCCGCATCCAGCCCAAACATCATGACTGTCACCATCAAAACCGGCGCCGAAATCGAAGGCATGCGCGTCGCCGGACGACTTGCTTCGGAAGTGCTCGACTACATCACGCCCTTCGTCAAACCCGGCGTCACCACGGGCGAGCTCGACCGCCTGTGCCACGACTACATGGTCAACGTGCAGGGCACGATCCCGGCGCCGCTGAACTACGCGCCGTCGGGGCACGCGCCTTATCCCAAGTCGATCTGCACCTCGGTCAACAACCAGGTGTGCCACGGGGTGCCGGGCGACAAGGTGCTGAAGAACGGCGACGTCGTGAACCTCGATATCACGGTCATCAAGGACGGCTGGCACGGCGATACCAGCCGCATGTTCGCGGCGGGCGAGGCGTCGATCCAGGCCAAGCGCCTGATCCAGATCACCTACGAAGCGATGTGGGTCGGCATCGATCGTGTCAAGCCGGGCGCTCGTCTGGGCGACATCGGCCACGCCATCCAGCGCTTCGCCGAAAACCATGGCTACAGCGTGGTACGCGAGTTCTGCGGCCACGGCATCGGTCTCAATTTCCATGAGGACCCGCAGGTGTTGCACTACGGCAAGCCCGGCACCGGCCTCGTGCTGGAACCTGGCATGACCTTCACTATCGAGCCGATGATCAACGCCGGCCGCCGCGACATCCGCCAGATGCCCGACGGCTGGACCATCGTCACCAAGGACCGCAGCCTCTCTGCGCAGTGGGAACACACGATCCTGGTGACCGACAACGGCTACGAAGTCCTGACCGTCTCGGCCGGCACCCCGGCCGTTCCCGACCACATCCGTCACGCTGCGTGAGCAAACGGCCGTTCGCCGATCTTCGCGAGCGGCTCAAATCGGGCCGCGCCGATCTGGCTGCGGCTTTCCTGCGCAAATCCACCGCCCACTACCTGAGCCGCCACGCTGCGTTGGTCGACAGCGTGCTGATCGAACTCTCGGCACGGCTCGCCCTCCCCCCCACGTTCTGCCTCGCGGCCGTCGGCGGCTACGGACGCGGCGAACTGTTCCCCGGTTCCGACGTGGACGTGCTGATGGTTCTGCCCCATGACCCCACCCCCGACCAGCAGGCCACGCTGGAAAACTGGGTGCAGGCCTGCTGGGACGTCGGATTGGAGATCGGCCACAGTGTACGCACGGTCGACGCCTGTCTGGCCGAGGCCGCGGACATCACGGTGGAAACCAACCTGCTGGAGGCGCGCTTCGTGTGCGGAGCTGCGGACCTGTTCGACGAATTCGGCCGCCGCTTCCAGGCACGTTTCGACGCCCAGCATTTTTTCGACGGCAAGCTGGCCGAGCAGCAGGCCCGCCATGCACGTTTCGACGACAGCGCCTACAAGCTCGAACCCAACCTGAAGGACAGCCCCGGCGGCCTGCGCGACCTGCACACCATTCATTGGCTGGCGCAGGCCTGCGGCATCCAGGGCAGCTGGAGCGGCATCACGCGCGCCGGACTGCTCACCTCTGCCGAGGCGCGCCGCATTGTGCGCGAGGAATATTCGCTGTCGGCCTTGCGCATCCATCTGCATCTCCTGGCCGGACGACGCGAAGACCGCCTCGCCTTCGATTACCAGACCGAGCTCGCTGCGCGGCTGGGGCTCGCCGCCACTGCACACAAGCGCGCAGGCGAACGCCTGATGCAAGGGTATTACCGGGCCGCCAAGCTGATTCAGCGCGTCAATGACATCCTCATCCAGTCGCTGCGCGTACGGCTGTTCCCGGTGACCGCGCCGCCCGAGCCGATCGATGCCGATTTCCAGTTGCGCGCCAACCTGCTCGAAGCGCGCGCAGCCGACCTGTTCGAGCACAAACCGGATGCTCTGCTGCGCGCCTTCATTGTCTATGCCCAGCACCCGACGCTTGCCGGTTTCGAGCCGGCAACATTGCGCGCGCTGTGGCGCGGCAGCACCCGCATCGACGCCGCCTTTCGCGCCGATCCGCTGCATCGCGCCCTGTTCATGACGCTGCTGCGCCAGCCGCTGGGCCTCACCCGGGCGCTGCGCGCGATGCATCGCTATGGCCTGCTCGGTCGCTACATCCCGGCATTCGGCCGCGTCGTCGGACAGATGCAACACGACCTCTTCCACGTCTACACGGTCGACGAACACATCCTTACCGTACTGCGCAACGTGCGGCGCTTCACCGTGGCGGATCTGGCGCACGAATTCCCGCTTGCCAGCCGGCTGATCGCCGCGTTCGACAAGCCCGAACTGCTCTACCTGGCCGCCCTGTTCCACGACATCGCCAAGGGGCGCGGCGGCGACCATTCCGAACTGGGCGCGGTCGCCGCGCGGCGGTTCTGTCGGCAGCACGGGCTCGAAAAGGCGGACAGCGAGCTGGTCGCCTGGCTGGTGGACATGCATCTGGTGATGTCGCGTACCTCGCAGAAAGAGGACATCAGCGACCCCGCAGTCATCGCCGCCTTCGCCGCCCGGGTCGGCGACGCGCGCCGGCTGGACGCCCTGTATCTGCTGACCGTGGCCGACATCCGCGGCACCAGCCCCAAGGTGTGGAACGCGTGGAAAGGCAAGCTGCTGGAAGACCTTTATCACGCCACCCATGCCCGGTTGGCCGGCAGCGACGCCGCGGTGGCGGACATTGCCGCCCGGCAGAACGAAGCACGGGTCAATCTCGCCCTGTATGGCCTGCCGGCCAGCGCCGCCGATGCGTTGTGGCAGCATCTCGATGAACGCTATTTCGTCCGCTTCGACGCCCGCGACATGGCCTGGCAGGCGCGCATGCTGTGGCGCCGTACCGACAGTACTGACGCCATTGTGCGGGCGCGGCTGTCGCCGGCCGGCGAGGGCATCCAGGTGCTGGTCTACGCACCCGACCGGGCCGACATCTTCGCGCGTATCTGCGGCTTTTTCGCCCGTATCCAGTACACCATTCTCGAAGCCAAGATCCACACCACACGCAATGGTTATGCCCTGGACAGTTTCCAGGTGATGGACCTGGCCAATCGCGGCATCCATTACCGCGATTTCCTGAATTTCGTGGAATACGAACTGGCGCGCGATCTCGACCCTACGCGTCCGATACAGCCTGTGCCGCGCGGCCGCCTGTCACGCCATCAGCGTCACCACCCCTACCCCACCACGGTACAGCTGGAAGCCGACGCACAGGGCCACGGCCATATGCTGTCGATCACCTGCGCGGATCGCGGCGGCTTGCTATTCGCGGTGGCAGAAGTGCTGATGCGACATGACGTGAACGTCTATGCCGCCAAGATCGACACCCTGGGCGAACGGGTGGAGGATACGTTTCTGATCCGGGGCGCCGCCTTGCAGACGCCCGCGGGCCGCGAGGCGTTGGAAGCCGAGACGATCGAAGTGCTGAAGTGAACTGCGTCGGACCCTAGACGGCCGGGCGCGCGTATTCGTCGACGTAACGGCCGCGCGACGGTGTTTTGCGGGCAGGCGGTGATTTCTTGCGTACGCCGTCGGCCGGCTTCTTGACCTTTTCATCCACGTCGGGCTTGACGCGATTGCGCCCGCGCCCGGGGCGAACCGACGTACTGACCCCCGCCACATCGGCGAGACTCAGGCCGGAATACCGTTCGTAATCTTGAAACAGGCTCATGCCGCCTCCCGCCATTCCTTGAGGCTGCCGGCCAGCGTGCGCGTCAAGGCGATGAGGCTGCCCAGGGTATCAACGTCAGGCGTGGCCTCGCACAAACCGATCTTGCAGTCGGCATACACCGACAGGATCAGCAGGTTGTGCTGCATGTCCAACGGCAGCGCCAATGTGCCTTCGGCCAGTCCGGTCTGGATCGCGTGCCAGACGCTGCGGCTGGCTTCCAGCGCGGCCATGAGGCGCAGCGGGCGGTTGGGATCGGTCCAGTGCCGCTGCACGGCCATCAACTGGACAGCAATGTCGTCGAGCTGGGCTGCTTCGTCCATCATCACGTCGGCGTGGTGGATGTGACGCTGGGCCTGCTGGATCTGATGTTCCGGGATCATTGGGTGTCCTTGCTGCGTGTGCCGGGGCACATCGCCCACGGTTACGCTACAAGTTAGCGGCGAGGACCGTCGCAACTTTAGGCAAGCTAAATGCATGCCCGAAAGCGTCGAAAACCCGTCAATCGTCCTGCAGGGTTTGTCCCGGGAACAAGGTCTCGGTGAAGCCGAAAGCGCGCAGGTCACGGATACGCATCGGATACAGAATGCCGTGTAGATGGTCGACCTCGTGCTGCACCACACGGGCATGGAAATCGTTCACGCTGCGATCGATCGGCTGCCCGGTGGCATCGAAGCCCTGGTAACGCAGGGATACGTGGCGCGGCACGAGCCCGCGCATGCCCGGCACCGACAGGCAGCCTTCCCAGCCCTCTTTCATGACATCGGACAGGGGTGTCAGCACAGGGTTGATCAGCACCGTGAAAGGAACGTTCTCGGCTTCCGGATAACGCGGATTGGCGGCAACTTCGAATATCACCACCTGCAGGCCGATGCCGATCTGTGGCGCCGCCAGCCCGGCCCCGTTCAGCGAGCGCATGGTGTCCTGCATATCGACAATCAATTGCGTCAGTTCGGGCGAGGAAAAATCCTCCACAGGACGCGCCTGCGCAAGCAGGCGCGGATCACCCATTTTCAGGACCTCGCGGATGGCCATGGCTGCTCCAGCTGTTGCAGGTCTGCGGGCGCCAACCAGCGCCAGCCGCCGGGCGGCAGGTCTGCGGGCAGGGCGTGGCTGCCGATGGCTTCGCGATGCAGCGTCTCGACCCGATTCCCTGTCGCCGCGATCATGCGTTTGACCTGATGGTATTTGCCTTCGGCGAGTGTCAGGCGCAACGTGCACGCATCGAGTCTGTCGCAGGCCAGCGCGGCGATCGGCACCGGTTCGTCGTTCAATGCCACGCCTTGACGCAAGGCATCCAGCATGGCGTCGGTCACGGATTCAGCACAGGTGGCGCGATAGACTTTGGCAATGCCCTTTCTGGGCGAAATCATGCGGTGGATGAACTGGCCGTCATCGGAAAACAGCAGCAGGCCGGTGGTGTCCTGATCGAGCCGTCCCACGCACTGTACCCCGCGCTGCAGCAACGGCGCCGGCAACAGGGAAAACACGCTGGGGTGATGGCTGGGATGATGCGAGCACTCGTAGCCGGCCGGTTTGTGCATCAGCACATAGGCTTGCTCGCGAAACATCCAGGTCACGCCGTCGAGGGTCAGTTCCAGCCCTGCGGGATCGACCTCGGTCTCCGGATCGTCGCAGACCGCACCGTTGACCCCGACCGCGCCCGCACGCACTTGGGCCACACAGCTCTTGCGTGAACCGAATCCCTGCGACTGCAGGGCGCGATAGAGTTTCATACGGTTCGCTTCATTCCAAGCTCAGTACGTGCACAAGCCGGCCGCGTCGTCGGTCACGAGTTGTTCCAGCAGATGCCGCACCTGCAGCATCACTTCGCCCAGCACGGCCTGGATTTCACCCATCTGGATGCCTTCGGACGATAGTCCTCGGCCGGCCGCATGATTGACCACTGCGCCCACCGTCGCGTAGCAGAGCGCCAATTCGCGCGCCAGATAGGCTTCCGGCATGCCGGTCATGCCCACCATGTCGGCGCCATCGCGCTCCATACGGTTGATTTCGGCCGCCGTTTCCAGGCGCGGCCCCTGCACTGCGCCGTAGACGCCGCCGTCGCGCAGGCTGATGCCGGCGCGGACGGCGGCTTGCAGCAGCGCCACGCGCATGGCACCGCAATAGGGCGTCGTGAAATCGAGATGGGTCACCGGTTTGTCGCTGCCGACAAAATACGTGGCGGCACGGCTGTGCGTGTAGTCGATGATCTGATCGGGGATGACCAGCGTACCGGGGATCAGCTCGGGGTGTATGCCGCCGATCGTGGCCACCGACACCACACGGTCGACGCCATGTTCCTTCAGCGCCCACAGGTTGGCGCGATAATTCACATCGTGCGGCGGAATGGTATGCCCATAGCCATGACGCGCCAGGAAGATTACCTCCTGCCCGCAAATGCGGCCGAAGGTGAGTGCGCCCGAGGGTTCGCCGTAGGGCGTACGCGCCACCTGACGATGGGTGATTTCCAGATTGGCCAGTTGCGTAAGACCGGTACCGCCGATGATGCCCAGCATGTTATTTGTCCTTTAAAGCATAAATGGCTGGAAGATTGCGCCACAATCCATACGCATCCATGCCGCAGCCGAACACGTAGCGATTGGGCACGTCCAGCCCCACAAAATCGGCCCGGATCGGTTTGTCTAATCCGTTGTCCTTGTTGGTCAGCACCGCCGACCAGACGTGCGCCGCGCCCATGCCCACGAGTTTGTCGCGGATCGCGGCCAGGGTTTCGCCTTCGTCCAGGATATCGTCCAGCACCAGCACGTTGCGGCCGACCACATTCTGCCCCGGCAATACCCGCCACTCCACCTCGCCTCCCTCGGTCTTGCCGCGATAGCGGGTGACATGCAGGTAATCGAACTCCAGCGGAAAGCGCAGCCGCGGCAGCAACTGGCCGGCGAATACCACTGCTCCACCCATGACGGCCAGCACCAGCGGAAACGTGTCCCGCAGTCCCAACGCGATCTCGCCTGCCAGGCGGTCGAGCACGGCCTGCACTTCGCCCTCCGATGCGATGCACTCGGCGTGGTCCAGCAGTTGTTGCGCGTCCAAGCTTGTCATGTCGCACCCGGAATTCCTGGAAAGTCGGCAGTCTAAGGGGTGTCAGCCGATGTTTCCAGAGTTTGCGCGGGTCGAGTAAGCTTGCGCCATGTCGATTTCAGCCTCTGATCCCAGCGACCTCGATGCCTCCGGCTGGCTGTCCGGCGCGCGCCACCTGCTTTCGCCGAATTGCGATGCGCGGCCGGAAGGTGCGGCGATCGAGCTCATCGTCATCCACAATATTTCGCTGCCGCCGGGCGTATTCGACGGCGAAGCGGTGATCGACCTCTTCACCAACCGGCTCGACTGGGACGCGCATCCGTATTACCAGGGTATTCGCGGTCTCGAAGTGTCCGCGCACTTCTTCATCCGCCGCGACGGCAGCCTGATCCAGTTCGTGCCGTGCGCGCTGCGCGCCTGGCACGCGGGCGCATCGAACTGGCAGGGACGCGAGCGCTGCAACGATTTTTCCATCGGCATCGAACTGGAAGGCAGCGACGATCTGCCTTTCACCGATGCCCAGTATGCGACCCTGATCCCGCTGCTGGCCATGCTCAAAACGGCCTACCCGATCCAGGCCGTGGTGGGCCACAGCGACATCGCGCCGGGCCGCAAGACCGATCCCGGCCCCCATTTCGCCTGGCATCGGCTGGATGCGCATACGGTCTGATCCGCTCGTCTGCATCGGCCTGCTTGCGTTGCTGCTTGCCGGCTGTGCGCCCACACTCAATCTCGACGCCCGACGCCTGCCCTCGCAGGCACTGTCCAGCCAGGCCGACAGCCCTCTGAAAACCCAGCTGGCGGCCTGGATTCCGCCTGGCGAATCGGGTTTTCATCTGCTGCAGAGCGGCCAGGCGGCATTGGCGGCCCGCCTGGCACTGGCACAGCGCGCCACCCGCACGCTGGATGTGCAGTACTACCTGTTCCACAACGACACCACCGGCAAAATGGTCGCCGCTTCGCTGCTGGCCGCAGCCGACCGCGGCGTGCGCGTGCGCGTGCTGATCGACGATATCGACACCGCCGACAAGGAACTGGGGCTCGCCACGCTGAATTCCCATCCCAATATCCAGGTGCGGCTGTTCAACCCCTTCCACACCCGCAGCACCAGCCTGTTGGTCAAGGGCTGGCAGGCATTGCGCGAAAGCGTCCGCCTCAACCGCCGCATGCACAACAAGGTCTTCATCGCCGACAGCCAGGTCGGCATCACCGGCGGGCGCAACATCGGAGACGAATATTTCGGTGCCGACCGTGACCTCGCCTTCATCGACCTCGACGTCGTCGCTGCCGGCGCCATCGTCAACGCGCTGGCGCAGTCGTTCGACACCTACTGGAACAGCGAGGCCGCCGTACCCGCCTCCGCCCTGCCGATCACGCCTAGCGACAAGCGGCTGCAGCGCACCGCCCGGCGTTTATATGAATTCCGTGCCCGGCAGTTCGACAGTGCGTATGGCCACGCCTTGACCGTGGCCGATCCCATTCCCCGGCTGTTGAAAGGCGACACGCCCTGGCGCATTGCACCTGCGGATTTCATCGTGGACCCGCCGGAAAAAGTGCTCAAGCACAGCAAATCGCCTTCCAATCTGTTGGTCGGACAGCTCGCCGGGCTCTGGGTCAACCCCACCCGGCATGCCCTCATCGTATCGCCCTATTTCGTGCCCGGCGCCGCGGGCATGGCCTATTTCGAATACTGGCGCAGCCAGGGCGTACAGGTCGACGTCCTGACCAACGCCTACGCCGCCAGCGACGTACCGATTGTGCACGCCGGCTATGCCAACTACCGCATTCCGTTGCTGGAGGCCGGCGTCAATCTCTACGAACTGAAACCGGTGGCCGAACCCATCGGCGGCCGCCTGCGCGACCTGCGCAGCGGCTCGTCGCGCGCCAGCCTGCACGCCAAGACGTTCGTATTCGACGACGAACACGTGTTCATCGGCAGCTTCAACTTCGATCCGCGTTCGACCCTGCTCAACACCGAAATGGGCCTGGTGATCCATTCGCCCGAACTCGCCCGCGAGGTCACCGACATGGCCGAAGATGCGATGCGGCCTGAACGCAGCTTCCAGCCACGACTCGTCGTCGAAACCGTCAACGGAAAGATCGACAGACACCTGCAATGGACCGACGTGCACCAGGGCAGGCCACGCACGTTCGACCGCGAACCCGACACCACCCCGATCCAACGCGGCCTGCTGCGCGTATTGCAGGCGCTGCCGATCGAGGAATACCTGTAAGCCACGGTAAAATCGGTTTTTCTGGTTTTGCTGGATTTACTATGCGACTCGGCACCCCGCTTTCCCCTTCCGCCACCCGTGTCATGCTCCTGGGCGCAGGCGAGCTCGGCAAGGAAGTCATCATCGCCCTGCAGCGCCTGGGCGTCGAAGTCATCGCCGTCGACCGCTACGTCAATGCGCCCGGCCATCAGGTCGCGCATCGGGCCTATGTGACCGACATGAGCGACCGCTCGGCGCTGCGCGCGCTGATCGAGGCCGAGAAACCGCAGCTGGTCGTGCCCGAAATCGAGGCCATTGCCACCGAGACCCTGTTGGAGATCGAGGCCGAAGGCTTGGCCGAGATCATTCCCACCGCACGTGCCGCCAATCTCACCATGAACCGCGAGGGCATCCGCCGGCTCGCCGCCGAGACCCTGAACCTGCCAACCTCGCCCTATGTCTTCGCCGACAGCCTCGCAGCGATGTCGGCCGCCGCGGAAAAGCTGGGCTACCCGGTAATCGTCAAGCCGGTGATGTCGTCGTCCGGCAAGGGCCAGTCGCGGGTGGACGACGCCAGCCAGTTGCAGGCCGCATGGGACGATGCCGCCAGCGGCGGCCGGGTGGACAAAGGCCGCGTCATCGTCGAGGGCGTGATCGATTTCGATTATGAAATCACGCTGCTGACCGTGCGCGCACGCGGGCCTTCGGGCGAGATCGAGACCCATTTCTGCGCACCCATCGGCCATGTGCAGGTAAAAGGCGACTATGTCGAATCATGGCAGCCGCAGGCGATGTCTGCCGCTGCGCTGCAACGCGCCCAGGAGATCGCCGCCGCCGTCACCGGCAACCTCGGCGGGCGCGGGCTTTTCGGCGTGGAACTGTTCGTCAAGGGCGACATGGTATGGTTCTCCGAAGTCAGCCCGCGCCCGCACGACACCGGCATGGTGACGATGGCTACGCAGCGGCAGAACGAATTCGAACTGCACGCGCGTGCCATCCTCGGCCTGCCGGTCGACGTCAGCCTGCGCGAGCCCGGGGCCTCGGCGGTGATTTACGGCGGCATGGACGCGACGGGCATTGTGTTCGATGGCGTCGCCGATGCGCTCGCCATGCCCGGTGTCGATATTCGGCTGTTCGGCAAGCCGCAGGCCTTCGTCCGCCGCCGCATGGGCGTGGCGCTTGCCACGGCCAAGACCACCGATAGTGCCCGCGACCGCGCCAAGGCCGCCGCCGCCGCAGTCAAACCCGCGAAAGGCTGAACGATGCAAACGCATTACGAACGCCTTGGCGGCAGCGAGGCCATTCGCCGCCTGGTCGATCGATTTTACGACCTGATGGACGAAGACCCGGATTACTACGGCATCCGCAAGCTGCATCCGGCCGATCTCACCGAATCGCGCAACAAGCTGTTCTGGTTCCTGTCCGGCTGGACCGGCGGTCCGCCGGAATATATCGACCGCTTCGGCCATCCCTTCCTGCGCCGCCGCCATATGCCCTTTGCCATCTGCGAGGCCGAACGCGACCAGTGGATGGGCTGCATGATCCGTGCCATGCAGGACGTGGGCGTGGATGCCGCCATGCAGCAGGAACTGACGGCCGCATTCTTCAAGACCGCCGACTTCATGCGCAACCAGCCTGGATGAACATGAAGCGGCTGACCGGCTGGGGAGGGCTGTTCGTTGTGCTGGCCGCACTTACCCTGCTGCCGTGGCTGGCGCTGGATGACGCACCCGCCATCGAGCCGCCGGCGCAATTCCGCCGCACCGACCTCGCCTGGATCAAATCGCTGTTCGAGAAACACGACCCGCGCGGCCAGACGCCCGACGTCGTCCAGAGCATCCAGCTCGACGAGGCCGAACTCGACCGGTTGCTCAACTACGCCGTCGAACTGCGCCGCGTCAGCGGCATTGCCGCCGAACTCACCCCGGGGCTGGCCACGCTTACTGCCACGCTCACCGTCCCGCCCAACCCGTTTGGGCGCTATCTCAACATCACCGCCGAAGTGGCGGATGTGCCCGGCGGCATCCGTATCCGGAGCCTGCAACTCGGCAGCCTGCCGCTGCCGGGCGCACTGGCCGACTGGACCGCGCGTCTGGCGCATCGCTGGCTGCGGCGCGACAAAACCTATGCCACGCTGGCCGATGCGTTCACCCGGGTGAGCTTCGACGAGAACCAGGCCACCCTGGATTACCGCTGGCGTCCCGAACTGCTGACCCGGATCGAGCGCAAAAGCGCCGAACTGCTGATCGCGCCGGAAGACCAGGCCCGCATGCTGGCCTATGCCGCCAGGCTGGACGCCTTGCTGAAGCCCCACCCGCGCGGCAGTACGGTGCCGCTGGTGAGCATCATGGGCCCGCTATTTACGTACGCCCTGCAAACTGGCAACGACGCACGCGAGGAAAACCGCGCCGCCCTCACTGCTCTGGCGGCATACTTGGGGGGGATCAGCCTGCCCAAGCTGCTGGAGGGCGACAGCCATTCGATCCGCCGGGCGCCGCGCGTACTGCTGTCGATCCACGGGCGGCGCGACTTTGCTGAGCATTTCGTGATTTCCGCCGCGCTGTCGGCCAACGGCGGCAGCCGTCTGGCCAATGCCATCGGCCTGATGAAGGAAGAAGAAGACGCCGACCGGGGCTCGGGCTTCAGTTTTACCGATCTGGCCAACGATCGTGCTGGCGTGAGGCTCGGCACCCACGCGACCGGCGATGCTGCGGCCCGGGTGCGGCAACTGCTGGCTGTCTCCCACAGTGACACCGACTTGCTGCCTGATTTTCGCGACCTGCCGGAATTCATGTCGCAGACCGAATTCGACCGCCGGTTCGGGCCTATCGGCAGCGCACGCTACGAGCAGATGATCGACCGCATCGATGCCCGCCTGGCCGCGCATCCGCTTGCCCAATAAATAGTCAAAAAACCCTGTTATAATGCCGGGTTTCCCGCAATCCGGCACCCCATCATGTCCCGCAAGCTCCGCAACATCGCCATCATCGCGCACGTCGACCATGGCAAGACCACGCTGGTCGACCAGCTCCTCAAGCAGTCCGGCACCTTCCGCG
Source organism: Thiobacillus thioparus DSM 505 (assembly GCF_000373385.1). Taxonomy (GTDB): domain Bacteria; phylum Pseudomonadota; class Gammaproteobacteria; order Burkholderiales; family Thiobacillaceae; genus Thiobacillus; species Thiobacillus thioparus. The sequence continues at coordinate 90,864 of NZ_KB891317.1, read as the reverse complement.
ACAACCAGGCGGTTGACGAGCGCGTGATGGACTCCAACGACCTGGAAAAGGAACGCGGCATCACCATTCTGGCGAAGAACACCGCGATCACCTACGGCGACTACCACATCAACATCGTCGACACCCCCGGCCACGCGGACTTCGGCGGCGAGGTCGAGCGCGTGCTCGGCATGGTCGACGGCGTGGTGCTGCTGGTCGACGCCGTCGAAGGCCCGATGCCGCAGACGCGCTTCGTCACCAAGAAGGCGCTGGCCCTCGGCTTGCGCCCCATCGTCGTGATCAACAAGGTGGATCGCCCCGGCGCGCGTCCGAACTGGGTGGTGGACCAGACCTTCGACCTGTTCGACAAGCTCCACGCAACGGACGAACAACTCGACTTCCCGATCATCTACGCTTCCGGTCTCAACGGCTGGGCCTGCATGGACCTGAAAGATGCGCCGTCGAACGGCGGGAGCGCGGCCGACATGAAGCCGCTGTTCGACACTGTGCTCGCCCACGTGCCCACGCCGCCCGGTTCGGCCGACGCGCCGCTGCAACTGCAGATCGCCGCGCTGGACTATTCGACCTACACCGGCCGCCTCGGCGTCGGCCGCGTGCTGAACGGACGCATCAAGCCTGGCATGTCGGTCGTGGTGATGAATCACGAGGAACAGGTCGCCACCGGCCGCATCAACCAGGTGCTCGGCTTCCAGGGACTGGATCGCATCCCGGTGAGCGAAGCCGAAGCCGGCGACATCATCATCATCTCGGGCCTCGACGACATCGGCATCGGCGTCACCATCTGTGACAAGGACAATCCGGTCGGCCTGCCGGTCCTGCCGGTGGACGAACCGACGCTGAACATGGACTTCATGGTGAACACCTCGCCGCTCGCCGGCACCGAAGGCAAGTTCGTCACCAGCCGCCAGATCCGCGACCGCCTGGCCAAGGAACTGCTGGTCAACGTCGCGCTGCGGGTCGACGAAACCGGCGACGCCGACGTGTTCCGCGTCTCCGGCCGTGGCGAACTGCACCTCACCATCCTGCTGGAAAACATGCGCCGCGAAGGCTTCGAGCTGGCCGTCGGCAAGCCGCGCGTGGTGTACAAGGAAATCAACGGCGAGAAATGCGAGCCGTACGAAAACCTCAGCATCGACCTGGAAGATGACACGCAGGGCGCGGTGATGGAAGAAATCGGCCGCCGCCGTGGCGAACTCACCAACATGGAGTCCGACGGCAACGGCCGCACCCGCCTCGAATACCACATCCCCGCGCGCGGCCTGATCGGCTTCCAGTCAGACTTCATGACCATGACGCGCGGCACCGGCCTGATGAGCCACGTGTTCGACGACTACGGCCCGGTGAAAGCCGACCTGCCCGGCCGCCACAACGGCGTGCTGGTGTCGCAGGACAACGGCGAGGCCGTCGCCTACGCACTGTGGAAACTGGAAGACCGCGGCCGCATGTTCGTCTCGCCCGGCGACAAGCTGTACGAAGGCATGATCATCGGCATCCACAGCCGCGACAACGATCTGGTGGTCAACCCGATCAAGGGCAAGCAGCTGACCAACGTGCGCGCCTCCGGCACAGACGAAGCCGTGCGCCTGACCACGCCGATCAAGCTGACGCTGGAGTCCGCGGTGGAATTCATCGACGACGACGAACTGGTGGAAATCACACCGAAGTCGATCCGCATCCGCAAGCGCCACCTGCAGGAACACGAGCGCAAGCGCGCCAACCGCGCGGCGGCGTAATCCGAAACCCGGCTTCGCGCCGGGTTTTTTTATGACGGCACGGGTAAAATCCGCGCATGCAACCTGTCGAAATCGGCCTCCTCGCCGGCCTTGCCGCCCTCGTCCTCATGATCGCCATCCTGCTGCTTCGCCTGGGCGCGCTGCGGCGGGAGCAACTCGGATTGCCCGCGCTATTGGCTCAGGACATGGAAGCCCGCCACCGCGCGGTGCTGACCGACCTGCATACCGGCTTGTCACAGCAATCCGACCGCATGCAGACCCAGCTCGCCGCCTTGCAGGTCGCGCAAAGCGAACGGCTGGCGGAAACACGCGAAACCGTCACCGGCCAGTTCACCCTGTTCCAGACCGCGATGCTGGAAAAGCTGATCGAGCAGGGACGCGCCGAGCAGAGTCTGTTGCAGGACACGCTCAAAGGCATGACCGCGCACTTCAACGAGCGCGTGCAGCAACTGTCGCAGACGGTCGACGGCCGGCTGAACGAAATCTCCGGCAAGGTCGCCGAGCGGCTCGACGAAGGCTTCAAGAAAACCAACGAAACCTTCACCTCGGTGATGTCGCGGCTGGCGGTGATCGACGAAGCGCAGAAGAAGATCGAAGGACTGGCGTCCAATGTCGTCAGCTTGCAGGAAATATTGGGCGACAAGCGTTCGCGCGGCGCCTTCGGCGAAGTGCAGCTGGAAGCGCTGGTGCGCAACAGCCTGCCGCCCGACGCCTACGCATTCCAGCACACCTTGAAGAGCGGTGCGCGCGCCGACTGCGTACTGATCCTTCCCGAACCGACCGGCTCCGTCTGCGTCGATTCCAAGTTCCCGCTGGAAAACTACAGCCGCATGTTCGACGACAGCCTGCCGCCGGCCGAGCGCGACGCCTCACGGCGACAGTTCAAGGCCGACGTCAAAAAGCACGTCGACGACATCGCCGCCAAGTACATCGTCGAGGGCGAAACCTCCGATGGGGCCGTGATGTTCCTGCCGGCCGAAGCGGTGTTCGCCGAGATCCACGCCTACCACCCCGACCTCGTCGAGCACGCGCAGAAGAAGCGGGTGTGGCTGACCTCGCCGACCACGCTGATGGCCGTGCTCAATACCGCGCGTGCGGTGATCCGCGATTCGGAAACCCGGCGCATGGCCCACGTCATCAAGGACGAGCTGGGCAAGCTGGCGAAGGATTTCGCCCGCTTCGACGAGCGCATGAAAAAACTCGCCACCCACATCGAGCAGGCCAACAAGGATGTGAGCGAGGTGCGCATTTCCAGCGACAAGATCAGTCGCCGCTTCCAGCAGATCGAACGGGTCGAGCTCGAGCACCCGGACGCCGCCAGCGCGCGCCTGCTCGACGACGACGAGTGAGGACAAGTGGATGAGCTGGTTTGGCCGCTGGCGCCGGGCCCGCATCCTCGCGCGGCACGCCATCCCGGTCGATGCCTTCGAGGCCGCGCTCGCCAATCTGCCGATCCTGCACCGACTGGATGCCTCGGAGCGGACACGCCTGCGGGAGTCCGCCAGCTTGTTCATCCACGACAAGACCTTTTCCGCAGCGGGCGACTCAGGGATCGATGATTCCATCCGGCTTGCCATCGCGTTGCAGGCCTGCTTGTTGACGCTCAACCTCGGCGAGGACAGCTACCGCAGCTGGAGCGAGATCATTCTCTATCCCGATGAATTTCTGCGTTCTCGTGAGGAAATGGACGAGGCCGGGGTGGTGCACCACTCGCGCGATATCCTGTCCGGCGAATCCTGGCTGGGCGGCCCTCTGGTGCTGTCGCGCGCCGACGTCGAAGCCAGCGGCCAGGCCGACGGTTTCAATGTCGTTCTGCACGAATTCGCGCACAAGCTGGACATGCTGAACGGCAACGCCAACGGGTTCCCGCCGCTGCATCGCGGCATGGATGCCGCTGCCTGGGCACAGGATTTCAGTACGGCCTACGAGGATCTGTGCAGACGCGTCGATTCAGGCGAGGACACGGCCATCGACCCCTACGCCACGGCCGATCCTGCCGAGTTCTTTGCGGTACTAACTGAAGTATTCTTCGAGACGCCGCACCTGCTCGATGCGGAATATCCGGCAGTTTACCAACAGCTGCAGCAGTTCTTTCGCCAGCATCCACTGGCAGCCATGCCCTCCGGGCAACGACTGGAATTCCATGAGCACGACTAAGCCCAATATCGCGGCACGCATGGATGGCATCGCGCCCTTCCACGTCATGGCCATCCTGGCGCAGGCCCAGGCACTCGAAGCCGCCGGGCGCGACATCATCCACCTCGAAATCGGCGAGCCCGACTTCGCCACCCCCGAGCCCATCGTCGAAGCCGGCATCGCCGCGCTGCGCGCCGGCCACACGCATTACACCGGCGCCCTGGGTTTAACGGCGCTGCGCGAAGCCATCGCGGGGTTTTATGCCACGCGCTGGCAGGCCACGGTCGATCCGGCGCGAATCGTGGTGACCCCCGGCGCCTCCGGTGCCCTGCTGCTGGCGCTGGGCCTCCTGGCCGGGCCAGGCGACGAGGTACTGATGGCCGATCCGGGCTATCCGTGCAATCGCCATTTCGCCGGGTTCTGCGATGCGCGCGCCGTCAGCATCCCAGTCGATTCCGACAGCGGCTTCCAGCTCACCCTCGAAGCCATCGAGCGCAACGCCACCCCGGCCACCCGTGCCGTATTGATTGCCAGCCCGTCCAATCCTACCGGCACCGGCATTTCAGCCGACGAGCTTGCACGCATCCACGACTGGTGCCACGCGCAGGGCGTGGCCTTGATTGTCGACGAGATCTATCTGGCGCTGACCTACGACGGCGATGAGCACACGGCCGCGCGCTGGGACGACGTGTTCGTCGTCAACAGTTTTTCCAAGTATTTCCTGATGACCGGCTGGCGGCTCGGCTGGCTGGCCGCACCTGCCTGGGCCATGCCGGCGCTGGAACGTCTGGCGCAGAACCTGTTCCTGGCGGCGTCCACCCCGGCCCAGCATGCCGCGCTGGCGGCCTTCTCGCCCGCGACGCTGGATCAACTCGAAACCCGCAAGGCCGAACTCCGGGCCCGCCGCGATTTTCTGCTGCCCGCCTTGCGCGAACGAGGCTTCGCCATTCCGGTGACCCCACAGGGCGCGTTTTACCTGTATGCCGACTGCAGCCGTTTCACCCAGGACAGCCACGCCTTCGCCGGCCAGTTGCTCGATCAGGCGGGCGTTGCGGTGACGCCAGGGATCGATTTTGGCCATTTTCACGCCGCGCGCCATGTCCGCTTTGCGTATACCCAGCCCCTGCCCCGGCTGGCTGAAGCCCTGACCCGGCTCGATCGTTTCTTGCAGGCATAAAAAAACCGGCCCAAAGGCCGGTTTTACGTTCCTGAACCTGGAATTACTTGGCAGCAGGAGCAGCAGCGTCAGCAGGAGCGGCCGGAGCAGCAGCGTCAGCAGGAGCGGCCGGAGCAGCAGCATCAGCAGGAGCGGCCGGAGCAGCAGCTTCCGGAGCGGGAGCGGGCGCAGCAGCTTCCGGAGCAGGAGCAGCAGCAGCGGGCGCTTCAGCGGGAGCAGCAGCTTCTTCTTTTTTGCCGCAAGCGGTCATGGAAACAGCCAGCAGAGCAGCCAGGAGAACGGAATATTTCATTTGATTTCCCTTTATTACGAATATAAAAACCCACACCAGAGATCGGTCCGGGACTTGAGATCCAGCCGACGCGCGGAATTCTAACAAATCGGCAAAAGAAAACCACAATCTATTAATTTTCTTCCATTGCGAAAAATTTGCGTTGTGTAATTACCACAGCTCCTGGGCCATGCCCTGGTTACGTTCGCGCAACTCATGGGATTTCAACATATTCGCTGTGCCCGCCGATTGCTAGTCGGCGAGTTTGGCGCGGACAAATTCCTCGAGCGTATCCGGCAGATTGCCTGCCATGCGCGCGCGCCGGTAGGCGGAATGCGCTTTGTCGTTTTTTCCCTGGGCGGCCAGGGCGAGTCCCAAGCCCACCCACCAGATTCCCGAGCCCGGTTGCATCTCAAGCGCCAGCTCGTATTGCCGCACGGCATCGGGATATTGCTTGAGCTGCACCTGCAGCGCCGCCAGCGTCGCATGGTAATCGGCATCGACACCGCGCCCACCCATCCCGCTCTGCAAGCTTGCAACCGCGCCTTCCGTATCCCCGCGTGCCGCCTGCAGGCGGGCAAGGCTGAGTGCAAACCACGCATGTTCCGGGCTCGCTGCGCGCCCGATGCGCAAGATCTTTTCGGCCTCCTGATTGCGGCCGGCATCGCTCAACAACGCCGCCAGCGCTTCGCGCGCAGCAACATGCTCAGGAGACAATACAAGCGCCTCTTCCAGCAGCGCCCGGGCCCGATCCGCCTGCCCTGTCCGGATGAGCGTCAATGCCTTGCGATAGCGTTCGTCGGCCGCTTCCCGGGGTGTGGGTTGATTGACTTCCTTGCGAATGGCCGGCTGCTGCGCCACAGCGTGACCTGACATGCTCACCGTCGCGATCGCCGCGGCGGGTTCGGGCAGCTTGGGGGGATTGGCCGGCGCCAACCGTTTCTTTTCTTTTTCCGCATCCGCCGATCCGGCCTGATATGCAACGACAACGGGAGAGGTGGGTGCCTTGACTGGAGTTTGCGCGAAGGACACCGCCGGCGACATCGGCGCAGACACGGCCACAGACCGGATCGCGACACGTCGCTCGCCCGCCGCATGCGGCTGCAGGGGACGTACGGCAGCCAGCCATATCCCCAGTCCGGCAAGCGGCAATAGCAGGGCGACGGCGCCCCATAGCGGCATCCTGCGCCGCTTCGCCACGACGAGTGGGGATGGCGGTGTCCGGTGGGAAGCGTGATCGGTCTGGCGCGCGTCCAGCGCACGCAACGTCTGGTTGATGATACTCATACGTTCAATCGAAATCCGGCATGGAACGGTCTACGCAATCAGGTACAACCAGCCTGCGGTTGCGGCGCCCGCCCCCAGCGTCGCCAGAACGAGCAGCACCCATCGTGCAGTGCGATTGATTGACTTGGCCGCCAGGGTGTCGCGTGCGGCCTCTCGCATCTCGCGCCCGCCGACACGATGCAGGCCTTTTCCATACGCCAGCATGAGCGCCTTGTGGGCAATGACATTGACCACGCGCGGAACGCCAGCGCTGGCCTCGTACAAAAACCCGACGGCACGCGGGCTGAACGGCAAGGCGGCGGATTCGAAACCCGCGCGCGCCAGGCGATGGGACAGATAGGCAACAAGTTCCTCGCGCTGCAGAGGGCGCAGGCGATCATGGAAACTGATCCGGGTCTTGAGTTGCGGAATGGCCTGCAGCCGCTCATCCAGTTCCGGCTGGCCGAACAGCACGATTGTCAGCAATTTTCGCTTCTCGGTTTCCAGGTTGGACAGCAGCCGGACCGTTTCCAGGCTCTCCAGCGAGATCGCCTGGGCCTCGTCGAGGATCAGTACCACGCGCGTGCCACGCCTGGCCAGCGCGATCAGCCGCGTCTGGATCGCCTTGTGGACGCGGTAATAGCTTTCCTTTCCCGTCAGCTTGAGGCCCAGTTCCTCGGCGACGGCAAACAGGATGCCGAGCGGATCGAGCGCGGGGTTGGGAAGATAGAGCGCACGGCAGCGCCTAGGCAGTTCGGCCAGCAGGGTCCGGCACAGCAGGGTTTTTCCGGTCCCGACCGCGCCGACGATCTTGATGAAGCCCTCGCCGCTTTCCAGTGCATAGAGGAGCGTGTCCAGCGCTTCCTGATGCGGTGGCGAGGCAAAAAAGAAATCGGTATCGGGGTCAGTCCAAAAGGCGCTTCGGCAAGTCCGAAATGGGCAAGATAGGAGAGGGAATGGCGGCCGTTGGTCGAAGGCATCGGCTTTCCGCCACCGTAAAACTCGCCGGCTGCACCCAGCGAATTTTCGGAGTTGGAGAAAGCCACTGCCGTCATGGTGTCGCCGGTTGTCGCTCGAGTTTGTCGAGGCGTGCCTGGGTCGCTTCCGCATCCGCCTGTCAATCTTCCTGGCGATCGATGACGGTCGGCTTGATGAGGATCACCAGTTCGCTCTTCTTCGAACTCTGGTTGGTATTGCCAAAGAAGTACCCCAACAGCGGCACCTGGCCCGGCCCGGGCACACGGTTGGCGCTACCGTCGAAGGATTGCTTCATCATTCCGCCGATGGCGACGATGCGGCCATCCTCCACCTGCACGACGCTGTCCGTCTCCGAGACCGCACTGGACGCAAACGCCAGCGCCTGGGCAATGTCGTTTTCGCCTGCCAGCCCGCTTTCGACGATGATGCGGCCCAGGCGGCGCCCGCTTTTCTTCTGCGCCGCCAGTGCGATGTCCAGGTCGGCGCTGGAGATGACCTTCTGCTCGACGAGCAGGTCGCCCAGGCGGATTTTCTGGCGTCCAGCCTGGGGGGAAGCGGGTTGGGGGGCTGACTCGGTCTGCATTTTTCTCGGATGGGTGCGCAAGTATGAGCACATATCGGCCCGGACAGGCTTCGCCTTAAGCCATAGGTCGTCCGCCGCCCCGCCCAAGACCGGGCGCCAGGCGAAGCCGCACGTTCACTTGGCCTTCTGTTCGATGAACTCGCCCGCCTGATTGCCGGGGCGCAGCTTGCCCTGATAGATGAAGCCCGTGCCATAACGGCGGTGGCCATCCGGCGCAGTAATGAGTTCGTTCTCGCTCCAGATCCATACATGGCCGTCGCGGGTATCGAGAATGAGCGCCCGCCCGCCACCCTTGCCGCCCTCGGCCCCGGCCAGCGGCAAAGCCTGGTAGCGTCCGTCCTCCGCCTGTGCCCCGTTCGCGAAAATCAGCAGCCCTGCCAGTATCCATTCTGTCCGCATCGCTCATCCTTTCATTCAAACAAGGCCGTCACCGCGGCCGCATCCAGCACGTACTCGTGGTTGCAGATGTCGTCGTGCACCCGTATTTCACCCTGCTCGGCAAGAATGGCTTCGCATTCTGCACGCCCGACGCTGCGCAACATGGAATAGATCTTGTCCGGATCATACGGGCAGTGATAACTGACCGGGCGCGGGTCGTACACGCGCACATCCTCTTCCGGAAACAGGCGTTCGATCAGCTTGATCGCGCCGAGGTCGAGCAATTCGTCGGCACGCACCGTGCCGGCCAGGATCTGCACCCGATTCCAGCCATCGGCATCGCGCGCGGCCGCGCCCGGCAACGCCTGCAAAAACAGGCCCGCCGCCACCTCGTGATTGGCCGCCAGCCACAACCGGGTCGGCGCCTGCTCGGACTGCGCGAGGTAATGCTCGAATACGGCGGCGAGCGTCTCGCCCTGCAGCGGTACATGGCTCTGGTAGGGCTGGCGCATGTCGGCCGTGTCGAGTATCAGCGTCAGCGAACCGTCGCCCAGCAGGGCCGGCAGGCTGCCTGAAGAGAGCTCCGACGGTGCATGCGCCATGCCGCGCAGGCGTAACTGCTCGTCGCAGTCAATCACCAGCAGCGATACGTCGCCGTCGCCGCGCAGCTGGAAGGTCAGTCGCCCCGCTTGCTTGAGGTTGGCAGTGATCAGCGTGGTCACCGCCGCCAGCTGGCCGAGCAGTTCGAGGACCGGCTCAGGGTAATTGCGGCCCGCCGTCATCTCGCGCCAGGCGCCGCCCAGTTGCACCCACGCGCCCCGGATGTCGAGTTGCTCGAAGAGGAAGCTGCGGACGCGGTCGGGCGGCGCGCTCAATTCAGCTGCACCCGTTCGCCCCAGGGCACCACGCCCTTGCCCTTGACCAGCCAGATCACCGGGTAATTCGGCGGAACTTTGGGGAAATCGCCTTCGGCATCGGTGAAATATACCAGCATGTTGGGGCTGCGATTCTCGTGTTCGACCCAGGCGAACACCGGACGGAAGTCGGTACCGCCCCCCCCTTCGAGGTCGGTCGGCAGTTGCATGGCGTCCCAAGGCTCGAATTCCCACGGCGCCTGTTCCGCCACATGGTTGTCGCATGCCAGCAGGGTGACGCGCGCGCGCACCTGGCCTTTCAGAGCGTCGAGCTCGGTGACGAACTCGCGCAATTCCTCGTCGCTGATCGAGCCGCTGGTGTCGATCGCCGCCACCACGTCGATGCCTTCGCTCGACAGGCGTGGCAGCAGCGCGTCGCCCTCGCGCCGGGACGGCCGGCGCCACGAATAGTCGTCGCGCTGGTTGACCGCGAAGAAACGCGCCAGCAGCGCGCGCCATGGCAGGCTGGGAGCGAGCAGATCGTCGACCCAGCGCATCATCGACTGCGACAGCTTGCCTGCCTGGCGAGCGGCCTGGGCGGCGGCGGCCAGGCGATTCTTCCACTGCTCGGCGAGTTCCTCGCGTTCGCTGGGCGACAACTCATTGGGCTTCTGTGAGGCCTGGCTGCCGCTGCCCTCTTTTTCCTCAGCCTGGCTCTGGCCTTCCTTGCCCTGCCCCCCCGATTCGCCGGCGTCCGGGTTGTCCTGGCGCTGGTTCTCGTCGGGGCTGGCGCCGGAGTCGTTGTCGTTGTCGAACATGTGCTGGTCGAAGGACTCTTCCGGCGTGTCCTCGGGGATCAGCGGATAGATTTCCTCCGCCGACAGCGTCATGTAGTTCTGGTCGGCGAGGATGCCATGCAGCGGCGGCTTCAGGCCTTCCTCGATCAGGATGAGATTGACCGCGTGGTCGCAGGCCACGTCCCAGCGCCGCTTGACGCGATGGTTGCGGCGGTGGGTATGGCCCATCGCACAGTGCATCGCCTCGTGCGCCAGCACGAACTGCGTCTGCGCGAGATTGAGGTTGTCGATGAATTTCGGATTGAAATAGAAGGCCTGCGCGTCGGTGCCGGTAGTCGTGCATCCCTCGCCGCCGACTTTCAGCGGTAGATGCATCACCAGCGCGCCGAGAAACGGGCGCTCCATGATGAGCCGCGTGCGCGCCGCGGCGAGTTTGGTGAGGATGGGTTCGAGCGCGGCGTCGTTGGCTTCAGCCATGGGACCTCAATGCTCGTATAAAACCAGATCGGTGATGCTGTTGGCCCATTCAGAAAACGCCGGCACGGCGAACAGCGGACGCCCCACCGCGCGGTGCAGGTCGCTCACCAGCATTACGCCCATTTCACGCTGCGGGAAACGCTGCGCGTACTTGAGGATGTTGCCGTACACTGCCGTGGCATTGCCGCTGTCGGCCGCCTTCAGCGCACGCCGGACCAGTGCGGCCGCGACGCCATACTGCAGGTCGATACCGTCAGGGACGTCCGCCGCCTCGCCGGCGATGATGGCATCGATATCGGGCATCTGCGCCATGTTGTCAACGAAGGTCTTGAGCTCCAGGCCGGCCGACTGGCCGACGCAGGCCATCAGCGCATCGGCCAGCAGATCGGTCTTGTCGAATTTCTGCAGCGCGCGGTGCGCGTATTCCCACGAGCGCGGGCTGGGAAAGGCGATCGGCGTATGCGCCGGGTCGAAGCTGAACAGCAGGTCGGGGCGGAAACGCAGGAAGGCGATCACGCGCGGGTCGATGTCCTCGCTGTGCGCCCAGTCCACCCAGTCGTCCAGGTTCACCTCGACCTCGTAATGGGTGAAGCGGTTGGCCAGCGGCGCCGGCATCGCATAGGTCACACCGCGGTCGCCCTGGCGATTGCCGGCGGCAAAGATCACCCAGCCGTCCGGCACTCTGTATTCGCCCAGGCGACGGTCGAGAATCAACTGGTAGGCTGCGGCCGACACCGACGGCGGCGCCGAGGTGATCTCGTCGAGAAACAGGATGCCCGACGGGCCGTGGCGCTCGGCATCCGGCAGCACCGAAGGGATCGACCATTCGACTAGCTGGCCGCTGCGGAACGGGATGCCGCGCAGGTCGGTCGGCTCCATTTGCGACAGGCGGATGTCGATCAACGGCACGCCATGCTGCTGGGCGATCTTGGCGACGATCTGTGATTTGCCGACGCCCGGCGGGCCCCACAGCATCACTGGCGTGTGATGGCCGTCGGCGGCGCTCTCGAATTCACGGTTGAGAATGGTTTCTATGTGGGAAGGGCGCATGGGCTTGACAACAACGCTGAGTGAGACCAAATGATAATCGCTCAGGCACGCGCATTCCAGTTTCGCCCTTGATCGATGTGGGGGGATTTTGCTACCGTGGGGCCAACTGGACTGAATGGATGCAGCATGAATTTTTGCAGTGAATGTGGCGGCACCGTGGTGCTGCGCGTGCCCAGCGGCGACCACCTGCCACGTCATGTGTGCCCCGACTGCGGCACCATCCACTACCAGAACCCCAAGATGGTCGTCGGCTGCATCCCCGAATGGGAGGACAAGGTACTGCTGTGCCGGCGCGCCATCGAACCCAGATACGGCCTGTGGACCCTGCCTGCCGGTTTCATGGAGAACGGCGAAACCACGCTCGAAGGCGCGGCGCGCGAAACCTGGGAAGAAGCCGGCGCGCGCATCGAAGTGGGCGGGCTGTATACCTTGTACAACCTGCCGCATATCAATCAGGTGTATTTCATGTTCCGCGCTCGGCTGCTCGATCTCGACTTTCAGCCCGGCATCGAGTCGCTCGAAACCCGGCTCTTCACCGAAGCCGAGATCCCCTGGGACGACATCGCTTTCCGCACCGTGCGTGCGACGCTGGAACAGTATTTCAACGACCGCCGCGCCGGCTCATTCGACTTTCATTTCGGGGACATCCGCACGCGCTGAATCCGCTATACGCTCAGGCGGCGGCGACGAACTGCTCCCGTCCGACCACGTCCATGCCGACACGCAGCCAGCCTTCGTGGCCCTCCTGCACTTCGCCCAGCCGCAGCCGATAGACGACGTCGCCGTCGCGCAGCATCAACGGCGCGCCCAACTGGTAATGCGTTTTCGGAATCAGCAGATTGCTCACACCCTGCTCGGTGTGGGTCATCGGCAGGAATACGGCCCAGGTCGGCTCCCGGGTCACGCCCTGCACCTCCGTCTCGAAATAGACTTCCACCCGCTTGGGATGGCGCGACAGGCGCTGGGTGCCCACCAGATGCTGACCGCCTTCCTCACGGTCCCAGCGTATCGCCAGCAATTGCCACACGTTCTCCGACGGGTCCCAACTCACGGCCACCAACCGGCCATGCGGTAACGCTGTCGACTCGGCCAGGGAGAATCCCATGCCCTCGGTGCTCTCGTCGCGCAGCATCCACGGTTCGAGGTCAGGACTGCCCTTGGCCGAATCGGAATGGGACAGCGCGCTCAGAATCTTCTCCATGCCCGCCGCCACCCACACGCGCCCGAAACGGTTCGTACGCTGGCGTCCGCGTCGGATGCCGCCGCGCTCGATCAGGCTCGCGACCTGGCGGGTCAGTCCGCTGTCGACCTCCGTCGCGGCCTCATCGAGCGACTTCAGGTAATCGACCAGCGGGCCGAGCGCAAAGTAGCGCAGGCGGCGACCCTGCACCCACTCGCTTTCCAGCACGGCTGCTCCCTCACTCAGCGAGAGATCCACCAGGTGGGTATGCACATCGCGCAGCGGTACGGTGGCAGGCAACGACAGAGGCTCATAGCGCTCGAGAAGCTGGGCGATAGATTCGATTTCCTGCGCACGGTAGCCGAGCGGATGCACCAGCCCCATCAGCACGACCAGCGTGTATTCGCGAGCGCAGTGCGTGGACTGTCCATCGATCTGCACCGCCTGGGTGGCAAACCCGTCACGCTCGATCAGGCGATATATCTTGTGCACGCGGCGCCACGCCGATGCGGCCGGATTGCGTGCCTGATGGTAGTCCCAGCGCATGACCCGCCCGGCATAGCGCACCGCACGAGCGGCCATCTCGGCGGCAAACGGTTTGAGTTCGGCGCTGGCCGGATTGCGGTACGCCTGCTTCAGCATGCAGAGCCAGGCTTCGGCCAGCATCGACCAGAACACCCATGATTCGCGCCACAGCGCCTGGCGCGCCAGGCGGAACGCGGCCTGGTTGCGCACATATTGCTCGATGATGCGGGACTGCAGGGGCAAACCCGCCTCTTCCAGCTTCATCAGCGATTTCATCCGACCGAGCGTGGCCGGCTCATTTTCCGCGTTGAAACGCTCTAGGCCTTCGACCAGCACGTGGTGCGCATCGTAGTCCGAATCCGCATGCAGGTTTTTCAGCCATTTCTCGGTCGCCTTCACGGAGGCGAACGGCGATCCCGCCTCGGCTTTTCTGCGGCGGGTGATCGTACTCAACATCTCAAATAAATCGCTCATGGCGGACGTCGACTTGTTTCTGACGTCTGCAGACCAGCACCATTTATGCCAAACAAGCGGCCGCACGGTGCCATGGTCAATGCCTTGGTTTTGTTCAGCTTTGAACGGCCCGCGCCTGATTCGCGCAGCATGCGCTAACGAAAATCCGACATCTCGTGTTGAAGCCACGTCAACCCGTTCCTGACGGGGCGTGTCGCGCACAAGGCCGGACGAACCCGCTACAATGCGCGCCGTGGAGGTGTGGCCGAGCGGTTTAAGGCACCGGTCTTGAAAACCGGCGATGGTGCAAGCCATCCGTGAGTTCGAATCTCACCGCCTCCGCCAGACACGTATGCCGCGGTTTGCGGCATTTTTTTTGCAGATTTTCCATTTCAATCATAAGGAAACGTCATGACTCAAATCACTATCGATCACAACCCGTCACAAGAAAAACTGAAAGAACTGGGCGTAACCAGCTGGAGCATCTGGGACTGCGCGCCATCCAAATTTCCTCTGGATTTCGCCATGACTGAAAAAGCCTACGTACTGGAAGGCGAATTCACCGTCACACCTCAAGGCGGCGAAACCGTGACGATCAAGGCGGGTGACTATGTGGAGTTTTCTAAAGGCCTGAAGTCGCAGTGGGAAGTCGTGAAGCAATTGAAAAAACACTACAAACATTTCTGATCGATTGAAAGAATTAGTGTTTTATGAAATCCCGTCGATTTGACAGGATTTTTACTGGCTGGATTTTCCGTAATCGGCTGGACGATGTAAAAATAAAAAACAGAACGTGTAGAAATACAGTCCCTCTCACCCAGGCTGTATTGCAATAAGGCGTACGCTGGAGGAGTGGCAGCGTAGTCGATTGCACAGGTCTTGAAAGTACGTCAAGAGTAGTCCGTCGTGAGTTCGAATCTCACCGCCCCCGCTAGACTCCAGATTCGCGTCGCCCGCCTGCCTCTTTCACCACGGGTGCCCACCGGCCCTGCAGCGGCCCGACTTCAAGCCGGGCAGATTCCAGTAACGCGGAAAATGACTCGCCCGACAACGCCCGGTATTCCCGATTCCTGGCATCCTGCAGCGGATCCTGGCCCGGCCATGGCAAAGACGGATGACACATCAGTACGTCGCCGTCACCTGCGCATGCGAGCCATGCTTTCATTCTCAGCAGATAATCCGTTTCCGAAAGCCCGAATCCGTATACGCCGACGAGATGACTGTTTTGCGGATAGCCCCGCCGGCGGGCCAGCGCGTGCAATGACTTTGCGCCAAGTCGGCCGATCAGCCACGCTTTGAATGCGGTGGACGGCGGGCAACCCTCTGCCGGAAGCGTCGAGCGCAGCCAGGGCCGGGCCGAACCATAGCGTTGATCCATGACCGCAATGAGTTGGTCGCGTATCACGGGCAACTGATGCACATGCTGATGCCCGTCGACAAAATCCGGCAGCCGCCCCATGGCCTGCTCGAAACGATCGAACTGCCGACCAACCGCCATGCGGATCCGGACGCGATCGAGCTGGCGGCCATAGGCACGCGCAATCAGACCGGCCAGCGCATGGCACCCCCCCTGACCGAAATCCTCGGTAAAGTTGAGATGCAGGCCCATCTCCACGCCATTCGTACGCTCCCGCAACGCACGTGCGCCCGTAGGCCAGGCTGGTCCGTCTACAAGACAGCTCACGGCGGAAACGCGGCGCCGGTCCGCCAGTTCCAGCGCGGCCCGGTTGATGCCTTCGTGCTGGCCGAAGTCGTCCACGCACACGCTGATGACGCGTCGTGCGGATATCGGTTCAGGTTGTAGCAGGGTAGTCATCCCGTAGAATGCCGGGAATCTTCCCTGGCGAATTCCCCATGTTTCTGCTTCGTCACCGCCCGGTTGTCTTCATCCTGGTGGGCAGTACCGCCGCACTCGTCCATCTCCTCACGGTCATCCTGCTGGTGGAAAAGATGCACATCGCCCCCCTGGTCGCCAACGTCGGCGGCTGGCTGTGTGCATTCACCGTCTCGTACGGCGGCCACCAGCTGCTCACGTTTGCCGATCACGACGCACCTGTGCTGCAATCGGCCAGCCGTTTCCTGCTGTTGTCCGCTGCGGGATTCGCCATCAATGAATCGGCCTATGCCATTCTGCTGCACACCAGCCGGGTTCCCTATCATTTCCTGCTGGCGATCATCCTGCTGTGCGTAGCGGTGGTGACTTATCTGCTGAGTCGTCGCTGGGCGTTTGCCGGCATCCGCCCCTAGACGACACCTCGCTGCGCGTCAGCCGCCAGACCACGGTCGACTTGTGGGTCGCCAGCGGTGCGATGTTCCGTAGGTAGGGATATTCCCCCTCCGTCCCTTTCGGCGCGACCAGCCATGAGACCGGGTGGCTGCACACGAAATGCTCGAGCCGGCTGTGGTCGATCAGCAACCGGTTCGCCCTTTCCGGGTCGAATTTTCCCGCGTCGGCCATGACCTTGCGCCAGTTATCGTTTTTCGAGGTATTGGCCACACTCCAGTCGTCGAATATTTCGACCGGCTCCGTCAACCCAAGATAGAACGGCATGTCGAAATACTGTTCCCGCAGGAACATGACGGGTTCGCTTGCCTGCCGCTGCGCGGCGACCAGGCTGCTCAAGTGGCGGTCCGTCTTGTGGTTGAACAGGTTGTTGGCCACGATCGCGGATAGGCACGCCACACCGGCGACGAGCGCGAACCCCTTCAGAAAACGCGGGTTCGGCACATTCCCCCATTTACGTACCAGACCCTCGGCTATCAGATAGGCCAGCGGCGGCAGCACGGGCAGCACGTAGCCCACCAGCTTCGAGGACGGAATGGAGAAGAAGCCCACGATCACGGCCGGCCAGATCCACATCAGGGAGCGGATCGTCGGCTTCGTTTCGGCCTGCAGCCGTGTGCGTTTCAACGCGGCCGGCAGCCACCAGGACCAGGGCAGGATGAGGAGAAGGATGGCGGGCGGATAAAACCAGAACGGCAAGGGATTGTTGAATCCGCCTTCGGCAAATCGCTGGAACTGCTGGTAGACGAAAAAGTAATTCAGGAAATCGGGGAACCGCGCCTGCATGGCGACAAACCAGGGGACGGCAACCAGCAGGAAAATAGCCAGGCCGGGCAGCCAGACCAGCTTGCGCATCAGGACCAGCCGGCGATTCCACGTCAGCCAGACGACCAGCACCATTCCCGGCAGCACGGCGCCGATCAGCCCTTTGGCCAGAACGCCCAGCGCCGCGCCCAGATACGCGCCTGCAAGCAGGCTCTTGTAGGGCAGATCCCTTTCCGCATTCAGTCCCGCTTCAGCCGCCAGCAGGATGGTCGTGACGATCAGGCCGGCCACCAGCATGTCGAGATTGGCGAACTGGGCTGCGCCGAAGAAGAAAGGCTGAGTCACCAGGATCAACAAGGACCAGCGCGCGACCGTCGTGCCTTTTTGCCGCAGGGCGAAGCCATACAAGGTGAAGGCCGCGATCCCGGCCCCGAACAGCGGCGCCATGCGGGCTGCCCACTCGTGGAGGCCGAACATCCCCAGGCTGCTCGCCGTGATCCAGTAAAACAGGGGCGGTTTGTGGAAGAAGGGCAGGCCGTTCAGGGTGGGGTACAGCCAGTTTCCCGAACTCAGCATTTCCCAGGCGACGCTGACGTAGCGACCCTCGTCAGGCAAGGCCAGCGGCCTGACTCCCAATGTCAACGCAAGCCAGGCCAGCGCCAGCAGGAACAGTCCTGCTTCCTTCCTGTTCCATCCCGCGATCATGGCTGTGCATCCCGCAAGCCCCGTCCAGCGCGGCGCCGGACCACGTACAAGGGGCGCCCCTTGACCTCCTCGAAGATGCGGCTGACATACTCGCCCAGCACGCCCAGCCCGATGAGCTGTATCCCGGAAAACAACATCAGGCCCACCACGATCGTGGTCCACCCCGGAACGGCAATCCCCCGCAGGAAATAGTCGACGACCAGGTAGCCGCCATAGGCGAACGCCAGCAACGCCAGGATGAAGCCCAGCAGACTGGCGATACGCAACGGCCAGGTGGTGAACGCCGTCAGGCCGTCGAAGGACAGCCGTAGCAGATGAAACGGGTTGAAGGTGCTGCGTCCGCTGCCCCGGACGTCCGGCACGTAGGAAATTTCAGCGGTCTTGAATCCCACCCACGCATACAAGCCCTTCATGAAACGGTTGCGCTCCGGCAGGGCGAGCAGCGCATCGACCACCGTCCGGTCCATGAGACGGAAATCACCCGCATCCGCAGGCACCTGGAAGCGCGCGCCGGCATTCACCAGCCGGTAGAACCAGCGGGCGCCCAGACGCTTGAACATCCCTTCGTCGCGGCGGTGCTCGCGCACGGCGTAGACCACGTCATAACCTTGCTGCCATTGCGCCAGCATCGCGGGAATCAGCTCGGGCGAATGCTGCAGGTCGGCGTCCATCATCAGGCAGGTTTCGCAACGCGACGACTCCAGGCCTGCCGTGAGCGCCGCCTCCTTGCCAAAATTGCGCGACAGCTGGATGACCTGGAATCCCGGCTGGGCCGACCAGAAGGCGAATACTTCGTGCGTGGCGTCGCGGCTGCCGTCATCCACCAGGATGACTTCCCAGTCCGTCACCAGCGACTGCAGCACGCTTTGCAAACGGGGCAGCAGGCGGTTCAGATTCTCCGCTTCGTTGTAGCACGGGATGACGATCGATAGCCCGGGGATCCAGTCGCGCGGCTGGACGGAAAAATGCTGTCGATCGGCCATGCTCTTCTCGGCCGTCGACGGGAAGGTTTTCCATTCCGCAACAGGCAGAACGGAAAGATCGTGGGGATGAAGCTTGTGTGGGCGCATCGGTTCCGGTTTCGCATCCAGTATGGGTTGATGCAGAATGCGCCTGACTGCCTTTCAAACTCCTTACACGATTTCCGACACGCCTCGATGCGCATCCTGCTGACCGAAGACGATCCTGCGCTGGCGGATCTGCTCCTGCGCGCATGCAGACAGGAAGGCTACAGCGTCGACTGGGTCAGCGACGGCGTGGCGGCCGATCTTGCCCTCAGCAGCGAAACCTACGATGCCCTGGTGCTGGACCTTGGCCTTCCGCGCATGGACGGACTAGACGTGCTCAAGCGCCTGCGCAAACACGGCAGTCACCTACCCGTGATGATCCTGACCGCGCGCGAGGCGATCGCCGATCGGGTGGCGGGGCTGGACAGCGGCGCGGACGACTACCTGTCCAAGCCGTTCGCCCTCGCGGAATTGCAGGCCCGCCTGCGCGCGCTCGTCAGGCGCCATCACGGCGGCGCGGCGTCGGCCAGCCTGGAACTGGGCAGACTGCGCTACGACACCGTGAGCCGGCAGGTTTTTCTGGACGACGCCGAAATCGAATTGTCCAGCCGCGAGCGGGAAGTCCTGTCCAGTCTGCTGCACAAGGCGGGAAAGGTCATCTCCAAGCAGGCGCTGACCTCCGCCATTTCCAGCTGGGACGCGACCGTGGGATCAAACGCGATCGAAGTCTATATCCATCGCCTGCGCAAAAAACTGGAGCCTGCAGGCATCACCATCCGAACCGTGCGCGGGCTGGGCTACCTGATCGAGTCATCCGATGGCTCCTCTGACTGAAACGCGCCGCGCCGGCCCCACATTGACCCGCGCCCTGTTGGGATGGCTGCTGATCCCGCTTGTGGTCCTGCTGTCGGTCAGCGCCTATACCACCTATCGCAATGCCTCCCATCTTGCGGAAACGGAACGCGACCTCGTCCTGGAAGAGATCACGGACGACTTGGAGGAACTGGTGGCGGCAACGCTGGAAAGCAATGGGAAGATCGAACCGGATTCCCTGGGATTCAGCCTGCTCATCCGCGACGCCCGGGACCAGCGTTATTTCGCCATTTACGACGCCCGCGGCACCTTGCTTGCCGGGGATCGCCGCCTGACCTACGGACCCACGGGCAGCGGCGGCGACAAGCGCGCGGCATTCGACACCATTTCCCTGGACGACAGGAAGCTGAGACGCGCCGTATTGAAAGGCGAGCGGGGGGAGCTTCCGGGCTTCGAAATCCAGGTGGCGGAAACCACGAACCGGCGCGACCGACTGACCCTGCATCTGCTTCGCGGCGTACTCGTGCCGCAGGCATTTTCCCTTATCCTCTCGCTCCCGCTCATCTGGCTTGGCATCAGCAAGGGACTGCGCCCGCTCGAGGACCTGCGCCGCCGCATTACCCACCGATCAGCCCAGGACCTCGATGCGATCCCGGTCGACAATATCCCGAGGGAACTGCTGTCCGTCGTCACCGCCCTCAACGATCTGCTGATGAGATTCAGGGCGGTACAGGAAGAGCAACGCCGCTTCACGGCCGATGCGGCTCATCAGATCAAGACCCCGCTCGCCGTGCTGATGGCGGAAATCGAACTGGCCCGTTCGGATACCGCCTGCCCGTGCGCGCAGCCCACCTACGACCGCCTGCAGAAAGCCGCCTCCCGGCTCACCCATCTGGTGCGCCAACTGCTGGCGTTGGCACACTCGGAAGCGCATGAAAGCGCGACCCATGCGCTGTTCGACCTGTCCGAACTGGCGCGCGAGGTGACGGCCGAGTTTGTCGCGGCAGCGGCGCGCCGGCGGATCGATCTCGGTTTCGAGGGCACGGAACAGGCAATCCCGGTGCGGGGCAACGCCGTCCTGATCCAGGAGGCCATGAAGAACCTGCTGGAGAATGCACTCAAGTTCACCCCGGAAGACGGGACGGTCACCGCATCCGTCCAGGCATTCCCGCCGACCTTTTCCGTGGCCGACAGCGGGCCGGGCATCCCCGAAGCGGAATTGCCGTTCATCTTCAAACGTTTCCATCGGGCGCCGGAAAGCAGCACGGCGGAAGGCAGCGGCCTGGGGCTGGCCATCGTGCAGGAAGTGGCGCGCAAGCACGGCGCGGTCGTCACCGCGGGAAAAAGCGCGCTGGGCGGCGCACTGTTCGAATTCCGGTTCGAAGACGAAGCTGTAAGCCAATCGTAATCCGGGATCCGGATACTGCGCCCGACTTCCAGATCGCGCTGCTCCGGCATCCCCGTGTTGAACGCTCACCTCGATTACGCCTCAGCTCGTCGCACCCTGCTATACATCCTGGCCTTTTGTCTCGTCTGGTGGGGCGTTTTCGCTGCGACCCGCCATTACCTGGACGGCGCCGACATGGTGGAAAACTACGCCTGGGGCATGGAATGGCAATGGGGTACCAACAAGCATCCGCCGCTGTTCGGCTGGATCACCGCGGCCTGGTTCAGGCTGTTTCCGGTCGGCGACAACGCCTACTATCTGCTCAACCAGGTCAATCTGGCCATCGCGCTGGGGCTGCTGGCACGGGCGATGAAGCGCCTCCTCAGCTGGGATGCGGTGCTGGTTGCCGTGGTGCTCACCACGCTGGGCACCCATTTCGGCCCCGACAGCGGATTCAAGTACAACGCCAACACCGCCTTGCTGCCGTTTGTCGCCGGCTTCGCCTGGAGCCTGCTGCATGCGGTCGAGCGGAGCCGCGCCCGTTGGTTCGTCCTTGCAGGTGCGTTCGCCGCCGCTGCCCTGCTCACCAAATACTATGCGCTCGTGCTCATCGCGGCGATCGGGCTGGCCATCCTGATCAGCCTGCGCCCCCCGCTGATCCCGCTGCTCAAAGGCACGGCCATCGCCAGCGCAACCGCATTGTTGCTGGTCTCACCGCATATTGCCTGGTCTATCCGGCACGGCTGGCCCAGCCTGCATTACATGCACGAAGCGCATGAAGTGCTGGGCGCAACGGATGGCGCCAGAGCCTATGGCGTCGCTCTGGTGGGCGTACTGGCATTCAGCAGCATCGCCTTGCTGGCCTGGGGCGCAAGCCTCGTTCGACTTCCCACCGTTCCGCTTGATCAAGCGCTGCGACCGCCCCGGCTGGGCTTGAACATTCTGTCCATAAGCGTCGCACTGACCCTGCTGGCCGCGCTCGCGCAGGGAATCAGTCCCGTGTCGTCCTGGCTGATTCCAGCCCTCATGTTCCTCGGCTGGGCCCTGGTCGATCTCACGCCCCCCCGTTTCGACAGCGGACGGCTCGCACGACGAATCTATCGGGTCGGGTTGATCTATCTCCTGGCGACGCTTGTTGCGGCCGCGATCTGGGACAGACAGTACCGCGCCTATCCCGCGCAACCGGCCTACGCGCTGCCGCAGCGCATTGCCGAGGACGCGACGCGCCTGTACCACGATGCCTATGCCGAACCCGTCGAGTACGCAGCCGGGACGTTTCCCCTGCCCTATATCCTGAGCTTCTACTCGCCCGATCATCCGCATGGCCTGTATGGGTTTGATCTCGCCGGGCCCGATCTCGCCCAGTCTCCCTGGATCGACGCCCGCGCACTGGAATCGGGCAACCGGGTTGCCGTGTGTGGAACCCTGCGTTTCGGCGTGACCGACGCGCTCGCCTGTCCTGCCGCCGCCCGGACCCTGTTCGGCCCGCCCGACCAGACCCGGCAACTGGTCTACTCCGTATATGACCCGAAAACCCGACGGCTGGGCCAGCAACGCTACGCCGTGCTGATGTGGAAACCCCACCAGTTGCATTGATTTGCAGGCCTTCACGTGCAACGGATCGAAGCCCGGTTCGACATCGGCTCAAGTAGAATGGGCGCTCGTACATTCCCGCCCCGCAACGTGTCTGCCCAGCTCACCTCCACCAACCACGACCGCGACAGCGCGGGTATGACATACGCCTATCCCGTCGTCTCGCGCCGCGCCGGTGGCGTGTCGGTCGGGATCAATCTCAACCCCAACAACGCATGCAACTGGGCCTGCGTCTATTGCCAGGTACCGAATCTGACGCGCGGTACCGCGCCGGACATCGATCTGGCGCAACTTGAAAACGAGTTGCACGCGCTGCTCGCCGATATTCTCCACGGCGATTTCATGCAGACGCGCGTGCCCGAGGGCGCACGACGCCTGAACGACATCGCGTTGTCGGGCAACGGCGAACCGACGAGTGCCCGGGAATTTCCGCAGGTCATCGAATGCATCGGCCGGGTGATGGCGGACTTCGACCTGATCGAGAAAATCAAACTGGTGTTGATCACCAACGGCAGCCTGGCCGACCGGCCGCGCGTCCAGGAAGGTCTGCGGAAAATGGCCGCATTGAACGGCGAGGTGTGGTTCAAGTTCGACAGCGCGACCGCCAGCGGCATGCGCGCCATCAACCAGACGCGCATCGCGCCGGACAGGCAATTCGAACGCCTGATCACAACCGCGCGCCTGTGTCCGACCTGGTTGCAGACCTGCATATTCGCACGCGACGGCGCGCCCCCATCCGCCGCCGAACAGGCGGCCTATCTGAATGCAGTGGAACGCATCCGCGTGCAGCGGATTCCCGTCCGAGGCGTGCTGCTCTATGGCCTCGCACGCCCCTCGATGCAGCCGCAGGCCGACCGGCTGTCCGCCCTGCCCGCCGCATGGCTCGACACCTTCGCAGACGCTATCCGGGCTGCCGGCTTGCCGGTCAAGGTGTCGCCATGATCCACGGCATCGGCACCGATCTCCTGGACGCCGAGCGCATCCGCAATGGGCTGGCCCGCTTCGGCACGCAGTATGCGGAGCGCATTCTTGCCCCGGCCGAACAGGCCGGCTATCGTGCCAGCCGTGATCCGGCGCGCTTTCTGGCCAAATGCTTCGCCGCCAAGGAAGCCTTCGCCAAGGCGGCGGGAACCGGCCTGCGTGCACCGGTGACGCTGCGCAACATCGCCGTGCTGCGCGACGCGCACGGCAAGCCCTTCCTGCAATGCGCGCCCGAACTGGATGCCTGGCTGGCGGCACGCGGAATAAGCGCTCATCATGTGTCCTTGTCCGACGAAAGCGATCTCATCCTGGCTTTTGTGATTCTGGAGACACCGTGACACTGTTCTTACTGGAGTGGACATGACGCTGGGCCCTTTGATGCTCGACGTGGCAGGCACCGCGCTCAGCGACGACGACCGCCGCCGCCTGAGCCACCCGCTGGTCGGCGGGGTGATCCTGTTTTCCCGCAACTACTGCGACCCGGCCCAACTGGCCGCACTGACCACCGAGATCCACGCGCTCAAGCCCGCGCCGTTGCTGATCGGCGTCGACCACGAGGGAGGGCGGGTGCAGCGCTTCCGCGAAGGGTTCACCCGCCTGCCGCCGATGCGCACCTTCGGGGAAATATGGAATACCCATCCGCAACAGGCGAAACACCTCGCACGCGAAACCGGTTTCGTGCTGGCGAGCGAACTGCGTGCACACGGCGTCGACTTCAGCTTCGCGCCGGTGCTCGACCTCGATTACGGCGCCTCGTCGGTCATCGGCGACCGCGCCTTTCATGCCGACCCACATGCGGTGTTCGCATTGGGCCAGGCCGTAATGCTGGGCCTGAAGGACGCCGGCATGGCCGCTTGCGGCAAGCATTTCCCGGGTCACGGCTTCGTGGTGGCGGATTCGCACGTCGACGTTCCGGTCGACCCCCGCACCCTGGCCGATATCGCTGTGGCCGATCTGGTGCCTTTCCGCCTGATGATCGAGGCCGGGCTGGCGGCGATCATGCCGGCGCATGTGATCTACCCGAATGTCGACGACAAGCCGGCCGGGTTTTCGCGCGTCTGGCTGCAGAAACTGCTGCGGCACCAGCTGGAATTCGACGGAGCCGTGTTCAGCGACGATCTCTGCATGGCTGGCGCCGCCGTGGCCGGCGGCGTGGTCGAGCGCGTGACGGCGGCGCTGGAAGCCGGCTGCGACATGGCGCTGGTCTGCAACCGGCCCGACCTGGCCGACGACGTGCTGGCCAACCTGAAGGTCGACTGGCCCGCCCCGTCCCGTGCACGCCTGGCCCGGATGCACGGCCACCCGCACCCGCAGACCTTGACCCAGCTGCGCGAGTCGGCGCGCTATGTCAATGCGTTGCACCACATCGCCGGGCTGGGGCTGGACAGCGCGACCCTCAACCTGCAAGTCGACCCGACGGATTACTGTGGCCGCTCATAATCACGCCCACAGCGCGCATGACCACGGTCATGGCCACGGCGTGCATCATGCCCATGCGCATGCGTCCTATGAAGGAGGCAACGGCAAACTGATCCTCGCCTTGCTGCTGACGCTGTCGTTCACCGGCGTCGAGGCCCTGGCCGGCTGGTGGTCGGGTTCGCTCGCGCTGCTGTCCGATGCGGCGCACATGTTCACCGACTCGTCCGCGTTGGGCCTGGCCGCGGCGGCGGCCTGGCTGGCACGTCGGCCGCCCAGCATCCGGCACTCCTATGGCCTGGTGCGGGCCGAGGTACTGGCTGCGCTGTTCAACAGCCTGATGATGCTGGTCCTGCTCGGCTATATCGTGCACGAGGCCATCGACCGTTTCAGTTCCCCGCACGCGATCGCCGGCGGTACCGTTATCGGTGTCGCCGTCATTGGCCTCGGCATCAACCTGCTCGTCGCATGGATCCTGAGCCGCGGCGAACACACCCTCAACAGCCGCGCCGCGATGCTGCACGTGCTGGGCGATGCGCTCGGCTCGGTGGCGGCAATCAGCGCCGGCATCGTGATCGTCACCACCGGCTGGACGCCGATCGACCCGCTGCTGTCCTTGCTGGTGGCAGTGCTGATTCTGGTCTCGGCCTTGCGGCTGCTGCGCGAGGTGGTACACGTGCTGATGGAGGGCGTACCCCTGCAGATCCAGCTCGAATCCGTCGGGCACGACCTCGCCGCCCTGCCTGGTGTACAGCGCGTGCACGACCTGCACGTGTGGACGCTGTCGTCGGGCACCGTCGCCCTGTCCGCGCACCTCGATATCCGCGATCTTGCAAACTGGCTGCACATTCTGGCCGCAGCCCGCGACATGCTTGCGAAGCAGCACGGCATCGCCCACGTCACGCTACAGCCCGAGGTGTTGAACATCGCACCGCTGGTGCGGGGCGAATGGACACCCCACGCCGGCGTCGATGACAGAATCGCGCCCCTGACCCATGCAGTCAGGCCTGATTGATCGATCAGGCTCGTCTCTACCGATCAGGATTTGACCAAGCCGTAGACGTAACGACCCGTCGTACAGCACCCATCAAGCCCGCATGCGCGGGCTTTTTTCGTTTCAATGCCGAGTTTCTTCCCGTGAGCGCTTGACATATAAATGAGAATCGTTATTATTCGTAACACACTGATTAGCGATTCCTCGAATGAACCCCAAACCAAACGCACAGGATCCTCACGCCATGCCGAATGCGCCCTCCTCCTCCATTCGTCTTCCGGTCGAGCCTGGAACGCGGACTTGTCCGCCCGGGATCATCCCGGCGGATTTTTTATTCCAGGGCAGTCAGGAAATCCTGATCAGCCACAAAGGCGAGCACTACCGCCTGCGCATCACCAAGAACGGCAAGCTGATTCTCACCAAATAAACCGTTCGCAGGCCCGGCCTGCAGGCCACGAGGCCGCCCCAATCCCGCCCGCCCGCGCATCCGCGCCAGCCAGCCCGCACCTGCAAGGAGACTGGCAATGAACACACCGCAGCAGCACGACACCCACGAAATCGTCATCGCCGCCACGCTATGGCTGATGCACCGCTACCGGCAAACCGGCTGTTGCAAGCTCGCGCGCATGATCGAACAGCATCTCGCCTGGATGCACGACCGAGCGGACAGCCCCCGCCTGGCCGATGCCTGCCGGCGACTGTCGTTCGAATGGCGCGCGGTCTCGACCGCCACGCCCATGCGTCCCACGCACCACATCCTGCACTGATTGACTAGGAGCCCACATGATCTCGATTGGCAACACGATCCCCGACGTCACCTGCGAAGCCTACTTGCCCGACGGCCGCGTCGATTCCGCGCACGCCCATCGCGCCTGGGTGCGGCACGGGCTTGGCGCAGTGAAATTCCCCATACTCGGCGACGTCTCGCGAAAGCTTGCGCAGGGTTTCGGCGTGCCTGCCGACAGTGGCGTGGCGGTACGCACCATCTTCATCGTCAACCCCGAAGGCCAGGTCATGAGCATCGCCGTCAACGACCTCAATGTCGGCCGCTCGGCGCAGGAAACTCTGCGCCTGCCGCACGCCCTGCAAAGCGGCGAGCTCACCGCCTGCGAATGGCAGCCCGGCCAGCCCTTCGTCGCTGTCGCCTGAGGAATCCGCCATGACACCTTCGCCCGTTGCCTCCCTCCTCGTCGCTGCGCTGGTCGTGCTGCGCCAGCCCTGCGCGCGCAACAAGGCCGCCGCCCGCCTGCTGCTCGAACGCGCCGCCGAGTACGACAGCCTCAGCCCTGCCGAGCGCGAAGCCTGCCGCAGTCTCGCCGACGATCTCGACATCGAACGCGCCGAACCCACTCCCGTGAGTGCACCCATCAATACGACGCAGCGCAGGCATACCTCGTCCAATCCTGAACGACGGACAACGCAGCGTTCCAGACGCTTCCTGGCGCACGGCTTGAAGGGCGGGCCGGCATGAATCGCAACCGCATGCGCGCTTCCCGATCGTTTTCGTCATTCCACAGGGAGGGTGTCTGATGCTCACCATTGCCTACCGTTTTCACGTACTGCCGCGCCATCGCGATACGTTCCGCCACGCCTGGCAGGCTGCGCGCGATGCACTGGCCCATACCGCCGGCTTGCGTGCCCACGATTTCGTGGAACCGCGCGACCGGCGCGACGCCTTCACGCTGCTGCTGGCCTGGGATGACCAAACCAGCTTCGAGCGGTTCACCCGTACCTGGGTCGGCGTCTGGATGTTGAACGGCATGGGCCTTGCGCGTGATGCGTTCGCCAGGCCGATCGAGACCCACATCGACAGCGCGGAACCCGCCCTTCGAGCGGACAATCACGCCGCCTGCCCCACGCACGGCAAGAACCGCTCCGCCGCATCCTAAACGCAGGTCCGGCTACGTACCTGGGTCCCGCCAAATATCGCTTCCTGGCGGTTGGGGAAGATTAGCCGCAACGAATCAATTGACTTGTTTAATGCGAATTATTATCATTCTTTGCATTGTTACCACATCGCCGAAACTTGATTCGCCCGAACGTGTCGTGGGGAGGAAGCAACCGCGCAGCCCTTGGGATGATCGCTCGGCGAGACCCTGAATGGAACTGAATTTATCCGGGATGACACCCTCGTTGACCGCCCCCTCCGCCATGAAAGCCGATCTGCGGGACGCAGTGCGTTTCGCGGCTACCGCGCTACCTTATTCGGCCCGGCTGTCGCGTGCGTCGCTTGCCGGTGTGGCGCTCGCGCATGCCGGCCTGCTGGCTGCGCTGCTGTTCGTTGCCAGCACACCCGAACCGGTCACGCCGCCGCGACCGATTACAGTAAGCCTGATCGAGCCCGAGGTGAAAGAGCCCGACCCGCAGCCCAAACCCGAGCCCCGGCCGCAGCCGCCGAAGCCGCTCGTCAAACCGCTGCCGCCGCCTCCGGTGCTGATCGCCGAGAAGCCGCTTCCCGCGCCGCAACCCGTCGTCGAGGCGCCCAAACCCGACCCTGAACCCGTGCCGGTGCCCGAGGTGGTACCGCCGCCCGCACCGGTCGTGGCGGAAGCGCCGAAACCCGCGCCGCCGCCGATACCGCCCCGGCCCGCGGACTATCTGGACAACCCCAAGCCACCCTATCCGGCGCTGTCGAAGCGCCTCGGCGAGGAAGGCGTGGTGCGGCTGAACATCCTGGTCAACCCGGACGGCAGCGTCGCCCGACTGGAAATCGTCAAGAGCAGCGGGTATGCGCGGCTCGACGAATCGGCCCGGAAAACCGTCCAGTCCAGCTGGAAATTCGAACCGGCCCGCCAGGCCGGCAAACCGGTGGCCGCGTGGGTCATCGTGCCGATTCAGTTCACCCTCAGGAGCTAAACCATGGAAACCGCCACTCACCCCGCTCAACTGGGGCTCGCACACTTCATCGCCCAGGCCGACATGCTCGCGCATTTTCTGCTCGCCATCCTGCTGGTGATGTCGGTGATCACCTGGTACCTCATCGTGCCCAAGAGCATCGCCAACTGGCGCATGAAAAAGAACGCGCAGGCCTTCCTGGAACGCTTCTGGAATGCATCCGGGCTGGCGGCCGTGGGCGACTATCTGCAGAAGAACGGCATCAACGATCCGTTCTCGCATCTCACCCATCACGGCCTCAAGGCAGCCGAGCAGTTCCGCGGCAAGACCGGCGCCCGCCTGATCGAGTCGGGTTCTGAAGACGAATTCCTCACCCGTGCCCTACGCCGCGCGATCAACCAGGACACTGCGCGCCTGGAATACGGTCACACCATGCTGGCCTCCATCGCTTCGTCCGCGCCCTTCGTCGGCCTGTTCGGCACGGTGTGGGGCATCTACCACGCGCTGGTCAACATCGGCATGAGCGGCTCGGGCAGCCTCGACCAGGTGGCCGGACCGGTGGGCGAGGCGCTGATCATGACCGCACTCGGCCTGGCGGTCGCCATCCCGGCCGTGCTCGCCTACAACTTCTTCAACCGCGCCAAGCGCCAGATGCTGTCCGAGGTGGACGGCTTCGCGCACGACCTGTTCGCCTTCATGTCCACCGGCGTGCGCAACAACACCCGCGTCGACAACGACGTACCGCGCGTCTACGTCGCCCCGGCCGTCAGGAGCGCATGATGGCCTTCGGTGGAATGCTCAATGACGCCGGCGACGGCGACAACGCGGAAATCAACATGATTCCGCTGATCGACGTGATGCTGGTTCTGCTCGTCATCTTCATCATCACCGCGCCGCTGATGACGCATGCGGTCAAGGTCAACCTGCCCGTGGCATCCAGCCAGCCCAACGAGGACAAGCCGGAGACGGTCAACCTGTCGATCAAGGCCGACGGCTCGGTATTCTGGAACGCCGAACCCGTGGACGCGACCGCCTGGCAGGCGAAGATGGACCTCGCCGCACAACAGACGCCGCAGCCGGAAATCCATATCCGCGCCGACGGCGACCTCGCCTATCGCAACGTCGCCCAGATCATGTCCGACGCCGCACGCGCGGGACTCAGCAAGCTCGGGTTCGTCACCGAACCGAAAACCGCTGCCCATTGAACCGTTCCGGGATTCTCAGACATGTTCACTCTTGACCGTTCGGACGATTTCCAGCTTTGCCGCATCGAGCGCATCCACACGCCCGAGCACGCGCCGGAATGGCACGACTGGCTGCAGGAGCTGGGTTTCATCCCCGGCGAGAAAGTGATGCTGATGGCGCGCGCGCGGCCAGGCGGCGATCCGCTGGTGGTACGCGTCGGCTCGTCCACCTTCGCCCTGCGCTGCGCCGAGGCTGCCTGCATCGAAGTCACGTTGCTGGATAACGCGACGGGGGCTGCATGAGCGCCTGCCACGATTCGGTCCGCCGCGACCACGCCCAATCCGCCGTCGTTCATGTGCATCGCGGCGGGCCGCTGGTCGCCCTGGTGGGCAACCCAAACTGCGGCAAGACCGCGTTGTTCAACGTCCTGACGGGCAGCCGGCAGAAGGTGGCGAACTACGCCGGCGTCACCGTCGAACGCAAGGAAGGCCGCTACCTCACGGCGGCGGGCAAGGCGCTGCGCGTGCTCGACTTGCCGGGCACCTACAGTCTCAATCCGCGCTCGCCCGACGAGCAAGTCACGGTCGACGTGTTGATGGGTCGCGCGCGCGGCGAGAAACGCCCGGATCGCGTCGTCTGCGTGGTCGACGCCACCAACTTGCGGCGCAATCTCCGCCTCGTCCTGGCCGTGAAACGCCTCGGCCTGCCCTGCGTGGTGGCGCTCAACATGACCGACCTGGCGGCGCGGCGCGGCATCCACGTGGATGTGGACAAACTGTCCCTCGAACTCGGCGTGCCCGTGGTCAAGACCGTCGCGGTCAGGAAGGACGGCGCAACCGCCCTGCGTACGCTGCTCGATGCGCCGGCCGAGGCCTGGCGCGGCGATGCCGTGCACACCCCCGCACCGGAAACCGACGCCCCGGCCGTCACGGTGGAAGCCGACCACGACACGGTACAGCGCATCCTCGTCAGCCTCGGCCTCGACGTGCACGCGCCGCACACGCTGTCTGACCGGATCGACCGCGTGGTGCTGCATCCGGTCATCGGCATGGTGCTGCTCATGGTGGTGCTGTTCCTGATGTTCCAGGCCGTGTTCGGCTGGGCCGAGGCGCCGATGGGCTGGATCGAATCGGCCACCACATGGGTGGCCGACGGCGTCACCGCTGCGCTGCCCAATGGATGGATGCGCAGTCTGCTCGTCGACGGGGTCATCGCGGGTGCCGGCGTGGTGCTGGTGTTCCTGCCGCAAATCCTCATCCTGTTTTTCTTCATCCTGATCCTGGAGGAGTCGGGCTACCTGCCGCGCGCTGCCTTCATGCTCGACCGCCTGATGGGCAGCGTGGGCCTGTCGGGCCGTTCGTTCATCCCGCTGCTGTCCAGCTTCGCCTGCGCGATCCCCGGCATCATGGCCGCGCGCACCATTGCCAGTCCGCGCGACCGCCTCGTCACCATCATGATCGCGCCGCTGATGACCTGCTCGGCGCGGCTGCCGGTATATGCGCTGCTGATCGGCGCCTTCATCCCCAAGCGCGACGTGGCCGGCGTGTTCGAGTTGCAGGGCCTGGTGCTGTTCGGGCTCTACGTCGCCGGCGTGATCAGTGCGATGGGCATCGCATGGCTGGCCAAGCGCCTCACCACCCGCGGCTTGCCGCGGCCGCTGATGATGGAACTGCCGACCTACCATTGGCCAACACCGCGCAACATCGCCATCGGCCTGTGGCAGCGCGCGTCCATCTTCCTCAAGCGCGTCGGCGGCATCATCCTGGCGCTCACCGTCGTCATGTGGTTCCTCGCCAGCTTCCCCGCTCCGCCCGCAGGCGCGACCGGTCCGGCAATCGAATACAGCCTCGCCGGCACGCTCGGCCGCGGCCTCGCCACGATATTCGAGCCCATCGGCTTCAACTGGCAGATCAGCGTGGCGCTGGTTCCCGGCATGGCTGCGCGCGAAGTGGCGGTCAGCGCGCTCGGCACCGTCTACGCCCTGTCGGCCAGCGGCGACGACACCGCACAAGCCTTGACACCGCTGATCGCGCACAGCTGGAGCCTCGCCACCGCGCTGTCGCTGCTGACCTGGTTCGTCTTCGCGCCGCAGTGCCTGTCCACGCTCGCCACCGTCAAGCGCGAAACAGGCGGCTGGAAAATGCCGCTCGTCATGGCCGGCTATCTGTTCGGCCTGGCCTGGCTCGCGTGCTTCATCGTGTATCACCTCGCCGTCGCGGCGGGTTGGGGATGACCCATGCCCGCCGCCTTCCGTTTTTTTCAACCGCCAGCCAGCCAAGCGTTTGCTCCGCCAGCCAGTCGATCATTCAGACCAGGAGCAAACCATGTCCCACGTACGACCGCGCCCGCCCTCGGGCATCCTGCGCCAGCTGATGGCGCGCCTGCAACCCGCAGCCGCCATGCCGGCTGCCGCTTCGCTCGCTTTCATGATGCTGGCCCCCGCCGCACTGGCACAGACTGCGGATCCGGCGAATACCGCCCAAACCACGCTGCCGACCGTCAAGGTGGAAGACACATCCGACCCCATGGAGGTCAATAATGGCTACCAGGGCACGCAGACCCGCGTCGGCAAAACCAAGCAGGACCCGCAGGACATCCCGCAGGCGATCACCGTCGTGACCCAGCAGCTGATGCAGGAGCAACATGTCGGTTCGCTGCGCGATGCCTTGCGCAACGTGTCGGGGCTCACCTTCAACGCCGCCGAAGGCGGCCGCGCCGGCGACAACATGATGCTGCGCGGCTTCTACACCTTCGGCGACGTCTACCTCGACGGCATTCGTGACACCGCGCAATACAACCGCGAAACCTTCTTCCTCGAGCAGGTCGACGTGCTGCGCGGCTCCGCCTCGATGCTGTTCGGCCGCGGCCAGGCCGGGGGTGTCATCAACCTCGTCTCCAAGACCCCCAAGCTTGCCGATGCCTACAAACTGACCGGCAGCGTGGGAACCGACAACTACACCGAAGTCACCGCCGACCTCAACAAGCAACTGGGTGAGCACAGCGCGGTACGCGTGAACCTGATGAAACGCGACGAAGGCAGCTGGCGCGAAAACCCCGCCAGTGGCGCGGAACCCGACGTCAACCGCGGCGGTGCACAGGTCAGCCTCGCGCTCGGCATGAACACCGACGACGAATTCACCTTCTCGCACCTGTACATGCGCAACCGCGACACGCCCGACTACGGCTTCTCGTTCGACAACGCCACCCACCGCCCCAATACCACGTTCCCGGTCGATTATTTCTGGGGCATCGACCGCAACTTCGACAACAGCGACGTGAATGTCTCCACCGGAATCTGGACGCACCGCTTCGCCGATGACAGCCAGTTGCGCACCACAATCCGCTACGGCGACTACGAACGCAGCTATTGGGCGCGCAAGCCGAGCGCCACCGATGCGCCCGGCACGACCGGCCTCAACGGCGCCAGTCCTAACGCAGGTACGACGCGCTCGACGGACTACGAAACGCTCACGCTCCAGTCCGACTACAGCCGGAAATTCGAGGCGTTGGGCATGAAGCACGAATTCCTCACCGGAGTCGAGTATCTGCACGAGAACAGCCACCGCTCAGGCCTGCAGAATCTGGGCGGTACCACGGCCGGCAATCCGCCTGTCTTCCTCCCTTACGTCGAGTCATATACAGGCGCACAGCTGAACAATTTCACCGGCAATTCCTACGCCCTCTATGCACAGGACACGGTCGAGTTCATCCCGGACTGGAAAGCCACGCTGGGCGTGCGCCGCGACGAGCTTGATGCCGATTATTCCAGCGCCGCCTCGCCGCACCTGGAATACGGCGAGTGGAGCTATCGCGCCGCCTTGTCGTACCAGCCTACGAAGGAAGCGCACTACTACGTGGGCTACAGCGATTCGTTCAGCCCCACGGCCGACCTCTACCAGCTGACCGCCACGCCGCAGCCGCCCGAGACCAGCCAGGTCTACGAGGTCGGCGCGAAGTGGATGTTCTTCGACGGCGATCTCTCCTTCCGCACCGCGCTCTACCGTGCGATCAAGAACTGGGAACGCAACACCGACCTCGAATCGACCGCGTCCATCCTGACCAAGAAGCGGCGCACCGACGGCATCGAATTCGAAGCCGCCGGCCGTATCACGCCGAATTGGGAGATCTTCGCCGGACTGGCGCTGATGGACGCCACCATCCTCGAAGTCGCCGAGCAATCCAACGGCAACGTCGGCGATCCGCGCTTCGTCGGCAAGCGGCCGCGCAACACACCGCCGTATACCTTCAACCTGTGGTCCACCTACAAGCTGGGCGGCGGCTGGAAGGTCGGCGGCGGCGCCGAGGCCAAGGGCGAACGCTACGGCTACAACCCGTCGAATGCCTCGGCCAATGCGCAGTTCACCACCAACGGACAGCCCAGCGGCTTCAATCCCAATACCGCGCCGGCTTACGTGCGCTGGGATGCCATGGTGTCCTACGACCAGAAAACCTGGGGCGTCCGCCTGAACGTGCAGAACCTGTTCAACAAGACGTACTACGACTCGATCTACGACAACGGTTCGTTCACCGTGCCCGGTCAGAAGCGTCGCTTCATCCTCACCGGCGAGCTGAAGTTCTGAGCCTGCCTTCCCTGCCAACCATTGGCAGGGATAGGGCGTTGCCTGCGCAGCGCCCTATCCCTGACAGGAGACCCGACCATGCTGCTGCACATTCCCAACGTTCTCGACGCCGCCACGCTCGCGCACTGCACTGCACTGCTGAAACAGGCCGACTGGACCGACGGCCGCGTCACTGCCGGCACGCAGGCCGCCACGGTGAAGAACAACCGGCAACTGCCCGAAACCAGCCCGGTGGCGCAGCAGCTGCGCGCCATCGTGCTGGAAGCCTTGTCGAAGAACCCCACCTTCTTCAGTGCCGCCCTGCCCAAGCGCATCTATCCGCCGCTGTTCAACCGCTACGGCGACGAAGCCAACGCCTTCGGCAATCACGTGGACAACGCCATCCGCACCCACCCGGCCACCGCACAGCATGTGCGAACCGACATGTCGTTCACGCTCTTCCTCAACAACCCAACCGATTACGACGGCGGCGAACTCATCATCGAAGATGGCTTGGGTGGCCGCGCGGTCAAGCTGCCGGCGGGCCATCTGATCCTGTATGCGTCGTACAGCGTGCATCGCGTCGAGCCGGTGACGCACGGCGTGCGTCTGGCGTGCTTCACCTGGCTTGAAAGCATGGTGCGCGAACCGCAACGGCGCGAATTGCTGCACGAAATGGACTTAAGCATCGCCGCCCTGCGCGGCGAACACGGCGAAACGGATACGGCCGTGCGCTTGACCAGTTGCTACCACAACCTGATGCGGATGTGGGCGACGGTCTGAATCCCCCTGTTTCATTCATCTTAGAAAAGGAGCTCTCATCATGACTGGTCTGCGATTCACCCTTGCCACCCTGGCGCTCGTTCCCATTCTGGCGCACGCCGCCGCCGACTGCGAGGCCCATCCCAAGGAACAATGGATGAAAGAGGAAAACCTCAAGGCCGCCCTGAAGGACGCCGGCTACACGATCAAGAAATTCAAGGTCGATGGCAATTGCTACGAGATGTACGGCCACAACGAGAAGGGCCAGCGCGTCGAAATCTACATGGACACCGTCACCGGCAGACCGGTGAAGGCCTATCTCGACTGATGCCTGCTGAGCACGTCGTGGAACGCGCGTACGTCTGGGACCGCTTTGTCCGCCTGCACCACTGGAACCTCGCCGCCCTGGTACTGCTCAACGCGTTCATATTCGACGGCGGCGGCCCGTGGCATCGCTGGGCGGGTTACGCGGCGCTGGGGCTGGTGGGTACACGCCTCGTCTGGGGTGCCATCGGCTCGCGCCATGCCCGCTTTTCCGGTTTTTTCCCCACGCCGGCGCGCATCCGAGCCTACCTCGCCCGGCCCGGCGTCGCCATGCGCGGACACAATCCGCTCGGCGCCGCGATGGTGTTCGCGATGCTCGGCTTCGTCATCGCGCTGGGCGTGACGGGCTGGCTGATGGGAACCGACGCCTACTGGGGCGAGGAATGGCTGGAACAGCTGCACGAGACGTTTTCCGACGTTCTGCTCGCGTGCGTCGCGCTGCATGTGGCCGGCGTGACGTGGGTCAGCCGAAAGACCCGCATCAACCTGCCGCGCGCCATGCTCACCGGCTACAAGAAAGATACGGGGCACGCATTCCGCGCCGTTCGCGCATCCGGAGACGACGCCGGGCGATTGACGGCATCGATGCGACAAGGTCAACGTCCTGCCGACGCAGGACGTAATGCCGCCGAAGCACGCAGAACGAAGGCTATGAGTGCACCGAGTGCGACTTGTGCACAAAGTCGCGGTAGCCCGGGGCCGTCTGCTGCACGCCATGACGGGCGGTACGTAAAGGGGCGGCAGCGGAAATCCGCTGCCGTTTTTTTGCGAAAAAACCGCACCCCCCAATTCAGTTATTGACAACCATTCTCATTATCTATATCGTTCACCTAACGTGTTTCAAACCAGAAGGTGTGCGTCATGTACGTCTGTCTTTGCAAAGGTGTCACCGACCATGAAATCCGCGGCTTGGTCCATCATCGTGGCGTGACCACGATGCGCCAGCTTCGCGACGAACTCGGCGTATCCACCCAATGCGGTCGCTGCGCGCGCTGCGCGAAAGACGTACTCCAGGAAGCGCTTGCCGAATGCCGGGGATGTTCGGCGGACGCCTCATTTGCCGCCGCCGCCTGATTCGATCCGCTCTGCTTGCGCCCGTTCTGTGCGGACCGCGCATCCATACTTGTCCCGCACGGCTTTTCCCCTAGAATGACAGGCGCCCCATTCGCCTACTAGCCAGCATTCGACCAGCCAACGGCTCTTTAAACGGGTTTGCCAAATATTCAGGAGAGAACCATGAAAGGCGACAAGAAAGTCATCCAGTATCTGAACAAGGCACTCACGGTCGAGCTGACTGCCATCAACCAGTATTTTCTCCACGCCCGCATGTACAAGAACTGGGGGCTGGTTGCGTTGGGCAAACACGAATACGAAGAGTCCATCGAGGAAATGCATCACGCCGACAAGCTGATCGAACGCATCCTCTTTCTGGAAGGCCTGCCCAACCTGCAGGATCTGAACAAACTGCTGATCGGCGAAAACGTCGTCGAATGCCTGGAATGCGACCTCAAGCTCGAACTCGTCGGCCGCGCCCTTTACGTCGAGGCCATCGCGCACTGCGAATCGGTCAAGGACTATGTTTCCCGAGAAATCCTGGTCGGCATCCAGTCCGACACCGAGGAGCACATTGATTACCTCGAAACCCAACTCGACCTGATCAAACGCATGGGCGAGCAGAACTACATGCAGACCGCTGCCGGACCGATCGAAAGCTGAGCGCCCCCGCGCGTACAATGGACGCCCCCGCTGTGGGGCGTTTTTATTGTTCACGATGCACTTCGACCCTGACTGCCGCGCCTGCCCACGCCTCGCCACGTTTCTCGACGAGGTACGCGCCCGCCATCCCGATTACCATGCCCGCCCGGTGCCCGCCTTCGGCGATCCCGCGCCCGGTCTGCTCATTGTCGGTCTCGCCCCGGGCATGCACGGCGCCAACCGCAGCGGCCGCCCCTTCACCGGCGACTACGCCGGTGTGCTGCTATACGAAACCCTGCACAAATTCGGCTACGCCAGCGCACCGCAATCGCTGTTCGCAGACGACGGCCTGCAGCTGACCGGCTGCCGCATCACCAACGCGGTGAAATGCCTGCCGCCCGCCAACAAGCCGGAACCGGGCGAAATCCGCGAATGCAACCGCTATCTGGCCGCCGAACTGAATGCCTTGCCCAGTCACGCCAGCATCCTGGCGCTGGGCCAGATTGCACACCAGGCGGTGCTCCGCGCACGCGGGCTCAAGCTCAAGGATTATCCCTTCGCCCACGCCAGCGACTACCGTCTGCCCGACGGCAGAAGGCTGGTCAGCAGCTATCACTGCTCCCGTTACAATACCCAGACGCGCCGTCTCACCCCCGAAATGTTCGCGGCCGTGTTCGAGACAATTCAAGCGAAGGACTGACCATGCCCGTCGTCACCATCAAGCTCGCCGGCAGCCTCACCCGGGAGCAGAAGCAGAAAATCGCCGAGGAAATCACCGCCACGCTGGAGCGCCATGCCGGCAAACCGGCGTCGTATACCTACATCGCGTTCGAGGAACTGCCGGACGAGAACTGGGCAATTGCGGGCAAGCTGCTCGACGAAGACTGAGCCTTGGCCGTCGACAAGGAATTCCTCGCCTCGCTGCCCACCCTGCCCGGCGTCTATCGCATGATCGATGCGGCCGGCGCCGTGCTGTATGTCGGCAAGGCGAAAGACCTGAAGAAGCGCGTCTCCAGTTATTTCCAGAAAAGCGACCAGAGCCCCCGCATCAAACTGATGCTGAAAAGTGTCGACCACATCGACACCACGATCACGCGCACCGAGGCCGAAGCGCTGCTGCTGGAGAACAATCTGATCAAGGGTTTGAAGCCGCGCTTCAATATCCTGTTCCGCGACGACAAGTCCTACCCCTATCTGCTGCTGACCGGACACCGCTTTCCGCGCCTGGCCTATTTTCGCGGCACGCCGAAAAAGCGCGACCAGACGTACGGCCCCTACCCCAACGCCTACGCGGTGCGCGAAAGCATCCAGTTGCTGCAGAAGGTGTTTCAACTGCGCACCTGCGAGGACACGGTATTCGCCAACCGCTCGCGCCCATGTCTGCTGTACCAGATCAAACGTTGTACCGCACCATGCGTCGGGCTCATCACGCCCGAGGCCTATGCGCGCGACGTCCATGAAGCGGCCCAGCTGCTGCATGGCGAGGCCAGCGCACTGACTGAACACATCACCGAACAGATGAACGCCGCTGCGGCCGCGCTCGATTTCGAGACGGCCGCCTTCCTGCGTGACCGCCTGCGCATGCTCGCAGCCGTGCGCGAGAAGCAGTTCGTCGATTCCACCGGCAGCGATGCGGACGCGGATGTGGTCGCGGTGGCCGAGGCCGGCGGCGTGATCGCGGTCAACCTGACGATGATCCGCGGCGGACGGCATCTCGGCGACCGCAGCTTCTTCCCCCAACACGGCGAAGGCGCGACGCCAGCCGAGGCGCTGGAGGCCTTCATCGTCCAGCACTACCTCGACCACCCCATTCCGGCGCGCATCCTGGTGAGCGAAGCCATCGAGACCGGCGCACTGGAAACGCTGCTCACCGAGCAGGCCGGTAAAAAAGTCACTCTGCTGCATCGCGTCACCGGTGAACGCAAGGTCTGGATCGGCATGGCGCAAGCCAACGCGCGGCTGTCGGCCGAACGCCGCAGCGCCGATCGCGCCAACCAGTCGCAGCGGCTCGCCACGTTGCGCGACACGCTCGATCTGCCGGCACTCAACCGCATCGAATGCTTCGATATCTCGCACACCATGGGCGAAGCCACTGTCGCCTCCTGCGTCGTCTATGAGGGAAACGACCTGAAGAAATCCGATTACCGGCGCTATAACATCAGCGGCATCACACCCGGCGACGACTATGCCGCCATGCATGCCGCGCTGATCAAACGCTTCCACAAGAGCGTGGAAGAGAATGGCGTGCTGCCCGACCTGCTGCTGATCGACGGCGGCAAGGGACAGATCTCGATGGCGGTCGAGGCCATGGCCGAACTGGGCCTGAACGACGTGCCGCTGCTCGGCGTAGCCAAAGGCGAGGCACGCAAGCCCGGGCTGGAAACGCTGATTTTCGCCGACGGCCGCGAACTCAATCTCGCCAAGGACCATCCCGGCTTCCACCTGATCCAGCAAGTGCGCGACGAAGCGCACCGCTTCGCCATCACCGGCCATCGCGCCAAACGCGGAAAAACGCGCGTGCAGTCGACGCTGGAAGACATCGCAGGCATCGGCCCCAAACGGCGTAAACAGTTGCTGGAACACTTCGGCGGCCTGCAAGGCGTACGCGACGCCGGCGTCGACGCGCTTGCCAGCGTGAACGGTATCAGCCGAGAATTGGCGGAAACCATTTATAACGCGCTCCACTGATGCCGCTCAATCTCCCCAACCTGCTCACCTGGCTGCGCATTCTGTTCATCCCGCTGATGGCAGGCGTGTTCTACCTGCCCGACGGCTGGGTGACGCCATCTGATGCCAACATGCTGGCGGCCGCATTTTTCGGGGTGGCGGCGCTGACCGACTGGCTCGACGGCTGGCTGGCGCGCAAACTGGGCCAGACTTCGGCCTTCGGCGCCTTCCTCGACCCGGTTGCCGACAAGCTGATGGTGGCTGCCGCGCTGATCGTACTGATCGACCTCGATCGCGTGGCGCCGCTGATCGGGCTCATCATCATCGGCCGCGAAATCACCATTTCCGCCCTGCGCGAATGGATGGCCAAGGCAGGCAAGTCGGCCAGCGTCGCGGTCTCTTTCGTCGGCAAGCTGAAAACCACGGCACAAATGGTCGCCATCGTGCTGCTGCTGTATTTCAAGCCTTTCGCCGGCCTACCCATCCTCCAGATCGGCACGCTGCTGATCTGGGTGGCCGCCCTGCTTACCCTCGTGTCGATGGCGTATTACCTCGTGATGGCCGCGCGCGCCCTGCAAAAATCTTCGCCCTGAGGTGTTGACAGAAAAAACCGAAATCACCATAATGCGCAGCCTTCAACGCGGGAATAGCTCAGCTGGTAGAGCGCAACCTTGCCAAGGTTGAGGTCGGGAGTTCGAACCTCCTTTCCCGCTCCAGCATTCCGGGGAAAACAGAAGGCTTAGCCGGACGTTTTCCCCTTTTCGTTCAAGCGTTTTACCGCGACGGCGCGATAGCAAAGCGGTTATGCACCGGATTGCAAATCCGTGTAGGTCGGTTCGACTCCGGCTCGCGCCTCCAAATTCAGGGTCAGCCGTCCGCTTTGCCCGGATGGTGAAATTGGTAGACACAAGGGACTTAAAATCCCTCGCCAGCGATGGCGTACCGGTTCGATTCCGGTTCCGGGCACCACCTTCCAGTTCACCGGCCCGAGTGGTATAATTTTTGCGCTTTATTATTAACACGATGGGCGGTTCGCCCATTTTTTATTTGTGCTGCGCCGTGTCCTGACCGGGCCGCATAGCGGCACAACAATGGATTTGCGATGATGGATCTGCCCACCCGCTTGGAGCCTGTACTTGCCGGACTCGGTTACGAGCTGGTGATGCTGGAGCGTGCCGGGCGCGGGCTGATCCGTATTTTCATCGACAAGCCGGGCGGCATCACGATTGACGACTGTGTCGCGGTGAGCAATCACCTGACCCATCTGTTCACTGTCGAGAACATCGACTACGACAGGCTGGAAGTGTCCTCGCCCGGCCTTGACCGGCCGTTGGTCAAGCCGCAGGACTATGCGCGCTTCGCCGGCGAGCCGGTGACGCTGAAATTGCGGGTGCCGATGGACAACCGGCGCCGCCTGACCGGCCAGCTGGTCGGTCTGGATGGCGAACTGGTGAAATTGATCGTCGACGGCTCGGAAGTGTCGGTCGACTTGAGAAATGTGGATGCTGCCCGCCTGAAACCCATGGTTTAGGCAAGGCAGGCTGGAGGGAATATGAGCCGTGAAATTTTGATGCTGGCCGATGCGCTGGCTCGCGAAAAGAACGTGGACAAGGAAGTGGTCTTCGAGGCACTGGAGCAGGCGCTCGCCTCCGCTACCAAGAAACGCTTCAAGGAAGAATCCGACGTGCGCGTGTCGATCGACCGCGAAACCGGCGACTACGAATCCTTCCGCCGCTGGCAGGTCGTGTCCGAAGCCGATCTGGAATCCGAG
Source organism: Thiobacillus thioparus DSM 505 (assembly GCF_000373385.1). GTDB lineage: Bacteria > Pseudomonadota > Gammaproteobacteria > Burkholderiales > Thiobacillaceae > Thiobacillus > Thiobacillus thioparus. The sequence goes on along the minus strand of NZ_KB891317.1, from coordinate 49,263 downwards.
GGCTACCAGATCCTGCTGATCGACGCCCAGGACAAGATTCCCGACATCGAAATCGGCGACTACATCGAAGAGCCGCTGGAAAACGTCGAGTTCGGCCGCATCGGCGCCCAGGCTGCCAAGCAGGTCATCCTTCAGAAAATCCGCGACGCCGAGCGCGAGCAGATCATCAGCGACTTCCTCGCCCGCAAGGAACACCTTGTTAACGGCGTGGTCAAGCGCATCGACCGCGGCAACGCCATCATCGAATCCGGTCGCGTCGAAGGCTTCCTGCACCGCGACCAGATGATCCCGCGCGAGAACCTGCGCGTCGGCGATCGCGTCCGCGCCTACCTGCTGCGCATCGACCGCGGCCCCCGCGGGCCGCAGGTGGTGCTGTCGCGCACCGCGCCCGAATTCATCATGAAGCTGTTCGAACTGGAAGTGCCGGAGATCGAGGAAGGCCTGCTCGAGATCAAGGCGGCCGCCCGCGACCCGGGCCTGCGCGCCAAGATCGCCGTGGTGTCGCACGATCCGCGCATCGATCCGATCGGCACCTGCATCGGGTTGCGGGGCTCGCGTGTCACCTCGGTGACCAACGAACTGGCCGGCGAACGCGTCGACATCATCCACTGGTCGGCCGACCCGGCGCAGTACGTGATCAACGCACTGGCCCCCGCCGAAGTCAGCTCCATCGTGGTGGACGAAGACAAACACAGCATGGACGTGGTGGTCGACGAGGAGCAACTGGCGATGGCGATCGGCCGCGGCGGCCAGAACGTGCGCCTGGCGTCCGAACTGACCGGCTGGGAACTCAACATCATGTCGCGCGAAACGGCGGAAGAGAAACAATCGGCCGAAAGCGGCAAGACGCTCGCGCTCTTCATCGAAAAGCTCGATGTGGACGAGGAAGTCGCCCAGATCCTGGTCGACGAAGGCTTCTCCACGCTGGAAGAAGTCGCCTATGTGCCGCTGAACGAAATGCTCGAGATCGAGGCCTTCGACGAAGGCCTGGTCAACGAACTGCGCAACCGTGCCCGCAACGCCCTGCTGACCGCTGCCATCGTCGGCGAGGAACAGGTCGAGGCCTCCGCGGGCGACCTGCTGTCGCTCGAAGGCATGGACGCCGAAACCGCACGCACGCTCGCCAGCAAGGGCGTCCACACCACCGAGGATCTGGCCGAACTGGCCGTCGATGAGCTGACCGAAATGGCCGCCATGGATGCCGAACGTGCCAAACAATTGATCATGGCCGCACGCGCGCCCTGGTTCGCCCAAGGCTGATACGCCACGAGGACTGCATGAACGTTGAACAATTTGCCCAGGAACTGAAACTGCCGCCCCAGCTGTTGCTTGAACAGCTGAAAGCGGCAGGCGTCAATAAAAACGATGTGGTCGACTCCGTCACCGAGGCGGACAAGGCACACCTGCTCGACTACCTGCGCAAGATGCACGGTGGCGGGGCCGAGACCGGCAAGACCAAGATCACCATCACGCGCAAGCAGACCGGTGAAATCCGCAAGACCGACAGTACCGGCAAGTCGCGCACCATCACGGTGGAAACGCGCAAGTCGCGCACCTACGTCAAGCGCGATGCCGCCGCACTGGCGGCCGAAGCCCAGCCGGCTGCCGAAACCCCGCCTGTTCCGCAGGTCGAGGTGCCGGCCCAGCCGGTGACTGAGCACAAGATCGAAGCGCCCGTTCCCGAGCCAGTCGTCGAAGCCGCCCCGCCTGCAGCCGTCGAGGTTGAGCCTGTCGCCGCCGCACCCGAGCCTGTCGCCGAAGCCGCGCCGCCTGCGGCCGTCGAGGCCGCTGCGGAGCCCGCAACGGCCCCCGCGCCGGTGGTGAAAAAAACCACTCGCATCAAGAAGGCCTCGATCCTCAACGAAGCGGAAGTCAAGGCTCGCGAAGAAGAGACGCGCCGCCATCAAGCGCTGCAGGAACGTCAGGCTGCGGATGCGCGAGCCCGTACCGAACGCGACGCTCTGCGCAAGCAGGCGGAAGCTGCCCGCGAGGCCGCCAAGCTGGCGGAAGCCCAGAAAGCCGCCGCCCCTGCTGCCCCCGCCACACCGACGGAAAAAACGCTGCACAAACCGGACAAACCCAGCGCAGCCAAAGGCGCCAAAGGTCCGGACAAGAAAGCCGGAGGCACCTGGAAGGACGAAGCCGCACGCCGCAAGGGTGGTCTCAAGACCCGTGGCGGTGCTGCACCTGACGCAGGCTGGCGCGGCCGCAAGGGCAAATCCAAGGCCGGCCACGAAGAAACTACCTTCGTTGCCCCGACCGAGCCGATCGTGCGCGAAGTCCTGGTCCCCGAAACGATCACGGTGGCCGAGCTTGCCCACAAGATGTCGGTGAAGGCGGCCGAGGTGATCAAGGCACTGATGAAGCTGGGCAGCATGGTGACCATCAACCAGGTGCTCGACCAGGAAACGGCGATCATCGTGGTCGAGGAAATGGGCCACATCGGCAAGCCTGCCGCCCTCGATACGCCGGAAGCCTTCCTGATCGACACAGGCGAAGTAAGCGAACATGAAGTGCTCGCCCGCCCGCCGGTCGTCACGGTCATGGGCCACGTCGACCACGGCAAGACCTCGTTGCTCGACACCATCCGCCGCACTCGCGTCGCAAGCGGCGAAGCCGGCGGCATCACCCAGCACATCGGCGCCTATCACGTCGAAACCGAAAAAGGCGTCATCACCTTCCTCGACACCCCGGGTCACGAAGCGTTTACCGCGATGCGTGCACGCGGCGCGAAAGCAACCGACATCGTGGTACTGGTAGTAGCGGCGGACGACGGTGTCATGCCGCAGACGATCGAAGCCATCCACCACGCCAAGGCCGCCAACGTGCCACTGGTGGTGGCGGTGAACAAGATCGACAAGCCCGAGGCCAACCCGGAACGCATCCGCCAGGAACTCGTCGCGCAGGGCGTCACCCCCGAGGAATGGGGTGGCGACACCCAGTTCGTCGAAGTGTCGGCCAAGGCCAATACCAACATCGACGGCTTGCTCGACGCCATCCTGTTGCAGGCCGAAGTGCTGGAACTGCAGGCAGCTGCCGACGGCCCGGCCAAAGGGCTCGTCATCGAGGCGAGACTGGACAAGGGCAAGGGCCCGGTTGCCACGCTGCTGGTGCAATCCGGCACCCTGCGTCGCGGCGACATGGTGCTGGCCGGCCAGGTTTACGGCCGCGTGCGCGCCATGCTCGACGAAGCCGGCAAGACAGTAACCGAAGCCGGTCCTTCGATCCCGGTGGAAATCCAGGGTCTGTCCGATGTGCCGCAAGCCGGCGAGGACATGATGGTGCTGCCGGACGAACGCAAGGCGCGCGAAATCGCGCTGTTCCGTCAAGGCAAGTTCCGCGACGTGCAGCTGGCGAAAAAGCAGGCCGCCAAACTGGAATCGATGTTCGAACAGATGGGCCAGGGCGAAGTGCAGCATCTGCCCATCATTCTCAAGTCCGACACCCAAGGTTCCTACGAAGGTCTGGCGCATGCACTGGGCAAGCTGTCGACCGACGAGGTCAAGGTCAACATCATCCACAGCGGCGTCGGCGCCATCACCGAATCCGATGTCAACCTCGCGCTCGCCTCCAAGGCGGTGCTGATCGGCTTCAACGTGCGCGCCGATGCAACCGCACGCAAGCTGGCCGAATCCAGCGGCGTGGACATCCGCTACTACAACATCATCTACGAAGCCGTGGATGAAGTGAAAGCGGCGCTGTCCGGCATGCTGGCGCCCGAGAAGAAGGAAAGCGTCATCGGTACGGTGGAAGTCCGCCAGGTATTCGTCATTTCCAAGGTCGGCACCATCGCCGGCTGCTATGTGACGGATGGCATGATCAAGCGCAACGCCGGCGTGCGCGTGCTGCGCAACAACGTCGTAATCCACCAGGGCGAACTCGATTCGCTCAAGCGCTTCAAGGACGACGTCAAGGAAGTCAAGGCCAACTTCGAATGCGGCCTATCGCTGAAGAACTTCAACGACATCCAGGAAGGTGACATCCTCGAAGTGTTTGAAGTGGTGGAAGTGGCGCGCTCGCTGTAATGCCGAAGGATTTCCCCCGGGCACGCCGCGTTGCCGACCAGATCCAGCGCGAACTGCCGGAGCTGATCCGGCAGGAAGTGAAGGATCCGCGCGTCGGCATGCTGACCATCACCGAGGTGGAGGTCAACCGCGACATGGAGTTCGCCAAGGTCTTCTTCACCACACTGGGCGGGCAGGCCGAGCATGACGCCTGCCTGCAGGGTCTGCAGCGCGCCAGCGGCTTTCTGCGTTCGCAACTGTCGCACCGCATGCAGCTTCGTGTGGTGCCCAAGCTGACCTTCGTGTACGACCGCTCGGTCGAACGCGGCATCGAACTCACCCAACTGATCGAATCGGCCGTCGCCGAAGACGCCAAACACCCCAAGGACGAGTGAAGCCTGCCCGCCAAGTGGTCGACGGCGTGCTGCTGCTGGACAAGCCGGTCGGCATCACCTCCAACGCCGCACTGCAAAAGGCCAAGTGGCTGCTCAACGCCAAAAAGGCAGGCCACACCGGGACTCTCGATCCCTTCGCCGACGGTCTGCTGCCCTTGTGCTTCGGCGAGGCCACCAAGTTCTCGGCCTACCTGCTGGATGCGGACAAGCGCTATCGCGCCGTGCTGCAGCTGGGCGTCACCACCACGACGGGCGATCCCGAGGGCGAGGTACTCAGCACCCGCGACGTGGCGGTGAACTGTGCCGAAATCGACGCCGTGCTGCCAGGCTTCATGGGCGAGATCGAGCAGATCCCGCCCATGCACTCGGCACTCAAGCATCAGGGGCGCCCGCTCTACGAATATGCCCGTGCCGGGATCGAAATCGAACGACCGCCGCGCAAAGTCACCATCCGTTCGCTGGCGATGACCGAATGTGTCCCGCCCCGGGTCATCCTCGACGTCCAATGCAGCGCCGGTACCTACATCCGCACCCTGGCACAGGATATTGGCGCCGCACTCGGTTGTGGCGCCCACCTCACTGCCCTGACGCGCCTCGGTTCCGGTGGATTCAAGCTGGAACAGTCGCATACCCTGGCCGAGCTGGAAGCGCTCGATCCCGCTCGACGCCATGCCCTGCTGTTGCCCGCAGACTGCCTGGTGGCCCACCTGCCTGCCGTTCTGCTCGACGACACCGAGGCGGAGGCCTTGCGCCAAGGACGCAGCATCGCGCATGCCGCCACCGAGTCAGGCTTGATTCGCGTCTACACGGCTTCGAACACCTTCCTTGGGCTGGCCAACGCGAATGCCGGCCAGCTGGTGCCGCGTCGTCTCATCGCCACGCCACAGGCTTGAGTTAAGTCACTCATTTAGCGTAGAATTCCGGGTTTCCCCGAACGTGTCCCGCACAGCCGCAGGCCACGCGATTTGATAAGGAGTACACCATGGCTGTTACCGTCGCCCAAAAAGCAGAGATCGTCCAGAATTACCAACGCGCCGCCGCCGACACCGGCTCGCCCGAAGTGCAGGTTGCCCTGCTGACGGCCCGCATCAACGACCTGACCGGCCACTTCAAGGCCAACATCAAGGACCACCACTCGCGTCGTGGTCTGCTGAAGATGGTGAGCCGCCGCCGCAAGCTGCTCGACTATCTGAAGCGCACCAACCTCGAAGGCTACAAGACCCTGATCGATCGCCTCGGTCTGCGCAAGTAATCCCTCCAGAGCCACTGTGATGATCCGGCACCCTGCTGCACCGGCACAGTGGATGGGGCGTATTGCCCCCTGAATTTCGCACGCCCCGCTTCTGCGGGGCGTTTTTGCTTTGAAAGGAACTCGTGTGAGCGCTATCAAGAAAACTTTCACCTACGGCCGCCACCAGGTCACGCTGGAAACCGGCGAAATCGCCCGCCAGGCCTCCGGCGCCGTCATCGTCAACATGGACGACACCGTGGTGCTGGTCACCGTCGTCGCCAAGAACGAAGTCAAGCCGGGCCAGGATTTCTTTCCGCTGACTGTCGACTACCAGGAAAAAACCTATGCCGCCGGCCGCATCCCCGGCGGCTTTCTCAAGCGCGAAAGCCGTCCGTCCGAAGGCGAAACGCTGATCTCGCGCCTGATCGACCGTCCGATCCGCCCGCTTTTCCCCGAAGGTTTCTTCAACGAAGTGCAGATCATCGCCACGGTGATGTCGTCCAACCCCGAAGTCAGCGCCGACATTCCCGCGCTGATCGGCGCCTCTGCCGCGTTGTCCCTGTCCGGCCTGCCGTTCGACGGCCCGGTGGGCGCGGCACGTGTCGGCTTCATCAACGGCGAGTATGTGCTCAACCCGACCAACTCCGAGCTGAAGAATTCGGCGCTGGATCTGGTCGTCGCCGGCACCGAGACCGCCGTGCTGATGGTCGAGTCTGAAGCCATGGAGTTGCCCGAAGACATCATGCTGGGCGCGGTCGTGTTCGGCCACACCCAGATGCAGGCCGCGATCAACGCCATCAACGAACTGGCCGATGAAGCCGGTGCCGACGCCTGGGACTGGCAGCCGCTCGCCGAAGACACGGCGATGGTGGAACGCCTGAAGGCCCTGGCCGAAGACGGTCTGCAGCAGGCGTACAACATCAAGCAGAAACAGGCGCGCATGACCGCCGTTGATGAAGTCCGCAGCAAGGCCTTTGCCGAGCTGATCACCGCCGACATGGACACGGTCGCGCAGAACCACGTCAAGGACGCCTTCCATCGCCTGGAAGCCGGTGTGGTGCGCAACCGCATCCTGTCGGGCCAGCCGCGCATCGACGGCCGCGACACCCGCACCGTGCGCCCGATCACCATCCGCACCGGCGTGTTGCCACGCACCCACGGTTCCGCCCTGTTCACGCGCGGCGAAACCCAGGCGCTGGTCGTCACCACGCTCGGCACCGGCCGTGACGAGCAGACCATCGATGCACTGGAAGGCTCCTACTCCGACCGCTTCATGCTGCACTACAACATGCCCCCCTACGCCACCGGCGAAACTGGCCGCGTCGGTTCGCCCAAGCGCCGCGAGATCGGCCACGGCCGTCTGGCCAAGCGCGCGCTGCTGGCGGTGCTGCCGACCAAGGAAGAATTTGGCTACACCATGCGCGTGGTATCGGAGATCACCGAATCCAACGGCTCGTCGTCGATGGCTTCGGTATGCGGCGGCTGTCTGTCGCTGATGGACGCTGGCGCCCCGCTGAAGGCGCACGTCGCCGGCATCGCCATGGGCCTGATCAAGGAAGGCAACCGCTTCGCGGTGCTGACCGACATCCTCGGTGACGAGGACCACCTCGGCGACATGGACTTCAAGGTCGCGGGCACCGAGAAAGGCGTCACCGCGCTGCAGATGGACATCAAGATCACCGGCATTACCAAGGAAATCATGCAGGCCGCGCTGACGCAGGCGAAGGAAGGCCGCATGCACATCCTCGGCATCATGAAATCATCGGTCTCCGAGACGCATGAAATGTCGGCCTACGCCCCGCGCATCATCGCGATGAAGATCAACCCGGAAAAGATCCGCGACGTGATCGGCAAGGGCGGCGCCGTCATCCGCGCGCTGACCGAGGAAACCGGCACCCAGATCGACATCCAGGAAGACGGCAGCGTGAAGATCGCCTGCACCAGCATGGAAGCCGGCGAACTCGCCAAGAAGCGCATCGAGGAAATCACCGCCGAGGTCGAAGTCGGCAAGGTCTACGAGGGCCCGGTCATCAAACTGCTGGACTTCGGCGCGATCGTCAACGTGCTGCCGGGCCGCGACGGCCTGCTGCACATTTCGCAGATCGCCCACGAGCGTGTCAACACCATCGGCGACTACCTGAAAGAAGGCCAGGTCGTGAAGGTGAAGATCCTGGAAGCCGACGAGAAAGGCCGCCTGCGCCTGTCGATGAAGGCACTGCTGGATGCACCGGCCGCCACCGACAGCGAAACGCCGGAAACGGCGGGCTGACTACTGTCCGCCGCAAAAAAACCGCGCTCTATGGCGCGGTTTTTTTATACCTGAGCAGGCGCTGCCGGAAACAGGACGTTCACGACCAGGCCCATGCCCCCGGCCCCTGTTTCCAGGCTCACCTGCGCGCCATGCAAATGGGCGATTCGCTGGACGATGGTCAGGCCAAGGCCGGCACCATCCACGCTGCCCGACAATCGATGGAATGGCGAAAACGCTGCAGCACGTTGCGACTCCGGGATGCCCGGCCCGTTGTCCGCCAATTGCCAGGTTACGCCCTGTTCGGAACGCCGGACCGTCAGCGTGATACGCGTGCCGCCGTACCGCAGGGCATTGTCGATCAGGTTGGCAAGCATTTCCCGCAGCAATTGCGCGTCGCCCATCACCCAGGCCTCGCTGTCCTTCATGTCGAAACCGATCTCCACCCCGCTGGCCAAGGCCAGCGGAACCCACTCCCGCGCAACTTCCCGCACCACGTCCACGCCATCCAGCCGGCTCAGGCGCAGGGTGTTTTCCGCCGCATCGACGCGCGCCAGAATGAGCAGCTTCTGCACCAGGTCGCCCATGGTCTGGGTCGACTGGGCAATACGCGACAACGCATGCTGGGCATCCTCGTGTCGCGCGCTGGCCAGCGCCGCCTCGGCTTGCGCGCGAATGCCCGCGATCGGCGTGCGGAGCTGGTGCGCGGCATCCGCGACGAAACGCGATTGCGATTCCACCGCTTCGGACAGACGCTGCAGCAGCGAATTGATTTCATCCAGAAACGGGCGCAGCTCGGCGGGAGTCTCTCCCAGGGGAACCGGGCTCAGATCGAACGCCTGCCGCGCTGACAGCCGATCGCGCAGCCGGCTCAGTGGCTCGAGCCCCTTCCGCACGCCATAGGCGATGGCAATCGCCGCAGTCAGGGTCATCAGCAGCATCGGAATCACGATCGCCAGGGTGGCACGTTCGGCCATGGCCGAACGGTGCGACAGCGTCTCGCCCACCTGTACCAGGGCGGTCCCACGCGCACTCGTGCCTTTGAGCGAGAGTCCAAAAGCGGCCACCCGGACCTTCTCGCCGTCCTTGATGCCGTCATAGACGATCAACTGGCCCGGCCGGATATCCTGATGGCCAGGAAGCCGCGGCATGTCCTGCTCGCCGTCAATGACACGCCCAGCCGGATTGGTAATGCTGTGGAACAGCAAATCCTCCTGATCGAACACCAGCAATTCGCGCGCGGCAACCGGCAGGTCCACCTGCACCTGTCCCTGCAGGACCTCGACCCGATCGGCCAGCGCGAACGTACGCCGTATCAGCGACCGGTCAAACGCCGCATTGATGAAGTACTGGCTGGAGAAATAGGCGATCACCCACAGCAGAATGAATAGCGGCAGCATCATCCACAGCATGCGGACGATCAGCTGCCGTCGCAGACTTGTCTGGCCTTCCCCGTTCAACGCTCGGCTTCCAGCAGATAGCCCAGGCCGCGCAACGTGCGGATGACCACGCCTGAACCTTCGAGCTTGCGCCGCAGACGATGGATGTAGACCTCCACCGCGTTGTCGCCTACGCCGTCGTCCCATCCCGTCAGACGATCCGCGATCGCCTCCTTGGCCGTGACGCGCCCGGCATGGCTGAGCAGGATTTCGAGCACCCCTACCTCGCGAGCGGACAGCACCAGCGGCGTCTCGTCCACGCTGGCCTGCCGCTTCACGCTGTCGAAACAGAAGCGCCCCATGCGGATCTGGGTGTCAGCCACGCCATGCGCCCGCCGCAGCAAGGCGCGCAGCCGCGCCAGCAATTCATCCAGCGCAAACGGTTTCAGCAGATAATCGTCCGCGCCCGCATCGAGGCCGCGAACGCGATCCTCCACCGTATCGCGTGCGGTGAGGACCATCACCGGCAGAGTTGCGCCGCGTTTGCGCACATTGCGCAGAACCTCCAGACCTTCCCGCCGCGGCAGCCCCAGATCAAGCAGCATGGCGTCGTAGGTATAGGTCTTCAGCGCGGTCTCGGCCTGCACCCCGTCGCGGCTCCAGTCGACCGCGAAGCCTGCCTGCCGGACCGCCAGCATGACGGCCTCACCCAGGGTCGGATCATCTTCCACGAGCAAAACTTTCATATTTAAAGTCTGACACAAAGTCAGGCCTTTCGATCCCGCATGTCGCGAATATCGAGGCATCGCTTCGCACGACGATCCGTAAGGTTCATGTAAGCATGGCGCCGCATAGTGATTTTCATGCAGTCGACTGCGACTGCATGAAAACCCACTTGATCAACAGGAGAAATTGATGAGCAAACTGATGTCTTCCCTGGTCGCCGCCACGATTGCCGGTACGTTCAGCCTGTCCGCCATGGCTGCCGACGCCGCCCCCGCTGCGGCAGAGAAACCCGCCGCTGCACACAAGAGCGTCAAGAAAGCCATGAAGCACACGGCCAAGGCCCCCGAGAAAAAGACCGACGCTGCCAAGCAGTGATTTCCCCGACTGCCTGAAACCGTGCGCGAAAAAATCCATACCCGGCCCCTATCCGTAAGGTTCGTGTAAGTATGGCGTCGCATAGTGATTTCCATGCAGTCGCAATCCGTGACCGCATGTTCCTTTACTTGATCGTATGGAGAAATTGATGAGCAAACTGATGACTTCCCTGGTCGCCGCGACGATTGCCGGCGCGTTCAGCCTGTCCGCCATGGCTGCCGATGCTGCACCCGCCGCACCTGCTGGCGCTACCACCGCTGCCGAAAAGCCTGCTGCAGCCCCCAAGAAGGCCCACAAAAAGGCCAAGAAGCACGTCAAGAAGGCTGCTGCGAAGAAGGCCGAAGAGAAAAAGGGTGACGCTGCTGCCGAACCCGCCGCGAAGTAATTCTTCTTGGCACAAAAAACCGCGCTCTCTGGCGCGGTTTTTTTATGCCGGGCTGGCAAGAAACGATTGCCACCAGCGTTTGCGCTGGCCGGTCACCACCCCGCGCATCTCAAGCTCGCGCGGCGGCGTACGACTCATCAGCCAGCCCGGAAGGATCGATGACTTGGTCGCACTCGATCCGCATGAGCTTCCCAGATGATTGGGATCGTAGATCTTGATGAAGTTGGGCGCATCCAGATTGTCCGCATAGACAATCGCGCAATAATCCTCGTGATGCTCGCGCCGCAGTAGTTCATCCAGTTCGCGCATGAACTGCTGCACCTTGTCGGCGGCGGCCGGTTTCGCAGGAACATCCTGCCCCACCGCATAGAGATACCAGCCCGCCGCGGTATCCACCTTTTGCCAGAACGACGTCAACTGGTCCCAGCGCATCACACTGTAAAGCAGTCCGTTGTAATAACGGTCGAATTCGTCGATGTCTGCCATGGCTCTCTCCGCAGTGAGTCTGGTGGTCGGGGCGACGTGCGCCGCCGGTTTATTCTGTTACACGTCAGGCTGCCCTGAACAGACGACCTGGCGCCACTTCTTTTTGTTGTTATTTGGCGACCTGGCGCTCGCGGATTTCCTCGAGCGTTTTGCAGTCGATGCACAGCGTCGCCGTCGGGCGCGCCTGCAGGCGCTCCAGCCCGATTTCGACCCCGCACGACTCGCAGTAGCCGTAATCGCCGCCGTCGATCTTTGCGATGGTCTCGTTGATTTTCTTGATCAGTTTGCGCTCCCGGTCGCGGTTGCGCAGTTCCAGCGCCATGTCGGATTCCTGGGTGGCGCGGTCGTTGGGGTCGGCGAAAACTGTCTGCTCGTCCTGCATGGAATGCAGGGTGGTATCGATATCCTGCGATAGTTCGGCTTTCCAGGCTTCGAGCATTTTGCGAAAATGCGCGAGCTGTTTGGCATTCATGTATTCTTCGCCCTTTTTGGCCTTGTAAGGCTCGAAGCGCATCAAAGTTTCAGCCATCTCGTTCTCTGTTCTCTTTGAAAATTTCGGTCAAATCCGGGCCAAGCCCAAACCGACTTAATATCAGAATCGCTTACGCGCCGCAACCCATATGACACTGCACGCCCTACTCTTCGACGTGGACGGCACGCTTGCCGACACCGAGCGCGACGGTCACCGTCCCGCCTTCAATCAAGCCTTTGCCGACGCCGGTCTCGACTGGCACTGGGACGTCGCCCTCTACGGCAAACTGCTTGCCGTCACCGGCGGCAAGGAGCGGATGAAACACTATATCGACCACTTCCGGCCGGACTATAGGAAGCCGGACAATTTCGACGAATTGGTGGCCGAGTTGCACAAGGCCAAGACCCGTATTTACAGCGCACTGGCTGCGCAAGGCGACATTCCCATGCGCCCCGGAGTCAAGCGCCTGCTGGTCGAGGCGCGTACCGCCGGCCTGCGCCTGGCGATCGCCACCACAACGACGCCGGAAAACGTCACCGTGTTGCTGGAACACAGCCTGGGCGCAGGCACGCAGAACTGGTTCGAAGTCATCGCCGCGGGCGACATCGTGCCGGCGAAGAAGCCCGCGCCCGACATCTATCACTACACGCTGGAAAAAATGGGCCTCGCCGCCGCTGACTGCCTGGCGTTCGAGGATTCGGAGAATGGCCTGCGCGCGAGCCGGGGGGCCGGCCTGAAAACGCTGGTGACGGTCAACGACTACACGCTGGATCACGATTTCACCGGCGCGGCCGTCGTGCTCTCCGACCTTGGCGAACCCGGTGCGCCGAACCAGCGGCTCGCCGGGGCCGAGTTCGGCCAGCCCTTCGTCGACGTGGCCTACCTAAAAGCGCTGCATCAGCTTTAAGCCGCTCCCCTCAGGGGTTGTGCATGAGCGCGGCTTCGAGCGTATTTTCCAGCAGGGTCGCGACGGTCATCGGCCCCACCCCGCCGGGCACCGGGGTGATCCAGCTGGCACGTTCCACTGCCGAATCGAAATCGACGTCGCCGACCAGCTTGCCGTCGGGCAGGCGGTTGATGCCGACGTCGATCACGATCGCGCCTTCGCGCACCCAGTCGCCAGGAATCATGCGCGGCTTGCCCACCCCCACGACCAGGATTTCGGCGGAACGCACGAAGCTCTCCAGATCGCGCGTCGCGCTGTGGCACACGGTGATCGTGCAGCCCGCCAGCAGCAGCTCCAGGCTCATCGGCCGGCCGACGATGTTGGACGCGCCGACCATCACCGCATTCTTGCCGCGCAATTCCTCGCCGGTGGCGCGCAGCAGCGTCATGATGCCGCGCGGGGTGGAGGGACGCAGCGTCGGCATCTTCACCGCCAGCCGACCGATGTTGTAGGGATGGAAACCGTCGACGTCCTTGTCCGGACGGATGCGCTCGATCACCGTCTCGGCGTCGATGTGCGCCGGCAGCGGCAGCTGCACCAGGATGCCGTCGATGGCCGCGTCGGCGTTCAGCGTATCGATCAGCGCCAGCAGCTGGTCTTGCGTCGTCGCGCTCGGCAAGTCGTGCGACACGCTGGTGACGGCGGCCCGCTCGCAGGCGCGCTTCTTGTTGCGCACGTACACCGCCGAAGCGGCATCGTCGCCGACCAGAATCACGGCCAGGCCGGGCCGGCGTTTGCCCTGCACCTCGCGTTCGGCCACCTTGTCGTGGACCACTGCGAGGATGGTGTCGGCCATGGCCTTGCCGTCGAGAATACGTGCGCTCATCAGACAACCCTGAAGCAAAAGCGTGATTTTCCCGGAAACCCCCCTTCCGACTCAAGCGAAAATTGACCCGGCCGATTCGCCAAGGTATAGTCTCGCCTCTCCGAAATGCGCCCGGAACACCGGACGCCGATAGGATTTCGGGGTGTAGCGCAGCCCGGTAGCGCGCCTGCTTTGGGAGCAGGATGTCGGAGGTTCGAATCCTCTCACCCCGACCACCCCCTATCCGACAAGTAAGAGATGATTGCCCGAGAAGTGAGTCTCTGCCCGTAGCTCAACTGGATAGAGCACCAGCCTTCTAAGCTGGGGGTTACAGGTTCGATTCCTGTCGGGCAGGCCAAGGTTTTCGTTGCCAGCCTTGCTGGCGACAACAATGGTGGATGTAGCTCAGTTGGTAGAGTCCAGGATTGTGATTCCTGTTGTCGTGGGTTCGAGTCCCATCATCCACCCCACCGTTTAACGAGAAGCAGAACAAGGCCCGCGCGAGCGGGCCTTGTTCGTTTCATTCCCGGATCTCGCCGTCGACATACAGCCAGCGTCCGTCCGCCCGCTCGAAGCGGCTCGTTTCGAGCAGTCGGAAGGCACGGCCGTTGAGTTTGTAGCGCGCGATGAACTCGACCGTCGCATGGGTTTCGTCCAGCGGCGTGTATGCCTTCACCGTCAGACCCAGCCATTGTGGGTGGGGTACGGCATCGAGACCCAGCGCAACGGGGCAGGTCGCGGGATGCCAGGTCGCGCGCAAATAGTCCTCCAGGCCCAGCACATAGGCGCTGTAGCGCGAACGCATCAGGCTTTCAGCGTCCGGCGCCGGATCGCCTGCATGAAACCGGCCGCAGCAGTCCGTCAGCGGACGCCCCGATCCGCACGGGCAGGCCGCCGCGCTCATGGCTTGTTCACCGTGCAGCGCAATTTCGGCTTGATGTGCGGCCACACGGCGTCGAGCATCGCACCCTGGGCTTTTTCGTTCGGGTGGATGCCGTCGGCCTGCATCATGCCCGGCACGACTGCAACCTTGCAGACAAAACACGGCACGCGGACGATTTTTTCCTCGCGCGCCACGTCGACGTACAGCTTGTCCACCGCATCGGCATACAGCTTGCCGTAATTCGGCAACACCGGCGCCTCCAGCAAGGCCACCCAGGCGCCTGCCGCTTTCGCCTGGCGGATCATCGTCACCAGGTTCTGTCGGATCGTTCCGGGCGGCGTGCCGCGCAGCGCATCGTTGCCGCCGAGTTCGATCAGCACGCCTTGCGGATGATGCCGATCGAGCGCAGGCTGCAGACGCTGCAGGCCGTTCTGCGTGGTGTCGCCGCTCACGCTGGCGTTGACCACGCGCCAGTCTGGCGCCGCTTTCTTCAAGCGGCTGCCGAGCCTGTCCACCCAGCTCGCGCCATTTGCCAGACCGTATCCGGAACTCAGGCTGTCGCCGACAATCAACAGGGAGCAGGGGTTCGCCGCCGCCCAGCCCGGAATACACAGCAGCAGCAACAGCAACCACACGCGATAATTCATTCACTCACCTTGAACCGATCCATTCCAATGACGCCACCCGACAGCGCGCAGTTCCCCGATACCGTCGTCCTGGCACGCGACCTGTCCCAGCGCGTGCCGACCGCCGGCGGCATGCTCGACATCCTCAGCGAAGTCGGGCTCGCCGTCAAAGCGGGCGAGACGCTGGCCATCACCGGCGCGTCCGGCTCCGGAAAATCGACCCTGCTGGGCCTGCTGGCCGGGCTCGACCATCCTTCCGCGGGCGAGATCACCCTGCTCGGCCAGCGCCTCGACGCGCTCGACGAAGACGCCCGCGCCCGCCTGCGCGCGGGCCGCATCGGTTTCGTGTTCCAGTCGTTCCAGCTGCTGCCCGCGCTCACCGCCTTGGAAAACGTCCTGCTGCCGCTGGAATTGGCCGGCCGTCCCGACGCGCGCGAACGCGCCGCCCATTGGCTCGACCGCGTCGGCCTCGCCACGCGCGCCACCCACACGCCGCGCCAGCTGTCCGGCGGCGAACAACAGCGCATCGCCATCGCCCGCGCCTTCGCCACCGATCCGGAAATCGTGTTCGCCGACGAGCCCACCGGCAACCTCGACGCCGACACCGGCGCACGCATCATCGAACTTCTGTTCGACCTCAATGCCTCCGCCCATACCACGCTCATCCTGGTCACCCACGACGATGCGCTGGCGGCGCGCTGCCAACGCCGGCTGCACCTGGTCGCCGGTCGCGCGCGCGAAGAGGCCGTTGCATGAGCTTCGCCCGGCTCGGCCTCTGGCTGCTGCGGCGCGAACGCGCGAGCGGCGAATGGCGTGTGCTGCTGCTGGCGCTGATCATCGGCGTCGGCAGCGTCAGCACCACCGGTTTTCTCGGCGACCGCCTGAAGCGTGCCATGAGCGAACAGGGCGCCAGCTTCCTCGGCGCCGACCTGCTGGTCACCAGCCCGCGGCCGATCGAAGACTGGCCCGCCCTCGCCGTTACAAAAAGCGCACGCCCAGCCAGCCCGCTTGCACGCAGCCAGGCGCTCGAGTTTCCCAGCATGCTCGCCAAGGGCGACGCCTTCCAGCTCGCCACCCTGCGGGCCGTCGATGCGTCCTACCCCTTGCGCGGCAGCGTGCGCATCGCCGACCGCCCCTTCGCGGCCGGCACCGCACGTCCCGCGCAGCCGCCCCCCGGCATGATCTATGTCGCCCCCGACCTGCTGCCGCTGTTGTCGGCCAAAGTGGGCGACCGCGTGCAGATCGGCGAAGCCCGCTTCACCATCGCCGGAATCGTGGCCGAGGAACCGGGCCAGCTCGGCGGCGTGTTCGGCCTCGCGCCGCGCGTGTTCATGCGCGCCGAAGAAGTCGCGAAAACCCGCGTGCTGCAGCCCGGCAGCCGCGTGACCTACCTGTACCAGGTTGCCGGCGACCCGGCGCAACTCGCCGCGTTCGGCGCCGCGCTGAAACCCCGGCTCGACAGCACCCAGCGCCTCATCGGTTCGCGCGAAGGCGTCGAAACCCTGCGGGGCGCCTTCGCCAATGCCGACCGCTACATCCAGCTCACCGCGCTGATCAGCCTGCTGCTGTCGGTGGCCGCCATCGCCATCGCCGCCCATCGCCATGCGCTGCGGCATTACGATCAGGCCGCACTGCTGCGCTGCTTCGGCGCCACCACGGCACAGCTGCGTACGCTGTATGCCGTCCAATTGCTGACGCTGGGACTGTTGGGCAGCCTGATCGGTGTGGCGATCGGCGCGCTGATGCAGCAGGCGCTGGCGCTGCTGGTCCTGCCCGATGCCGTCACCCGCCTGCCGTCGCTCGGGCTGGCGCCCGTGGGCGCTGCCGTCTTCAGCGGCCTGCTGGCATTGGCTGGCGCCAGCCTGCCCGCGTTGATGCGCCTCGTCCGCGTGCCGCCGCTGCGGGTGCTGCGGCGCGATCTGCCGCCGTTGCCGGTCGCCGCGTGGCTCAGCGCGGCGATCAGCGGCTCTGCTTTGCTGCTTCTGATCACCTGGTATGCGGGCAACGCCAGGCTGATCGGCGTGTTCGTCGGCGCGCTGGCCGGGCTGGTCGTCGTGCTGGCCCTGTTGGCTCGCCTGGCGCTGGCAGCCGGCCGCGGTGTCCAGAAAATGAGCCACGGCCCGGTACGTTTCGGACTCGCCCAGTTGCTGCGCCACCGTTTCGACAGCACCCTGCAGCTCGGCGCCTTCACCCTGGCCCTGTTTCTCGTGGCGCTGCTGGCGCTGGTACGCAGCGATCTCATTGCCGGCTGGCGCCAGCAATTGCCGCCGGACGCGCCCAACTACTTCCTGATCAACATCGCCCCCGCCCAGCAGCAATCCGTTGCCGCCTACCTGTCGCAGCACCATCTCAAGGCCTCCGCGCTCTATCCCATGGTCCGCGGCCGCCTTACCACCAGGAACGGCGCCCCCATCGCATCCACCCTGCCGCCGGACGCGCGCGACGCCAACAGCCTGCGGCGCGAACTCAACCTGACCTGGACCGCCATCCTGCCCGCCAACAACGCCATACTCGCCGGACACTGGCACGGCGACCGCCGCGTCGCCGAAATCTCGGTCGAATCGGGCATGGCCGAACGCCTGCATCTGGCCCTCGGCGACCAGCTCGGTTTCCAGGTCGGCGACCAGACGCTCGCCGCCCGCATCACCAGCATCCGCAGCGTGAAATGGGACTCGATGCAGCCGAACTTCTTCGTCATCTTCGCCCCCGGCCAGCTCGACGCCCTGCCCGCCAGTTCCATCGCCAGCCTCTACGTGCCACCCGATGCGGCCGGCGTGTTGCCCAGCTTCATCAAGATGTTCCCCGGCATCACCGTGCTCGCGCTGGACCGGCTCATCGCCAACCTCGAAGCGGTGTTCGCCCAGATCATCGGCGCCATCCAGTTGCTGCTGGGATTCCTGCTCGCTGCCGGCATGGCCGTCGTCATCGCCACGCTGCTGGCCAGCCTCGACGCCCGCCAGCAGGAAGCCGTCCTGCTGCGCACCCTGGGCGCCCAGCGCGTCTACCTGGCCAAAAGCCTGTGGAGCGAATTCCTCGCCCTGGGCCTGCTGGCCGGCCTGCTCGCCAGCGCCTGCGCCGAAATCGCCATGGCGCTGATCGCCCAGCGCCTGTTCGAACTGCCGCTGCGCCTGCATCCGTGGCTATGGCTCGCGCTGCCGGTGGCCGGCGCCCTGCTGGTCGGGATGAGCGGCTGGCTCACCACGCGGCACATCACGCGCGTGCCGCCGATGCAGTCGATCCGGGCGCTGAATTGATGGTTGGGGATTTTAGGGAATGAAGGATACTGATCCAGAAAAGACTGTTGGGTGCTTGTTCATCGAATGGCTTTCCGATAGTTCAGTAATCACATCCCATGTAATTACTCACTCGGCCCTAAGTATTTGATATAGCTTTCTGCGTTCATGAGCTGATTTATCTCGTCAGCATTATTTAGTCTTATGTGTAGGAGCCATCCTGCCTCATATGGTTCTTTATTCACTAACCCCGGATCTCCACGCAAATCAGCATTGACTTCAACCACACTTCCGCTGATAGGTGCAATCAAGTCTGACATGGCCTTCTGTGATTCAATCGATCCGAATGATTTTCCCCTGAAAATAGAAGATCCGACCTTAGGCAGATCAAGGTAAATAACCTCTCCTAAATTGTTTTGGGCAAAATGGGTTACGCCAACCACTGCTTCTCCGTTTCCCAGCACCCTAACCCAAAGGGCTTCTTGATGATATAGGACCGTTTCAGGGTAATGCATGTTCATGTGAGGCCTTATGTTTCAAGGGTTTATGCACAGCTTGGCCCAATGCATCCTCAGCGGCTTCGAGCATTGCTTCGGACAACGTTGGATGAGCATGTACGGTATGTACGATTTCGTGGACTGTAGCGCCTTGTTGAATAAGTACTGCAGCTTCATGCACCATATCCGAAGCATGCGCACCAATCACATGCGCCCCCAACAAGCGGCCAGTGGCGCGATCGATAACGACTTTTACCATCCCGGACAATTCATTCATTGCTTGAGCCTTACCCAACCCACGCATGTCGAATTTTCCAACACTCACGATATGACCAAACTCCACAGCTTTCTCTTCGCTTAGGCCGACACTGCCTATTTCCGGCATAGTGAATACGGCCCATGGGATGGTCGTGTCGTCTAAAGGCGCCGGATCACGGCCAAGCATATGACCCACAGCCAATCGGGCCTGGGCAGACGCCGCGTGCGCCAGTGCCAAACGACCATTCACATCGCCAGCGGCATACAGGCCATCCAAATTGGTGCGCATCATTTCATCGACGACGATTTCTCCACGTGCCCCCGTTGCCACGCCAGCCTTTTCCAACCCAAGACCACTTGTATTTGGCGCACGACCAATCGCAACGAGAGCACGCTCCGCACTGTCAACCAGCACTCCATTAGACAAGACATTCACGCTCGATTGGTCGCACACCAGTCCATCGACTTTGCAATTGTCGATGAACGTAATGCCTCTTCTGCGCATTTCGCGCAGAACGATTAGAGAAATGTCCTTGTCAATGAATTGCATAGGGCGCTCACTCATCGCGACGATCGTCACCTTGACGCCAAGCTCATTCATGATAAATGCGAACTCACAAGCAACTACGCCATCACCGATGATGGTTAAAGTACTTGGCAAGCTCTTCCACTTAAGCAGGTCATCGCTGGTTGCCACGCGATCTTTGCTGGCCATGCAACTTACCGGCATCATGGGAACGGATCCCGTGCATATGAGCACGGCATCGCCTTTAACAACGCCATGCCCATCCACTTCAACGCTTCTGCCGTCAATGACGCGGCCAACTCCCTGAACATGCTCCACTTTACGGTCTGCCATGAGCCCGTTTATGCCACGGTTCAGCAGGCCAATGACATAGCTAGCCCGTTCCTGCATTGCCGTCCAGTTCGCCTTCACTTCTCCCGTCAGCTGCAACCCATACGAATCGGCATGACGCATCTTGTACAATAGGCTGCAGCTTTCCACGAGCGTCTTTGTCGGAATGCATCCCCTATGCAAACATGTTCCACCAAGCGAATGGGGATCAATTAGAGTGACCCTTGCCCCTTCAGCAGCGGCATGAGACGCAGCAACATACCCTGCAGGCCCGCCGCCGATAATTACAATGTGTTTGGACATTAACCTCTTCCCCGCCGTTTTTCAGAATGCTTTCAACAACCTGAGATGGAAGCGATTCTCTTCTTTGAACCCATTTTCTACGTTAATGTCCTGACCGTAGTAAGCTTGAATTTGTACGGAAGGCATAACCCAGGAAGAGCCTCCCACATAAAATCTGGATTTCTTTTGTTCATTATCCTGGCTTACGCCATCAATGCTTTGCTCCCCCCCCCGTTCGTAGGCGTATCCAACGAACACATTCGTACTTGGCGTGACGTCATAGCGAAGCGATGTCTGAGCCGTGTAATACGGCTTCTCCGACAAGGTTTTACTTGCAGGGCCGTACTGATTATTGTTGCCGAACAATGTCACATCGGCAGCAAGATCAATACTCAGCTTGTCCGTCAGACCCTGGGCCAAGCCGGTTGCCAAGGTCCACTTCCAGCGATTCTCGCCTAGGTTGAGCGCTTCATTTTTATCATAGCTGCCCGTGGGAACCCAGATATAGTGCGCGAAGCCAAAGTTGGTATGCCGAGTGTCGCCCGTTTTCAGCCAAATCGCATTGGACAGGATAAGGTCGCTAATACCCGTAGCGTCGCCCAGGCCGCTCATGTCACCCTTACCTTCAAGCTTCCCGAACGGCAGAATTGCCTGGCTAAGCGCCGTATAGTCTCCGAGCTTGAAATAGTGCACAGGGCGAACAATTCCAATATTCGCATCTAGTTTATTGTCTCCAGGAATCTTGGAGCCATTCACATAGAAGTCCTTAAAACTTGTGAATTGGTAATATCCCAGGAAGAGGCTTGTTCCCGGAGGTGCAGCAACCCAGTCTCCCGGGTTGAAATCAATCGCAGATGCACTTGGCGCATAACTTGCTGTAATGCACAGGCCGGCCGTCAGGAGGGCCGAAAGCAACGCGGATACCTTGATGTTTGATCTATTTTTCATCGGTTCAATCCTAAAAATTTAAACACTTAACGACCTCAATAAGCGCAAATCAGCCCGCAGCCTGCGCTACGTACTCTGTCCCACCATTTATGATTGCCTTGCCAGAAACGCGAATCGGGCGGACCAGCGTGTCCAGGATCGGGCATTGCGCCTCAACTGCATCAATCAGCTTCTTGAGTGTGGCTTCGTCTGCGCTGCTACGCAGATGCGTCTCGAAAGATAGATCCGTGAAACCGGGAGGCACCTCGCCTTCGCCCATCCCCATCAGCCCGCGCAGATCTAAATTTCCTTTTAGTTCAATCTTGACTGATTCCAACGGGATATCCATGGACGAAGCCAGAGCCGAGTACATGATTTCCTGGCAACTTCCCAATGCCGCCAGAATCAAATCCGCCGGGCTCATGGCCGAGTCCCCTCCCCCAAAAGCAGCAGGTTCGTCCACCATTAGGGAATGCCTACCAACTTGGTTATGGCACAGCACATCCCCTTTCCATTCGGTGGTTCCACGGTAAATTAACTTGCCATTGGAAGGGTTCTCCTGAACTGCCGCGGCCAACTTACCTACAGCCGCTTTAATCGCTTCTTGTGACATATGTATCTCCTAAAATATTTGCCATGTACTGAACGGTTATTCCCCAACCACCCCAGCCCGAGTAGTCAAGGCTATGAAGATCGTAAGCACATCACCTCAACTGGAAAATCCGCTTGAATGCATAGGTATGAATACCTATCTTTCTCGCAAAGGTTGAATATTTCACAGCTGAAAGGAATTCCGTATTTTTATAGCCAAATCACATACGTATTGATGCGAATAGCCACATAAGCTGCGAGGAAATACTTTGTTCACTGCAAACTGACAATCACAAAGATTCTGTCGGAATGCAAGGAAACAGCTCGGGAGAGTTCCCGTGATTGATTGAAACAAATACTCGTTAAGGAGAAAAGTATGGCTTTTATCGGAGTTGTTATGCTAATGATCGGAATGCTGTTGTTGACCAATGCTGCTTGGCTACAGGGGAAAGTTGAGACAAAAGATGTGGGCGTTTTCAACCTGATAGTAGGCATCATCACCGTCTTCTATTCTGGTTATCTCGGTTTGGTCGAAGGGAACGCCCATCTTTCGGCTGCCTTCATTTTGTTTGGAATGACCTATGTCTGGGTTGGGATCAACGCCCTACGCGGGGCAACAGACCAGAAAGCACTCGGTTTCTATTGCCTCTTCGTGGCCATCCTCACCTTGCCGTTTGCCTTTAAAACCTATCAGTCGGGCGATATTGTTTTCACGATCGAGTGGCTCGCATATGGCCTCACGTGGTACCTGTTCTACAAATTGCTTTTCGCAGGTGGCAATGTCATGAAGGTGCTGGTTCCCATGGTTTATCTGGTCGGCTTCGCCGCCGGATTCACGGGTTGGTCAATGTTGTATGGTTATTGGCCTTTCATCAAGCTTACCTAACACGCATGCGGTTGCCCCGTCTGGGTCTCGGCTGTCAATAGCCGACCCTCGGCGAGCAGAAACATTCTGACCAATTGGCAGAGAGAATCCGCCTGCAGCTTGAACATAACCTTCGCCCTGTACACTTCAACGGTACGAGAACTGATATTCATCTGGCGTGCAATTTCTTTATTGCTAAGACCGGTTATCAGTATTTCTGCCACTTCCAGTTCGCGTGGAGACAACCGTGCAATCCGATTCTGGATTTCCTCTTTCTGGATATTCATGTCGTAGCGTTCCTCACTCAGCCTGATTGCTGCTCGCACGCATTCCAGCAAGCGATCCTGCGTAAATGGCTTCTCGATGAACTCCATTGCTCCGAGTTTCATCGACTTGACAGTCGTCTGCACATCGCCATGCCCCGTAATAATAATTACCGGTAGCGTACAGCCGCGTATTCCCAACAATTTCTGAAGCTCTAATCCGCTCATACCCCACATACGAATATCCAGCACGAGACATCCATGGTGTCGCATATCCGTATCATAATGAGACAGAAAATCGAGAGCCGATTCGTACGCTTTTGCCTCCATACCTGCCAAATCGAGCAGTGTGCATAAACTGTCTCTCATGGCGTCATCATCATCCACTATATATACGGTCGGGTTCATAACAGTTCCTCTTCGATAACGGGCAGCAATAATCTAGCTGTACAACCCCGACGGTCCGGATTTTCTTCTAGGAATAGGCTGCCACCATGCGCAATTGCAATGGTTCGACTAATGGACAGACCCATCCCCATTCCTTTGGGCTTGGTCGTATAGAAAGAAGTGAAGACTTTATCCCTGGCTAGATCAACCAAGCCACATCCATTGTCAACTACCATAACCTCGACCTTCCCTTCTCCTTTCAAACTAGTGCTTATCGACACCTTGCCAAATACAACAGGACATACCGTTTCAATTGCCTCTATTCCGTTACGCACAATATTTAGCACCACCTGTTGTATTTGAATCGGATCAGCCATAATTTTTGGTAGACCTTCTCCAAGCGCTAGCGATACGCTAATCCCACGTTCGCGGGCCTCGGCAATACTTATGTTTATTACATTTTCGATCAGCGAATTTACGTCACATACCAACATACTTGGTTCACTCGTAGAGGCAAACTCCCTGATCTTCCGTATGATGAGTCCAGCCCGCACCGCCTGCTTACCAGCCTTGCCTGCTATCTCATCCAATTTCAAAAGTGAAGTGCGTCCACGTCTCTTAGCCAGAATTTGTATGGATTCCATATAATTCGAGATGGCACACAAAGGCTGATTCAATTCATGAGCCAGCGTAGTAGCCATCTCATTGACAGTCACCATACGGCAAACTCGCGCGAGCTCTCCCTGATGCCGCCTCACATCATCTTCGGCTTGTTTACGTGTTGTAATATCGCGGGTAATTCCAAGCAAAGCGATAATTTGTCCTGCGCTGTCACGCATTGGAACTGCGTGAGTTTCCAGCCACCTCTTCTGGCCTTTCAAGCTTTCTATCTGAAATTCAAGCGAGCCTGACTCACCTTGAAACACGCGCTGAGTCAGGTCAATGTATTGCGCCTTGTTCTCCTCGACCACCACCTGGAAAATACACGTTCCCAACAACTGCTCTGGTGTATCGGCATCCATTAGAGCCGCGCCAGCCGGATTGATTTCAAGGACTGTACCGTTGCGTGATAGCAGCTTCACACATTCCGGCTCAGTTTGAATTATCGTATGCAGAAAACACTGCTTCTCTAGTAGCTGTTTCTCCAGATTGATTCTATGGGCTATCTCATTCTTAAGTTCGCTTCTTGATCTGAGCAGATGTATAACACTCCCAATAGCATAGGGTGTTACTAACGCTACAAGTAAAGTAGTACCCGTCATTTTCAATCTGGCGCGCAACCTTAAGACTCAAGGATTCACATATATACGCTCCAGCGTAGATTTTCTACTAGGAACATCCCTATATCCGTAAAGGGATACTTACTTAGCAGTTTGGCGTATTGACCCGCCCCGTCAGCAGCGCTGAGTCAAATGGATTACGTATTTCAACGGATATTGCGCAACCCATGTGCTCTATAAACTTCTCATTCCGATTACCCTTATAAGGAAAACAGAATGAGCAACATTTACCATGACCCATCTGACCTCAATCGTCTCAAAGATCTTTCCCAGGCTGCGCCCAACGAATTTAAGGCATGGCTCGCACTTGACCAGATCGTAGCCAAGGAAGATGGCGCAATCTCCAGGAAATATCGTGAACTTATTGCTTTAGCAGTCGCCCATACTACACAGTGTGTCTATTGTATAGACGTGCATGTCGCAGCGGCAAAACGCGCTGGTGCAAGCCGAGCAGAAGTTGCCGAAGCGATATTTGTCGCGGCGGCAATTCGTGCTGGCGGCGCTGCTGCACATGGCGGCATGACAATGAAACTTTACGACAGGGAGTAATCTTATAATTGGCAGATTATATTGCCATAGAGAATTCTAAATAGGAGTCCATATTTCTAGTACATGGACCCCTCCTAATTTCACCAGTCTGACCTTTCGTCATCTATTGGCTGGCAGGCGGCTCGGTCTGCATTACGGTGATCATATTCTGTGTGTGGGCCAGCTGTCTGGCCGGCGCAATTCGGTGGACCTCGCCTCGCACCAGCATCGCTCAGACAATGCGGGCGGCAATTTGGCGAACGGGTTGAGCAGCTTGCCCCACGATACGATCGTGGGGCAAGCCATCTTCTCTTTCACCATGGAGTCATATCAATGTCTATAGAAAGTAAATGCATCTTCCAGATTACTGGCTGGGATGAAAAGACTTACCAAGAAATTGGGGATAATGCAAAGCTCACAAATGCAAAAGTTACGCAGTCCTACTCTGGTGCAATCGAGGGAACAAGTACCACCGAATACCTCATGTCATATACCGGTCACGGCACAGCCAACTTCGTGGGGCTAGAGCGAGTCTCCGCAACGATTGAGGGGAAGTCCGGCACGTTCGTAATCCAGCATGTTGGTTCTTTTTCGGAAGGCAAGGCACGCAGCTCGTGGTCTATCATTCCGGGCTCAGGTACAGAAGGTCTTGCATGTCTCTGCGGCAAAGGCTCCTTTGTAGCCGGTCACGGTGAGCCAGCACAGGTTTCATTGACATATTCGTTTGCGCCAAATGCCCTAACATGAGCTCAACCTCGCTCCCTTCGGTCGCTGGATGCTACGCGATAAAGCTGCGCAGCGCCGGTTAACTCCACTACATGAACTCCCCCTATTCCTCAACAGGAGTGGATGTTCATTCGATGTAAGACTGCGGCTCTACACACGGCGAAAGCGGTCCATTCACGATCCCATGCCCAGCCGTCCGTCACTCGTCAAGTACCACAATCAGTAATCGACCCTGCCTCTTGTCCCGTCCTATTTTTTTATCACTTAATATAAAAATGAAGTACTGGAAAAACCGGTTAAAGATCAGAGCTCGGGCAGTAGACTTCCCGATAAGCACATGTGGCAGGCCCAGACCCGATAAGCGTGCGTACTCGCGACGGCTCGCTGCCGTGTGAGGGCATCCAACCATTAGATCTTGAAATTACAGAGAGGAGTGCACGATGAGCAATGAACAGATGGCACCCGAAACGAAAGGGGTGACGGTGAAGCTACTTTCAACGGTTGACCTGGGTCCGGAGATCGAGGGCATGGCCGGGCGCCAACTTCGAATGCGCATGGTGACCATCGAGCCTGGCGGCGTCTTCGGCCCGCTTCACGACCATAAGGACCGGCCAGGCACCGTCTACATCCTGCAAGGAACGATCACGGACCATCGGAATGGCGTCGCGACGGACTATGGGCCGGGCGTAGGCTGGCCCGAGGACAGGAACACCCTGCACTGGCTTGAGAACCGAGGAACGATTCCGGCGGTGGAGATCTCGGTCGATATCGTGCGGCAAGAGTAATCAGGCCGCCTGCAGCATGCCTTCCCGTTCGATGAAGGCCATGATGTCGGCTAGGCCCTGTTCCGTCTTGAGATTGGAAAAAAACGAACGGCCCCGCGCCGCGCATGCGTTTCGTGTCCTGATCCATCACCGCCAGCGAGGCGCCGACCCTGGGCGCGAGGTCGATGACGTAGATCGTGAGAAGCGCGGGGCGTAATCTTCCATGGTCTCGTTGGCGACCCAGATGTTGTAGTCGCGGCGGACTTTGGCAACACGCTGGAGCGTCTTGGGTGGATGGTCCCTGCCTGTCTGCTCCATCGTCGTATGGCCCATGCTCCCGATAGGCGCGAATCTGCGAGCGCATCGTTTGGATGCCATGGGTGCGCGCCGCACACCCGTTCGATCAACACTGCCCCAGGTAGCAGGCAAGCCCTATGCCAATCGGGTGCTTTTTTACAGGCAGTTGTTTTGTCTTGTTTTTATTCGCAGGGAGGGCGGGCAATCAGCGATGCAGGCGTCCCGCCGCCGGCTGCAGGTCCGCGCTCACCGCCTCGCGTTCGTCGAACACGAAGCAGTCGCCGCGATAATGCGCCCCGCCGGCTTCCTCGAAATACTTTTGGATGCCATGGGTGCGCGCCGCACACCCGTTCGATCAACACTGCCCCAGGTAGCAGGCAAGCCCTATGCCAATCGGGTGCTTTTTTACAGGCAGTTGTTTTGTCTTGTTTTTATTCGCAGGGAGGGCGGGCAATCAGCGATGCAGGCGTCCCGCCGCCGGCTGCAGGTCCGCGCTCACCGCCTCGCGTTCGTCGAACACGAAGCAGTCGCCGCGATAATGCGCCCCGCCGGCTTCCTCGAAATACTTGAGGATGCCGCCTTCGAGCTGGTAGACCCGTTCGATGCCGACCGCCTTCATGTGGATGGCGGCCTTTTCGCAGCGGATGCCGCCAGTGCAGAACGACACCACGGTCTTGCCGGCATAGTCGGGCAGATGGGCGGCCAGCCGCAAGGGAAATTCGCTGAAGACGCCGATGTCGTAGTCGACGGCGTTCTCGAAGGTGCCGGCGGCGACTTCGTAGTCGTTGCGGGTATCGAGCATCACCACCGGGCGGCCTTCGTCGTCGCAGCCGCGATCGAGCCACTGCTTCAGCGTCGCGGCCGGCACCGACGGCGCACGCCCCGCTTCCGGGCGGATCAGCGGATGCTTCATGGTGATGATTTCCTTCTTCAGCCGCACCCGCATGCGCTTGAACGGCGGTTCGGCCGACAGGCTTTCCTTGGGCGCGAGATCACTGAAGCGCGGATCGGCGCGCAGATGGGCGACGATGGCGTCGATCGCCTGGCGCGAGCCGGCCAGGAACACGTTGATGCCTTCCGGCGCCAGCAGAATGGTGCCCTTGAGATCCAGCTCCAGACAACGCGCGGTGAGAGCGGCCTTCAAGGCCTCGCGGTCGGCGAGCGTGACGAATTTGTAGCAGGAGATATTGACGACGGACACGGTAAAACCCTTTCAGCAAGCCGGCATTATCCCGGAAACCGTCCCCACGGGATCAACCGGCCGGTTCTGCCCTGCCGGGGGTTTTGATACCCTTCGGTCTTCCCCCAGCCCTTTCCCGATCATGGACGAACAATTGCAAACGCTGGCATACGCCAAGAAAACCGCGATCGAGCTGGCTGTCCAGTTCGGCCCCAAGCTGCTGGTGGCGCTACTGATCCTGGTAGCGGGCTATTACGTCGGGCGCTGGGTGGGCCGGCTGACCGACTCGATGCTGGCGAAACTCGGGCTCGACGAACCGCTGCGCGTGCTGCTGGTGCGCATCGTGCGCATCCTGGTGCTGGGGCTGTTCTTCATTATGGCGCTGCAGAATCTTGGGGTGCAGCTGTTGCCGCTGATCGCCGGGCTGGGCGTGGCGGGCGCCGGGGTCGCGCTGGCCATGCAGGGCGTGCTCGGCAACCTGGCAGCCGGCCTGACGATCCTCTTCACGCGGCCGTTCCACATGGGCGAATACATTTCCATCGCCGAGGAGGAAGGCATGGTCGAGGACATCAAGCTGTTTCATACCGTTCTGAGTCATCCCGACCGCTCGCGCATCGTCATCCCCAACCGCAAGATCGTCGGCGAGATCCTGCACAACTTCGGCACGCTGCGGCAGCTCGACGTGGTCGTCAACGTAGCCTACAACACCGACATCCCGCAGGCGCTGGCAGCGATCCGCGACCTGCTCGCCGCGCATCCCAAGATCCTGCAGGAGCCGGAACCTTTCATCCGCGTGCTGGCGCTGGCCGATTCCAGCGTGCAGATCGCAATCCGTCCTTGGACGACGGCGGTCGACTTCTACGCCACAGCGGGCGACGTCACCCAGGCCGTGCTGGAAACCTTCCGCGACCGCGGCATCACCATTCCCTTCCCGCAACGCGAAGTGCGCTTGCTGGGTGCCGCATGAAGCGCGCCAGCCCCACGCCGAAAACGGCCTACACCGATCCATTGGCCGAAGTGCTCCGCCCCGGCCAGTCTATTGAACTGCTGAAGGAACTGCATATCCTGACGCGCGACGGCAAGCTCAACCAGGACAGCCGCCGCAAGCTGAAGCAGGTGTATCACCTGTGCAACTTCATCGAGCCGCTGCTGAACGACGTGCTGGCCCAGCAGGACACGCTGACGCTGGCCGACCACGGCGCCGGCAAGTCGTATCTGGGCTTCATCCTCTACGATCTGTTCCTGAAGGCGCAGCCCGGCGCCCACATCTATGGCATCGAAACGCGCGACGAACTGGTGGAAAAATCGCGCAAGCTCGCGGCCCGGCTGGGTTTTGAGCGCATGTCGTTTCTCAATGCGACAGTGGCGGAATCGATCACCACCGAGACCTTGCCGGCGCGCGTCGACATCGTCACCGCGCTGCATGCCTGCAATACCGCCACCGACGACGCCATCCGGTTCGCGCTCGCCAAACAGGCCCGCCACATCGTGCTGGTGCCGTGCTGCCAGGCCGAAGTCGCGGCCGTGCTGCGCAAGCACAAGAACGAATCCTTCGGCAAAACCCCGCTGTCGGAAATCTGGCGCCACCCGATCCACACCCGCGAATTCGGCAGCCAGCTGACCAACGTGCTGCGCTGCCTGCAGCTGGAATCGCACGGCTACGCGCTCACTGTCACCGAGCTGGTGGGCTGGGAGCACTCGCTGAAGAACGAGCTCATCATCGCCACCCAGGCAAACGCGCCGCGCCGGAACGCACGCGAACGCCTGCAGCAGATCCTGATCGAGCTCAATCTGCAGGAACTCGATGCGCGTTTCCTGGGAACCCCATAAGCCGCAAACCATCCTATGCTTTGAAGGCATCGTTAATTTTGCGGATCGAATCATGCGCCTGCCCGCTTCGCCGTTTCGCTTCATCGTGGTCGCCCTGTTCGCCGCCCTGGCTGGCTGCGCCACGCCGCAATACCAGACGACTGTCCGGCTGATCCCGCCGGCCGATGCGCAGGGCCGCGCCTGCGTGCAAGCCTGCGATGCCAAGAAAGCGGCTTGCCAGCGCGATTGCCAGACCCATTATCAGGCCTGCGTGAAAGCACTCGAACCCCAGGTGGAAGCGCGCTATCTCGATGCGCTGAAAAAATACGAACTCGAGTTGAAGCAGTATGCGGCGGCGTTGCGGCACTATGAGATGCAGATGCAGTTCGACTGGATGAACCGTTATCCCTTCTACCCCTACTGGTGGAACCCGTGGCCGGGGCCCTATTTCCCGCCGCCCTATCGCGAGCCGGTGATGCCGACGCGCGAAGGCGTACGCGCGCAACTGGAAAAATCCGAGTGCAAGGCCGACTGCGGCTGCCTGCCCGCTTACGACATCTGTTTCGTCGGCTGCGGCGGCCAGCGCGTGACCGAGACGGTGTGCATTAAGAACTGTCCGCCTGCGAAATGAGGCTTATGCAGCCGCCTGAAGCGTAGCCAGTTTCACCGGTACGCTAGCAGTGTCGGTATTGATCCAGATTTCGCCGTCCTGCACCATGCATTGCAGGCGCATGCTGCGTTCGGCCAGTGCCGCCAGCGCCTGGCTGGTTTCGGCGGGCAGCTGCAACACGGTCAGATTGGTAAAGCGTGTGAGTTTGCTGGCGATCTGTTTCCACCATACTTCGCAACTGCTGCTGTAGCACAGCACCACGACCTGGTCGGCGCGGCTGCACGCGCGGCGGATGCGCGCATCGTCGGGCTGGCCGAGATCGACCCACAGCGTGATCTCGCCCGCCAGGTTCTTCACCCACACCTCCGGTTCGTCGACATCGAACAGCCCCTTGGTAAAGGCGATGCCCTCCTGCGCATGCAGCGCGTAGGCCAGCACTCGCACCATCATGCGTTCGTCGGTTTCGGAAGGATGACGCGCAATCGTCAGCGCATGGTCGCCGTAGACGTGGCGATCCATGTCGGCGATCTGCAGGTCGGCTTTGTAGATGGTGGCTTTGAGCGCCATGGGGGTCTCACTCGAAACGCAAAAATGTCCGAAGGGCATAAATAAAAAAACCCCGGCGAACCGGGGTTTTTTCACATCAGGTCGAAAAAATTACGACATGACCTGGATGTTCGAAGCTTGCTTGCCCTTGGGGCCAGTAGTCACTTCGAAGCTGACTTTCTGGTTTTCCTGCAGGGACTTGAAGCCGCTGGAGTTGATTGCGGAGAAATGTGCAAAGAGATCTTCGCCGCCGTTATCCGGGGTGATGAAACCAAAACCTTTTGCATCGTTAAACCACTTAACAGTACCCGTTTCCATCTTATTTCCTATCTATCTAAAAAAATTGAGCGACATGCTCCATCGATCGAATTTCAAGGAAAAAGGCTTACCAGAGGTACCGCAATTTAAAGCTTGAATCCAACAGATGGCGTATTGATAACACAGAAGACCAATATGTCCAAGATTTTTTTCATCCGCCGGCCAGCGGGCGCAACACCAGGGTGTCGCCGCGCTGGGTGAATTCCAGATGCTTCAGCGCGCTCATGCCCAGTAGCACCTGATCCTCCGCCATGCCGGGGTTGAGGCTGGCCGGCACATTGCGCAGCACGAAGGGCCCGAACGCCAGCGTGCCGATCCGGGTGGCACGGGTGGCAACCGCGCCGTTGGCGGTCATCGACTGTTGATACGCGCCGGCATCGAGTCCGAGTTCACCCGCCAGATGAGCCGGCACCGACACCAGGGTGGCACCGGTGTCGAGCAGGAGACTGACCGGCCGGCCATTGATCGCCCCCGGAAAAACATAGTGTCCGTTACCACTGCGCTTCAGGACCAGTTCGGCACCCGGCGCGAGTTGCAGGCCGCGATTGGGACGGTCGCGTGCCTGCAGACTGTTCTCGAAATAGAGATAGAACAATCCCAGCATCAGCAGGCTGGCGACCAAGGCCATGCCGCGCCCGAGGGGGCGATACGGGTTGGGCGAAGACTCGTTCTCG
This sequence comes from Thiobacillus thioparus DSM 505, assembly GCF_000373385.1. Taxonomy (GTDB): domain Bacteria; phylum Pseudomonadota; class Gammaproteobacteria; order Burkholderiales; family Thiobacillaceae; genus Thiobacillus; species Thiobacillus thioparus. Next base: position 17,411 of record NZ_KB891317.1, on the reverse strand, counting down.
TGCATCGGTTCATTCCGTTCGCGGGTGTTTGTTGCGGCATGGCCATCAAGAACAGCCGCGTCATGGCCGACTATATTCACAGAAGCGGCAATTGTGAAAGGGGATGCGATGTTCACCCTGGCAATTCATCCAGCATGGCCTGGCATCAGATCTGGCGTCTGTCTGATCCTGCTTCTTTGCGCCGGGTTCCTGCATGCCGCGCAGCCGGCCCCGGCCTCCTGGTTTCCCGACGCGCCGACGTTCCGCCATTACATCTGGGCCGTCCAACCGTGTCCCGGCTGCACGGCCCTCGATGCCCAGCCCAGGTGGACACGCATGGCCCTGCGCGCAGGCCTGTCCGAAGTGCATTTCAAGCGGGCACCCGACGAAAGCGGCGGCCAGGCTTATTCCGTTGCGCCCAACGTGGTGGTGTTGTCGCCTTCGGCGCTGCAACTGGCCGGCTGCCAACTGGCGTTTCTCATCGGCCACGAAATCGTCCACATCGCGCAACGCCATTTTGACGAGGATGCCATCGCCCTGTCGGTTTACTCCGGCAAGCCTGCTTACTGGACTCGCCATGGCGAGGATGCCATGCAACTGGCCGACGGCAATTTCGGCCTGGCGCTGAAGCTATCTCCGCTCTGGCAGCAACAGGAAAGGGAAGCCGACTGGCTCGGCACGCTGCTGGCGGCACAGGTTTGCGGATGCAGCCTGGAAGACGGCGCGCTGGCCTATTTCCGTCATGACGAACAATCCGGCGGCGGCATCGCAGCCGCCCATGCGCCGGCCACGGAACGCATCCGGCAACTGCTGCCGTTTACCGAATCGGCCCGGCGCCTGATGGCCTTGGCGCCGCTGAGGTGACACAGTCAGGCAACGTGCTGCATGCGCGGCTGGCTGAAGTGGCAGTGCGGCGCATCGCCGAAAATGTCGCGCAGATAGCGGGTTTCGATGTGCAGCAGGAGTTCGTGGTCACCTCCCTCCAGATAGATATCCGGCTGCGCCATCAGATCGTCGTCCCATACCATTTCCACGCCCCAGGCATTCGGCAGGCCCGGTACCACGCCGGGCTCGCATTCGCTGAACAGGCGGCTCACGCTGGCTTCGTCGGCCAGGCTGAACTCCACGCCATGGTCGAGACCCAGCCTGCCGAGATGGACCTCCTGGTCGGCAGGGATCATCGCCACCATCTGGCAGCCGACGCCGTCGAGCAGCACACCCTTGGCCACGCGGTTGGACGGAATCCCTGCCGCACGTGCCGTTTCGGCGCTGGTGTGCGTGTGCGGGTGCGCGACGATGTCGAATGGAATCATGTGCTCGTCGAGAAAGCGCGCCATGCGGTGTAGTGCGTTCATGATCGTCTCCTGGCAAGAAAAGGACGACTTTCACTATAGTTCACGCCCCGTCCGGCTGCTGGCGGCTAACGCCGCTGCGGGCGGTCGGCTACGCGAAAATGCCGGCGCGGCGCCCGCGCATGCTCCTGCTGCTGGCAGGCGCGGCGAAATGCCAGCAACGCGTCCTGCGCCTGCCCCAACACGCTATCGGGAGCGTAATGCCCTGCCGCGTTCGGCTCGCCCGCCGTCACCCCGGTCAGCAGCTCAATCCCTTCGGTCGCCAACTCCGCCGTATGGATATGGAAACGCCCCCTGGCGACCGCCTCGACCACGCGCGGCGCCAGCATAAGATGACGCCGGTTGCGTGCGGGGATCAGCACGCCCTGGCTGCCGTCCAGACCGGCGGCTTCACAGACGCTGAACCAGCCTTCGATCTTTTCGTTGATGCCGCCTACCGGCAGCACTTCGCCGTGCTGGTTGACCGCGCCGGTGACGGCGATGCCCTGCTTGAGCGGCAAACCCGACAGCGCCGACAGCAGCGTATAGAGCTCGGCGCAGGATGCGGAATCGCCCTCCACGCCGTGGTACTGCTGCTCGAAGACGATCGAAGCATTGAGGGAAAGCGGCGCCAGGTGCGCGAATAGCGCTGCCAGGTAAGCCTGCAGGATGAACACGCCCTTGTCGTGGATCGGACCGGAGAGTTCGACCTCGCGCTCGATGTTGAGCAGTCCCTCCTCGCCCGCATAGGTGCGCGCCGACAACCGCACCGGCAGGCCGAAGCGGTAGTCGCCGAGGTCGATCTGGGTAAGGCCGTTGACCTGGCCCGTCCGCGCGCCGTGCAGGTCGATCAGCACGTCGCCTTCGGCGATCTCCTCGCGCAGCCGCTGCTCGGGGTAATCGTGGCGCGCGGTATGCGCGGCGAGCGCCGCCTCGACATCCTCCGCCATCACCCGGCTCCGCCCGCCGGCACGGCAGATCGCGGCGCTTTCCATCACCATCGCTTCAGTGCGCGCGAAAATCGCGCTCTCGCGCGCCTGATCGCCTGCCTCGCGGTGCGATTCCTCGAGCAGGCGCGCCACCACCGCCGCCGAGAAATGCGGCAGGCCGTGCTCGCGGCAGACATGAGCGACGAAAATCGCCGAGGCGCGGTGGGTGCCTGCACTGGCGAGGAAACTGTCGGCGAAATCCACCTTGGCGCGGAAATGGCGGACGAACTCCGGTGCAGCCTCCTGCAATTCGTAATACTGGTCGCGCGAACCGATCAGCACGAGCTTGACCTCGACGTCGACCGCTTCCGGCACCAGCGACACTGCCGCGATCGGCGAAAACGACACGCCGGGTTCCTCGATCTGCAGCCGTCCGCTGCGCAGGAAGCGTCGCAGTTTCTCCCACACCAGCGGATCGGCCAGCACGTCGCGCAGATGCAGCATCAGGAAGCCGCCGTGCGCCTGCAGCAGGCTGCCGGCACGGATGCGTGAGAAGTCGGTCACCAGCACGTCGTTCTCGGACTGGTACTCGATACTGCCGAACAGGGCGCGGAATAGCGGATTGTCCTCGACGATCACCGGCGCGCCGGCGAGGCCGCCGTTGTCGACCACCAGATTGACCCGGTAGCGCGCGAGCACGGCGTGCAGCGCCTCCTCCTGACCTTCATCCTCCTCGCCACCGTTGAACAGCTCCAGGTTGTCGAACACGTCGTGTTCCAGCGCATCGAGCCAAACGTTGAGCTTGGCAGCGTCCTTGATCTGCTTCTTCAGCCCGGCACGGATCGCCTGCAGCGCCCGCTCGACCAGCGGCTTCACCACCTGCCGCCGTAGCGCCGCCAGCGCCTCGTTCATCGCGCGCTCCAGCGGCTGGGTCTTCTCGATATAGCGGGCGATTTCGGCGCGCAGTTCCTGCTCGGCCTGCTCCACCGCCACCCGGCGCGCCTTCGGCAGCGCCAGCACTTCGTCCTCGGTGAGCGCCTGCCCCTTTTTGCCGATGAGGGTGAACACCATGCGCCCGGCCTCGCGGTGCAGCGAAAAGCTGCGCGCCTCGGCAAACGCCGACAGCTCGGCGTAATGGCGTGCCACATCGTCCTTCCAGGCTTTCTCGATGCGTTCGCTCTCGGTCTTGTAGTCCTGCCCGCCGAGCTGCGGCGGAATCTCGGCCTGCAGGGTCTTCACTGTCTGCGCCAGGAGCTGGCGCAGCAAGCGCCCCTCGCCGGCCGGCAGGCGCAAGGCCAGGGGCCGCTCGGGCGCATCGAAATTGTGCAGATAGCACAGATCCGGCGGCGCCCGTCGCTTCGCCGCCGCCTCGACCATCGCCTGCCTGAGCAGCGAGGAACGGCCGCTGCCGACCTCGCCCAGCACGAACAGGTTGTAGTTGGGCTGGTCCATGCCGAGGCCGAAGCGGGCGGCCGCCTCGGCGCGCGCCTGGCCGATCCAGGGCAAGGCCTCGTCCGCCAGTTCGGTGGTGTCGACGAACCCGAGCGTGGCGGGATCGATGGTCAGGCGCAGGTCGGCTGGAGACAGAGGAACGGTCGGCATGGTGTAGGCAGTCTTTTTGTAGGGTGATTGGATTATTGCGCAAGACCGGTGGCCCGGCCCGATTCAGCATGCCAGCAGGCCGGTCCACTGCGCCTGGCTTTGAAGGTAGCGCGCGCGCAGGCTGGTCGCATTGTCCCGCAGCACGTCGGCGGGTGCGGCCAGCGCCTGCATCACTGCGCGTTCGACTTCGTCGACCGTCACGCCGCGTGGAACCGAGCCCGGTTCCCAGGTTTCGGCGAAGGCGGTCGTCTTGAGAGTGCGGTCGCCCTGCTGCGGCGGGATCAGGCTGACCCGCGGCAACCCATAGGCCAGCGCGACGATCCGTCCATGCAGACTGCTGCCGACGGCGCCGCGGCTGGCGGCAATCAGCGCGCAGATATCCCACAGGTTCAGCGACTGGAACAAGCGCGTCGTGCCGGGCGGCAGCCGCTGCAGCAGGATTTCGTAAAGCCCCGCATCGTCGTGCCAGGGCGCTGCGCCGGCGCGATAGCACACCAGCCCCAGCCCGGTCGCGGCGACCACCCGGGACAGTTCACGCACCAGGGCATCCAGCGTGGTGTCGTCGCCGAAGTCGGCGCTGAACTGGAGCGCCAGGTAGCCTTGGGGAAAGTCCGTGCGCAGGGTCTGCACTTCGCCATGATGCTGTCGCGCCGCAATCCGTTCACCGAAACACGCCGCCACCATCACGGCGGGATCGGGACACAGCGGAAAATCGAGGCCCTCCGCCCGCAACGCAGCCTGCGTCAGACGATCCCGAACGCTGGCCCAGTCCGCCTGCCTGAGCGCAGTTTTGACTGCTTCACGGTGCGCAAGCGACAGATGGAACCAGTCCACACCGCCCACGGCATTGAAGATCAATGTCCCGCCCGGCGCCAGCGCCTCGCGCCCCGCCACATAGGGTGCGATTCGCGACGCGCCGAGCTGACGGGCGGCCCACGCGGCAGCCGCAACCGGGTCGGCGTCGTAGCGCGCAATCGCGGCAGCGGCCCCGGCAGGATCGAGCAGCATGACCGCAGCCTGCCAGGCCGTGCAGGCCAGCAGTTCGCCGCCAACATGAATCAACTGGAGCGGCCGTTCCGCACCCAGCGCGCGCACCCGATGCCCGCCGAATGCCCGCAGATCGCGTTCGACCAGCCCGGCAAACGCAAACGCCCGCTCCGGCAGCAAGACCGTCATCAGATGGGGAAACAGCAGGTCGCCGAAGTTGTGGCGATCGAAGGCGCCAAACATGACCGACGGAGCGCTGACGCTGGGTGGCGGATTCTTCACGTGTCCTCGGGATTCACACACCATGGAATTTCACATTACATTCTAGGCAGCCCCCCTCCTCTACAGCCACCCGATGAAATCCGCCCGACCGTCCTTCTTCGTCCTGATCGCCCTCATCGGCGGGCTGGCCATCCTGAGTTCCACGTTGTCGAAGACGCCGGTCCTGCCGCTGTTCGCCCACGCGCTCCACGCCACGCCGGCGGAAATCGGCTGGATCGTCATGGCCTCGACGATTCCGGGCATCCTGATCAGCTACCCCGCCGGCGCGCTGTCCGACTACCTTGGCTCGCGTCGCCTGCTGCTGGCGTCGCTGGTCGTGTTCGCCACCGCGCCCTTCCTGTATCTGCTGGTCAAAACGGCCCCGCAGCTGATGGCGGTGCGCTTCTACCATGGCTTCGCCACCGCGATTTTCGGGACGGTGGCGAACGCAGCCATCGCCGAACGCTACACCACCGAGCGCGCAGCCCGGCTCTCCACCTATTCCTCGATCACCATCGTCGGACGGTCCATCGCGCCGTTCCTCGGCGGCAGCCTGATCTCGCTGGCCAGTTTCCATGCCGTCTACATCGCCTGCGCGATCAGCGGCATGCTGGCGCTGGGCGCCGGTCTGCTGCTGAAGGACCAAGCACCTAGACCAAAAGCGAAACTCGAATTACCCCATTTCTGGACGAGCCTGACCACTGTGCTACGCGATCGCGACATCATGCTGGTGAGCGGGGTCGAGGCGGCGCAATACCTGGTGTTCGGCGCCATCGAAGCCTTCCTCGCCCTGTTCGCCGCTTCGCTCGGCATCCCCGCGTGGCAGATCGGCGTCATCCTCGGCGTACAGCTGGTCAGCATCGTGTTCGCCAAGCCGCTGATGGGCAAGGTGTCGGACCGCGTAGGACGCCGCCGCGTCATCCTGCCCGGTTTGCTTATCGGCGCCGTGAGCATCGCACTGCTGCCGTTTGCCCCCAGCTTCATGGGCCTGTCGGTACTGAGCCTCGCGTTCGGCATCGGCTTCGCCACCGTCACCTCGTCCACCTCCGCGCTCGTCGCCGACCTCACCCGCGACGGCCGCTACGGCTCGTCGATGGGCGTGCTGCGCACGGTCATGGACGTCGGCCAGTCGACCGGCCCGGTGCTCACCGGCTGGATGGTCGGCGTCGCCGGCTACGGCAGCGCCTTCGCCCTGCTGGCGGCGATTCTGGTGCTCGCCGCCGTCATGCTCGAGCTGCTGCTGCGCGATGGGTAAGCTCGTACGCGATCGGCTATAGTGAGTCAGCCCGCCTCTACCAAGGAGATTTCCATGCGCATCCGTACCCTGCTCGCCGTCCTGGCTTTCGCCCCTGCCCTCTTTTCGCTTCCGGCCGCCGCCGATTCGACCGCGAAGAGCCCGTCCCTCGCCGCAACGCTGGAAAAGATTTCACCGCCAGCCTGCCAGGCGAATGCGAAGGGCCCACATGTCGCCCAACTCAATTGCTGCTCGGCCCACAAAGGCCTCTGCGGCTGCCGCGCCGGCAAGATCGTGTGCTGCGACGGCACCGTCAGCACCGAACCGGGGTGCACATGTCATGGGGATGAAGGCGCCACCGAATAGCAAACATACAGGTGAACCCAAGCCCCATGACCTCGAAATTGCGTCAGGCCCAATGACGGAAGCTGGGCACATCGTTGTATCGAAGCTTGATGCTGCGCAAAGGCAGTTGCGAGTTGCTATTCGTATGCTTTTCTCGGAGGATGACCCGGTTGCGGTACATACCCTTGTTGGGGCGGCATCGCTACTCTTCAGCGATCTTGTCGAGATCAACGCACCCGAACAGTCGTGGGACAAAAAGGCACGCGAAGCCACGTCACTCACTCGAGCTGAATACTTTCAAGTCATGCGTCGCCACCAAAACTTCTTCAAGCACGCACGTGATGACCACACGGCTATGCTTGAGCTCAATCCCGAGGAAACAGAATCACTTGCGTTCTGGGCGGTTATGAATGCAAGCGAACTTGCTCCCTTGTCTACCGAGTCTCAGGTGTACCAGCTCTGGTATATAGCGGCTCGCTCACCGTTCACGGACCCTACAAAGTCACCTCTGCGAGAGGCGCTTCAGGTCTTTGGCGATCTTCGTCCTCTTCCTCGTGGCGAGCGCCTTAAGTCTGGTGTACGTGTATTAAAAGCGGAATTAAGCCGTGTAGCCTAACCCTTCGCACCGGGTGTTCCCCAGCAAGCTGACTCAAGCTCGTTATTTCAATAGCCGGGAAAAACAACTTCCGCATCTCACTTACTCAACGCCACCCAAACCCCATCCCACCCCGCCTCCGGCGGTGCCTGTCGGAACGCCGCAACCCGCTCCAGCATGACCTGGCTGGGGCGATCCGATGGCGCAATGGCCAGGCACTCGCGGAACGCCGCTTCGGCCGCATCCCAGTCCTGCGCGCGATAACGCGCCAGCCCGGCCTCGAAGGCCTGCACCCGCTGCGTGTCGCTTTCGCCCAGTTCGGCTGTATAGCCCAGTAGTTCGTACACCCTGATCGGCTCCTGTTTGCCGACGACGCGCAGACTGTCGATTTCGCGGAAGGCCAGCGTGTCGCCCGCGAGCGTTTTCGTCGTTTCGCTGACGAGGATGCGCGTGCCGTAGAACTTGTTCGCCTGCTCCAGCCGCGAGGCGAGGTTCACGATGTCGCCGATGACGGTGTAGCCGCGCGAGGTTTCGGAGCCGATGTTGCCGACGGTCACTTCGCCGCTGGCGATGCCCATGCGCACGTTGACCACGGGCAGGCCCTCTCGGGTGCCGAACATCTCGGGCAGCCAGGCGCGGAAGGCCTCCATGCGTGCCAGTTGCTCCAGCGCGGCGATGCAGCCCAGTCGCGCGTGGTCGGCAGGATCGGTGAAGGGCGGGCCCCAGAAAGCCATGACCGAGTCGCCGATGTATTTGTCGACGATGCCCTGCTGGGTACGGATCACCTCGGACATCAGCGAAAAATAACGGTTGAGGAAGCGCACCGCGGCGTCCGGCGTCAGTCCCTCGCACAGGCGGGTGAAGTCCTGCAGGTCGGAGAAGAACACCGTCATTACCTGGCGCTCGCCGCGGTCCGTCGGGATGCGGTTTTCCAGCAGGCTCTTCACGATGCGCGGGTCGACGTACTGGCCGAAGGTTGCACGGATGCGCTCCTTCTCGCGCAGCCCGCCCACCATGTGGTTGAACGAGGTGGCGAGCGTGGCCAGTTCGTCGTGGGTGCGCACCAGGATTTCCACGTCGAGGTCGCCCGCCTCGACCGCGCGCGTTCCGCCCAGCAGGCGCTTGACCGGATCGACCAGCGAACGCGTGACGAAGGCGGCGAAGATCAGTCCGAGCGCGGTGGCGATGCCGGTGACGATCCAGTTGAGCGTGGTCGCGCGTGCCTCCTCCGCCTTGGCCTGGCTGGCGGTGTCCTGGGTCAGCTTGTTGAGAATGTCGGTGGTCTTCTGGATCTCGACGTCGATGGCGTCCTTTTCGCGCAGCAACTCATCGCGCACGATCTTCTCCGAGCGCGGCGTGCCTTCCTGCGCCTCAATCTGGAACTGGCGGAAGGTCGCGTGAAAATGCTGGCGGGTGGTCTGGATGGCGGGCAGCTCCCGGCCCAGTATGGCGAGCGTGACGCGGTCGAGCCGAATGCCCTTTTCCTTTTCGGCCTCGCCCAGCATGTGCAGCGAGGAATCGACGATCTGGTCGGCGTTGATCCCGCGCATGTCGAAGGCGTTCGACTCCTTCGCGAGGAATTCAGGATCGGGCTTCGCGACATCCATGCCCGCCATCACCCGCTCCATGTGCACCATCTGGTCGCGGATGAGGATTTCCACGCTGGCCACCTGCTGCTGCAGCGGCAGGTAGTAGTCGGAGAGCGCCCGCACCTGGTTGTTGAGCTGGCGGAAGTTGAGCACCGACAGCCAGGTGACGACCACCATCAAGGCCAGGAGTGCTGTGGTGATGCTGAAGATTTTCAGGCTGATGGGCAGTCGCATGGCGTCAGGCACCGGTTGCACAGTAATTTAAACCTAGCGTACACCGCCGATCCGTCAAACCCCAATCGCCGTTTGGGCCGGCCATACACGGTGTACGGCGTGGCCAGGTGGGGTCCTAGTTGTTGGCAGGAATCACCGGCGTGCCGCTCGCCACGTCGCCGCATTGCGCACGATGGCGCAGCGCGTGATCCATCAGCACGATCGCCATCAGCGCCTCGGCGATCGGGGTGGCGCGAATGCCGACGCAGGGATCGTGGCGGCCGTGGGTGACGACCTCGATCGGCTGACCGTGCAGGTCGATCGAGCGTCCCGGCAGGCGCATCGACGAGGTGGGCTTGATCGCGATGTGGGCGACGACAGCCTGGCCGCTCGAAATGCCGCCGAGCACGCCCCCGGCATGGTTGGAAAGGAATCCATCGGGTGTGATTTCGTCGCGATGCTCGGTGCCCAGCTGCCGTGCAGCTTCCATGCCGTCGCCGATTTCCACGCCCTTGACGGCGTTGAGGCCCATCAGCGCGTGGGCGAGGTCGGCGTCGAGCTTGTCATACAGCGGCTCGCCCCAGCCGGGCGGCACGTTCTCGGCCATCACGCTGATCTTCGCGCCGACCGAATCGCCCGACTTCCTGAGCGCGTCCATGTAGTCCTCGAGCTTGGGCACGATGGCGGCATTGGGCGCGAAGAAGGCATTGTTACCGATCTCGTCCCACGACTCGAATGGCACGTCGATCGGGCCCAGTGCGCTCATGTAGCCGCGGATCACGATGCCGTATTTTTCAGCCAGCCATTTTTTTGCGATGGCGCCGGCGCCGACGATGGGCGCGGTCAGCCTGGCCGACGAACGGCCGCCGCCGCGCGGATCACGGAAACCGTATTTCTGCGTGTAGGTATAGTCGGCATGGCCGGGGCGGAAGGTTTCGGCGATGTTGCCGTAGTCCTTGCTGCGCTGGTCCTCGTTGCGGATCAGCAGCGCGATCGGCGTGCCTGTCGTCTTGCCTTCATAGAGTCCGGATAGGATTTCCACGGTGTCGGATTCGCGCCGCTGAGTGACGTGGCGCGAGGTGCCCGGCTTGCGGCGGTCGAGGTCATGCTGGATGTCGGCTTCGGCGAGCGCCATGCCGGGCGGACAGCCGTCGACCACGCAGCCGATCGCGGGTCCGTGCGATTCGCCGAACACGGTGACACAGAACAGTTTGCCGAGTGTGCTGCCAGACATGGAATAAGCCGGAAAAGAGCCGAAAGAATGCGCCGAAGTCTAGCACAGGCGCGGCCTCCAGCACGGATCGACACGGTTCGTTGAACTTGCCGTCATGCACATGTTCTATCCTGAACATCTCACCCATACGAGGACCGCCCATGAACACCACGCAACACGTCACCGCCCTCGGCCAAAGCATCTGGCTGGACAACCTGTCGCGCAGCCTGCTCCATGATGGCACGCTGGCCAGACTGATCGCCGAGGATGGCGTCTCGGGCGTGACCTCGAATCCGTCGATCTTCCAGAACGCCCTGGCCACCAGCCCTTATTACGCCGACGACCTGGCACGGGTGAAAGCCGGTGAGCCGGATGTCGAGCGTCGCTACGAGGCGCTGGTCATCCCCGACATCCAGGCTGCCTGCGACCTGCTGCTGCCCACCTATGAAGCCAGCGGCGGCAACGACGGCTACGTCAGCCTGGAAGTCGCACCGCGCTGGGCCTACGACTCGACGCGCACGGTGGAAGAGGCGCAACGCCTGTCTGCCACCGTGAACCGCCGCAACCTTCTGATCAAGGTGCCGGGCACGCCAGAAGGCGTCAGCGCATTCGAGGCGCTGACCACGCTCGGCATCAACGTCAACGTGACCCTGCTGTTTTCGGTGGCGCAGACGCAGGCGGTGTTCGACGCCTATATCCGGGGTCTCACCGCTCGCATGCAGGCCGGCGCCGACGTGCGCCGCAGCAAGGCGGTAGCCAGCCTGTTCCTGTCGCGCGTCGATACGCTGGTCGACGCGCAATTGACCGCTATCGGCACCCAGGCGGCCCTGTCGCTACGCGGCAAGGCCGCAGTGGCGATGGCCAAGCTCGCCTATCAACGCTATCTGCGGATTTTTCATGGCGAGGCCTTTGCCGCGCTGACGCAGCAGGGCGCCACGCCGCAGTACCTGCTGTGGGCGAGCACCGGCGTGAAGAATCCGGACTACCGCGACCTGCTGTACGTCGAGCCGCTGATCGGCCCTGAAACCATCAACACCCTGCCCGACAAGACGCTCGCCGCATTGCGCGACCACGGCGACCCGGTGCCGCGTGTGGCGCAAGGCGTCGCCGAAGCCGAAGCACAGCTGGCGGAACTGGCTCGCCTGGGCATCGACATGGATGTCGTCGGCAACACCCTGCAGGACGACGGCGTCAAATTGTTCGAGGCTGCATTCCAGAAGCTGCTGCTGCAGACCGGCTAAGCTCGCCCGACCTGCATACGTTGTGGATGTCATGGAAGTTCGGCATCATCGACCTGCCGCATATCGCGTCACCTCCTGATCATTACCAAGGAACCAAATACATGAAAGCACGCGCTGCTGTTGCCTGGGAGCCGAAGAAACCGCTGTCGATCGAGGAAGTTGAGGTCGACGGCCCACGCGAGGGCGAGGTCCTGCTGCAGGTCGTCGCCAGTGGCGTGTGCCACACCGACGCCTTCACGCTGTCGGGCGACGACCCGGAAGGCGCCTTCCCCTGCATCCTCGGCCACGAAGGCGGCTGCATCGTGGTGGAATGCGGACCCGGCGTGAAAACGCTGAAGCCGGGCGACCACGTGATCCCGCTCTATATCCCGGAATGCGGCCATTGCGAATACTGCGCCTCGCCCAAGACCAACCTGTGCCAGTCGATCGCGTCCACCGTGTGGACCGGCTACATGCCCGACGGCACGCGCCGTTTCTCGAAGAACGGCCAGCCGATCTTCCACTACATGGGCTGCTCGACCTTTTCCGAGTACACCGTGGTGCCGGAAATCGCGCTCGCCAAGATCAACCCTGCCGCGCCGCTCGACAAGGTCTGCCTGCTCGGCTGCGGCGTCACCACCGGAATCGGCGCGGTGCTCAACACCGCCAAGGTCGAGCCCGGCTCCACCGTCGCCGTGTTCGGCCTCGGCGGCATCGGACTGTCGGCGATCCAGGGCGCGGTGATGGCCAAGGCCGGCCGCATTCTCGCGATCGACCTCAACCCCGACAAGTTCGAAATGGCCAAGGCGCTCGGCGCGACCGACTTCATCAACCCGCGCGAGGTCAACGGTTCGCTGGTCGAGTACATCCGCGACCTGACGAAGGGCGGCGTCGATTACTCGTTCGAATGCATCGGCAACGTGAACGTGATGCGCGACGCGCTCGAATGCACCCACATGGGCTGGGGCGTGTCGACCGTGATCGGCGTGGCCGGCGCCGGCAAGGAAATCTGCACCCGGCCGTTCAACCTGGTGGTGGGCCGCACCTGGAAAGGCACCGCGTTCGGCGGCGTCAAGGGCCGCAGCCAGCTGCCGGGCTACGTCGACAACTACATGGCAGGCAAGATCGAACTCGACAGTCTGGTGACCCACACCATGCCGCTGGAAGACATCAACCGCGCCTTCGACCTGATGCACGAAGGCAAGAGCATCCGCTCGGTCATCATTTTCTGAAAGAACCCATGAAACAAATCGAAAGAATCAAGGAATTCGACGGCTGGCTCGAACGCTGGCAGCACGAATCGACTGCGTGCCAGTGCACCATGACCTTCTCGGTCTACCTGCCGCCACAGGCCGCGACCCAGAAGCTGCCGGTGGTGTACTGGCTGTCGGGCCTGACCTGCACCGACGACAACGTGCGGGTGAAGGCCGGCGCCCAGCGCTACTGCGCCGAACTGGGGCTGATCCTGGTCATGCCCGACACCAGCCCGCGCGGCGAAGACGTCCCCGACGTACCCGAGCGCTACGACCTCGGCCAGGGCGCGGGTTTCTACGTCAACGCCACCCAGATGCCGTGGGCCACGCATTACCGGATGTACGACTACGTCACCCGCGAACTGCCCGCGCTGGTCGAGGCAAACTTTCCCGCGACCCCCGGGAAACGCGCCATCAGCGGCCACTCGATGGGCGGCCACGGTGCGCTCGTCTGTGCGCTGAAAAATCCCGGCATGTATGCCTCGGTCTCCGCCTTCTCCCCGATCTGCAATCCGGTGGTGAGTCCCTGGGGCCAGGGCTGCTTCGGCGCCTATCTCGGCGACGATAAAAAAGCCTGGGAAGCCTACGACGCCACCTGCCTGGTCGAGGCCGGCGCACCGCTCCCGCCTGCGCTGATCGACCACGGTACCGCCGACGAATTCCTGGCGGAGCAGTTGTATCCGCAGAACCTGCAGGCAGCTTGCGCGGCCCGTGGCATTCCGCTCACGCTGCGGATGCAGGAGGACTACGACCACAGCTACCATTTCATCGCCACCTTCATCGGCGAGCATCTGGCGTTTCACGCGCAGGCGATGGCGCGCTGAACCGCCCGCATTGCGCCGCTTCCCGTTCCGGATCTAGCAAGAACAATTTTTATGTCGGGCTAAAAAATCTTGAATGGACAGGCGGCGCGCCGAGGAACAGGATTGTTGTTTCCAGCCCCGCACGCAAGGCGTGTGCGCCTGAAGTCCAGAAAACGATGCAAGGAGATCCGACATGACCCAGACCTACACCCGCCTGCCCGCTCGCAATCTCGACAAGAGCGCCGGCCTGCTGCGCCCCGCCTGCATCCTGCCCGAGCGGGTTGAACTGGATAACCCGGCGCTCGACGTCATGACCGACTTCCGCCGCCTGACGGCTTTCATCGCCACGCCCGGCGACACCATCAAGCAGGCGGAAGAACGCATGATCCGCCGCAAGGTGCGCCTGCTGTTCGTCATGGACAGCCAGGATCGCGTGGCCGGCTTGGTGACCCGCACCGACATCCATGGCGAGAAACCCATGCAGGTCGTGCAAAGCCGCGGCATCCGCCGCGACGAAGTGCTGGTGGCCGATATCATGACGCCGGTGGAACAGCTGGAAGCGGTCGACTACGACGACATCGCCCATGCCCGCGTCGGCCATGTGCTGGAGACCCTCAAGGCGCGCGGTCGGCAGCATGCCCTGGTGATCGAACACACCGGCGGCCGGCAAATGGTGCGCGGCCTGCTGTCGCTGTCGCAGTTGTGCAAACAGCTGGGGGTCAACGTCGAAACCACCGAAGTGGCCAATACCTTCATCGAGATCGAGCAGCACCTGGCGCACGCCTGACCGTCGAATCGCTGCGCCCGTCGCCCAGCGGGTGCAGTGCCGGGGCCGTTTCGAACCCGGCCCCGCATTCGTCTGCAAAGCCGGCCTCTCCAATCAGGCGCTTTGCCCTTGAAAGCCCCGGCCCCACGAGACTGTCGGACCCAGGCACTATTCCACGCAATATCCAAGGTTTTCCCGCACGGCGTCTTGTGCTCAAATCCGGTACTCCGGATGCGTCGACGCGCGCCGGAGGAGCGAGATTGCCCACCTCATAACAAGCACATGAACATTTCCGTCAGCGAACTGATCGTCCGGTATCTGGAACGCCTGGGCATCGACCACATCTTCGGCATGCCGGGCGCGCACGTGCTGCCCATCTACGACCGCCTGCACGATTCGGGCGTGAAGAGCGTGCTGGTCAAGCACGAGCAAGGCGCGGCCTTCATGGCGGGCGGCTACGCGCGGATCTCGCACCAGCCCTCGGCCTGCATCGCCACGGCAGGCCCCGGCGCGACCAATCTGCTGACCGGCATCGCCAACGCTTACGCCGAACGGCTTCCGGTGCTGGCGATCACCGGCGAGACCTCCACCTACATCTTCGGCCGCGGCGGCCTGCAGGAAAGCTCAGGCGAGGGCGGCGCCATCGACCAGGGCGCGCTGTTCGCCAGCGTCACTCGCTACCACAAGCTCATCGAACGCACCGACTATCTGGGCCAGGTGCTGAACCAGGCTGCGCAAGCGCTGCTCGGACGTGAACCCGGGCCAGTGCTGCTGTCGATCCCCTACAACGTGCAGAAGGAGATGGTCGACGACAGCGTGCTGGAACAGATCCACTTTCCGCGCAAGGCCGCCGTCCGGCACACAGCCTCGATCTCCGAACTCGCCGAACTGCTGCGCGGCGCGCGCACCCCAGCCATTGTCGCCGGCTACGGCTGCATCCAGGCAGACGCGCGCGACATCGTCGCCACCCTGTCGGCACAATTCAATATCCCGGTCACCACCAGCCTAAAGGCCAAGGGCGTGGTTGCCGAAGGCTCGCCCCTGTCGCTTGGCTGCCTCGGCGTCACGTCCAACGGCGATGCCTATCGCTACCTCGTCGATCACGCCGACCTGCTGATCTTCCTCGGTGCCAGCTTCAACGAACGCACCAGCTATCTGTGGGACGCCAAATTGCTGGGCGGCAAGAAAATCACCCAGGTCGACCGCGACGCTGCGCAACTCGGCCGCGTGTTCCAGCCCGACGTGGCGATCTGCGGCGACATCCGCGCCGTGATGGAAGACCTCTTCGCCACCCTCCTGGCCGACGCCATGCCGCCCAAGACACTGGATCGTCTCGATGGCCATCGGCGTGCCGCCGTCCGGACGACCGATGGGTCCGACACGGCGTCGGCGCAGTCCTTCCGCTTGATGCAGGATTTCTTCAGCCGGCTTGCGCGGCGCTTCCCGCACAACGCCTTGGTGTTCGACGACAACATCGTCTTCGCGCAGAGCTATTTCGACGTCTCCGACCATAACCATTACTTCCCGAATTCCGGTATCTCGTCGCTGGGCCACGCCATCCCCGCCGCCATCGGCGCGCGCTGTTTTGCGAAAGACAGCCCCACCTTCGCCATCCTCGGCGACGGCGGCTTCCAGATGTGCTGCATGGAAATGATGACCGCGGTGAACTACGGCATCCCGATCAACGTGGTGGTGATCAACAATGGCACCCTCTCGCTCATCCGCAAGAACCAGTTCCAGCTCTACGGCGAGCGCTACATCGACTGCGACTTCACCAACCCCGATTTCGGCCTGCTCGCGCAATCGTTTGGGGTTAACCATTACCGCATCGAAACCGAGGCCGCGCTCGACGCCCTGTTCGCAAACGCCGACCTGACCGGCACGATCAATCTCATCGAAATCCTGCTCGACAAACACGCCTTCCCCCGCTACCTGTCGGCTCGCTAGCTGGTGAACGGATGACAGCGCAGCGCGTTGCCATCTTGCCGTTCAGTGCCGAACAGCTGGCTAAGCTTGATTTCTCGCAGCAGGTGTTTTCCCGCGGGCTCCCCGCCGCCACACTCGATTCCGTGCACGCTGCGATGCTTTCGAAATGCCATACGCGGCATGCTGGGATCGTCAAGAAATCGGGTTCATGCGAACGCCATTTGCCTCCACCATGCGGCCTCCGCGGGTTGACGGTGACTGACCACTCTGACACAGTCAAACGATCACTGATCAGACAAGGCCATCGACATGGACACCGCCAAGCTGTACGCACAACTCATCCAGAGCGCAGGCGAGGACATCTCGCGCGACGGATTACTGAAAACCCCCGACCGCGCGGCCGCCGCGTTCAAGTTCCTGACGCAGGGCTACACACAGTCGCTGGACGAGGTTCTCAACGATGCCGTGTTCGACTCGGACAACAACGAAATGGTTATCGTCAAGGACATTGAACTGTATTCGATGTGCGAGCACCACCTGCTGCCGTTCGTCGGCAAGGCCCACGTGGCTTATCTGCCGAAAGGCAAGGTGATCGGCCTGTCGAAGATCGCGCGCATCACCGACATGTTCGCGCGGCGCCTGCAGATCCAGGAGCAGCTCACCACCCAGATCGCCGAGGCCATCCAAACCGCTACCGGCGCGGCTGGCGTCGGCGTCGTCATCGAAGCCCAGCACTTTTGCATGATGATGCGCGGTGTGCAGAAACAGAATTCGTGGACCATCACGTCGATGATGCTGGGTGCCTTCCGTGACAATGACCGTACCCGACAGGAATTTCTCCAGCTCGTTGCCAAGTCGCATTAATTTAGGCGCGCGGGCGCGCGAGCATGGCGGACCTACAAAACGGCCCCATCAACACCGACAACCCGTTCCCCCGGTCGGCCGATCAGTACCAGCCTGGGTTTGGTTTTTATCTTCCCCTGAGCAGCGATAACGGCCCGGGAAATTGGCATGGCCCTGCCCGAAGCTCGCGGCGTCTGAAGACCTGCCGGCCGACTACTGTAGGCCTGCGCAGCGGATTCCAGCTTGAACACGCTCACCGCCTCGGCCAGCTTGCCCGCCTGGTCCTGCAAACTCTCGGCCGCAGCCGCAGCCTCTTCAACCA
>NZ_KB891316.1 GCF_000373385.1 Thiobacillus thioparus DSM 505 | reverse complement strand
ATTACGGATCAAGCCATCATTGATGCCGTTCTCAGCCGTCTACCACGCTCCGTCCTTGATATTGGCTGTGGCGAAGGATGGCTTGTTCGTGAACTTGCCGCCAGAGATATGCATGCTGTAGGTATCGATGTTGTACAAAAACTTGTTGAAGAAGCCNGGCGCGCCGGTGGCGGAGATTTTCGCATNCTGTCTTACGAAGAGATTGCTGCTGGGAAACTCAAAGTTTTGGTTGATGTCGTTGTCTGTAACTTCGCGTTACTCGGAAAAGAATCGGTTGAGGGAGTATTTGAGGCTGTTCCATCCCTGCTAAATTCACATGGCACATTTGTCGTACAAACCCTTCACCCAGTGATGGCGTGCGGTGACTTGCCATACCGGGATGGGTGGCGCGAAGGTTCATGGGCCGGGTTCAGTAGCAATTTCTCTAACCCGGCGCCGTGGTATTTTAGGACCTTGGAGAGCTGGATAAAATTGTTCGTTGATAGTGGTTTTCAGCTATGTGAAGTACGTGAGCCGACCCACCCAAAGACCCAGAAACCAGCTTCCGTGATTTTCATTGGAGAAACGGCTGGCTAACAACGCCATCAACCCGGACGTGCAAAAGCGCCGTTTCGCTCTGCTTTTGCACGCCGGTTATGGCAGTACGCATTGGGCCTTAACACGATGAGATACTTTTTGACATTGATTTTGACATGCACTTTTGCTGGTGCCCTTGCTGAAGATTTACAAATCGTGCCTTATGAAAATACCTATAAATGCCCAGCCGCCGTGGTTCATACAACTGGCATGCGTTGCGAGATTGAAGATACTTGCCCAACCGTTTCACCAATCCAAAGTGAAAAAGCGGATCTTACGACTAACAGTGGCAAGAAGTTTTCTATTCCATCCCTGATTCAAAGCTTTCCAAAATCCACGCGTATTTTGCGCGACGAAGGCTCTGCTAAAAATCCTCAACCTAGAATCTACGGCATAGAGAACGTAACCTGCCTTGGTAAAAATAAAATCGGTATTCTCTACAACGGAGGTGGTAACTGTAGGTCGGGCTGTGAAAATTATGTCACCTACACTATCAGTCAAGACAAAGGGATTACTAATGCATCAATTGCCGAGTAATTGGCCCAACCCGGCGCTCAACCTCGCTCCCTTCGGTCGCTGGACGCTGCGCCATAAAGCGGCGCAGCGCCGGTTAGCTCTACGTTAGGAGTCACATGTCTCCCGCCGAGCCGATCAAACCAAATCACTTGAAACTCAGTCGATTTCATATAGGGCTAGCTATCGCTTACGCCGTATTGTTTGGTTCTCTTATGCTTTTCGGGTGGTCAGATTTAACCGCATCAGGAAAAATTGGTATTCCAATCATGAGTGTCATCCCGTCGATGTTTCACTTAGGCTTAGCCTGGGGCAGCAAAGTAAAATCTGAAATCTCACGCAAGATCTCGGTCGTTGTCGGCGTTCTATTGCTCATTGCGTTTCCAATAGGAACGATACTCGGCTTCTTCTTTCTTCCACTTACGCAGTGGAAATCAAAGCTGGGTAGTGCTAATGCCGACTCCTAACATGGCGCTCAACCTCGCTCTCTCCGGTCGCTGGACGGCGCTAAAGCGCCGCCGGTTAGCTCTACGTTAGGGACATCATGAGCCAATCATCATATTTGTATGTTGCTGCCATCACCCTTGGAATTTTGGTGGGCTACTTTTCAAAAAAGTCACTTTGGCTTGGTGGTGCATTAGCAGCAGCCGTATATGTGTTAGCCACACTTTTGCAAAGCAACATGGGCGCAACGCACCAATTGGTCGCGTCAGCGTCATTAGCTGGTCCGTTCCTTATTGCCTTTTCACTGGTTCATTTTTCCCTTGGGTATGTGGGCTCTTATATCGGTAGGCGGTTCACACCTAACAGACCAACACCATCTCAAGGAAAACTCGCTTTGTTATTCGCGCTCATTTTTGCGTTGCCTGTAATTCAAAGCATTATTGTTTCAGCAAGGTAAGGCTCACTTCATAGGACAGAATCCATCCCTAACATGGCGCTCAACCCCGCTCCCTCCGGTCGCTGGACGGCGCTAAAGCGCCGCCGGTTAGCTCTACGTTAGGCATATCTTGTGAGCGACGACGACTTTTACCTATGGGACGATGAACTGTCCGAAAGGGAAACATTTCTAATTGGGAAGACCATTGCTCAATGGGGCGCACTCGAACACGAGATTTTTGTGCAAACCTTGATGACCTTTGAGGGCGAGGAGATTGCCTTGCCCAGGGCGATGAACAACTTGCAGTTCACTGAAATATTAGATCTGTGGAAAGTGCGCGTTGCTCCCAAAGCTGAGGATGAGCGCAGGAAGGTTCTAGAGCAACAGTACGAAAAAATTCTCAAGCTGAAAGATTACCGTGACGCTTTGGTTCACGGTATGTGGCAATGGTCTAAAGCGGAACTTTCTAAAATTACTTCTGTGCGCATTCGAAAAAAAGAAATTATTTCTGTTCACTTCACGGCAGATGATTTGGCTGATTTTTCTCTCCAACTTGCGAGAGTAAATTTCAAACTTCGGTTCCCCGGAGGCATTGAGGACTTGGCAGAACAACGTACCGCAGAAGGTTCTTACATTAACCGTATTGGGTCGGCGCTTCTGACGGGTAGCCCTCTCGCGGATGAGTGGCTTAAGTCTATGGGAGTCACTACCGATGATGAAAAGAAAACCACGCCCAATGCCTAACCCGTGGGTCAAGCGGGACCGTCTTCCGGCGTGCCGCCTCCAGACGGCCCCTTACCTTAAACGTTATGCGTCACGATGATTGCTTCGCCTGAACAAATAGCCGTGTGTGCACGGTTCGCCACTCCGGCCATGCCGGCTGAGCCAAATTTGAAAGTAGGCATAGCCCTTGGAACCTTAAATCTACTGCCGCTGAACGCATTACGTCATAGGCAGGAAAACGGAACGTGTGGCTGGTATATCTACGGTGGGGAGTATTCAACCGCTGATGATTTTTACCAACCACTACATGTCGCGCACCTCGCACAGCATTGTCCAAAAATTGTTCCGTATTTAGCGCTACCACCTGGCTGGCGTGTTCTTCTTGCCCCAGGGCACGAAGATGTATGGTTTGACCAAAGGCTCCTAGACGAATGAAAACGCATAACCCGGCGCTCAACCTCGCTCCCTTCGGTCGCTGGACTCGCCAAAGCTGCGCTTTGGCGAGCCGGTTAGCTCTACGTTATGCGTCTTGAGGCTGTGCAGTGAGGGAAGATGAATCTCTGGAGCGAGCGATACACGAGGACGTGGCGCTGTGCCCGTACAACCCTGAGTGGCCGTTTCTTTTCCTCGCTGAGCGTGAACGCCTCTTCTCGCTGTTTCCGTTGCTACTTCTCGATATCCAGCACTTCGGAAGCACCGCCATCCCAGGCATGTCTGCCAAGCCAATCATCGACATTCTGGCCGGCGTTGAATCAATGGCTGTGGCGGAGTCACTTGTCGAACCGCTCCTCAGGTCAAGCTACACCACATCGGCAGAGTTCAACGCAACGCTCACAGACCGGCGCTGGTTCATGCGCTGGGCCAACGGGCGGCGTACGCATCACCTTCACGTTGTCGTCCTCGGTGGTACCGAATGGCGCCAACGTTTGCACTTCCGCGATGTGTTGCGCTCCGATCCAGAACTCGCAAATCGCTACTCACTTCTCAAGACCGAGCTTGCGGTCCAACACAGCACCGATAGAGAGGCGTATACACGTGCGAAAACAGAATTCGTACTTTCGGTGGCGCGAGACGCATAACATGGCGCTCAACCTCGCTCCCTTCGGTCGCTGGACGCTGCGCGATAAAGCCGCGCAGCGCCGGTTAGTTCTACGTTGAATGGTGCTTTGACGGGTAAACGCCGAACACCGGACATATGGAACGGTCAGCCTGACCGGCTGCTTAGGCCGATGAGGAGTCGGTCGCCGTTGTTGACGCGAACTACCCTTGTTGGTCGTTGAAGCAGACTGAGCTGGGTGTGCCGTCGTTGGACTGGCTAGGCCCACAATTGGCAAGGTTATGGTCTCCGAGACAACCAGTTCGGACGTTGTTGGATATTGAAATGGTGGAGACGAGGAGGATCGAACTCCCGACCTTCGCATTGCGAACGCGACGCTCTCCCAGCTGAGCTACGTCCCCAGTGCGGCGGATTATAGCCTCGTTTCTAGCGGGGCCGGAAGAGCTTTCCAAGGGTGTCCGGCAGGTTGGGGAGCAGGCGGGCGGCGAACCAGCCGAGCAGGACGCCGCCGGTGTTGGCCAGCGCGTCGAGCACGTCGGGGTCGCGATCCGGGGTGAGGCCTTGCAGCAGTTCGATGGCGCCGCCGAACAGCACGACGGCCACGGCGAGCCGCCAGCGCCGCTGGACGACGATCTGCGCCCACCAGAACATCAGCACGGCATAACCGGACAGGTGCACGATCTTGTCGGTGTGGCCGCTTTCGTTGATCACGGGCGGTGTCAGCGACAGCACCAGGGCGGCGGCGACGCCGAGCCAGCCGCACCCTTTCCAGAGGCGGAGGATCATGCGCGGCGCAGCGACCAGCGCAGCATGATGAGGCCGGCGACGATCATCGGCATGGAGAGCCATTGCCCCATGGAAAGCCCCAGCCCCAGCAGGCCGAGGAAGCTGTCGGGTTCGCGGGCGAATTCGGCGAGGAAGCGCAGGCTGCCGTAGCCGATCAGGAACACGCCGGAGACGGCGCCGACCGGACGCGGCTTGCGCGAATAGAGCCACAGGATGGCGAACAGCAGCAGGCCTTCGCCGGCAAATTCGTAGAGCTGGGATGGGTGGCGCGGGATGCCGTCGCCTGCCTGCGGGAAGATCATGGCCCAGGGCAGGGTGGTGGCGCGTCCCCACAGTTCGCCGTTGATGAAGTTGCCGAGCCGGCCGGCGGCGAGCCCGAGCGGGACCAGCGGGGCGATGAAGTCGGTGACGGCGAGCCAGCGCAGCTTGTGGCGGTGCGAGAACAGCGCCATCGCGATGATGACGCCGAGGAAGCCGCCATGAAAGCTCATGCCGCCTTCCCATACCTTGAAGATGTCGAGCGGGTGGGCGAGGTATTCGGCCGGCTTGTAGAACAGCACGTAGCCGAGCCGGCCGCCGAGGATGACCCCGAGCACGCCGTAGAACAGCACGTCGTCGAGCATCTGCTGCGTCCATTTCGTCCACGGCCGGTGCGCGATGCACCAGCGCCCGAGCAGGATCACCTGGACGAAGGCGACGAGGTACATGAGGCCGTACCAGTGGATGGCGAGCGGCCCAAGCTGCAGGGCGACGGGGTCGAATTGGGGATGGACGAGCATGGGTCGGGGTCGGGATTCAGAAAGTGGGATTCGGGGAGGTCAAAGCGCGGGTAAAATGGCTGGCTGATTATAGATTGCCTGAGTGACCAACATGCCTGACTATCGTTCCTGGACAACCACCCGTGGCCGCAACATGGCGGGCGCGCGCGCATTGTGGCGCGCCACCGGCATGAAGGATG
Source organism: Thiobacillus thioparus DSM 505 (assembly GCF_000373385.1). Taxonomy (GTDB): domain Bacteria; phylum Pseudomonadota; class Gammaproteobacteria; order Burkholderiales; family Thiobacillaceae; genus Thiobacillus; species Thiobacillus thioparus. The sequence continues at coordinate 1,096,491 of NZ_KB891316.1, read as the reverse complement.
GCGACTTCAACAAGCCGATCATCGCGATCGCCAACTCGTTCACCCAGTTCGTGCCGGGCCACGTGCACCTGAAGGACATGGGCCAGCTGGTGGCGCGCGAGATCGAGGCGGCGGGCGGCGTGGCCAAGGAATTCAACACCATCGCGGTCGACGACGGCATCGCCATGGGCCACGGCGGCATGCTGTATTCGCTGCCGAGCCGCGACCTCATCGCCGACTCGGTCGAATACATGGTCAACGCGCACTGCGCCGACGCGCTGGTGTGCATCTCCAATTGCGACAAGATCACCCCCGGCATGCTGAACGCCGCGCTGCGGCTCAACATCCCGACGGTGTTCGTTTCCGGCGGGCCGATGGAGGCGGGCAAGGTGGTGTGGGAATCCAAGACCATCAAGCTCGACCTGGTCGACGCCATGGTGTCGGCGGCCGACGCCAGCTTCAGCGACGAGAAGGTGAACCAGCTCGAACGCTCGGCCTGCCCGACCTGCGGTTCGTGCTCGGGCATGTTCACCGCCAACTCGATGAACTGCCTGACCGAGGCGCTGGGCTTGAGCCTGCCGGGCAACGGCTCGCTGCTGGCGACCCACGCCGACCGCAGGAATTTGTTCCTCGCCGCCGGCCGCCTGATCGTGAAGAACGCGCGGCGCTACTACGACGACGGCGACACCACCGTGCTGCCGCGCGCGATCGCCAGCTTCGACGCCTTCGAGAACGCCATCGCGCTGGATATCGCCATGGGCGGCTCGACCAACACCGTGCTGCACCTGCTGGCGGCCGCGCACGAGGCCGGCGTCGATTTCACGATGAAGGACATCGACCGCATGAGCCGCCGCGTGCCGCACCTGTCGAAGGTGGCGCCGTCGATCCAGACTTACCACATGGAAGACGTGCACCGCGCCGGCGGCGTGATGGCGATCCTTGGCGAACTCGAACGCGGCGGGCTGGTGCATCGCGAGGTGCCGACCGTGCTGATGAAATCGCTCGGCGAGCAGATCGATGTCTACGACATCCGCCGCACCAGCGACAAGGACGTCAAGGATTACTTCCGCGCCGCGCCTGGCGGCGTGCCGACGCAGACCGCGTTCTCGCAGGACCGGCGCTTCGCCAGGCTCGACGACGACCGCGTGAACGGCTGCATCCACGACCTCGAGCATGCCTACTCGAAGGACGGCGGGCTGGCCGTGCTGTACGGCAACCTCGCGCTGGACGGCTGCATCGTCAAGACCGCTGGCGTCGACGAGCACATCCTCAAATTCTCCGGCCCGGCACGTGTGTTCGAGTCGCAGGATGCCGCGGTCGATGCGATCCTGGGCGACCACATCAAGCCTGGCGACGTCGTCGTGATCCGCTATGAGGGCCCGCGCGGCGGTCCCGGCATGCAGGAAATGCTGTACCCGACCTCATACCTGAAATCCAAGGGCCTCGGCAAGGTCTGCGCGCTCATCACCGACGGCCGTTTCTCCGGCGGCACCTCGGGATTGAGCATCGGCCATGCCTCGCCGGAAGCGGCCGAGGGCGGCACCATCGGCCTGGTGGAAGAGGGCGACCGCATCGAAATCGACATTCCCCATCGCACGATCCAGGTCGCCGTGAGCGATGCCGAACTCGAACGCCGCCGCGCCGCGATGGACGCCAAGGGTGCGCAGGCCTGGAAGCCGGTCAATCGTGCGCGCGAGGTCTCGCCTGCGCTGCGCGCCTATGCGGCAATGGCGACCTCGGCCGCCTTCGGCGCGGTGCGCGACGTCAGCCTGGTCGAACACCCGACCGAGGCGCAGATGCATGCCGATCCGCTGGCGCGTTTCGCCATTCCCGGCCAGCTGAGCTTCCGCATCGGTGCCGGTGGTCTCACGTACGCCGACATCGACAACCACGGCGGCCGCGCGACGATCTGCCTGCAGGGTGCGCACGTGGTGAGCTACCGTCCCAAGTCGCAGCACGAGCCGGTGGTGTGGGTGTCCGACGCCGCCAGGTTCGCGTCGGGCAAATCCATCCGTGGCGGCGCGCCGGTGTGCTGGCCGTGGTTCGGCGCGCACGCCAGCGAGGCCTCGTTCCCCGCGCATGGCTTCGCGCGCACGGTTCCGTGGACCGTGACCGGCAGCCGCAAGCGCAACGACGCCAAGACCGAGATCACCCTGCAACTGGCGGACAACGAACAAACCCGCGCGCAATGGCCGCATGCCACGCGGCTGTCGCTGACGGTCATCGTCAGCGACAAGCTGGAGATGCATCTGGCCACCACCAATACGGGGACTGCGCCGATCCAGATCGGCGAAGCGCTGCACACCTACTTCCACATCAGCGATATCGGCGCGGTCAAGGTCGTCGGACTGGAAGGCGCGACCTATCACGACAAGGTCGGCAACTTTGCCACCCGGAAACAGGGCGGGGCCATTGGCTTCGACGGCGAAGTCGACCGGGTGTACGTCAACACGCCGGCTGATTGCGTGATCGTGGACGCGGGCCTCAATCGCCGCATCCGCGTGGCGAAGACCGGTTCGCAGTCGACCATCGTGTGGACGCCGTGGACCGAGAAAGCCGAGAAGATGGGCGACATGGGCCGCGGCAAGTCCGGTACCGGCTGGCGCGAAATGGTGTGCGTCGAATCGGCCAATGCGATGGACAACGTCGTCACCGTGGCGCCAGGCGAAACGCATACGATGTCCGTGACGTACAGCGTGGAAGCGATGTAATCAAAGGGAGAAAGCGGCATGCGCGTGATTCTGGTGGCCAATCCCAAGGGCGGCAGCGGCAAGACGACGCTGTCGACCAACCTCGCCGGCTATCTGGCGGCGCAGGGTCAACGCGTCGCCTTGCTCGATCTCGACCGGCAGAAGTCCGCCACCCAGTGGCTGGCGATGCGCGATGGAGCATTGCCGGAGATCGAATTGATGCGCGAAGGCCAGAAGGCGGACAGCGACTGGCTGGTGATCGATTCGCCCGCCGGGCTGCATGGGAAGAGCCTGGAACGCGCGCTGAAGCTGGCGCACAAGGTGGCGGTGCCGATCGCACCGTCGCTGTTCGACATTCGCGCCAGCCAGGATTTCCTCGCCGCGCTGCATGCCGAAAAGGCGGTACGCAAAGGGCATGCCTTCGTCGGCGTGGTGGGGATGCGTGTCGACCCGCGTACCCGTGCCGGCGTCACGCTGGAACAGTTCATGGCCCAGCAGGATCTGCCGGTGCTCGCGCATCTGCGCAACACCCAGCACTACGTCAACGCCGCGTTCGAGGGCAAGAGCCTGTTCGATCTGCCGCATCACATCGCCGAGCGCGATGTCGAACAGTGGCAGGATCTGATAGCCTGGCTGGACCGCTGATCGGCCCGGCCACCACGCGCGTCAGTGCGTGGTCGGCTTCATCAGATTGACCACCTGCGGCTTGACCACGCTCTTGGTCGACGAGCACGACCCGTCTTCGGATACGCCGAGCTGACGTTCGGCTTCGGTCAGCAGATTGATCACATCCACGTAGAACTTGTCGTTCGCCATCATGCGTGCGGTGCGGCCACCGTCATTGGCGGCGAGCACGTCGGCACCGGTGTTGATCAGCCATTCCACGACCGGGGCATCGCCGCCGCCCGCTGCCAGCATTAGCGGCGTGATGCCGAAGAAGATGCGTTCGTCGAGCGCGGCGCCCGCCTCGTGCAGCACTTCGATGACCTCGACGTAGCCGCGCTCGGTTTCGCCGTTGTAGGCGGCCTTGGCAAGCGCCGTCCAGCCTTGTGGCGACTTGGCGTTGACGTCGGCACCGGCGGCGATCAGCAGCTGCACCGCGGCGACATGGCCACCGTGTGCGGCGTGCATCAATGCGGTTTCGCCGGCCTCGTCGACCGCGGCAGGATCGGCGCCGGCCTCGAGCAGGGTTTTGATCTGCGTGGCATCGCCTGACTGGGCGGCTGCGAATAATTCCTGGGACATGGGGGCTCCTGCTTTTGTTCGGGATTGCAGCAAGCGTACAATTGTTGACTGATTTAATCAACTATTAGCCTGCGAGGCTTTGCCGCCATGCCCAACCGTCTTGCTACCGAACCCAGTCCCTACCTGCTGCAGCATGCCGACAACCCGGTCGACTGGTACCCGTGGGGCAAGGAAGCCCTGGAGAAATCGCGCCGCGAAGACAAGCCCATCCTGCTGTCGATCGGCTATTCGGCCTGTCACTGGTGCCATGTGATGGCGCACGACTGCTTCGAGGATGCCGAAGTGGCGGCGGTGATGAACCGCCTGTTCGTCAACATCAAGGTTGATCGCGAGGAGCGGCCCGACCTCGACCAGATCTACCAGACCGCGCATCAGCTCTTGACCCAGCGCGGCGGCGGCTGGCCGCTGACGGTGTTTCTGACGCCTGACCAGACGCCGTTTTTCGCCGGCACCTATTTCCCCAAGACGCCGCGCTATCAGTTGCCCGGCTTCATCGACCTGATGGAAAACGTCGCGCGCGCCTGGCACGAGCGGCGCGGCGAAGTGCTGGCGCAGAACGAAGCGGTACGCGCCGCGCTCGCGCAGCAACAGCCGGATGGGGGCAGGCATGAGGCGCTGACCGATGCGCCGCTCGGGCAAGCCGTGCGCGATCTTGCGCAGGCCTTCGATCCGGTGTGGGGCGGCTTTTCGCGCGCGCCCAAGTTTCCGCGCCCCGGCGAGCTGTTCTTCCTGCTGCGGGAGGCGCAAAGAAGCGGCAATGCGCAGGCGCGCGAGATGGCGCTGTTCTCACTGCGCAAGATGGCGTCGGGCGGCGTGGTCGATCAGCTCGGCGGCGGATTCTGTCGCTACTCCGTCGACGAGCAGTGGGTCATCCCGCACTTCGAAAAAATGCTCTACGACAACGGCCCGTTGCTGCACCTGTATGCCGACGCCTGGGCGCTGACCGGCGAGGCTTTGTTCAAGGACACCGCAGAGGGCATCGTCGGCTGGCTGTTGCGCGAAATGCGCGCGCCGCAGGGCGGCTTCTATTCGGCGCTGGATGCCGACAGCGAAGGCCACGAAGGCAGGTTCTACGTGTGGACGCCCGATGAGGTCCAGGCGCGGCTGCTCCCCGAAGAATACGCCGTGGCGGCGCCGGTATACGGTTTCGATGGACCGCCCAATTTCGAGAACGCGCATTGGAACCCCGTTCTGGCGCGCCCGCTGGGCGAGGTCGCGGCCGAACTGGGCTTGACCGGCGAAGCCGCCGCGGCACGGCTGGCGAATGCGCAGGCCAAGCTGTTTGCCGCACGCGAGACGCGCGTGCGTCCCGGACGCGACGACAAGCAGCTCACCAGCTGGAATGCACTGATGGTCGCCGGGCTGGCGCATGCCGGGCGGGTGATGGCGCGTCCCGACTGGATCGATGCGGCCCAGGATGCGATCGATTTCCTGCATCGGAATGTGTGGCGCGACGGGCGCCTGCTTGCCAGCACCAAGCACGGCGAGGCGCGGCTGAACGCCTATCTCGACGACTACGCGTTTCTGCTCGATGCGCTGCTGGAAAGCCTGCAGGCGGGCTATCGCGAAGCCGACATGATCTGGGCGCGCGAGCTTGCCGATGCGCTGCTGATGCATTTCGAGGATGCCGACGCGGGCGGCTTTTTCTTCACCAGTCATGACCACGAGGCGCTCATCACGCGTCCCAAGCCCGGCTACGACAACGCGACGCCTTCGGGCAACGGTGTGGCGGCCTTCGCCCTGCAGCGGCTAGGCCATCTGCTCGGCGAGATGCGCTACCTCGACGCCAGCGCCCGCTGCCTGAACATGTTTCATGCGCATCTGATCCAGCAGCCGATCGCGTATCCCACGCTGCTGGCCGTGCTCGCCGAATCCCTCGTGCCGCCGCGCGTGATCCTGCTGCGCGGCTCGGCATCCGCCTTGAAGGCGTGGACGCGCGCGCTGACACCGCAACTCGGCGCACACGACCTGATGCTGAGCCTGCCTAATGGTCTGACCCTGCCCGATGCGCTGGCGAAGCCGGCGTCCGATCATCCCACGGCCTGGATATGCAGCGGCACCGCCTGCCAGCCGCCGGTGACCGACCTGGATGGCGTTCTGGAATAAGGGCTGTATCAGTATTTGCTATTAGGAACCCGTGCCGCCGCCTGCTATCAAAGAAACAGTCTGTCTGTCATCAGGAGCAAGCATGAGCACACATACTGAACACCCGGTTTTCCATCCGCAGGCCGCGCGCATGGATCTGCCGGCAATCCGCAGCGTGACGTTCGAGCAGCCTTTCCACTGGTTGCGCGCGGGCGCGCAGGACATGGCCAAGGCGTGGCCGCTGAGCCTCTTTTATGGCGTGGTGTTTGCACTGCTGGGATACGGCCTGGTGCATGCGGCGGAAGACAAGCCGCACCTTGCGATGGCGCTGACCTCGGGTTTCCTCTTCATCGCGCCGGTGCTGGCCACGGTGTTTTATTGCGTCAGCCATCGCCTGGAGCACCACCACAAGCTGCCGAGCCTCTTCGTTCCCTTGCTGTCGTGGCGCGCCAATCCCGCTTCGCTGGGGTTGTTTGCGTTGACGCTGGTATTCGTGCTTTCCGTCTGGGAGCGCCTCTCGGCCATTCTGGTCGGATTGTTCCTGAACGGGTCGGGCATCGGCGGCCTGTCCGAGTTGCTGAGCCTGTCCGCGGTGCAGCAGCACACCGATTTCGTACTGGCCTACCTGGCGTTCGGCGGCATGCTGGCCTTGATGGTGTTCAGTTTCTCCGTGGTCTCGCTGCCCATGCTGCTGCACCGCAAGGTCGATTTCGCCACGGCACTGGTCACCAGTTTCATGGCGACCCGGCTGAACTTCCCGGTGATGCTGTTGTGGGGCGTGCTGATCGCGGGTCTGGTCGTGATCGGCATGGCAACCGACTTCATTGCGATGGCGGTGATATTCCCGTGGTTGGGGCATGCCAGCTGGCATGCTTACCGCGAACTGATTGAACGCGAATAACTCTACCCCCGGGGCTTGGTAGCAAATACCCAAGCCCCTGCCTTGCGTGGAAAGGTATTTCCCTTAATATTGCAGACGCGATGATGTCTCAAACGCGCCCAACCCGACTTCCACGGAGACTGTAATAATGATGAACAAGTTGATGATGACCGCAGCGTCTGCTGCGCTGCTGTTGATGTCCGGCGTAGCAGCCTCTGCGGATGACCCGGCCGCGGCCATGGCCCTGGCCCAGAAGAACGCCTGTTTGTCCTGCCATGGCGTGGACAAGAAGATCGTCGGCCCGGCCTACAAGGATGTCGCCAAGAAATATGCGGGCGACAAGGGTGCGAAAGCCCATCTGGTCGCCAAGGTGAAAGCCGGCGGCAAGGGCGTCTGGGGCCAGATTCCCATGCCGCCGAACCCGCAGGTCAGCAACGAAGACGCTGAGAAGATCGTTTCCTGGATCCTGACCCTGAAATAATTTTCGGCGAACGATCCCGATCGAAAGCAAAGGCCGGCGTTTACGCCGGCCTTTGCTTTCAAGGCAGCTGGAAAGCCGGTCGCCGCTGGCTTTGTGGTATAAATTCCACGTTTCAGTTTGATTGCGGGGAAGACCGAGATGACGGGTCAAAGGCTGGCTTGGGTGATGGCAGCGGCAGTGCTGGTCGCAGGATGTGGCGACAAGCCGCAGCAGAATGGCGATAGCCAGGTGGTGTTGATCGGCCAGGTTTCCCCTCTCACCGGCCCGCAGGCGCATCTGGGCAAGGACAACGAAAACGGCGCGCGCATGGCGCTGGACGAAATCAATGCCGCCGGGCTCACGCTGGGCGGCAAGAAGGTCGTGCTCGAAATGCGCAGCGAGGATGACGCAGCCGATCCCAAAACCGCCGCTACCGTGGCGCAGAAGCTGGTCGACGAAGGCGTGGTCGGCGTGATCGGCCACCTCAATTCGGGTGCCACGATCCCGGCTTCCAAGATTTATTTCGATAACGGCATTCCGCAGATTTCACCGTCGGCCACTGCCGTTGCCTACACGGCGTCCGGATTCAAGACGGCTTTCCGCGTGATGACCAACGATGCGCAGCAGGGAACCGTGCTGGGCGACTACGCGGTGACCAAACTGGGCGCGAAACGCATTGCCATCATCGACGACCGTACCGCCTACGGCCAGGGCCTGGCCGACGAAGTGGAGAAAGCGGCCAAGGCGGCGGGCGGCGACGTGGTGGCACGCGAATATACGTCCGACCGCTCGACCGACTTCATGGCGATCCTCACCTCCATCAAGGGCAAATCACCCGACCTGGTGTTCTTCGGCGGGATGGATCCGCAGGCCGCACCCATGATCAAGCAGATGAAACAGCTCGGCATGAAGGCGAAATTCCTCGGCGGCGATGGCGCGCAGACACCCAATTTCATCGACCTGGCTGGCGCCGCCGCCGAGGGCGCGATGGCGTCCAACCCCGGCCTGCCGCTCGACGCGATGCCAGGTGGCAGCGCGTTCAAGGCCAAGTTCGAAGCCCAATACGGCAAGATCCAGAACTATTCCCCCTATGCCTACGACGCCATGCATGTGCTGATCGCCGCAATGAAACGCGCCGACTCCAGCGACCCCGCCAAGTATCTGGCCGAACTGCCGAAGACCGATTATCAAGGGGTGACCGGCCACATTCGCTTCGATGCCAAGGGCGACCTCGCCGGCGGTGCGGTGACGCTATATCAGGTGAAGAATGGCAAGTGGCAAACGCTCGAAACCGTGCAAAGCGGCAAGTAAGCTGAACTGAACTCAACCGGGTCTCAGCAGGCGCATAGATGGACATCTTCCTGCAACAACTCATCAACGGCCTGGTGCTCGGCAGCGTCTACGCGCTGGTGGCGCTGGGCTATACCATGGTGTACGGCATACTCGAACTCATCAATTTCGCCCACGGCGAGATCACCATGATGGGAGCGATGGTGGCACTGTCCGTGATCGGCGCCCTGGCGCTGGCGGCCCCCGGGCTGCCGGGCGTGCTGGTGCTGGCGTCGGGCCTGGTGGTGGCGATTCCGGTGTGCGTGGCGCTGGGCCTCGTGATCGAGCGTGTCGCCTACCGGCCGCTGCGGCATGCGCCGCGCCTGGCCCCGCTTATCACGGCAATCGGCGTGTCGATCATCCTGCAGAATGTCGCCATGCTGATCTGGGGCAAGCAGTACATCCCCTTTCCCGCCATCCTGCCGCAGGGCCGCCACACGCTCTACGGCGCGTCGATCACCGACGTGCAGATCGCCATCCTGCTGTTGGCCACGGCCATCATGCTGCTGCTGATCCTGATGGTGCAGAAAACCCGGCTCGGCCGGGCCATGCGCGCCACCGCACAGTCGCGCCAGGTGGCGAGCCTGATGGGCGTGGACGTCAACCGGGTGATCGCCGCCACCTTCGCGATCGGCTCGGCACTGGCGGCGGTGGCCGGGGTCATGGTCAGCGCATATTACGGCCTGGCGCACTATTACATGGGCTTCCTGCTCGGCCTCAAGGCCTTCTCGGCGGCGGTGCTGGGCGGCATCGGCAACCTGGGCGGCGCGATGCTGGGCGGCCTGCTGCTGGGCCTGATCGAATCGTTCGGCGCGGGCTACATCGGCGATCTGACCGGTGGCTTCCTCGGCAGCAATTACCAGGACGTGTTCGCGTTCTTCGTGCTGATCGCCGTGCTGGTGTTCCGTCCCTCGGGCCTGTTGGGAGCGCGTGTTGTCGAGCGCGCTTAGTTTGAATAAAACACGGTCACGCTGGCTGACGTTCGGCTTGCTGGCGCTGGGGTTGGCGCTGCTGCCTTTCCTGGTCGACGCCGGCTTGGGGCGCTCGTGGGTGCGGCTGCTCGATCTTGCGCTGCTTTACGTGATGCTCGCGCTGGGCCTCAACATTGTCGTCGGCTACGCCGGGCTGCTCGATCTCGGCTACGTCGCGTTCTATGCCCTGGGGGCGTACGTCTACGCCTGGCTCTCCAGCCCGCATTTCGGCCTGCACCTGCCGTTCTGGGCGGTCCTGCCGCTGGGCGCCGCGCTGGCCGCGCTGTTCGGCGTCTTGCTGGGTGCGCCCACCCTGCGGCTGCGGGGCGATTACCTCGCCATCGTCACGCTCGGCTTCGGCGAGATCATCCGCATTTTCCTGAACAACCTGAATGCGCCGGTCAACATCACCAACGGTCCGCAAGGCATCAACCTGATCGATCCGGTACGCCTCGGCAGCTTCGACCTGAGCCAGTCGCATGCACTCTTCGGCTATACCTTCACCGGCATCCATCTCACCTACTATCTGTTCCTGCTGTTCACGCTGATGGTGATCTTCATTTCGATGCGGCTGGAGGATTCGCGCATCGGTCGCGCCTGGGTCGCCATCCGCGAGGACGAGATCGCCGCCGCTGCGACCGGCATCAACACACGCAACCTGAAGTTGCTGGCCTTTGCCATGGGCGCCACCTTCGGCGGCCTGGCGGGCGGATTGTTTGCCAGCTTCCAGGGCTTCATCAGCCCCGAATCGTTCAACCTCATGGAGTCGATCATGATCCTGTGCATGATCGTGCTCGGCGGCATGGGACATATTCCCGGCGTGATCTTCGGCGCGGTGGTGCTGACGCTGCTGCCCGAGGCGCTGCGTTATACCGGTGACTGGCAGCGCAACCTGTTCGGCCGGATCTATATCGACCCGGCGGATCTGCGCATGCTGCTGTTTGGCGTGGCGCTGGTTGCGGTCATGCTGTACCGTCCCGCCGGACTCCTGCCCTCGACGCGCCGCCGACGCGAATTCGCCGACGCGCAGGGATGAGTGCACCCAAGGCTGCTCCCTCCCCATCGGGCAAACCCGATGCAGGATCGACTCCGCTGTTGACGGTTTCCGGCGTAAACAAGGCATTTGGCGGCTTGCAGGCGCTCTCCGATATTTCGCTGCAGGTTCACACGGGCGAGATATTCGGCCTCATCGGCCCCAATGGCGCGGGCAAGACCACTTTGTTCAACGCGCTCACCGGGCTGTATTCGATCGACCGCGGCGAGATCCGCCTGAACGGCCAGCGGATCGAGGGCCGCAAGCCGCACCAGGTGCTGTGCGCCGGGCTGGCCCGCACGTTCCAGAACATCCGCCTGTTCGCGGAAATGACCGCACTCGAGAACGTGCTGGTCGGCCGTCATGCGCGCACCAGCAGCGGCGTCGTCGGCGCGGTGCTGCGCCTGCCCGGCACGCGTCGCGAGGAAGCCGATTCGCGCGAACGTGCCCATGCCTTGCTCAAGCGCGTGGGGATTGCGCAACACGCCCATCACCTGGCCAAAAATCTGCCCTACGGCGATCAGCGCCGGCTTGAGATTGCCCGCGCGCTGGCGACCGAACCGAGGCTGCTGGCGCTCGACGAGCCTGCCGCCGGGATGAATCCGGCCGAGCGTGCGGCCTTGCGCGAACTGTTGCTGCAGTTGCAGTCCGACGGATTGACGCTGTTGCTGATCGAGCACGACGTGAAGCTGGTGATGGGGCTGTGCACCCGGCTGGCGGTGCTCGACTACGGCGTGAAAATCGCCGAAGGCACGCCCGACGTGGTCAGCCGCGATCCCAAAGTCATCGCTGCCTACCTTGGGGACGAAACGCTATGAGCGCATTGCTGGCGATCAACCGCTTGTCGGTTGCCTACGGCGGCATCCACGCGGTGCGCGAACTCAGCCTGGAGGTGGCGCCGGGCGAAATGGTCTGCCTCATCGGTGCCAATGGCGCGGGCAAGACCACCACGCTCAAGGCCGTCAGCGGCCTTCTGGCACCGCACGGCGGCAGCGTGCATTTCGACGGCCAGTCGATCACCCGGCTGCCGGCGCACGAGGTGGCGCGGCGCGGTCTGACGCTGGTGCCCGAGGGACGCGGCGTGTTTCCGCGCATGTCGGTCGCCGAGAACCTGATGATGGGTGCCTACGCCCGGCGCGATCGCGCCGAGATTGTTCGCGATCTCGACCAGGTCCATGCCTTGCTTCCGCGCCTGACCGAACGCCGCGCACAGCTTGCCGGCTTGCTGTCCGGGGGCGAACAGCAGATGCTGGCGTTGGGGCGCGCGATGATGGCGCGTCCGCGCCTGTTGCTGCTGGACGAGCCGAGCATGGGACTGGCCCCCTTGATGGTGCAGGCGGTGTTCGACATCATCCGCCGGATTGCGGCCGACGGCGTGGCCGTGCTGCTGATCGAACAGAACGCGCATCTGGCGCTGAAGACCTGCGCGCGCGGCTATGTGCTGGAAAACGGCACCGTCACGCTGAGCGGCCCGGCTACCGAGCTGTCCGCCAATCCGGCAGTGCGCCAGGCCTATCTGGGCGACTAGGTCCCGCGTCAGGGAAGGTTTGAAATGAAGCGGTGCAGCTGGCGCTCGGTCAACACCGCGTCGAGCGGCATGTCCCACGGATCGTGCGGCAGCGTCTCCGCCTGCTGGCACTCGTAGGCAATCCCGATAAGCCGCGGTTTCCGCCACAGCCGCCGGTGACGCATGAACGCCAGCGTCGCATCGTAGTAGCCGCCGCCCATGCCCAGCCGGTAGCCCTGTTTGTCGAACCCCACCAGCGGCATCAGCAGCAGGTCGAGCTGACGCGCGCGCAGCGGCTTGGCATCCAGCGGCTCGGGGATGCCGTAGCGGTTTGGCTGCATGCGCGTGTTGCGGCCCACCCGGCCGAAGCGCATCACCCGGCCGCGACGCGGCAGGATAGGCAGATAGCATTCGCGCTGCATGCAGAGGGCCTGGTTGAGCAGGAGGTGGGCGTCGAATTCGCCGCCTTGCGGCAGATAGAAGCCGATCCGTTGGGACCGCAGCAACAGCCCGTGGCGCAGCGCCAGGCGCAGGGAAGCGCGCGCGGCGTGCCGACGCTCAGCTGGTTTGAACGCGCTGCGGGCGGCTTTGAATTGGCGGCGGAGGGTGGTTTTGTCCATCGAGTGAAAGGGCTCCCCGCCTGTGCCGTGACTGGCTGCGGACTCTTGAACCTGGGTCCAAGACGGCCGCAATCAAAGGCGCTTTGGGCACATGAGACGTGTCACGCGCACACCTGCACCGGAATAGACCGCAGCCTTGCACGTATGCATTGGTTCAGAGAAATTGCAACCAGCCTCGAACACCGCAGGGAGCGTCCTTAGTGTATTCCATTTTGGGATCGAAAAGGGGGTGGCTGCCCCATCGCGCGGAGGGGCCGGGGCCGGGAATGGATCGGATCAGAAGAGCGTGTCCTGGTCTTCCAGCACGGAATCGAGCAGCGCGTTGCAGTGGGTCAGCCGGGTGCGGGCTTCCTCGACCAGACCGCCGCCGCCCTGGGTCAGCAGGTCGTGCGCCAGATTGAGGCCCGCCATGATGGCGATGCGCTCGGCGCCGATCACCTTGCTGCTCTCGCGGATCTCGCGCATTTTTTCGTCGAGATAATCGGCCGCCGCGATCAGGGCCGATTCCTCCTCGCGCGAACACGCCACCTTGTAAGCGCGGCCAAGGATATTGATTTCGATCGAACGGGGGCCGGCCATCACACGTCCTCCGGCAAAGTATCGAGCAGCGCATGCAGGCGTGTTCTGGCGGCATCCAGGCGGGTCGTCAGCTGCCTACTGTCCTGCTGCGCCGCCAGCAGCTGCTGGCGTAGCGCGATGTTTTCCTGCCGCAGCGTGTGGCACAGCTCGGCCACCTGGCGGATCTTGGCTTCAAGGATATCGAGTTCGGCGTGCATGGCGCGACTATAGGGGGCGGCGTGCGGCCGGTCAATCGCGGTATGTCGGGATCAGTTTTCTACTGTTGATGTACTGAATATCGATGCGGTCCAGTGGTAAATGGACTGGCAGTGGTATGCCCTGAGCGTATTCCGGTAATCGAGTTTCGATTCTGGCGGATATTTATGCTCAGGGACTTTCGCAAAGCCTTAATTCGGTGCGTAAGCCAACTCGACGAAGAGTGCGCGCCCTTGCGTGTTGTAGCCGTGTACCAATGTGTAGTCCTTATCCAGCAAGTTTTGTAGCTTCCCGGTGAGTGTCCATTCGCGCGCGAGTTTCCTGTTCAGCGTCAAATTGAGTACCGCATAGCCCGGCACGGTGATGCGATCGAACGTTGTGGCATGAATGTCGGGATGGGGGCCGGATGCCAGTACTTCGGCCCGCCAGTTGAATGCACCCGTATCCCTGCCCAGTGAGATGCTACCGAATTGGTTGGCGCGACGGAGCAGGCCCAGCCCGGTCGCGACATCTTCGGGATTCTGTAGCGTTAACGCTCCCCGCGCATCCAGGCCAGCCAGACGACCTTGCCACGAAAACTCGACCCCCCGGTTTTCAGTGCGATCAATGTTGGTGGCGATGAAATTCGGGGGAACGAAAACGAAATTGATGAGATCGCGGGTGCGAGAGAGGAAGGCGGTGACGCGCGCCAGCCCATATGCACCGCTATAGGTGAGGCCGGCTTCGCCACTTCTGGCGCGCTCGGGGTTGAGAGCGGGATTACTGCCGAACGGGCCGTACAGCTCATTGAAGGTGGGTGCACGGAAGGCGGTGGACACGTTCGCCGACAGCCGCAGCGTGGGTGTCAGTCGATAGCCGTAGCCAACCAACCCAGTCGTTGCGCCGCCGACATCGCTGTACTGATCATGCCGCAAATTCAATTGTAAGTCGTGTGCCCCAGCAGCCAAGGTGTATCCGACGAGTGCGCTGTTCACATGACGGGCGTCATCACTATAGATTTGGTTGGTATCGAAACGTTGCCACAATCCTTCGATACCCAACTGCAACGCGCCGGGTCCTGCGTCTACGGTGTTGTGCCACGTGAACTGGCTATTTCGAGTTTTAAAACGGTCGCCTGCTACGCCATTGAAATCAGATACCAGATCGTCAATCCCTTGGGAAACCTGCATACGGCTATGCCAGCCTGGTAGCCAGTGGTTGTCGCTGTATATGGATAAAGCCGTGAGAGTCTGGTCACTGTGGTTGCTTGATGTGCCGTCGAATTCGATGTTGCCGTTCGATTGGAAAGCTGTAATCCCAATTTCATGACCGGCTTGCAGGCGATGTGACAACGCCAGATTGAGCGTGGTGTTGCGGTAGGCATCATTATCTGTGTCGGCTGGTGCGAAAACGAGGGGGCTTGGTATGAACTCGGCACGCGCACTCGAGAATCCGCTGGTTTGCATGTGGGATACGCCGAAGTGCACGCGTGTATCGTTTAGAGAGCCGCCAATGGCCAATGCCAGTTTTCGGGTGTTGTCTGTACCCAAGCCAACGCGGCCGGAAACTTTCATTTGTCCATCGCCTTGGCGAGTGAAAATTTGTACCACACCGCCGATGGCTTCTGAGCCATACACGCTTGATACGTTGCCGCGCACGATCTCGATGCGTTCGACTTCGTCCAGCAGTATTTGATCGATGGCGGTCGTGCCAGCGCTGGCTGAATTGACGCGAACCCCATCGATAAGAATCAGTACATGATCGGATTCCGATCCGCGAATGCGGATCGCGCTTTGTGTGCCGATGCCGCCGCTCTGTGTGATTTCCACGCCGGACTCCTGGCGCAGCAGAGTGGGCAGATCGCTAGCGCTGGATGATTCGATATCGGTACGCGTGATGACTGTAGTGTGTTGCAGGGGGGCCGCGAGTTTTTGTGAGTAGCCTGTTGGTGTGACCACGATGGTATCGCCAACGAATTCCGGCAGGGTTTCCGCGTAGGCGGGGATCACGAAGCCCGTGGCGAGAGCAAGGGCGAGAGAGGTTTGACGCATGATGGTTTCCGGTTGGGTGCCCGATTCCCCGCGGGCACATTGCACGATCCGCCGCGTGGCGTAGGCCAAGCGGGGTTCAGGCCGGTATCCGGGCTCGCGCCGTATGCATCGCCTTCCCGGACGAATCCAGTGGCGTGTGTGATGCACCGTTTAACGCTTACCGTTGCGGGGGCAGCCCAGGCATGGTGGCGTTACGCCACGCACCTGATTCCCGTTTATCCAGAGCGATAGAAGATCATTTCTGGCACCTGATTGGCGAATTCTTGTTTATTTAATCAATTCTGTCAAATCAACCCGCGAATAACAGAAAGCTATGAGCACCATAGTTTTTCGCTATTTGTGATATATCAAAAATTAAATTCATATAAATCAATATATTGGAATAGACATTTTGTTTATTTGAGCATTGATGAATTAATGATCATTTCTTCTAGAAAAAACATTTTTTATTGTTTAATATGGCTGTTCCGGCGGCGGGTACGGGCCGGTAAGTGCGTTTGAAGTGGCACTGCCTTGAACACCCTCTTGGTTTCTGAGACCGAGGTTGCGGTGGGCGGTAAACCGGAAGGAGTAGGAATGGCAAAGCAGCGTGGGGGGCGCAAACCCATCATCGAACGGGATAGAGCGGGGAAGCCGCGCGTTCATCGCTGGCCGATGCCGACCGATCCGGACACGCTTCACGATTTTCTTGCGGATACGTTCCTGTGCTATTGGGACCAGCTGATTTTTGGCCCGTCTGTCAGTGGCGCGGCGTATGAGTGGACATGTCCTTGTGCGCCCGACTTGATTGAGCGGGACGGCGAATTCCTGACGATCGGGTTCAGCGGTCCTCACTTCCATCTGTGCATCGGATCGGACACCCCCGATGCGGATTCGGACCGCGAGGCGCGGATGCGTGGGTTGCGTCCGGCGAACGCCAGCATCTTTCGCACACTGGATGACCGGGGGGCGCCCAACAGTTGGGGATTCGAGATGCGCAACGCGGCGGGCGTGTCCATGCTGACCATCTATTTCGCCAATCCTTTTGTACTGCCAGGGGACCGGCTTGCCGAGCGGCCGGATTGGTCGCGGCTGTCGATGTGGCGGGATATCGCCTTTCGTTATCTCGGCCGGGAACCGGAGGCATTTGACCAGACCAGCAAAGGCTTCGGGCACTATGTGGCGGCATAGCGGCGAGATGATGCAAGCCCTTTCCCAGCCGGATTTGCCGGTACCGGTACTGCTCGATCGACTGTCGCATTTGACCGGCGCGCTCAGGGTCACGCTGGATCCGTCCGACCCGGACGGCTGGATCCATGCGGACGCATTGATGACGCCGGAGAACGGGGCGCTGGCCGATTTCATCGTCTGCCTGGCAGACGCCGGTTTCGGCGCAAACAGGCGGGCGGCCGCGGCTTCCCTGCTGTTGCGCCATGGCTGGGCGGCGGGCCCCATCATTGCGGCCTATCTGGCAGAGCGGCGGACGCTGCGCATCCATGATTTTGCGCTGCGCTTTTCCGCGTCCACTCTGGTCGAGGGCATCTGGGTCCGACGAGCCGATATCCTGGCTGGCCGCAATCCGGCCGAGGCCGGCCCCGACGTGCTCGCCAGTCTCCTGGCGTTCAGCGAACCGGTACTGGAAAGCCTGCGGCGCTGGTCCGGCTATTCCCGCCACGCCCTGTGGTCGATGCTGGCCTCGTCCTGGCTGGCCCAGTTTTCCACGATAGGCGAGTTGCTTGGCGACCGTGAACGTGCGGTCAGGGCAGCCCGCGCCCTGTTGGCGCGGCATCCGGAGTTGGCGCGTGCGCTGCCGGAAACGTATGTGATCGCAAGCGGTGATCGTTCGGAGGTATGCCAGATACTCAAGGCGTGCTGCCTCCAGCACAAGGGTTTCCGCCGCCGTTTCTGTCCGAGCTGCCCTGTCATCCAGGATCGGGAACGCTTTGTCAGGAATCGGGAGTGGGTATGCCGGGCGAAATGAGTATTGAGCATCGATACACCGGCAGCTATGCGACATTGGTCGGCAGGCTGCTGAACGATACGCGGCATGGCTGGAGCATCGGTACGTTTGGCGCGGTTGGCGAATTTGTCCGGGATGACGACGAACCCGCCACGCGGACGATCACCTCAAGCGAGCAATGCCTGTATACGGCGCGTGCCGCCATCCGGATCAACCTGGATGTCGAGCCGCACATGCTGGCTTACGATACCCTGTCGGGCGACGGGGAAAGCTGGGGGCATTCGCTGGCCTTTTGCCTGCCGATTCCCGACGGTGCGCGGCGGGGCGTCATCCAGCCACTGGGACACGATTCCGACGCAGTGCGCGAGGAGGACCGGGATGCCGCGATCTTCGACCTGGGGGCCGGGATCGGTCACGTGCGGTTCTGCCTGCGGACCCGCGACACGCGCCTGATCGACACGTTGCTCGCGTTGCAGAACCAGGACGTATTCGGCCCCCATGGCGGCACATTGATGGCCGACGTCATGCGTGCCCAGCCCCATCGTGTGCTGATCTCGCCTGCCGGCAGGATCGAGGTCTTTGCCGCCATTCCGCCGCCCGACGGCGAGAGCCCGGAAGGTCCGCACACGCACCTTCTGCCTCAGCTCATCCAGTCGGGACGGACCCACGATGCGAACGCGCCCATCCCGCGCGGATTTCAACCGGTCTTGATGTTCAACCCGCGTTCGCCCTGGCGTGATGCGCTCGGGCGGCGCGTGCCGTTCGAGCCCGAACTGGACGCCGACTTCCGGAAATTGCTGGATCGCCATGGCGTGCCGGGCGAGGCACGTATCCGTGCTGGCGTCGAAGCGGCCGTCGCGTCGGGGATCCGGCCTGATGCGTTCGCCTGGCCGACTACCCGACGCGGCCGCGCGGTCGCCCGCCTGACCCTGCGGCGGATCGCACAACGCAGTCCGGGCGACCTGGTCGCCGCGTGGCGCGCGCATCATGACCACGCCGAGGAAGAATGAGCTGTCGCTGAAAGCGGCAAGCGTGTGTCGGCGGCTGGCGTGCCTGCCGCTGGCATGTCTGCTCCTTCCGGCTTGTGGGCCTGCCGCGGGGACGGAAGACCTGCCGTCGGACGGCGCGTCATCCGGCGCATTGCCCGCATCGGTCGCGACCCGGAAGCCGGCCCGGATCATGTCGATGATGCTGTGCAACGATGTGCTGCTCCTGATGATGGTGCCCAAGGATCGGATCGCGTCGATCACCTACCTGGCCCACGATGCGGTCGAGGCCCTGTTGCCGGGGGCCGACACGGGTGTCGCCGTCAACCACGGAACCGCCGAGGAGATCCTGCTGCAAAAACCGGATCTGATTCTTGCCGGCACCGATTCCGCGCCGATGGCCCGCAAGCTGGCGAAGGCGGTGGGCGCACGCGTGGTCGAAGTCGAAGCGGCCCACAGCTTTGCGGATATCCGCCGGATCGTCCGTCAGGTTGGCGAGGCCGTGGGCGAACCCGGCCGGGCGCATGTCTTGTTGGCGGAGATGGACGGGAACCTGGCGTGGCTCGCCTCCCATCAACCCGCCCGGCCTCTGCGGGTCGTCGCCTGGAGCGGTAGCCAGGCCGTGCCAGGCAGGGGCACGCTGACAAACGAGATCATCGCGGCTTCCGGTGCCGACAATATCGCCGCCCGCCTTCTCGACAACCGCTACGGCAGTTTCGGGCTGGAAGCGCTGCTGGCAGCCTGGCCCGATGCCATCCTGCAAGGCGAAACCCGATGGTCGGGTCCCTCCTTGCAGGATGCGCAATCCATGCATCCGTTGATCGAACGATACTGGCATGGGCGCAGGATCGCCTATCCGGATGCCGCCTATGCGTGCGGCCTGCCGCAATCGGCCGATGCGGCGATCGCGCTGCGTAACCTGTACCGCGAACTTCCAGCCGGAAGGCTACGATGGTAAGGCCGCCCCAGGCCCCCCTGCCGCTGATGCTGGCCCTGCTGCTGGCGGCGGCCGGCGCATCTCTGGTGATCGGGAAGGTCTGGCTGCCGCCCGTCGTGTTGTTTGACGGACTGGCTGCGCCCAAACCCAATCTCGCCTGGCTGATCGTGACCGAACTGCGCATACCCCGTACCGTGCTGGCGCTCATGGTTGGCGCGACGCTGGGCCTCGGGGGCGCGGTGCTGCAAGGCTTGTTGCGCAATCCGCTGGCGGAGCCGGGGCTGCTCGGCGTATCGGGGGGCGCGGCATTGGGTGCGGTCATCGCGATCTATTTCGGTCTGGCCGCCCGGTTTGCCCTGGTCACGCCGCTGCTGGGCATAGCGGGTGCGCTGGCTGCGGGCGCGCTGACGTTTCTGTTCGGACGTAGCGGGACGCTGACGCTGATCCTGGCCGGTTCGGCGGTGTCGGGCCTGGCGGCTGCCGGGCTGGCCCTGGCCCTGAATTTCGCGCCCAGCCCCTACGCGGCGTATGAAATCACCACCTGGCTGTTGGGATCGGTCGCCGAGAGGGAATGGAGCCAGATCGTCTTGTGTACGCCCTTCATCCTGGCAGGCTGGCTATGCCTGGCGGCCACGCCGCGCGGGCTTGATGCGCTCACGCTGGGCGAAGCGCAGGCCGAGAGTCTGGGCGTCAACCTGAACATGCTGCGGGCGCTCGCGCTGGCCGGGGTGGCGCTTTCGGTCGGCGCGGCCACGGCGATGGCGGGTGCCATCGGCTTTGTGGGGCTTGTCGCGCCCCATCTCGTCCGCCCTTTCGTCGGGTATCGACCCAGCCGGATTCTTCTGCCGTCGGCCGTGTTCGGCGCCCTCCTGCTGCTGGTGACCGACATCGCCATCCGCGTGATTCCCACGAGCGCGGAACTCAAGCTTGGCGTGCTCACGAGCCTGATCGGCACCCCCTTCTTCTTCTGGCTGGTCCTGCGCTTGCGGAGGCTGTCGCCGTGACCGTCCTGCACGCCGATAACGTGAGTTACGACATTGCCGGGCGCAGCCTCGTCAGCAACATCGACCTTATATGTGAGAGCGGACAGTTCGTCGCCTTGCTGGGGGCCAATGGCGCCGGAAAATCCACGCTCATTCGCATGCTGAGCGGCCTGGAACGGCCGTCTCGCGGCCAGGTGCGGCTCGACGCCCGAGCCATCCGCGCCATCGACCGGCGCGTGCTTGCACGTCGCCGCGCCTATATTCCCCAAAATGCCCGGGTGGAGTGGCCGGTGGCCGTCGAGCGTCTGGTGGCCCTGGGACTCATGCCGCAGATCCCTGTTTTCGGCGATCTGGACAGGGCGGCATGGCGCAAGGTCGAGGCGGCGCTCGCCCTGTGCGACCTGAGCCATAAAACGGGTCAGCCCGCCACCACCTTGTCCGGCGGCGAACTGGCCCGGGCCATGCTGGCGCGGGCGCTGGTTGGCGAGCCGGAGATCGTCATCGCCGACGAACCGCTTTCCGGCCTGGACCCAAAACATGCCATGGACGGGGTTGCGCGCCTGGCCGCGCTGGCGCGCGATGGCCGACTGATCATCGCGTCGATCCACGACCTGACCCTGGCGGCGCGCTATGCCACCCATGTCGCCATCATGCGTGGCGGCCGGCTGCTTGCCTATGGCCCGACCGCGTCGACCTTGACGTCCTCGTGTATCCGCGCGGCCTTTGATGTGGATGCCTGCATCCAGGGCTCGGGCGCCCAGGCGATTGTCGATTTCATCGCGCGACCGGATACGCCCGCGCTACATCCATTCCCCGGCCTGGCGCCGGCCTGAAACCGCGGATAGGGTACATTGCCCCTGGACGTTTGCTCTATGCTGTCCTCTGTACCCGCTTCCCCGTCTCGCCATGAATACTGAATCCGCAGACCGCAATGCCCGCCATGCCGCGCGCATGGCACGTAAAAAAGCCCTGATCGATGCCGCCATCGGCGCCGCCACCGACGAACGCGGCCTGCTCCTCGTCATCACCGGCAACGGCAAGGGGAAGAGCACCTCGGCCTTCGGCACGATGGCGCGCGCGCTCGGCCACGGCATGAGGGTCGGCGTGGTGCAGTTCATCAAGAGCCGTACCGACACCGGCGAAGAGGCCTTTCTCGGCAGTCAGCCCGGGGTCGAGTGGCACGTCACCGGCGACGGCTTCACCTGGGATACGCAGAACCGCGAGCAAGACATCGCCACGGCCGAACGCGGCTGGGCGATCGCCGCCCGCATGCTGGCCGACCCGGCGTATCAGCTGGTGGTGCTCGACGAACTGACGTACCTCCTGAGCTACGGCTACCTCGACAGCGACGTCGTGCTCGACGCCTTGGCCAACCGGCCGCCGATGCAGCACGTGATCGTCACCGGGCGCGCCGCGTCCGACGCGCTGATCGAGCTGGCCGACACGGTATCTGTCATCGCCGACGAGAAACATGCGTTCCGTGCCGGCGTGAAAGCGCAGCCCGGCATCGATCTCTAGGCGCCGCGTCATCAGCCTGTAACCGTCCTGCCATACAACGGAGGTTTTCCGGCAAGGAGAACCTGCCGTGCGTATCCTGATGGTGTCCGACGTGTACTTCCCGCGCGTCAACGGCGTATCCACGTCGATTCAAACCTTGCGCCAAGTGCTGGCCGAAGCGGGCCACAGCAGCGTGCTGGTGACGCCGGACTACCCGGCTGCGGCCGCCGAGGCGGGCATCGTGCGGGTACCGGGCTGGCCCATCCCGCGCGACCCGGAAGACCGGCTGATGCATCCGCGCGCGCTGGCCGCCGCGCTGGAGGCGCTCGATCCCGCCGACTTCGACCTCGTTCACATCCACACGCCTTTCCTGGCACACCGCGCCGGCGTGCGCTGGGCGCGCCGGCATGGTCTGCCGTGCGTCGAGACCTACCACACGCTGTTCGAGGAATACTTCCACCACTACCTGCCCTTCCTGCCCAAGGCCTGGCTGGCCGCCGCCGCGCGGATGATCTCGCGCAAGGAATGCGACGGCGTCACCGCGGTGATCGCGCCGTCGTCGGCGATGAAGAACGCGCTGCTGGCGTATGGCGTCAGCAGCCCCGTCCACATCATTCCCACCGGGCTGCGGGGGGCCGATTTTTCCAACTGCGACGGCCACGCGTTCCGCGCCCGCCATGCCATTTCGGCCGAGCGTCCGGTGATGGCCTACGTGGGGCGGGTGGCCTTCGAGAAGAACCTCGATTTCCTGCTGCAGGTGACCGATCAAGTACGCCGCAGCGTGTCCGACGTGCTGCTGGTCATCGCAGGAGAAGGCCCCGCGCGGGCCTCGCTCGAACGCGCGGTGGCGAAGCGCGGGCTCACCGACAACGTGCGCTTCGTCGGCTACCTCGAACGCAGGACCGAGCTGCCGGCCTGCTACTGCGCGGCGGATGTCTTTGTGTTTGCGTCGAAAACCGAAACCCAGGGGCTGGTGCTGCTGGAGGCGATGGCGCTCGGCGTGCCGGTGGTCGGCCTGGCCGAAATGGGCACGAAGGACGTGCTGCAGGAGGGGCAGGGCTGCCGCATCGCGCCCGACGATGTCGCCGGCTTCGCCCTGACGCTGGTGCCGCTGCTGGCCGACCGCTCGGCGGCGCAGGCGCTCGGCGCGGTCGGCAAGGCCTACGCCGCGAACTGGAGCGAGGGGCGCATGGGCGAAGCCGTCCTCGCGCTCTACCAGAGCCTGCGCCCGGAAGCGGCATCCCGGCCGAGGCTGCGCGCGGCATAATCGCGGGGTGAATCCCGCACCCTACGTCGGGCGCTTTGCGCCGTCTCCCACCGGTCCCCTGCACTTCGGCTCGCTGGTCGCCGCGGTGGCGAGTTTTCTCGACGCCCGCGCGGCGGGCGGGCGCTGGCTTTTACGCATGGAAGACCTCGACCGGCCGCGCTGCGAGCCTGGCGCGGCCGACACCATCCTGCGCCAGCTGGAGGCCTACGGCCTGCACTGGGATGGCGCGGTGATCCAGCAGTCGCAACGCGACGACGCCTACGCCGCGGCGCTCGATGCGCTGAAGGCGCGCGGCGCGGTCTACCCGTGTGCCTGCACGCGCAGCCAGCTCGCGCAGGCGCCGCGCAACCGCGAGGGCGAGATCCTCTATCCCGGCACCTGCCGCAATGGCCTGCCGCCCGGCACGATCGCACGCGCCTGGCGGGTGCGCGTGCCGGATGTGAGTGCCCGCTTCCACGACCGTATCCAGGGCGACCTGGAGCAGAACCTGGCGCGCGACGTCGGCGACTTCATCGTCAAGCGCGCCGACGGCTTGTTCGCCTATCAGCTGGCGGTGGTGGTCGACGATGCCTTCCAGGGCATCACCCACGTCGTGCGCGGCGCCGACCTGCTGTGGAACACCCCGCGACAGATTTATCTGCAAGGCCTGCTTGGCCTGCCGACGCCGGTTTACGCCCACGTGCCGCTCATCACCAACGCCGCCGGACAGAAGTTGTCCAAGCAGACCCTCGCCCCCGCCCTGCCCGAGGCGGGGCGGGGCGCCGTGCTGGCGCTGGCGCTCGCCGTGCTCGGCCATCCGCCGCCGCCGGAGCTGAACGATGCCGGTCCGGCCGAACTTCTGGCGTGGGCAGGCGCGCACTGGCGCATCGGGAATGTGCCGCTGCGCCCCGTCATTGCCAACACCGCGCCCTGACCGGACAATCCCCTCACCGCTTACTGCTCCCCGCTCACCAACAATGGCCCAACTCCCGCCCGCCGTCGAACAGGTCTTGCGCGTCCACGCGTCCTTCATCCACACCGTGGTCAACGCGCTGCGCGACCGCAGCCAGCTGCCCGACCTGATGAGACAGCTCGACGCCGCCGAACAGGCCGGATGGGCGCGACTGGTCGGCGCGCTGCGCCACGTGATCGACGGCCGCCGCGATCCCTCGATCAAGCTGGGACTGGACGAGGAGGACAGCATCCTGCTCGACGCCATCCTTCGCGGCCTCGACAACCCGGCCACGTTGCCGCCGCTGGATGCCCAGCCGGATGGCAGCAGCGCCGCCCCTGGGCTGGCCGCGCTCATCGACGCCTCGGCGCGCGGCGATGCGCAGGCGATGTCCGTACTCGCCAACATGGCCGAACAGATGATGAAGGCGGGCGGCGACATGGCGCTCTTGGGCGGCCGCATGCGCCGCCTCGTCAACGGCGAGCGCGACACCGACCAGCTCGTCGCCGGCATGGGGCCGCTGGGGCGCGAACTGCTGATCAGCCTGCTCGACGAACTGGCCAAACTGCGCCCGCAGTAGATTTCCTGGCCGGATGTCCCGTTTCATCACGCTGCTGCGGGTTTGCGTTAACTTTGACAGCCCCTGTCCGCGTCAGCTAAAATGCGCGCCTTTTCGGCGGTCCTCAGCCGGAAAAGCAGTCTCAGGGTGATGTAGCTCAGTCGGTTAGAGCGACGGATTCATAATCCGTAGGTCGGTGGTTCAAGTCCACTCATCACCACCAAGCTTCCTTTTCGTTGCCGCGCGATCCCTGACCGCAGCGAAATCCCAGCCCCCAGTCTATTCACTGTCCCGGCGCCCCCATGAAAAAGATCTACATCAAAACCTTCGGCTGTCAGATGAACGAGTACGACTCGGACAAGATGGCCGATGTGCTCAACGCCGCCGAAGGCCTGGTCCCGACCGACACGCCGGACGATGCCGACGTCATCCTGTTCAATACCTGCTCGGTACGCGAGAAGGCGCAGGAAAAGGTGTTCCACGACCTCGGCCGGGTGCGCCACCTGAAGCAGGCCAACCCCAATCTCATCATCGGCGTCGGCGGTTGCGTCGCGAGCCAGGAAGGGGCGGCGATCGTGTCGCGCGCGCCCTTCGTCGACATCGTGTTCGGCCCCCAGACCCTGCACCGGCTGCCCGAGCTGATCGCGCAACGCCGCGAGAGCGGACGCGCGCAGGTCGACATCAGCTTTCCCGAAATCGAGAAGTTCGACCACCTGCCGCCGGCGCGCATCGAAGGCGCGTCGGCCTTCGTCTCGATCATGGAAGGCTGCTCCAAGTACTGCACCTTCTGCGTCGTGCCCTATACGCGCGGCGAGGAAGTCTCGCGCCCGTTCGACGACGTCATTGCCGAAGTCGCCGACCTCGCGGCCCGCGGCGTGAAGGAAGTCACCCTGCTGGGGCAGAACGTCAACGCCTACCAGGGCACGCTGCATGAGGGCGGCACCGCCGACTTCGCCTTCCTGCTGGAGATGGTGCACGAGATTCCCGGCATCGAGCGCATCCGCTACACCACCAGCCACCCGCGCGAAATGACCGCGCGCCTGATCGAATGCTACGGCCGGCTGCCCAAGCTGGTATCGCATCTGCATCTGCCGGTGCAGTCGGGTTCCGACCGCATCCTGGCGGCGATGAAGCGCGGCTATACCGTGCTCGAATTCAAGTCGATCGTGCGCAGGCTGCGCGAACAGCGGCCCGACCTGTGCCTGTCGTCGGATTTCATCGTTGGCTTCCCCGGCGAGACCGAGGCTGATTTCGAGGCGACGATGAAGCTGATCGAGGACCTCGACTTCGACGCCAGCTTCTCCTTCATCTACAGCAAGCGCCCCGGCACGCCGGCGTCGGACTATCCCGACGACGTCGCCGCCGAACTGAAGACGCAGCGGCTGATGCGGCTGCAGGCGCAGATCGAGGCGCAGGCGCAGAAGGTGAACCAGGCCATGGTCGGCACCGTGCAGCGCGTGCTGGTCGAAGGCCATGCGCGCAAGAACGCCGAAGAGCTCGCCGGCCGCACCGACAACAACCGCATCGTCAACTTCGCCGGCCAGCCACGCCTGATCGGCCGCTTCGTCGACGTCACCATCACCCAGGCCCTGCCGCACAGCCTGCGCGGCGAAGTCGCCATCACCGAAAGCGAAAGCGCTTGAAAACCGACATCGTTGAACTGCGGCTGGCCCCGGAAGACAACCGGCGGCTCGCCAACCTGTGCGGGCCGATGGACGAGAATCTGCGCCAGATCGAGGCGGCGTTCGACGTCACCATCGGCCGCCGCGGCTCAAGTTTTAGATTCACTGGCGACGCCGCGCAGGCCGAAAAGGGCGCGCAGGCGATCGAGCATTTCTACAATCGGGCGCACGATGAGTTGAGCCTCGATGACATCCAGCTCGGCCTGGTCGAGCTCACGCGCGGCCGTGCCGACGACGAAGGCCCGGCGCTGCGCACCCGCCGCGCCGACTTGCGCGCGCGCACCCCGCGCCAGGGCGAATACATCGAGCAGATCCGCAGCCACGACATCACCTTCGGCATCGGCCCGGCCGGCACCGGCAAGACCTATCTGGCCGTCGCCTGCGCAGTCGACGCGCTGGAGCGCGAGCAGGTCAAGCGACTGGTGCTGACGCGGCCGGCGGTGGAAGCCGGCGAACGCCTGGGCTTTCTGCCGGGCGACCTGACGCAGAAGGTCGATCCCTACCTGCGTCCGCTGTACGACGCGCTCTATGACCTGATGGGCTTCGACAAGGTGGCGCGGCTGATCGAGCGCCACGCCATCGAGGTGGCGCCGCTCGCCTTCATGCGCGGCCGCACGCTCAACCATGCCTTCATCATTCTCGACGAGGCGCAGAACACCACGCCCGAGCAGATGCAGATGTTCCTGACGCGAATCGGTTTTGGCGCGCGCGCCGTGGTGACCGGCGACCCGACGCAGATCGACCTGCCCAAGCACGTGAAATCCGGCCTGATGGATGCCAACGACGTGCTGGAAGGCGTGCGCGGCATCGCCTTCACCCATTTCCAGTCGGAAGACGTGGTGCGCCACCCGCTGGTCGGCCGCATCGTCGACGCCTACGCTGCGCACCGTGCGGAGACGGACAAGCATTGAGTCCTGAATTCAGCCTGTCGGTGCAATTCGCCAGCGAGGCGAGTGAGCTTCCCACTCGTGCGCAGATCCGCCGCTGGGTCGCCGCCGCGCTGGAACATGCCGCCGAGATCACAGTGCGCATCGTCGACGCCGGGGAGGCGCAGACACTCAACCAGGACTACCGCGACAAGGACTACGTGCCCAACGTACTGACCTTCGAATACGGCGAGATTGCGCCCGGCATATTGGGCGGCGACGTGGTGATCTGCGCACCGGTGGTCGAGCGCGAGGCGCGCGAGCAGGGCAAGCCGCTGCAGCATCATTACGCCCACATGACCGTCCACGGCGTGCTGCACCTGCAGGGCTACGACCACATCGACCCGGCGGACGCGGACATCATGGAATCGCGCGAAGCCGTTATACTGAGGCGATTCCGCATTCCTAATCCTTATCTTTCATTTCCTGACGAAAATGGAGTCCGACAGTAGTCCCCCCAAACCGAGCCTGCTCGAGCGCATTTCCCACTGGCTGATGCGCGAACCCGAAGACCGTGAACAGCTGATCGAATTGCTGCACGGCGCCTACGAAAACAGTTTGATGGATGCCGATGCCCTGGCGATGATTGAGGGCGTGCTGCAGGTATCCGAGATGCGCGTCGGCGAGATCATGATCCCGCGCGCGCAGATGGACGTCATCGACATCAACGATGCGCCCGAAGTCTTCATTCCCTATGTCATCGAAACCGCGCACTCGCGCTTCCCGGTCATCGACAAGGATCGCGACGATGTCATCGGAATTTTGTTGGCGAAGGATCTGCTGCGGCACTACGCCGAATCCGACAGCGACATCCGCGGCATGCTGCGTCCCGCCGTGTTCATTCCCGAATCGAAGCGATTGAACGTGCTGTTGAAGGAATTCCGCTCCAACCGCAACCACATCGCCATCGTCGTCGACGAATACGGTGGCGTGGCCGGACTGGTGACGATCGAGGACGTGCTCGAGCAGATCGTCGGCGACATCGAGGACGAATACGACTTCGACGAGACCGAGGACAACATCATCCGCGAGAAGGAAGACGTGTTCCGCGTGAAGGCGGGCACCGAAATCGACGATTTCAACCAGATCCTGGGTGCGCATTTCTCCGACGAGGAATTCGACACCGTCGGCGGCCTCGTCGTCTCACGCTTCGGCCATCTGCCCAAGCGCGGCGAGTCGGTCAAGTTCGACGGCTTCCAGTTCAGCATTCTGCGTGCCGACAGCCGCCGGTTGCACGCGGTGCGGGTGACGCGCCTTCCACCGGAAGAGGACGCGCAGCTGCCGCTGGTCTGATCTACAAAGCGTGTCGGCGGTCGCCGCGCGCAAAACCGGCAAGCGGGGCGAGATCGCCCTTGGCAAAACCGATCACCTTGAACAGCTCGCCCATCTCGGCGGGCGACACCAGGCGTTGCACGGCGTTGGCCTGCGGCAGATAAGCCGTTGCATCGGCAGGTGACGTCTGCATCAGCAATTCGGTCAACCCGCTCCCGAGCAGGAAATGCGCCTGGCTCGCGTAGCCCGCGAGTTCCAGCCCAGCGTCCTGTCCCGCACGTGCCACCGCGCTGAAATCGACGTGTGCGGTAAGGTCGCACAGGCCCGGCAGATAAAACGGATCGTCGAGCGCATGGTGACGGACATGCACACGTAGCGTGCCCATGTGGCGCTGCGGATGGTAGTACTCAGCGGCGACAAAGCCATAGTCGATCATCAGGATCAAGCCGTGGTCGAGCATGTGGGCGAGCGAGGCAATCAGGGCGTCGGCGGCAAGATTGATCTCGGTCAGATAGCCAGGTGCCTGATTGATCGTCCCGGCGCGGGCGCGCAGCATGGGGTCGGCGATGGGCCGGTCCTGCCATGCGAAGGACTTTCCTTCCCGCACCACGCCGCGCGTCTGCGCGCCGTCTTCCGTCCAATGCACCAGTTCCACCGGCAGCGCATCGAGCACCTCGTTGCCGAGGATCACGCCCCGGAAGTGATCGGGCAGCGCATCCAGCCATTGCACCCGCTCGTGCAGATGCGGCCGTTCGCGTGCAAGTGTTTCCTGTTGGCGCTGGCGCAGGTCGGCGCTCACTTCCAGGATGCTATACCGCACCGGTAAGGTGCCCAGCCGTTCCAGTTCGCCCAGCACGTCCGCTGCCAGCCGGCCGCTGCCCGCGCCCAGTTCCAGCATCTCGCCGCCGGTCTCGGCCAGCACGGGTGCAATCGCCCGTGCCAGCGTGCGGCCGAACAGCGGCGTCAGTTCCGGCGCGGTGACGAAGTCGCCTGCCGTGCCGAATTTCGTCGTGCCGGCGGCGTAGTAGCCCAGCCCCGGCGCGTAGAGTGCGGCTTCCATATAGCGCGAGAACGGAATCCAGCCGCCCGCGTCGTCGATCAGTGCTTGCAGATGCGCGGTCACGCGCTGGCTGTGCGCAAAGGCGTCGGGAGTCGGGGCGGGCAGCATCGAGTTCATGGATAATGCGCAATCCAGGGACTATAAGGGTGAATCCCGATGCATGGCAAAGTCGTATTGATTACCGGCGGGGCCAGGCGTGTGGGCGCGGCCTCGGCGCGCCTGTTGCACGCGGCCGGCGCCAACCTGATGATCCACTATCGCAGTTCGGCCGCCGAGGCGCGTGCGCTGCAGAACGAACTCAATGCCCTCCGCCCCGATTCGGTGGCGCTGATCCAGGCCGACCTGAACGACACCGGCGGCCTGCCGGGCCTGGTCCACCAGACGGTCTCTTCTTTCGGCGGGCTGGACGTGCTGCTCAACAACGCATCGAGCTTCTATCCCACGCCGGTCGGCTCCATCGGCGAAAAGGACTGGATCGACCTCATGGGCAGCAACCTCAAGGCGCCCATGTTCCTGTCGCAAGCTGCCGCGCCCGAACTGAAGAAACGCCATGGCTGCATCATCAACATCACCGACATCCACGCCGAACGGCCGATGAAAAACTACGTCGTCTATTCGGTCGCCAAGGCAGGCCTGGTCGGGCTCACCAAGTCGCTGGCGCGCGAACTTGCGCCGGAAGTGCGCGTCAACGGCATCGCGCCCGGACCGATCATGTGGCCCGAGGACGATTCGAACTTCGACGAGGTCTCGCGCCAGCGCATCGTCTCGCACACCATGCTGAAACGCGCCGGCGATCCCCACGATATCGCGCTGGCGGTGCGTTTCTTCGCGATGGATACGCAGTACGTGACCGGACAGATCCTGGCAGTGGACGGCGGACGCAGCGCAAAGCTGTGACGAAACCTCAGCCTGACGCACCTCCTGCCGTGCTGAACTGGACCGAGGCCGGCGAGAGCCGGACCGCCCGCTGGCGCTCGGAAAGCGGATCGCCGCCACCCAGGCGCGTGATGCTTGCGGACGACCGCCTCGCGGCGGATGCGGCGTATCGCCTGGCCAGCGAGGGCACTGCGCTGCTGTGGCGCGGCGACTTCCAGAACGCGCGCCAGTTGCTGCAGGCCATGGCGCGCCGCATCGACCGCAAGCCACGCAAGCCCGCCGCGTCGCCGATCGAAGCCTTCAATTTTTATCGCCAGGCCCAGTCCCAGCGTGCCCGCACCCTCGGCATGCTGTTGCTGCCCCTGGAGGCGGACTACAGCATTCCCCTGCGGCGCGCGCCGAATGTGAAGGAAGCTTGCGCCGAAGCCTATGGTGCGGGCGACGTGCCGTCGGTGGTCTCGCTGCGCGAGCTGCTCGGCGTGATCGGTGCCCACGAGTGGCGCAAGAAAGGCGTCGACGTTCCGGCGCTCGGCGAACGCATCCATCCGCACTACGGCGTGTTTTCGCCGGTGCGCGGCGAATACCTGAAGCTGGTGGCCGAAGCGCCGCTGCCTTCGTCGGCGCTCGCCTTCGACATCGGCACGGGGACGGGCGTGCTGGCGGCGCTGCTGGCACGCCGCGGGGTCAAGCACGTCGTCGCCACCGACCAGGACCCGCGTGCCCTGGCGTGCGCGCGCCAGAACATCGCCCGGCTTGGGCTGAAGGGACGGGTGGATGTCGTCGAGGCCGATCTGTTCCCGCCGGGGCGTGCGCCCCTCATCGTCTGCAACCCGCCCTGGCTGCCCGCGCGCGCCAACTCGCCGCTCGAACACGCGATCTACGATCCGGACAGCCGCATGCTGCTGGGCTTTTTAAACGGGCTGGCGGCGCATCTGGAGCCGGGCGGCGAAGGCTGGCTGATCCTGTCGGATCTGGCCGAGCACTTGGGCCTGCGCTCGCGCGAGTCGCTGCTCACCGCAATCGACGCGGCCGGACTGAATGTAGTGGGGCGGCTGGACACCAAGCCCACGCATCCCCGCGCCGCCGACGCCACCGATCCGCTGCACGCCGCGCGCGCGGCCGAGGTCACCTCGCTCTGGCGCCTCGCGGCACGCAACCCTTAAACCTCAACGCATCCCAGGAAACGCACCATGAATACGCGCCGTCATCTGTTTACCTCCGAGTCCGTGTCCGAAGGACACCCGGACAAGATCGCCGACCAGATTTCCGATGCCATCCTCGATGCCTTTCTGGCTGAAGAGCCCGAGGCCAAGGTCGCCTGCGAAACCCTCGTGGCCGACAACTTGGTGGTGATTACCGGCGAGTTCAAAACCGTCCGCAAGGAACTCTTCGACGAGGTGCGCGACCGCGCCGAGGCGATTGCCCGCCAGGTGCTGCGCGACATCGGCTATCGCGATGCCGAAACCGGCATCGACCCCGACACCTGCGAAGTGCAGGTGCGCTTCAACCACCAGTCGATCCAGATTCACAAAGGCATCACCCTCGCGGGCGGAGACATCGGCGCCGGCGACCAGGGCCTGATGTTCGGCTACGCATGCGACGAAACCCCCGACCTGATGCCCTATCCCCTCTGGCTGGCGCACCGCCTGATGCAACGGCAGGCCGAGCTGCGCAAGTCCGGCGCCTTGCCCTGGCTGCGCCCCGATGCCAAAAGCCAGGTCACCGTCGCCTACGAAGGCCATAAAATGGTCGGCGTCGAAACCGTGATCATTTCCACCCAGATCGCCCGCGGCCTCGACCCCGCCTGGGTCGCCCAGGAAGTCGCGCGCGAAATCGTCGACCCACTGGTGCCGCGGGCGCTGCGCACCCCGACCTTCAGACTATGGGTCAACCCCGCCGGCCCGTTCGAAATCGGCGGCCCCAACGGCGACACTGGCCTTACTGGCCGCAAGATCATTGTCGACACGTACGGCGGCTCCTGCCCGCACGGCGGCGGCGCGTTTTCAGGCAAGGACCCGACCAAGGTCGACCGCTCGGCCGCCTACATGGCGCGCTACATCGCCAAGAATCTGGTCGCGGCGGGCTACGCCAAGCGCTGTCTGGTGCAGCTGGCCTATGCCATCGGCGTCGCCGAGCCGGTCTCGCTGCTGGTCGAAACCTACGGCACCGGCACCGTGGCGGACGACACCCTCGAAGTCATGGTGCGCCGCACCTTCAGACTCACCCCGCGCGGCATCATCGAGAGTCTCGACCTGCGTCGCCCGATCTATCGGAAGACCGCAGCCTACGGCCACTTCGGGCGGGCCGAGCCGGATTTCAGCTGGGAGCGTGTGGATCAGGCGGACGCACTGGCGGCATCGAACAGCTGACACGGAGGGCAATGGTGAGGCTGGCCCGCGTTTCTTGCCGGCGCAGACGCGTCGTCAGCCAAGGCCGGCCTCGTGCGCACTTACTGGTGGCGCCGTGCCGCGTCCAGGTTCCAGAAACGCTCCATGGCAATGTAGGTGTACGACGCCGACCAGCCGATCAGGAGCAGGCCGTTCAGCGCTTCCACCCCGGCAATCATCCGGATCTGACCGACGGGCGTGAGATCGCCAAAGCCGAGCGAGGTATAGGTTTCCGCAGAGAAATAAAGACAGCTTGCCAGTGAATGGCCAGACGGCCCGCTGAGGGCGCCTACTCCAAAATATTTCGTCAGGAAATAGAGGGTCAGACCGTAGAGCGTCATTTCCAGCGCATGGGCCATGAAGGCCGTCGAGATGACGACCAGCAGCTTGCTGCGGTTGGGAATGGCGAGCGACACCAGCCGCGTGTTGAGGCTGCTGAGCGCCTCGTAGTGGGTGACGGTGGTCGAAGCAAGAAGCAGGATGCAAGCGAGAGCAACGATGAACATACGGAACCCGATGACGGCAGACAAAGCGGCAAAAACGCGGCCGGGAGGCCGCGCCGATTTCTTGACAAGCCAGCCCGCAGGAACGTTCGCATGGATGGGCGCCCGGGGAAAATGAAGTTTTCGTGAAGCCCTGTTTACATGGGGCTGCCCCAGCGCATCGAACCTGCATGACGTGAGCAGGCTGCCGGGTGTTGGAGCAATCCGACCGGTCCGAGTTCAGTCCGGCCGTTCGTTTTCCGCACCGGTTGAGCAGGCCTGATAGCCGATGTGGGGCAAGGATGGGGCGGGGCGTCGAGCGTCCCTGAAGATGCAGGCAGGGCTGTCGCAGATCGCAGACAGCCCTGCCTCAAGGCCGTCAGCTGCGTCGCTGGTTGCGGCTGAACGTGGATGCGGAACGGATCTCTTCGAGTTCTGCCGCCTTCTCCTGAACCGCTTCGGACACCGGGGTCGGCGCCGCGTCCGGCAGCTTGGCCAGACTGGGGCCGGACGCGTGCATTGCCATGTTGCCGGTGATGACGCCGCCTTCTTCGACCATCAAGGCGCCGTAGCGGATCGTGCCGTTGACCCGGCCGGTAGCATAGACCACCAGCCGTTTGCGGGCTGTCAACTCGCCCTCGAAGGTGCCATACACTTCCGCCACGTCGATCTCGGCCTTGCCGGAAAACACGCCGCCTTCGGCGATGCGGATATCGCGGCTGTTCATCGAGGCTTCCACGCGGCCTTCCACCACCAGGATTTCGCAATCGGTGATCTCGGCGCCCTTCAGCTTGATGTTCGGCCCGACGATGAGTTTGCTGCCCTCTTCGTTACGCGTGGACGGGATGACTTCCGGGGCCGCTTCCACTTTGGCGGGCTCGGCAGGCTTGGCGGCTTCGGCCGGTTTGCTCGGATATCCCGAATGGCCCGTCCGGGTTGAATCAGTTCGTGAATTGCTGGCAGTGCCGGGTTGCATAAAGGATTTGAGCATGGGTAGGGTCTCTCTCTGTATCTGGGTGAATCTGGGTGAAACGCTCTGGTGTGGTTGCGGCCGGAACTGGACGCACGGGTGGAAAAGCAACAAATGGGCCAGCATAGAAAACCCGTTGATAAACAGTCGTGTAAGCGATTTAAGAGACTCGGCCAAGGGGAAAAACAGGCCAAAACGTCGCCTGACGGCGACATCGAAACAGGGCTATTATTGGAATATTCCTACAAAACAAAAGGATAGAACGGATTGAGCCTGTCGTCATATGACGACAGGCTGGCATGCCGCATGTGAACGATACACGATGAGTATGGTTTACTTGGAAGGCCGGCGCGGCAAAGGGAGAGGAATCGCCGATGGCCGGCATCGTTATGATGACCAGGAGGCATCACGGCGAAACGTCGAATTGCACCTGCCCGGGATCCGATGCGGGCATTGCCTGGCCGCGCGACGGGCTCTGGCAAATTTGACGTGCCATCATGCCGTATCGAGAAAATTTTCACGTGGACGCGCCATGTCAGAACAGCACAAACCAACCGCCCCAGACAAGCGGGCATCCGGCGACCCCGAGGATCCCTCCGCCAAAGCCGGCAAAGGTGAGCCGGCCCCGGCCCAGCGCGAATCCGGGGTGCTGTCGCTGGACCAGATCAAGCTGGGCATCGGCGATACGATACAGCTGCAATTCCAGTCCGATGTCGAACCGTCCCGCTGCTTCGTCACCCTGATCGGCTACCTGGAAGGCCAGAGCGTCATCGTGACCACGCCCATCATCAATGGCAGCCTGATGCTGGTGCGTGAAGGACAGGATTTCGTCGTGCGTCTGTTCAGCGGGAAAACGGCCTACGCCTTTACCTCGATGGCCAAGCGTGTCACCAATACGCCCTACCCGCACATCCATCTCGCCTATCCCAAGGAAGTGCGCGGACTGGTCGTGCGCGGCAGTTCGCGCGGGCGGATCAATATCATCTGTCACGCCACCGCCGAAGGGGGACGGGGCCATGCCTGTGTTGCGCGCGACATCAGCCTCGGCGGCGCATTGATTGCCGCCAGCGAAAAGATGGGCGACGTGGGCAGCCCGCTCACACTCAAATTCCGCGTCAAGATCGGCGATGCCGAGCATGTGCTCGTATTGGACTGCACGATTCGTTCGGTGAATGCGTCGCGGCCCACGGTGGATGAAAAACCCACCCTCCTGCACGGGCTGTCGTTCGAGAATGTGGACAGCCAGGACACGCTGGTCATCTCGGCGCTGCTCTACCAGAACATGATCAGCGCGCAGGAAGTGGAGCGATAGACGGGCGGCGGATCGCGCAGGCGCCCCGTTCGTTAACGGCGCTCATTCCACCACGCGCACCGATCCCCGGCTGACGCTTTCGCCATCCCCGGGGCGGAGCGACCAGAACGACAGCGACGAGAGGATCGTCAGGCCGGCCAGCGTCAAAAAGGCATGGTGCAGCGCGGTCGTCACCGCCATGCGATCGGTCTGCGGCAGGTCGCCCAGATACCAGCCGGCGATCAGCGAACCCCACGCCAGCCCGAAGCTCATCGACATCTGCTGCAGCGAACTCGCGATCGTGCTGGCCATGCTCGAATCAGGTGGATCGATATCGGCGTAGGCCATCGAATTCATGCTGGTGAATTGCAGCGAATTGAAGAAGCCCATGGACAGGCCCAGCAGCACGATCAACGCGATCGGCGTGGTCGGGTTCACCAGCGAGAACAGGCTGATGACGACTCCGATCATCACCGTATTCACCGTCAGCACGCGCTGATAGCCGAAGCGCGCCAGCACTCGCGGGGCAATGATTTTCATGCCCATGGCCGCCGCCGCGGCCGGCATCATCAGCAGGCCCGACTGCCACGCCGGCAGGCCCAGGCCGAGCTGGTAGAGCAGCGGCAGCAGAAACGGCATCCCGCCTACCCCCAGACGCGTGACGAAACCGCCGACCACCGAGATGCGAAACGTGCGCACCCGGAACAGTGTCATGCGCAACAGCGGGTAAGGCGTCTCGCGGGCATGCCAGAAATACGCGGCCAGCAGGCTCATGCAGAGCAGCAGCAACACGGCCGCCGAGGTGGCGTCGATCCGGTGCTCGCCGAAGATTTCCAGCAGCCAGGACAAGAGCGCCGTTGCGCTGCCGAACAGGACCAGCCCGACGACATCCAGCGGGCGCGCCGCGTCGCCGCGATAATCCGGCATGTGGCGATGCGCCAGCCACAGCGCCAGCAAACCCATCGGCACGTTGACGAAGAAGATGTAGCGCCAGGAGACCCAGTGCACGATCAGGCCGCCGACCGTGGGTCCGAGCAGCGGGCCGATCAGCGCCGGGATGATGACGAAATTCATCGCCCTCAGCAGTTCCGATTTGGGGAACGTATGGATGATCGTCAGCCGGCCCACCGGCATCATCATCGCCGCGCCCACGCCTTGCAGAATGCGCGCCGCGACCAGCATCGGTGCGTTCAGCGCCAGGCCGCACAGGATCGAGGAGAAGGTAAAGAGGCTGATCGCAATGCTGAACACGCGTCGCGTGCCGTAGCGGTCCGCCATCCAGCCGCTTACCGGGATGCACACCGCCAGACTCAGGATGTAGCTCGCCACCACCGCCTTCAGGCTCAGCGGCGTCACCTGCAGACTCAGCGCCATCGCCGGCACCGCCGTGTTGACGATGGTGGTGTCCAGCTGCTCCATGAACAGCGCCACGGCCACGACCCAGGGCAGGTAGGTTTTGACCGTGGAAGGGTTCATTTATGTGGATGGGGAATGAGCGGCAATGGGCTACTCAGTTTACGTGTAGAAAACCGTGGTCTGTCCCCAATTATTAATAGGAGGCACAAGGCAAGACCTGAAGAACCCGTGTTTGTGTTGTTTGGCGATGGCACGCACTGCCGTACCCGCCGCGACGTTGGCTAAGAATGCCGACACCGCGGCCGCTTACGCTGTCGCCATTATTCCTCATGTAATATGTTTCACTCGAAACGCGCAGGCCTGATGATGGCTTGTTTTACCCGGTTGGGGAGCGCTCACATAGACCTTACTAGATTCGCACCGCTAGCCGTCGTGCTGGGCGCCGTGGCGGTGGCAACCAATCCGGTCTTCGTTCGGCTGAGCGAGCTGACTTCGGTCGCATCGGCAGCCCACCGGATGATCTG
Organism: Thiobacillus thioparus DSM 505; assembly: GCF_000373385.1. Lineage (GTDB taxonomy): Bacteria > Pseudomonadota > Gammaproteobacteria > Burkholderiales > Thiobacillaceae > Thiobacillus > Thiobacillus thioparus. Next base: position 1,058,963 of record NZ_KB891316.1, on the reverse strand, counting down.
GGCGCTGCCGATATTCGCGTTCTGGTTCTGGTTGTCGAGGCCTAAGACCGCGGTACATCCGCCGTCCGCGAAACACGTTCCGCTGCTGTTGCTCTGCGGCTTGCTGTTCGCCATTGATCTAGTGTCGTTGCACGCCTCTATCGAGCGTACGGCGGCGGCCAACTCGATGCTGTTTGTCAACGCACAACCCATTTATGTCGTCGTCGGCAGCTGGCTGCTATTCGGCACCCGTGTCACCCGACATTTCGGGTTTGGCGTGACGATTGCCCTTGTCGGCGGGGTGCTGGTGGCCTGGCAAAGCCTCGATATCGGTACCGAGCACCTGATTGGCGATGGCCTGGGTGTGTTCGCGGGTATTCTCTACGCCGGTTATATTCTCGGTGCGAGCCGGTTGCGGGGACGGCTCTCGAGTGCCGAAATCAACCTGTGGACCTGCCTGATTGCAGCGCCGATACTGGTGCTGGTCACACTGGCCAGCGGCAACTCATTGATCCCCGAGACGCCGCGTGGCTGGGGGCTGATGATCGCGCTCGGCGTCATCTCTCAGGGTCTTGGCCAGGGCTTGATCGTATGGGGGCTGGCCCACCTGCCCACAAGTTTTTCTTCGGTCGCGCTACTCACCGCGCCGGTCGCCGCCGCGGTGTTCGCGTGGCTGTTCCTCGACGAATCGCTGACTCCTATCCAGATCGTCGGCATGAGCGCGGTCCTCGTCGGTATCTATGTCGCCTGGCGTGCGGCGCCCATCGCGAGCAAAAAGAAATCCCTGTAGACCATCGGCCTCGGCCCCCGGAATCGACTGTGCCGCGCTCGCCCGTCGCGGTATCGACCGGCGAAGCGGCAGTATCTGGTGGCTTCGTGACAAGGCCCTCATGAACCTGCCCGCGGAGGTGTGACATCCGGCACGCGCAATCCGTTGATCTCCACATGGGTAGGCCAGCCTCGTGCGGACTTCGGACCATGCGCGGAGAGCGGGGCCGGAAAGAAGCTTGGCCAGGAACATTAATCGGCCCTAGCCCCTTTAGTGATGTTCATCAGATGAAGGCAGGCAAGGCCAGCCAGAAACCCTGGTCCGCCCTGTCGCCCATCGCCGAGGCACGCAGGCGGAGTGGCGGTTTTGAATGGCCGATCGGCATCGGGCAAGGGTGAGCCGGTCAGTATGGGCGGATTTATCGAGCGATAACGATTCCCCGAACGGCTGGCTTGGCCTCAATATATCGATTAATGCGATAGTAAACGCCAATAAATATCGTTTGATAAATACTTCTTCGCTTCATATCCTGTGGCCGCACTCATCCGGCATGTTTTTCAATCATCACAGGAGCAGAAAATGAATGGCTTGATCGCGAACTTCCCCCCCGACGGCATTGTGACCGTGAACCGCGTCGTGCTCAAACCCGAATACAGCGTCGAGGACCTGCAGGAGCGCGTGGCCTTCCTCTGCGAAAACGTCAAGACCTATCATTCCGACACGGGCTTCGTCGGCGGCTTCGTTGCGCTGAATTCCGGGCAGGTGTCGAATGAAGGCTCGACCATCGGACAGGCGGTCGAAAGCCCCATGAAAGGCCGCGAAGCGCTGATCGTGACGTTCTGGACGACCTTCGAACTCCACGAGCGCTCGCACAAGTCGGAGACCTTCCAGCCCCTGTTCCGGCGAGCGCTCGAACTATGCGAAAACGGCAACGAAGAAATCGCCTACGAGATGCTGTGGTCCGGCAAGGCCTACGATCCAGTGGAACTCGCAGCGGCGCGGCACGCCAAGGAAGCCTATCCCGCCAAGGCTTAGGGCCAGCACGCGACAATTCTTCACATCAATGGAAATTCAGGGGCCCGGCTCGGTGGATAGGGTCGACCCCTTTAGTGCCTTTACCTAAATGTTATGACAGCAACCAACGAGCCAACACCGAAGAACAGTAGGCTTAGAAAGGTGAAAATAATGGAGCCAGCTAATCGCCAGTCTCCTCGCGTTTCGTTGCCGTCTGCCAAGGAATTCAATCGCTTCAATTGGGTTAAATACGCAAACAGCATCGCGCATCCGCAGCAAAACAACCCAAACAAGAAAGACCCCATTGCGCAACGCATATCAGGAACAGGGGCACCTTTTCCCGCGATATTTCCTAAGTAGGCAAGGATTGCGACAGCAACTCCTCCGTTCGCCAAAGCACAAAACTTGAAACCCTCAGTAGCCAGGGTAACGAGTGACCGAAGGTTTCCTGCCAATCAACTTCCTTCATTGCATTTCCCGTGTTTGGCGCTGACAAAATGTCCGAGATACCCGGGTCAATTCATATGCCATTTACGTAATCGGTTTTAAACTTTGTATCCCCGATACCACTCCACCCATTTCTCGATCCCATACTCCAGCGTCGTCGCCGGTCTGAAACCCGTGTCGCGGATGAGGTCGTCAACGTCCGCGTAGGTCGCCTGCACGTCGCCGTCCTGCATCGGCAGGAAGTTCTTCTTCGCCTCCTGGCCCAGCGCCTTCTCGATCGTGCCGATGAAGTCCATCAGCTGCACCGGGGTATGGTTGCCGATGTTGTAGATGCGGTAGGGGGCGTGGCTGGTGGCCGGGTCCGGATTCTTGTGGTCGAAGTCGGGGTTGCCCTGCGGGATGCGGTCGAGCACTTTCACGGTGCCGTCGGCGATGTCGTCGATGTAGGTGAAGTCGCGCATCATGTCGCCGTGGTTGAAGACGTCGATGGTGCGGCCTTCGAGGATGGCGGAGGTGAAGAGCCACGGCGACATGTCGGGCCGGCCCCAGGGGCCGTAGACGGTGAAGTAGCGCAGGCCGGTGGTGGGCAGGCCGTAGAGGTGCGAATAGGTGTGGGCCATCAGCTCGTTGGCCTTCTTGCTGGCGGCGTACAGGCTCACCGGGTGGTTGACCGGGTCGTGCACCGAGAACGGGATCTTGGTGTTGGCGCCGTACACGGAGGACGAGCTGGCGTAGACGAAGTGCTTGATGCCGTGATGGCGGCAGCCTTCGAGCAGGTTGGCGAAGCCGACCAGGTTGGACTGCACGTAGGCGTGCGGATTCTTCAGCGAGTAGCGCACGCCGGCCTGCGCGGCGAGGTTGATGACGGCGTCGAAGTGGCCCTTCTCGAACAGGTCCTCCATCACCATGCGGTCGGAGATGTCGTCCTTGACGAAGCGGAAGTTGGGGTAGGGCTTCAGCTGTTCGAGACGGGCGAGCTTGAGCGCCGGATCGTAGTAGTCGTTGAGGCTGTCGATGCCGACGACCTCGTCGCCGCGCTTGAGCAGGATTTGCGCGACGTGCATGCCGATAAAACCGGCGGAACCTGTAACAAGAACTTTCATTGAATGTCTCCGCCGGTTTCAGAGAAGGCTCACTTGCGCAACGCGCAAGTTAAGTGAGCAGCGCGAACGGCCGGAACTAAAACCGGCCGCGCCGGTGAGCAGGATTTTCATTGTTTGGCCTCCAGAGTGGCGTCGATTCTAGCACCCGACAGCCTTGCGGCTTGGGCACAGGCATCCGCCCATTTACAATCCGGTGATGCCCACCCTGCGCCTGTTATTCGACTGGAGCCTGTATAGGCTGGCCCTGCTGCTGGCGGCGCCGCTGATTCCGCTGCGCCTGTTGTGGCGCGGACGCCGCGAGCGCGGTTATTTGAAGCACTGGGGCGAACGCCTGGCGCTTGGCCCGGTACCGGCTACGGGCGCGCTGTGGATCCATGCGGTGTCGGTCGGCGAGATGCGCGCGGCGCAACCGCTCATCCAGGCGCTGCGCGACGCACACCCGGACGCGCCGCTGCTGCTCACCTGCATGACGCCGACCGGGCGCGCCACTGCCGAGTCGCTGTACGGCAGGTTCGCGCGCATCGTCTACCTGCCCTACGACTATACCGGGTCGATGCGCCGCTTCATGCGCCGCGTGCGGCCGCGCGTGGGCATCCTGATGGAAACCGAGTTGTGGCCCAACCTCGTCCATGCCGCCGCGCGCGGGCAGGTGCCGATCGTGCTGGCGAACGCGCGGCTGTCCGAGCGCTCGGCGCGCGGCTACGCGCGGCTGCCGGCGCTGACGCGGGCGTGCCTGCAGCGGATCGCGGTCGTCGCCGCGCAGTCCGACGCCGACGCCGAACGCCTGCGGACACTCGGCGCGCAGACCGTGCACGTCACCGGTAATCTCAAGTTCGACATCGCGCCGCCGGACACGTTGCTGGCACGTGGGGCGGCGTGGAAAGCGCAATGGGGATCGCGCCCGGTGCTGCTCGCGGCGAGCACGCGCGGGGGCGAGGAAGCGCTGCTGCTGCGTGCGTTTGCCGAGGCTGCGCCGGACGACGTGCTGCTGGTGCTGGTGCCGCGCCATCCGCACCGCTTCGACGAGGTGGCGGCGCTGATCGAGGCGGCCGGCCTGGCGTACCGGCGGCGCAGCGCGCTGGGCGAGACGCCGCTGGATACGCGGACGCGCGTGCTGCTGGGCGACAGCCTGGGCGAGCTGTTTGCGTATTACGCGGCCTGCGACGTGGCCTTCGTCGGCGGCAGTCTGATGCCGCTGGGCGGACAGAACCTGATCGAGGCGGCGAGCGTGGGACGGCCGGTGCTGGTGGGGCCGCACACCTTCAACTTCGAGGAGGCGACGCGTCTCGCGATCGAGACCGGCGCGGTACGGCGGGTCGACGATGCGGCGGCCCTGATGCGCGAAGCGCTGGCGCTGTTGGGCGATGCCCCGGCACGCGCCCGAATGGGCGAGGCGGGACAGACTTTTGCCGCCTGCCATCGCGGTGCGGCGGCCCGGGTGGCCAGGCTCGTTCCTTTTTAGGCGGCGTGCCGCCTCGTGACGGGCTTGAATGCCCCGCCCGCAGGCTGTCGGCGGTTTATTGAACCGCGGGTTTCAGATGCTGGTCGATCTCGGTGAGGTCGGCCGGATTGAGGCTGCCCACGGCGGCCTTGAGCGATAGCCCGGCCAGCAGGTAGGCGTAGCGCGCGCCGGCCAGGTCGCGGCGGGCGGACAGCACTTGCTGTTCGGCGTTCAGCACGTCGAGGCTGGTGCGCACGCCGACCTGCAGGCCGAGCTTGGTGGAATCGAGCTGGGCCTGGGTGGAGGTGAGCGCCTGTTCCAGCGCTTTCACGCGGGCCGCCCCGCTGCTGACGTTGAGCCAGGCCTGGCGGGCCTGCAGGCTGGCGTCGCGGGCCGCGGCCTCGAGATCCTGACGCGCCTTTTCCTGGTTGGCGACGGCTTCGCGCACGCGCGAGCTGACGAGGCCGCCCTGGTAGATCGGCAGGTTGAGCTGCACGCCGATGCTGGCGGCGCGGGTATCCACCTGCATCGTGCCGAAATTCTGGTTGTTGTTGATGGTGTAGCCAGCGACGGCGTCGAGCGTGGGGTAATGGCCGGCGCGGTTGCGTTCGACTTCCTGGTCGGCGATGGTCTTGGCGATGCGCTGGATCTCGGCCTGCAGGTTGCCTTCGGTGGCGCGCGCGGCCCAGGTGTCGATGGGTTCCGCTTCGACCTTGAGCTCGCCCGGTTCCACGAAGATGTCGAGTGCGCCGGGCGGTTTGCCGATGAGTTTTTCCAGCGTGCGCAGACGAATGGCGAGACTGTTCTGCTCGGCGATTTCCTGCGCCACGGCGAGGTCGTAGCGCGCCTGCGCTTCATGGGTGTCGGTGATGGTGGCGGTGCCGACCTCGAAGTTGCGCTTGGCAGATGCCAGCTGTTCGGAGATGGCCGACTTTTGCGCATTGATGAAGGCGATGTTGTCCTGCGACTGCAGTACGTCGAAGTACGCCTGTGCGACGCGCAGGATCAGGTCCTGTTCGGCCACCTTCAACTGCATCTCGGCGATCTTGACCTGCTGCTTGGACTGCTCGTACTGCACCAGGTTCTGTTTACGGAACAGCGGCTGCGTGGCGTTCAGCGACAGGCCATTGGACGCGTAATCGGCGTCGCCGCCGGGCAGGCTGGAGTCGATCTTGTTGTACTGGGCGTTGCCGCCCAGGTTGACGTTGGGCAGCAGTCCCGCACGGCCCTGGACCGCCTTCTCCTGGCCGGCCTGGTAGGCGGCACGAGCGGCGGCATACTGCGCATCGTAGGCCTGCGCGTCCTGGAAGACGGCGGACAGGTTTTCTGCGTGGGCGGCAGGCGCCAAGGCAAGGGCGAGGGCGAGAGACAGGGGTTTGAATTGCATGGTGGTCCAGTCCTAGATAGAGAGTATTCAGTAGCGCGGCATGGCCGGATCGACTTCGTCGGCCCAGGCGGCGACGCCGCCCGCGAGGTTGACGACATCGACAAACCCGGCCGTCTCCAGATAGCGCGCCGCGTGATAACTGCGTACGCCATGATGGCAGATGACTATTGTTTCGGCATCCTTGTTCAGTTCCGACAGGCGTGCGGGCAGTTCGCGCATCGGAATCAGGATCGCGCCGGGCAGGCGGCAGAGGTTCCATTCCCACGGCTCGCGCACATCGAGCAACACCGGCGTATGACCGGACTGGATGTAGGCGGCGAGTTCGGGGGGGCGAAACTGGCGCATCAGAATACGAAGGCGGCAGGATGCGGCGCGTTCAGCAGCGGTGCCACGCAGGTCTCGAACAGCGTCACGCTGCGTGCGGCACCGGGGGCGGTGCAGGTGATGAGTTGCGCCTGCATCACCGGCGCCTCGCCGACGATGGCGAACAGGCGGCCGCCCACATGGAGGCGGCGGCGGAAGGCGTCCGACAGCAGCGGGGTCGAGCCGGTGAGTACGATGACGTCGAAGCCGGCTTCGTCGGACCAGTCGCGGGCGCCGTCGCCGGTATGCAGCGCGATGTTCTCGAAGCCGTGCGCCCGCAGTTTCTGCGTGGCGGCCGCGGTGAATTCGGGCACGATATCGACCGACACCACCTCGGCGGCCTGGGCGGCCAGGAGCGCCGTGAGGTAGCCGCTGCCGGTACCGATTTCCAGCACGCGGTCGGTGGGGCGGATGACGAGTTCCTGGAGCGCGCGCGCCTCCAGCCGGGGCGTCCACATCGACTGGCCATGGCCGAGCGGGATTTCCATGTCGACGAAGGCCAGCGCACGGTGCGCTTCGGGCACGAAATCCTCGCGGCGCACCTTGAACAGCAGGTCGAGCACATCCTGATTCAGTACATCCCAGGGGCGGATCTGCTGTTCCACCATGTTGTAGCGCGCCTGTTCCATGTCCATGCGGTACCCTTGAATATCAATAAGTTAGATGGGGGATTGCCTTGCAATTATTCCACAATTCCGCTACCTTGAGCCGCTCGCCAGGGGTCTCCGGACGGCCGTCACGCCGAATGGAGTGAGACATACCCTTCGAACCTGATGCGGTTGAGACCGCCGTAGGGAGGCTGACAGGCCTCCCGTGGACTAAATAGCGAGGCTGACTCAGCGGCCTCCATCCTAATTCTGCTGGAGCGCCCGCCATGAACGCCAACCCTAAATTCCTAGCCGCCACCGCTCACGTCGACGAAGCGGCGGTGCATCCGCTGCCGAACTCGCGCAAGATCTACGTTCAGGGCAGCCAGCCCGACATCCGCGTGCCGATGCGCGAAATCAGCCAGGCTGACACGCCGCTGATGTTCAGCGGCGAGAACGGCGCAGGCGGCGCGCGCTCAGAACCGAATCCGCCGATTTTCGTTTACGACTGCTCCGGCCCGTATACCGATCCGGCGGCGAAGATCGACATCCGCACCGGCCTGCCGGCGCTGCGCACGCGCTGGATCGAGGCGCGCGGCGACACCGAGGTGCTGGCCGACCTGAGTTCCGAATACGGCCGCCAGCAGGCGGCCAATCCCGAACTCGCGACCATGCGCTTTCCGGATCTGCATCGCCATCCGCGCCGCGCCAAGGCGGGCATGAACGTCAGCCAGATGCACTATGCGCGCCAGGGCATCATCACGCCTGAGATGGAGTTCATCGCGATCCGCGAGAACAACAACCGCGCCGCCTATCTCGAATCGCTGAAGGCGTCCGGCCCGCAAGGCGCGAAGCTCGCTGCGCTCATGAACCGCCAGCATCCCGGACAGAACTTCGGTGCCAGCCTGCAGAACGAGATCACGCCCGAGTTCGTGCGCAGCGAAATCGCGCGCGGCCGCGCCATCATCCCCAACAACATCAATCACCCGGAATCCGAACCGATGATCATCGGCCGCAATTTCCTGGTGAAGATCAACGCCAACATCGGCAACTCCGCGTTGGGTTCCAGCATCCAGGAAGAAGTCGAAAAGATGACCTGGGCGATCCGCTGGGGCGGCGACACCGTGATGGACCTGTCGACCGGCAAGAACATCCACGAGACGCGCGAGTGGATCATCCGCAATTCGCCCGTACCGATTGGAACGGTGCCGATCTACCAGGCGCTGGAAAAGGTCGACGGCAAGGCGGAAGAACTCACCTGGGAGATGTTCCGCGACACGTTGATCGAGCAGGCCGAGCAGGGCGTCGACTACTTCACCATCCACGCCGGCGTGTTGCTGCGCTATGTGCCGATGACGGCCAACCGCCTGACCGGTATCGTTTCGCGCGGCGGCTCGATCATGGCCAAGTGGTGCCTGGCGCACCACAAGGAAAGCTTCCTCTACACGCACTTCGAGGATATCTGCGAGATCATGAAGGCCTACGACGTGGCCTTCTCACTGGGCGACGGCCTGCGACCCGGTTCGATCTACGACGCCAACGACGAGGCGCAACTCTCCGAACTGCGTACGCTGGGCGAACTGACCCAGGTCGCGTGGAAGCACGACGTGCAGGTGATGATCGAAGGCCCCGGCCACGTGCCGATGCAGCTGATCAAGGAGAACATGGACATTCAGCTCGAGTCCTGCTCCGAAGCGCCGTTCTACACGCTCGGCCCGCTGACGACCGACATTGCCCCTGGCTACGACCACATCACCTCCGGCATCGGCGCCGCCATGATTGGCTGGTACGGCACCGCGATGCTCTGCTACGTCACGCCGAAAGAGCACCTCGGCCTGCCGGACAAGGATGATGTGAAGGAAGGCATCATCACCTACAAGCTCGCTGCCCATGCCGCCGACCTCGCCAAGGGCCATCCCGGTGCGCAGATCCGCGACAACGCGCTGTCCAAGGCGCGGTTTGAATTCCGCTGGGACGACCAGTTCAACCTCGGCCTCGACCCCGACAAGGCGAAGTCCTTCCACGACGAGACGCTGCCCAAGGAATCGGCCAAGGTCGCGCACTTCTGCTCGATGTGCGGCCCGCATTTCTGCTCGATGAAGATCACCCAGGACGTGCGCGAGTACGCGGCGAAGGAAGGTTTGAACGAAGCCGACGCGCTGGCGAAGGGCATGGAGGTGAAGGCGGTGGAGTTCGTAAAGCAGGGCGCCGAGGTCTACCGCAAGATCTGATATCGAAGTACACGACCGGCAGCCGAACTTGTGCAGCAGATTGTTCAGATGGGTCTTTCGGCTCGCCGCCATGCTGGCATGGCTGGGCAGCGCACCGGTGGTTGCGGCACCGCTGTCGGCCGTCCTCGATCATGAACTGGCCATTGGCCTGTCGACGGAGTTCCTGAAAGAGCAGGACGGGCGTTTCACCCTGCCGGCCGCGATTGCGGCCTACCAGGCGGGGCAATTTTCCCCGGGGAACAGCCCGGTCCTGAATTTCGGCATCGGTTCGAAGCCTGCGTGGATCCATTTTTCGGTGGACAACCCGACCGCCACACCGCTGCAAAAAAGACTGTCTATCGAAATCGCCTGGCTCGACCAGGTCGAGGTCTATGTCCAGTATCGCGGCAGGACGGTCGAACGGTACCGGGCAGGCGATACGCTGCCCTTCGCGCAACGCCCGGTCGACAGCCGTTACTTCGTGTTCGACCATACGTTCGAGCCGGGGACCAGCGATGTGTTCATCCGCCTGGAGACGCCCGACCCCATGGTCGCGCCGATCTATCTGCTGAGCCGGGAAACGTCGCGGCTCAGGCAAATGCAGCAGGAGTTCAGCTATGGCATCGTCTATGGCTTTCTGCTCGCCCTGATGGCGTATAACGCCATTCTTTTCGTCAGCCTCCGCAGTTCACGCTACCTGTACTATGCGCTCTACCTGGCGATGTTCGTTGCCATGAACGTCGCTTATACCGGCCATGGTTTCGCCTGGTTCTGGCCCGATTCGACCACCTGGCAGCAATGGTCCAACCCGGTCCTGATGTTCCTGTATGGCGTGTCCGGCCTGCTGTTCGCCATCCGCTTTCTCGATCTGCAGGTGTATTTCCCGCGGGTGCGCAAGGCGGTCATCAGGTTTTGCGTCATCTTCGGCATTCTGCTGGCGGCGGCCATTCTGCTGGACAGCCAGAAATACGCACTACTGGACGCATTCAGCTTCGCGTTCCTGTTCAGCAGCATCATGCTGTTGCTGGGCATCATCTCGGCCCGCACCGGGCAGAAGCCGGCGCAGTATTTTCTCCTCGCCGCCCTCTCGGCCATGGTGGGCGCCCTGCTGACGACCTTGTCGGTCTGGGGTTTCATCCCGCACAACAGCTGGACGTTCCGTGCCGTGGAAATCGGCATGCAGCTCGACGCCACACTGCTTGCCTTGGCACTGGCCTACCAGCTGCGCGTCGGCCAGGAAGAACGGTTGCGTGCCGAACGGCTGGCGCAAATGGACCCGCTGACCGGATTGAACAACCGGCGCGCCTTTTACGACAAGACCCGCGCATTGTGGAGCCACGCCATTCGCCACGGGCATCCCACGTCGGTCATGCTGCTCGACATCGATCTGTTCAAGCAGGTCAACGATGCCTATGGCCACGCGCACGGCGACGACGTGCTGAAGGCGACGGCGGACATCCTCAGGCAGTCCATCCGGCTGGGCGATATCCTGGCCCGCTGGGGCGGCGAGGAATTCATCGTGTTCCTGCCCGAAACCGACCGGGACGAGGCGACGATGCTGGCGGAGCGGCTGCGTACCACGATCGCAGGCATGCGCGTCCCGTACGAGGCGGGCGTGAGCGCCGTGACGGCAAGTTTTGGCATCGCCCAGCGCACGCCGTCGCAGCTGACCCTGGATGCACTGATCGCCTGCGCCGATGATTGTCTTTACCAGTCCAAGCAGCAGGGCAGGAACCGGGTGACCACTTGTCCGTCCGAGCCGGCTCCCGTTTCCTGACGGCCTGCGGGGTCACAAAGACGCCGTGGCCTCCGCGTATAATCCGCAGGCGCGCCAGACCGGCGCGCCTTTTTTCATGCCCAGCCCCTTGCCATGACCGATCCCACCATCCTTCTGCACGCGTTCATCCTCGGCATCGTCGAGGGCCTGACCGAGTTCCTGCCGGTGTCCAGCACCGGGCATCTGATCCTGGTCGGACAGCTGCTCAACTTCAACGACGACAAGGGCAAGGTATTCGAAATCGCGATCCAGTTCGCGGCGATCCTGGCGGTGGTGTGGGAATACCGGGCGCGCCTCGGGCACGCACTGGTCAACGTCACGACCGAGCCGGCCTCGCAGCGGCTGGCGATCAACCTGATCGTGGCCTTCCTGCCTGCGGCGGTGCTGGGCTTCCTGTTCATCAAGCAGATCAAGTACTACCTGTTCAACCCCATCGTCGTCGCTTCCGCGCTGATCATCGGTGGCGTGCTTATTTTGTGGGCGGAACGGCGCAAGCACGTCATCCGTGCAGAAACGGTCGACGACATGACGTGGCGCGATGCATTGAAGGTCGGATTTGCGCAGGCGCTGGCGATGATTCCCGGCACCTCGCGTTCGGGGGCGACCATCATCGGCGGCCTGTTTTTCGGCCTGTCGCGCAAGACGGCGACGGAATTCTCGTTCTTCCTGGCGATCCCGACCATGTTCGCCGCGACCTTCTACGACGTCTTCAAGAACCGGCATCTTTTCAGCGCGGACGACATCGGCCTGTTTGCGGTGGGCGGTGCCGCTTCGTTCATCAGCGCGCTGCTGGCCGTGCGCGGCCTGATCCGTTTCGTCAGTCGCCACGATTTCACGGTGTTTGCCTGGTACCGCATCGTGTTCGGCGTGCTGGTGCTGCTGACGGCCTACATGGGCTGGGTGGACTGGGGGACAGCGACCTAGCCTGCCTTCGGCGGGCGTTTGTCGAGCTTTCTTTGCAGCGTGCGGCGGTGCATTTTCAATGCGCGCGCAGTGGCCGAGATGTTGCCGTCATGCTCGTTCAATACCTTCTGGATGTGCTCCCATTCCAACCGTGCCACGGATAGCGGTTCGGGACTGACTTCCAGCGCGGCATCGGGCTGGTCGCGCATGAGCGCGGCGAGGATCTCGTCGGCATCCGCCGGTTTCGCCAGGTAGTGCCGTGCGCCCAGGCGCACCGCCTCGACGGCGGTGGCGATGCTGGCGTAGCCGGTGAGCACCACGATGGCCGGGGAGGGCGTGCGCGCAGCGAGCGCGGCCACGACAGCCAGCCCCGATTCGCCGGGCAGCTTCAGATCGACGACGGCATGGCTGGGCGAAAAGGCCGCGGCTACGGACCGGGCTTCCACTGCATTGTGCGCCACGGCAGTCTCGAAGCCGCGCTTGCCCATGGCGCGCGACAGGACCGCCGCAAAGTCGGCGTCGTCCTCGACGATCAGCAATTTCATGTTCATACAGGATGTGTCCAGGGCAAGGTGATGCGCACGCGGGTGCCGCCACCGTTGCGTTCGGCCAGGGTCAGCGTGCCGCCGATCCGTTCCAGCGTGGCGTGGGTGAGCGCGAGGCCCATGCCCCAGCCGCGTCCCGGCTTGCCGCTGAATAGCACACGCCCCGCCTGCGCCTTCTGTTCGGGCGTAAAGCCGGGGCCGCGGTCCGCGATATCGATCGCCAGCGCGTCGCCGCTGGCCGTGGCGGCGAACTCGACGGCATGGGGCGATACGTCGGCCGCATTGTTCAGCACATTCAGGATTGCCTGCTCCAGGCCCTCAGGCGGGATGAAGTCGCGGCTGTCGTCCAGCAGCGTGAGGCTGACATGGGCGTCGGGGCGCAACACCTGCCAGCGCTCGACCAGAGTGGTGAGCCAGGCATCGAGCGGATGAGCGGTCGCCGCGCTGTCCTGGGCGCGTGCGGCAAGTTGGGTGAGGATCTGCTTGCAGGCCTGGGCCTGTTTTTCGAGCAGATGGCAATCGGCGCCGATGTCGGGATCGTTGGCGAACTCGCGCGCAAGTTCGTGTGCCGTGGTCTGGATGGTGGCAAGGGGCGTGGCGAGCTCGTGCGCGGCCAGCGCGGCCTGCGTGCCGAGCGCGACGATGCGTTCGTCGCGCAGCTGTTTTTCGCGCAGTGCGGACAGCTCCTGGTCGCGCGTGCGCAGGGCGGCATGCATGCGGGTGACGAAAAAGGCAATCAGTCCGGCGCTGATGAGGAAGTTGAACCACATGCCGCCCAGATGCATGCCATAGGCGGCGGTCGGGTCGGTCACGGCGAGCGGCTGGAAATAGAACAGCAGCAGTCCGTAGAAGCCCCCCGCCACTGCTGCCAGCAGCCACACCCAGCGTGGACGCAGGCTGATCGCCGCGATGACGACGGGCACCAGCATGAGCGAGACGAAGGGATTGGTCACCCCACCGCTGAAAAACACCAGCACCGCAAACGCGGTAAGGTCGGCGAGCAGATGGGCCAGAAATTCCATCTGGGTGGCAGGCAAGTCCAGCCGCAGCCGCCATGCCGTGGTGAGCGAGAACACGCCCATGAGCAGCAAGACCGCACCCATCGGCAACAGCGGCATCGGGATGCGCAGGCCCCAGTGCAGCCAGACGATGCCGGCCGCCCAGCCAGCGATCAACGAGAGGCGTACCGCCAGCAGACGCCCCAGCAGGGCACGCGCGGGCAGAGTGGACAACAGGGTGGAATCGGTCGCTGACGACATGGCGGCATTGTAATACCCGTGTCGCCGGGTGCCGCGGGCTGCGGCAATTTGTCCAATTGTGCGCACCGCGCGCCGTCTTTAAAGTGTGCAGGCGTTTTACCCGCGCTCTGCTCCAAACCTGTCCCGCCTCTCCGGCGGGATTTTTTTGCCGTGCCGCCGGCCGTCGAATAGGCTGCGTTGAAATGAAACGAGCCCCGCGCACACAGTGCGCGGGGCTCGGATTCGCGGCGGGGATAAAGCCCGCTGCGATGTTCCTAGAACTGGTAGTTCACGCCGGCATAGATCGAGCGGCCCGGTCCGGGCACGGCGATGCCCCAGGGGATGCCATTGATGGACATCGTCATGCCCTGCCCGACATAGGCACCGCCCAAGGGCAACGCGTAGCCTCTGTCGAATAGGTTGTCGATGCCCACGTCGAGGCGGACCTGCTTCCATGCGTAGCTGCTGCGCAGATTGAACAGGCTGTAACCGCTGGTTTCCACTTCGTTCCGGATATCCGAGACGGTGTGTTTGGCCGCGACAAACTGCGCTTCGACCGTGTTGGTTAGGCGTCCCCGTTTTTGCGTCAGGGCCAGCTTCGCGTTCAGCGGCATGATGTTGTACAGGTTGTCGCCCGTATCCCGGTTTTCACCGCGGGTGACATTCACGATGCCACTCACCGTGAAATCACCATACGCCGGCGTACTGGCGGCGAGGAGGTGGCCCGAGAGGTCGACGCCAACCAACCGGGCCGACTGGTTGACGTACCTGAGCACGTTGAATTGTCCGTCGGGGCAGCTGGCGCCGTTGCACCGTGCGTCGACGTAGTCCCGGACATGCGTGTAGTACGGCGCGATGCGCACGCCCCATACCTTTTGCCGGGCGTCGTGCCAGTCGGCAGCAAGACTCAGGGTATGCGCCACCTCCGGCTTGAGATTGATATCGCCGACATAGCCGTTTCCGTCGCCGACGAAATTGTTCATGATCGCCGCCATGGGCCAGGTGGACCAGGTGTAGCGTTCGTACAGATTGGGCGAACGGGTCTTTTGCGCAAAGCCCGCCTCGTAGGTCTGCGTGGCATCCGGGGTATAACGCGCCAGCGCGGTCAGGTCCCAGTTGTGATCGGTCTTGTTGTGAGCCTGGTTGTTGAAGCTGGCGCTATCGGCAAGCTGGTTGCCCATGCACATGCCGCTGGTGCAGTAGCCCGCCGCATCGCTCGCATCCGTCCTGACCGTCTCGTGGCGCAGCCCCAGCAGGCTGGTCCATTGCGGCGTGAGGCGCGCCTCCCATTCGCCGAACAGGGCGTAGCGGCCTCGCCTGCCGTCGTTGATGTTCCAGAAGGTTCCAGGAGACATCATGCCGGTGCCGGATGGTGGCCACCAGTCGTCCAGGCGATAGGCTTGATATTCGCTGCCGACCCGCACGGTGTCGCGTTCGGAAAGCCGGATATCCGCGTTGACCGACACGCCGGTGGTTTTCCCTTCGGAGTTCATCGGCATGCCCGGTGCGGTGCCGTACACGAACTGCTTGTCGTCGCCGAAGTTCATTTCGTGCCGGGTCTTCTCGTGGTAGATGCGCGCCTTCAGAACGCCCCACTGGTATTGCCCGGTGTAGCCCAGATTGACCTGATCGCTCGTGTTGTCGGTCATGTCCATGCGCTGGTTCGGGAAATTCTCGTACGGGATGTGCTGGCGGCCCAGCTTCAGATCGAACAGGTGATTCGCGTTGCGCAGCGCGATAGCGAGCGCTTGGTTGATCGACCGGTAGGCGGACGAGCCGACTTCGTCGAGCGGCAGCGTATGTCCGGGTTGTCCCGTGAGCGTGTTCGTCTTGAAGTTGTCGCCCGCCTTGTAGTTGCCCGATTGCGCGGTCGAGCCGGTATAGGTCACGCTGAGGTTTTCGCTTGCCACCGTGGCGGCGGCGTTGGCGCCCATGGCGTTGCCGTTGCTGCGGTAGAAGGTGCCGACCGAGCCGCGGGTCAGGAGGCCTTCGCCGGCGCGGGCGAATTGCGGTTTGGCCGACTCCACGATGAGGGTGCCGCCGATGCTGTCGCCACCGACGCTGACAGGCGTGATGCCGGCGAATACCTTGACGGCATCGACCCGGGTGGGATCGATGTAGGACAGGGCTGGGTTCATGTGGTTGGGGCAGGACGCGATCAGGTCCATGCCATCGACCTTGATGCGCAGGCGGTCGTCGCCCAGGCCGCGGATCGACGGCAGGCTCGACACCCCGCCGGCGCCCTGGAGATTGAGGCCCGGAACGTCCCGCAGCAGGCTGGCCGTGTCGCTGGTGGCAGCATGCATGGGTTGCAGGCTTGCCGCATCCAGCGTCACGCTGTTGAGATCGGCATCGGTGGAATCCGGTGCGCCCACGACAACGACGGTCATGAGCGGCGTCTCCGGGAGGACGGGCGAGGCGTCGTTCTGGGCGGCCGCAGGGTTCCCGATCGCCGACATGGCAAGGGAGAGGGCGAAGGGGAGGGGTTTTCTGGGAAACAGCATGTTCTTCTCGGTGTTGTTGAAATTTTGTCCGAGTCTAAAAAAGCTGCGTGCCGCCGAGAATGTGGCAAATCGCCGCAACCCATGCGGTTGGCGCCCCGATTGCTTGCCGTTTCGGGCGCCAACCCGTTGTGCACTCTTTCGCGCATGTCGCACGGCGTCTGGCCTGGGCGGTTCGTGACATGCCAAGGAAATGTGGATGGACGGATGCGCACAGCATGCGACGATATGTCGCACTGCCAGGGGTGGACAATTTGTTATCGTGCACAGACTGGAACCCTTGCATGGCATGACGAATGAACTCCACCTGGCAGGCCGGCCTTGCGCTACCGCTGTTGCTTCTCCCGATGGCCGCAGCCGCCAGTTGCGGTTCGGCGTTCTGCACGATCAACACCGACTGGGATACCCAAACGCCCTGGCAGGACAACGCCACGCGCCTGGATCTGCGCATGGAAATGATCCATCAGAACCAGTTGCGTTCCGGTACGGACAAAACGACGGCCACAGGCATGACAGGCGAGCACGACGAGATCAAGACGCTCAACCGGAACATGGTCACCAGCGTGAGCCATGCCTTCAGTTCTTCCCTGGGCGTGACGTTGCAGGCCCCATTGGTGTCGCGCGACCATTCCCACGTCTTCAACGGCGTCGGTGGCCCCGAACCGGAAAGCTGGAACTTCACCCGGCTCGGCGACGTGCGCATGCTGGCGCATCTGCGGCTGGATGATGCACAGTCTGTGCACGGCCAGGCCTATGGTCTGGTCGGCGGCGTCAAGCTGCCGACCGGCTCGACCAAGGTGCGCAATGCCGACGGCGAACTGGCGGAACGATCATTGCAGCCGGGGTCGGGTTCCACCGACGTGATCGCGGGCGGATTCGTCTCCGGCCATCTTGCGCAAACGGGTTGGCACACGCAGATGAACTGGCAGCACGCGGTCAGCGAGCGGCAGGATTACCAGCCGGGTGACCATGTCAGCCTCGACGCGGGGGTGACCTATCCGCTCGGGGCAGTGCACGCGCTCGCGCAAATCAATCTGCTCTGGCGGGGACACGATTCCGGCCGCAATGCCGAACCGGCCGACAGCGGTGGAAAGTATGCGTATTTTTCTCCGGGCCTGGCGGTTCCGGTCGGCCATAATGCCCAGGTCTACGGACTGGTCCAGCTGCCGCTGTATCAGAATGTGAACGGCACGCAACTGACGGCGGACTGGGCGGCGACCCTGGGTTTGACGATGCATTTCTGAGAGAAGAGGAAACCGGAATGAAACATGGATGGATGATGGCAGCAGTCTTCAGCCTGGTAGCGCAGACGGCCTGGGCCGCCAATATCAGCGTGACCGACGCATGGGTACGCGCCACCATGCCGGGCCAGCCCGTCGGCGGCGCCTACATGCAGATCCAGTCGGATGCCGATGCGCGCCTGGTCGGCGTTTCCAGTAGCATCGTGCCGCGGGTGGAAGTGCACGAAATGAAAATGGACGGCGACGTGATGCGGATGCGCGAAGTGAAGACAGTCGATCTGCCGAAGGGCAAGACCGTCTCGCTGGAGCCGGGCGGTTTCCACATCATGCTGATGAATCTGAAAAAACCGATCGCGGTGGGCGACGTTATCCCGCTCACGCTGGTGATCGAATCAGGCGGCAAACAGCAGATCGTCGAGGTGAAGGCCGAAGCGCGTGCCATGGGCGGCGCCATGCCGATGCAGCACGCTCACTGAGCAGTTCCGTCGATCGCACCCGTTCTTCAGCGGGTGTGAGCGGGTGAAACCGCCGTGCCGAGTATCGCGCCGCGTACCCGCATATCCTCCAGCAGCGCGCCGCCGGCCTGCAGGATCAGCGCGGGGTCGGGATGACGGCTTTCGGCGGCGATGTGTTGCAAGGCAGCGCGGCCGCTCAGCGTGCCGGATTCCAGCAAGGTCAGCAGGCGTGCGGTGAAGGCGTTGATCTCGCTGAACAGCACTTGATCGGCCGCATCGCGGAATACCAGCAGGCAGGTGTCCGCTGGCCGTATCTTGCGGCGCGGGCCGATTCGATGGACCGGCCAGTCGTAATGCAGATTGGCCAGTACCGGGTTCAGGATGGGAAAGCCATCGACCAGGTCGCCCGCGTTGTCGATGTCGCGATCGGCGACGCGGTCCGACACGGACAGTGCCAGCTCGATCCATTCGTAGTGTGCCAGCGCGAGCGTCCAGGGCGGGTAGGTTTCCGGCGCATCCCATTCGTTCTGCAGGAACTGGATGAACTCGTCGGGGATCTGCCGGAAGTAGGGCGTGCGGCAGCGATGCGTGCTGAAGAACGCGCGCACCAGCCGTGTCCACCTGCGCGTGCCGAGCACCTGCCGCAATACCGGAAAGCACGCGAGCAGGAATCCCTCGATATTGTCATAGAGCAGCGTGCTGTAGATTTTCATGCGCCGCGCGTCCACGCCCTGCGGACGCGGGTTCGCCTTGGGGTCGCGGATATGCGCCGCGAAGGCGAACTGGTAGCGCTGGAATTCAGGACGTGCGGGCGACGGAGGCATGTGGACGGTGGGCGGCCTGAATGTGCGCGATATGTTCGACCTCGCGTACCAGCTCGGCCAGCGGTGGAATGTTGAAGTCGCGTTCCAGCAGCGTGGGGGCGACGCCGTGGACGCGGTAGGTTTCGTCGAGCAGCGACCATACCGGGTCGATCACGTCGGCGCCGTGGGTGTCGATGAGCAGATCCTGCGCTTCGTTGTGATGCCCCGCCATGTGCAGATACACGATGCGTTCGGTCGGCATGGCGCGGATGAAGCCGAGCGGGTCGTAGCGATGGTTCACGCTGTTGACATAGACATTGTTGACGTCGAGATGCAGGTCGCAGTCGGCTTCCTGCAGCACGGCGCGAATAAAGCCCGCTTCGTCCATGTCGGCGACCGGTGCGGCCGCGTAGAACGACGCATTTTCGATGGCGATGCGGCGTTCCAGGATGTCCTGTGTGCGCCGGATACGTGCCGCGATGTAGCGGACAGCCTCCTCCGTGAAAGGGATCGGCAGCAGGTCGTACAGATGGCCGTCGTCCGAGCAATACGATAGATGCTCGGTAAACAGCACGATTTGATGCGTGTCCATGAACTGCCGGGTTTTGTGCAGCAGCATGTCGTCGAGCGGGGACGGTCCGCCGAGCGACAGCGACAGGCCGTGGCAGACGAACGGGTAGCGCTCGGTAAAGGCGCGCAGGTCGCGGCCGCGCGCGCCGCCCATGTCGATCCAGTTCTCCGGAGCAAGCTCGAAAAAGTCGATGGCGTCAGGGACGCGGGCTTTCAGCGAAGGGATGAGTTCGCGCCGAAAGCCCAGCCCCGCACCGGACAGGCGCAGGGGCTTCACGGTTACTTCATGTCGCCTTTGTTCATCCCGTCAGCCTTGGGGGCTTTCTTGGGGGCGCCGCACTTGCCCTCGCCGCACTTGCCTTCCGGCATCTTCTTGTCGGTGGCCTGCATCTCGACTTCTTCGGCTTTTTTCTTGGTGGCGCCGCATTTGCCGTCTGCAGGCTTGGCGGCCTGGTTGTCGGCCACCAGGTAGCCGCTCGAGAGCGCGGACAGGGTGAAGGGGTTGCTTGCGGCGGAAGCAAGGGGGGCGGCCGCCATGCTGGCAACGAACGCGGAACCCGCCGCAGCGACGAACAGGGATTTTTTCGACACGATTTTTCTCCTAACACTATTTAAAAAAGTTACGACAACACCGGAGGATTCCGGCTTCTTGCAACACGCTCAGTGACCGAGCTTGTCCTGCAATTCGGTTGCGATGCGCTGGCGGGCCGCGTCGGTGAGTCCCCTTGCGTCATCGCCGGCATCCGCATCTGCGCGGAACAGGCGGCGCATTTCCTGCAGCTGCCGGGCGAAGCGGGCGCAGTTCTCGCAAATGGCCAAGTGCAGATGCATGGCCATCCGGTCTGCAAACGGCAGCCCCACGTCCATCGCACGTGAGGCGAGCACGGTGGTTTCCTTGCATGTCGGTATCCACTTCATGCTGCACCTGCCTTCGAAAAGCCATTCAATTCCAGGCATTGCCGCATGAACAATCGCGCGCGATGCAGCAGTACCCAGCAGTTGGTCGGCGAGATGCCGAGTTCCTTACAAATTTCTTCGGTTTCCATGCCGGCGATCTCGCGCAGGCTGAACACCTGGGCCATGGCAGGCTTCAAACGATCGGCACATTCGTCCAGCACGCGCCGCAACTGGCTGAGTTCGGCCTCGGCCTGCGGATTGCCCCAGGGCCGCAGCGGTTCGGCCCAGTGGCCATCCTGCCTGAACAGGAGGTCGACGGCTTCCTCGCCCTCTTCGTCGCAGGGAAGCGCGACTTCGCGCATCTGTTTCCGGATCAGGTCGACGATCTTGTGCTTGAGGATGCCGGTGAGCCAGGTGCGCGGGCTGGCATCGCCCGCGTAGCGGGCCTGGGCAGCGATCGCGGCGAGCAGGGTTTCCTGCACGGCGTCCTCGGCCAGTTCGTCGGAGTGCAACTGGCATCGTGCCACCCGGAACAGATAGTCCCCATGGTCGGTCAACCAGGTCTGCGCGTCGAGTGTGCTCATCAAATGATCCTTGTTCCCGCATCGCGGGGGCGTAGGCACTTTAGAGGCTGCTGCCCAAAGGGACAAGCCAGCCTCTTGAAAAACCGGATGGGCTGCCCCAGATCATGCGTATCCGCAACGTTTGTCAACCAGAAGGAGGACACGATGTCTAACATGACCCGCTACGATCCGTTCGAAACCGATTCCCTGGACAACCTGTTCCGCGGCTTTTTCCGCCCCGTGAAGCTGGACAGGGACATGCTGCAGATTCGCATGGATGTGAAAGAGGATGAAACAGGCTACGCCGTGCACGCCGATATTCCGGGCGTGAACAAGGACGATATCCATATCACCATCGACGGCAATACCGTATCGATCAGCGCCGAGACGAAAAAACTCACCGAACAGAAGGACGGCGAGAAAGTGCTGCGCCGCGAGCGTTATGTCGGCCGCGTCGGTCGCAGCTTCGCGCTCGAGCACGAGATCGACGAGGCAAGCGCAAGCGCCCGTTATCAGGATGGCGTGCTGGAGCTGGTGCTGCCGAAAAAAGCAGTGGCCGCGGCCAAACGCCTGACCGTGCAGTAAGCCGGCGGTTTCGGGCCTGAAAGGCGGCCGCGCGCCGCCTTTTTTATTGGCGTAAAATCCGCGCAATCTTATACGGAGCCATCATGACCCCCCTCCACACCGCCGCCGAGAAGGCCAATATCCTGTCCGAGGCGCTGCCCTACATCCAGCGCTTCTACGACAAGACCATCGTCATCAAGTACGGCGGCAACGCCATGACCGAGCGGCATCTGATGGAGGCCTTCGCCAAGGACGTGGTGCTGCTGAAGCTGGTGGGGATGAACCCGGTGGTCGTGCACGGCGGCGGCCCGCAGATCGCCGGCCTGCTGCAACGCATCGGCAAGCAGAGCGAGTTCATCCAGGGCATGCGGGTGACCGACGAGGAAACACTGGATGTGGTGGAAATGGTGCTCGGCGGCCTGGTCAACCAGGACATCGTCACGCTGATCAACAAGCATGGCGGTCGCGCAGTGGGGTTGACCGGCAAGGACGGCAACTTCATCCACGCCAAGAAGATGCTGGTGCGCAGCAAGGAAAAGGCCGACGAGATGCTCGACATCGGTCAGGTTGGCGAGATCACCAGCATCGACCCGGAAATCATCCAGGTTCTCGACGCACGCGACTTCATTCCCGTGGTGGCACCGCTCGGTACCGACTCCGAAGGCAATGCGTACAACATCAACGCCGATGTCGCAGCCGGCAAGATCGCCGGCGTGCTGCAGGCCGAGAAGGTCATTTTCATGACCAACACGCCGGGCGTGCTCGACAAGCAGATGCAACTGCTGACAGGACTCACCCCGCGCGAGGTCGACGAACTGATCGAGGACGGCACCATTTCGGGCGGCATGATTCCCAAGGTCGGCTACGCGGTGGATGCCGTGAACAGCGGCGTCAAGACTGCGCACATCATCGACGGCCGCGTCGAGCACGCCCTCCTGCTGGAAGTGCTGACACCCGAAGGCGTCGGTACCTTGATCAAACGCGTCTGAGTCCCACCGATATGATTTCGTTGCCCGCAAGGGGCAAGCCGCACAGATGATAGGCTCGCGCCTTCGAGACAGGAAAGACTGTGAAAATTGAGCCAATGGAACAGCAAGATCAAAGGGTGGAACGTTCTCAATGCGATGTACTGGTGGTCGGCGGGAGGGCCGCCGGGTCGACGGTGGCGCCGTTGCTGGCGGAAAAGGGCTACCGGGTGGTGCTGCTGGAGAAGGCGCGGTATCCGCGCTTCCACATCGGCGGGTCGCTGCTGGCAGCCAGCCTGCCCCTGTTCGAGCGGCTCGGCGGGGCCGACGAAGTGACGGCGGTCGGCATGGAAAAATGGGCAGCCGAATTCGTGTCGCCCTACCACGACCGCCCCCAAGTCTTCCATTTCGCCGAGGTGTGAGACAAGTCTATGCCCTACGCCTACCAGGTCAAGCGCGCCGAATTCGATGACATCCTGGTCCGCAACGCCGGCCGTTTCCAGATCAAGCACCGCAACCCTCGGCACAACAGTCCGGCGGTCTATGGCCACTTTGCCCCTGCCCGTCGTCACGCCGGCCAGGACGAAGGCAACATCACGATTTTCTGGTTCGACCATGGCTGGTTCTGGTTCATCCCTATGACGAACGACACCACCAGCGTCGGCATGGTGACCTGGCCCCATCACATGAAAACCAAGGGATCGCACAGCCTGCAGGCTGGACAACGTCGCGACCTGCCCGGAACTGGCGCTGCGCCTGAAGGACGCGAACCTGCTGACCGAGGTCGAGGCGACCGGCAATTTCTCGTACGTCGCCGAACGCACCCACGGGACCCACTACCTGCTGCTCGGCGATGCTTATGCCTTCATCGACCCGGTGGTCTCGTCGGGCGTGCGGCTGGCGATGAACAGCGGCGTGATCGGGGCCGAGGCCGCCTGCCTGGCGAACCCGGGGGCCGCACCGGCTGCGCTGAAGCGTTTCGATGCGCGGATGCGGCGCGGCCCGAAGCAGTTCTCCTGGTTCATCTACCGGATCACCAATCCGATCATGCGCGACTTTTTCATGGGCCCGAAAAACGTCTTCCGGGTGAAGGAGGCGCTGCTGTCGGTACTGGTCGGCGACATCTTCGGCAGGACGCCGATCTGGCGCTCGATCTGGATCTTCAAGGCGCGCTACTACTTCGCCAACGTGCTCCAGCCCAGGCGTGCCTTCATGGCCTGGAAAGAGCGGCGCTCCAACATCCGCAAGGTCGATGACCCGGCCGTGTACAACGCATAGTGACGCTGCAATTTCATTCCTCGTCGCCCCCCACTTCACGTCATACCGGAAGCGAACTCGGCGGCAGCCTGGTGGGTCAGGCGGTGTCCGTGGCCGCGTCCGGATGGCCGATCCAGGCGATCTGCGCGCCCCTGCTCGGCGCGGAGACGGCCGCCGTTCAGGAAACCTGGCGGCTGGCCAGCCCGTGCGTGCACGGCGCGAGCGAGGGCATCACCTGGCGGCGGGCCGGCGACATCCTGTTCGGCGTCATCGATCTGGACGAGGCCCAATTTGCCGCGATGGCTGACCGCCCGCCGCTGCAGGCCGCGAGCGAGGAAGCCTACCACCGCATCTTCCGCCTGCTCGACACGCAGAAGCTGCCGCATCTGTGGCGAATCTGGAACTACATGAGCGACATCAATGCCGAGACGCATGAACTGGAACGCTACCGCCAGTTCAATATCGGCCGCCAGAATGCGTTCATCGCCCATCACCGCAGCGCTACCGGCAACATGCCGGCGGCCTGCGCCCTTGGCCTGGCCAGCGGTCCGCTGTCGATCGCCTTCCTGGCCGGTGCGATGCCGGCCGTGCCGATCGAGAATCCCCGTCAGGTCAGCGCCTGCGACTATCCGGCCGAATACGGACCGCGTGCGCCGATCTTCTCGCGCGCGGCGCTGGTTCACCCGCCCGGGCAGGAAATCCTGTTCATTTCCGGCACGGCCAGCATCGTCGGCTACCGTACGATTCACCCCGACGACGTCGCCGGGCAATGCCGCGAGGCGCTGGGCAATATCGCCGCAGTCGTCGCCGAGGCCAATCGCGCGGCGCGTTCGCGGCCTTTCGCGCTCGACGAACTGGTGTACCGCGTCTATGTGCGCCGGGCGGCCGATTTCCCCGTGATCCGCGACACGCTCGCATCATCGGTCGGCGGGGCGGACGTGCTCTACGTGCAGGCCGACATCTGCCGTGCCGACCTGTTGCTCGAAATCGAGGCGATGGCTTTGCACACGCTGGGGCAGGACTGATGTTCACGGTAAGCAGTGCCGCTGTCGTGCTGGTGCTGGCGCTGGCTGTGCCGGCCGCGCAGGCCGCCGAGGAGCAGCCGCTGTGGGAAGTCGGGGCCGGCATTGCTGCGCTGAGTTTCCCGGCTTATCGCGGCTCGGACCAGACGACGAATTTCCTGATGCCGATTCCCTATTTCACCTACCACGGAAAGATATTGAAGGCGGACCGCCACGGCCTGCGGGGGCAGCTGTTCGGGTCCGACCGGCTCGAACTGACGGTGTCGGCGGCGCTGTCGCCGCCGGCCACGAGCGACGAGATCGTCGCCCGCGCCGGCATGCCGGATCTGGCGGCGACCTTCGAAATCGGCCCCGAGCTAGACGTCACGCTGTGGCGCTCGGAAAACCGGGCACGCTCCGTGAAGCTGCTGCTGCCGCTGCGTGCCGCCTACACGCTGGAACGCACGCCCCGCCATATCGGCTGGGTGGCTCACCCCAAGCTGAATCTCGATGTCACCGACGTCCCTGGGCTGCCGGGCTGGAAATTCGGCCTGCTCGCCGGACCGCTGTTCGGCGAGCAGCGCCAGCATGACTATTACTACGGCGTCGCCCCGCAGTATGCGACCGCCATTCGTCCGGCCTACGCGGCCCAGTCGGGCTATGCCGGCATGCAGTTGCTGGCGTCGGCGTCGAAGCGTTTCAGGCAAACCTGGATCGGCGCCTTCGTGCGCTATGACAACCTCGCCGGCGTGAGCTTCGAGGACAGCCCGCTCGTGCGCAGTCAGAATTATTTCGCCGGCGGTGTCGCCGTGTCGTGGATATTCGGCGAGTCGTCGACCCGTGTGTGCGTCGATGAGTGAACGCCGGCCTACGCGCAACCCGCTGTGGGTCGCCTACGAATATCTCGGCATGGTCATCGGCCTGGGCGCGCTGGCGGCGATCTGCCTCCTCTGGCTGCCGTTCGCGATGCTGCTCCATCCGTTGCTGCCGCGCCGCATCGGCCAGCCACTGGGGCGGGCGTTCATTTCCGGCGGCTCGCGCGGCTACCTCGGCTTGCTGACGCTGCTGTGTACCTCGCGCTTCGACCTGTCCGAACTCGACCGCCTGCGTGGTCAGGGACCGCTGATCGTTGCGGCCAACCACCCTTCCCTGCTTGACGCAGTGATGATCGTCTCACGCCTGCCGAATGCCGTCTGCGTGATGAAGGCGAGCCTGCTGAACAACATCCTGTTCGGCGCGGCCGCCCGCCTCGCCCGTTACATCAGCAACAGTGCCCCCCTGGAGATGATCCTGAATGCGCGCGAGGAATTGCGACACGGCGCGCACGTCGTGGTGTTTCCGGAAGGTACGCGGACGACGCGTTTCCCGGTCGATGCCTGCCAGCCGATCGTCGGCCTGATTTCCAAGCGTGCCGGCGTGCCGGTGCAGACGCTGCTGATCGAGTTTTCCACGCCTTATCTTGGCAAGTCCTGGCCGCTGTTGCGGCGCCCGGAACTGCCGCTCTCCTTCCGCATCCGGCTCGGCCGGCGCTTTCCGCCGCCGGCCGACGTTGCCGCCTTCACCGCCGAACTGGAGGCCTATTTCCGCACGGAACTGGGCACAGCTCCGCTGCCGACCGCCGCCTGAAGCCATGCCACATGCCTTGCCGACCCATCTGGTCCTGATCCCCAGCTACAACCCCGGCCCCAAGGTGCTGGAAACGGTACGCGCGGCGCGCGCGCAGTGGGCGCCGGTGTGGGTCGTCGTCGACGGCAGCACCGACGGCACGGCGCAGTCCTTGCAGGCGCTGGCCGCCACCGATGCGGGCCTGCGCGTCATCGTGCTGCCGCAGAACCGCGGCAAGGGCGCAGCGGTACTGGCAGGCATCACTGAGGCCGCCGCCGCCGGCTACACGCATGTGTTGACCATGGATTCAGACGGCCAGCATCCGGCCGAGCTGATCCCGGCTTTCATGCTGGCGTCGCAAGCCGAACCGGGCGCGATGGTGCTCGGCAAGCCGGTGTTCGGACCGGAGGCGCCGGCCTTGCGCGTCAAGGGCCGCAAGGTATCGAACGGCTGGGCCAACCTGGAGACGCTGTGGATGGGCGTCGGCGATTCGCTGTACGGCTTTCGCGTCTATCCCATCGCGCCGCTGATGCGCATCATGCGGCGCAACCGTTTCATGCGGCGCTTCGATTTCGATCCGGAGGCGGTCGTCCGCCTGTGCTGGGCCGGGGTGCGGCCGCTCAACCTCGACGCGCCGGTGCGCTACCTGTCCGCCGCCGAGGGCGGCGTTTCACATTTCAAGTACCTGCGCGACAATGCGCTGCTGACCTGGATGCACACGCGCCTGTTCATCGGTTTCGTGCTGCGCCTGCCGTTGCTGGTCTGGCGACGACTTTCGAAACCCAACTCGTGACTTCTCCGATGACCGAAAACACCCCCCGCCAGGCGGCACTGAAGGCCGACGCACGCTTGGCTGCCTATTTTTCGAATGAAGACGAGCGACGTGTCGTCACCCGCGAGATGTTCGACCAGGCGGCGCCCGGCTACGACCGTGCGGAGGGACTCACCGCACTGGGCAGTGGTGCCCGGTACCGGCGCGAAGTCCTGCGCCGCAACGGTCTGCATGCGGGCATGGCGCTGCTGGACGTGGCGGCCGGCACCGGACTGGTGACCGTTGCCGGCCATGAGCTGGTGGGTCCGGCCGGGCGCGTCATCGCCCTCGACCCTTCGCCCGGCATGCTTGCCGAACTGCGCAAGAAGGTGGCCGTCGAAACCCTCGAGGCCTATGCGGAATCCATTCCGCTGCCCGATGATCACGTCGACTTTGTCTCGATGGGGTACGCCTTGCGCCACGTCGGCGATCTGGACCGGGCGTTTTCCGAGTACCTGCGCGTGCTGCATCCGGGCGGCCGCGTCTGCATCATGGAAATCAGCCGACCGGCGAACCGCCTGGCACGGGCGCTATTGCGTTTTCACATTCGCATCATCGTTCCGCTGCTCGCCCGGCTGACGCGCAGCCAGGCCGACGTCAAGCGGCTGTGGGAATACTACGGCGACACCATCGACGCCGCGATCGAGCCGGCGCACATTCTTGACGCGCTACGCCGCGCCGGCTTTGCCGACGTGAACTGTTCCGTCAGCTTGGGCATTTTCCGCGAATACACCGGCTGCAAGGTGTGAGCACTCCCGAGACCTTTCTGATCGCGATGACGATCATATTCATCGTGCCGTGGTTGCTCTGGCGCTTCGGCAACATGGACTATGCGCCGCTGGTGGTCGTGCAGATCATCGCCGGCATCCTGCTGGGCCCGGGCATCCTCGGCCGCGCCTTACCCGACTATTACCCCTCGTCTTCAATCCGGCCGTCGTGCAGTCGCTCAACGGCATCGCCTGGTGGGCGGTGATGCAGTTCGTGATGATCGCCGGCATCGAGCTGGATCTGAAGAAGGCCTGGACGCACCGGCGCCATCATGTCCTCCTGGTCATCATGGCGGTGTTCTTCCTGTCCACAGGGCTACGCACCAACTGGGCCATCGGCGGCGAGGCGTTGATCATCGGCTGGCTGCTGCAGACCAAGGCGCTGATCATGATCATCTTCGTCAACATGTTGCTCGACAAGGCGATCAGCAGCAGCGAGACCTTCACCGCCCTGCTGCTGATGGTGGTGGGAGCACCATGCTGACGGTGTCGATGGTGGCGCCGCAACTGGCGCGCCTGCAGGAATTGATTCGGTGCGCCGCCTGAACGACCGCGGAGTCAGATCAGCGCGCCGTTGATCGAGATGACCTGCCCGGAAATATAGGCCGCCTTGTCGGAGGCGAGGAAGGCGACCAGTTCGGCGACTTCCTCCGGCTGGCCGGCGCGCTGCATCGGCACCAGCCGCTTCACCGCATCGGCGTCGAATGCGCCTTCGCTCATTCCGGTTTCGATGATGCCGGGCGCCACCACGTTGACCGAGATGCCGCGGCTGGCGAGCTCCAGCGCGAGCGACTTGCTGGCTGCGTGCAGCGCGCCCTTGGCGGCCGAATAGTTGACCTGGCCGCGGTTGCCGGCGACCGCGGCGACCGACGACACGTTGACGATGCGGCCCCAGCGCGTGCGGATCATCGGCAGCGTCAGCGGCTGGGTGACGTTGAAGAATCCGTTCAGCGAGACATCGATCACGCGATCCCACTGCTCGCCCGACATGCCGGGGAACACCGCGTCGTCGTGGATGCCGGCGTTGTTGACCAGGATCTGGATGGCGCCGCCTTCGAGCAGGGTGTCGAGCGCCGCGGCGGTTGCAGCGCGGTCGGTGACATCGAAGGCAACGGCCTCGGCGCTGTTCCCGGCGGCCCGGATGGCGGCGACGACGGCGGCGGCGCGGTCGAGTCCGCGATTGGCGTGGACGAACACATGGTGGCCGTCGGCGGCGAGGCGCCTGCAGATCGCGGCGCCGATGCCGCCGCTGCCGCCGGTGACGAGGGCGCGTTTCATTGGGATGTTTCCTTCACAGGGCTGTGGCGTCGAGTACCACGGCGGCGCGGCCTTCGAGCAGGCAGCGGCCGGCGTGGGCGAGCGAGAATTGATAGAGGATGTGGTTGCCGTCGCCGGACAGGCGTTCGGCGCGCACGGCCAGCGCGCCGGGAAGGTCGTCGAGGCGGGCGACATGCAGCGCGACGCTGCGCACGCTGGCGAGATAGCCCTGGCGCGGCGGCGCATCGTCGCCGGCAATCAGGGCGCCGTGCACCGCCATCACCTGCGCGGCGTATTCGATGCCGGCGGCGGCGCCCAAACGGCCTTCGGCGCGCAGCGGATTGGCCGGGTCGGCGTGGCTCACGGCGCGGCAGACGATCACGGCGTCCGACCATTCCAGCACTGCATCGAGCAGGCACATGGCGCCCTGATGCGGGATGTGGGCGGCGATCCAGCGCCGGTCTAGCACGGCTCGACGTCCGCCACGAGCTGCATCGGCGCCAGGTAGTCGAGACAGACACGGCCACGCTCGCCGCTCGCCAGCCGCTTGAGCAGCGGCAGCACGCGCAGCGCCGGGATGGACGTGCGCAGGACCTCCAGTTCAGGGTCCGCCAGTTGCGCGGCGACGTCGGCGGTTGGGCTGACGCGGATCGCCGCCAGCGCACGTTCGCTGCGCGCGGCGCTCAGCAGCAGGGCGACGCCGCCGCAATCGGGGGTGTCGCGCTTGGCGTGCAGCGGCTCGGGGTATTCGCTGTCGTAGGCGATCAGCAGCACCGGCGTGCGCGCGAGCGCCACCTGCGCGAGGGCGTCGAGCAGCCCCGCGCCGAAGCTGGCGTCGCAGGCGCAGAGGACCTGGCACGGCGCCATCGATCCGGTGGCGATGCCCCAGTAGCCGGCGGCCGCGTTGTGCACCGAGTTGTGGAAGCGCGTCGGCGAGATCTGGCGGTCGTCGCTTGCCAGCTGTTCGCACAGTGCGTGGCAGTTGTGGCCGTCGGCGCCGGAGGCGGCGAACACCGTTGCCAGCGTCGCCGCATCGGCGCCGGCGTGGGCGACCGCCTCCAGCCCGATGGCGAGGGCCGTCTTGACGACGCGGCTGGCGCGGCGGCGCTCGGCCGGCGGCAGCAGGGCGGGGGCCGGCAACACCGAGGGCGCGGCGGCATACGCCTGCTCGCCGCGCAGCACCGCGCGCGCGGCCGGCCAGTCAGGCAGGCCGGGGGCGAGGAAGCCGATGCCTTCGATCCAGGCGTTGAGCGGTGACGCGTTCATGCGGCGACCCCGAAGACGAGACTGCAGTTGCTGCCGCCGAAGCCGAAGGAATTGGACAGCACGCGGCGCACGCGGCTGCTGCGGCTCTCGAGCAGGTACTGCACGGGGATCGCCGGGTCCGGCGTGGCGGTGCCGGGGCTGCCGGGCAGCAGGCCGTCGGTCAGCGCCAGCGCGCAGATCACCGCTTCGATCGCGCCGGCCGCCCCCAGCGTGTGCCCGGTGGCGCCCTTGGTCGACGAGCAGGGCGCGCGGCCGCCGAACAGTGCGGCGACGGCCGTGCCTTCGGCCGCGTCGTTCGCGGGCGTGGCGGTGCCGTGCAGGTTGATGTAGTCGATGTCGTCAGGCGCAAGGCCGGCAGACTTCAGCGCGGCCTCCATCGCCAGTTTCGCGCCGAGGCCTTGCGGGTGCGGCGACGACATGTGGTAGGCGTCGCTCGATTCGCCGGCGCCGAGCAGCAGCACCGAGCCGGGCGCCGCGCCGGCCACGCGCTCGAGCAGGGCGAAGCCGGCGCCCTCGCCGATCGAGATGCCGTCGCGCGCCGCGTCGTAGGGCCGGCAAGGCTGCGGCGAGGTCAGCTGCAGCGAGGCGAAGCCATAGAGCGTGGTCAAACACAGCGTGTCGACGCCGCCCACAATGGCCGCGTCGATCATGCCCAGCTCGATCTGGCGCGCGGCGGCGGCGAACACCTTGGCGCTCGACGAGCAGGCGGTCGAGATGGTCATCGCCATGCCTTCCAGCCCGAAATAGGCGCGCGTGAACTCGGTCAGCGAAAAGGAATTGTGCGTCGTGCGGTAGTTGAAGTCGTCGGGCAAGGCTCCGGTTGCGGGGTCGCGGCGGCGGTAGGCGAGTTCGGTCTGCAGGATGCCGGCCGTGCTGGTGCCGAGAAAGACGCCGACGCGCGTCTTGCCGTGGCGGGCGATCGCCTCGCGCACGCGGTCGCCGAAGCCGTCGGTCTCCAGCCCCATCCGGGTCAGGCGGTTGTTGCGGCAGTCGTAATCGGCGAGGGCCGCGGGCAGCTTCTCGTCATCGACGCCGGCCACCTCGCCGACCCAGGTGTCGAGTTTCACCGTCTCGAAGGCGCACGGCGCCAGGCCGCTACGGCTGCTGCGCAAGGCGTGCCGCGTGGCGTCGAGGCCGCGGCCGAGACAGCTGGTGGCGGTGAAGGCGGAAAGCAGCAGCGGGGTCAAGTCGGGGGATCGGATTCAAGGAATCGAAAATTCTAGCAGAGCGTCGTTTGCGAGGCCGGGTCATGCCGCGGCAGCGAGCGTCACCGGGCTCAATTTCCGTTCAGCCAGAGCGCGCAGCAAGTTCGGCAGGACGGCGAGGATCACCGGCTGGTCATCGGGCGTGCGGGCAGCGTGACCGTCGTGCAGCAGCAGGATGTCGCCGCCGGCAAGGTTGTGTGTCAGGCGGCCGAGCACGACGTCGGGCCGACCCTCGCGGGTGTCGTAGCCGCGCCGGGTCCAAGTGGCGAGCTTGAGGTCGAGCGTCGCCAGAACCGGATCGAGAAAGGGGTTGCGCAGGCCGGCGGTGGGACGGAAGAAACGCGGCGCGTGGCCGGTGATGTCAGACAGGGTGGCCTGCGCGGCGGCAATGTCGGCCTTCATGCGGCCGGGGCCGAACGCGGAAAAGGCCCAGGAATGGGAATCGCCGTGGTTCTCGACGCGATGGCCGCGCGCGACGATCTCGCGGCAGAGGGCGGGGTTCTCCCGGGCGCGCCAGCCGATGCAGAAGAAGCTGGCACGGACGCCGGCGGTGTCGAGCAGGTCGAGCACGCGCGGGGTGACGTCCGGATCGGGGCCGTCGTCGAGGGTCAGCGCGATTTCGCGGCGGGCGGCGGCGGCATCCGGCAGGCGGGTCAGGTTGGGGCCGAGCAGGGTCGAGCGCGGCAGCAGGCCGGCCAGGGTCAGCACGGCATGGTTGGCGGCCACCGCGCCGAGCGCCCACGGCCAGGCAGCGGGCAGGGCCAGGGTGCCGAGCGCAGCGGCGCCGTGCAGGGCGAAGCTCGCCTTCAGCGCCGGGGCGGGTTTCCAGGGCTGCGGCATGGCTCAGGCGGGAACTTCGCGGGAAGCGAACACCGCCGACAGCAGCAGTGCGAGCAGGGCGCCCGGTCCGACGGTGACGCCGACGGCGTGCAGCACCGGGACGGAGGACAGCGCCAGCGTACCGAAGCCGATCACGGTGGTCGTGGCGGCGACGGCCATTGACATCAGCGTGGCGGTATCGAGACTCGCGCCGCCGGCGATGCGGTCGAAGAACAGCGCGTAGTTGGAGCCGACGGCGACGATCAGCAGCATGCCGACCAGATGCAGCAGCTGCAGGCGCTCGCCGGCGAGATGCAGGCCGGCGATGACGAGGGCCACCGCCATCACCAGCGGCAGCAGCACGCCGGCCAGCCGGCGCGGCGAGCGCAACGAGACGAGGAGCAGAACGACGATGGCGACGAAGCCGGCGGTGGACAGCCAGACGGCCTGATGGAGGTAATCGCCGTAGAGCGCGTCGAACTGCCCCTTGGTGTCGATGAAGAGGGCGTCGCTGCCGGCCAGCGCGGCGCGAACCGCTGCGACCCGGATGTCCACCCCCTGTTCGCCGCCGGCCGGGCGCAGCGGCAGTAGTGCGCTCCAGCCGTTGGCGCCCTGCAGCAGCAGCGAATCGACGGCGAGCGCCAGTCCGCTGCCGCCGAGATCGTGCCGGCCGAGCAGGGGCTGGCGGCGGGCGGCCTCGACGTCGGCGATAAACGGCGCGAGCTTGTTGGCCGACAGCGGCGAATCGACCAGCGCCGCCTGCAGACGGCGCTGCAGTTCGTCGGGCGACGGCAGGCCGGCGCGGCGGGCCGCCTGCGTCGTGGCGCTGGGGAGAAAATGCGCCGGGCTGTCGTAACCGCCGATCACGCCGTCGGCGACCAGCGGGTCGAGCCGCTGGCCTGCCCGTTCGGCCGCCTGCAGCGCGGCTTCGCGGTCAGGGGCAGCGACCACGACCAGATAGCGCGCGGCGGGGGTGCTGAGGTCGGCGCGCAGGCGGGCGTCGAGCGCCGCATCCGCGGCGCTGACGGTGGACAGCGCGGACAGGTTGGGAAGCCACAACTGGTCACGCTGAGCGCCCAGATACGTGAACGCGGCCAGCGCCAGGCCGATGGCCGGCCAGCGCAGTGTCCGCAGCTGGCGCAGGCCGGCGTGCAGGGCCAGGCCGAGGCGTGCCGGCACCGGAATCTGGATATTCGATCCGGCGAGCGGCGGCAGCACGAAGCGGGTGACGAGGGCGGCGGTCAGCACGCCGGTCAGCGAATAGAGGCCGAGTTGCGCCAGGCCGGGGAAACCGGAAAAGAGCAGCGCGCCGAAGCCGCACACGGACGTCAGCACGCCGAGCCGGATGGTCGGCCAGAAGCGTTGCCGCCAGCTGTCGAGGCCGAGCCGGCCGGACTGCACGAAGTAATAGATCGCGTAGTCGACCGCCTCGCCGATCAGCGCCGAGCCGAAGCCGACGGTGATGCCGTAAACCGTGCCGTAGGCCAGGCTGACGGCGACGATGCCGGCCAGCGCGCCGCTGGCGACCGGCAGCAGACTGAGGAGCAGGATGCGCGGCGAACGGTAGACGAAGAACAGCACGGCGACGATGGCGGCGAGGCTGATCAGCGACAGGCGCGTGACTTCGCGCTTGATCGTCGCACGCGACTTGACGGCGAAGAGGCCGGGGCCGGAAAGCTGCAGCGTGAGGCCTTGCACCCCGGCGCTGCGGAACGCGGCGGCGGATTGCTCACGGATCAGCGCGATGGCCTTTTCCTGGCCGTCGGTGTCGGAACCGAGCGCACGGGTCTGCACCAGCAGCAGGGCGCGCTGGCCGTCGTGCGAGGCCCAGACGCCGTCGACGCTTGCCGGCTGCGCGCCGGCGCTGAGGCCGCCGAGCAGTTCGACCAGCTCGCCGGTCGGGTCGCGGGTCAGGTAAGGCTTGAGCAGCATGCCGGCCGGCGAGGCGAGCAGGTCGATACTGTTCGAAATGGCGGCTTTCAGGCCGTCGACGGTGAAGCGTTCCGGCGTCACCGCCGGGCTGAGCAGATAGCGATGCCTGAGCAGGAAATCGCGCGCGGCGTCCTCGCTGCGCGCATCGCCGTTCTGCACCGAGACGAATTCGGGCAGGGCGGCCAGCCGCGTATGCAATTCGCGCGACAGTCCGGCGCGCTGCGCGGCATCGCCGCCTTCGACGGCGAGCATCAGCAGGCGGGAGACGGCGCCTTCCTTGAGCTGGTCGACGAGGACCTGCTGCGCCACAGTCGGGTGGGCCGGCAGGAAAAAGGAGATGTCCGTCGAAAATCGGCTGCTCCAGACCACGGCCGCCCCGGCCAGCATGGCGAGCAACCACAGCAGCAAGGTACGCCAGGCACGGGGGGTCATCGCGGATCGAGGGGTTCGATGGTGAGCTCGGAGCGGTCGCCGTCGGCCAGAAGGTAGTCGATGGTGTGGATCTGGTCCTCGCTGCCGCTGATCGTGATGCGCTGCAGCAGTGCCGCGATCTTCTGTTCGGTGGGTGTCAGGGTGAGTACCCAGTTGTCGTTGTTGCCGTCCAGTTGCAGCGTGTAGTTCTTCTCCAGCGCCGCCCGGTTGCCGGCCAGCGTGTTGCGGATGCTGTCGACGAAGGCCAGCGCTTCCGGTCGGCTGGTCAGGCTGATCGAGTACTTGCGCTTGTCGCGCTCGATGCTGACCTGGTTCTTGTCGAGTACCATGGTTTCTGGCTTGGGCGTCAGCGTGCGCTTTTCCAGGCGGTCAGGTGGGGTGTAGGTCATCTCGCCAGTGGCGACCAGCGGTCGGTCGAGCACGGCCAGGGTACGTTTTTCGACGAACTTCGCGCGGCCGCCCTTGTGCTGGGCGAGGCCGCTCATCAGCTGGTCCACGTTGAAGGCGGCGTGTGCCGTCACTGCAAGGCTCGCGAGCACGAGGCCCGTGAACAGGTGTCGGATCATTTTTTTTCCTGCCAGAAATCGAAAAAGTTGAACCAGTTGTAGGGCGCCAGCCGGCAGAAATGCGTCAGGCAGTCGGCGTAGCGCTGCATCGCGGCCGCGATGGCGGCATCGCGTTCGCTCCGCGGCGTCGCGGAAAAATCGGCCAGTGGCACGAAATGCAGCTGGTAGCGGTTGCCGCCGAGGTACAGCCCGGTCATGAAAAACACCGGCCGCTGCAGCATCGCCGCGAGTCGCCACGGGCCGAGCGGGAAAGGCGCCGCTGTGCCGAGGAACGGGAAGTCCGCGGTGGCATCGTCGCCGAGCGAGCGGTCGGCCAGCATTCCCACAAGATACCCTGCTTCGAGCTTGTCGCGGGCTTCGAGCATCGATTCCATGCGACCGAGCGGGATGATGTCCTGCGTGGCCTTCGGGTTGATGGCTTCGAGCGTGGCGTTGATCTTGCGAGCGTTTTCCTCGTACATCAGCATCGCCACCTTGCGCCCCGCCTTGCCCCGGCCGGCTGCACGCAGGACCTCGAAGCTGCCGAGGTGCGCACCCATCAGCAGCGCGCCGGGTTGTTTTGCGAGCGCTTCATGCAAGGCCTCGGCCCCGACGACTTCGATGTCGAACAGGCCGAAGCGTTCGTTGAGCAGATAGATGCGGTCGTGGATGGTGGTGGCGAAGCTGAACAGGTGGCGATAGCTGCCCGCCCAGTTCGCCCGGCGTCCGAGTGCCCGCTTCAGGTAGATGCGGCTGGCGCGGCGCGCCCTGGGGGCGAACAGGGTGAAATAGAGCGCGATGCCGGCGAGCACGACGCGGCCGGCGGCGCGGCCGAAGGTCAGTGAAATCCACACCATCAGCCTGAGGATGGCCAGGTTGCTGCGCTCCTGCTGGCGCATCCAGTCCGGTGTCGCCTGTCTGGTCACGGTACGGACGGGATCAGGCTGCCGGAGGCGACGTCGCGCGCGCCGGATTTCACGGTGAAGGCGATGGACCCGCGCGGCGTGGTCTGCAGGGAAAAAACAAGGGTTTCGGCCGGACCGACGGCGCCGAGGAACTTGGCATTGCCGATCTGCCAGTGGTTGACCTGCTTTCCGAGCAGGCTTTCCGTGAACAGGATGGCCTGGTCGAGCAGCACGACGCCCGGCACGATGGGACGGCCGGGAAAATGGCCGGGGAAGGCCGGGTGTGCGGCCGGGACGAGCCAGGTGTATTCAGCCGATTGCATGGTGAATTTTTTCTTCGTAAAGCGCCTGCAGCGCGTTGCGCGGCAGCTTGCCGGTGCTGTCGCGCGGCAGGGCGTCGACGAAGATCGCCGGGCGCGGCAGGAAGACGGCGTCGATGCGCGGGCGCAGCGCGGCGAGCAGTTGCCGGCTGTCCAGCGTCGGGGCGACGACGAAGGCGGTCAGGCGGGTGACGCCGCCGGCAGTCTCGTCGTCGGGCAGGAAGAAGGCGGCGTCGAGCACGCCCGGCACGGCGGCGATCTGATGGTTCAGGTAGGCGAGCGAGGTGCGTTTGCCGGCGATGTTGATCAGGTCGGCGTGGCGGCCGTGCAGCAGGAAATGCCGGTCCGGCAGCAGCTCGATGACGTCTGATAGCGCGACACGGCCTTCGACGTGGCCGTCGCAGGCATAAGTGGTGTCCGCGTCCTGCTCCAGGCGGACGCCGGGCAGCAGCGTCCATGCCGGTCCCTCGGTGGTACGGCGACTGGCCAGCTGGCCGCTCTCGGTCGAGCCGTAGATTTCGTTCAGCGGTGCGCCGGTGCGCGCTTCCGCCGTGGCGGCGAGCGCAGCCGGCAAAGAGGCCGTGGCGGACAGCAGGTGGTCGATGGCCGGTAGGTCGATGCCGGATGCCAGCAGCGTCGACAGATGAAACGGCGTGGTCACCAGCAGACGCGGGCGTGGCACCGCCTCGAGCGCAGCGGCGATGTCCTGTGGGTAGAAGGGCTTGCCCGACCAGAAGGCGCAGCCGCCGTGCAGCGCAAGCAGGAAGGTCGATTCGAAGCCGTAGCTGTGCTGCACCGGCACGGTGCCGACGAGGGTGTGCGGCGTCCGCCCGAGGCCGAGCGTCGCCGCCTCGGCACGGCCGTTGGCGACGAGCCTGCCCCAGGTCTTGCAGTGCGGCTGCGGCAGGCCGGTCGAGCCGGAGGTGAACAGGATGGCGGCCACCTGGTCGGCAGGAATGCGTGGGATGTCGGTGACCTCCTGCGGGTCGGCCGCGGAGAGATCTGGAAAATCCCAGCGCGGCAGGTCGAGAGTATCGAAGTCATCGTCACACAGACAGACGACATCCGGGAAATCAGAGCGAATGCGCACGAGCGTTTCGGCCGACTGCGAGGCGGGCTGCAGGCTGATCTTGCCGCTGATCAGCCCGGCGGCGAAGCCGACTGCGAAATGGTAGCGGTCGTGGCACATGTTGAGCAGCGCGTGGCCGGCCGGCAACCGGGCAGCCAAGGCCTCGGCGTCGGCGAGGAAGTCGCGCACCCGGCGCGGCCCGCGCGGCAGCCAGGCGATCATGCCGTCGAGGCCGAGGCCGGTGATCAGCGGCAGCGTGTTCATGAACCCTTGGCGGAGGTGCGCTGGCGCCAGGCGCGCGCGACGTCGACGATGCGGGGACGTTCTTCGGGCGGCAACGCGTGCATGCGCCACAGGTGTTCGGCAGCGAACATCAGGCCGATCAGCGGTGCGGTCAGCAGGCTGGCATAGAACGACCAGACGGCGTGGGGGGCCCGCGTATAGAGCAATGCCGACAGCGTGGCGTTGGCGATGAAGAAGCCGGTCCATGCCTGCGTGGCCTGTCGGGTGTAGCGGAGCTGGCGCGCGGACAGCATGCCATTGTTGACGATCCGGGCGAACTGGGTAATCAGTGGCTCGCCGGAGCCGATGAGGGTCTTGCCGAACAGCGCAGCAAACGCCAGGTTGGTGCCGAGGTGCTCGATGAAAAAAAGTAGCGTGACGTTATTCCGGAGCGACGGCCACAGCCAGACCAGCGCGCCGGCCAGAAGCAGGCCGCCGGCGGCTATCCCGACCGGATGCCGCGCCCGCCAGAGCAACATGGCGAGGACGGCGACGAAGGGGGCTGCGCCGACGGCCGTGTTGAAGTCGGGTCTGCCCCGCCCGGTGCTGCCGAAATAGGCGGCGATCGCCCAGGCGGCCATCAGGGCGACCAGGGTCAGGCTGCGCAGCACCTGGGTCGCGCTCACGGTCATTTGGTCCGCTGGCTGGCGATGTAGGCCGTCAACGCGCGCAGGGAGGCAAAAATCCGCACGTTGTCCGCGTTGTCCGAACGCAGCTGAAAGCCGTAGTGCTTGGAAATGACCAGCGCGATTTCCAGCACGTCGATCGAATCCAATCCGAGACCCTCGCCGAACAGCGGCGCATCCGGGTCGATCTCTTCGGGGGCCATTTCAAGATTGAGGGCTTCGACGATCAGGGCGGCGACTTCCGGCAGCAGAGTGTCGACGGTTTGCGCGGGGATGGCTTCGGACATGGCGGACTTTCCGTGGATTTATCGGGGAACGGCGCGGAACGCGAGTACCGCGTTGCTGCCGCCGAAAGCGAAGGAATTGGACAGTGCAGTGCGCAAGCTTACGCCGCGCCGGCCAGTGAAGACGTGGTCGACGCCGCTGCAGGCCGGATCGAGCGTATCCGGGGTCAGGTTGGTGGTCGGCGGGATGGCCTGCTCACGCAGCGCCAGCACGGTGGCGATGGCCTCGATGGCGCCGGCCGCGCCGAGCAGGTGGCCGTGCATGGACTTGGTGGCGCTGACCGGCAGCGCTTCGGCGCGTTCCCCGAAAACGGTCCTGATGGCGGCGATCTCGACTGGGTCGCCCTCGGCGGTCGCGGTGCCGTGGGCGCTGATGTAATCGATGTCGGCAGCACTCAGCCCGGCGTCGGTCAGCGTCGCGTTCAGTGCGCGGATCTGGCCGGCGACTTCCGGGCGGACCAGATGGCTGTGGTCGCAGCTGGTGCCGTAACCGACGATTTCACCGTGGATGGGGGCGCCGCGGGCAACGGCATGGTCCCAGTCCTCGAGCACCAGCGCCGCGCCACCCTCGCCCAGTACCAGGCCGCGCCGGTCGGCGGCGAAGGGGCGGCAGGCAGACGCTGCGGTGTCGGCGTCCGCGCACGCCATCACCCGCAGGGCTTCCCACGCGCGCGCGACGCCATAGGCCTGCGGCACGTCGGAGCCACCGGTCAGCATCACCGGCGCCTCGCCGCCGCGGACCCGACGGAAAGCTTCTCCGATGGCAATGGCCGACGAGGCGCAGGCTACCGTGTGGCTCATGCTGACGCCGCCGAGTCCGAGCTGGATCGAGATGTGGGCGTTGGCCGCGTTGTTCATGCCGAGCACGACGGTGAGCGGGGAAAGACGATCGCGGCCCTTCTGCCACAGATCCCGGTAGACCTTTTCGTGGGTCAGTGTGCTGCCCAGCGCAGTGCCCCAGGAAACGCCCCAGCAATCGCGCGACTCGCCGTCGGCTGAGCGCGTCAGGCCGGCGTCATCCCAGGCCGCGAAGGCAGCAGCCATGCCAAGCTGGGCGAAGCGATCCATCATGGCGACGAGTGGATTGCCGAGCGCGGCATCCGGGTCGAAGGCCGGACAGCTGACGAAGGGGATGGAAAGCGCGCGTGGCTGGTCGTCGATGCGCTGGTGGCGGATGGCGGACTCCCCCGCAGTCAGGCGGGCAAAGAAGTCGGTAAGATCCCCGCCATACGGGCTGACCAGGCCGAGGCCGGTAATCGCCACACGCCGCTGGCTCATGTTCAGCCCTTCTGACTGGTGATCAGCCCGTCCATCAGGGCCACCATTTCGCCGACAGTCTTAGGGCTCTTCAGGTCATGGGGAAGCTTGATGTCGAGTTGGTCTTCGAATTCGAAGACCAACTCGAGCATCATCAGGGAATCAACGCCGAGATCAGTCAACACCGCTTCAGGAACAACTTTTGCCGTCTCGATGCCCTGTCGGGTAGCGAGAAAATTGCGTATCAGTTCAATGGATTTCATACTGCGCAAATTTTACCCGATCGCCCCCCCGGCCCCAAGATTTCCCGACGCCTCCGGGCCATCCAAATTAGCATTTCGTTTGTTCGAGGTAATCGCAATCACCGATGGCGTCTTCACTCGCACCTTCCTGGCAGGGCCAGATCGCTGACCGCGTGGTCACCCTGTGGCCGCTCAAGGCGTTCGGAACCATGAGCTTCATGGTTTTGTTTTTTTGGGGCTATTTCACAGTGCTCCACAATCCGCTTGCACGGCCCCTCGTCATGCCTCTGACCTGGCTCGACACCTGGATCGGGTTTTCACCTTTCGCTTTTCCCGCCTACGTCTCGCTCTGGGTCTATGTCTCGCTGGTGCCCGCCTTGCTGGGCAGTCTGGGTTCCCTGCTTCGTTTCGGTCTCTGGATTGGTGGCTTGTGCGTGTTCTGCCTGGCAATTTTCTGGGTTTTTCCAACGAGTGTTCCGCCATTTCCCCTTGATCTGAAGGCCTACCCGGAGTTTGCGATCATCAAAGGCCTGGATGCGACAAGTAATGCGTTTCCCTCGCTGCATGTGGCAACTGCCGTATTTTCTGCTTTCTGGCTCAATCGGCTGTTTGGCCAGATCAACGCGCCGACAACCCTGCAGTGGCTGAGCGCGCTGCAATGTTCAGTTATCATCTGGTCGACCATTGCCACCCGGCAGCATGTCGTCCTCGATGCCTTGGGTGGGGTGATGGTCGGGGTCGTGTTTGCCGCCCTGTCTTTTCGCAACACGCGGGGCGCGGTCTGATCGCCTGCGGGCCTTGCCGGCCCGGTTGCACAGGCGCGCTGTGTTTCAGGAACAAGAGAAATCCCATGCGCTACTGGCTGATGAAATCCGAACCGAGCGACGTCAGCATCGATGACCTCGCTGCCATGCCCAAGCAGAGCGTCGCCTGGTACGGCGTGCGCAACTACCAGGCGCGCAACTTCATGCGCGACCAGATGAAGCCCGGCGACAAGGTGCTGTTCTATCATTCCTCGTGTGCCGAACCCGGCATCGCCGGGCTAGCCGAAGTGAGCGTGCAGGCCTATCCTGACGCCACCCAGTTCGATCCCAAGAACAAGTATTTCGACCCCAAGGCCACGCCGGAAACGCCACGCTGGTTCAACGTCGACGTGAAACTGGTGAAGAAGACGCGACTGATGTCCTTGTCCGAAATCCGCGGCTATCCTGAACTCGCCAACATGCGCATCCTGCAGAAGGGCAATCGCCTGTCCATCACCCCCGTCGACCCGGCCGAGTACACCTTCATCGTCAAGCATCTTTGATGGTCGAACTGGCCCCATTGGCGCCTTATGGCGGCCTGTCGCTGTTCGCCGCCTACGGTGGGCTGGGGCTGGTGGTCGGTTTCGTGGCCGGCCTGCTTGGCGTCGGCGGCGGCCTCATCATCGTGCCGGTGCTGATCATGCTGCTGCACACGCATGGCCAGGCGGTCGGAATGGAACCGCAGCTGGCGTTGGGGACCTCGCTCGCGACCATCCTGTTCACCTCCCTGTCCAGTGTTCGCGCGCACCATCGCCGCGGGGCCGTCGAATGGCCGCTGGTGCGGCGCATCGCGCCCGGCATCGTGCTCGGCACGCTGGCGGGCGCGGCCTTGGCGGCGCGAATGCCGGCCACGGTGTTGAAAATATTCTTTGTGGTCTTCCTGTTCTATGCGGCCATCCAGATGTGGCTGGATTTCAAGCCGGCGCCGCAGCGTGGCCTGCCCGGACGCATCGGGACCTCGCTGGCAGGTGGTGTGATCGGCGTCGTGTCGAGCTGGGTCGGCATCGGTGGCGGCACCTTGTCGGTACCGTTCATGCTCTGGCACAACGTCCCGCTGCACCGGGCGATCGCCACTTCGGCCGCGATCGGTTTTCCGATCGCGTTTGCCGGCGCGGCGGGCTACGTGCTGGGCGGCTGGACGGCGAGCGACCTGCCAGCCGGCAGCTTGGGATTCGTCTATCTGCCGGCGCTTGCCGGCATCGTGCTGGGCAGCGTGCTGACTGCCCCCCTGGGTGCGCGCACGGCCCACCGGCTGCCGGTGCGTCCCTTGAAGCGGGTTTTTGCACTGTTGCTGTTTACGCTCGCGCTGCGCATGGTATGGACATTCTAGGGATGCCCTCCCACAACCTTGATCTAGCGTTCTGAGGCATGGATTCCCACTAGATATGGGGTGATGCCGCGAGGTTCAATTTCGTGCTTGAGCGGGCGCAAGCCGCGCGTTAGTCTTTGGACACATGCCGAAAATTCGTCGCATGACCGATCAATGTCCTCGTGGAGAAAGCATCATGGCGCACCTGCAAGCTATACGGACCACTCTGCAACCACAGCAGAACGATTACAGTCAACTTACGACGTATTACGACGAGCACAACCAGGTTGCCTGGGGCTACATGAACGCCGCGCCGCGCCCCTGTTTCACGGGGACCTTGCTGCGGGAGATCGTCGATTGGTTCGGTGACGTGGCCCGACGTGTGGACGATCCGGAATGCGCCGACGTGAATTATGTGGTGGTGGCCTCCGGCCATCCCGGG
The DNA here is from genome assembly GCF_000373385.1 of Thiobacillus thioparus DSM 505. Lineage (GTDB taxonomy): Bacteria > Pseudomonadota > Gammaproteobacteria > Burkholderiales > Thiobacillaceae > Thiobacillus > Thiobacillus thioparus. The sequence continues at coordinate 1,016,205 of NZ_KB891316.1, read as the reverse complement.
ATCTACAACCTGGGAGGCGACCTCAATCTGTTTCGCCAGCTGATCGAGGCGCGTGACCGCGAAAACCTGTGCAAATATGCGCAGGCCTGCATCCGCCCCTTGTTTCTGAATGCCCTGCATTTGAATCGCCCCAATTTGAAAACCATCACCCTGGTACAGGGAGACGCATTGGGGGGCGGCTTCGAATGCGCGCTTTCGGGAAACATCCTGATCGCGGAACGCGGGACGAAAATGGGCTTTCCGGAAATACTGTTCAACCTGTTCCCCGGCATGGGCGCCATGACCCTGCTCGGCAGGAAGATCGGTTACACCAAGGCCGAGAAAGTCATTCTCAGCGGCAAGCTATATACGGCCGAGGAAATGTACGAACTGGGAGCCGTGGATGTGCTGGTCGACCCGGGAAGCGGCGAGCAGGCGGTCTACGATTTCATCCGCAAGGAGGCGCGTCAGCGCAATGGCGCCCTGGCATTGCGGGCGGCGCGCGAACTGTCCCAGCCGATCGCACATGACGAGCTGATGCGGATCGCCGAAATCTGGGTGGATGCGGCACTGCGGCTGGAGAGCAAGGATCTGCGCATGATGGAACGCCTGGTGATGCGGCAGACCGGCAAGGTCGAAACTGCAAATAGCGGTGATTCAGTTGTGCTCAGCGCGTAACTTGCTGGTTTGATAGGCAACAAGCGTGGCCTGAGCGGCCGCCAGTGCGTCCCGCACTGAATCGAGCTTGGCGCGGGCCAAGGGTGTCGCGAGTTCGAATGGCTTGATGCGTTCGGCTTCCGAGCAGAACTGGGCCAGTTGGTTGGCACCGACATCGCGGGCGCCGCCCTTGAGCATGTGCAACTGGTCGTGCCACTGGCCATAATCCTGGACGGCCAGCGCGCGCTCGATGTTGCGCAATGCGCGGGCGCTGTCTTCTTCGAAGCTGACTAGCAGGTCCTCCACGAAGCCCGGCCCGCCAAGCTGGGTGAGATTGTCGAGAATCGATTCGTCCAGTTCGTCCACTGCCTGTTGCGCGCGTGCAGGAGCCGTCGCTGTGGTCTGTGCCGACTGCCCTGCCAGCCGGGCGATCACTTCGATCAGTTCGCGGCTGTTGACCGGCTTGGTGAGGAAGGTGTCTGCGCCTGCTTCTTCGCAAGCCACTTGTGCTTCGCCCCGCGCATCTGCGGTCAGCATGATGATGGGCAAATGGCCGGTTTCCATGAAACGCCAGCGTTGCACCACCTCGGGTCCGGACAGTTGCGGCATGTGCATGTCGATGATGGCGAGGTCGAATGGCTGGTCGCCGGATTCGAGCATGGTCAGCGCTTCTTCGCCGTCATGCGCCAGATAGGTTGTGTGCCCGGCATGTTCCAGCAGGCCGCGGATCACCCGCTGGTTGACCGGATTGTCTTCCGCCACCAGGATGTTCAGCCCCGGCATGTGTCCCGCCTGTGCTTGCAGGTGGTTGGCCAGCGAGACCACGTTGGACGACGTGTCGTGGCTGGTGACGGCGTGGATGGCGTTGAACAGCAAGGTCGTGTTGACCGGTGTGCGCAGCACCGAGGCGTAGCCTTCGCGGAGCAGATGCGTATCGCGCGACAGGGTGACGCGGGCGTCGGATTCGATCAGGATGACCGGCAGGGCCGCCAGACTGGGGTCGTCGCGCAGCAGATGCAGGAAGGCGACTGGATCGCCCGGCAAGGTGCTGCGTTCCACCACCACTGCGCCCAGAGGTGTGCCACCCGTCAGGTAGGCCGACAACTCGGCGGCTAGCCGTGTGGTGTTGTCGACCGCCACGGTATCGGCCCCCCAGTTGCGGATCACGGTCTGGATGCGGGTCGTGAGTTCGCCGCTCGCCAGGATCGCCACCCGCATCGGCGCGTCGAACTGTTCGGGCACGGGGCCGGCCTGGCTTGCCTGCAGCGCGAACGGCAATTCGAACCAGAAGGTCGTGCCTTCACCTTCGCGGCTATGCAAGCCGATCTGGCCGCCGAGCGCTTCCACCAGCTGTTTTGCGATGGTGGTACCCAGTCCGCTGCCGCCAAAGCGGCGCGTGATGCTCGGGTCCGCCTGGGTGAAGCTGTCGAAAACGCGGGGCAGGGCGGCTTCCGAAATGCCGATGCCGGTATCGACGACCTCGAAGCGCAGGCGTTGCGGATTGGCCTGTCCGATCGGACGGACGTAGATATCCACGCGTCCGTGCTCGGTAAACTTGATGGCGTTGCCGATCAGGTTGATGAGGACGTGGCGCAGGTGGCGTACATCGCCGTGCAGCTGGAACGGTGTCTGCGGCGCGATGTGCGACGCCAGCACCAGTCCTTTGCTCTGGGCCTGGGTGGACATCATTGCGATCGTGCCATTCACTAGGCGATGCAGGTCGAAATCTTCTTCGTTCTTGGCAATGCGGCCAGCTTCGATGCGTGAAATATCGAGTACGTTTTCGATCAGGTCCAACAGCGTATTGGCCGATGCGCGGATGATGTGGGCGAATTCCTTCTGCTCCTTGTCGAGCCGCGTTTCCGCCAGCAGGTCGGCTACGCCGATGACGCCGTTCAGCGGCGTGCGGAGCTCATGGCTCATGTTGGCGAGGAAGCTGGATTTTGCCTGGTTGGCCTTGCGTTCGCGCTGGATGGCGGAATGGACCTGCTTCAGCAGGGACGCCGAATACAGCGGCACGGCAATCATGGACAGCAGGAAAGCCACCCCGATGGACATATGCTGGCTCCAGTAGGGCGAAAGGGCGAGGACCAGCACAAACCCAGCGATCGCCATGGCGGTGGCGGCATACAGGTAGTTGGCGCCGTAGCGAAAGCCGTTGCCCAGGGTGACCCACAGATACACCACCAGCAGGGGGCTGCCGGCCTCCCCGGTGTAGGTCAGCAGGAATGAACATGTCGCATAATCCAGCGCCATCGCGACGAGGCGGCGTACAGGTGAAATCTTCAGGCTGATCAGCGAAAGCGCGACGATCAGGATGGCGATCCCGGTGAACAGGACGCTGATGAATTGGGCCGGTCCGCGGATGGCGTCATCCAGAACGGCGTAATCGCTGGAGAAATAGGCCAGAAAGACGAATCCGATCACGACGCGGATCAGGGCCTGCTGGCATTCGGTGTCCGGCCGGCTACGAATCCGTTTGATCAGAGAGTGCAGAAATCGGGGCGTCGAAGTGGAAAACATGGCCTTCATGCATTACTCGTGCTTGTCGCCAAGCACGCGCATGATGGCGACCACGGAATCGATGCGCCGTTCGAACGCACGGACGCAGTCGGGATCGAAATGGTGTCCGCTCTCCGTCTGGACATACTTGAGGGCGTCCTGGAACGACCAGGCGCGCTTGTAGGGCCGATCGGAGGTGAGCGCGTCAAACACGTCGGCCACGGCCACGATGCGTGCCGCGAGCGGAATGGCGTCGCCCGCCAGGCCTTGCGGATAGCCGCTGCCATCGAATTTCTCGTGGTGGCCGAGCGCGATGACCGCGCCCATCTGCAGGTAGCGCGACGGGCTGTCGGCGAGGATCTCATGGCCGATCAACGGGTGGCGCCGCATGATTTCCTGTTCTTCCGGGGTGTGGCGTCCGGGCTTGAGCAGGATCACGTCGGGGATGCCGATCTTGCCGATGTCGTGCATGGGCGCCGCGGCCTCGATCTCGTCGCATTCCATTGCGGTGAGCTTGAGTTCCTCGGCGATCAGGCGCGCATACTTCGACATGCGGATGATGTGGTTGCCGGTTTCCTGGTCGCGGTATTCGCCTGCCTTGGCGAGTTTCATCAGGGTTTCGCGTTCGCGCGTACGTACCTCGCGGGTAGCCTGCAGAACCTGGTCTTCCAGCCATTGCGCGCGATCCGACACCAACTTCTGGCTGCGCCGCAGCGCCAGCAGGTTGAGGCAGCGGGCGCGGCATTCCTGGGGATCGATAGGGCGGGTGAGGAAATCCGTGGCGCCGTTCTCCAGTGCCTGATAGCGGATCTGGCGGTCCTCGACCACGGTGACAATGATGATGGGGACATCGGCCAGACGGCGTTCCGCTCGGATACGACGGGTAAATTCGATGCCGTCCATGCCGGGCATGCGGTAATCGGTGATGATGAGATCGGGCGTGCCCTTGTTCAGCATGTGCGTCAGGGCGTCGAGCGGATCCGCGTAGCTCTCCACGATCACGCCCGGTTCCAGCGTACGGGCCAGGCCTTCCAGCAGGCTGCGCGCTGTGCTCCGGTCGTCGACGATGACGACGCGCGCGGCGCCGCGGGACCGCAAGTCGCGCTGTGGGGTGGAGGGTGCAGAAGAGGGCACAATGCGCAACGGCTTGGCGGTCACTTTATATTTACCTGGATGGTTGATAAAACCACGAATTCGTAGAATTATCGGGCAAATGAAAGGTTAACTTTAACTCTGCGGGGAATCGAGATGAAGCAAAACATTTGGATGGGGCTGGTGGGCGGTCTGGTTGCCTTGTTCTCCGTCGTCGTGTTTGCCGAACCAGCGGCCGATTATGCGCGTGAGAAAAAATGGGCGGAGGAGGTGGTGCCTGGACTGGTGGTGGGCGATCCGGTCTATTTGCAGACGCCGCGCGGCCATCACAAATTTCTTGCGTTGTTCACGCCCGTCGCAGGCGACAAGGCGGTCATCGTCGTCCATGGCATGGGGATCCATCCCGACTGGGGCATGGTCGGCACGCTGCGCACCGAACTGGCCGATCGCGGTTTTGCCACCCTGTCGATCCAGATGCCGGTGCTTGCCGCGGATGCCGAGGGCGCGGCCTATCTCCCGACCTTCCCGGAGGCCGCCGAGCGCATCGCCCAGGCCGTCGATTTCCTCAAGGCGAAAGGCTACACGCAATTGGCTGTCGTTTCCCACAGCATGGGCTCGCGAATGAGCCGCGCCTATTTCAGCGGCCAGCCCGATGCCGTGGTGAAAGCGTGGGCGAGTCTGGGGCTGCAGCAGGATGACTATGCCGGGTTGAAACTGCCGGTTCTCGATATGTATGGCGACAACGACCTGCCGCCGGTGCTGACGGATGCGGCGAAGCGCAAAGGCAGCCTGACGGCTGATCATTCAAAGCAGGTGGTGATCCCGCACGCCGACCATTTTTACACCGGCCACGAGGGCGAAATGGTCGAGACAGTTGCGTCGTTTCTGAACGATACCCTGAAGTAGCAGGCGTTCAAGCCAGCAGCCGCGTCATTACCTCGCGGTATTTCTCACTGGTCTTGGCCACGATCTCGGCGGGCAGCGCCGGCCCTGGCGCCTGTTTGTTCCAGCCGCTGCCTTCCAGCCAGTCGCGCACGAACTGCTTGTCGAAACTGGGCGGGCTGCTTCCCGGCTGGTATTGATCGGCCGGCCAGAAGCGCGACGAATCAGGCGTCAGGGCCTCGTCGATCCACACCAGTTTGCCGGCTTCGTCCAGTCCGAATTCGAATTTGGTGTCGGCGATGATGATCCCGTGTGTGAGCGCATACTCTGCGGCAGATTTATACAGGGCAAGGCTGACGTCGCGTACCTGGGTGGCCAGATCCTGGCCGATCAGGGTGGCCATCTGCTCAAACGCGATGTTCTCGTCGTGCGCGCCGAGCGCCGCCTTGGTCGATGGCGTGAAGATGGGTTCCGGCAGGCGGCTGGCCTGCACAAGCCCGGCGGGGAGAGGAATGCCGCAGACCGACTGGCCGGCCTGGTATTCCTTCCAGCCGGAACCGGCCAGATAGCCGCGCACGATCGCTTCGACCGGCAAGGCCTTCAGCTTTTTCACCACGATGGCGCGCCCGGCGACCTGATCGCGTTCGGAATCCGCCACGACCGATTCCGGTGCGATATCGAGCGCCTGGCTCGGCACGATGGTCTTCAGCTTGTCGAACCAGAAGGCGGACACCCTGGTCAGCACCTCACCCTTGCCGGGAATGGGGATCGGCATCACCACGTCGAAGGCCGACAGGCGATCGGTGGTGACGATCAGCAGCTTGTCGTCGCCGACGGCGTAGATGTCGCGCACCTTGCCGCGGTGGACCAGCGGCAGCGACGCGATGTGCGATTCGAATAGGGGTGCGGACATAGTGGACGAAGCGGAATCGAAAGAGCCGGCATTATAGCTGCCGGCATAGAAGTCGCTGGCTTCGTATACGCCGCGCAATTCGCGCAGCGCCACCAACAGGATTGCCGCCAGCGGTACTGCCAGCAGCACGCCGACGAAGCCGAACAACTGGCCGAATGCCGCTAAGGCGAAGATGACTGCCACCGGATGCAGGCCGACGCGCTTGCCGACCAGGCGCGGGGTGATGACATAGCTTTCCAGTACCTGCCCCGCGAGGTAGATACCTGCCACCCAGGCTACGCCGGTCCAGTCGGTGAATTGCAGCAGGGCCACCAGCAGCGCCAGGATCACGCCAAGGCCGAAGCCGAGGAACGGCACGAAGGACAGCACGCCGGTAAGGATGCCGATCGGCAATGCGTAATCGAGCCCCGCCGCCCACAGCGCAAGGGCGTAATAAAGCGACAGGGTCGCCATCACCGCCAGCTGGCCGCGCAGGAATTCGCCGACTACCGTGTCCATGTCGCAGGCAACGCGGGTGACGGTCCCCAGCCAGCGACGCGGTGCCAGGGTCGCGATCCGCGCCACCATGACGTCCCAGTCCCGCAGGAGATAAAACATCACGACGGGGATCAGCAGCAGATTAACCAGCACGCCGACGATGGCAAGGGCGCCGGTTTGCAGGGAGGGAAGCCACGAAGTCCCGCTCTGGGTGGCTTTTTCGGTGAGCCAGGTCTTCAGCGCGGCCAGGTTGAAATCGATGCCGATGCCTAAGGTCTGCTGCAGCCACGGCAGGAAGCGGGTCCGCAGCATGTCGAGCGCAGCAGGCACGCGCTGGCTCAGTTCGGCGAATTGTCCCTCGAACAGCGGCAGCGCCACCAGCAATAGGGCTGACACCCCTAGCCCTGCCAGAACGATGACGATCGCCGTGCCGGTCGTGCGCGACAGTCCATGTGTTTCCAGCCGGTCGACCAGCGGGTCGAAGATATAAGCCAGCAAGGCGCCTGCGAGGAACGGCGTCAGGATGGGTCCCAACAAGTAGATCAGTCCGCCCGAGACGAGCAGGACCGCAAAGGCAAGCCAGGGAGTGTTACCGGGGAAGCCCGGGCGTCGGATCGTGTGCATAGGCGGTAAAATAGCGCACTTTTTGATTCTGGAGCCGGGCGTGTCTTCCATTTCCTATAAAGATGCCGGCGTCGATATCGACGCCGGCGATGCACTGGTCGAGCGCATCAAGCCACTGGCCAGGCGCACCATGCGCCCCGAAGTCCTGGCCGGCATCGGCGGTTTCGGCGCGTTGGTCGAGATTTCCAAGAAATACCAGGAACCAGTGCTGGTCTCCGGCACCGACGGCGTCGGCACCAAACTGAAACTGGCGTTTGAACTCAACCGCCACGATACCGTCGGCATCGACCTTGTCGCGATGAGCGTCAACGACATCCTGGTGCAGGGCGCCGAACCGCTGTTCTTCCTCGACTACTTCGCCTGTGGCAAGCTCACGCTCGATACCGCCGAGGCGGTGATCGCCGGCATTGCGACCGGCTGCGAGCAGGCCGGCTGCGCGCTGATCGGTGGCGAGACCGCGGAGATGCCCGGCATGTATGCGGAAGGCGAATACGACCTTGCCGGTTTCGCCGTCGGCGTGGTCGAAAAGTCGAAGGTCATCGGCGGCCGGTCCATCGTGCCGGGCGACGTGGTGCTGGGGCTCGCGTCCAGCGGCGCGCATTCCAATGGCTACTCGCTGATCCGCAAGCTGATCGACCTCAGCCACATCGGCTTGAAATCGGACTTCCATGGCCGCCCGTTTGCCGACGCCGTGATGGCGCCGACGCGCATCTACGTCAAGCCGCTGCTGGCGCTGATGGCGAAGCTCGACGTCAAGGGTATGGCCCACATCACCGGCGGCGGCATCACCGGCAACCTGCCGCGCTGCCTGCCGGATGGGGTGGCGGCAAAGCTGGATCAGGCAAGTTGGACGCGGCCCCCGCTGTTCGACTGGCTGCAGCAGGCCGGCAACGTCGAGCCAGCCGAAATGCTGCGCACCTTCAACTGCGGTATCGGCATGTGTGTGGTCGTTTCCGCATCTGACGCCGCTGCCGCGATGGCGCATTTGCAGGCTAGCGGCGAAACTGTGTGGCAGATCGGCGAAATCGTCGCGCGCCCGGACGGCGCGGAGCAGGTGATCTATTCGTGAATGAGGGCGGGCTAACACCAATTTCACGCCTGCGTTGCCGCGGAAAAGCGATGGATGCAAGGCGTGGCGCGCAAGCAAGAGCCATTCCCTTGCCAAGCGCCACAACGCCGCAGACGCGCTTTCCCGCGGCAACCCGGAGGGACAGGGCCGCTTCGGGCGCATCTCTTTGTCGCGAGCCGCTTGCAGTGGCTGCACTGCGACGCGTCTCGCTTCGCGGGCTGCATCCCGAATCGGCCTCGTCGCAGGTGCGAAATTGGTGTTAGCCCGCCCTATCCGCGTCGTCGTGCTGCTGTCCGGGCGTGGCAGCAACTTTCAGGCAATGATCGAGGCGCAGCTACCGATCGACATCGCGGCCGTCATCAGCAACCGGCCACAGGCGGCAGGGCTGGCATATGCCCGCTCGCAAGGCATCCCCACCGTCGCGCTCGATCATACGCAGTACCCGGACCGTGCGGCCTTCGATGCCTTGCTGGCCGATGAAATCGAGTGCCACCGCCCCGACCTGGTGGTGCTGGCCGGCTACATGCGCATCCTCAGCCCGGCTTTCATCGCGCGTTTCGAGGGCCGACTGCTGAATATCCATCCGTCGCTGCTGCCCATGTTTCCGGGGCTGAAGACGCACGAGCGCGCGCTCGCCGAAGGCGTGAAAATCCACGGCTGCACGGTACATTTCGTCACCGCCGACCTGGATCACGGCCCGATTGTCGCCCAGGCGGCAGTGCCGGTGCGCGCTGACGACACGCCGGACACGCTCGCGGCGCGGGTGCTGGCACAGGAGCATCGCATCTATCCCCAGGCCATCCGCTGGTTTGCCGAGGGCCGGCTGATCAATGTTCATGGCCACGTAAACTTGAAGGACGATTTGGCGTCACAGTCTGTGTTATCACCCGGAACGTGACCATGCTCAAGACCATCCTGCTCGCTGCCGCGCTGGTTGCGGGATCTGCCCAGGCGGCAGGCCCGTCCCAGATGAACGTGGTGTACGACCTCTACCGCAACGGCATCAAGCTCGGCCAGGTGACCGACACCTTCACCCGCAACGGCACCCGCTATGTACTGACCAGCGAAACCCGCGCCAGCGGCCCGCTCCAAATGCTGTGGCCGGGCAATATCCACCTGGAAAGCACGGGGGTGGTGACGCCGAAAGGCCTGCGGCCCATGCAGTTTCAGCACGCTCGCAGCGACGCCCCCAACAAGCTGGCGACGGCCCGGCTCGATTGGAAGCAGCGCAATATCACGTACCAGTACAAAGGTGAGTCGCGGCGGGTGGATGGCTTGCAGGACGGGGCGCAGGACCAGTTGTCCCAGCTCTATCAGTTCATGTTCGCGCCCGGCCTGCCAACCGATTACATCCTGCAGGTCGTGAGCGGTCGCGATCTCAACGACTACCATTACATGCGCAGCGATGGCGGGTCCATCCAGACGCCACTGGGCGCGGTGGCGACCCAGCAGTATCAACGCATCACGCAGAAACCCGACGAAAAGGCCGTCACGGTGTGGGTGGCGCCGGCACGCAACAATCTGCCGGTGCAAATCCGCGTCAGCGAGGACGGCGTCACGATCGAACAGCGCCTGGTACGCGCCAGCGTCAAAGGCTGAGCGGGTGGGGCGCCGCGTTCGCCTGTGGTGGTGGGCGCTGGCCATCTCGCTGCTCTTGCATGGCGGCCTGCTGGGCGGGCTGGAATGGCGACTTCCGTACGAGTCTGCGCCTCCCGAGCCGGCGGCGATCGACGTGAAACTGGTTCCGGCCCCTGTGCCGGTCGCTGCAGCCGTTTCGCCTTCCCCTCGCCCCCGGCCTGCGCAAAAACCGGCAGTCCTCCGGCCGGCTGTACCGCCTCCGTCGCCGCTTCCTAGAGCGCCCCCAGCCGAACCGCCTGTCGAGGCGGCCGCACCTGAAGCGCCCGCCGCTTCCGTCGTTGCCGATTCCGCGCCAGCTTTCACGGCGCCGCCCACTGTTCCGGCTCCGCCACCTGTCGAACCCGCCGTTGCTCCGCCTGTCCCTCTGAACCCCTTGCCGCCGCGCATCGACCTGCGGTTCGAGGTGCGCTACGGGCTGGCATCGGGCGAACAGACCCTGGTGTGGGTGAACGACGGGGAGCACTACACGCTGACCAGCGTGGTGGGGGCGACCGGCCTGACCGGTCTGTTCTACCGGGGGCGCTTCGTGCAGACCAGCCGCGGCCGTATCACGCCGCGCGGTTTGCAGCCCAGGGAGTTCTGGGATCAACGCGGCGACAAATACAGCAGCGCGCGTTTTGATTCCACGCAGGGCCAGCTCACGCTGATGCCGGAGAAGGGGGCGCCGCGCCACTTTGCCTATCGGGGCGAAGTACAGGATGTATTGAGTCTGTTCTTCCAGTTTGCGCTGACGGCGCCGCCGCCCGACGGACAACGGCTGACTTACCAGGTGTTCAACGGAAAGAAACTGCGTGACTACACCTACGAAGTACGCGGCGAGGACATGCTGGATACTGCGCTGGGTACGTTGCGTACCCTGCATATTGCGCGGGTGGCCGATGACGACGGCCGTTTCGAGGCCTGGCTGGCAATCGATCGCCACTACCTGCCGGTGCGCGTGCTGCGTAGCGACGACGCGGGCCGCGAGATGGAGCTCCGGGTGCGGTCGATCGCACCCTAGCACGCCCTATTTCGGCAAGCCGTCCACCCGCATGCGCGGCGTGATCCCGCGCTTCTGGAATTCGCCCTGCCACACTTCCAGCGCATAGCGCACGTCGACGCTCGGGCAGTGCCGTGTCTCGGTGCGTGGCTGCATGTCGGCGAGGCTGGCGATGCGGCCCGTCGCGTCGATGAAGGCGATCGACAGTGGCAGCGGCGTGTCGCGCATCCAGAAGCAATAGCGTCCCGGCCGGTCGAATACGAACAGCATGCCGTTATCGGCGGGCAGGTAGGAGCGCCCGGTCAGGCCCTGCGCACGCTCGCGCGGCGTGTCCGCGATTTCGATCTGGAAGGCGTGCGGGCCGATGTGCAGGGTCGGCTGCGCCGCTTCCACGGCGGCTGCACCGCCGGCGAGCAGCAGCGCAAACGCCCGACGAAAGTGGCGACAGGTGAGCGCGCTACAGCGCATCGCGCATCTGTTCGGCCAGTTGCAACGCGGCGCCCGCATCGGCATCCAGTACGTTGAAATGGCCCATTTTGCGGCCCGGTCGGGCAGTCTGCTTGCCGTACAGATGCAGCTTGATGTTGGGATGCGACAGCAGCGTGTTCCAGTGCGGCCCGCCGTCCTGCCAGCGGTCGCCGAGGATGTTGACCATCGCCACCGGCGACAGCAGTCGGGTGTCGCCCAGCGGCAGGCCGCACAGGGCGCGTACCTGCTGCTCGAACTGGTCGGTGACGCAGGCGTCGAGCGTGTAGTGGCCGGAGTTGTGCGGGCGCGGCGCGATTTCGTTGACCATCAGGCGGCCGTCGGCGACGAAGAACTCGACCGCCATCACGCCGACGTAGCCGAGCTTGTTGGCCACGTCGCGCGCCATCTCGCATGCCTGGTGCGCCAGACTCTCCGGCACGCGGGCGGGGACGATGGAGACGTCGAGAATGCCGTTCTCGTGGCGGTTTTCGGCCACCGGGAACAGTGCGCATTTGCCGGCATCGCTGCGGGCGAGTACCACCGACACCTCGCGTTCCAGCTTGACGAAGCCTTCCAGAACGCAGGGCTGGCCGTCGAATTCGCGGAACGCGGCGCGCGCTTCCTCGCGTGTGTTGACGCGGGCCTGGCCCTTGCCGTCGTAGCCGAAGCGCGCGACCTTGAGCAGTGCGGGCGCCCCCACGTCGGCCATGCCGGCATCGAGGTCCCCCTCGCTGTAGACCAGCGCGAACGGCGCGGTGGCGAAGCCGTTCTGGGCGAGCCAGGATTTCTCGTGGCTGCGGTCCTGCACGATGGCGACGGCGTCGGCGCCGGGCGATACCCGGCAATGATTCGCCAGTTCGATCAGGCTCGCGGCGGGGACATTCTCGAATTCAGTGGTGACGGCGGCGCAGGCTTCGCCAAGCCGCTTCAACGCCTCATGGTCGGCATAGTCTGCCCGTAGGTGCACATCAGCCATCTGACCAGCGGGGCTGGCAGCATCGGGGTCGAGCACCATGACCTTGTAGCCCATGGTGCGCGCGGCGATGGTGAACATGCGGCCGAGCTGGCCGCCGCCGAGGATCCCCAGCGTCGCGCCGGGCAGGATGGGCAGCGGTTTACTCGACATCGGGCAGGTCCATCGCCATCACCGTGTCCGACTGGCTACGGCGGAATTCGTTGAGCCGGGTCGCCAGAGCGTCGTCGTAACGGGCGATCAGCGAGGCGGCAAACAGCGCCGCGTTGGCCGCGCCCGCCTCGCCGATGGCGAAGGTGGCGACCGGAATGCCTTTCGGCATTTGTACGATGGACAGCAGCGAATCCATGCCCTTGAGGTATTTCGACGGCACCGGCACGCCCAGCACCGGGACGATGGTCTTGGATGCGATCATGCCAGGCAGATGGGCCGCACCGCCCGCCCCGGCGATGATGGCCTTGAGCCCGCGCGCCTCGGCGCTGGCGGCATACTCGAACAGCAGGTCCGGCGTGCGGTGCGCGGACACCACCTTGGCTTCGAAGTGGATGCCCAATTGCTTCAGCAGCATCGCCGCATGTTTCATGACTTCCCAATCGCTGGAAGACCCCATCACCACACCCACCTGAGGCGCGTTCATCATGCTGACCCTTGCAATGCGAAAGGCCGCATTTTAACAGCCTGACGGCGTGCGGATTCCCTACAATGGCGCCGTGCGATTCCGGACGTCGATCATGCCCGCCTCCCTGCAAACCCTAATCCTGCTCACCTTTTCCAATGTCTTCATGACCTTCGCCTGGTATGCGCACCTGAAGGACATGAACAACAAGCCCTGGATGATCGCCGCTTTTGCCAGTTGGGGCATCGCCCTGTTCGAATATCTGCTGCAAGTGCCGGCCAACCGTATCGGCTACACCGTGATGAGTCTGCCGCAGCTGAAGATCATGCAGGAGGTGATTGCGCTGGCGGTATTCATGCCGTTCGCTGTGCTGTACATGAAAGTGGAATTGAAGTGGGATTTCCTGTGGGCGGCACTGTGCATGGTGGGGGCGGTGTACTTCATGTTCCGCAGCCATCCCTGAACAGCCGAAAAAAAGCCCCGCAGAGCGGGGCTTTTGACGAGCTGACTAGAACTTAAACGCAGCCGGTCGGCTTCGGGGTGCCGGCGTAGCGGCCAGCCTGTTTGGCTGGGCCGAACGGGAACAGGTCGAACAGGAATTTCTTCTCGCCCCATTCCGGGCCGAATTCTTCTTTCAGGCCCTTCTGCAGGAAGCGCAAGTTGGGAGCGGTGCCGTTCTGGGCGAAGAAGTCACGCATGTAGTGGATGATCTTCCAGTGGTTTTCACCCAACTCCAGCTTGTCTTCCTTGGCCAGCTCGACTGCCAGTTCCTCGGACCAGTCTTCCAGGTTGACCAGATAGCCTTCGGGGTCGGTCTCGACCATTTTGCCGTTGATTTCGCGTTCCATGATGCAGTCCTTGCAGTAAATAATTAATTAATTGCGATGACGCACAATAGAATAACCGAGCAAATTAGTCAACTACTCGCTCCGGGCAGGGGCTTACTTGTGGGCGATTTTCCCGCCGGCCGCCTTGTATGCCTCGAGGCCTCCCTCGATGAAGCGCGCCTTGACGCCCGCAGCCTGCAGCCGATCGACCACGTTATTGGACACTGCGCCGCCGCGCACGCAATAGATCACCACGTCCTGCGTGAGCGGTAGGGCGCCGATCCAGGCGTCGATCTTGTCCGGATTTTTCCACAGCGCACCCGGGATGATCTCGTTTGACGCGGCGTAATCGGCCTCGCGCCGCACGTCGAACACCAGCGTGTTGTCGGGATTAACCTTGGCAGGCTGGATGGTGCGCGGCAGGTCCGGGCATTTGTCGGTCGGACTGCCGCATCCACAGCGTTTCAGGGGTTGAGCAACGGGTTCCATACGATCCTCACATGAAAAACGAATAAGCCAGCCCGAGCAGGGCGCATACGCCGATCACCGGCATGATGCCAGCCTTGTATCGCGACAGCGCGATGAACGCGGCCACGGCGACGATGATGGGGAGTTCGTCGAAACCGCCGGCGAACGGCGCGTCTGCCGTGGCGTGCGGCCAGAAGGCATGCCAGGCGAAGAATACCGCGAGGTTGAGGATGACGCCCACTACGGCCGCGGTGATGCCGGTGAGCGGCGCGGTGAAGGCCAGTTCGTCGCGGGTGGCTTCGACCAGTGGGCCGCCCACCAGGATGAACAGGAAGGACGGCAGGAAAGTGAAGAAAGTTGCGACCGCTGCTCCTGCCAGTCCGGCCGCGACCGGGTTGCTGAACACTTGGCCGGAGACGCCGCCGAGATAACCGATCCAGGTGACGATCATGATCAGCGGGCCGGGCGTGGTCTCGCCCAGTGCCAGGCCATCCATCATTTGTGGGCCGGTGAGCCAGTGGAAATGCTCGACCCCACCCTGGTAGACGTAGGGCAGCACCGCATAGGCGCCGCCGATGGTGAGGAAGGCCGCCTTGGTGAAGAACGCGCCCATGGCCTGGAGAGCGGGCATGCCCAGGAGTGTGCCCATCGCACCCAGCCAGATCAGTACGAAGGCAGCGAGTGTGAGCGCGAACCTGCGCCAGCTGAAGCGCGCGTGTGCCGGCGGCGGGGTATCGTCGTCGATGATCGCCGGCCCGGCCTGTGCGTGGCGGGTGCCGTGGCCCCCGCCTGTCCTGAACTTGTGTGGCGCGAGTTTGCCGCCCAGGGCGCCGAGCAGGCCGGCGGCCAGCACGATCCACGGAAATGCGACGTTGAAAACGAAAATGCCGGCGAACGCCAGCGCCGCCATGCCCCACAGTAGGTCGTTTCTCAGGGCGCGGCTGCCGATGCGCCACGCGGCGAAGAGTACGATCGCCACCACCGCGGGCCGGATGCCGTAGAACACCCCTTGCACCAGCGGTAGCGTGCCGTAGGCGAGATACAGGCCGGCGAGCCCTGACAGCAGCAGAAAGGACGGCAGAAAGAACAGTACGCCCGCGATCACGCCGCCTCGGATGCCGTGCATCAGCCAGCTGATGTAGATCGCCAATTGGGTTGCCTCGGGTCCGGGCAGCAGCATGCAGTAGTTGAGGGCGTGCAGATAGCGTTGCTCGGAAATCCAGCGGCGCTTGTCCACCAGTTCGTGGTGCATGATCGCAATCTGGCCGGCGGGACCGCCGAAGCTGATGAAGCCGAGCTTGAGCCAGTATTTGAAGGATGTGCCCAGGGTGACGGGCGCGGGTCGGCTAGCGTGTGCGGTGTCCAAGCAATAGGCTCCAGGTCAAAGGATAAGAACCAGTCTTGGACGGGACACCGTCTTGCGGATGCGAGCATCCTGACGCCGGGGGCTGGTACCCCGACTGAGGTAATTCTAGCCGAGTGTCGTTTAGACAGGTGAATTCGCCGGTCCCAGCACGAAGGTCTTGAATGCCTGCGCCACGGGCGACAGCCGCTTGTCGGTGCGATGCACGACGTACCAGTGGCGCATGATGGGAAAGCCCTCGACCGCGAGCACCGCCAGCCGTTTGAGCGCCAGTTCCATCTCCAGCGTCTGCAGCGACAGGATGCCCAGGCCGAGGCCGGCCTGCACCGCCTGCTTGATCGCTTCGTTGCTGCTCATTTCCATGCTGCTTTGGATTTCCAGCCCGCGGGCGGCAAAGAAGCGCTCCATCGCGCCGCGCGTGCCGGAACCCGCTTCGCGCACCAGGAAGGATTCGGACGCCAGGTCGCGCACGGAAATTTTCTTCTTGCCGACCAACGGGTGGTCAGGCGGGGCGATGACGACCAGCGGGTTATCCAGGAAACGGGTGGCTTCCAGACCGAGCCCGTCCGGCACCTGGCCCATGATGGCGAGATCGATGCGGTTGCCGACGAGCTGGTCCAGCACGGCCGCCCGGTTGGAGACGTCCAGATGGATCGCCACCCCGGGATGGTGGCCGCGGAAGCGGGCGAGGATATCGGTGGCGACGGCGTTCACCGTCGAGGTCGCGGCCATGTTGAGACGACCCGTGTCGACGCTCCGCAACTGCGCAAGGTTGTACTGCAGGTCGTCGAGGCGGGCGGTGATCGCCTGGCTGGCATGCAGCACCTCGAGGCAGGCGTCGGTGAGGAAAATCTTTTTTCCCAGCTGTTCGGTGAGCGGGACACCCAGGATGGCCTCGATGCCCTTCACCTGCATGGAGACGGCGGGCTGGGACAGATGCAGCTCCTCGGCCGCCCGCGAAAACGACAGATGACGGGCGACTGCTTCAAACACCCTGAATTGGCGAAGTGTCAGGCGGCGCATATATGTATAAGTTTAAAGATATGGTTTTTATCAGAACTATTGAATTTTAATTATATAAGCCTCTGCGTATAGTCCGCCCCTGTCGGTTTCAGGGGCATAAGCCTTGAAGCCTTGTTCATCTACCGCAGGAGCCAAGCAATGGATCAATCCGCACGTTACGCCGACCTCTCCCTGAAAGAGGAAGACCTGATCAAGGGTGGCAAGCACATCCTCGTCGCCTACAAGATGAAGCCCAAGGCCGGCCATGGCTACCTCGAAGCTGCCGCGCACTTCGCCGCCGAGTCTTCGACCGGCACCAACGTCGAAGTGTCCACCACCGACGAGTTCACCAAGGGCGTCGACGCGCTGGTTTACCTGATCGACGAAGCCACCGAAGACATGCGGATCGCCTATCCGCTGGACCTGTTCGACCGCAACGTGACCGACGGCCGCATGATGATCGTCTCGTTCCTGACGCTTGCCATCGGCAACAACCAGGGCATGGGCGACATCGAGCACGCCAAGATGATCGACATCTATTTCCCCGAGCGTGCCATCCAGCTGTTCGACGGTCCCTCCAAAGACATCTCCGACCTGTGGCGCATCCTGGGTCGTCCGATCCAGAACGGCGGCTACATCGCGGGCACCATCATCAAGCCGAAGCTGGGCCTGCGTCCCGAACCCTTCGCCAATGCAGCCTACCAGTTCTGGCTGGGCGGCGACTTCATCAAGAACGACGAACCTCAGGGCAACCAGGTGTTCTCGCCGCTGAAGAAGACCATCCCCCTCGTGTATGACGCGATGAAGCGCGCCCAGGACGAAACCGGCCAGGCCAAGCTGTTCTCGATGAACATCACTGCCGACGACCACTACGAAATGTGCGCCCGCGCCGACTTCGCGCTGGAAACCTTCGGCCCCGACGCCGACAAGCTGGCCTTCCTGGTCGACGGTTTCGTCGGCGGCCCCGGCATGATCACCACTGCCCGCCGTCAGTACCCCAACCAGTACCTGCACTACCACCGCGCCGGCCACGGCATGATCACCTCGCCGTCTGCCAAGCGTGGCTATACCGCGTTCGTGCTGGCCAAGATCTCGCGCCTGCAGGGTGCGTCCGGCATCCACGTCGGTACCATGGGCTACGGCAAGATGGAAGGCGACGCCACCGACAAGGGCATCGCCTACATGATCGAGCGCGACGAGTGCCAGGGCCCGGTCTACTTCCAGAAGTGGTACGGCATGAAGCCCACCACCCCGATCATCTCCGGCGGCATGAACGCATTGCGTCTGCCCGGCTTCTTCGAGAACCTGGGCCACGGCAACGTCATCAACACCTCCGGCGGCGGCTCCTACGGCCACATCGACAGCCCGGCGGCCGGTGCGATCTCCCTGCGCCAGTCGTACGAGTGCTGGAAGTCGGGCGCCGATCCGATCGAGTTCGCCAAGGAGCACAAGGAATTCGCCCGTGCGTTCGAGTCCTTCCCGGGCGATGCCGACAAGCTGTTCCCGGGCTGGCGCGAAAAGCTCGGCGTGCACAAATAAGCAAGCGGGGATGGAATCTCGTCCCCACGCGGGACCGGTTTGAAGCGATCTCCTAGCCGCCGAAAACCCTCCCGCGCTACACGCCCCCGGCTTGCTGGGGGCGTTTTTTCTTCCGTAGCGAGGAATAACGATGACGAACAAAGACCAGTACAAGGTTGAGCAGGAACCCTTCTACCAGCAGCAGAAGAATGAAGTCGCGCTGTACGAGGCCGCCTACCGCAACCGCCTGCCGGTGATGGTGAAAGGGCCGACCGGCTGCGGGAAATCGCGCTTCGTCGAATACATGGCGTGGAAGCTCGGCAAGCCGCTGATCACCGTGGCCTGCAACGAGGACATGACCGCCAGCGATCTGGTTGGGCGGTATTTATTGGAAGCCAACGGCACCCGCTGGCTCGACGGCCCGCTCACCACCGCCGCGCGCATCGGCGCCATCTGCTACCTCGATGAGATTGTCGAAGCGCGCCAGGACACCACCGTGGTGATCCATCCGCTGACCGACCACCGCCGCACCCTGCCGCTCGACAAGAAGGGCGAGCTGATCCACGCCCACCCCGATTTCCAGCTGGTGATCTCCTACAACCCCGGCTACCAGACGCTGATGAAGGACCTCAAGCAGTCGACCAAGCAGCGCTTCACCGCCTTCGACTTCGACTATCCCGATGCCGCGCTGGAAGCGCAGATCGTGGCGAAGGAAACCGGCATGGACGCAGCCGTGGCCGCGCAGCTGGTGAAGATCGGCAGCGTCGCCCGCAGCCTCAAGGGGCACGGCCTCGACGAAGGCATCTCCACCCGCCTGCTGGTGTACGCAGCGACCCTGATCAAGGACGGCGTGGAACCGCGCGACGCCTGCCGCATGGCGCTGGTGCGTCCGATCACCGACGACGCCGACATCCGCGAGACGCTCGATCATGCCATCGACGCAACGTTTGCATAAGTCTCGAGCGTGAGCCCCACAACCGAATACCAGCACCCATTGATGGCTGCCTACTGGAAGCAGCTCGACACCCGCTTTCCGCAGGTCGAAGAGGTGTTCGAGGATGTCATGGCCGAGGCGCTCGCCGTCCTCACCCGAGAAGGCATCGATGCCTACCTCGAAGCGGGACGCGTCATCGGCAAGCTGGGGCGCGGCGTCGAGCCGATGCTGGCGTTCATGGAGGAGTGGCCGTCCGCCGCCAAGGCGGTGGGCGAGGCAGCGTTGCCTGCGGTGATGACGCTGATCCAGCGCTTGCAGAAATCGCCCAACGGCAAAGCGATCACGCCCTTCCTGCAGACGCTCGCGCCGGTGGCGCGCCGGCTGCAGTCGCAGGGACTGTTGCAGCATTACCTCGACATCACCCTGGACCTGAAGGCGCGGACCACCGGCTCCATCCATGGCCACCAGACCACCTTCCCCAGCCCCGGCCTGCCGGAATTCTTCGCTCAGGCGCCCAACCTGCTCGGCCAGCTCACGCTCGCTGGCCTGAAAAACTGGGTCGAATACGGCATCCGCAACTACCGCACCCACCCTGAGCGGCAGAAGGACTACTTCAGCCTGCAGTCGGCCGACGCCCGTGCCGTTCTGCAGCGCGAGCGCCACGGAACATTGTTGGTGGACGTCGAGCGCAAGCTCGACCTCTACCTGCGCGGCCTGTGGCAGGACAGCGACCAGCTGGTGCCGTACTCCACCGCGTTCGACGAGCTGCGCAAGCCGGTGCCGTATTACGACAAGCTCGGCATCCGCCTCCCGGACGTGTACGACGATGCAGGCGACGTCTCCGGCCTCGACCGCTACCGCGCCACGCTCGCCCACATCGTCGGCCACCGCCGCTGGTCCGAGGCGCAGGTCGCCGACAACTGGAGCCCGTTCCAGCGCATGGCGGTCGAGTTCTTCGAGGACTGCCGCATCGAGACGCTGCTGATCCGCGAATACCCCGGCCTGCGCCGCCTGTTCCTTGCGCTGCATCCGAAGCCCTTGGAGACCGCCTGCGATCCGCAGACCACCTCCTGCCTGCGTCACCGCATGGCGATGCTGTCGCGCGCGCTGCTCGATCCCGATCACGGCTATCTGGACGCCGACCTCAACGATTACGTGCAGCGCTTCCACGCGGTCATGGAAGCGGGTGCATCCAGCACGAAGGAAATCGCCGCACTGGCGCTGAGTTACGTCGCCAGGACCCGCCGCCAGAGCGACCAGTTCGCCAAGGTGCACTTCGACGACACCGTAGTCGACTACCGCGACGACAACCGCCAGCTGTGGAAATTCATCGAGGCGGGCGACGAGGAAGAGGTCTTCGACGAAGAACGCAAGATCGAACCGGGCGAGG
Organism: Thiobacillus thioparus DSM 505; assembly: GCF_000373385.1. Taxonomy (GTDB): domain Bacteria; phylum Pseudomonadota; class Gammaproteobacteria; order Burkholderiales; family Thiobacillaceae; genus Thiobacillus; species Thiobacillus thioparus. The sequence continues at coordinate 995,834 of NZ_KB891316.1, read as the reverse complement.
AAATCCGCGGCCTGCCGCCGCGCCATTATCCCGAGTGGGATTGCAGCAGCCAGACCTACCGCCCGGACTGGGCTAGCGTGTACGAAGCCTTGCATCCCGGCGGCAACCCGGCCGACATCGACCGCCTGCTCGCCAAGCACGGCGCGCTCGCCAAGCGGCTGAAGAAGATGCTCGACCTCCTGAAGCCGCAGGACAAGGTGCGCATCCGCTACCAGGAAGAGGGCAGCGAGCTCGACCTCGACGTCGCCATCCGTTCGCTGATCGACTTCAAGGGCGGCGCCACCCCCGATCCGCGCATCAACATGAGCCACCGCACCGACGGCCGCGACATCGCCGTGATGCTGCTGCTCGATTTGTCGGAGTCGCTCAACGACAAGGCGGCGGGCTCCGACCAGACGATTCTCGAACTCTCACAGGAAGCCGTCTCGCTGCTGGCCTGGGCGATCGAGAAGCTGGGCGACCCGTTCGCCATCGCCGGCTTCCATTCCAACACCCGCCACGACGTGCGCTACCTGCACATCAAGGGCTACGGCGAGCACTTCAACGACGACGTCAAGGCACGGCTGGCCGCGATGGAGGCGGGCTATTCCACCCGTATGGGCGCCGCCATGCGCCACGCCGCCCACTACCTCGGCGCGCGTTCCGCCGACAAGAAGCTCATGCTCATCCTCACCGACGGCAAGCCGTCCGACGTGGATACCCACGACGAGCGCCTGCTGATCGAGGACGCACGCCAGGCGGTGAAAGAGCTCGATCGCGACAATATCTTCACCTACTGCATCAGCCTCGACCCCAAGGCCGACGAATACGTCAGCGACATCTTCGGCCGCCAGTTCACCGTCATCGACCACGTCGAGCGGCTGCCGGAACGGCTGCCGCAGTTGTTCATGGCGCTCACCAAATAAACCGGCTCGAGCTGGCAACCTCATACCCGTGCTTCATGGAAATCAGTCGCCCGGACCATGTCAGGTTCCGCGCGGCGTCATACGTGAGCGGGCCATGAACTCGCATAGATCAGCAGCGGCTGCAGACCGGATCGCTTGGACTGGATACTCATCGTGGTCTTAAGTAAGCGTCACTTGGTGCCCCAGGTATCGATGCACGAATGGCTTTATACAGGCTGGACATCGGCCTGGCGGAACGTACCTTTGCCGTCGCGTTTCGCGGTGTAAAGTGCGGCGTCGGCTTTCTTCAGCAAGGCATCCAGCGTGTCGCCGTCCTCGCAGCACATGGCGATTCCCACGGATGCGCCGATGTGCGCGCTTGCCCCGCCCGTCAGCAGGATAGGTTGCCGCAGGCTGTCCACCACGCGGCGTGCCACCTCGCGTGCGGCCTCTGCATCGTCGACCTGGGCCAGCACGATGACGAATTCGTCTCCGCCGAAACGGGCGACCACATCCGCTTCGCGGAGCAATTTCTTCATCCGCTGGGCCGCCACTCCGAGTACCGTGTCGCCTGCGGCATGTCCGTACTGGTCGTTGACGGCCTTGAAATTGTCCAGATCGACAGCCAGCACTGCCATCTGCGTTCGCGCGCGGCGCGCGCCGGCGATCAGATGTCGCTCGTTTTCCTGCAGGAAGCGCCGGTTGGCAAGCCCCGTCAGCGGGTCGCGCAGGCTGAGTTGCCGTATCGTCTGCTCGGCATGGATGCCTGCCCGGATCAGGCGGACGGTTTCCCGGTACAGCCCGAACAATGCCAGGCCTGTCCATAATCCGGCGATTCCCAGCAGCGCCGACGACAGCCTTTCGCCATGGACACGCGCCGCCTCACGCGTTTCCAACTGATTCAACTCCTCCCGTTCGGCTTCGATCAGGATGCGGTGGATCTGTTCGATGGCGGATTTGTCGAACCCGCCCAGCTCTTGTCCGGACGCCGTGGTGGTACCTCCCATCGCGCCTTGCTGCAGCGCGCTGAACCCGGTTTCCAAGGCGGCTTGCAGGGCCGGCAAAGGGGCCAGGCGGGCCGCCTGGGAGGCGTCGCTGCCGATCAAGGCGATCAGCTGCCCGGCACTGGGGCACGATGATTGACGGCAGATCAGGCTGGGGTCGAGATCGGTACGGTTCTGCGACTCGGCGTACCGGCGGACCGCGTTGTCCAGGTTGAGTAGGTAGGTGCGCAGCGCATTGATGTAGGCGATGACCTGCCGTGTATGCTCCACCGAGTGAACAGCCTCGGCCGAGCGCTGGTATTGATAGAACATCATGGCGAACAGAATCGTGATGATGAGCGCGAAGATCAGCAGGCCCTTTTGGAGCACCTGCCTGAAACCGGCAAAGACGGACCCCTCGATATCGGCGAGCGCGGGCAGTGCATCTGAAGCCATTCCCAATGCTGCGACGAGGCGGGACGTCAGGGCATTCTTGTTTTTGAACATGAAAGAAATCCGGGCATGAGTGCCCATTGGGGTAGTAAGACAATAGAAAGTTCTCGGGCAACGGCCTGAATACTAGCGAGCCATCGAGCCAGATCAAAAGGTTTTCACGCGCACCGGAGCCTGTCCGCACGACATGACCAAGGAAACCATGTCTCCGGATGCGAAGTCGAAAGAAAGCTGACCCCCCAAGGACTATGGTCAAGGATAGGGTGAAGCCGTGGCATCCCGGAATGCGCGTGCTGGCCGGGCTTCACCCCCGCCGGCCTTCCGAATCGAAGCAAAGGAGGTGCATCATGAATCGTCTTGTTGCTGCAGTCATCGCATCAATCCTGGGTATGGCGTGGGTAGGGTGCTCGTACGCGTCGCCCGCCGCACCTTTGCCCGACCCGGTTGTCGACACCCCGCTCGCCGGTGTGAGCGGCATGCAGACGGCGGTGCTGGCCGGTGGATGCTTCTGGGGAATGGAGGGTGTGTTCGAGCATGTCAAGGGCGTCACCCGGGTGGTGTCGGGCTACGCCGGCGGCAATGCGGAGACGGCCACGTATGACCAGGTGAGCACCGGCCGGACCGGCCATGCCGAATCGGTGCACATTTTCTACGACCCCGCGCGCATCAGCTACGGGCAGCTTCTGAAGGTGTTCTTTTCCGTCGCGCATGATCCGACGGAACTGAACCGGCAGGGGCCGGACACCGGCACGCAATACCGCTCGGCGATCTTCTATGCCAACGCCGATCAGAAGCGCGTGGCCGACGGCTACATCGCCCAGCTCCAGGCAGCGGGCGTGTTCAGGCGCCCCGTCGTCACCCAGGTCGTGCCACTGAAAGGTTTCTATGATGCGGAGGCCTACCATCAGAATTATCTGGACCGTCATCCCAACCAGCCGTATATCGTCATCAACGACTTGCCGAAGATCGCCGCGCTGCGACAACAGTTCCCGGCCTGGTATGTGGACAGATAGACCGGTGCGAACCGGTTCGTACGAGGTGAATCATCATGGACAGACGGACATTCCTCAAACTGACGGCCAGCACGCCGGCGCTCATGCAGTTCGCCCTGCCCGGGCCGGCCTGGGCGGGGGAACGCATCGATAGGCTGGTTCTCGGCAACGCCGAGTGGAAGCGACGGCTTACTCCGGAACAGTACGACATCCTGCGCGAGGAGGGCACCGAGCGGCCTTTCAGCAGTCCGCTCGACCATGAAACGCGCAGCGGCCTGTACGTGTGCCTGGCCTGCCGTCTGCCGCTGTTCCCTTCCCGGTTCAAATACGACAGCGGCACCGGCTGGCCCAGCTTCTACGATGTGCTTCCCGGACACGTGGAAACCAAGACCGACCTGAAACTGCTGCTGCCGCGCACCGAATATCACTGCGCACGTTGCGGTGGTCATCATGGCCATGTATTCAAGGACGGGCCGAAGCCCACGGGCCTGCGCTACTGCAACAATGGCGCGGTACTGACGTTCATTCCCGACAAGGCATGACCACGGCAGCCGTGCAGCATCCGGATCACGCCTGCCAAACCCCGTATCCGGCCTCGCGGAAATCGATCGCCAGTTCAACCTCCAGAGTTCGGGCATCCTCATACGTCAGCGGACCGTAGAGTTCATAAAGTTCAGGCAACAGGCGCAGGCCGTATTCCCTGACGAATCGGTTCGACTGGATGCCGGCCTTGTGCTTGTCGAATCGCACGTCGGGGTCCAGCCCCGTCATGCCGACATAGAGACAGGGCTTGCCAGTGACGTAGCCGGGGTTGGCTTTCTTGAACCGGCCTTCGTAAAGGACATCGTTCGACAACTCGATCACATAGACGTGATAGTGGTTCCGGCGTCCCATCGCCTCATTCGTCGCGTTCGAACATCTCGATGCGCTCGGTTTCCGCCACCCCATCCGCCACCCATTCCTGCAGCGCCGGCAGCGCCCGTACTGCCTCCGCATAGTCGCGCGCCGCGCCGTCCAGCGCCACGCCATAGGTCTGGAAGCGCAGCACCACCGGCGCATACATCGCATCCGCAATGCCAAAGCGCCCGAACAGGAAATCGCCGCCGTTGCCGAAGCGCGCGCGACACTCCGTCCAGATCGCCAGGATGCGCCCGACATCCGCCAGGCATTCCGGCGTGCGCCCCTGGCCCGGACGCCGCGCCCGGATGTTCATCGACATGTGCTCGCGCAGCGCGGAAAAGCCCGCGTGCATCTCCGCGCTCACCGCCCGCGCCACCGCCCGCGCCGCCGCGTCAAGCGGCCACAGCTGCTTGTCCGGGAAACGCTCGTTGAGGTATTCGCAGATGGCCAGCGAATCCCACACCCGGAGGTCGCCGTCGTGCAGCGCCGGCACCTTGCCCGAAGGCGACCACGTCGCCAACGCCTCAGTCGACCCCGGCGCGTACAGCGGAATGCGCACCTCTTCGAAGGGAATGCCCGTCTGGCGCAGCAGCAGCCAGGGGCGCAGCGACCAGGAGGAGTAGTTCTTGTTGCCGATGACGAGGGTAAGAGAGGGCATGGCGGATCGATCCGGAATGAATGTGGATGAAGCGCAAGGCCATGCGGGCGACGCGTGGAATCGGCCGGGCTTTGCGCGCTTTTCGGTTGGACATTATCAGGCTGGGCCAATCGAATCGCCATCACGTTCGAGCGATGCGCGATCCCAGGCGCCCAGGTCGGCTGCGGCGTCATAAGTCGTTTGCAGGAAGGCGAGCAGCGTATCGTCCGGCGTCGTCGCCTGTCGCACGGCATCGTAGGGCAGGATGAACTCGCGAAGCTCGGTGCTGTAGAAGGCAGCGGCGGGTTCGACCCTCGCTTCGGCGTAGCCTGCAGGTTCCGGATAGGCATAGGAATAGAACGCCGCATAGGGAATCGGGCCGCCGCCGGGCCAGAACCCGCAACTGCTGACTTCGTGCGAGTAGGCTTCCCGGGTCACCCAGTCCGGCAGGTTCGGAATGCCGCCGGGATGCCGCGGGGCCGGTCGTCCGGAGAATCGCGTCACTGCCAGGTCCGGTGCGCCCCAGAAGAAATGCACCGGGCTGCACTTGCCCATGAAACGCGCGCGGAACTGCTTGAATACCCGGTCCGCCTGAACCAGGATCTGCCAGAACCGGCTGGCAAACTCAGGGTCGTAGGCACAGTGCGTTTTGTCCCGGTCGAAGGGTTGGGGGTCGGCGACTTCGCAAGGAAGGGGATGAAGTTCCACATGAAGCTGGAGCGCATCCAGTTCGGCCATCAGGCGCGCATAGAACGCAGCCACCGATTGCGCCTGGAGCGAAAAGGACGCCATTCCGCCGTCGCTCGACTGTATCGTCAACCGATGCGCGATGAAGTCGAAATTGATCTGGAAAGCCCGGGTGCCATACGGGATGGCGGTGGTGGTGAGGCCGCGCGCCGTCACATACAGCGTGACATGCCAGGCATGGTTGATCCAGGGGCTTTGCACCAGCCGGATCTTGCCGACGATCTGGGTCCACAGGTGCAAGGTCGCGTAGGTGTCGCGCCAGGCCTCAAGCGGCAGGCTGGGCCAGGGTTCCGTGCGAGACGCGGTCGGTCTGTCCATGATTCCCCTTCGAACTTTACAAGCGCAAGCGGCAAACTATGATCCTAGTAGACTATGCGTCGCAGTGTGTGCACCGGAAGGCCCTCCGCCAGGCAGGCCCGGCACGGGACAAAGACCACGCGATGTTCTGACATTCAAGCAGGCAAATTAAGAAACCATGGTCATTCCCGATTCAATGCCGGCATTGCCGGATGAACAGCGCAGCGTTTGGCCGAATGCCTATCTGAACGTGCGACAGCAGAGCGAAGCGCTGTGCGCACCGTTGACGCGCGAGGATTATGTGATCCAGGCCGCCCCCGAGGCCAGTCCGGCCAAATGGCATCTGGCGCATGCGAGCTGGTTCTTCGAGACCTTCCTGCTGAAGGTCTACCAGCCGGGCTATGCGGAATTCCATCCCCGGTTCGGCTATCTGTTCAATTCCTATTATGAGCAGATCGGAAAATTCCATCCCCGCCAGGAGCGGGGATTTCTGTCGCGTCCGGGCGTCGACGACATCATCCGTTACCGGGCGCACGTGGACGAACACATGCTGACGCTGCTGCAGCGCGCCGGCGACGACATATGGCCGGCCCTGCAGCAGCGGCTCGAGATCGGTCTCAATCACGAACAGCAGCATCAGGAATTGCTGCTGACCGACATCAAGTTCAACTTCAGCGCCAATCCATTGCGTCCCGCCTACCGCGACGACCTGCCCGAAACCTCATCGGCCGCTGCGCCTCTGCACTGGATCGCGCTTCCCGGGGGCATCCACGAGATAGGCCATTCGGGCGGCGGCTTTGCCTACGATAACGAAAAGCCCCGCCACCGGGTCTATCTGAACGCGTTCCGCCTGGCCTCGCGCCCGGTGACCAACGGCGAGTTTCTCGCGTTCATGCAAGACGGCGGCTACGACAACCCCGCATTCTGGCTCTCCGACGGCTGGGCGACGTCGAGACGCCTGCACTGGTCGAGCCCGCTGTACTGGGAATCGCAAGACGGGGCATGGCGGCAATTCACGCTTGGCGGGATGCGCCCGCTGAACCTGGAGGAACCAGTCTGCCACGTCAGCTATTACGAAGCGGACGCGTATGCCGCCTGGGCGGGTAAACGGCTGCCCACGGAAGCCGAATGGGAAATCGCGGCGCGCGGGCTGACCGTTTCCGGCAATCTGTGCGATAGCGGCAGGCTGCATCCGGCGCCTGCACCGCCCGGGAACGGCTTGCTGCAGATGTATGGCGACGTGTGGGAACACACTGCCTCGCCTTATCAAGCCTATCCGGGCTTTCGGCTTGCCGCCGGTGCGCTCGGCGAATACAACGGCAAGTTCATGTGCAGCCAGATGGTGTTGCGTGGCGGCGCCTGCGTCACCGCCGCCGATCATGTCCGCGCCAGTTACCGCAACTTCTTCTATCCCCACGAGCGCTGGCAGTTTCAGGGAATCCGGCTGGCGGAGGATGCATGATGGAAACGGCGCTTCCGAATTTCCACTTCCATGATTTGCATCCCGAGTTGGGGGATTTCCACTCGGACGTCATCGCCGGACTGAGCCGGAAAACCCGTCGGCTGTCGCCCAAATTCTTCTACGACGAACGCGGATCGCAGCTGTTCGATGCCATCACCCGGCTGCCGGAATACTACCCGACGCGTACTGAAATCGATCTGCTGCAGCGGCATGGCGAAGACATGGCCGAGATGCTGGGCAATGACGGCCTGCTGTTCGAGCTCGGCAGCGGCAGCGATACCAAGATACGCGTGCTGCTCGATGCGCTGCAGCCCCGGACCTATGCGCCGATCGACATTTCGCGCGAGCCGCTCCGATTGTCGGCAGGGGCCATCGCCGAGGACCATCCGGAACTGCAGGTGCATGCGATCTGCACCGATTATTCGAGGCCGCTCGCGCTTCCCGGTGTCGTCGCGGCGAAGCAGCGGTCGGCCTTCTTTCCCGGCTCCAGCATCGGCAACTTCGATCCCGGCCAGGCCTGCGATCTGCTGCAGCGCATCGCCGGAATCATCGGTCCCGAGGGCCGGCTGCTGATCGGTGTCGACCTCAAGAAAGCCCCGTCGCGCCTGCATGCCGCCTACAACGACAGCGAGGGTGTCACCGCGCAGTTCAACCTGAACCTGCTGGCGCGGATCAACCGTGAGCTGGATGCCGATTTCGACCTCGCGGCCTTCCGCCATGAAGCCTTCTACAACGCGCAACTGGGCCGGATCGAGATGCATCTGGTTGCCACCGCGCCGCAACGTGTCCGGATCGACGGCTGCTGCTTCGAATTCCAGGCCGGAGAAAGCATCCACACCGAGAATTCCTACAAGTTCAGCGTCGAGGAATTCCAGGCGCTGGCGGCGCAAGCCGGGCTGGCCAGCCTGCGCGTATGGCAGGACGACGACGCGCTATTCAGCGTCCATTGCCTGCAACCCGTCTAGGGCGTGTTAGCCCTGGCAGGAGATCGCCTCTGCCACTGCGGTGACCGCAGCCGCCAATTGCGCTTCGGTGGTGTAAAAATGCGGCGAAAAGCGCACGCCGCCGCCGCGCTGGGCGCAGACCACATTCCTCACAAGCAGGTGCGGGTGCAGGTCTGCCGCGTCGATGCGGCGATGGCGGAAGCTGACGATCCCTGCATAACGCCCGGGTTGCCGCGGAGTGAGAATCTCGATGCCTGGGAGTTGGCTCAAGGCCTCCATCAACCAAGCGCTGTTTTCAAGCACGCGCACCGCCACCGTCTCCATGCCCACCTCGGCCAGCAGTGCAAGGCTCGCGCTCAGGGCATGAATGCCAAGCATGTTCGGGCTGCCGCATTCGAAGCGGCGTGCGCTCGCTGCCGCCTGCCAGTCGTGGCGCGAGAAATCCAGAGGGTGTTCCACCATGTGCCAGCCATACTGCCGAAGCCGTAGCCGATCCCCGGCCTCGGCACGGACGTAGAACACCGCGCAGCCTTCCGGCCCGAGCAGCCATTTGTGGCCGTCGGCCATGGCGAAATCCGCGCCGCAGGCCTGGACATCCAGCGGCAGCGCGCCCAGGCTCTGGATGGCGTCGATGCAGAACAGCACGCCGCGCGCGCGGCAACGGGCGCCCAGCTGCACTAGGTCCAGCCGCAGTCCGCTGGCGTACTGCACCGAGCTGATCGCCAGCAGGCGGGTGCGGTCGTCCATGCACGTGTCGAGCGCCTGTTCGGGCGACGCGCCGCGCGACAGGTCGACGCAGCGGGTTTCCACGCCCTGGTCCTGCAGCGACTGCCAGACGATGCGGTTGGACGGGAATTCCTGGTCGCTGATGACCACGTTGTCGCCTGCCCGCCAGGTCAGGCCATGCGCCACGACGGACAGCGCCTCGGACGTGTTCTTCAGGAGTGCGATGTCGTCTACTGAGGGGGCGTTGAGCAGGCTCCGGCATTGTTCGCGCAAATGGGTTTCCGTCTCCAGCCAGCGCGGGTAATCGCGGCCGCCCTGGTGCAGATTCTCCTCGGCAAAGCGTTTCACCGCCTCCGCCGTGCGATGCGGCCAGGGCGACACCGCCGCATGGTTGAGATAGATCAGATCGGGGTCGAGCGGGAATTCACCGCTGAAGTCGCTGTGGGGCATGTCGGCTGCGGAGGCGGATGTGATGGAAGCCAGTTTATGCCGCTAGTGCCGTTTTACTTGCCTGTGTGCGCCAAAGCATCGCCACGCCGAGCACGGACGACAACACCGAGGCGGCGAACACCGCGATCTTGGCGACGGCGAAATCGCCGGCAAGCGGAAACGCCTGTCCGGCGATGAAGAGCGACATGGTGAAGCCGATGCCGGCCAATGTCCCGGCACCCGCGAGCTGCCGCCAGGAATACGCCTCGGGCTTGTGCGTGAGTCCGAGGCGAACGGCCAAGGCGGAAGCCAGGATGAAGCCCAGCGGCTTGCCGACGGACAGGCCGGCCACGATGGCGAGCACGAGCATGCCGTGCTGGCTGAACACATCCGTGCTGATGGGGACTCCGGCATTCGCCAGGGCAAAGATCGGCAGCACCAGATAGCTGGATCGCGGCGCGGCATTGCGCAGCATGCGGTCCGCCGGGGATTCCAGGCGATCATGGATCGCGTCCAGCGCCTGCAGCGCAGGTGCGGACGGCCCGCGGCGGAATTGCTCGCCGCGGTGCCGGGCCTCGGTCGTCAGGATCGCTTCGGCCTGCATCGCGAGGGTCGTGTAGTCGGGCGGCGGACGCGTAGGGATGAAGGTGGCCAGGATGACGCCGGCCAGGGTGGCGTGGAGGCCGCCGGCATGCACGCAGGCCCATAGCGCAACTCCGGTCAGCATGTAGGGCAGGACACGATAGATCCCCGCTCGGTTCAACAGGGCCAGTACGCCGGTGAGGGCGATCGCGGCGGCGAGATAGCCGGCGTGCAGGTCGCCGGAATAGAAGATGGCCACGACGATGATGGCGCCGATGTCGTCGACGATGGCGGCCGCCGTCAGGAAGATGCGCAGCTCCACCGGCACGCGGGCGCCCAGCATCGCGACCAGGGCCACGGCGAAGGCGGTATCGGTCGCCATTGGCACGCCCCAGCCTAGCGACCACGGCCCCGCCGGGATGAGCAAGAGGTAGATGAGCGCCGGCACCGCCATGCCGCCGATCGCGGCCGCGATGGGCAAGGCGGCGGCGCGACGGCTGGCCAGATGGCCGACGGTGAATTCGCGCTTGATTTCGAGCCCCACGACGAGAAAGAAAATCGTCAGCAGCGCATCGTTGACCCAGTGCAGCAGGGACATCCGGAAGCCGGCCCCGCCGAATGCGAAACCGAATCCGGTATGCCAGAAGGCTTCGAAATCGGTACCCAGACGGGAATTGACGAGGACCATGGCCAGGATGGAGGCCAGCAGCAGCAGGATGCCGGCCGACGGCGCCCAGCTCGCGAAGCTCAGTGCGGCCGTGCGGACGCGATGCCCGAGCGAGCCCAGCATTGCATCGGTAAAGGAGCTTTCATCCCAGGGCCCGTCGTAGCGGCGCCCGTTGATGAAAAACGTCGGCGTGTAGCGCACGCCGCTGGCCTGCGCGCTGTCGATGTCGCGCGTCACGCGCTGCCGCGCCCGTTCGGCCACCTCGCGCGCCATGTCGGCCTCCAGCCGCGCCAGGCCCAGCGTGTCCGCAACCGCTCGCAAATCCTCCTCGGTCAAGTCCGGCGATCGCGTCATCAAGGCCACGTGCGCGTCCCAGAACTGCGCATGGTCGGCGGCGGACTCCGCCAGTTCGGCCGCAGGCCGCGCGATGTCGCTGCCGATCAGCGGCCGGTGGCGGAACACATAGCGCAGACGATCGCCCAACTGGTTGCGGACTTCGGTAATGCGCGCATTGGCCGCACGGCAATGCGGGCACGCGTAGCTGCCGTATTCCACCAGCGTGATCGGCGCCTGCGCGGGGCCGAGGACGTGGTCCAGATCGTCGTCGACCGGGCGGTCGAGGCGTACGCCCGTCGCCGCGAAGTCCGGGGTTTCGCTCATCAGCCTGCGCGCGTATCAGTAATCCGCGAAGGCGTTGTCCGGGTAGCAGTAAAGCCAGCGCTCTCCGGGCTCCGCCGAAGCAATCACCGGATGGCCGCTCATCTGCGCATGCCGGGTGGCGTGACGGTTGGGAGAGCTGTCGCAGCACAAGGTCGCGCCGCATGTCTGGCAGGTCCGCAGATGGACCCAACTGTCGCCGGTCTTGATGCATTCCTCGCATGCCTGGTTTTTCGCATGCTTGACGGCCGCGATCGCGCCGATATGGTCGCAGGGGGAGGGTGCTGCCATGACGTCTCCTTTACTCGTGAAGGACCTGATACACGAACGAGACCGAAATCGATCCCTCGCCGACCGCGGATGCCACCCGCTTGATATTGCCTGCCCGGATGTCGCCGGCCGCAAATACGCCGGGTATGCTGGTTTCGATCAGGTGGGGCTTGCGGCCAAGCGGCCAGTGGGCCGCAGCATGATGCGCCTCCTTCCGGAAACATTTCTTCAGGGTAGAGCCTGCCGCAACAATTTCCACCTGGCGTTACCACCTTCATCAGACGCTGAAGTGACCGCGTCAAGTGGTCACGCTGCTTCCCCGAAAAGCGCTCGTCTAGGCATTCGCAGATCGCCAGCGAATCCTACACGCGGAGGTCGCCGTCATGCAGCGCCGGATGCTTGCCCGAGGGCGATCATGGCGCCAGTGTCAGGGCCAACTCGGGCCGGTACAGCAGAATGCGTACTGTGGTTCTAAAGGAATGCCCGCGGCGCAGCAGTAGACAGGGGCGCAGCGACCTGGAGGAGTAGTTCTTGCCGCCGATGACGAGGGTGAGGGGAGCATGGTGGGTCGACTTCGGTAACGAGGAAGGCGCAAAGTAAGTTACGACAGCTGAGGTGGAGTGTGACGGTCCGCCTTCGACCCGGAACAGCCGGTCAGCGTATGCTTCGCGACCGTCTGATCTTTCTGCCTAAGCAGACCTTCAGGTGTTGCTGAACTAAATAATTCTGCGACCCTTCAATGGCTATGCCTGTGGTGAGCATCCGGGAAGTGCGGGTGCGTATGGATCATTGGTTCGTGCCGGTGCGCATGAGTATGTTTAGTGCCAGGCGTCACCGGATAGTCGTGTTCGTGCTGGTGATGTTCATCGTGCAAATGTTCGTGGCTGTGTTTCATCTCTTCGTGCACATGTCTGTGCTCATGGCGCTCGGTTAGATGCAACCACGTGCCCAGCGCCATCAATGCACCGGCCATGAGCAGCGGTAGAGTGATCGGCTCCCCCATCAGGACAGCGAGCAAGGCGCCAAAGAACGGCGCGACCGAGAAATAAGCGCCCGTCCGTGCAGTCCCGAGGTGCCGCAGGCCCACCACGAATAGCGCCAAACTCACCCCATAAGCAAGCAAGCCAACCGTCATCGCACCTGCCAAGTTTGACCATTCCGGCATCGACGCGCCTAGCGAGAAGGCGAGGCACAGATTGACGATACCGGACACCCAGCCTTTCACAGAGGCAATCCAGGTGGCATCGGTAAGCGACACCTTGCGGGTCAAATTGTTGTCGACCCCCCAGGCGAAACACGCGCCAAGGATGGCCAGCGCTGGCCACAATCCGGAAACACGCGCACCTGACGGTGCGCTCAGGACTACCGCACCGGCCACGATGGCAAGCATGCCCAGTGCTATGCGCCGGTCAAAGTTCTCCTTGAATGCAAACCATGCCAGCAGCGCGGTGAATACGCTTTCAGCGTTCAGCAAAAGGGAGGCTCCAGATGCGGGCATACCCGTCAGCCCAAACATCAACAGCACCGGGCCGATGATCCCGCCCGCCAAAATCGCCCCGGCAAACCACGGCACTTCATTCCGGGGGAGACGAACGGCAGAGGCATGGCTCAACAAACGATAAAGGGTCAGACCGACCCCGGAACCCAAGTAGAGCAAACCCGCAAGCATCCACGGATTGACAGCATCAAGCAGCAACTTTGCGAGCGGTGTTCCTGCTCCAAACAATAAGGCAGCCCCGAGCGCTGCTAGTACGCCAGACTGGCGGAGTCCATCCTGCCAATTCATCCTTTTAACCTTTGACCTGTAACTTGTTCAGAATAAGCGCTAACCTCAGTTGGCATCCAGAAAATACTTTCAATTTGATCTGGCCTTTGTCAGCGATCCCCTCACAAACGCAGCAGGAATAAGGAGAGCACCATGAAATGGGTCACGCGTGAACGCCCCAAGATAGACCGCATCGCCTGTCCCTGGCTAATCGCCCGTTTCGTAGATCCAGACGCCGAGTTTCTATACGTGCCTGCTGCCGACGTGCTGAAAGTGGCGAAAGAAACTGGCGCCACCCCCTACGACATTCCGGGCGTGGAATACGGCCATCATGGAGGGCTATGCAGCTTCGATGCGTTTTTGGACAAACACAACCTCAATGACCCTGCACTGCGACAACTAGCCGTTATCGTGCGCGGTGCAGACACCGGCCGTCTCGACCTCGCCCCCCAGAGTGCCGGCCTCCTTGCACTATCGCTCGGCTTGTCGAAAAATTTCGCTAACGACCACGAAATGCTACGCCACGGCGTGGTGATTTACGACGCGCTGTACACGTGGGTTAAGAATGCTCAGGGCGAACTTGGCTAATTTCTTAGCCGAAATCTGCTATGTCAGCGCTTTCCTTGGAAGCAGACACACTTAGCAACAACTTCGAACGGCTGCTTCTGGCCGATCTCAGCCATCCATCACACGTCACTCGACTACCTCTTCATCTCTTCCGCATCCGCCTGTCCATCCGCGAGTACCCCTAACGGTCACAAAAAAGGGAGCCGAAGCCCCCGTTCTTGTTTCGCATGTTCGTCTGAATCAGGCTGCGGTCTGTTTCCTCCGTTGCACCGCAATCCCCACCAAACCCAATCCAGCCAGCATCATGCCGTAGGTTTCGGGCTCGGGAACGGGCAGTGACGGGTCGGTCAGAGTGACGCCGGTCAGCGCAAAATCGACGAAGAGCGACAGGTTGTAGGTGTCGTAGCCCTTCAGCGTGGAGGTATTGAAGCCGCGGTAATCAGACAGGGTGGTGCTGTAGGAAAACGTGTTCGAGTAGCTGCCTGACGCGTCGAGGAAAACCTGTGGCCCGTCGTTGCCGTCGAACATCGGGGTGATTTCCAGGTCGGCGCCGGTGGCCCAGGTGTTGGCCAGCAGCTTGAAATTCAGGGCCTCCAGATCGAACACGCCGCCGTCCACGCGCCGGATCGTGATTTGTGCCGGCCCGGTCACGGGCCCGGAGGTGACGGCTTGCGCATGCAGCCCATCCGGCCACTGGACGATTTGTGTGCGGCCGATCGGGGTGGTCAGGCCGATGCCGCCGGTGAACAGCTTGTCGAGCGTGTAGGTGAACAGATACCCCTCGGTACTGATCGTGTCGGAGGTCGTGCCTGACGCGACCAGCGCCATCGTCTGCGAGGCGTCGAAGAATGTAGTGGTTACCGCGCTGACCGGTGCGGACAGGAACAGCGCGCAGATCGAGGTGGCTGCGGCGAGGGCGAGTTTGCTGGGCATGGTGACGAGCCTGTTTGATGAGGGTAGGCCGGTATCTGGGCCGGCGATAAACCCTATCAAACGATATGCCGATCTGCAATGACAATTGTCGTTCGGTCGTCTGGGGACGGACAGTGCCAGTGCAACATTTTTTGCCGGTTTCGCCAGGCCCGCATGCCGATGACGCGCGGCAGAGCAGGCATGGCGCTTCAATCATTCGCAGACACAACCGCGAACTGATACGGCGCTAGAGGCGTGCGGGCGACGGCCTGGAACGGTAGCCGACACGCGTGGCCTGGCCGTCCGGCATGCGGCTCAATCCGGCCAGACGCGGTCCGGAGGCATCGGCGACGGCGCGGGTTTGGGTGCGGGCGCTGCGGCCTTGCGCGGCTCGGGTTTCGTGACAGCGCTTTCCTGGTGCGTTTTCACTTTGCGCATGCCGGCAGCGAGCTTGTTGGATGTCTTGTTCATGATTGCAATAACTCCTCGATCAGGGCTTCTACTTCGCGGGTGGCCGCCTTGCCGCGGTGGCCGAGCCCGTACACACTGGTGCCTTCCACTGCGGCGCTGCGGTAAGCGGCGCGCCGTGCGAGGCCGGCGCGCAGGGTGGGAAATTCCAGTTCGGCCAGCGCTTCGTGCATGGAGCGCGAGAGTGCATTGCGGCTGTCCAGCTGGTTCAGCACGACGAAAGCCTTGAGCTGGGGATTGCGCCGGCGCGCGTTGCGTACCGCCGTGGCGATGTCCACGCTTGCCCAGAGATCCACGGGCGAGGGCTGAATCGGGATCAGCAGCACGTCCACGCTGTTCAGCACGCCACCCACCGTCGCAGTTTGCAGCGTCGGGGGGCAGTCGATTACCACGTAGTGGTGTTCGCGGCTGCCTTGGGCGATTCGCGCGGGCACATCATCCTGCGCCACCGCCTGGACGGCGGGCAGGTGCCCGGGTTCGTCGCTCATGGCCGCCCACTGGCTGATCGATGCCTGGGGGTCGGCATCCAGCACCAGTGTGCTGGCGCGTCGCTGCAGGCCGGCGGCCAGATTGAGCGCCAGCGTCGTCTTGCCTGTACCGCCTTTCTGGTTCGCGACCGCGATGCGCAGGCTGGGCATGGGCGATCAGGTCGCTGGCGAGACCAGACCGTCGATCTTCTGCGCCAGCGCAACGCAGTCAGGCCCGACTTTCTTGCCGTCGGCGTCGATGGTGACGCTGACATAGGTCTTGCCGAAACTCAGGTTCGGATAAAGCCTGGCCTCTTCGGCGAGCTTGGCGATGCCGTCCAGGAAATGCCGCGTCTCCGCATAGGTCTCGAATTCGAAACGCCGCGTCAGCATTGGCGGCAGATCCTGCCGATGCCACTGCGGAATGGGATTGTTGTCTTCAGGCATAACGCTGTTCCTTTTGAGGCAAGTCAGCCTCCATCTTGCCGAGCTCGTCCAGATGCATCAACTCGTCGCGCAGAATGCCTGCAAACAGGCTGTGGTGGGTAAAGTCACGTACCCGCATACAGTAGGCGGAGGCTTCTTCGTACAGCCGGATCGCCTCGACTTCCAGTACGCGATCGATCGCGATCATTTCGACCAGGTTGCGGCCGAGCCGTACCGGCGGCAGTTGGATGGCGTTGGGTGCGGAACCGAGCCTGAGCAGGGCGTCCATCAGGCTTTGCACATGGCCGAGCTCCTCGGTGACGTCCTGGCGAAAATGCGCGCAGTAGTCTGCCAGGTTCCACAGGTCGCAGAGCCTGGACTGGGCCATGTATTGCTGGACTGCCGCCATTTCATGGCCCAGTGCCCGGTTCAGGTATCCCAATAGCCGTGGATCGATTGCCATGCAGCCTCCCTTCGCTAGGCCGCGATGCAGGTCACGTCGCCGTCCCGTCCGGCGCCACCGGCGCTGGGCTGCGTCGGCAGGATGTGCTCCACTTCGCTGTGTACGCGGGCGATGATGTGGGCGGCGATCAGGCCGTCACCCACGCGCTCGCACGCATCCGCACCGGCGCGCACCGCTGCGTTGACCGCACCGGTTTCGCCGCGCACGAGGACGGTGACGTAGCCGCCGCCGACGAACTGACGGCCGATCAGCCGCACTTCCGCCGCCTTGGTCATCGCGTCCGCCGCCTCGATCGCGGGAACCAGACCGCGGGTCTCGATCATGCCCAGGGCAATGCCAGTCATACCAGTAGCCATTTTTCTAACTCCTATCAAAAGTTGTATTCAATCCGATCAAGCGGCAGCGGCAGTGGGGAGAATGTTCTCCACCTCGTTGTGGACGCGGGCGATGATGTGGGCGGCGACCAGGCCGTCGCCCACGCGCTCGCACGCATCCGCACCGGCGCGCACCGCTGCGTTGACCGCACCGGTTTCGCCGCGCACGAGGACGGTGACGTAGCCGCCGCCGACGAACTGACGGCCGATCAGCCGCACTTCCGCCGCCTTGGTCATCGCGTCCGCCGCCTCGATCGCGGGAACCAGACCGCGGGTCTCGATCATGCCCAGGGCAATGCCAGTCATACCAGTAGCCATTTTTCTAACTCCTATCAAAAGTTGTATTCAATCCGATCAAGCGGCAGCGGCAGTGGGGAGAATGTTCTCCACCTCGTTGTGGACGCGGGCGATGATGTGGGCGGCGACCAGGCCGTCGCCCACGCGCTCGCACGCATCCGCACCGGCGCGCACCGCTGCGTTGACCGCACCGGTTTCGCCGCGCACGAGGACGGTGACGTAGCCGCCGCCGACGAACTGGCGGCCGATCAGCCGCACTTCCGCCGCCTTGGTCATCGCGTCCGCCGCTTCGATGGCGGGAACCAGACCGCGTGTTTCAATCATTCCCAGGGCGATGCCCGTCATTGTGTTTGCCATGATGTTTCTCCTTTACACGGTTAATGAAACTGCCTTGCCTGCTTCGTGACGCTCTTCCGTCACACTCCACTGATCGATGATCCCGAGGATCGTCAAATCGGTAAGAATCCTGTAGTCGCCGGCGCCATAGCGGGCGGCCGAACCGCCGGCGGTAAATACCCATTTCCCTTCCGGCACGCCCACCGGATCGACCGCCACCGCGAGCGTGCCTTTCTCGTCGGCCAGCACGCGAAGCGACGCGTGGAACAGGCCGGGAATACGCCGGGTACAGACCAGATCCGCCACCACGCGCATGATTTCCATCTCAGTGCTCCCGCCAGTGGTCGATGATGCCGATGATGGTCAGGTCGCTCGGGAAATCCTTCGCGCCTGCTGCTTCGCGCGCCGCCGAGCTGCCGACGCAGATCACCCAGTCGCCCGGGATGCAGCCCACCGCGTCCACCGCCACGCTGCGCGTGCCGCCGGCTTTTTCCCGCACCACCAGCAGAGGACGGTGGCCCATCTCGCGTACGCGGTTGGTCGAGACCAATGTCTTTTCAACTTGCATGATCTTCATGAATCACCTCAATGCCCATGCGAATTGATATCGATGTCCAAAACCTCTTCCTGCGTGCTGCCGGGCTGTTTGCCCTGCACGGTCATGCCGCAGAACAGCAGGCCTTCCTTGGCCAGGATCGGGTAGCGCGTTTCGATCGCGGCCTTGATGCGGCGGCAGCGCGCCACCGCACGTTCGCGCGAACCCGGCACCTGCTCGTCGTAGCGATAATGGATCGCGATCGGGATCGGCAGGCCGTGCGTCACGTTCAGCTTGCTGAAGATCTTGATGCCCACGTCCATGTCCGCCGCGCCTTCCTCGATGGTGTGCAGATGGCCGAAGTAGGCGAGGTTGCGCAGATGCAGTACATCGAAGCTGTCGCCGATGTTGATGAAGCGCTCGGCGTGGCCGATGTCGGCGTAGCGGCCGCTGTGCTGGGCGCAGACGTAGTCGATCTGCGACAGATTGTTCGTCAGCAGTCGCTCGATCAGCTGGCGCATACCCGGTTCCGGCGCACTGCGGCCAGCCTCGCGCGTCGCCTCGTCGATCGCCGTCCCGAGGCGCCAGCGCGCTTCCGAAGCGGCCATGCCGGCGGTCTGGCGATATACGGCAAGGTTGTCGACGTAGCATGCCGTGTCCATTTCGCCGTTGGCGTCGGGTACATGGACCTTGATCGCGTCGTTGTCGGTATCGACGCCGATCAGCAGTGTCGCGACCGAGGCGCCGCAGCAGAAGCCATTCTCGATCGCGGTGCGGAATGCGGCCAGGCGATCGAGCGCGGCCTGGGCGGCCTTCCCGTCGTCGCTGCCGTGGGCCGCGCAGCCTTCGTGCTGCGGGTCCGAGCTGCTGAAGTGATACACCGCGATTTTCAAGTAACGCGTACCGGCGTCCGACAGCGTCGGCAGGCCCTCACGGAAGCGGCGCAGCTCGGTCTCGATCCACTGCTTCACGTTCAGTTCGACATCGAACATTGCGCCGGCGTAGGCCTTGCGGCGCACGGCCTGGAGCGGCAGGCGCAGCACGAACTGCAGCAGGCCCTTGAGGCGGCCGTCGGCGCAGGGGCTGATGTCCACTTCGTGGAAACCGCACTCGACGAAGAAGCGCTGCATGGCTTCCGCCTCCGCATGCCCGTTCCAGCGCGCCGTGAAGTCGCGTGCCAGTGCATGGTAGGTCTGAAGCACGCTGTGGCCATATAGCGCGCGCATGTCGAGGGTGGTCACCCACGCGTCGGCGAGCACGGCCTCCGGCAGCTCGAAGCCGAGCCGTTCGCGCGCGATCTGCTGCGCCCGTTGCTCGAAGCCGGTTTCATGTTGTTGCGCGGCGATTTCCTTGAGCGTAGGGACGATGGCATCGAAGCGTTGACGCACCGTCCGCTCATATTCGGCCAGCTCCCCATTGCGCGCGGCGTCGATCAGCGGATGGGCCTGCGGCGCACACACAGTGCTCACGCACTCGCCGCTACGTTCCTGCATGCCGGGGGGGCAGAAGCTCGGGCGCTCCGGCCAGCTCGGCAGCCTGCTCGCAGCCGGCGCGGTACGCATCGCCATACCGGCCGGAGCGGGTTGGCGAGCGCGCATTGCCTCGAGGCGTTGACGGGTGTTCATGCCGGATCGTCCTTACTTACCGTTCAACCCCGGGCGCCGCCGGACACGGTGATCGCCGCGCCTGCGCTGGAATTCCCGCTGCTGCCGGTGATGCGGCTGGCAGTCGGCGCCGGGGCCGGGGTCTCGACGTCGCGGTCGCGAAAGGCGCGTGCGCTCATCCCGTTGCCGCGCGGATCGCCACGCAGGGTCGGGTTGCGACGGCTCGCCGGGCCTTCGGTGCCGGTCACGCGATTGCCGCGGTCCCAGGCGTCGCCGGTGATGTGGCGGTCGCCTCCTGCGCCGGTGATGCGGTCGGGCGCAGGCTCAGCCTCGGGTTGCGGGGTAGCCGGAATGGCCACGGCGGCGGTCTCGTCGCGGTAGCGGAATTCGGGTGTGCCGGACACCAGGCCGGTGGCGCGTGCCAGCGGACCGGTGATGCGGCCGCCAGCGCCATAGGCATTGCCGGTCACGCGGCGGGTTTCGCTCGACTGCGCAGCGCGCGCCGGCGACACCACGGAAAAGTCGCCCGTGCGGTTGCCGCCCTGGCCGGCGTCCATCGCGTTGCCGGTGATCGCGGCCGGTGCCTGCGAGCCCTCGGGACCGCGGCTGCGGTAGGCCTGCGCCATCGGCGGACGGCCGCAGGCGGCGGCGACCTGGCTTTCGCCCAGGTAGGGCGTGCCGCTCACCGGCTGGCAGGTGCCGCGCTCGTTGCCGGTCATCTTGTCGTCGGGTCCCGGCTGGATGCCGGTGAGGTCGGCGTTGCGGCCGAGACGGGCGCGGTTGATCGCTTCCGCCGCGGTACGCGCCGCGCAGAACTCGGCGTACTGGTCGGCGCCGATATAGGCGGTGCCGGTTACCGGCTTGCACGCCCCGTGCTCGTCGCCGGTCACGTGCGCTGAGCGGCCGACCTGGGTACCGGAGACGTCGAGCCCCTGGAGGGTACGGGACACGCCGACCTTGGCCGGCGACTGGTAGGGTTCGGCGCGGCAGAAGGAAACGAATTCTTCTGTATTGACGTAGTCGGAACCCGTCACGCGTGCGCAGGCGCCCGGCTCATCGCCGGAAAGTTTCGGTGAACGACCCGGTAGGGTGCCGCTCACCATTGCGCCATTGCTCGTGCGACGGGTTGCCACCTTTTTTGGGCCGTTGCCCTCGGCGGATGGGCGCACCAGCGCGTCGGCGTAGGCGCTGCCGGTGATGTTGCGCGACGCGCCGGACTCGCCGCCGGTCACCTTCGTGGTGCGGGCGAGGTCGCTGCCGGACACGGCATTGCGCGCCGCCGTCATGCCCATCACCGACTTTTCCGGGCGCGGTTCGGGTGCCGTGCCGCAGAACTCGCCGGGCTGCTCGGCGGCCAGATATTCGGTGCCGGTCACGCGCTTGCAGGTGCCGCTCTCGTCGCCGGTCACCTTGCTGCTGCGACCGACTTCGGTGCCGGTCACGCGACGGCCGCGGCTGGTGCTGGTCAGGCCGACCTTGGCCGGCGCCGGCTCGGGCAGCGTGCCGCAGAATTCGCCGAACTGCTCGGCGCCGATGTATTCGGTGCCGGTCACAGTGCGGCAGGTGCCCGCTTCGTTGCCGGTGACGTGCGCGGCACGCTCGACCTGGTTGCCCGTCACGGTGCTGCCGGCGAGTGTCGTGCCGATTTCCACCTTCGGCGGTTCGGGCTTGATGCGGCCGCAGGGGCGGCAAGGCGGCGCGTCGCCGCGGCCGCGCTGCGACTGCTTGATGCGACGCTGGCGCACGGCGGAGACCGGTGCCAGTGCCACGGGCGTAGCCGGACGTGCTTCCTCGACGCGCGCGGAAAAGGTCTCGCTGTGCTGGCAGCCGCAGCTCGGTGCTTCGGCAGGCGCCGCAGCGGCGGTGGGGGCGGGTGCGCGGGTACGCGCAGCCATACGGGCCTCGGTCGCGCTCTTGGGCGCCGCGGTCGGGCCGGCCTTGAGTGCACCTTTCCCGTGGAGGGAAAGCGCTTGGCGGCGGGCGATGGCCGCTTCCCGGCCGCTGAGGCGCTCGGCCGTGGCGGTTGCTGTCGCTTCACTCATAATCTGGTTTCCTTATGCTTCAGCCGTTGATCATTAGGGTCTGGCGTCGGGCAGACGTGCCCATTGCCCTTGTTGCGTACTATAAAGAGGTGATTTCATAATAAAAAATGAATAATATTTATTGTTGTCATTCACTATGGTGAATGGATAAATTTTCAGGGAAAGGGGAGATATGAACGTGACGTTTCGTCAATTGCGCCTGCTGGAAGCGGTGGCGCGCCATTCCAGCTTCACCCGCGCCTCCGAGGAGTTGCATCTGACCCAACCCGCGGTCTCGACCCAGATCAAGCAGCTCGAGGAGGAAGTCGGGATGCCGCTGTTCGAGCAGATGGGCAAGAAGATCTTTCTCACCGAGGTCGGCAAGGAGGTCTATGCCTTCAGCCGCGCCATCGCCCAGCAGTTCCGCGACATCGAATCCGTGTTGGACGACATGAAGGGCGTCAAGCGCGGCACCCTGTCTCTCACCGTCACCAGCACCGGCAAGTATTTCGCGCCCTACCTGCTGGCAGCCTTCCTCAAGCGCCACCCCGGTACCCAGGTGCATCTCGAGGTCACCAATCGCGAGGAGGTCGTGCAGCAGCTGCAGGACAACACGCCCGACATGGCGATCATGGGGACGCCGCCCGACAACATCGAACTGCGGTCCCAGGCCTTCATGCAGAACCCGCTGGTGATCATCGCGCCGCCAGATCATCCGCTCGTCGGCGTGAGTCGCGTGCCGCTGAGCCGTCTGGTCGAGGAAAACTTCATCCTGCGCGAGCGCGGTTCCGGCACGCGCAACGCGGTCGAGCGCTTCTTCCAGCAGCGCGGCGTCAAGCTCAACACCTCGATGGAAATGAGCCGCAACGAGGCGATCAAGCATGCGGTGATGGCCGGGCTGGGGCTCGGCATCGTATCGCTGCACACGCTGGAGTTCGAACTGGCGCTGGGCCGCGTCGCCATTCTCAGCGTCGAGGGTTTCCCGATCATGAAGGAGTGGTACATGGTCCACCGCAGCGGCAAGCGCATGTCGCCCATCGCACAGGCCTTCCATGAATTCGTGCTGAACGAGGCGGACCGCATCATGAAGCTGCCGCAGCCCAAGCCGGTGACGCGCTCGCACCGGCGGGTGACGCGCTCCTGATGCAGCGCGCATCGCACGCGCTCAGTTCTTGAACTTCACCAACCGGGTGACCTGGATGTCCGAGATGAACACGACGCCCGTGTGTTCGCTGAAAAAGGGCGCATAGCCCTCCAGAATGGGCTTCACCAGTTCCTCCGGCACGGCGACGATGATCATGATCAGCACGGCCTCCTCGTTGAACATCAGGTGGCCTTCGTGGAAGCCGTGGCGTCCCTTGCCCGACAGATTGTTGACGATGGTGTAGCCGCTGACGCCGGCCCGATCCAGCAGATCGGTGGCGAATTCCTGGTAGGCGCCCTCGAGAATGATCTCCAGTTTCTTGAGGGGGCTGAAGTTGAGGTTTTTCATGCTGCGAGCTCCTTGAATTCTTCGCTTGTGTCGGCTGCTCCCATCGCTTGCTGGCGCCACCCGCCATCTTCGTACAGATGGCATATCCCGGTCTCCGGGTCCACGATGGCCATGCGAACCCAGCCGTTGTAGACAAGATTCTTGACCTTGACGACACCTTCGATGGCGTGCTTGGCCAGGTCGAATGGCGCATCGATGAAGGTGAGCAGGCGCATGGGCTCGTGATAGGGCAGGCCGTTCTTGAGGACGGTCTGTGCAGGCAGCCCGGTGCGCAGGTCGCTGAGGTTGCCGGTCATGACGGCGAAGCGTCCGGCGACGTTGTGGTAAACCTTGCTGCCGCTGCCGTAATGCTCGTTGTCCACTGTCGAGAAGTAGTGTTCCATGTTGATCCACTGTCCTACCACCAGCGCTCCGGACAGAATGTTTTCGAGAAGACGGCCCTTGGGATCGAGGCGGTAATCGTACGACTGCAGGAAGACCCGTCCTTCCAGATTCATTTGCTCGGTGAGATGCCGGCGGCCGATGACGCATCCGGCGTTGCGCGACAAGCCCCACTCCGGTCGCACCTGGGACCAGTCCGATGCATTTCTCTGGGCGTTGCGGTAGGCCTTCGCTGGATCGACACCGTCGCTCTCCGGCTCCAGCGTCGGCATGCGCTCCGCTGCGCTGAGCCGGGTGGCGGATTGCAGGTTGCTGCTGAGCCGATCCACATAGACCAGATGGCTGGGCGGCAGCAGATCCATGTCGTGCAGCTGGATCCGGTCTGTCGTGGTGTTGTGGAATGCAGGGACGAACCAGGTGTCGTCCGGGATGTCGATGCCCTGTCCGCGCAGCCCTTCGCGTACCGCCGGCTTGTTGGCGATCTGTGCGAGCACCCGCGCATTGACGATGCCGTGATTGCCGCCGCAGGCGCCGCAATCCAGTGCGGATTCGTAGGGGTTGTTCTCGGATGTGCTGCCATGACCCACCAGCAGCACGAATCGCGAGAACCCTTCGACCAGGCCGATGGAGCGCAATGCCGTGCCGACGAAGTTCAATTGCTCGTCCAGCGTAAAGCCGATACGCCCCAGCCTTTCCATCTGGATTTGCGCATAGCCGCGGTCGATGCGATAGACCGTGCGCAGGCGCGCGATGAAAGTCGACTCGGCGCGGGTGTCCAGATTGAAGTGGCGTGCGAATTCGGTCGAGCTCTCGCGATTGCCCAAGGCGGTCTCCCGCAGCTCACGAATCATGCCGTCGGTGATCGCCTCCCGTTGCAGGCCCAGTTCCCTCACGATGGCCTTGACGATCAGGGCGCGCTGCAGCGAACGGATGATGGAGTCCGCCTGCTCCCGACTGAGCTTGTCCAGCAATAATCGGCTATCCGATTTGTTCGGGTGCAACCGCTGGCGCCAGCGGCTGTAGGCGAGCGGCGCGAGGCTCTTGCCGAACATGTCGAACCCGAACAGCAAGCCGATCGCCTCCACCGTGATGAAGGGAGAAAGCACCGAAGCCTTCAGTTCGTGTAAGACCTGTTCCAGCGACGAGACGAAGGCCTGCTCGTCAACGCTGCGCGCGATCGCCAGCTCCAGCACCACGTTCTTGGGGCTTGCCACCACCGGGCAGAGGTGGGTTTCGCTGCCTTTTTCCAGGCCGATGAAGCTCACCGGTATGCCGAAGAAACCGGCGATACCGAAGGTCTGGCAATCCCCGATCTTTTCGAGATGGCGCCGGATACGTTCCGAACGCACATCGATGCAGAACATGAGCTGCGCGAACGGCCGCTTTTCGCGTTGCACGGGCCGCGACAGGTTCATCCCTTGCAGCAGCCTGTCCATGGTGCGGGCCTCCAGCGCGCCCAGCCACATGCGGCCTTCCGCCTGCTCGAAGCGGGCGAGCGTCGACGTGAGCCTGGCCAGGTCTTCCGGCCCCAATCGTTGCATGGCATCTGTCATTCCGGCCTTGTCCGCCAGCCTGCGCAATGCGGCGGCAAGCCCCTTTGCCTCGTGTTCGCGCTTGCGCGCCAGGTACTGCGGCAGCAGGCGCGCAATGCGCGATCCGCGCGGCGCCGCGATGGCATCCTCTACGGCATGCGCCATTTCCGGCAATACATGGCCGCCATGAAACTCGCGTCGCAAATAGGCTTCTGCCGGATGGGCCTCGACGAAACGCGCAAGCCCGGGGAGGGTGTCCGGCAAGCCCTTGCGCTGTGCGTGCTCGCGCAGAAGCGCAAGTCCCAGCACGAGTCGAATGGCCAGATAGTCGACCAGATCGGCAGGATAGTGTCGGGACCAGTGGTAGTGCTTGGCGCCTGCGCGCCAGCGGATGAAGCCCGCCCAGCCATGCAGGCGGGTGAGTTCGCAGGCAAAGTGGTTTTTCCAGTCGTCTTCGGGGACCCCCAGTGCTTCCATGACATGGCTGATGATGCCTTCCGGCGTGTTGTCAGCAGCCAGGATGCGCTTGATGTGCAGCCCCCGGATGAACAGACGCAGGTTGCGTTGCGCCACTGCGGTCCAGGCGGCGAACAGGCCTTTCTCGCGCCCCGGCATCTGCCACACTGACTGCCCCTCATCGAAGAAATCGAGGCAGCTCTTGATCACGAGTTCATTCAGCGTCGCGCCGATCTCGGTGCCGAAGAGCATATCCACGATGGCGTAGAGCGGCCGGCCGGGCGGCATGTCGGCGCCGACCTGCGCCGCCAGCGCGGCGTCGTCGATCTTGCGCGCCGGCAGGGCAAAGCCGGCCAGCGCGGCGTGGATGTCGGCGGCGTCGGCGAGCGAAGGCGGCGCGCCGATCGGTTTCTCGATTTCCGTGAGGAGTGTCATCAGCAGACGGCGCTGGTTGAGCCCGGCGATGTCCGGTTGCGCGGCAAGGAAGCGCTCGACCTGATCCTCCAGCGCGACAAGATCGATCTTGCCCGAGGCCAGATACCCCTGCTGGATCGGGCGCGGCAGGAAGCCGCGCGCATGGAACAGGCGTTCGCCCTCGCTGACCGCTTGTTCGAACGGCAGGTGCTCCAGGCCATAGAGCGGGTTGTGGTGGATGAAGGTCCGCATGGGCCAGAAAAAGGGAATTGGCTCCCCGGCCACGTGAACCGTGGCGCGAATGTTGAGACGTCGCCCAAGTGCAAGACTCATAGCCCCCCTCCCGTCGAATAGAGGCCGGCTGCAATGAAGACGCCTAGCATGCCGGCGAATGCAAGCGTCGAGACGCGCCCGATGTCGGCGTCGGACTCCATGCGTTCGGCCCCGAAGATGAAACCCTGCATCAGCTTCGTCGCGGCCCAGCCCCAGATCAGCCAGATGGCCAGGACGGCGACGGCTCCCGCCCAGTCGAGCACCTGCAGTACGTGCAGCAGGCCGAAGAAGCCGGGGAAAGGGGGTGTTGCGACCGCAGCCAGTGCCGTCACTGCCAGCACGCCGGACAGGCGCGGCAAGTGCCCGATGAGACCGCCTTGCAGACCCGCATACGCGGCGCCGAAGCGGCGGGTCAGGGGGTAGGCCAGCAGCGCCATCAAGGCGTGCGGCAGGCTGAACCAGAAGGCGAACAGGTGGAGATCCACCCTATCGGCACCGGCGGCCGCGAGTGCCCAGGTGAGGGCGAGGCCGGACGTCGCGAGGAAGCCGGCCCACCGCCCCATGTCGCGGACGGTCAGCAGCCGCAACGCGTAGAGACCGGATGTCAGGAGTGCCCAGGGAACGAAATAGGGCGGGATAGCGTGTTGCGCGATCTGCAGCAGCCCGATTCCCAACTGGGGCCACAGGAGCAACACCGCACCGCGTGCGGCAGGGTGACGCAGCGTCGTCAGGGTGCCGTTGAGCACGATGCTCAGCGGAAACAGCGGCAGGAACAGTGAGGCGATCAGCAATAGCGTCATGTCACACCCACCTTGACCACACATTGAGGCGCCGCGACAGGCCGAGCGTTGCCTGGGTGAGCCAGGCGTACACGTCGGCCACGTAGAACTCGCGCGAGATCAGGGAATAGAAGGCGAGCCGCAGCGGCGATGCATCACTGCTGCGGTGCGCGCGGCCGTTGGCGGCAGCGTAGTAGGTGGCGATCCAGCCTACTACGATGGCGGCAGTGAGGATCATCACCAGCACTTCAAAGGTCGCCAGCGGGATGCTGGCCGCCGCATAGATACGCTCGCTCAGCTCTCGATCAGGGTAGAGGAAGAGATCGAAGCCATGCTCGATCAGCGTATAGCCGGCCACTACGATGATCAGCGACAGAATGATCATCACCATCATCCGCCACGGGCTGTCCACGCGCAGGCGATAGGTCGCGAACAGGAGCTGGGCGCCGGTCACCCAGCCGAAGAACAACAGGATGATCCCGCCCTGCTCCCCGACCGAGTCGCCGCCCATCAGCCAGCGCGACGCGCCGAGCACGAGCAAGGGCACCACCACGGTGATGACGGCCGCCAGGACCCAGGGCAGGCGCGGCGCGAGAGGCTTGCGCTCGACCACGAAGGTGTAGACGTCGTCGTGGGGCACGCCGTCGTGCTTGCGCGCGTTGCCGATCACGCTGCCGGCACCGAGGAAAAGCGTGCCCTTGAACAGGCCATGGGCGATCAGGTGGTAGATCGCGAGGGAGAACGCACCGACGCCGCATTCGACGAACATGAAACCCATCTGGCCCATGGTCGAGTAACCGAGGGACTTCTTGATGTCGTTCTGGGTGAGCATCAGGATCGAGCCGAGGATGGCCGTGACCAAGCCCACCGCGAACACCAGGTGCAAGACGCCGCCGGCGTGCACGAACACCGGTGCGAAACGGTTGATGATGAAGCCGCCGGCGTTGACGATGCCGGCGTGCATCAGCGCCGACACCGGGGTCGGCCCCTCCATGGTGTAGGGCAGCCAGGTGTGCAGCGGAAATTGTGCCGAGCGGGCAAATGCCGCCAGGGCGACCAATAGGGCCACCACGGTGAGCACAGGAATGCCCGCCACGGTGAGTGCATCCGGCGCGGCGGCGATGCGTTCGAACAGCGTTGGCAGGGCCGCGGTGCCGTAGGTTTCGTATAGCAGGACCGCAGCCAGCACCAGCGGCAGGTCGCCCAGGCGATAGGTCAGGAATGTCCAGAAGGCATAGCGCTGGGCCGCTGGCCGTGCGGCGTCCTGGCCGAGCAGGAAGTAGAGCAGCACACCGATCAGATGCCATGCCACCAGCAGGGTGACGAGATCGCCCGCAGCCACCATCAGCAGGATGGCCGTGGCCATCAGGTCGAGCAGGATGTAGAAGCGCGCGTAGCCGGGTTCCTCAGCCATGTAGCGCACCGAATAGACGTGCACGACCAGGCTGATGCCCGCGACCATCAGGGACATTACGCTGGTCAGCGGATCGAGATACAGGCTGCCCCAGCCCGGCGCGAACGCGACCCATTGCGGCTGACCCTCGGTCAGATAGAACGCGAGCGAGGCCGCGGCGAGCAGGAAGGTGAGCACGCTGAAGCCGACGCTCAGGCGCGCGATACGATGCCGGGCCCGATCGGCGAGCAGCGTAATCAACAAGGCCGAGAGCAATGGCGTGGCCGGAAGCAGGATGATGAGCTTGTCCACCGCGTCAGTTCTCCTTGATTTCAGAGTCGTCTTGGTTGGCGCCTGCCGTGAACGCTGCCCGGGTGACCACGATGCGGTGGGAGTCAATCCATAAATTATGGTAGAAGCACCACCCTGAACATCGATTGCATCATTTATCGCGCTTGTGCGGCGGCGTTCTGCCGCACTTGGTCATCGGACCTGAATCCACTAGGTGCCAGGCAGAATCCTAAATTCGACGATCCATACAGAACAGTCTTAAATTTTTATGGGAACCATAACGTACATGGAATGATGCATATCGGCCGTGGAGGCCGTCGGATATCACGCAGGCGGGCAGCGCTCGTGCCGAAGTGGTCGCGTTCGAGGCGCGTCGTGGTGCCGTGGTACGGCCAGGGGCCTCAACGGCTTAGGTCTTTGGCCTCAGGTGATCGCTTGCCAACCGCCGCGGCCGGTGCCGCCTCCGCGCGGTCGAGCAGATACTCGAGAAACGCGCGCGCCACGACAGACAGTTGCCGGGCAGCCGGGTAGACGGCATACCAGTGGCGCAGGATCGGAAAGCCTTCGACGTCGAGCTCGGCGAACTGTCCGGGCTGGTTGAGGGCGAGGGTGTCGCGGGACAGGGCGGAGATGCCGAGCCCGACGAGGATTGCCTGCTTGATTGCTTCGTTGCTCCCCAGTTCCAGGCGCGGATGGATGTTGAGCCCGTGCCTGCTGAACATGCGCTCGATGGCGTTGCGCGTGCCCGAACCTTTCTCCCGCATCAGCCAGGGCTCCGCGGCGATCCGGTCGAGAGGAATCTTTTTCCTGTGCGCCAGCGGATGTTCCGGTGCGGCCAGCACGACGATGGGGTTATCCATGATGGGTGTGGCGACGACATCGATGTCCTCCGGTGGCTGGCCGACGAAATAGAGGTCGTCGAGACCGTCGGCCATGCTGGCGAGCACCTGTTCCTTGTTGGTGACGCGTAGCGAGACATCGATACCCGGGTAGAGCTTGGAGAATTCGCCCAGCAGACGCGGCGCAAAGTACGATGCCGTGGTGATGGCCATCAGGCTGAGTTGCCCCTGCTTCAAACCCTTGCGCTCGGCGACCGACATGGCGAAGCGGTCGAGGGTGCTGAAGATCTCGCGGGTGGCCTGTGCAAGGTGCTGGCCGTCGGGGGTCAGGTGGAGCTTCTTGCCGACTTGCTCGATCAGCGGTACGCCAACCGCTTCGGTGAGCTTCTTCATCTGCATCGATACCGTCGGTTGCGTGAGGTAAAGCTCTTCAGAAGCACGGGTAAAGCTGCCGAGCCGGGCGATGGCCTCGAAAATTTCCAGCTGGCGAAACGTGGTATGGCTGCGCATGGCTTTAGACGGGTTCTCCCAATCCTTACATAGACAATAGTCTATTCTACAAATAGAAAAAATCGACTGTTATTTATGGTTCGCCTCCTGCATGATGCGACCCATCGTGCATGACCACTTCTGGCATGTCCGTAAACCTAACCTTTGCTAGGAGGAATCATGGCTGTTAAGACCTACAACGCCGGTGTTAAGGAATACCGGCAGACTTACTGGACCCCGGATTACACCCCGCTGGACACCGATATTCTGGCCTGTTTCAAGATCACGCCCCAGCCGGGTATTGATCGTGAAGAAGTCGCCGCCGCCGTGGCCGCCGAATCGTCGACCGGTACCTGGACCACGGTGTGGACTGACCTGCTGACCGACCTGGATTACTACAAGGGTCGCGCCTACCGCATCGAAGACGTGCCCGGTGACGACACCTGCTTCTATGCATTCGTGGCTTACCCGATCGACCTGTTCGAAGAAGGCTCGGTCGTCAACGTGCTGACCTCGCTGGTCGGCAACGTGTTCGGCTTCAAGGCCCTGCGCGCCCTGCGTCTGGAAGACATTCGCTTCCCGATCGCCTACGTCAAGACCTGTGGTGGCCCGCCCGCCGGCATCCAGGTCGAACGCGACCGCATGAACAAGTACGGCCGTCCGCTGCTGGGCTGCACCATCAAGCCGAAACTGGGTCTGTCCGCCAAGAACTACGGCCGCGCCGTGTACGAGTGCCTGCGCGGCGGTCTGGACTTCACCAAGGACGACGAGAACGTCAACAGCCAGCCCTTCATGCGCTGGCGTGACCGCTTCTCCTTCGTGCACGAAGCGACCCTGAAGGCCGAGCGCGAGACCGGCGAGCGCAAGGGCCATTATCTGAACGTCACTGCTCCGACCCCGGAGGAGATGTACAAGCGCGCGGAGTACGCCAAGGAAATCGGCGCCCCGATCATCATGCACGACTACCTGACCGGTGGTCTGACTGCCAACACGGGTCTGGCCAACTGGTGTCGCAACAATGGCATGCTGCTGCACATCCACCGCGCCATGCACGCCGTGCTCGACCGCAACCCGCACCACGGTATCCACTTCCGCGTGCTGACCAAGGTGCTGCGTCTGTCGGGTGGTGACCACCTGCACTCCGGCACCGTCGTGGGCAAGCTCGAAGGCGACCGCGAAGCGACCCTGGGCTGGATCGACACCATGCGTGACGGATTCATCGCCGAAGACCGTTCGCGCGGCCTGTTCTTCGACCAGGACTGGGGTTCCATGCCCGGCGTGATCCCGGTTGCATCCGGCGGCATCCACGTGTGGCACATGCCTGCACTGGTCTCCATCTTCGGTGACGACTCCGTACTGCAGTTCGGTGGCGGTACGCTCGGCCACCCCTGGGGCAACGCCGCCGGCGCCGCCGCCAACCGCGTCGCGCTGGAAGCCTGTGTGGAAGCCCGCAACCAGGGCCGTCAGATCGAGAAGGAAGGCAAGGACATCCTGACCGCTGCCGCCGCGCACAGCCCCGAACTGAAGATCGCCATGGAAACGTGGAAAGAGATCAAGTTCGAGTTCGACACCGTCGACAAGCTGGACGTCGCCCACAAGTAAAACGTTTATCCACGAAGTTCATGCCGCATGAACTTCGTGGAAGCCAAACCGAAAGGAAATGACATGTCTGAAGTGATGGATTACAAAAGCCGCCTGAGCGATCCCGCCAGCCGCAAATTCGAGACCTTCTCCTACCTGCCCGCCATGACTGCGGACAACATCAAGAAGCAGGTCGAGTACCTGGTGAAAAAAGGCTGGAACCCGGCCATCGAGCACACCGAGCCCGAGCACATGATGGACTCCTACTGGTACATGTGGAAGCTGCCGATGTTCGGTGAAACCGACGTCTCTCGCGTGCTGGCTGAAGCTGAAGCCTGCCACAAGGCCAACCCCAACAACCACGTCCGTCTGATTGGCTACGACAACTTCTCGCAAAGCCAGGGCGCGTCGATGGTGATCTTCCGCGGCAAGACCGTTTAAGCGGCGGCAAGGCTGTCACACCCGGCCCCCGCTGCCCGATCCCGAAGCCCTGAAGTGGGCGCAGGGTCGGTGCCCGGGGGCTTTTTATCTGTCGCAAATCCCCAGGCTGCACACTGAGCGGCCTGCGTATTTGCGATCCCCTTACATGGAGCCGTCATGAGCAATATCGTCGACCAGTACCGCATTACCCAGGAACCCTATTACCGCCCGGTCGCGGACGAAGTTGAATTGTACGAGGCCGCCTATTCGGTGCGCATGCCGATGATGCTCAAGGGTCCCACCGGTTGCGGCAAGACGCGCTTCGTCGAATATATGGCCTACAAGCTTGGCAAGCCGCTGATCACCGTGGCGTGCAACGAGGACATGACGGCGTCCGACCTGGTTGGCCGCTTCCTGCTGTCCGCCTCCGGCACCGAGTGGCAGGACGGGCCCCTCGCCATCGCCGCCCGCCATGGCGCGATCTGCTACCTGGACGAAGTCGTCGAAGCGCGCCAGGACACCACCGTGGTGATCCACCCGCTGACCGACAACCGTCGCGTGCTGCCGCTGGAAAAGAAGGGCGAGCTGGTGCACGCCCACCCCGATTTCCAGATTGTGATTTCCTACAACCCCGGCTACCAGAGTCTGATGAAGGATCTGAAGCAATCGACCAAGCAGCGCTTCGGCGGCCTCGACTTCACGTATCCGGAGCACGGCATCGAGACCGAGATCGTCACGCACGAGTCCGGCGTTAACGCCGACGTCGCCGGCAAGCTGGTGTCGATTGCCGAGCGCAGCCGCAACCTCAAGGGCCACGGCCTCGATGAAGGCCTGTCGACCCGCATGCTGATCTATGCAGGTTCGCTGATCGCCAAGGGCGTCAACCCGCTGGCCGCCTGCCGCGTCGCCCTGGTCCGCCCGATCACCGACGATCCCGACATGCGCGACGCGCTTGACGCGGCGGTGTCCACGTTCTTCTGATTCGTAAGCGGCAAGCGGTGAGCAGTGAGCGGGAGAACCGCTTGCGCTGCCAGCCCCTACCGCTCACGGCTAACCGTTTACAGCTCGCTCACTATGTCGATCAAACTCGAAGACTACGCTGAACTGCTGGAAGACCTGTCGCCGCATACGCGCGATACGTTGAATGCGACCTGGCACGAGGCCACCAAGGTGTTCTCGCCGCGCGGGCTGGACAACTATCTGAAGGGCGTGTCGGCCATCCGCGGGCTGGGACGAGGCGACGATCTGGTCGAAACCTGGATCGAGCAGGCGCCATTGGTGGCCAAGGAAGTGGGTGAGGGTGTGGTGGCCGACCTCGCCACCACCGCGCTGATGCTGGCGTCGAAAACCTCGGGCGCGGTGATCGAGCTGCTGCTTGCCAGCGCGCCGACCGCCGCCAGCCGGCTCGGCGACGCCGACCTCTTCCTCAAGTACCTGCAATTCATCAACACTTTGATCGCGCAGGCGCCGCGCGGCGTGCGGCCGATGCTCGACAAGCTCGAAGTACTGTTCCAGCATCTGACGTTGGGCGGCCTGCGCCGCTGGGCGCTGTGGGGCGCGCACGCGCATCGCACCAACTACGAAGAGCAGATCAGGTACTTCAGCCTCGAGTCGAAAGAGTCGCTGGCGATGCTGCAGAAGGAGCGCAAGGGCACGCTGCTGGTCGACGTGCAGCGCCGCATCAACATGTATTTAAGGGCGCTGTGGGCACGCGACTTTTTCATGCGGCCGACCTCGGGCGACTTCGAGTCGCGCGAGGGCTACCGACCCTACATCGCCGACTATCTGCTACACGTGCCCGACGCCGTCGATGACTTCGCGATCGAAGGGCAGGAGCCGGTGTCGGGCCTCGAGCTCTATCGCGCCACGGCCGCGCACTGCGCCGCGCATGTGGTGGAAACGAAGGAGCCGATTTCAGCCGAAGCGCTGAACCCGATGCAGATGGCGGTGATTTCCGTCATCGAGGACGCGCGGGTGGAAGCGCTGTCGATCCGTCGTTTCCCCGGCCTGAAGCAGCTCTGGAGCCGGCTGCATGTCGCCACGCCGGAAATGAATGCAAGCGTCGGCGATTATCTCAACCGCCTGGCCCGCGCGCTGCTGGACGAAACCTACCAGGATAACGACCCGTGGGTCGCCGAGGGCCGCGCACTGTTTGCCGCCGCGCAGGACCGCCTCGGCGACAACCAGGTTTCGTGGGAAATCGGCGTCCAGCTCGCGCACAATCTGACCGAGAAAAGAATCCCGTTCAACCCGCGCACCGACATCCTCGCCGCGCCCTACCGCGACGACAACCGCTACTTCTGGGAATTCGAGGAATTTGATTTCGACAAGGCAGCGGGCGCCGGTTACGAGAGCGTCAAGCAGGTTCGCAAGAACGTCAGCGTGATGGAGATGGTCAACGCGATCGACGTTGAAACTGCGGGCGACGATGCCGGGGAGATCTGGGTGCTGAGCACGGAGCTCTTCCCCTACGAGAACATCGGCGACGAGAGTCACGGCAAGAGCTTCAACGAGATGGAAGGCAAGGAGCCGGCGTCCGACCCCTTCCACTATTCGGAGTGGGACTACCAGATCCAGCTGGAGCGTCCGGCCTGGGCGACCGTGCTGGAGAAGCGCGCCAAGTCGGGTGATCTGCAGGTGATCGACGACATCACATCCACGTACAAGCGCGAAATCCACCGCATGAAATTCCTGCTCGACGCGATGCAGCCGCAGGGCGTGCAGCGCATCCGCAAGCTGGAGGACGGCGACGAGATCGACATCAACGCGGCGATCGCCAGCTTCATCGACATCCGTCTCGGCAACCAGCCCGACCCGCGCATCATGATGCGCAGCGTGCGCAAGACGCGCGATTTCTCGATCCTGGTGCTGCTGGACCTGTCGGAGTCGACCAACGAGACGGTGCAGGATCAGGAGTACTCGGTGCTGGATCTCACGCGCCAGGCCTGCGTGCTCCTGGCCGACGCGATCAACAAGGTCGGCGACCCCTTTGCGATCCATGGTTTCTGTTCGGACGGCCGCCACGATGTCGAGTACTACCGCTTCAAGGACTTCGACCAGCACTGGGACGAGGGGCCGAAGGCCAAGCTCGCCGGCATGACCGGCCAGCTGTCGACCCGCATGGGCGCGGCGATCCGCCACGCCGGCCATCACCTGAAACTGCAGCGCTCGGCGAAGAAGCTGCTGATCGTCATCACCGACGGCGAGCCGGCCGACATCGACGTACGCGATCCGCAGTACCTGCGCTACGACACCAAGAAGGCGGTGGAGGAAGTCGCCCGCAACGGCGTGACGACCTACTGCATGAGCCTCGACCCGCGCGCCGACAACTACGTGTCGCGCATCTTCGGGCAGAAGAACTACATGGTGGTCGACCACGTTCAGCGGCTGCCCGAGAAGTTGCCGATGCTGTACGCCGGTCTGACGCGCTAAAGCCAGAAACCCTGAAATCACCTGCGGACATGTCCGCAGGTGATTTCAGCACACTTCCGGCCGGGCAATGATGGAAGGCAGGCGCGCGGGAGAGTGGATGCGCAGTTGCTTGTTCACATTCATGCGACCGAAAACGACTTCGATGTCGGCGGCGGCTACACCGAATTCCCCGGCCAGGAATCGCACCATGTGATCCGTTGCCCTGCCTGCGCGCGGGACTTCGGTGACGCTGATTCTGAGTTGGTGGCCCTTGGGTTTGCCGATGGCATCCCGTTTCGAACGGGGGCTGCCCAGGACATTGAGCACCAGCGTTTCGCCTTCCCAATAAAAGAACGACTGCTTTGCAGTCATTGCGTGCTGTCCGGCCTGCCGCCCTTGCGCAGGTTCACTTCGATGGGTTTCCCGCCTTGGCGGCATGCCCGGTCAACCATTCGGGCAGCTCTCGCGAACCCGAATGATCGATGATGTACTGGCGCATCAGCTTGCGGATGACTTGCGACGACGTGAGGTCTTGCCGTGTACAGATGTCCTCGAAGATTTGCTTTTTGAGCGGATCGATCAGGATGGTCATCCTGGCGGTACGGTTTTCCATGGTGGGACTCGAGATGGGCAGGGTAGGGATAATATGATAATTGTATTATCATGAGAATGTCATTTAATGATGTGATTTGATCAGTCGCACTTTTGCCATGCTTAATTGGCAGACATGTTTATAGGCCTTCGTCACACGTGTCCCATTCCGCCATCGCTGTCTCCATGAGTCGCCCCCCGTTGCTGGAGTTGCCTGGCAAGGTGGCGGGCGCCCCGGTCAAGGTGTGCGTGCTTGAGCCGCCGCAGAGCGATCCTGTGAGACTTTACGAACAGATTCTGGACGGGCGCTATGCCAGGCCTTTTATCATCGACGACGGCGAGACGCGGCAACTGCTGTTCAATCTGGATTTCATCCAGAGTTCCATGCGCATCGATGACCCTTTCGCCCTGGATATCGCCTATACCCGCAAGATGATGGCTTTTCTGCTGTTCGCGCCGAATCCGGACCATGTATTGATGGTCGGATTGGGTGGCGGGTCGCTGGCCAAGTTCTGCCATCGCCACCTGCCCCGTGCACGCCTGACCGTGGTCGAGGTGAACCCCGACGTCATCGCATTGCGCCAGGCGTTCGGCGTACCCGACGATGAGCGCCTGGCGATCGTCCAGGCCGATGCCGCCGCGTACCTGCCCATGGCTGAAGGCGATACCGATGTGCTGCTGCTGGATGGCTTCGACGCCCGAGGCATCGCCCCGACGTTTCTCAGCCGCGCTTTCTATCGGGCGGCGCGGAACCGGCTCCGTCCAGGTGGCCTGCTTGTCGCCAACTTTGCCGGGCCTCGGAAATACTGGTCCAGGCACCTGGCCTTGTTGAACGAAATCTTCGAAGGGCACGTGCATTTGGGGACGGTCCCCGGCGGCGACAACCATATTGCCTTTGCATGTGCCGGGTCGGATTGTTCTCTCGATTGGGGACAGCTGGAAAAACGGACGAGTGCGCTTGCCGATCGGATTCCACTCGACTTTTCAGCAATCGTTACCAGCTTGCGCGAAGGGGCTGAATTGCCCTGGGCAAAGCAGGCTGCATGCTCTAAGGCCTCGTCACTCATGAAATCAGGTGCGTCTGATATGCAAAAAATCCATCAATACCTGAAAAGCCGCGGCGAGCAGTTCGACGCGGAGATCGCCGCGGCGACACGAATCCCGCTGGAAGACGTACGGCTTCATCTGGCCGAATTATCGAAAAAAGGGGACGTCATCGCGTGCCACTCCACGCGCTTCATCAAGGGCAAGAAAAGCGAAGGAATGCTGTATCGGATCTCGGGATATATCCCGGCCGCCAGCCCCGGCAGGAAACCCAAAGCCTAGACACTAGACAGGATGGTCGTGCGAGGCGCCGCCAGGATGGGGCGGCACGATGTGGGTTCCGCGGTGTTACCTGCCTCTACCGGACGTGTGGAGCTTCTGCTAATCGTCCGCGTTGGGCGCCCCCTTGCTGACGGCAGCCAGAATGCCTTGCAGCAACGCAGTCGGGGTGGGTGGGCAGCCTGGCACTTCGACGTCGACGGGGATGACATTGGATATTTTTCCGCACGACGCATAGCTCTCGCCGAACATCCCGCCGGTGCAGGCGCACTCGCCCATGGCCACCACCCACTTGGGGTCCGGTATGGCTTCATAGGCGCGCTTCAACGCGGCTTCCATGTGGCGCGAAACCGGGCCGGTCACCAGCAGTACGTCGACATGCCGGGGACTGGCGGAAAATTTCACCCCCAGACCATCGATGTTGTAGTGCGGACCGTTGAGCGAATGGATTTCCAGTTCGCAGCCGTTGCAGGAACCGGCGTCGACGTGGCGGATCGCCACCGCCTGGCCGAACACCTTGAGGATTACCGCATGCAGCGCCTGCTCGCGCGTGCGCAGTGCGGGGTCGGCCTGGGGCGCCGGTTCGGAGACGAAGCCGGTCTTGAGGATCTTCTGGAGGATCAGGTACGAAGCCATCTTATAAATCCGGTCCGCTGTAGGAGAGGTTGAAGGATTTGTTGATGAGCGGGAAGTCGGCCACGATGTTGTCCAGCACACCCACTTCCACCAGCGGCCAGTTCTGCCAGGACGGATCGTGCGGATGCACGCGGTCGAGCGTGCCGTCGGCCGCAATTCGTACTGCCACCACCACCTCGCCGCGCCAACTTTCCACCCAACCCAGGCCTTCGCATACAGCCTGCACCGGCTGGAGCGGTGCGTGTATGCCGCCCGCCGGCAGGCGCTTGAGGATGCCGCGGATCAATCGCAGGGATTCGTATACTTCGGCAAAGCGCACTTCCGCGCGCGCCAGCACATCGCCCCGGCGCTGGGTCGCCATGTTCACATCCAGCTGATCGTAGGGGGCCTGCGGAAATTGCGTACGCGCATCCCAGGCCTGGGCGCTGGCGCGGCCGGCCAGCCCGGTCAGGCCCAACTGCGCAGCCAGCTCGGGTTTGCAGATGCCGGTATCGGCGAAGCGGTCCTGCAAGGTGGCATGCTCGTCGTAGATGGCCTTGAGTTCGCGCACTTCGATCTCGATGCGGCTGGCCAGGGCGTCGAGCTCGGCTTGCCCCGCGGCGTCGATATCCGTAGCCACGCCGCCCGGCGTGATGCGATCGAACAGATAACGGTGGCCGAACAGCTTTGCGCTCATTCGCAGCCAGTCTTCCTTCAGACGCCAGAACTGCACGAAGCCGAACGCGAGCGCCACGTCGTTGCCCAGGTAACCGAGATCGCCCAGATGGTTGGCGATGCGCTCGATTTCCAGGAACAGGGCGCGCAGCCACAACGCCCGCTCGGGCACGGCGCTGGCGGTCGCCATCTCGACGGCCATGCAATAGGCCCAGGCATAGGCGCTGTGCGAATCGCCGGACACACGTCCGGCAAGCCTGGCGCCTGTGGCGATATCCATGCCCTCGAAACGTTTCTCGATGCCCTTGTGGGTATAGCCCAGGCGCGCTTCCAGCTTGAGGATGCGGTCGCCAATGATGGAGAAGCGGAAATGCCCCGGTTCGATGGTACCGGCGTGGATGGGGCCGACCGCGATTTCGTGCACGCCGTCGCCTTGCACGCGGATGAAGGGATAGGCGTCGACTTCCGGGAGCGGTAAGCGGTGAGCAGTGAGCGGCGAGAAATCCTTGCGCAGGGGGAATTCGTCTGCGGCCCAGGCGTTGTGGCGCAGCCATTTGCGCTCGTCCACTGCGTCGGTGGCCGTGATGCCAAGCAGGTCGAAGGCCGCGCGCTGCATGCGGTCGGCCTGCGGGAAGATATGCGCGAGATCGGGATAGGCGGGCAGCTCCGTCGGCAAGGCGCAACTCACCCAGGCCAACCCCAAGCCGGTGAGCAGGGCGACATGAATGCCGAAGCCACCGTTCAGGTGGCGGTCGTCCGAGCCCCACAGCGCGACGAGCTGTCCGCCTTCATCCTTGACCGCACGCGACAGCGCGAGCAATTGCCCGGTTTCCACGCGCCCGCGCCAGATATGCGGACCGATGGGGTCGAGGCGCCACTCGTGATCGCCGATCTTCATCTCAGCCTCCCAGCAACTGGGCCGCCTGCTTGTACCAGGCGGCGAGATACGGCGGAATGAACAGGCCCAGCATCAACACCAGGCCCAGATGCAGGAACACCGGCGTCTGCGCAGGCTGGTAGGGCAGCTTCGGCAGCTCGGTCTCGCCGAACACCATGGGCTGCACCTTGCCGAAGATGGCTGCGAAGGCCACGCCCAGCGCCAGCAGCAGGAAGGGCGTGGCCCAGGGATGCTCGTGCATGGCGGTGGTGATGATGAGGAATTCGCTGGCGAACACGCCGAACGGCGGCATGCCGAGGATGGCGACGGTACCGAGCATCAGGCCCCAGCCGAGGGTGGGGTTGGTCTTGATGAGGCCGCGGATGTCATCCATCAATTGCGTGCCGGTTTTTTGCGTGGCGTGGCCGACGGCAAAGAAGATGGCGGACTTGGTGAGCGAGTGCATGGTCATGTGCAGCAGCCCGGCAAAGTTTGCCACTGCGCCGCCCATGCCGAAAGCGAACGTGATCAGCCCCATGTGTTCGATGGAAGAGTAGGCGAACATGCGCTTGACGTCGGTCTGACGTACGATCAGGAATGCCGCCAGTACGACGGAAAGCAAACCGAAACCCATCATCAGCGCCCCCGCCATGTCATTGCCGAGTGCGCCGTCCACCAGCACCTTGGAGCGCATCACCGCATACAGCGCGACATTGAGAAGCAGTCCGGAGAGCACGGCGGACACCGGCGTCGGGCCCTCGGCATGGGCATCCGGCAGCCAGCTGTGCAGAGGCGCCAGGCCTACTTTCGTCCCGTAGCCGACCAGCAGGAAGACGAAGGCCAGCGACAGCACTGTGGGTTCGAGCTGCGCCTTCACATCGTTCAGGTGCGTCCACAACAGCGCATTGCCGCCCGGGCCCAGAACTTTCTCCGCTGCAAAATAAAGCAGGATGGTGCCGAACAGCGCCAGCGCGATGCCCACGCCGCACAGGATGAAATATTTCCAGGCCGCTTCCAGCGAGGCCGGGGTGCGGTACAGCGAAACCAGCAGCACGGTGGCGAGCGTCGCGGCCTCCATTGCCACCCACAGGATGCCCATGTTGTTGGTGGTCAGCGCCAGCAGCATGGCACCGATGAAAATCTGGTAGCTGCTGTGATACAGGCGCAGGCGCGTGGCGTTGAGCCGGCCGTGCTCCTGCTCGATACGCATGTAGGGGCGCGAGAACAGCGCGGTGGTAAAGGCGACGAAGGCGGTCAGCGCGACCAGAAACACATTGAACGAATCGATGAAGAACCAGCCGTTTGCCACCATCATCGGGCCGGTTTCGACGATGTGCACAGTCAGTAGTGCCGCCACCGCCAGCGTGAGCAGGCTGAAGAGCGCGTTGATCTCCGGCGCATGGCGCCGGTAACCCCACAGCGCCAGGAAAATACCGCCTGTCAACGGAATGCCGAGTAGCCAGAAAAGTTCCATGACTTATTTTTCCTTGAGCTTTTCCATGTGCTTCAGATCCAGCGAATCGAACGTCTCGCGGATCTGAAAGATGAAGATGCCGAGCACGAATACGCCAACCAGCACGTCCAGGGCCACGCCCAGTTCCACAACAAGAGGCATGCCGTAGGTCGCGCTGGTGGCGGCGAAGAACAGGCCGTTCTCCATGGACAGGAAACCGATCACCTGCGGGATGGCCTTGGTACGCGTGATCATCATGAGGAAGGCGAGCAGCACGCAGGCCATGGCGATGCCCAGGGTCGAGCGCGTCACCGTGCCGGACATTTCCGAGATGGGCAGCGCCAGGTTGAAGGCGAAGATCACCAGCACGATG
This sequence comes from Thiobacillus thioparus DSM 505, assembly GCF_000373385.1. Classification (GTDB taxonomy): domain Bacteria; phylum Pseudomonadota; class Gammaproteobacteria; order Burkholderiales; family Thiobacillaceae; genus Thiobacillus; species Thiobacillus thioparus. The sequence goes on along the minus strand of NZ_KB891316.1, from coordinate 954,311 downwards.
CCGATCAGCATGGTGGTCGGGATGTTGATCATCGGCTCCACGACCCGGTTCACGTCCAGTTTTTTCACCAGGCGGTAGAAGTACCAGGGCATGGCGATCACCTTGAGGCCCAGGGTCATGGCCGCCGAGTAATACAGATGGTGCTGGCCGGTGGACCAGGCGACGATGGCCGTGGACAAGGCCAAGGCGGCACCCTGCCAGGCGAACAGGGTCACCAGGCCGATGACGCGACGCTGCGACAGCATGGCGAACGAGATCAGCAGCAGCAGGGCCGCAAGCAGGTTGACGATCTGCAGGTGGTAGGGCAGTGCCGTCATGATGCTCGACGTCCGACGTTCAATGCGCGAATTGCGTTCGGCTCCATCTCACACCTCCAGCAGGAAATGGATCAGCATGCCCAGTACCGCCAACAGGAAGGCCGTGCCGAGAAACTCCGGCACGCGGAACAGGCGCACCTTGGCGGAGACGGCTTCCATGAGCGACAGTGCGGCGCCGCCGACAGCAAGCTTCGCCACGATGGCGGCCAGCGCCAAAGGCAGGGCGGCGATATCGCCCTGGGGGGCGATGCCCCAGGGCAGGAACAGCGCGATGCCCAGCGCGGAATAGGTGAACAGTTTCAATGCCACCGCCCATTCGATCAGGGCGAGATGGCGGGCGGAATACTCCAGGATCATGGCCTCGTGGATCATCGTCAATTCAAGGTGGGTACTGGGGTTGTCCACGGGGATGCGCGCGTTCTCCGCCACCGAGATCATCCAGAACGCCACTGCCGCGAACGCCAGGCTGGGGTGGATGGCGAAGGCCTTGTGCGCCAGGGTGGCGACGATGATGGGGAGTTCGGTGGACTGGGAAATCAGGCTGGCGGTGAAGAACACCATGAGCAGTGCAGGTTCGGCCAGGAATGACACCAGCATTTCGCGGCGCGCGCCGAGGGTGCCGAACGGGGTGCCGATGTCCATGGCCGCCAGCGCCAGGAATACCCGTGCCAGCGCGAAGATGCCCACCAGGGCAATGACGTCCGCTGCCGGCGAGAAGGGCAGATCATTGGCGATCGTCGGTACGATGCCGGCTGCCAGCGCCATGCAGGCAAACTTCATGTAGGGCGCGAAGCGGAACAGCGGCGAGGCATTGTGCGCGATGACGGCGTCCTTGTGGAACAGCTTGCGCAGGGTGCGATAGGGTTGGGTGATGGGCGGCGCGCTGCGCCCCTGCAGCCAGGCGCGGCACTGGTTGACCCAGCCCATCAGCAAGGGCGCCAGCAGGATGGCAAACAGGGTCTGGGCGACTTGCAGGAGGATGCCGGTGCTCATCGTGTGAAGACCAGGAGGACGATCAGGGTGACGAAGCTGTAGACCAGGTACCACTGGATGCGGCCATGTTGCAGGCGTGCGGCCTGCATCGACAACCACGCAGTCAGGTCGGCGATGGGCTGGTAGATCAGCAGCCAGAGCTTGTCGCGGCTGTCGCCGCGGTAATGCGGGTGGCGGTCGAAGGGGTCGGGGGTTTCGCGTTCCACCCGCATGAAGACCTCGAAGATCTGCCGGATCGGCTGGCCGAAGCCTTCGGCACTGTCCTGCATGCGCGCATCCTGTTCCGGATAGCCGCAATCCCACGGTTCGCTGCGGCGTACCCTGCCGTGATAGACGCGGCGTACCCACAGATAAGTGAGCGCCACCACCGCCGTGACGCCCGCCAAGAAAATCAGCGGCGCATAACTTGCCCGCTCGGCCGAAACCGGCGTCAGCAACAGCCAATTGCTGATGCCGGGCAGGCGTTGTCCGGTCAGCATCAGCACGACCGGTTCCAGCCGCTGGATGACCAGCGTGGGAAACAGGCCCAGCAGGATGCAAGCGCCCGCCAGCCACAGCATGCCCAGGCGTTCCGGCCAGCTTGCCTCGTGCGCATGTTGCAGTCCCGGATCGCGGGGCTGTCCGAGGAAGATGACGCCATAAAATTTCACCATCACGTAGGCTGCGAGCGCAGAGGCGAGCGCCACGGTGGCTGCCGCCACCGGAATCACCATGTTGAGGTAGGGCTGAGTGAGTCCCGGCGTCAACAGGAAAGCCTGCAACAACAGCCACTCCGAGACGAAGCCATTGAGCGGCGGCAGACCCGCGATGGCCAGCGCGCCGATCAGGGTGAGCCAGGCCGTCCATGGCATATAGCGCATCAGCCCGCCCAGATGGCCCATGCGCCGCTCGCCGGTGGCATGCAGCACGGAGCCCGTGCCCACGAACAGCAAGCCCTTGAAGAACGCGTGGTTGAGGGCGTGGTACAGCAGGGCGGTCAACGTCAGTGCGGCCAGAGCGCCCTTGCCGTCGGTGTGAAAAATCAGCGTCAGGCCGAAGGCGGCGATGATCACGCCGATGTTCTCGATCGAGGACCAGGCCAGGAGGCGTTTCATGTCCGACTGCACGGCAGCGAAGATCACGCCATACAGTGCGGTCACCAGGCCCAGCGCCAATGCCAGCGTGCCCCACCAGCCGAGCTGTATTTTGAGCAGATCGAAAGTGATGCGCAGCAAGCCGTAGATGGTGGTCTTCAGCATCACGCCCGACATCAGGGCCGATACCGGCGACGGCGCAGCGGGGTGGGCCTCCGGCAGCCACACGTGTATCGGCACCAAGCCCGCCTTGGCGCCGAAACCGAACAGTGCCAGCAGGAATGCTGCCGAGGACCAGAACGGCGTCATCTCCGCCAGGCGCATGGTGTTGAAGGTGTAGTCCCCATGGCCGCCCTGCAGCACGCCGAAGGTGAGCAGCAGGGCCACTGCGCCGATGTGCGCGATCAGCAGATAGAGAAACCCGGCGCGGCGAATTTCGGGAATCTTGTGGTCGGTGGTGACGAGGAAGTAGGACGACAGGGCCATCACCTCCCAAGCCACCATGAACGCGTAGGCATCGTCGGCCAGCAGCACCGTGACCATCCCGGCCAGGAACAGGTGGTACCAGAGGGCGAGCAGGGCGAGCGGACCCGCAGCCATGTTTCTGAAATAGCCGCAGGCATACACGGTGATGCCGAATGCGGCGCCGCCCAGCAACACCATGAAGAAGGCAGACAAGGCGTCCAGCCGCAGATGGAACGGCAGGTCGGGCAGGCCGATGGGCAGCACCATGGACGAGGCGGGCTGCAGCAGCCCGGCGACGCCGATGCCTGCCATGAACAATGCGCCCAAGGCGCCGAGGGGAAAGACCAGTCGGGTGAGCAGGCCGTGCCGGCGGTGCAGCAGTAGCGCTGAAAAACCCAATCCCAACCAGTAAAGCACCCCGGCCCAAGCCAAATCGAGGACATGAGCGTCAAGGGATGCCAAATGTGACATTGAACGTACGCGCGTAGCCGAGCCAGATTTGATTCTATTGACAAACCAAATCAACTACAATGTTAATCTGATTAACATATCAAGTCGTCATTCTGTCGCCATGGAAAACCGTACAGCCCGGCTCACCGTTCTGATCGATCCCAGGAAAAAGAAACTGTTCGAAGAAATCTGCGTGCAGCGCGACCTGACGCCGTCACAGGTCGTGCGGCGATTGATCCGTCAATACATCATCGACAATGCGGGCGGAAGGGAATTACCCAAGTGGCTGACCGCTGCGGCGCCACGGGACGAGGAATGATGTCCGGGGGGACATCTTCCCAAACTCAGAATTCGTTGCGGATGCGCTTGTAGCCTTTGACCAGCTCATGGTTGGCCTGCGCCACGCTTTCCGAAAAGTCGGCGGCCTGCGGCGATACGCGCTCGATCGTCGCCAGGTCGGCATCGGAGTGGATGTTGGCGGTGGAAGGGATGTAGAAGCCCGGCGGCACGGTGCAGCCTTCCACCACCGAGTTGTGGCGGACGACCGAGCCGTCGGACACGATGCAGTTGAACAGCACCGAGTTGAAGCCGACGAAAACGTTATCGCCCACGGTGCAGGGGCCATGCACGATCGAACGGTGCGCGATGGAGGTGCTTCGCCCGATGGTGACGCCGCCGCCCGCCTTGCAGTGGATGACCACGCCGTCCTGGATATTGGAATGGGCGCCGATGACGATGGGCTCCATCTCGCCGTTGTCGTCCACCTCGTCAGCGCGGATGACCGCATAGGGGCCGATAAACACGTTTTCTTCTACGATGATCTTGCCGCACAGGATGGCGGTGGGATCGACAAACGCGGTGTCATGTACGACGGGTAAATGTCCGGACGGGTTTCTGCGGATCATGATGAGCGAGGTTCTCCGTTGGGTAAGCGTTGATGACAGATGGGGAAGGCGCGTACGGTGCAATTCCGGCAAATCTCGTTGTCGAGCTTCGGATACAGAATCTCGGCAGGGCGGGTTTTGGCCGGGAACAGATTTTCTTCACCGACGTCATCCATGAAATGGCCGCGTTTCAGCGTGTCGGCCAGGCTGTTCTTCATGCGGTAAAAAGACAGGGTTCCGCCCATTTTCCGCCGCTGGCGTGCAGCCTCGGCCAGGAACTCGGCTCCGGCCAGATCGACGAAATTGATGCCGCTGGCCATTACGACCAGATGCTTGCGCTCGGGTTCCGATTCTTCGATTTCCTGCAATTGCTGTTGCAGATGGGCGACCGCGCCGAAGAAGATCGAGCCATTGATCCGCATCATTTTCATCTGCGGACACTCTGACCGGCCATCGAGGGGCGTGTAATGGTAGCTTGCCGGATCGGGATCGGGCAGCACGGGTTCGAGCGCGGGCCGTGAGGTGCGATACAGGTAGAACACCAGCGACAGGGCGATGCCGAAGAAGATACCCTTCTCCAGATCGACCAGCGTGCCGATGAGCGTCACCCACAGGACGAAGGTTTCCTGCCGGCTGATCTTGGGCAGCAGGCTGATATGGTGGAAATCGATCAGGCTCCAGGCCACCAGAAACAGGATCCCGGCCATTGCGGCGTCGGGCAGGTAGGCGGCCAGCGGCGCAACCAGCAACAGGATGATCAGCAGGAATACCGACGCGAACACGGCGGCCAGGGGGGTGCGCGCACCTGCCGCGTAATTGACCCCGCTGCGGTTGAACGATCCGCTCGCCGCGTAGCTGGAGAAGAAGCTGCCGATCACGTTGGACAGGCCTTGGCCGACGAATTCCTGGTTGCCGTCGATGTGTTGCCCGGATTTCGTGGCGACGGCACGCGAGATGGATACTGCTTCCGTCAGGGCCAGCATGGTGATGATCAGGGACGGGAACAGCATCTGGTTCAGCGCGCCAAAGGAGAAGTCGGGCGACGACAGCGGTGGCAGGCCGGACGGCAGGGCGCCGACCGTTTTGATGTGGGTGACCTCCACGCCGTAACGTGCGTTCAAGAACAGCGCCGCAAAGCTGCCGACCAGCATGGCGGCGATCATGTAGGGGAACTTGGGCATGAAGCGCTTGACCAGGATGCCCGAGGCAAGCGTGATGACGGATACCGCCGTGACGTATGGGTTGATGTCCTGAAGGTGCTGGACGAACAAGGACAGGATCTCAAAGAACGGCGTGCCGCGCGGGATACTGACCCCAAAGAAGTTCTTGATCTGGCTGCCTGCGATGAGCATGGCCGCGCCGGCAGTAAAGCCGATCACGACCGTATGGGAAATGAAGTTGACGAGCACGCCCATGCGCGCCAAGCCAAGAATGAGCTGGAAGACCCCGGTCATGAAGGTCAGGGTCAGCACCAGACTGATGAATTCGGGTGTGCCGGGATGGGCAAACGGGCTGACCGACGCAAACACGGCGATCGAAATGGCGGTGGTGGGCCCGGACACGAGATGCCATGACGAGCCGAACAGCGCGGCGATGATGGCCGGCATCATCGCCGCGTAAAGGCCGTATTCGGGCGGCATGCCGGCAATGGTGGCGAAGGCCACGCCCTGGGGCAGCACGATCAGGGCGCCGGTCAGTCCCGCCATCGCATCGTCGCGGGTCGTACTGCCGTTGACCGAAGGCCACCAGCGAAGAAAAGGGAGCATCCTGTAAACCCAGAGAGGACAGACGGGGGAGAGTTTGGAAAGTGTTTTTTGCATAGTGGGCGCATTTTAAAGCATTAGGCGGGTATGACACAGCGGTTTTGGCATTTCAGGGCGCATGCAGGGCTAACTGGACGCCTGCATGCGCATTGCCGGGGAGGCGCGGCCATGCTGCCATTTTGCCCCGTGCCAGCGGGATGTGACCGGTTTTCAACCGCTCGCGTTGATGTCCTTTGTCGGTCCGGTCATCGACTGAGAAAAGCCATGTAAGCCGCGATGCAGCCAACCCGCGTAGGGCTGCTTACTTGAGCGGTGAACCGATTCTGATTGCGAACTCGGTCAGTTGACGTATAAAAAAGAAGTTAACTGTGCAACCACAACCATCAGGAGATAGAAAATGGCCCACATCGTGATTTTGGGAGCCGGGATAGGCGGGATGCCGATGGCGTTCGAGATGCGGGAGAATGCGCGCGCCGAAGACCGCGTCACCGTCATCTCCAACACCCCCACCTTCCATTTCGTTCCCTCCAACCCCTGGGTGGCGGTCAACTGGCGCACCCGCGCGGACATCGAGCTGCCGATCGAACCCATTCTCAGCAAGAAGAAGATCGACTTCATCCCCGTCGCCGCGAAACGTGTCCACCCCGCCGAAAACCGCATCGAACTCGAAGACGGCCGCAGCATCGACTACGACTATCTCGTCATCGCCACCGGCCCCAAACTGGCTTTCGACGAGATCGAAGGTCTGGGCCCCAACGGCCACACCCAGTCCGTCTGCCACGTCGACCACGCCGTCACCTCCAACGACAACTGGCAGGCCTTCGTCAAAGACCCCGGTCCCATCGTCGTCGGCGCCGTCCAGGGCGCCTCGTGCTACGGCCCCGCCTACGAATTCGCCATGATCATGGAAACCGACCTGCGCCGCCGCAAGCTGCGCGACAAGGTACCCATCACCTTCGTCACCGCCGAACCCTACATCGGCCATCTCGGCCTCGGCGGCGTGGGCGACTCCAAGGGCATGATCGAATCGGCCTTCCGCGACAAGCACGTCAAATGGATCTGCAACGCCAAGGTCACCAGGGTCGAAGCCGGCAAGATGTTCGTCACCGAGGTGAACGAGGACGGCAGCGAGAAGAAACAGCACGAGCTGCCGTTCAAGTACTCCATGATGCTGCCTGCCTTCAAAGGCGTGGACGCCGTCCTCGGCATCGAAGGATTGACCAATCCGCGAGGCTTCATCGTCATCGACCCGTACCAGCGCAACCCCACCTTCAAGAACGTCTTCTCCGTCGGCGTATGCGTCGCCATTCCCCCGGTCGAAGCCACTCCGCTGCCGGTCGGCGTGCCCAAGACCGGCTACATGATCGAATCCATGGTGACGGCCACCGCGCACAACATCCGCTCGCTGCTGGACGGCAAGGAACCTACCGAGAAGGCCACCTGGAACGCAGTCTGCCTGGCCGACTTTGGCGACACCGGCATTGCGTTCGTGGCGCTGCCGCAGATTCCGCCGCGCAACGTCAACTGGTTCTCCGAAGGCAAGTGGGTGCACCTGGCCAAGATTGCGTTCGAGAAGTATTTCCTGCGCAAGATCAAGAAGGGAAATGTCGGGCCCTTCTACGAAAACCTCACGCTGCGCGCATTGGGAATTTCGAAACTCAAGGAGTGAGACAAACGCCGCGCTCGGCGGCGCGTCAGATTGGCGTGTCGTCGTGAGGTTTTCTGTCCCCGGGTTGTAGCGCGATCACAGTGGCAGGCGCATCCGGTTTTTGGCGCTCGGCGAGCAACAGCAGGGCCTGGTGGAATTCTCCCGGGAGGCGTTTCATGGTTTCCGCCGCCTGGGGAAGGTAATGCACTACCTCGAACGGCACGCGCTCGTCCAGCGATGCGCGCGCCTGGGGATGGAAGTGCTGCCAGGCCAACTCGACCCAGGCCTTGTTCTGGCTGTCGACGAAAATGAACTCCTCCGCATCCAGCACTGCCATGTACTGCAGGCTGCGAATCGGCACGAACAGACATTTTCCGGCCCGTGCCAGCAGAGTGTGCGCAAGGTTGTAGGTGGCGGCGGGAAGAAATGCCGGCCAGCGCGCGATTTCCTGTTCACGATAAAAACGTTCGTCCATGGCATTACGTTAGCAGTCCTGCTCCCGGTTGGTTAAGCATTTTTTGCACACGTGCCTGTGTGGGGACAAGGCATGACGCGTGTCTGCGGGAATCATGCGCCCTTGAGGCAAAATAGGGATCAGACATCTCGACTGCAATCACCATGAACGATTCCACTCCTGCCCCCGGCCCGGGCCTGATTTTCGATACCCATCTGGAGCATTTCGATCACGACGTGATCGAAGCCTCGCATACACTTCCCATCCTGGTCGATTTCTGGGCCGACTGGTGCCCGCCTTGCCGTGCGCTGACACCCGTGCTCGAGCGTGTCGTCGCGCACCACGCCGGCAAGATCCACATGGCCAAGGTCGAAGTCGACGAAGGCGCCAACATGAAGCTTGCCGGACGCTATGCCTTGCGCGGTTTCCCCACCGTCCTGCTGTTCGTCAAGGGCGAGATCGTCGGGCGTTTCTCCAGTGCCCATCCCGAGCACTGGGTGCGCGAATTCATCGCCGAGCACACCGATATTGAGTGACATACGCATTGTGCTCGACACCAATGTGGTGCTCGATCTGTTGCATTATGGCGATGCGGTGGCGCGTCCCCTGCTGCATGCGCTGGAAGCGGGGCGCGTACGCTGCGTGGTGACGAGCGCGACGCTCGACGAGTGGCGGCGCGTACTGGCGTATCCGGCGTTTGGACTGGATTCGGCGCGTCAGGTGGCGCTGTGCGCGCGCTATCAAGCGCTGGCCGTGTTGGAGCCGGCGACTGTCGTCGCAGACCTGCCGCGTTGTCGTGATCCCGACGACCAGAAGTTCATCGAGTTGGCCGCCACGGCCCATGCGCAGGGACTGGTCAGCAAGGATCGCGCGGTGCTTCGTTTGCGTCGCCGCTGTGCGTCGCGTTTTCGGATCATGCTCCCGGAGGAAGCGGTACGTTGGCTGAGGGATGTATCCGCTTAATCGCCCTGCGGCCGGAACCGCTGTCGCGCCGCTTCGCTGACCGCCAGTACGGCTGGATGACTCAGCCGCCGCTCCACCGAAATGGCAAAAAAACGTTCGCGTATCTCATGCGTCCGTCCCAGCTCGCTTACGTCGTATTGCCGCATCACGTCCTGAACCGTCGTGAGCGGGACCGGGAATACGCCGGCCCCCGCCTGGCCGAAGGCGCTCATCAGTGCGCTGTCGCCGAATTCGCCGACGATGGTGGGTTGGATGCCCTTGCGCTCGAGCCAGCGCAATAGCGGCACGCGCAGTGCACTGTCTTCGCCCGGGATCAGAAGCGGCAGGCCGTGCAGGTTAGCCGGAAACGCCTGTTCCAATACATTGCCTATGCTCCGTGCGGCCACAAAGGCGATGCCGCATTCGCCCAGTGGATGGCTGTAGCCCTTGATATCCATCGTGGCGGGAAGAGGGCGGTCGGCCAGCACCATGTCGAGCCGGTGGATGGACAGTTCGGCGGCTAGTTGTTCCAGCCGGTCTTCGCGGCACACCAGCTTGACCGGCTCGGCCAGTGCCAGCGCAGGGGCCAGCAACTGGTAGGCGATCACCTTGGGAACGGCGTCTGCGATGCCCACCCGGAACGGATGAGCGCGAGGTGCGAGACGGTTTTGCAGGGCGTCTTCCAGTTCGGCGCCGACCTGGAAAATGTCATCCGCGTAGACCAGCGCGGTGCGTCCGGCATCGGTCAGTTCCAGCCGCCGTCCGCTGCGCCGGAACAGCGCCACGCCCAGGCGTTCCTCGAAGGCGCTGATCTGTCCGGACAATGTCTGCGGTGTCAGATGCAGCTTCTCGGCGGCCCGGTTGAGCGCGCCTGCGTTGGCGACAGTACGGAAATAGTACAGATGCTTGTAATTGAGCATGGCGTCGAAATAGTTCGATAAAAGCGAACGATATCATTATAAAAATCGAATTTTATTGTTCATCTTCTATCTATATTCTCTACTTGTGTGTCATGCAATGGCCCTCAGTCCGACCGGGCAGGGATTAATGGAGAACATCATGAAGCGTATTGTCTTATTCCTCGCCACCAACCTGGCGATCGTGCTGGTGCTGTCGTTCACCATGCGCATCCTGGGTGTCGAACCCTATCTCACCGCAAACGGGCTGAACCTGGGTTCGCTGCTGATCTTTGCCGCCGTGATGGGCTTCGGCGGTTCGTTCATCTCGTTGGCGATCTCCAAGTGGATGGCGAAGAAATCGATGGGCGTGCGAGTGATCGAAACGCCGTCGAACTCGACCGAGTTCTGGCTCATGGAAACCATCCGCAAATATTCGACGGACGCAGGGATCAAGATGCCGGAAGTCGGCATCTACGATGCACCCGACGTCAACGCCTTCGCCACCGGCATGACCCGGAACAGCTCGCTGGTTGCCGTGTCCTCCGGCCTGCTGCAGCAGATGACGCGCGAAGAAGCCGAGGCGGTGCTGGGGCATGAGATTGCGCACGTCGCAAACGGCGACATGGTGACGCTGGCGCTGATCCAGGGCGTGGTCAACACCTTTGTGATGTTCCTGTCGCGCGTGATCGGCCATACGGTCGACCGCGTCGTGTTCAAGAACGAGGAAGGCCATGGCCCTGCATTCTTCGTCACCATGATCGTGGCCGAACTGGTGCTCGGCATCCTCGCGTCGATCATCGTCATGTGGTTCTCGCGCCAGCGCGAATTCCGTGCCGACCGTGGCGGCGCCAGCCTGGCCGGGCGTGGTGCCATGATCGCAGCCCTGGAACGCCTCAACGGACTGCATCCGCACCCGCTGCCCGACAAGATGGCGGCCTTCGGTATCGCCGGCGGCAGCCCTCAGGGCTGGAAGCGCCTGTTCATGACCCATCCGCCGTTGGAAGAGCGTATCGCCGCATTGCGAGCGGTGCAGTAAAGCTCCTGGGGCCTGAGGACAAATCATGGATACTGCGCTGACGATCGGTGAACCCTGGATGTGGGCAGCGTTTGTCGGTTTCGTGCTGGCGATGCTGGCCGTCGATCTGTTTCTGGTCGGCGGCAACAAGGCGCACAAGGTCGGTTTCAGAGAGGCGGCGGCCTGGTCGTTCGTGTGGGTCTCGCTCGCCATGCTGTTCAATCTTGGTCTGTGGTGGTATCTCAAGGGCGTGCACGGCAGCGTAGTGGCCGATGCCAAGGCGATGGAGTTCCTGACCGGCTATCTGATCGAGAAATCGCTCGCGGTCGATAACATCTTCGTCTTCCTGATGATCTTCGGCTTCTTCGCGGTGCCGGCGGAATACCAGAGGCGCGTGCTGATCTACGGCGTGATCGGCGCGATCGTGATGCGCGCCGTGATGATCCTGGCGGGTGCCTGGCTGGTGCAGGAGTTCCACTGGATCCTCTATGTGTTCGGTGCCTTCCTCGTCGTCACCGGCATCAAGATGCTGATGTTCGCCGAGGTCGAGCCGGATCTGGCCGGCAACCCGCTGCTCAACTGGATCAAGCGGCACGTGCGGTTGACGGCGGACTATCGCGGCGAGAAATTCTGGGTGCGCGAAAACGGGGTGCGGCTGTTCACCCCGCTGTTCCTCGTGCTCGTCATGATCGAGATTTCCGACGTGATTTTCGCGGTCGATTCGATCCCGGCGATATTTGCCATCACCACCGACCCTTTCATCGTGTTCACTTCCAACATCTTCGCTATCCTGGGATTGCGAGCGATGTATTTCATGCTGGCCGGCATGGCGGACCGCTTCCATCTGCTTAAATATGGTTTGGCCATGGTGCTGGTGTTCGTGGGGACCAAGATGCTGATCGTCGATGTCTATAAAATCCCGGTGGCCCTGTCGCTCGGCATCGTGGGCCTCATCATCGCCAGCTTCATGTTTGCCAGCCTATGGGTGACGCGAAAACCAACTGCCCCGGGCTGAAGCCGGGCAACGAACGTGCAGCATGCCTTCGTTGCCTGTTTTGACCCCTGGTTCCGGAGCGCACTGAAGTACCCTTGAAGGTATCAAGGCTAAAGGGCAACTATGCCGACTTATACCGATTCTCCCCTGGCTCGACGGATCGTGGGATTTGCATTCCTGGTCGCCATATTCGGGCTGACGATCTGGGTGTTGTCGCCTTTTCTCGCTGCCCTGGCCTGGGCGGGGATCCTCGCGTACGTGACCTGGCCGCTCCATCAGTGGGTATGCCGCCGGATGCCCGGACGCGACAATCTCGCCGCGCTGCTGATGACACTGGGGGTGACGGCGGCCCTGCTGCTGCCGCTGGTGTGGGTGATGTTCACGGTGGCGGCCGATGTGGTGGCGGCCTCGGCGACGCTCAAGCAGTTCGCCGTTCATGGGCTTCCGCCCTTGCCCGCCGGGGTGCGAAGCTGGCCGGGCGGGACGTGGCTGGTCGAGCAGTACCAGCGCGTCCAGGCCGATCCGGCATGGGTACATGCGCAGTTTGATGCGCTGGGCCTGACCAATTCGGTCGCGTTGAGATCCCTGGTAGGCGGTGTCGGCCGCAATGTGGCGAAATTCGGTCTGGCGGTGTTCGCGCTGTTCTTCCTGTACCGACACGGCGTCAGCGTGCTGGCGCAGTTTCGCGGCGTGGCCACGCGCTGGCTGGGCGAGGCGGCGCGCGGCTACATCCAGGCGGTCGGCGTGACCGTGCGGGCCGTGGTGTTTGGTATCGTGCTGACAGCGCTGGCACAGGGTACGCTTGCCGGCCTCGGTTACTGGGTGGCGGGGCTCGCCGCGCCCGCGCTGTGGGGGGTGATCACCGCCCTGGTGTCGCTGATTCCTTTCGTCGGCCCGGTGGTCTGGATCGGGCTGTCCCTGACCCTCCTGGCCAACGGCGAGACCGGTGCGGCGCTGGGCCTGTTCCTGTGGGGGGCGCTGGTGGTGAGCTGGATCGACAATCTGATCCGTCCGCTCGTCATCAGTGGCCCGACGCAGATCCCGTTCCTGCTGGTCTTTCTGGGCGTGTTGGGCGGACTTCATGCCTTCGGCTTGATCGGGCTGTTCCTGGGCCCTGTGCTGCTTGCGGTAACGGTCGGGATCTGGCGTGAATGGCTGGGACATGCGCGTCCGGATTGAGGTTGAGGTATCCTTGCCAGTCACTTGATCGTAACGCCCATGAATCCCGCCAAAGACCGGTTATTCGCGCGTCTGGCACTCAACGTGCTGGGTGTGTTCGAGGCCATCGGCCTCATCGTCATCACGCTTGCCACGCTGGTCGCTGGCGTGTTCGAGGTCAATGCCATGATCGCGGCCCGAACGGTGGCGCTGGGCGACCTGCTGCTGCTGTTCCTGTATCTGGAAGTCCTCGCCATGGTGGGGGTGTATTTCCGTTCCGGCCAGCTGCCGGTGCGCTTTCCCATTTACATCGCCATTGTGGCGCTGGCACGTTATCTCGTGCTCGACATGAAAAGCCTCGATGCATGGCGGATGCTCGGCGTGACTGCTGCGATGCTGTTGCTGGCCGTTTCCGTGCTGGTGATTCGTTATGGTCATATCCGTTTCCCGTATGACGAAAATCCAAAGGACAGAGAGTCGCAACCATGAATACCAAAATGACCTATGCCGGCTTCTACAACGACAAGCACGGCGTCACCATGCTGGCGCGCGTCGTGCTCGACGGCTGGCTGTTCGGCTTCATCCCCGAGAGCGAGGATTGCGCCGGCTGGCAACTGGGGCAAATGCAGGCCTTGACGGAAAAAATCGAGGCCGAGTGGGACAAGTACGGCAATCTGCCCAGCCGCCTGCCGCCCGATCTGCGTGAGCGCCACACCACCCTGTACAAGATGGCCACGGAACGCGCGCGTGAAATGGGCTGGGATCCCGAGCTCGGCGAAGACGAGTAAACCCCGGCGGGAATGATCCTGCCGCCTGCCAACCTGCCTGCCGCCCCCCTGATGGAACTGACCCCCCCGTTGTTGCAACTTGCCACCCAGGCGCTCGATCTGGTGCTGGATTTCAATCGCCCGGCCGATGCCGTATTGTCGGCGTTTTTTCGCGAGCACAAGAAACTCGGCTCGCATGACCGTGCGTTCGTGGCCGAAGCCGTATTCGGCGTATTGCGGCGCTATCGCTATCTGTCGGTGGTGGTGCCCGCGGCCAATCCGCGCACGCTGATCATCGCCTGGCTGATCAAGATGCGCGGCATGAGCGGGGCGACGCTGGAGAAATTCGCCAAGCCCGAATTGATCGATCACATTCGCAACGCCAAAACTGACGGCTTGCCGCTGGCGATGAATGCGGAGTTGCCCGATTGGGTAGTCGAGAAACTGCAGGCGACGATGGATGATGCTGACATCCTTGCGCTTGGCCGTGCCCTGCAGCAGCCGGCGCCGCTCGACGTGCGGGTCAACGCCCACAAGGCCGGCCGCGACGCCGTACTGGCTCAGTTGCGCGAGGCTGGCTTCAAGGTCGAGGCGACACCGTATTCGCCGTGGGGCATCCGCTTCAAGGATCATCCGGCGATCAATCGCCATCCGCTGTTTCTCGACGGCAGCCTGGAAGTGCAGGACGAGGGCAGCCAATTACTGGCCTTGTTGCTAGGGGCGCGGCGCGGCGAGATGGTATGCGATTTCTGTGCCGGTGCAGGCGGCAAGACGCTCGCGATCGGCGCTATGATGGCCTCGACCGGCCGTTTGTACGCGTTCGACGTGGCGGAAAGGCGGCTCGCCAACCTGAAGCCGCGGCTGGCGCGTTCGGGCCTGTCCAACGTGATGCCGCAGCTGATCGCGTCGGAAAACGATACGCGGGTGAAACGGCTGGCAGGCAAGCTCGATCGCGTGCTGGTCGACGCACCGTGTTCCGGCCTCGGCACCCTGCGCCGCAACCCCGATCTGAAATTCCGCCAGTCGCCCGAGAGTGTGGTGGAACTGACCCGGAAGCAGGCGGCCATCCTGCGCGCAGCGGCGAAGCTGCTGAAACCGGAGGGCCGGTTGGTCTATGCCACGTGTAGCCTGTTGCCGGAGGAAAACGAGGTCATCGTCGAGACGCTGCTGGCGGAAGGCGGATTTGTCCTGTTGCCGGTCAATGAACTGCTGGCGCAGAACAAGATCGATCTCGATACGGGCGCCATGCTGAAGCTGTCGCCTGCCGTGCACGGAACAGACGGTTTCTTCGCTGCCGTTCTGACCAAGGCCACTGCTTGACCCACCCGGGCTTTGCAGTTATCAATGCGGCGTTCCCCCCGGCCGTTCGAATAAGCTGACATGGCAGATTTGCCCTTCCATCCCGATACGCTTGGCACCTTGTGCGGCCTGTTCCGTGCGCGCGTCGCGGCAACGCCGGATCAGGTGGCCTACCGCCAGTTCGACGAGGTGCGCAATGCCTGGGTAAGCTTCACCTGGGTGCAGGTGGCGGCCGAGGTGGCGCGCTGGCAGGCTGCGCTGACGAAAGAGGGGCTGGTTCCCGGCGACCGCGTAGCAGTGATGCTGAGAAACAGCGTCGAATGGGTGATTTTCGACCAGGCCGCACTGGCGCTGGGCCTGGTCACGGTGCCTTTGTATCTCGATGACCGCCCGGAGAGCGCCGCCTACATCCTCAATCATTCCGGCACCAGGCTGCTGCTGGTCGAAGGCAAGTTCCAGCACAAGAAACTGGCCGAAATCGCCGGGTCGGCCACGACCCTGCAGCACATCGTCAGCCTGACTGCGCCGGAAGGCGGCCTGGTGGACTGGAGCACGCGTTTCGTGGTGGCGGCCGACTGGCTGGCTGCCGCAGCGGGCACCCCGGTGCCCGAACGTCATCTTACCCCCGACCTGCTGGTCAGCATTGTCTACACCTCGGGCACCACGGGGCGCCCCAAGGGCGTGATGCTGACGCACGACAATCTGTTGTGGAACGCGTTCTATGCCTCGCAGTGCGCCGATTTCGACCCGCACGAGGTGTTTCTGTCCTTTCTGCCCATGTCGCACACGCTGGAGCGCACTGGCGGCTACTATCTGCCGATGCTCGTCGGTGCAGAAGTCGTCTATGCGCGCTCCATCGCCCAACTGGCACAGGATCTGCTGGCCATTCGCCCTACCGTGCTGATTTCGGTGCCGCGTATCTACGAGCGCGTGTATGGGCGCATCCAGGACAGCCTGGAGAAGAAGGGGATCCTGGCCAGGCTGGTGTTCAGGCTGGCGGTGCGGGTCGGTTGGCGCCGCTTCGAGTGCAGTCAGGGACGTGCGCGATGGAGCCCGGAACAGTTGCTGTGGCCGGTGCTCGACAGACGGGTAGCGGGCAATGTCACGGAAAAGTTGGGTGGCCGGCTACGGTTGGCGATTTCGGGGGGGGCCGCACTCTCGCCGGAGATCGCGCGCACGTTCGTTGGCCTGGGCGTGCCGATCATCCAAGGCTACGGACTGACCGAAACCAGCCCCGTGGTATGCGTCAACCGTCCAGAGTCCAACATTCCGTCCAGCATCGGCCCGCCGCTGCCGGGCATTGAGGTGAAGATCGGCGACAATGACGAGCTGCTCACACGCAGCCGCTGCGTCATGCGCGGCTACTGGCAGGACGAGGCCGCCACCCGTGCCATGATCGACAGCGAGGGCTGGCTGCATAGCGGCGATCAGGCCACGATGGATGCATGGGGCCACTACCACATCACCGGGCGCATCAAGGACATCATCGTGCTCAACAACGGCGAGAAGGTGCCGCCGACCGACATGGAATCCGCCATTCTGCTCGACCCGCTGTTCGAACAGGTGATGGTCGTTGGCGAAGGCAAACCCTATCTGGCTGCGCTGACTGTGCTCAACGAGGAACATTGGCAGGAATTTGCCGCGCATCTCAACGTCGATCCCCGCCATCCCGGGGCTTTGCGCGATCCCAAGGTGATGAAGGCGCTGACCCACCGCGTGGCGCACCATCTCAAGCATTTTCCCGGCTATGCCCAGATTCGCCGGCTGCATCCCGAGCTCAAGCCATGGACGCTGGAGGACGGCCTCCTGACCCCCACCCTCAAAATCAAACGCAACCAGGTGCTCGACCGTTACCGTGCAGCGGTCGAGGCCATGTATGCTGATTTCGCACGCTGACCACATAAAACCGATTAGGGAGATACTTCATGCCTTCGTTTCCTCGTAAACAACTGATGCTCGGCCTGGCACTGGCCGGATTCGCCGACCTGAGCCAGGCGGCCGGCTTTGCCTTGGTCGAACAGAACGCCAGCGGCCTCGGCAATGCCTATGCCGGCCAGGCCGCCAGTGCGCAGGATGCCAGCACGATATTTTTCAATCCGGCGGGTATGACGCTGCTGCCCGACCGGCAGCTTGTGTTGGCCGGTCATCTCATCAAGCCGCAGGCCAGGTTCAACGGAACCGTCAGCCCTGCGATCGGGGGCGGCAATGGCGGCGATGCTGGCGATCTTGCCTTCGTGCCCAATGCCTACTTCGCCTTTCGCCTGACGCCGGATGTGCATCTCGGAATCGGGATGAATGCGCCGTTCGGCCTGAAGACCGAATATGACAGCACCTGGAAAGGGCGTACCGAGGCGATCAAGTCCGAACTCAAGACGGTCAACCTCAATCCCTCGATTGCCTGGAAGGCGAGCGAGTCGCTGTCGTTGGGCGCCGGGCTGAGCATCCAGTATGCGGAGGCGACGCTGACTAACTTCGCTGGTGCGCCGGGCACGGTCAAAGTCCGCGGTGACGACTATGGCTGGGGATTTAATCTGGGCGTGCTGTGGCAACCGGGCGAGGCGACCCGGATTGGTCTGGCTTACCGCTCGGAAGTCGATCACACCCTGGAAGGCGATGCCACATTCAGTGCGGCGGCGGCGTCGAACGGTGGGGTGACGGCCGATCTCACCCTGCCGGATTCGGCTTCCCTGAGCTTGTTTCACAAGCTGAACACGCAGTGGGATCTGCTGGCCGACGTCACCTGGACCGGCTGGAGCGATTTCAAGGAATTGCGCATCGTGCGCAACAATGGTTCGACGCTCGGATTGACTACCGAAAACTGGGACGATACCTACCGTTATTCGCTGGGCGCCAATTACCACCTCAATGACAAGGTAATCTTGCGCGGTGGCGTGGCCTACGACCAGACGCCCGTGTCCGATGCCTACCGCACGGCGCGCATTCCTGACGGCGACCGCACCTGGATCGCGTTCGGCGGGCAGTATCACGTGTCTGACCGGAGCACGCTCGACTTCGGATACGCCCACCTCTTCATCCGGGATACGCGCATCAACAAGACGGAAAGCGGCGTGACGCTCAGCGGAACCTACGAAGGCGCCGTCGACATCCTGTCGGCGCAGTTTACCCACAACTTCTAAGCGGAGACTGCGTCCGTATGGGCGTCTGCTTGGGGGCGCGCGCAGGCCGCTATAATCCGGTTCACCTTGTTCCCGTACGACACCTTTGAATCAGCCCGTCCCCTTTGACAACCTTCTGACACGCCTGATCGACGACAGCAAGAACGTCGATCTGCTGTGGCAGGTGGGCGTGCTGGCGGCGTGCGCCCTCGTGGCTTGGGGTGTGATGCGCTTGATCGCCCCCTTTCTCGCGAAAACCAATACTGTCTGGCACGCCGGCTTACGCAGGGTGGGGTTTCCGCTCTTCATGCTGCTGGTGTTGCTGCTCGGGCGCGACCTGGCCCATCACTGGCTGGCCAATACCCACCTGCTGAACCTGGCCGTGCCGCTGTTGCTGGCTCTGGCGGGCGTGCGGCTGGTGATCTATGCGTTGCGTTATGCGCTCAAGCCGCGCGAATCGCTCAAGCTGTGGGAGCGTACGGCCGCCTGGCTGATCTGGAGCGCGTTCGCACTGCATATCACCGGCCTGCTGCCGCGCATCCATGCGGCCATGGAGGCGCTCTCGTTCCAGTCGGGCGACCATCGCTTCTCGCTGTGGCTGCTGTTCCAGGCTGCGGCGGTCATCGTAGCGGCGCTCATCATTGCGCTGACGCTGGCGCGTCTCGTCGAGAACCGCCTGATGGGCATCACGCAGATGAATCTGTCGTTGCGCATGGCCTTGTCGAAAGCTGCGCGTACCGTGCTGCTGATTCTGGCCGTGCTGGTGGCCTTGCCGGCAGTAGGGATCGATCTCACGGTGCTGTCGGTGTTTGGCGGGGCGCTTGGCGTGGGGATCGGCTTCGGTTTGCAGAAAGTCGCCAGCAATTACATTTCCGGATTCATCATCCTGCTTGACCGTTCGGTACGCATCGGCGATCTGGTGACGGTCGACAACAAATATGGCCAGGTCAGCCAGATCAATACGCGCTATACGCTGTTGCGGGCGCTCGATGGCACCGAAACCATCGTCCCCAACGAAACGCTGATCACCCAGACGGTCGTCAACCATTCGCTGTCCAAACCCAACGTGCGGATCGCATTGCCGATCCAAGTATCCTACGATACCGATCTGGAGCAGGCCGAGGCCTTGATGCTGGAGGCGGCGAACAGTCATATCCGGGTGGTGCACGATGAGCCGGACAGCCCGCCCAGGGTGTTTCTGAAAGAGTTTGCCGATAATGGCATTCTTCTGGAACTGGCTGTATGGATACGCGACCCCAGCGAGGGACAGAACAATCTGCGTTCGGACATCAACTGGGCGATCTGGCGACGTTTCAAGGCTGCCGGCATCGAGATCCCCTTTCCGCAACGCGTTGTTCATATGGCTTCCCCCTCTCCTATTGATAATAATCCTTGATTTTTATGGGGTTTGTCCGTAAATTACAGGATGCTATTGTCCTTTTTTGGAACTCTGAACCATGCAATTAGGCTTGTTGGATTTACCCTGGTGGGGATATGTGCTGGTCGCGCTCGGCCTGACGCACATCACCATCGCCGCTGTCACCATTTTTCTGCACCGCTCGCAGGCGCACCGCGCCGTCGATCTGCACCCCATCGTCAGCCACTTCTTCCGCTTCTGGTTGTGGATGACCACCGGCATGGTCACCAAGGAATGGGTCGCCATCCACCGCAAGCACCACGCCAAGTGCGAAACACCCGATGATCCCCACAGCCCGCAGACGCGCGGCATCAAGAAAGTCTTCTGGGAAGGCTCCGAGTTGTATCGCGCCGAAGCCAAGGTGGCCGAGACGCTTGAAAAATACGGCCATGGCACGCCCGACGACTGGATGGAGCGCAATGTCTACAGCCGCCATTCGGCCGCAGGCATCTGGTCGATGATGGCCATCAACCTCGCGCTCTTCGGTCCCCTCGGCCTGACCATCTGGGCCGTGCAAATGGCATGGATCCCGATCACCGCCGCCGGCATCATCAACGGCATCGGCCACTACTGGGGCTACCGCAACTTCGCCAGCGAGGATGCCAGCACCAACATCGTGCCGTGGGGCATCCTGATCGGCGGCGAGGAATTGCACAACAACCATCACGCCTACGGCACGTCGGCGCGGTTGTCGAACAAATGGTACGAGTTCGACATCGGCTGGCTCTACATCAAGCTGATGTCCTATGTGGGCCTCGCCACCATCCGCAAGGTGGCGCCGACGGTGAAATGGCTGCCGGCCAAGCCGCTGTGCGACCTGGACACCCTGCAGGCCGTCATCACCCATCGCTACGACGTGATGACACGCTTCGTGAAAAGCGTGCGCGCGGACAGCAAGGCCGAGATCGCCAAGCTGAAGGCCGGCGCGAATCTGCCGCAGAACTGGAACTTCGACAGCTTCCGCCGCTGGCTGCACAAGGAGCCGGCCGAACTGGCTGCATCCGACAAGGCCGAACTCGACACGCTGTTGGGCAAGAGCGAACGCCTGCAAACGGTCTACCGCATGCGCCAGGAACTCGCCGCCATCTGGGGTCGTTCCACCGCCAGCCGCGAGCAGCTGCTCGACCAATTGCAGGCTTGGTGCAAACGCGCCGAAGAAAGCGGCATCCAGTCGCTGAAGGATTTCTCGGTACGCCTGCGCTGTTATGCCTGATGCCGAACGGGTGGCCTGCGGGCCATCCCGTCGGTCGCCAATAAAAAACCCGCCGATCGGCGGGTTTTTTATTGGCGACCGAGACTGAATTACTTCAGCTTGGTTTCCTTGTACATCACATGCTTGCGAGCCTTGGGATCGAACTTGCTGATCTCCATTTTCTCGGGCATGGTCTTCTTGTTCTTGGTGGTGGTGTAGAAGTGGCCGGTGCCCGCACTGGACTCCAGCTTGATCTTTTCGCGTCCGCCTTTAGCCATGATCGTTCTCCTTAAACCGCTTCGCCGCGGGCGCGGAGATCAGCAAGAACGGACTCGATGCCGTTCTTGTCGATGGTGCGCAGGGCAGCATTGGACAAACGCAGACGAACCCAGCGGTTCTCGCTCTCGACCCAGAACCGGCGGTATTGCAGGTTGGGCAGAAAACGACGCTTGGTTTTATTGTTGGCGTGGGAAACGTTGTTCCCGACCATGGGCTTCTTGCCCGTAACGATACATACGCGAGCCATGACGCTGCTCCAGAATTGAGGGTTAACCGGTGGGGTTAACAATATGGGTTAACCCGAGAACCGCGATTTATATCACAGCTCGCAAGTACGAGGCAAGTCCGGCGTCCCCTCAAAGTTGGCCCGATTCCATGAAAGACAGGGAAGACGTGCCCGCCACGATGAAGTGATCAAGTACGCGGACGTCCACCAGGGCCAGTGCGTCCGCCAGTTTCCGGGTGAGGCTGCGGTCGGCCGGACTGGGTTCGGCCACGCCGCTGGGATGGTTGTGCGCCAGGATCAGCGCCGCGGCATTGTGCGAAAGTGCGCGCTTGATGATCTCGCGCGGATAGACACTGGTTTGCGTCAGCGTCCCGCGGAACAGTTCTTCCACCGCGATCACCCGGTTCTGCGCGTCGAGGAACACGCAGCAGAACACTTCGTACTCCTTGCCGCGCAGGATCAGTCGCAAGTAGTCGCGTACTGCGCCAGGAGACGAGAGCGCGTCACCTGCCTGCATGTCTTCGGCCAGGGTGCGCCGCGCCATTTCCATCACGGCCTGCAGCAGCGCATATTTGGCTTCACCGACGCCTGGGGCTTCGCAGGCGGATTTTCTGTCGGCGCGACACAGGCCGCCCAACCCACCGAAGCGTTCGATTAGTTCTCGCCCGAGGTCGACCGCGCTTTTGCCGACGACGCCCGTGCGCAGAAAAACCGCGACCAGTTCGGCATCGGTCAGGGCCGTGGCGCCCTGCTTCAGCAGTTTCTCGCGCGGACGCGCGTCTTCCGGCCAGTCCCGAATCGCCATGACCCTTCCCCTCCCGTAGAATGTGCCATTTTCATGGAAAGCGGACAGGGAATCGAGACCGTGTCGCTGGCAGGCAAGAAAATCATTCTGGGGGTGACCGGCGGCATCGCGGCCTACAAGGCAGCCGAGTTGTGTCGCCTGCTGGTCAAGGCGGGCGCCGAGGTGCAGGTGGCGATGACTGCTGCCGCGCAGCAGTTCGTCACGCCGCTGACCTTTCAGGCGCTCTCCGGCCGGCCGGTTCTGGCGTCCCTGTGGGACACCGCCAGCGGCGACGGCATGGCGCACATTCACCTGTCGCGTGACGCCGACTTGATTCTGGTGGCGCCGGCCTCGGCCGATTTCCTGGCGAAGCTCGCGCACGGCCGCGCCGACGATCTCTTGACGACGCTGTGCCTGGCGCGCACCTGCAATCTGGCCGTGGCGCCGGCGATGAACCGCGAAATGTGGGCGGCGGCTGCGACCCAGCGCAATCTTGCGCAATTGCGCGATGACAGCGTGCAGGTGTTGGGGCCGGCTGCGGGCGAACAGGCCTGTGGCGAAACCGGTCTTGGACGCATGCTGGAGCCGGCCGACATCGAAGTCGCGTTGCACGGCCTGCTGGGAAAGGGCGTGCTGGCGGGCAAGCGGGTCGTGATCACAGCCGGCCCCACCTTCGAGGCGATCGATCCGGTGCGGGGCCTGACCAACCTGAGTTCCGGCAAGATGGGCTACGCGGTTGCCCGGGCCGCGGCCGAGGCGGGCGCCGAGGTGTGCCTGGTCTCGGGCCCGACCTGCCTTGCCATACCGGCAGGCGTGCGTCGGGTCGATGTGCAAAGCGCAGCCGAAATGCGCGATGCCGTCCTGCGCGAATTGCCGAGCGACGTATTCATTGCGGTGGCAGCCGTGGCCGATTACCGGGTGGATGCGGCGGCATCGCAGAAGATCAAGAAAAGTGCCGCGGGCCTGACCCTGAATCTGGTGGCCAACCCCGACATCCTGACTGAAGTCGCCGCCTTGCCCGACGCGCCGTTCTGCGTGGGGTTCGCCGCCGAGACCGAACGCCTGGCCGAACATGCCGAGGCCAAGCGCCTGAAAAAGAAACTACCGCTGCTGGTCGGCAACCTGGCGCAGGACACGCTCGGCCAGGACAGCGCCGAGTTGGTGTTGTTCGACGATCAAGGCCGGCATCCGCTCTCGCGTGCCGACAAACTCTCCCAGGCGCGCCATCTGGTTCGCCATCTCGCAACCCTGCTCAACTGACGAAATTCCGACGAAAATGAAGATGGATGTGAAGATTCTCGACGCTCGCCTGCGCGATCAGCTGCCGCATTACGCTACGCCGGGTGCTGCCGGACTCGATTTGCGTGCCTGTATCGATGGTCCAATCGTACTGGCGCCAGGCGAAACCCAGCTGATTCCGACCGGCATGGCGATCCATCTGGCCGATCCGGGTTATGCCGCGCTGATCCTGCCGCGCTCCGGTTTGGGCCACAAGCATGGCATCGTGCTGGGCAACCTGGTGGGGCTGATTGACTCCGATTACCAAGGCCAGCTCATGGTGTCCGCCTGGAATCGCGGGCAACAGGCGTTCGAACTGACGCCAATGGAACGGTTAGCCCAGCTCGTCATCGTCCCGGTCATGCAGGCCGAATTCAACGTGGTGGAAGCGTTTTCAAGCAGCGAGCGCGGCGAGGGCGGATTCGGCAGCACTGGCCGACAGTAGTGTCGGAAATTTTTACATATCGGTAAAAGACGCACCCGGCAGGCGGGCCTGCCGGGTGCGTGCACATCAGGGCATGGAATTTGCTGCATCAAGACCATGTCGGCGGGTTGCCTGGAATCTGGGCGCCTGTCATTGCGGAGAAACAAATACTAAGAGGTTGGAGAGCCGGCTGGCGCAGTCATGCCCCATACGTCGATATCGCGGTTTGGCCTAATCCTGGCTGCAGCGTTGGTGCTGCTGGCCGG
This sequence comes from Thiobacillus thioparus DSM 505, assembly GCF_000373385.1. Classification (GTDB taxonomy): domain Bacteria; phylum Pseudomonadota; class Gammaproteobacteria; order Burkholderiales; family Thiobacillaceae; genus Thiobacillus; species Thiobacillus thioparus. The sequence continues at coordinate 930,208 of NZ_KB891316.1, read as the reverse complement.
GCTCGTCACATCCGTGATTTTTCTGACGCGGCCGCAGGCACAAACGGCGCCTGAGGAACTGGGCAAGCCGGTGATGGCGGCGCAGATCGAGTTTCTTGCCGATGCCATGAAGCGCAGTGCCGCACGGATCGCGGCGCATCCGCAGACACTGGCGTGTTTTGCCAGCGTGTCGCCGGACGTGTGTCAGGCACAGGCAGCCAACCTGCAGGCGCTAAACCAGGATGCGACTGTGCTGTTCGTCACGGAAGGCCAGCGCCAGTTGCTGCCTGGCTTCCTGCCGGGCGACACGCGGAAGCTGTTGGCCAACGCTGGGCGTGGCAGTAGCGGGGCGACCGCCACCGCCACCTTCAACCTCTCGCTCTCGCATCCGGTAACGGGGGCCGACGGCAAGCGGCTCGGCTATGTCATCGTCGAGCAGAGCGTGCCGCAGTTGCAGGCTCTGTTTGATACCCTGCCATTGCCGGACGCCGCCGCCTATGCCGAATTGCAGCAAAGCGGGGGTGGCGATTCCGCCATGGTGCTGATGCGACGCGGCAACCAGGCGATCAAGCGGAACGTCCGTCCCACCCTCATCGCGCTGGCAGGCACGCCCTGGCAGATTGCCGTATGGCGTCCGATCACGCCGGTGGTCGAGAGCGTCGCGCCCTACCTGCTGGGCTGGCTGGTGGCCAGTCTGGTCATCGCCATCCTGGTGGCGGCCACCATTCTGGCGGTCCGTAACCGGGTTGCCGACAATCTGCGCATGCTGGTGAAATTCACCAATGACCTCCGCCAGCAGCGGTTGCGCGCCGATTATCCGGTCAGCCTGGCGGAGTTCCAGACACCGCTCGAGACCATGCTGAAACTGGGCAAGGTCATGCTGGGTAAACAGAAGGAAGTCTCCTCGCAGGCTCGGATCGACCATTTGTCCAAGGTGAACAACCGACGCAGCTTCGACGAGAAGCAAAAGGAGTTGTTTGGCACGCTGAAGGACGGCTGGACCCACAGCCTGTTGATTCTCGACATCGATAATTTCAAGCAGGTCAACGATACCTTCGGCCACGAGGCGGGCGATCAGCTCATCATCAAGTTCGGCAATGCGCTGAAGGCCTGCCTGCGCAATAGCGATTTCATCGCTCGCCTGGGCGGCGATGAATTCTGCGTGGTATTCCCCTACACGCCGCTTGATCGGGCACAGGAACTGGCGGAGCGCCTGCGCGCCAAGATGCCGGAAAGCGTCGAGCTCATTCCGGGCGTGACGCAGAAGCTGTCGTGGAGCGGCGGCATGTCCGAATTCAGCCGTGATGACCGCGAGGAAAACGAGGCGCTGGCACGCGCCGATGCTGCACTGCTGGAAGCCAAGCGCGGCGGCCGTAACGCCACGCGGGTCAGGGCCGCCGCCTGAGCGTGGCTGTTGCCGTTTTAGCGGCTATACAGCCACGGCCTGCCCTTTATGCCCTTCAGGGTGCTCGCGGGTAGAGTGCGGCCGCCAGCAGGACGATCCCCAATATCCCCCACAGCGCCAGTACCGGCGTATTGCCCCAGCGCACATACGGCGTGCTGCCGGCGTAGCCCTGAATTGCGCCGGCGAGGCTGCCTGCAGTGAAAAGCGGCAGGCTGGCCAGCACCCGGCCTTTCGCATCGATGATTGCGGTGAGGCCGGTGTTGGTCGCGCGTAGCATCATGCGCCCGGTTTCCAATGCCCGCATCTGCGACATCTGCGCGTGCTGCCAGGGTGCCAGCGAATCGCCGAACCAGGCCAGGTTGCTGACGTTGACCAGCACACTCGCTTCCGGCAGTTGGCGGATGATTTCCTCACCGAACACGTCCTCGTAGCAGATGTCGGCGGCCACTCGCTGGCCACCGATGGCGAGCGGGCGCTGGTCGATGGCGCCGCGTGCGAAATCGGAGAGCGGGATGTGCAGGACCTCGATGACCCACCCCCATACCTTCTTCAGCGGGATGTATTCGCCGAATGGCACCAGGTGCACCTTGCTGTAACGCTGGCTAGGCGCGCTGCCGAAACTGACGACGCTGTTGTAGTAGGCACCATCGAGCGAGCCCGTCGGCAGACCGGCCAGCACGTCGCCGCCGTTATGCCGGCCGAGCGCGGCCAACTTGTCGCGATAGGCGTCCGGGAGCGCGGACTCGAACAGCGGCAGCGCCGTTTCCGGCAATACGATCAGGCGCGCGGGCGAGGCTGCGGCCATGCGCGCGTAGCTGTCCAGCGTGGCGCGGGTTTTGTCGGGTTGCCACTTCATATCCTGGGGGATATTGCCTTGCAGTAGCGCCACCGACGTCGGCGCGCCGTCAGGCGTGGTCCATTGAATGCCGCGCAAGGCCTGACCACCGACCCCCAGCGCCACGATGGCCGCCGCCGCCCAGACGCGTGACACCGGCGAGGTGCGCGGCGTCATACTCCATGCCAGCAGGCCTGCGATCAGCGCCAGCAGAAACGAGATGCCGTACACGCCGACGAGGGGGGCATAACCGGCCAACGGGCCATTGGGCACTTGCGAGTAACCCGCAACCAGCCAGGGGAAGCCGGTGAATATCCAGCTGCGACTCCATTCCGTCACGCTCCAGGCAAGCGGAAGCAGCAGCACGGTCCTGAGCGCAGGTGTGTGACGCCACCCGGCCTGCAGTGCGCCGACTGTCGCCGGAAACAGCGCGAGGAATGCGCAGAACAAAAAAGTGGCGAGCCCGGCCAGCCACATGGACATGCCGCCGTATACCCACAGGCTGACAAATACCCAGCTCACGCCGGCAAGGAAAAACCCCATCCCCCAGGCCAGGCCGATCAGAAATCCGGTCCGCCTGGACGGAGTGCGCGACAGTTGCGCGAACAGCACGGCCAGGCTCAGGATGGGCAAGGGCCAGAATTCAAACGGCGCGAATCCGGCGACGGCCGTCGCGCCGGCTAGCAGGCTGAGAAGCAGCGGCAGGAAGGAGGGGCGGCGCATGGCGGAACGCTTATCCGCCATACAGGTCGCCGCGGCTAGCGGGGTGCTTCAAAGTCGATATGGCCGTCGATCACTGTGTAGCGTACCCGGCCCTGCATCGGATGATCGAGGAAAGGGGTGTTGTCGCCCTGGCTGGCCAGGGTTTTGGGCGTCACGATCCATTCGGCGGACTCGTCGAATATGCAGAGGTCGGCGTAACCACCGACCGACAGGTTGCCGCCGGATACGCCGAGAATTTGTGACGGCTTCCAGGAAATCAGGTCAAGCGCCCGCATCAGCGGTACGCCCATCTCGCGTGCCCATTTCAACGTCAGCGGCAACAGCAGTTCGACGCCCGAGGCGCCCGGGGCCGACTCGCCGAAGGGCACTTGCTTTTCATCCTCGTCGACTGGGGTATGGTCGGAGCACAGGGCGTCGATGGAGCCATCTCGCAGGGCTTCGCGGATGGCATCGCGGTCGCGCAGGCTTCTGAGCGGCGGCACCAGATGCAGATGCGAGTCGAAACTGATGAGGTCGTTTTCCGATAGATGCACATGCGTGCAGGCCACATCGCAGGTCACGGCGAGGCCCTGCGCCTTGGCGGCGCGCACCATGGCAATACTCTCGCGGGTTGACAAACGGGCAAGGTGGATACGTGCGCCGGTTTCGCGCGCCAGTTGCAGTATGGTTGCCAGCGCCACCGTTTCGGCCAGCGCCGGGATGCCGGGCAGCCCGAGGCGCGTCGCCACGGCCCCGTCGTGTGCGACGCCACCGCGCGCCAGTGTCACGTCCTGCGGCCGCAGCCACAGGCTGAAGCCGAAGGTGGCGGCGTATTCCATGGCGCGCAGCAAGACCAGCGTGTCGGTCAGCGGCGCATCGGCCTGAGTGAAGGCGCGGCAGCCGGCCTCGGTCAATTCGGCCATCTCGGTGAGCATCTGGCCTTCGAGCTTCTGCGTCATCGCACCGATCGGGTATACGCGCGGTCCAGGAAGATTCCGTGCCCGGAATTTGAGCATCTCCACCAGCCCCGGCTCATCCAGCGGCGGGTCGGTGTCGGGCGGACAGGCGAGCGAAGTGATCCCGCCCGCGGCGGCGGCGAGCATTTCCGATTCGAGCGTGGCCTTGTATTCGAAGCCGGGTTCGCGCAGCCTGACCGACAGGTCGACCAGGCCGGGGCAGACGATCAGGCCGCTGGCATCGAGCGTGCGGTTGGCGTGGAAGTCGGCGGGTCCCTGGCCGATGGCAACGATCTTGCCTGCCGCAATGAATATGTCGGCGATCTCGTCGCGTTCGCTCATCGGGTCGATCACACGACCGTTCTTGATATGAATCTTCATGCGTTCCCCGTCCCAGCCAGCATTGCCATCACCGCCATGCGTACCGCGATGCCATAGGTTACCTGCGGCAGGATCACCGACTGTGGGCCGTCGGCGACTTCGGACGCGATCTCGACTCCGCGATTCATCGGGCCAGGATGCATCACGATGGCATCTGGCTTGGCGAGCGCGAGTTTTTCCGGCGTCAGGCCAAAAAACTTGAAATATTCCTGCGCGCTGGGCAGGCGCGCACCTTTCATGCGCTCGTTCTGCAGGCGCAACATGATGACCACGTCGCAGCCGGCGAGGCCATCTTCCATATCGTGGAACACCTTGACGCCCATCTGTTCGACCCCGGTAGGCAACAGGGTTTTTGGGCCGATGACGCGGACTTCCGGCACACCCAGTGTGGTCAGCGCATGGATCTGCGACCGCGCCACGCGCGAATGCAGCACGTCGCCGACGATGGCCACGGTCAGGTTGTGGAACTCGCCCTTGTAGCGACGGATGGTGAACATGTCGAGCAAGCCCTGCGTGGGGTGCGCGTGACGGCCGTCGCCCGCATTTACCACCGAGATGTGCGGCGCCACATGTTGCGCGATGAAGTGCGCCGCCCCTGATTGCGAGTGGCGCACGATGAACATGTCGGCGTGCATGGCGGCAAGGTTGTCGACGGTGTCGAGAATCGCTTCGCCCTTGGTCTGGCTGGAGGTCGCGATGTTGAGGTTGACGACGTCGGCGGACAGGCGCTTGGCGGCGATTTCAAAGGTGGTGCGGGTGCGTGTCGAGGGTTCGAAGAACAGATTGAAGATCGATTTGCCACGCAGCAGCGGGACTTTCTTCACCTCGCGTTCACCCACGTCCATGAAGGACTCGGCGGTATCGAGGATTTGCATGATGATGGCGCGCGGCAGGCCGTCGAGGGTCAGCAGGTGCCGCAGCCTGCCGTCTTCAGTGAGTTGTAGGTTCATGCAAGCGTGAGCGTCAGATGGCCATCGTCGAGGCGGGAAAGGTTGATGTTCTGGTGGTCGGGCACGGTGATCGTCAGGCCGGCGAAATCCGGGCGGATCGGCAACTCGTGGCCGCCGCGATCGACCAGGACAGCCAGCCGGATCGATGCCGGACGGCCGTAATCGAACAGTTCGTTCATCGCCGCGCGCACGGTGCGTCCGGTGTGCAGCACGTCGTCGACCAGCAGGATGGCGCGGCCTTCGAGATCGAAGGGCAGGTTGGAGGGCTTGACCTGCGGGTGCAGGCCGATGCGCGAAAAATCGTCACGGTAGAACGAAATATCGAGCGTGCCGAGCGGTTGGGCGCACTGCAGCAACCCGTGCAGGCGCTCTGCCACCCATACGCCGCCGGTATGGATGCCGACGATCAGCGTGTCGGGCGTGAGGGTGGGGGCGATGGCATCGGCGAGCCGCGCGATCAGTGTGTTGGCATCAGGCAGTGAGGCGTGCATCGAAAAACCCTTGCAGTATGAGTTGAGCGGCGACGGCGTCCGTCAGCGCCTTGTTCTTCTTGCCGTGGATGCCGCGCGCATGGAGCTCGGATTCGGCTTCCGTGCTGGTGTGGCGCTCGTCCACCAGAAAAACCGGGAGATTGAAACGGGATTCTAATTTGCGCGCAAAGTTTCTCGCCACCCGTGTCATGTCATGTTCGCTGCCGTCGGCGTGGGTGGGTAGACCCAGTACCAGCAAAACCGGCTGCCATTCGGTCATGAGCTTGCCGATGGCGGTGAGCCGGGCATCGGTCGAGTCGGCCTGAATGACAGTGAGTGGATGCGCGATCCCGATCGACAGATCGCCCGAGGCCACGCCGGTACGTTTCAGACCCAGATCGAGGGCCAGCACCGTGCCGTGGGTATGCTCCGGATTCAAGCGTGCCCGGCTTCTTCTGACAGGCTGGCGAAGTCGATGCCCAGCAGCTTCATCGCGGCAGGCAGACGTTCTTCCGGGGCCAGGTCGAAAATCACCTGCGGATCGGCTGCCACCGACAGCCATGCATTCTGCTTGATCTCGTCTTCCAGCTGGCCGGCCGACCAGCCCGCATAGCCCAGCGATACCATGAATTTTTCCGGTCCCGCCCCCTGGCTCACGGCTTCGAGCACGTCCTTCGAGGTGGTGAGGCTGACCGCGTCGTTGACGGTGAGTGTGGAGCTGAAGGTGAGCGGCGGCGTGTGCAGTACGAATCCACGCTCGGTCTGCACCGGACCGCCGAAGTACACGGCGTTGTGATGCAGGCGCTCCGGCAGCGACAGCCCGATCTGCTCGAACAGGGCCGACAGATCCAGGTCGATCGGTCGATTGACCACCACGCCGAGCGCGCCCTGGTCGCTGTGATCGCAGATATAGGTCAAGGTGCCGTTGAAATTGGGGTCGACCATGCCGGGCATGGCGATCAGGAAGTTGTGGGTCAGGTTGACGGTATCCATGGTTGCGTTCCCATTGTAATCTGCCTCAAATCCGGCAAGCACCACTTTTTTCAACTTGCCTTTCCACTATAGCGACCATCTCGTCCCATGCCTGAATATGCCCACGCCCTGGTGTGGTTTCGCCGCGACCTGCGGGATTTCGATCACGCTGCGCTTTGTCACGCGCTCCAGTGCGCCCGGCAGGTGGCCTGTGTGTTCGTATTCGACCGCGACATCCTGGATGCGCTCCCCGGCCCGGCCGATCGGCGGCTCGAGTTCATCCATGCCAGCGTCACCGAGTTGCAGCACGCCCTGCAGGCCCGGGGTGGTGGACTTATCGTGCGGCATGGCGTGGCCCGCGACGAGATCGTTCGACTGGCAGCCGAACTCGGGGTCGATGCCGTGTTCTTCAATCACGATGACGACCCGGCCGCCCTGGCGCGCGACGCGGCTGTCGAAACCGCCCTGCATGCGCAGGGCATGGCCGTCCATCACGACAAGGATGCGGTCATCTTCGAACGTGGGGAAGTGCTTACAGCCAGTGGTACCCCTTACAGCGTCTTTACTCCCTACAAGAATGCCTGGCTGAAAAAACTGACGCCCTCTCATTTGCAAGCCTACCCGGTTGAAGCGTATGCCGGCCAACTGTCCGCATTGTCGACACCGGTTCCCACCTTGCAGGAAATGGGGTTCGCCCCCACCAATCTGCGCGAGCTCGGGTTCCCGACAGGCATGTCGGGCGGCGCGCAATTGTTCGGGGATTTTCTGCAGCGGATCGACCGTTATCAGGCCACGCGCGATTTTCCTGCACTCAAGGGGCCGTCGTATCTGTCGGCGCATCTGCGCTTCGGCACGGTGTCCATCCGCCAGCTTGCCGCTGCGGCCTGGCGGCAGGGTGGACATGGGGCGCAGACCTGGCTGTCCGAGCTGATCTGGCGCGATTTCTACCACCAGATCCTCTGGTACCGGCCTGACGTCGCTCAGGGCCATGCCTTCAAGCCGCACTATGACGCGCTGCCTTGGCCGAATCCGCCGGGGCATTTTGCAGCCTGGTGCGAGGCGCGTACGGGTTATCCACTGATAGACGCGGCAATGCGCCAGCTCAATCAGACCGGCTACATGCATAACCGGCTGCGCATGGTCACGGCCTCGTTCCTGACCAAGGATCTGCTGGTCGACTGGCGGCTCGGCGAGCGTTACTTCGCCGACAGGCTGATCGATTACGATCTCGCCGCCAACAGCGGGGGCTGGCAATGGGCGGCCTCGGTCGGCTGCGATGCCCAACCTTGGTTCCGCATCTTCAATCCGCTGGCGCAATCCGAGAAATTCGACCCGCAAGGCGTGTTCATCCGCCGTTACGTGCCCGAACTCGCCCGGGTGCCGGAAAAGTTCATCCATGCACCGTGGCGGCTGCCGGTCAGCGAACAGATGCGCCTTGGCGTGATCGTCGGTCAGACCTATCCTGCGCCCATCGTCGAACATGCGTTCCAGCGCGCGCAGGCGTTGGCGCTGTTCAAGGCCATTCGGCCGGCGCGTTCGGTCTAGCCGGCGTTCGGCCGGCAGATGGGCGGACGCGTGGCCAGTCCGGCCAGATAGCAGTCTATCAGCGGCTCGGCGCACACGGCGAGGTCGTAGCTCTCGGGATTCAACACCCATTCATGCATCAGGCCGACCATGTAGGCATGCAGGCCCTGAGTTGCCAGAAAGGTGTCGGTGGTGGGCGGCAATTGGCCGCAGGCAACGGCCTGGTCGAAGAGTTGCTGCACCTGCGATAGGCAGGCGGCGCGATCGGCATCGTTTTTTGCCACCACTGGCGCCAGCTCCGCAGTGAACTCGCATTTGTGGAAGATCACGTCGAACATTGCCTGGGTGTCGGCATGCTGGGCCAATTGGGTGAGTGCCATCAGGGCAAGCTGGCGGACCATGGCCAGCGGGTCGCGCTGTGCATTCTGGCTGGCCTGGGCCAGGAGCGCTTCCACCGGCAGGGTGCCGCGCTCGCAGACGGCCTGAAACAATTCGGCCTTGTCCTTGAAGTGCCAGTAGATGGCTCCCCGTGTCACCCCGGCCCGCTCGGCGACGTCGGAGAGTCGCGTGCGTGTGACGCCGCGTTCGCGAAATACCTGAAGCGCGGCGGCAAGCAGGGCTTGACGGGTGGCGAGCGCTTCTACACGGGTTTTTTTGACCATACGCAGAATTGTCCAACAAATGACCAGAGCCCGCAATTTACATTCATGCATGTATGCTTTTATGATGGCGAGGTATAAATAATTTCAGGGGGCACCATGCACCGATTTTCCGGGGTAGTGGTTGTGGGCTTGAGCGCTGTGCTCACAGCGTGCGGACAACATGAAACGGCACAACAGGGCGGCGGCGCACCGCCCCCAGCGCAGGTGACAGTGGAAGCGGTGACGCCGCAAGTGGTGCCGATCAACTTCGAATATGTCGGGCGACTGGAAGCTTCGCGGGAAGTGGAGATCCGGCCGCGCGTCGCAGCTGTTATCGAGCATCGCTATTTTCAGGAAGGCGCGCCGGTCAAGGCGGGTGCCCAGTTGTACAAGCTCGACGCCGCCAGCTTTGCCGCTCAGGTTCGCGCGGCGAATGCCGAACTCGCCAACCGGCAGGCATTGCTCGCAGAAGCCAAGCTGGAACTGGACCGCAATCGCGCGCTCGCGGCGCAAGGTTTCGTCAGTACGCGCGCGCTGGATACCACACAGACTGCGCTCGCAGTGGCCGAAGCGGGGGTGCGCACGGCTGAGGCGAATCTGGCCGATGCGCGCATCAGCCTCGGCTACACCGACATTCGCGCCCCCCTCGCGGGCGTAATGGGTCGCGCGCTCCAGGTCGAAGGTGCGCTGGTGAGCCCCACGGGGCCCGCGCTCACCACGTTGGCGCAGATCACTCCCATCTATGCGCGCTTCTCGATCGGCGAGGACGCACGCCTGGCGCTGGAGAAACAGCGTGCCGAAGGGACGCTGGAACAAGGCCGGCAATACGTTCGTCTCGTGCTTGCCGACGGGACGCGGATCGCGGCCACCGGAACGCTCAACTTCAGCGATTACAAGGCGAATTCGCAAACCGGCGCGTTCGATATGCGGGCCGAGTTTGCCAATGCCGACGGCGTCTTGAAACCTGGGCAATTTGTGCGGGTGGTCGTCGAAGGCGGGCAGCTGCCCGATGCGATTACCGTGCCTCAGCCCGCGGTGCAGGATGGCCCGACCGGCAAGTTTGTCTATGTGGCCACGCCCGGCGAGAAGGGGATGATCGTCGCGTTGCCCCACCCGGTCGAGGTCGGCGCGTGGATAGGCGGCGGCGAGCCAGGCAAGGGGGCTGGCCGCTGGGTGATCAAAAGCGGCCTGAAGTCCGGCGACAAGGTCGTGGTCGATGGCATGGCACGGATCTTCTTCCCGGGCATGCCCGTCGCGCCCTCTGAAGCCGGGACTGACCCGAAGGCTGCGGCTGTGCCGCCCGCCGCCACGAAACCATAAGGAACGCTCATGTTCTCGCGCTTCTTCATCGACCGGCCGATTTTTTCGGTTGTGATCTCCATCCTGATCGTGCTCGCCGGGCTGCTGGCGATGCGCGTGCTGCCGATTGCGCAGTACCCCGAGATCGCGCCGCCGGTGGTCACGGTACGTGCGGTCTACCCGGGCGCTTCGGCCACGGTTCTGGAACAGACCGTCGCGGCGCCGCTGGAAAACGCGATCAACGGCATCGAGGACATGATGTACATGAGCTCGACCTCGGCCTCGAACGGCGTCCTGGAAATCCAGGTGACGTTCGAGATCGGCTCCGACGTCGACAAGGCCGCGCTCAACGTCAACAACCGGGTCAAGCAGGCCGAGGCACGGCTGCCGGAAGAAGTGCGCCGCCAGGGCGTGACAGTGGAGAAAGGCTCGTCCGCCTTCCTGCAGGTGCTCGCCTTCCTGTCGCCCGATGGCCGCTACGACGATCTGTACACCAGCAACTACGTCACGCTCTCTGTGCTGGACCGCCTGAAGCGTATTCCCGGCACGACCAATGTGCAGATATTCGGTGCCAAGGACTACGCCATGCGCATCTGGCTCAAGCCCGACCGCATGGCCCAGCTGGGTGTGACCGTGGCCGATCTCACTCGCGCGATCAACGAGCAGAACGCACAGTTCGCACCCGGCAAGATCGGCCAGCCGCCAGTCGACAACGGGCAGGCGTTGGTGTATTCGCTCACCGCCAAGGGGCGGCTCGCCGATCCCAAGGAATTCGAGAATATCGTCGTACGCGCGAATGCCGACGGCTCGGTGCTGTACCTGAAAGATGTCGCGCGGGTCGAGCTCGGTTCCAAGGATTACGACTTTGCGGGGCTCTACAATGGAAAACCCGCGACGCTGGTGGGCATCTTCTTGCAGCCTGGCGCCAATGCACTCAAGGTGGGCGACGAAGTGATCCGCACGGTCGAGGAACTGAAAAAGACATTCCCGCCCGGCCTCGACTATGCCGTGCCCTATGACACCACACGCTTTGTCGAGGTGTCGATCCGCGAAGTGGTGAAAACCCTGGGCGAAGCCATTCTGCTGGTTGTGCTGGTGGTGTTCGTCTTCCTGCAGAACTGGCGCGCAACGCTCATCCCTGTCCTCGCCGTGCCTGTGTCGCTGTTGGGCACCTTCGTCGGCTTGCTGTTGCTCGGCTACTCGATCAATACGCTGACGCTGTTCGGCATGGTGCTCGCCATCGGCATTGTGGTCGACGATGCCATTGTGGTGCTGGAAAACATCGAGCGCATCATCCACGAGCACAAGAAGACCCCACGCGAAGCGGCGCTGCTGGCGATGCGCGAGGTCACCGGCCCGGTGATCGCGATCGTGCTGGTGCTGTGCGCGGTGTTCGTTCCCATCGCCTTTCTCGGCGGCCTGACCGGTGAGTTGTACCGGCAGTTTGCGGCGACGATTGCGATTTCGGTGGTGATTTCCGGCCTCGTTGCGCTGACCCTCACGCCGGCGCTCTGCGTGGCGCTGCTCAAGGGCGAGAAGCCGCACGAGCCGGGACGCTTTTTCCGCGCGTTCAACCGGGGCTTCGCGGGCATGACCCGGCATTACCAGGGCGGGGTGAAATTCCTCATGCGACGCTCGCTCGTCGCGCTCTCGATTTACCTCCTGATGATCGCCGCCGCCGTCACCTTGTGGAAATTCACGCCTGGCAGCCTGGTGCCGGACGAGGACCAGGGCTATTACATCAGCGCGGTTTACCTGCCGGATGGTTCGGCGTTGTCGCGTACTGAGGCGGTGGTCAAGCAGGTCGATGCGATCGTGCGCAAGGACCCGGCCGTCCAGCACGTGGTCGCCTTCGCCGGGCTCGACTTTCTCGGCGGCGGCTTCCGCAACAGTGCGGCGACCATCTTCGTCGCTGCGCGCCATTGGGACGAGCGCAAGAAGACCATCCAGCAGATGGTCGGCGAAATGATGGGTGCGACGTCGGGTATCCGTGAGGCACTGGTGCTGGCCTTCGCGCCGCCGCCGATCTTCGGCCTGGGCAATGCCGGCGGGTTCGAGTTCTACATCCAGAACAAGGGCGAGGGCGGCCCGCAGAAACTGTCGCAGGTCGCCGATGCCTTTCTCGCCGCTGCGCGCCAGGACAAGCGGCTCGCGCAGGTGCTGACACTGTGGCGACCGCACGTGCCGCAGCTGTATGTCGACGTCGACCGCGAAAAGGCCAAGATGCTGGGCGTCAAGATCGATGACGTGTTCACGACCTTGTCGGCCACGCTCGGTTCGTATTACGTCAACGATTTCAACAAGTATGGGCGCACCTGGCAGGTGTTGATGGCGGCCGAGCCGGACGCGCGGAAGACGCCGCAGGACGTGTCGGCGCTGTTCGTGCCCAACGCGTCCGGCGAGATGGTGCCGATGTCGGCCCTGGCCAAAATCAGCTTTTCGTCCGGTCCGGAAACACTCGACCGTTACAACAATTCTCAGGCGGTCAAGATCATGGGCAGCGCGGTGCCCGGGGTCAGTTCGGGCCAGTCGCTAGCCATCATCGACGAAATAGCGAAAAAAGTACTGCCCCCCGACTTCAGCTACGAATGGACCGGCGCCTCGTTCCAGGAGAAGCGTTCGAGCGGGACATCGGGCATCGCGCTGGGTTTGGCGGTACTGATGGTGTTCCTCATTCTTGCGGCGCAGTATGAGAAATGGACGCTGCCGTTTGCCGTTCTGATGGCGCTGCCCTTCGGCACCTTCGGCGCGCTGGCGGCGGTGTGGCTGCGCGGACTGTCCAACGACGTGTATTTCCAGATCGGTCTGGTGACCTTGCTGGGACTTGCGGCGAAGAACGCGATCCTGATCGTCGAGTTCGCCGTGCTGAAAAAACAGGAGGGCTACTCCAGTGTTTCAGCCGCGCTCGAAGCTGCCCGCCTACGTTTCCGTCCCATCCTGATGACCTCACTCGCCTTCATTCTCGGCGTGCTGCCGCTGGCGATTTCGACCGGCGCGGGGGCCGGTGCACGCCATGCAGTCGGTACGGGCGTCGTCGGCGGGATGCTGGCCGCTACTTTCCTCGCGGTGTTCTTCATCCCGCTCTTTTTCCACTGGGTGTCCGACAGGCGGCTACAAGCCAAGGCGGAAGAGATCGATGCGCATCCGCATGCCACGCGCTACGACAACGTCCATATGCCCTCCCACCATCCGTCGCCGGTTTCGAAACCACCGGAAGCACCGTAAAGCCGCCGGCCTACCGCGACTCGCCGTGGGCCGGCAGGCAATACCCATAAGACAATCGAAACGCGCCCGGTTGGCCGGCAGTGCACATGCGGGCGTTGACCTCGGCCGGTAAAACCGAAATACTTGCGTCGGTAGTATGGTTAATTGTGCAACCCTCCAGTCAAGAGAGGATCGCCTGCTTTAATGTCAGGACAAGACACACACCGCCTCGCCGGCATACTGCTGCTGTCCGCGAGCATCCCCTTGCTGCTGTGGCAGGCATTTCCAGCCAATCAACTGACGCTCTCGGCCCCGGCTTTCCTGGCGGTCCATTCGATGATGGAAATCTTTGCCGTCATCGTGGCCGCGCTGGTTTTCTTTACCGGCCACGGCGTACAGGAAACCTTGCGCTCGATCCGTTCCGTGGCATTGGGCTGCGCGTTCCTTGCGGTGGCGTTGTTCGACACCCTTCATTTCCTGTCCTATATCGGCATGCCGGACCTGGTCAGTCCGAATTCCCCCCACAAAGCCATCCTGTTCTGGCTGTGCGGCCGCCTGGCGGCCGGGATCGGGCTGCTGGCGTATGTGCTGCTTCCGGAAACCCCTGCCACGCGTGTCCCCGCCAGCCGCTACGGCTGGATGGTTGTCCTGCTGATACTGGGGAGCCTGTCATACGGGCTGCTGGCATCGCCCCACGCCATTCCCGCGATGTATGTCATGGGCGAGGGATTGACCCCGCTCAAAGTGGCGCTCGAATGGGGTGTGTTCGGCCTTTACCTTGCGATTGCCGTCCTGCTGTACCTGCGTCGCACGCGCATCACCCACTGCGATTTCGAGAGCCTGATGCTGGCCCTGCTGCTGATGGCGGCGGCCGAGCTGTTCTTCGTCGTGTATGTGCAGGTGAGCAGCACGGCCAACCTGCTGGGACATACCTACAAGGTGTTTGCCTATTATTTTCTCTATCGCGCGATCTATGCCGAAGCGGTGAGCCGCCCGTTCCGCCAGATGCGCCATATGCTCACGCATGATGACCTGACCGGATTGCCGAACCGGACCGCATTCGGCGAACGGCTCAACCAGTCCCTCCTCACTTGCAATGAGGCAGCACCTTGTACTGTGATGTTGCTGGATCTCGACCATTTCCAGAACGTGAACGACACGCTGGGCCACGAATACGGCGACCTGCTGCTGGTGGCGGTTGCCGAGCGTATCCGGACGAGCCTGCCTCTCCCTGCCTACCTGGCCCGTTTCAGCGGCGACGAATTCGTGATCCTGTTGGAAAACACTTCCGCCGAACAGGCCAAGCAGGTGGGGCAGACCCTGCTGGACGCCATGGGGCGGGAATTCGATATCGGCAATGACCGCCTGGGGATCGGCGTCAGCATCGGTATCGTCAGTTATCCGGCCGACGGTGAGTCGGCCAGCGTTCTGATGCGCTATGCCGATCTGGCCCTGCATCGCGCCAAATCGGCCGGCCGCAATTGCTTCCGAGTGTTCAGCCGCGATCTGTCCGAAGAAATCCAGCGCCGAGTGCTGCTTGAAACGCGCCTCAAGCAGGCGCTGGAGCATAAGGAACTGGCCCTGCACTACCAGCCCAAGCTGGAAATCCGGACAGGCCGCCTGATGGGGTGGGAGGCGCTGTTGCGCTGGCAATCGGCGGAACTGGGCATGGTCAGCCCCGATGAATTCATTCCGGTGGCCGAGCACACCGGCCTCATCCTGCCGATCGGCGACTGGGTGGTGCGCGAGGCCTGTCGTCAAATGCGCGCCTGGCAGGATGCGGGCCTGCTGGCCGGCACCATGGCGGTCAACCTGTCGACCCGCCAGTTTCGCCAGAAGGATCTGGCGGAGGAGGTCAGCGCCGCTCTGCACGACACCGGGCTGGCGGCGGGCGACCTGGAACTGGAAATCACCGAATCGTCGATCATGGACAATCTGGCGACCGCGGCTACCGTGCTGACCGAACTGGAGCGGCTGGGTCTCCGTATCGCCGTGGACGATTTCGGTACCGGGTATTCCTCGCTCAGCTATCTGAAGAGCTTTCCCATCCACTGCCTGAAGATAGACCGTTCGTTCATACGCGACATTCCCGGTGACGAAAACGACACCGCCATCGTGCGCACCATCATCGCGCTGGCCGGCAGCCTCGGCCTGACCGTGGTTGCGGAAGGCGTCGAAACTGACGCGCAGCTGGCTTATCTGCGGACCCATCATTGCGATCAGGCCCAAGGCTATTTCTTCAGCCGTCCATTGCCGCCGGATGAGTGCATCAAGTTGATGCGGGCCGGCTTGCGGCGGGTGGCTGCATAGAATTTGCTGCACTGAATGAAAAAACCGGGCAATGCCCGGCTTTTTCATTCGGCGTTCTCGCCGCGTCTGGTTAGCTCTACCTGTAAAGGGTAGGCCGTGCTTGCCCCCGCAAGGGGGAGGCCGTGGTTGTAAAGCCGACAAGTCGGCAACAACCACGCACTAAAGACGCTAAAGCGGCAACCACCACGCTCACGCGGCCTTTTCGTGATGGTAGCCGGTCACGGTGTCCACTTCGCTCTTGGAGCCCAGAATCACCGGCACGCGCTGGTGCAGGCCTTCGGGCGCCAGATCGAGGATGCGCTGGTAACCGGTGGTGGCGGCGCCGCCGGCTTGTTCGACGATGAAGGCCATCGGGTTGGCCTCGTAAAGCAGGCGCAGCTTGCCGGCCTTTGACGGGTCCTTGGTGTCCTTGGGGTACATGAAGATGCCGCCGCGGGTGAGGATGCGGTGCACTTCGGCGACCATCGAGGCGACCCAGCGCATGTTGAAGTCCTTGCCGCGCGGGCCGGTCTTGCCGGCGAGGCACTCGTCGACGTAGCGCTGCACCGGCTTTTCCCAGAAACGCATGTTGGATGCGTTAATCGCGAATTCCTTGGTCTCGGTGGGAATCTTCATGTTGGGGTGGGTCAGCACGAACTCGCCGACGTCACGGTCGAGCGTGAAGCCGTTGGTGCCGTGGCCGAAGGTCAGCACCAGCATGGTCGAGGAGCCGTAGATCGCGTAGCCGGCGCACACCTGCTGGGTACCGGTCTGCAGGAAGTCTTCCATCTTGGCGGCGCGGCCGGCGACCGGGGCCTTGAGGATCGAGAAGATGGTGCCGACCGAGATGTTGACGTCGACGTTGGACGAGCCGTCGAGCGGATCGAACACCAGCAGGTACTTGCCCAGCGGGTACTGGCTGGGAATGGCATACACCTCGTCCATCTCCTCGGACGCCATGCCGGCCAGGTGGCCTGCCCACTCATTGGAGCGGATCATGATCTCGTTGGTGATGACGTCGAGCTTCTTCTGCGTCTCGCCCTGCACGTTCTCGGAATCGAGCGAGCCCATCACGCCCAGCAGCGCACCCTTGTTGACGGCGTTGGAGATCGCCTTGCAGGCGGTGACGACGTCGTTCAGGAGCGAGGTGAAATCGCCGGTGGCGCCGGCGGTGCGGCGCTGTTCTTCAATGATGAACTGGGTAAGGGTGGTGCCGGTGTGCATGACGGTCTCCAGAAGCGGAATTAAATGAAAATATTAGAACAATCAAACATTTTATCACGTGATAAAGATATCAAATATCCCTGGCAGACTGACGAAGCGTTTCCCCGGGACATGAAAAAAACCCGCCTGGAGGCGGGTTGTTGTCGAGTGCGACCTGAAGTTCAGGCTTGGCGCCGGCTGACGCGAAAGCCGATCAGACCCAGGCCGGCCAGCATCGTCATCCAGGTGGCGGCATCCGGTACCGGCTGGGCCACGGGATTGATCGTCAGGGATTGCAGCTTGGCAAAGTCGTTGTTCTGGCCGATCCGGGCAGCTACCGCTATCCAGTCGTAGCTTCCGGTGAAACTGGCGAGGCTGACGGTTTTGACGGTGTTCACGTTGTCGGTATTGTCGTACAAGGTCGCCGTGCCAATCAGACTGGCCTTCAGTCCGGCCGGGCTGAAGGCGCCTGCGCCGGCCCAGATGCTGAGATCGGAATCGCCGCCGAACTGGAGCATGGACAGGGACTGCAGGTTGACCGCGTTGGAGAACGTGAAGAGGACCAGATCGTCGGCGCCCTTGTTGCCCAGCGCGTCGGCAAAATTCTTGGCCGTGCAGGCGGCTTTCTCCTGGCTGCTGCATACGCCCAGGCCGAAACCCGGCGTGAGGGTCAAGGCCGCCTGTTCGAACTGGTTGGCGCGTGCCGTGCTCGACCAGGCGCTGGCCGAGATCGTCAGGCCAGCCACCGTGGTGGTGTAGGTATTGCCATAGCTCTGGGCGAGCCCGGCGCCCGAGGTGAAGGAAACGTCTACGGCGTGCGCCTGGGCGGAAACCAGGGCAATACTCAGGATGGCGGCAAATCGATTGAATGGGGTCATGTCTGCTCCTGTCATTCGGCGCGGCCAGGGATGGGCCCTGCAGCCAGCTTTGCCTGAATGGAGCAATATGCATGCCTTGTGAGGTATGCTATCTGTAAGCTGTTGATTGGTATTTGATTTTTATGGGTGTGCAAGACAGGTGTGCCGCGGCGCCCGGCCCTACACATGGCGGCAATGACGGGATTCAGTCAGTCCCGACGAGTTGGTCGGAGCGGGTGAAGGTCCAGGTGCGGGTGATCGACAGGATGTCGGCCTTTTTTCGCATATCGTCTGGAAAGGGCGCGTAGGGGGCAGCGAGTTCGACGATCCTGATCGCGGCGGCGTCGAGGATCTTGGAGCCGGATGAGCGGTCAATGTCGACGGTCTCGATGCGGCCGTTGGCATAAATCGATACGGTCAGCCGCAGGCTGCCGTAGATACCCTGGCGGCGTGCGGCTTCCGGGTAATTGACGTTGCCGATGCGCTCGACCTTGGTGACCCAGTCCTCCACATAACGCGCAAACGCGTATTCGCGCACATTGGCGCCGACAAAGGCGCGCTTGGGACGTTTCTGGTATTCGTCCCATTGCTGCGAGATGCGCGCCTGCAGTTGTGCCATTTCGCGTGCCTGTTCGTTGAGTTGGCTGGCGTCGACGGTGGGCTGAACGGGAACGGGGGGTTCGACTGGCGGCGGAGTGTGCAGTTGGGCGTCGGGTTTCAGTTGGCTCAACAGGGTTTTGGCCTGCTGTTCGAGGGAGGCCACCTTCGCCTGCAAGGCGGCCTCCTCGGTCCCGGTCTGGGTTCTGGCGCTGGCAGGAAGCGGGCTTTTCAGCCGGCGGTCTTCATCGGTGTTGCCACCCCCCGCCAGGTTCACTTGTGCCAGTGCGTCGGGATTGAGCGGGGAGTCCACGCTTTTGGCGTTGACCAGCACCACCTCCATCGGCAGATTGGGATCCTCGAACAAGTGCGGATTGACATGCACGAACTGGGTCGAGAGCACCATGCCATGCACCGCCGCCGACGCCAGCAAGGCCAACGCCATGCGCGTGCCCTGCTTGGAGGGCGCGGCGAGAGCGGGAGACGGAGCAGGAGCAGAAGACACCATGGACTCGAAATGATCGGACAAGCTGGATTCTACGGAACGACGGCGGCGCTGTCAGGCGGCGGTGCCATCGTCTCCAGGTACTCGGCATGAAAGCTGATGTCCAGCAGGTCGATGCTGGAAATGGCCAGCCGAACTTTCGATCCGGGTGCAACACCCATCACTGAGGGTGCGCGTGTCACCATCGGCAGGGTGTCGAAGCTAACCAGATCTTCGCGGATCACGCTGGCGGTGACTTCATGGATGTTTTCCTGGATCAGCCAGCGCAGCATCCAGTAACGCTCCAGCCGCCGCTGGAATTCATTGTAGGCGTCGTACGCCAGCTCGAAGTCGCGTACGGTCGAGAACAGTTGCTCGCTCCTTGGGGGATACACCGGATCGGTCCCTTGCACGATGCTGATCAACTGGCGCTGGTTGACCAAATCGACGTAGCGCCGCAGCGGTGACGACGACCACGCATACTGGTCGACGCCGAGGCCGACGTGCGGGTCGGGCGACGTCGTCATGCGCGTCTTGCCGTTGGCCTGCGCGCGGTAGATGCCGGGCACGCGCTTTTCCGCCAGCCAGCCGCCCCAGTGCGCATTGGCGAAGATCATCAGCTCCGACACCACCTTGTCGATCGGGCTGCCGCGCTTGCGCGGCACGATGCTGATGCGGTCATTGTCGACCTTGAAGTTGTAGTCGACGCGGTCGACCGTGTCGGCCTTGCCGCGCCCGGCTTCCAACACCGCGGCAAAATCGCGCAGCCATTCGAGTTCGCGGCGGTAGGGGTAATCGGGTACGTCCGGGTTGCGCAGGGTCTCGTCGTTGAACAGCACCTCCAGCGTCTCGTGGCGCAGGTTGTCGGCGATGTGCACCATCTCCAGCTTGGTTTCGGTGGCCAGGACCCGTAAATCGGATGCCACGTCGACATACAGCGACAGCGCCGGACAGTCGTGGGTCTCGCCCAGCGTGTAATGGTGGATCAGCGCCTCGGGCAGCATGGTGATCTTGTCGCCGGGGTAGTACACGGTGGAGAGCCGCTCGCGCGCCACCTTATCGAGCTCGGAGCCCGGCGCGATACCGAGCGCCGGCGCGGCGATATGGATGCCGACGCGGACGCTGCCGTCGTCGCGCCATTCGACCGACAGCGCATCGTCGATCTCGGTGGTCGCCTCGTCGTCCATCGAGAACGCGCGCACGGCGCTCCTGGGCAGCTCGGGGGGATCCATCGGCTCGGTGACCGGGGCGAAACCGGTGCCGCGCGGAAAATATTCCAGCAGGAAGGTCGCCATGTGGAAGTCGAGCGTCGACGGGATCGCACCGCAGCGTTCGATGAGTCTCAATTGCGACAGCCCGGTGACCGTTGCCGCGTCTTCCAGCGCCTTGTATTCCAGCGTGTTCTTGTCCGGCGCGATGAGGATGCGCGGGATCAGCGAGACGTATTCGGGCGGCAGGCGGAAGGCCGCAAGCTCGGTGGCCAGATGCGCTTGCCGTTCCGCCGCGAGGCGTTTCTTCTCCAGACCGGCCTTGGCCGCTGCCAGCGTTTCGGCCGGTGCCGGGCGGTAGCGTCCCTTGCCCTTCTTGTGGAAATAAATCGGCGACGCGTGCAGCTTCAGCAGCAGCGCGACCGATTCGGCCGGTCGCGGCGTGTGGCCGTAGTACTCCTGCGCCAGTTGTTCGAAACCGAATTCCTCGGTGCCGGCTGCTTCCCACAGGAAGTCGGCGTCGAGATCCTGGGCCAGCGTTTCGGCCTCGGCCATCACCTCGGCCGGCGCCGGCGCGGCGAAGCGCAGCAGGATATTGGCCGTCTTGATCTTGCTGCGCTTGCCCGAGGCCGCCTCCACCTGCGCCGTGGCGTCGGTTTCGGACAGGATGGAGCCGGCCTTGAAATGGCCGTCCTCTTCAAAGATGAGATGCATGGAAAATCAGAAATCCAGGATGGTTTGGAAGTGGCGTTCGAACCCGGCAAAACCGTGGTCGCCGCCGTCTTCGATGATCTGCGTGGCGCCTGTGTAATAAGCGACGGCGTCGCGGTAGTCGAGCACCTCGTCGCCGGTCTGCGCCAGCAGCAGATAGCGCTCGGGTTGCGAGATGGCGGGGACGTCGAGTGCCGCGAGTTCGGCCAGGTGCGCCTCGGTAAGTTCCCATGTCTCGCCGCTGTGCCAGTTGGTCTGCGGACCGAGTGCGGCGCGCAGCAGCGTGTGCGCGTGCACGGCGGGGTTCACCAGCACCGCTTTCCAGCCGTGCCGCTCGGCCAGGTGGGTGGCATAGAAGCCGCCCAGCGAACTGCCGACCAAGGTGACGGATTCAGGGTGGCGTCGCGCCAGTTCGGCCTCGACTTGGGCAATGGCCGCGCGCGGGCTGTTGGCGAGCGCCGGGCAATAGTAATCGGCCTGCCCTCCGAGACGAGCCATGTGCTCGCCCAGCTGCCGGGCCTTGCCGGATGCGGGAGAGGAGTTGAAGCCGTGGAGATAGACAATCATCCCCGGATTTTACCGGGGCGGCTCCCATTCCAGAAATTAAGTGTGAATGGGCCCTAATCGTCGAAGCAGTAGAAATCCGCCTTGGTCACGCCGCAGTCGGGGCAGTTCCAGTCGTCTGGGATGGCTTCGTAGCGGGTGCCCGGTGCCAGGCCGTGGTCAGGGTCGCCGAGCGCCTCGTCATAGACATAGTCGCAGACGGCGCAGGTCCACTTGCGGAAGGCGGGGACGGATTCGGGGGCAGAGACAGCAGCAGAGAGATTCATCATGGCAATTTCCACGGATCGAGCGTGGCCAGCAGGTGATTGAAGATGGCGTCGAGCTCGCCGCCCAGACCATCGAGCTGCGGGTTGACGTAGGGCTTGAAGACTTCGGTGGCCGGGCGGTGCGCGACCCAGGTGCGGCCGCCGGCCTCGTACAGGTGGATGCGCAGCGGGATATCAATGCCCGCCGCCTTTTCCGCCGCCCAGATCTTGGCGGCATAGTCGGGACGAAACACCTCGAGGATCTGGTCGGCCGGCACATCGATCCCCTTTTTTGCGCAATTGGCCTGGCCGTTGGCGTGGCCGACCAGACCCATCGGATAGGCAGCGATGGCGGCGATCAGTTTCCCTGCGGCTTCGTCCACTGATAGCGATACGGCAAAACGGATCATGCGACCTCTCTTTCATCCTGCGCCCGTGCGCAGGCGTGGCTGTCGAACTCATGCAGCTCCTTGCGCAGGTGCTTGATCGCCGGGGTGACGATGGCGATGAAGTAGGCCTCGCGCAATCTGCGCTGTGCCGCATTATTCGACAAATAGCCCTTGGCGCCCAGATGCAGCATCGCCGCGTTGGCGGCCTTCAGGCTCAACTCGCTGCCGGCCAGCCGCAGTTGCAGCGTTTCCTTCACGTGCGGCGCGCTGCCGTCGCGGTCGATGCGTTCGGCCAGATCGTAAGTCGCGGCGTCGAGTTCGTGCGGGTGCCAGCTGCCGGCGCGTCGCACCGGAACACGTCATGGAACTGGTAGGCGAAAGGCGTTGACGGGAAATCCCTGTCGTACCCGATGTACTGGCCCGTTACTTGCGCCGCAGCCAGGTCTCGAACTCATCCGGCGGCAGCGGTTTCCCGGCGTAGAGATACCCTTGCGCGTAATCGCACCCTGCCGCGGCCAGCAGGGCGCGCTGCCCGGCAGTTTCCACCCCTTCCGCGATGACCTTCAGCCCCAGTTCGTGCGCCATGACGATGATCGCCCTCGATAAAGCCATGTCGTTCGGGTCCGTTTCGATGTCGCGTACGAACGACCGGTCGATCTTCAGATAATCGATGGGAAACTGCTTGAGATAGGACAGCGTGGAATAGCCCGTCCCGAAATCGTCGATGGCGATCTGGATGCCGGCGTCGCGAAACGCCAGCAACTGCTCGGTGACGTCGGCATGCGCATTGAGCAACAGGTTTTCCGTGATCTCGATCGTAAGATTCGTGCCCGGCAGTCCGATATCCTGCAGATGCCGTAACCATGCCCGGGTGCGCGGGCGTCCTTCCGCCCGGAATTGCACGGGCGACATGTTGATGCTGATCTGGAAGTCGTCGCCGAATTCATGGCGCCATGCCTGCGCGCGCCGCGCCGACTCCATGAGGACCCATTCGCCGATTTCGTTGATGAGCCCGGTTTCTTCGGCGAGCGGAATGAAATCCATCGGATTGACCAGCCCGCGCGAGGGGTGCCGCCATCGCAGCAGCGCTTCGGCCTTGTGGATGCGGCCGGTGGACAGATTGACGATCGGCTGGAAATGGGCGACGAATTGCCCGGCTGCGACCGCTTCGCGCAGGTCGCGGGACAGTTTCAGGCGAGTCTGGGCGGCTTCCTGCAGCGACGCCGTGAAATAGAAAAAGCGATTGCGTCCATGTTTTTTGGCGGCATACATGGCCTGGTCGGCATGCTTCAGCAGGGTGTCGATATCGTCGGCGTCGCCCGGATACACGGTGATGCCGATACTGGCCGTGACATAGACCACTTCGTCGCCAAGGCGAAAGGGCTCGGCCATGCGCCCGATGATTTTCTGGGCGATGTCCTCGATATGGGTACGATCCGACAGGCCGGCCAGAATGACCGTGAACTCGTCGCCGCCCAGGCGCGCGACCGTGTCGGCATCGCGAATGCAACTGCGGATACGCCGGGCCGCCTCCTGCAGCAGGATATCGCCTACGTCGTGCCCCAGTGTGTCGTTGACCTCCTTGAACTCGTCGAGATCGACCAGCAGGAGCGCCAGGAAAAAATCGGCACGCTGGGACTTGATGATTTCCTGGCCCAGGCGGTCGAGGAACAGCCGCCGGTTGGGCAGTTGCGTCAGCGGATCGAAGTTGGCCTGGCGCTGGATGGTTTCCTCAGCCTGCCTGCGCTCGCTGACATCTAGGTAGGTTCCGATCAGCCGCGTGGGAACACGGGCCGAATCGCGGGTGACCACCATGCCATGCGTCTGGACCCATTTCCAGCTGCCGTCCTTGCAGCGTTTGCGATGTTCGTGGGTGAAGGTGTCGCGGCTGCCATCAAGCAGCGGTTGCCGTGTGGCCATCAGGCCGGGCAGGTCGTCCGGGTGAACACGCTGCAGCCAGTCGTCCATGCGGGGGCCGATCTCATCGTCGGCAAAACCCAGCATGGCCTTGCTGCGGCTTGAAAGCAGAATCCGGTTGGCCGGAATGTCCAGGTCCCATACTCCGGCTCCCGTGCTATCCAGCGCGAAGCGCCAGCGCTCCTCCACATCGCGCAACCTTGCGTTGATCTCCGCGGTCTCCCGTTTGGAGAGGACGAGCTTGCGCACGAGCGGCGTCACCAGTCCGTACAGCAGGAGAACGCCGGTCACGACCAGTACGGCCAGTAGCGGAATGATGATTTGGAGTTGTTGTCTGACGGGGCCGAACAGTTCGGCCTGGTCGATCTTCAATACCATGCCGGGCCCCAGGCGGCCCAGCGGGGTGTAGGCGGCAATCACGTTCTCGTGGCGGTAATCCTGCGTGAATACCGTGCCGGTTCCCCCATCCAGTGCATGGCTCATGGGCAGCGGTTGCCCGCCTATCGTGCGGGCCAGGCGCGCGAACACATGTTGCGACCGGGTGAGCGGGAAACATTGCATGTCCTTTTCCAGCGGGGCGCACAGGGCGAGTTCCACGGTTTTCCCAAGCACCCCTGCCTCGGCGATGGCATCCGTCAGTCTCGGCAGGGTGGATTCGGTCCGTGCCGTGCCGATGAGGTGGCCCGTTTCGTCCATGACCTCGCGGTCGACCCGCAGGATCAGTTGCCCATCCCACAGCAGATGTGATTCGGCCTGCGTATGGAGGAGCACGCTGAGCGCCGGGCTTTTCGACGGGTGGCCTGCACGCACGATCGTCTGGCCGTGGCTGTCATGAAAGGAGACGCTGGCGAATCCGATCGGCAGGAAGGAGTCCGCAATCTGCTGGAGGGCTTGTCGGCTGGTGTCATTGTCCGGCTTCGCCTTCAGCATCTGCAGGTTGTGGATCACGAAAGGGCGGGTGGAAACGGCCAGCGCATTGGCCACGCTGGCGCTGATCTCGCTTTCGAACAGGCGGCGGTCGTTCTGCAGGGCGGCGGCCAGGCTTTTGACGAGGATGGACTCCGCCTGTCGCTGCATCAAGGCATACACGGCGAGGCCGGCGGCGAGCGTCAGGACAATCAGGATGAGGCCGCCTATGAGGCCGATGCGGTGACTTTCGAATTGCCGATCCAAATACGTTCCCCCCGATCTCGCGTCGCGCATGCCGGGGCGTGCGTGCGCAAGGTATTGATATCGTGGATGCTGTTACAGATCGACAACTTACCACGCATTCCGGGAGAAGGTTGAAAGGGCGTACGGCCACTCTAGTGGCCGTACGCAATGATAGCCAGTGCGTCAGCGTGCCATCGCCATCGCGTTCACCGCCACACGGGTACTGGCGCGCTGGCTCAGCAGGCTGTTGAATATCAGTGCCAGGATGACAAACGCAGCGCCTGCCAGTTCGGCAAGCCCGAAACGATGGCCGAGGATGACCCCGATGACGAACGCGGATACCGGAACGAAGTTGATGAACAGCACGCCGTTGAGTGCGCCCAGCTTCCGGATGCCGGCGTTCCAGCTCAGCACGGCGATCACCGCGCCGATCACCACCATGTAGGCCAGTGCCCATAGTCCGTCCTGCACGGCCGCCATGGAGGGCGGATGAATGTGGCCCAGATGTGTCATCGCCCCAGTCGCGGCAAAGATGCTCAGCACACCCAGCAGACAGGTCAGCGTGGTGTAGCGCAACGGCGACCAGTGCGTGAAGCGTGCGGCCCCAAGGGTGTAGAACACCCAGCACAGTGCACCGAGCAACAGCAGCAGGTCACCGTCGACCTGGCTCGAGGCAGACAGCGCGGACAGATGGCCGTTGCTCACCACCAGCACCACGCCGGTCAAGGCGATGGCGATGGCGATCAGCGTGTGCGAGGCCGGGCGGGTACCGCGCATGCCCCAGTTCACGAGGGCGGTCATCAAGGGCATCAGCGCCATGATGACCGCAGCGTGCTCGGGTCGGCTGTGCGCCAGACCAGTGAACGCGAGCAGGTTGAAGCCGGCAAAGCCCAGGCTGCCATATAGCCAGAGCAGCATGCCGCGACCCTCGAACCTGAAGGCGCCCCGCCCTTCGCGGTAGGCCAGCAAGCCGGCGAAGAGAAAGGCGGCGCCCCCATAGCGGATGGCGGTCATATGGAACGCGTCGATCTGCGGCAGCAAGGGCTTGGCGACCTGGAACATGCCGCCCCAGGAGACGGCGGCAAGCAGCAGCAGGCCCATGGCCTGGAAAAGCGAAGCGCGGGACATCGTGATCTCCTTGCAGCAATGCGATGTGCGTAGCGTAGCCATTCGAGTCTTGTTAAAAATCCCCCCGGAAGGCATATGATTGTTTCCCTGTGGTTAACAATAGTGTCTGCCATGCTCGACCTGGAAGCTGCCCGCATCTTCACCCTTGTGGTCCAGAACCAGTCCTTTTCGGAAACCGCGCGCAAGCTGGGCGTATCGGCGCCGGCCATCAGCAAGCAGGTGGCGCGCCTGGAAAAATCGCTGGATGCGCGGCTGCTGCAGCGCACCACGCGCCGCCTCGGCCTGACCGAAGCCGGCACGGCGTTCTACGCGCATTGCGTGCGTATGCTCGAAGAGGCCGACGCCGCCGAACGCGCGGTCAGCCGACTGCATGAAGCACCGCGCGGCCACTTGCGCGTCAGCGCGACCGTCGGCTTCGGCAGCCTGCGCATCGCCCCGCTGCTGCCGGGCTTCCTGGCGCGCTACCCCGAAGTGAGCGTGGAACTGGTGTGCGACGACCGGGTGGTGGATATGGTCGACAGCGGCTACGACCTCGCCCTGCGCCTTACCGCCCAGCCCGGCGAACTGCTGGTGGCGCGGTCCCTGACTGCGGTGCGCCAGATGCTCTGCGCTGCGCCCGTCTATCTCGAACGCCGCGGCACGCCGCAACGGCCGGAAGACCTCGCCGACCACAACTGCCTGTGTTACCTGCGCAGCGACGAGACGGGCGACACCCGCTGGGCGTTCGTGAGCGAGGGCCGCCCCCTCAATGTGCCGGTGGCTGGCAATTTTTCCACCAACAATATCGACGCCCTGCGGCGGGCTGCGATGGCGGGGCTGGGGATCATTCTGGGTTCGAGTTACCGGCTGGAGCCGGATATTCGGGCGGGGCGGCTGGTGGAGATTCTGGCGGATTTTCTGCCTGGGCAGGATGCGCGGATTTATGCGGTGTATCCGTCGAATCGGCATCTGAGTCCGAAGGTGCGGGTGTTTATTGATTATCTGGTGGGGGCGTTGGGGGAGGCCGCTTAGGACGCTGGTCTCGGGGCCGTTTGTACTGGGCTTGTCGAAGGGCGTGTACGCTGTAGCTGGGCTCTTTGCAGGACTGCGGACCGTTGGCCGGGGGTTGCCCGGCGGCAAGTTACTTTTCTTGCTTGCCCAAGAAAAGTAACCAAAAGAAGGGCACCCCGACATCCCCGAATTCCCGGAAATCGAGCCTGCCGAGCCGGCGGCGAAGAACTCGCCCCGCCTGGCTATTTTAATTTTGTTTTTTGTGGGCGGGGCTCAGACACCTTCGCCGCTGATCCGCCCGGCAGGCTCGATTTCCGGCGGGGCTGTGAGGGGGAAAAGTCAAAACCAGGGCGGTGGTGACTGGGTGGCTTGCGTGCTTGTGCCCGCCATCCGGCGCAATGCCCTTCGGCTAGTGCATGCTAAATCCCCGTTGCTTCGCGGCCAACCAATAGATAATGAAGGGGGAAATCGACACGGCAAGCAAAATGACTACAGCATTAAATCGAAATCTCAGAGAAGGACTGTCCTGAAAACGCATGACAATGCCTGTAATCGATAATTGAACTATGGGCAGGACAGCAAAGCATAGCCAAAAGGCATCGGCAAACCATAGCGAAGCGATCGAAAGTTTCCATATCGCAAAGGCGCCGCCCAATATTGCTAGCAATAGGGCAATAGCTGAGCCCCACTCCCTTATTCCGATAACCGAATTCTTTGTTCCTTGGAACAGAACCAGCAAACAGGTGATCGCCGTGGCGAGATAGATAAGAAACAACGGACCGATAATAATTCCCATGACTGGATCCTCTTCTGGTGCATTGCGGGTGTCCTTGCCAACGATCAGCAGCTCGCGTGGGGCCAAAAATAGGTAACCACAAGCATCTGGTCACCACTGTCCTGGTTTTGACTTTCCTCCCCTCACAGCCCCGCCGAAGATCAAGCGTGTCGGGCGGATCAGCGGCAAAGGTGTTTGAGCCCCGCTCACAAAAATCAATTCAGTCCAGCACAAGCGGGGCGAGTTCTTTGCCGCCCACCCGACGCGCTTGATCTTCGGGAATTCGGGACTGTCGGGGTCGCCTTCTTTTGGTTACTTTTCTTGGCGAGACAAGAAAAGTGACTAGCTGCCGGGCTACCCCCGGCCAACGGTCAGCAGTCCTGCAAAGAACCCAGCTACTTCAAGCATGCCCTTCGACAAGCTCAGGGCGAACGGCAACTGTCCCTTACTTACGCATACCCCCCATACCGATGCATAGGCGTCAACACAATATCCTCGTGATAGTGATGATGCAGCGCATCCAGCAGCTTGGCGTGAATGCCGCCGAACCCCCCGTTGCTCATCATCAGCACATGGTCGCCAGGACGGGCATCGGCGACCAGCTGGCTCACCAATTTATCCAGGTTGTCGAACACGCGCGCCTTGTCGCCCAATGGGGCCAACGCCTCGGCAGGGTCCCAGCCGAGGTTGGCGCCGTAGCAGTAGACCTGGTCGGCCTCGACGAGGCTGTCGGGTAGTTGGGCTTTCATCACGCCGAGCTTCATGGTGTTGGAACGCGGCTCCAGTACGGCGAGGATGCGGCTCTTGCCGATCTTGGCCCGCAGGCCTTCGACGGTGGTGGCGATGGCGGTGGGATGGTGGGCGAAGTCGTCGTAGACGGTGATGCCGTGCACGGCGCCGCGGATTTCCATGCGGCGCTTGACGTTCTCGAAACGGCTCAAGGCGTCGATCGCGGTGGCGGCGGGCACGCCGGCGTGGCGTGCGGCGGCAATCGCCGCGAGTGCGTTCATGCGGTTGTGTTCGCCGATCAGCTCCCACTTCACGCGGCCCTGCAGCGTGCCGTTGAAGAGGACGTCGAAGTGGCCGTTGGCGTCGGGTTCGCCGGCGCTCCAGCCATCCGTGCCACCGAATTGCTCGACCGGGGTCCAGCAGCCGCGCGTGAGCACGCGCTCGAGGTTGGCGTCGGTGCCGTTGGCGACGATGAGGCCGTTGCCGGGGACGGTGCGTACCAGATGGTGGAACTGGGTCTCGATGGCGGCGAGGTCGGGGAAGATGTCGGCGTGGTCGTATTCGAGGTTGTTGAGGATGACGGTGCGCGGACGGTAGTGGACGAACTTGGAGCGTTTGTCGAAGAAGGCGGTGTCGTATTCGTCGGCCTCGATGACGAAGAAGGGCGTGTCGGTCAGCCGCGCGGAGACTTCGAAATTCTGCGGCACGCCGCCGATGAGAAAGCCGGGGCGCATGCGGGCGTCGTCTAGGATCCACGCGAGCATGGCGGAGGTGGTGGTCTTGCCGTGGGTGCCGGCGACGGCGAGCACCCATTTGTCGCGCAGGACGTTGTCGGCCAGCCATTGCGGGCCGGAGGTATACGCAAGGCCGCGTTCGAGGATGGCTTCCATCAAGGGGTTGCCGCGAGTGACGACGTTGCCGACGACGAAGATGTCGGCCTTGAGGTCGGCCTGGCTGGCATCAAAGCCTTCGATGAGGTCGATGCCGAGCGCGCGCAGCTGGTCGGACATGGGCGGGTAGACATTGGCGTCGCAGCCGGTGACCGTGTGGCCGGCTGCGCGGGCGATGGCGGCGATGCCGCCCATGAAGGTGCCGCAGATACCGAGGATGTGGATGTGCATGGTGGTGAGTGGTGAGTAGTGAGCGGTAGGCTGTAGACGGATTATCCCATGGCGGTGGCCCGTGCCTGCTGGATCAGGTGGGTCAGCAGGGCGCGCAGTTTGGCGGGACGCAGCGGTTTGTGCAGCAGGGGGAAGCCGGCCTGGCTGATGCGCAGGATGGTGTCGGGTGCAGTGTCGCCGGTGACCAGGATGGCCGGAATGTCGTGGCCGAATTTCTGCCGCAGGCGGACGATGACCTCGATGCCGTCGATGTCGTCGGGCAGGCGGTAGTCCGACACGATGACGTCGGGCACGCGGTCGAGGCTGGTGAGCCAGTGCTCGGCCTCGTCGGCGCTGTGGGCGGTGACCAGGTCGATCTGCCAGTTGTCGAACAGTTCGGCCATGCCGCGCAGGATGGCGCTTTCGTCGTCCACCAGCAGTACCAGCGCGTCGGCCGGGATGGAGCCGGGCGAATGCGTGGGGGTGGGCGGCAGGATCAGGCGCGTTTCGCCACTGGGCACGTCGATGCTGAATACCGAGCCGTGCCCCGGACGCGAGAGCAGGTCC
This sequence comes from Thiobacillus thioparus DSM 505, assembly GCF_000373385.1. GTDB lineage: Bacteria > Pseudomonadota > Gammaproteobacteria > Burkholderiales > Thiobacillaceae > Thiobacillus > Thiobacillus thioparus. The sequence continues at coordinate 899,985 of NZ_KB891316.1, read as the reverse complement.
ACCCGGTGCCCCAGCAGCCGACCGAGGCGCGACACGATGGCGAGTCCGAGTCCGAGGCCCTTGCTGCGGTCGCGGGCCGGGTTGTGCAGCTGGACGAATTCCTGGAATACGCTCTCCTGCTGGTCGGGCGGGATGCCGCGTCCGGTGTCGATCACGCTGATGCGCACCACGTTGCCGCGCTGTCGGCAGGCCACCAGGATGCCGCCGTCGTCGGTGTAGCGGATGGCGTTGGCGATCAGGTTGACGAGGATGCGCTCGAGCAGTAGCGGGTCGCTGTACAGGGTAACGTCGCACGGACGGAAACGCAGGCGCAACTGCTTCTCCGCCGCCAGCGCACCGAACTGTTGTTCGAGTTCGACGAACATCTTCTGCAGCGGAAAATGCACCGGGTGCGTTTCGATGGTGCCGGCGTCGAGCCGCGAAATGTCGAGCAGCGCATTGAACAGCAGTTCCATGGCTGCGGTGGAGGCTTCGATGTTATCGATCAGGGTTTGCGCCTCGGGTTGCTGGTTGCGGGCCTTCAGCGCAGCGACGAACAGCGACAGGGCGTGCAGCGGCTGCCGCAGGTCGTGGCTGGCCGCGGCGAAGAAGCGCGACTTGGCCTGGTTGGCGCGTTCAGCCATGTCTTTCTTGGCGGCGAGATCGGCGGTGGCTTCGCGGATGCGCCGTTCCAGTTCGCCGCGGTGCGTCTGCAAGGCCTCGGCCATGTTGTTCACACCGGCGGCGAGGGCGCCGACTTCGCCTTCGGGCGGCAAGTGGGTGCGCACCGAGAGATCGTCGCAGGCGAGCAGCCCCACCACGCGGCCGACATGTTGCAGCTGGCTGGCCAGCCGGTTGGACAGCCGCCAGGCCAGCGCGCCGGTCAGCGCCAGGGCCAGCAGCATCAGAAGGACGGCATGGATCAGGGAGTTGCGCTTGAACGCGGCGATCTGGTCGAGCTTGACGCTGACTTCCACTTCGCCCAGCAGGTCGCTGGCGGCGGCCGGGTCGGCCGGAAACAGCGCGTTGTCCTGGACCACGGTGCTGGGCAGGAAAATGCTGGCGCGCTGCCGGTAGCGCTCGGCAAACTGTCCGGCGTCCAAGGTGTCGCTGGTACTCGCCAGCGTACGACCATGGAGGTCGGTGATGCGGGCAAACGCCAGCTGGTTGTTGCGGGCTTCGGTCTCGAGCAGGTGGCGGGCCAGGGCCATGTCGCCGCTGATCAGCGCGTAGGGCAAGGCGTCGGCGAGATGGCGGACCGAACTGGTGGCTCGCGCATGGAGGGCTTTTTCGGCCGTGGCCAGCGCTTGCGTGGTGAAGTAGGCCACCATGCTGAATTCGGCGAGCAGTGCAGGCAGCAGGGCGATCATCAGCATCCGGCTGCGGATGCTGGAAGGCGACAGGCGGCGGAGCCAGGCGCGCGGCGAGGTCACGAATTATGGGTCAAGCGCTGAATGGCGAGCACGGCCTCGGTTCGATTGGTCACGTCTAGGGCGCGAAAAATCGCCGCGATGTGGACTTTCACCGTGCTTTCCGACATCGCCAGCATGCCGGCGATGGCCTTGTTGGCGCAGCCTTGCGCCAACAGGCGCGCCACCTCGAGCTGGCGCGCAGTCAACCCGCTATGCTGCAGGGCCTCGAAATCGGCCGGCGCCACCATATGCAGTCCGCTGTTACCGTCGCCTAGGCAGGCCGGCACGAAGATGTTGCCCGCCAGCACCTGCCGCAGCGCGGACAGCATCACGGCGGTGGGCGCGGCCTTGGGAATGTAGCCGAGCGCGCCGGCTTCCAGCGCATTGCGGATGTCGTGCGGCGACTCGGAGGCGGACAGGACCACCAGGGGAATGTCGGGGAAACGGCTGCGATACTGCGTGATTCCTTGCATGCCGACGAAGCCGGGCATGTTCAGATCCACCAGCGCCAGATCGAGATCAGTATGCAGCGCGGTCTGTGCGAACAGGCTGGGGTAATCGTGGGCGTCGATGATCTCGACCGGCGGTTCCAGTTGCGATAACACCTGTCGCACGCCCTCGCGCATCAGCGGATGATCGTCGGCCAGAAGGGTTTTCATGTCTGCACGTCCTGCATGGCGGGATTCTAGCAGCCTGCCAAGCTCGAAGAATCGATGCGCGCGGGGGCGCGACCGATCGGCGGGCCATGCCGGCTGCGCCGCAATTATTTGCCGCGTACTTTGCTCACGCCTGCGTCAATGGCGTTTTCCAGGTAGCCGAAGTAGTAGTCGGGGATCAGCAGGCCGACGATGGGGTCGCCGACCCCGTTGCCCTGGGTGTCGAAGACCTGGACGGTGGGCACCATGAATATCTTGTGCGCGGCAGCAAAAGCGCCTTCGGTGGTGGGCGTGCCGTCAAAGTCGGTCATGGGGTCGGTGGTGCCGATGGTGACCTCGCGGATGATGACGCGCTTGCGGTAGGCCGGGTCCTTGTGCATGGGGATCAGGTAGTCATGCTTGACGCGTTCGCAATACGGGCAGTGCGGTGTGGTGAAGACGACCAGGACGGGCACCTGCCGCTTGGCGGCCGTGCGTGCGTCGGCCTGGAAATCCTTGGCATGGACCAGGCTGTCTGCCGCGCGGGCAGCGCCGGACAGCGCCAGGCCCCATGCTAAAATCAGGGCCCAGGCTGCGATCTGTCGTGCGATTGTCGCCATTCCTGCGGGTGGTTTCGGGTACGTCATAATCGCCAGTATCGCGCCATCATTTGCCAAATCAAACAGTTTATTCCTACCGCCATGCATACCCTGACCATTGCTTCCCGTGAAAGTGCACTTGCCATGTGGCAGGCCGAGCATGTTCGCGATCGCCTGCGCGCGCTGCACCCCGGTTGCACGGTGAATATCCTGGGCATGACCACGCGCGGCGACCAGATCCTCGACGTCACGCTATCCAAGATCGGCGGCAAGGGCCTGTTCGTCAAGGAGCTCGAGGTTGCGCTGGAGGCCGGCGAGGCCGATCTGGCGGTGCATTCGATGAAGGACGTGCCGATGGAACTGCCGCCGGGTTTCGCACTCGCCGTGATCGGCGAGCGCGAAGATCCGCGCGACGCCTTCGTGTCGAACCGCTATGAACGCCTGTCCGAGCTGCCGCCCGGCAGTGTGGTTGGCACCTCCAGCCTGCGCCGCGAAGCGCAGTTGCGTGCGCGCTACCCGCACCTGGCGGTAAAGCCGCTGCGCGGCAACGTCGGCACCCGCTTGAAGAAACTCGACGACGGCCAGTTCGACGCGATCCTGCTGGCCGCGGCCGGCCTCAAGCGGCTCGGGCTGGGCGACCGCATCAAGAGCCTGCTTTCCGTGGAAGACAGCATTCCCGCCGCCGGCCAGGGTGCGCTCGGCATCGAGATTCGAAGCGGCAATGGCGACGTGGCGGCCATGCTGACTGCATTGAACCATCCTGAGACCGCCGCCTGCGTGCGCGCCGAGCGCCAGGTCAGCCGCGTGCTCGGCGGCAGCTGCCAGGTACCGCTGGGGGCGCACGCGGTGCTACAGGCGGGACGGCTGGTGTTGAACGGCTTCGTGGCGAATCCGGACGGCAGCGGTTTCATCCAGGATCGTGCCGAAGGCGATGCGGCCGATCCCGAGGCGGTCGGCCAGACGCTGGCCGACAAGCTGCTGGCGCAGGGCGCGCGCGCCATTCTCGACGCCTTGCCGGCCGCATGACGCAGCCTTTGGCCGGCCGCACCGTGCTGGTGACCCGGCCAGCCCATCAGGCAACTGCATTGGCACAGAAGGTTGCGGCAGCGGGCGGGGAAGCTTTTGTGTTCCCCGCGCTAGGCATCGAGCCGGTTGCGACGGATCGGCTGGCGGAGGCGCTCGCGTATCTGGCCGGGGCTGACATTGCGATTTTCATCAGTCCCAATGCCGCACAGTTCGGCATGGCGGCGATCCGTGCACGCGGCGACTTGCCTGACACGCTCCGAATTTTTGCGGTCGGTCCCGGCACTGCGCGCGCGTTGGTGGAACAGGGTGTCGAAGGCGTCATCACGCCGGACGGCCAGGACAGCGAGGCCGTGCTGGCATTGCCGCAATTGCAGGCGGTGGCGGGCAGGCAGGTGGTGATCGTGCGCGGGGTCGGCGGCCGCGCGCTGATGGCCGACACGCTGCGCGCGCGCGGTGCCGACGTGCGATTCATGGAGTGCTACCGGCGCACGTGTCCCCACGCCGACCCCGCGTCCCTGCTGGCGCGCTGGCAGGCAGGCGGCATCGATGCTGTGACGGTTGCCAGCGCGGAGACGTTGCACAATCTGGCGACGCTGCTGGGCGAGCCGGGTGCGCCTCTGCTGGCGGCCACCCCGCTTTTCGTCCCGCATGAGAAAATCGCCGATGCGGCTCGCCGCTTCGGCATTGCGCACGTCGTCGCCACTCCGGGTGGTGACGCAGGCCTGCTGGATGGTCTGGTTAACTGGTTCAGGAATAAGACAGGCTCCAAACATGAATGACACGCCCGAAACCTCCTCCATACCGCCTGTTGCCACGCCGGTGGCAACGCCGCAGCCGCGCATGCATGCACTGCCACTCATTGCCATGCTGGTGTCCGTGCTGGCGCTGGCTGCGGCAGGGTGGTCGTGGTCCGACAGCCGCGAACGCATCCGCGACCTGAAGACCGAGTTGGGCCGTCGTCTGGCCGAATCGGGCAAGGATGTGAACGAATCCCGTCTGCTGGCGCGCAATGCCGACGACGCGATGCGCCAGGTCAGCGAAAAGGTCTCGCATATCGAAAGCCAGATGGCGACCTCGCAGCAACAGCAACTGGCGCTCGAGTCCCTGTACAAGGATCTGGCGCAGGGCCGCGACCAGTGGACGCTGGCCGAAATCGAACAGGTGTTGCTGACCGCTGCGCAGCAGTTGCAGCTGGCGGGCAATGTAAAGGCGGCGATCATCGCACTGGAGGGCGCCGATACCCGTCTGCAGCGTCTGAACAAACCGCAGTTCACCGCGTTGCGCCGTGCCATTGCCTCGGATCTGGCCAACCTGCGCGCGGCGCCGTCGGTTGACGAAGTGGGAATGAGCGCACGCATCGAGGCCTTGGTGGCACACCATATGGACTGGCCGCTGGCCAGCGCGCAGGCTTCCGAGGCGGTGCCCGCGCCGCGCAGCGTGCGGGCGGCCAACTTCGGCCAGGAGCTGTGGGCGGAGCTGAAGCATCTGGTGCAGATCCGCCGCGTGGAAGGCAACGAAACAGTGCTGCTCCCTCCCGACCAGGCTTACTTCCTGCGCGAGAATCTGCGCCTGCGCCTGCTGTCGGCGCGGTTGGCGCTGTTGTCGCAGGATCAGGCGGCATTCCGTGCGGACCTGCGCGCGGTGCTGCTCATGCTTGAACGCTATTTCAATACGCGCGATGCCGGGGTCGTCGACGCCATCAAGGAGGTCAAGCGCCTCTCCAGCCTGCAGATTGCCATCAAGCTGCCCGGCATCGACGCCAGCCTGGCCGCCCTCGATGCCTACAAGGGGAATCTGTGATGCGCTGGCTGATCTCGCTGCTCATCGTTGCCGTGCTGGCGGTCGCCCTGGCGATGGCGGGGCGTTACGACCCGGGCTACGTGGTGCTGGTCTATCCGCCGTGGCGGATGGAAATATCCTTCATCGGATTCGTGCTGGCGGTGGTCGGGATGGTGGTCGGCGGCATCGTGCTGCTGCGGCTGGCGATGCTGACCCTCAACCTGCCCGGTATCGTGCGCGAACAGCGCGAGCGCCGCGCCGCCCGCAAGCGCGACGAGAATTTCGTCGGCGGCCTGCGGGCGTATGCCGAATATCGCTACCAGGATGCCGAGCAATCCCTGGGGCAATGGCTGGGCGACGAGCCCAGGATCGGCCTGGCGCGCGTGCTCGCGGCCCGTGCGGCACAGGAAATGCGGGCGATCGCGCAGCGCGAGCGGCATATACAGGAAGCCACCGAACACGGCGCCGAGCTCGCGGCGCAGCTGTTCGAAGCCGAGGCGCGCCTCGACGCCAAGGACGCCACGGCGGCGCTGGTGGCGATCAACCGGGCGAAGGAAATCGCCCCACAGCACACCGCGCTGTTGCGGCTCGAACTCAAGGCGAGGCAGATGACGGGGCAGTGGGACGAAGCCGAGCGTCTGCTCGACGCGCTGATCCGCAGCAATGCGCTGGAGCCGGGCGTTGCCGCGCAGAGCCGGCGCATGGTGTACGCCGAGAATCTCAAGCGCCGTGCCGAGGACGATCGCGGGCTGCTGGAATACTGGAAGAAAATCCCGGCCGATTTCAAGGCCGACCCCTGGGTGGCGCGTGCCGGCGCGCGTGCCTTCATGCAGCGCGGCGGCCACGATACCGCGCTCGATGTGCTGGAGACCGCGCTGGGGCGCGAGTGGAACGAGGAGTTGGTGGCCCTTTACGGCGAAGTGCGCGGCAGCAGCCCGACCCGGCAGATCGAGCAGGCCGAAAAATGGCTGCATGCGCAGCCGCGCGATGCGCAGTTGCTGCTGACGCTGACGCAGCTGTGCAGCGTGCAGCAGCTATGGGGCAAGGCGCAGAGCTATCTGGAGGCTAGCCTCGCCATTGCCGCCAGCGCCGACGGCCATATCCGCATGGCCGAGCTCAAGAACCAGAGCGGTCAACCCGGCGAAGCCTGTCTGCATTATCAGAAAGCACTGGCATTGTGCCGTGCGCAATAGAATTTAGAGTAGGCGACTGGCACGTTTGTACGGGGTTGCCATCCTGTGCAGCGTGTACCATTAGATTTTTCTAATATTTGGAAGGAGTATCCCATGCGCCGTACCTTTTTTGCTGTGTTCGGGATTGTGCTGGGCAGCCTGGTATTGTCTGCGCCCGCCAGCTGGGCTGCCGCGCCCAAGGCCCAGCAGTCGAGCCAGACTGCCGGCGTCTACAAGGTGGCCATCGACCCTGGCGTCAGCCTCGACGATGCGGCCCAATCGATGCGCCTGCGGGCCAACGCGCTGAATCTGAAGCTGGTCGCGGAACTGCCGTTGTCCAAGCAGGTGGAAGCGGTGACGGGCAAGCCGCAGCGCACCATCACCATTTTCCAGTTCTGCGACGCGGTCACGGCCAAGGAACTGATCGACATGAGCATGGACTTTGCCATCTACATGCCGTGCCGTATCTCGATGATCGAAGATGCCGACGGCAAGGGCTGGCTGATTATGCCGGACATCAATGTTGATCTGGTGGCGAAGGAAAAGAATCTGCAACAGGAATTGACTGCGCGCATCAAGAAAGTGCGCGAAGGGCTGATCGAGATCATGCAGGCGGGCGCCCACGGGGATTTGTAAGCCGGTCTCGAGTCGAGGGAACGCCGACCTTAAATCGTAAGACGCTTGAACCGACATGCCCGCTAAGCGGGCTTTTTTATTGTGCGGCAGCCGTTTCCGTGTCGGCCGCGTAGACGAAGGCGTCGGCGAAGAATTCGTCCTCGGGTAGCTTGCGGGTCTTCACGAAACTGTCGCGCGCATTGTCCACCATGACGGGCGCGCCGCAGGCATACACCTGGTAGCCCGACAGATCGGAAAAATCGGCCAGCACGGCTTCGTGCACGTAGCCAGTCCGCCCCTGCCATTGATCGTCAGGCTGCGGGTTGGACAGCACCGGGATGAAACTGAAGTTCGGCCGCTCGGCCAGCCATTGCTGGGGCAATTCGGCCATGTACAGGTCCTTCCGCGAACGCACGCCCCAATACAGCACCAGTTCGCGGTCGGTATGTTCGGCAAAGGCGTGTTCCAGCATGCCCTTGATCGGTGCAAAGCCGGTGCCGCCGGCGATGAAGATCATCGGCTTGTCGGAGTCCTCGCGGATGAAGAAACTGCCGAGCGGGCCTTTCAGGCGCAGGATGTCGCGTTCCTTCAGGGTGGTGAACACCTGGCCGCTGAACAGGCCGCCCGGTACGTGGCGGATGTGCAGTTCCAGCAGCGCATCGTCGTGCGGCGGGTTGGCGAGCGAATAGCTGCGCGTCTTGCCGTCCTTCAGCTGGAAGTCGATGTACTGCCCAGCGAGAAACTGCAGGCGTTCGTTGGCCGGCAGCTTGATTTTCACTACCATCACATCGTCGGCCCGCTTCTCCAGCTTTTCCACCCGGCACGGCAGGGTTTTCACCATAATGTCCTTGGCGGCGCCGACTTCCTTGGCCTCGATGACCATGTCGCTCAGCGGTTTGGCACGGCAGAACAAGGCGCGCCCCTGCGTTTTTTCTTCCTCTTTCAGTGCGTTGGCGGAATGCACGCCATAATCGATCTGGCCAGACAGAACCTTGCCCTTGCAGGCGCCACAGGCGCCGTTGCGGCAGCCATAAGGCAGCGAGAACCCCTCGCGCAGGGCGGCTTCGAGGATGGTTTCATCGTCGTTGACGGCGAATTGGTGCCCACTGGGCTGGACGGTGACCTGGTACGGCATGATGTGCGCTTAAAATGCAGGGATAAACCGGCGGATTATCGCCCGAGTGGACGGGGTTTTCACCCTTGGAGCGCAAGGGTTACAGGCGGAGGCAATGAAAAAGATCTTGATCGTAGGATTCGGTGACGTCGCGGAACGGCTGGTGGCGCGCTACGCTGGCCAGGCCGACTTCATCGGCATGATCCGCCGGCCCGAGCGTGCCGCCGTGTTGCGCGCACTGGGGGTGACGCCCTATATCGGCGATCTCGATGCGCCTGCCACGTTGAAGCGCCTGCCGCGCGTCGACGGCGTATTCCATTTTGCGCCGCCGCCCAATGAAGGCACGACCGATCCGCGCACGGCCCGGCTGCTGCATGCATTGGCCCGGCGGGGCAAGCCGGGTGCGCTGGTGTACATCAGCACCAGCGGCGTGTATGGCGATTGCGGCGGCAACTGGGTCAGCGAAACGCGTCCGGTGGCGCCGGTGAACGGCCGCGCCGTGCGGCGGGTGGATGCCGAGCGCCAGTTGCGCATCTGGGGCGAGGCCTTGGGGGTGCAGGTGAGCATTCTGCGCGCACCGGGCATCTACGCCGCCGACCGTCTGCCGCTCGAACGTATCAAGCGCGGCACGCCCGCGCTGATTTCCCGCGACGACAGCTATACCAACCATATCCACGCCGACGACCTGGCGCGCCTGGCGTGGGCGGCGTTGTTCCGGGGACGCGCGCAGCGCGTCTATCATGCGGTCGACGCGCATCCGCTGAAGATGGGAGACTGGTTCGACAGCTGTGCCGACGCCTTTGGCCTGCCGCGTCCCCCGCGGGTGAATCGGGCCGAAGCGGAAAAAGTGCTGTCCGAAGCGCTGTTGTCGTTTCTGCGCGAGTCGCGCCAGTTGTCGAACGTGCGCACCACGCACGAACTGCGGCTGAAATATCGTTATCCGACTTCGGACGACCTGTTGCGCGAAATCCGGCAGACACGCGGCCAGATGAAGCTGTTTTGAACGATCCGGTTCAGCGCAGCAGGTCGTCCGGCTCCCGCTTGAACTCGCCTTCCAGCACATCGTCGTTTGCCGGGCGCATCGGGTCCGCCTTGCGGCCGGTCCAGGTGCCCGGGATCAGCAGCAGCACGAGTGCGATGGCATCGCTGATGAAGCCGGGGAAGACAAGCAGGCCGCCCGCGAGGAGAATACGGCCGCTGGCGAAGAGAGAGGCCAGGGGCTGCGCGCCCGACTGCAGCGAAAACAGCAGACGCGGCCCCCAGACGGCGCGTTCGATGCGAATCAGCATGATGCCGGCAACGGCCGCCAGCAGCAGCCACAGCAGCACCCAGCTGCCGAGGGCATGGGCCACCCAGAAAATACCGATGGCCTCCAGAACCGGAAACGATAGGAGCAGTAGCACAATCCAACCAAAGCGCATGACATGGAACCTTTGTTAATCTTGACGAATGTACCCGATGTTGCGAATGCCGAGAAACTGGCGCACGCATTGATCGAAAGCCGCGCGGCGGCATGCGTGAACGTTTTGACGGCGTGCCGCTCCATCTACCGTTGGCGGGGAGCGGTGGAAACGGCCGACGAAATCCCGCTGCTGATCAAAACTACCGCGGCACACTACCCGCTGGTCGAGTCGATCGTCCGCGCGCACCACCCCTACGACGTACCTGAACTGATTGCCGTACCGATAACACATGGCCTGCCCGCTTACCTCGACTGGGTGGCCAAGGAGACTGAAAAGCATGATTAAGTGGATTCGTTTGCTGAGCGCACTGTTTGCACTTGGGGGTGCGCTTGGGCATTTTCCAGTGGCCCACGCCGAAGATTTTCTTGACCCCGAGGCGGCGTTCAAGTTCTCGGCACGCGCGCTGGACGCCAATACGCTGGAAGCGCGCTGGCAGATCGCCGACGGCTACTACATGTATCGCGACAAGTTCAAGTTCGAGGTCGACGGCGCCACGCTGGGCACGCCGCAACGGCCGGCCGGCAAGGTGAAGCACGACGAGAACTTCGGCACGGTCGAGACCTACCGCAAGGATGTGCGGATCGCATTGCCGGTCCAGCGTGCAGCGGGTGTCACGTCGGTGACCCTGAAAACGGTGTCGCAGGGCTGCGCGGATGCCGGTCTCTGTTACACCCCGCAAAGCGAAAGCGTCACGATCAAGCTGCCTGCTGCCGTCGCCGCTGCGGTAGCCCTGCCTGCGGCCAGTGCGGCTGCTTCCGCGCCCTCCGCGCTGGATCGGTTGCGCAGCCTGGGCGGCGATACCGGCATGCCGCAACTCCTGCCGCCGGACGAGGCTTTCCTGGTCAAGGCGGCCATGCCGGATGCGCAGACGGTCAAGCTGGACTATGCGCCGACAGCCAACACCTACCTGTACCGCGACAAGCTCGCCTTCGTCGTCAAATCGCCGGCCGACATCAAGATCACGCGTGTCGACACGCCTGCGGGCGACATCAAGGACGACCCGAGCTTCGGCCGCACCGAGGTGTATCACCATAATTTTTCCGCCAGCCTTGCGCTGTCGCGTGCGCTGGCCGGCAACGAAACCCTGGTGCTGGCCGCAACCTGGCAGGGCTGCAATGAGGCGGTCGGCGTCTGTTATCCGCCGATCAAGCACGACTTTTCCCTGACGGCCGGCGGCAGTGTCGCAGGGGCTGGGGCGAGCGGGGCGGCTGCATCCGCCACCCCGGATGCCGCGAAGCCTGCAGCCAGCGAATCCGATACCTCGAAGATCGAGCGCGTGCTGAAGGGCGGCAGCTTCTGGGCGGTCGTCGCCACCTTCTTCGGATTCGGCCTGCTGCTGGCGCTGACGCCGTGCGTGTTCCCGATGATCCCGATCCTCTCGGGCATCATCGCCGGACAGAACAAGGAACTGACCAAGGCCAGCGGCTTCCTGCTTTCGCTCGCCTACGTGCTGGGCATGGCCATCACCTACGCGCTGGCCGGCGTGGCGGCGGCGCTGTCCGGCACGCTGCTGTCGAACGCCCTGCAGAACCCGTGGGCACTCGGCATCGGCGCCGGCATCTTCGTCCTGCTGGCGCTGTCGATGTTCGGCTTCTTCGAGCTTCAACTGCCGAGCTTCATCCAGAGCAAGTTCTCCGACGCCTCCAACAAGATGAAAGGCGGCAACTTTGTCGGCGTCTTCGTCATGGGCGCACTGTCGGCCGTGATCGTCGGCCCCTGCGTCGCGCCGCCGCTCGCCGCCGCGCTCGCCTTCATCGCGCAGACCGGCAATACCACACTGGGCGGCGTCGCGCTGTTCGTGCTGGCGCTGGGCATGGGGGTACCCTTGCTGCTGGTGGGCCTGTCGGCGGGAGCGCTGCTGCCGCGTGCCGGCGGCTGGATGAACGCGGTGAAGTATTTCTTCGGCGTGATGATGCTGGCGATCGCCATTTATCTCATTTCGCCCATCATCCCCGCCTGGATCAACATGCTGCTGTGGGCCGTGCTGCTGATCGCGTCCGCGATCTACCTGCATGCGCTCGATCCGCTGCCGGAGAAGGCCTCGGGTTGGAAGCGTTTGTGGAAGGGATTTGGCGTGGTGCTGCTGGTCGGCGGGCTGTCGATCATTCTCGGCATGTTGGCGGGCAGCCGCGACCTGTTGCAGCCGCTCGAGATCTACAAGGGCAGCGTCTTCAAAGGAGGCGCGGGCGGCGTTGCGATGGCGGCCGAGCAGGAGGGGCTGGCGTTCGAGAGAGTAAAGAGCGTCGCGGAGCTCGATGCCCGACTGGCCGCAGCCAAGGCCGAGGGCCGTGCGGTCATGCTCGATTTCTATGCGGACTGGTGCGTGTCGTGCAAGGAAATGGAACATCTGACCTTCAGTGACCCCAAGGTGCAGGCCCGCCTGCACAAGATGGTCCTGCTGCAGGTCGACGTCACGGCCAACACCGATGCCGACAAGGCCTTGCTGAAACGCTTCAACCTGTTCGGGCCGCCCGGCCTCATTTTCTGGGACGGCACAGGCGCGCAGTCGGATTACAAGGTGATCGGTTTCGAAAAGGCGGACAAGTTTCTCGCCAGTATCAACTCGGCACTCGGCCAGTAAGGTTGCCAGCCCTGGAGCCCTGCGAGCTTGCGCCCGCAGGGCTTCTCGCTTTATGGCTGGCGCCGCAATACCGCGATGGCGTCGAGCAAAGACGTGACGACAGGCTGGATCTTGCGCCGCATCAGCGAGCCGATGGCGGTCGTCTTGAGAAAGATCGGCCGAACGGTGTCGGCATCCACCGCAGCCAGCGCGTCCAGCGCCGCGCAGTCCGTTTCGAATTGCGGCGCGGCAGCGAGCAGTGCGGCGCGTGCGACGGCACGCGAGGCCTCGTCCGTCTGGCGCAGCGGCGCGCACCAGCCGGACAGCGCATTCAGCGTGTGGTTCACCACTTCCTGGATTTCCGGACGATCGAGGATGGTCGCGGTGGTGGCGAGGAAGGTCTGGCCTTGTCCAGAGAGCGCTTTCTCCAGCATCGTGCAGTAGGGATTGCTGGCGAGCTGCGGCACGTTGGCGTGGTCGGCCCGCGCAGGGCGCGGGCTCGGCAGTGTGTCGGGCTGCAGTTCGAGAAAGGCCACGTAATAGGAGTTGCGGCTGTTGCCGCGTTTCCAGATCGACAGCCGTTCGGCGTCAGTGAGCACGCCGGAGTACAGCATCACCGCGACGGTGTCGAGAATGCCGACGTCGTCCTCGTGCAGGAAGGCGAGGTGCTCGACCAGGAACTCGGCCAGCGTGCGGCCCATGCTGCCTGTACACACCACATCGCGCATCAGCATCAGCCTGGCGTTTTCGATGGTCGGCATGCACCACCAGGCGTAGCGCGCCAGTTCGTCGGTGAGCGCGGGCGAGTGCACCACCGCGACCACCGCCTCTTCTTCGGCAATCAACAGCAGTTGCGCCAGGTGCTGGGTCGACAGCCCGGCCTGCGACTGGCGGGTCCAGCGGGTGAGGTGCACCGGGTAACCGCCGGGCGAGCCGAGCGCATGGCCGGACAGCAGTTCGCGCACCCGCTTCAGGTAACGGTCGGAACGCTCGTTGGGTTTCAACGGCACGCTGGCTTCGCCTTGCGGCGTCAGCGCCCACAGCGTCATGTTCGATTCGTCGATGCGGACGGCCTTGAGCTCGGTATTGAAGAGAACGTTGAGGCGCAGTTCGTCTTCGGGGGACAACTCGTCGTTCATAGTGCCTTGAATACCTCACGCGCGGCCGCGATGGTGGCATCGATGTCTGCGTCCGTATGCGCGGCCGAGACGAAGCCGGCTTCGAACGCCGAGGGCGCAAGATAAATGCCGTGGTCGAGCATGGCGTGGAAGAAGCGGTTGAATTTCTCCTTGTCACCCTGCATCACCTCGGCAAAGCTCGCCGGCGGCTTCGCTGCGAAATACAGGCCGAACATGCCGCCGATCGAGTCGGCGCAGAAGGCGATACCAGCGTCTTTAGCCGTGGCGGTCAGGCCCTTCACCAGTTTTTCGGTGCGGGCTGTGAGCGTTGCGTAGAAGCCGGGCTCGGAAATCGCGGCAAGCGTCGCGAGGCCTGCCGCCACCGCCACCGGATTGCCCGACAACGTGCCCGCCTGATACACCGGGCCGCTAGGAGCCAGCGCGTCCATCACGTCGGCACGGCCGCCGAAGGCCCCTACCGGCATGCCACCGCCGATGACCTTGCCGAGCGTGGTCAGATCCGGCTTGATGCCGAGCAGCTTCTGCGCGCAGCCGAGGTCGACGCGGAAACCGGTCATCACCTCGTCGAAAATCAGCAGGGCGCCATGTTGATCGCACAGGCGGCGCATCGCCGCCATGAATTCGGCGGTCGGCTTGACCAGGTTCATGTTGCCGGCGAAGGGCTCGACGATGATGCACGCAATCTCCCTGCCGATCTCGGCGAAGGTGCGTTCGAGTCCGGCGACGTCGTTGTAATCCAGCACGATCGTCTGCGCCGCGACTTCCGGCGGCACCCCGGCCGAAGTGGGATTGCCGAAGGTGAGCGCACCGGAGCCGGCCTTCACCAGCAGGAAATCGGCGTGACCGTGGTAGCAGCCTTCGAACTTGATGAACTTGCTGCGGCCGGTGAAGCCGCGCGCCAGACGGATCGCACTCATGGTCGCTTCGGTACCGGACGACACCAGGCGCACCTTCTCGATGCTCGGCACGAGTTCGACGATGCGCTTTGCAATGGTGAGTTCGGCCTCGGACGGCGCGCCGAACGACAGGCCGTTGGCAGCAGCGTCCTGCACCGCCTTCACCGTGCCGGGATGGGCGTGGCCGAGGATGGCCGGGCCCCACGAGCCGACATAGTCGATGTATTCGCGGCCGTCGGCGTCCCACACGCGCGAGCCCTTGGCGCGGCTGAAGAACACCGGGGTGCCGCCGACGCTCTTGAAGGCACGCACCGGCGAGTTCACCCCGCCGGGGATGACTTTCTGCGATTGTTCGAATAGCTGTTCGTTACGGGTCATGGCTGTTTTCATCGTTGGGCGTTCACTCTTCGGATTCGGTTTCGAATAATTGATTGAGGTTGTGCGCAGCGGCTTGGATGTTGGGAGCGTCGAACAGGGCCGAGAGCACGGCCAGACTGTCGGCGCCGGCGGCGAGCAGCTGTGGCGCGTTGGCCAGCGTGATGCCGCCGATGGCGACCAGTGGAACCTGGATCACCGGCGCCGCCTCGCGCAGCAGGTTGAGGTCGGCGCGCGGCGCGGCCGGCTTGGTGGGCGACGCAAAGAAGCTGCCGAAGGCCACGTAGTCGGCGCCTGCGGCCTGGGCCGCCAGTGCCAGTTCGAGGCTCTGGTAGCAGGAGGCGCCGATGAATTTGTCCTTGCCGAGGATGATGCGCGCCTCGCGCAGGCTGCCGTCGTCACGCCCCAGATGCACCCCGTCGGCGTCGGTCAGATCGGCCAGCCGCAGGTCGTCGTTGACGATCAGCGGCACGCCGAAACGGTGGCACAGCGCGACCAGTTCGCTGGCCTGTTCGTGGCGGCGGGCGACGTCACCCGATTTGTCGCGGTACTGCACCGCAGCGACGCCGCCGGCCAGCGCTGCCTCGACCTGCGCCAACAGCTGCTCGGTGTCGGCAGTTTCTGAGGTGAGGGCGTATACGCCGCCCGGAAACTCACGCATGACAAGAATCAGGCATTGCCTTCGGCCTGCCCATCCTGCGCCCAGAAGAAACGCTCGGGGATGTATTGGCCCATGCCGGGCCGGAACGCAGCTTTCAGGGATTCATAGGTGAAGTTCTGTGCGTCGCGTACAGCCTGCGGGACATCCTGGCCGTAGGCCAGGGCGGCGGCGATGGCCGAGGCAAGCGTGCAGCCTGAACCGTGATAGCTGCCGGGCAGGCGGTCCCAGGCATCGGTCTGCACGTGGCCGGCGGCGTCGTACAGGCTGTTCAGCACGCGCGGGGTGGCCTCGTGGGTGCCAGTGACGAGGACATACTCGCAGCCAAGATCGGTCAGATGCTTGGCGCAGGCGGCGAGATCCAGATCATCCTCGTCCGACTCGAACAGTGCCAGCCGCCGGGCCTCGTGGCTGTTGGGGGTGAGGATGCTGGTCTGCGGGATCAGCAGGTCGCGCATGGCGGCGATCATGTCGTCGTTGGCGAGTTCGTCGCCGCGCCCGGAAGCCAGCACCGGATCGAGGATGACCGGAATATCCGGATAGTCGGCGAGGATTTCGGCGATCACCGCGATCGATTCGGCGCTTCCCAGCATGCCGAGCTTGAACGCGGCCACCGGGACGTCTTCCAGCAGCATGCGCGCCTGGTCGGCCACCCACTCGGCGTCGATCACCAGGATCTCGTCGACGCCGGCGGTGTCCTGCACCGTGAGCGCGGTGATCACCGACAGCGGATGGCAGCCCATGCTGGCCAGCGTCAGCAGGTCGGCCTGGATGCCTGCGCCGCCGGTCGGGTCGGACGCGGCGAAGCTGAGCACCAGCGGCGGCGTGGGCTTGGGAGCGAAAATAGGCGGCATGGCGTCACAGCTTTAAAATCAATCCCCAATTTTAGCTGATTCCCTCCAAGAGCCTATTCCAGCAGAAATCATGTCCCGCGTTGAGACCAGGATCGGATGGGTGCCAAGCGCCGCAGACGCCGATCCTGATCTCAACCCGAAGGGCCGGTTGCCGGCGGGCGTTTATGCCCTCCGGGTGCATTGCGGTGTTGCGGGTGACTCGTGGAGAATGACCTCACTTCGCCCCCCGCGCCTTGCACTGCATCCCGCAGGCAGCCGGCGCGGGGCATGATTTCTACTGGAATAGGCTCTACCTCATGTCCGAAACCCCTGAATACAAAAGCTGGATGTGCCTGATCTGCGGCTACATCTACCACGAGGAAACCGGTGCGCCCGAGGATGGGATTCCGCCCGGCACGCGCTGGGAAGATGTACCGATCAACTGGACATGCCCGGATTGCGGTGCGCGCAAGGAAGATTTCGAGATGGTGGCGTTTTAAAAGTCGGATTCGTCATCTGTCCGCTCAAGTAAAGCGCCGGGATGGGCGATAGTACGTTGGCCTATCGAATCTCACTACGGACGTAGTGGGATACCATATGGCGCCCCTGTCAATGGTACGGTAAGACAAAAAATCGGGGTACATATAAATCAGGAGACGATAATGATGATGCGGTGGATGACAACGTGGGTTCTGTTTGTTTTCTCAACAAGCGTATGGGCGATTTCCCCCTATCTCCAAGGCGATTCGGTAAAGGGGGGGAACGTGCAGGCGGCAGCGACGGCGGTCGAGTCCAAGCTCAAGGCCGGCGGTTTCAAGGTGGTTGGCAAGTATTTCCCCAAAACCCTGGCGGGATATGGCGTGGTCATCGCCACTGACGAGGCCATGCTCGACGAAGTGGGGTCGGTAGGAGGGAATGCCATCCTGGGTGCGGCGATCCGCGTGGGAGTGGCTGCGGACGGCAGTGTGGCGTACACCAATCCCGACTATTGGTATCGCGCCTATTTCCGCAAGGCCTTCACCAAGAAGGAAGATGCGGTCAAGGCCCTGCAGGCGCGCCTGCAGGATGCGCTGGGCGCCGGCAAGGGTCTGGGCGGTGACGAATCGGCTGGCAATCTGGCCAACTATCGTTACATGATCGGCATGGAACGCCTGGATTCCCCGAAGAACAAGCTGGCCGAATATGGCAGCTTTGCCGAGGCGCTGAAGACCGTACGCGACAATCTGGCCAAAGGCGCGGGCAAGACCGCCAAAATCTACGAGGTCGTGATGCCCAGCCGCAAGCTGGCCGTATTTGGCGTGGCGATGAACGATGGCGAGAACAGCGACGGCGACTGGATCAAGAAAATCGACATGCAGAACAATATCGCCGGCCTGCCCTACGAGATTTATGTGGTCGACAAGGAGGTGGAGTCGCCGCATGGCCGCTTCCGTATCGCGCTGGCGTTCCCGGATGTCGGGATGGGGCAGTTCATGCGGATTTCCTCCCTGCCCAACACCATTCTCGAAACCATGGGCACGGTGGCCGGGGTTGAGAAAAAGTCCAGCGGGGAAGCTTGGCAGCAGTAAGGATTTGATTCCAGGGTATTAAAAAAGGGCGTTGCGTTGCAACGCCCTTTTTGCTGCCGATCGTTTCCTGCGGCGCCCATGCACTAAAGAAGCCCGAACCGGTGCCGTAATGTTTACCACACAGGGGGGGTGGCACGTGCCGTTCCCTCGATGACCCTGCTGGAGAAACGTGTGGACAATGAAGCATTGAAAGGCGTCAAGGTGATGGTCATCGATGACAGCAATACCATACGCCGCAGCGCGGAAATCTTTCTGAATCAGGCGGGCTGCGAAGTCATCCTGGCGCAGGACGGTTTTGACGCGCTGGCCAAGATCACCGACCACGAGCCGGACGTGGTGTTTGTCGACATCATGATGCCGCGACTCGACGGCTACCAGACCTGTTCGCTGATCAAGCGCAATGCCAAGTACCGCACCACGCCCGTCATCATGCTGTCCTCCAAGGACGGGCTGTTCGACCGGGCACGCGGCCGCATGGTGGGATCCGATGAATACCTGACCAAACCGTTTACCAAGGACACGTTGCTGACGGCGGTGCGCGAGCACACGTGCGCAGGCGCTTAATTTTCTTCTAGGAGCATAGATATGGCGATCAGCCGAATTCTGGTTGTGGATGACTCTCCCACCGAGCGTTTTTTCCTGTCCGAGTTGCTGGTCAAGAACGGCTATC
The DNA here is from genome assembly GCF_000373385.1 of Thiobacillus thioparus DSM 505. GTDB lineage: Bacteria > Pseudomonadota > Gammaproteobacteria > Burkholderiales > Thiobacillaceae > Thiobacillus > Thiobacillus thioparus. The sequence goes on along the minus strand of NZ_KB891316.1, from coordinate 881,492 downwards.
TGGTCAGTATGGCCGAAAGCGGCGAGGAAGCTGTCGCCCAAGCCAAACAGACCCTGCCCGACCTGATCGTGATGGATGTCGTCATGCCCGGCATGAACGGCTATCAGGCGACCCGCATGATTACCAAGGAAGATGCGACCAAGCATATCCCGGTCATCATGTGCACCACCAAGGGCCAGGAAACCGACAAGGTGTGGGGCATGCGCCAGGGCGCGAAAGCCTACCTGGTGAAGCCCGTGAAGCCGGAAGACCTGCTGTCGCAAATCAAGGCTTTGGGCTGAGCACACCGCCATGGCCAAGAAATTCAATCTGCGTGAATTTCAGACCCAGCTTTCGCAGCAGTTGCAGGCGGCGGCCAGCCGCGACAATTCCGGCTCCCGGCTGGGTTTTCGCGTGGGCGACGTGAATTGGCTGGTGAGCCTGTCCGATACGGAGGAAGTGATCCCGGTTCCGCCCATCGTCAAGGTTCCTGGTGCGTGCCGATGGTTTCGCGGCGTCGCCAACATCCGCGGCAACCTGTTCGCCGTGAGCGACTTTGCCGATTTCATGGGGCAGGGTGTGACACCCGATCACGCCGATTGCCGCCTGCTGATCCCGCATCACGATTTTGGTGTCAATGCGGCCTTGCTGGTGCGCAACACCCTGGGGCTGAAGAACATCAACCGTTACCAGCCGAGCAGTGCACGCGCAGCGCATCCATGGGTCGCGCGCCACTATGCGGACGAGGCAGGAGCCGACTGGTGCGACATGGACTTCGGGCAATTGCTCGGCAATACCGAGTTCCTCAAGGTCGAAGCGCCGATCGGCAATTGATTGATCATTAAAACCGGGCGCACAGGCGCCGATACAAGTGGAAGGACTGGAGCGATGAACATGGCAATCACGATGAATGGCCTCAAGGGGCTGGCGGGCCGCATGACGGGCAGGGCCGGAACCGAACACACCACCCTGATCATGCAGACCGTGCGCAAGCTGGCTGACAAGGAGCCCGGCAAGGCGCCCCTGATCGGCAGCTTGCCAGTCGAGAAGCAATACCTCTATACCGGCGGCACCTTGATCATCTCCCTGCTGCTGGCGGCCGGCTTCACCATCTACAGTTCCCTTCAGCTCGACAACCGCACCGGTTATGAAACGCGCGCGGGCGAGTTGAAAGTGTTGTCGCAGCGCCTGCCGCTGACCGCCCAGCAGTCTGTCCTGGGTAATGCCGCAGCCTTCAAGAAGCTGGCGGCGGGGAAAGCCTCGTTCGAGGCGACGCTGAAGGGCTTGAGCGAAGGCGACGATGCCGTGCCTGCATCCACTGGTGCGGCGCGCGCGACGCTGGAGAAGATCGAGGCGCAATGGAAGACGTTCAATCCACAGGTCGCGCAGATCCTGGCGCAGCAGAAGAACCTGGTGGCGATGAGCGTCAATATCAAACGCATTAACGACCTGAGCGTCGACTTGCAGGAAGTGGCCGAGCAGCTTGCCAGCCAGCTGGCCGATTCCGGTGCTGGCGTGCGCGAAGTATCGCGTGCCAACCATCTGGTCATGTTGAGCCAGCGTCTGCCGAAAAACGCCAACCTGCTGCTGTCGGCCGAACTGATCGACCCCGCTGTGGTGATGCAGTTGGAGAAAGACACGACGTCGTTCCGCGATACCGTGCAGGCATTGATGGCTGGCGGGGCAAGCCGCAACGAGAACAGCATGGCGACGCTGGAGGACCTTGGTAGCAACATGGGCGACATGGTCGAGGTGGTGGGCGCGGTGCTGGCCAATACGCAGCCGCTGCTGCAGGCCAAGGTGTCGGCCAAGAACCTGTTCACCGGCAGCGACACGCTGTTGGCGAACACCGATCAGCTGTCGAAGGACTATCAGTCCGTCGGGGGTGCCGGCTATCTGCTGGCCGCCCTGTTCGGCCTGCTGGCGATCGGCTCGCTGGTGATGTTGGGGTTGGTCAACATCAACGAGACCAAGTCGCGGGCGCGCAGAAGCGAAGAAGAGAACGGCCGCAACCAGGAGGCGATTCTGCGGCTGATGGACGAACTGGGTGAACTGGCCGAAGGCAACCTCACCATCAACGCCAGCGTGACCGAAGACATTACCGGTGCGGTGGCCGACTCGATCAACTACACGGTCGAGGAATTGCGTACCCTGGTGCGCGGGATCAACAATGCCGCGCAACAGATGGACCAGGCCGCCAGCCAGGCGGGCCAGGTGTCCGATTCGTTGCAGCAGGCGGCGCGCCGACAGACCGTGGAAATCGAGGGAACCTCGGCCGCGGTGGTGAGCCTGGCGCAGTCCGTGCAACAGGTGTCGGGCAATGCCGCCGAGTCAGCCCGGGTGGCCGAACAGTCGCTGGCCGCCGCCGAGAAGGGCCAGCAGGCGGTGGCCAACGCCATCGCCAGTATGAACGGCCTGCGCGAACAGATTCAGGAAACCTCGAAGCGAATCAAGCGTCTCGGCGAATCCTCGCAGGAGATCGGTGAAATCGTCGAACTGATTTCCGACATTACCGAACAGACCAACGTGCTGGCACTCAACGCCGCCATCCAGGCCGCGTCCGCGGGCGAAGCCGGCCGCGGTTTCTCGGTGGTTGCGGAAGAGGTGCAGCGGCTGGCGGAACGTTCCGCCGATGCGACCAAGCAGATTGCCGCGATCGTGAAGACCATTCAATCCGACACCCACGATACGGTGGCGGCGATGGAAGTGTCGACCCAAGGCGTGGTCGAGGGTGCCAAGCTGTCCGATGCCGCAGGTCAGACGCTGGCCGAGATCGGCGACGTGTCGAAGAAACTGGCCGGCCTGATCGCCGACATCTCCTCGGCCACCCAGAGCCAGGCCGAATCGACCGCCAAGGTGGCAGAAACCATGCAGGACATCAAGTCCATTTCGGCGCAGACCAGCAGCGGCACGCAACAGACCGCCGAGTCGATCGGCGGCATGAAGCAGCTGGCCCAGGATCTCAAGAACTCGGTTGCAGGCTTCAAGCTCGCCTGAAGCGGGCTGAACGCGTAGACAAGCGGTCAGCGACCCCAGGCCAAGCATACAACGTCAGGAACACACACCATGAGCGCCTTACTCGATTACGATACCGGACCGTTGAACTGGGTGCGCGGAGACATCGACGCCGCCCTGCAAGCCGCCCTTGGGCGCGTGCAGGCCTACAGCGTGGATGCCGATCTCACCAATGCCCTGCGCCTGGCGGCCGACGATGCGCACCAGGTGACCGGGGCGCTCCGTATGGTGGGCCTCGAAGGCGCGGCCACGCTGGCGAGCGCGCTCGAATCCGCGCTGGGCGCTGTCAATGAGAACCGTCTGCAGCCGAGCGACGACGTGCTGCGTGCCTTGCGCAACGCCATCGAAGGCCTGCAGCGCTGGGTCAAGGATCTGGCCGACGGACGCGGCAGCGGCGAGCTGGCGCTGTTTCCCCTCTACAAACGTCTACGCGAGCTGCAAGGCGCGGAGCGGGTATTCGAAGGCGAACTGTTTTTCCCTGATTTGCGCACGCGGGCGCAAGGCAAGGCGGCCAACGATGCCATGACGCAGGAGGCGCTGACTGCGGAGGTCAAGGCCGCGCGCGGCCTGTTCCAACGCGGCCTGCTGGCCTTTCTGCGCAATGTCGAGGCCGAACAGGGATTGAAACGGATGCGCGATGCGTTGGCCGCGATCGAGCGCATTGCACCGTCGCAAGCATCGCAAACCTTCTGGTGGGCCTGCGTCGGGTTTGTCGACAGCCTGCTTGCGCACGGGGTCGAGGCCGATTTTCATGTCAAACAGTTGCTGGCCCGGGTCGATCTGCAGATGCGCCGCCTGATGGAAGGCTCGCCGCAGGTGGCCGAACGCCTGCTGCGCGATGCCTTGTTTTTCGTGGCAAAAAGTCAGACCCTGGATGGGCGCGCTGCCGAAGTCCGGGCGACGTTCGGCCTCGATCGCTACCTGCCCGGCCGCGGCATGCTCGACCCCGAGGCGCTGGCACGCATGCGTCCGGTCCTGGATGCCCTGCAGACAAGCCTCAAGGCGGCACGCGATAGCTGGCATGCCTATGTGGAAGGCGACGCCGGCCAGTTGCCGCAGTTCCAGACACACCTGGAGCGCATGCTGCCACAGGCGCAGGCGCTGGAAGCCAGCAAGCTGAAACCCCTGCTGGAGGAATTGGCTGCCGCGGCTGCCGCACGGGTCACCCGCGAGGGCGACGCACGCGAACAGATGGATCTGGAAGTCGCAGCCACGCTGCTCTTTATGCAGAACGCCGTCGATCAGGAGGACGTCCTGCACAGCGACTTTGCGGTGCGTGCGGAAGGCCAGCAGGCTCGCCTGCGTGCCTTGATCGAAGGCAGGGAGATGCCGGCCGTTGTCGTGGATGCCACCAGTCAGCGCGAAGCCGAGCGCGACATGCTGGTACATATGGCGCAGGAAGTCGGCCAGAACCTGAAGCAGATGGAAGAAGCACTGGATGCCTTCTTCCGCGACGCGGGCGAACGCGAGGCGTTGGCGGGTTTGCCCGCGCTGGCGCAGCAGGCGCAGGGTGCGTTGACCATGCTGGAATTGCCCGACGCTGCCAGTCTGCTGGGTGCGGCGACCGCGACGGTACAAACCTTCGCCGAGGAAGGCTACCCGGACGATGCGATCCAGCAACGTCTGGCCGATGCGTTCTCCAGCCTCGGACTGTATATCGAATCCTACTGCGCTGGCCGCGCCGACGCTGCCAGAATCCTGCGACCCGTGCTGATCGAGTTCGGCGTGATCGATGCCGACAGCGCCGACGACAGCGCGTTCGACGACACCGTCGAATCGGGCCTGCCCGCCCGCAAGACCGAAGTACAGGAAAACTATCTGGCGTGGCGCGATCAATCCGACGACGCCACAAAAAAAAAATTCCTTGATGCCCTGACTGAGCTCAGTCGCGACGCCGAGTTGATCGACGATGCCGCACTGAAACAGCAGACGCGCGCCGCACTCGATGCCTGTCGCGATGCCGCGGAAGCTCCGCTGGAACTCGATGCCGATGTGGCCGCCCTGACCGGCCTGCCGCTGCCCGAACGGGTTGCGGTCGACATGTCCGTGGTGCCTGAAGACGAGACCGAATCGACCCTGCCGGCATTCGAGTTGCGTGCAGACGAAGCGTTCGACAGTGGCGTGCCGGTCGAGGCGCAAGCCGACGAAACAGCCGTGTCCGCATACGGCGTAATCATCGAGACGGCAGAGCCGCTGGCCGTGGCTGCAATCGAGGCAGCATCAGCGGCGGTGGCCGGTTTGTCTGGCGACGATGCGTTTGCCGAAACCCTGCTTCACGTTACGGTTCCCGAAGGATCCGAGGCGGAACTGCTGGAAATCTTCCTGGAGGAAGCCAATGAAGTGCTGGCGGCCATGGGTGAGGCCAGCGAAGCCTGTCAGGCCAATCCCGACGACCAGGCTGCCCTGACCATCATCCGCCGTGGCTTTCACACGCTGAAAGGCAGTGGACGCATGGTGGGTCTGGACGAACTGGGCGAAACCGCATGGCGTCACGAGCAGTTGATGAACGGCTGGCTGGCCGAGAACAAGCCCGTCAGTGGCGACTTATTGCGTCTGGTGGGACGTGCACGCAGGGTATTCCAGGACTGGGTGAACGCCCTACAGAGCCATCAGCCTGCGAGCTTGCCAGTTCCAGCCTTGCTGGCGGCGGTCGATCGTGTAGCACAGGGACAAGCTCTGGATGTGGCGCCAGTTCCAGCTGCTGCACCGGCCGAGCAGGTTGTCGAAGTGCCGGTTGCGAATGCGCCGGACTGGTCTGAAATGGTTGCAGAAGCCGAGCCGTTGGCTGAAACCGGGACGGTAGGGGAAACGGAAGCGGCAGCCATGCCGGAAGGCGAGGCGGTGGCCGCAATCGAGATTGACGTTGTGGCCGATGCCGAAGCGGAAAGCGATTGGCTGGCCTTGTCAGCGGTCGAGCAAGAAGGCGCTGTCACCGCACTGGAAAATGATGCGACGGGTGATGCCGGGGCTGCCGCCGCTGAAACTGCGGTCGAGTTGGTCGAACAGGTAGGCTGCGAAGCGCATGCCGATGCCGCATCGATCACGGTGGGCGATGTTCCGCCTGAAGCCGAAGCGGTCCGTGCTGAACTGCCTGTGCTGGACGTTGGCGCGATCATCGAATATGCGATTGCTCCCATAGTGGTGTACGACATCGAGCCGCCTACCCAGGAAGAACCGGCTGTCGTGGCACCAGAGCATTCCGATCCGCTCGATGAGGCGATCCCTGCGGAGCCGCCCGTTCCGGACGAGATCTGCATCGGGCCGGTTTGTCTCTCCATTGGTCTTTATGAAATTTTCATGGCCGAAGCCCATCAGCGACTGGCCGTACTGACGGAAGAGGCCGAGCGCCACGCCGAAGCTGCCCACAGTTCGGTCAGCGAGCATGCACGCCGCGCGATCCATACTCTGGGCGGCATTGCGGGGACTGCCGGCATCACCGCCCTGTCGGACCTGTCGCATGCCTTCGAGCAGTATTGGAACCGCTTCGTGCATGTGCCCATGCCGTCTTCGCATCTCTCCCTGGTCCAGGATACCGTTGCGCGCCTGCACGAGATGATCGCAAGCATCGAGAAAGGACACCTGCCCGACGCGGCAGACGACCTGATCGCAACGCTGGGCGAACTGGAGGATGAACAGACATCGTGGGTGCCCGACGCGACGCCCGCTCCAGTCCATGATGAAACGGGCGAGATGGGCGTACCGTCCGCCGAGATCCAGGCACAGGAAGCGCCAGCCGAGTCGGAGCGCGCTGTCGAGCCGAGCGTCACCACGCAAGCCGAAACGGCGCCGGTCCTGCCGGATATCAGCGCGCTGATCCCCGACATCAAACATACCGCACCGGCACCCGTATTCGAACGGCGCGAAGTGGCCGATGAAATCGACCAGCAGCTATTGCCGATCTTCCTCGAGGAAGCCGATACGCTGGTGCCGGATACCAGCGCGCAACTCCGCGCATGGAAAGAGGCACCCGCCGGAACAGGCCCGCGCGACGCGCTCCGTCGCAATCTGCATACCATCAAGGGCAGTGCGCGCATGGTCGGTGCGATGCGTCTGGGCGAACTGACCCACGTAATGGAATCGCGCGTGATCGCCGTGATCGAAGGCCATCTGGCAGCAAGCCACGACGTGTTCGATACGCTGGAAGCCCAGCTCGACCGGCTCGCCGATGCCGTGGAACATCTGAAACAGGGCGACCTTGCGCCGACGCTCGAGGACGCGCAAGTCCCATTGGAAGCGCCGGTCGAACCGGTGCTGGGTCGTGCCGAACCTGCAGCTGCCGCGACAGCCGATCCGCTTGCGCCTGCGACACCGGTCACGCGTGAAAGCAATGCCCTGACGCTGCGTGTGCGGGCCGACTGGGTCGATCGCATGGTCAACCAGGCCGGCGAAGTGGCGATCGCCCGTTCACGCATCGAAAGCGAAGTGTTTGCGTTCAAGCGTCACGTCAACGAATTGTCGGAAGCGCTGGTGCGCCTGCGCGGGCACATCCGCGAAGTCGAGATCCAGGCCGAGTCGCAGATGCAGGCGACCTTCCAGACGCAGGGCGCGGCCGACGAATTCGACCCGCTGGAGTTCGACCGTTTCACCCGTTTCCAGGAAGTCACCCGTTTCCTGGCCGAAAGCGTGAACGACATCTCCACGGTGCAACATATCCTGCTGGCCCGCCTGGGCGAGGCGGATGCTGCGCTGATCCAGCAGACGCGGCTGAACCGCGAACTGCAGCAGGATCTGCTGCGAGTCCGCATGGTGCCGCTGTATTCGGTGGCCGAGCGCCTGTATCGGACCGTGCGCCAGACCGCGCGCGATGTCGACAAGCGCGCCCAGCTCGACATCCAGGGCGGCGAACTCGAGATCGACCGCTCGGTGCTGGAGAAGGTGACTGCGCCGCTGGAACACTTGCTGCGCAATGCACTGGCACATGGTATTGAAGACCCCGAGGTGCGCCGGGCGGCAGGCAAGGCCGAGTTTGGCGAGATCGTGCTGTCGGCGCGCCAGTCCGGCAACGAAATGATGCTGACCGTGAAGGACGACGGCGCCGGCCTCAACTATGCGCGTATCCGAGAAAAGGCGGAGGCCAACGGCCTGCTGTTGCCGGGCGTCGAGCCAACCGAATCGCTGCTGGCACAGATGATTTTTGCCGCCGGCTTCTCCACCGCCGAAACTGTCAGCCAGGTTGCCGGGCGCGGCGTCGGCATGGATGTCGTCAAGAGCGAAATTTCCGCGCTGGGGGGGCGCATCGACATCACCTCCACGACTGGCGCGGGTACCGCTTTCAACATCTATCTGCCGCTCACCCTGGCGATGACCCAGGCGGTGATGATCCAGGCCGCCAAGCACGATTACGCGCTGCCGGCACCCTTGGTGCAGCAGGTGCTGGAACTGAAGCCGCATGAGTTGGAGCAGGCCATGGCGGCCGGCGAACTGACGTGGCGCGGTGCGCGTTATCCGTTCTCCTACCTGCCGCATCTGCTGGGTGATACCGAGGCGGTGCACGATGTGCAGCGCTACAATCCGGTAGTGTTGCTGAAAAGTGGCTCCAGCCAGGCAGCCGTGCTGCTCGATGCGATCGAGGGCACGCGCGAAATCGTCGTCAAGAACATCGGCCCGCAGATGGCGCGCATCACTGGCGTCGCAGGCGCCACGGTACGCGGCGACGGACGCGTGATCCTGATCCTCAACCCGGTGCCGCTGGCATTGCGTTGGGCCAGCTTGCCGCGTACCGCCGTGGAGCGTACGGTACCCGCCGAGACGGCCGAAGTCAGCGCCGCACTGCAGCCACCGCTGGTGCTCGTGGTCGACGATTCGCTCACTGTGCGCAAGATCACGACCCGCCTGCTCACCCGCGAAGGCTTCCGCGTCGATAGCGCGAAGGATGGCGTCGACGCGCTGGAAAAAATGCACGACCTGATTCCCGATGTGGTGTTGCTCGACGTCGAAATGCCGCGCATGGACGGGTTTGAATTGGCCCGCGTGATGCGCAGCGACGCACGTTTGAAGACGGTGCCGATCATCATGATCACCTCGCGCACGGCGGACAAGCACCGCAACCATGCGATGGAAATCGGCGTCAACGTGTATCTGGGCAAGCCATACCAGGAACAGCAGTTGCTCGATTCCATTGCCGAACAACTGGGCCAGGAAGCCGCGGTGCTGGCATAAAAGCGGGGTGGTAGAAACGGGCGCGCCTGGCGCCCGTTTTTTTCGTCTAGAGCCGGAGGCCGGCGAGATCGCCACTGGCCAGCGCGTTGAGTTGCGCGTTGGCTTGCGCCGGATCGCGATGGTAGGTCGTCGTCAGCAGGCGGGCAGCATCCAGCCAGTGGGATTCGGCCGCCTTTACCACAGAAGTCAGGCGGGCGGTGTCGCCGCTGCCGAGCCAGGCGTCGTATGCCTGCGGGAGTGCCGGGAACAGGGCGCGGCGCAGCCCGGACAGATTCGCCAGGTAGAAATGCAGCGAACCGACGGCTTCGCGTTCGAGCAGCGTCGGCAGCGTGATCAGGCAGTCGGCCAGATGGTCGCGCACCGCGCGCGCCAGCAGCTCGGCATGCCGGGAATTGAGGTGGCCGAGCATCGCATTCCAGTCCTCGCCCAGCAGCGTTTCTGCACGGGCCTCGCCGATCTCGTGAAGGATCATCGCCTCGCTCTCCGCTTCGGCCATGCGATCGAGGCCGCGATCGATGTCGCGTTCGAAGTCGTAGTGGGCAAACGCGCGGCCCAGCGCCGTGTCCTTTTCCTTCCACTGCCATTCTTCGTACTTGTTCCACAGCAGGCGGCGTACCGCGTCCATGCGCAGGAAGATGGCGCCGTCGCGCATGGCGGCAGGCGGCGCGATCAGGTCGCGTGCATATTCGCAGCCGGCCACTAGCACCTGTACGCCGTCACGCATTTCGGCGCGCTTGAGTTCGGCCAGCACGAAGTGCGGTTTGCGGAAGTGCCCCAGCCCACTGCTGTAGACCAACCCCTGCGGGATCAGCGCACGGTTGATGTCGTCGGCCTCGAAGGGGTCGATGCCGGCTTCGTTCAACGGCAGGGGCGCGAAATCCTCCTCTTCCACCGTGTCCCACAGGCTTTCGCGTGCGTTCAGCCAGTCCCCGAGTTCGTCCTTGGGAAGGCGCGCGCCATAGGGGATCTCCATTTCCCAGCGATAGTACTCGCGCATTTCCAGCAGGAAAGTACACATCGTCATGTCGCGCGCGTGGCGGGCGTCGGCGATGGTGCAATTCTTTTGCACCGTGTCGATGAGAGCAGAAAGTTCAAGCATCACGCACTCCTGAAGACAGCTTTATCTGGAGTGTACAAATAAAAACAGCCCGTGTAACCGGGCTGTTTCCAGGGGTATTGCGGGCTGTCGGCGCGGCCATCCCATCGGCCGGACGGCAGCTTAGTGACGGCGGGTGGTGCCGAAGAAATTCAGGTCGGCGCGCGAACGGCGGGAAAGCTCGAAGCGCGCGGCATCGGCACCGCTGAATTGTCCCGCAAGCTGGCCATACACCTCGGTTGCCCAGGTCTTGTCGTTGAGCGCGTCGGCGATGCCTTCGGCCCAGCGCAGCTTGTCGGCAGGCTTGCTCAAGTGGGCACCGCATTGGGCGTACCATTTTTTCAACGTCTCGGCCGGGAGCGCGAATCCCTTCAGGCGATCGATGAACTGGATGCAGGCGTCGCCATTCGGGCAGGCGGCCGCGGCGGCCGCATAGAGTTCATCGGCCCGGGCGCTGTTGCCCATGGACGCATACAAGCGGCCGATGTGGGTGAGTGCAAAGTGGTCCTTGGCCTGGGCGCGCGCGGCCTCGAGCAGACGGCCTGCTTCGGTTGCATCCTGCGTTGCGGCGAAGCTTGCTTCGGCGAGTTTTGCTGTGTCGTAGACCGTGGCATTCGGGTCGGCTGCCAGCGCGGTTTCGCGCGCGGCGAGGTAGGCGCGGGCTTTGGAGACGCCCAGTTCGCGGTGTTGCAGATGCGCGGCGGTGGCCACCAGATCCTTGAACGCGATGAAATCGGTGGCATTTTCCGCGGCGCGGTCGAGCAGGCGGGAGAGCCAGTCGGTGTCATCCAGATTCTTGTCCACCGCCAGCATGATGGGTTTGTAGCGCGAGAACTGGTAGCCGGTACCGTCAAGCAGGGTTTCGGCCGACTCGATCAGCTTGGCGGCGTAGAACGGGTCTTCCAGTTCCAGCCGCACGCGGTCGGCCAGGGCGAGGAATTGCTTGACGCTGACGGCCTCCTTTTCCAGCTGCTGGAACTCCATATAGCGTGCGTGGTTGGCCTGGCGCTTCTCCAGCTTGATTTTTACACGGGCGAGGCGTTCGGTGTCGTCGGCCAGATGCGCTTCCACCGCGGTCACCAGCTTCTGCATTTCGTCCAGTCCGGCCACGGCGTCTTCGGCCTTGTCGAGCAGGGCCGCCGCCCCCGGCTTGTCGCCCACGCCGGCCAGGCCTTCGGCGAGCTCGATGTAGTCGCCGGTGGCGCTCGCCAGGTCCCCCGCTTTTTTCAGGGCAGACTGCATGAATGCAGTGTCGCCCGCCTGCTTGGCCGACTCGATCAGCGTCTTGGCGGCACTGAAGTCGGTGGCGCCGGCCAGGGCGCGCTCGTACAAGGCCTTGGCGCGCGCCGGGTCGCCCAGCGTCTTGGTGACCTCGCCGGCCAGCGACAGCAGGTCGGGCACGCTGGAAAGCTTCTCGCCGGCCTTGTTGAAGATCGCCGCGGCGTAATCCTTGTCGAGCAGATGCTCGGCCGAGGCCGCCGCCAGTTTGCTGTATTCGACCGCGCGGGAAATTTTCGCTTCGGCCTTTTCCAGTATCTTCTTGGCAAACGCGCCGTCGGCAATGACGTGCATCACGTTCTTCGCCAGGTCGATCAGCGGGTCGAGGTTGTTGGTTTCCTTCAGCGCCTTCTCATATGCGCCCACCGCGGCCGCCTTGTCGCCCAGCACCTTGAACTTGGCCTCGGCCAGCGCGATCTGCTCTTCACCGCTCATGCAGTAATCCTCGGCAGTCTGCAGCAGTTCCTCGGCGCGGCCTTGCTCGCCCAGCGCCTTGTAGACGATGGCGCAGGCCGCCAGGTCCTTGGTGAACTGGCAATCGTCCGCCACGCGGTCCATCAGCTCCTTGGCGTAGGCAGCATCGGCCGGTTCCTGCAGGGCTTCCAGCGCGAGCGCCGCGTAATCGGCGCCGCCGCTGCATTGGGCTTCTTTGGGGGTGAGGGTGTCGCGGGTGGCCATGGGGGTGTCTCCAGATAAACGTAACTTAACCGGGTGATTTTCCGCCTGCGGGAGTGGACAGCCAAATAAGTAATGTCGATGGAGGCATTAGCGGCGGCATCAGGTCCTGCCGGCGCTGCCGTGTCCCCCCGGTCAATGCCTTGCCGTCTGCGGCATCAGTTTGTCGATATATGCGATCGACACCGCCGACACGATGAACGCCATGTGGATGACGGTCTGCCATAGCAGCACCTTGTCATCCAGGTTGGGGGCGTTGATGAAGGTCTTCAGCAGATGGATCGACGAGATGCCGATGATGGCGGTGGCAAGTTTGACTTTCAGCACATTGGCGTTGACGTGCGACAGCCACTCGGGTTCGTCGGGATGGCCTTCGAGATTGAGGCGGGAGACGAAGGTTTCGTAACCGCCGACGATGACCATGATAAGGAGGTTGGAGATCATCACCACGTCGATCAGGCCCAGCACGATGAGCATGATCTTCTCTTCGGTCAGCGTGAAGGTGCCGACGACAAGATGTTCCAGTTCGACCATGAAATGCACGACGTAGACGAGCTGTGCACCGATCAGTCCGAGGTAGAGCGGCACTTGCAGCCAGCGGCTGCCGAACAGGATGGTGGAGAGGAGCTTGTTGCGTGTCGCAACGGGTTGGATGATTTCTGGGTCCATGCGTGCAGAGTGTTGTTGCAGAGTTCTAAGGAATAGTGCGTGAATTCACAACGCGCTACAGGACATAGCGCGCGAGGTCCTCGCGCGCGGCCAGGGCGGCAAGCCGTGCGGTGACGGCATTGGCGTCGACCACGTATTCGCCCGTGGTGCTGCCGGCGTCGAAGGAAATATCCTCAAGCAGCTTTTCCATCACCGTGTGCAGGCGGCGGGCGCCAATGTTCTCGGTGCGCTCGTTCACCTCGAAGGCGATTTCCGCGATGCGACGGATGCCGTCGTCGGTGAACTTGAGTGTCACGCCTTCGGTCGCCAGCAGGGCTTCGTATTGCCGGGTCAGGCAGGCATCGGTGGCGGTCAGGATGCGTTCGAAGTCCTCCACCGACAGCGCCTGCAGCTCGACGCGGATCGGCAACCGTCCCTGCAGCTCGGGGATGAGGTCGGACGGCTTGGACAGGTGGAACGCGCCGCTGGCGATGAACAGGATATGGTCGGTCTTCACCATGCCGTATTTGGTCGAGACCGTGGTGCCCTCGATCAGCGGTAGCAGGTCGCGTTGCACGCCCTGGCGCGACACGTCGCTGCCGTGGGCGTCGCTGCGGGTGGCGATCTTGTCGATCTCGTCGAGGAACACGATACCGTGCTGCTCGACCGCTTCGAGCGCCTGCTGCTTGGTTTCCTCGTCGTTGATCAACCGTCCGGCCTCTTCTTCGGTCAGGAGTTTCATGGCTTCGCGCACTTTCAGCTTGCGGCTCTGCCGACGGTTTTGTCCGAGATTGGCAAACATGCCCTGTAGTTGCTGCGAGAGGTCTTCCATCCCCGGCGGAGTGAAGATTTCCATGCTGGGGTTGGCCGCGGCGACTTCGATCTCGATTTCCTTGTCGTCGAGCTGGCCTTCGCGCAGCATTTTGCGGAAGCGCTGGCGCGCCGCGCCTTCCTCGCGTGGTGGTTCGGGCTCATTGAAGCCGACGCTCCTTGGCGGCGGCAGCAGCGCGTCGAGGATGCGTTCCTCGGCGGCTTCCTCGGCGCGGAACTGTACCTTGGACGTAGCTTGTTCGCGCATCTGCTTGACTGCGGTTTCCATCAGGTCGCGGATGATGGTGTCGACGTCGCGGCCGACATAGCCGACCTCGGTGAACTTGGTTGCCTCGATCTTGATGAAGGGCGCGTTGGCGAGCCGTGCCAGACGGCGCGCGATCTCGGTCTTGCCGACACCGGTCGGGCCGATCATGAGGATGTTCTTCGGCGTGATTTCCTGGCGGAGCGGTTCGTCGACCTGCTGGCGCCGCCAGCGGTTGCGCAGGGCGACCGCCACCGCGCGTTTGGCCGCAGCCTGGCCGACGATGTGCTTATCGAGTTCGTGGACGATTTCTTTGGGAGTCATGAAAGGTGAGCGGTTAGCGGTGAACGGTGAGCGGAAATCGGGCTCACAGGGTTTCGATCACGTGATTCTGGTTCGAATAAATGCAGATGTCGCCCGCTATGGTGAGGCTCTTTTTGACGATTTCAAGCGGTGGCAGGTCGGTGTTCTGCAGCAGCGCCACTGCGGCGGACTGGGCGAAGGCGCCGCCGGAGCCGATGGCGGCGATACCGAGTTCGGGCTCCAGTACGTCGCCGTTGCCGGTGATGATGAGCGAGTGCTCGCGGTCGGCCACCGCCAGCATGGCCTCCAGCCGGCGCAGCATGCGGTCGGTGCGCCAGTCCTTGGCGAGCTCGACCGCACTGCGCAGCAGGTGCCCGGAATGCTTGTCGAGCTTGGCCTCGAAACGCTCGAACAGGGTAAAGGCATCGGCGGTGCCGCCGGCGAACCCGGCCAGCACTTTGTCCTGGTATAGCCGCCGTATCTTGCGTGCGGTGGACTTGATGACGATGTTGCCAAGCGTGACCTGGCCGTCTCCGCCTAGGGCGACTTCGGCGCCCCGGCGAACGGAGAGGATGGTGGTGCCGCGATACTGTTCCATGTGCGGGATGCTTCCTGAAAAAGGCGGTAAACCGTGGAAGACGCAAGCGGATGGATAACGGTGTCCGGGGTGGCGTCTTTCGCGGCTCGGTTCAAGTGCCGGAAATTATACGTGGGCAGGGGTCGACAGCCTGCACCAGCGGAAGGGAGTCAGTCCGGGTGGTGCGGAATGAGCTGCGCCAGCTGATCGATGCCCATGACGCGGAAAAGTTCATGGATGAGTGCATTGTGGCCGCGCAGGGTGATGGCCTTGCCGCTGCCCAGGCATTGCATCAGTACGCTGATGAACTGGCTGACGCTGCCGTAGTCGACCCGGGTCACCTGGGTCAGGTCGACCAGCACGTCGTTATGCGTGGCGGCATAGCTGCCGAACTGCTGCAGGGCGCTGTCGTTGGCCGGGGTGATCTCGCCGGCTAGCCGCAGCGCGTCATCTGCCGGTTCGGCAGGTTTGGCCTGGACCACCTCGGCTGCCTGTACTTCGCTCCAGGATGGCGGCGAGACCTCGAAGCGGACGGCATAGTCGACGGCCAGGTCTTCGAAATTGTCCTGCCGGCCGAGTATCTGGTAGAGCTCCAGCAGCAACAGCCAGTGCACGGCGCGGCTGTGGGTGGCGCGATTGAGATCCTGCAGCAGGGCGATCAGGCGGTCGACGCCGCTGACCTGGAGTTTGCGCTTGGCCTTGCGGGCCGCGCTTAATATATGGGCGCATTCGTCCGCACCGCTTTCGTCGACCATCTCGATGCGGGAAAAATCGATCCGCACCACGGCCTTCTTGTCGGTGCCGGCGATGCCTTCGCGCAGGGCGGCCGTCGCTTTCTTGTCGAGCAGTCCAGGCAGTTCCAGGCTGGCCGCTTCGGCCTGCTGGGGCGCGCCGGCTGCGCCGTTGTTCCCCATTTTCTGCCAGACAGGGGGCGAGGTTTCGAAGCGCATCGCATAATCGAGCGCCAGTTGTTCGAACTCCTTCTCGCGGCGCTGGATGCAGTAAAGATCGAACAGCATGTGCCAGGCGCGGCGATCGCCGCCGCCCAGGATGTCCTTTAACAGACGCTCCGCCATGTCGGCTTGGCCGCTTGCATACAGGATGGCCGCTTCGTCCACCGGCGATTGGGGCGCACCGCTGGATTCCTCCACCACGATGCCGCTGGCCCCCATGTCCATGGTCAGCAAGGTTTCGGTGGGATGCGATTCGACAGGCGCGGAGACAGGCGCCTGCTTGGGCGCGGGCGCCTTGTCCTTGCCTTTTTTGAAAAACGGAAGAGCCACAGAGTATGCGTGCGCGGGTCAGAGTCAGTGATGGATACTAGCGCTGTCGCCCCGTCCCGGCAACCGCAATAACCCGCCGCCAAGCAAGGCAACCGCGGCAAGTGCCATGACGATCGCCGGACCGGCGGGCCAGTCGAAGAGCGCCGACGCCGCCAGTCCTGCAGCGTAGGCCAACGCCCCCAGCCCCCAGCCGATCAGCAATCCCGCCCGTGGCGGCCAGCCGCGCACCGCCAGGGCGGGCAGGATCAGGCTGGCAAATACCAGGTAGACGCCGACGAGCTGCACCGAGGCGGTGATGGCGAGCGCAAAGATCAGGTAAAAGCCCATCCGTCCGAGACGGATGCCCCGCAACCGCCAGAAACCGAGCAGCAATGCATAGACCACTGCGATCTGGGCCAGCTGGAACGGTCCGACCCAGAGGATCTGCCCGGCCAGCAGCTCGTTCAGGTGCTCACCGCCATGCGGATCGCCCGACAGCAGCAGCACGGCCAGGCTCGCCGCGACGGCGAAAGACGAGCCGATCAGCGCTTCCTGGATATCGGGCCAGCGCGATTCGCACCATGCCAGAAACGCGGCGCCGGCCAGTGCTGCTGTCGCCGCCGCCAGCTGGGTCTGCCAGCCCTGGGTTTCCCAACCCAGGGTGTGGGCGACGATGACGCCGAGCACGGCGATCTGGGCAATGGCGAGATCGAGGAAGATGATCCCGCGCGCCAGGACCCGCCGCCCCAAGGGGACATGCGTGGCCAGGACGAGCAGGCCGGCGACGAACGGCCAGCCGAGCAGCCCGGGATCGAGTGCGGCCCAGTTCATCGTGCCACCTTCAGCAGTTGCGCGACGCTATCGTCGAACAGGCCGAACAGGTCGCGGGCCCGGTCCGATCCGCCGACAGTGAACGGCATCGCGACCGCAGGGATGCCGGCGTGTTCGGCCAGCCATTCCGACGGGCGCGGATCCTGGTAGGCGGCCCGAATGACGAGCTTGGCGGGGGTGGTTTTCAGCTGCGCGACGATTTCGGCCAGATGGCCGAGCGAAGGTGCGACACCGGGCTTGGGTTCCAGTACGGCCACCTGTTTCAGCCCTAGCCAGTTCTCCAGATAGGGGAAGCCCTCGTGCTGCACGGCGATGGGCATGCCCTTCAGCGGGGCGGCCTGCGCTTGCCAGCGGGCCATTGCCGTATTCCAGCGCGTATTGAAATCCGCCAGCCGCGTCTTGTACGCGGCGGCGTGGGCCGGATCGATCTCGGCCAGGCGTGCGCCGAGGGCCTGTGCCACGCGTGCGATGTTGCGCGGATCGGTCTGGATATGCGGATTGCCCGCGGCGTGGATGTCGCCTTGGGCGCGGTCGAGGACGGCCGGCTTTTCCAGCAGCGCGACCTGTCGCGCTGCCTCGAAATAGCCCGGCTGGCCCGGCTGGATCGCGGCGTTGCCGGCCTGCCGCAGCAGCACCGGCAGCCAACCGATCTCGAGTTCGGCACCGGTACAGACCGCCAGGTCGGCGCGGCGCATCTGCGCGATCAGGCTGGGACGCGCCTCGATGTGGTGCGGGTCCTGGAAGGCCGTGGTGGCGGTATAGACCTTGACGGCGTCGCCGCCGAGCTCGGTGGCCAGTGCGCCCCATTCAGGCTCGCAGGCAAAGACATTGAGCGCGGCATGGGCGAAGACCGGCCAGGCCGCGACGAGGAAGGCGAATAAACGGAATGCTTTCATCGGGAGTTCCTTTAAAAAGAGTGCGCGCCATGCGTGCCGAGGCTGAAGATGTACTGCACGTACCACTGGTTCTCGTCCTGTCCTTCAGCGGCCTTGTCTTTCGTGTACTGCAGGCGCCAGCGAGAGAACTCCGAGGGCGAGTAGTCGACCATCAGCGAATGGCGGGTGGGCTTGTAATCGCTGCGTGGCAGATTGGCGTTGTTGAGGCCGAAGTCCTGCGAACCGGGGTCGAGCAGGTCGTAGCGGTAACCGGCGCGCCAACGCGGCATGAACTGGTACACGCCTTGCGCATAGCCGCCGTACTGGGTGGCCTGGTACGTGCCAAGACTGGCTCCGCACATGCCACCCGTACAGTCCAGGCTACCGCTTTCTTCGCGCCGGAATGCCTCGGCAGCGAACTTGAAGTTGTTGATGGTGGTGTTGCCACGCGGCGCCCATTTCCAGACGAAATCCGCCAGCCAGGTCTTGCTGTTGCCGGTGAAGGCGGTGGTCACGTCGGTGCCGGCGAAGTCCGTGAGTGTGCTGCTGCGTTCGGCCGCGCGCGTCGACAGATACGACACGCCGCCGCGCCAACTGTGCGAATCGCCCACATCTCCGCCGATGTGGCCATACAGCGCGTAGTTGCCGATGCCGTTTGTGTTGCGGTCGGTGCCGGGAAAGTTCGCCCCGCGCCCGATTTCGGCGCCCAGTTCGGTGAAGAGATCGGTCGGCGCCACCCACCGCAGCTGCAGGCCGTCGTTGCCGTAGCCTTCGCCGAACAGGGCTTCGTACATCAGGTTGTTGGTGGCGAAATCCCAAGCATGCGGGTGTTGTTCGTTCTGGTAGCCGATGCCGGAGCGGAAGCGGCCGCCCTTCACGGTCAGGCCCTGGCCCAGCGCCAGGGTCTGGAACCAGGCCTCTTCCACGCCGACGGTGCCGTCGTTCAGCGTGGCGTTGAAATAGCCGCGGAAATACGGATCGATATTGGAGGCCAGGACCAGTTCGCTGTCGTCGACCGAGAAGCCGCGCGAGGTGCCGGGCGCCGCACCGTCAGGCAGGAAACCCGTGATACGGCGTGCGGGGAGATCCTTCAGATGGGCATAGCCGCCCTGCAGGATGAGCGAGATTTCGGGATTGAAGGCGCCTGGGTTGCTGGGTGCCGCACTGGCCGTGTCTTGCACAGGGGCGGCGGGCGGAGCGGCATGGGTGGCAGCGGACGCTTCGGCACGGGCGAGCCGCGCTTCCAGCGTCTGGATGCGTGTTTCGTAATCGGTCTTCATTTTCTGGACTTCGGCGCGCAGGGCGGCGAGGTCGGCATCGTCGGCATGGGCCGGACAGGCGGCCGCCAGCGCGGCCGCCAGGAGGGCGGGACGTAACATGTTTGACTCCGTCAACGTGAGATGAGCGCCTGCGCACGCGGCGGCGCAGGCTTCGAAAGAACTCAGGCGTTGGGCGGAGCGGGGGGCGCGCGGGCGCACGCAGGGCGGGGGGCAAGATCGGCGCACTGGAACGTTACGCCGGGCGCATACGCGTATTCGCCCGGCGCCGGCGCCATGACGACCAGGCTGGGCGGCAGGGCGGTGCCCAGTTGGGCCTGCGCGAGGCAGACTTCGCAGACCTTGTCGGGCAGGCCCGTATCGTGCGTACGCAAATGGGTCAGCGCATGCGCGAACGCGGCCGCCTGACCGAACAGCAGGGTCAGGGCGAACAGCCAGGAGAGCAGGCGGCGCGACGGCATGGGACGAATTCTAACGTCTCGGCGGATCGACGGGCGGGACCGGATCATAGCCGTGATCGCAGCCGGGGCGGCAGCGGCCGATGCGTTTCGCGGCCAGCCAACTGCCTTTGAGCGCCCCGTGTTTTTCGATGGCTTCCTTGCCGTATTCCGCGCAGGTCGGCAGGTAACGGCATTGCCGGCCCAGCCAGGGCGAAAGTGCCAGCTGGTAGGCGCGAATCGCGCCGACGAGAATTTTCTGAGCCAGGTTCATGAAGACGATACCGGCATGGCCGGTTCGGCGTGACGGTGTGTCGCGCCACTGAAATCGGCCAGGAGCTTGGCGACGAATTCGGGTTCGAGGTCGCGCACGATGAAGACGAAGCGGCTGCGATGGTCGTCATCCGGCCAGGTGTCGAGCCGGACCTCGGGATACAGCACATGCTGGACGCCGTGCAGCACCACCGGCAGCGGTTCATCCTTCAGGTTCACGATGGCCTTGAAGCGCAGCAGGTTTTCGGCGCGAAACGAGGTCAGCATGCCGAGGGCTGATTGCAGCCCGTAGCGGTCGAGCGGTGCGTCGATCACCACCGAAAACGCCTGGATGCGCGTGTCGTGCAGATCGGGCCGCGCCTTTCCGGCAAGCGGGCTGGCGCTGGCGGGCTGATAGCGTTGCGGCTTCAGCCAGCGCATGGCTTCCGGCGACCGGGTCTCGGCATTCCACAATCCCAGGTTCTGGATCGCGGTGGGGTCGAGCTCGCCATGCGTCACGGCCACGATGTCGGCCGCCGGGTTGAGCGCGGCAAGGCGTTCGCGCAGGGCGACGACCGTGTCGGCAGGCGCGAGGTCGGTCTTGGTGAGCAGCAGCCGGTCGGCCACCGCCACCTGTTTGACGGCCTCGAAGTGCTCATCCAGCTGATTCATGCCGAACAGCGCGTCGACCGTGGTCACCACGCCGTCCAGGCGGAAGCGTGCGCGGACCCAGTTGTCGTGCAGCAGGTTGTCGAGCACAGGGGCCGGGTCGGCGATGCCAGTGGTTTCGATGATGACGCGTTCGAATGCCGGAATGTCGCCCTTCTGCCGGGCCATCCACAAGTTTTTCAGTGTCGGCGACAGGCTGCCGGAAATCGTGCAGCACACGCAGCCGCCCGACAGCAGTGCCATCGGCCCGTCCATTTCTTGCAGCAACTGGTGATCGAGCGCGACTTCGCCGAACTCGTTCATGAGAATGGCCGTGCGCGGCAGCGTGCGCACCAGATGGTTCAGCACCGTGGTCTTGCCACTGCCCAGAAAACCGGTGAGCAGCGTGACGGGAATCGGTAGGTCAGGCTTCATGGCGGCACTGACCCTGGCAACGGATGGGCAACAGGTTTCGGTGCAGGTTCATGTCGGCGTAGCCGACGTGAAGCCGTGTAACGGCGGCCGAAGCCAAAGCCGGTGAGCAGCGTGATCGGCAGAGGGGAATCAGACGCGAGCATGGCCACGGCCGAAGCTAGGAAATGGCTGCATGATTCAAACGACAGCGTGCGCACAATCCGCACAGCGTCCGTGTACGGTAACGTCGATGTGGCGTGCCTCGAATCCGGGCGGGGTTCGAGGTTGTGCGCTCGGGCGGTCCGCCAGGCAGAAGAGGCGCCCGCAGGCGTCGCATTCGAAATGCGCATGACCGTGGTGGACGTGCGCGACACCGAAGCGGCGAACGCGATCCTGGCCGGTCACGCTGTGCGCCAGGCCTTGCGCAACCAGCCAGTCGAGCACGCGATACAGGGTGACCTTGTCGAGCGGCTGTGCTTCGTCCGTGGCCGCCTGCATCAGGGCCTGGTGGGATACCGTCGTGTTGGCCGCCAGAAGCAATTGCAGCACCTGGACGCGGGCGGCGGTCGCGCTTGCGCCGCATTCCCGGATCAGCCGGACGGCGTTGTCGTGGTGCGAAGCGGAATTCATGGAGCGATTCTAGGGGACGTGGGGCCCGAATGCAACCGAGTTGCATTCGGGCCCCTGAAAAACCCCTTCGTGCAGGAAGGGGCCGGATCAGGCGTGCAGCCGCTCCTTCTTCTCGTGGCGTTCCTGCGCCTCGATCGAATATTCGGCGGTGGGGCGGGCAAGCAGACGGGGCAGCCCGATGGGGTCGCCGGTTTCCAGGCACCAGCCGTATTCGCCGCTGTCGATGCGTGCCAGGGCGGAATTGATCTTTTTCAGCAGTTTGCGCTCACGGTCGCGCACGCGCTGTTCCAGCATGTGCTCTTCTTCCACGGTGGCACGGTCGTTGGGATCGGCAAAATTCTCGTTTTCCTTCAGGTGCTCGCCGGTGTCGGCAGCATTGCTGAGCATCTCGTCGCGCAGCGTTTCGAGGCGGGTGCGAAAAAACGTGAGCTGGGCCGCGTTCATGTAGGCGGAAGCCGGCATCTTCAGCAGGGCGGCTTCGGTAAGGGGTTTGGACGAGGTGGTCATCGGAACTCCAGGCGTCTAGGATGGTTGAAAAATGCGGCCGGGCATGAGCCCGGGCAACCGAAATGGATCCGGCTGTGGCAGATGCGCGACCCGCATCATAACTCCGTCATGGCTGCCGGTGTCATCAGGTGATCTTGATGCGCTGGAGACCAGGCAGACCGAACCCGGGACGATAGGCGATAATCCTGGCATGAATCTCTTCCTTCCGGTGACTGTCTTTCTGCTCCTGCTGGCCGCGTGCGGACGCGACGCGCCGCAGGCGGCGCCCGAGGATATTCGTCCGGTACGCGCGGAGCGGGTGGGGATGCACGCTGCCCAGCAGGGCACGCGCTACGCGGGAGAGGTACGTGCGCGCTACGAAACCGATCTGGCGTTTCGCGTGGCGGGACGGGTCGACACCCGCAAGGCGGAGGTCGGCAGCCAGGTCAAGGCGGGGCAGGTCATCGCCACGCTCGACCCCAACGACTATGTGCTGGCGTCGCACGCGGCACACGCGCAGCTGACGGCCGCCGAGGCCGAGGCCCGGCTGGCGCGCCAGGACTTGCAGCGCTTTACCGAGCTGCGCGCGCAGAATTTCATTTCCCAGGCCGAACTGGATCGCCGCCGGACCACTGCCGAGGCAGCCGCGGCGCAGGCCCGCCAGTTGCGGGCGGAAGCGGCCCGCCAGGACAACCAGCAGGCCTATACCCGGCTGACTGCGCCGCATGCCGGCGTGGTGACGGCCATTTCGTTCGAGGTGGGGCAGGTGGTGGCGGCTGGCCAGCCTGTGGCGCAACTGGCGCGCGACGGTGAGCGCGAAGTTCGCATCGACGTGCCGGAAAATGCGCTCGATGCATTGCGCGCTGCGCACAACCTGCGCATCCGCCTGTGGTCTGTGCCGGGGCGGGACTATGCCGGCCGCCTGCGCGAAGTGTCGCCGGTGGCCGACGCGGGCAGCCGTACTTACAGTGCCCGTGTCAGCCTGCTGCATCCCGATGCAGCCGTGAAACTGGGCATGACGGCCACGGTCGAGGTCGGCAGCGAATCGGTGTCGAGCCTGTCGGTGGCGCAATCGGCCTTGTTCCGGATCGACGGCAAGCCACAGGTGTGGGTGGTGAATCCCCAGACCCGCAAAGTGGCGGCGCGCAGCGTGCAGATCGGCGAGTTGAATGGCGAACGCGCGGCCATCGTGTCGGGGCTGGCTGCCGGCGAGTGGGTGGTGACGGCAGGCGTGCACAAGCTGGCGCCCGGCCAGCAGGTGCGTCTGGCCGACCCCGGCCGCCCATGAGCGACGCTCCCCGTTTCGTACCTGGGCGCGGCAACCTGTCGCGCTGGGCGATCGAGCATCCGGCGCTGGTGCGCTTTTTCATCGTGCTGATCCTGCTGGTCGGTGTACGGTCTTATTTCCAGTTGGGGCAGGCCGAAGATCCGCCGTTCACCTTCAAGACCATGCTGATCCAGGCGCAATGGCCGGGAGCGACCGCGCAGGAGGTGTCGGAACAGCTGACCGAGCGGATCGAGAAGAAGCTGCAGGAAATGCCCGAACTCGATTACGTGCAGAGTTACGCCAAGGCGGGCGAGACCGCGCTTTTCGTCAATCTCAAGGAAACGGTGCGGGGGCGCGACGTGGCCGAAGCGTGGTATCAGGTCCGCAAGAAGATCGGTGACCTGAAGACAACGCTCCCGGCCGGTGTGCAGGGGCCCTTCTTCAACGACGAGTTCGGCGACACCTTCGGCTCGATCTATGCCTTCACCGGCGACGGCTTCAGCCGGTCCGATCTGCGCCGCGTCGCCGAGGATGCGCAGCGCGAGGTCCGCCGCCTGCCCAATGTGGGCAAGGTCGAGCTGTTCGGCATCGTCCCGGAAAAAATCTACGTCGAGATTCCTGCGCAAAAGCTCGCCACGCTCGGCCTCACGCCGCAGCAGATCATGCAGGCCGTGCAGGAGCAGAACGGCGTCGTGGCGAATGGGCGGATCGAGAACGAGACCCTGTCGATCCCGATGCGCGTGTCGGGGCCCTATTCCGACGTCGAGGGCGTGCGCGAGACAACCATTCGGATCGGCACGCGCAGCATCCGGCTGGGCGATGTCGCCAGCGTGACGCGGCGCTACGAAGATCCGCCCACCGCCGAAATTCGTTCGCAAGGCGAGCCTGCGGTGCTGCTTGGGGTGTCGCTGGCCGACGGCGGCGATGTGGTGGCGATGGGACGCGCCGTGGCCGCCGCCATGGCGGACTTGCAGAAGACGCTGCCGGTGGGCATGGAGATCCAGCGGATCCACGACCAGCCCAGCATCGTCAGCCACGCGGTCCGGCTCTTCATGCAGAGTTTCTTCGAAGCCGTCGCCATCGTGCTGGCGGTGACCTTCCTGGCGCTCAAGTGGCGTGCCGGCCTGGTGGTGACGCTATCCATTCCGGTGGTGCTGGCGATCAC
Source organism: Thiobacillus thioparus DSM 505 (assembly GCF_000373385.1). Classification (GTDB taxonomy): domain Bacteria; phylum Pseudomonadota; class Gammaproteobacteria; order Burkholderiales; family Thiobacillaceae; genus Thiobacillus; species Thiobacillus thioparus. The sequence continues at coordinate 857,143 of NZ_KB891316.1, read as the reverse complement.
CTTCACCACGATGTGGCTGTTCGACATCGACCTGCATCGCATCTCCACCGGGGCGCTCATCATCGCCCTCGGCTTGCTGGTGGACGATGCCATCATCGCGGTGGAAATGATGGCGCACAAGCTGGAGGCCGGCTGGAATCGCTTCGAGGCGGCCACCTACGCCTTCCATTCGACCGCGTTCCCCATGCTGACCGGCACCTTGTTGACCGCCACCGCGTTTCTGCCGATCGCGCTGGCCAAGTCGATGGTTGGCGAATACACTTTCGCCATCTTCGCGGTGACGACGATCGCGTTGCTGTCCTCCTGGCTGGTGGCGGTCGTGGTGACGCCTTATCTGGGGCATGTCCTGCTGAAACCGGCTCGCCACGTGACGGACGAGAATGCGGCGTATCTCACGCCGTTTTACCGGCGTTTCCGTGCCATGGTGAACGGGTGCCTCACCCATCGACGCAGCGTGATTGCGCTGACGGTGGCGGCGCTGGTCGTCGGGCTCGTCGCGATGCAGCGGGTCGAGAAACAGTTCTTCCCGCAGTCCGACCGGCTGGAAATCCTGGTCGAAATGTGGCTGCCGGAAGGCGCGTCCATCGATGCCACGCGCGCCCAGGCGGTCAGGCTCGAAACCCTGCTGCGGCAGGACAAGGATGTCGCCCACGTGCTCGACTACATCGGCCAGGGCGCGCCGCGTTTTGTGCTGGCGCTGGACCAGCGGCTGAACAACCGCAATTTTGCGCAGCTGGTGGTGATAGCGAAGGACGTGCCGGCGCGGGAACGCGAACTTGCGCGTATCCGTCGGCTGTTCGAGACCGACTTCCCCAACGTGCGCGGACGCGCCGTGCGTTTCGAATACGGACCGCCCGCCGGCTACCCCGTGCAGTACCGGTTGTCCGGCGCCGACATCCCGCGGCTCAAGATCGAAGCCGAGAAACTGCGCAGAATCGTCGCGGCCCAGCCGCAGGTGACGGCCGTGAACCTGGACTGGAACGAACAGTCGCTGGCGATCAAGGTCCAGCTCGACCAGGACAAGATCAAGGCGCTCGGCCTCAGCTCGGATGCGGTCGGCCGCCTGCTGGCGCTGGAGTTGTCGGGAACGACGGTTACCCAGTTCCGGGAGGACGATCAGCTGATCGACGTCGAATTGCGCATCCCGCGCAAGGAACATCGCGACGTCGATGCGCTGAAATCGCTGCCGGTCGGCAGCTTCGGCGGCCAGAGCGTGACCCTGGGGCAGATCGCCACCTTCAAGCCGGTATTCGAGGACGGCGTGATCTGGCGGCGCGACCGCCTGCCGACGATTTCGGTGCGCGGCGATCCGGTGGGCAACACGCAGCCGGCGACGATCATCGAATCGATCGCGCCGCAGGTGGCCCGGTTCAAGGCGCAGCTGCCGCCCGGTTTCCGGCTGGAAATCGGCGGCCCGGTGGAAAGCAGCGCCAAGGCCAATGCCGCCATCGCCGCCTCGTGGCCGTTGATCGTGGTCACCACGCTGACCCTGCTGATGCTGCAACTCGGCAATGTCGCGCGCGCCCTGCTGGTGGTGCTGACCGCGCCGCTCGGCATCATCGGTGTGGCGGTCGCGCTGCTGGTGACCGGCCAGCCGATGGGCTTCGTGGCCTTGCTGGGCATCATCTCGCTGTCCGGCATGATCATGCGCAATTCGGTGATCCTGGTCGACCAGATCCAGCAGGACGTCGCCCGTGGCCTGTCGCAGTGGGATGCAATCGTCGAATCCACGGTGCGACGGATGCGGCCGATCAGCCTCACCGCCGCCGCCGCGGTGCTGGCGATGATCCCGCTGTCGCGCTCGATTTTCTGGGGCCCCATGGCTGTATCGGTCATGGGCGGGCTGATCGCGGCGACCTTCCTCACGCTGTTCTTTCTGCCTGCCCTGTATGCGGCTTGGTTTAGGGTAAAACCGGGCTAAGGTACAAAACGTGCAAGGAGACCATCATGAAAATGATCGTATTCGCATTGCTGCTGGCGGGGTGCGCCAGCCTTGAATCGCCCGACCCGGCTTCGCCCTACTACGCCTATCCCCCAGGATGGCTGGCGCAGCTCAACCAGCCCCTGACGATCCCGCCCGGCTCGGCCACGGTTCGTCTGCAGTATGGCCAGGTCGTGCCGCGCAACGGCGTGCAGGAGTTCGATCCGTATTGCGTGGTGGAACTGAATACGGTGCGCGACACGCCGCAGACGCTCAAACCGGGACGTTTCCAGATATGGCGGGTGACGCGCAGTGTGGATTTCTATGCAGCGGCGAAGTCGCCGCTGATGAAGGCCCGGTATGTGGACGATGATGACGGCGACGTGACCCCTCTCTATTACAAGACGGAGTTCCGGCTGCACGATCCCGCGCAGCCGAATCTGCGTGGCATGACCTGTGCGTGGAACCAGATGGTCCCTGGCAACCCGCTGTTGATGCGGCACCTTGGGCTGAGCGAAATCCGGGCGGCGCTGGGCGACTGGATCACCCTGATCCCGCCGAAGGCGATGCTGTAACGGCGGAGTTCCCAGCAGGCGACTGATGCGCCGCGCGTACCGACAGGCGCGGCCCTATTTGATCAGCGTCAGATGGGGAGGGCGTACGGCATACCCGCCCGCCGCCGTCAGTGTGTTGGTGACCGGCTGCCAGTAGGGGAAGGCTTCCGGACGGTGGATGTGATAGCCCTGCAGGTAATCCACGCCCATGTCTTCGAGCAGTGCCGCCATATCGGCGTCTTCCACCTGCTCGGCCACCGAATGCATGCCGAAATCGCGTGCCAGCTGGGCGATCGAGCGGACGATGGCCTGGTCGCGCCGGTCGTCCAGCATGCCGCGCACGAAGGCGCCGTCGATCTTGAGGAAATCGGCGGGCAGGTGCTTGAGATAGAAGAACGAGGAGGCGTCACGCCCAAAATCGTCCAGTGCGAACTGGCAGCCGCGTTCGCGCAGGCCGTGAATCAGGCGCTGAGCGTCGCCGAGATTGACCACTGCAGCGGTTTCCGTCACTTCGAACCCGAGGCGCGAGCCTTCCACGCCATAGTGATCGAGCATGTGGCAGACCACGCCGAGGAAGGATTCGTCGGCAACGGTCTTGCCCGAGAGGTTGATGAAATACACCGCATTGTCGTCAGGCTGCGCCGCCAGGTAGGACACCACGGCTTCCAGCATCCAGCGGTCGAGGATGGGCGCCTGTCCGTAACGTTCGAGGGCAGGCAGCAGCTTGGCCGGTCCTTCGACCACACCATCGCGCTGCCAGCGGATCAGTACTTCGTAGTGCGGCTGGCCGCCGCGCGACGTCGGCCGGATCAACTGGCGATAGGGCAGGAACTGGTTGGCGTCCAGCGCCTGGGCAAAATCGGCCGCCCAGCCCATTTCCGTTTCAAGGCGGCGGAATCCGACCTCGTCCGCCTCGTACAGCATGACGCGTCCGCTTCCCTCCGACTTGGCGCGGTAGCACGCCATGTCGGCCTGGATCATGAGGTCGCCGGCCGTGGTCGCGGCCTGGGTGATGGGGGCGACGCCGGCGCAGGCGCCAAGGGTGAAGCGCCGCCCCTTGTGTTCGAAGCGGAAGTCGCGGATGCGCTGCACCAGCTGACGGCAGATCCGGTTTGCCTCGTCGGGCCGGGTGTCGAACAGGATGAGGCCGAATTCGTCCCCGCCCAGACGGCCCAGGTAGGCATGTGCGGGCAGGGCGGCTTTCATGGTCTGGGCAATGTCCATCAGCAGGGAATCGCCGACCGAATGGCCGCAGGTGTCGTTCACCAGCTTGAACTGGTCGAGGTCGATATAGCAGAACGCATGCTGCTGCCCGAGATCGCGCGCGGTGCGTAGCGCACGGGCCAGACGCCCTTCCACCGCGCGGCGATTCGGCAAGGTGGTCAGCGTGTCGTGGAAGGCCATCTCACGCAGGTTGTCGAGCAGTTCCTTCTTCTCGGTTTCGTCGCGCAGCACGTAGACGGCACCCAGGCCGCCCTGGTCGGTCAGCGGCGCGCAACTGTAGCTGATAGCCAGGCGCTGGCCATAGCGGGTATGCAATTCGGCCGATCCGGTCTGGCCGTGCAACGCTGCCGTCGAAGACAGGAAGCAGGCCGGCGCGTCCTCGTCGCCGTTCACCCGATCGAACTGGATCACCTCGCTCAACAAATTCAGTTGCGCATCCTCGAGGGCGAGGCCGAGCAGGCTTTCGGCAGCCGGGTTGAGATAGGTCACCTGATTGTGCGGATTGGTGACGATGACGGCATCGTTGATCGATTGCAGCGTGACCTGCCAGCGTTCCTTCTCGTTGCTGAGTGCCGTCTCGTCGATCTTGCGCTGCGTGATGTCGAAGCGGATCGACAGGTACTTCTGCGGCAGGTCGTCGTCGCCCTTGATCGGAATGATGGTCGTGGCGGTCCAGAACAATCGCCCATCCTTGGCGCGATTGCAGATTTCTCCGCGCCAGGTCCGGCCGTTCGTGATGGTTTTCCACAGACGGGTAAAAAATACGGGAGCGTGACAGCCCGAATTGAGGATACGGTGATTCTGGCCGATCAGTTCTTCGCGCGTGTAGCCGCTGAGGATGCAGAACAGGTCGTTGGCGAACGTGATGTTGCCGGCGAGATCCGATTCGGACACGCTGGCCGCGCTGTCGAGCGCCTTCTGCTGCTCGCCGAGATCGGTAAGCAGCCGTTCCAGGGCCGCGCTCATGTAATTGAAAGCGCGTGTGGATTCCTGCAACTCGGGCGGGCTGCTGGCACGGACGGGAATGCGCACGCTGTAGTCTCCGGACTCGATCTGGTGGGCGGTTGCGCTCAATCGGGTCAGGTCCTTCAGGTTGATCCGCAGCATGGCATGGATCAGCCAGCCGAGCAGACCCATCGCGAGGCTGAACAGAATGAACAGCCGGGTCCCGAGATGCCACAGGAAATCTTCATATGCGTGGGCGGAAGGCTGGATGCGCAGATGACCGTAGTAGGTGCCCTGGATGATCAGGTCTTCCTGCATGACGGGGAGGGCCAGGCGGGTCAGCCGGGCGAACCAGTCGGGGCGATCAACTGTGGGCGGGCTGGCTTGTTCGCGGATGACGCGGCCATCCGGCGCGACGTATTCCACGTGCTGCAAGTTCCCCTGATCGATGGGGATCCGCAATCGCGTTCGCACGGCAAGGTAATCCTGCCAGATGGCCGGATCTGCGACCGCCTGCGACAGCGCGGCAAGCTGTGCGGTTGCCTGCACACGCAAGGCGGCGTCGGCATCCTGGCGGACGATATGCAGCGCCTGTTGCCCGGCCAGCACGGACACCATCAGCATGACGAGCAGGGCCGCCCCCAGCACGCGACCTTGAGTGCTGAGGCGGGCCGGACGCAAGGCGTTCACGAAGCGGGCGAGCGGAGGCGAGAGGCGGCGAGACATACGGAAGGAATCGGCCGTATGACTGCTTTCTGAAGCCAAACCAGATGCGTGCGCTTCAGGGTATGTGAATACTTACATTATTGGCGAGGAGGTCAGCTTTTCCTGCGCGCGCGCGGGTGCGCCTGGTCGTACACCTTGGCGAGGTGCTGCCAGTCGAGATGGGTGTAGACCTGAGTGGTGCTGATGCTGGCGTGGCCGAGCATTTCCTGTACGGCACGCAGGTCGCCCGACGATTGCAGTACATGGGTGGCAAATGCGTGGCGCAGCATGTGCGGGTGGACGCGCTGGCTCAGCCCGGCCAATTGCGCCCAGCGGTTGAGCCGCAATTGCACGCTGCGCGGGGTCAGGCGGGTACCGCGCCGGTTGATGAACAGGGCGGCGGCATCGGCCTGCGCAAGGGACTGCCGGTGCGGCAGCCAGGCGGCAATGGCGGCCAGGGCCTGGTGCCCAACCGGTACGATGCGAGTCTTGTTGCCCTTGCCGGTGACCTGCGCCTCGCCCGCGTGCAGATTGACGTCATGGAGATCGAGCCCGACCAGTTCCGACAGGCGCAGGCCGGACGAATAGAACAATTCGAACATGGCGCGATCGCGCGCCAGCAGGGCATCGTCGGATTCGGCGGGCAGGCCGCCGTCGAGCAGCTGCGTGCAGGCGTCGGGCGACAGGATGTGCGGCAGGGCCTTGGCTGCTTTGGGCGGGTGCAGGCCGGTGCATGGGTTGTTCGCATAGCCGAGCCGGCGGCAGGCGAAGGTATAGAAGCCGCGCCAGCTGGACAGCTGCCGCGCCACGCTGGCGGCGGCCAGGTTCTGGCTGCGCAGCTTGACGATGGCGCCGCGGATATCGCTTACATCGAGCGTTTCAAGCGGCTTGCCCGCGGTCAGGCTGGAAAGATTCGCCAGGTCGCGTTGATAGGCCGCGACCGTATGCGACGACAGCCGCCGTTCGGCGGCGATGTATTGCAGATAGGACGTGACTGCGTTCAATCCTGCATCCGCACCAGCGCGGCACCGACCAGCTGGCCCAGCCGTTCGAGGTAGAGCGTGCCCATGCCGGCGTAGAAACGCTTGGCTTCCTCGGAGGCCAGAACAAGCAGGCCGATGGGGGCGGCCGCTGCGGCCGGCCGCAGCGGAATGCAGGCAAACGCACGCAGATGCGGCGACACCTCGCCGAACCAGTCGCTGGCGTCATCGACGGCAAGCGGACCGCAGATCGGTTGCCTCATCGATTCGATGCTTGCGCGCGCGGTGTCCGATACCGGATCGGTGAGGCCGGGCACGCTGTCGGCCGGCAGGTTCCACACCCGCACTGCATGGTGCGGTACCGCGAAGCCTTCCCGCAGATGCAGGTTCAGCGCCGCGAGGATGTCCTCGGGCGTGCGTGCCGCCAGCAGCGCCAGGGTCAGCGCATGCAGCTTGTCGGAGATGCCGTCGTTTTCCTCGCCGAATTGAATGAGTTCGGCGAGCTTGTTTTCCAGCATGCGCACCTTGTCGCGCATCGCGATCAGCTGGCGTTCGCTCATCGACACGGCGTGAGTGCCATGCGGATGCGGGATATGCAGCTCCGCCAGCAGGGTGGGGAAGTCGTTGAAGAAATTCGGATGCCGGGTGAGGAACTCGGCGATGTGTTCGGGTTGCATATCCATTAGAGTTCGATCTCCCCTTCAAATACTGTTACGGCCGGGCCGGTCATATAGACCGGCTGGTCCTTGCCCGCCCATTCGATGACGAGATCGCCGCCGCGGGTATGCACGCTGACCGGGCTTTTCAGCCAGTCTTGGCGGATGCCGGCGACTGCTGCGGCGCAGGCGCCGGTGCCGCAGGCCAGCGTTTCGCCGGCGCCGCGCTCGTACACGCGCAGGCGAATGTCGTGCGGCGTCAGCACCTGCATGAAGCCGGCGTTGACCCGTTGCGGGAAGCGCGCGTGCGATTCGATCGCGGCGCCGAGGATGTCCACCGGCGCGCTGTCGAGGTCGTTCACCCGCAGCACCGCATGCGGGTTGCCCATCGACAGGGCAGCGATGTCGATGACATGTTGTCCGACTTTGAGCGCATACGTCATCGCCTCGGCTTCGGCGGCGAACGGGATGTCGGCGGGCGCGAAGCGTGGCGCGCCCATGTCGACCGTGACCTGGCCATTGGCAAGCAGTCGCGGCTCGATCACGCCGGATGCGGTTTCCACGCGGATCGCCGTCTTGTCGGTCAGCCCCTTGTCGCGCACGAAGCGCACGAAGCAGCGCGCGCCGTTGCCGCATTGTTCCACTTCGCCGCCGTCGGCATTGAAGATGCGGTAGCGGAAATCGACGTCGCCACGCGTGGGTTTCTCCACCAGCAGGATCTGGTCGCAGCCGATGCCGAAGTGGCGGTCGGCGATGCGGCGGCACTGCTCGGCGGTGAGCGCGACGATCTGGCCGATGCCGTCGAAGACGACGAAATCGTTGCCGAGGCCGTGCATTTTGGTGAATTTCAGTCTTGTGCCCATTTGGGTATTCATTCGGTTTTGAGTCTGACGTATTCCTTGAGCAGGCAGCGGTCCATGACCACGTTCATATCGCCTGCCTGCGCGCGCAACGCGGCGTCTTCATGAATGATGCCTTCCTGGATCCATATAGCGGACAAGTGTAGCGCCAGGCACTGTTCGACGATAGCAGGCACATGCTCGGCGGCGCGAAACACGTCGACCAGGTCGACCGCGAACGGAATGTCGGCGAGACTGGCATACGCCTTCTCGCCCAGCACCTCGTCGACCAGCGGGCGCACCGGAACGATGCGGTAGCCATAGCGCTGCATCGCCTGCGCCACGCGGTAGCTCGGGCGTGCAGGCTGCGGCGACAAGCCGATGACCGCGATGGTCCTGACGCGATCGAGCAGTGCGCGCAAGCTGGCGTCGTCGGGGTTGGCGAAGCTCATAGGGGCAACTCCATGACGTGGTCGTCCATCACGAAGCCATGCCCGATGTCGAACACGCGCGATTCGATGATCCCGAACCCGTATTTAAGATAGGCGGCGACAGCCTGTGTGTTGCCGCGATTCACCTGAAGCCACAGCCGGCGCGCCTGCCGCTGGCGTGCCCAGTCCTGGACGACCTGCAGCAGCGCCGCACCGATGCCCTGGCGCTGGTGGCCGGGATCGACGTACAGTTTGTCGAGTTTGCAACGCGTGCCATCGCATACTGCATGGGCGAACCCCACCGTTACCTGGCCCTGTCGTGCGGCCCACCAGGCGTGATCCGGGTCGTCGAGCTGCGAACGTATGCGGTCCGCGGCGTAGCGATCGGCCAGCATGGCGTCGATCTGCGCCTGCGAGATCAGCGCCGGATAGGTGGCTTGCCAGACAGTGCGTGCCAGCGCACGGACGGCGTCGATCTCCTGCGGCGTCAGACGGTGCAGGCGCGTGTCATTCATACAGGCTGGCCTCGCCTTCCGGGCGCGTCTTGAATCGGCGATGCAGCCACAGATACTGCGGCGGCATTTCGCGGATGCGTTCCTCGATGAAGGCATTCATGCGCGCGACGTCGGCTTCGACGTCGTCGCTCGGGAAATTGTCCCACGGCGGGTAGAAACGCACGGCGTAGCCTTGGCCGCCGGGCAACTGGCGGGTGATGACGGGGACGATCTGCGCGCCCGTGAGTTTGGCCAGCCGCGGCAGCGCCGAGAGGGTGGCGGCCTGGATGCCGAAGAATGGAACGAATACGGCATTGAGGCGACCCTGATCCTGGTCCGGCAGGTAATAGAACGGCAGGTGGGCCTTCAGCGCCTTCAGCACCGGCTTGATACCGTCCGACTTGGCGATCAGCACCGGTGCATGGAAACGCGAGCGCCCACGCAGCATCAGCCAATCCGAGGCGGGGTTCTTCGAGGGGGCGTACATCGAGGCGACCTGGCGATCCATGCTGAGGCGCACGCCGCCCATGTCGAGCCCGACGAAATGCGGCGCCAGCCAGATCACCGGCCGTTTGCCATCCCCCAGTACGGCGTCGGGGTTGTCGATGCGGACCAGCCGCCGCAGACGCGCCTCGCTCCCCCACCACAACAGGCCGTGCTCGAGCACGGCACGCATGGAGGCCTGATAGGTCTGCCGCAGCCAGCGATTGCGTTCCCGCTTGGGGGTATCGGGGAAACACAGGGCGAGGTTGGTGGCGACGACGTGCCGGCGCTTGCCCGGCAGCAGCGCCAGCAGCCCGCCCAGGATATTGCCGAGCGCTGCCTGCAACGGTAGCGGCAGCCAGTGCAGCAGCCACAGCAGGCCGACGCTGAACCAGACCGGCAGCAGCGCCGGGCGCATCAGCTTGTTGGATTGGGTGGGACTCATTCTTCGGGCGGGTCGTCCGGATACGCCACGCTGCCTGGACGCTTGTGGCGGTTGTAGCTCCACAGGTACTGCGCCGGAAAGCGTCGCACGATGTCTTCCACGCCCCGGTTGATCAGGGTGGCGGCAGCGGTCTTGTCTGCGGGCAGCGGGGTATCGAGCGGGTAGACATGGATGTGGTAGCCGCGGCCCCAGCTCAGGCGCTCGGCCGCAACGAAGAACGCCGCTGCGCCGGTCTTACGCTGCAGGCTGGCAACCAGCGTGGGCGTATAGGCCGGGCGCCCGAAGAAGGGCGCCCACACGCCATCGCCCCCGGTGGCCACCTGGTCGGGCAGGATGCCGATGGCTTCGTGGCGTTTCAACGCCGCCAGTTGGGCACGTACGCCCGACAGGTCGGTCGGCACCAGCGTTGCCTGGCCGCGCTGGCGGCCGGCCAGCATCAGGGCCGCCAGTACCGGCTTGCGCGGCGGCTTGTACATGGCCGTGAACGGATGCAGCGACGCGTAATACAGATTGATGATTTCGAAACAGCCGACATGCGGGCCGATCAGGATGATACCCTTGCCCGCGGCGCGCGCGGCGTCGATATGCGCCCAGCCGCTGGTGCCCCTGACCAGTTTCACGACCTTGTCGTACGGGCGCAGCCATACCGGCAGCAGTTCGACGATGGCCTTGCCGGACTCGCCGACGGTCTGACGCAGCAAGCGCGTGCAGTCGCGCCCGGGTGTGCAGAGGCCGCTGTCGAACAGATTGTTGCGCATACGCCTGGAATGGCGCCCCGGCGCCCAGTAGATGAACCAGCCCACGGCGATGCCCAACGCGTGCAGCAACGGCAGCGGCAGGCGGGCCAGCAACTTGAACAGGAACATCATGCGGACATGCGACTCCACATGGGCTTCCTCCCTGAAGGGTGCAAGAGCCCATAGGGGATCAGGGTATTGCAGGGGGAATTGACGCTGAAGGACGGGGCAGGGCACAATGCACGCGTTGGAGCCGCCGCGTTAATCTTGACAACTTGCGGGCGGGATACAAATACAGCTAAAGCGTCGCCGCTTCGTTTGTCCCCCGAGCCGGTTACGCAGTCGGTAATCGGGACAACAGGAGCTGTCATGCAGAAGGATTTCATTTTTACGTCTGAGTCGGTGTCTGAAGGGCATCCCGACAAGATGGCGGATCAAGTGTCGGATGCGGTACTCGACGCGATTCTAACCCAGGACAAACATGCGCGCGTGGCGTGCGAGACGCTACTGACTACAGGTCTGTGTGTCATCGCCGGCGAGATCACCACGTCGGCGGTGATCGACTACAACCAGATTGCGCGTCAGACCATCAAGCGCATCGGCTACGACTCATCCGAAATCGGCTTCGACTACAATACCTGCTCGGTGCTGGTCACCGTCGGCAAGCAGTCACCCGATATCGCGCAGGGTGTGGATCGCGCGCACGACGATTATCTCGACCAGGGCGCCGGCGACCAGGGCCTGATGTTCGGCTACGCCTGCAGCGAAACGCCGGTCCTGATGCCCATGCCGATCTACCTCGCGCACCGCCTCACCGAGCGCCAGTCCGAACTGCGCAAGGATGGCCGACTGCCGTGGCTGCGCCCGGATGCGAAGTCGCAGGTGTCGATCCGCTACGTCGACGGCAAGCCGCATTCCATCGACACCGTCGTACTGTCCACCCAGCATCACCCCGAAGTCTCGCACGCCCAGTTGTCCGAGGCGGTCATCGAGGAAGTCATCAAGCCGGTGCTGCCGAAAGAGATGCTGACCCCCGACACGCGCTATCTCGTGAACCCCACCGGGCGCTTTGTCGTCGGCGGCCCCATGGGCGACGCCGGCCTCACCGGCCGCAAGATCATCGTCGATACCTACGGCGGCGCAGCCCCGCACGGCGGCGGCGCCTTCTCCGGCAAGGACCCGTCCAAGGTCGACCGCTCGGCCGCCTACGCCGGCCGCTACGTGGCGAAGAACATCGTCGCCGCCGGCCTGGCCGAGAAGTGCATGGTGCAGGTGAGCTACGCGATTGGCGTCGCCAGGCCGACCTCGCTGATGGTCGACACCTTCGGTACCGGCAAGATTCCCGAAGCCAAGATCGTCGAACTGATCCACGCCCACTTCGACCTGCGCCCCAAGGGCATCGTCCAGATGCTCGACCTGCTGCGTCCGATCTACACGCGGACCGCGAGCTACGGTCACTTCGGCCGTGACGAACCGGATTTCACATGGGAGGTGACGGACAAGGCGGCTGCGCTGAAGGCGGCCGCAGGGTTATAATCCGCTTTCTTTTTTGGGCGAAGGCTTCGCCCCCTTGTACCGAGGAGCGCTGCGACGGTTTACCCGCCAGGCTCGGTATAGGTGATGTTCCAACGGCGCTCGTTGACTTGCAGCTGGGGCTGCGGCCAAACGAGCGCACCCCTGCTGTCATTCAAGGAGTTTCACCATGAATGCAGTATCCAATTTCTCCGATTTCGTCATTGCCGACCTCGCGCTTGCCGACTGGGGCCGCAAGGAAATCCGCATCGCCGAAACCGAAATGCCGGGCCTGATGGCCATCCGCGAGGAGTTTGCCGCCTCGCAACCGCTGAAGGGCGCGCGCATCACCGGTTCGCTGCACATGACCATCCAGACCGCCGTGCTGATCGAGACGCTGACCGCGCTCGGCGCGCAGGTGCGCTGGGCGTCGTGCAACATCTTCTCGACCCAGGACCACGCCGCCGCCGCGATCGCCAAGGACGGCATCCCGGTGTTCGCGGTCAAGGGCGAGTCGCTCGAAGACTACTGGGACTACACCCACCGCATCTTCGAATGGACCGACGGCGGCTACAGCAACATGATCCTCGACGACGGCGGCGACGCCACGCTGCTGCTGCACCTTGGCGCGCGTGCGGAAAAGGACATCTCGGTGATCTCTGACCCGACCAGCGAGGAGGAGCGCGTGCTCTACGCCGCGATCAAGGCCAAGCTGGCCAAGGACCCGACCTGGTATTCGGTGCGCCTCGCCGCAGTGAAGGGCGTGACGGAGGAGACCACCACCGGCGTGCACCGCCTGTACCAGATGCACGCGCGTGGCGAACTCAAGTTCCCGGCGATCAACGTCAACGATTCGGTGACCAAGTCGAAGTTCGACAACCTGTACGGCTGCCGCGAATCGCTGGTCGACGGCATCAAGCGCGCGACCGACGTGATGGTGGCGGGCAAGGTCGCAGTGGTCGCCGGCTACGGCGACGTGGGCAAGGGTTCGGCGCAGGCGCTGCGTGCACTCTCCGCGCAGGTGTGGGTGACCGAGATCGATCCGATCTGCGCGCTGCAGGCGGCGATGGAAGGCTACCGCGTCGTGACCATGGAATACGCCGCCGACAAGGCCGACATCTTCGTTACGGCCACCGGCAACTTCCATGTCATCAACCACGACCACATGGCGAAGATGAAGGACCAGGCCATCGTCTGCAATATCGGGCATTTCGATAATGAAATCGACGTCGCCTCGATCGAGAAATACCAGTGGGAAGAAATCAAGCCTCAGGTCGATCACATCATCTTCCCGGACGGCAAGCGCATCATCCTGCTGGCCAAGGGTCGTCTAGTGAACCTGGGCTGCGCCACCGGCCACCCGTCCTATGTGATGTCGTCGTCGTTCGCCAACCAGACCATTGCGCAGATCGAACTGTGGCTGGAGCGCGATTCCGGCAAATATCCGGTCGGCGTCTACACCTTGCCGAAACACCTCGACGAGAAGGTCGCGCGCCTGCAGCTGAAGAAGCTCAACGCGCAGCTGACCGAGCTGACCGACCAGCAGGCGTCCTATATCGGCGTGCCCAAGACCGGCCCCTACAAGGCCGAGCACTACCGCTATTGATCGGTTTCGCCTGAAAAGGAGGGCGCCATGCGTCTGCTGCTGCTGTGGATCCTGAACGCCGTCGCCCTGTTGGCGGTGACGTATCTGCTGCCCACCATCCAGGTGGCGGGCTTCGGCTCGGCGCTGGCCGCTGCGCTGGTGCTGGGTTTCATCAACACGCTGGTGCGGCCAGTGCTGGCGTTGCTCACGTTACCGATCACCGTGCTGACGCTGGGGATCTTCTATCTGATCCTGAACGGCCTGTTGTTCTGGCTTGCCAGTGCGCTGCTGCCCGGTTTTCACGTGCAGGGTTTCGTTTCGGCGATGGTCGGTGCGATCCTGTATGGCGTGATTGCCTGGGCGCTGTCCGCACTCATCCCCCATTCCAGAGGTTGAAGCATGACCGAACGCACATACAGCTTTGAATTTTTTCCCCCCAAGACGGCTGAAGGGGCGGAGAAGTTGCGCGCCACACGCAAACAGCTCGCGCAGCTCAACCCCAAGTTCTTCTCGGTCACCTTCGGTGCCGGTGGCTCCACCCGCGACCGCACCCTGGAAACCGTGTGCGAGATCCAGACCTCCGGCTCGGAAGCCGCACCGCATCTGTCGTGCATCGGCTCCACCGAGGAGAGCATCCGCGACATCCTCAACGCATACAAGAGCCAGGGCATCCGCCATCTGGTCGCGTTGCGCGGCGACCTGCCCTCCGGCACCATGGACGCCGGCGAATTCAACTACGCCAACGAACTGGTGGCCTTCATCCGCAAGGAAACCGGCGACTGGTTCGAGATCGAAGTCGCCGCCTACCCGGAAGTCCACCCGCAGGCGCGTTCCGCCACCGAAGATCTGGCCAACTTCAAGCGCAAGGTCGACGCCGGCGCCGACTCTGCGATCACGCAGTACTTTTTCAATGCCGACGCCTACTTCAACTTCGTCGAAGACGCGCGCGCGCTCGGCGTCGCCATTCCCATCGTCCCCGGCATCATGCCGATCGGCAACTACGTGCAGCTGGCGCGCTTCTCCGACGCCTGTGGCGCGGAGATCCCACGCTGGCTGAGGAAGAAGCTTGAAACCTACGGCGACGATCTGGCGTCGATCCGTGCCTTCGGCCTCGACGTGGTGACCGACCTGTGCGACCGCCTGCTGGCCGGCGGTGCGCCGGGCCTGCATTTCTACACCATGAACCAGGCGGGACCCAGCACTACCATCTGGCAGCGACTGGGTTTGTGATGTCCCCGGCTTGATGTTGTCGACAAGGCCCGCTGACTGCGGGCCTTGTCGTGCGTGCCGTGTCCTCTGTCCGAGGCGACGGGTAGAATCGCCCTCATCCCCGCTCCCGCTTCCTGATCATGAATGCCCTGTGGATCCTGATCCTGCTCATCCTGCTTTCCGGCATGTTTTCGCTCGCGGAAATGGCGCTCGCCTCCGCCCGCCGCGGTCGCTTGACCCAGCTTGCCGAGGCCGGCGACATGGGGGCCGCCAAGGCACTGGCCATCAAGGAGCATCCGAGCAGGCTCCTGGCCGCCAGTCAGACGGGGATCACCGCCGCCGCACTACTGATGGGGATCTATGGCGAGTCGGCTCTGTCCACGTCCATCGAATCGGCCATCCGGGCCGCGATTCCCGGCCTGGCCGAATGGCGTGAGTCCATTGCCTTCGGCGCCACCATCGTGATCGTCACGGCGGTTTCCATCATCCTGGGCGAGATCGTGCCCAAGCGGATCGCGCTCGCGCATCCGGAAAAGGTGGCAGCGTTTTGCGCGCCTTTCATGTCCTTGTTCATCCACTTGTTGTCCCCGGCAATCCGTTTTCTGTCCTTCGCTGCGGACCGTGTACTGGCCTTGCTACCGATTGAGTCAGCACCCGCGGTCACCAGCATCGAGGACATCCTGGCGTTCGTGGATGAGGGGGAGCGGAGAGGCACCATCGCGCCGGAGGAAAGCGAGCTGTTCGGCAACGTGCTGCGCCTGGAGGATTGGCGTCTCGCCACCATCATGACGCCCGTCGCGGACGTGGCCTGGCTGGATCTGCTCTCGCCCCGCGAGCACAACCTGCGCACCCTGAAGGAGGCACCGCATTCCCGCCTGCCCATCTGCAAGGGCGACCTGCAGCAGGTGATCGGCATTGCCGAAAGCCACGACATTCTCAAGGCCGCCATGGAAGGCGACATCGACTTCGCCGAACTGCCGCTCGCGCCACCCCTGTTCGTGCCGTCCAGTCTCACCCTCATCGACCTGCTGCGTACCTTCCGCCAGCAGCGCGCCAATTTCGCCCTGGTGGTGAGCGAATTCGGTCTTACCGAAGGCATCGTCACACTGGACGACCTGATGTATTCGCTGGTGGGCGACATGATGCCCCTGGCCGATGACACCGAAGACGCCCTGGCCGTACGCCGGGCCGATGGCTCCTGGCTGCTGGATGGCCTGCTGCCCATCGACGAGATGAAGGACCGGCTGGGGATTCGCCATGTACCCCAGGAATCGCTGGGCAACTATCACACGGTCGGCGGGTTCGTGCTGGCCTCGCTGGGCCGCATTCCGCGCAAGGCGGAGCGCTTCACCTGGGCAGACTGGGAGTTCGAAGTGGTGGATGTCGACCGCAACCGGGTGGATCAGGTTCTGGCGACACAGGTAGCGGAAAGCGCTACGACAACTGAAGAAAAATAAAAACCGGTTCGATACCGGTTTTTATTTTGAACACCTGCGTGGCTTACCGTGCCTGGATCAGTGCAGGCAGGCCTTGAGTGCCTTCAGACAATAGTCGACATTCTCCTGCTTGGCGGAATAGCCCATCAAGCCGATGCGCCAGATCTTGCCGGCCATGTCGCCGAGGCCGGCGCCGATTTCAAGGTTGAACTCAGTGAGCAGGCGGGCGCGGATCGCTGCCTCGTCGACGCCTTCGGGCACGTAAATCGAGTTGAGCTGCGGCAGGCGCGCGGACGCATCCACCACGTATTTCAAGCCCAGGGCTTCGAGACCGGCCTTGAGTTTTTCGTGCATGGCACGGTGGCGCGCCCAGGCGTTCTCCAGACCTTCTTCCTCCAGGATCACCAGCGCTTCGTGCAGACCGTACATCGGGTTGATCGGTGCCGTGTGGTGGTAGGTGCGCTTGCCGGCGGATTGCCAGTAGCCGAGCACGAGGTTGAGGTCGAGGAACCAGCTCTGCACGACGGTTGTGCGCGCCTTGATGCGATTGATGGCGCGCTCGGAGAACGAAACGGGCGACAGGCCGGGCGTGCAGGACAGGCATTTCTGGCTGCCGGAATACACTGCATCGATGCCCCATTTGTCCATATACAGCGGCGTGCCGCCCAGACTGGTGACGCAATCCATGATGGTGAGCGCGCCGAATTCCTGCGCGATCTTGCTGAGCGCCTCGGCGTCGCTTTGCGCGCCGGTCGAGGTTTCCGCGTGGACGAACGCCAGCATTTTTGCATCTGGATTCGCTTTGAAGGCGTCGCGCACTTTCTGCGGATCGACCGGTGCGCCCCAGGCGTCGTCGACGATCACCGGCACGCCGCTGGTGCGCTTGACGTTTTCCAGCATGCGCCCGCCGAACACGCCGTTGCGGCAGACGATCACCTTGTCGCCGGGCTCCACCAGGTTGACGAAACACATTTCCATCCCTGCCGAACCCGGTGCCGAGACCGGGAAGGTCAGCGCGTTCTCGGTCTGGAACGCCATGCGCAGCATGGACTTGATCTGTTCCATCAGGTCGACGAACGCGGGGTCGAGGTGGCCGATGGTCGGACGTGCCATCGCGTCGAGCACGCGCTGGGGCACGTCGGAGGGCCCCGGACCCATGAGGATGCGCTTGGGCGGAATAAAGGAAGCGGTCATAACCTTGTTCTCTTTGTGGAAAATGTCAACCAAAACAAAGGGTTGATTTTACGGGGAAACGACAGTGCCTGGAAATCAGGCAGGCGGCTCGCCCATCAGCGGCCGCATCGCGGTCAACAGGCTGTTGAAGATACGCGGATGCTGTTTCTCCTGTTCGGCCAGCATCTGTTTCATCGCGTAGCGCTGCTGCGGCTTGGCGAAGCAGGCCGGGCAGTTCTCGAAGATCACCGGCAAGCCGGAATCGGCGGCGAAGGCGCGGGTCTGGCGTTCGCGCGCATACGCGAAGGGCCGGATGATGCGCAGGTCGCCGGCGTCGTTCAGGTAATGCGGCGACATGGTCCGGAGCTTGCCGCCGAACAGCATCGACATCATCAGCGTTTCGGCGAGGTCGTCGAGATGCTGTGCCAGCGCGACGACGTTGCAGCCTTGTTCGCGCGCGACGCGATAGAGGATGCCGCGCCGCATGCGCGAGCAATAGGCGCAGTACGAGTCGCTGTCCTTGGTCAGCGTCTTCTGCGCCTCATCCAGGATGGGTTGCGATTCAAGGAAGTAGGGCACGCCGAGTGCGGCCATGTAGGGTGTGAGCGGCGAGGGATCGAACTGGTCGGACTGCGGATCGACCGTGCAGGCGAGCAGTTCGAATTTCACCGGCGCCTTCTGTTGCAGATGGTGCAGGGTATGCAGCAGCGACAGCGAATCCTTGCCGCCCGACAGGCCGAGCAGGATGCGGTCGCCTTCGCGGATCATGCGGAAGTCGCCGATGGCGCGGCCGGCCGCGGTGAGCAGCGAGCGCGCGGGTTTCACCCAGGCTGTATCCGTTCGTGCTGAGCCTGTCGAAGCATGGGCGGACACATAGCCTTCCACAGGCCTGTCCTGAGCCGGGTCGAAGGGCTCAGGCCGAACGGCGCTTACGTTCAAGTCCTGACTCATGCGGAAAACTGCAGCGCGTGCAGCTGTGCGTAACGGCCCTGCCGGGCGATCAGGTCGGCGTGACTGCCGACTTCGACGATGCGACCGCCTTCCAGAACGACAATCCGGTCGGCGCGTTCGATGGTGGACAGGCGATGCGCGATGACCAGCGTGGTGCGGTTTGCCATCAGTGCTTCGAGCGCGGCCTGCACGTGGCGTTCGGATTCGTTGTCCAGGGCCGAGGTGGCCTCGTCCAGGATCAGCAGCGGTGCGTTCTTCAGGATAGCGCGTGCGATGGCGATGCGCTGACGCTGGCCGCCGGACAGTCGCATGCCGTTCTCGCCGATCAGCGTGTCGAGGCCGTCGGGCATGGCCTGGATGAAATCCCAGGCATGCGCGGCGACGCAGGCGGCGCGGATCTCGTCGACCGTGGCGTCGCGTTTGTGGCCGTAGGCGATGTTGTGCGCCAGCGTATCGTTGAACAGCACCACGTCCTGCGACACCAGGGCAATGTGGCTGCGCAGGTTCTGCAGGCGGATGTCGCGGACGTCGAAGCCGTCGAGCTGGATCGAGCCGGAATCCGGGTCGTAGAAGCGCGGCACCAGATTGGCCAGCGTGGTCTTGCCCGAGCCCGACGCACCGACCATCGCCACTGTCTCGCCGGGGGCGATGTCGAGCGTGATGCCGGCCAGCGCCGGCACGGTCTTGCCGGGATAGGTCAGCGCCACGTCGCGCAGCGCCAGCCGGCCTTCGATGCGCTCGAGCGTGCGCGTGCCGCTGTCGCGCTCGGCGTCCTCGTCGAGCATGATGAATATGGTCTCGGCCGCGGCCAGCCCGCGCTGCAGCTGGTCGTTGACCGAGGTGAGCCGTTTCAGCGGCGCGAACAGCAGCAGCATCGCCATGAAGAAAGCGACGAAGCCGCCCACCGTGGTGGCGTTGTCGCTCGCCTGGTCGGCGGCGATGTAGACGATGATGGCGAGCGCGATCGCGGCGATCAGCTGGATCACGGGTTCGTACACCGCGTTGGCGGCGACGCGCTTCATCTCGAACAGTCGCGCCAGATTGGCCGCCGCGCGGAAGCGCGTCTGCTCGTAGTCCTCGCCGCCATACAGCTTGACCACACGGTGTCCGCCCACCGCTTCGTCGACCACCTGGGTGAGGTCGCCGATGTTCTGCTGCGCCTTGCGCGACAGGCCCCGTAACCGTTTACTTGCGACGCGCACCACCCACAGCGTGAGCGGCACCAGCGCGAACACGATCAGCGTCAGCTGCCAGTTCAGCCACAGCAGATAGCCGAGCAGCCCCAGCACCGTCACCGTGTCGCGCACCAGCGTGGTGAGCGAACTGGTGGCCGACTGCGTCACCTGGGTGACGTTGAAAGCCAGATGGGCGATCAGCTGGCCACTCGGGTTCTGGTCGAAGTAGCGCGTCGGCAGCGTCATCAGCTTGTCGAACATGGTGGCGCGCAGATCCATCACCAGGCGGCTGCCGACCCAGGCCATGCAATAGGTGCTGATGAAGCTGGTGATACCGCGCACCAGGAACAAGGCCAGCAACAGGATCGGAACCCAGCGGATGAAATCCTGATCCTTGGCAACGAAGCCCTTGTCCAGCAACGGCTTGAACAAGGCCGGCAGCATCGGCTCGGTGGCGGCGGTGAGGACCAGCGCGACGAGGGACAGCGCGAACATGCGCCAATACGGCTTTACATAGCCGAGCAGGCGGCCATATAGCACGCGGCTGTCGGGAGCGGGCGTCATGGCAGCAACAGGGTGGCGAGCCCGTGCAAGATGAAGAAGCCCATGCTGTCAGGGATGACAACGGGCCGTACCGACGCGCCGATGGCCGGATCGTGCTTCACGCGTTCCTGACTGATGTGTGGCGACGGGTTTTCGGGGTTTTCGGTCATGGGGTGGATATTAAAAAGCCCCGCGATTGTAACGCGCCATGGTTCGCTGGCGTCGATTCTGCCGGGATGAGCGCCTCCGGTTCGGGTTGCTGGCGGGATGGCATTTTGTCGCCTATTCGCGGTCTGAAGCCGTGCCTTGAACGAGTCGTCGAGCGTAGAATACGCGCCATGTCGGAACCCATCGATCAACGCCCGCGCGCGCAGAACCAGTTGGAGCAGCACCTCAGCGAGGTGCAACTGCTGCTCGCGCGCCAGCGGCGCGTCGAAGCCCTGGTGCAGAAGCAGGACATGCCGCGCCACGAACTGGTCGAAGGCCTGGTGCACCGGCAGCATCTGGTCGAACTGCACAACCTGCTGCGCCGACTGTCGGCCGGCGAGATCGCGCGGGTCATCGAGGCCTTGCCGGAAGAAGATCGACTTGCCGCCTGGCAGGAAGTCGAAGAAAACCGCTGCGAACTGGTCCTGGAAATCGTATCGGACGACGTGCGCGCCGAACTGTTGGGGGCGCGTCCCCACAGCAGCGCGCGCAACATGCTCTCGGCCTTCGAGTTGAAGAATGGCCGCCTGAGCCAGGTGCGCATCGACAGCCGCGCCGACCTGGCCAACGTCAACCCGATGTGGGTCGACCTCGTCGCGCCCACCGCAAGCGTGCGCGCCTGGGTAGGCGAGTTCTTCGAGCTTTACCTGCCCGACCCGGAAGAGGTCACCGACATCGAGGAAAGCGCGCGCTTCTACATCGACGACAACGATGCGGTGCACATGAGCTCGAACTTCCTGCTCGACAAGCAGGGCGATTCGCGCAACGTCCCGGTGGCCTTCATTCTCCACCGCAACATCCTGTTCTCGGTGCGCAACGAGGAACTGCCGGTCTTCCGCCTGCAGCGGCTGCGCGCCCGCACCCAGCCCGGTTATGTTTCCGACGGCAAGGACGTCCTGCTTGACCTCTATGGTGCCGATGTCGAATACTCGGCCGACGCGCTCGAGGACGTCTACGGCGAATTCGAGCGCGTCGGCCGCCAGGTGCTGTCGCCGCAGGTCACCGACGACGAAGCCGCCGAAATCCTCGCCGAGATCGCCAAGGGCGAGGACTTGAACGGCCGCATCCGCCGCAACGTGCTCGACACCCGCCGCGCGCTCTCCTTCCTGATGCGCGGCCGCCTGCTCACGACGGAGCAGCATGAGGACGCACGGCAGATCCTGCGCGACATCGAATCGCTCGACGGCCACACGTCCTTCCTCTTCAACAAGATCAACTTCCTGATGGATGCCACCGTCGGCTTCATCAACATCAACCAGAACAAGCGCGTGTCCAAGCTGACCGCGATTTCGGTCGTGTTCGTGCCGATCAACATCATCGCCGGCATCGGCGGCATGTCTGAATTCTCGATGATGACCGCCGGCATCCCGTGGCCGATTTCCTACGGCGCCTTCACGCTGGCGATGGGCGCGCTCGGTTTCGGCACCTATCACGCACTGCGCCATCTCGAACAGCGCAAGGCCCAGCAGACGCTCGCTGCGCGGCAGCGGAAGGAAGCCTGAGGGCGCCTTCTACGGATATTCGTTTCAATCAGTACGTCCGTTTTTGAAAAAAGACTGGGTTCGGTAGACGGCTCAAATCGACCCAATGCGGTCAGTCTGACTCGCCGAGTCTAACGTCGGGTTCTCGGCCGAAGCTGCCGGTTAGGCTAACCATGCCATATGTCGGATCTTCGGCCCTAAGCGGTCGACGCGCTGTTCAACGTTTGAAGTAACCGGCGGCCGCAAGCGGAAGAAGCACGCTCGTGGACGTCCGATTGACTGAAGGGTTAGGTTGTCAGCGCATCGCGGACGGCTGCGGCAATTGCGGTCAGTCGTGCCGGTGGCTTCATGCCTTCCTTTACAACGGTCGCGACCATCTCCTTCATATTCGCTGCGGTACGTGACACCTCAAATTCATGAGCAAAGACAATGGTTCCTTCTCCGGATCGAAGACACGTTCCGAGATACCGCTCGTCGAAACTTCGCGAAGTGCCAAATGCACGCGCGCGACCAGACCATCGAAGTAGATTCGAACGTAATCCATTTCGCGGCGGTCACCAGCCTCCAACTCCACAACCGTTCTCTCCAGCAGCGGGGCGCGGTTGTGCACGATTCCCTTGGAGATTATTTGGAATAACTGAACTGGATAATCACCAAAAGCACCAGGGTCCTTAGCGGAGACACGTCGCCGAAGATCTTCCATGAGTTCAGCTGGGAGCTGAACATCAGAGAACTCGGGCCGTTGACTTGCCGCGGAGCGCCAGACCACGCTAAGGAAAAAAAGCTGTAACTCCTTAGCGCGGGAGAATTTAACTACGCGATATGCTCGTTCATCAGGCTCGGCAAGAAGGTCACTAGTCTTCAGCCGGTTCTCAGGCCCCCAACTGCCCCAGATTAGTTTGTGCTCTCGAAGTACATCAATGGCAGGAGTGTCAATTTCTTCCAGTATGTCTTCGCCTACTCGCGTAACCAGTTCGTTGTCATACCAGCTAACAAATCTCCTTTTTACGCCGAGGCCAATACCGGTTTCAACGGCCTTCTGACCGTTGGTTGGAAGGCGAGTAAGTGCGGCAGGAATGATGTGTGACTTGACATAGGGGCCACGCGTCCCCGTAAGTCTGCAAACACCGAACTTCGGACCTTTGAGTAAATTCGGCATCGACGTCATTGGAGAACCTAACGTTGGAGGTAAGGGGTGCGGAGCCCGCTCGCCGGCGGAGCGTCCACTTGACCGAAGTGTTAGAAATGGCAAACAAGAGTGACATACTCCTTGCAGAACTTGATGACGTCCAATGTTGCTCGCCATTCCTTATTTTGCATGGTGCCGTAAAGATAAATGATTGGATTCATATATCTCTGAACACCTATTTCCTCAATATCAAACCTGACTTTCTGCGCGTGAATTATCTTGTTGCAGGCCTCTCGAATTTCTAAAGGGACACAATCAGCCATTGCCATATCTTTCTGCAACGTTCCGCAGTCAGAGCCAACAAGTTCAAACACTTTCCCTTCCCGATCATCGACCACACGCGCTGTAACTGCCAAGGACAGCAAAATTCTGGTGATTTCGTCAGCTTCTACTTCTTGGGTTTTGTAGATTGGGTCAAATCCCTCGCCAGGGAATTCCACGCAAAGCATTGCGAAATTTCGACTAGATAGAAAGATTGCAAGCAGACGGTGTAGCTCAACAATTGTGTTTCCTGTGTTCGGAAAATGGCCTTCCCTTTCTGGTAGCTGCTGAGGTATGAATTCAGACATGGCTGTAATTTCCAACAGTTAATATAGAGACCCATGGGGTCCAGACGTTTTTTATAAATAGACAGGTATTTTCGACTCAGCGCGGCACCTGCGCACTCCCCATATAGCGACTGATGACTGCAACGCGACGCTGATACGCGCGCGAGCTGCGGTGGTTCTCGTACCAGCGCGGGTTGGGCACCATCGCGGCCAGGCGGGCGGCCTGGTCGCGGCTGAGGTTGGCGGCGGAGGTCTTGTAGTAGCGGCGGGCGGCGGCTTCGGCGCCGTAGATGCCGTTGCCCCATTCGATGACGTTGAGGTAGACCTCGAGGATGCGGCGCTTGCTCCAGGTGGCTTCGATCATGAGCGTGATCACGGCTTCCTGGCCCTTGCGGATGAAGCTGCGCTCGCCGGAGAGGAAGAGGTTCTTGGCGAGCTGCTGGCTGATGGTGGAGCCGCCGGCGACGAGGCGGCCTTTCTTCAGGTTCTTCTCGACTGCGGTCTGGATGCCCTCGACGTCGAAGCCTTCATGGTTGAGAAATTTGGCGTCCTCGGCGGCGACGATGGCGCGCTTCAGATGGATGGAGATGTGGTCGTAGGGCACCCACTTGTGGCGCAGTTCGGCGTCGGGGTCCTTTTCCTGCTGGCGTGCCAGGCCCGCTTCCATGAAGGAGGTGGAGGCGGGGTTGTGATCGATCCACCACAGCACGTGCGCGAACAGCCACACCTGATACAGCAGTACCAGCGTGACCGCTGTTGCGACGCCCTTGCCGAACCAGCGCCATGCGGTGCGCATCATGTGCGCAGGCTCGCGATGACGGGCGCGGTGTCGGGGCGCACGCCGCGCCACAGATAAAACGCTTCGGCCGCCTGTTCGACCAGCATGCCGAGGCCGTCGGCGGTGCGCGCGCCGTGCGTGCGGGCGAAGTCGAGGAAGGGCGTGTCGCGTCCGTACATCATGTCGTAGGCCAGTGTGTCCGGGGTGAACACGCGCGGCGACAGCGGCGGCAGGTCGCCGGCGAGGCTGGCGGCGGTGGCGTTGATGACGAGGTCGAAGGGGGTGTCGGCCGCGTCGAAGCTGCATGCACGGACGCCGCGGCCGAACAGTTCGGCGAGTTCCTCGGCGCGACTGACGGTGCGGTTGGCGATGACGAGCGCCGCGGGCTGCTGGTCGAGCAACGGCTCGATCACGCCGCGCGCCGCGCCGCCGGCGCCGAGCAGCAGGACGCGTTTGCCAACGATCGTGCAGAGCAGGTTGCGAGTGAGATCGGCGACCAGCCCGGCGCCGTCGGTGTTGTCGCCGAGGATGCCGTCGGCGTCGAACATCAGCGTGTTGACCGCGCCGGCACGTTGGGCGCGCGGACTCAGTCGGCTGGCCAGCCTGAAGGCCTCCTCCTTGAACGGCACGGTGACGTTGGCGCCGCGCCCGCCTGCCGCGATGAACGCAGCGACGCTCTCCGCAAAGCCGTCGAGCGGCGCGAGGATGGCTTCGTACGTCATGTCCTGGCCGGTCTGGCGGGCAAACGCGGTATGGATCTGCGGGGATTTGGAGTGGGCAATCGGGTGCCCGAATACGGCGTAACGGTCGGTCATGGCGCGCTATTCTAAAGTGCGCCGATGAGATATGGATCAGCTTTGCGTCCAGGGCAGGCTTCGGTGTTTCCAGCCGTTGAGTTCGTTGCGGTGGCCGGTGGCCTTGTTGAGGTCGCCTTCGATGCCTTCCAGCACGTTGTAGCAACTGCCGCGTCCGGCCTCGGTGCAGGCAACGGCGGCACGGTGCGAGCGTTCGCCGCTGCGGCAAATGAAGAACAGCAGGGATTCCGGATCGGTGGCTTGGGCCAGTTGAATCAGAAAATGAGGATTGAGAACCCAGCCGGGCCAGGATTGCCATTCGACATGCATCGCCCCGGGGATAACCCCGTTGAATTCGAGTTCTGCATGGGAACGTACATCGATTAGACGACTTCCGGGCGTGATCTGCAGCAATTCGTGCGCTTCGTGTGGTAATAGCGCGCCGGCGAATGACCAGACATGCGCTTGGCTCCGATGATGGGCGGTGTCGAGCAACTCAGTGATGCGTCCCATGACGATGTCCTTTTATTTATTGTCAATTCAGTATATGAAACCCCTTGCCCGATGCAATTTGCACCACATTGGTGCACGAAATGGTTTTTGCGCATTGTTTTGGTGCGATAGAGAAAATGATGGCGCACTATCCCCTTGCTTGAGCCTTATGGCACAATGGCTGGCGCTCGATTTTGGGTATGGCACGGTTGCTGCTAACACCTTTTCTGTGTGACGTTTTGTGTGGCGGATTTGGGCCATATGCGGCGTCGTAATTCAATTCATTTCAGTTTGAGGAGATTCAGCATGGCCGTGGCCAATGTGATCAAGATGATTAAGGAAGGCGAAGTGAAATTCGTCGATCTGCGCTTTACGGATACGCGCGGCAAGGAACAGCACGTTTCGATTCCTGCCCGCATCGTGACTGAGGATTGGTTCGAAGACGGCCATCCGTTCGACGGCTCCTCGATCGCCGGCTGGAAAGGCATCCAGGCGTCCGACATGCTGCTGAAGGCCGATCCCGATTCGGCCTACATGGATCCTTTCTTCGACGAGCCCACGCTCATCCTGACCTGCGACGTAATCGAGCCGTCCGACGGCAAGGGCTACGAGCGCGATCCGCGTTCGGTGGCCAAGCGCGCCGAGGCTTATCTGAAGTCGACTGGTATCGCCGATACTGCCTACTTCGGTCCCGAGCCCGAGTTCTTCATTTTCGATTCCATCACCTGGCACGACAACATGTCGGGCTGCGGCGTGCAGATCAATTCCGAGGAAGCCTCCTGGTCGTCTGCCGAGAAATTCGAGAACGGCAACACCGGCCACCGTCCCGGCGTCAAGGGCGGCTACTTCCCCGTGCCCCCGGTCGACAGCCTGCAGGACATCCGTGCCGCCATGGTGCTGGCACTGGAAGAAGCCGGCATCCCGGTTGAAGTGTTCCACCACGAAGTGGCGACCGCCGGCCAGTGCGAAATCGGTACCCAGTTCAGCACGCTGACCAAGCGTGCCGACTGGACCCAGACGTTGAAGTACATCGTGCAGAACGTCGCCCACGCGTATGGCAAGACCGCGACCTTCATGCCCAAGCCCATCGTCGGCGACAATGGTTCCGGCATGCATGTGCACATGTCGCTGTGGAAAGACGGCAAGAACCTGTTCGCGGGCAATGGCTATGCCGGTCTGTCCGAACTGTGCCTGTACTACATTGGCGGCGTGATCAAGCACGCCAAGGCGCTGAACGCGATCACCAACCCGTCGACCAACTCGTACAAGCGTCTGGTGCCCGGCTTCGAAGCGCCCGTGATGCTGGCCTACTCTGCACGTAACCGTTCGGCTTCGATCCGTATTCCCATCGCCGCCAGCGAGAAGGCCCGCCGCATCGAGACCCGCTTCCCGGATCCGACCGCCAACCCCTACCTGTGCTTCACTGCGCTGATGATGGCCGGTCTCGACGGCATCCAGAACAAGATCCACCCCGGCGATCCGTCGGACAAGGATCTGTACGACCTGCCCCCGGAAGAAGACGCGAAGATCCCGAAGGTCTGCCACAGCCTGGAAATGGCACTGGAAGAGCTGGACAAGGATCGCGAGTTCCTGACCCGCGGCGGTGTGTTCACCAACGACATGATCGACGCCTACATCGCCCTGAAGATGGAAGAAGTCACCAAGTTCCGCATGACCACGCACCCGGTCGAATTCGCAATGTATTACTCGCTGTAAACACAGGACGTGTGCAAATAATAGGGCGGCTTCGGCCGCCCTTTTTTTCGATGTGCCTACTGGCCGGGCCGTTCCGGGATCAAGATTGGCCGGCCGATGTCCGTTAGCAAACGGGTACGCTACACTCAGCCCTATGCCCATCGCCCGTCTGCCCTTCCTTCTGTGCCTGATACTGGCTGCGCCCGCGCAGGCGGAAATCTACAAATACGTCGATGAAAACGGCCAGGTGACATTTACCGATGTCTACAAGAAAGGTGCCAAGCGCGTCGACCTGCCCGGTGCGCCGGCACAGCTGCCGGCCAGAGGCAAAGCACCCAGGCGGGCTGCCTATACGCCCAGCCCGGCGGATTTTCCGCGTATCGATCCGGGCACCCAGAAGCGGCGCGACGATATCCGGCGCCAAGTGTTGCAGGATGAATTGTCCAGCGAACGCCGCAATGCCGATGAAGCGCGCCGTCAGATGACGCTGGGCGAACGCCTGCAGCCGGGTGAGCGTGCGACCGATGCCACTTATCTCGATCGCGTGAGCAAACTCCGGACGACGGTGCAGCAGCACGATCAGAACATCACCTCCATCCAGCGCGAACTGGCCAATCTGAAGTAAGGCGCCTGCATACGCATTCAAGACGACGCCCTGCGCCAGCCCTGCCCCACCGCAACAACCGGCCATGGCTATCGAACCGCTAAAGCGGTAACAACCACGCGCCACCCGCGAGGGGCAGGCCGTGGTTGTAAGAAGCTGAAGCTTCAATAACCACGCTCTGGCACAATCAGTGCTTCATCCGAGTGCATGAGCATGCCGCCGTTCTCGCCTACCGATTATTCAGGACTGGATTACCTTTCCACCGGCACCATGATTCTGGATGCCGGGCGCCGCATCATATACGTCAATCCTGCAGCCGAGACCTTGCTGGGCGTATCGGGCGCCCTGCTGCTTGGGGATGATGTCATGTCGGTGTTCGAGCGCAGCCCCGAGTTGCTTGCCGCGGTCCAGACAGCATGTACCCAGCAGGAAACCGTCATCGAATACGAGCTTGACGTGGTGGTGAGCGGCCACCCGCCGATCCGGCTGAGTTGTAGCGTGTCGCCGCTGGACAAGCCTCAGGACGCCGTGCTGATCGAAATGCGCGCGGTCGATCCGCATCTTCGTATTGCCCGGCTGGAACAGGCGCGCCTGCAACAGGAAGCCAACCGCGAACTGCTGCGCAACCTCGCACATGAAATCAAGAATCCGCTCGGCGGCATCCGCGGCGCGGCGCAGTTGCTGGAGCATGAATTGCCGCGCGAATCCTTGCGCGAATACACCCAGGTCATCATCAAGGAATCCGATCGCTTGCAGTCGCTGATGGAGCGGCTGCTTACCCCGCATCGCATGCCCCGTTTTGGTGCGGTGAATATTCACGAGGTCCTGGAGCGGGTTCGCAGCTTGATTCTGGCTGAAACCCCGAGCATGTCGCTCCGCCGCGACTACGATATTAGCCTGCCCGAAATCCGGGCCGATGCCGAGCAGCTGATTCAAGCGACGCTCAATATCGCACGCAATGCCGTGCAGGCGATGCATGGCCAGGGTGAGATCATTTTCAAGACCCGGGTGGCGCGGCAGATCACGCTGGAAAGCCGGCGCTACCAGCTCGGCATGCGCGTCGAGATCATCGATAACGGCCCGGGTATACCCGAAGAGATCCGTGAACAGATTTTCTTTCCGCTGGTGTCCGGGCGCGAAGGCGGCAGCGGCCTCGGGCTCGCCGTTGCGCAGACGCTGGTCGCGCAAAACCACGGCACTATCGATTGCGAAAGCCGTCCCGGCCGTACCGCGTTTTCCATTTTTCTTCCTTTGCCTGGCTGAACACTATGTCGAAATCAAGCTGCGTCTGGATCATTGACGACGACCGCTCCATCCGCTGGGTGCTCGAAAAAGCCCTGCTGCGCGAAGATATCGCGTGCATGACTTTCAGTTCGGGCAGCGATGCGCTGCGCGAACTGGAACGCAGCACGCCCACCGCCGTGCTGTCCGACATCCGCATGCCGGGGGTGAGCGGCCTGGAATTGCTACAGGCGCTGAAGGAGCGGCTGCCTAAGGTGCCCGTCATCATCATGACGGCATATTCCGATCTCGACAGCGCGGTGGCGGCCTTCCAGGGCGGCGCATTCGAGTACCTGCCCAAGCCTTTCGACGTCGACCAGGCGCTCGAACTGGTGCGCCGCGCGCTGGCGGAAAATGCGAGCCGGGACGTGCCTGCCAGCAGCGATGCGCCGGTGCCGGAAATTCTCGGACAGGCACCTGCCATGCAGGAGGTGTTTCGCGCCATCGGGCGACTGGCGCAGTCGCATGCCACCGTGCTGATCACGGGCGAATCGGGCAGCGGCAAGGAACTGGTGGCGCGTGCGCTGCATCGTCACAGCCCGCGTGCCGGCGCGCCGTTCATCGCGCTGAATACTGCGGCCATCCCCAGGGATTTGCTGGAGTCGGAACTCTTCGGTCACGAGCGCGGCGCCTTCACGGGCGCGGCGGCGCAGCGGCGCGGCCGTTTCGAGCAGGCCGACGGCGGCACGCTGTTTCTGGACGAGATCGGCGACATGCCGGCCGAGTTGCAGACCCGTTTGCTGCGCGTGCTGGCCGACGGCCAGTTTTACCGGGTCGGTGGGCATACGCCGATCAAGGTCAACGTGCGGGTGATCGCCGCCACCCATCAGGATCTGGAAGTGCGGGTGCGCGAGGGATTGTTCCGCGAAGACCTGTTTCACCGCCTCAACGTGATCCGCCTGCGCCTGCCGGCGCTGCGCGAGCGGCGCGAGGACATTCCCCTGCTGGTGCGCCATTTCATGCAGAAAAGCGCGCGCGAACTGGGTATGGAGACCAAGGGCGTGTCGGACGCAGCGATGAAGACACTGGTCAATCTGCCCTGGAGCGGCAACGTGCGCCAGCTTGAGAATGTCAGTCATTATCTGACCGTGATGGCGCCCGGCCAGGTGGTCGAGGTCGGGGATCTGCCGGCCGATCTGATGCAGGGGACGGTCGAGCCAAGCGGCGGCGACTGGTTGCAGGGACTGGCCGCCGAAGCCGGCGCGCGGCTGGCGCGCGGCGAAGCGGCGATTCTGGATGATCTTACCCAGGCCTACGAAAAGACGTTGATCGAGGTGGCGCTCCGCCACACCGGTGGACGCCGGATCGAAGCGGCGCATCTCCTCGGTTGGGGACGCAATACGCTCACGCGGAAAATCCATGAGCTGGGGATGGATGCGGAATCCGAAGGCGGCGAGCCGAAATAGCCATCCGCTTGACGGGCGGAGTTCACGCAACAAAAAAGCCGACCTGGGTCGGCTTTTTTGCGGAGGCGCATAGAGTAGATCAGGCGGCCTGGGCTTCTTCCAGAAGCTTCTGGATTTCGCCTTTCTGGTACATCTCGATCATGATGTCGGAGCCGCCGATCAGCTCGCCCTTCACATACAGTTGCGGGAAAGTCGGCCAGTTGGCGTAGTACTTCAGGTTTTCGAAAATTTCCGGGTCGGCCAGCACGCTGACCGCCAGAAAATCCTTCACGCCGCAGGCTTGCAGCACTTGCGCCGCGCGCGACGAGAAGCCGCACTGCGGAAACTGGGGCGTGCCTTTCATGTACAGCACGACGGTATTGTTGGTGACTTGGTCACGGATGCGGTCGAGAGGGGTCATGGGAGCTCCTGGACAATACTTGACTGGAATAGTCGGGAATTATACGCTCGGCGAAACCGGCGTCAAGCTGGTTTCTCGTTTCGCTGATAGGGACTGACGAAGGCTTTGTGAAGCAGATGCGGGATCAGCAGATGCACGGGCATGCGCAGCCAGTGGGCGCGCACGAAAGCGGCCAGACGCGCGGCTGGCGTGAAGCGGTCGGCGCAGCTTGCATGGTCGGGCGCGAGAACCCGTGTGAAGATGCAGTCCATCAGGGCGAGGGTGAGGCGATGTGGCTTGTCGCGCTCGAGGGCCGCGATTGCACTGTCGGGAATCGGCGTATCGAGAAAATAGCGTAGATAACGCAGCGCATAGAACAGCGAACGGCCCAGTTGCAACTCGTTGGCGCGCGCCGTCAGTCGCGGCCAGAAATCGGGGTTGGCAGCGGCATCGCGCAGCAACAGGTCGAGGTCGGTCAGATCGCGCAGGCCGTGCGGCAATTCGCCGTCGTGAAATACGTGGGTGGCCGAATGCAGGATGCGATCTTCCGTCGCCAGCACTTGGACGCCAGGCATGTCCTCCACTGCGATGGCACGGCTGCGCAGAGTGGCGGAATCCGGGTGATAACGTGCCGTATCGGGCAGGATGGCGTGATGCACGTCGATCACCGTGGCACGGATGGCATGTTGCAGCGGCGGGATCTCATGCATCCAGCGGCGGTAGTAGCGCTGGTCGTAGTCCGACAGCAGGGTCGGGTGCCAGCCAGCAAGCATGAGTGCGGCTTCGACCGCGCCGAGTTGAGCCCGCGGGACCAGGATATCGATGTCGTTGAACAGGCGTCCGCTTGCCGCAGGCAGATTGGCCATGACGTAGGCGCTGCCTTTCAGGAGAATGAAGGGGAAGGCCAGACCTTTCAAGGCGGTTCGGATCTTGTCCACTTCCCAGCGCACGGCCAGTTGCTGCTTCGCGGCCAATGTGGCCGCCGCATCAAAATGCCAGCGTGCGACGGCCGGGATGGTTTCGGTCAGCTGGTGTCGGGCCAGAACGTGTCGAACACGCGCCAGCAGGCCGGCACTCCGTGCCTGCCGCACCAGCAGGTCCCATTCGCCCATCGAAAAGCGCGTGACGGAATCGGGCGAACGCAAGGTGCAACTGAGCAAATCGCGGGACCTGGATTTCATGAATTTCACGCAGCCCGGCGTTCGGCCAGGCGATCGAAAGCGGCGACTGCCTCGCTCAATGCGCTGTAGCGGAAATCGTAGCAGTGTGCATGGTCGATCAGCGTGGTGCCGACGCGAAAACCGTCCGCGCCCAGATGGCTGTAGTTGAATGCATTCTCTGCCAGAAACATGAAGGTCTCGGCCCGGGAACGGGGGGTCAGTTGTGTTTCGGCGCCGGCTTCCCATTTGGGAAAAATCACCCAGCCGGGGCGGGCCGGTTCATGCTGGCGCAATACGCTGTCCCGGGGAGGGCGCATGTGTGCAACGGAGCCTTTGGCGGTGTCGTGGGAGACGCGATTGATGAAGGCTTCAGGGCTGAACTGGCGGATGACATCGATCGATTGGTTTTTCAGGCTGACGGGGCGCGGCAACGCATGGAGCAGGCCTGTCCTGCGATCGATCAGGGTCAGCTCGTCGGAAAGCAGGCGCCAGCCCGACAACACCAGTCCTGCGGTCAGGGTGCTTTTCCCCGAGCCGGGCGGCGCCGGAAGAATGGCTGCCAGGCCATTCTTCTCTACTACGGCGGCATGAATGATCAGGTAATGGTGCGCGTGCATTGAGACGCACCAGTTCAGACCCCATTCCAGCATGGGGTAGGCCTGGTCCAGCGGGAGCGGCTTGAAGGGCTGGGCGCCATCGAAGGAAAAATTGACCTGGGGCCGGAACCAGCGCCGCAGGCGGGAAGGGGGGTTCAGTTCGACATGGAAATCCGCAAAAGCCTGGTGCGCGCTGCGCACTTCAAATTGGCCATAGAGCTCAGTCAGCCCCTCGGCGACGCGCGGCAGGCGCGAACGGATCCGGAGCGAGAAAGGGCCGGTGCGCAACCATACGCCATTACCGGCGAGCTGATGCCGCAAATCGGACGGAGAGAGCTGGAGCAGTTTCATGGTGTTTCCAGCAGGCCGATCCGACGCAGGCTTGCGAGCGCTTGATCCGTTTGATGGACGAGATCCGGGCCCGGCTCGAGTGATAGCCGGGAAGCCAGGGTGCCATGCAATTCGTCCAAAGTCATGCCCGGATTGTCCTGGACCAGCTGGAACAGCGTTACGTTGAACGGAGCGAGATAGTGTGTGTCGCCGGATGCCGTATCGAATACAACAGCTTCCTGTTCAAAGGATTTGATCTGAAAACGTGCCAATCGTGTTTGACGGGAAGCGTATTGGAGGAAAGCTCAGGTCATACGGGCATGGTGGTCTTGAGGTAATCCACGATCTGCGCCGAATTCCATTGTACGTTGGCTGTGGGCTCGAAGTAGCCTTTGCTGACCCATTCGTTCCAGATGCCGATCACGTCCGTTTCCGAGAGGACCGGAGTTAAACCGGCTTTGGCATTCAACAGTGCGGCAACGATATGCGCACCCAAATTGTCAGGGTCGGTCAGCCCCCAAGGGTTGGAACCATTGCTCAGCATCAGAACCTGCATTAAGGAAAGCGAGGTATTGGGCGTGCCGGGCTTGCCATCGAGATCCGCCATGAACTGGGTGCCGGAAAAAAGCGGGTGGAACAGGGTGCCGCCTTTCCAGTTCTGGACCAGGTTACAGCTATTCCCCGCGTTGCAGCTCCCGGGAAGATAAGGCGACGGCCAGGATCCTGAATGCGTTTTCCAGTAACCCGGCGTCCTGCCGCTACACAGCGTAGGCGTGCCATGCTGGCTCAGATTGCCGGAAACGGCAGCTGAAGGCGACATGCACTGGTCGGTCGCCAATACGGGGCGACTGGCCAGCGTGAAAATGGCGGATACGCCCAGTGCGGCTCCCGCCAGCCTTCGACGTGAGGGATTGATTTCGCTGTTTGGCACTGCCTCGGGCGAGGTGTCTGGAGTTTCGGGTGTGTGGTCGGACATGTCAGGCCTCGATAATCATTCTGGATTCTGTCCCCGGAAAATACAGCAAGAATCGCACCAATGTACGTCATTCCTGCCTGAATTGCCCATCTTATGCTGTCTGCCGGCCTATCGGGCGTGCCCTGGCTTAGGACGAGTGTAAATTATTCCGACAAGATCCCCCCGCTGACACGGCAGATGCCGGACAGATCCGGCCAGCTTTGCGGATGGGAGAATCCCGTGGCTTGGAGCAAGGCTCGGACGGCATTTGCCTGATCGTACCCATGTTCCACCAGCAGCGCGCCGCCGGGCTTGAGGTGTTCGGGTGCCGCCGCGATCAGGTGGCGCAGGTCGGCCAGACCGTCCGGACCCGCTGCGAGCGCGGAAAGCGGCTCGAATCGCACATCCCCACGCGCCAGGTGGGGATCGGCGGTGGCGATATAGGGCGGGTTGCCGACAATGAGGTCGAAGCGGCGTCCGGTCAGTGCAGAAAACCAGTCGCTGGTCAGAAACTCGACAGGTGCGTTGAGGATGCTGCCGGTGTGTGTCGCGGTGGCGAGCGCGGCAGCGGAGCAATCCACGGCGGTCACGCATGCAAGCGGTCGTTCCAGTGCCAATGTGATGGCGATGCAGCCGCTGCCGGTGCCGAGATCGAGGACCGTTACTGCCAGGTCGTCTGGCATGTGCGCCAGGGCTCGTTCCACCAACAATTCGGTATCGGGCCGAGGGATCAGGACGTCGGGCGACACGCGAAAGCTGCGGCCGTAAAACTCGCGCATGCCGGTGAGATAGGCGATTGGCTCGCCTGCCAGCCTGCGCGCGAGCAGTGTCCCGAATTGCGTAATTTGCGCTTGGACCGGCAGGTCGGTGTCGTGCGCGATCAGCCAGGCAGGCGCTACGCCCCAGGCAAACGCGGCGAGCACGCGTGCTTCCAGCCGCGCTTCGCGCGTTTCCAGTCCGAGCGTCGCGCCAATGCGTGTTGTGGCGTCGTCGAGCAGGCTGGCGACGGTCATCGCCTCGCGTGTCATGCGTCACCCCTCGCCGGACAGCGTTGCCAGCAATTCGGCCTGATGTTCGGCCGCCAGCGCATCGAGCAGTTCGGTGAGATCGCCGTCCATTACCGCGTCGATCTTGTACAGCGTAAGGTTGATGCGATGATCGGTAATGCGGCCCTGAGGGAAGTTGTAGGTCCGGATCCGATCGGAGCGGTCGCCGCTGCCGATCAGGCTCTTGCGAGTGCTGGCTTCAGTGGCGTGCTGCGCCTGGATTTCGCGATCCTTCAGGCGTGCCGCCAGTACGCTCATCGCCTGGGCGCGGTTGCGGTGCTGGGAGCGGTCGTCCTGGCATTCGACCACCAGGCCGGTGGGCAGGTGGGTGATGCGTACTGCGGAGTCGGTCTTGTTGATGTGCTGGCCACCGGCGCCCGAGGCGCGGAAGGTGTCGATGCGCAGGTCGGCCGGGTTGATGTCGACTTCGCCGACTTCGTCGGCTTCCGGCATCACGGCGACGGTGCAGGCCGAGGTGTGGATGCGGCCCTGCGATTCGGTTTCGGGCACGCGTTGCACGCGGTGGCCACCGGATTCGAATTTCAGACGCGAGTAGGCGCCTTGCCCAACGATGCGGAGGATCGCTTCCTTGTAGCCCCCGACTTCGCCGGGGTTTTCCGACACGATTTCGACCTTCCAGCCCTGGCGCTCGGCGTAGCGCGTGTACATGCGCAACAGGTTGCCGGCGAACAGCGCCGACTCGTCGCCGCCGGTGCCGGCGCGGATTTCCAGAAAGATGTTGCGCTCGTCGTTGGGATCTTTCGGCAGTAGCGCAGTCTGCAGTTCAGCTTCCAGTTGCCCGATTTTCGTTGCGCAATCTGCGAGTTCCGCTTCGGCGAGTTCGCGCATGTCCGGGTCGGCAAGCATCTCGCTGGCGGTTTTCTGGTCGGCCTCGGCTTGCTTGTATTGGCGGTAAAGCGCCACCACCGGGCTGAGGTCGGCATGCTCGCGGGTGAGCTTGCGATAGCTTTCCATGTCGCCGGCGATTTCCGGCTGCGACAGCAAGGCGTCGAGTTCCTCGAGCCGCTCGTCGGCGCGAGCGAGCTTGTCGGCCAGCGAGGCTTTCATTCGTGGTGCAGCCCGTAGAGTTGGCTGATGAGGCGGACCAACTGGTCGCGTTCGGCGCTGTTGGCGTGATTGAGCGCGTGGGTGGGGGCGTGCAGCAGCTTGTTGGCGAGCGCATGACTCATCGCGTCGAGTATCGCACGCGGGTCGCCGCCGCGCGCCAGCGCCTTCTCGGCTTTCTCGATTTCGTGGCGGCGATGGCGTTCGGCATTGTCGCGCAGCGAACGGATCAACGGCACCAGTTCGCGGCCTTCCATCCAGTGCACGAAGTTTTCCACGCTGGTTTCGATGATGGCCTCGGCCTGCGCGACCTGCGCCACGCGATTGTCCATGCCCTCGCGCACGACCTGCCCAAGGTCGTCCACGCTGTAGAGGAAGACGTCGTCCATGTCGGCGACTTCAGCTTCGACGTCGCGTGGCACTGCGAGGTCGACGATGAAGATCGGGCGGTGGCGGCGCTGCTTGATTGCACGCTCCAGCATGCCCTTGCCGAGGATGGGCAGCGGGCTTGCGGTGGAGGTGATGATGATGTCATAGGCGGGCAACTCGTCGGGCAGCGAGGTTAGCGGGATCACCTCTGCATTGAAGCGTTCGGCCAGCGGACGGGCGCGTTCGGTCGTGCGGTTGGCGACAGTCATGCGGCGCGGGTGTTGCGCAGCAAAGTGGGTGATGCACAGCTCGATCATCTCGCCGGCGCCGATGAACAGGCAGGCCTGGTCCCGGATGCTGGGGAAGATGCGTTCGGCGAGCCGCAC
Source organism: Thiobacillus thioparus DSM 505 (assembly GCF_000373385.1). GTDB lineage: Bacteria > Pseudomonadota > Gammaproteobacteria > Burkholderiales > Thiobacillaceae > Thiobacillus > Thiobacillus thioparus. The sequence continues at coordinate 820,384 of NZ_KB891316.1, read as the reverse complement.
GGCGGCGGCGGCCATCGACACCGAGTTGGCGCCGATTTCGGTACTGGTGCGCACTTCCTTGGCGACCGAGAAGGTACGCTGGAACAGCTTGTGCAGCAGCAGGCCGAGGGTGCCGGCTTCTTCGGCGGCCTGTACCGCCTGTTTCATTTGTCCGAGGATCTGTGTCTCGCCCAGCACCATCGAATCGAGACCGGCCGCGACGCGGAAGGCATGTTGCGCTGCCTGCTCACGTGGCAGCGTATACAGATAGGGCGCGAGCTCGCGGCGGTCGATATGGTGGAAATCGGCCAGCCATTGCGTCACTTCGTCGGGGGAAGGTGTGTTGACATACAGTTCTGTGCGGTTGCAGGTCGCCAGGATGGCGACTTCGGACGCGCGCTGGCTCTGCGTCAGTTCATGCAGTGCCTGCACCAGCTTTTCGGGGCCGAACGCCACCTGCTCGCGGATCGCGAGGGGTGCAGTGTGATGGTTGACCCCGAGGGTAAGAAGCTGCATGACGGCAGATGGCCGAAAAATGAAGACCGCTATTTTACTTTACCCGTCGCCTAAGCGGCGCGTGCGGGGCGGGTGTTCAGATCGAAGCGCAGGCGATCATAGTAGCGTCCGCGATAGAGCAGACGACGGTGGCCGGGAGAATCGGAGAATCCGTTCCGGGTGTGCAGCACGTTGTTGCAGATGAGCCCCATGCCGGGGAGAAGGCGGGCAGTGAGAATGTATTCCGAGCCGGCGAGTATGTCGGCTAGCGCCCTGACGGCGGCCTGCGTGATCGCGTCGCCCTTCCACACAATAGAGCGGGTGCGTGCGGTATAGCGCATGCTGAGAAAACCCTCGTCGGGATCGACCGCGAACACCGGGCCGCTCTGTTCCGGGCGGGCGACGTTGTCCTCGTCCATGCGTGCAGGGATGGTCATCGCGTCGGGTTGCATCAGTGCGGCAACATAATCGGGATTGGCATCGCGCAACTGGATGTAGGCGATTTCGTGGTCGAGCAGGGCGTTCTCGCCGCCGGATTCGGCATCCTGCACGCAATGCAGCGTCATGCCGAGAATGCGGCGGTCGAGCGCGTTGTAGTAGCCGTCGGTATGCCAGTTGATCGGTTTGTGGGTATAGGGAATGAAGTCGCCGCGCACGCTGCCGCCTTCGTCGCTGGCAGGGGTGATGCTGGAAAGTCCGTCTTCATCGGCCAGGTAGTTGCCTTCGAGGCGGACAAGGCCGAGTTGTTGTGCCAATCGATGCGGGATCGACTTGTCGGCAGCAGGCAGGTGCGGTGCGCTGTAGATGGCCATGTTGGCGCGCGCGCAGCGCGCCTCGATCGCGTCTGTTTCGTCCGCGCTGAGATGGCGTGGATCGGCCAAGGGCACGACCAGTTCGTCGGTGCTGCGCGGATAGGCGGCGAGCTTGGCATCGCGCCAGACGCGGTAGCCGCTTTCGTTGCCCAGATCGAAAGGCGAGTTCGCCATGTTGCGCCTTATTCCGGCGGCAGCATGTCGGGCGAGCCAAAGCCGCGCTTGACCGGCGCGTCGGACAGCAGCCCCTTGAAGCTCTTGCGCACTGTGCCCATCATCTCGGGCATTTCGATATCCATGATCTGATCCATGATCCAGGTTTTATCGCTGTCGCCCATTTCGTCACGGATCTGCAGGCCGAGGAATCGTAATGCGGGGAAGCTGGCCTTTTCGTCGTCGGGGAACTCGAACTCGGCGTAATCGTTGAAGCGACGGTTGAGGAAATCGATGAACTCGGCCTTGAAGTTGCGGCCGGGATCGGGACCGACCACGCTGATGATGTTCTCTTCCATTACTTCGCCGAGCCGGTTGGCGACGGCCTGCAATACTGCGGTGCGGCGTTCGGGCGTCAGCGTTGCGTAGGCCATGCGGTCGCAGTAATGCACCAGAAAGGCGAGAAATTCGGCGATCAGCTTGAAGCCACGCGCTGGCGTGATGATGTCGTAGTTCTCTCTGCCGAGGTTGTCCACGGCCTTGTCGGCGACACGCCAGGTGGTGGTGGCGACCGCTGTGGCGATCTCTTCGGCGCTGCGCTCGCCGTCCTTCTTGAACCAGACAGTTTTGACGCGGATGGGCATGGCCATGATTATTCTCCTGTGGCGACCGGGCGGGCGGGATCGATGATCCACTCGCTCCACGAGCCCGGGTAAAGCCGTGAACCGGGAAGGCCGGCGATTTCCATCGCCAGTACGTTATGGCAGGCGGTGACGCCGGAGCCGCACATGTGGATGACTTGCCAGGCCGGTTTGCCTTTCAGCAGGGCCTGGTAGTTCTCGCGCAGCGCCTCGGGCGGCAGGAAGGTTCCGTCCACATCGAGATTCTCGTCGAACGGGTAGTTGATGGCACCCGGCACGTGGCCGGCCACCGGGTCGAGCGGCTCGAACTCGCCGGAGAAGCGGCGATCGGGACGGGCATCGAGGATGAGTTGTTCGCCGGTTTGTGAGGCGCGCATCACCTCGTCTGCCATCACGATCTGTGTGGGTTCGGGCAGGCAGGCGCACGCGCCCCTGTGCGGCGCAGGGATGTCGGCGTCGACCGGGCGCTTTTCGCGCAACCATTTCGGGTAGCCACCGTCCAGCAAGGCCACGCCCGGATGGCCGAGCCAGCGCAGCATCCACCACAGCCTGCCGGCCATGGCGCCGTAACTGTCGTCGTACACCACGACCTGCTTGTTGACACCGACGCCCCACGCGCACAGCTTTTCGGTCAGGACGTGGGGATCGGGCAGCGGATGGCGCCCCGTGGTTTCGCTTACGGGGGCAGCAAGGTCGTCGTCCAGATGCACGTAGCGTGCACCCGGGATATGTGCTTTCTCGTACGCTTGGCGACCAGCCTCGATGTCAGTGAGGGTGAAGCGGCAGTCCAGAATGACCCAGTTCGGATCGTTCAGATGTGCGGCCAGGTCTTCAGTGGTAACGAGGGTATTGGAAAACATGGTTGGGGCTGTGAGAGGGGCCTGGGGAAAAACGGGCAGCGCGAAATACGCTGCCCGTTTTGGTGTCGCTTCTGATGGATATCAGTAGCCGCCCTTGCCGTAAGGCTTGGTCAGACCGGCAATGCGGGCCGACTGACGTGCGGGCTGGTTGGGGAAGAGCTCATACAGCTTTTTCTTCCAGTCGGTGCCCGGGTGCAGTTCATCCATTTCGGCAAGCATATTGCGGAAGTTGGGGGTAGAGCCGTCTTCCTTGTACTTCTCGCGCATGAAATTGATGACCGTCCAGTGATCATCGGTCAGCGTGATTTTTTCAGCCGCGGCGATGACGGGGGGGACGTCGTCGCTGAAATTGGCTTCCAGCAGAAAGTCCTCTTCACCGGTTTCGAGCTCTTCGCCATTTACAACATAAGACATGCTTTCTCCTTTCAGGTTGATCAAGTTTAAAGATTCGCCGGAATGTCCGGCCGTTGGTTAATGGTTCGCCGGCATCACCGGTGCGATGGATTTATGCGGGATGAAAATCCCGCAGCCTAACAAACGGTTGCGTCCCATGCCTTCGTCCTGCAGTTGCAGGGACTTGTGCGGGGGAACGTCGTGCAACATCAGACTGTAGCCATGGATGGGGCCGGACGCGCTTTGCAGGGTTTGCCGCTTGCCGCAGATGAATCCGCAACGCAACTGGAAATGACCGTCCAGTTCGCGCATCACGTCCTGCACGAATTGTTCTTCAGTGGCACCACCCGTGTCAACGAAGTGCGCGTAGATGTTGGCAAATGCAGTGAACTCGCGCGTCTTGAAACTGCCGATCTGCAGGCTGTGCCCCGCCAGGTCGAACGTTTGCCCGACCAATTGCTGCATGTCGTCCAGCCGCGCCTTGGGCACCCGTACATACAGCTTGGTGCGCCGATTGATGTTGAGCGTGGCATCGCCGCTGTTGGTTTCCGCCCCTTTCAGGTGCTGGATGCCGGTTCCGCCATCCTCGCCCAGCCATGGAAGCAGACGTTGCAACGCATCGGCAAGCAATTGCGCATTGTCTGCGGGGATGGTCGTGCCGACGAGATCGAATTGCAGGTCGATCATGTGTGGCGTGTACGTTTCGGGCTTGTTCTCAGGCCAGCCTGCCCAACTCACGGCGCGTCTCCCGCATGGTCCTTGGCCCAGGCCTGCATCACGTCGGCCCATTTCTGCGCGCTGACCGGATCGACGTCGAAAATGGTGAAGCGCTTGTTTTCGCGTATGCGGATGCGTAGAAACGGTACGCCTCCCGATTCGTGGGTCAGGTGCTGGAATTCGATCTCCTGACCGCCGAAGGGGAGTCGCATCTTGTCTAGTGGGGTGATCTCAGGCATGGAATCTCGATCCGTGTTGCTTCAATTTGATATGAATGCGTTGCACAGCAACACAAGCAAGCCTTGCTTTAATGAGGATGTTGCGTAACATTTCAACCCTGCTTGGTGCATGGGCTTGCGTTTGCAACAATATTTTAATACTCTTATTGATTCCTGTGGCGGCCACGTAATGTCTCACCCTTTGCCTAGATGGGGCATTACCGCGTTGGGGAAATCGATCTACTCCTTTTGGGTAGGTCTGAACCTACCGCGATGGGGTAATCGTTTTACCCATGAGAATGATGGTGATGCAATCGTCAACTCAATACGATGATGGGATACCGTTAAGCTGCCGGCTGAGCGGGCATTTCGAAATGTTCTAGGAGAGAAAACTATGGCAAAGAAGATGATTGATACGCCCAATCTGGACGAGCTCGAGAAAGGCCCGTGGCCGAGCTTCGTTACCGGTCTGAAGCGTCTGGCTAAGGATAACGACATGATGGTTGATCTGATGGGTCAACTGGAAACGTCCTACAAGACCAAGTTCGGTTACTGGAAGGGCGGTACGGTCGGCGTGTTCGGCTACGGCGGCGGCGTGATCCCGCGTTTCACCGAGCTGAAGGACGAAAACCACCAGCCGTTGTTCCCTGAGGCGGCCGAATTCCATACGCTGCGCGTGCAACCGCCCGCAGGCATGCATTACACTTCCGATCTGCTGCGCAAGATGTGCGACGTCTGGTCCGCTACCGGCGGCTCGGGCCTGATCGCCTTCCATGGCCAGTCCGGCGACATCATGTTCCAGGGCATCAAGACCGAAAACGTCCAGAAGGCCTTCGACGAATTCAACGAAATGGGCTTCGACCTTGGTGGTGCCGGCCCGGCGCTGCGCACCTCGATGTCCTGCGTCGGCGCGGCCCGCTGCGAACATTCCTGCTTCGATGAAGCCAAGGCGCTGCGTACCGTCATCAACAACAACCTGGACGACATGCACCGTCCGTCCCTGCCCTACAAGTTCAAGTTCAAGTTCTCCGGCTGCGGTAACGACTGCGTCAACGCCATCCAGCGCTCAGACATGGCTACCATCGGCACCTGGCGCGACAACATCCGCGTCGACGAGGCGCTGGTGCAGGACTACTACAAGGCCCATGGCATGAACGACCTGGTCAATGACGTGATCAGCAAGTGCCCGACCAAGGCCATCACCCTGGTTGCCAGCGACAAGTTCAAGGCCAGCGAGCACGTGTCTGCCGCCAATCTGGGTGATGGTAACACCCTGTGCATCGACAACAAGAACTGCGTGCGCTGCATGCACTGCCTGAACGTCATCCCCGGCGGCCTGCGGACGGGTGTGGACAAGGGCGTGACCATTCTGGTGGGCGGCAAGGGTGTGCTGAAGATTGGCGCGACCATGGGCACCGTGGTGATCCCGTTCATGAAGCTCGAGTCCGACGAGGACTTCGAGAAGCTGAACGAACTGGCTCGCAACATCCTCGACTTCTTCGCTGAAAACGCGCTGGAGCACGAGCGTACCGGCGAAATGATCGAGCGTATCGGCCTGACCAACTTCCTCGAAGGTCTGGACATCCCGGTCGATCCCAACATGATCAAGGAGCCGCGTTCCAACCCCTACTTCCGTTCCGACGACTGGGACGAGCAAGTCGAGAAGTGGAACGAGTACAAGCAGTCCGCCGCTTAAGTTTCGCGCTGTACCTGTTCGCATAGGGCGGGCCTCGGCGAGTGCTGGGGTCCGTGCATTAAATCAGTTGGAGATAAAACATGGCAGAACTACGTCCGCCTATCGAATCCGGCGCACCGGATCCGATGCCCTACATGCACCCCGTGATGGTGAAGAACTATGGCAAGTGGTCTTTCCACAGCCATCCGAAGCCGGGTGTTCTGTATCACCGTGCTGAGTCCGGCGACGAAATCTGGACCGTCAAGGCGGGTACCCAGCGTCAGATGGACCACTACACCATCCGTGAACTGGCCGACATCGCTGATCAATACGGCGACGGCTTCGTGCGTTTCACCGCGCGTTCCAACATCGAATACATGGTGGCCGACGGCTCCAAGGTCGAGCCGCTGATCAAGGCTCTGAACGACAAGGGCTACCCCATCGGCGGTACCGCCAACTCGGTGTCCATGATTGCCCACACCCAAGGTTGGCTGCACTGCGACATCCCCGGCACCGACGCCTCCGGCGTGGTGAAGGCGCTGATGGACGAGCTGTACGACGACTTCGTCAAGTGCGAGATGCCCAACCGCGTCAAGATGTCCACCTCTTGCTGCGAAATCAACTGCGGCGGCCAGGCCGACATCGCGATCATCGTTCAGCACACCAAGCCGCCGAAGATCAACCACGATCTGGTTGCCAACGTGTGTGAGCGTCCTTCCGTTGTGGCACGCTGCCCGGTGGCTGCGATCCGTCCCGCTCTGGTGAACGGTAAGCCCTCGCTGGAAGTCGACGAGAAGAAGTGCATTTGCTGCGGCGCATGCTTCCCGCCCTGCCCCCCGATGCAGATCAACGATCCCGAGCATTCCAAGATCGCGATCTGGGTTGGCGGCAAGAACTCCAATGCCCGCTCCAAGCCGACCTTTCACAAGCTGGTTGCGGCCGGCCTGCCGAACAACGCCCCGCGTTGGCCGGAAGTCGCCGAAGTGGTCAAGAAGATCCTCGCCACCTACAAGGCAGACGGCAAGCCGTGGGAGCGCATGATCGACTGGATCGACCGCATCGGCTGGCCCGCATTCTTCGAGAAGACCGGCCTGCCCTTCACCAAGTATCACATCGATAACTGGCGTGGCGGTCGTGCCAACCTGAACGCTTCTGCTCACATCCGTTTCTAAGATGTGTGCGCCCGTCGCGGGTTGGCCGCGACGGGAAGAAGTGCGAAAACAATGACTGGATTTTTCGGAGTTTGACCTAGCCATGCAATTCGGCATTCTTGTAAACGAAGGGCCTTACACCCATCAGGCCAGTGACACCGCTTATCTCTTCGCCCGCACGGCGATCGAGAAGGGTCACAAAGTTCCGCGTGTGTTTTTCTACCATGATGGCGTGAACAATTCCACGCGCTTGGCAACGCCCCCGCAGGATGATCGTAACGTCTCCGCACGCTGGTCCAAGCTGGCTGCCGACCATGGCGTTGATCTGGTTGTGTGCGTCGCTGCTGCACAGCGTCGCGGCATCAGCGATGACATTCTGGCGCCGGGTTACCGGATTTCAGGTCTGGGTCAGTTGGTGGAAATGGGTATTCAGTACGATCGTCTCGTGACGTTCGGTGATTGAGGAATAGCGAGATGAGCGATATGGACGAAATGGATGACGGCTCCGGCATCATCAAGAAATTCATGTTCCTGAACCGCAAGGCGCCCCACGGTACCGTGTATGCGCTGGAAGGCCTGGAGGTGGTGCTGATTACCGCTGCCTTCGATCAGGATGTGAGCCTGGTGTTCACCGATGACGGTGTCTTCCAGCTGATGAAGGGCATCGACACCAAGGGCATCGAGGTCAAGGATTTCTCCAAGACCTACCGTGCGCTGGAAGGGTACGACATCGAGAAGCTCTATGTCGACCAGGCGTCGATGGATGCGCGTGGTCTGACCGAAGACGACCTGATTGTGGATGTGACGGTGCTCTCCGTCGATGAGATGGCCAATCTCATGGCTGAGCAAGACGTCGTGATCAGCTTCTAAGGGGATAGACATGCTGCATATTGTGAACAAATCGGCCGCTGAGCGCAGTTCGCTGGAAAGCTGCTTGCGCATGGCCACCAAAGGTTCTGCTGTATTGCTGATTGAAGACGCGGTCTACGCGGCGACGAACGGCAACGCGGCAGCGGCGAAAATCCAGGCAGCAGCGGCTGACCTCAAGATTTACGCACTCGGTCCTGATCTGGCGGCGCGCGGCATGGCCGGGCGTGTGCTGGACGGAGTCAATGTCGTGGATTACGGCGGTTTTGTGGATCTGGTCGCAGAGCACAGCAACTGTCAGTCTTGGCTGTAACTTTTAATCAAAGGAGTATTGCTATGCCCATGGTGAATATCGCCGGTAAAGAAGTCGAAGTCGACGAAGAAGGCTATCTGGTCGACCTGTCGCAGTGGAACGAAGACATCGCCAAGTACATGGCTGTCGAAGAAAAGGTCGATCTGACCGATAGCCACTGGGAAGTCGTCAACTTCCTGCGTGAATACTATGCCGAATACCAGATCGCTCCCGCTGTGCGCGTTCTGACCAAGGCCATCGGCAAGAAGCTCGGCCCGGAAAAAGGCAACAACAAGTACCTGTACGAGTTGTTCCCCTACGGCCCCGCTAAGCAGGCTTGTAAGATCGCGGGTCTGCCCAAGCCGACCGGCTGCATCTAAGTCGTAAACCATCGGGTCGCCTCGGATTTCCGGGGCGGCTCCGATCGTTGTGTTTCCCAATCAAATGTGGCGGTGCCAGTTTGCGTTTGATTTGTAAACAAAACGTTGGTAAGGAATGCGATTCCGCCAGGCATTTCATCGCGTGGCGGGACGGAGTCCGATAGGAGAGTGAGTTTGTCTACTGTGACGATGATTTACGCCGGGATGTTCTACATCGCCACCTTTCTGCTGGTGGTGGGTCTGGTCTACAAGATTTTTGATTACAGCCGCACACCCGCACCGCTGGTCATCCCGACGACCCCTGCTCCGACTACGCGAACCGGCGTGGTGTACAGGATGGCGAAAGAGGTGGTGGTATTCGAATCGCTGTTCAAATCGAACAAGTGGATCTGGGTATTCGGCTGGCTGTTCCATTTCGGTCTGCTCCTGGTTCTAGCGCGTCACCTTCGCTATTTCACCCAGCCTGTCTGGTTCTGGGTCGACATCGTGCAGCCCTTCGGTAAATACGCCAGCATCATGATGGTCGCGGGCCTGGCCGGACTGTTGGCACGCCGTTTCGTGGTCGACCGGGTACGCTACATCTCGACACCGTCCGACTACCTGATGCTGGTCCTGCTGATAGCGATCGGCGTATCCGGCATGCTGATGACCTTCGTCGCCCATACCGACATCATTTCGCTGAAAGAGTTCTTCATGGGTTTGATGTATCTGGATATCCAGCCGCTTCCGCAGGATCCGATCCTGATGGTGCATCTGGCCCTGGTGGCTTCGCTGATGGCGATCTTCCCGATCAGCAAGCTGCTGCATGCACCGGGTTTGTTCTTTAGCCCCACCCGCAACCAGGTTGACAACCCTCGTGAGCATCGCCATGTGGCCGCATGGGCTGCCCGACTCGATCAGAACAACTGATTCGTTGACATTGAATAACGAACATTAAGTACGGACAGAGGACACTCAAGTGGCTGTTGCTGAATTTGACATTCCGGAAATGAAAGACGACATCGAGATTCCCAAGCTTCGGGAAGGCGTGATGTCGCATATCAAGTCCTTTCCTGCGCCCAAGTCGGTTCAGGACTTTATGGGCTATCCGCATGAATTGGGCGAAGACTGGAAAGAGCGCGCCATCGACAAGATGGGCGACTTGCTTGGCAAGTACCGCTCGCTGAAGGTTTTTCTCGACGCCTGCGTGCACTGCGGTGCCTGTACCGACAAGTGCCACTACTATCTGGGCACTTCGGATCCGAAGAATATGCCGGTGGCACGCCAGGACCTGATGCGCCAGGTCTATCGCCGCTACTTCACCACTGCGGGCAAGCTGTTCCCCAAACTAGTGGGCGCGAAAGATCTGACCAAGGAAATTCTGGACGACTGGTACAGCTATTATCACCAGTGCTCGGAATGCCGTCGCTGCTCGGTGTATTGTCCGTATGGCATCGATACGGCCGAAATCACCATGGCCGGCCGTGAGATCCTGAACCATGTCGGCATGGGCCAGAAATACTCCAATGAGATTCTCGGCAAGGTACAGAAGATCGGTAACAACCTGGGTCTGCCCGGCCCGGCGCTGATCGACACCCTGGAAGGCCTGGAAGAGGATATCGAGGCCGATACCGGCGTGCCGGTCAAGATGCCGATCGATGTGAAAGGCGCTGAAGTCCTGCTGATCACGCCGTCCGCCGATTTCTTCTCAGAACCGCATGTTGAATCGCTGATCGGCTATGCCAAGGTGTTCCATGCCGCGGGCATCAACTGGACCCTGTCCACGCATGCGGCAGAAGCGGGCAACTTCGGCTTGTTCAACGGCAACTACGAAACCATGCGCAAGGTTGCCATGCGCATCCGTGATGCGGCGCTGGAACTCGGTGTCAAGCGCATCGTCGTCGGCGAATGCGGCCATGCCTGGCGCGTCGCCTACAGTTTCTGGAACACGCTGACTGGCATCGGCTACGGCGGCAACGATCCCTTCTCGATCGAACTGCAAAAGCAGCTTGATCCGACCTATCCGCAGCCTCAGCATATTTGCGAACTGACCAATGATCTGATCAAGTCCGGCAGGATCAAGGTCGACCCGTCGATGAACGATGACCTGATCGTGACGTATCACGATTCGTGCAACGTGGCCCGCGCGTCGCGCATGGGCACCGAACCGGGCGGCCAGTTCACCATCCCGCGCGAATTGATCAAGTCGGTCGTGAACAACTTCCACAACATGGCGGACGACACCATCTATGAAGCCACATACTGCTGCGGCGGCGGCGGCGGCGTACTGACGGACGACCTGATGGAAGTACGCGTCAAGGGCGCGTTGCCGCGCGCCACTGCACTCAACAATGTGGTCAAGGAATACCAGGTCAACTTCATGGCCACCATCTGCGCCATCTGCAAGGCGCAGTTCACCAAAGTTTTGCCTAAATATGGCTTCGACATGAGCATGGTGGGCGGGGTGCATCAATTGGTTAGCAAGGCGATCAAGCTGGACTGAGTTCGATTACCGGGCTGATTGCGATTTATCTATCTTTAGTTACGTAGGCGTTAGGAGAACCAACATGGCTGTCACGACGAACAAAGCAAAAACCGAAGGCGTTACATGGCGTCGTTATAAGGATGGCGAGTCAGACGCTGACTTCCGTTCCGCACAGGACAGGATTTTCCAGTCGAGCTGGACGCACAAGTGCCCGGAATACATGCTCGCTACGCCGCCTTGCCAGGGCTCCTGCCCGGCCGGTGAAGACATTCGCGGCTACCTCAATATCGTGCGCGGCATCGAGAAGCCGCCTGCAGGCGTGACCTGGCAGGAATATGCGTTCCGCCGCATCACCGAAGCCAACCCCTTCCCGGGCGTGATGGGCCGTGTCTGTCCCGCACCGTGCGAATCCGGCTGTAACCGCAATCAGGTCGAAGACCACGTCGGCATCAACTCGGTCGAGCACTTCGTTGGCGACTGGGGCATCGAAAACAACATGGCCTACACGTCCACCGCTGCCGAAACCGGCAAGAAGGTTGCCGTGATCGGCGCCGGCCCTGCCGGCTTGGCCGCCGCCTACCAGCTGCGTCTGCGCGGCCACGGCGTGACCATTTTCGACGAGCACGAAGAACTCGGTGGCATGATGCGTTACGGCATTCCCGGTTTCCGTACCCCGCGTGAAATGCTCGATGCCGAAATCAAGCGCATCATCGACCTCGGCGTTGAGACCCGTCTGAAGACCCGTATCGGTTCCGACGTCAGCTTCGAGCAGATTGAAAAAGAATACGACGCCATCTTCATGGCGATGGGTGCCCAGGCAGGTCGTCCGCTGCCGGTTCCCGGTGCCGAAGCCCCCAACTGCGTGACTGCCGTTGCGTTCCTGCGCGCCTTCAACGAAGGTCGCCTGCAGCACGTCGGCAACCGCGTGGTGGTTATCGGCGGTGGCGACACCTCGATCGACGTTGCGACCGTTGCCCGCCGTCTCGGCAACGTGACCAAATCCGGTACCCATGATGACCGTCCCGAGGCTGTGATCGCTGGCCACATGGCGTCCGACGTCGCCTCGATCTCCGCCCGTGAAGGTGCCGAGGTGGTGCTGGTTTCGCGCGCTACGGTTGACAAGATGGCTGCCAACAAGCACGAAGTCGAGCATGCCCAGCAGGAAGGCATCGAGATCATCGGCGGCGTGACCCCGGTTGCCGTGGTCGTCGACGCGAATGGCCGTGCTACCGCGCTGCGCGTGGCCGACTTTGTGATGGAAGGCAAGGAAACCAAGATCGTCGAGGGAACCGAGCGCGATTTGCCGGCCGACCTGATCGTGTCCGCCATCGGCCAGGGCGTCGACTTCACCGGTCTCGAGCAGTTCAACAACAACAACGGCCTGATGAAGGCCGACAAGAACTATCGCTTCCCCGGCAAAGAGCACATCTTCGTCGGCGGCGACGTGCTGCGTCCGCACCTGCTGACCACTGCGATCGGCCATGCCGCCATCGCCGTCGACGGCATCGATGCCTTCCTTGCCGGCAAGGAACTCGACAAGCGCCCGAAGGTCGACGTCCACCATTTCGACGAAATCCGCAAGTGGCTCGAATCCGGCCACGAGTACAGCGAAGTCAAGGGCCAGATCTGGGGCACCTCAGAGCGCAAGGACATCCTGCACAACTTCGAAGACCGTTCGGCGCGCCACATCACCTCGCACACCGAGTTGTTCCTGGGCCATTTCCCCAATGTGCCGCGCAATATCCGCGAGGTGACGATGCTCGACAAGGAAGGTGCATTGGGCAACTTCGAAGAGCGTTTGCACGCGCTATCCGAGAAGGCCGTTGTCGACGAAGCCAAGCGCTGCATGTCCTGCGGCCAGTGCTTCGAGTGCGACAACTGCGTGGTGTACTGCCCGCAGACCGCCGTGTTCAAGGTGAAGAAGAAGGACAATCCCACTGTGGGCCGTTACGTCGACACTGACTATGGCAAGTGCATCGGTTGCCATATCTGCGCCGACGTCTGCCCGACCGGCTACATCGTCATGGGTATGGGTGACTGAGCGTGGCAGGCAAGATCAAACGCCTCCTGGCTTTGGGTGCGGTCGTGTTGACGACCGCGGCCCTGGCTTGGGCCGGGTCGGATGACCAGCCCAAGGCCAGTGGCGCGCCCAAGCCCGTGATTACGAAGGCTGTCAAGGGCGAGCAGTGCGTCGAACCCAACGACTTCATGCGACGCAACCACATGAAAGTGCTGCTGCATCATCGCGATGAGACTGTGCTTGAAGGTGTCCGTACCAAGAAATACAGCCTCAAGGAATGCATCAATTGCCATGCCAGTGAAAAAACTGGCAGCGTTGCCGCGTCCAAGGACGACTTTTGCGTGAGCTGCCACAGCTATGCGGCTGTGAAAATCGATTGTTTCGACTGCCATTCCACGAAGCCGCAGGGCTCGATGGCGATGCACCCTTTGAACGCTGAGACGGCGCATTACGCGCACAAGCTTGCGGCCCAGGCCAATAGCAAGGTCAGCGCGGAAGAGATGGCTGGGATAGCCCAATGAACAATATGAAATCGATGTCCGACGATACGCCCAGTTCGCCCGAGCGTCGTCGTTTTATCAGCGTCGCGACGGTGACGGCGGCAGGCGTGACTTTGGCCCCTGGCGTGATGTTGATCGACGTGGCGCATGGCCGTCCTGAAGAGCAGGCTGCCAGTAACGCGGTGCGCTGGGGCATGCTGGTCGACGCGACCAAGTGCGCCAGCGGCTGTGACGAGTGTGTGTCGGCCTGCAGTACCGAAAACGGCTGGACCCCAGTGGCTGAAAGCGCGCATCCCAAGCAGGCGCCGCAATGGATCCGCAAGCTGGAATTGCAGGACCCGTTGACGCAGGCGGAAACCAACTTGCCCATGATGTGCCAGCATTGCGAAGAGCCGCCGTGCGTGGACGTGTGCCCGACCGGGGCCTCGTTCAAACGTGCTGACGGCATCGTGCTGGTCAACCGCCATACCTGCATCGGCTGCCGTTACTGCATGATGGCGTGCCCCTACAAGGCGCGCTCGCTGGTGCACGAACCGCTGAACGATACCCAGAAACCGGATGTACCGCGTGGCATCGGCTGCGTCGAAGCCTGTACTTTCTGCGTGCAGAAGGTCGATCGCGGCGACGGCACGACGGCCTGTGTCGAAGCGTGTACGGCCTCGGGGCACAACGCCCTGGTGTTCGGCGACATGAACGACCCCGAAAGCGAGATCTCCAAGCGTCTGCGCGAACTGCCGACCAAGCAGGTGCGGGCCGACCTCAATCTCAACCTCGGCGTTCGCTATCACGGAATCTAAAACAACATGGCAAGCATTACTTTCCGCGAAGTTGAAGGCAGCAGCCTGAAGTACTGGATGCTGTTCGGGGGCATCGGCCTCTTTGTACTGTTCGGCTTTCTGTCCTATTTGTATATGCACCATCACGGCCACGTGGTGACCGGCATGGACAACCAGATCGTCTGGGGCCTGCCGCACGTATTTGCGGTGTTCCTGATCGTGGCCGCCTCGGGTGCGCTGAACGTAGCCTCCATCGCCTCGGTTTTCAACAAGCCGATGTACAAGCCGTTGGCACCGCTGTCGGCCATCCTGGCGCTGGCACTGATGCTGGGCGGCCTGCTGGTGCTGGTGCTCGACCTCGGGCGCTCCGATCGTCTGATCGTGGCGATGACGCACTTCAACTTCAAGTCGATGTTCACCTGGAACGTGTTCCTCTATTCCGGCTTCTTCGCGCTGGTGGGCATCTACCTGTGGACCATGCTGGACCGCAACGTCAAGGCTTATTCCAAGGCGGCAGGCACGGCGGCCTTCATCTGGCGTCTGACGCTGACCACCGGTACCGGTTCATTGTTCGGCTTTCTGGTCGCACGTGAACTGTACGGCACTTCGATGCTGGCGCCAATGTTCATCATCATGTCGTTCGCCTACGGACTGGCCATCTACTTGATGGTGCTGGTCGCGGCCTACGCCTGGACCGGCCGGCCGCTTGGCGATGCCGTGATGATGCGGCTGAAGAGCCTCCTCGCGGTGTTCGTCGCCGCAGTGCTCTACTTCGTCGTGGTGTATCACCTGACCAACCTGTACTTCGCCAAGATGGGCAGCGTCGAAAGCTTCATCCTGCGCGACGGCGGCATCATCACCACCTTGTTCTGGGTGGGACAGATCGTGATCGGCTGTGCCGCCCCGCTGGTGATCCTGCTGAGCAGCCTGGGCAGACAGCGCAGCTGGATCATGATTGCCAGTGCGCTGGTCATCCTGGGCGGTATTGCACAGATGTATGTCACCATTATCGGGGCCCAAGCCTACCCGCTGGATATGTTCCCGGGGATGACGATGAAGAGCAGCTTCTATGACGGCGTGATCCACCAGTATTCGCCGACCATGGCCGAGCTCTTCCTGGGGCTGGGCGGCGTGGCCATTGCGCTGCTGGCCACCACCTTTGCCGTCAAGGTACTGCGTTTGCTGCCGGCCAATCTGGACGACGCCACGGTTGCCAAACTGGAACATTGATGCATAACCTGCCGGACGTCAGTCCGGCAGGGGATCGTCCGGAATGAACCAGCAAGCCACATCAAACGATTCTGACAAGCGCGGGGCTCCAATGCCCCGCGTCTTTATTTCTGCCGCGCACAAATCGTCGGGCAAGACCACGCTCACGCTGGGTTTGTGCGCTGCGCTGCATGCGCGTGGTCATGGGGTCCAGCCGTTCAAGAAAGGCCCGGATTATATTGATCCCCTGTGGCTGGGCATGGCAGCGCAGCGTCCCTGCTACAACCTCGATTTCCACATGATGCAGCGCAGCGAAATCGAGCGGCAGTTCGCCAGTGCCGCGGCCGGTGCGCGCATCAGCCTGATCGAGGGAAACAAAGGGCTGTACGACGGCCTCGATCTCGACGGCAGCAACAGCAATGCCGCACTTGCCAAGCTGCTGGGTGCCCCGGTGGTGCTGGTGATCGACGCGCGCGGCATGACACGCGGGGTGGCGCCGCTGATCCTGGGTTATCAGGCGTTCGATCCGGACATCCGCATCGCCGGCGTCATCCTCAACAATCTCGGCGGCAGCCGCCATGAGTCCAAACTGCGCGCAGTGATCGAGCATTACACCGAGGTCGAGGTGATCGGCGCCGTCCAGCACGACGCCAGCATGCAGATCGCCGAACGCCATCTGGGCCTGGTGCCGGCCAACGAGCAGCAGGCTGCACTGGCGCGCATCCGGCACGTGGGCGAGCGGGTCGCCGCCCAGGTCGATCTTGACCGGCTGCTGGTTATCGCAGACAGCGCACCCGCGCGTGAAGTGGTGCCCGCCGAACGCTCCGGGCAAGCTGTCCCGGAGCGGGTACGGGTAGCGATCGCGCACGATCCGGCATTCGGGTTCTACTACAGCGAAGATCTCGACAGCCTCCGTTCGTCCAATGTGGAGCTGGTGGAGCTGGATACGCTGCATGCAGATACCCTGCCGGAGGTGGACGGGCTCATTATCGGGGGCGGTTTTCCAGAAGTCTTCATGGATGAACTCGAAGCCAATGTTCCTTTGCGCGCCAGTATTCGTACCGCCATCGAAGCGGGTCTACCCACCTATGCCGAGTGCGGCGGTTTGATGTATCTGTCGCGGCGACTCAGCTGGCAGGGCCGTACGTGCGAGATGGTGGGCGTGGTGCCGGGCGATACGGTCATGCACGAGCGTCCGGTTGGACGGGGCTACGCCAGTCTGCAGCCGACCGGTGTCGATCGCTGGCGGGAATCCGTGCGCATTCCCGCGCACGAATTTCATTACTCCAGCTTGGAAAATCTCCCGGCCGACTCCATCTATGCGTACCGGGTCAAGCGCGGTCATGGCATCGATGGCGTACATGACGGCTACCAGCAATACAATCTTCTCGCTGGTTACGTGCATCGCCGCGGCAGCGGGGAACAGGGCTGGATCGCGCCTTTTCTGAATCAGGTGCGTGCGCATAAGGCGCGCGCTGCCGCTTAATTAATCGAGGGACAAACCCATGATCAAGATCACCGACGCTGCTGCCGCGCAGATTCGCGCTGCCAACAATAATCCCGATGTATTCGAGATGATCCTGCGGGTGGCTGCCTACCAGGAGGACGATGGCAGCGTGAACTACGGCATGGGCTTCGATACCGAACGCGAGGCCGACGAACACCTCGTCATCAACGGCATCGAAATCCTGATCGCCGCATCGAGCACCCCCTATCTGCAGGGCGTGACGCTCGATTTCGTCGAAATGAAGCCGGGCGACATGCGCTTCATCTTTATCCCACCCTATTCGGCGGAAGACGGACCTGCCGAGTCGGGCGACGATGCTGCGACCACCGAGTAAATCCTTATGAACTACCTGCCGATTTTCCTCGACTTGCGCGACCGCCACTGCCTGGTGGTGGGCGGTTCCGAGACTGCCGCACGCAAGGCCGAACTGCTGCTGCGTGCCGGTGCGCGCGTCGATGTCGCCGCCCCCTCCCTGCATGAAGGCTTTGAACGTCTGCCACATGCCGATTGCCTGAATCGCGTGGCGGATGCCTTTACGCCCGGCCTGCTCGATGGCAAGGATGCGGTGATCGTGGTCGAGGACGATGCGGTAGCCGCCAAGGTCGTCGCCGACGCCGCGCGCGCGCGCCACATCCCGGTCAATGTGGCCGACAAGCCGGCATTGTGCAGCTTCATCCTGCCGTCGATCATCGACCGTTCGCCGATCATGGTGGCGGTCTCGAGCGGCGGCGAATCGCCGGTGCTCGCGCGCATGCTGCGGGCGCGGCTGGAAACCCTGATCCCGGCTGCCTACGGCCGCCTGAGCGCACTGGCTTCGCGCTACAAGGATCGTGTGCGTGCGGCGATCAAGCCGGAACAGCGTCGCGCGTTCTGGGAAAAAGTGTTCCTCTCGCCGGTTGCCGAAATGGTGTTCTCCGGGCGCGATGCCGAGGCCGAGGCACAGCTCCAGGCCATGATCCAGGACGGCGCCGAGCATACTACCAGCCGCGGCGAAGTCTATCTGGTCGGTGCCGGCCCAGGCAATCCCGACCTGCTCACATTCCGCGCCCTGCGCCTGATGCAGCAAGCCGACGTGATCGTCTACGATCGCCTGGTCTCGCCGCCTATTCTCGACATGTGCCGGCGCGATGCCGAGCGCATTTACGTCGGCAAAGAGCGCGACGACCACGCCGTGCCGCAGGAGGAAATCAACCTGATGCTGGTGCGACTGGCCAAGGAAGGCAAGCGGACGCTGCGGCTCAAGGGAGGCGACCCCTTCATCTTCGGCCGTGGCGGTGAGGAGATCGAAACCCTGGTCGAGCACGGCGTGCCGTTCCAGGTGGTGCCGGGCATCACCGCCGCCGCCGGCGTGGCGTCCTACGCCGGGATTCCACTCACCCATCGCGATTACGCGCAGTCGGTTGCCTTCGTTACAGGACATCTGAAGGAAAACACCTTCAACCTGAACTGGGAGGGCATCGCGCGCAAAGACCAGACCATCGTCATCTACATGGGGCTGAAAGGCCTGCCGCTGTTGTGCGAGGCGCTGATCAAGCATGGCCTGACCGCCGACACGCCGGCGGCCATCATCCAGCATGGCACTCTGCCGACGCAACGCGTCATCACCGGTGATCTCACCACGCTGCCCAAGCTGGCTGAGCAAGCCGGGCTCAAGGCGCCGACGCTCATCATCGTCGGCAATGTGGTCAAGCTGCGCGAAAAGCTCGGCTGGTATCAGCCCGAGTTGCACAGCGAGCAGGCCCACGCCACCCCTCTCGAGGCGGTGGATCACTTGCGCTGAATCGTTCGGCCGATAGCGGTTTCAGGGCCGGCCGCTACCGCGTCCGACATATCGTGCCGAGAGGCGTGCGTTTAGGCGTGTGCCTCGGCCTGTCCCTTCACGCACTCGCTCACGTGGCGCACCATGCTGTTCGCCAACTCACGTTCCGCCACCAGGACATCCACGCTCTGTTCGCGCCGTAGCAGGGCAGCCTCGTCTTCACAATGGCAACGCACCACGATGTGGATGCGAGGGTTGAGCGTGCGTGCGATCTCGATCATCTTGCGTGCCTGGAAGGCGTCGGGGATGGCGATGACCAGCAGCAGCGCGCGTGCGATGTGTGCCTGGATCAGGACGGCCGGTTCGGAAGCGTCCCCGACAACGGCGTGAATGCCGCGGGTACGCAGTTTTTCCACTTCCTCGCGCTGCTGTTCGGCTACCACATAGGGCTGGCCCTGAGCATCGAGCGCTTCCGCGATATGACGGCCGACGCGGCCATATCCCCCCAGTACGATGTGGCCCGTGAGCGTGTGTGGCGTGACGTCGGAGGGCAGTTCGGCCAGCGGGTCGTCACGTTGTTCCAGTTTGCGAGCCAGTTTCGAGCGTGAGCGGATCCACGTCTGTGCGGGCACGATGGCTGTGAAGACCAGGGGGTTGAGCGCAATCGAAATCAGTGCGCCGGCCAGGATCAGGCTTTGCCCCTCGGTGGGCAGTACGCCGAGCATCACGCCCAGGCCCGCCAGGATGAAGGAGAATTCACCGATCTGCGCGAGGCTCGCCGAGACGGTCAGCGCGGTATTGAGCGGGTAGCGGAACGCCAGCACCAGCAGAAACGCCGCCAATGACTTGCCGAAAACGATGATGGCAACCACGGCGAGTACTTGCAGCGGCTGGTTCAGCAATACGCTCGGATCGAACAACATGCCGACCGAGACGAAGAAAAGTACGGCAAAAGCATCGCGCAACGGCAATGTTTCCTCGGCGGCGCGGTAGCTCAATGCCGATTCGCGCAGCACCATGCCGGCAAAGAATGCGCCCAGCGCAAAGGAGACGCCGAACAGCACGGAGGAGCCGTAGGCAATACCGAGCGCAGCGGCCACCACGCACAGCGTGAACAGTTCGCGCGAGCCGGTGCGAGCCACCTGCCACAGTAGCCAGGGGAAGAAGCGCCGCCCAACGACCAGCATCAACCCGATGAACAGCGCAACCTCTCCGAGCGTGATCGCCAACGTAGCCACCAGCGAATGACCACTTGTCGTCCCAGGGGTGTTGCCGAACACCTGGGCCAGCGGCGGCAGCAATACGAGCACCATCACCATCACCAGGTCTTCCACGATCAGCCAGCCCACTGCGATGCGGCCGTTCGGCGTGGCCAGCGCACCCAGGCTTTCCAGCGCCTTCAGCAACACCACCGTACTTGCGACCGACAGCGACAGGCCGAACACGATGCCGGCCATCAGATCCCAGCCCCACCAGCTGGCCAGCGCCATGCCCATCGCGGTCGCCACGGCAATCTGGACTATGGCGCCGGGCAGGGCGATCTTCTTCACCGACAGAAGGTCGTCGAGCGAGAAATGCAGACCCACGCCAAACATCAGCAGCATGACCCCGATTTCCGCGAGCTGGCCCGCGAGCGCGGTATCCGCCACGAAGCCCGGGGTGAAAGGGCCGATCACGATGCCAGCCAGCAGATAGCCGACCAATGCAGGCAGCTTGAAGCGAACGGCAATGAAACCGAATATCAGCGCCAGGCCGAGCGCGGCAGCAATGGTGGTGATGAGTTCGACGCTGTGGGGCATGGCAGGTGAGCGGACGGAGCTTCAGTGGACACAAAGGGTTTAGTGTACTGGATGCAAATTCATTCCCGATGTGCTTATCGTCGCGCGGTGGCTGGCTCATTCGCGTGTCGTGTCTAGAATAAAGGACGGAGTTATCCTGTAAGAGTCACTTATGACCACAACACTCACCATCGACGGCAACGAAGCCGTTGCCCGCATGGCCTACCTCGGCAACGAGGTGATTGCGATCTATCCCATCACGCCGGCATCCAGTATGGGCGAATGGGCGGACGAATGGGCCTCGCAGGGCCGGTCCAACCTGTGGGGGGCGGTGCCGAAAATCATCGAGATGCAGTCTGAAGGCGGCGCCGCCGGCGCGCTGCATGGCGCGCTCACCTCCGGCGCGCTGGCGACCAGCTTCACGGCCAGCCAGGGCCTGCTGCTGATGATTCCCAACCTCTACAAGATCGCCGGTGAACTGACACCCTTCGTATTGCATGTGGCGGCGCGCACACTGGCGACGCACGCACTGTCCATCTTCGGCGACCAGTCCGACGTCATGGCATGCCGCGCCACCGGTTGCGCCATGCTTGCCGCCAATTCCCCGCAGGAGGCACAGGACTTTGCGGTGATCGCGCAGGCGGCAACCCTGGCAGGACGCATCCCGGTGATCCATTTCTTCGATGGTTTCCGCACCTCGCACGAGGTGGCGAAAATCGCTGCGGTCGATGCGGAAACCGTGCGCGCGATGATCGATGACAGCCTCGTGGCAGCGCATCGGGCACGCGCGCTGTCGCCGGAACATCCGGTGCTGCGTGGTACCTCGCAGAATCCTGACGTGTTCTTCCAGTCGCGCGAGCGCGCCAATCCCTACTACGATGCCTTCCCCGGCATCGTGCAGGACGCGATGGATCGTTTCGGCGAACTCACCGGACGTCAGTACACGCTGTTCGACTATGTCGGGGCCACGGATGCCGAGCGGGTGATCGTACTGATGGGATCCGGCGCCGAGGCCGCACACGAGACAGTCGAGCATCTCGTCGCGCGTGGCGAAAAGGTAGGGGTGCTGAAGGTGCGACTGTACCGGCCATTCTCGCCGGCGACACTTCTGGCCGCGCTGCCGGACACTGTGAAATCCATTGCCGTGCTCGACCGCTGCAAGGAGCCTGGCGCCGACGGCGAACCGCTCTACAAGGATGTGCTCGGCGCGCTGGCGCAGGCTTCGGCAGACGGCCTGCGCAGCATGCCGCGCGTGATCGGTGGCCGCTATGGTCTGGCCAGCAAGGAATTCACTCCAGGCATGGTGAAGGCGGTGTTCGACGAGCTTTCGCAGGGCGTGCCCAAGCCCCCCAAGGGGACTCCGACTTTCGACGGGCTGAAGCCCGTGAAAGGTCGTATGCGCCAGTTCACCGTCGGCATCCACGACGATCTTACCCACCTGTCGCTGCCATGGGACACCAACTTCCGCACCGATGCCTCGCGGCAACTGCAGCATGCCGTGTTCTGGGGGCTCGGCGCCGACGGCACGGTGTCGGCCAACAAGAATTCGATCAAGATCCTCGGCGAGACCACTGACCTGCAGGCCCAGGGCTATTTCGTCTACGATTCGAAAAAATCCGGTGCCGTCACGGTGTCGCACCTGCGTTTCGGTCCGGAATCTATCCGCTCCACCTATCTGGTCGAGCCCGGCATGGCCGGATTCGTCGCCTGCCACCAGCCGATGTTCGTCGACCGCTATGAACTGCTCGAACACGCCGCGCCCGACGGGGTTTTCCTGCTCAACACGCCCGCGCCGCCGGACCAGGTATGGGATACGCTGCCGCAGGCATTGCGCGCACAGATACGGGAGAAACGTCTGCAGTTGTGGACGATCGACGCCTATGCCGTCGCCGCGGAGGCGGGCATGGGACGGCGCATCAACACCATCATGCAGACCTGCTTCTTCGCCATCTCCGGCATTCTGCCGAAGGACGAGGCGATCGCTGCGATCAAGCAGGCGGTCGACAAGACCTACGGCAAGAAGAGCCGCCGGCTGGTCGAGTTGAATTACCGCGCCATCGACACGACCTTGTCCAGACTGCAGCAGGTTGCGATTCCCGCCCAGCGAGCGCCAAGCGTGGCGCCCGGACAGCTTGCCGAAACCGGGATGCCCGTTGCCTATCCGGACTTTGTGCGCGATCTGACGCTGCCGATCTATCACGGCCACGGCGATGCCCTGCCGGTGTCCCGCTTGCCGGCTGACGGCAGTTATCCGCTCGGCACCGCGCAATACGAGAAGCGCAACATCGCGCTGGAAATCCCGGTGTGGGAGGCTGACCTTTGCACCCAGTGCGGCAAGTGCGTATTCGTCTGCCCGCATTCGGCGATTCGTGCGCGCGCGTTCGCGGCCGAGGCGGTCAAGGAGGCGCCGCCGACTTTCAAGCACGTGCCGGCGAAGAGCAAGGAGTTCCCTGCCGGGACCCACATCAGTTATCAGGTGGCGGCGGAAGACTGCACCGGCTGCGGCGACTGCGTCGAAGCCTGCCCGATCCACGACAAGTCGAACGTATCCCGCCGGGCCGTGAACATGGCGCCGGTTGCGCCGCTGCGCGAGCAGGAACGCGACAACTTCGCCTTCTTCCTGCGCCTGCCCGAGTTCGATCGTACCGCGGTGAAGCACAACACCATCCCGGGTGCCATGCTGCTCGATCCGCTGTTCGAGTTCTCCGGAGCCTGCGCCGGTTGTGGCGAGACGCCCTACATCCGCCTCGCCACCCAGTTGTTCGGCGACCATATGCTGGTCGCCAATGCCACCGGCTGCTCGTCGATATACGGCGGCAACCTGCCGAGCACGCCCTACACGGTGAACGGCGCCGGGCGCGGTCCGGCGTGGAGCAATTCTCTGTTCGAGGACAACGCCGAATTCGGCCTCGGCATGCGGCTGGCGGCCGACCAGTTGATGGGCTACGCACAGCAACTGGTCAAGGAAATGGCCACGGAGATCGGTGGCGATCTTGCCGACGCACTCGTCACAGCCGACCAGCGCGAGGAGGCGGAGATCGTCGCGCAGCGCCAACGTGTGGCACGGCTTCTCGAAAAACTGGTGTCTTCGCGGCACCCACGCGCGCAGGCGCTCGCCAGCGTCGCCGAATGGTTGATCCGCCGCTCGGTATGGATCATCGGCGGCGACGGCTGGGCCTACGACATCGGCTACGGCGGCCTCGACCACGTGCTCGCGCTGCCCTACGATGTCAACATCCTGGTACTCGATACCGAGGTCTATTCCAACACCGGCGGTCAGACCTCCAAGGCCACGCCGATCGGTGCGGTCGCAAAGTTCTCCGCCGGTGGCAAGGCCACTGCGAAAAAGGACCTCGCCAAAATCGCCACCGATTATGGCCACGTGTATGTGGCGACGGCAGCGTATGGCGCCAAGGACGTGCAGACCCTGCGCGTGTTCCACGAAGCCGAGTCGTATGCCGGTCCCTCGCTCATCGTCGCCTACAGTCCCTGCATCGCCCATGGCTATGACATGCTCTACAACCAGCGCCAGCAGGAGCTTGCGGTGAAAAGCGGACACTGGCCACTCATCCGCTTCGACCCGCGACTGGCGGAAACCGGTGCCAACCCCTTCAGGCTTGACTCCGCGGCGCCCAGCCAACCGGTCAAGGTCTTCATGGAATCGGAGACCCGCTTCGCCATGTTGCAGCGCAGCCATCCCGAGGCAGCGCTGCACTTCCTGGAGCAGGCCCAGCAGGAAGCCGACCGGCGCTACAAGGCCTATCAGGACATGGCGCTGCGCCAAGACCGCCCGGAGGGCGAGCACCCTGAAGGTCATAAAGATCTGGCGGCGTGCCCTTCGCGGGTGCAGGGCCATGCCGACGAATCCAAATCCGGAGCCTGACATGATCGACCTCTCCACCGACTACCTCGGTCTCACGCTCAAGAATCCGCTGGTGCCATCGGCCTCGCCGCTGTCGCGCAGTTTCGACACCGCGCTGCGACTGGAAGATGCCGGTGCCGCCGCACTGGTGATGTATTCCCTGTTCGAGGAAGAACTGCGGGCGGAGGACGCGATGATGGATCGCTTTCTGCTGCACAGAGGACTTGGGTGCAGCGAAGCGGAGGATGGCTTCCTGCCCGACCTGGGTGAAGTCCAAGGCGGGCTCGAGCGCTACCTGACGCACCTGCACCAGCTCAAGCGACGCCTGGAGATTCCCGTGGTGGCGAGCCTCAATGGCGTGTCGCCGTCGGGCTGGGTAGAACTCGGGCGTGCACTGGAACAGGCCGGCGCCGATGCGCTCGAACTCAACGTCTATCATGTCGCCGCCGACATGCACGCTGCCGGCGAGGCTGTCGAGGCGCGTTACATCGATCTGCTGACCGCACTGCGTCGCGTGGTGAGCCTGCCCATCGTCATGAAGCTGTCACCTTTCTTTTCGTCGCTGCCGCATTTCGTGCGCCAACTCGAAGCGGCCGGTGCGAACGGCGTCGCCGTCTTCAATCGCTTCTACCAGCCCGATATCGACCTCGACGAGATGCGCATGACCGACCAGCTGCATCTCTCGTCGGCCGAAGAGGCCCTGTTGCGCATCCGCTGGATCGCCATCTTGTACGGCCGCACTCGCCTGACGCTTGCCGCCACCGGCGGCGTCCATAGCGAGAGTGAGGCGCTGAAACTCTTATTGGCCGGCGCCGACGTCGTGCACCTGGCCTCCTGCCTGCTGCAGCATGGTCCCGACAAGCTGACCGGGATTCTCGCGGCGATGCAGAACTGGATGGAGGAAAAGGAATATGCCTCGATCGCCCAGTTGAAAGGCAGCATGAGCCAGAAGAACCTGCCCGATCCCTCGCTCGTCGCGCGTGCGAGCTACCTGCGCGTGCTGGACAGTTTTACCCCGCGGCCGGGTGTCTGGTCCTGAGCGGATGCCGGCGCCATGTCAAGAAGAGTAATGCCTGGTTGAACACGCCCTGGTCAGCCTCAGTGCCGTCGTCATGCTTGGCATCGTCGCCGGTGAAGGAGTTTCGCGCCATTGGCCACGTGGTGGCCTGGCTGGTCACGCTGGGAGCGGGTATCACCTGGGCCATCGACACGCTGGCGGCGCACTGGACACTCGGGCTCGACTGGCCCTGGCGATCCTGCTGGGCGCATTGATCCTGGGGCTGTGCCTGAAACGGGACCTGATTCCGGATTCCCTGCAAAACCCGGTGGCCGTCATGTTCGTCGTCGCGGTCTTTACCGGCGCCCACCTGCTGCAATCCAAGTCGGGTTTGCTGGCCGTGACGATCATGGGATTTGCCATGGCCAACCAGAAAGTCGTCCCGATTCATCACATCGTCGAATTCAAGGAAAACCTGCGGGTACTGCTGATCACGGGCGTATTCATCCTGCTGGCCGCCCACCTCCAGCCATCAGGCCTCGACCAGATCGGGATCGCCAGTTTCGCGTTTTTCCTGGTCCTGGTGTTCATTGCGCGGCCGGCCGCCGTCTTTGCCTCCACGCTGGGCAGCAAGCCCAGTTTCCGCGAGAAGCTGTTCATATCGTGGATGGCACCGCGCGGCATCGTCGCCCTGCCGTGGAGCAGGTATTCGCACTGCGCATGGAGGAGGTGGGGCTGGAGAATGCCGATGTGCCGGTTCCGCAGACCTTCTTTGCCATCATCGGAACCGTGGCCCTGTATGGCCTGACCGCGCCGCTGGTCGCGCGGCGGCTTGGCCTGGCCAAGGCCGAACCGCAAGGCGTCCTCTTTCTGGGAGGGCGCTTCCGGGTTCGCGAAATGGCCAAGGTCCTCCTGGATGAAGGCTATGCCGTCATGCTGGTGGACAACAGCCTGCACAACGTGTCGGCTGCACGCATGGCCGGCATTCGACCTTTTATGCCAGCATATTTTCCGGCACCGTGCTGGACCGTGTCGAGATCAGCGGGATCGGAAACTCATGGCCATGACCAGCAACGACGATGTCAATTCGCTGGCGGCGCTGCATTTCGCCCCCTTGTTCGGGCGTGCGCCGGCCTACCAGCTGATGCCCGAGGACGAAAAACAGCTTGCGGCCCGTTCGCGTCATCTGCGGGGCCGCTTCCTGTTCGGCAAGGACATGGCGCACGCAGCCTTGACTCAATGGTTCACCGATGAGGCCGTGATCAAGAAAACCCGGTTGAGCGGGGAATTCGGCTTCAAGGAATTGAAGGCCCGTATGGTCCGGTGCAGCCTCTGTTCCTGATGATCGAAGAGGGCGCGCTTCAGGTCTTTACGGTCGAAGAGCGTATCAAGCCGCAGGCCGGGCAGACCTTGGTCAGTCTGGCGCTGCCCGGGAGGAACCGGAGGAACTTGCTGCAGCCGCGGCGCAAGCGACACCGTAAGCCTCGTGTCTATGAGGCATGCGCCTCCGCAATATTTCCTGGCCGGATGGTCCGTGTCCCGGTCAGGGCGAGCCGGGCGGGGCGGAATAGAAACGATAGCCATTGCGCCCCGCCATCTTGGCGGCATACATGGCTTCGTCGGCGCGCGCGACCAGGGTTTCCGCATCGGTACCGTCTTCCGGCAGGATACTGATCCCGATGCTGAGGCCGATCAGGATTTCGCGCGCGCCGGCGGTGATGGGCGTTTTGAATTGGGCGATCAGCTTGTGCGCGATCGCGGTCACCGGCTCCTGCGTGTCCAGCGATTCGATGAGAACGATGAATTCGTCGCCGCCCAATCGGGCCAGCGTGTCCACTGCCCGCACGCAGTGCTGCAGCCGCGCGGCGACCACCTGCAGCACGCGGTCGCCCGTGGCGTGGCCGTGGCTGTCGTTGACGTCCTTGAAATTGTCGAGATCAACGAACATCACGGCGAGCTGCGTGCCGGCCTGCCCGGCTCGTGCAATGGCCTGCTGCAATACATCGAAGAACATCCGCCGGTTGGGCAGACCGGTAAGGGTGTCATGTCGTGACAAATGGTCGAGCGAGCGCCGGTGTTCGTCGAGCACCACCATCTGGTCGCGGATCTGAGTGTGCATATGGGCCACCCCGCGCGCCAGATCGCCGAGCTCGTCCTTGCGATTGAGCGGCAGTTCTCCCAGGTCGCGTCCAGTCGAGACGCGCCCTACTGCCTGCAGGATCAGCTGCAGCGGATAGGTCAGCGCGCGTGACATCCAGAGTGCCAATACGAAGGCGATGGCGCTGAAGACGAACACGATGTTCAAGGTGGCAGTGGCCAGCGTGTGGGTGGGGCGCGTGATTTCCCGCTGCGGCATCGACAGGCCGATGATCGCAAACGGGTCGTCCGACACATAGTCTCCCAGCGGCTGCCGCAGGAAGACCGCTGTCGTGGGTACGGTGGGGTAGCCGCGCAGTGGCGGCGGGTTGTTCAGTGCAATCACCCGGTAGCCGGCTTTGCCTTCGACGATGTCTTCCACGGGCGGAAACACGTCCTGCGCCAGGATGCGGCGGCCGTGCTGGAAGCCGAAGGTCTGCTCGGGATCGGGGTGGATCAGGAAATCACCTTGGGCGTTGGTGAGATAAAGACCCAGCGTGGGCGGCAGATCGGCCTTCAGCAGATCGAAGAGTTCGTTGAGGTCGATATTAATGATGACCAGGCCGTACAGGCGGCCGTTGGAGGCAAATACCTGGCGCGCGACCTGCAGCGTGGGCTGGCCGTGGCCGGTGTAGGCGCCCTGTTCCTGATTGACGAAGATCGGCGAAAGGTAGGTTTCCCCAGGTTTGAGCTTCAGGGTTCGGAACACGTAGGAGAAATGACCTTTTTCTTGCAATGCGGCGCCGTCGACCCGCGTCAGGTCCGTACCATCGCGATCGATCCGTACGACCTCCAGCCCGTGGCGGTCCGCCTGAATCAACCGTATCTGGAAGTATTCGGGCTGGATGGCGAGCACCGATTCGAAGATCCTGGCCAGCTTGTTCCGAGCAGCAATGGCGTGAGAGGACACATCAGGCAAGTCAGCCACGGCCTGGGTGGCTGGCAGTTCTGCCAGCAAGGTGGCCACCTTGGCTGCCTCGCGGATGTTCAGGGTGAGGCGGCGTCCGAGCACGCGCGTCGACGTCAGCATTTCGCGTTCCGCCGCCTCGGCCAGCAGACTCTGGCTCGAGCGGTAGGCGTAATAACCAGTCAGCCCCGAGGCGAGCACGCCCAGCGCTGCCATGAGCAAGGTGATACGGGTACGGATGCCGAGCTTCATTGCAACAGGCTGGATTCGCGCTCGCCAGAGAGGATGCGCTGCCATAGCCGGTTGCGCCAGGCGTCGTCTTCCACTGGTTGAAGCCAGATCACGCGGCCGCCGGCATGCGCGGCGCCGGCAGCCTCGAGCGTGTTGGCCAGCCCCTGGCGTGCGCTCAAGGCCTGGCTGACAGCGGGTTCCAGGGTGTAGTCGATCCAGGCTTCCGCCAATGCCTTGTTGCGCGCACCGCGGCTAACTGCCCAGCAATCGAGCCAGGCCAGTACGCCTTTGCGCGGGACCACATAACCGATGTCGGCGCCTGCGTCGCGCAGCTGCTTGACCTGCTGGCTTCCATAGTTGGCAAACAGCAGGGCGGCGGATTGTTCGCGGAAGAGCTGCGTCGCCTCCTCGGGCAGGTTGTAGAAGGCCAGTGCATTGCGGCGCAGCTCCAGCAGTTTCTTCAGGACCTGCTGCTTGGCGCTAGGCGGGATATGGAACGGATCGAGGCCGAGCGCCAGTGCTGCCAACGAGAAATTATGCGTACTGCCGTCGAACAGCAATACCTGGCCGGCATACCGGGAGTCCCACAGGTCGGCGTATGTGCTCGGGGCGGTCTTGAAACGCCGGCGATCGTAGATCAGGCCCATTTCGGAATAGGTATAAGGGATGGCGTACACTCTGCCGGCACGGGTGATGCCGGGAATGGCGCTCAAAGGCCTGAAGCGGGGCAGTTGTTTGCGGAGGTTGGGAATGTTCTGCGTGTCGATCGGCTGGATGAGGCCATTGTCGATGTAGTGCACCATCTCTGCCGTATTGGCGGCGATGACGTCGAAGTGTGCGCCCTGCCCGGCTGCCATCTTCTCGCGCAGGACGTCGTCGTTGTCGACCAGCGTGACGTCCACATGCACGCCATGGCGCTGCTCGAATATCTTGACCAGATCCGCGTCGGCGTAGCCCGGCCACGCCAGGATGCGCAGCGTTTCCATTGCCAGGGCGGGCTGCGGCATTCCCAGATACACGGTCAATGCGACCCAGATAAACAGGGCACGGCAGCTGATTCGCAAGCAAAGCATGATTGCTCAATAGCGGATGCGCATTGACATTGTTTAGAGTGCAGAGGTCTTCAAATGTATGCGGACGTGCTCCGATTCCCGGGGTGGCCGATTGCCATGGAACTAGCGTCCGTCGTTTCTCCCGCCGGGTGCCACCCGGTGCTCGACGGCAAACACTGCCGCTTCCACCCGTGACGACAGGTTCAGCTTGGCGAGGATGTGGCGGACATGCAGCTTGACGGTGTCGTGACTGATGTCGAAGGTGCGTGCGATGGCCTTGTTGCTTTCGCCGCGCGACAGGTGGGAAAGAATTTCGCGCTCTCGCGGGGTCAGCGCGTCGAGCAGGGAGCCCGCATCCTGGCCTTTCTGGTCATACAGCTTGACCAGCTTGGCGGTCATGGCAGGCGCGACGACGGTCTCGCCGCGCTGGGCGCGCAGGATGGCGTCGACCACTTCGTCGGGTTCCATGCTTTTCAGCAGATAGCCATTGGCGCCGGCACGCAGCGCCCGCGCGAGGTCGTCCTCGGCTTCCGACAGGGTGAGGATGAGGATGGGCAGGTCGAAGTCCTCCGCACGCAACTGTTGCATCAGCGTGATGCCGTCCGTTCCCGGCATGTTGAGGTCGAGAATGAGGACGTCGGGGCGATGCGCCCGCAGCAGCCTGGATACATCGTCCGGATTGCCGGTGAAGGCGGTGACTTCGATGCTGCCGCTCTGCTCGAGCAACTCGGCCAGTCCCTTGCGGAACAGGGTATGGTCGTCGACGAGGATGATGCGGGTGAGGCTCATGCGGGGTGCTCGCTGTGCTGATGGGATGCGGCGCGTTGCGGGAAGACGAGACGGATGACGGTGCCGCCGGCCGGGCTGGATTCCACGCTGAGCCTGCCGTTCAGCTTGGCTGCTCGCTCGCGCATGATGGTCAGACCGAAGCTCTTGCCCATGGTGGACGATTCGTCGTTCTTCTTCTGCACGCCGACGCCGTCGTCGGCGACGTTGACGATGTACTGGCCGTTTTCGAGGTCGAAGGTGATGACGACATGGCGCGCGCGGGCGTGCTTGGCGATGTTGTAGAGCGATTCCTGGATGATGTGGAAGACCTGGATCTCCTCGTCGGGCGATAGCGAGACATCCTGTACCAGATTGAGGAAATCGACGTCGGCATTGGCCTTCTTGCGGAAGCTCTTGGCCATTTCCTGGATCGCCGGCACCAGGCCGCGCGGGTTGATGCGGTCGCGGTACTGTGTGATGAGGTCGCGCAGGTCGGCGTAGGCGAGGTCGACCGCTTCCTCGACGTCGCCCAGATAGCGGTTGGCCTTGGGGTAGTCCTCGTGGCGCATGGCGTCGCTCAATACGGTGAGCCGCATCTTGGCGTAGGCCAGCGTTTGCGCCAGCGAATCGTGGATCTGGTTGGCCAGCATCTGGCGTTCGTTCATCAGCGAGATGCGCATGTTCTCGCGGGTGAGACGGGCATTTTCCAGCGCGATGCCGAGGTGTTCGCTGATCGAGCGGAACAAGAGGCGTACATCCTCGGGGACGGTTTTGCCTTCTTCGAGGAACAGGTTGTAGACGCCCATGACCTGATTCTTGTGCATCAGCGGCACCGCGACCACGGTGTTGCAGCTGTCGCTGAAATAGGCGTCGTTGGCTTGCCGCTTGCAGAAGGCGACGTTGTTCCAGCTGCTTACCGTCACCTCGCGCGCGGCCTTGCCGCATACGCCACAATCGACGCTGACGATGGCTTCGTGCTCGACCAGTTCGGGCGGCAGCCCCACCGAACCGATCAGCCGCAAATGCGTGCGGTCGTCGGTGATGACGCGCACCGCCCCTGCCTGGGCGCCCGCCAGCCGGATCATGGTCGACAGGAAGCGTCCAAGCAGCTGTTCGACGTTGGAGTCGGTGGACAGGCTGGTGGTGATTTCCGACAGCACGCGCAGCGCCGGGATGCTGACGTTGCCCGAATCGGGCGCCGTGTGCTGGATCAGGGGGTGGATGTTGTCTTTCATGGTGCGATCAGAAGACGTAGCTTTTCAGCATATCCGATTTATGCGCGATCCCAAGCCGCCGGGGCGAGTCGGTCGCGAAAAAACCGGCTGATTCGACAGGGTTTTCGCGTCAAAGCAGTTCCCCCTTGATGACGGGAATCACGCGTCCGCCCACACTCACTTCGGGGGTTCCGTCGGCCGTGCCGGCACGCAGCCTCACAAGGGAGGGCCGGTTCATTTCATAGCCCTGTTCAATGCGAAGTGACAGGCTGGACCCGGGGAGAATCGGATGTTGCAGGAGATAGGCGCCGAGGAAGGCGGCCCCGTTGCCCGTCGCCGGATCCTCGCGTACGCCGTGCGCCTCGAAAAAGAACCTGACGCACAGATCATTGCGGGCGTGATGCGTCTCGCGGCAGAACAGGTACACGAGCGAAGGAAAGCCTTGCCTGGTCAATGGCGCGAAGGCGTCGAGATCCAGTTTGCAGCGGCGTAGCGCGTCGAGGCTGCGCAGGGGCACGATCATGGCTGAAATGCCGGCAGTCATCTGCTGGATAGGGGACGTCGTCTCGATATCGTCAGGCGAGATGCCCAGCGCCGCCGCAACGGGTTCGCGGTCGCATGTCGCTCCGGATGTCACCTGAGGTGCCCGAAACCATGCGGTCTCGGCTTCGTCGGCAGCGGCTTCGAACGTGACGGGGACCTGGCCGACCGCAAGATTCAGCCGTACCGGCGCCGAGGAGCCGGGCGCAATCTGTTCCCGGATGACCCAGGCCGTCCCGAGGATCGGGTGCCCGGCAAAGGCGATTTCCCGTGCAGGCGTGAAGATCCTGACTCGGTGGCCGCCATCGCGCTCTGGGGCGTTGTAGACGAAGGTCGTTTCCGAGAAATTCATCTCGGTCGCGATCTGCTGCATCGTTTCGTCGGAGAGGTCGTCGGCGTGGGTGACCACCGCCAGTTGATTCCCGGCGTAGGGCCGTTCTGCAAAAACGTCAACGATGTGGAAAGGGTGCGTCATGGCTGTGCTGCCCAGCAACAATCAACCGGGTAGTATAAAAGCTTTTCCTGCGTGCGGCGTGCCGCTAAAAGCGGATGGCCAAGCCGGTCAGCCACACCGAATCCGCGGCCGGATGGGTCAGGCCCTTGCGATATCCGAGATCGATATCCAGATTCGGGGTGACGGAATAGACCAGCCCCAGCACCATGGAGCCCACGTTGGGATGGCCCGAACGGATGGCGCTGTTTTCCACGCTGGCGTCGCCTACCAGTCTTAGCGATTCGCCCAGCGCGTATTCCGCGGCAACCGAAGCGTGATAAATATGGTTCCGCTCGTCCGTTCCGTCGTGGATGTTGCGCGTATAGCCAAGGTGCACGTGAAAGGTCCAGGGTTCGCCTGCATACGTCATCACGGCGAACAGGCTGGGCGTGACATGTCCCGCGCTCAACCCCTTGTCGTCGTCTCCGGTCGGCAACCCCAGCCCGGGGCGCAGGGCGAAACTCAGTGCGCCTTCATCGTAGAAACGCCATTTGGCGGCAATCTCCATGTCCGAAACCCCCCGGACAGTAGTGTCTGCGCTGGCCAGCCGGTCGGTCTGACGATCATGCGGCAGGGAGGCGATCACGTCGAGGGTGTCCGTGAGGCCAATGGATAGAACGGTATTGATGCGCTGATCGCGTGTGTTGGTGGAGTCGTCTTTCGTGTAGCTGAGATCGTGCGTCAATTCCAGTTGAACATGGCCGGTGCCCTGGGTGCCGGTGTCCTCCGTAAGGAGGGGGTGCGCGCCCAGCGCTGCCACGGGCCATTGGCCGGACATGAGCAATACGAAGAGGCTCACGATTCTTGTTGTTGTCTTCATTCCCTTGTTTTTCCTGCTGAGATCGTTTTTATCGAATGATCTTGGTGTGCCCGCTTCGGAGACAGGCCGTTCCTTGTGTAAAGAATGGGCGTTGGCGGGCGCCGGGTTCATGTGCGGCTCAGGATTGCCGCGTAGTTGGGAATCTGCTTCCTGGAATGTTTTGTCCAGCAATTCGATCCAATGGCTGACCGGTATCGGCGACGCCAGGGCCAGATGGGTCAGACAGCCGATATTGGCCGTTGCGATGGCCTCCGGGCGACTGACCAGCAGGGTTTCCAGCTTGCGCTCGCGCAACGATTCCGAGAGCGTATGCTGCAGGAGAGAGTAGGCCCCTGCCGAACCGCAGCACATGAAAGGATAGCGAACGGGAAGGAGTTTGAACCCGGCGCGCTTCAGCAGTTTTTCGACCACGCCGTTCAGTTTTTCGCCATGCTGCAGGCTGCAGGATGACTGGAAGACGATGCGCCGCGGCTTCTGAGGTGCGGGCAGGGCGTGAAGCGGGTCGTCTTTCCATTCCTCGGCGACGATTTCCGCGATGTCCCGGGTCAGTTCCGAGATGCGGGCTGCCTTGTCGCGGTATTGGGGATCGTCGTGCAGCAGCTGGCCGTATTCGCGAAAGTGCATGCCGCACCCACTTGCAGTGAGCACGAGGGCTTCGGCGCCCGCCTCGATGTGCGGCCACAAGGCGTCGATGTTCTTGCGCATGAAGGCACGCGCTTCGTTCGTCTCGGCCATGTGATGGCTCAGGGCACCGCAACAGCCGTCGCTGGCCGGAATCAGCCGGATTCCGAAACGATCCAGCACGCGTGCAGATGCGGCATTGATGTCGGGCGCGAGGCCGGGCTGCACGCATCCCTGCCAGATCAGCATGCGCCGGCCATGCGGCCGATCGGGCCAGCTGCCGGCCTTGCGCCGCTGCGGGATCCGCGCGCGAAGCTCATCCGGCAGGAAGCGTCGCAGGGCCTGCCCTGTGCGTAGCAACGCCGTGAACCGGTAACGGTAGGGCACCACGGCACGCAGCGCGCGGCGGGCCAGTTTCTCCTTGAGCGGACGGGGGGATTCCTTTTCGACCAGCTCTCGCCCGATATCGAGCAGACGTCCATAGCGGACGCCCTGCGGGCAGCTGGTTTCGCAGGACCGGCAGCCAAGGCAGCGATCGAGATGGAGTTGCAGATTGGCGCTGAGCGTCCGGCCTTCCAGGGTGCTGAGGGAATAGGCCGGCAACTCAAGCATGTCTGGGGTGGGTTCCTTGCCCTCCATGAACTGCTTGATGAGATAAATGCGTCCACGCGGCCCGTCCCACTCGTCGTCGAGCAGCCGGAAGGTCGGGCAGGTAAAGGTGCATTGGCCGCATTGCACGCAGGGAAGCAGAAGCGATTCCGCTTCGCGTCCCCGCTCGGTATCGCGGTAGGGTTCGGCCAGCTCGATTTTCATGCTCGTTCTCCATGTAGAAACTCGTGTTTCACCCGAGGGATTGAAGTCTGGTTCCGAGGTTCGGGCGACGGCGTTTGACAGGGTGGGTTTTCAGTGTGCGGGATCTGCGCTGCGCCTTCGTGATCACTGCAGGCGGTAGCGAGATCGCTCGAGCTCATTTGTCCGTCGCCTTCGGATAATACTATGGGCCAGGCAAAAATGCTTGTCCAAGACCTTATTTCGATCGTGCTAATAGGAATGGATTATGGTGTGTCGGCACGTCATCCGGAAACGTAATTTCCCTGCCGGCGCGCCTGAAACGGCTATTCGCTCGAAGTGGATTCTTCGAGCAGGGAATCGAAATCGGCGCCGAACTCCGCGAGCGCGCTTTTGCTGGCACCGGGGCGGTTATGGCACCAGAGTGTTGCCAGCACGCCAAATGCCGTACAGGCCGGGCTCTTGTAACCAGACTTGCGGCAGATCAGGGTAATCGTGTGGTGCGGCATGTCGGGTTGCAGCATTACCGGATGGAGACCCTGCTGCGAACAGATAATGCTGTGGGGAAGGATGGTGGCAAGCCGGCCGAGGCGGGCGACTTCGACAATGACGCTGAGCGAATTGGTTTCCATCGCGATACGCGGCGTAATCCCATGCTCCAGGCAATACAGGTCGATATGGCGCCGCAGCGCAAAATCGGTGTTGAGCAATACCAGCGACTCGTTTTCCAGTACCTGCGGGCTCAACGATTCGGTCTGGCCGGCGCGGGGGTGCGCCTTGCCGACGGCCAGGTTCAGCGTTTCAGTGAACAGGATATGGGTGTCGATCTCGTTCGAGCGGGCTGCGGTCGAGAGCACGTTGGAGAAAGCGATGCCAATATCGAGATTTCCCTCTGCCACGTTGGCCTCGACGGCGTCCTGCGGCAATTCCCGTGTGCTGACGGTGATTCCGGGATAGCGGGTATTGAAGGATTCCAGCAGAGGGCTGACCAGGTGGTCGGTGATGGGTGTCATCCCCAGGCGAAGCGAACCGCGGCTCAGGTCCTGCAGTTCATGGATGGCCCGCTTTCCTTCGTCCAGTTCGCGCAAGGCGCGACGGGCATAGTGCAGATACACCTCTCCAGCGGCAGTCAGTTGCACCGTCCGTCCGGACCGATCCAGCAATTGCACGTCGAGCAAATCTTCCAGGTGCTTGATCTGTTGCGACAGCGTGGGCTGCGAAACGAACAGCAGTTCCGCGGCGCGCGTGAAGCTTTGCATATCCGCCACCGCGATCAGGTAGCGAATGGAGCGAGGGAAGATGAGATTGCGTTGCATAGCCAAACCTTATAGCACTAATCGGAATAAAGACTTGGAAAACTATAGCCAGTTAGTCCATTGTTGTGAACATACGATTTGTATCGATGTTCCTAAAGACAGAGCAGCAGATCGACATGGCTTTTCATTATGACCGAACCTGCCTGGACGGGGGGTGACCGGTAGTGAATCGGCATATTCGAGAATGTTTATGGACTATCGAGCACGTGTCGTAGTTTGACGTTGATCGACATGCAAGGTTCTGCCACATGGGCGTGCGGCGCAGGCCGGCGCACATGGAAGTGGGGCAGTCTGTCGGTCATTCTGTCTGGATTACTGGTCGTTACCTGGCTGGGGCTGGGCAACAAGATTCGTTAGAGAGTGCACAAAGGAGGAAACACCATGCATATTGAACCAGGTATTGTTGAAGGCGCCAAAATGACACTGAGTTACGCTACGGCGATCGGGGTGTTTGGCTATACGGCGAAGCAGGCATTGAATTCGATCAAACAGGACGGGATCCTCCCCCTGGGAATTCGCAGCCTGATCGCAGCGGCCCTCGTATTCAGCTTCTTCGAGGTCTTTCCGCACTATCCGATCGGTGTTTCCGAGGTCCACCTGATCCTGGGCTCGACACTCTTCCTCATGTTCGGCGCGGCGCCGGCGGCCATAGGTTTGGCGCTCGGACTGTTGACGCAGGGCCTCTTCTTTGCGCCGTGGGATCTGCCGCAATACGGCATGAACATGACGACGCTGCTGGTGCCCCTGTTCGCGCTCAGTGCCATTGCGCATCGCTATATTCCTGAGAAAACGGCTTACAAGGATGTGAAATACAGCCAGTGCCTGGCACTGTCGACCGCCTACCAGGGTGGCGTGGTGGCCTGGGTTGCCTTCTGGGCTATCTACGGCCAGGGCGTGGGTGCCGCGAATCTGGCGCAAATCGGGACGTTCGGTGTCGCCTACATGTCGGTCGTTCTCATCGAGCCGCTGCTGGATCTGGCGATTCTCGCTGCCGTGAAGAGTTTGCATCAGCTTCAGGACAGCACGGTGTTCCAACA
The DNA here is from genome assembly GCF_000373385.1 of Thiobacillus thioparus DSM 505. GTDB lineage: Bacteria > Pseudomonadota > Gammaproteobacteria > Burkholderiales > Thiobacillaceae > Thiobacillus > Thiobacillus thioparus. The sequence continues at coordinate 782,955 of NZ_KB891316.1, read as the reverse complement.
GCGTTTCTATCGGGTAGCGGCGGCCCGCGTGGGAAGCTGAACAACGCAATGGGGAGGGCTTCCGGGCAGTTGATGTCCTCCCCGAACGGATCGTTTACGCATTACCCGCACCCATTTGACCAGAGACACAGTTGCCGGGCGGCCCGTCCGTCAGGTCAACGCAAGGAGCAGTACGGATGAATAAAACAGAAATGAAAGAAGCGATCCTCCAGGCCAAGTCCGGGAAAGGCTTGACGTGGGGCGACATCGCCAAGTCGGCGGGCTTGTCCGACGAGTTTGTCTGCTCGGCATGCCTGGGCATGAACCATCTGGAAAAGCCGCAGGCCGATGCGGTGGCCAAGACGCTTGGTCTTGGCGGTGAGATTTCGGCCGCGTTGCAGTGCTTCCCGACCAAGACATGGGATCGTCCCATTCCGACGGACCCGCTGATTTACCGCTGGTACGAGATGCTGAACGTGTATGGCGAGACGATCAAAGAGATGATCAACGAGAAATTCGGCGACGGCATCATGAGCGCCATCGACTTCACCATGAACATCGATAGACAGGAAGACCCGAAAGGCGATCGCGTACTGGTCACGATCAGCGGCAAGTTCCTGCCCTATAAATCCTGGTGAGCGCGTCATGGCTACGCCTCCGAGAGGGCGTTACGGGAGTGAGGTCCCGTTTGCCGTGAAGCTGCCAGAACTGATCATGTGAACAAGCATTCATTGAACATAAGTGTTAGGGCTCCTCAATCCGGTATCTACTCCTCCTGTGCCGGATGTCCTAGGGTTGCCGCCTCCTCGCGAGGCGGCTTTTTTTTATGAATATGCCGCAGGCCATTGTGCTGTGCGGCGACCTGGGCTTCAGCATCGATCCGCCACTCCGGTTGTCGGGAGGGTGCCTGCTTTTCGGATTCGACTGTGTTGGACGATCGGGCTTCGTTTTAAAGATGAGGTGAAGCATGGCTGCGCGTGACCCCCACCGTTTCGTCAATGAACTTGATGAGGCCGCACTCGAACGTCTCGTCGCCCGACTTGAAAGCCGGGCACGTGATGGTGTCTTTGCACGCCTGCTCGACAACTATGTGACTCGACTTGCCTTGCCCCCATCCGTCCAGATCCTGGAAGTGGGCTGCGGCACGGGGGCTGTGTTGCGGTCGATCGCGCGCCGGGACGACTTTTCCGGCAAGGCGCTGGGAGTCGATCAATGCGGCCATTTCATCGATGCGGCGAACGGTTTCGCGCGAAACGAGAAGGTCGATGGACGGATCGCTTTCCAGACCGGCGACGCGCACCGCCTCATGTTTCCCGATGCGACATTCGATGTCGTCATCGCGCACACGCTGATCAGCCATGTGACTGCACCGCTCGCGGTATTGGGCGAGATGGCGCGTGTTGTCCGCCCTGGCGGAACCGTGGTTGTTTTTGATGGCGATTACGCCTCCCTGACCTATGCTTACCCTGACCACGACTTCGGCCGCCTTGTCGACGAAGCTCTGGCGAACGCCACGTTCAACAATCCGCGGATCATGCGCGATCTGCCGAGACTCCTGCCCGAGCTCGGCTTGGAGCTGGCTGACGCCTGGGGCGATGCCGTGGTCGAGATCGGCCAGGCAAGCTATTTCAAGTCGTTTGCCGAGACCTATGTGCCCTATGTCAAACAGGCAGGATTGCTGCCGGAACGCGCGATGGAGGTCTGGCACAACGAGCAGCGTCAGGCAATGGAGAACGGAACATTCTTTGCCGCATGCAATTACTACACTTACATAGCGCACCGTATCTGATCCTATTGTTAAGTCAGCGTGGAACGATCCGGATGGAGATGTGAAAGATATCTATTGGATATTGTTTGGAGAGGGGTGTTTGAATGCCCTGTGACAAACGGGTTTCGATGTGTTCTGAAATGCTGGAATCCAGTCTGCAAGCGGGTCTTGGGCCTATAGTAAAACCCTATGGGGATCATCGGAATTAAGACTTGGAAACCAATAGTTAGATGACGCATAGTTGGGCCATCAAAGATCTGCGATGGAATCCACCGCAACGCAAACATGAAGGTGTAGACCGGAAACGCTTCAGGTTTTTGATGTTGGTAATTTGTAGAAGCCGAGTTGGCGTAGAAGTAAGGCAACCATAAATCGCATTACGGCAAGCCGACTTGTTCGTAATCCACAAAGGAGTCAACACAATGTCATCGTCAACCAGAGAAGAGGTGCTCCGACATATCGAGACTGTCGGCTACATGCAGCCGGCTCTGCACAAGCAGACGCACGCGCCCTCACCCGACCAGATCGACCACTCGCTGTGGCGCGCCTATACGCGTACCTCGCACGACGTCGGCGGCGAACCGGATGTGCCCATCGTATGGACCGAGAAGGAAGAAGAGGTCTGGGAACTGAATACCTTTGCCACTTGCGAATGCCTGGCATGGCGCGGTGTGTGGACTGCCGAAGAGCGTCGCCGCAAGCAGAACGTGGATGTCGGCCAGACGCAATACCTGGGATTGCCCTACTACGGCCGCTGGCTGCTGACTGCGGCACGCATCCTGGTCGACAAGCAATTCTGCACGCTCACCGAACTTGTCAACAAGATCGATGAAGTGAAAAAACGCGCCAAGTCAGATCAGGGTCTGGGCGAATACCTCCCCGCAAAGACCAAGTAAATTTCAAGAGGTGAAGACGCTATGAGCAATAAGCCTGTTTACGACAGAACCCACCACGCCAAGATGGCCACCGGCATTGGCGATCCACAGTGCTTCAGGGGCAAGGCCGGTCCGGCCAAGTTCAAGGAAGGCGATCGCGTGCGCATCAAGGATCTGCCCGATCTGTTCTATACCCGCACCATGACCTATACGCGCGGCGCGACGGGAACCGTCGTCAAGCTGGTGTATGAGAGCCCGGCAGCCGAAGACGAGGCATTTGGCAATGAGGATCACCCGGAGTGGTTCTACAGCATCGTGTTTGCGCAGAAGGAACTTTGGCCCGAGTACAGCGACAGCTTCGGCAATGACACGCTGGAGACCGAAATCCCGGAACGTTATCTTGAGTCGGCTTGAATCGACTCGCGGACATTATTGACTAGAGGAAATACACATGTCTGATCATCACCACGACCATGACCACGACCACGGCCATAAGCCGGCTCCGATGGTCGATGAAGTCAGCGATTTCGAAATTCTCGAAATGGCTGTCCGTGAACTGGCCATCGAAAAAGGACTCTTTTCCGCTGAAGACCACCGCGTCTGGAAGGAGTACGTGCATACCCTTGGCCCGTTGCCCGCAGCGCGCCTGGTTGCCAAGGCCTGGCTGGATCCCGAGTACAAAAAGCTTTGCATCGAAGATGGCGTCGAGGCCAGCAAGGCCGTAGGCGTGAACTGGGTGACCAGTCCCCCGACCCAGTTCGGCACCCCCAGCGACTACTGCAACCTGCGCGTCCTGGCGGATACGCCCACCTTGAAGCATGTCGTGGTATGCACCCTGTGCTCGTGCTATCCGCGTCCGATCCTGGGGCAGTCGCCCGAATGGTATCGCACGCCTAACTATCGTCGGCGCCTGGTGCGCTGGCCGCGTCAGGTGCTCGCCGAGTTCGGTCTGCAACTGCCGCCGGAAGTTCAGGTTCGTGTTGCCGACTCCAACCAGAAGACCCGCTACATCGTCATGCCGACCCGTCCTGAAGGCACGGAAGGCTGGACCGAGGATCAACTGACCGAGATCGTGACGCGCGATTGCCTGATCGGCGTAGCGGTGCCGAAACCCGGCATTACCTCGAACGCCAAGCGTCCGGTGCGTAAGGCGATTCGTCCGGTTCATCACGACCACTGAGCATCAGGCAGTACGTTAGCAAGGAGCGAGTCATGGCCACAGTTGAAAAAAATGTTCCCGGCACTGCCGATCGCTGGAGCGGTACCGATCTGACGCCGATTGGCGTACTTGAGGACGTCCGCGGTCGCGGACGGGTTTGGGAGGACCTGGCGGCACAGTACGGCGTCACGAATCCCGATCCTCCCTGGAAGATCGACCTGGAGGCAACGTGCGACATGCTCGCCGCCGACTCCTGCGTCAAGCCATACGATCAGGTTGAGCCGGGCTCTTGTGCCCTGCCTTCACTCGAGCGGCGCGCCGAAGAGGACGACTTGTCGGAAACGCTCTACGAGGATGTGCCGTTCCCCGAACGACAGCTTCTGGCGCTGGCTCACTCGATGATCAAGCGTGGCCTGATCGACGAGGCGGAACTGGCCCGTCGTCTGGAGGAAGTTGGAAAACGTCTCAACAGCGCCTGATGGGCGGGAGCCCGGCAAGGGCCGGGCAGGCCGCGGGCGAAGCGTCCCGCGAAAGTAACCAGAATCCTGCCGTGAGTCCTTGTGGGCCGGGCGACGGAAATAAACAGAGGAATATGTAGATGGCAATACGTGGAACAGAAATCAAGATCCAGGGCCTGACCCACCGTTACAGTTCGCGGACCGGGGTGACCTTCAATCGGGTTGATCTGGTGTCGCCGCCCGGTGAGGCGCTGGCAATTATCGGCCGTTCGGGTTGCGGCAAATCCACGCTGCTCCATATTCTGGCCGGCATCCTGAAACCCACCGAAGGCAAGGTCCTGCTCAATGGGACGGCGATTACTGCACCGTCGCCCCGCTGGGTCATGATGTTCCAGGCGCCGCACCTGTTTCCCTGGATGACGGTTTCCCAGAACGTCGGCGTCGGCTTGAGCTTCGGGCGTTGGTCCAAGGAAGAAACCGAAGAGCGCGTGACGGAGGCGATCAAGCTGGTCGAGCTGCAGGATTTCGCCGCGGCCAATGTGCAGGATCTCTCGGGCGGCCAGCAACAGCGTGTGGCATTGGCCCGCTCGCTGGTGATGGAGCCGGAACTCCTGCTGCTGGACGAACCGTTCTCCGCGCTTGACGCATTCACGCGTTCATCCCTGCAAAAAGATGTGCGCTCCATCGCCAAGCGCAAGGGCTTCAACATCGTCTTCGTGACGCACGATATCGACGAGGCCGTGATCATGGGCGACCGTGCCGTGATCATGGCGGGCTCGCCCGGAAACATCGTTCACGAACTGGATATCGACCTCCCCGATCCGCGCGATCGTCACGACACGGAGGTTCAGGCTTTGCGTACGCGCCTGATGGCGACGTTCCAGGAAGCGGCGAACTACAAGAAACCGGAGTCGGCCACGCTGGCTGCATGATCTGCGACTTACCCGAATTGCTCAAAATGAAGAGGCAGGATGAGCAAACACCGGTCGGGATACCGACCCTCACCTTAGGAGACCGAGAATGAAGAAATATCTATACGAAGAGCATAGCCAGCCGCGTCCGCTGGTGCACGTTGATGGATGTTCATGCGGTACATGTGGCAAGGCCCGTCCGATCGACCCGCGCATGCAGAAGATGATGCCCGACAATCCGGACATCGGCGACGGCATGGAAGATCCCAATCTGGAACTTGCCTATGACCCGCTGTTCAGTTCCGTCCTCGGCTCGGGCGTCAGCCGGCGCGACATGCTCAAGATGGCCGGTCTCTCCGCCTTGGGTGGCATGGCTGGCATGGGCGGCATGCTGTCTTCATCGGCTTTCGCTGCCGAAAAGAAATTTTCCAAGCCATTCGACCCGGTGGTCAAAATCGGCTATCTCCCGATTACCGATGCGGCGACGCTTCTGGTCGCGCATGAAATGGGCTTCTTCAAGAAGGAGGGCATCCAGTCGGAGCCGCCGACGCTGATTCGCGGCTGGTCGCCGCTGGTCGAAGCCTTCTCTTCCCAGCGTTTCAACCTCACGCACATGCTCATCCCGGTGCCGATCTGGATGCGCTACAACAACAAGTTCCCGGTGAAGATCACGGCCTGGAACCACACCAACGGCTCAGGCATCATCGTCCACAAGAGCAGCGGTATTTCCTCGCCCAAGGACTTCGGCGGCAAGCAGTTCGCCGTGCCGTACTGGTACTCGATCCACAACATCATCTCGCAGAAAATCCTGCGGGAAGCCGGAATTACGCCCGTGGTCCGGCCGCAAAACGCGAAGCTCGCACCCAACGAGTGCAACTTCCTCGTGCTGAACCCGCCCGACATGCCGCCCGCGCTTGCAGCGAGACAGATCGACGGCTATTGCGTCGCCGAACCGTTCAATGCGCTCGGGGAGCTCAAGGCGGGTGGCCAGATGCTGCGCTTCACCGGCGACGTGTGGAAGGGCCATCCTTGCTGCGTAGTCATCATGCACGAGGACGATGCCATGGATCCTGCCCGTGCGGCCTGGGCGCAAGGTGTCCATAACGCCATTGTCGAAGCGCAGCTCTATATCACCAATAACAAGAAGGCGATGGCGCAGATGCTGTCCAAGGACGGCAAGAAATACATGCCGTTCCCCGCCGAGGTCGTCGAGCGCGCGATGCTGTTCTACAGCCCGGCCGATTATGCGACGCCGCCCGCCATCAAGCATCCGGAATGGGGCCAGAGCCGTATCAATTTCCAGGGCTGGCCGTACCCGAGTGCCACCAAGTACGTTACCGAAGAACTCAAGAAAACACTGGTCGGCGGCGACCTGGGATTCCTGAACGACCTCACCCCCGATTTCGTGGCCAAGGACCTCGTCAATTACACATATATCAAGAAAGCGCTCAATGCCAACCCGGCATGGAAGAAGGATCTGAGCGTGCCGCAAAAAGGCGATCCCTTTGTGCGTACCGAGGTGATTGAACTATGAATTATGCAGTCACATCCGCCGAGGAGGGCGGCTTTTGCCGCCTGATGAAGCATCGGGCGGTGCAGAGTCTTGGCTGGGCCGCGGGCGGCATCGCGATCCTGGCCATCCTCTGGTTGATCGGGGGGTACTTTATCGCCAACAACCCGACGACGAAAACCTTCGTCAAGTTCGGGCTGGTCCCGACACTCGAGGCGTTCCCTGAACTGTGGGGAATGGGCAAGATCCAGAATGCGCTGGCTGCCAGCGGCTTTCGTTTGGGTTCAGGGCTTCTGCTCGCCATTGTTATTGGCGTGCCGATCGGCATCCTCATGGGGCGCATCAAGTGGTTCCGTGACTTCACCAACTCGCCGTTCCAGTTCGTGCGGATGATCAGTCCGCTCTCCTGGATGCCGCTTGCGGTGCTGGTGTTCGCAACGTGGAACGGGTCGATCATCTTCCTGATCGCGATCGCGGCGGTCTGGCCGGTGATGTTTGCCACTGCGGCCGGGCTGGCCAAGGTCGACCCGAACTGGTTCAAGGTGGCGCGCAATCTTGGCGCCAAGCCCTTGCACATCCTGACCAAGGTGATCATGCCGGCGATCACGTTCGACGTGTTGTCGGGCATCCGCCTCGCGCTGGGGGTTGCGTGGATCGTGCTCGTCCCGGCCGAATATCTCGGCGTGACGTCCGGCCTGGGCTACGCCATCGAGGATGCGCGCGAGACGCTTTCGTACAACCACCTTACTGCGATGGTGGTCACGATCGGTATCGTCGGTTATTTCCTCGACAGCATCCTGGTGGCGCTCATCAAACGCTACAGCTGGCATCGGGGAGGCTGATGGGCAAGGAATCCTACGCTTCGGCAGGGCAGTTCCGGGATACGCCGGACTGCCGGCTGATGGCCACGCTCCATCTGGACATACATATGAACGTTGATAAGAAGTTACACGATATGAATGACACGTATTTGATCGAAAGAGTGTCCCACGGCCAGGCGTTTTCCGCGCCGGTTGCATGGGCGGGGGGGAATGAGCAATGAGCAGCCAAACCGCAACAGTGGGCGGCGGCGTAGTCAGTGCAGGCGTCAGTGGAAACTGTCTTTCCCGGGCCATTAAGAATACGGCAGACAAGTCGCTGCATTTCTTCGTGGGTCTGGCTGTACTGTTCGCGCTCTGGGGGATCGGCATCTACTTTGTCGCGCTCAACCCCTCGACGTCGCAGTTTGCCGATTTCGGACCCATCCCGGCCCTCAAGTCGCTGCCCGAGATGTGGGAAAACGGGATCATCCCCAAGGCCTTGTCGAGCACCGGCTACCGGCTGGGTTCGGGATTGGGCCTTGCGATCGTCATCGGTATCCCGCTCGGCATCCTCATGGGCCGCATTCGCTGGTTCCAGCGACTGACCAACGTGCCGTTCCAGTTCCTGCGCATGATCAGCCCGCTGTCCTGGGAACCGATCGCGGTTGTCGTGTTCGCGGGTTGGGAGCAGGCGATCATCTTCCTGATTGCGATCGCTTCCGTCTGGCCGGTTGCGTTTGCCACCGCCTCCGGCCTCGCCAAGGTCGATCCCGCCTGGTTCAAGGTGGCGCGCAACCTCGGTGCGAAGCCGTGGCAAATGGTGACGCGGATCATCATGCCGGCGATCACCTTCGACATCCTGACTGGTATCCGCCTGGCACTGGGCGTCGCCTGGATCGTGATCATCCCGGCGGAGTTTCTCGGGGTGACCTCCGGCTTCGGTTTTGCCATCGAAGATGCGCGCGAAGGCTTGGAATACTCGCATCTCATGGGACTGGTGCTGGTGATCGGCGTCGTCGGTTTCGTGCTGGACAGCGTCTGCGTCCTGCTCATCAAGCGTTTCAGCTGGCATCGCGGTTGATTGGATGAACCGTCGCCAGACATCGGTCCGAACATGAATTCTCACAAAGTAAGGTAGAAGCAAATGTCAAAAATCAACATCATCTGCGTCACAGGTACGCGCGAAAAACTGCAGATGGCAGCAATGATCGCGTCGGTTGCCGCAGCGACGGGAGACGAGGTTTCGGTCTTCCTGTCCATGAATGCCATTCCGTATTTCGTGAAGGGCCACACGGAGGATGCGCCAGTCGAAGGTGAACTTGGCGCGCTGATGGCACAGGAAAAAGGCGTGCCGTCCTTCAAGGTGCTGTTCCAGCAGGCGGTCGAACTGGGCGATGCCAAGTTGCTGCCGTGCTCGATGGCGATGGACATCATGAAAGTCACGCACGATGACTTCGACGCCGAAATCGGACCGGCCACTGGGCTGACACGCTTCCTGAGCGATGCCGAAGGCGGGCAGATGCTGACGTTCTGAGCGGGCGGCGAATTGAACCACATGTTTTCTGGAGAACTGCAATGAGTGATACCAAGATTGTTGACGCACGCGATACCTTCTGCCCCGGGCCGCTGATGGAACTCATCACCCACATGAAGCAGAGCAGCGTGGGAGATACCCTCGAACTGTTGTCGACCGACGAAGGTTCCGGTGCCGATGTGCCGGAGTGGGTCAACAAGGTCGGCCACGAGATCATCAGCAACGAGAAGATCGACGGAGTCTGGCACATCAAGATCCGCAAGGCCAAGTAATACGCTACGGGCTGGGCACGTTGTCGCGCCCAGGTACCAGGACATCCTGGTAATTAATTTTGGATAGGAGAATGCAATGAGAATCTTAGTCGTCGGTGGTGGCACAGGCGGTACCATTGTGGCCAACAACCTGGCACGGCGGCTGTCTGCTGAGATTCGTTCCCGCAGAGTCCGGATTACGATGCTTTCGGCATCCGACAAGCATATGTACCAGCCCGGCCTGCTGTATGTTGCGTTCGGGCAAATGACCCCGGACCAGCTGTATCGCGATCAGGCGAGCCTGCTCGAAGGGGCCATCGATTTTCACGTGGACCCGGTTGAAAAATTCCAACTCGACCAGAACAGGGTCGTCACCAAGAGCGGCAAGGTGCACGAATACGACATCCTCGTGATGGCTACCGGTTCGCGCATCGTTCCCGAGCAGATTCCCGGCCTGGTGGAGGGGGCGGAGACGTTCTACACCGAAGCCACCGCGGTCAAGCTGTTCAAGCGCCTGCGCGAGATCCAGGAGGGCACGGTTGCCGTCGTCGTCGGCGTGCCGCACAAATGCCCGATCGCACCGGTCGAACTCATCTTCGGACTGCACGATTATTTCAAGGCGCGCGGCATCCGCGACAAGATCAAGATCAAGTACCACTATCCGATTGGCCGCATTCACACGATCAAGGAAGTCGCCATCTGGGCCAAGCCGGAATTCGACCGCATGGGTATCGAATACGAGACGCTCTTCAACGTCAGCGAAGTGGACGTGGGAAACAAGGTGGTACGCAGCGAGGAAGGCACCGAAACCCAATACGACCTGCTCATCGCCATCCCGCCGCATCGTGGCATGGAAGTGGTCGAGCAGAACAATCTGGGCGAGGGGGGATGGATTCCGACCGACCGCTTCAAACTCACCATGAATGGCCACGACAACGTCTTCGTGCTGGGCGATACGACCAATCTGCCCGTCAGCAAGACAGGCTCCGCGGCGCATTTCCAGGCAGAGGTGGTTGCCGAAAACATCGCCTCGATGATCAAGATCGGCACGCCGGTCCGCGACTACGACGGCAAGGTCTACTGTTTCATTGAAACAGGCCACGACAGCGCGACCTACGCGATGTTCAACTATCAGAACCCACCCGATCTGAAGCCGCCGTCGAAACCCATGCACTGGTTCAAGATGTCTTACAACCAGATGTACTGGACAAGCGTACGCGGACTGCTCTGAGAAAGCCAAACCATGACAACACAAACTGAAACGTCTATCCCCGCAATGGCTACTGAAGATCTGCAGCGGCTCGTCGAAGTCGCGCAGCTCGTCACCGCAGCCCGGGACGCCATGTCGGACGAAATCGTCACGCGGCTGTCATGGGCGATGAGCGAGGGCTTGACCTTGCTCGACCGTCTGACGCGCAACGAAGGCCTGATGCATCTGCTCAAGGTCCTCGATCGCCAGGACACGCAATATCTTTTGATCGCCTTGTCCGACGCGATACATGAAGCGAGCCAGGAAATCCCGGCGACCGCGCCGGCGACGGGCGGCCTTGGATGCTTGATGCGGGTGGTCCGTGACCCCGGAACGCAGGAAGGCTTGCGCCTCCTGTCGGTGATCGGCAAGCACTTGAGCCACAGCATGCGCGAGCAGCACCGGCACGGCTAGACGCGCCCAGTCCAGGGGGCCAGGCGCAAGGCCTGGCACGCGGGACCCAGGATCCCCTTCCCTGGACGTGCGTTTGATATGGAGTGACGCTTGCCGCACCTGCGCGGCAAGAACATCGATCAGGATATTTCGCCTTCCGGCATGACCCTGGGCCTTGGGCTTCTATAAAGCGCTGTGTCATACAATCGCGGCGTCAGGGATTTGCTGTCATTTCGCCGAGGTCAACCCTCAAAAAACTCAAACCAGCGGTCAACTCCAATGGCGCGTCCGTTTGGCAATGGAATGTTGTTTGGGATTGGGCTGGCTGCATTAGACTTTTTTAGTTACCCGGATGGCCACACCGACCGTACTATCCTCGGCCGGAGCGGCTCTCAGGGCAGTTCGACGTATAGGTATGCTACCGATCCAAAGCGGCCAAATAAGGAACCGAAGCTGGTCCTTTTAATCTTCAGCCGCCCTTACCGCCAAGCTTTACCTCAGCGCGCCGCAGCATTTCTTGTATTTCTTTCCACTGCCACATTGACAAGGCTCATTACGACCCTGCTTCTGCGCTGAGGCCGAAGGTTGAACTTGGTTCTGGGCCTGTTCATAAGTTGTGATCTGCTGAACAATCTGAGTTACGTTGACGATAGTTTGCGACGGCGGTTTGTCGCCCGACTGCGTGTAGAGCGCTACTGCAGCAATAATCACCCCAAGGAATCCGTATAGCTCGTTCTTATTTGTGGGTAAAAGCTTAGCGAGAGAAGACAGGGATGGAAGTTCCTTCTCAATGCGCGCAGCTACTTGCTCCTTATTTTCGCCCTTGTCGCGGGCCTCTCGAATGATGCGAGCAAGGCCATGTAGTTCAGAGACCGTCCGCTCCGGCGCTGACAGTATTTCGATTGTGTTTCCGATGAAATTGAAAACACCATCCGGCACATGTCCCATGCCTCCGCACCGTGGGCACGGTCCTGACCTGTTTCCGGTAAATGTAACGTTCGTCGCGTTCTCGACAAAGAAGCCGGAGTTGAACGCAGTTCCACAGGTATCGCAGAAGGCAGGTACAGAAGGCATATCAGTCGCTTTCTAGTGACGCCCAACAGTTTACGGAGAGGCCCATAGGTCCGGACGTTTGTGAATAAAGTGGCAGGAATTTTCTAGGTCTATTGTCTTAATTTGGCGATGGATGTTTTCCAGCTGTTACTTAATTACGTAATGCAAAAGGAGGCAGAAGCCGGCGGATTATGCGCCTAATTTTTTACCTCAACTATCAGGGCGAACCTCATGGGAAACGGCCTCTTCTAAGCCTATTGGGGCCACGGTCACAGGCTGCTCTTGGTCATGAAACAGACGAGGGGTGGAATATTAGTACTGGCCGCAAAGGCCGATCAGGCGCCGCCCAGCCAAGCATGCCGCGCATTCTCACCTGTATGCACCGGGCTGGTCTGCACCCCCCGCGTCAGGGTGCCGGAACGGCAGGTGCAGGGTTCGCGGGCGGCGTGACCGGAACCGGCAGCACCACGTTGGGTTCGAGATCCTCGGGGAAACCGCCCTGGTTGACCGGCTGCTTGACCGTCGGGTCGGCCTGGCTGGTGGAGCCGTCGGGTTTTTCCTTCATCGGTGCGTGCGGGGCGACAGGAACGGGAGCAGGAGGCGGCGCCACCGTCGGTCCGGGCGTGGGTTGCACGGACGCAGACGGCGGGGCGGGCGGCTCCGGATACAGGTGGGGCTGCAGTTGCGGCAGCAGGGTTTTCAGCATCTGCGCGGTGAGCGAACTGGTGAAACCGAATCGTCCGGCCTGCTCGCCTTCCACGACGGCGGTCAACGTGCCGAAGTAGCGGTCGCCCATGTAGAACACGAACGTGGCGGAGCGGCTGACGACGCGCGAATCGATGAGCTGGCCGCCTTTGCCATAGGTCTCGAAACGGTGGTCGCCGGTGCCGGTCTTGCCGCCCATAGTGATGGGCTGGCCGGCCGGGTCCTTGAGGGCGCCGGCTAGCCGCCCGGCGGTGCCGCCTTCGACGACCCTGGCCAGCGCACGCCGTACGGTTTGCGCCACTTCGGCCGGCAGCAGGCGTTCGCCCGGGGCCGGCTTGCGTGACAGGCGGGTGTCGTAGGGCGTATGGGCCGCGAAATGCATGCCGGTGAGGCTCGTCGTCTGTGCACGTACACCGTCGTTGACCAGGATGCCCATCAGTTCGGCCAACGCGGCCGGCCGGTCGCCTGAGGCGCCGATGGCGGTGGCGTAAGAGGGCGTGATGTTGTCGAACGGATAGCCCAGGCGTTTCCAGTCGCGCAGCAGGCCGTCGAAGGCCTCGACCTCAAGCAGCGACTGGATGCGGATATCCTGCGCATTCTTGCGACTGGTCTTGAACAGCCAGTTGTAGACCTCGCGGCGGGCGTCGGCGCCCTGGTCGTCGAGGGTTTTGAGACTGGTCCCGGGCGCGGCGCGCAGAGCTTTCACCACCCACAACTCCAGCGGATGGATCTGCGTGACGTAGCCACGGTCGGCCAAGTTGTAGGCGTCGGGCGCGTGGGTCTGGTAGAGCGATTTGAGTGTCTTCGGGCTCAGGCTGGCACTGGCGGGCACGTTGGCGTGCAAGGCGGCGACATAGGCTTCGAATCCGGCCTGCGGTTCGAGATAACGGTACGCCGAGGTGAAGCGTCGCGGGGTTGCGCGGACGCGCGCATAGACATCCTCCGCCATTTGTACAGGCGTCTGGCTCTTGTGGTTTTGGTAAAAGCGGCGGATGAACAGACGGCCTTCCTGGTCGACGAAGCGCATCAGGTAGGTCTGGCGCATCGGGTTGCTGGCGTCGTCGAGTATGCGGGCGGCTGCGCCCGGCGAAGCGCTGGCGTAATGCCGCACGATGTCGCGCATGATGCGGATGTAGACGAGGTTGACCGAGTTCTTCGTGGCCTCCCACACGTCCATCACGCGGCTATTGTCCTTGGCGTCGAAGTTGACGAAATCGTGCAGGCCGCCGCCGGTGAAGAACATTTCCCGCGCCGCCGAATACTGGCGACCCATCGCGGCATCGAGCAGGGCGTCCCGTTTGATGTCCGGCTGGCTCAGCAGGGTAGCGGCTACCCATTGCGCCAGCACGTCGCGTTGCGGCTGCGCTTTTTGCTTGAGTGTCTTGGCGTCGAGCGTGCGGTAGGTGTCGTACGTTTGCGAAATGATCTGCAGGTAGGTGACCAGGGTACGCAGCTTGGCGGTGGAGCCGAGATCCAGCCGCGCCTGGCTGTTGATGTCGAAGGGCTGGTTGAGGTTGTCGGCCTGAACGCGCAGCACATTGCCCAATGGCGTTTTTTCATACAGCGTGAAGCTGTAGATCACCTGGTCGAATGCGTTGTCGGGTTTCAGCAATCGAAATCCGATCAGGCCCGAAGCTGCGGCGGCTTCCGGATGAACCAGGTTTTGCAGATAGCGGCTGACGATTTTTTGTGCCGGCTGGTTGATGGTGGTGTCGACCTGCAGATCCAGCCGGTCGAGGTCGTACAGGCGAGGCTCGCCCAGCATCTGCGCGACACGGATGCGTTGGGCGTTGGTGGCTTTCTGGTCGACGAAGCGAGGCGCCGGCGGGTCGACGCGCTCCTGCGTGCTGCGCAGCTTGACCCGTTTGGCGCGATCGGCGAGTTCACGCGAAATCACGTGGGCGTTGGCCAGCAGGTCGAGATGGTCGTCGGTCAGGGCGTCGAGTGCCTTGCGGTTGGCGGCCAGATAATAGGACGGGCGGCGCTCGGCGATGATCAGCGACAGCACATGCTTCAGCGCGCTTGCATAGGCGGTTTCGCCGATGCGTGTCTTTTTCTCCAGGATCGCGTTGATCTCGCCGAAATCCAGCCCGTACCAGGCCCACAGTCCGTCGGCGATGCCGTTGACCTCGCCGAAGCGCGGCGCGGCCGCGAGCGGTACGGTATTCAGGTAAGCCATCACCGTCTTCTTGCGCATCGGCAGCGTATTGGGTCCGTCGAGATAGGCACGCAGGCTGGCCGTGGCCATCTGGCGCAGCTTCTCGCTCATGTCGCTGGTCAGCCCCTCGGGGGAATGGCGGTACTTCTCGATCTGCGTCGGCAGAGTGCTGCCGCCAGGCACGTTGCGGTGGGTGTCGATGAGACTGATGCCTTTTTCCATCAGCGCCTGGGCGAGACGATCCCATTCCACGGCCGGATTGCGGGTGGGAAACTGCTCGGTCAGCAGTTCGCGGTTTTCGATGTAGAGCAGCGAATCGACCAGGACCCTGGGGATGTCTTCGAAGCGGTGGTACACCCGGGTCGGATGCAGCGCCTGATACAACTGCTTGCCGTCGCTGTCGAGCAGGGTGAGGCCGGCCTGGTCTTTTTCGTGATAGGGCAGGAACAGGCCGAGGTCGCTGGCGCGCGCCATCTGGATGCTGATCCGGGCCTGCTGGTCGATTTTCCAGCCGGCCTTGTCCAGTTGCACCAGGTAATGCGGCAGCTTGCTATAGCCGAGCCGCACGTCGTACTGGCCCTGGCCCGGGTAACGGATGCGGTCGGATGGCCCGGGGCGGATTTGCCAGGTCATCTTTTGCGCCGCCTGCGCGATGTATTTTGCTTCCAGCGCCGACGACAGCAATTCGTAGGCGATGAGGCCAACCAGGCCGAGGAGCAGCAACAGGGCGCCGAGGCCGATCAGGATGCGACGCGGGATTTTATGCATGCCAGTCGCGCGCGGTCAGGAAATCGGCATACAGCGAGGCCTCCGGGGTGCCCGGCTCGGGGTGCCAGTCGTAGCGCCATTTCACGATGGGCGGCAGCGACATCAGGATGGATTCGGTGCGGCCGCCCGACTGCAGGCCGAACAGGGTGCCGCGGTCGTACACCAGGTTGAACTCGACGTAGCGTCCGCGCCGGTAAGCCTGGAAGTCGCGCTCGCGCTCGCCGTAGGCAAGTTCCTTGCGGCGTTCGAGGATGGGCAGATAGGCGGCGAGAAAGGCGTTGCCCACGCTCTTCGTCATCGCAAACGCATGGTCGAAGCTGCCTTCGGAAAAGTCGTCATAGAACACGCCGCCGATGCCGCGCGGCTCGTTGCGATGCTTGAGGAAGAAGTAGCGGTCGCACCAGTCCTTGAAGCGCGGGTGCAGGTCGGCACCGAACGGGTCGAGCGCCTGCTTGCACGTGACATGAAAATGCCGCGCGTCCTCCGCGAAGCCATAATAGGGCGTGAGATCCATGCCGCCGCCGAACCACCACACCGGCGCTTCGTCGTCCTTCAGCGCGACGAAGCAGCGCACGTTCATGTGCACCGTCGGCGCATAGGGATTGCGCGGGTGCAGCACCAGCGACGCGCCCATTGCTTCCCAGCGGCGGCCGGCGAGTTCCGGGCGATGCGCGCTGGCCGAGGGCGGCAACTGGCTGCCGAGCACATGCGAGAAATTCACCCCGCCGCGTTCGAAAACCCGGCCTTCCTCGATCAGCCGCGAGATGCCGCCGCCGCCTTCGGGACGTTCCCAGGCATCGGTACGGAAGGGCAGGCCGTCGGCGGCTTCCAGTGCGGCGACGATGCGCGCCTGCAGGTCGAGCAGATAGGGTTTGACGGCAGCGGTATCGGGGGCGGTGGCAGACATCAGGGGCGAAGTATCGTTCCGGTGGCAAGGTCGATCAAGGTGGAAGGACGGCGGCGGCGGCCGATGCGGCCGGCGATCACGCGTACCCGTGCGCCGAATATTCTGCGGCATTCCGCAGCGGTTTTGGCGGGTTTGCGGCCACTTTTGTTGGCACTGGTGGAAACCAGCGCCATGCCGAGGCTGCGGCACAGACGTATGGCGGCGGGATGGGCGGTCACGCGGATCGCGACCGTGGCGCGGCCGCCGGTCAGTTCGGGCAGGCAGTGCGCGGAGGCGGGAACGACCCAGGTGACAGGACCAGGCCAGACGCGCAGCATCCGTGCCCGGTCGGCTGCATTCAAGGGCTGGATGAAGGGCTGCAGGGGCTTGAGCCGGTCGGCGATCAGCAGCATGCCTTTGGCTGCGTCGCGCCCCTTCAGGCGGAGCAGTCGTTTCAGGGCGTGCGGATTGCGCGGGTCGCAGCCGAGGCCGTAGCAGGATTCGGTCGGGTAGGCGATCAGGCCGCCGCGTCGCACATGCGCGCGTAGCGCGTCGATCTCACCGTTCACTGCTCACCGCTTACCATCTCATTTTTTCCGGTCAAGCGCGCGCCAGCCGATGTCGCGCCGGTATTGCATGCCGTCGAAATGAATGCTGGCGATCGTTTCGTAGACGCGTTTCTGCGCCATGCGCACGCTGTCGCCGAGTACGGTCACGGCCAGTACGCGGCCGCCACTCACCACGGTACGATCGTCTTGCGCGGCGGTGCCGGCATGGAAGATATGCAGGTCGTCGGCAGCGGCGGGCAAGGCACTGATGACGGCACCCTTCTTCGGCGCGTCGGGGTAGCCTTCGGCGGCGAGCACCACGGCGAGCGCGGTGCGACGATCCCATTCGGCTTCGATCTGGTCGAGCTTGCCGTTGACGGCGGCTTCCAGCAGGGCGACCAGATCGGACTTCAGCCGCATCATGATGGGTTGGGTTTCCGGGTCGCCCATGCGGCAGTTGAATTCGAGCACCCTGGGTGCGCCGTCGGCGCTGACCATGATGCCGGCATAGAGGAAACCGGTGAACCGGATGCCGTCGGCGGCCATGCCTTCGACGGTGGGGTGGATCACCTCGCGCATGATGCGTGCGTGCAGTTCGGGGGTGACCACCGGCGCCGGCGAATACGCGCCCATGCCGCCGGTATTGGGACCCTGGTCGCCGTCCTGCAGGCGTTTGTGGTCCTGGCTGGACGCCAGCGCCAGTACGTGCTCGCCGTCGACCATGACGATGAAGCTGGCTTCCTCGCCGAGCAGGCATTCCTCGATCACCACGCGGTGGCCGGCCTCGCCCATGCTGTTGCCGGCGAGCATGGCGTCGACCGCGGCGTGCGCCTCCTTGGCTGTCGTCGCGACGACCACGCCCTTGCCGGCGGCGAGTCCGTCGGCCTTCACCACGATGGGCGCGCCGTGCTGGTCGATGTAGGCGTGCGCGGCGGTGGCGTCGGTAAAGGTGCCGAAAGCAGCGGTGGGAATGCCATGGCGTGCCATGAACTGCTTGGCGAAATCCTTGGAGCTTTCGAGCTGAGCGGCGGCCTGCGTGGGGCCGAATATCTTCAGTCCGGCGGCGCGAAAGGCGTCGACCACGCCTGCCGCCAGCGGCGCTTCGGGGCCCACCACGGTGAATGCGATGTCCTCGTCGCGGCGAACAAACTCGACCAGCGAGGGGATTTCCGTCAACGGCACGTTGACGAGCCCATCTTCGGTTGCCGTGCCGCCGTTGCCGGGTGCGACGAACACTTGCGAGACACGCGGGGATTGCGCGAGCTTCCACGCCAGTGCGTGTTCGCGTCCGCCGGAGCCGATGACTAGGATTTTCATTTTGGTGAGCAGTAAGGAGTGAGCGGTGAGCGGTACGGCCAGTGCGCGTTCGGGGTTTCCCGCTTACCGCCCACCGCTTGCCGCTTACCAATAATCAATGTCGGAAATGTCGTGTCCCGGTGAACACCATGGCGATGCCATGCTCGTTCGCGGCGGCGATGACTTCGTCGTCGCGCATCGAGCCGCCGGGCTGGATCACGGCCTTGATGCCGGCGGCACCGGCTTGGTCGATGCCGTCGCGGAAGGGAAAGAAGGCGTCGGACGCCATCACCGAGCCGGGCACCGCGAGGCCGGCGTGCTCGGCCTTGATCGCGGCGATGCGGGCGGAGTTGACGCGGCTCATCTGGCCGGCGCCGACGCCGACAGTCATACGCTCCTTCGCGTACACGATCGCGTTGGACTTGACGAACTTGGCGACGCGCCAGGCGAACAGCAGGTCATCCATTTCCTTGTCAGTGGGCGCGCGTTGGGTGACGACTTTCAGTTCGCCGTGCAGCAGCACGTCGGCATCCTGCACCAGCAGGCCGCCGGCCACGCGCTTCATGTCGAGCTGGGCGACGGCACCGCTCCATTTTCCGCATTCGAGCAGGCGTACGTTCTTCTTTGCGGCGACGGCGGCGGACGCTTCCGGGCTGACTTCGGGGGCGATGATGACTTCGACGAACTGGCGCTCGACGATGGCCTGCGCGGTTTCGCCGTCCAGGCGGCCATTGAAGGCGATGATGCCGCCGAAGGCCGATTCCGGGTCGGTCTGGTAGGCGCGGTTGTAGGCGTCCAGCAGGTTCGCGCCGTAGGCCACGCCGCAGGGGTTGGCGTGCTTGACGATGACGCACGCAGGGGCGGCGTCGAACAGCTTCACGCATTCGAGCGCGGCGTCGGTGTCGGCGATGTTGTTGTACGACAGTTCCTTGCCCTGGATCTGACGGGCCGTGGCGATGGTGCCCGCGGGCGCATGGGTCTCGACGTAGAACGCGCCGGCCTGGTGCGGGTTCTCGCCGTAGCGGCAGGTCTGCGCGCGGGTGAACTGCAGGTTCAGCTTTTCACCGAAAGTCTCGCGTTCGTTGCGGTCGTTGAGCGCGGTCAGATAGTTGCTGATCGCGCCATCGTATTCGGCAGTGTGGCTGAAGGCTTTCTTCGCCAGCGTGAAGCGGGTGGCATCGGTCAGGGCGCCGCCGTTGGCCTGCATTTCCGCGACCAGCGCCGGGTAGTCGGCCGGGTCGGTGACGATGGCGACATGGCGGTAGTTCTTGGCCGACGAACGCACCATCGCCGGGCCGCCGATGTCGATGTTCTCGATGGCGTCGTCCAGCGTGTGCGGCTTCGACACCGTGGCGACGAAGGGATAGAGGTTGACGCACACCAGATCGATGTAGCCCATGTCGTGCGCCTGCATGGTCGCGACGTGTTCCGGCAGGTCGCGCCGCGCAAGGATGCCGCCGTGCACCTTCGGGTGCAGCGTCTTGACCCGGCCGTCGAGCATCTCGGGGAAACCGGTGTACTCGCTGACGTCGATCACCGCGAGGCCGGCGTCGCGTAGCGCCTTGGCGGTGCCGCCGGTGGAGAGCAGTTCGACGCCGGCGTTTGCCAGCGCGCGGGCGAAATCGACGAGGCCGGTTTTATCCGACACGGAAAGAAGCGCACGTTTGATGGTCATGATGGATTCAGTCGGAAAGGCCGTGTTCGCGCATTTTCTTGCGCAGGGTGTTGCGGTTGATGCCGAGCATGTCGGCGGCGCGGGTCTGGTTGCCTTCGGCACGATCGAGGATGTAGGCCAACAGGGGCTTTTCCACCGCGCTCACCACCATGTTGTAGACCTCGCTCGGCGTTTCGCCGTCAAGATCCTTGAAATAGCGGTTAAGCGACCGCCGCATGCACGCGGCGATTTCGTTTTCTTCGATCATGTTGAAGTTCCCTTTTTATGCCGCGAGCCGCGAGGCAGGCGGCATGTTCTGCGCGCTATTGTTGTCGTGGTTGGTTTCGTAGCGCAGACGGCTGTCGGCGCGTGCCGCCTGGGCAAAATAATCGTTTACCACGGTGAGCTGTTCGGCCACCGAGTCGAGCTGGTTCATGGTGTGGCGGAAGGCGCTGCTGCCGACGAGTCCGCGGGTGTACCAGGAAATGTGCTTGCGTGCCACGCGCACGCCAGTGACGTCGCCGTAGAACGCATACAGATCGTGAATGTGTTCGAGCAGCACGGCGTGGATTTCCGAGACTTCCGGCTGCGGCAGGTGCGTGCCGGTAGCCAGGAAATGTTCGATCTCGCGGAAGATCCACGGGCGCCCCTGCGCGGCGCGGCCGATCATCACGGCGTCGGCGTCGGTGTATTCGAGGACGTACTGCGCTTTTTCCGGCGTGGTGATGTCGCCGTTGGCGATGACGGGGATGCGGGCCTCCGCCTTCACTGCGCGGATGGTGTCGTACTCGGCCTCGCCGGTGTAGCCGCAGGCGCGCGTGCGACCGTGCATCGCCAGCGCCTGCACGCCTGCGTTCTCGGCGATCTTCAGGATGTTGAGCGCATTGCGGTGTTCGCGATCCCAGCCGGTGCGGATCTTCAGCGTTACCGGGACTTCGGGAACGGCCTTCACCACCGCGTCGAGGATGTGGCCGACCAGCGACTCGTCCTGCAGCAGCGCCGAGCCCGCCATCACGTTGCACACCTTCTTGGCCGGACAGCCCATGTTGATGTCGATGATCTGCGCGCCGCGGTCGACATTGTGGCGCGCGGCTTCCGCCATCATCTGCGGATCGGCGCCGGCGATCTGCACGCTGATCGGATCGACCTCGCCTTCGTGGTTGGCGCGTCGCGCGGTCTTGGCTGAACCGTACAGCAGCGAGTTCGACGTCACCATCTCGGACACGGCCATGCCCGCGCCCAGCTTCTTGCAAAGCTGGCGGAAAGGCCGATCGGTCACCCCGGCCATGGGGGCGACGATCAGGCGGTTCTTGAGATGGTGGCGACCGATACGCATAAGGAGTGGCATTTTACCCTCCTCGCGGGTCTCGACCAAGCGTGAAAATTTCCGCTTTTGTGGTGGTGCATCGGCGCGTGAGCGGCTACCATCAACGCGGCTGTACAGGGTCAACAATCAGGAGGGTAAGCATGAGTTTCGTCACTGAATTCAAGGAGTTCGCGGTCAAGGGCAATGCCATGGATCTGGCGGTGGGCGTGATTATCGGCGCGGCGTTCGGCAAGATCGTCGACTCGATCGTCAACGATCTGATCATGCCGATCGTGGGCGCGATATTTGGCGGCTTCGATTTTTCCAACCTGTTCCTGCCGTTGAAGACCGTGCCGGAAGGCGTGGCGATGACGCTGGTGGAAGTGAAGAAAGCCGGGGTACCGGTATTCGCCTACGGTAGCTTTCTGACCATCCTGCTGAATTTCATCATCCTGGCCTTCATCGTCTTCATCCTCGTCAAGCAGATCAACCGGCTGAAGAAGGAAACACCGCCTGCACCCGCCGCACCAGCTGCGCCGCCGGAAGACATCGTGCTGCTGCGTGAGATCCGGGACAGCCTCAAAAAATAGGTTTTATCGTTTTTGCGCGAGCCCAATCCGGTCGCCGACTGATGAGTCGGTTAAGGGATTGTCGAGCCGCTGTCTGTCTTGAAGGATCCGATTCGTCCGAGCACGGGGGCGGCTGCGGGTTCGGTTTATAGGGGATGGGATTCACCATGAAACAATCCTGCGTAGTCTGGCTGCTGGCCGGCATGGGGGTGTTGGGCGGCGCGGCCCACGCCGCGGACATGCCCGAGCGCGAACTGGGACTGCTCCTGGGCGGTGGCTGGGCAGACAAGAGTCTGGTCGGAGGCAAGGATGGCGAAGCCAACCCGCTGCTCGGTCTGCGTTATGGCCAGCGGCTCAATGACGACTTCAATCTCTTTGGCGATCTGGTGTACGGGGCGTATGACGGCGATCGCGCCGGAGTGGGTGATGCCGATGTCACCACGCTGAGAGGCGGCCTCGAATGGCTGTTTTCCCGGCAGCAGCGATACAACTGGTTCCTGTCGGGCGGCCTGGGCCTGATGAACGTCAACACCGACGGCAACGTCGACTTCACCCGCCCCATGGCGTCGTTGGGCATTGGCCAGGACTGGGCCGTGGGGGCGAACGATGCGTTCCGCTGGGAGCTGCGTGCCGATCAGTCGTTCGGCAACAGCAGCCTGCCGAATGCCGGGCTGATCAACGTCCAGGCGCTGCTGGGGTATTCCTGGGGCCTGGGCGCGCCGCTCGATTCCGACGGCGACGGCGTGGCCAACCGCCTGGACGCGTGCCCTCATACCCCGAGTGGCGCCAAGGTCGACGTGCGCGGGTGCCCGCTGGACTCCGACAACGACGGCGTGTTCGACGGCCTCGACCGCTGTCCCGATACGCCGGCTGGCGTGAGGGTCGGCGCCGGGGGCTGCCCGCTGGATTCCGATGGCGACGGGATTCCGGATCACCGGGACGCATGCCCGGCGGTGCCCGCACCGGGTACCACCGATGGCTGCCCGCCCCGGGCCGTCGAGCCGGCGCCGGCGCCGGCCGTCGTACCCGCGGCGCCCAGGAAGCTGATGCTGGATGGCGTGAACTTCGACAACGACAGCGCCAGACTGCGTCCCGAATCCATCACGATTCTGGACAATGCTGCCGCCACGCTGAAGGAGTGGGGCGAGGTCAAGGTGGAAGTGGCGGGCTACACCGATGCGGCCAGTTCCATTGCGTACAACCTCATGCTGTCGCAGCGCCGGGCCGAGACCGTACGCGCCTATCTCATCAAGCACGGGATCGCGGCCGAACGCCTGACTGCCCGGGGATATGGCGAAGCCCAGCCGGTGGCCGACAACAAGACCGCTGCGGGCCGTGCGAAGAACCGCCGTGTGGAACTGATCCCGCTGCAGTAAATGGACAGGAGGCAAACGGAACGGGCGCGCTGGCGCCCGTTTTTCGTTTGGATGGGGAGGAGCCGTCGATCGAGGGTGGCCTCATGGATGGCCGGCGGCGAAATAGACCATGAGGCTGGCGATTTCCTTTTAATTAAAGCGCCCGGAGGCCACAAGGAACGAGCCATCCGCGAAAGGCATACGCTTCAATGGGCGCGTTCCCAGTTGGGGCCGACGCCCAGCTTGGCATCGAGTACGACCTTGAGCTGGGCAACGCCGCACATGAGTGCAGGGAGCACTTCGCAGATCGCGTTGCGTTCCGCCTCCGGCACTTCGAGCACCAGTTCATCATGCACTTGCATGAGCAGCTTGGTTTGCATGCCTTGGCTGTCGAGGTGATTCTGCACCGCGATCATCGCCAGCTTGATGAGGTCGGCGGCCGTGCCCTGCATCGGCGCGTTGATGGCGGCGCGTTCGGCGCCCTGACGGCGTGCCGGGTTCTTCGCGTTGATCTCCGGCAGGTACAGCCGGCGTCCGAACACGGTCTCGACGTAGCCCTGGCTGCGCGCGGTTTCGCGCGTGCGCTGCATGTAGTCGGCCACCCCGGGGTAGCGCGCGAAGTAGCGGTCGATGTAGGTCTGGGCGGCAGCACGCTCGAGGTTGAGCTGGCTGGCCAGCCCGAATGCCGACATGCCGTAGATGAGCCCGAAGTTGATGACCTTGGCCATGCGCCGCTGGTCGGCGCTGACGTCGTCGAGCGGCACGCCGAACACTTCGGCGGCGGTGGCGGTGTGGATGTCGCGGTCCTCGGCGAAAGCCTTCAGCAGGCCGGCGTCGTCGGAGAGGTGCGCCATGATGCGCAACTCGATCTGCGAATAGTCGGCCGACACCAGTACGTGCCCTGGCGGCGCGATGAAGGCCTCGCGGATGCGGCGGCCCTCGGCGGTGCGCGCGGGAATGTTCTGCAGGTTGGGGTCGGAACTCGCCAGCCGGCCGGTCACGGCGGTGGCCTGGGAATAGCTGGTATGCACGCGCCCCGTCCGCGGATCGATCATCTGCGGCAGCTTGTCGGTGTAGGTCGACTTCAGCTTGGCCATGCCGCGATAGTCGAGGATCGCTCGCGCGATGGGATGGTCCAGCGCCAGTTGTTCCAGCGTTTCCTCGTCGGTGGACGGCGCGCCGCTCGGCGTTTTCTTGACGACCGGCAGGCCTTTTTGCGTGAACAGGATGTCGCCGATCTGTTTGGGCGAACCGAGGTTGAACGGCTGGCCGGCCTCCTGGTAGGCGCGCTGCTCCAGCTCCAGCATCTTGCGGCCGAGTTCGCCGCTCTGGGCGGCGAGCAGGGTACGGTCGATCAGCACGCCGGTGCGCTCCATGCGGAACAGGATTTCCGCCACCGGCAGTTCGATGTGGCGGTAGACGAAGCCCAGCTTGTCGGACGCCTCGATCTGCGGCGTCAGCGCATCGCGCACGCGCAGCGTGACGTCGGCATCCTCCGCGGCGTATTCGCTGGCGCGTTCGATTGCCACTTGTTCGAAACCGATGCGCGCCGCACCCTTGCCGGTGACGTCGTCGTAGCTGATCGTTTCCAGTCCGAGGTGGCGTGAAGCCAGATTGCCGAGCTCGTGCGACTGATGGGCTTCGATCACGTAGGACTGCAGCAGCGTGTCGTCGATCACGCCGCCGAGCGCGATGCCGTAGTTGGCAAACACGTGGCGGTCGTACTTGAGGTGCTGGCCGATGATTTTCGGTTCGCGATTTTCCAGCAAGGGTTTCAGCTTGGCCAGGACGGCGTCGCGCTCCAGTTGCGCGGGCGCGCCGGCGTAGTGATGCGCCAGCGGCAGGTAGGCTGCTTCGCCATGCGCCGTGGCGAACGAGATGCCGACCAGTTCGGCCTGCATGGCATCGAGGCTGGTGGTCTCGGTGTCGAGCGCAAACGTCGGTGCCGAACTCAGCTTGGCGATCCAGGCGTCGAGCTGAGCCTCGGTAAGGAGAGTTTCGTAGTGGGCGCGATGCTTGCCGCTGCTGTCCTGTTCGGGGATGTCGGGATTCGCCGTCGCAGCGGCATCGAGTTCGCGCAGCCAGGTGCGGAATTCGTAGCGCTCGAACAGCGGCCGCAGCGCGCCGGTGTCGCGCGGCTTCAGGACGAGATCGTCAAAATCGAAGGGCAGGTCGACGTCGGTCTTGATGGTGATCAGCACGCGTGCCTGTGGCAGCCAGTCGCGGGCGGCACGCAGGTTGTCGCCGACCACGCCCTTGATCTCGTCGGCGTGCGCCATCAGGTTGTCGAGCGTGCCGAATTCGGTCAGCCATTTCACCGCGGTTTTCGGCCCGCATTTGGCGACGCCGGGGACGTTGTCGACCGCGTCGCCGACCAGCGTGAGGTAATCGATGATGCGCTCGGGCGGCACGCCGAATTTGGCGGCGACACCGGCCTCGTCGAGCGTCTCCGCACTCATGGTGTTGACCAGCGTCACATGGTCGTCGACCAGCTGGGCCATGTCCTTGTCGCCGGTGGAGACGATGCTGCGGATGCCTTTCCCGGTCGCGTGCTGCACCAGCGTGCCGATCACGTCGTCGGCCTCGACGCCGTCGATGACGACGAGCGGCCAGCCTTCGGCGCGGATCGCTTCGTGCAGGGGCTCGATCTGGCTGCGCAGGTCGTCCGGCATGGGTGGGCGATGCTCCTTGTAGGCCGGATAGAGATCATCGCGGAAGGTCTTGCCCTTCGCGTCGAACACGCAGGCGATATAATCGGCCGCATGGTCCTTCCGCAGCTTGTGCAGCATGGAGAGCACACCCTTGATCGCATTGGTCGGCTCGCCTGCCGAGTTGCGCAGGTCGGGCAGCGCATGAAACGCGCGATACAGGTAGGATGAGCCGTCCACCAACAGCAGGATTTTTCTTGGCTGACTTACATTAGAATCGTTCACGAGGCGCTCGAAAATGCACTTGGAAAAATTGCCCGCCGCCGCTGACCCGGGGCGCACCGCCGAAATTGACTACTCGGCACGCGAGTCATGGCGGATGCTGGGAATTATGGCAGAGTTCGTCGAGGCGACCGAACGGCTGGCGTTCATCCGCCCGGCCGTGTCGATTTTCGGCAGCGCCCGCACGCCGCCTGACCACGCGTATTACATGTTGACCGAAGTCATCGCGCGCAAACTGTCCGATGCCGGCTTCTCGGTCATCTCCGGCGGCGGCCCTGGCATCATGGAAGCCGCCAACAAGGGGGCCTACTTCGGAAAATCGCCCAGCGTCGGCCTCAATATCCAGCTGCCGCACGAACAGAGTGCGAACACCTACCAGGACATCAGCCAGACCTTCCAGCATTTTTTTGCGCGCAAGGTCATGTTCGTCAAATTCGCCGCCGCCTATGTCGTCATGCCGGGCGGTTATGGCACGCTGGATGAACTGACCGAGGCGCTCACGCTGGTGCAGACCGGCAAGATCGCGCGCATCCCCATCATCCTGGTCGGCTCGAAATTCTGGGCGGGGTTGGCCGACTGGGTGAGGAGCCGGTTGGTGGAAGAGGGCATGATTTCCCCCGAGGATGTCGACCTGATGCATATCATCGACGACCCCGAACAGGTGGTCGATGCCATTTTCGGCCACTATGAGAAACGCGGCTTCATCCCGTCGCTGGCCGAGCGCGACATCCAGTTCAATCTGTGAGTCGATGTGCCTCGTTCATTTAAGTCCATTCTGTTTGCCTTGATTCCGGAGCCTGCCATGCGTTATCCCGTTTTGTTGTTGACCCTGTTGTTGAGCGGCCTGGCCGTCGCCGCCGGCCCGTCCGAGCAACCGCCCGGGCTCACACCCGTCCCCGACGGCCCGCCGGGCCCCGGTGATGCGCCACCCGTGACCATCAAGCCGAGCAGCCAGGGAGGGCGCGTGATCGAATATCGCGCCCACGGCAAGCTTTATATGCTGAAAGTCATTCCCAAGGTCGGCAAGCCGTATTACCTCATCGACGAAAAGGGCGACGGCCAGTTTGCCCGCCAGGACAGCCTCGATTCCGGGATGCGGCCGCCGATGTGGGTGATCAAGGAATGGTGATCACGGCGTTCTGAATCTTTGCATGCGGCGTCGGTTAAAATCGGCCGCATGAATACTGCTTCCAATCAAGACGTCCCGCGCAAGGTCGCGGCCAGCCAGGGTTTCCAGTGGGTGGTCGCGGGCTTTCGCCTGTACCGAAAAAATCCCCTGTTGTTGTCGGCCGCGTTCGGCTTGATGTTCGGCGCGATCATGGCGCTCGGCCTCATTCCGCTGGTGGGCGGCTCGCTGTCGGATCTGGCCTCGCCCCTGATGGTGGCAGGCTTCATGGCGGCATACCGCGCGCTCGACCGGAGCAAGGAGCTCGAGTTGCCGCACTTCCTGGCGGGCGTGCGTGGACCGGTGATTCCGCTGATGACGGTCGGCGCGGTGCAGCTGCTGGGTGCGCTGGTGATCGGCCAGATCATGCTTGCCATGGGCTTCGACCCGCAGGCCGTGATGGACACCGCCAAAGGCGGCAAGGCCTCGCCGGCCGAGATGCAGGCCATGATGAATCAGGCCCTGCCTGCGGTGCTCGTCGGGATGGTGCTGTTTACCCCGTTGATCATGGCCACCTGGTTCGCCCCCGCGCTGATCCTGTTCGGTGGCGCCCGCCCAGCAACCGCATTGGGCGTGAGCCTCAAGGCCGTCGCCCGCAACTGGGTGGCGATGCTGACCAACAGCATCGCGCTCGGCCTGCTGCTGTTCATCGCCGCGTTGGTGCCGCTGCTGCTCGGTCTGCTGGTTGCGATGCCGGTGCTGTTCGGTTCGCTGTATGCCTCGTACCAGGCGATTTTCGCGGTATGGGCAGACGATACCGCACCGGTTCAGGCAGGCGACAATTTGGCGTAGGCCAACGCGAGCCACTTCGTTCCGGCGTCACGGAATTTCACCTGTACACGCGCGTCCGCGCCGCGCCCTTCGAAGTCGATGATGATGCCGGTGCCGAATTTGGCGTGGGCGACGCTTTGCCCCACCTTGTAGCCGGTGTCGTTGCCCGGGTTGCGTGGCGCTGGCGTGCCATAGTGGCAGGTGGTCTGCTGGACGCGTGACGGATGGGCGGAATCGCGGCGGTTGAGGTTGAGCAGGACCTGTTCCGGCAGTTCGTCGAGAAAACGCGATGGCAGGCTGTAGCGGATCTGCCCATGCAGCATGCGCGACTGCGCGTGCGACAGGTACAGGCGCCGGCGCGCGCGGGTGATCGCCACGTACATCAGCCGCCGTTCCTCTTCCAAGCCGTTCTCTTCATGGGCGCTTTGCTCGTGCGGAAACAGGCTTTCCTCCAGCCCGGTGATGAACACCGCATGGAATTCCAGTCCCTTGGCGGCATGCACCGTCATCAGCTGCAGCGCGTCGTGGCCGGCGCCGGCCTGGTGTTCTCCGGCTTCCAGCGCGGCGTGGGCGAGAAAACGATCCAGTTCGGACGGCGCCTCGGCGGGAACGGGGGCGTCCGGCGTTGCTTCGGGCGCGTCCAGAAGCCCGCCTTCTTCCGAGAACAATGCAGCGGCGTTGATCAGTTCGTTGAGGTTTTCCAGGCGATCGGCCCCGTCCTTGTCGGCGCGGTAGTAATCCGCCAGGCCGCTGGCCTCGATGACATGGTCGATCACCTCGGCCAGTGGCAGATCGGCGGTGGCCTGCTTGATGTCTTCGATCAACTTGGCGAAGCCGGCGACCTTGCCGCCGCCGGTACAGGCTGCCTGCCACAGGCTGCTGCCCGAGCGCGCGGCGTGGTCGGCCAATTGTTCCAGGCTGCGCGCGCCGATGCCGCGGGTGGGGAAGTTGACCACGCGCAAGAAGGCACCGTCGTCCTCGGGATTGGTCAGCAGGCGCAGGTAGGCCAGCGCATGCTTGATTTCCTGGCGCTCGAAAAAGCGCAGGCCGCCGTATACGCGATACGGCACGTGGGCGGAAAACAGCGCGTGTTCCAGCACGCGCGACTGCGCGTTGGAACGGTACAGGAGCGCCATGTCGGACAGCGCCACACCTTCGCGGTTGAGCGCCTTCACCTCGTCGACGACGAAGCTCGCCTCGTCCTGGTCGGAGTAGGCCTCGAAGATGCGGATCGGCTCGCCTTCGCCCTCCGCGGTCCACAGGTTCTTGCCGAGGCGGTGGGCGTTCTGCGCAATCAGCGTGTTGGCGGCGGTGAGGATGTGGCCGTGGCTGCGGTAGTTCTGCTCCAGCTTGATGACGTTGCCGTGGGCGAACTCGCGCTCGAACTCGGCCATGTTGGCCGTGTTGGCACCGCGGAAGGCGTAGATCGACTGGTCGTCGTCGCCGACGGCAAACAGCGCCGTGTGCGGGCCGGCGAACAGCTTCAGCCAGCGGTACTGCAGCGTGTTGGTGTCCTGGAATTCGTCGACCAGGATGTGCTTGAAGCGATCCCGGTAATGCTGGCGCAGCGGCTCGTTGCGGTACAGCAGTTCGTAGGAGCGCAGCAGCAGTTCGGGAAAATCGGCCACGCCCTCGCGCTGGCATTGCGCGTCGTAGGCCTCGAACAGCTCGGCCATGCGCATCGAATATTCGTCGAAAGCCTCGGCGTCGCGCGCGCGCCGGCCGGCTTCCTTGTGGCCGTTGATGAACCACTGCACCTTCTTCGGTTCGTATTTCTCGGTGTCGACGTTCATCGCCTTCATCAGCCGCTTGATCGCCGACAACTGGTCCGAGCTGTCCAGAATCTGGAACGACTGCGGCAGCCCGGCCTCGCGCCAGTGGGTGCGCAGCAGCCGGTTGGCCAGCCCGTGGAAGGTGCCGACCCACATCCCGCGCGTGTTGATCGGCAGCATCGCCGAGATGCGCGTCAGCATCTCCTTCGCCGCCTTGTTGGTGAAGGTCACCGCGAGGATGCCGTGCGGCGATACCTGGCCGGTCTGGATCAGCCACACGATGCGAGTCGTCAATACCCGTGTCTTGCCCGAGCCGGCGCCCGCCAGGATCAGCGCAGACTCGTGCGGCAGCGTCACCGCGGCGCGCTGTTCAGGATTGAGGCTTTCCAGCAGATGCTTGTGCCCTTCAGGGTAGGCGGACATACGGGGGTAAAATCAGACAGTCAATTACAGATTATAAAGGTCTACAGATGGTGAAAATTTTGTTTTTTGGCGACCTGGTGGACACGCTCGGCATGGCATCCGACGAGATCGCCCTGCCGCCTGACGTGATCGACGTCGAGCGCCTGTTGTTCGTGCTGTCCAAGCGCGGCGAAATATGGAAAAAAATGCTGCTCGGTAATCCCAAGCTGAACGTCACCATCAACAAGCAGTTCGCTGAAAAGTCGGCGCCGGTCAAGGATGGAGACGAGATTGCGCTGGTTGGGTTTGCGATGATCTGAATGCGCAGCGTCCGGTTTGCCGTTCCCGCGCGGAAAGACCGACTATGATGTGGCAATTGAATAGCGTTACACCACGATTACCGGGGATCCTTATTCATGACGATGGGGTCGAGCGCAATGGCGGTTTCAGACACGCACCATCTCAACCGTCCCCTGATTGTGGGCGTGATTGTTTTTCTCCTTTCCGCCATCGTGTCGGGTGCGCTCGTCTGGCAGTTTGAACAGAATTCCCTGGAATCCGAACGCGCGCGCGCGGCCCGTCTGGCCACTGACCATGTGCATTCGATCGAATACGCCATCGAGCATGCGCTGTCTGCCAGCCAGACCCTGGCGGCCCTGGTACGCCAGGGGAAGGGGCGCGTCCCCGATTTCGCGCCCCTGGCTGCGACGATCCTGCCGTTATATCCCGGCGTATCCGCGCTGGCCCTGGCACCTGACGGGATTGTCCGGGACATGGCGCCCAGCATCCGGGCCGGCATCGGTCTGGATCTGCTGAATGACCCTGCGCTTCGCGATGACGCCTTGCGCGCCCGCGACAGCGGCAAGCTGACCCTCGCCGGACCGCTTGAACTGGCGATCGGCGGGACAGGGGTCGTTGGGCGTTTGCCGGTGTTCCTGGAGGACAGTACGGGACATCCGTCGTTCTGGGGATTCACCATGGTCGTGATGCGCCTGCCGGGGGCGCTCGATCAGGCCCACCTGAGCCATCTCGACGGAGAGGGCCTGGCATATGAACTGTGGCGCGCCCAGCCGGGCAGCGGGAGAAAGCAGGTCATCCTCCGTTCCTCAAGCATGCCGCTCGTCAATCCCGTCGTGCAGGCCGTACAGGTACCCAGTGCCACCTGGATGCTGAGCGTGGCGCCGGTCGCAGGATGGGCGCAACCGCTCAGATTCTGGGGTATGTCGGTGCTGGCGCTGGCGTTCAGTCTGATGCTGGGCTACCTGGCCTGGCTTCTGTTTGTGTTGAAATCGCACAAACAGTTGCTTGAGGCACGCGTCGAGCAGCGCACCGCCGAAATCCTGATGACGCAGCGCAAGCTGCGGACTACGCTCGATGCCATCCCTGACCTGGTCTGGTTGAAGGATGCGGAGGGAGTCTACCTGGGCTGCAATCCGATGTTCGAGCGCTTCGTCGGCGCCAGCGAAGCCGATGTCGTCGGCAAGACCGACTACGATTTCGTCGACAAGGAGCAGGCGGATTTTTTCCGCGCACACGACCGCATGGCCATGGAGGCTGGAAAGCCGAGTACCAACGAGGAATGGCTGGACTTCGCCGACGGCGGCGGCGGATTGTTCGAGACGGTCAAGACACCCATGTTCGACATGGCGGGGCGGCTGGTCGGCGTGCTGGGCATCGCCCGCGATATCACCGCGCGGGTCGAGGCGGAACGGGCGCTGCGCGACTCCCAGGAGCGCAGCCAGCAATACCTGAACGTTGCCGGTGTGATGCTGGTTGCGCTGAACATCGCGGGGTGCGTCGAACTCGTCAATCGCAAGGGCTGTGAAATGCTGGGCGTGCCGGAAACGGACATTCTCGGCAAGGACTGGTTCGAGCATTTTCTGCCTGAGCGCATACGAAACGAAGTCCGGGACAAGTTCGTCCAGATGCTGGAAGGGAACGTCACGCCGGTCGAATACACGGAGAATGCGATCCTGATCCAGGGTGGAGAAGAGCGTATCGTGGCCTGGCACAATGCACTCCTGCGGGACCCTGCTGGCAGGGTGAAGGGTGTGCTT
The DNA here is from genome assembly GCF_000373385.1 of Thiobacillus thioparus DSM 505. Classification (GTDB taxonomy): domain Bacteria; phylum Pseudomonadota; class Gammaproteobacteria; order Burkholderiales; family Thiobacillaceae; genus Thiobacillus; species Thiobacillus thioparus. The sequence continues at coordinate 750,673 of NZ_KB891316.1, read as the reverse complement.
TCCTCAGGAGAGGATATTACCGAGCGCAAGCGGGCGGAGCAGGCGCTGCGCGACTCGCGGGAGCGGCTCCAACTGCTGCTCGATTCGATGGCGGAGGCCGCCTACGGCGTGGATTTCGAGGGCAAGTGCACGTTTGCCAACCGCGCCTTCCTGCACCTACTGGGTTATCAGGACGAGCGGGAAGTGTTGGGCAAGTCCACCCACGACATGATCCATCATTCCTATCGTGACGGCCGTCCTTACCCGGAAAGCGAATGCAAGATGCACCGCGCCTACCTGTCCAACCAGGCGGTCAATGTGTCCGACGAAGTGTTCTGGCGCAAGGATGGCACGTCGATACCGGTCGAGTACTGGTCCAACCCCATCGTCGCCGACGGCGTCACGGTGGGTGCGATCGCGACGTTCGTCGACATCAGCAAACGCAAGCAGGCCGAGGCGCAAGTCAGCCTCGCGGCCAAGGTATACGAGCAAAGCGGCGAGGGCATCATGATCACCGACGCTCAGCAGAACCTCGTGATGGTCAACCAGGCATTCACAGCGATCAACGGCTACAGCGAGGCCGACGTGCTGGGGCGGAATCCGCGCATGCTGGCTTCGGGACGCCATGACAAGGCGTTCTACGCGGCGATGTGGGCCGACATCGCCGCACACGGCCGCTGGCAGGGCGAGGTCTGGAATCGCCGCAAGGACGGCAGCCTGTACCCGGAGCTGTTGTCGATCATCCAGGTGCGCGACGAGAAGGGCGAGGTGAGCCACTACATCGGTATTTCAAGCGATATCACCCAGCGCAAGGCGGCGCAGGCGCACATCCAGCGCTTGGCGCACTTCGATCCGCTTACCGGGTTGCCGAACCGCGCACTGCTTGGCGACCGCATCAGCCATGAACTCAGTGCAGCCCAGCGCAATGGCACGCAGGTTGCCATCCTGTTCGCCGATCTTGACCACTTCAAGAATGTCAACGACACACTGGGTCACCGCATTGGCGATGAATTGCTGATCACCGTCGCCGGCCGCCTGAAAGACGCCATACGCGACGTGGACACGGTTTCACGCCAGGGTGGCGACGAATTCATCCTGATCCTGCCCGCCACCGATAGCGGCGGCGCGGCGCATGTGGCCGAAAAATTACTGGAAGCCGTGGCGCAGCCTTGCCAGATCGAGGGGTTTGAACTGGGCGTGACGCTGTCTATCGGCATTGCCATGTATCCCAGCGATGGCGAAGACTTCGAGGCGCTCTCCAAATGTGCCGATGCCGCCATGTATCGCGCCAAGCACGACGGCCGCGATACCTACCGTTTTTTCACCGCGGAAATGCAGGCGCGCTCGGCACGCAGTCTGCAGATGGAAAGCGCCTTGCGCCGCGCGCTGGAACGCAACCAGCTGAGCCTGCACTACCAGCCCCAGCTTTCATTGCATGACGGAGGGCTCATCGGCGTGGAAGCGCTGCTGCGCTGGGCGCATCCCGAGATCGGCACGATCGCGCCAACCGAGTTCATCCCGATTGCGGAAGAAAGCGGGCAGATTCTGCCGATCGGCGAATGGGCCATGCGCAGTGCCGCGCAACAGATGAAAGCCTGGGTGGACGGGGGGCTGAAGCCCATGGCGATGGCAGTCAATCTGTCGGCCGTGCAGTTTCGCCATCCCCATCTGCCTGAACGGGTCAGCCAGATCCTTGAAGAGGTCGGGCTGCCGCCGCAGTACCTGGAACTGGAGCTGACCGAAAGCGTGGCGATGGACGACGCGCCGGCAGCCATCGCGATCATGAACAACCTGTATGAACGCGGCATTCGCATGTCGATCGACGACTTCGGAACCGGGTATTCCTCCCTGAGCTATCTGAAGCGTTTCAAGGTCCATCGTCTCAAGATCGACCAGTCCTTCGTCAGGGGAATCGCCGAGGACCCGGAAGACCGTGCCATCGTCCGCGCCATCATCAGCCTGGCAGACAGCCTGGGATTGCTCACCATCGCAGAAGGCGTCGAAACGGATGGTCAGTTGACTTTCCTGCGCGAACAGGGATGCCGCGAGGTGCAGGGGTATTACTTCAGCAAGCCGCTTGAGGCAGGCCGGTTCGAAGCGTTTGCGCGCGCAGCGTACCCCGCGGCCTGGCTGGGCTGAGCCTCTCGACGCACCCCAAATGAAAACGGAGCCAGGCGGCTCCGTTTTCATTTGGGGTGCGGCCGCTCACAAGCTGCCACCCCTGTGTTTACTTGTTCTTGTTCGCGATCATGTCCTGGATCAGCGGCGCCAGGATCAGTTCCATGGCGAAGCCCATCTTGGCGCCCGGTACCACGATGGTGTTGCGGCGCGACATGAAGGAGTTCGGGATCATGTTCAGCAGGTAAGGAAAATCGACACCCTTGGGTTCGCGGAAGCGAATGACGATGAAGCTCTCGTCTGGCGTCGGGATGTCGCGCGTGATGAAAGGGTTGGAGGTGTCGACGGTGGAGACGCGCTGGAAGTTGATGTCGGTGCGCGAGAACTGCGGGGTGATGTAGTTCACATAGTCCGGCATGCGGCGCAGGATGGTGTCGACGATGACGTCGGCCGAATAGCCGCGCTCGGCGCCGTCGCGGTGGATCTTCTGGATCCATTCGAGGTTGACGATGGGCACCACGCCGATGCCGAGGTCGACGTGCTTGGCGACGTCGACGTCGTCGGTCTTCACCAGGCCGTGCAGGCCTTCGTAAAACAGTACATCGGAGCCGGCGGGCACGTCTTCCCACGGGGTGAACTCGCCGGGATTGAGGCTGGTGTTGAGGCGCTTGTTGTGCTCGGCAGCCTCTTCGTCGCTGTGGATGTAGTAGCGCTTCTTGCCGGAACCGGTCTTGCCGTAGGTCTCGAACAGTTCGGCCAGCTTGGCGAAGTGGTTGGATTGCGGACCGAAATGGCTGAACGACATATTGCCTTCGGCTTCGGCCTTCTTCACTGCTTCCTTGAATTCAACGCGCGACAGGCTGTGGAAGCTGTCGCCTTCGATCACGGCGGCGTTGATCTTTTCGCGGAAGAAGATGTGCTCGAACGCGCGTTTGACGGTTGTGGTGCCGGCGCCGGATGAACCCGTGACCGCAATGACGGGATGCTTCTTGGACATGCTGGGACTCCCTGAAGAGGTATGAGGATGAAAGCGAAACGCGCCATTTTAACCGCAAGGCGTAGGCCGTGGTAGTAGCGGCGGCGCGCGCGCGGGCGCCGATCCACTCGCGCTCGGATACGTAGTGGATCGCGGATACCAACAAAGGCGCAGCCAGCGAGGGCGCCCCGCCGCAATGCGCTACGAGGCGAATTCCAGGCGTTCCTCGACTTTCTGCAGGGCGGCGGCAGCGCAGGCGGCGTCCTTGTCGCCGCCGGGCGCGCCTGACACTCCGACCGCGCCGATCAGGCTGCCGGTAGCCCGGATCGGCAGGCCGCCTTCCATCACGATGAGGCCGTCGATATGGTTGAGTTCGGGGCGGATGTCGCCGCGAGCGGCGCGGAATTCGCCGGAGTCGATGCCGGACATGATGCTCATGCCGGCCTTGCGTTCGGCGATTTCGAGGGTGTGGCGCGCCGCCAGCGTGTCGCGCAGCGCGGCCTGAACGTTGCCGGCGCGGTCGAGCACGACGGCGGATACGTTAAATCCCTGCCCGCGGCAGCTTTCGACTGCACCCATGGCGATGTCGCGCGCGAGTTCGAGACTGATCTGCTTGACCGGCAGGACGTCGGGCTGGGCGGCGGCAGCCGGGAAGGAGAGAGCGATCAACGTGGGCAAAAGCAGGTTTTTCATGGGGCCTCCTCAGGGGTAAAGGTTCTTGATGCGATAACCGCGCGTTGCCAGTAATACAGGCACCCCGTCCGCGCCGGTCAGATGCAGGGCGCCGATGGCGACAAATGGCTGATGGCCTGCGGCGAGCATGCGGTCGATACTGGCGGCCATGTGACGGTTGCGTTCGGTAAACAGTTTTTGCTGCATCCAGCGTGCCGAGCGCGGGTTCTCGCGCATCGATGCCAGCGATTGCTGCTGCAGGGCCTGCGCATCGCTATCGAGCCAGGCATCGACGAGTGCCTGGGTGTCGCCGCGTAGCCGGCCTTGTTCCAACATCTGGAGCGTTTCATCGAGGAAGGCGAGTTGTTCCTGGCGCGTGGTGCTGTCGAAAAGCTCAAGCTGATAGTCGATGCTTTCCAGTTCATCGATCGGCTTGTCGAGTCCTCTCGCCAGTGCGATCAGGTACAGATCGGTGGCATAGGCTGGCTCGAAGCCCGATGCCTGCATGGCGCCCATCATGAGCGATAACGAGGCCATCCAGGGTTTGTATGCCTGAAGCGCGTCACGGGGGATCCCCAGGGCGTCGAGCTGGGTTTGCAGCCGTTTCCGTAGGGTGGGGGACAACAGGGAATCGAGACGTTGGGAATCGGGCAAGACAGCATGGCGTTGCACGGCGGCCTGCATCTTGTCGCTCTGGGTGGCGTCGAGTTCGACCACCAGTTCGCTGGAGTGTGCCAGGGCCTGGGTGACGACGAGGTCGAGCGGAAAGAAATCCGGCCTGCCGACGTGTATCGTGCCGAAAAGATAGGCGATCTTCCCGTTTCGGCTGACTTCGTAAAGCAATCCCCGGCTGGGTGCAGACTTGAGCTGCTGCAGGACATCGGTTGAAGCGGCGGGAGCTTCTGCCGGCGGCGGATCCGCCCAGGCGAATTGCCACCCGGCCAGCAGCCACAGCAGAATCAGGCGGAGGGTTCGACAGGACATGCGGTTTCTCCCGGGTGCACCGAAAATAGAGTCATCCTGCCATGCGGCGGCCGCATGAAGGCGATAGGTATAATCGCCCACCAGCATTTTCACTATTTTGAGCGGTTTTGATGCAAGAAAAATACCTTCCCTCGGAAATCGAGCGCGCCGCGCAGGCGCAATGGGCGACCGGCCAGGTCTACCGCGCCAGCGACGCGTCCGACCGGCCCAAATACTACTGTCTGTCGATGTTCCCCTACCCGTCGGGCAAGCTGCACATGGGCCACGTGCGCAACTACACCATTGGCGACGTGCTGGCGCGCTACCACGCCATGCGCGGCTACAACGTGATGCAGCCGATGGGCTGGGACGCCTTCGGCCTGCCGGCGGAAAACGCCGCCATCGCCAACAACGTCCCGCCCGCCGCCTGGACCTACGCCAACATCGACCATATGCGCACGCAGCTGCAGGCGCTGGGCTTTGCTATCGACTGGTCGCGCGAACTCGCCACCTGCAAGCCCGACTATTACCGCTGGGAGCAGTGGCTGTTCACGCGCCTGTTCGAGAAGGGCGTGATCTACAAGAAGATGGCGACGGTCAACTGGGACCCGGTCGATGCGACCGTGCTCGCCAACGAGCAGGTGATCGATGGCCGCGGCTGGCGCTCCGGCGCGCTGGTCGAGAAGCGCGACATCCCGATGTATTTCTTCCGCATCACCCAGTATGCCGACGAGCTGCTCTCCGGCCTCGACAGCCTGCCGGGCTGGCCCGAGCGGGTGAAGACCATGCAGGCCAACTGGATCGGCAAGAGCGTTGGCGTGCGCTTCGCCTTCCCGTACCAGCTGGATGGCAAGGACGAGCAGCTGTGGGTGTTCACCACCCGCGCCGACACCATCATGGGCGTGACCTTCTGCGCCGTGGCGGCCGAGCACCCGCTCGCCACCCGTGCGGCGCAGGACAATCCCGCGCTTGCCGCCTTCATCGTCGAATGCAAGCAGGGCAGCGTCGCCGAAGCCGACATGGCGACGATGGAAAAGAAGGGCATGGACACCGGCTTCAAGGTCACCCATCCGCTCACCGGCGAATCGGTCCCGGTGTGGGTCGGCAATTACGTGCTGATGAGCTACGGCGAAGGCGCGGTGATGGCGGTGCCGGCGCACGACGAGCGCGATTTTGGCTTTGCGCAAAAATACGGCCTGCCGATCAAGCCGGTGATTGAAGGAGAGGAACTTAGCGCCGTTAAACAAGCGCTTGCTCAAGGCCGCATAGAGCATGGCAACTCAATAGCCAACCTAGAAGCAGAATTATCAGCGCTGGAATTCGATGCTAGTAAGTGGAAATCTTGGTATGAAACCAAGAAAGGCTTCTGCGTAAACTCTGGCAAATATGACGGCCTCGGCTACGAAGCGGCCGTTGACGCCATCGCCGCCGATCTCGCTGCGTTGAACCTCGGCGAGAAGAAAACCCAGTTCCGCCTGCGCGACTGGGGCATCTCGCGCCAGCGCTACTGGGGCTGTCCGATCCCGATCATTCATTGCGACAGCTGCGGCGATGTGCCGGTGCCGGCGGAGCAGCTGCCGGTGGTGTTGCCGGAGGACGTCGTGCCGGACGGCTCCGGCAACCCGCTCAACAAGCGCGCCGACTTCGTCAACTGCGCCTGTCCCCAGTGCGGCGGCGCGGCGCGGCGCGAGACCGACACCATGGACACCTTCGTCGAGTCGTCGTGGTACTACGCGCGCTACGCCTGCCCCGATTTCGACGGCGGCATGCTCGATGCGCGCGCCAACCAGTGGCTGCCGGTCGACCAGTACATCGGCGGCATCGAGCACGCCATCCTGCACCTCTTGTACGCGCGCTTCTTCCATAAGCTGATGCGCGACGAAGGCCTGGTGGCGAGCGACGAACCGTTCGCCAACCTGCTGACGCAAGGGATGGTGATCGCCGACACCTACTACCGCGAAACGTCCGACGGCAAGAAGACCTGGTTCAACCCGGCCGACGTCGAACTGCGCGACGGCACCGCAATTCTCAAATCCGACGGCCAGCCGGTCATCGTCGGCGGCACCGAGAAGATGTCGAAGTCGAAGAACAACGGCGTCGACCCGCAGGCGCTGATCGACCAGTACGGCGCCGACACCGCGCGCCTATTCACCATGTTCGCCGCGCCGCCGGAGCAGAGCCTGGAATGGTCGGACGCCGGCGTCGAGGGCGCGCATCGCTTTCTGAAGCGGCTGTGGAAGCTGGCCTACGAGCACGTGCAGGGCGGCGCGGTGGCGGCGTTTGCCGGGGGCCAACTGCCGGATGCGGCCAAGGCCCTGCGCCGCCAGCTGCACCAGACCATCCAGAAGGTCGGCGATGATATCGAACGGCGCAAGCAGTTCAATACCGCGATCGCCGCGGTCATGGAGCTCATGAACGCCCTGGCCAAACTCGAGGGCGACGATGCGCTTACCCGCAGCGTGCGTCAGGAAGTGCTCGAAACCGCGGTCGCGCTGCTCGCACCCATCGTGCCGCATATCGCTGAATCCCTCTATGCCGAACTCAAGCCGGGCGCCGCGCTGGCGTGGCCGGCGGTCGACGAGTCTGCGCTGGTGCAGGACGAGATCGAGCTGATGCTGCAGGTCAACGGCAAGCTGCGCGGACAGATCCGCGTGGCGGCGGCGGCCGACAAGGCGGCGATCGAGGCCGCCGCGCTGGCGAGCGACGCGGCGCAGAAATACCTGGAAGGCCAGCCGCCGAAAAAAGTGGTGGTGGTGCCCGGGCGTTTGGTTAATATCGTGCTATGAACCGACGACTTTTCCTTGCTGCCGTGCCGGCACTCCTCGCGACCGGGTGCGGTTTCCAGCTGCGCCGCTACGACGGCATCCCCTTTGCCACCCTGTATGTCGACGCGCCGTCCGGCAGTCTGGTCGCGCAGCGCATCCGGAACAGCCTGACCTCGAACAAGAAAACCCGGCTGGCGGCGAATGCGGGCGAAGCCGAGGCGGTACTCAAGATCAGCAAGGAAGAGCGCACCAAGGTCATTCTCTCGCTGTCCGGCGCGGGACGCGTCACCGAATACCGCCTGGGCCTGCGGTTGACGTATACGGTGAACGACAAGGCGGGGAAACGTCTGGCGGCGCCCGAGGTCCTTGAGCTTACGCGCGATATCACCTACGACGATACGAAAGTGCTGGCCAAGGGCGCCGAAGAGCAACTGCTGTATCGCGATATGGATGACAACGCCGCCCAGCGGATCGTACGCCGTCTGCAGGCGATCAAGCCTGGTTCCGCAGCCGATGAACATCCCGGCTGAGCGCCTGCCCGAGCAGCTTGCACGCGGCCTGGCCGCGCTTTACGTGGTGGTGGGCGACGAGCCGCTGGCAGCGCAGGAGGCGGGCGACGCCATTCGTGCGGCGGCACGGGCGGCGGGACATAGCGAACGCAGCGTGTTTACGGCGCAGGGGCGCACCAACTGGCAGGGAATTTTTGCCAGCGGCGATAACTTCTCGCTGTTCGGCGAACGCCGCCTGACCGAGATACGCATTCCCTCCGGCAAGCCCGGCGTCGACGGCGCCAAGGCATTGGAGACCTATGCCGGCCACCTGCCGGCCGATACGCTTACGCTCGTCAGCCTGCCGGGGCTGGACTGGAAGACCATGCAGAGCCGCTGGTTCGCGGCGCTCGCCAAAAGTGGCGTGATCGTCGAGGCGCGGCCGGTCGATCGCGCCGCCTTGCCGGACTGGATCGACCGGCGCCTGGTCCGGCAGGGCCTGCGTGCCGAACGCGCCGCGCTGGATTTCCTGGCCGACCAGGTCGAGGGTAACCTGTTGGCCGCCCAGCAGGAAATCGACAAACTCGCGCTGCTGCTGCCGCCAGGAACGGTGACGCTGGCCGATGTCGAACATGCGGTGGTCGATGTCAGCCGGCTCGAAGCCGACGTGCTGCAGGATGCGCTGTATGCGGGCGACGGCGCACGATTTGCACAGGTGGTCGTCGATCTCAGGGATGCGGGCGAAGCCATTCCGGCCATCCTGTGGCAGGTGTCGTCGGCAGTGCAGTTGCTCCTCAGGCTAAAATTGGCGTTGGCACAGGGCGACAGTCTGCCCGGTTTGATGCGCACGCTCTGGGGGCGCGACAAGCAGCGTGCGCCGCAGATCGAGCGGGCGTTGAAACGCCTGGGCCTGGCGCAGGTCGAAACCGCACTGGCCGATCTGGCGCTGATCGACCGCCAGGCCAAGGGCCTGGAACGCGTGGGCGACCCCTGGGATACGCTGCTGTGCGTGGGCATGACACTGGCTAGGGCGGGTTAATGCTAATTTCACGCCCGCGTTGCTGCGAGAAAGCGATGGATGCAAGGCGCGTCGCGCAAGCAAGGGCAATCCCTTGCCAAGCGGCGCAACGCTGCAGACGCGCTTTCTCGCAGCAACCCGAAGGGACGGGCCGATTCGGGCGCATCCCTTTGTCGCGTACCGCTTGCGGTGAACGACACTGCGGCGCCGGCGCGCTTCGCGGCCTGCATCCCGAATCGGCCTCGTCGCGGGCGTAAAATTAGCATTAATCCGCCCTCGTTCCGGGCGGCCGGGCAACAGGACAAGATGATGGACGTGAAAAGCTATATGCAGACGGTGGGCAAACAGGCGCGCGAAGCTTCGCGCGTGATTGCCCGCGCCGACACCAACCAGAAGAACCGTGCCCTGCAGGCCATGGCGATGGCAATCCGGCGCGACGCCGCCAAATTGCTCGAGGCGAATATGCGCGACATGGAGCATGCGCGCAGCTCAGGCTACGATACGGCGCTGCTCGACCGTCTACAGCTGACCGACAGGACCATAGCCGGCATGGCCGATGGCTTGGAGCAGATTGCCGCGCTGCCCGACCCGGTCGGCGAGATCGATGGCCTCAAATACCGTCCTTCCGGCATCCAGGTCGGCAAGATGCGGGTGCCGCTCGGCGTCATCGGCATCATCTACGAGGCTCGTCCCAATGTGACCGCGGATGCAGCAGGGCTGTGTCTCAAATCCGGCAATGCGGCGATCCTGCGCGGCGGTTCCGAAGCGCTGCACTCCAATCAGGCGGTCGCCGCCTGCGTGCGCGAAGGGCTGGAAGCCGCCGGTTTGCCCGCGACCGTGGTGCAGGTGATAGCGACCACCGACCGCGCGGCGGTGGGCGAGCTGATTACCATGAAGGATTACGTCGACGTCATCGTGCCGCGCGGCGGCAAGGGATTGATCGAGCGCATCACCGGCGAAGCGCGGGTGCCGGTGATCAAGCACCTGCACGGTAACTGCCATGTGTACGTCGACGACCGCGCCGACTTGGCGAAAGCCGTGAAGATCGTCGAAAACGCCAAGACCCAGCGCTACGGCACCTGCAACACCGCGGAATCGTTGCTGGTGGCGCGCGGCGTTGCCGCGACCGTATTGCCCGAGATCGGGAAAATGCTGGCCGACAAGGGCGTGGAAATGCGCTGCTGCCCTGAAGCGCTGGCGATCCTCAAGGATGCCGGCATCGCCGCCGACAAACTGAAGGCCGCCACCGAGCAGGACTGGTACGAGGAGTATCTCGGTCCCATCATCGCAGTGAAAGTGGTCGACGACCTTGACGCCGCGATGACCCACATCAACACCCACGGCTCGCAGCACACCGACGCCATCGTCACCGAGGACTACGGCCGGGCGCGGCGTTTCCTGCGCGAGGTCGATTCGGCCAGCGTGGTGGTCAACGCCTCCACTCGTTTTGCCGACGGCTTCGAATATGGCCTGGGCGCGGAGATCGGCATTTCCACCGACAAGATCCACGCGCGCGGCCCGGTCGGGCTGGAAGGCCTGACCAGCCAGAAGTGGGTGGTATTGGGAGATGGGCACGTCCGCGGGTAAGGCCATGTCGCCCATCGGCGTGATGGGCGGCACCTTCGACCCCATCCACTTCGGCCACCTGCGTCTGGCGGAGGACATGGCCGATGCCCTGGGCCTTGAGCGCGTCCTGTTCATCCCCGCCGGGCAGCCGCCGCACCGCGATGCGCCGCGCACGGCGGCCGGCCATCGGCTGGAAATGGTGCGCCGCGCGATCGGCGGCAATCCGCGCTTTGTGGCGGATGCGCGCGAGGTGCAGCGCCCACAGCCAAGCTACACGGTCGATACACTCACGGCCTTGCGTGCCGAACTGGGCCAGACGCAGCCGCTCTGGCTGCTGCTGGGGGCGGATGCGTTTCTCGGCCTGGCTGGCTGGCATGACTGGCGGCGGCTGTTCGAACTGGCGAATATTGCCGTGGCGACCCGGCCCGGTGCGCAGTTGCTGCAGCCGGGCGCCATAATAGAGCCCTTGAAAAGCGAAGTGACGCAACGTCAGGTCGTCAGCTGCAATCCGCCCGGCCAGCCAGCCGGTGCGATCCTGCTGCGCACAACCCCGCTGCTGGACATTTCGGCCACCGCGATCCGCGGCATGCTTGCCCGACACGACAGTGCGCGTTACCTGCTACCCGACGCCGTGCTGGATTACATTCACGAATACCAACTTTACGCACGCATATGAATATTGAAGACAAAGTTAAACTGATCGTCGCCGCCCTTGAAGACATCAAGGGCCAGGACATCGCCGTGCTCGACACCAGCAAGCTCACCTCGCTGTTCGAACGCATGGTGATTGCCAGCGGCACGTCCAACCGTCAAACGCGCGCACTTGCCGACAATGTACGCGTCAAGATGAAAGAGGCGGGCGAATACGTGGGCAACACGGAAGGCGAGGACACCGGCGACTGGGTGCTGCTGGACCTGGGCGAAGTGATCGTCCATGTCATGCAGCCCGCCGCACGTGCCCATTACAATCTGGAAGAACTGTGGGGCGCGGGCGAGGCAGCGCGCGCGCGGCACATCCAAGCCGACCACTAGGATTGGCACGGCCCGATGAAACTCCATGTGATCGCCGTCGGCCACAAGATGCCTGGCTGGATCGATGCGGGCTACGATGATTATGCGCGGCGCATGCCGCCGGACATGCCGCTGCTCCTGAATGCGATCAAGCCAGGGCATCGGGCGGCCGGAGAGGATGGCACCCGTGCGCGCCAACTGGAGGCCGAGCGTATCCTGGCCGTGCTGCCTGCGGGCTGCCTGCCGGTGGTGCTCGACGAGCGCGGCACGCAGGCGACCACGCGCGAACTTGCGGCGTGGCTGCAAGGCTGGATGGCGGAAGGGTTGTCGCCGGCATTTGTCATCGGCGGGGCGGATGGTCTTGACGCCAGCGTGAAGACGCGCGCCGGCAAGCTGCTGGGCCTGTCGAAACTGACCTTGCCGCATGCACTGGCGCGGGTGCTGCTGGCCGAGCAGTTGTATCGTGCCGTATGCATCATCAAGGGCCATCCCTACCATCGGGATTAGAGGGAATAACGAGAATCATGCTGGTCGACAAACGAATCTATCTGGCGTCCCAGTCGCCACGGCGACGCGAGCTTCTGAAACAGATCGGCGTGGCCTTCGACGTGCTGGCGTTGCGTGCAGTGGCGGGCCGCATGGATGTCGTCGAGGTTCCGCGCGCAGACGAGGCGGCGTCCGATTTCGCACTGCGCATGGCAGTCGAAAAGGCCGCCTGCGGCTGGCGTGCGGTGGATGCGCGCCGCTTGTTGCGTTTTCCGGTGCTGGGTGCGGACACGGTGGTCGAGCTCGACGGCGCCATTCTGGGCAAGCCGGCCGATCGCGCAGAAGCCGAAGCCATGCTGATGCGCTTGTCCGGGCGTACGCATCAAGTACATACCGCCGTGGCGGTACAGCACGAAGACCGGATGGAAAGGCGCCTGTCTTCCAGCCAGGTCAGATTGGCCGAACTCGGCGCGGCGGCCATCGGCCGCTACCTGGAAACCGGCGAATACCTCGGCAAGGCGGGCGCGTACGGCATTCAGGGGCGTGCCGGCGCGTTCGTCGAGCATATCGACGGCAGCTACAGCGGCATCATGGGTCTGCCGTTATATGACACAGCCATTTTATTGAGGGCCTTCGGCCTCGCCGTCTGAGGATGTTTAGCTGACTTCTTTCCTAAATCAAAACTGAGGCGCCGGTTTCCTGGGCGCAGCCACGTGGCTGCCGTGGACGTTCGTGTCGGTTTCGATTTAGAAATGGATCAAGTATTTGCCATGAGCGAAGAAATCCTCGTCAACGTCACGCCACAGGAAATCCGTGTCGCCGTGCTGCACTTGGGCGCGGTACAGGAACTGCACATCGAACGCGCCCAGTGTCGCGGCCTGGTGAGCAACATCTACATGGGACGCGTGGTGCGTGTGCTGCCGGGCATGCAGTCGGCCTTCATCGACATCGGCCTGGAGCGCGCCGCCTTCCTTCATGTGGCTGATATATGGGAAGAGCGTCACAACGGCGAGACGGAACGCCCGATCGAACAGATCCTGCATGAAGGGCAGAGCCTGATGGTGCAGGTGATCAAGGACCCGATCGGCACCAAGGGCGCGCGTTTGTCCACCCAGATCAGCTTCGCCGGCCGTTACCTGGTCTACCTGCCGCAGGAAACCCACATCGGCATCTCGCAGAAGATCGAAGGCGAGGAAGAGCGCGAGCACCTGCGCCAGAAACTGCATCAGTTGATGCCGGAGGACGCCACGGGCGGCTTCATCGTGCGCACCATGGCCGAAACCGCGCAAGACATCGAGATGCAGGCGGACATCGACTACCTGCGGCGGCTGTGGAGCAGCATCCAGTCGCGCGGCAGCTGTGCAGTGCCCTGCCTGCTGTACCAGGATCTCGATCTGTCGCTGCGCGTGCTGCGCGACTTCGTCAACCGCGACACCAGCCGCATCCTGATCGATTCGCGCGAAACCTATCAGCGTATGGCGGAGTTCGCGAAGAACTATACGCATGCGGTGCACGATAAGCTGCAGCACTATGGCGCCGACCGGCCGCTGTTCGACCTGTATGCCATCGAGGACGAGATCGCCAAGGCACTGGGGCGGCGCGTCGACCTGAAATCGGGGGGGTATCTCATCATCGACCAGACCGAGGCGCTGACCACGGTCGACGTCAACACCGGCGGTTTCGTCGGCGCGCGCAATTTCGATGACACCATCTTCAAGACCAACCTCGAGGCCGCGCAGGCCATCGCGCGCCAGCTGCGTTTGAGGAACCTCGGCGGCATCATCATCATCGACTTCATCGACATGGACAACGCCGAGCACCAGGACGCGGTGCTGACCGAGTTGAAGAAAACCCTGGCGCGCGATCCCACCCGGACCACCGTCAGCGGATTCTCCACGCTGGGCTTGGTCGAGATGACGCGCAAACGGACGCGGGAGTCGCTGGCGCATGTGTTGTGCGAACCCTGTCCCACCTGTGCCGGGCGCGGCGAAATCAAGACCGCGCAGACCGTGTGCTACGACGTGCTGCGCGAAATCCTGCGCGAGGCGCGCCAGTTCGGTGCGCGCGAATACCGCATCGTCGCCGCGCAAAGCGTGATCGACCTGTTTCTCGACGAGGAATCCGGCAGCCTCGCCCAGCTCATCGACTTCATCGGCAAGCCGGTGTCGCTGCAGGTCGAGACGACCTATCCGCAGGAGCAGTACGACATCATCCTGCTGTGAAAACCCGGGCGCAACCGACCTACTGGCACCGGGCCTGCACCGAACTCGGCGCAGGCGATCCGGTGATGGCAGGCCTGATCGCGCGCTATCCCGACGCCGTGCTGGGCAACCGCGGTGACCCTTTCCAGACGCTCGCGCGCGCCATCGTCGGCCAGCAGATTTCGGTCAAGGCTGCCGACAGCGTATGGGCGCGTTTTGCCGGATTCGCCCGGCACGTTACCCCTGACCATGTCGCCACGCTGGAGTTGGAGGCACTCGCCGCGTGCGGGCTGTCGCGTCGCAAGGCCGAGTACCTGCGCGACCTCGCTGGACACTTCGTCGATGGCCGCGTCGAGCCGGCACGCTGGAAGAAGATGGACGACGAAGCCGTGATCACCGAGCTCGTCGACGTGCGCGGCATCGGCCGCTGGACGGCGGAAATGTTTCTGATCTTCAGCCTGCGCCGCCCCGACGTGTGGCCGGTCGACGACATCGGCCTGCAGAAAGCCGTCGCGCGGCATTACTTGGATGATGCGCGTCCCTCGCCCCAGGCCTTGCGCGAACATGGTGTGCGCTTCGCGCCCTGGCGTACCGTCGCCACCTGGTATCTGTGGCGCAGTCTCGATCCGGCTGTGGTGCAGTACTGATTGCCTCGCCCGTTCCGGCAAACCGGACTCAGGCGTAAACCTTGAAGCCATAGACCATGGTGAGCAGGCTACCCAGCCCGATCACGGTGCCCTCCAGCCATCTCCGGGGAATGCGGCGTGCCAGGCGTCCTCCCAATATGCCCCCGACTATCGCACCCGCCAGGGTCACCAAAGCTGGAATCCAGACGATCACGCTACTGGCCACCAACAGAACCAGAGATACTGTGGTGATGCCCGTGGCCAGCAGATTCTTCACGCCGTTCAGCTCGTGCGTATCTTCAATGCCGGACAGCGTCAGGGTGGCAAGCAGCAGGATGCCGAGCCCGGCATTGAAATAGCCCCCATAGATGCCGAGTGCGAACGTGAGAAACGTGGCGAGTGCGCCCTTTCCCCCGTGGCGTGTGGAAAAAAGCTGATGGCTGAAGGACAGCATTTGTCCCTTGAAGGCGAAAGCGAGAGTAGCGGACAAGAGGAGCCAGGGGACGGCCTGCATGAAATAGCGATCCGTGCTGTGCACCATCAACCAGCCGCCGAGCGCGCCGCCACACACGGCCGCAGCCATCAGACGAGGCAATTCCTTGCGCCGCTGTCCGAGTTCCTCGCCATAGCTCAGCAAGGCCAAGGCATGGCCCGGCCAGATGGCGAAGGAGTTGGACGCATTGGCCGCTACGGGAGGAACGCCCGCCGCCAGCAAGGCCGGGAAGGTGAAGAAGGTCCCGCCCCCTGCAATGGCATTAGCCGCGCCGCCGAGCGCGCCCGCACCTACCAGCAGAAGCCCCTGCCAGATATCCATCAGGCCGGGGCGCGCAGGGAATCGGGCGGGGTGTCCAGGCGATCAGCCCAGGTAGGCGGCGAGCACGCGCTCGTCCTCGCGCAGGTGAGCGGGGGTTCCTTCGATGGCGATGCGGCCGCGATCCATCACGTAGGCGTAGTCCGCCACTTCGAGGGCGCTCTTGGCGAACTGTTCCACCAGCAACAGGGTGATGCCGGTTTCCTTGAGGCGGCGGATGGTGTGGAACACCTCCTGCACGATGATGGGGGCGAGGCCCATGGAGGGCTCGTCCAGCAGCATGACCTTGGGCTTGGACATCAGGGCGCGGCCGATCGCGAGCATCTGCTGTTCTCCGCCCGACAAGGTGCCGGCCGTCTGCTGGCGCCGCTCCTCGAGACGGGGAAACAGCGCATAGATGTTTTTCAGGTCGGCGACGGCTCGGGCGCGGAAGCCGAAGAACCGGGGCAGGCGGCCATAGGCACCCAGCAGCAGGTTGTCCTCCACCGTCAGGGGGCCGAACACCTTTCGTCCTTCCGGCGAATGCGCCAGCCCGAGGCGGGCGATGTGGGCGGCATCCTGATCCTCGACCGGTCGGCCGTCCAGCAGCACGCGCCCGCGGTTCGGCCGGATCATTCCGGATATCGCCCGCATGGTGGTGGTCTTGCCCGCGCCGTTCGCCCCAATCAGGGCCACCACCGTGCCCGCTTTCACTTCGAGCGACACGCCGACGAGCACCTCGCTCGTCCCGTATCCCGCATGCAGATTCTCGACCGTCAGCACAGCTCCGTCCTTCCCTTCATCCAGCCTGCGCGGGCGCGGCGGCGCCTGCCGGATCGTCCACTACACCCAGATAGGCCTCGATCACCTTGGGATCGCGCTTGACCTGCTCCGCCGTTCCGGCGGCGATGATCTTGCCGCCATCGAGTACCGTCACGATCCCGCACAATTCGCTGATCACGTCCATGTGATGCTCGATCAGGATGATGCTGACGCCGCGTTCATGAATGCGCTTGATGATTTCCATCAGCTTGTTCACATCGGGGTGGGCGAGCCCTGCCGCCGGCTCGTCCAGGATCAGCAGTTCGGGTTTGCGCGCCAGCGCGCGGGCGATTTCCAGGAAGCGCTGGTCACCGTAGGTCAGGTCCTTGGCCAGGCTGCGGGCCTGGTCTCCGAGCCCCACCAGCTCCAGCAAGGCCAGGGCGGCGGCACGGGCGCGTTTTTCCTCGCCCCGGGCCAGCCCCAGCAGGACAAGCGGCAGCGGACTGCGGTAAACGTCCTTGAGCGCGACCATGACGTTGTCCATGGCGCTCAGTTCGCCGAACAGTTGAAGGTTCTGGAAGGTCCGCGCCACGCCTGTCCGTGCCACCTTGAACAGGCTGCCGACGGGGAGGCTCTTGCCCCGCAGCAGCATGTCGCCGCCGGTAGGGACGTAGAGACCGGAAATGACGTTCACCGCAGTGCTCTTGCCGGAACCGTTGGGGCCGATCAGGCCGTGGATTTCGCCGGCCTGCACGGTCATGGACACACCGTCCACGGCCTTGACGCCCCCGAAGTAGCGTTCCAGGCCACGCAATTCCAGAAGCGCGCCGCCGTTCGCGATTCGTTTGGGCAGGACGGTATCCAGCGAGGCCGGCGCCGGCAGGCGAGGCGGCTCGATGTGAAACAGCTTGGCCAGGAAACGGGCGGCGAAACCCATCAGACCCTCCGGCAAACCCACCACCACGGAAAACAGCATCAGCGCAAAAATCGCCTTGCGCCAGTCCTCGGTGTTCTCCACGATCAGGCTGCCCACCATCAGGATTCCCATGGCCACGACGGGCGCAAGGGCCTGGAACGGGCGGGTGGTCTTCTTCAGCAGGCCTTGTCCGCCCGCGGCCAGGGCGATCAGCAGGCCGATCGCGGAAAAGATCTGGAACAGCCCCCGGTTGGACAGCAGATTGGGCAGCAGGGCGATCAGGGAGGCGCCCACCAGCGCGCCCCACAGGCTCTTGCGTCCGCCCAGCACCACACCCAGAAGCAGGATCACCATCAGATCCCAGCCGAAACTCTGAGGCTGGAGATACTGGAAGTTGAAGGCATACAGTCCGCCCGCCAGGCCACCCAACCCGGAAGCAAGGGCAAAGCCGGCCACCTTGTGGCGGTAGGTTCCCACGCCCATGGCATCGGTGGCGATGGGGCTGTCGCGCAGGGCCTCGAAGGCCCGTCCCCACTGCGACGACAGCAGATTGCGCATGGCCATCCAGACCAGGGCGAGCAGCAGCAGGCACAGCCAGAAAAACTCCGGCGCATCCAGGGTCATCCCCAGGAAAGACGGTCGGCTGACCTGCAGGCCCTGGGCGCCCAATGTCAGGCCTTCCCACTCGTTCAGGGTGGTTGCGCTAAGCGCCGAGAAGCTCAGCGTCGCCAGGGCGAACTGCGGACCTTCCAGGCGCAGCGCGGGAAAGGCCAGCAAGGTACCGAAGATGAGTCCCACGACGAGCGCTGTCGCCAGTGCCGCCAGCATGCCAAAGTCGAAATGGGCCACGCTGAGGCCGGCCGCATACGCGCCCAGACCGAGAAAAGCGGCCTGGGCGAGGTTCACCTGACCGAGGTAGCCTACCGTGACGTCGAGACCGATCAACAGGATTCCGTAAATGGCGAGCAGCGTCAGCAAGCCCAGGACATAGCTGTTGTCCACCATCAGGGGTATCGCGGCAAGCAGCGCCAGGGCGGCCAGTTCGGCGCCACGAATCAGAAGCAGGCGTTTCCACATGTCCGCTATACCTTCCGGATGCTGGCCTTGCCGAACACCCCGTTGGGGCGCACGGCCAGCGCAAGAATGAGCAGGATCAGGCCGGGGGCCTCACGCCAGCCGCTGCCGAGATAGAAGCTGGTCAGGCTTTCCAGCGCGCCGAGGAAGAGGCCGACCAGCACGATTCCGAACCCGGAATCGAGGCCTGCCACCACGGCCACCGAGAAGGCCTTGAGGATCAGCACCGAGGCCATGGTTGGTCCCACCGTGGTGATCGGCGCCACCAGGATGCCCGCCAGCGCCGCGACCAGGCCCGACAGGCCGTAGGAGAGTTGGATCGTGCGGGTGGCCGAGATCCCCATCAACTGGGCAGCGTCGCGATCCGCCGATACCGCTTCGAACGCCTTGCCCAGCAAGGTCTTGCGCTTGAACAACTCCACCAGTCCCATGACCGCCAGTACGCCGATGGCCACCGACAGTTCCAGTGGGGTGACGTCGATGCCGAAGAAATGCAGGGGATCGGAAGAGATCGGGGTGGGGAAGGGCCGGTCGTCCCGGCCCCAGATGTTTTCCGCCGCCGAGAAACCCAGCAGGCCCAGGATGATGGTGAGCAGGATCCAGCCCTCGCCCTTCTGCTCCAGCGACAGACGCACCGCGGCCCGCTCGACGAACAGACCCAGTACCGCGCCGAACAGCATGCCTCCCGGGACCACCAGCCAATAGGGCAGGCCGCTGTCGATGAGGCTCAGACTGAAGAAGGCAGACAGCATGACCAGTTCGCCCTGGCCGAAGTTGATGCTTTTGCTGGTGGCGAAGGTCAGCTGGAAGCCGTAGGCGATCAGCGCGTAGACCATGCCCATCAGCGCGCCGCTCACGGCCAGTTGGACGATCAAAAGGGTATACATATCGTGTGTCGTATTGGCTGACGGCAGCCGGGGAGGGAATGCTCCTCCCCCTCTTTATCCTATTTGCCCGCTTCCTTTATCAGGCGCTGGCGATCGGCCTTGTTGGCGAACACCACCCGGCCGTCCTGGACCATTCCCATCACCACCTGGCCGCGACGGAATGCCTCGTGGGTCTGCTCGTTGGCCGGATCCCATTTGCCGTAGGGCTGCTTCCAGGTGGCGATCACGCCTTTGACCGGATCGCGAAGGTCCTCCAGGGCATCCTTGATCTTGTGGGTATCGGTGCTTTGCGCCTGCTTGACAGCGGCAGCGAAGACATAGACGGCGTCATAGCCCTGGGCAGCGGACATCGGAGAAGGGATGCGTGATACGCCATAGGTCTTGTGGTAGCTGTCGATGAAGCTCTTGACCTTGGGTGTGATCGGATCCTCGATGAAGGTCTGCGGCATCAGGGTGCCATTGCCGTTCTTGCCCGCGTTGTCGATGTAGTTGGACATCGAGAGGGTCCAGCCGCCGATCAGGGGTTGCTTCATCCGCAGCTTCGCCATGCCGTTGGACACGGCCGCCAGTTCCGGCCCGATGCCCCAGATCAGGATGCCCTGGGCGCCGCCGAACTTGGCTTTCAGCAACTGGGCGGTCATGTCCTTGTCACCGATGTTGAATTTCTCCGTGGCCACTACCTGTAGCTTGTTGCCCTGCTTCTTGATCTGGTCGAGCAGGTCGTCGCGTCCCGATACACCATAGTTGGTCGAGTCATGCAGGATCGCCACCTTGGTGAGTTTGCGGTTGATCGCGTCTTCCACGACCATGGCGCTCTGAATACCGTCATCGGCCGAGAACCGGAAGATCGACAGGTCCTTCACGCCGGCCTTGCTCCACTGGGTCATGGAGGCGGAACCGGCAGCGGGCGTGATGATCTTGGTGATGCCTTTTTCCTGGAAATACTTGTCCCCAGCCAGGACGACGCCGGTATTCACCGTTCCGATGACGCCCGACAGGTCTCCCATGGATGAGAGTTCCTGGGCGATCAGCGCGCCGCGCTCGTTCTTGCCTTCGTCGTCCCGCTCGACCACTTCGATTTTCATCTTGTTGGCGCCCACCTGAATGCCGCCGGCGCGATTGATTTCATCGATCGCCAGTTTGGCGCCATCCCGCATGGAAACGCCCATCGGTGCAGAGCCGCCGGTGAAGGGGCCGGTCAGGGCAATCTTGACTGTATCCGCGGCGTACGCCTGGAACGTGAACAACCCCATCGCGAGAGCGGCCAATATCGTTTTTTTCATGATCTCAATCTCCGTCCTAAAGTTAAACACCGACCCAGTCCCCGACTTGTGCCGGGGCTGAAAGGATTATAGGTCGAACATCGAAGGAAAACGGGGACGGAATCCTGTGCTAGCGGCTGTGTCGCGCGCTCAAGTGGCATTCCGGCAGATATCAGCAGGCTGGACGCATGCGCGTTACACGTTCGCGCCGATCTCTGCGACCACCGGTGCGTGGTCGGAGGGTCGTTCCAGCTTGCGCATGTCGCGGTCGATCGTGCTTGAGGTGCAGGTGGCTGCCAGAGGCGCGGAAAGCAGGATGTGATCGATGCGCAGGCCGTGGTTGCGGCGGAAGGCCATCATGCGGTAGTCCCACCAGGAAAAACTTTTTTCGGGCTGCTCGAACAGGCGGTAACTGTCCTTGAGACCCAGTTCCAGAAGGGCGCGGAAACGTGCGCGCTCGGGTTCCGATACCAGCACACTGTCTTTCCAGGCTTCGGGGTCGTGCACGTCGCGATCTTCCGGTGCGACGTTGTAATCGCCGAGGACGGCGAGCCTGGGGTGACGCGTCAGTTCGTCTTTCAGCCACGCAGTCAGCGCATCGAACCAGGCGAGCTTGTAGGGGTATTTGTCGGAATCGAGGCTTTGGCCGTTGGGGCAGTACACGCACACCAGGCGGACGCCGTCGACAGTAGCGGCGATCACGCGCTTCTGTTCATCGTCGAACCCGGGGATGCCGGCCTGTACGTCGATTGGCTCAGCGCGACTGAGAATGGCGACGCCGTTGTAGGTCTTTTGTCCGGAAAACACGACGCGGTAGCCCGCCGCAGCGAGGTCAGCGATGGGGAAGGCGTCGTCGGTGAGCTTGGTTTCCTGCAGGCACACCGCGTCGGGCTGACGGGCGGCGAGAAAGTCCAGCAACTGGGGCAGGCGGATCTTGAGGGAGTTGACGTTCCAGGCGGCGATTTTCATATCGCCGAGTGTAGCGCATACGATTCCACATGGGCTTCTACCCATGTGGGCACAAGAGCCCATAGTGGATCGGAGTCCTGTAGGGCAGCCGGCGCCCTGGACGCAAGAAGGTTCAGGGATGGGGCGCGGCGGGTGCAGGCTGTGACGTCGGTGCGGGTGCCGGTGCGGCGACGGTCTCCGGCTTGCTGCCAGAGGGCGCTTTTGGATAGCCCGCACGATCGAGCGCGGCCTGCCACTGCCCGGCTTCGAAACCGTCGATCCGCTCGCTGCCGACGACGAGCACCGGCACGCTCAGGCGGCCGGTGAGCTTTTTCAGTTCGGCCTGGGCTTCGGGGCTGGCTTGCGGATCCTTGCCGCTGAATGGGACCCCGCGCTGGGTGAGCAGTTGGCGTGCCTGGTCGCAGGGAATGCCGCAGGCGCTGGCATACAGCGTGACGGGGTATTTCTCGCGTGCAGTCTTGGCATCGTAGGATTCGCCGATTTCGATGACGTTGCCCTTGAAGGCCTTTTGCTGGGCATTCTTGATGCTAGGCGGGGGCGGCTGGTCGCTATACACCGTGCGACCCTGCGCGTCCTTCCATTGATACAGCTGGGCGGCACCCGCCGACAAACTTGCCGCCGCCAGCCAAATCGCCATCAAGATGGATCCTGCTTTCATGCTGTGCTCCCTTAAGACGTAATCAACCGACTTAACGGACATAAGGGCGCCGAGCTTTACCCGTATATCCAGAAGGGAATCCAAGAGCAGCCCGGGAAAACGAAGGCCGCTTGCACGGCTTTCGCCCCTCGTTCACGTCATGCCGTTGTGCCGCAGCAGGGCGTCGATGGTCGGTTCGCGTCCGCGGAAGGCCTTGAACGACTCGAGTGCCGGGCGCGCACCGCCCTGGGCGAGAATCTCGCTCCAGAAACGGTGGCCGACTTCCGGGTTGAGTACACCGCCGTAGCCCTCAGCCTCGTCCTCGAACAGGGCATAGGCGTCGGCCGACAGCACCTCCGCCCACTTGTAGCTGTAATAGCCGGCCGCGTAGCCGCCGGCGAAGATATGCGAGAAGTTGTTGGGGAAACGGTTGTAGGCTGGCGGGACAATGACCGCGACCTGGCGGCGGATGTCGTTGATCAGGTCCTGCGCAGTGCGGTTGCCATTGGGGTCGAAGTCGTCGTGCAGGTGCATGTCGAAGCTGGCGAACTCGATCTGGCGCAGTGTCTGCAGGCCTGACTGGAAGTTCTTCGCGGCCAGCATCTTGTCGAACAGCGCGCGCGGCAACGGTTCGCCCGTGTCGACGTGCGCGGTCATGTGCTTCAGCACGTCCCATTCCCAGCAGAAGTTTTCCATGAACTGGCTCGGCAGCTCGACCGCGTCCCACTCGACACCGTTGATGCCGGAGACGCCGAGTTCCTCGATCTGCGTCAGCAGGTGGTGCAGGCCGTGGCCGGTCTCGTGGAACAGGGTGATGACCTCGTCGTGAGTGAAGAGGGCAGGTTTGTTGCCCACCGGCCCTGAGAAATTGCAGTTGAGGTAGGTCACCGGCGTCTGGATGCCGTCCGCCGTCTTGCGGCGGGTGATGACGTCGTCCATCCAGGCGCCGCCGCGCTTGGAGGCGCGCGCGTAGAGGTCGAGGTAGAACTGACCGACGCGCTGGCCGCCGTGGTCGGCGAGCGTGTAGAACTTCACGTCAGGGTGCCATACCGGCGCGCTGTCCTCGCGCACGTGCAGGCCGTACAGCGTCTCGATCAGCTTGAACAGGCCGGCCAGCACACGTGGCTCGGGGAAGTATTGCTTCACTTCCTGGTCGGAAAAACTGTAGCGCGCGACGCTCAGCTTTTCCGACACGTAGGTGGTGTCCCAGGCCTGCACGTCTGCGAGGCCCAGTTCGTCGCGGGCGAAGGCCTTGAGTTCGGCGTAATCCTTTTCGGCGTAAGGGCGGGCACGGACGCCGAGTTCGTCAAGGAATTTCAGCACCTCGGCCGGAGTGTCGGCCATCTTGGCTGCCAGCGATACCTCGGCATAACTCCGGAATCCCAGCAGCTGGGCAGCCTCGCGACGCAACCGGAGGATGCCGCCGATCAGCGGGGTGTTGTCGAGCTCGGGCTTGCCGAATTCGGAGGCACGGGTGACGTAGGCGCGGTACACCTGCTCACGCAGGTCACGGTTGTCGGCGTACTGCATCACCGGCAGGTAGGACGGCATGTGCAGGGTGAGCTTGAAGCCGGCCTTGCCGTCGGCCTCGGCCGCTGCTTTCATCATGGCCAGCACGTCGTCCGGCACACCGGCGAGCTGGGCGGCATCGTCGATATACAGCGCGAAGTCGTTGGTGGCGTCGAGCAGGTTCTCCTCGAACTTGGCGGAGAGTTGCGCCAGTTCTTCCTGCACCTGCATGAAGCGGGCCTTCTTGTCGGCCGGCAGTTCGGCGCCACCGAGGCGGAAATCGCGCAGCTCGTTTTCCACGATCTTCTTGCGCGGCGCCGACAGTGCAGCGTAGCCGGGGCTGGCCTTGAGCGCCTTGAATTTGGCGAACAGCGCCTCGTTCTGTCCCAGTTCTGCGTAATAGACGGTGATCTTCGGAAGATTGGCGTTGTAGACCTCGCGCAACTCGGGCGAATCCATCACCGAATGCAGGTGCGATACCTGGCCCCAGGCACGGCCCAGTTTCTCATTGGTGTCGTCGAGCGGTGCGACGAAGGCGTCCCATTCAGCCGGGGTGTCGGCCGCCTCCGCGCGCGCCACGGCCGCGCGGCAATCGGTCAGCAGCTGGTCGATTGCCGGCGTGACGTAGTCGGGTTTGAACTCGGCAAAGCGGGGCAGGCCGGAAAAATCGAGCAGGGGGTTGTTGCCCTTTGGGGTATTCATGGCGATAACCAACAAGGAGGAGAGAGGGGAATTATACTTTCGGGCTGGATACCTGATTTTCAAGCCCGGTTTGAAACCCTATGACTGACGATGTTTATGCCGACAGACTGGCGCCGCATCACGGCGCCACCCCCATGCTTGCCGCCGGCGCCTGGGTCCACCCGCGCGCCACGGTCATCGGCGAGGTCAGCCTGAGGCGGGACGCCTCGGTGTGGCCAGGCGCGGTGATCCGCGGCGACGTCAATTCGATCGCCATCGGCGAGGCGAGCAACATCCAGGACGGTAGCGTGCTGCACGTATCGCACAAGACGCCGCTCAGTCCTGCGGGCGGGCCGCTGGTCGTCGGCGCGCGCGTGACGGTGGGCCACACGGTGATCCTGCATGCCTGTACCATCGAAGACGAATGCCTGATCGGCATGGGGTCGATCATTCTGGACCGCGCAGTGGTGCAGAAACACGTGCTGCTGGGCGCCGGTTCGCTGGTGCCGGAAGGCAAGGTGCTCGAATCCGGCCATCTCTATCTTGGCCGCCCCGCCAAGCTGGTACGCCGGCTCACCGACGAAGAAATTGCCTATTTCGGCTATTCCGCGCAGCACTATGTGGCGCTGGCGCGGTCGTATCAAGACGTTTAATCCCCGGGAATCCGTATGAAACTCGCCAAACCCCTCCTTATCGTCGTGGCCGTGCTCGCCATTGCGGGCGCGCTGGCCTATGCCCTCATCGACAAGCCCACGGCGCCTGCATCCACTTTCACCACGCTGGAAGGCAAGCCCATTACGCTCAACGACCTGCGCGGCAAGATCGTGCTGGTCAACTTCTGGGCGACGTCCTGTCCAGGCTGCGTCAAGGAAATGCCCGATCTGATCGAAACCTACAACCAATACAAGGGGCGCGGCTTCGAAGTCGTCGCGGTGGCGATGAGCTACGATCCGCCGAACTACGTCGCCAATTTCGCGAAGACGCGCCAGTTGCCATTTCCGGTGGCACTCGACGTCAACGGCGAGCATGCCCGCGCATTCGGCAACGTGCAGCTCACGCCCACCAGTTTCATCATCGACAAGGACGGCCACATCCTGGAACAGAAACTGGGCGACCTCGACTTTGCCAAGCTGAAAGCCCTGCTCGACAAGGAGTTGACGTGATCCGGGCGCTTGCTGCAGGCGGCTTGCTACTGATCCTGACCGCGTGCGACACGCTTCCCGCCCAGCCCCACGCCCAAGGGAGCGGGAAACCGGCGCCGGCCGGGCCGCCCCCTCCTCCGATGCCCGATGGCCCCCTCGTCTGTCCGGCCGACGTCAAGCTTTGCCCGGACGGGCGTTACATCAGCCGCAGCCCTGCCAAGGAATGCGAATTCGACGCCTGCTCCGGCGACCCTTCCCACTAAGTTTTCTGGATTGTTTATTTCATGGCGCAATACGTGTATTCCCTCAACCGCGTTGGCAAGATCGTTCCGCCCAAGCGACAGATTCTCAAGGACATTTCCCTCAGCTTCTTTCCCGGCGCCAAGATCGGCTTGCTGGGTCTGAACGGCTCCGGCAAGTCCTCGCTGATCCGCATCATGGCGGGCGTGGACAAGGACATCGAGGGCGAGGCGATCCCGATGCCGGGCATCCGCATCGGCTACCTGCCGCAGGAGCCCCAACTCGACCCGACGCACACGGTGCGCCAGGCGGTGGAAGCGGGGCTGGGCGAGATCGTTTCCGCGAAAACCCGGCTGGATGAAATCTACGCCGCCTACGCCGAACCCGACGCCGACTTCGACAAGCTGGCCGAGGAGCAGGCCAAGTGCGAGGCGATCCTCGCCACCGCCGGCGCCGACCTCGACACGCAGATGGAAATCGCGGCCGATGCCTTGAGATTGCCGCCGTGGGACGCGACGATCGGCAACCTGTCCGGTGGCGAAAAGCGCCGCGTCGCGCTGTGCCAGCTCTTGCTGTCCAACCCCGACATGCTGCTGCTCGACGAGCCGACCAACCACCTCGACGCCGAATCGGTCGACTGGCTGGAGCAGTTCCTGGTGCGCTACCCCGGCACCGTGGTGGCGGTAACGCACGACCGCTACTTTCTCGATAATGCTGCCGAGTGGATCCTTGAACTCGACCGCGGCCACGGCATTCCGTGGAAGGGCAACTACACCAGCTGGCTGGAGCAGAAGGAGGCGCGGCTGGAGACTGAGTCCAAGCAGGAAGCCGGCCGCATCAAGACGATGAAGCAGGAACTCGAATGGGTGCGGCAGAATCCCAAGGCGCGCCAAGCCAAGTCGAAGGCACGTCTGGCGCGCTTCGAGGAACTCAATTCGGTCGAATACCAGAAGCGCAATGAAACGCAGGAAATCTTCATTCCGGTCGGCGAACGGCTGGGCGACAAGGTCATCGACTTCCACAACGTGACCAAGTCGTTCGGCGACCGCCTGCTGATCGACAATCTCAGTTTTTCGATTCCACCCGGCGCCATCGTCGGCATCATCGGACCCAACGGCGCCGGCAAGTCGACTTTCTTCAAGATGATCACGGGCCAGGAAAAACCGGATTCCGGCGAGGTCGAAATCGGCCAGACGGTGAAGCTCGCCTACGTCGACCAGAGCCGCGATGCCTTGAGCGCGGACAAGACCGTGTTCGACGAAGTCGCCGAAGGCCGCGACATTCTCACCGTCGGCCGCTACGAAACGCCGTCGCGCGCCTATCTGGGTCGCTTCAACTTCAAGGGCGGCGACCAGCAGAAGCGGGTCGGCAATCTGTCCGGCGGCGAGCGCGGGCGCCTGCACCTGGCGAAGACGCTGATCACCGGCGGCAACGTGCTCTTGCTCGACGAACCGTCGAACGACCTCGACGTGGAAACGCTGCGCGCGCTGGAGGACGCCCTGCTGGAATTCGCCGGCTGCGTGCTGGTGATCTCACACGACCGCTGGTTCCTCGACCGCATCGCCACCCACATCCTTGCCTTCGAAGGCGACTCGCAGGTGACGTTCTTCCCCGGCAACTACCAGGAGTATGAGGCCGACAAGAAGAAACGCCTGGGCGAAGAGGGCGCGAAGCCGAAGCGCATCCGTTACAAGCCGATCAGCCGGTGAGCGCACGATGATTTTGGCAAGGTTGGCCGACGCCGATCGCTATCTGCCTCTACATCCGCTGTTTGCGCGTGCTTTCGAATTTCTGCGTGGTACCGACCTGATGACGCTTGCACCTGGAAAGCACGATGTGCAGGGTGAGCAGGCCTTCGCCATTGTCGAGGTGTGTGACAGCCGCACGCGGGCGGAGGCGAAGCTGGAATGCCATCGGCGTTACATCGATATCCAGCTGGTGCTGGAAGGCATCGACGAGATGGGATGGAAGCCGGTCGCCGCATGCGTGGATCCTGCGACGGATTACGATGCAGCGCGAGACATCCGGTTCTTCAACGACACGCCGTCCAACTGGATCGCCACCCCGCCTGGGGCGTTCTGCCTGTTTTTCCCCGAGGACGCACATGCGCCGCTGGTGGGTCAGGGCAGGATCCGCAAGGTGGTGATGAAGATCGCCGTGCAGCCGGATTAGGACGTCTCAGTAGTGCGGCGGGATGTCGTCGCGCGGCGTGCGCGTCTCGTCGGGCCGTGCATCCTTCAGTCTGTCGTTCAACAGGCGCAGCTGCTGCTGCAAGGAATCGATCTGATCCTGTTGCCGGACCACGGTCTGGTTGAGTGTGTCGAGCAGGTCTTCGGCGAAAGCGAGTTTGGTTTCGATTTCGGTCAGACGGGCTTGTGCCCAAGCCGCAAGGCTGTTGGGTGCTTGTGCCCAAGCCGCAAGGCTGTCGGGTGCTTCCATCATGGGTGTCCTGCTTGTGCGGCGGCGCCCAGCAGCGGCGTGACCAGGTTTTTCAGCCGGGCGTAATGCAGCTGCCCGGCGACCGTGTGACGGATGTGGCCGTCGGCATCGAGGATGAACGAGGTCGGTACGGTCGAGACGTTGCCAAACGCCGCGGTCACTGAGGCATTGGTCGGCGCGGCCCGGAACGTATAGCCCTTGTCCTTCATCCAGGCGTCGATTTTCTCCGGCGGATCGTCGACGCTGATTGAAACGACGTCGAATCCGCGGCTGCGGTAATCCTGCCAGAAGGCGTCGATCACCGGCTTTTCCTTGCGGCAGTAGGGACACCAGGTCGCCCAGAAATTCACCAGCACGACCTTTCCTTTGAGCGCGTCGCTGGTCAGCGCGCTGCCATCGGTCAAGGTGACCTGCCAGGGCGGGAGGACATGATTTTCATCGCTGACCTCGGCGGGGGGACGAAACCACAGCCAGGCGACCAAACCCAGTAAAATCAGGGTCAGCGGACTCGGTGTCCATTTTTTTACGAAGGCGCGTCTATCCATGTTGTGGCTGAAATCGTTTCATATCGTGATGGTGGTCAGCTGGTTCGCCGGACTGTTCTACCTGCCGCGCATCTTCGTCAACCTCGCGATGGAAACCCACGAAGCCGCATACGACCGCCTGCTGCTGATGGCGCGCAAATTGTATCGGTTTGTCACGCCTATCATGTGGCTGACACTGATTACCGGCGTCTGGCTGTGGCTGGCTTACTGGCTGCCGACGATGGGGTGGCTATGGCTCAAGCTTGCGCTGGTTGCCGGCCTGGTGGGCTACCACCACGTCTGCAAAAAGCTGCTGCGCGCATTCGAAGCCAGACAGAACATCAAATCCCATGTTTGGTTCCGCTGGTTCAATGAAATCCCGGTGATCGTGCTGCTGGTCGTGGTATTGCTGGTGGTGCTGAAACCGTTTTAAGAATTATTGAAAGTATTGTTTGAAACCCGAATCCCGTCGCACCAAAACGCCGCATCCCCTCCGTCCCGAACGCGAGGCGCTGCCGCCTGCCAGCCACTTTGCCACCTGCCCGCGCGGCCTGGAGGCCTTGCTTGAAACCGAACTCGCCGCAGCCGGTGCGCAGGTGGTCCGCCAGGTGCCCGCCGGCGTGCTGTTCATGGCCGATGCCGCCGCCGAGATGCGTGCCAACCTGACCTCGCGCATCGCCACCCGCATTTTGCGCAAGGTCGGCTACACCCGCTATCGCAAGGAAGAGCACATCTACCGCGCCGCACTCGATCTGCCGTGGCCGGAGTGGTTCGACGTAACGAAGACCATCGCGGTAAAGGTCGGTGCGCAGAATGCACCCCTGAAAAGCCTCAACTTCATCACGCTGAAGATCAAGGACGCCATCTGCGATCGCTTCCGCGAGGAAACCCGCGAGCGTCCGAGCGTCGACACCGAAGCGCCCGACGTGTTGGTGTATGCATTCTTCACCCCGGACGCGGTGACTTTCTATCTCGACACCAGCGGCGAGCCGCTGTTCAAGCGCGGTTTCAAGCGCGAGGCGAGCGCGGCGTCGATCAAGGAAAATCTCGCCGCCGGCCTGTTACTGCTGTCCGGCTGGGAACCCGGCACGCCGCTGCTCGACCCGATGTGCGGTGCCGGCACGATTCTGCTGGAAGCGGCAGATATGACGCTGAGCCGCGCGCCGGGGCGCAGCCGGCATTTTGCGTTCGAGCACTACCGTGACTTCGATGTGGCCTTGTGGAAGCGCATCAAGATGGAGGCGCAGGCGCAGGAAAAGCCGCTCACGCGCCTGCCCATCTTCGGCGCCGACCAGGATCGCTGGGTGCTCGACAAGGCACGCAACAACCTTGAGGCCGCGGGCTATGCGGAGGCGGTCGAGCTGAAAGTATCCGATGTCCTCGAGCTGAAGGCACCCGCGCCGGCCGGCACCATCGTCACCAATCCGCCCTATGGCGAGCGGCTGGGCGAGGCCGAGGATCTGGCCGCGTGGTATCCGCTGCTGGGCGACTGGCTGAAGCAGAATTTCAGCGGCTGGGACGCGTGGATCATTTCGGGCGATCCGCTGCTGCCCAAGCTGATCGGCCTCAAGGCGAGCCGGCGCATTCCGCTGTTCAACGGCCCGATTGAAACCCGTTTCCTGCAATATAAGGTCGTCGCGGGCACCATGCGGCCGAACAAGCCTTCTGCAAGTTCATCCTGAGAAACTTATGCTGACTGCATCGCTGCGTCTGACGGGCACTCTCAATGACGGCGCCGAGGTCTACCGTAGCTACTATCTGGTGGCTGATTTTGGACAGCACGGCGGCGGCAAGTCGTCGATCATCCCGCTCTCGCTTGGCGCGCCGATGCCGGATGACGATCATCTGGTAGTGAAATACGGTGGCGAGGAAGCCGCTCTGAAAGCTGCGGCCGAAGCCATCAAGGCGTTGCCGGGCAATCAGGGGCTGGAGGTACGGGTGGTGATCAACCCCGAATGAGGGGGTCGCCGCAGCCGAATAAAAAACGGGGCGCCTGACACCCTGTTTTTGAGTGGGCTGAACGGGATCAGACGATGTCCAGATGGTCCAGTCCCGCCATCATGTCGCGCCCCTTGGCCTCCTGGCCATGCAGCTTGATCTGCAGGCGCAGGTCGTTGAGGCTGTCGGCGTTCCGCAGTGCGTCTTCGTAGGAAATCATCCCGGCTTCGTAAAGATCGAATAGCGCCTGGTCGAAGGTCTGCATGCCGAGTTCGCGCGACTTCGCCATGATTTCCTTGATCTCGTGCACGTGGCCCTTGAAGATCAGGTCGGCGATGAGTGGCGAGTTGAGCAGGATCTCGACCGCGGCGACGCGGCCGTTGGTGCCCTTGCGCGGGATCAGGCGCTGCGAGATGAAGGACTTCAGGTTCAAGGACAAATCCATCAGCAGCTGGTCGCGCTTTTCCTCGGGGAAGAAGTTGATGATGCGGTCGAGCGCCTGGTTGGCGCTGTTGGCGTGCAGCGTAGACAGGCACAGGTGACCGGTCTCGGCAAACGCGATGGCGTACTCCATGGTGTCGCGGTCGCGGATTTCGCCGATCAGGATGACGTCGGGCGCCTGGCGCAGGGTGTTCTTCAGTGCCGAGAACCAGTTGTCGGTGTCGATGCCGACTTCGCGCTGGGTGATGATGGATTTCTTGTGCTCGTGCACGTATTCGATCGGGTCCTCGACCGTGATGATGTGCTCAGCAGCGTTTTCGTTGCGGTAGCCCACCATCGCAGCCAGCGAGGTCGATTTGCCTGTGCCGGTGCCGCCAACGAAGATGACCAGGCCACGCTTGATCATGGCGACGTCGCGCAAAATGGGCGGGAGGTTCAGTTCCTCCATCTTCGGGATCTTGGTGTTGATGGTCCGCATCACCACGCCGACGCGGCCCTGCTGCACGAAGACGTTGACGCGGAAGCGGCCGATCTCGGGCGGACTGATCGCGAAGTTGGATTCGTTGGTCGCCTCGAAATCCTTCCATTGCCGCTCGTTCATGATCGAACGTGCCAGTTCGCTGGTGTGCGCGGGCGTCAGGCTCTGGTTCGAGACCGGGGTGATCTTGCCGTCGACCTTGATGGCAGGCGGGAAACCGGCCGTAATGAACAAGTCGGAGGCGTTCTTCGCCAGCATCAGGCGCAGCAGGTCGTGGATGGTTTTTTCAGCGTTCATCGTTCAGTCCTCAACCCATGAAGGCATCTTTGTTTTGCGCCGCGGCGCGCGCAACGCCCGAGGCAATGATGTTGCGCTTGACCAAGTCCTGCAGGCACTGGTCAAGCGTCTGCATGCCGAGGTTGCCGCCGGTCTGGATCGACGAA
The DNA here is from genome assembly GCF_000373385.1 of Thiobacillus thioparus DSM 505. GTDB lineage: Bacteria > Pseudomonadota > Gammaproteobacteria > Burkholderiales > Thiobacillaceae > Thiobacillus > Thiobacillus thioparus. The sequence continues at coordinate 718,672 of NZ_KB891316.1, read as the reverse complement.
TACATCTGCGCCACCTTGTTTTCGCGGATCAGGTTGCGGATGGCCGGGGTGCCGATCATGATCTCGTGGGCGGCGACGCGACCGTTGCCGTCCTTGGTCTTTAGGAGCGTCTGCGAGATCACCGCGCGCAGCGATTCGGACAGCATCGAGCGCACCATTTCCTTCTCTGCCGCGGGGAACACGTCGACGATACGGTCGATGGTCTTGGCAGCAGACGAGGTGTGCAGCGTGCCGAACACCAGGTGGCCGGTTTCGGCGGCGGTCAGCGCGAGGCGGATGGTTTCCAGATCACGCAATTCGCCGACCAGGATGACGTCCGGGTCTTCCCGCAACGCCGAGCGCAGGGCGTTACTGAACGATAGCGTATGCGGGCCGACCTCGCGCTGGTTGATCAGGCATTTCTTGCTCTGGTGCACGAATTCGATCGGGTCCTCGACGGTGAGGATGTGCGCGTACTGGTTCTCGTTGACGTAGTCCATCATCGCCGCCAGCGTGGTCGACTTGCCGGAGCCGGTCGGTCCGGTGACCAGCACGATGCCGCGCGGCTGGTCGGAGATTTCCTTGAAGATGGGCGGTGCGTTGAGCTCTTCCAGCGTCAGTACCTTGGACGGAATCGTCCGGAACACCGCGCCGGCGCCGTACTGCTGGTTGAAAGCGTTGACGCGAAAGCGCGCGAGGGAAGGGATCTCGAACGAGAAGTCGATTTCCAGCGTTTCCTCGTACACCTTGCGCTGGCTGTCGTTCATGATGTCGTACACCATGCGGTGCACGTCCTTGTGGTCCATCGGCGGCAAGTTGATGCGGCGGATGTCGCCGTTGACGCGAATCATTGGCGGCAGGCTTGCAGAGAGGTGTAAGTCGGACGCCTTGTTCTTGACGGCAAAAGCCAGCAGTTCGGAAATATCCACGCGTGCCTCGTTCAGTATTGGAGGGGTTTTGACTTTATCGATCCGGAACGAAACCGCTTGAAACCACCGGGGCGGGCGGCTTGGCGAAATCCCTTGAAAGCCGGATTGCGTTTCGGATCGATAACAATTTAATCATGGCTGTTATTGAACGGGGTTTGTGTTCAATAATAATCGCAATGGATAACGGCCCGGAAACACGAAAACTTGAGCCTGGCCTGCCGCCTTGCGGCAGCACGGCAAGTGTCCGTTTGCAGGCCGTGCAGGCGCGGATCGCGAGTGCGGCATCCGAAGCTGCGCGCGATCCGGCGGCGGTATGCCTGTTGGCGGTCAGCAAGACCTTCGATGCGGCGGCGGTTCGCGGCCTGGCCGCCTGCGGCCAGCGCGAATTCGGCGAAAATTATGTGCAGGAGGCGCTGGAAAAACAGGCGGCGTTGCGCGATCTGCCGCTGGTGTGGCATTTCATCGGGCCGATCCAGAGCAACAAGACACGGGCGATCGCCGAAAATTTCAGCTGGGTGCACAGCGTCGATCGGCTGAAGATTGCCGAGCGCCTGTCTGCCCAGCGCCCAGCTGACATGCCTCCTTTACAGATATGCATCGAGGTGAATGTCAGCGGCGAAGCGAGCAAGAGTGGCGTGGTGCCGGCCGAGCTGCCCGCGCTGGCGGCGGCGGTAGCGGCGCTCCCGGGCCTGCGCTTGCGCGGCCTCATGGCGATACCCGCGCCGACCGCTGACGCGGCGGCACAGCGTGCCGCATTCAGGCAGGTGCGTGGACTGTTTGACGATCTGAAAACGCGCGACCATGCGCTCGATACCCTGTCGATGGGCATGTCGGGCGATCTCGAAGCGGCAATTCTGGAGGGTGCGACCACCGTTCGGGTCGGAACCGCCCTCTTTGGTGAAAGGACGTAGGTATGCATAAAGTGAGCTTCATCGGCGGCGGCAACATGGCGGCCGCCATCATCGGCGGTTTGATCGCCAGCGGCACCTCACCCACCGACATCGAAGTGGTGGAGATCAATGCCGACGCACGGGCACAGCTGTCCGCGCGTTTCGGCGTCGTGACCCATACGGACCTGTCGCAGGCGCGGCTGCATCCCCTGATCGTGCTGGCTGTGAAACCGCAAACCCTGCCTGAGGTGGCGGCCGCCCTGGCGTCACGGCTCGCGGGCCAACTGGTGATCTCGATCGTTGCCGGGGTTCGAGTGGCCGATCTTGCGCGTTGGCTGGGCGGGCACCGCCGCATCGTCCGCACCATGCCCAATACGCCGGCGCTGGTCCAGGCGGGAGTGACCGGCCTGTATGCGCCGCCGGATGTCGACCAGGACGCGCGCTCGCAGGCCGAAGCGGTGTTGCGGGCCGTCGGCGGCGTGGTGTGGGTGGAGGACGAGTCCTGGCTGGATGCCGTGACCGCCGTGTCGGGTAGCGGCCCCGCCTATGTGTTCTATTTCATCGAGTCGCTGGAGGCCGCCGCCGTGGCACAGGGCCTGCCGGCCGCCACGGCACGCCAGCTGGCCTTGCAGACTTTTTTCGGCGCCGCCAAGCTGGCGCTGGAGTCGGGCGAGGAACCGGCCGTCCTGCGCCAGCGCGTCACGTCCAAGGGCGGCACCACGGAACGCGGTATCGCGGCCCTGGAGGCGGCGTCCGTGAAGGCGGGCATTCGGCAGGCAGTGGAGGCGGCCGGCCTGCGCAGCGTGGAAATGGGCGATGAACTGGGGCGACTCGCATGATCGCAGGCGCGCTGACCTTCCTGATCCAGACGCTGGGCAACCTGTTCGTGATTGCCGTATTGCTGCGCTTCATGATGCAGCTGTACCGGGTGCCGTTTCGCAATCCCTTCGCGCAATTCATCGTTGCCGTCACCGACTTCGCGGTCAAGCCCCTGCGCCGCGTGGTGCCGGGCCTGTTCGGCCTCGACTGGGCCTGCCTGCTGCTTGCCTGGCTGGTCGAACTGGTGGTGGTCACGGCAGGCTACTGGCTGAGCGGCTTTCCATTCGCCTTGGCGGGCGGCAAGGTGTGGCCGGTCATGCTCGGCCTGGCGGCGGTACGGCTGGTCAGTCTGGCGGTATACATGATCATCGGCCTGACTGTCGTGCGTGCGGTGCTCTCATGGGTCAATTCGAATACCCCGCTGATGCCGGTGGTCTATGAGTTGACCGAACCGTTTCTGCGCCCGCTGCGCCGCATCGTTCCGATGATCGGTCAGGTCGACCTGACGCCGCTGGTGCTGTTCATCCTGTGCCAACTGGTCCTGATGGTGCCGGTACTGGCGATCGAACGGGCCTTGCTTGGCGCACTCTGAGCGGGAACGCCCCCCGGTCTGGGCGCACCGCAATGGTGCGGATTGGCTGCTGGAGTTGCACGTGCAGCCGGGCGCGAAGGTGACCGCCGCCGTTGGCGAGCATGGTGGCCGCCTGAAACTAAAGATTGCCGCGCCGCCGGTCGATAATAAAGCGAATGCGCATCTGCTGGCCTGGCTGGCCGCGCAACTGGGGCTGCCGAAATCCGCGGTGCGCCTGGTGCGAGGCGAAACTTCGCGGCAGAAGACCGTAGTGGTGTGTGGCGCCGACGCACCCTGGCGTGATATCGAGACAAGCAGTCAAACATGAGCATCCACCTGGAACAGGAAGTCGCCGAGTACAGCGAGCGGCGGTTGCGGCTGGCGACTGCGATTACCGACTATGCCGACTGGCTCGACCGCCAGCACGGTATCGATGCCGAACGCACCCTGCGCCTGGCCGATACCGCAGCGGGCCTGCGCCAGGACAAGCTGGTGGTGGCGTTCGTGGCCGAGTTTTCGCGCGGCAAGACCGAACTCATCAACGCCCTGTTCTTCGCCGACCATGGCCAGCGTCTGTTGCCGTCCGACGCCGGACGCACCACCATGTGCCCGACCGAACTGTTTGCCAATGCGGACGAACTCCCCAGCCTGAGCCTGCTGCCGATCGAAACGCGCCGCCGCAGCGAATCGCTGGCGCGGCTCAAGCACATGCCGATCGAGTGGTGCCGGGTCTTGCTCGATCCCGCCGATCCGCGCCAGTTGCAGGAAAGCCTGAAAAAACTGACTGAGACCAAATCGATGCCGGCTGTGGATGCCATCGAAATGGGATTATGGAACGGCGAGGACGCCAGCGAGCACCACCTGCTGCGTGCAGACGGTACCGTGGAGGTGCCGGCCTGGCGCTACGCCATGGTCAATTATCCCCATCCGCTGTTGCAGGCCGGACTGACGATACTCGACACCCCGGGACTCAACGCACTGGGGGCCGAACCCGAGCTCACCCTGTCGGTGATTCCGAATGCGCATGCAGTGATGTACCTGCTGGCCACCGATACCGGGGTGACGCGCTCGGATCTCGAAATCTGGCAGAAACATGTCCACCGCCATTCCAACTACCACGTGGCGGTCCTCAACAAGATCGACATGCTGTGGGACGAACTCAAGAGCGATGCCGAAGTGCAGGCGACCATCGAACGCCAGGCCGAGGAAACCGCGCGCGTACTGAAGCTGCCGCGCAGCCGCGTGTTCACCGTGTCGGCGCAGAAAGCGCTGGCGGCCACCATCCGCGGCGATGCCGCCCTGCGCGTACGTTCCGGCATCGAATCGCTGGAATACCTGCTGGCGCACCAGGTGATCCCGGCGCGACGCGATATGCTCTACCACGCGGTCAGCCGCGAGGTGGCAACGCTGCTCGACGAGAGCCGAGCGGATCTGGCTGCACGGCTCAAGCGCTCCAGCGACGAACTGATCCAGCTCACCCAGTTGTCGGGCAAGAACCGCGAGCTGATCGAACAGACGCGCGCCAGCCTGCAGCAGGAAAAGGACAGTTACGACGCCACCGCCGACCAGTTCCGCTCGACCCGGAAAATGGTGCAGGGCCAGGGCGAGCATCTGCTGTCGCACCTGTCTGAAGATACGTTGGATGCGATCCTGAAAGCGGCCCGTGACACCATGGAGAACAGCTGGACCACGCGCGGGCTGACGGGCGGCATCCGCCACCTGAGCGAAGAGATGGGCAGCCGTTTCCAGCAGGCGACCCGTCTGGCGGACAACATGCTGGATGCGCTCGAGCAGGCCTACATGCGGTTTCACCGCAAGCACAATCTGCCGAAGATGCAGGTGCCGCGGCTCGACCTGGGGGCCTACCGCAACCGGCTGGATGCGCTGACCCGCGAGACGGACGCTTTCTGCAAGGATCCCGCCAACCTGATGCTGGAAAAGCGTTTCATGATCCGGCGCTTTTATGCCGGCCTGGCCGAGGAGGCGCGCAAGGCATTCAAGCTCGCGCGGTTGGAGGCGGAGCGCTGGCTGCGTATCGCGCTCGATCCCATCATGACGCGCATCCGCGAGCATAAGCAGTATCTCGACACGCGGCTGGCCAGCCTGCAGCGCATCCTGGAAAACATGGGCACGCTGCACAGCCGCATGGCGCAGATCAAGCAGGAGATCAGCACGCTACGCCACGACAAGCTCGAGCTTGCCCGCATGTCCGAGCAGCTCACGGTTTAGGGTTCCGCCGGATTCGGTTAGCCGTTCAGGCGGTTCAACAGCACCGAGGTCTTGTCCGGGTCGGTGTTCTTCAGCAGCCGCTGCGTGGCGGAGGTCAATTCGTCCAGGTGGGATTTCAGCACCTGCTGCTTGACCTGCAATAGGCTGGCGGGCTGCATCGAAAACGTCCGCAGCCCCAGCCCCAGCAGCAAGCGCGTCAGCAGCGGATCGCCCGCCATTTCCCCGCATACCGAAACCGGCTTGCCGGCCTTGTCGCCGGCCCGGATGGTCAGCTGGATGAGGTTGAGCACCGCGGGATGCAGCGGATCGTACAGATGCGCGACGCTGTCGTCGGCGCGGTCGATCGCCAGCGTGTACTGGATCAGGTCATTGGTGCCGATTGACAGGAAATCGAGCTGCTCGGCGAAGAAGCTGGCCGAGAGCGCGGCGGCGGGCACTTCGATCATGCCGCCGAGCGGGATGCCTTCGTCGAATTTCAGTCCATCCTTGCGCAGCGAGGCCTTGGCCTCGTCGATGCGTTGCAGGGTCTGCCGCAATTCCATGAAACTTGCCAGCATGGGAATGAGGATGCGCACCTGGCCGTGGACCGATGCCCGCAGGATCGCGCGCAACTGGGCATGGAACAGGCCCGGCTCGGCCAGGCATAGACGGATCGCGCGCAGGCCCAGTGCCGGGTTGTCGGCCACGGTGTGGCCCCACGGCGCCTGCTTGTCGGCGCCCAGGTCGAGGGTGCGGATGGTGACCGGCTTGCCGTCCAGCGCTTCGGCCACCGCCTTGTAGGATGCGTATTGTTCCTCCTCGCTCGGCAGGTCGCTTCGGTTGAGGAACAGAAACTCGCTGCGGAACAGGCCGATGCCGTGCGCGCCCGCGGCCTTCACAGCGTCGATGTCGGAGAGCAATTCGATGTTGGCCATCAATTCGACCGGTGTGCCGTCCAGGGTGGCCGACTTGCTGGTCTTCAGCCGCTTGAGCTTGTCGGTGTCGATGCGCCATTGATTCTGCCGCAGCCGGTATTCGGCCAGTACGGATTCGTCCGGGTTGACGATCACCACGCCATCGCGGCCGTCGACGATCAGCAGGTCGTGGTCGCGGATCAGGCCGCGCCCGTTGTGCAGCGCCATCACCGACGGCATGCCCATGCTGCGCGCGAGGATCGCCGTATGCGAAGTGGTGCCGCCAAGGTCGGTGATGAAGGCGGCGAAATGCACGTTCTTGAAGATGACCATGTCGGCCGGCGACAGCTCGTGCGCGACCAGGATGCGTTCGCTGTCGAAATCGACGTCCAGCGGCAGGTGGCTGGGGTGGCCCATCAATGCCTTCAGCACGCGCTGAACCACCTGCACCACGTCTTCCTGACGGCTGCGCAGATAGGCGTCGTCGATTTCCTCGAAGCGTGCCACCAGCGCTTCCATCTGCTGCGCCAGCGCCCATTCGGCGTTGCACTGGGTCTCGCGGATCAGGCGCTTGGGCGCCTCGGCGATCATCGAGTCGCCGAGGAACATCAGGTGCATGTCGAGAAATGCCGACAGCTCGGCGGGCGCGTTAGGCGGGATGTGGCTGCGCAGCACTTCGAGTTCGGCGCGGGTGGCGAAGATGGCCTCGTCGAAGCGCGCCAGCTCGTCCTTGATGTACTTGCGGTCAAGCATGTATTGCGGCACTTCGACGCGCGCGTTGGAGGTGAGGTGCGCATAGCCGATGGCGATGCCGCCCGAGACGCCGATGCCGTGCAGCGAGAAGCTCACAGTTCCTCCCCGAAACCGCTGGAAATCAGGCCGGCCAGTGCGTCGATGGCTTCCACCTCGTCGTCGCCGTCGGTCTCCAGGGACACGGTCGTCCCCTTGGCCGCGGCCAGCATCATCACGCCCATGATGCTCTTGGCATTAACGCGGCGACCGTTGCGCGACATGAACACATTGCTCTTGAAGCTCGACGCCAGCTGGGTCAGCCGGGCCGACGGGCGCGCATGCAGGCCCAGTTTGTTGACGATTTCAACGTCCCGTTGCTGCATGGCACATGGTCTCGGAAATATGGTTGATGCTGTTGCGGCCGCCTTCGACGATGCGTTCGATGAGCTGCGGCAATGCCAGGGTGTCGCGGTAGTTCAGCGCCTTCAGCAGCATCGGCAGGTTGACACCGGAAACGCCTTCGATATGAGCGGGTTCGAGCAGGCGGCACAGCGTATTGCTGGGCGTGGCCCCGTACACGTCGGTCAGCACCAGGATGCCGTCGCCTTCGTCCAGTTCGGCCAGGCGGGACTGCAATGCCTTCTGCCGTTCGTCGGGGTCGGCATGGCCGATGAAATCAATCGTGGCGAGGCCGCGCGGGCGCTGCCCCAGCACGTGGGTGGCGCACTCGACCAGGCTGTCGGCAAGCGAGCCGTGGGCAACGATGAGAATGCCTATCATGGGGTGGATGTCAGGCCAAAACCAGCATTCTAGCGAAGCCGGGCCTTCATTGCTGGGGAGGCATGGATTTGCCCGGCGGCGTCCACCGCCAGATAGTCGGCGATACCCAGACGGGATGCATGATCGGCCAGCCGGGCTGCGCCGTCGATGAAGAGCGGCTTGGACAGCGCATCCGAACGTGTCCCGGCGCGATCGCCCGACACCAGGATCGTGACCGATTGCATGCCGGACGCCGGCCAGCCGGTGCGCGGATCGATCAGGTGGCAGTAGCGATGCCCCCCGGCCTCGAAATAGCGCTGGTAATCGCCCGAGGTACCGATTGCGTTGCCGTCGTGCAGATCCAGCGTGGCCAGCGTGCCGGGTTTGCGCGGGTGCTGGATGCCGACGCGCCATGGACGGTCGCCGTGCTGCCCCAGCGCGATGACATTGCCGCCGATGTTCACCAGCGCGTTTTTGATGCCGTGGGAGGTCAGGATGCGAACGGCCTCATCCAGTGCGTAGCCTTTGGCGTAACCACCGAGATCCAGCTGGACGGCCGGATTGTCGCTCCAGGCCTGATTGTTTTCGATATGCAGGTCTTCCATGCGTGGCGCCGCCTTCACCCAGCGTGCAATGGCGGCGGCATCCGGCACCTTCCCCTGTGGCGTGTCGGCATGGAATCCCCACAGCGCAATCAGGTTGCCGATGGCCGGGTTGAACAGGTCGTTCGACCGCGCCGAAACCGTTTGGGCATCGCGCAGCATGGCGGCGAGTTCGGGGGAGACGGGGATGTGCTCCCCTTTGGCCAGTCCGGCGTTGAGCCGCGACAGTTCGCTTGGCTGCCAGGCATGCAATTGGTGGTGCAACGCGTCAAAACGCGCCAGCACGGCGGCGATCGCCTGGCGGGCCTGTGCTTCCGGCGCATCGTAGACGCTGACTTCGACCAGTGTGCCGAAAACGTAGGATTGCTGCTGAACCAGCGGCGGCGAACTGCAGGCAGCCAGTGCGAAGGGAAGGAATGCAAGCCACAGAACGAGCCGTACGATGCGTCCATTCAGGATACTGGCGTTCGACATGACGTGGTTCACAACAGCATTCTCAGCTTGCGGCCGCCGGCGATGGAAAACCCTTCGCGCTCATAAAACGCCAGGGTCCTGTCGAATTGCGGGAGCGGCGGGGTGGTGACTTCCAGCCGTTTCCATCCCCGCGCCGTGCCGTATGCCTTGGCTTCGGAGACCAGCCGCATTCCCAGCCTACGGGTGCGGTATGCCGGGTGAACGTACAGTTCCGGGATCATGCCGAAAGTGCCTTCGGCATACAGCGCATGGCATTCGCAGAGCGCCACGAAGCCGACCGGGTCGCCGCTGGCAGGCCGGGCCACAAAGACGACATAGGTCCCGTTGCCCAGATAGGTCTCCAGTCTTGCGGTGGTTTCCTGGAGATTGAAATTGAAGGCCTGAGCATCGATCGCGTTGATGATTTCCGCGAGCAATTCGCCGACCAGGATGGCAATCGCGGGGGCATCCTTCGCATGGGCCGGCTGGATCAGGATGTCGGCAGTCATCCCGGCGAATGTTCGGCGAGTTGGATGCGCTCGATTGCGGCAATGAAGTGCGCTGCGACGTCGTACCCGGTCTGCGCAGTAATCTCCTGGAAACCGGTTGGGCTGGTGACGTTGATTTCGGTGAGGCAGTCGCCGATCACGTCGAGCCCGGCAAGGAAGATGCCGCGGGTCTTCGCCCACGGTGCGATCGTGTCGGCGATCTCGCGATCTCGCGCGGACAGGGGTTGTGCACGGGCCGTGCCGCCTGCTGCAAGGTTGCCGCGCGTCTCGCCCGCCAGGGGAATGCGCGCCAGCGCCCACGGCACCACTTCGCCATCGATCAGGAGGATGCGTTTGTCGCCGTCCTTGATTTCCGGCAGGTAGCGTTGCGCCATGATGGCGCGGCGACCGCGCTGCGTCAGCGTTTCGAGAATGGCGTTGCGATTGAGGTCGGATTGCGTGAGGCGAAAGATGCCGCTGCCGCCCATTTCGGTGAGGGGCTTGACGATGATGTCCTGGTGCTCGGTGAGGAAACGCCCGATATCCGCGGCATTGGCGGAAACCAGGGTGGGGGCGACGAATTGCGGAAAATCGAGGATCGCCAGTTTCTCGTTGAAGTCGCGCAGGGCGGCCGGCCGGTTCAATACGCGTGCGCCGTTGGATTCGGCAATGCCCAGCAGATGGGTGGCAAGCAGATAATCGGTGTCCACCGGCGGGTCGGTGCGCATCACCACGGCGTCGAAATCCTTCAGCGCGTAGACATCGCTTTGCGTGACGCGGTACCAGTCGTCGTCGGTGCGTACTTCAAGCGCGACACAGGTCGTGTGGGCGATGCCGCTCGCGATGTGCAACTGGTTGGCCTCGGCAGCGAACACGGCATGGCCGCGGGCCACCGCCGCGCGCATCATGGCCACCGAGCTGTCCTTGTAGGGCTTGAGACCCGCCAGGGGATCGACGATGAACAGCAGTTTCATGCAGCGGCAACCGCGTTTTCGGTGTTCTCGGCCCGATTGAGCGCCTCGTCGAGCTCGATGCTGGCGGCCAGCATCGCCAGCCGCGCGATCACCCCGTAGGCATAGAAGCGGTTGGGCGCGGCGTCGGGGTTGGCGCTGCGGTCGGGCGTCAGGCAGGTGTCGTCGAACGCCAGGGGCACGAAATGCATGCCGGGACTGTTGAGGTTTTCGTCCGACCCGCGCCCGGTGTGTACGCGGTAGAAGCCGCCGACGACGAAATGGTCGAGCATGTAGACCACCGGTTCGGCAACCGCGCCGTTGATGCTCTCGAAGGTATAGACCCCTTCCTGGATCAGCACCTCGCTGAAGGCGAGCCCTTCCTTGCCGACGGCCATCTTGTTGCGTTGCTTGCGGTTGAGTTCGCGCACGTCGTCCGGCGATTTCACCGTCATGATTCCCATGCCATAGGTGCCGGCGTCGGCCTTGACGATGACGAAGGGCGGTTGGTCGATGCGGTATTCGTCGTATTTGAGCTGGATCTTGTCCAGCATCTCGCCCACCTTCTCGGCCAGACATTCTTCGCCCTGACGCGCCTGGAAGTCGATCTTGCCGCAGTGGTTGAAATAAGGGTCGATCAGCCAGGGGTCGATGCCGACCAGCCGGGAGAATTCGCCGGCGACGTGCTGGTAGGCGGCAAAGTGGCTCGACTTGCGGCGGGTCGCCCAGCCGGCATGCAGCGGCGGCATGATGGTCTGTTCGATGCCCTTGAGGATATCGGGCACGCCCGCCGAGAGGTCGTTGTTGAGAAGCACCGCGCAGGGGTCGAAGCCTTCCAGCCCGACGCGGTCGCCCTTGCGGATGAGCGGTTCCAGCGTGAGACGCCCGCCGGCAGGCAGTTCCAGTGTGGTCGGTTGGGTAATCTCGGGAATCAGCGTACCGATACGCACGATGAGGCCGGTCTGGCGCAGGATGTGTGCGAGTACCGCGACGTTCTGCAGGTAAAAGGTGTTGCGCGTGTGGTTCTCGGGGATCAGCAGCAGGCGCTGGGCGTCGGGGCAGATTTTTTCCACCGCGCCCATCGCCGCGTGGATCGACAGCGACATGAACGACGGGTTGAGGTTGTTGAAGCCGCCCGGAAACAGGTTGGTGTCGACCGGCGCGAGCTTGAAGCCCGCGTTGCGGATATCGACGGAGGTGTAGAACGGCGCCGACTGTTCCTTCCATTGCTGGCGAAACCAGTGCTCGATGGTCGGCTGGGCATCAAGCAGGCGTTTTTCCAGTTCCAGCAGCGGACCGGTGAGTGCAGTGGTGAGGTAAGGAACCATAGAATAGGGCTTTCGAAGAAGGTTTTATTTTAGGCCAAGCCGGATGTTTGACATCGTTTTGTTTCAGCCCGAGATTCCGCCCAACACCGGCAACCTTATCCGCCTCGCGGCCAACACCGGTTGCCGTCTGCATCTGGTCGAACCACTGGGCTTCGACCTGTCGGACAAGCAAGTGGCGCGCGCCGGGCTGGATTACCACGACATGGCCTGCGTCACGGTGCATGCCGGCTGGGACGCGGTGCAGGCGGCCCTGGCTGGCCGGCGCTGGTTTGCGCTCACCACCAAGGGCAGCGTACGCTATGCCGATATCGCTTTCCGACCGGACGACGTGCTGCTGTTTGGCCCGGAGTCGCGTGGCCTGCCTCCGGAGATCCTGACGCAGTTCGACGCGGACCATCGTCTGCGCCTGCCGATGCTGCCCGGCTCGCGCAGCATGAACCTGTCCAATGCCGTCAGCGTGGTCGTGTTCGAAGCCTGGCGGCAAAACGGTTTTCCGGGTGGCACCTAAGTCCACAGCGGGTAAGCGTCGCATGAGCATGCTCACCTTGACTTTTTCCTCCCTCGATTGACCCACCGGGGGGCCCATGGTTCGGGAGCTGCCTGTCCGCGCTTCAGTCAGATGTCCGCCGCGCTAAAGTTTCAGCCTGTAAAGACGTTATTGAAGATAACGTTATCTGTATATATGCGATTTCATTGGAGTGGTCGCCGGATAACGTATCGAGCAATAGCGGATTGAGTTGAGGAAAGTATGCGCGTCAATTTACCCATTACGAATGCTGAATATGAATTGAGCGATGGCGTGTCGCTGGTCTCTAGGACCGATCTGAAGGGGCGAATCCTCTACGCAAACCTCGCCTTCATCGAGGCCAGCGGTTTTAGCGAAGCCGAACTGCTCGGGAAACCCCATAATCTTGTCCGCCATCCGGATATGCCGGAAGAAGCGTTTGCGGATCTCTGGGCCACACTGAAAGCCGGCCTGCCCTGGAGTGGCGTGGTGAAGAACCGCCGCAAGAATGGTGATTTCTACTGGGTGTTCGCCAACGTGACGCCGGTGAATGAAAACGGCGTGGCCAACGGCTATCTGTCGGTGCGGACCAAGCTGTCGCGGCCGCAGATAGTCGAGGCCGAGCACCTTTATCGGCAGTTCAAGGAGGGTCGAGCGGACCATATGGCGATCAGACATGGCATGGTTGTTCGTACTGGACTGATTGGCCGGCTGATGTCCTTCAGACGTATCCCCGTCAATCTGCGCATTGCGTTGAGCACTGGAATCGGTGCCGCCTTGATGCTAGGCGTCGGCTTGTTCGGCGGGTGGGAAACCAGCGCCCTGGCCAAGACGGCCGGCGTGCAGAGTACGCTTCCTGCATTGATGGTGACGGCGGGTGGAATCGGTGCGCTCCTGACGTTGTTGTTCGGCTATTTCATCTCGCGCACGATCCTGCGCCCGCTGGATCGCGCATTGGGCGTCGCGCACGCGATCGCGGGCGGCGACCTGTCGCTTCAATTCGAGGTGTCCGCCTGGGACGAGACCGGCCAGTTGATGCGTGCGCTGACCCAGATGAAGGCCAACATGGTCGGTGCGGTGTCCGATATCGGCTTGAATGTCGAGAGCATCAGGATTGCGGCCAGCGAGATCGCTTCCGGCAACGCTGACCTGTCAGGGCGCACCGAATCGCAGGCATCGAGCCTTGAGGAAACCGCCAGTTCCATGGAAGAGCTCACCAGTACGGTGAAACAGAATGCCGAGCATGCCCGCCATGCCAACCAGCTGGTTGGCTCGACTGCCGAGATCGCTGCCAGAGGGGGGGCGGTGGTCGGAGAGGTGGTCGACACCATGGCCTCGATCAGCGCCAGTTCGAAGAAAATTGCCGACATCATCGGCGTGATCGACGGTATCGCCTTCCAGACCAATATCCTGGCACTGAACGCCGCAGTGGAGGCCGCGCGCGCGGGGGAGCAGGGGCGTGGTTTCGCCGTGGTCGCGGGCGAAGTCAGGAACCTGGCGCAGCGTTCCGCCGGGGCCGCTCGGGAGATCAAGTCGCTCATCGGCGATTCGGTGGAAAAAGTCGATCTGGGTAGCAAACTGGTGGGCGAAGCGGGCGGGGCCATGGAAGATATCGTCACCTCGGTGGAGTTGGTGGCCGAACTCATGAGCGGGATAGCCACGGCAAGCCAGCAGCAGAGCGCCGGCATCGAACAGGTCAATCAGGCAGTCGGGCAGATGGACGAAATGACCCAGCAGAATGCTGCGCTGGTGGAGCAGGCCGCAGCCGCGGCAGAGAGCCTGCATGAACGAGCGGACAAACTCGCCCAGGCTGTGAGCATGTTCCGCCTGCAAGGTGACGGAACGTCAGTCCGCCCCGAGCGCGCTACGCGACCGGTTTTGCACATGCACCCGAGGGCGCCGGCTGCGTCCTCGGCCCTACCGGAAAAGCGCGCGGTCGCGTGCTAGCCACGGCCGCCTGCCACTGTCGGGCGCAGGATGCTTAATCGATAAGCGTGGCGTCCTGCTCGCAGCGAGCCCGAAGCCAGGCGATCAGTTCGTTCAAAGGAAGAGGCCGGCTCAGGTGATAGCCCTGGGCCTGCTCGCATCCCATGCCGGCCAGCAGGGCCAGGGCTTCCGCGTTCTCCACGCCTTCCGCGATGACGCGCAGCCCGAGACTGTGGGCCAGGGCGACGGTGGATCGCACGATGATCGCGTCCTGGGTGTTGTTGTTCATGCCCATGACGAATGAGCGGTCGATCTTCAGGGCGCTGAGCGGGAGACGCCGCAGATAGGCCAGGGAGGAATAGCCAGTCCCGAAATCGTCGACGGCAATGTTCACGCCCATGGCCGCGATTTCCTGCAGCAATGCGACCGAGCTGTCCGGGTCGTGCATCAAGGCGGTCTCGGTCAGTTCCAGTTCGACTTCCCGTTCGGGAATGCCGTGCCGGGTGATGGCTTCCGCAAGCCGGGCCACGTAGTGGGTGTCCATCAGATTGCGCACGGAGAGATTGATGGCCACGGGTTGCGCATATCCCAGATCGTGCAAACGCCGCTTGTCCGCCAGCGCCAGGTCCATGATGGCGGTCGTAAAGGGGTGGATGACGTCGTTCATTTCCACCAGATGGATGAAGACGCCAGGATACAGCAGACCGCGACTGGGATTCTGCCAGCGCACCAGCGCCTCGAAACCGGTGACCTGTCCGCTCGCAATGTCCAGCTTGGGCTGGTAGTGAAGAACCAATTCCCCGCCTTGGACCGCCTGCACCAGTTCGCTGGCGAGGGCGAGACGATCCGGGCTGTAATTGTCGAAACTGCGGTCGTAGACCACGACGCCGGCTGTCAGCGTCTTCGCCTGATACATGGCCACGTCCGCCGCCCGCAACAGCGCATGGCTGCTCTCGCCGTGTTCCGGGTAATACGCCACGCCCACGCTGACGCCCACCTGCAAGGCCATGCCATCCACCATAAAAGGCCGGCGCAGTGCCGTCGTCACGTGTTTGGCCAGCGTGACGGCATCGGTTTTGTCGGGCAGACCCGTGAGCAATACGGCGAACTCATCTCCGCCCAGGCGGCAGACCAGAGCACGAGTGCCAGACAGGGCGTCCTGCAGTCGCGGGCCGATATGCGTCAGCAGGTGATCACCAACGTGGTGGCCCAGGGTGTCATTGATTTCCTTGAAGTGGTCCAGATCCAGCAGCAGGAGTGCGGTCAGTCCGCCCGGGGCCTCTTCGATCCGGGTTGTAAATTCTTCATGCAGGACGGAGCGATTGGGCAAAGCGGTGAGGCTGTCGTGTTTGGCCTGGAAGCCCAGGCTGACGACATGGCGTGAATTGGCGATGGCCAGGGCGACGGTATTGCTGAAGGCATTCAGGGTCTCCAGTTCCACATCGCTGAATGTCCGCTGCTCACGGTATGCCAGGTTGATGCATCCCAGTGCCTGTTCGTGATAAATCATGGGAATGATGAGCGCCGAGTTCAGATTCGCTGCTGCCAGGACATTCTTCAGATCAGTCGGGACGCGGTCGTCGTGGGAAAGATCGTTGCTGACCAGCAAACGTTTTTGAGTCATCGCCTGGCCGCTGTGGCTTCCAGCCACGGGCAGATTGACGATCAGCCGCAATATCTGTTCCTCAAAACCGCGATGGGCCACCAAATCCAGCCGGGCGGCATCCGCAGACAGCAGATAGATCGCGATACTGGGCGCATGGCTCAGGCCGAGCAGGGCCTCCATGGTTTCCTGGAGGATCGCGTCCAGCTTCAAGGAGGCGTGCAGGCGATTGGACAGCTGGTTGATGAGACGTAGATGTTCGTTGCGTTCGATCAGGGCCTGGCGCGACAGCATCAATTCGGCCTCGGCTTTCTTGCGTTCGCTGATGTCGCGCACGGTCGCCAGGATGTGCGGTTCGTCCCCGATCATGACGATGTTCAGGGTCACTTCAGCGTCGAAGGGCGTGCCATCGTAACGCTGGTGGCGCCACTCGAAGAACTGGGTTTCGCCGTCGAAGGCCGACGTGATTTTCTCCTGCGCCTTGGTCCTGGACAGGCGGCCGTCCGGCTGGAACTCGGGGGAATACCGATAAGGCGTGGTGCCGACGATCTGATCGCGTGTGCAGCCGAACATCTCCAGCGTGGCCGGATTGCAATCCACAAAGTACTCCCCCTTCATTAGGAAGATGCTGTCGCCCGCACGTTCGAACAGGGTGCGATAGCGCGCCTGGCTGTCGCGCAGACTGGCCTGGGCCTGCTTTTGCGCGGCCAGATCGGCTGCGATTCCCAGGAAACCTTCGATTTTTCCATCCGGGCCATACAGGGTCGTGACCGACAGCCGCACCGGAATACGGCTTCCATCCTTGCGCAAATAGGTCCACTCGCGTTCCTCGGATTGGCCGCGCCTGGCCTTGGCGACAAAGACGTCAAACCCGGGCTGGATCGGCTCGCCCAGTTCCTGGGTGAGCGCTGCCGCGTGCTGACGTATTTCGTCCGTGTCGTGAAAGAGGGCCGGCGTCTGCTTGCCGATCACCTCGTCCGCGGCATATCCCAGCATGCGCTGGGCTGCCGCGTTGAAACTGACGATAAGGCCGGCGGTATCGGTGGAGATGATGCTGTAATCGGCACTGTCCAGGACGGCCTGTTGTCAGGCCGAAAGATGCGCGACGGCTGCGTCGGATTCGATCTGGCGCGCCAGCGAGCGCCGATAGACCCATGTGCCGCCCAGCAGGAAGACGCAGAGCAGCAGGCTGGCCAACAGCAGCCTCTGCAGCCAGCTGTATACGATGGCATGCCAGGGGATCAGCGAGCCGGCCAGCAGGCCGTACTCGTCTATGCGTTCGTAGACGAGATAATGGAGGCCCTGGTTACGCGGCAGGTCGATGGCCATCGAGCCTCGTCCGTGCTTGGCTGCGGCAAGCTGCCGAAGGGTTTCCGGCGAGACCGGCTGGCCATACGTGCTTGGGACCGTGGCCCGTGTGTCGCCTGCGGGCAGGGGATAGAAATATTGCAGGTAATGGTCGTCGCGCAGCAGCCCCATCTGGATTTCGGGCGGCAGGGTCGTGTGCGCCCACAAGGTGGTGCCGCCCTTGATCGAATACCCTGCCGTCATGACCGCCACCAGCCGGCCCTGCGAATCAAGAATGGGTACCCGCACCGGGTTCACCCAGAGCTTCAGCGCCTTCATGTAGTACGGCCTGCCGAACTGGATATGGCCGGAACGGATGCAGGCAAGGAAACTGTCGCGGGTTTCGGGCTGGCTCAGCAGGTTGGGCAGGGATTTTCCATCCGGAACGCCGCTGACCAGGACGAGTTGTCCATCGGGCCTAGCCAGCCCCAACCCGGCCATACCTGGATCGATCGATTTCATGCGTTCGATGAGTTCGCGTCCGCGGGAGGGCGACTGCAAGGCACCCTGGGCGATGAGTTCGCTGCCCAGGCCGCGCAGGACCAGTTCATAGTTTTTCAATGTGGTGCGCGTGTTCTGCACCAGGATGCTGTTGAAATAGCGCAATTGCCCCTCGATATCCCGTTTCGCGTCGAGCCAGTGCCGGGCAACGGCGATGAAATAAGCCAGCACGAAAAACCCGATCAAGGCAAAGAACAGACCGCGCAGAGGCCTGGGATCGTTTTGGGATGGCGGATTGACGGAGCTGCTCATGCTGAGGTGGGGCCTAGGCGGTGGCGGATCCTTATGTTCGTTAGTGTTGTTGAAGGCAGCCTGTCCGGTGCCGGACGTCGTTGCATGATGATGTGGCCACGACGTCTGGTGTGTAACGGATATAGTCAATTGGACTGTAGCCGGGCGCCTGCACGACGACAAGTGCCGTTTTAAGGTGGGCGTCGGGTCGATTCTGCCTGCGATGCAGGCGAGGTGGTTTTCGAAAGGAGTGAAGCGGCGCTTTAAAACTCGGCCTTGATTTCCCTGTTCAACAAGGTGTCGACTGCACGGTCGGCGGGCAAGCCATCGAACAATACCCGGTAGACAGTGCGGGCGACTGGCATCTCCACACCGAGTTCGTCGGCCAGCGCGGCGACTTCGCGTGCGGTGGTGACGCCTTCGGCCACATGGCCGAGTTCGTTGAGGATGGCATCGAGCGGCAGGCCGCGGGCAAGTCGCAGGCCGACTTGGCGGTTGCGCGACAGATCGCCGGTGGTGGTGAGGATGAGGTCGCCGAGTCCCGACAATCCCATGAAGGTCTCGAAGTGGCCACCGAGCTTGACGCCGAGGCGGGTCATTTCGGCGAGGCCGCGGGTGATCAGTGCGGCGCGGGCGTTGTGGCCGAGCTGGAGGCCGTCGCAGATGCCGGCGGCAATCGCCATGACATTTTTCAGCGCGCCGCCGAGTTCGACGCCGATGACGTCATCGTGCGCATAAATGCGCAGGCGCTGGCCCGACAGACTCTCAGCCAGATGCTGCGCCAGGGCGGTGTCGTGACAGGCCAGCGTAAGTGCGGTGGGATAGCCTTGTGCGACTTCCTGGGCAAAGCTGGGGCCCGACAGCACGCCGGTCTGTGTGTGCGTGGGGAGCAGCTCGGCGACGAGTTGATGGGGCAATTTCCGGCTGCCGGGTTCGAAGCCTTTGCTGACCCAGATCAGCGGCGGCAGGTTGGCATGGGCGGCCAGGGCGGCCAGCGTCGGACGCAGGCCACCGCTGGGGACGGCAACGACGATGAGGTCGGCTGCCTCGACGGCAGCGCCGAGATCGGGGTTGAAGTGCAGCGCGTCCGGTAATCTGCAGTCAGCCAGATAGCGTGCATTGACGCGGGTCGTACGCATGGCGTCGAGTTCGGCTGCATTGCGCCCCCACAGAGTGACGGTATGGTGGGGAGCCCAGCTGGCTGCCAGTGCGGTGCCCCATGCGCCGGCACCCAGTACCGACAGCTTCATTGCCCCCAGACCTCTTGCACCGATATCCAGCCGGTCAGGCCGTTGGCATGTTTGACTGGCAGCCAGCCGGTGGCATCGGGCTTGCCGGTGACGTCGAGCAGGACGCCGCGTGCGGCACGGAACACGGAGGGGGCGTCGGCTCGCGGCTGTTGCCGGACGGTGCCGGTTTCAGTCTTGATCATCACGCTCCGGGGGCCGTCCAGGGCCGATTTCTCGATCCATGCCAGACGGCCGGTGTAGTCGCGTACCTTGACCCAGGCCTCGGTGTCGACGACAACTTCGAAAGGCAGGCCGCTCCCCGCCACCGTCAGCTTGCCGGCTGCAGTCGAGGGGGCGTCATACAGCACGGCGGCATGTCCGGTGCTGCGGTATTCCAGTGCGCTGGCCGGGTTCGCCAGTGCAAACAGCAGGCCGCCTGCGAGGAACAGGCCAGCGCGAAACCGTCGCACGGTCAACACGTCCGCTTCAATGGGTTTGCGCCGGGGCGGCCTGCTGCTGCTGTGCTTGCTGTTGTTGCAGGAACAGGGCTTCGAAGTTGACCGGATTCAACAGCAGCGGCGGGAAGCCGGCGCGGATCACCACGTCGGACACGGTCTCGCGCAGATACGGGAAGACGATGTTGGGACAGCCGATGCCCAGCACCATGGGCAGCTGGTCCTGCGGCACGTGTTCGATGCGGAAGATGCCGGCCTGGGTGCATTCGACAAGGAACATCGTCTTGTCGCCAGTCTTGGCGGTGACGGTGACGGTGATACTGGCGTGGTACAGGTCTTCGCCGAGCGCGCGGCTTTCGGACGACATGTTGACGTCGATCTGCGGGGCTTCGCGCTCCAGGTAGATGGCGGGTGCGTTGGGCACTTCCACCGACAGATCCTTGACGTAGAGTTTTTCGATGTTGAATACGGGTTGTTGCGCGTCGGCCATGATGTCTCCCTGAATAAGAAAACCGGAGCCTGCGCTCCGGGGATGGGCCTATTTTACACGGGCTTTAAGTCGCCTCCATGAATCTGCCGTGCGATGACGGGGCCTGCTTCGCGGCCTTATTGGATGCCTTGCGACGCCAGCCAGCGTTTCAGCGTATGGGCTTCCATCGCACCTGAGATGCGCGCGGCCTCGGCGCCATTCCGGAACAGGATCAGGCTGGGGATGCCCTTGATGTGGTGGCGCATCGATACCTGCGGATGGGCTTCGGTATCGACCTTGGCGAAGCGCACGCGCGTGCTCATCTCGGCGGCCACCTGCTGGAACACCGGCGCCATCATCTTGCAGGGGCCGCACCAGCCGGCCCAGAAATCGACCAGTACCGGCAAGCCGGCCTTGGCGATGAAGCGGTCGAACGTGTCGGCGGTGAGGTCCACCGGTTTGCCCGGCAGCAAGGGCGTGCCGCATTGGCCGCATTTGGGCCCGTTGGACAGCCGATCATCCGGCACGCGGTTGATGGCAAGGCAGTGGGGGCAGGCGAGTTCCATCGGGATTCCTTGAAGCGAATGATCTTCGCTTCAAGGTGGGGGGCGCCGCCGGAAATTCAAGCATGTTCCGGCAAGGCGGAGCTATCAGGCGCGGTTCAGCAGTGGTATCAGTTCGCCCGCGGCATCGAGCGCGGACGTGTCATCGAATCCGCCGACGTGGGTGTCGCCGATGAATATCTGCGGGACGGTGCGACGGCCGCCGGTGCGCGTCATCATTTCGTCCTGCCTGGTCGGATCGAGATCGATGCGGATCTTTTCGATTTCGGTGACGCCGCGGCTCTTCAGCAGTCGCTCTGCGGCGACGCAGTAAGGGCAGACGGCGGTGCAATACATGACGACTTTGGCCATGGGGCCTCCTTGTTCAGGGATTACTTGGCGACAGGCAGGTTGGCGCGTTCCCACGCGATGATGCCGCCCGCCTGGTTGTACACGGTCTCGAAACCGGCCTTTTTCAGCAGGTTGCAGGCACGCGCCGAGCGCTGGCCGCTACGGCAGGTGACGAGAATGGGTTTGGCCTTGAATTTCTCGAGTTCCTGGAGACGGCCGGACAGCTGGCCGAGGGGAATGTGCTTGGCCCTGGGAATATGGCCGGTGGCAAATTCCTTGTCCTCGCGCACGTCGAGGATCAGCGCGTCGTCGTTGAAAAGGCGGGTGGCTTTCAGCGTGTCGGCTTCTTCGATGCCCGAGAGCTTGCCGCCGAGGAAGGACCACACCAGCATGGCGCCGGACACTCCGGCCACGGCCACCAGCATCCAGTTCTGCTGCAGGAATTGAACGTCCATGTCTTCCCCTTACAGCCCGCAGCCCGGTTTGACGCCGGCCTTCTTCAGCATGATGTCCATCGGGCAAAAACGGGTGATGCCGGACTGGAACAGGTTGAAGCCGACGAAGGCGGTAAACCACAGCCACGACAGGCGGGTCATGTCGACGCTGCCGGAAAAGTGGGCCAGTGCCAGCGACAGCATGATGAAAAATCCGGCGATGATACGGACCATGCGTTCAACAGTCATGATGAAACTCCTGCTTTCGGTAAAGAATGTTTGCGGTAGTTGGCAGCGTAATACAGCACGGGAATCACCACCAGCGTCAGCAAGGTGGAGACGAAGATGCCGAAAATCAAGGATACAGCCAGTCCGGAGAAAATCGGGTCGTCGAGGATAAAGAACGCGCCCAGCATGGCGGCCAGACCGGTCAGCACGATGGGCTTGGCCCGGGTGGCGCCGGCCTGGATCACCGCTTCCTGGAAATCCATGCCGGCCGCCGCCTGCTCGTTGATGAAGTCGACCAGCAGGATCGAATTGCGCACGATGATGCCGGCCAGCGCGATCATGCCGATCATCGATGTGGCGGTGAACTGCGCACCGAGGAGGGCATGGCCAGGCATTACACCGATGATGGTGAGCGGGATCGGCGCCATGATGACGAGCGGAGTCAGATAGCTCTTGAACTGCGCGACGACCAGGATATAGATCAGCATCAGCCCGACCGCATAGGCGAGCCCCATGTCGCGGAAGGTCTCATAGGTGACCTGCCACTCGCCGTCCCATTTCAGGCTGAATCCGGTATAGGGATCGGCGGGCTGGTGGATGAAATACTCTGACAATGTGCCGCCCTGCGCCAGCGGTTTGTCCTTCAGTGCGCCGCGCATTTCGAACAGGCCGTACAGCGGCGAATCCAGTTTGCCGCCGGTGTCGCCGACCACGAATACCACGGGCAGCAGGTCCTTGTGGTAGATGGTCTTCTCGCGTGAGCTCGGCATCACTTCGATCAGTTCCGACAAGGGCACCAGGTTGCCGTCGTTGCCGCGCACCGTCAGTTTCAGCAAATCGTCGAGCCCGCTCTGGCGTTCCGGGGGCAGGGTGATGCGTACCGGGATTTCGTACTTGGCGCCACTGCCGTGGATGGGCGTGACATTCTCACCCGACAGCCCCATCTTCATCGCCGCGACAATGTCTTTCTGCGCCACTCCGGCGACCGCGGCCTTGTTCTGCAACACACGCAGCACGAAGCGCTGGGCGTCGTCCTCAACCGTGTCGTCGATGGCGACGATGCCCTTGGTTTTCTCGAAGACGTTGCGCACCTGCTTGGCTACCTGGATCTGCGCGTCGTAATCGGGACCATAGATTTCAGCCACGATCGGCGACATCACTGGCGGTCCGGGCGGCACCTCGACCACCTTGACGTCGGCGCCGTGCTTTCTGGCGATGGCTTCGACCGCGGGGCGGATCGCCTGTGCAATTTCGTGGCTCTTGCGGTCGCGGTCGTGCTTGTCGAGCAGGTTGACCTGCAAATCGCCGACCTCGGGGCCGGAACGCAGGTAATACTGCCGCACCAGGCCATTGAAGTTGATCGGTGCGGCGGTGCCGGCATAGGCCTGATAGTCGGCGACCTCAGGGACCTGCGCAACTGCCGCGCCCATTTCACTCAGGACCTGGGCGGTTTTTTCCAGCGGCGTGCCAACCGGCATGTCGACGATGATCTGGAATTCGGATTTATTGTCGAACGGCAACATTTTCAGGATGACGAGCTTGACCATCGGCAAGGCGATCGACAGCAGGATGGCGATACCGATCCCCAGCCACAGCTTGCGTCGTGCGCCCTTGCCCTCGCTGCCGCGCAGGAAGGGCGTCAGGCGGGCGCGGAACAGGGCGAGCAACTTGTTGTCGCTTGCCGCATGTGCGCCGTGTGCCTCTTGCTTGATCAGTTTCAGCGCCAGCCAGGGCGTGACGATGAAGGCGATGGCAAGCGAAATCACCATGCCGATCGAGGCATTGATCGGGATCGGACTCATGTATGGCCCCATCAGGCCGCTGACGAAAGCCATCGGCAGCAGTGCTGCGATCACGGTGAGGGTGGCGAGGATGGTCGGGCCGCCCACTTCGTCGACCGCACGCGGGATGATCGCTTCGAGGCCATCGTGGTCCAGGTTCATGCGGCGGTGGATGTTTTCCACCACCACGATGGCGTCATCGACCAGGATGCCGATCGAGAATATGAGTGCGAACAGCGATACCCGGTTGAGCGTGAATCCCCAGGCCCACGAGGCGAACAGCGTGGCCGCGAGCGTCAACAACACCGCGGCGCCGACGATCAATGCTTCGCGTTTGCCGATGGCGAACAACACCAGCAAGACCACCGAGGCCGTCGCGAAAATCAGTTTCTGGATCAGCTTCTTGGCCTTGTCGTCGGCGGTGGCGCCGTAGTTGCGGGTGACGCTGACCTCGACGCCTTCAGGCAAGACACTGTTCTGCAGGCTGTTGACGCGTGCGATGACCTTTTTGGCCACGTCGACCGCGTTCTCGCCGGGTTTCTTGGAGATCGCCAGCGTGACCGCCGGGTAGGTCTGGCCGTTGTCGGCCTTGATTTTTCCGCCGGCGCCGGGGCCGTGCCAGACGTAGCGGGTGGGCTGGTCGGGACCGGCGGTCACACTGGCCACATCGCTGATGTAGACCGGGCGGCCCTGTGCGACGCCGACGACGAGTTGACGGACGTCGTCGGCACCCGTGAGGAAGGTCCCGGTCTGGACGAGAATCTCCTGATTGTTCGAGACCAGCGTACCGGAGGGTTGGGCGGCGTTGGAGACTTGCAGCGCGTCGCGGATGTCCTTGGGCGTAATGCCGAATGCGGCCATGCGATCAGGATCCATCATCACCCGCACGGCGCGGCCAGGGCCGCCGATGGTCGTGACTTCGCGGGTGCCCGGAATGCGCTTGAGCTCGATTTCGGCCGCGTGTGCGGCCTGTTCCAGTTCATAGGCGCCGCGCGTCGGGTCGCGCGTCCACAGGGTGACGGTGACGATCGGCACGTCGTCGATGCCGAGCGGTTTGATGATGGGCTCGCCGACGCCAAGTTCGGGCGAGACCCAGTCGCGGTTGGCCTGGATGGTGTCGTACAGCCGCACCAGCGCCTGGGTGCGGTCCTGGCCGACCAGATACTGCACGGTCAAAATCGCCATGCCGGGCTTGGAGACCGAGTAGATGTGCTCGATCCCGGCGATCTGCGACAGCACCTGTTCGGCGGGCGTTGCCACCAGAGCTTCGACGTCCTTGGCCGACGCGCCAGGGAAGGGGATGAACACGTTGGCCATGGTCACGTTGATCTGCGGCTCTTCCTCGCGCGGCGTGACCAGAATGGCAATCAGGCCCAGCAAGGCCGCGATCAATGCGATCAGCGGCGTGAGCTGGGACGTGAGGAAGAAACGGGCGATGCGTCCGGAGAGTCCCATGCGTCTGTCCGTTTACTTGGCGGGCTGGTTGGCGGCGCTTTTGGCGTAGATGCCCGCCTTGACCGGCTCGAGCGCTATGACGTCGCCTGGGTTCAGCCCGGCCAGCACTTCCACCTGCCCGCGTGCGTTGGGTGTGCCCAGTCGGACCTGCCGTAGGCTTACCTTGCCTTGATTGACGACATAGACCGCGGTGATTTCAGAACGCCGGACGACGGCGCTGAGCGGAATGGTGAGCTTGCGCGCGCTGGCCATGGAGAAATGCGCACGCGCGAACATCCCGGGAATGACACCTTCCACGTCCGTAGGCAGGTCGATGCGTACTTTGACCGTGTGGGTGGCCACGTCGGCGGATGGCAGCACGGTAATTCCGGTGGCGGCAATCCACTTGTTGAGCGAAGGGATCTCGACTGCGACGCGCGGCGCCGCCTTGACCTCGGCGAGCTTGTATTGCGGGATGTTGGCGATGACCCGCATGTCCTTGGGGTCGAAGCCGGTCATCAGCGGTTTGCCGGGGGTAACGGTTTCGCCGACTTCGACATGGCGGGCGGCCACAATTCCGGAAAACGGCGCAGTGATGACTGTGTAGCCGCTGACCGCAGCGGTTTGTCCCGCGCCTGCGCGGGCAGCGCGGGCAGCCGCCTCGGCTGAACGGTACTCGGCCGTGGCGCGATCGAGCGCGGCCTGACTGATGAATTTCTGCTGGAACAGTTGCTGCTGGCGTTCGTAATTGGCGCGTGCATTCTCCAGCGTGGCGGTAGCCTGGGCCACTTGTGCCTGGCTGCCCGTCGCGGCCGAGGACAACTCCTGCGCAGACAGCCGCACGATCACCGATCCTGCCTTGACGTAATCCCCCGCATCGAAATTGACTGCGGCCACGCGTCCCGATACCTGGGCTGCGACGGTGGACTGCTTGACGGCCTCGACGGTGGCTTCGGTACTGTAGCCCGTATCCGTCATCTGATAATTCACAGTGGCGGTGGTGAATGGCAGCGCAGCCCAGACGGGTTGCGCAATGAGCACGGCACAGGCCAGTAGGCAGGCAAGCTTGGACACTGACGCAT
This sequence comes from Thiobacillus thioparus DSM 505, assembly GCF_000373385.1. Lineage (GTDB taxonomy): Bacteria > Pseudomonadota > Gammaproteobacteria > Burkholderiales > Thiobacillaceae > Thiobacillus > Thiobacillus thioparus. The sequence continues at coordinate 692,932 of NZ_KB891316.1, read as the reverse complement.
CTCCAGAAAAATCGTCCATCAGTATAATCTAATATATTATTTAATTCAATAACTTGTGTTGGACGTTGTGGCGTGTTTTCCCTCTACGCCGGGCGACAGGGGGCTGAAAGGAATACAAGCTTAGCCTGTCTCGCCGCAGGGCATACAGGCTCGATCCGTTCAGGCACTTCGCTTCTTCTTGTGGGCGGTCGCCGGAGATGGAATGTCGCGTGTCATATGCAAGGGGGCCACGAGCGGCGGCGTGGAGCTGCCCGTGATGTCCGACAGACGATAAAAATCCAGCGTGGCCAAGAAGCTTTTGCGTGCCTCGATCAGGATGGATCTCAGGGCGCATGCCGGCAGCATCGGGCAATTCTGGTGTTCGGCGCTGAAGCATTCCGCGATATCCATGTTGTCTTCGGTGTCCCGTACCAGATCGCCCACGTTGATCATGTCCGGCGNNNNGGCGAGCCGCATGCCGCCGCCCTTGCCGCGTACCGTCACGATATAGCCGCATTGCGCCAAGCGATGCACCACCTTCATCAGATGGGTGGACGGGATGTCGTACTCGTGGGCAATGTCGGCAATGGTCGCCAGGCCATCGGGGTGGCGAGCCAGATAAATCATCACGCGTAAGGAAAAATCCGTGAATTTGGTCAGCCGCATGGCATCTCCTTCGGTCTGCGTTATGCCATGCGGCGTTGTGCGGGTTGTTCCGAGTGGCTTGTCATTATATCTGGCCGCGTCTGGCCCCGTGTCCGGCCCCGGATTGGCACTTTATAACCATTAGAAAATCGAAGGCCGGGTCCTTGTCATGTGGCATCCATTAAGATATATTTCATATATATCTTATAAGGGAGGCCATATGAACAAAGGATTTCACCCTCGAATCAGCGTGCAAAGGGGGATGGCCCTGCTGTGTCTGGGAGTGCTTTTGGTGAATCCCCTGCCGGGGTATGCCGACAAGCGCACGTTCGAGATGACGATCGAGGACACCAAGATCACGTTGGTCGACAAACAGCAATTCCATACGTTCGCTTTCAACGGCCAGGTGCCGGGACCCTTGATCCACGTCAAGGAAGGTGATGAGCTCACCGTCAACGTCAACAACCTGACCACGCTGCCGCACACGATCCACTGGCACGGCATGCTGCAAAAGGGAACCTGGCGCATGGATGGCGTGCCGGATACGACCCAGGCCGCGATCAAGCCCGGGGACACCTTTACCTACAAATTCGTGGCCGAACCTTCCGGCACCATGTGGTATCACTGCCACGTCAACGTCAACGAGCATGCGGCGATGCGCGGCATGTGGGGGCCTTTCATTGTCGATCCGAAAACGCCGAAGCCGATCGAGAAGAAGGTGACGAAGGACTACATCCTGATGTTGTCCGACTGGGCGTCGAAGTGGGCGTTCAAGCCCGGCTACGGCGGCGTCCCGGGCGATGTGTGGGATTACTTCACCCTCAACGGCAAGGCCTTCCCGGATTCGCAGCCACTACGCGTGAACAAGGGCGACGTGGTGCGTATCCGCCTGATCGGCGCGGGTGATTTGACCCACTCCATCCATATCCACGGCCACGTTTTCCTGGTGGCATTCAAGGACGGGCGCCCCCTGCCCGCCCCCTATGAGGCGGACACCATCATGGTCGGCCCCGGCGAACGCTACGACCTCATCCTGACCGCGGACAATCCCGGCCGCTGGATGGTGCATGACCACGTCGACTCCCACACGATGAACGGCGACAAGCCGATGGGCGGCCTGATGACAGTCATCGAGTACAACGAAATCAACCGAAACGACCCGTTCTACGCCTGGAAAGACAAGGCGTTCGTGCCGGATTTCTACTACGAGGAATCCTTGAAGAAGCCGTACGGCATGCACGACGCGCCTGCCTTCAAGGGCCAGGCCGTTCAATAAGCGAAAGGATCGATGATGAAGCTATCTCTTCTGGCCGCATTGGCCATGGGGCTGGTCGCAGCCCCGGCAGTGGCGGCAGACAGTGTCGGGACGGGCATCCTGAAATCGCAATGCATCAGCTGTCATGCCATCGTGAAACCGGACAACGCCAGTCTCGCCCGCCTGTGGGAGCGGAAGGGGCCGGACCTGTACTACGCAGGCAGCAAATTCAACCGGCCCTGGCTGGAAAAGTGGCTGCAGAACCCGGTACGCATCCGGCCGGCCGGCGAGTTTTATACCAAGCATATAAAGGGCAGTGACAAGGAGGATGTCGTGGACGAGTCGACCATGGCGCCTCATGTGAAGCTGCCGAAAGCGGATGCCGAAGCGGCTGCCGAGGCGCTCATGGCGCTGACGGGCCCGACAGATCTGCTGAGCAAGGGCGCGTTCAAGGGCGAAAAGGTGAGCATGTCCATGGGCGCGATGTTCTTCAACAAGCTCCGCGGCTGCGCCGCCTGCCATCAGGCGAAACCTGGGACTGGCGGTTCCTCGGGGCCTGAGCTCTACACCGCAGGCGAGCGCCTGCAGCCCGATTACATCTACAGCTACATCAAGAACCCGCAGGCGATCGATCCGCACATCTGGATGCCCACGCTCAACCTGGCCGAACCGGATCTGCAGCGGTTGACGGGTTACATCCTGCAACTCAGCGCATCGGAGGGGAAATGAAAATGAATTTCGGTCAACGCGTGCCCGCATTCCTGCAGGCAGGACTCCTCGTAGCCACCTGTTTCGTGTCCGGCGGTCCGGCCTCGGCAGATGGACCGTACACGCAGGGTGCGCTTCGGAACTACAACACCTACTGCGTTCAGTGCCATGGCATCAACCGTAACGGCAGAGGGGTCAACAGTCGCGATATGTCCGTACAGCCACGGGATCACAGCGACGCGAAGGGGATGGGCGACATTCCCAACGATGAAATATTCCATGTCATCAAGGACGGCGGGTTGGCGGTGAACAAGTCGGTACTCATGCCGGCCTGGGGCAACGTCATGAATGACGAGGAAATCAAGGAGTTGGTGGCGTATCTACGCTTTGTCTGCAACTGTGGTTCAGGTAAATAACAAGGAGCTTCAAAATGAAACAAAACAGGATGCTAGGGATGGCACTGGCGAGTGTGGCGGCATTGTCGATGCTGTCATTCCCGGCCGAGGCAAAAACGGTGCAAGTCACGCTGCACGCAACGGAAGTGGATTTGCCGATCGATAACAAGGGCACGATGTACCGCACCTGGACATTCGACGGCAAGGTGCCGGGCCCGGTGGTGCGGGTCACCGAAGGCGACACTGTCGAGTTCACGCTGATCAACGACAAGACCAACAAGAACTCGCATTCCATGGACTTCCATGCGGCACGACTGGACGTGGTGAAGGACTTCGGGTCCATCAAGCCGGGCGAGGAGAAGCACTACACCTTCACCGCTGATTATCCGGGCGTGTTTTTCTATCACTGCGGCTCCGATCCGATGATCCAGCACATCGCACGCGGTATGTTCGGGACCATCATCGTCGACCCGAAAGATACCCATGCCATGCCGAAAGCGGATCGCGAATACGTGCTGATCCAGTCCGAGCTCTATCCGAATCCGGATGCGAAGGAGGACATGATGCAGAACAAATGGAGCAACGTCATGTTCAACGGCGGCATCTTCAAGTATGACCCGGTGCACGATCCGGCCGCTACGCGCTGGCTGCAGGCCAAGCCGGGCGAGCGTGTGCGCGTCTACTTCGTCAACGCGGGCCCCAACGAGTTTTCATCCTTCCATCCCATCGCGGGCATCTGGGATGCCGTCTACCCCAGCGGCAATCCGAAAAACATTGAGCATGGCCTGCAAAGCTTTGTCGTCGGGCCGGGCGACGCAGCGACATTCGACCTGATCTCGCCCAAGGAAGGTGCCAATGCGATTGTGACCCACTCGCTGAAGGCTGCCCTCACGGGCGCCATCGCAGTGATCATGTTCAGCAACGATGCCGATCCCAAGATGGGCCACGGCGAGCAGATCCTCGTTCGCTGACTGCAGGAACGTGATGGGCGCCGAGCACTTGGCTGAGGCGGGTGCTCGGCGCCCATCCAACATACGGAGATCCACCCTATGAATGTCAAACGACAGTCGGAACCCGTTGCCCGTGTGCTGGCGAGTGTGTCGTTCCTTGCCGTGCTCGCCGGCGTCGCGCCGGTTTATGTCGCTCAAGCGGCAGGCCAGGACAGAGGAGGGCCTGCAACGAATAGCAGGGCTGCCGGCAGCGGCCAGCCGGATTCGCTCGTACCGCGTAATGCCGAGGACAACTGGACATGTCCCATGCATCCCGAGGTCCATCGCCACGAACCCGGAAAATGCCCCGTGTGCAAGATGAAACTGGTCAAGGCCAAGCCGAAGAACGTCTAGCCGCCCCGATCCGGATGGCCATTTGATTCGCGTCAGCAACAGGCTGGATATCCTCCCATGACCTCGTCGTTTATTCGTGCGTTGTATTACGGTGTGCTGCTGGCTGTTCCTGTCTGCATGACCGGTGTCGCGTATTTTGCAGAACGGCTCCCGGACGCGAATGCGGACGGCCTCGTGCAATCTGCGCAGGCCGCTGAGCGCCTCGAACATCTGGATGGAACGGGGGCTGCGCAGAAAACATGGGTCTGCCCCATGCATCCCAACATTCTCCAGGACCACCCGGGATCGTGTCCGATATGCGGAATGGATCTGGTGGAAACGGGCGCTGCACATGACCATCGTGCAGCAGGCATGCGGGTCGACACGGCATTGCAGCAGCGCATGGGCATGCGGCTGGCGGAAGTGGCGATGCACCGCCTCAGCCGGGAGGTGCATACCTACGGCAATGTGGGAATCGACGAGACTTCCCTTTACAGCATCAGCCCCAAGACCGACGGCTGGATCCGCAAGCTGCATGTCAGCGCGCCGGGCCAGCGGGTCACTGCGGGGCAGGTCCTGTATGAGATCTACTCGCCCGAATTGGTGCAGCGCCAGCGCGAATATATCGAACTGCTGCAGCGGCGGGATCAACTGCTGGAAAACATGACGGATTTTTCCGGCCAGAATGCCCAAATGGCCGCCAGCCTGGCGCGTGAACGTATCCGGACGCGGGAGAAGTTTGCCTATGCCGATGTCAGTGCCGCCACGCTCGCCACCATCGAGTCCACCCGCCGCACGATTGAACGGGTACCGGTGCATGCCGCCCGATCCGGCTTCGTCACCCAGATCGGCGCGCGGGAAGGAGATTACGTGACGCCGATGACCAAGCTGCTGACCGTGGCCGATGTCGCCACGGTCTGGATCGACATTGTCCTGTATCCCGACCAGCTCGAATGGGTCAGCGAAGGTGACCACGTGACTGTGACGTTTCCTCATTCGGGGCGGCCGTCGTTGACTGGGCATCTCGCGTTCGCCTTGCCTACGTTGGATGGCGCGACTCGCACGGCCCGGGCGCGCCTGACGGTGAAGAACGCGGATCGCCAGCTTCGTCCGGGCGAGTTCGTGGATGTCGTCATTGCCACGCATCCGCGAACGGCGCTCGCGGTACCGCGTTCGGCCGTGATTCGTACCGGCCGGGGCAACCGGGTCATGCTGGCGCGGGAAGGCGGGCATTTCATGCCAGTTCCCGTGGAAACGGGCATCGAGAGCGGTGACCTCGTCGAGATCACCGACGGGTTGCAGGAGGGTGTGCAGGTCGCCGTGAGCGGGCAGTTTCTGCTGGATGCGGCGGCCTCCCTGAACGATTCCATGCAGCGCATGCAGAACAGCCGCTGAGCATGATCCGGCGAATCATCGAGTGGTCGCTCGCCAACCGGCTGTTGGTGCTGCTGGCCACCCTGCTGCTGGCGGCCTGGGGCGTGTACTCCGCACAGAATATTGCGTTGGATGCAATTCCTGATCTGTCCGACACGCAGGTCATCGTCAAGACGGCGTATCCCGGCCAGTCGCCACAGCTCGTGGAAGACTCGGTGACGTATCCGCTGACGTCGAGCCTGTTGTCGGTGCCGGGTGCCACGGCGGTGCGCGGTTTTTCCATGTTCGGCGAGTCCTATGTCTACGTCATTTTCAAGGATGGCGTCGATCCGTACTGGGCGCGTTCCCGCGTGCTGGAATACCTGAGCCAGGCGGCGTCGCGCCTGCCCGCAGGCGTGACGCCCACGCTGGGACCCGATGCATCCGGCACCGGCTGGATATTCGAATACGCGCTGGTGGATCGCCACCATCGCTACGATGCGGACCAGTTGCGGGCGGTCCAGGATTTCTACCTCAAATACGAGTTGCAGGGCCTGCCCGGCGTGGCAGAAGTGGCCAGCGTCGGCGGCATGGCGCGCCAGTTCCAGATCGAGGTGGATCCGAACCGCCTGGCCGCCTACGGGATTTCCCTGGAACAGGTCAGCCAGGCGGTGCGCGACAGCAATCTCTCGGGCGGCGGGTCGGTCATGGAGATGGCGCGCGCCGAATACATGATCCGCGCCGATGGCTACCTCAAGACGCTGGACGATTTCCGCACGATCCCTCTGGGCACGGATGCCGAGGGCGTTCCCATTCGGCTACAGGATGTGGCCCATGTCCAGATAGGACCGGAAGCGCGGCGAGGGGTGGCTGACCTCGACGGCGAAGGCGACGTCACCGGCGGCATCGTGGTCATGCGCTATGGCAACAATGCGCTGGAAACCGCGGCACGCGTCAAGACCCGCCTCAAGGAACTGCAGGCGGGCCTGCCGCCCGGCGTCGAGTTGGTGGTCACGTATGATCGTTCCGGCCTCATCACGCGCGCCATCGACAATCTACGCAGCAAACTGGTGGAAGAGACCTTGATGGTGGCACTGGTCTGTCTGCTGTTCCTGTTCCATTTGCGCTCGTCCCTGGTTGCCGCGCTCACCCTGCCGGTCGGCATCTTGACTGCGTTCATCGTGATGAAGCAACAGGGCGTGAGCGCCAACATCATGTCTCTGGGCGGCATTGCCATCGCCATCGGCGCCATGGTGGATGCGGCCATCGTGATGATCGAGAACATGCACAAGCATCTCGAGCGGGCCGGGCCTGGTAGCGACTACTGGGCGGTCGCACGCGCCAGTTCGGTCGAAGTCGGCCCCGCGCTCTTCTTCTCGCTGCTCATCATCACGGTGTCCTTCCTGCCGGTTTTTGCGCTCTCGGGCCAGGAAGGAAAACTGTTCGCGCCGCTTGCCTACACCAAGACCTATGCCATGGCGGCGAGCGCGGCGCTGGCCATCACGTTGACGCCGGTGCTGATGGGCTATTTCATTCGCGGCCGCATCGTCCATGAGCGCAGCAATCCGCTCAACCGCTTGCTGCAGGCGCTTTACCGGCCGGCACTGCTGGCGTCGCTGAATCACCCCAAACGGGTGTTGCTGCTGGCCGTTCTGCTGCTGGCCAGCGCGGCATGGCCCGTATCCCGTTTGGGCAGCGAGTTCATGCCGCCACTGTATGAAGGCGACCTACTGTACATGCCGACTACGCTGCCGGGCGTATCCATCGACGAGGCCGCCAATATCCTGCAGATCACCGATCGCCTGATCCGCCAGATGCCGGAAGTGGCGCGCGTGTTCGGCAAGGCCGGCCGCGCCGACAGTGCAACCGACCCTGCGCCGTTGTCCATGCTGGAAACCACCATCTTGCTCAAACCGAGGAATGAGTGGCCGCCGGGTGAGACGGTAGAGGAACTGATCCAGAAGCTCGACCGCACCGTACGGTTGCCCGGGCTGACCAATTCCTGGGGCTACCCGATTCGTACTCGCATCGACATGCTGTCCACCGGCATTCGTACAGCGGTCGGCATCAAAATCACCGGCCCCGATCTGGCCGGGATCGCCGCGCTGGCGGAAACGCTCGAAGCCACGCTGAAGAAAATCCCTGGAACGCGCGCCGTATTCGGCGAACGTGTCACCGGTGGGCGGTATCTGGATATCGATATCGACCGCGTTCAGGCTGCGCGTTACGGCGTCACCGTCGCGGCGGTGCAACGCCTGGTCCAAAGCGCCATCGGCGGGGAAAACATCGGTACGGTCGTGGACGGGCGCGAACGGTTCTCCATCAACCTGCGCTATCCGCGCGCTTTGCGTGACTCGATGGAGACGCTTGCCGAGAGCCGAATTGCCACGCCATCCGGAATTCAGGTGTCGCTGGGGACAATCGCCCGTCTGCGCATCGCCGACGGGCCGGCCGAAATCAAGAGCGAAAACGGACGCCTGACCGGTTACGTCTATCTCGACATCGAAGGCCGGGACTTGGGCGGCTACGTCGAAGCGGCCCGGCAGGCGGTCGACGCCCAGGTCAAGCTGCCGCCTGGCTACGCCCTCGCCTGGTCCGGTCAGTATGCGAATCTGCAACATGCCAGGCAAAAAATGCAGTGGCTGATTCCGCTCACCGTGCTGCTGGTCCTGCTGCTGCTGTACCTGCACTTCCGCGAGCCAGGCAAGGTGCTGCTGGTCGCCGTCTGCCTGCCTTTTTCCTTGGTGGGCGGGTTCTGGCTGGTCTACTGGCTAGGCTACAACCTGTCAGTGGCGGTGGGCGTCGGCTTCATCGCGCTGGCGGGCGTGGCGGCGGAGTTCGGTGTCGTGATGCTGCTCTATATCGACAAGGCCGTCGAGGATGCCCGGTCGTCAGGCAGCCAGTCGGTTGATCGTGTCGCGCTCCGGCAGGCGATCATCCAGGGTGCGCTCATGCGCGTGCGGCCCAAGATGATGACGGTAGCGGTGATCGTGGCGGGCCTGCTGCCCGTCATGTTCAGCGACGGCGCCGGTTCCGAAGCGATGAAGCGGATTGCCGCGCCGTTGGTGGGCGGCATGCTGACGGCACCGCTGCTATCGCTTTTCGTTATCCCGGCGCTGTATTGGATATGGCAGGGGCGTGGCGCCCATCCCCAAACTGGAAATGATTGAGCGGCGCATTCAAGACACAAGGCTCGGCACGCTTGCGCGTGGCCGGGCCTTGGGGTGCGAATCGAGTTATTTGGTGAAACCGCAAAAGACGTCGCGCATCATACCCAGAAGCTTCATGGTGCGGGTGTCGCCCACGCGATAAAACACGCGGTTGGCATCCTTGCGGGTGCGCAGCACCCCTTTGTCGCGCAGGATGGCGAGATGCTGCGAGATATTGCTTTGCGACGTGCCGACATGGTCGACGATATCCTGGACGCTGACTTCCTTGTCGCCCAGTACGCAAAGAATTTTCAGGCGCAGAGGATGCGACATGGCTTTCATCGCACGCGAGGCCTGCTCGATGTGCTCGTCCTTGTCCATGAGGTCCACTTGATCCCAGTCAGCTGCCATATTCATTCCTCGGTCCTACGGGTCGCGTAACGGCGCGGCCAACTTCGTCAAAATACAGCCGTGCGCTACTTATAATCTTACTTTTTGGATTGCGTATAGATTAGCAATCACGCATATATTAAAATATTTCCACGAAAACGAGTCAGGTTATATAAATTTTTTCATGAAAACCGTGCCGGTTCTCCTCATCATCCTCGACGGTTTTGGTTGCCGCAAAGAAAGCGCGGACAACGCGATTGCCCAGGCTACCAAGCCCAATTGGGACCGGTTATGGAAGAATAATCCCCATACCCTCATTCATGCATCGGAATCGGAAGTGGGGCTGCCCAAAGGGCAAATGGGCAACTCCGAGGTGGGGCATCTGAACATCGGCGCGGGACGGGTGGTGTACCAGGAATTCACCCGCATCGACCGCGCCATCGAATCGGGCTATTTCTACACCAATCCGGCCCTACTGAACGCCGTGCATCTGGCACGCGACAATGGCAGGACGCTGCATGTGCTGGGCCTGCTGTCGGACGGCGGGGTGCACAGTCACGAATCGCATTTCCATGCCCTGCTCGGTCTGGCGGCGCGCGAGGGGCTGCACAAGGTCTGTCTGCATGTATTCCTGGATGGCCGTGACACGCCGCCGAAAAGCGCCGAGCTCTATTTGCGCCGCCTCAACGAAAAAATCGAGCAGAGCGGCGTCGGCCACATTGCGTCGATGATCGGCCGCTACTACGCGATGGACCGTGACCGGCGCTGGCAGCGGGTGAAATCCGCCTACGATCTCCTGACCCAGGGGCGCGCCGAGTTCATGGCGGAGAATGCGCTGGCTGGATTGGAAGCCGCCTACGCGCGCGGCGAAACCGACGAATTCGTCAAGGCCACGGCCATCCTGCCGCCCGACGGCAAACCGGTGAAGATGGAGGACGGCGATTCGGTCATTTTTCTCAATTTCCGTTCCGACCGTGCGCGCCAGCTGTCGCGTCCCTTCATCGAGCCCGATTTCAGCGAGTTCGAACGCGAGGTCACCCCCCGGCTGGCGACCTACTGCACGTTGACCGGTTACAGCGACGATTTCCAGGTGTCGGTCGCCTTTCCACCAGAGCGGATCAAGAATGGCCTGGGCGAATACGCCGCCAACCTCGGCTTACGCCAGTTGCGTATCGCCGAAACCGAGAAATATCCGCACGTCACCTTTTTCTTCAACGGCGGCGAAGAAGTGTCCTTTCCCGGCGAGGATCGCGTGCTGGTGCCGTCCCCCGACGTGGCAACCTATGACCTCAAGCCCGAGATGAGTGCTTTCGAGGTGACCGACAAGCTGGTCGCCGCGATCGGCAGCCAGCAATACGATCTTATCGTCTGCAATTTTGCCAATCCCGACATGGTGGGCCACACCGGCGACCTGCAGGCTGCGATCAAGGCGATCGAGACGGTCGACACCTGTCTGGGCCGGGTGGTGGACGCGCAGCAGGCACGAGGTGGGGAGGTGCTGATCACCGCCGACCACGGCAACGCCGAATTGATGCGTGACGCCGTAACCGGTCAGCCGCATACCGCGCATACCATGAACCTGGTGCCGCTGATCTACGTTGGACGGCGCCATGCCACGCTGGCGGAAACCGGCGCACTCGAGGATGTCAGCCCGACCCTCCTGAAGATGATGGGTGTGGCGCAACCGCCCGAAATGACCGGCGAGGCCCTGGTGCAGTTTGAGTAAGCCCGTCCGGTTCGAGTAAGCTCGCCAGGGTGAACTTCAAACAACTCTTCGTCCTGCTGGCACTCTCCGGGCCGTTGTGCGTCAGCGCCAACCAGGCCGACCGCAAGCAGTCCGAGCTTGACGCCCTCAAACAGCGTCTGCAAACCCTGCAGCAGGATTTCCGCGACACCCAGACGCATCGTCAGGAAGCGGCTGACGAGTTGCGTCAGTCCGAACGTGCCATCAGCAGCTCCGTGCGCCAGTTGCGTCAACTGGACGGCGAACGCCAGCGGACCCAAAGCGATCTGCAATCGCTGACGCAGCAGGCCGACGCAACCTCGGCGCGTATTCGCACACAGCAGGCCCATCTGGCGCAGACGCTCAAGGGCGCTTACCAGCGCGGACAGGGCGATGCACTCAAGCTCATCCTGAATGGTGCGGACCCCAACCAGACCGCACGTGATTTGCGCTATCTGGCACACCTCTCGCGTGCGCAGCAAGCCATGATCGACACACTGCGCGCCGACTTGGCGCAACTGTCCGCCTTGCAGCAGCAAGCCTCGCGGAAGACAACCGATCTGGCGCAATTGCAGGCCGCGCACGAAGCCGAGCAGCAAAAGCTGTTGGCCGACAAGCACGCCCGCGAGCAGGTGCTGCAGAAACTCTCCGTGCAAATCCAGCAACAGAGGCGCGAGATTTCCACCTTGAAGCGCAATGAACGCAGCCTGACCCAGCTGGTCGAGCGCCTCAACCGGGTGATGGCGGAACAGGCCGCACGTGAGGCCGAGCGCGTGCGCGCGGCCCGGCAGGCGCAGCAGCGAGAGGCAGAGCGCGGCCCAACCGGCCAGCAGCGCCGTCCCGTGACGGTGAATACCGATACGCCGGTGGCCTTCCGGTCGAGTCAGCCGTTCTCCCGGTTGAAGGGGGCGCTACATTTGCCGGTCGCCGGGGAACTGATGAACCGCTTTGGTGCTCCGAGGGAAGGTGGCGGGCTGAGTTGGAAAGGCTTGTTCATCCGGGCTACCCAAGGCACGGCAGTGAAGGCGATCGCAGCCGGACAGGTGGTGTTCGCCGAGTGGCTGCGCGGTTTCGGGAACCTCATTATTGTCGACCATGGCGAGGGGTATATGAGCCTGTACAGCAATAATGAAAGTCTGTATAAGCAGGTGGGCGACCGGGTTCAGCCCGGCGATGCGATCGCTGCGGTTGGCAATAGTGGCGGTCAACCCGACACGGGCTTGTATTTTGAAATGCGGCATCAGAGCCGTCCTGTAAACCCCCTGGACTGGGTGAAGTGAGATGACACAAAAGGCAAAACTCGTACTTGTCGGTCTGGCTGGCATACTGGCCGGCGCCGCATTGACACTCAATCTGCCGGCGATTGCCGACAAGGATGCGGAGACTGCGCTGCCGGTCGAGGAGTTGCGTGCCTTCACCGATGTGTTTGCCCGTATCAAGAGCGATTATGTCGAACCGGTCGACGACAAGAAGCTGATATCTTCGGCGATCAACGGCATGTTGAGCGGCTTGGACCCGCATTCGGCCTATCTCGATGCTGAAGGCTTCAAGGATCTGCAGGTGGGCACCCAGGGCGAATTCGGTGGCCTGGGCATCGAAGTCGGCATGGAAGACGGCTTCGTCAAGGTCGTGTCGCCGATCGAAGATACGCCCGCCTTCAAGGCTGGGGTCAAGCCGGGCGACCTGATCATCAAGCTTGACGATACGCCGGTGAAGGGCATGACGCTGAACGACGCGGTGAAACGCATGCGAGGCAAGCCTGGGTCGCCAATCAAGCTCACCATCGTTCGCAAGGGCGTCGACAAGCCCATCGTGCTGACCCTGACCCGCGCGGTCATCAAGATCCGCAGCGTCAAATCCAAGCTGCTGGAAAACGGCTACGGCTACGTGCGCGTGACGCAATTCCAGGAGCATACCGGCGAATTGCTGGCCGAGGCCCTGGACAATCTCTATAAGGACAACAAGGCACCGCTCAAGGGCCTGATCCTGGATCTGCGCAATGACCCGGGCGGGCTGCTGAACGGCGCAGTGGCGGTGGCAGCGGCCTTCATCAAGCCGGACAGCCTGGTGGTGTATACCGAGGGACGCACCGAGGATGCGAAAATGCGGCTGACGGCGAGCCCGGAAAATTACCTGCGTCCGATGCAGTCCGACTACCTGAAGAGCCTGCCGGAAGGCGCCAAGCAGGTGCCGATGGTTGTGCTGGTCAACGGCGGCTCGGCTTCGGCCTCCGAAATCGTGGCGGGTGCGCTGCAGGACCACAAACGTGCTGTCATCATGGGCACACGCAGCTTCGGCAAGGGATCGGTGCAGACCATCCTGCCGATCGGCAACGGCACGGCGATCAAGCTCACCACGGCGCGCTACTTTACGCCGAGCGGGCGCTCCATCCAGGCCAAGGGTATCGAACCGGATATCGTGGTGGAAGATCCGTCCATGCCGTCCGACGATCAAGGTCTGGGCATTCGCGAGGCGGATCTCGAACACCATCTGAGCAATCCCAATGGCGGGGATGCGGCACCTGCAAGCAAGCCGGACGAGATGGTCATCAAAGCCCCGCCTACCGACAAATCCAGCCCGGACGGCAAGGATAAAAAGCCGGTGCCGCTGGAACCGGGCGAGATCGTGTCGAAGAACGATTTCCAGGTGAACCAGGCGCTGAACCTGCTTAAAGGCCTGCAGATCCTGCAAGGGCGTTGAGCGGCGCGCTGTGTGGCTCGCAGGGGTTCCACAGCACAAGCGGCGCGGTATACTTGGTTGACCTAGCCTGCCGGGAGGTGCCATGCGTCCGTGCGACCTCGAGAAGAACCGCGAAATCGTCTTTCATGCCTTGCCTGCCGGCCAGGCCGAACGCGCCTTGGCGCTTTTGGCCGGCCTGGAGGGGCTGGACGTGACCATCGGTGCAGACCTCTATCGTCTACAGGTGCGGTATCACATCTGCGAGTACACGCTGGAAGGGTTGGAGACTGCGCTGGCGAGCCAGGGATTCCATCTCGATAACAGTCTTCTCTGCAAGCTCAGGCGTGCGCTGGCGTATTACTGCGAGAGCGTGCAGCGACGCAACGTCGCAGCCAACGAGCCGGACATCAAATCCCAGCAAGCATTCATGAAAGTCTACGAGCGCCATCTGCATGGCGATTATGACGAAACGCCGGAAGAGTGGCGGAGCTATAAATAGCCGCGCTGACCATGGAGTTGAACGATACACTGCTGCTGCGCTACAGCAGGCACATTCTGCTGCCCGATGTTGGCGTGGACGGGCAGGCGCGCATCTCCGGAGCGTCGGTGTTGATCATCGGTGCCGGCGGGCTGGGCTGCCCAGTCGCTCTTTATCTGGGGGCGTCGGGCGTCGGACAGTTGTGGCTGGCGGACGGCGATACGGTCGACCTGACCAATCTGCAGCGTCAGATTGGGCACGCCACGGCAGCCATCGGCGAGAACAAGGCCGATTCGCTCGCGCGTAGCGTACGCGCCATCAATCCTGAAATCGAAGTGCAGCCCATTCGGGAAGCGCTGAGCGGCAGAGCACTGCATGAAGTGGTGACGGCGGTCGATCTGGTCGTCGACGCGTCGGACAATTTTGCTACCCGGCATGCGGTCAACCGGGCCTGCGTTCAGCTGGGCAAGCCGCTGGTGTCGGGGGCTGCGATCGGATTTTCGGGACAGCTGGCAGTGTTCGATACCCGCCGTGCCTACACACCCTGCTATCACTGCCTATTTCCGGATCAGACCGGCGAACCGGAGACGCGCTGCGCCGAGGCGGGAGTGTTTTCTCCCCTGGTCGGCGTCATCGGCGCGATGCAGGCGATGGAAGCGCTGAAATATCTGGCTCAGGTGGGGGAGTTGCTGATCGGCCGGCTGTTGTTATGGGATGGCCTGCAGGCCGAGGCTCGCGTGATGAAAGTGCCGCACGACCCGGCCTGTCCGGTGTGCGGGCAAGCTGCGCGTCAGGCGGGGTGAACGTCGAGCAAACGCGCCATCAGCAGCTCGATATCGCCACCGGGCGGGCGGCTGAATCCGCTCTTGGCGAACTGATGCCAGCGTCCCACCACCATGCATTGCAGCAGATTGGCCAGCGGCCCGCTCAGTTCGGACTGCTTGTCGCCGCAAAAGCGCAGGCATTGTCGCAACTGGGCTTCGATGCGGTCGTGCAGTTGATTGATGCGTTTTTGCAGACGCTCGTTTTCATGTACCAGTGCATCGCCGATCAGTACACGCGTCATCCCCGGATTCTTCGCCGCAAAATTCAACAGCATGCTGAGGATGGCCTCGATCTGGGCGGATGGCGAGGGCGTGTCGGCGGTGATGCGCGCAATCAGGCCGAACAGGGTCTGTTCGATGAACTCGATCAGCCCCTCGAACATTTGCGCCTTGCTGGAGAAATGCCGGTATAGCGCGGCTTCGGATACCCCGATGCGGGCCGCCAGCGCCGCCGTGGTGATTTTTTCAGGCTGTGGTTCCTGCAGCATCGCGGCGAGTGTTTGCAGAATCTGCAACCGGCGCTCGCCGGGTTTTCTGGCTTCCCCTTGCATCTGACACCCCCAGTTTTTATTAGGGGGTGATTATCGCTGATGTTGGGTAATTGGTGGTCTGCACTCCATTGAACAACAGCCCGTGAGCAAGATAAATGCTGGGTTTGTGTTTTCTGGCTTGGCAAAATGCCCCCAAATATGCCCCCATGAATGATGCGCAGAGGGCTTTTAGACTGGGCTGAATTCTAGCAGTCCAGACCCGTACCGGGTTTCTTATGCGCTCGGGCTGATGCGCACAAAATAATCTCACTTCCGCCTTAAAGTGAGACAACTTAATCTTTACCTTGGCCCCCATGTGTCCAGTTGGACATTAAGCGGCCACCCAAAAAAGTCCGGGTTTAACCTTAAAACCGGACAGCCAAATATCTAAGGTGGCCCCACGGCGTCCAATTGGACGCGATTTAGGAGCCACCTGATGGATCGCCACACCCAACCCGTTAATAGTTTTCTGCGTCTTCCCCAAGTCCTGCAGCTCATTCCGGTTTCCCGGTCTGGATGGTGGGCCGGGGTAAAAGACGGTCGCTATCCCACGCCCGTGAAGTTGTCGGCGCGTGTGACTGTCTGGCGCATGTCGGACGTTCAGGCTTATATCGACAGCGTGTCGAAATGAGCGCGAAACACGATACCCCTTCCCACCTCGGTCACGTGACACCGTGAGCGCCGTTGAGCCAATGCGACGCAGCAACGGGCTTGCGTGGCAAGCGCGTGCCTACAGGGTATGGGAGGCGGGAATCGAGGCCTCGCATGGGGTGCGCACACTCGGGCAGCGGACGCTTGTGCCGGTCATGCGTGCCGGCGTGTTGCGCAATTTGTGGGTAATCGAGGCAGACGGGCACGCCCGTTTCCTATCGCCAGGCAAGACCCGCGGGTGTTTCCACATCATCGGGCATCCGGGCGACCTGATCATAGTGGTCGTCGATTTTCTTGATGCTGTTCGCTGGCACGATAAACTTGGCGTCGCGTGCGTGGTTGCCTTCGATGTCGAGAACATGTTGCACGTCATCCGGCGCATTTGGCTTGATCACAGTTCCAGGATCATCGTCCTGACCGAATCATTCGACAGCCGCATTCAAATCGCCGTCCAGGCAGTGCGCGGCGCCTACCTACGCCATGATATTGCCGAGTGGAGACGCACATGAGCGATGCCCGCAAGACAGATGTCTGGATGCCGCTGTTCATTGGCGACTACCTGGCCTCAACCCAGCACCTCGACACTCGCGAGCATGGCGCGTATTTGCTGCTTCTGATGGCGTGTTGGCGGAACGACGGCAGCCTGCCAGACGATAACAAGCGCCTCGCCGCCATCGTCAAAGCCACGCCGAGAGAGTGGAACGGATTACGCGCCACGCTCGCAGAATTCTTCACCATCGATGGCGGTGTCTGGTCACAAAAGCGTCTATCGGGTGAGCTCGAAGCGGCAAGATCGAACCGCGAAAAGAGCGCGCAACGGGCCAAGAACGCGGCGCGTGTACGATGGGGGGAGCATGCCGTAAGCAATGCTCCGAGCATTACTCAAGCAACGCTTGACGATTGCCCTTCACCTTCACCATTACCAAAAAACAAAACCCACGCTGCAGAGAGTGGGGGTAATTCAATCACCCCCCTACCCCCCGCTGACGCGGGGCGCTCTCAGCAGCGAACGCAGATTGATTCTGAGTTCTCGCCGGATGAGCAAAACAGAAGCAAGGCGAACCGCCACGCACTGGACATCGACGCAGAGCGTGAGCGATTCGTGGCGCACTACACGGCTACCGGCGATGTTCGGGCTAACTGGCAAAGTCAGTTTTCCAAGTGGTTGCTTGACTCGGTGCAACACCGTGCCGACGCCGAGAGGCGACAAAGCGAAGCAAGGCAGCCACGGCCAGGGTCCAAACTCGCATATCAAAACAGCTACCGTGCGGCGGCCGATGCTGCCGCTGAAAGGCTTGGCATCAACGATGGGGGTCCACCCATCGAACGCGACATAACCCTACTCGCAAGCCGTGTTCTTGATGGCGATGGGAGGGGGCAATGATTACGCCCAGGTGCAAAAGGTACTCCCGACGACCCCGTGCATACGGGTCAGCGACTCCCGAAAAATCGCTAGCTATGGGGGTATTGCAAGGGGGTTATGCTTATACGAACCATTATCAAAAAGCCCATGAAGCCTTGGTAGAACAGCAACTGGTGGCCCTAAAGCCAAGGCCGCCACCGTCGACCTTCTGCCGCGTGGAATTCGTGGCTATCTGTAACATTACAACGAGCCAGACCTGACCCGCTGCTGCGGCCGTCCTGCCCCTTGCAAATAGCAGGGGAGCATCTGTTTCCCAACCCACTACCCCTGCGACGTGATTTTCGGATAACGCCACTGGCTAGTAGACAAGAGCTCGGCCCATCAATGCTAGTATTCTGGCGACAATGAGCGCATTTCAGCGGGAGAAAAAATGAAAGTCGAGGAAGGCAAGTACTCGATTGCGGAACTGGTTGACTGGTTCCGTAGTCGGTCCCTCGTGGTCAATCAGCAGTACCAACGTGGCGGTGGACTTTGGCCAGCCGCAGCCAAGAGCTACTTCATTGATACGATAATTAGGGATTTCCCATTCCCTAAAGTCTACTTTCACGAACTAATCGACAAAACCTCAAAGAAACCCCGAAGGGAGATTGTCGACGGGCAGCAGCGGATTACAACTATCGTTGAGTTCGCTGATGACAAATTCCCATTAGGTAGAAACGCTCGTGAATTTGCGGGCATGAAGTTCTCTGATCTTCCTGAAGAAACTCAGGACGTGTTCTGGGCGTACACAGTTTCAGTTGATGTCATTCGTAATGCCGACCGGAATGAAATCCTGCAAATGTTCCGAAGGATGAATGCGTTTACGCTTCCATTAAATGACGCAGAAAAACGGCATAGCGAATTCTTTGGCGAGTTCAAAGACTGGGTGAACCGCGCGCTCGACCGTTTTGGTTCCGTACTGATTGATTGGAACGTACTTACGAGTCGCCAAATTGTTCGAATGGCAGACGCGGCATTTGTGGCGGACTTAGCCCTTGCGGTGGAAGAGGGCATCGTAAGCACTAGCCCGACAAAGCTTCGCTCACTTTATAAGAAGTATGACGAGACGTTTGATCATCTTGAAGAGATTGATCAACGAGTAATTGGTTCTCTTGATTCTGCTATTGAATACTTATCAGGCATTCAGGGAACACATGCTACAAAACCGCATGTATTCCATTCATTGCTATGCGCCTTGATTCACAACAAATTTGGGTTGCCAGGTGCGGAGGATTTGACCGGGATTGCACCTATTGGCGAGTATTTTGTCGATGCTGACCGAGCAGTAGCGTCAATTAGGCGCCTGGCAGCAGCTCATGAAGAGAACGACATAGGAGAGTTTGCTGAGTACGTCAAAGCAGCCTCTGAAGGAGGAAACCGAGGTCCACAACGTGCGTTGCGGATTAAGTGGCTTTGCCGGGCCCTGCGTGGTGAATTTTCCCAGTAGCGATGTCTTTGTATGGTGCTTGGACTCAACTAGCCGATGAATTCGATACGCTATCGGTTCATCTGAGCGATTTTGTCCTTGCCCGGACAACAATTTCTTCCGCTTCCGCATTCACGTTGGTAGATGAGTGCGTACTTGAAGGGCTGCTATCAAGAGTCTGGCAAGCCTGGGGCCTTTTCTGCAGGGCATGTGTTTTTGAGTCATGCCTAGGTACGACTAACGGTTTAGGGGCGGTAATACCAAGGCATGCTTTAGCCATATCGGAAGCACATGTTTCAGGTGCCGCGATACGTGCAAAGTCAAAGGGGAGGCCGCCGATTTGGGGGGCAAGCAATACGATACTTAGAAATGAGCCAACATGGGGAGATGTTGACCTGCTAATCAAAGTCATTCCCCTTCTCGATCCACCAAATAAGCATCAATTGCTTGCGGCCTTCTCGGCTGGCAGCCAGAGCGCCAAAGTATTGCAATTAATTCGTAATGCATCAGCCCATAACAACTTACAGACTATGGGCGATGTCCACAATATCCGATCAAGGTACATAATTTTTCCAATCGTACATCCTATACAGGCTCTCTTTTGGGTTGATCCGACATCAAGGGACTTCCTCGTCATCCATGCACTTGAGGATCTTCTAGACATAGGGCTTGCCGCCATCTGTTAGCCGATCTTCTGTTTATATTATCCAGTGACAGTCGGCTCTGGCCGACCCTCCAGAACAAGGATGGAACCCCCTAAATGACTCCTCGCTCTGACCAATTGCGCCATTTCGTGGATTGGTGCGATGCGCACATCAAAGGTGACGAAAAAGGCGAAGCACAGATTTTTCTTGATCAGTTTTTCCGTGCCTTCGGCCATGCGGGAGTTAAAGAAGCCGGCGCTGCGTTCGAGGAACGCATTAAGAAGGAAAACAAAGGCACCAGCTTCGCTGATCTGGTATGGAAGCCACTCGTCCTGGTTGAAATGAAAAAGCGTGGTGAAGACCTCACCAAGCATTACCGTCAGGCCTTCGATTACTGGGTGAGGCTGGTTCCGGGACGGCCACGCTGGGTCGTCCTGTGCAATTTCGATGAGTTCTGGGTTTACGACTTTGAAACCCAAATGGACAGCCCGGTCGATCAGATCAAGCTTGCCGAATTGCCGGACCGTTACGGCCCGCTCGCCTTCATGTTCCCAGAAGGCGATGAGCCCGTGTTCGGCAACCATCAGGAGCAGGTCACACGTGCGGCAGCCGATCAGTTGGTGGCTCTATTCCGGGCGCTGGTTGGTCGCGGCATCGAGCGCGACCTGGCGCAGCGCTTTACCTTGCAGGCCTTGATGGCGCTTTTCGCCGAAGACATCGGCCTGCTGGAAAGGTACTTCTTCGTTCGCCTGCTCGAAGACTGCACCACCCCCACGCTGGCTTACGACCTCATTGGCCAGCTTTTCGTGGAGATGAACACCCCGGGTATCACAGCAGGTGGGCGCTTCAAAGGTGTGCCTTATTTCAACGGCGGGCTGTTCGCCCAGCCGGCGCGCATCGAACTGACCAACGACGAAATCCAGTTGCTGCGAGACGCCGCCCGCTTCGACTGGTCGAAAGTGCGGCCGGAAATTTTCGGTGCCATTTTCGAGCACAGCATGGACGCCGAAGCACGCCACGCTTACGGCGCGCACTACACCAGTCCAGTGGACATCATGAAGATCGTCAGCCCAACTATCGTCGAGCCATGGCGAGCGCAGATTGAAAAGGCGAAATCGCTAAGCGCACTGAAAAAGCTGCTAGTGCGCATCGAGACTTTTCACGTGCTCGATCCCGCCTGCGGCTCTGGAAACTTTCTGTATGTCGCCTATCGTGAGCTCAAGCGGCTGGAAGCGCGCATCTACGAACGCATGGGCGAATACGTCAGCGTCAACACCGAGCAGCGCCCGTTTGGCTTTGTCACGGCTCGAAACTTCCACGGTCTGGACATCAATCCCTTCGCGGTCGAACTCGCGAAGGTCACCATGATGCTGGCGCACAAGCTCGCCATCGACGAGCTGCACATCGAAGAGGCCGCCCTGCCACTGGATAATCTCGACGCCAATTTCAGGGTCGGTGACGCGCTGCTGCGCGAAGACGGCAGCCGTGCGCCGTGGCCGGCAGCCGACGTCATCGTCGGCAATCCGCCCTTCCTTGGTGCCAAGCTGCTCAAGCCCAATTTCGGCACCGATTACGTCAACCGCCTGCGCAAGGCCTATCCTGAAGTGCCGGGCATGGCGGATTTCTGCGTCTACTGGTTCCGTCGTGCCGAGGCCCATCTGTCCGCCTGCACCACGCAGGACCCGCTGGCCGGCCGAGGCGGCTTGGTCGGTACACAAAATATTCGCAACAACGCCAGCCGCATCGGCGGGCTCGACGCCATCTGCGCCAGCGGCACAGTGATCGAGGCGGTGGACAACCAGCCCTGGTCGGGCGAAGCGAACGTGCACGTCTCCATCGCGAACTGGGTGAAAACGCAGGACGACGCGCTGCTGCCGAAGCTGCGGCGGCTGTGGTTCAAGATCGAGCCTGCCCCGGGCAAGGCGAAACGCGCGCGGGGCAGCGGCCAAGCCAGCAAGGACTACGAGCTGAACATGCGCGAGGTGGCGCATATCAATGCGTCGCTGTCGGACAAAGTGGATGTGGGCAGTGCTGAACGCTTGGCATGCAACAACGCTATCGTTGTTTCCCAAGGCATTACACCTGGACACTCGGGCTTCTTAATCTCAACCGAAGAACGCAATCTAATAGCGGAAAAAGGTGACGGTGAGGTTATTCATCCTTATCTCGTTGGCGACGATCTGCTTAGTGGGCGGCCCATAGAGCGATACATCATTGACTTTGGGGCGATGAATGTCCTTGAAGCAAGGCGTTTTAAAGTGCCCTTCACGCTCCTTATGCAGCGTGTTTTACCGGACATCAAGGCCAAATCAGAGCATTCGGAACGATCTTCATCGATTGACTTCTGGTGGCGCCACTGGCGGGGCCGGGCAGAACTGATTGGCGCTATTGGCAAAATGCCCCGCTATCTTGCATGCTCCCGCGTCACCAAGCGGCCCATCTTCGTTTTCGTCGACGCGCCCGTTCGCCCCGGCGACGCCTTGCAGGTGTTTGCGCTGGCCGACGATTACAGCTTTGGTATCCTGCAATCCGCTGCACACTATCATTGGTTCCATGCCAAGTGCTCGAATATGAAGTCGGACCCCCGCTATACCTCGGAGTCCGTTTTCGACACCTTTCCTTGGCCGCAGTCCGCCACCGTCAAACAGATCGATGCTGTGGCCGAGGCTGGCCGTCGTCTGCGCGCATTGCGTGACCAAGCTCTGCAATCCATGACTGGCGGCCTGCGCGCGCTCTACCGCACACTTGATCTGCCAGGCAAGAACCCTCTCCGCGATGCCCATGCTGGGCTCGACACCGCCGTGCTCAAGGCTTACGGCTACAGCCCAAAGCGTGACCTACTAGAACAACTGCTACAGTTGAATCAGCAGGTTGCCTCCGAAATGGCGGGTGGCAAAACAGTCGTTGGTCCGGGTATTCCAACGGGCTATCCCAATCCCTCTGGCCTGGTCTCCACTGATGCCTTTGGGCTACATCAAAATAATTTGTCAGCCATTCAGAAGTGGACCTAGATCGATATATTGCAGCCCACGACGGATGGGTCAGGCGGCAGTGTGGCCGTGAATCGGTATAACTTCCGCTCCGGCCTTCAATTCGTCCAGATAGTCCGCCCAAGACTGCATCATTTTGCGCCGATCGGACAGGTGGGCAGTGCGGTTGTAAGCGCGGCCGTTTGGGTCTCTTACCGCATGGGCCAGCTGGTGCTCGATCAGGTCAGGCCGAAAGCCCAGCACCTCATCAAGAATCGTGCGGGCCATCGCCCGGAAGCCGTGGCCGCTCATCTCATCCTTGGCAATGCCCAAGCGGCGCATGGCTGCCAAGATGGCGTTATCGCTCATAGGGCGTTCGCTTGTGCGCGCACTAGGGAAAACGTAGAGCCCGCCCCCCGTCAGGGCTTGCACTTCCCGGAGGATGGCGACAGCTTGGAGTGCCAGCGGGACAATGTGAGCGTTGCCCTTTTTGGATGCGATGTAGCGCCACTCAGCCGCGTCTAGGTCTATGTCCTTCCATTTCGCTTGCCGAAGCTCCCCGGGGCGCACGAATACCAGCGGCGCAAGCTGCAAGGCACAGCGCACAGTCAACGTGCCTTGATACGTGTCGAATGTCCGTAGCAGTTCTGCCACCTTGTGCGGCTCTGTTACCGCTGCCATGTGCTTTGACGTGACCGGCTGCAATGCGCCGCGAAGATCGCCTGTAGGGTCGCGCTCAGCGCGTCCGGTGGCCACAGCGTAGCGGAATATCTGCCCGCAGTTTTGCATGGCCCGGTGGGCGGTCTCAATCGCGCCTTTGCCTTCAATACGGCGGGCCATCGCCAGCAGTTCAGGTGCAGTTATCTCGGCAATCGGTCTGCCGCCCAGCCAGGGGAAAACGTACATTTCCAGTCGGCGCACAATCTTGCTGGTGTGAGTGGCTGCCCAGGTGGGGGTGTTTCTGGCTATCCACTCCCGCGCCACAGCCTCAAAGCTGTTGGCTGCCCGCTCTGCCCTGGCTGCCTTCTGTTGCTTGCGGTTCTCGCCAGGGTCAACCTCGTTTGCTAGCAGCTTGCGGGCTTCGTCTCGCCGTTCCCGCGCTTCCTTCAGTCCCACATCTGGATACTTGCCTAGCGCTAGCCGTTTTTCCTTGCCGCCGAAGCGGTATTTCAGCCGCCACAGTTTGCCCCCGCTGGGGGCGACTTCAAGATACAGGCCGCCACTGTCGGACAAGCGTATGGGTTTTGCCCCAGGCTTCGCGGTTCTGATTGCCAAATCACTAAGCGCCATGCGGTTTCCCTCCATTGTGGGGGCATGGTGTTTTCATATAACCAATATGCCCCCGAATATGCCCCCAGTGGCGGGGGCATTTCGTTGGACGATCTTAGACCGTTTTGGACGGAATGAAAAGAAAAAGCCCGCATTTACGCGGGCTTATGGATGGCGTTGGGTGTTGCTGGATTCTAATTTGGTGGGTCTGCACGGACTTGAACCGTGGACCAAGGGATTATGAGTCCCCTGCTCTAACCAACTGAGCTACAGACCCGGAACATGGGTGCCTCGCCGCGAGGGGCGAAGCCGGAGGCTTACACTTCGCCGCTGCCGGTAAAGCTTTTCAGCTTTTCGGAACGGGTCGGGTGGCGCAGCTTGCGCAGGGCCTTGGCCTCGATCTGGCGGATCCGCTCGCGCGTGACGTCGAATTGCTTGCCGACTTCTTCCAGTGTGTGGTCGGTGTTCATTTCGATGCCGAAGCGCATGCGCAATACCTTGGCTTCGCGCGAGGTCAGGCTGTCCAGCACTTCACGGGTGGCGTCGCGCAGGTTGGCGTAGATCGCGGAATCGTCGGGCGACAGTGTACTGGAATCCTCGATGAAGTCGCCGAGGTGGGAATCCTCGTCGTCGCCGATCGGCGTTTCCATCGAAATCGGCTCCTTGGCGATTTTCATGATCTTGCGGATCTTGTCTTCCGGCATTTCCATCTTGATGGCCAGTGTTGCGGGATCGGGTTCGATGCCGGTTTCCTGCAGGATCTGACGGCTGATGCGGTTCATCTTGTTGATGGTCTCGATCATGTGCACCGGGATGCGGATGGTGCGCGCCTGGTCGGCGATCGAACGCGTGATCGCCTGGCGAATCCACCACGTGGCGTAAGTCGAGAACTTGTAGCCGCGGCGGTATTCGAACTTGTCCACCGCCTTCATCAGACCGATGTTGCCTTCCTGGATCAGGTCGAGGAACTGCAGGCCGCGGTTGGTGTATTTCTTGGCGATCGAGATCACCAGCCGTAGGTTGGCCTCGATCATCTCGCGCTTGGCACGGCGTGCCTTGGCTTCACCGGTCGACATCTGCTTGTTGATGTCCTTCAGGTTCTTGATCGGCAGGCCGACTCGATCCTGCATCGCGATCAGTGCTTCCTGGTGCGCCTTGACTTCGTACTGCACTTTGGAAAGTGTCGAGCAGTATGCCTTCTTCGCGGCGATCTCCCGATCCAGCCAAGTCAGGTTGGTTTCGTTGCCGGGGAAGGTCTTGATGAAGTGCGGGCGAGGCATGCCCGAACGAGTGACGCAGAATTCCATGATCTTGCGCTCGTGCGAACGCACTTCCTCCACCGCACTGCGGATCTGTTCGCACAGGTTGTCCACCTGGCGCACCGAGAAGCGGATCGCCATCAGCAGTTCGGTGACTTCAGACTGGGCTTTCATGTGCTGCTGGCTGCCGAGGCCGTACTTGGCATGGGCGGTCTGTGCTTTCTTGTAGGCCTTGCGGATGAAGTCGAACTGCACGAGGGCTTCGGCTTTGAGTTGTGCCAGATTGGCGGCTGCAAGCTTGGCGCTGGCCTCTTCGTCGTCGTCCTCGTCCGCATCTTCTGCGTCGGCGGACGTGTCTTCCTCTTCAGCCGCGGCTTCGGTTTCCATTTCGACGAAGCCGTCGATCAGTTCGTCGATGCGCATCTCGTCTTTTTCGACCTGCGCCGCCATGTCCAGGATTTGCTGGATGGTGAGCGGGCACGACGAGATGGCCTGCACCATGTGGCGCAGGCCTTCCTCGATGCGCTTGGCGATCTCGATCTCGCCTTCACGCGTCAACAGATCGACCGAGCCCATTTCACGCATGTACATGCGGACCGGATCGGTCGTGCGGCCGAATTCCGAATCGACGGTGGTCAGGGCCTGTTCGGCTTCCGCGACCACGTCTTCGTCGGCGACGGCCGGGGCGGCCTCCTGCATCAGCAGGGTTTCGGCATCGGGCGCCTCATCGTAGACCTGGATGCCCATGTCGTTGATCATGCTGATCACGCCTTCGATCTGATCGGCGTCCAGCACCTCGTCGGGCAGGTGGTCGTTGATCTCGGCATAAGTCAGGAACCCCCGTTCCTTGCCGAGGATGATGAGGTTCTTCAGCTGGGTGCGGCGCGCTTCTGCCTCCACCGGCGTCAGCTCCTTCAGGGGAAGTAGCGCTTCGGGTTTTTTGGCGCCACCACCTGGTTTTCTTCCACGTACAGCCACAGGTTATTCTCCGCTCAGGTTCCGCCCCCGCGCATCGCACGCGGACAGAAAAAATCGTTCAAAAACCGGCAATTATACCGCAAGCCGGCACTTTGTCTTGCCGTTTCTGGCAAGCTAGGAACGTGCCAGTTCAGTCAACTCCTGGCGCTCGCTGGCGCTCAAACTGCCGAGCGGGCGCATGGCCAGTTCCTGTTGCCTTCGCCTGCGCCAATCGTCGCGTAACTGTTTGACGGCGCCATCGAACTCCGCGTTCCAGTCCCAGGTGTCGTCTTTGTCGAGCAAATCGGTCATCAACTCATCGATCAAGGGCTTCAGCACACTGCCTTTGGCCGTTTCGCTGAGGGTCTGCGGCTTGAGCGGGCCAACCTCGCGCAGCCAGGCCATCAGTTCGCCCGCAGGACCGCTCAGCGGGTCGTTTACGTCGAGCCAGCAGAGTTCGACCTCGGCAACCCGCTGTGGATTCATCAACAGGGTGCGTGCCAGACTGCGCACCCGCGATGGCGCTGGGCGGCGCTGCGGACGCGGGAGAGGGCGGCGCGGCGCGATGGGTTTGAGCCCGAGGCGGCTGAGTTCGTCAGCCTGGAGGTGCGCAAGTTCCGCAATCTGTCGCTGGATCAAGCTGGCCAGCAGGGGCGCGGCGATTTTCTCCAGCAGGGGCTTGGCGTCCTTGATCAGGGCGGCCCGGCCTTCCTGGCTGTCGAGTTTGCGGTTGCGTGTCAGTTCGCGCACAAGAAAGGCGGACAGCGGCAGGGTGTCGGTGTCCAGCAGGTGCAGGAACGCGTCGCGGCCGTGGGTACGGATATAGCTGTCCGGGTCCTCGCCTTCCGGCAGAAACAGGAAACTGACTTCCTTGCCGTCCTGCAACGCTTCCAGCGAATTTTCAAGCGCGCGCCAGGCGGCCTTGCGCCCGGCATTGTCGCCGTCGAAGGCATAGACCAGGCGGTCGGTGTGGCGCAGCAAGGTGCGCGCATGGATCGGCGTGGTGGCGGTGCCGAGGGTTGCGACGGCGAACTCCACGCCGAGTTGTGCCAGTGCGACCACGTCCATGTAGCCTTCGACCACGACGACGCGCCCGGCCGTCTTGATCGCGGCGCGCGCCTCGAACAGGCCGTAGATTTCCGAACCCTTGTGGAACAGCGGGGTTTCCGGCGAATTGAGGTATTTCGGTTCGCCCTGGTCGAGGATGCGCCCGCCGAAACCGACGATCTGGCCCTTGACGTTCCTGATGGGAAACATGATGCGGTCGCGGAAGCGGTCGTAGCGCCCGTGATCGCCATCGATGACGAGGCCCGAGGCGGCGATGGCGTCCGCCGCGTAGTCGTCGAAGACCTGCTTCAATGGGGAGCCCTCCGGCGAGTAGCCGATGCCGTAGCGGGCGGCGATGGCGCCGGTCAGGCCGCGGCGCTTCAGATAATCGATCGCGCGAGGGGTCTGTTTGAGCTGTTTCTTGTAGAACTGCGCCGCCTGTTCGAGCGCGTCCCACAGCGCGGGCGGCGGTTTGGGGCGCTCGGGCTCGCCGGACTCGGGCACGGGCAGGCCGACGTCCTGGGCCAGTGCCGCCACCGCATCGGGGAAGCTCATGTGCTCGTATTCCATGAGGAAGCCGAGCGCGGTGCCATGTGCGCCGCAGCCGAAGCAGTGATAGAACTGTTTGGTCGGGCTGACGGTGAAGGAGGGGGTTTTTTCGCTGTGGAAAGGACAGCAGGCTTGGTAATTCTGCCCGGCTTTCTTCAGCGGCACACGGCGGTCGATGACATCGACGACGTCGACGCGGGCGAGCAGGGTATCGATGAAATCGCGCGGAATCATGATGACCGCATGATAAACCCGGGCGCGTCGCGCCGGATGGGATCAGCCTGCGAGACGGGCCTTGATCAGCGCGGAGACCTGTCCCATGTCGGCACGGCCGGCAAGGCGGGGTTTCAGCAGACCCATGACCTTGCCCATGTCCTTGGCGCTGGACGCGCCGGATTCGGCAATGGCCGCAGCAACTGCGGCTTCGACTTCGGCGGCGGAGAGCTGTTCGGGCAGGTAGGCCTGCAGCACGGCGAGTTCGGCCTGTTCGGCCGCCACCAAGTCGTCACGACCGGCAACCTGGAACTGGCTGATGGAATCCTTGCGTTGCTTGATGAGTTTTTCGACGATGTTGCTGATTGCTGCATCGTCCAGTTCGATACGCTCGTCGACTTCTCTCTGCTTGATGGCAGCCAACAGTAGACGGATCGTGCCGAGGCGCGCCATCTCTTTGGCGCGCATGGCAGTTTTCATGTCGTCAGTGATGCGTGCCTTGAGCGACATGCGTGGGAAGATTCCGCGTCAGCGCGGAATCAATACATCTTGGGGGGGAGTTGCTGGCTGCGCAGGCGCTTGCTCTGGCGCTTGACTGCGGCGGCGAGCTTGCGCTTGCGTTCGGCGGTGGGCTTCTCGTAGAACTCGCGGGCGCGCAGTTCGGTCAGCAGGCCGACTTTTTCGATGGAACGCTTGAAACGACGCAGGGCGACGTCGAACGGCTCATTTTCTTTGACTTTGACGTGAGGCATGTGACAGTGGCTTCCGGGAAACGGGAAAAACGACAATAATAGCAAGCCCTCACGGATTTTTCCAGTCCCCTGTTTCCCCTATGTTGGTACTTGGCGTCGAGTCGTCCTGCGATGAAACCGGTGTTGCGCTGTATGACAGCGTGCGCGGCCTGCTGGCGCACGCGCTCTATTCACAGATCGCCATGCATAACGACTATGGCGGCGTGGTGCCCGAACTGGCGTCGCGTGACCATATCCGGCGCGTGCTGCCTTTGACACGCCAGGTTCTGGCTGAGAGTGGGTGCACACTGGCCGAACTCGACGGCATCGCTTATACGCAAGGGCCGGGGCTTGCCGGCGCTCTGCTGGTGGGGGCGGGGATGGCGCGCGCGTTGGCGTTTTCGCTGAATATTCCGGCAGTCGGCGTACACCATCTGGAAGGCCATATGCTGTCGCCGCTGATTTCCGATACGCCACCGGAATTCCCCTTCGTCGCCTTGCTGGTGTCGGGCGGGCACACGCAGTTGATGCGGGTGTCGGGCGTTGGCCGCTACACGCTGCTGGGCGAGACGCTCGACGACGCGGCCGGCGAGGCCTTCGACAAGACTGCACAATTGCTGGGCCTGGGCTATCCGGGCGGGCCGGCGCTGTCGAAACTGGCGGCCACGGGCGACGCCAGCCGCTTTACCTTGCCGCGCCCGATGCTCAATTCGGGCGATTTCGATTTCAGTTTCAGCGGCTTGAAAACTGCGGTGCTGACACTGGTGCGTAAGCAAGGGCTGGATCAGGCGGCCGACATCGCGGCGGCGTTTCAGGCGGCGGCGGTGGACGTGCTGGTGAGCAAGAGCCTGGCAGCCTGTGTCCACAGCGGTGTGACGCGGCTGGTGGTTGCCGGCGGCGTGGGCGCCAACGCGCATCTGCGAGAACAGCTTACGCGTGAGGCGGCAATGCGCGGGATCAGCGTGTTCTATCCCCGGCTGGAGTTCTGCACCGACAACGGCGCGATGATCGCCTACGCTGGCGCGCAGAGGTTGGCGACGCATATGAAGACATCTGACCTGACGTTTGCGGTCAAACCGCGTTGGGAGTTGGCGACGCTTGATGCCGTGTAAACCATTATCTGCGGAACATTGGGTAGGCCTCGCGCAAGGCCTTGAGCCATTTTTCACCACCGGTGAAGTGGGCAATCTGATCCGGGAACAGCAAGAACCCCACCAGAACGGCCATCAGGCACACTAGGATTACCGTGCTGAAAATGCTTTCCGGGCGCAGCACGCCCCAGTAGCGGCTAACTAGGAACAGCGTGTCCTTCTTGTGTTCCGACATCGACAGCCAGCGCCGCAGCAGCTTGACCGCGAGGTAAGCTGCGTAGCCTCCGGCCAGCGAAGCAAACACGATGCGGAAGATGGCGAACACGTCCAGTCCGCCGCCGAGATACTGGTGGTATAGCCAGGAGACGAAACCCAGCGACAGTGACGCCAGGATCGCGATGGCCACGTTGATGAACAGGCGCCGCCGTTCGCGGGCGAGGTCACGCTGTCGTTCGATGAAGAAACTATCGACTTCGCGCTTGAAGTATTCGACCTTTTCCTGCACCAGCGATGAAAATTCCGCCTTGGCGTGGACGATGCGGGCATCCATCAGGGAACCCAGCCGTTCGCCGGCATAGTCGACCAGTTCGCGTACGTCGTCCTTGGTGAACTGGCGCTGTTCATGCAGTTCGTCGGAAATCTTGTCGAGCTTGGCGTCGATCTCCTGGCTGGCGCGCCAGATGACATCCTTCAGTTCGGTGCCGGCCTGCGACACGCCTTCCTTGACGACATCCGACAGGCGTTCGCCCGCGTGGTCGATCGCTTCGCGCGACACCTCGGCGAGACTTTCCTTTGCGTGCTCGATGCTTTTGTCGAAGAAGGCCATGTTCAGTGAGATAGGGTCAGGAGCGAGCGCCGATACGTCCTTCCTGGCCGGTTACCAGTTTGATGAGATTGCTCTTGTGACGATAGACCAGCAGGAGGGCGACTACCAACACGGTCATGGCCGTATTGCCCCAACCCATCAGCAGGCCTGAATAGACTGGAGCCAGCACGGCGGTGGTCAAGGCGGCCAGTGAGGAAATGCGGAATAACCCGGCCATGAGCAGCCAGGTTGCCAGGCATGCCAGGCCGAGCCATGGGTTGAGGCCGAGCAGCAGGCCGAGTGCCGTGGCCACGCCTTTGCCGCCCTTGAAGCGGAAAAACACCGGAAACAGGTGGCCGATGAACACGGCCAGCGCGCACAGCAGAGCAATGTCTTCAGACAAATCGAACTGCGGAGCCAGCATGCGCGCCAGCACCACGGCCACCCAGCCCTTGAGCGCGTCGCCAAGGAGCGTCAGCGCGGCCGCAGCCTTGCGTCCGGTGCGCAGCACGTTGGTGGCGCCGGGATTGCCCGATCCGAAGCTGCGCGGGTCGGGCAGGCGCATGGCACGGCTGACGATCACGGCAAACGACAGCGAACCAAGCAAATAGGCAACGGCAATAAACAACAGCGTGGTCATAAACAAGTCAGTAAAATGGCGGGTTTTGGGCGGGCTTGTTGGTGAGCGCCGCCGTGGATGATCAAGACAATGGATATTCTATTTTTGCGGGACTTCCGTCTCGAGCTGATTATCGGCATATACGAGTGGGAACGCAAAGTTCCGCAGCCGGTTCGGCTCGATCTGGAAATCGGCTTGCCCGACAGCAAGGCCAGCGGGACCGACAACGTGGCCGACACCATCGACTATGGGGCGGTGGCTGTGCGGGTGAAAGACTACCTGCACAACGCGCCGCAACCGATCACGCTGGTCGAGTCGGTCGCCGAACATGTGGCGGCCATTATCCGCGGTGAATTCGGCGCGCCGTGGGTGAAAGTGTCGGTAACCAAGTTCGCCATCGTGCCGGGCATCAAGGAACTCGGCATCACCATTGAGCGCGGCACGCGTCTGTGAGCGTTGAGCAGATCGCCCTCATGGCGGTCATCCTGCTGGTGGCGTATTTCATCCGTGGTATCACCGGCTTTGGGTCGGGGCTGATCTCAGTGCCTTTGCTGGCGCTGATTTTTCCACTGAAATTCGTGGTGCCACTGGCCCTGCTGCTGGATTTCACTGCTTCGGTGGTAATGGGTAGCTTCAATTTCGGGCGTGTGAAATGGAGCGAAATCGGGATGCTGATTCCATTCGGCATCCTCGGCGTGATGCTGGGCACCAGTCTCTTGGTCAATTTGCCGTCCGGCCCCGTGATGATTGCGCTGGCCGGGTTTGTCTTCGTCTTTGCGGTTCGCAGTGTATTCAATATCCGCGGCGACAAGCTGATCGCGCGCGGCTGGGCCGTGCCGGCCGCGCTGACGGGGGGGACGGTCGGCGCGTTGTTCGGTACTGGCTGGCCTCCTTATGTCATTTACCTGACCCATCGCATTCGTGACAAAAGCGATCTGCGAGCGACGTTTTCCGCACTATTCTTCGCGGATGGCATGTCCCGCATCGTCAGTTTCCTGATAGCTGGGCTACTGATGAGTGCCAAGGTGTGGACCGCCTATTTTGCTGCGCTGCCGCTCATGCTGGGCGGACTCTATCTGGGTGGGCGCGCGCATATCGGGTTGAGCCCATTGCTGATGACGCGTCTGGTCGGTGTACTGCTGCTGGGATCGAGCGTGTCGCTTTTGTTCAAGGCCTTGCATGCATGAATATGCTTGAATCGTTGCATTTCCAATCCGTGTCATTCAGCGGTCTGGAGTCGGGAACGCGCCTTATCGTGCTGGGTGCGGTGCACGGTAACGAAACTTGCGGGACACAGGCGATCCGCCGCGTAATTGCCGAGATCGAGTCCGGACAACTGAACATCGTGGCAGGAAGCGTGACCTTCGTGCCGGTCACCAACCCGTTGGCCTATGCACGCCATCAACGCATGGGGGACCGCAATCTCAACCGCAATCTCGTGCCCACTGAAACCCCGGTCGAGTTCGAGGATCGCATTGCCAACTGGCTGTGCCCGTTGCTGGCACAGCATGACGCGCTGCTCGATCTGCATTCGTTTCACACTGCGGGCGAGCCTTTCGCCATGTTGGGTCCAGAAGACAACCAGGGCTTGCTGGAGCCGTTTGCACGTTCGCAGGAGGAAACCGCGCTGGCGTTGCGGCTGGGGGTTCGCCGATTCGTCGACGGCTGGCTCGATACCTATGCCGCAGGTGTCGCGCGCCGCTTGGCGGCCGGGGTGTCGGCACGCGAGGCCGACGTGCATTACGGCGTGGGCACCACCGAATACATGCGGGCGCAGGGCGGCATCGCGCTCACCCTTGAATGCGGGCAGCACGACGATCCTGCCGCGCCTCAGGTGGCTTATCGTGCCATTCGCAATACGCTGGCGCATCTGGGATTGTCGGCGTCGGCCAAGCCGGCAGCCGTGGCCGATACCGAGGCACTACGTCTGTATCAGGTCGTCGATCGCGGCCATGCCGACGATCAATTCGTTCGCGACTGGGCCAGCTTCGATCGCGTGCATGCCGGCGAAATCATCGGCATGCGCCACGACGGGGCGCCGGTGGCAGCTGATCGTGAAGGCTACATCGTGTTTCCCAACCCCAATGCGCAGCCTGGCCAGGAATGGTTCTATCTGGCAAAGCCGAGCGCGCGCGTGTGACGTTCAGCCGCGCGGATGGTGTTGTGCATGCAACTGCTTCAGCCGCTCGCGTGCGACGTGGGTGTAGATCTGCGTAGTGGAAATGTCGCTGTGCCCGAGCAGCATCTGCACGACCCGCAGGTCGGCGCCATGATTCAGCAAGTGGGTGGCAAAGGCGTGACGCAATGTGTGCGGTGACAGCGGACGGGTGATTCCGGTGGCCAGTGCGCGGCGCTTGATGAGATGCCAGAATGCCTGGCGCGTCATGCCTTCGCCGCGCGCAGTGACGAATACGGCGTCGGAAAGACGCTTTTCCAGCAACTGCGGGCGGGCTTCCGCCATATAGCGCCGCAGCCATTGCACCGATTCTTCGCCCAGCGGTACCAATCGATCCTTGTTACCCTTGCCGGTGACGCGTAATACGCCGTCGTTGAGATTGAGTGCAGTCAGTTTCAGCCCTACCAGTTCCGAGACTCGCAAGCCGGTGGCATACAGCGTTTCCAGCATCGCACGGTCGCGCAGGCCCAGGGTTGTGTCGGAATCGGCGCTGTTGAGCAGGCGTTCGACATCCGTTTCGGTCAATGTCTTGGGCAGCGCCCGCGGCAGTTTGGGACGGTCCAGATTGAGCGTGGGATCGCTGGCGATCAGGTTTTCACGCAGCAGATAACGGTAAAAGCGTTTCAGCGCCGAACTGTAGCGTGCCGCACTGCTGGGCTGGCTGCGGTGGGCGAAGCGCCACGCCAGGTAAGCTTCGAGATCACCCGAGACGACCATATCCAGGCTGCGTGCCCGTTCTTTTCCCAACCAGGAGGCGAAGGTTTCCAGGTCGCGCCGATAAGCTGCCAGCGTGAGGTCGGCCAGGCCGTCTTCCAGCCACAGATGATCGCAAAACCGGTCAATCAGAGCGTCGCTCATGCGCCAGCAGCCAGGTTTTCACGTCGAGAGGCGCGCCGTTCGATGCGTGCATGAACCCTCCGAGTCCGCTGACCGCCACGACGCGATGGCAGGGAATGAGGATGGGCAAGGGATTGGATCCGCAGGCCTGCCCCACCGCGCGCGCAGCCGTGCCGAGCTGTTTGGCCAAGGCGCCGTAGGTTGTCGGTCGCCCGAGAGGGATCGCCATCAGCGCATGCCATACGCGTAACTGAAATGGGGTGCCCAACGGTGTGTAGGTCAAGGCGAAGGCATGAGCTGGATTGCGCCAGTAGGCATCGAGTTCGCGGCTTAGTTGGTGGGCGCGGGCGTCCAGCCTGTCGGAGAGGGGCGTCTCGATGGGCAGAAAATCCAGCCGTGTCAGCACCTCGCCGGTGAAGCGGGCACCGAGACGGCACATCGGGGCGGGTAGGATGGCGTCATACGCAAGCATGATGGCATTCTAAGCGGGGAGACGCAGCCTGTCAGGACGTCACGGTGCGAAGCTGATTTCCGAGGCCGGCTTTCAGGGGGGTGGACGGGTGGCAGCAAGGTCGACCAGGCTGCAGCTTGTCTTGCGCGTGACTTGGCAATCCGGCGTGCCCGGGACATATTCAAATGCACATGAACGCGCCTGTAGCATGGTCCAGTCTGCTTTGGAGTAGGCCTGCGCCGGCAGGTTGGGCGGGTAGAACACGCAGCCGACGCAAAGGTCTTCGGTTGTACAGTCTGAGGGGGCGTGCATAGGGCTTCCTTCAAGCAGTTTACGCTGTTGCGACTGCCCGCCAGGCACAGTCCCAGACTTCGTCCAGATAGCCTGGCAGGGGTTGAGGCAGGATTCCGTCCAGGCGTGAGGTAATCATGCGGATGGGGCCGCCGAACAGGCTGGCGGAGGCGACCATGACATCCATCTGGCGGATTTCACCGCGCGCGATGCCGCGGGTGATCATCTCGCGCATCATGGCAAACGGCCGCGAGGCGCAGACCGGAGGTTCATTCGGCAAAAACTCACGATGCCGGGCATATAGAAGGAAAGCCATTTCCCGTGGTTCGGCTTCGGCCCAAGCGAAAAGGCGGGCCACCAGTTCACGGGCCTGGTCGTGGCTGCTGCCTTCCCTGCGTACGACGCCATCGATGAGGTGTTGCATCCGGGCAGTGAGCGCCGCGTATAACGTGCGTGCCAGCCCTTCCTTGTCGCCGAAATGATGATAGATCGATCCTATGCTCACGCCGGCCGTGCGGCCGATGTCATGAACCGACGTATTGAAATACCCTTTTTCGGTGAACAGGCGCAACGCGGCACCCAGCACGAGCGTGCGGGTGTCTTCCTGCTGAAGGGCGGCTACTGACATGGACTGTGATTAGAACGAACGTTCGTTCTAATTTAGTGCGATACGCGGTCGCGGTCAAGCACGGTTTGCGGGCGGGTGAAACAGGCCAATCTGGCAAGGGATCAAACAACTACGCCCGCATGATGCGGGCGTAGTTGCGGGCAGTAGGAAACGGTCTATTCCGCAGCTGTGGCCGCAGCCTTGCGGGCGGGCAGCTTTTCCTTGATGCGGGCGGACTTGCCGGAACGCTCGCGCAGGTAGTACAGCTTGGCGCGGCGCACGTCGCCACGGCGCTTGACTTCGACACTGGCGACCAGCGGCGAGTAGGTCTGGAAAGTGCGCTCGACGCCTTCGCCAGCGGAGATCTTGCGCACGGTGAAGGCGGAGTTGAGGCCACGGTTGCGCTTGGCGATGACGACGCCTTCGTAAGCCTGCAGGCGTTCGCGGTTGCCTTCCTTCACTTTCACCTGAACGACGACGGTGTCGCCGGGGGCGAAGACGGGGAGGGTTTTGCCCAGGCGGGCGATTTCTTCCTGTTCGAGTTGCTCGATGATGTTCATGATGTTTCCTTACATCTGGCGGGAGAGGTGCACCCTGGCGGGCGGACGTCACGCCGTTTCACATTGGCCCAGGGGTTTGTTTTAACTCCAGCGCCGCTCATTTCCAGCCTAACTTATGCAAGCTGGTCAATCCGTTTACTTCCGCGCCTGCTCCAGCAGGTCGGGCCGCAGTGCGGCGGTGAGCCGCAAGCTTTCTTCGTGCCGCCATTTGGCAATCGCCGCATGGTTGCCGCTTTTCAGCACTTCGGGCACTGCCAGGCCCTGCCACACCTCGGGCCGGGTGTAGTGCGGACAGTCCAGCAGCCCGTGGCTGAACGAATCCTGTGCGGCCGATTCGGCGTCGTTCAGCGCGCCCGGCAACTGCCGGATGAGGGCATCCATCAGCGCCAACGCGGGGAGTTCGCCACCCGACAGCACAAAGTCGCCAAGCGAAAGCTCCTCGTCCACGCGGCGCTGCAGCAGCCGCTCGTCGATGCCTTCATAGCGGCCACACAGCAATACCAGTGCAGACCTTTCCTTCAATTCCATCACCCGCTGCTGCGTCAGCGGACGACCCCGGGGTGAAAAATGCACCACCCACGGCGTCAAATTCTCGCCGGCCAAGTCCTGCTGCACAGCGTTCAGCGTGCGGTCCAGCGGCTCGGCCAGCATCAGCATGCCGGGGCCGCCGCCATAGGGCCGGTCATCCACCGTGCGGTGCGGATCATCGGTGAAATCGCGCGGATTCCAGGCCTTGAACCGGTACACCCCGCGATCCAGTGCCCGCCGCGTGATGCCGTAATCCAGTACGGCATCGAACATCTCGGGGAAGAGCGTGACCGCATCGAAGCGCATCAGTAGTCTTCGCCCCAGTCCACCTCGATCGTTCCGCCTGCCAGATCGACCTTGCCAACAAAGGCCGCGACGAACGGAATCAGGTGTTCGCGCGTGCCTTTGACGACCAGCAAGTCGTTCGCCCCGCTTTCCATCAGGCTGTCGACCTTGCCCAACTCGATGCCTTCACGGTTCACCACGGTCAGGCCAATCAGGTCCGACCAGTAAAACTCATTCTCTTCTGGCGGCGGCAATGCGCTTTTCGCCACCGAGATTTCCTGTCCGCGCAGGGCATACGCCGCGTCGCGGTCGTCGATGCCCGCCAGTTTGGCGACCAGGGCTTTGCCGTGGTCCTGGATGATCTCGACGGTGTAATGCGTCTGCTGTTCACCGCGCCCGACACGCCAGGATTCGAAATCCATCAGCGCGCCCGGGTCTTCGCTGTAGGGCTGGACCTTGACCCAGCCCTTGATGCCGAACGGGGCGGCGATGCGCCCCATAACGACCCAGTCATTATTCAATGCAGACAGCCGACCCAGGCTTCGGTTTCAGACAAATCAGGCAGCAGCGGGCTTGTTCTGCTTGACCAGACGGGCGACGGTGTCAGACATCTGGGCACCGTTGCTCACCCAATAACCGATGCGGTCCTGATCCAGGCGCACAGCTTCGGCGCCTTCAGCGGCCACCGGGTTGTAGAAACCGACGCGCTCGATGAAGCGGCCATCACGGCGGCAGCGCGAGTCAGCGACCACTACGTTGTAGAAAGGACGGTTTTTGGCGCCGCCGCGCGAAAGACGAATAACGACCATGATTCAACCCACCGGTAAACGGAGAAAACCGCGAATTATACCCAAAAATCCCTGTCTTGCCAGTGGGCAGGGATTACCGCATTCCCGGCAGCATGCCTTTCATGCCGCGCATCATCTTGCTCAACCCGCCCTTGCCCATCATTTTCATCATCTTCTGGGCTTGTTCAAACTGGTTCAGCAGTTTGTTGACCTCCTGCACCTGTACGCCCGCGCCGGCGGCAATGCGGCGCTTGCGCGAGGCTTTGATGATGTCGGGTTTGCGGCGCTCCAGCGGGGTCATGCTATTGATGATGCCTTCGACCCGGTTGATCGCCTTGTCGTCGGCGCCTGCCGGCATGGTCATCTGTCCCGCGCCGGGGAGCTTGTCCATGAGTGCGGAGAGGCCGCCCATTTTGCGCATCTGCTGGATTTGCGCCTTGAAGTCCTCGAGGTCGAAGTCCTTGCCCTTCTTGACCTTGTCGGCGAGTTTCTTGGCTTCGGCCAGATCGACCGAGCCTTGTGCCTGTTCGATCAGCGAGAGCACGTCGCCCATGCCGAGGATGCGCTGCGCCATGCGTTCGGGATGGAAGGCTTCCAGCCCGGTGGGCTTTTCGCCGACGCCGATGAACTTGAGCGGCTTGCCCGTAATGTGGCGCACCGATAGCGCCGCCCCGCCGCGCGCATCGCCGTCGAGCTTGGTCAGCACCACGCCGGTGAGCGGCAGCGCTTCATTGAAAGCCTTGGCGACGTTGACGGCGTCCTGGCCTTGCATGGCATCGACGACGAACAGCGTCTCGATGGGCCGGACCGCGGCGTGCAGCGCCTTGATCTCGTTCATCATTGCCTCGTCGATCGCCAGGCGGCCGGCGGTGTCGACGATGAGTACGTCGTAGAATTGCTTGCGCGCGTGATCCTGCGCGGCCTGTGCGATTTTCAGCGGGTCGCGTTCGTCGCCTGCCTCGAAGAAAGCGACATCGAGCTGCTTGCCGAGCTGGCGCAGCTGGTCGATGGCGGCGGGTCGGTAGACATCGACGGAGGCGAGCAGGACTTTCTTCTTGCGGTTTTTCAGCAGCAGCGCGAGCTTGCCGCTGGTCGTGGTCTTGCCTGAACCCTGCAGGCCGGCCATCAAAATCACCGCGGGTGGTGTGGCGGCAAGGTTCAGTTCGGCGTTTTCTCCGCCCATCAGGCGGGTGAGCTCTTCGTGGACAATCCCGATCAATGCTTGGCCAGGCGACAGGCTGGTGAGCACTTCCTGGCCCAGCGCGCGGGTCTTGACCGCTTCGATGAAGTCCTTGACCACCGGTAGCGCAACGTCAGCTTCCAGCAGGGCGAGGCGCACCTGGCGCAGGGTGTCCTGTACGTTGGCCTCGGTGATGCGTGCCTGCCCGCGTAGGGATTTGACGACGCCGGCGAGGCGTCCGCTGAGATTTTCTAACATGGCTTCCTTGTTGCCGCTATGGGCGGCATGGATAATGAGGCTGGCTGAATCCGATATCCATTTTAACGAATGTCTCCACTCTTGCTGGTTACTTTGTGCGTGAGCGCGCTGTATGGCTGGATTGCCTGGCGCCTGCAACGCACGCCGTCCGCTCCGTCCGTTCGCGTGCTGACGCCGCTGGCCTTGCTGGCGCACGGTGCGTTGATCTTCAATTCGGCGCTGGGGCAGGGCGACATCCGGCTGGGATTCGGCAACTCCCTGTCGACGATCCTATGGCTGACCGCGCTGACGTACTGGCTGGCCAGCCAGGGCGCTCCGCTGGCGCGTCTGCAGTCGTGGGTCAGCGGCCTGGCGGCGCTATCCGTGCTGCTCATGGCGGTTTTTACCGAGACCCACGCCATTCCCGATTCGCAGGCACTGACCCTGCGCGCGCATCTGGTGGTGTCTTTCCTTGCCTATGGCTTACTGGCGGTGGCCGCCTTGCATGCGGTGATGATGACCATGTTGGAAAAACAACTGCATCGCGGCGCGTTCCTTCAGGGTGGAGCACCGCCTTTGCTGACGCTGGAAGCGATGCTGTTCAAAACTATCGGTGTGGGGTTTGCACTGTTGACCCTGGCGGTATTCAGCGGGGTATTTTTTTCGGAGGAACTGTTCGGTACGCCGCTGCAGTTTACCCACAAGATCGTGTTCGCCATTCTGTCCTGGCTGGTTTTCGGGGGGCTGCTCCTCGGAAGGCATTTCCGCGGCTGGCGTGGGCGTACGGCGCTGGTCTGGACGATTACCGGGTTCACCCTGCTGTTGCTGGCCTATCTGGGTACCCAGTTTGTGCTCGAAGTGATACTCAGGCGTTGAGGCAATTCTGATTGGACAGTATTTCCACCAGTACGCTCTTTGCGGCACTTGCTGTCCTGCTGCTGACTTCGGCATTTTTTTCCGCGTCCGAAACCGCGATGATGGCGATCAACCGCTATCGCCTGCGTCATGCCGCCGAATCCGGCGTGCGGGGGGCGATGCGTGCGCAGGCACTGCTGGACAGGACCGACAAGCTGCTGGGCGTGATCCTGCTCGGCAACAATCTGGTTAATTCCGCCTCGGCTACGTTGTCGGCCGTGCTGGCCATTCGCCTGTTTGGCTCGGGTGAAGTCGTGCTGTTCGTGGCGACGCTGCTGCTCACTTTTCTGATTCTGGTGTTCAGCGAAGTCACGCCCAAGGTGGTGGGCGCCGCCTTCCCCGAACGCGTCGCCTACCCGGCGACGCTGCTACTGGCGCCGCTGCTGAAGCTGGCCTATCCGGTAGTGTGGTTCGTGAACCTGTTTGTACAGGGTATTTTGCGGCTGCTGCGGATCAAGCCTCCCGAGCATGGGCAGGGCAATAGCCTGGGACTGGAAGAGCTGCGCACCATCGTGCTGGAGTCGTCGGGGCGGCTGCCGCGCGAACACCACCGGATTCTGATGAATCTGCTGGAACTGGAGGACATCACGGTCGATGACGTGATGACGCCACGCAGCCAGATCGAATCGATCGATATCGAAGATGATCCCGAACGGATGCGGCAGCAGATTTCCACCAGCCATCATACTCGACTGGTGGTGCATGCCGGCTCGTCCGACAATCTGCTGGGGGTGCTCCACGTGCGCCGGGTGTTGCACGCGCTGACTGGCGAGGAGCTGGATACGGAGACATTGAAAGCCAATCTCGAAACACCCTACTTTGTCCCGGCAGGCACGCCGCTGTTTACCCAGTTGCGTAATTTCCAGTCCAGCCGGCGGCGGCTGGCACTGGTGGTCGATGAATACGGCGAACTTCAGGGCCTGGTGACACTGGAAGATCTGCTGGAGGAAATGGTCGGCGAATTCACCACGCAGGCGCCGTCGGATACGGGGTACCTGCGACGCGAGGAAGATGGCAACTGGCTGGTCGAGGGCAGCGTCCTGCTGCGCCATCTGAA
Organism: Thiobacillus thioparus DSM 505; assembly: GCF_000373385.1. Classification (GTDB taxonomy): domain Bacteria; phylum Pseudomonadota; class Gammaproteobacteria; order Burkholderiales; family Thiobacillaceae; genus Thiobacillus; species Thiobacillus thioparus. The sequence continues at coordinate 651,958 of NZ_KB891316.1, read as the reverse complement.
CCGCAAGCTGGGCCTGTCGCTGCCACTGGACGGCCCGAAGACGCTGAATGGCCTGCTGCTCGAGCAATTCGAGGACATCCCCGAGGCGGGTGTGAGTATCAAGCTGGGAGACGTACCGGTGGAAATCGTGCAGACGCAGGATCGCGCGGTCAAGATGGCACGTATCTATCTGCCGGCAGCTGAGAAAGCCCTGCCCGAAAACGCCTCAATTTAGTCGAAAAATCGCCGTTAAGGCCTGTGATTCCCTGTGTCTGTCCCCTCCGGGCAGGCGAAGGGACGATAATTTGACGCTGGACTTGTCTGGAATCGAGCTATGGCAGCTGTGACAAACACCAACAATTTAACCGGACTGGCGCGTGCCATGGTCAATCATGGCTGGCTGTCCGAGGACGACGCTGAGGGCGTCTGGAAACGCGCCAGCCAATCGGGCGATTCGTTCGTGACCGAATTGATCAAAGGGCGGCGGTTCAAGTCGGATCAGGTTGCCGAGTTTGCGGCTGCCTCGTTCGGCTTCCCCTATCTGGATCTGAATGCCATGGATCATGAGAGCTTGCCGCAAGGGCTGCTCGATCCGAAGTTGGTGCAGAAACGGCGGGTACTCGCCTTGTATCAGCGGGGCAACAAGCTGTATGTGGCGACGTCCGACCCCACGCATCTCCAGGCGCTGGACGAGGTGAAATTCCAGACCGGGCAGGCGGTGGAACCGGTGGTGGTGGAGGACGACAAGCTCGGCAAGCTCATCGAGAAGATGGGCGAAGCGAACGACAACACGATGGCTGTGTTGAACGCCGAAGACCTCAATCTGGATTTCCTCGACGAAGAAAGCGCAGCGGCTGCGCAACAGGACACCGGCGGCATCGAAATCGACGATGCACCGGTGGTGCGCTATCTGCAAAAGATCATGCTCGATGCCATCAACATCGGCGCATCCGACATTCACTTCGAACCGTACGAGAAGTTTTATCGCATTCGTTACCGCCGGGACGGCATCCTGTCCGAAATCGCCCAGCCGCCGATGGCAATCAAGGACAAGGTCGCTTCGCGCATCAAGGTGTTGTCGCGACTGGATATTTCCGAAAAACGCGTGCCACAGGACGGCCGCATGAAAATGGTGCTGTCGAAGAACCGCGCCATCGATTTCCGGGTCAGCACCTTGCCCACGCTGTATGGCGAAAAGATCGTCATGCGTATTCTCGATCCCACCAGCGCGCAGCTGGGGATCGAGGCACTGGGCTATGAGCCGTGGCAGAAGGAACTGCTTCTGAATGCGGTGCAACGTCCCTACGGCATGGTGCTGGTGACGGGGCCGACCGGTTCCGGGAAGACTGTGTCGCTCTATACCTGCCTCAACATCCTCAACAAGCCCGACGTCAACATTTCCACGGCGGAAGACCCGGCGGAAATCCAGTTGCCCGGGATCAACCAGGTCAACGTCAACGACAAGGCCGGGCTGACGTTCTCGGCGGCGCTGAAATCCTTCCTGCGGCAGGATCCCGACGTCATCATGGTCGGCGAAATCCGCGACCTGGAAACCGCCGACATCGCCATTAAGGCCGCGCAAACCGGCCATATGGTGATGTCTACGCTGCATACCAACGATGCGCCCGGCACCCTGACCCGCTTGCTGAACATGGGGGTGGCGCCTTTCAACGTGGCTTCCTCGGTGATCCTGATTACCGCACAACGCCTGGGGCGGAAGTTGTGCGGCTGCAAGCAACCGGCCGATATTCCACAGGAAGCGTTGTTGGCGGCAGGCTTTACCGAGGAACAGCTTGATGGAAGCTGGAGGCCTTATAAACCCGTGGGGTGCGATATCTGCGGTGGCACCGGCTACAAGGGGCGCGTAGGCATCTACCAGGTCATGCCGATCACCGATGAGATGACCCGCATCATCCTCAAGGGCGGCAACGAGTCCGACATCGCCGACCAGGCGCGGCGCGAAGGCGTGCTCGACCTGCGGCAGGCAGGTCTGTTGAAAGTCAAATCCGGGCTCACCTCGCTGGAAGAGGTCGAGGCCGTTACCAATCTCTAAGGAATTCCCTCTATGGCTACAGCGGCAAAAGCAGTCAAGGACGCCACCTTCCTGTGGGAAGGGATGGACAAGCGCGGCAAGAAGGTCAAGGGACAGATGCAGGCCGGCGGCGAAGCCGTGGTCAATTCGCAGTTGCGCAAGCAGGGCATCACTGTCACCAAGGTCAAGAAGCAAAGTGCCCTGTTCAGTGGCGCCAAGAAAATCACGGACAAGGATGTCACGCTGTTCACCCGCCAGCTGGCCACCATGATGAAGGCAGGCGTGCCCTTGCTGCAGTCCTTCGAAATCGTGGCGCGCGGGCATTCCAATCCCTCGATGCAGCGACTGCTGATGGAAATCAAGGCGGACATCGAAAAGGGCAGCAGCCTGACGCAGGCATTCGGACGCCATCCGCTGTATTTCGACGCATTGTTCTGCAACCTGGTCGGCGCCGGTGAGGCGGCCGGTATTCTCGAAGGCGTGCTCGATCGTCTCGCGGTCTACAAGGAAAAAATCCTTGCCATCAAGAGCAAAATCAAATCGGCTCTGTTCTACCCGGTCTCGATCATCGTGGTGGCGTTCGTCATCACTGCCATCATCATGATTTTCGTGATCCCCGCGTTCAAGGAGCTGTTCAGCAGCTTTGGTGCGGATCTGCCAGGGCCGACTTTAGTAGTCATGGCGATATCGGATTACTTCGTCAAATGGTGGTGGGCGATCTTCGGAGTGATCGGCGGAGGGTTGTATGCCTTCTTCCAGGCGTGGAGACGCTCGCGCAAAGTACAGATGTTCATGGACCGCCTCGTGCTCAAGCTCCCGATTTTCGGTCCGGTGATCGAGAAGGCCACCATCGCGCGCTGGACGCGCACGCTGGCGACCATGTTTGCGGCTGGCGTGCCGCTGGTCGAGGCGCTGGAATCGGTGGGTGGCGCATCGGGCAATCAGGTGTTTGTCGAGGCAACCAACAAGATCCGCGGCGAAGTCGCGACCGGCACGGCGCTGACCGCGGCGATGCAGAACTCGGGGCGTTTTCCCAACATGGTGCTGCAGATGGCTGCCATCGGCGAGGAATCCGGTTCGCTCGATTCCATGCTGGGCAAGGTGGCCGATTTCTACGAGGCCGAAGTCGACGACGCCGTCGAGGCACTGTCCAGCCTGATGGAGCCCATCATCATGGTGGTGCTCGGCACGCTCATCGGCGGCATGGTGATCGCGATGTACCTGCCGATCTTCAAAATGGGCTCGGTTGTCTGATGGATCTGCTGCACGCAGAACCAGCCCTCTTCACCGGGCTGGTTTTTTTATTCGGCCTGCTGGTGGGCAGTTTTCTGAACGTCGTCATCCATCGGCTGCCCAAAATGATGGAAGCCGAATGGCAGGCGCAGTGCGCCGAACTGCGTGGTGAAGCCCTGGCCGAAATCCCTCGCTACAACTTGTGGCTGCCGCGCTCGGCCTGCACCCGGTGCGGACACCAGATTACTGCGCTGGAGAACATCCCGCTGCTGTCTTGGCTATGGCTGCGCGGGCGTTGCTCGGCCTGCAAAACCCCGATCAGTGCGCGCTATCCGCTGGTGGAACTGCTGACCGCACTTTTGTCGGCAGCGGTCGCCTGGAAATGGGGCGTCAGCATACAGACGGTGGGCGCATTACTTCTGGTATGGACACTGATCGCGTTGGCGTTCATCGACCTCGATACCACCTTGCTCCCCGACAGCCTCACCCTGCCGCTTGTGTGGCTGGGATTGATGTTCAACCTGAATGGGCATCAGCCTGCCGGATGCGGTGATCGGCGCCATGGTCGGTTACGGGGTGCTGTGGTCGGTGTACTGGCTGTTCAAACTGGCAACAGGCAAGGAGGGCATGGGGTTCGGCGACTTCAAGCTGCTGGCGGCCATTGGCGCCTGGCTCGGCTGGCAGATGTTGCCCGTCACGCTACTGCTATCGTCGGTGGTTGGTGCGGCCATTGGTGTGGCGATGATCGTGCTGGTGAAGCATGACCGCCGCGTGCCGATCCCGTTCGGCCCCTATTTGGCGGGCGGCGGCCTGGTGGCACTGTTCTTCGGCGCCGACCTGACGCAGGCCTACCTCGCCCAATTCTGATGTTCACCGTAGGACTCACCGGCGGGATCGGCTCGGGCAAGTCGACCGTCGCCGAGTGCTTTGCTGCCCATGGCGTACCGGTGATCGATACGGATGTCGTCGCGCGTGAGTTGACTGCGCCGGGTGGCGCAGCGCTGGCTGCGATCCATGCGGCGTTCGGTGAAACGGTGATGCAGGCAGATGGCACTCTGGATCGTGCCGCCTTGCGCCGGCGCGTATTCTCCGATGCCGCCGCGCGACACCGACTCGAAGCCATCCTGCATCCGCGTATCCGGCAGATCGTGGCACAGACGCTGGCGACGCTGACCGCACCCTATGCGCTGATCGTGATTCCCTTGCTGGTGGAAACCGGCGGCTACCGGGATGTGCTGAGTCGCGTGCTGGTGGTTGATTGTCCGGAAGATCTGCAGATCGCGCGGGTGATGGCGCGCAGCGGACTCGCGCAGGACGAGGTGGAAGCCATCCTCGCGGTGCAGGCCGGACGCGTCGAGCGCCTGGCGGCCGCGGACGATGTGATCCTCAACACGGCTTCTCCCGCGGCATTGCGTAGCCAGGTCGCGACGCTGCATCGGCGTTACCTCGCGCTTTCTACTGCGGCATCGTCTTGATTTTCCGCATGGATCGGCGACAATCGGCTGAACCAAACCAACGCGGCGCGGCGTGATCCACTACGAATACCCCCTGAGCGAACGCATCCGCACGCTATTGCGGCTGGAAGATCTGTTCGACCGTTTCGATGCCTACGCCGCATCGCCCGACCCGCACGCGCATCATGCCGCTTTGCTGACCTTGTTCGAGATGGCTGAAGTCGCGGCGCGTGCCGACCTCAAATCCGATCTGCTGCAGGAGCTGGACCGGCAGAAGGCAGTGCTGACCGCGCTGCGCGGCAATCCGCATGTGCAGGATGCCACGCTGGAACAGGTGCTGGCTGCGATCGAGGCGGCCCATCAGGGCATCTACCAGCTGCCCGGGAAAGTGGGCCATCACCTGCGCGAAGACGAGTGGCTGATGGCCATCAAGCAGCGCGCAGCCATTCCGGGCGGCATGTGCGAATTCGATCTGCCCTCCTATCATTACTGGCTGCACCAGGCGGCGGATGCGCGCGTGAGTCAATTGCACAAGTGGCTGGCGCCGTTCTCGTCGATTCGCGCCGCAGTCGAAATCGTGCTCGGTTTGCTGCGCGACAGCGGGCAGCCCGACCTGCAGCACGCGAACAACGGCAGCTACCAGCGCATGCTCGAATCGCGTAATCCGCAGCTGATCCGGGTCACCCTGGTCGACGACCTGCCTTGCGTACCCGAAATTTCGGCCAACAAGTACATGCTCAATATCCGCTTCGTACACGCGGGGTCGGGCGCGCAGCGAACCTGTACCGGCCAGTCGATCGATTTCGACCTGACCTTCTGTACCCTGTGAAACCCAGCAACAAGCCTCCGGTCGTGACCTGCCCGACCTGCGGCGCGGCCGTTCCGTGGACGGTGGAAAGCAAGTGGAAGCCGTTCTGCAGCGAGCGCTGCAAGATGATCGATCTGGGCCAGTGGGCCACCGAGAAATATCGCGTGCCGGCCGAAGAGCAGGAACCCGACGACGAGTCCCCGCAGCCGCAGTAGCGATTACTTCGTGTAGGTCTTGACGCCGCTGGGCGTGCCGAGCAGCAGCACGTCCGCGCCACGTCGGGCGAACAGGCCGTTGGTGACCACGCCGACAATGTGATCGATAGCGGTTTCCAGCGACACCGGATCGACGATCGACATCCCGTGCACGTCAAGAATGATGTTGCCGTTGTCGGTGGTGAAGCCTTCGCGCAGCCGGGGTTGCCCGCCCAGTTTCACCAGTTCGCGCGCCACGTAGGAGCGGGCCATCGGAATGACTTCGACTGGCAGCGGAAACTTGCCGAGCACTCCGACCAGCTTGCTTTCGTCGGCGATGCAGATGAACTGCTTGCTGCACGCTGCGACAATTTTTTCCCGCGTCAGCGCGCCGCCGCCGCCCTTGACCATGGCGAAGTGTTCGGTGATTTCGTCGGCGCCGTCGACGTAGATTTCAAGTTCGCCCACGCTGTTGAGATCCAGTACCTGGATGCCATGGCTTTTCAGGCGGGCGGCGGTGGCTTCCGAACTGGCGACGGCGCCGTCGATGCGGCTTTTCACATCAGCCAGCGCGTCGATGAAATAGTTGGCGGTCGAGCCGGTGCCTACCCCGATGATGCCGCCCTTGGCATAATCCACCGCAGCACGTGCCACGGCTTGCTTCATTTCGTCTTGAGTCATGATGTTTTCGTCGATTTCGATGCAGCCCGCTAAGATAGCGGCATCGCCCTTTTTTTACAAACCTCGCATCCGCTGCCGCCATGAGCCAACCTGACGATTACCTCGAACGCATCCTCACCTCGCGCGTGTACGACGTGGCGATCGAGTCGCCGCTCGACGTGGCCCACAATCTGTCGCGCCGTCTCGGCAACGGGATCCTGTTGAAGCGCGAGGACCTACAGCCAGTGTTCTCCTTCAAGTGCCGCGGTGCCTACAACAAGATGGCCAAGCTGACAGCGGCGCAGCTGGCGCGGGGCGTAGTCGCCGCGTCAGCGGGCAATCACGCGCAGGGCGTGGCACTGGCGGCGCAGAAATTGGGGGCGACCGCTATCATCGTGATGCCGGTGACCACGCCGAAGATCAAGGTCGATGCGGTGGCGGCGCGCGGCGCGCAGGTCATCCTGCATGGCGACAACTACGACGAGGCCGGTGCACACGCGACCCAGCTCGCCAAGGAGTCCAAGGCGACCTTCGTTCACCCTTACGATGATCCCGATGTGATCGCCGGGCAGGGTACTGTGGCAATGGAACTGCTGCGCCAGCATCCGGGCCCGATCCACTCGGTCTACATCCCGGTCGGCGGCGGCGGGCTGATCGCCGGCATGGCGGCCTATATCAAACGCCTGCGCCCGGAAATCAAGATTGTCGGCGTCGAGCCCGAAGACGCCGACGCGATGGCACGCTCGTTGTGCAAGGGCGAACGCATCACGCTGCCGCGCGTGGGCATTTTCGCCGACGGTGTGGCGGTGAAGAAAGTGGGCAAGGAAACCTTCCGGCTGGCACAGCTCTATGTGGACGAGATCATTCGGGTCAACAACGACGCCATCTGTGCGGCGATCAAGGACGTGTTCGAGGACACGCGCTCGATCCTGGAGCCGGCCGGTGCGCTGTCGATTGCCGGAATGAAGGCCGCGATCGCAGCCGACAGGCTCAAAGGGAAGACGCTGGTCGCGGTAGCCAGCGGGGCCAACATGAACTTCGACCGCCTGCGTTATATCGCCGAGCGCGCCGAGCTGGGCGAGAAGCGCGAGGCCGTGCTGGCCGTGACCATCCCGGAGACACCGGGCAGCTTCAAGACTTTTTGCGGGCTGCTGGGCGCGCGCAACATCACCGAGTTCAATTACCGTTATTCCGACCCCAAGATCGCGCGAGTATTTGTCGGCCTGTCGGTGCCGGGGGCGGGCGAAAGCGCGCGTGTGGTCGATCTCTTGCAGCGTCATGGGCTGGAAGCGCTCGACCTGACCGACAACGAAATGGCCAAGCTGCATATCCGTCATCTGGTCGGCGGGCGGGCGCCCGAAGCAGTGAACGAAGTGCTGTACCGCTTCGAATTCCCGGAACGCCCCGGCGCATTGATGCAATTCCTGCAGAGCATGAGCCGCGGCTGGAACATCAGCCTGTTCCACTACCGCAACCACGGCGCCGACTATGGCCGTGTGCTGGTCGGCATCCAGGTGCCAGAAAAGGAAAAACCTCGTTTCCAGAAGTTTCTGGATGAACTGGGCTACCGCTACTGGGACGAATCCCGTAATCCGGCCTACACGCTGTTCCTGGCTTGACGCAGACAAGCTCAGGCTCAAGCTCAGGCTTCAGACGCGGTTGCATCGAGGCGGGCATTCCGGAAATCGAGCGGTGCCGCGTTGAACGACGCGCGCAGCAGCGCGCTCGCAATGTCCGCGGCGACGAATGGGCGCGGTGTTTGATAGGGCGGGTTTTGCCCGGCAAATGCCGGAAGACAGCATGTTACCCTCGCATAATGCTTCGGATAATCACGCTTTTTCTGCTGGGTATTTTGGCCATGCCCACGTGGGCGGCAGCGGGCGACGCTGCCGTGAAACAGGCGCAACAAGCATATGCCGCGCGCAAGCTGGCGGATCTGGAACGTGCCGCGCGCAACGTCCCCGACGACCATGTGTTGGCCCCCTATGTCGAATACTGGCGCCTGATGCTGGCGAGCCGCACCGACGATGGCCGCATCGCCGATTTTCTGGCACGTTATCCCGGTAGCCGTCTGGCCGAATCCCTGCGTACCGACTGGCTGAAATCGCTCGGCGCGCGTGAAGCCTGGCCGGCGTACCTGGCCGAGTACCCCCGCCTCGTCAAACCCGATGCAGCGCTTCAATGCTATGCCTACCGTGCGGAATGGGCGCTGGGCAATCGCAGCCATGAGCGCGAGGCGATTTCATTGTGGTTTACCGGGCGCGACATGCCGACGGTCTGTACGCCCCTGTTCACGCAGTTGATGGCGGCCGGACTGATGGGCCCGGAAGATGTCTGGCGCCGTTTCCGTCTGGCGCTGGAAGCGGGCAATCTCAATGTGGCCAGGGTGGTGTCGAGCGCCCTGCCCGAAGCGCAACGCCCGAACGCCACGTTGCTGGACCTGGCTGCCCGCGATCCGGTACGCGTATTGAACGCGGGCGCCCTCGATCTGGCCCGTCGCGGCGACCGCGAAATCGCGCTCTACGCACTCGACCAGTTGGCCCGGCGCGACTCCGCCCTGGCGGAACAGGCATTGCGCAAATGGGCGCCGCAGTTCAATCCGGTGGAATTGCGCACGGCCTGGGCACGACTCGCCACCTGGGCCGCGCGCCGCCACGAATCGCTCGCGCTGGACTGGTTCCAGCAGGCCGGGAGCGTGGCGGTGAACGACGCCCAGCGTGAATGGTGGGCACGCGCAGCGCTTCGCGTGGGCGACTGGAAAACCGTTCAGCAGGCGATCGACAGCATGGGGGAGGCTGCCCGCGCGCAGCCCGTATGGCGCTACTGGCGCGCGCGGGCCCTGCAGGCAAGCGGCCAGCACGTTGCCGCCAAGGCCGTTTTTTTGGCCTTGGCGCACGACCACGATTACTACAGCCAACTTGCCCAGGAAGAACTCGGGCCAGTCATGCAGGCGGCGCCTGCCGTCAACATCAAGACAGGCGGCAGCGACGTGGCCGAGATCGCCCGTCAGCCGGGGATTGCCCGTGCCGTGGCCCTTTACGAACTCGGCCTGCGCACCGATGCCACCCAGGAATGGAACTGGACGGTCCGAGGTTTTTCCGATACGCAGTTACTGGCGGCGGCCGAGCTCGCCCGACGCATGGAATGGTATGACAGCGCCATCAACACGGCCGAGCGCACCCGAGAACTGCACGATTTCGAGTTACGCTTTCTGGCGCCCTACCGCGAGCAAGCGCATCAAGCCGCACGCGAAAACGACATCGACGAGGCGTGGGTGTATGGCCTCATGCGGCAGGAAAGCCGTTTCGTCAATGTCGCGCGCTCGAGCGTCGGCGCTGCCGGCCTGATGCAGATCATGCCGGCCACGGCGCGCTGGATCGCGAAGCGCCTCGGCATCCGGCGCTTCCAGGTGGACGAGATGCGCGATCCTGCCAGGAACATCCAGTTTGGCGCGTATTACCTGAAACACGTGCTGTCCACGCTGGACGGTTCGCCAGTACTGGCTACCGCTGCCTACAATGCAGGCCCGGGGCGTGCGCAGCGCTGGCGCAGCACGCAACCGATGGAAGCTGCGATCTACATCGAGTCGATCCCGTTTGCCGAAACGCGCGACTACGTGAAGAAAGTGATGAGCAACGCCATGTATTATGCAGTGCGTTTCGGCCAGCCCTCGGTGCTGCTGAAAGAGCGACTGGGCCTGGTTCCGCCGCGCGAGACGCCGGTCGCTCCGACACCCGATCCGGACACGTCGCTGCAAGTCGAACGGCCGGACGAGTAGTCCGGACGTTTCATAAATCCTGCGCGATCATCGCGGGAGTTTATGAAACTTCCGAGCTAAAATCAGCATCGTCTTATATACATGAACGAGCATCAATATGAAGATTCAACGTATCTGCATCCTCGGCGGCTCCGGTTTTGTCGGTACCCAGCTCGTCAGCCAGCTCGCCGCGCGCGGCCTCCAGGTCCGCGTGCTTTCCCATCGCCGCGAAATGGCCAAGGAACTGATCCTGCTGCCCACGGTGGACGTGATCGAGGCCGACGTGCACGACCAACAGGAACTCATCCAGCATTTCCGCGGCATGGATGCCGTCATCAATCTGGTCGGCATCCTGCACGAAGACAAGGTTGGTCGCGTCGACCTGCCCAGTGCGCGCCGCGGCGATTTCCAGAAGGTCCATGTTGAACTGCCACGCAAGGTCATTCATGCCTGCGGCGAATCCGGTGTGCATCGCCTGCTGCACATGAGCGCGCTCGGTGCCGATCCCAACTCGCGTTCGGCCTACCAGCGCTCCAAGGGCATTGCCGAGGCGCTGGTGCGGGAAGCCGCCATGCGCCACAGCGAGCATGAGAACTGGTACCTCAACGGCCCCAAATTCATTCATGGCTACGGCCTCAACGTCACCATCTTCCGTCCGTCGGTGATATTCGGCCGTGGCGATTCCTTCCTGTCGATGTTCGCCCGGCTGCTCAAAAGCTTCCCGGTACTGCCGCTCGCCGCGTCCGGCAGCCGCTTTGCACCGGTGCATGTCGACGATGTCGCCCGCGCCTTTGCCGACAGCCTCGACAACACCGCCACCTACGGCCAGACCTACGATCTGTGCNGGCCCAATGTGTATACCCTGCAGGAGCTGGTGAGCTACGTGGGCGATGTGATCGGGAAAAAGCGCAGCATCGTGCAGCTGGGAAAATGGATGTCATATTTCCAGGCCTGGGCGCTGGAATTCAAACCCGGCAAGAAGCTGATGACGCGCGACAACTACTACGCCCTGTGCACGGACAACGTATGTCGCGGCGGCTGGCCGTCGGTATTCGATTTCCAGCCGGCGTCGCTCGAGGCCATCGCCCCCGAATACCTGCGTGCCGATACGCCGCGCGCGCGGTACGAGGATTACCGGGAAAACGCCCACCGCTAGGAGCCGCCGCGCCGCCATGAAAACCTATATCGTTGGCGGCGCAGTGCGAGACCGGTTGCTGGGCCTGCCGGTGGCCGACCGCGATCACGTCGTCGTCGGTGCGACACCTGACGACATGGTTGCGCTGGGCTACCAGCCGGTCGGCAAGGATTTTCCCGTTTTCCTGCACCCGCAAACCCACGAGGAATATGCGCTCGCGCGCACAGAGCGCAAATCCGGACACGGTTACAAGGGCTTTACTGTCTATGCCGCACCGGAAGTTACGCTGGAAGAGGATCTGCGCCGGCGCGACCTCACCATCAATGCGATGGCAGAGGACGCGGCCGGCGCGCTGGTCGACCCCTACGGCGGCCAGCGCGACCTGGCGGCAAGGGTCTTCCGCCATGTGAGCGAAGCCTTTGCCGAAGACCCGGTGCGGATTTTGAGAGTTGCGCGCTTTGCCGCGCGCTTCAACGACTTTACCGTGGCGCCGGAAACCAACGCGCTGATGCGGCGGATGGTGGACAACGGCGAAATCGACGCGCTCGTGCCCGAGCGCGTGTGGCAGGAAATCGCACGCGGCCTGATGGAAGCGCAGCCCTCGCGCATGTTCCAGGCGCTGCGCGACTGCGGTGCGCTGGCGCGGCTGCTTCCCGAAATCGATTGCCTGTTTGGCGTGCCGCAACCGCCGCAGCACCATCCGGAAATCGATACCGGCGTTCACGTGATGCTGGTCGTCGACTGGGCGGCGCAACAGAGCATGAGCCTGCCGGTGCGTTTTGCTGCCCTGACGCACGATCTCGGCAAGGGCGTCACTCCGCCCGAACTGTGGCCGGCGCATCACGGCCACGAAGGCAAAAGCGTCGAACTGGTGCGGGCGCTCTGCGAGCGCATCCGGGTGCCGGTCGATTGCCGCGACCTCGCCGTTGCGGTGGCGCGCGACCACGGCAACGCCCATCGCGCGCTGGAATTGCGCCCCGGAACGGTGGTTGAACTGTTGGAACGGGTCGACGCCTTCCGCCGTCCCGACCGCTTCGAGGCCTTTCTGCAGGCCTGCGAATGCGATTTCCGCGGCCGACCTGGCTACGAGGACAAGCCTTTCCCCGCACCGGCTTACCTGCGGCAGGCGCTGCACGCGGCGCAGGCCGTTGACGCAGGGGCCGTGGCGCGCAGCGTCGAGCCGGCGCGCATCCGGGAAGCGATATTCGAGGCGCGGGCACGGGCGGTAGCGGCGTCGCGCAGCCAGGGCGGCGCGCACTGGGAACATTTTCCGCATCAGGCGGACGTCGGCGTGCGCGGCATCGGGCCCACCCTGGCGGCCGCATTCGAACAGACTGCGCGAGCGATGACCGCCGTGGTGACCGACCCAACCGGGGTGGCGGCGAACGAGGCGGTGGACATCCGCTGCGAGGCGCCGGACGACGAATTGCTGCTGGTCGACTGGCTGAATGCGCTGATCCTGGAGATGGCCGCGCGCCACCTGCTGTTTGGCCGCTTCGAGGTCAGCCTGGATGACCATCGGCTGCACGCCACCGCATGGGGCGAACCGGTCGACCTGGACAAGCACCAGCCGGCCGTCGAAATCAAGGGCGCCACCTATACTGAATTGAAGGTCGGGAGGAACGAATCCGGGCAGTGGTTTGCCCAGTGCGTGGTGGACGTCTGAATTTCCTAGTCGCCATGGTGGTCAACTAAGGTTTCCAGGATGAATCTTGCCCAGTTCAAGCAGGTGTCGGAGGTCGAATGGCAGATCGCCCCGTTCGGGAAGATGCGCGTTCCGGCGGTGATCTTTGCCGATCAGGCGCTGATCCGCGACATGGACGAGAAGGTCTATGAGCAGCTCACCAACGTCGCCACCCTGCCAGGCATCGTGCAGGCGGCCTATGCCATGCCTGACGCGCACTGGGGCTACGGCTTTCCGATCGGCGGGGTGGCGGCGTTCGATGCCGACGCCGGTGGCGTGGTATCCGCCGGCGGGGTGGGCTTCGACATTTCCTGTGGCGTACGCACCCTGCATACCGGGCTCAAGGCGGCAGACATTGCGCCGCTCAAGCAGCGGCTGGCCGACCGTCTGTTCGCGCACATCCCGGCCGGGGTGGGCAGCACCGGCCAGCTGCGGCTGAATGCGAACGAGATGGACGCGATGTTGCGCGGCGGCGCGCGCTGGGCGGTCGAGCATGGCTACGGCAGCGCGGCCGATCTGGATCGTATCGAGGAGCAGGGCTGCATGGCCGGCGCCGAACCCAGCAAGGTGTCGGACCAGGCCAAGCGCCGCCAGCGCGACGAGATCGGCACCCTGGGTTCCGGCAATCATTACCTCGAGCTGCAGGAAATCGTCGAGATCTACGATACGAAAGCGGCCGACCGCTTCCGCCTGCGCGTGGGCGAGGTGGTGGTCAGCATCCACTGCGGCTCGCGCGGGCTGGGACACCAGATCGGCACCGAATTCCTCAAGCAGATGGTGATCGCGGCGCCAGGTTACGGCATCGAGCTGCCCGACCGCGAGCTCGCCTGCGCGCCCATCAACGCTCCGCTGGGTCAGGCGTATCTCGGCGCCATGCGTGCGGCGATCAATTGCGCCCTGGCCAACCGTCAGGTCATCGCCCATCTCACTCGCCAGGTGTTTGCCGACCTGTTGCCGGGGACGCATCTCACCCTGATCTACGACGTGTCGCACAACACCTGCAAGCTGGAACCGCACACGGTCGACGGCCAGTCGCGCCGCCTATACGTGCACCGCAAGGGTGCGACGCGAGCCTTCGGGCCAGGCCATCCGGCGCTGCCCAACGAGCTGCGCGATATCGGCCAGCCGGTGCTGATCGGCGGCAGCATGGGCACCGCGTCCTATATTCTGGTCGGCACCGAGACGGGCATGACGCGCGCCTTCAGTTCCGCCTGCCATGGGGCCGGGCGGGCCATGAGTCGCCACCAGGCCACCCGCCAGTGGCACGGTCGCGCCCTGGTGGACGAACTCGCCAGCCAGGGCGTGCTGATCCGCAGCCCTTCGCTGCGCGGCGTCGCGGAGGAAGCACCGGGCGCCTACAAGGACGTCAGCGCCGTGGTGGAGGCGGCCGACCGCGCGGGGCTGGCGCGCAAGGTGGCCAGACTGAAACCGCTGGTGTGCATCAAGGGCTGAATGGCTACCCGGCCCGCATTGTTGGAACTACGCAGCTCCCGATACATCAAATCGAATTATCTTTATACTTTGCGCCCAGCCATGGGGACAGGCTGGACAGGTTGCCATCAACAACGGAGTGAAGCATGCCTTACAGTGAACAAACAGTGCAGTCGGTGCGTCCGTGGTCGGACAAGACGTTCAGTTTCACCCTCAGCCGTCCGCAGGACTTTTCATTCGAAAACGGTGAATTCGTCACCATCGGCTTGAAGCGCGAAGGCAAGCTGGTGGCGCGTGCGTATTCCATTGTCTCCACCGCCGACCACAACCACCTCGAGTTTCTCAGTATCCACGTGCCGGACGGCCCCCTGACCAGCCAACTGGTCCACATCCGCCCCGGCGACAGCGTGTGGGTCAACAGCAAGGCCACCGGTTCGCTCACGCTGAACCATGTATTGCCAGGGCGCGTGCTGTACATGCTCGCGACCGGCACCGGGCTGGCGCCGTTCATGAGCCTGATTCGCGACCCTGAACTCTATGCGCGCTATGGAAGCGTGGTGCTGGTGCATTCGGTGCGCACGGTGGCCGAACTGGCTTATCGTGCCGAAATCGAGGCCATGGACAACCCGCAGTTGTATTACGTGCCAACGGTGACGCGCGAGCCGTTTCCCACCCCCGAACGCGGCGGCGACCTGTTCCGCTCGGGCGCGTTGTCGCAGCGCCTCGGCCTGCCGGTGCCTGACCCGGAACAGGATCGTGTGATGATCTGCGGCAATCCGGCGATGACGCGCGAGCTCACGCATCATTTGAAGGACGCAGGCTGGACGTTGACCAATCATCGAGGCATCGGCAATTTCACCACTGAAGTTGCGTTTGTCGTGCATCACGAATAATCTGCCGGCTTCGCCCCTTCCCGGCATCACCGCTTCATGGAAGCACACGCCTACAGCCGCGCAGCGCTGACGCTTGCCGCGCTCGGCGTCGTCTATGGCGACATTGGTACCAGCCCGCTCTATGCCCTGAAGGAAACCCTGAGTCCGGCCCATGGCATCCCTGCCGGCCCCGAGACCGTGCTCGGGGCCGCGTCGGCAATTTTCTGGGCGTTGATGCTGGTGGTGTCCCTGAAATACGTATTGCTGGTGTTGCGTGCCGACAACCACGGCGAAGGCGGTATCATGGCCCTGCTTGCGCTGGCACGGCAAGCCGTAGCGGAGCGGCCGCGCGCATTGCGTATGGTGGCGCTGGCCGGCATGGCGGGGGCTGCACTGTTCTATGGCGATGCCGTGCTGACCCCTGCGATTTCGGTACTGTCGGCGGTCGAAGGCCTGTCGGTCGGCACCCATGTGTTCGAACCCTATGTGATGCCGCTGGCGATCGCCGTGCTCACCGGCTTGTTCATCATGCAGCAGCATGGCACGGCCAGCGTCGGCGCCTGGCTTGGCCCGGTCGCAGTACTTTGGTTTGTCGCCCTGGCAGTCGGCGGCGTATACCAGATCGCCCAGCATCCACAAGTCCTTGCCGCGCTCTCTCCGCATCATGCATGGTGGTTCGTCACCCAGCACGGCTTTGCGTCGTTCGTGGTGTTGGGGGCTGTGCTGCTGGCTTTTACTGGTGCCGAGGCGTTGTATGCCGACATGGGCCACTTCGGTCGCGCGCCGATCCGGCTGGCCTGGTATGGCCTGGTGTTTCCCGCCTTGATACTGAATTACCTGGGGCAGGGTGCGCTGCTGTCACGTGTGCCCACGGCCTTGAGCAATCCATTTTTCCTGCTGTACCCCAAATGGGCGCTCTATCCCATGGTGCTGCTGGCTACCGCCGCCACCGTGATCGCCGCCCAGGCCACGCTCACCGGCGCATTCTCGCTCACGCGCCAGGCCATCCAGCTGGGCTACCTGCCGCGCATGCAGGTGGTGCAGACGTCGTCCAAGGCATTCGGACAAATTTATATCCCAGTCGTCAACTGGTTGCTGTTCGTGCTCGTCGTGGCGGTCGTCGCCGGCTTTGGCGGGTCGAGCCACCTCGCTGCCGCGTACGGGCTGGCTGTAACCGGCACCATGCTGGTGACGACGCTGCTCACCTTTTTCGTCATTCATTACGGATGGGGGTATGGACTGTCCGGCAGCCTCGCGGCGACCGGCGTGTTCCTGCTGATCGATGCCGCATTTTTTTCATCCAGCCTGCTGAAAATCACCTAGGGTGGCTGGTTTCCGCTGATCCTGGGGAGTCTGGTGTTCATCGTCATGCGAACCTGGGTGCGCGGAAGGCGCTGTCTATTGGCCCGGGTCGGCGCGGCGGATATTCCCCTGACCGATTTCCTCGCCGGCCTCATGGCGCATCCGCCAACGCGCGTCCCGGGAACCGCGGTATTCCTCAATGCCAGCGCTCATACCGTGCCGCATGCGTTGCTGCATAACCTCAACCATAACCGGGTGCTGCACGAACGGCTGGTATTCCTTACCGTCAGGATCAAGACCGAACCGTGGGTGCCGTTCGAAGAACGCATGCAGGTCGAACCATTGGGCAACGAAGCCTATGCCGTGATCCTCACCTTCGGTTTCAAGAATCGTCCCGACGTGCCTGCTGCGCTCGAAGGTCTGAGCCCGCAATTCGGGCTGACGTTCGAGCCCATGCAGACCTCGTATTTCCTGAGCCGCGAAACCATCGTGCCCAGCCAGGAGGTCGAAAGCGGGCTGTCCCACTGGCGCGAACAGCTGTTTCGATGGCTGTCGCGTAATGCCGGCAGTGCGGTGGAATACTTCAATCTGCCTGCAAATCGGGTGATCGAACTCGGTTCGCGAGTGGAAATCTAGTCGGTCCGTCCCGTTTCAGGGGCGGGTCGGCCCCGAGGGCAGCGCTCAGTCATCGTCATGATGGCGGTGTTCGCGGCGAGATTCCCGACGCTCGTGGCGCCAGCCGTCCCATCCGCCGCGGCGGTGGCCCCAACCGCGATCATCCCAGTCACGTCGGTAATCGCGGTAATAAACCCGCTCGACCCGGTAGGGCGGCGGCAGCACGATGGTGGGGCCCGGGTAGTACGAGGTGGTCGTCCAGTAACGGGCGCCGCCAGATTCATATAGGACCCGGAATCCGTCCCGCTCGCGCGTGCCGAACGAAATAACGAAATGCGGTTCGACCGATACCACACGGCCGTAGCCATAATCGCCGCCATGGGCGAAGCTGGCGCCGGATGCGGTGAGCAGGACGGTTGCCAATAGCAGTTTGCGTAACATGATGATTCTCCTTTCAGCCTTGAGATGAACGCGTCGGTGCGTCAATCATCCCAGTTGTCATTAGGGGTTCTCCAACGCGCGTCGCTCGGATCGTCGTTCACCGAAAAATTCCCGTTGAGGGTCAGCCATTTGCCAGGGTTGTACGGCAGCTGGGTGGCGTACACGCGTCCCTGGAAGCGGTAACGCACGTCGTAGCCGCTGACCACCTGGCGGTAATCATCGTGGACCCGGCAACGCTCGACCTGACGCGGGCGCGTTTCTTCGTAGCGTGTTCCGCCGCCATTCCAGCGGTCGCCCACCACGGCGCCGGTGGCTGCGCCTACGGCGGCTGCTGCCACACGGCCGTCGCCCTTGCCGACGGTAGAACCGAGCAGGCCACCGGCGATGGCGCCGAGAATCGCACCGCCACCGCCGTTTCCTTCCCGGTAACTGCGGGTTTCGTGGCCGACGGTTTCAGTCCAGCATTCGCGGCGCGGTTCGTTGACCGTGTCGTAGATCGGCGTGCTCGAAATCACGCGAGCACGGGTGACGAAGCCATCCGCGTCATAACGGCCGGGGCCGGCGTACGCGCCGCCGCTGGTGACAAGCAAGGCAGCTACCAGGGTCGTGTTCAAAAGGCGTGTTTTCATGCTTACTCTCCTTGCTACAGTGAATTCAATGCGGGCTTATAACTCCGCAGGGGGTTCAGCGACGACCGCGGGTACGGTTGTCCTCTTCAAATTGTTGCTGCTGGCGACGTTCATAGCCGTAGCCATAACCTTGGGGCTCGTCGCCGCGGTCGCGCCTGACATCGCGCCGCGTGTCGCGTCGCTCGTCCCGGCGACCATCGCGCACATCCTGCCGAGCCTCGTCGGCGCGGTCGCGCTTGGCCACGATGATCACGCCATCCATGAAATTCGGTGCTGCCTGAACCGGGGCGGCAATCATCAGTCCCAATCCAGCCAGCCCAACAATCCAGTTTCGTCGTGTGTTCATCGTGGTCTCCATTTCTGTGGTTGCCTGTTTCGCTTCCACGCTTCGCAGTTTGGTTGAGGAAAGTAAGCGCACTGTTTCACGCAGGGGTGATTTTGTAACAGTGTGTAACCGGCGGATAGCGTGCCGTCCCTGCTGATATATTTGCCACATGGAAAAAGACAGTATTTATGTGACCGACGACGACCCGGGCATCCGCGAACTGGTGGCGGAATACCTGACAAGCCAGGGCTATCAAGTTGAAACGGCAGAAGACGCAGTCGCGCTCGATCGCCTGCTGGCTACCCGTTTGCCGGATCTTCTGGTGCTCGACTGGATGATGCCGGGCGAGGATGGCCTGTCGGTCGCGCGACGCTTGCGGGCGCAACCGGGCTTTCCACCCATCATCATGTTGTCGGCCAGGGGCGAGGATATCGACCGCATCATCGGCCTCGAGGTCGGCGCCGACGATTACCTGCCCAAGCCGTTCAATCCGCGCGAATTGCTGGCCCGTATTCGTGCGGTGCTGCGGCGGCAAGGCGGTGCTGCAGCAGCGGCAGTGGCGGAAACTGCCCGGCTCGTGCATTTCGGCCCGTTCAGCGTCAATCTCGACGCCCGCACCCTCAGCCGCGATGCCGTCGAAATCTCACTGACCAGCGGCGAATACGAATTGTTGGAAATCTTCGTCACCCATGCCAATCGAGCGTTGTCGCGCGACTGGCTGATGGATCAGCTGCGCGGTTTCGAGCGCGACCCGTTCGACCGAAGTATCGACGTGCGTGTGAATCGCCTGCGCAAGAAGATCGAGGACGATCCGGCTAACCCAGCCTATATTCGTACCCAGCGCGGGCAGGGTTACCTGTTCGTGCCGCAGGGCAAGGGGTGATTCCATTTCAAAGCCGGAAATCCCTTTGTCGGCCGCACCTCGCCGTACTGTTTGTACTGTCTTCGGCTTGCCTCCGCGATCTTTCCGGTTAGGAAATGGAATAGATCGGCAATGAAATCCATGGGCCGCTCCTTGTTCGCACGCACCGCGCTGACGCTGGCGCTGGCGTTTGTCGTGTTTCAGGCAGCTGCGTTCTGGGTGGTGTACCGCACCTTGATCGTGCCGGTGGCGGAGCGCTCGGCCGACGATCTGGCCGGCCTGATCGTGTTGTCGGCACAAACCTGGGTTGAACTACCGCCGCAGACGCGCGCGGCGTTCGAGCGCGAACTGGCGCGCCGCCACGGGCTGCGCCTGACCACAGTGAACATCGGCGCGACGGCGGACGCGCCGCATTTCGCCTTCCGCACCCAGATCGAGGCTGCGCTGAGCCGGCGCGTAGGCGACGACGTGGTCTTGCGCGGCGTACCTGGAACCGAGGCGGCCTGGCTGGATATTCCAGTGGGTGGCCATGATCTGCATGTCGGCTTCTTTCCGCGCCGTTACGCCGTCAAGCCGCCGCTGGCAGCCATCGCGGTCGTCGCCCTGGGCACGTTTCTCAGTCTGCTGACTGCCTTGTTCCTGGTGCGTCGCATTACCGTGCCGCTGGCGCGTGCAGCGCGGGCGGCCAGCCAGGTCGGGGCGGGTGAGTTGCCTGAACCCTTGCCTGAAACCGGGCCTGCCGAACTCGCCGAACTCGCCCGTCGCTTCAACACCATGGCGGGCGAGGTGCGTGCCCTGCTGGATAACCGCACTACCCTGCTGGCAGGCATTTCGCATGACCTGCGTACGCCCATGACGCGGCTGCAGCTCAACCTGGAAATGTTGCGCGATACCCCCAGCCCGGCACGCATCGACCGCGCAGTGGCCGATCTGGCCGACATGAACAAGCTGATTGCGGGGTATCTGGAACTGGCGCGCACCACCCAGGCGGAAAACCGGGTGCGTTTCGACCTCGCTGCCCTGCTGGAAGAGGTCGCGGCCGATGCGAACCTGGCGTGGCCGGGCGCGGCACCGTGCATGATCGAGGCCAGCCATCTGGCCGTGCGGCAAATCGTGTCGAATCTGATCCAGAACGCGCAGCGTTACGGCAGCATGCCGGTCGAACTGGTGCTGGAATGCACCGGGAATCTGGCGCGCGTCGTCGTGCGCGATGCCGGCACCGGCATTCCGGACGATCAGCTTGAGAAAGTGTTCAGGCCGTTCTATCGGCTGGAAACGTCGCGTTCGCAGGCCACCGGAGGAACGGGCCTCGGGCTGGCGATCGTGCGGCAGCTGGCGGAAACGAACGGTTTGAAGGTGGTGTTGCGCAATCGCCCGCAAGGCGGGCTGGAGGCGATGCTGGAAATCCGCCGTTAGGCGGTTACGCGCACTGCGCGGTCGTGCGTCGCAGCACCCGGAATTCGACGAACAGCAGCGTCAGGCTGAACATCGACATGCGACAGGTGCTGCCGCTGAAGAATCCCAACGGTGAGCGAGACAGATTGATGCTCACGCTGGTTGCTCGACCTACTTGCATCAGACGGCAGGCTGACGGGCAAACAGGGAGAACTGAACGAACAGCAGCGACAGGCTGGTGAGGCTCATGCGTTCGGTCTGGCCGTGGAACCACGCAAAGGGCGAGGCGCTGAGTTCGAGGACCAGTTGTTTTTTGCCGAATTGCAGTTTCATGATGTGCTCCTTGGTTGGCTTGCTTGCCTGAATACTTGCAATGCCTGTGCCACCTGGACGGCAGGGCTCATGGCGAAAAAAATATAAACAAAACAAATGGATGCGCGATCCCTGCTTGGAGTGCAGGTTCAAGCCATGGCGTGAATTGACGGAAAACCGTCATCCCGTGTCGAAGCGTTAAACAGTCGACACGCCGGCCGGGCGAATCGGGGCGGCAAGGTAGAATCCGGCTTTCGGTTTGGGCGGGGCGTTTCGGCGCACCGCATCGTCTGCATGATCATCCTCAAGAATCTCAGCCTTAGGCGTAGCGCCAAGGTCCTGCTCGACAACGCGTCGGTGTCGATCAACCCCGGCGAAAAGGTCGGCCTGGTCGGCCGCAACGGCGCCGGCAAGTCCAGCCTGTTCGCGCTCCTGAACGGCACCCTGCACGAAGACAAGGGCGACTTTTCCATGCCGTCGCAGTGGCGCATGGCGCAGGTGGCGCAGGACATGCCGGAAACCGCCGAATCCGCCACCGACTTCGTCATCGCCGGCGACACCCAGTTGGCCGAGGCGCAGGCCGAGGTGACTGCCGCCGAGGCGAGCGACGACGGGGAGCGCATGGCGCACGCCTATATGGCGCTGCACGACGCCGGCGCCCACGACGCGCAGTCGCGCGCGCAGGCGCTGATCCTGGGACTGGGCTTCCAGGTGCGCGAACTGAATCAGCCGGTCAACAGCTTTTCCGGCGGCTGGCGCATGAGATTGCAGCTGGCGCGCGCGCTGATGTGTCCGTCCGACCTGCTGCTGCTCGACGAGCCCACCAACCACCTGGATCTCGATGCACTGGTATGGCTGGAGGCCTGGCTGAAGAAATATCCCGGCACCATGCTGGTGATCAGCCATGACCGCGAGTTTCTCGATGCCGTGACCAACGTCACCATCCATATCGAAAACGGCCAGCTCACCCGCTACGGGGGCAACTACAGCACCTTCGA
This sequence comes from Thiobacillus thioparus DSM 505, assembly GCF_000373385.1. Taxonomy (GTDB): domain Bacteria; phylum Pseudomonadota; class Gammaproteobacteria; order Burkholderiales; family Thiobacillaceae; genus Thiobacillus; species Thiobacillus thioparus. The sequence continues at coordinate 629,840 of NZ_KB891316.1, read as the reverse complement.
GGACATGCGCGCCGAGCAGATGGCGCTGCAGCAGGCGGCGTACGCCCGCCAGCAGGACAAGATCGCCCATCTGCAGGAATTCATCAACCGTTTCAAGGCCAAGGCCAGCAAGGCCAAGCAGGCGCAAAGCCGGGTCAAGGCGCTGGACCGCATGGAAAAGCTGGCGCCCCTGTTGGCCACCGCGGATTTCACCTTCGAATTCAAGGAGCCGCTCAATCTGCCCAATCCCATGCTGACGATCGACGACGCCAGCTTCGGCTACCCGCCGCCGGCCGACGCGCCGCCCGGCACGCCGCCGACAGTGATCGTGCAGCATGTGAGCAAATCGGTCTTCGCCGGACAGCGCATCGGCATCCTCGGTGCCAACGGCCAGGGCAAGTCGACGCTGGTGAAGACCGTCGCGCGCACACTGCCGGTGGTGGCGGGCGCAGTGACCGAGGGCAAGGGCCTCAACATCGGCTACTTCGCGCAGCAGGAACTCGACGTCCTGCGCCCTCTGGACACGCCGCTGGAGCACATGATCCGCCTCGCCCGCGACACCATCGCCAACGGCGGCGCCGGCCAGTTCAGCAGCCGCGAGCAGGACCTGCGCAACTTCCTCGGCACCTTCAACTTCAGCGGCGATATGGTCAAGCAGGCGGTCGGCACCATGAGCGGCGGCGAAAAGGCGCGGCTGGTGTTGTGCATGATCGTCTGGCAGCGCCCCAATCTGCTGCTGCTGGACGAACCGACCAACCATCTCGATCTGGCCACGCGCGAGGCGCTGGCGATGGCCTTGAACGAGTTCGAAGGCACCGTGATACTGGTCAGCCACGACCGCGCGTTGCTGCGCGCGGTGTGCGACGAATTCTGGCTGGTCACGCGCGGTGGCGTGGAGCCATTCGACGGCGATCTGGACGATTACCAGCGCTATCTGCTGGATGAGGGCAAGCGCCTGCGTGAAAGCTTGAAAGAGGCAGGCAAAGCCGCCGAGCCGCCCAAGATCGAGATGCCGTCTGTCGTTGCGAAACGCGCTGCGCCTTCGGGGAAACTCAAACCGCTGAAACAGGCATTGGAAAAGCTCGACAAGAGCATGGCCGCGCTGCAGGCCGAGAAAGCCGCGCTTGAAGCGAGGCTGGCTGGAACCCTGTCGGTCGAGGACATCACGGAAACGGGCCGGCAACTCCAGCACGTCAACGACGAACTGGAGCGCGAGGAAGAAAAATGGTTCGACCTGTCCGGACAGATCGAGGCGCTGGAGGCGGAAAACATCTGACCGGGGCGGACCCCTGGCCTGGGCTTGGGTTTTATGCGCTTCTCGCCTATGTTGAACGTTGCCCGCGTACCCGGCTGAGGGGTCCAGAATGCCGCCACACGATACCGCTGCAGGTGTTCAGACCGGTTGGTACCGGCGGCACGCTTGGCCGGTTCGCCTCCTGCACTGGGTCAACGTGCTCGCCTTTATTGTGCTGCTGATGAGCGGGCTGCAGATATTCAACGCGCACCCGGCGCTGAACTGGGGGAAGTCTTCCTATAACGGTCGTCCGCCGATTCTGCACATGGCTGCACGCATGGATGCGCAGGGCAATCCGAAGGGCGTCACGCGTATCCTCGGCCATGAATTCGACACGACTGGCGTGCTGGGATTGTCGGCCGGCATGGACGGCCTGCCGGTCCAGCGCGGTTTTCCCGCGTGGATCACGCTTCCGGGCGGGCAATGGCTGGCGATGGCACGGCGCTGGCATTTCTTTTTTGCCTGGGTGCTGGTCATCAACGGCCTGGCCTACCTGGCCTATACGCTGGCCAGCCGTCACCTGATGCGCGACCTCACACCAACCCGAACCGACTGGCGTTCGATCGGGCGGTCCATCAAGGATCACCTGTTGCTGCGGCATGCGCGAGGTGAGGCCGCCCGACGCTACAACATCCTGCAGAAACTCGCATACCTCGGCGTGATATTCGTGCTGTTTCCCCTGTTGATCCTGATGGGATGGGCCATGTCGCCGGGCCTGGATTCGCTGGTTCCAGGCTGGATCGACGTGTTCGGCGGTCGCCAGTCGGCACGCACGCTCCATTTCTTGGTGGCTTGGGCGCTGGTGGCATTCGTGTTCATTCATGTGTTCGAGGTGATCGTCAGCGGTTTCTGGAACAATCTGCGCTCGATGCTGACCGGCCGCTACCGGATTGCGGCCGACGAGGACAAGCATGCCTAGTCAAGGGAACGGCCGCCGGCAGTTCTTGCTGCGCGCGCTGGCCGCCGGCGGTACGCTGCTGCTGTCAGGGTGCGATCAGTTGTCGCGCAGCGGCTGGTTCACACGCATGCTGGACAGCGCAGAGAAACTGACATTTGGCGCACAACGCCTGTTGCTGCCGCGCAAGGCCATGGCGCAGGAGTTCACCGCGGCCGACCTGTCTCCGGATTTCCGCAGCAACGGCACCAGCAACCCAGCCGACCCGCTTTACCAGGCCCTGGCAAGCAACCAGTTTGCCGATTACCGGCTGCAGGTCGGCGGCCTGGTGGCGCAGCCGCGCACCTATTCGCTCGACGATTTGAAAGCCTTGCCCAGCCGAACCCAGATTACCCGCCACGATTGCGTGGAAGGCTGGAGCGCGATCGGAAAATGGAAAGGCGTGCCGTTAAGCCGGGTGCTGGAACAGGTCCAGCCGCATCCGTCGGCACGCTACGTGGTGTTCTACTGCGCGGACCCGATGGACGACGTGGGAACACGCTACTACGAGAGCATCGACATGGAAGACGCCTGGCATGCCCAGACCCTGCTTGCCTATGAACTGAACGATGTGCCGTTGCCTATCAAGAATGGCGCGCCGATCCGCGTGCGCGTCGAGCGCCAGCTGGGCTACAAGATGGCCAAATATGTCATGCAGATAGCCTTGGTCGACCGCCTGGACACCATCGCAGGCGGCAAGGGCGGCTACTGGGAGGATCAAGGCTACGAATGGTATGCCGGCATCTGATCCGCCTGGCATGCAATAAGCTCCGATTTTCAGCGTTTCGCCTGGAAACGTCAGCCAAGCACGGTAAAATGCCGCTTTCCCGAAAAGCCGTTTATTCGCCGTGAAACCCACCTTTCAGGACATCATCCTCACCCTGCAACGCTACTGGGGCGAGCGCGGCTGCGCGTTGCTGCAGCCCTACGACATGGAAGTCGGCGCCGGCACCTCCCACACCGCGACCTTCCTGCGCGCGCTCGGCCCCGAGCCATGGAAGGCCGCCTACGTGCAGCCGAGCCGCCGCCCCAAGGACGGCCGCTACGGCGACAACCCCAACCGGCTGCAGCATTACTACCAGTTCCAGGTGGTGTTGAAGCCGGCGCCGGCCGACATTTTGGAGCTGTATCTCGGCTCGCTCGAAGCGTTGGGTTTCGACCTGAAGAAGAACGACGTCCGTTTTGTCGAGGACGACTGGGAGAACCCCACGCTTGGGGCCTGGGGCCTGGGCTGGGAAGTGTGGCTGAACGGCATGGAAGTGACTCAGTTCACCTACTTCCAGCAGGTCGGCGGCATCGACTGCAAGCCGATCACCGGCGAAATCACCTACGGCCTCGAGCGCCTCGCCATGTACCTGCAGGGCGTCGAGAGCGTGTACGACCTCGTCTGGACCGAAGGCCTGACCTACCGCGACGTCTATCACCAGAACGAGGTCGAGCAGTCGACTTACAACTTCGAGCACAGCGACGTCGATTTCCTGCTTATCGCCTTTTCCGCATATGAGAGGAAGGCGCAGGAACTGATGGCGGCGCAGCTCGCGCTGCCGGCCTACGAACAGGTGCTGAAAGCCGCACACACCTTCAACCTGCTCGACGCACGTGGCGCCATTTCGGTGACTGAGCGCGCCGCCTACATCGGCCGCATCCGCAATCTGGCGCGCGCCGTGGCCAGGAGCTACCTCGACAGCCGCGCGCGGCTCGGCTTCCCGATGGCGCCCAGGGAGTGGGCCGAGGAAGTGCTGGCGCAAATCGAAAAACAGACCGAAAAGAAGGCGGCCGCAGCATGACCACCGAAAATTTGCTTGTTGAATTGTTTGTCGAAGAACTTCCGCCCAAGGCGCTGAAAAAGCTGGGCGAGAGCTTTGCCAGCCAGTTGTTTGAGGGACTGAAATCCAGGGGACTGGTTGGGGCTGACGAGACGGTGACCTCATACGCATCACCTCGCCGCTTGGCGGTGCATGTTTGTAATGTCTTCGCGACAGCGCCTGATCAGGAAATCAAGAAGAAGCTGATGCCTGTTTCTATCGCGTTGGGTGCGGACGGAAAACCCACTGAGGCATTTAAGAAGAGTGCTGCCAAAGCTGGGTGTGCAGATCTAATTGAAAAATGGCCGAACGCTGAGGACGGGCCTGATCAACTCTATGTTGCAAATGACGGTAAAGCTGACGCCATTTTTCTGCGTTCAATGGCAAAGGGAACAAGTTTGCTGGTGGGGCTAGAGGGCGCACTAGAGGATGCAATGGCGAAGCTGCCGATCCCCAAGGTGATGACCTATCAGTTGGAAGACGGCTGGACCACGGTCAACTTTGTGCGTCCGGTGCATGGGCTGGTCGCACTGCATGGCGCTGACGTTGTGCCGATTTCAGTGCTCGGCCTCGAGGCCGGCCGCATGACTCAGGGGCATCGCTTCGAGGCGCGCGTCGATCCAGTCGCGCTCACCAACGCCGATTGCTATGCCCTGCAGATGGCAGACGAGGGTGCAGTGATCGCCAACTTCGCCGAGCGTCGCGCCGAGATCGTCCGCCAACTGCAGGCGGCTACTGCGCCGCTTGGTCTGAAGCCGGTTGAGGACGACGCCCTGCTGGACGAGGTCACCGCGCTGGTCGAGCGCCCCAATGTACTGGTCGGGAAGTTTGAGGAAGCCTTCCTCGAGGTGCCGCAGGAATGCCTGATCCTGACCATGAAGGCGAACCAGAAATATTTCCCGCTGCTGGACGCGGCGGGCAAGCTGACCAACCAGTTCCTCATCGTCTCCAATATCTCGCCCGATGATGCGTCGGCCGTGATCGGTGGCAACGAGCGCGTGGTGCGCCCGCGTCTGGCCGATGCCAAGTTCTTCTTCGACCAGGATCGCAAGAAGACGCTGGAAAGCCGTGTATCAGGACTGGCGAAAGTGGTCTATCACAATAAACTTGGGACACAAGGCGAACGTAGCAACAAGGTCGAACTTATTGCCGTTGGGATTGCAGCAATGCTCGGCAACGAAAAACTCGAATCAGCAGTCGGCACGGCAGCGAAACTTGCCAAAGCTGATCTACTTACTGACATGGTGGGTGAGTTTCCCGAACTGCAGGGCACCATGGGGCGCTACTATGCGCAGCACGATGGCCTTTCGGACGATATTGCCTTTGCCATCGAAGACCACTACAAGCCGCGTTTTGCCGGCGACGAGCTGCCGCGTAACGATGTCGGCGTGTGTGTGGCGCTAGCCGACAAGCTGGAAACGCTGGTCGGGCTGTTTGGCATCGGTGAAAAGCCGACTGGGGACAAGGATCCGTTCGCTCTGCGTCGTCATGCACTGGGTGTGATCCGTATGCTGATCGAGCGCGATCTGCCATTGAACCTTGATGCGCTGCTTTTCGTGGCAGCAGGTATTCGCGGCTTCTCCGAAGATGTCGCGGGCCAAGTCGAGACCTTCGTGTTCGAGCGCCTGTCCGGGATGCTGCGTGAACAAGGTTACTCAGCGCAGGAAGTCGATGCAGTCGTCAGCCTAAAACCTCAACGCCTGGGCGAAATACCCAAGCGACTCGCTGCGGTACGTGCCTTTGCGGATTTGCCTGAAGCGCCTGCGCTTGCTGCCGCCAACAAGCGCGTCGGCAACATCCTCAAGAAAGCCGAGGGCGAAATGGGGACGGACGTCGCCCCGGACCGCCTCGTCGAGGCCGCGGAAAAGGCACTGTTTGCGTCGGTCAACGAGATCGCACCGCAGGCCGATGCGGCCTTTGAAAGCGGTGACTACACAGCGTCGCTGCAGGCACTCGCCGCCCTCAAGGCCCCGGTCGACGCCTTCTTCGACAGCGTGATGGTCAACACCGACGATCCTGCCCTGAAAGCCAACCGCCTGGCCCTGCTGAACCAGCTGCACCGGACCATGAACCGGGTTGCGGACTTGTCGCGTCTGGCGGCGTAATATTTCACCCATGAAGCTCATCATTCTCGACCGCGACGGCGTCATCAATTTCGACTCCGACCAGTTCATCAAGTCTCCCGACGAATGGAAACCCATTCCCGGCAGCCTGGAGGCGATCGCGCGATTGACGCGCGAGGGCTGGCGCGTGGTGGTGGCGACCAACCAGTCGGGGTTGGCGCGCGGCCTGTTCGAGATGGCGACGCTGAACGCCATCCACGCCAAGATGCACAAGGCGGTGTCGCAGGCGGGCGGGCGCATCGAGGCGGTGTTCTACTGCCCGCATGCGGCCGACATGAACTGCGGCTGCCGCAAGCCCAAGCCGGGGCTGTTCGACGAGATCGCGGCACGCTACGGGCATGATCTGCGGAACGTTCCGGCGATAGGTGATTCGCTGCGCGATCTGCTGGCGGCCGCCAGCGTGGGGGCAAGTCCGTTGCTGGTGCGCACCGGGAAAGGCGAGCGAACCCTGGCGGCCGGCGGGCTGCCCGAGAACACGCCGGTCTACGCCGACCTGGGCGAGGCTGTCGATCACCTGCTCAAGACTGCGGCATGAGCCTGATCCGGTCGGTGATTTTCGCGGTCCTGCAGACTGCGCTGACGATTTTCTTCAGTGTGGTGGCGTTCTTCAGCTTCCCTTTTTCAGCGCACGTGCGCTACCGCTTGATTACCGGCTACAACCATACCGTGATCTGGCTGGCAAGCTGGGTTGTAGGGATCCGCTATGTGGTGGAGGGGCGTGAGAACCTGCCCGCGCAACCCGCAATCATTCTCGCCAAACATCAGTCGGCATGGGAGACCGTGGCCTTCCTGTGTCTGTTTCCGCCGGTCTCGCCGGTGATCAAGCAGGAACTGCTGAAGCTGCCGTTCTTTGGCTGGGCATTCCGCATGCTCTCGCCCATCGCCATCGACCGCAGCGCCGGGCGCGAGGCGCTGAAGCAGATCGTCAGCCAGGGCAGGGAGAAGCTGGCACAGGGATTCTGGGTGCTGGTGTTTCCCGAAGGTACGCGCGTGGCGCCGGGCGAAAAAGGCAAGTACGGCATCGGCGGCAGCTGGCTGGCGGCGGAAACCGGCGCGCCCATCGTGCCGGTGGCGCACAATGCCGGCGAAGTGTGGCCGAAGAATGCCTTCATCAAGCATCCCGGCACGGTGACTGTCCGTATCGGCCCGGCAATTCCTACCACGGGCAAGAGTGCCGCCGAACTCACGCGCATGGTCGAAGCCTGGATCGAAACCGAAATGGGGAGGCTGCCTCCTGCTGCCGCACGCCAATAGCGGCGTCCTGCAGATCGGCGACGCCGCCGTTCCCTATCTGTTGCGACGCTCGCGCCGCCGCCGCACGCTGGGCTTGACGGTTACCGCGTACGAAGTGCGCATCCATGCCCCGAGCTGGACCCCGCGTGCCGAAATCGAAACTTATGTGCTGCAACAGCATGACTGGCTGCATCGGACCTGGGCGCGCATGCATGCACACGTTCGGCAAGCGGAGTCGACGCCTGCGAACGAACTGCGCTATCTGGGACGCAGGTTGAGGCTCGATATCCGGTCCTCGCTGTTTCACGAGGTACGCCGGCACGGCAACACCCTGCGGGTATATGCGCCACTGGGCACGGATGCCAATGAACTGGTGCGCGACTGGCTACTTGCCCGTGCCGAACGTTTGCTGGCCTGGCGGCTTGCGCGCATCGCGCGCAGACTGGGGCGCGCGCCCAGCCGCTTTGCGCTGTCCGACGCGCAGACGCAATGGGGCAGCTGCACCCGGCGCGGCCATATCCGTCTCAATTGGCGGCTGGTGCAGGCGCCGCTTGCGCTCATCGACTACGTTGCCGCGCACGAGCTGGCCCATCTCGTCCATCTCGATCATTCGCCGCGTTTCTGGGCGGTGGTTGCCGAGCTGTGTCCCGATGCATTGGCAAGGCGCGCCGAGTTGCGCACAATGGGCAACTCCCTGTTTCTTGTATAACACCAGCCAGGTGTAATCATCATGCGAATCCTTCATACCATGTTGCGAGTGGGCGATCTCGACCGCTCGATCGATTTCTACACGAACGTCCTCGGCATGAAACTGCTGCGCCGCAAGGATTACCCGGGCGGCAAGTTCACCCTGGCCTTCGTCGGCTACGACAGCGAGGACAGGTCAGCCGTGCTTGAACTGACCTACAACTGGGGCGTCGGCACGTACGAGGTGGGCAGCGGCTACGGCCATATCGCCATCGAGGTCGACGACGCCCACGCCGCATGCGACGCTGCCGCCGCGAAGGGCGGCAAGGTGCTGCGCCCGGCCGGTCCGATGTCACACGGCACGACGGTCATTGCCTTCATCGAGGATCCGGACGGCTACCCGATCGAGTTCATCCAGAAGGGCACGGCGGGATGGAACAAGGAGTAAGTGGTAAGTGACGAGTAGCATTTGCCACTCACCACTTACCACTCACGCCCCGGCAATTGCCTTGGTGATCAGCGGCACGAGCGGCTCGGGCAGCTGAATCTTGCCGGACAGGGCAAAGGCCTGCGCGTCTTTTGACATCTTGCCCCAGGTGCGGCGGATGATCTCCAGCCATTTCGCCTCGTCGTAATCGGGTTTGCTCTGGGCAAACGCCAGCATGTAGTGCTCGATGAACACCAGATTGGCGATGTCCTCCAGCAGTTGCGAGTCCGGATTGACCTTGATGCCGCGCTTGCTCACTGCTTTCTTGACGTGTTCGATCATCGCGTCGTCATAGCCGGCCAGGCGCATCAGCTCGCCGGCGGTATTGGCGTGGAAGGTGTAGAGGCCGGTGCGCCACGCGTGGTAGCCTACTTTGGTCATCGGGTAACTGCTGCGCGGCACCGTCCAGCGACGGATGTGCTGGGCGCGGACCGCCAGCTGCGCCGCCTCTGATGCGTCCGGCGCAAAGCGGCCGATCATCTCCGACATGCGGCGGCCGTAGAGCAGTTCCTTGGGCTGGCCTTCGTCCAGGTTGGGGTCTTCCGCATTGGCCATGTCGAACAGGGCTAAGGCCTGATTGAAGCGTGCGGAGTGGTCGATCATAGCGGGCGCCTGGACAGGGTGCGGATTCAATTGGCGACCACCGGGAGGATCCATAATTCGACCCGGCGATTCAACTGGCGACCGGCTTCGGTGACGTTATCCGCGCGCGGTTCCGTTTCGCCTTTGCCGTAGGACTCCAGACGCAGCGGATTGACGTTCTGGCTGGCGAAGTAATCCAGCACCGACTGCGCGCGCCGTTCGGACAAGGCCTGATTGTATGTGTGCGTGCCCACGCTGTCGGTATGGCCGACCACGGTCACCGTGGTCTTGCCGTATTGATTCAGTACATGGGCGATCTTGTTCAGCGTCGGGAGATAGCCCGGCTTCAGGACGGTGGAGTTGGTATCGAAACCGGTGTTGGACGTCATGCTGACCAGAAGGGCGTTGTCTCCTGGGCGTTTCTCCACGCTGATGTCGCCACGCTGGATTTCCGGCTGCAACTGCTTCTGCAAGTCCTTGGCCTGCTGGTCCATGTAGTAACCGACGCCTGCGCCCGTCAGGCCGCCGCCGACCGCGCCGATCAACGCGCCCTTGCCACGGTTCCTGTGGTTGATGATCGCGCCGAGCGCGGCGCCGCTGACCGTGCCGATGATCGCCCCCGTCTGGGTCTTGTTCAGATCGCGCGGTTCGCCCAGATCGTTGGTCGCACAGGCGGAAAGCAGCAAGGCGGACAGTAGGGGGAAGACGATGTATGGCTTGTGCATGGGAATTCCTTTCAGGCAGGTTGAAACTGAAGCGTGATGCGGCGTCCTCATTCGAGACGCGATGCGCAAGGTGGTTCCGGCGCCAATAGTCATGGGATCCCTGACGGAACGCGCTTGTCTCCCACAGGGTTCGACGCCGTCATGGGCAGGTGTGTTCAATCGGACCGCTTGGCCAGGTGCAGGGTGAGGGCCTCATAGTCGGCCACGGCCAGCGCTTCGGCGCGCAGTCCCGCATCGATGCCGAGCGTAGTGAAGTCTTCCGGCTTCACCAGGTTGCCGAGCGTGTTCCTGAGCGTTTTCCGGCGTTGCGAGAACGCGGTGGCGACGACACGCGAAAACAGCGCCTCGTCGAGCGAGACGATCTCAGTCGGCGTCTTGGGGATCAGCCGGACCACGGCGGAGTCGACCTTGGGCGGCGGGTCGAAGGCAGTGGGCGGAACGTCGAGCAGCCATTCGAGATGGAAACGGCGCTGCAACATGATCGATAGCCGTCCGAAGTCGGGAGTGGACGGCGCGGCGACCATGCGTTCGACGACTTCCTTCTGCAGCATGAAGGTCATGTCACGGATGTGCGCGGCGAAATCCATCAGGTGGAACAGCAGCGGCGTGGAAATGTTGTACGGCAGGTTGCCGACGATGCGCAGGTCGTGGCCCAGCTGCGCAAAATCGAACTTCAGCGCATCGCAACTGTGTACGGTGAGTCGCTCGGCCGGCCATCGTCTTTGCAGGCGCGCGACGATGTCGCGGTCGAGTTCGACGGCATGGAGGTGCGGCAGGCGTTCGAGCAGCGGCTGGGTGAGCGCGCCGAGGCCGGGGCCGATCTCGACGACGATGTCGGTCGGTTGCGGATGGATGGCGTTGACGATGGCGTGGATGATGCCGTCGTCGATGAGGAAGTTCTGGCCGAAGCGTTTGCGGGGCGTGTGCATGGCGGTGAACGGTAAGCGGTGAGTGGTGAGTGTGGAACGAGGGGTGTTTTATCCGCTCACGGCTTACCGTTCACTGTTCACCATCTCCAGCGCCATTTCAATCGCGGCGATCAGGCTGCCGACTTCCGCGCGCCCGCTGCCGGCGAGGTCGAGTGCCGTGCCGTGGTCGACCGAAGTGCGGATGAACGGTAACCCGAGTGTTACGTTCACGCCGGCGCCAAAACTGGCGTACTTGAGCACCGGCAGCCCCTGGTCGTGATACATCGCCAGTACGGCGTCGCAGGGCTCGTGGCGAATGCGCGAGAAAAGGGTGTCGGCAGGCTGCGGGCCGACGAGGTCCAGGCCTTCGCTGCGCAGGCGGTCGAGCACAGGTTCGATGACGTCGATCTCTTCATGCCCCAGATGGCCGGATTCACCGGCGTGGGGATTGAGGCCGGCGACGGCGATGCGCGGCCGGGCGATGCCGAACTTGCTTTGCAGGTCGGCATGCAGGATGCGGATCACCTCGACGAGCAGGTCGGGCGTGATGGCGTCGGCGACGGCGCGCAAGGGCAGATGGGTGGTGGCGAGTGCGACGCGCAGGCCGCCGCCGGCGAGCATCATGACGACCCGGTGCGTGCCGCTGTGGTCGGCCAGGTATTCGGTGTGGCCGGTGAAGGCGAAGCCGGCATCGTTGATGATGCCCTTGTGCACCGGTGCCGTGACGACGGCGTGAAATGATCCGTCTAGGCAGCCTGCGAGAGCGGCGTCGAGCAGGGCCAGTACATGGGCGCTGTTGCGGGTGTCGAGCGTGCCTGCCGTAACGGGGGCGGCCACAGGGATGTGGCGCACATGCAGCCAGCCAGGCTGGTGCACCGGCGCAGTGTCGCCGCAGCTGAAGTCGACCGCGATGCCGAGCCGGGTCGCCCTGGCGCGCAGCACCTCGACGTCGCCGACGACCGACAGCCGGCATGGCAGGGCGTGTTGCGACAGGGCGATGCACAGGTCGGGCCCGATTCCCGCGGGTTCGCCTGCCGTCAGGGCGAGGTGGGGTAAATCCACGGCTTCGCGTAATCCGGGTCGGTCAGTCGATCGGGCGGATTTCGACATAGGCCGCGTCGCGGATCTGGCGCACCCAGTCCTGGAAGGCCTCATCACCCTTGCGTTCGCGGATGGCCTGGCGCGCCAGCAGCTTCTGGCGTTCCTGCGTGACATCCTGGTTGCGGCGCTCCAGCACCTGGATCAGGTGCCAGCCGAAGGGGCTCTGAACGGGGTCGCTGATCTGGCCGGGCTTCAGCACATTCATGGCCTTCTCGAATTCGGGGACGGTGTCGCCCGGATTGATCCAGCCGAGATCGCCGCCTTTGGAAGCACTGGCATCCTCGGATTGCAGGCGCGCCATGTCTTCGAATTTCGCACCGTTCTCGATGCGTTCCTTGAGTTGCAGCAGGCGGTTGCGGGCGTCGGCTTCCGAGGTGAGTTCGTTGGTCTTGATGAGGATGTGGCGCGCGTGCGTCTGCATCACAGTGAGCGTGGCATCGAGCCCGCGCTTGTCGATGAGCTTGAGGATGTGAAAACCGTTGCTGCTCCTCAGGATCGGACTGATCTGGCCCGGCTGCATCGATTTCAGCGCATCGGCGAACAGGGTCGGAATCTTGCCGCTGGCGCGCCAGCCGAATTCGCCGCCCTGCAGCGCATTGGAGGCGTCGGAATAACTGGCCGACAACTGGGCAAAATCGGCACCCTTGGCAAGCTGGGCGACGATGTCCTCGGCACGCGCATGGCGTGCCTGGATCTGTTCGGGTGAGGCGTTTTCCGGCACGGTGACCAGAATGTGGGCGAAGTTGTATTCGGTTTCCACGCCTTGCTGGGCCTGCGTCTGCAGGTAGCCTTCGATTTCGGCGTCGCTGACGGAGATGCGGTTGTCGACGTCGCGTTCACGCGCGCGGGCAATCAGGAGCTCGTTGCGGATGGTGTTGCGCATGCTGTCGAGGCTTTGGCCGTCCTTCTCAAGCGCGGCCTGCAACCCGGCCATGTCGAGCTTGTTCTGGGCGGCGATGCGCTGCAGGGCATGCTCAACCTGCGTCGGGTCGACCCGAATGCCGGTGGCGCGGGCGTGTTGCTGTAGCGCAAGCTCGGTCACCATGCGTTCGAGCAGCTGTTTTTCCAGCACATCGCGCGGCGGCAGCGGCGTGTTTTGCCGCGACAGATTGCGCACGACCTCGTCGTAGCGCCGGGTGAGTTCCTGGCGCGTGATGACCTCGTCGTTGACGACGGCGACGATGTGGTCGAGTTCCTGTACGGCTGCGTGAGCCGGCGACAGGACCGACACGGCGATCAGCAGCGCCAGGACCCAGTGCGGGCGGCGCCATTCAGGGCGTTTGAATAATTTCATTGCTAGGCCTGTATCCGGGAACACTATGTTTCAAAACGTCGAGAGGATTGGAGCCGATGCGCCCCATTCCGTTCAACTCCAGCTGGAAGAACAACGCATCGGTGGACTGGTTTTCCTTGGTTGCCAGTCGTTGCAGTACCGCGCGCAGCGCCCAGCATCCGCCATTGTATTCAAACCCGGCCAGGCCTTCGACCAGCTTGTTGTCCTTGAAGGAATAGTTGTAGCGGACCATGCCGTACCAGCGCTGGGCGAGCGGCCACTGCGCGGACAGGTCGACCTGTTCCGTGGTCTGATCGATGAAGCGGTAACCCAGATTTATCACGCGGCCGGGGCTGGGCCGGTAGGACGCACCGAGGTTCTGGCGGATGGTGGTGCCGTTCTGGGTGTCGAACTGCCATGCCGTGTCGATGCGCCAGTTGCGTGTGACCTGCCCGCTGATCGCGGCCAGCAGGTCGGTGGCATTGCTGCTGCGCGGCGCGATGCCGGGCAGCGTGACCTGCTGCGTGCCGAAATAATAGCGCTGGCCGAGGGTGACCTGCAGCCGCTCCAGCCCGCTGGTCGCCTCGGTGAACCGGCTGGTGACGGCAACCGTCAGCTGGTTGGCGTCGTTGATGCGGTCGCCGCCGATGAACTGATTCTCGGTGAACATCTGCGCGTAGCTGAAATCCAGCAGCGCGGTATCGAATACCGGAATCGCCGACTGATCGCGATAGGGCGCGTAGACGTAGTAGGCGCGTGGTTCCAGCGTCTGCGTGTAATCCTGGCTGGCAAAATGGAACGGACGCTCGAAGGTCACGCCGCTGTCGAGGCTGAAGATGGGCAGGCTGCGGCTGATGTGTTGCACCGGCGCGCGATCGTCCAGCGCATAGTAGGTGCTGTGCCAGCCGATCTGCGGCGTGAGGAACCCGAACGAGTTGGTGAGCGGCAGGCGCAGCGTCGGATAGGCCAGCACCCGCGTGCCTTCGACCATGGTGGGATGGGCGAAATGGGTGGCTTCGCTGTCCATCTTGAATTCCAGCCCGTTCTCGAACGTTTTCGAGATGCCCAGGCGCGCCTGCGGCAGCCGTGCGTAAGGTTCGAGAATGGGCGTGGCGGAGGTGGAGTCCTGCAGGGTCTGGTAGCTTTGCGCGCGAATGTCCGCACTCCAGTTGGCGTGCTGGGTGCTCACCCAGAATTCGCGGTTGAGCTGGGTGAGCGAGGTGACGGCCAGCAGGTTGGACAGGTCGCGGAAATAATCGTTGTCCGACACGCGGTTGAACAGCATGCCGGCCTCGGTCGTGTCGTTCAGGCGGTAGATGTTGTTCAGCGCGGCGCTCCAGCGCGAACGGCCTGCGACGTTGTCGTTGGGCAGGTACTCCAGGCGGTTCACGCCATGGACGTCGTTCAGTAGATAGCGGAATTCGCCGCCCAGCTGCACACCACGCTTGGACAGCAGGCGCGGATACAGCGTGGCATCATAGTTGGGTGCGAGGTTGAGGTAGTAGGGCACCAGGAAGTCGACGCCGCTGCGCTGGGTGGTGCCGAAGGTGGGGGCGAGCACGCCGCTCTTGCGCACGTCGTTGAGCGGGAAATCCATCCAGGGCGTATACAGGATCGGTACGCCGAGGAAATGGAGCGAGGCGTTGCGTGCCGTTCCCACATTGCGGCTCTTGTCGATGTCGAGGTCGTCCACCTCGAGAAACCAGTCGTCGTTGTCCACCGGGCAGGTCGTGTAGGTGGCCTCCTGCAGCTTGTAGTGTTCCTTGTCGACGAAGTCGATGTGGCTGGCGTCGCCTCGGCCATTCTGCGCGACCAAATGGTAGACCGGCTGGGCGAGTTCGCCACTATAGTCGTCCAGGTCGAGTTTGAGCGCATCGCCATCCACCAGCAGCGCGGGCTGTTCCAGACGAACCCGGCCGCGTGCCTCCACCCGATTCTGCGTGGTGTCGTAGCGCAGCCAGTCGGCGAAGAAATTCAGCCCGGCCTGGCGGGCTGCCACCTTGCCGCTGGCCTCGATGACACCGGGGGCGGTCGATTCGATCTTGTCCGCAGTGAGGAACAGCGGCCCTTCCTTGCCCGCCGCCGTCGAGCCTTTCAGTTCGACGTCCTTCTTCAGCACGAGCCCGTCCGCCACCGCAGAACCGGCAGTCAGCAACAGTACAACGAGCGTAAAGCCGGGCAAGGTGGACAAGCGATGTAAAATCCGGGCCAGGGTTATCAGAAATAGCGTTATTCGGAGCAGTGTGGCAGTGGAACGTTTGCAAGCTTTACAGGACTGGGCCGCCCGACAACTGGGAGGCGAGTCGCTGGACATCGCCCCGGCGTCGGCGGACGCCAGCTTTCGCCGCTATTTTCGCGTCACTGCCAAAGGCCGCGATTATATCGTGATGGACGCCCCGCCGGCGCACGAGGATTGCCGGCCGTTCATTGCCGTCGCCCGGCTGTTTGCCGATGCCGGCGTAAATGTACCGCAGGTATTGGCACAGGACCTCGACCGGGGCTTTCTGCTGCTGACCGATCTGGGCAATACCACTTATCTGTCGGCGCTCGGCGAAGCCGCATCCAATCAAGACGTGGCACGCGAACTGTATCTGGCGTCGAACGACGCCCTGATCCACATCCAGCAGGCGAGCCGCCCGGGCGTGCTGCCGGAATACGACCGCGCACTGCTGACCCGCGAACTGATGCTATTTCCCGAGTGGTACGTGGCGAAACATCTGGGCGTCGTCATGAAGGACGAGCAGAGGGCCATCCTCGAGACCGTGTTCGGGCGCATCCTCGCCAACAACCTGGCGCAGTCGCAGGTCTACGTGCATCGCGACTGGCATTCGCGCAACCTGATGGTGAGCGAGCCCAACCCCGGTATTCTCGACTTCCAGGATGCGGTGTATGGCCCCATCACCTACGACCTCGCCTCGATTTACCGCGACGCCTACATCCAGTGGGACGAGGAGCAGCAGCTCGACTGGGTGATCCGCTACTGGGAAAAGGCGCGTGCCGCCCACCTCCCGGTGCGCGAGGATTTCGGCGAGTTCTGGCGCGATTTCGAGTGGATGGGCGCGCAGCGCCAGATCAAGGTGCTCGGCATTTTCGCGCGGCTGTATCACCGCGACGGCAAGGACGGCTATCTGAAGGACATGCCGCGGGTGATGCACTACCTGCGCAAGACATGCGAACGCTACGACGAACTGAAGCCGCTGCTGTTCTTGCTGGATGCCCTGCAGGACAGGCAGCCGCAGGCGGGGTATACGTTTTGAACCCGGCTACGGCGATGATCCTGGCGGCCGGGCGCGGCGAGCGCATGCGCCCGCTCACCGACCGCACCCCCAAGCCGCTGCTGTCGGTGGGCGGCAAGATGCTCATCGTCTGGCACATCGAGCGCCTGCGTGCGGCCGGTTTTACCCATATCGTCATCAACCATGCGCATCTTGGTCAGCAGATCGAGGATGCGCTGGGGAACGGCGCCGCGTATGGCGTGTCGATCGAGTATTCGCGTGAAGTCAGCGCACTGGAAACCGCGGGCGGGATCGCCACCGCGCTTCCTCTGATCGAGAGCGAGGTGTTCCCCGTGGTCAATGGCGACATTTACTGTGAATTTGATTTCAGCCGGCTTGCCGAACCGCTGGCGCGGCTCGCCGTCGGCCACGACCAGGCCCATCTGGTGCTGGTCGACAATCCCCCGCATCATCCGAATGGGGATTTCGTACTCGACGGCAGCCGGGTGAGAAACGCCGATACGCCGCTGACTCCGGACCCGGCCCGACTCACTTTTTCCGGCATCGGCGTCTACCATCGTGCGCTGTTCGCCCACACGATGGCGGGCGAGAAGGCGCCGCTGGCACCGCTGCTGCGACTGGTGATCGATGCCGGGCGGGCGAGTGGCGAGCATTATTCCGGGCAGTGGGTCGACGTCGGTACGCCGGCCCGTCTGGCGGCCCTGGACGAGGAACTGAGACAACACCATGCAGCCTGATTCCGCAATTTACCGTGCCCGCCGCGAGCGGGTCCTGGAACAACTGGGTGACGGCGTGATGGTCATCGCGACTGCGCCGGAGGTGGCGCGCAACCGCGATACCCACTATCCCTATCGACACGACAGCTATTTCTACTGGCTGACCGGCTTCAACGAACCGGAAGCGGTGGTGGTGCTGGTCGGGGGCAAAGCGCCGCGTCACATCCTGTTCTGTCGCGAGAAAAACGAAGAACGGGAAATCTGGGATGGTTTCCGTTATGGGCCCGCGGCGGCCCGCGAAGTCTTCGCCTTCGACGACACCTTTGCGTTTGACACACTGGATGCGGAACTGCCCAGGCTGCTGGAGAACCAGCCGATGCTGGCCTATCTCATCGGCCGCGACATGGCCTGGGACACGCAGGTGATGGGCTGGCTGAACGCCGTGCGTGCCAAGGCGCGCAGCGGTGTGCATGCGCCCAACCGCATGGTGGACGCACGCATCTGGCTCGACGAGATGCGCCTCGTCAAGGATGCCCACGAACTCGCCCTGATGCGCCGCGCCGCCGAGATCTCCACCGGTGCGCATCGCGCCGCCATGCGTGCGACCCGGCCGGGCGGCCACGAATACGAGATCGAGGCGGAACTGCTCTCCGCCTTCCGCCGCGGCGGTGCCGAGGCGCCGGCCTACACCTCCATCGTCGCCAGCGGCGCCAATGCCTGCGTGCTGCATTACGTCTTCAACAACAGGCCACTGCGCGACGGCGACCTGCTGCTGATCGACGCCGCCGCCGAGTTCGGCAGCTATGCGGCCGACATCACCCGCACTTTTCCGGTGAACGGCCGCTTTTCGGCAGCGCAGAAGGAGGCCTACGAACTGGTTCTGGCCGCGCAGGCGGCGGCTATCGACACGATCCGGCCGGGCAGCCACTGGAACAGCCCGCACGAGGCGGCGGTGCGCGTGCTGACGCAGGGCATGGTTGACCTCGGCCTGCTCCAGGGCGAGGTCGACGGCCTCATCGAGTCGGGCGGCTACAGCCGTTTTTACATGCATCGCACCGGCCACTGGCTGGGCATGGACGTGCACGACGCCGGCGAGTACAAGCTGCAGGGCGAATGGCGGCCGCTGGTGCCGGGCATGACCCTGACGGTCGAGCCAGGCCTCTATATCCGTCCGGCGGACGACGTGCCCGAGGCGTTCTGGAACATCGGCATCCGCATCGAGGACGACGTGGTCGTGACCGAGTCGGGTTGCGAGGTGCTGACCACGCCGCCGAAAACGGTCGCGGAGATCGAGGCATGGATGAACCCGTGAGCCGTGTCCTGATCGTTGGCGCCGGTCCGGTCGGCGCAGTGTGCGCGCTGGCGCTGCGGCAGCAGGGCATCGCCGCACGCGTGCTCGAGGCGCAGCCGGCCGATGCGCGCGCAGACACCCGCACCCTGGCGCTCTCCCATGGCTCGCGCCTGATTCTCGAGCGTCTCGGCGTGTGGGACCGGTTGCACGGCGTCACGCCGATCACCCGTATCCATATCTCCCAGCGCGGTGCGCTCGGCGTGGCGCGGCTTGCGGCAGAAGAAATCGGCGTGCCGGCATTGGGCTACGTGCTGCCCTACGCCGAACTCACCGCCGCCTTGAAACAGATGCTGGGCGATGCGGGTGTCGCGGTCGAGTATGGTGTGGCGGTGGACCGCATCGAGCCCGGCGCCGAGGCTGCGACCCTGCATGCCGCAGATGGACGTACGCTGGCGGCACCGCTGCTGGTGGTGGCCGACGGTGGGCGCGGCGACCAGGTGCCGCCGCCCAGGTTCGAACGCGACTACGATCAGATGGCCGTGGTGTGCGACGTCAAAACCGAACTGCCACACGCCAACCAGGCTTTTGAGCGTTTTACACCCCAAGGGCCGGCGGCACTGCTGCCGAAGGACGATCGGTACGCATTGGTATGGACCGCGCGCAGCGACGAGGCCCAGCGCATCGCCGCCCTGCCGGACGCGGAATTTCTCGCTGCCTTGCAGCGCCACTTCGGCGGTCGCCAGGGGCGGTTCCTCCAGGCCGGCCCGCGCAAGACCTTTCCGCTCAGACTGGCGTATACCGGCAGCGAAGCGGCCGGGCGCGTAGTGCGCATCGGCAATGCTGCACAGACGCTGCACCCGGTTGCAGGTCAGGGTTTCAACATCGGCCTGCGCGATGCCTGGGAACTGGCAAGCCTGTGCGGCGATACGACAGAGACGGAGATGGGCGGCGCGACCATGCTCGCGGCCTATGCCCGCGGGCGTCGGACCGACGTGATGGGCGGCCTCGGTTTTACCGATTTCCTGGTGCGGATGTTCTCCAACGATGTCGCGCCGCTGCGCCATGCGCGCGGCTTGGGCCTGCTGGCGCTGGAAGCCTTGCCGCCGCTCAAAACCTTCGTCGCGCGACGCATGATGTTCGGTGCGCGCGGATGAGCGGCGACCGCTATCAGGTCGTCATCGTCGGGGCCGGGCTGGTGGGCACGGCGGCCGCCCTGGCGCTCGGGCGACAGGGTGTGCGGGTTGCGCTGGTCGAGCGCCAGCTGCCCCAAGCCCCGACCGACACCTGGGACACGCGCATCTACGCCATCAGCCCGGCGCCGCAGCGTTTTCTCGAACGCATCGGTGCCTGGCAGCGGCTGGACGCCGGCCGTATCCAGCCGGTATATCGCATGGACGTGACGGGCGATGCCCGTGGCACGATCCGTCTCGATGCCTACGAATCGGGCGTGTCGCATCTGGCGACCATACTCGAAAGCGGGCGGTT
This sequence comes from Thiobacillus thioparus DSM 505, assembly GCF_000373385.1. Lineage (GTDB taxonomy): Bacteria > Pseudomonadota > Gammaproteobacteria > Burkholderiales > Thiobacillaceae > Thiobacillus > Thiobacillus thioparus. The sequence continues at coordinate 609,981 of NZ_KB891316.1, read as the reverse complement.
GCAGCATGCCTTGTGGCAGGCGATCGAGGCCGACGGCAACGTGGCGCTCCACTGCCCCGCGGCGATTGAATCGCTCGTCAGGGACGGCGCGTCGACACGGCTGACGCTGGGCGACGGCACGACGCTGGAGGCCGAACTCGTCGTCGGCGCCGACGGAGCGGCCTCCCGCATCCGCGAATGGGCCGGTCTGACCTCGACATTGACACCCTACGGCCAGAGCGGGGTGGTGGCCAATTTCGAATGCGAGCGTTCGCACCGCGGCACTGCGTTCCAGTGGTTTTTCGACAGCGATATCCTGGCCTGGCTCCCGCTGGGAGGGAACCGTATGTCGATGGTCTGGTCAACCCGGACAGCCCATGCGGACGAACTGCTTGCCCTGGACGGTGCGGTCCTGGCCGATCAGGTGCGTGCGGCGGGCCACGATCGTCTGGGCGACCTGCGTCTGCTCACGCCTGCTGCGGCATTCCCGCTGCGGTTGATCCGGGTGGATGCCGTCGTTGCATCCGGCGTGGCGCTGATCGGCGACGCGGCCCACGGCGTGCACCCGCTGGCGGGGCAGGGCGTCAATCTGGGCTTCGGCGATGCCGAAATCCTGGTTGACGTGCTGGCCCGGCGTCCAGCCCGTTCTTATTGCGGTGACGTCCGTGTGTTACAACGCTATGCCCGCGAGCGTGCCGAACCGGTGCGGCGGATGCAGGCGCTCACCCATGGCCTGCATCATCTGTTTGCCGACGAGCGCGCCGGCTGGCTGCGCAACGCCGGGATGCGGATCGTGGATCACCTGCCGCCGATGAAGGCAGCCCTGGTTCGCGAGGCGATGTCCTAGGTTTTTATGATGTTTTTTTGGAGTCTCGAATGAAATCCACCTCCCTGGCGCTGGCCGCAACCCTGCTGTTCGCTGCGACCGCGCAGGCCAATGAAGCGGTCATCCGCAAGGCGCTGACGCAGCAGTTCCCGGGCGCCACCATCAACTCGGTCCAGAAGACGCCCTACAGCGGCCTGTTCGAGGTCTATCTCGACGGTCAGCTGGTTTATGTGGATGCCAAGGCGCAATACGTGTTCGCCGGCGACGTGATCGACCTGAAGAACCGCGCCAACCTGACCCAGGCGCGCTTGAACCAATTGCAGGCCGTGAAATGGGACAACTTTCCGTTCGGCAATGCGTTGAAAACCGTCAAGGGCAACGGCGCACGCAAGCTGGTCCTGTTTTCCGACGTCGATTGCCCCTATTGCCGCAAGTTCGAGGCCGAGCTTGCCAAGGTCGACAACATCACGGTGTATACCTTCCTTTATCCGATCGAAGGCCTGCATCCCCAGGCCACCCAGACCTCGAAACAGATCTGGTGCGCGCCCGACCGCAACAAGGCATGGGAAAACTACATCACGAGCGGTGCGGTGCCCAAGAATGACGGCAAGTGCAGCAACCCGGTGGAGGAGACCATCGCACTGGGCAACAAGCTGAAGGTGTCCGGTACGCCGACCCTGTTCTTTGCCAACGGCCAGCGCGTGCCCGGCATGGTGCCGGCTGCGCAACTCGAAAAACTGCTCGCCGCAAACGCCAAGTAAGGATGGCGGGATGAGTTCGAGTTTCTGGGACGCGCGGTATGCCACCGACGACTATATCTTCGGCACCGCACCCAACCGATTTCTCGAAAGCCAGATTGCGCACATCAAGCCTGGCATGCAGGCCTTGTCCATCGCGGACGGCGAAGGCCGCAACGGCGTGTGGCTGGCCGAGCAGGGCGCCAGGGTGCATGCGGTCGACGTGTCGCCGGTGGCGCTTGAAAAGGCCCGCAAGCTGGCGGCCGTCCGCGGCGTGGCGCTGGACTTCGAGCAGGTCGACATTCTCGGCTGGAATTGGCCGGAAGCGGCCTACGATCTGGTGGCTGCCATCTTCATCCAGTTCGCGCCGCCTCCCGAGCGCGACCATGTCATCGCCGGCATCCGCCGCTGCCTGAAGCCGGGCGGGCTGCTGATTCTGCAGGGCTACACGCCGAAGCAGATCGAGTTCGGCACCGGCGGCCCGCCCAGTGCGGCCAACATGTATACCGCCGATTTACTGCGCGGCTGGTTCGGCGACTGGGACATCCTGCATCTGGCCGAACATGAGTCCGTCATCCGCGAGGGCAGTCATCATCACGGCATGTCGGCCCTGATCGACCTGGTGGCGCGGAAACCGGGCAGTTGAATCTCAGCCCTGCTGAAAGGGGTTAGTGCACATCGGCCACAACCACGCGGCCTGCGCGGCGCTCCAGGTCTATCGCCAGAGTTGAACCGGCCGGCTTGTCCAGAATGAAGGTTGTCGGCGTGTCGATGAAGCGCGCGTGATACGACGTGCTGCCGCTTGCGACGACGTTTCCGGCCGTATCCTTGCACCACACGATCAAGGCCCCGACCTTGTCGAGCTGCACGGTGTAAGGACCTGTGCATTCGCTGGATTCCGCGGGCGTGTGGCGGATGCTGTAGCGCGCTTGGTTCAGCCGGTTCATGCGGTTCACGCCGGACTCGATGTCATAGGCAAGCCGGGTCGCGGCGTCGGTGAAGCAGCCTGTCAGAAAAAGCACCGCGGCCAGCAGCCCCAACCCGCGCACAAGGCGCCGGTTCATGCGGCATGTCCTGCCAATATCACGACTGCTCTGCCTGGGCCAGTTCACGCAAGCCGTCGAGCGCTTGCTTCAGGGTGGCGCTGTCGCTCTCGCTGTCGCGCGGGAACACCATATAGGCGGGCAGCTTGAACTGCGGGCTGTCCGGCACATGCCATAGCAGGCCATCTTTAATATAGTGGCGCACCAGGCGCTGCGGGAAATACCCGCTGCCGCCATACGTCAGGAGCTGCTGCACGCCCAGCCAGCCGATGTTGGCGACCAGCGTGGGCGGCGGCGCATCGGGATAGTGGTCGCTGAACTGGGCATGGAATTCCGGGCCCCAGTCGATGTGGATGTAGCCTTCGTCCGGCCAGCCGCGCGCAAGGTCGTTGGCTACCAGCAGCAGGGTTTCGTCGAACAGCGGTTCCACCACCAGCCCGGGGCGCGAGGTTGGCGTATACATCACGCCGATGTCCACCGTACCTTCGATCAGGCTTTGCATGATGTCGGATTCGAATCCGATCTCCAGGCGCAGCGAGACGTCTGGCGCGGCTTTACGCATCCAGTCCACCCAGTGCGGCAGGAAGCCTTCCCACAACGCGATACGCCCGGACAGAGTCAGCACATCGCGAAACCCCTGCGGCAGGCCGACGTCGTGCAAGGCCTGCTCCAGCGTGCGTACCAGATGCTTGGCGTGGCGCAGGAAGCGTTTTCCCGAAGGCGTCAGTTCTGCGCCGTTGCGTCCGCGATGGAAGAGGCGTGCGCCCAGCGTGGTTTCCAGCGTATGAATGCGTGCGCTGACAGTTGACTGCGTGACGTGGAGACGGCTCGCCGCAGCGACAAAGTTGCCGGTGGCGGCCACAGCCAGGAAAGTACGAGCGAGTTCGGTGTCCATATTTCCAAGTATCGGTTTTGCCGATATTAAACACCAAAATTTATCGTTGGATGGATATATAAGAGTTCTCTAAACTGGGCTCGTCTCAAGAACAGGAGCCTGCCATGAACCGTCGAGCCGAACTGGCCAGTCTGATACCCGAGCGCGACAACGAGGGCTATTTGCTCGATCCCGCCAACTGGAGCCGGGCCGTTGCTCAATTGTTGGCGGCCGAAGACGGCTTGGTGCTGACGCCCGCCCATTGGCAGGTGATCGATTTCATCCGTGCATGGTACGGCGACACCGAAAGCGTGCCTGAAGCGCGCCGGGTAATCCAGCACCTGGCCGAAGGAGGAAGGGATAAGCGTGCCGCCAAGCAGGCCATGTACGACCTGTTTCCGCATGGCTATGGCCAGCAGGCATGCCGCATCGCAGGCATGCGCAAGCCGTTGAAACTGATGCTCGACGTGTGAGCGGGAGACCAAGAACAATGGAAACTGCCTCGACGTTTTCGGAGCGTGTCGCGCGAAAATGGGCTGGCCTCAAGCGGGGCTGGGATGCGCTGAAGATCGGTTATACGGTTTCGGAGCGCGAGCATTGGATATCGGGTGTCGGCGGACTGTTCGGTATTCTTTTGGTATGGTGGGTCAGCAGTCTTCTGGTGGGCAGCCACGTTGCCGTTTTGGTCGCAAGCTCGATGGGATCCTCTGCCGTACTGCTGTTCGCCGCCCCGCATGGCGGGATGTCGCAGCCTTGGTCGGTGTTTGGCGGCCATCTGGTGTCGGCACTGGCCGGCGTCGCCAGTCAGCAGTGGCTGGGCCACGAACCGATGCTGGCCGCATCGATGGCTGTCGCCCTGTCCATTGCCTTGATGTACCCCCTGCGTTGTCTCCATCCGCCCGGCGGTGCCACCGCGCTCACAGCCGTAGTGGGGGGCGAAACGGTTCATGCGCTGGGCTACGGATTCGTCGTGATGCCCATCATGGTGAATACCGTGATCATCCTGCTGGTGGCAGTGGCCTACAATTTTCCGTTTTCCTGGCGGCGTTATCCGCAGGCGTGGTGGCGTATGGCGGTGGTATCCGAGCCTACGGCGGACGCTGCCGACACAGACGAAAAATGCATGATCCCGCACAGCGACCTGGTTTACGCATTGAGCCAGATCGATACCTTCATCGACGTCAGTGAAGAGGATCTGCAGAAAATTTATGCACTGGCACTGGGACATCACCAGCATACTGCCGAAACGGCAGGGCTGACGCCTGAGCCGGTTGCCGAAGCGGCGAGGTAGCGCAGGGCCTGACCGCGTATCTAGCGGCCGAGATCTTCCAGCAGGCTCGATAGATCGTCGGCGTGTTCCTCCTCCATCGCCAGGATGTCTTCCAGCATGCGGCGCGTGGTGACATCCTTGTCGCCCAGGTAGCGGATCATCTCGCCGTAGCTTTCGATCGCGATGCGCTCGGCCACCAGGTCTTCCTTGATCATGTCGACGAGCGAGTCGCCCTCGACGTATTCGGCATGCGAGCGCATCGCCAGACCGTCGGGATTGAAGTTGGGCTCGCCTTTCAATTGCACGATGCGTGCGGCGATCAGGTCGGCATGGCCCTGTTCTTCGGTGGCATGCTGCAGGAATTCCTGTGCCACCGCGTCGGCATTGATGCCGCTGGCCATGAAGAAATGCCGCTTGTAGCGCAGGATGCACACCAGTTCGGTGGCCAGTGCCTCGTTCAGCAGCTTGATGACCGTGGCGCGATCGGCCCGGTAGCCGTCGGTGACGGCGCCGTTCTCGATGTGCCTGCGGGCGCGGGCGCGCAAGGTCTTGATGTCGGTGAGGAAGGGGTGTTTGGTTGTCGATGCAGCTTTGGCTTTTGCCATGGTCGCCTCCTTGAAAATGGATTGAAAAATTATCCCAGTGCGGTATCCAGCATCTTCATCACCGCGAATCCTGCCATCAGGCCTAGCCGTACGCGGCATCGGCCTCGCCCGTGGCCACGCGCCAGATGCTGGCCAGCACAGCCAGAGGCCACTACCGCCAGTTCCCATAAATGCCGTACGAACTTAATGCCATGATCGCTACCCCTGATGTGTCAGCATAGAAGCCATGCTCGTGATTGCTTGGTTTGTCTCGACGATGTTGATCGTGGATTCATTTGACAGCATCCCATTCCATTTTGGAAACACAAAAAATCTAAAGTTCTGATAGGCAATATCAATGGTTGGCAACGGCAGACCCGGTCCTCGAACGGGCGATTCGCCAGAAACGATGGGGTCGTCCCGTTTCGGATCGTCGATCGGCATCCTCCGCCACCACGAGGTGCAGATGATCCAGGTCGTGCAGGTGATAGCGATAGCTCGGCAGGCTCAGCGCTTCAGTCATGTCATCTCCAGGCCGACGCCCTTGATGCCGACGCCCAGCATGGCCAATGCCGTGAGTAGTAGGTCGTTTTGCCAGTTCTTCAGCATGGTTGTGTCCTCCATCTGTCTACATGTATTCGATGCGGCCGCGCAGCGTCCCGATGTCCGCCGCGGCATCGCGCAACGTGGCACCATCGCTGGCCTTGCCCGATACGGGGATGACGGTGCCGATCTGGAAGCACGCTTCATCGAAATACAGGCAACCGCGTTCTTCCAGTAGATCAGCCGAGATCGAAGCGATCCAGATTCATCACCTTGGTCCAGGCCGCCACGAAGTCGCGGACGAACTTCTCCTGCGCATCCGAACTTCCATAGGCTTCAGCCAATGCCCGCAGTTGGGAATTCGAGCCGAACACCAGATCGACGCGGGTGCCGGTCCATTTCATTTCGCCGGTCTTGCGATCGCGCCCTTCGAATGTGTCCTCGGCCTCCGAGACCGCCTTCCATTCCGTTCCCATGTCGAGCAGGTTGACAAAGAAGTCGTTGGTGAGCGCCCCCGGTCGCATGGTGAAGACGCCATGCGGGGATTGCCCGACGTTGGCATTCAGGGCGCGCATGCCGCCCACCAGCACCGTCATTTCGGGCGCCGAGAGCGTCAGCAACTGCGCCTTGTCGAGCAGCAGCTCCTCGGCCGAGACGGTGAATCTGGCCTTCTGATAGTTGCGGAAGCCATCCGCGATCGGCTCGAGCACAGCGAAGGCTTCGACGTCGGTCTGCTGCTGCGAGGCGTCCGTGCGGCCCGGCGTGAACGGTACCGTCACCGTGTGCCCCGCATTTTTGGCGGCCTGTTCAACGCCGGCGCAACCTGCCAACACGATCAGATCCGCCATCGAGACCTTTTTGCCACCGCTATGGAACGTACGCTGGATCCCTTCGAGCTGGCCCAGCACTTTTGCCAGCTGCGCCGGCTGGTTGGCTTCCCAGTCCTTCTGCGGCGCGAGGCGAATGCGCGCGCCGTTCGCGCCGCCGCGCTTGTCCGAACCGCGGAACGTCGACGCCGACGCCCAGGCGGTCGAGACCAGTTCTGGGACAGACAGCCCGGATGCCAGCACCTGGGCCTTGAGCGCGGTGGCGTCCTGGTCATCGATCAGGGGATGGTCGACAGCTGGGACGGGGTCTTGCCAGAGCAGCTCTTCGTTGGGCACCTCGGGGCCGAGATAGCGCGAACGCGGACCCATGTCGCGGTGGGTCAGCTTGAACCAGGCGCGCGCAAAGGCGTCGGCGAAGGCTTCCGGGTCCTTGTGAAAGCGTCGTGCGATCGGCTCGTAGATCGGATCCATGCGCATCGCCATGTCGGCGGCGGTCATGATGATGGGCACTTTCCTCGACGCGTCGGCGGCGGCCGGCGCCATATTGCTGTCGGTCGCCTGTTTCGGCGTCCATTGATGCGCGCCGGCTGGGCTCTTGGTCAGTTCCCACTCGTTGCCGAACAACATGTCGAGATAGCTCATGTCCCATTGGGTCGGGGTCGGCGTCCACGAGCCTTCCAGTCCGCTGCCGATCTGGTCGCCCCCCTTGCCGCTGCGGTAAGCACTCTTCCATCCCAGCCCCTGTTCGGCGAGTCCGGCAGCCTCGGGTTCGGGCCCGACCAGCGCCGCATCGCCGGCGCCATGGCATTTGCCGAAGGTGTGGCCGCCGCAGGTGAGGGCGACCGTTTCTTCGTCGTTCATCGCCATGCGCGCGAAGGTCTCGCGCACGTCGCGGCCGGACGCAACCGGATCCGGGTTGCCGCCCGGGCCTTCCGGGTTGACGTAGATCAGTCCCATCTGCACGGCCGCGAGGGGATTCTCCAGATCCCGCTCGCCGGAATAGCGCGCCTTGTCGTCCAGCCATTTTTCTTCATTGCCCCAGTAGACGTCGATCTCCGGCGCCCAGATATCCTCGCGCCCGCCGGCGAAACCGAAGGTCTTGAATCCCATCGATTCCATGGCGACATTGCCCGTGAGGATGATGAGGTCAGCCCAGGAAATCTTCCTGCCGTATTTCTGCTTGATCGGCCAAAGCAGCCTGCGTGCCTTGTCGAGGTTGACGTTGTCGGGCCAGCTGTTGAGGGGTGCGAAACGCTGGTTGCCGTGGCCTGCGCCGCCACGGCCATCACCCGTGCGGTAGTTGCCTGCGCTATGCCACGCCATGCGGATGAAAAAAGGGCCGTAATGGCCATAATCCGCTGGCCACCAGTCCTGCGAGTCGGTCATCAGGGCATGGAGGTCCTTCTTTACTGCCGCCAGGTCGAGGCTCTTGAATGCCTCGGCGTAGTTGAATTCCTTGTCCATGGGGTTGGATTGAGGGGAATGCTGGTGCAGGATTTCCAAGGGTAACTGGTTTGGCCACCAGTCCCGGTTCGACATACCGCTCCCGGCTTTGTGATGAAACGGACATTTGTTCCCAGACATGACCTTCTCCTATCGATATTCGGCTCCGCTGCGGAGTGTCTGCATTTAAGGCCATGAATGAACATTTGTCTCATGAATAGTTTGAAATTCCTTCATTGATAAAAACGAATGGTATGGGTGGACCCGGGTCGTTGGTTTGAGAGGGCTTCTATCGCTGACTCCGAGTGGGGATTGGATGGTCCGTGCTTCATCCGGCCCTGCGTACATTTTGTGCGCCCGTTCATGCCGAGGGCCGACCGGGTGCGCAACAGGCCCGGGCGTCGGATTGATATATCGCATTGTGATATATTCTGGACGTTCGAATTGTTAGGTGCTCCAGCCTGGCGTACCTACGGGGACATGCGGACAGCCGAGTTAGTGTTGGGTTTAACGCGGGACTTCGTCTATGCGAATCAATCGACGTCTTCAGGACAGGTGCCAATGAAGTCCAGGAAAATCATGTGATGCACGCCAAGCGGGATTATTCGGTCGACCGCCGGCTCGTGATGGTGTCCGGCGTTGCCTTGTTGATAGGCGTTGCCAGTACGTTTGCGGCCGCTGCACTGCTCGCGCTGATCCACTTCTTTACCAATCTGTTTTTTTACCAGCGCCTATCGTGGGCCGACATCTCGCCGGCGCAGCATGCGCTGGGAGTGGGCGTCATCCTGGTGCCGGCGATAGGGGGGCTGCTAGTGGGATTCATGGCGCGTTACGGCAGCGAAAAGATCCGGGGTCATGGCATTCCCGAAGCCATGGAGACCATCCTGTTCGGCAAGAGCCAGATGTCGGCGAGAGTGGCGGTACTCAAACCGCTTTCGTCGGGCATCGTCATCGGCAGCGGTGGCCCGTTTGGCGCCGAAGGGCCCATCATCATGACAGGTGGATCGTTGGGTTCGCTGGTTGCGCAGTATCTGCATCTTACCGCCGCCGAGCGTAAAACCTTGCTGGTCGCAGGCGCATGTGCCGGAATGACGGCAATCTTCGCCACGCCTGTCGCGGCGCTGCTCCTGGCTGTCGAGTTGTTGCTGTTCGAGCTGCGCCCGCGCAGCTTGTTGCCGGTTGCGCTTGCCTGTGCCGTCGCCGGCTTTCTGCGTAACCTCGTGTTTGCGCCCGGTCCGCTCTTCCCTTTGCATACCGACCCGGTTTCCACGATTGCGTTTGCCTCATGCGTTGCCGCGGGTTTATTGTGCGGCGTATTGGCTGCGCTGTTGACGTTGGCGCTCTACAGGATCGAGGACGGTTTCCACAAGCTTCCGCTGCACTGGATGTGGTGGCCGGCTATCGGAGGCCTGATTGTAGGGATCGGGGGCTATCTCGAACCTCGCGCATTGGGCATGGGCTACGACGTCATAGGCGACCTGCTCAATGGCCATCTGCTTGTCGCTGCCGCGATCGCGCTGCTGACGGTGAAGGCGATCATCTGGGTCGTTGCGCTCGGTTCGGGCACTTCGGGAGGCGTGCTCGCGCCGTTGCTGATGCTGGGGGCCGGCCTGGGCACCCTGCTGGCCCCTTACCTGCCGGGTGGTTCTCCCAGCCTGTGGGCGCTCGTGTGCATGGCGGGTGTGCTGGGCAGCACGCTTGGTGCGCCGCTCACCGCGATTGTTTTCGCCTTCGGTCTGACGCATGACAGCGAGGCATTGCTGCCCTTGATGCTGACGACTGCCGTGGCCTATGGCCTAACCACGCTGACGATGAAACGCTCCATCATGACCGAGAAGATCGCGCGTCGGGGCCTGCACATCTTCCGCGAATATGGTGTCGATCCGCTGGAACGTCAGCACGTGAGCGATCTGATGAACCCCGACGTCATAGCGCTCGACGGTGCCTTGAAAGTGGCGGATGCCTTGGCGCGTTATTGCGACGATCATGACCCGCATCGGACCTATCCCGTGATCGGCGAAGGACGTGTACTGGGGATACTCGATTATCCGACGCTGCGCAAACATGCATGCTCATCGGCCCGCTGCATGGATGTGCTCATTCCGTTGCAGCCCGAACATGTGCTTCTGCCGGGGGCAACCGCGCGCACAGCCGCAGGGCGCATGGCCCAGCTTGAAATGGGATGTCTGCCTGTGGTGAAGGATCTGGTCAGCATGCATCTCATCGGTACCTTGTCGCTGCGCGACCTGCTCGGACCTAACCGCCGCTTGATCGAAGAGGAAACCTTACGCGAGAAAATGCGCTGAACGGTCGCCGCTGGATGGCGCATTGGGGATAGGCATTTTCTCGGGCAAGGCACAATGGGATTTGCCGGCTTCATGCGTGGCCGCTTCCGTTGTCTAATACGGCTTTCGGGACAGCCGACGGAAAAACAAAACCTCCATGACCCTTCAAGAGCTGAAATACCTGGTGGCCCTTGCCGATCACGGGCACTTCGGCCGCGCCGCCGAAGCCTGCTTCATCACCCAGTCGACGTTGTCAACGCAGATCAAGAAGCTGGAGGATTTCCTCGGCGTGACACTGTTCGACCGCAGTTTGAAGCGCGTCACGCCCACCCCTATCGGCCGGGAAATTCTTGCGGCTGCGCGCAATATCGTCGAAGAATCCGAACGTATCCGCGAACTCGCCAAGCACGCGCAGGATCCGATGTCGCGCACGCTTCATCTCGGTGTCATTCCCACCCTGGGACCGTATTACCTGCCGCACGCGCTGACCCTGGTTCACAAGAAGCATCCGGGGCTGCGCCTCTTGCTGCGCGAGGAGATGACACCGCAGATCCTGGAGCATCTGGTTGACGGCAGGCTGGATGCGGGTCTGCTGGCGCTGCCTGTGACCGACGACGGCCTGCGTGTCGAGCCGCTGTTTTACGAACCGTTTTTCGCCGCGCTGCCTGCCGGGCACGCGCTCGCCAAGCAGGATGTACTGAAGGTGTCGGACATCATGAAGGAGAAGCTGCTGCTACTCGACGAGGGCCATTGCCTGCGCGACCAGGCGCTTGATGTCTGCGGCACCGGCTCGCGCGGGCGCGAGGAAGTGCGCGCGACCAGTCTGGAAACCCTGCGCCAGATGGTGGCCATGGGACTGGGATTGACGCTGCTGCCGGCGCTGTCGGTGGATGCTGCGCCACGTGTCAATAAAAAGGCGGTCGAAATACGCCCGTTCAAGAAACCCGCGCCCGGCCGAACCATCGGCCTGGTGTGGCGCAAGCGCGCGCCGTTTCCCGAGACATTCGAACGCCTCGCTGCGACGCTGAAAGCGACTTTACCAACTGAAGTGGAGCCTGTCTGAGCATGTCCGATCTCAACGACCCGCGCGTCTTTTTCGCCGCCGAACGCACGCTGATGGCGTGGAACCGCACCGGCCTGACCCTGATGGCCTTCGGCTTCGTGCTCGAACGCTTCGGTCTGTTTCTGCATGTGTTGCGCCAGACCGGTCATGCGGGACGGGATCTGTCCTTCTGGATCGGCATCGCCTTCATCTGTTTGGCGTTGGTCGTGATCGGTTTTTCCATCGTGCAGTTCAGGCGCGTGCTGCGCACCCTGAAGCCGATCGAAATTCCCGAGCGCTATTGCACCTGGGGCGGGATTGCAATGAACCTGTCGGTCGTGCTGCTCGGTTTCGCGCTGCTGGCTTACCTATTTTCCGAACTGTAGGCTCTGCCGCTCCTCAGGCCACGGCCACGCTTTTCACCTGGGCCACCACTGGTGTGCCAGGCTGAAGCCCCAGTAACAGTGCCGATTTCCGGGTGATGCGTGCGAGCAGCACCGTGTCGTCCAGCGCCAGCCGCACCAATACCTGCCCCGGCGCATCGTCGGCCAGCTCGATGACCCGGGCCGGCAGCAGGTTCAGGATGCTGGTCTGCTGCGGCATGGACAGTGTCAGGCTGACGTCGCGTGCAGCGACGCGCACCCTGAGCGGCGCGCCGGGCGAACCGTGCAGGCCAGGCAATTCCAGCGCGACAGGGCCGCGGGTGACGTGGGTGAGCTGGAGCGCCCGGTCATGTGCGATCACGATGGCATCGATGATGGTGGCGGCGATGTCGCGGTGCGCCAAGGGCAGATCGAGCCGGGTCAGGCCTTCTGTCAGGGAGCCCTGGTAGACGAGGCGGCCGGCCTCGATTAGCAGCAGATGGTCGGCCAGGCGCGCGACTTCGTCGAGCGCGTGACTGACGTAGAGCAGGGGCAGTTCGAGTGCGTGATGCAGCCGTTCCAAGTACGGCAGGATGTCGGCGCGTGCGCCTGTGTCGAGCGCGGCCATCGGCTCGTCCATCAGCAACAGTCGGGGGCACGACAGCAGTGCGCGGCCGATCGCCACGCGCTGGCGCTGGCCGCCCGACAGTTGATGCGGCCGCAACGCGATCAGCGGCGCCAGTTCCAGCCAGTCGACCACTTCATCCCACTGGATGGTGCGTTCCGCGGGCGGCACGCGCTTCCAGCCGTATTCCAGGTTGGCGCGTACCGACAGGTGCGGAAACAGGCTGGCCTCCTGGAAGACATAACCGAGCGCGCGTCGATGAGTGGGAACGAAGACCGACTTGTCCTGCCAGACTTCGCCGTCGACGACGAGGCGTCCGGGCGCACGCGCGAGCCCGGCGATCAGCCGCAGCAGCGTCGTCTTGCCCGAACCGGACTGGCCGAACAGGGCGGTGACGCCGCGCGACGGCACGCTGAAATCCGCATCGAGCGAAAACTCGCCGAGCGTGGCGCGGAAGCGTCCTTCGATCCGGCTCATATCGGGGTCCGCTGCCAATGTCCGCTGTAGCGGCCCAGCATCAGCAGCACGAGGAAGGAAAACGCGACCAATCCGGCCGACAGCAGGTGCGCGTCGGCGTATTCGAGCGCCTCGACATGATCGTAGATCGCCACCGACAGGACCCGCGTCTGGCCCGGAATATTGCCGCCCAGCATCAGTACCACGCCGAACTCGCCTACGGTGTGGGCGAATGCAAGCACGGCGGCGGTGGTGAAGCCGGGTCGGGCGAGCGGGATGGCGACGCTGGCGAAACGATCCCATGGCGAGGCGCGCAAGGTAGCGGCCACTTCGAGCGGGCGCGTGCCGATGGCGGCAAACGCATTGGCGATCGGCTGTACCGCGAAGGGCAGCGAAAACACCACCGATCCGACCACCAGCCCGGCAAACGTGAACGGCAGAGTCGATAAACCAAGTTGCTGCATCCAGTGTCCGACCGCACCCTGCGGCCCCAGCAATACCAGCAGATAAAACCCCAGCACGGTCGGCGGCAATACCAGCGGCAGCGACACCAGCGCGGTTACGGCCGCGCGCAGGCGTGCGTGCGTGTGGGTCAGCCACCAGGCCAGCGGCGTGGCGATCAGCATCAGCAGCGCGGTCGTGATCGCAGCCAGCTTCAGCGTCAGCAGGATGGCCGACGTATCGGCCTCGGTCAGGGACATGGGTTACAGATCGTAGCCATAGCTGCGGATGATAGCCTGCGCGTCCGGCGTTCCCAGGAAATCAAGCAGCGCGCGCGCAGCCGCATTGTCGGCGCCGTGCTTCAGCAGGGCGGCATCCTGGCGGATCGGCGAATACAGCTGACTGGGTACGAGCCACATCGAGCCCTGAGTCAGCTTGCCATTCTGCATGATCTGGGACAGGGCGACGAAGCCGATGTCGGCATTGCCGCTGGCGGCAAACTGATAGGTTTGGCCGATGTTCTCGCCCACCACGAATTTGCTTGCGACTGCATCGAGGAGCCCGAGTTTGGCCAGGACTTCCCGGGCGGCGGCGCCATAAGGCGCCAGCTTCGGGTTGGCGACGGCAAGCTTGCTGAAACGGTTCTGCTTCAGCACGGCATCGGTGCCGTCGATCAGATTGGCGTTGGCGCTCCACAGGGCAAGCTTGCCGATGGCGTAATTGCGGGTGGCGACGGCATCGCCTTCGCGCTGCAGCCGGGCCGGCGTGTCGTCGTCGGCGGCCAACAATACGTCGAACGGGGCACCGTTCTTGATTTGGGCGTAGAACTTGCCGGTCGAACCGGACGACAGGGTGAGCGTGTGGCCGGTCGCCTGTTCGAACCGCGCGGATAGCACCTTCATCGGCGCGGTGAAGTTGGCGGCAACGGCGATATGCGCCGTGTCTGCCGCAGCGGGCAGGCTGGCGGATGCGGACAGCACAAGGATGGATGCCAGTTTCCTGAATACGCGTGTCATGAAGGTCCCCTGGGCAAGATGCACGTTTCGATATATCCAGTATGTCATATCGAATGGGGAAAGAACAAGCGACGCATCTCCGGGCGGGTTAGCGCAACGCGCGCAACGCCTGTCGCGTGGCTTCGTCTGCGGTAGTGTGGAGGAGGCGCGATTCGAGCAAGGCAGTAAACGTCTGCGACGCCTGGCCTGCAGCGATCAGGTCAAGCCCCTGCCGCAATTCTTCGATCAGAAGCCAGTCGGCGTCCGTGATGCCCGTGGCGTCGTGGCCGTTCGCGATTCGTGCCCAGCCGTCCAGGTCGCCATCAAAGCGTCGATAGATGTTGAGCTTGTCGAGCGTCAGCATGGGCGTGCTGCAGACTTAGCCGTCCGTCCGCAGATGCCGGGCGAGTTTGGCCATGTCCGCCTCGGTGGTCTTGCGGGCGCGGGTTTCCAGATGGCGGTACAGGGCGATCACTTCATCGGCCAGCGGCGTGAGCTGCGCTCCTCCTCCGTGCGCGCCGCCCTTGCTGGCTTCGACGAGCGGATGAACGAAACAGCGGTTCATGGTGTCGACCAGATGCCAGGCGCGTTTGTAGCTCATCCCCATGGCACGGCCGGCCGCGGCGATGGAACCGGTTTCGCGGATGGCTTCGAGCAACTGGACTTTGCCGGGTCCGAGCGCGATGTCGTCGCCGAGGATGAGGCGGAAGGTGAGGCGGGGCGTCATGGTGCGATGATAGCCGGGCGGATGCCCGGCAGGCGGGCAAAGCTGTCGCGTTTCACGGTTTCGATGAAATCGGCGACGTAGGCGCGCGCCGCATCGGCCTCGCGTACCGCGACGTGCAGTTCGGCCCACAGGCCGTGCTTGCCGATGCGGCGTGCAGCGATGTAGCCGCGTTCGAGATAGGGCGCGACCGCCCATGCCGGCAGCGCGGCGAGTCCGCGGCGGCTGGCGACGAGTTGCAGGATGGCCACCGTCAATTGTGCTTCGCGCCGCGCCGGTTTGATTCCGGCCGGTGCGAGCACGCGGCGGATCAGATCGAGGCGGTCTTCCGGCACCGGGTAGGTGATCAGGGTGTGGCCGGCAAAGTCGGCCGGCAACAGCCATTTCTTCGCGGCGAGGGGATGATCCGGCGTTAGCAGCGCCAGCATCTCGAAGCCGAACAGCGGCGCATACGCGATACCTGCGCGCGGCACGGTTTCCGACGTGATGACGAGATCGGCACGCCCATCCAGCAGCAGACCCACCGGGTCGGCCTGG
The DNA here is from genome assembly GCF_000373385.1 of Thiobacillus thioparus DSM 505. Taxonomy (GTDB): domain Bacteria; phylum Pseudomonadota; class Gammaproteobacteria; order Burkholderiales; family Thiobacillaceae; genus Thiobacillus; species Thiobacillus thioparus. The sequence continues at coordinate 594,388 of NZ_KB891316.1, read as the reverse complement.
AAACCGCCCAGCAGATCGAGTTCCACCCCGGGCCAGACGTCGCGGTAGCTATCCATGGCGGGCATCAGCCAGTCGTAGCAGGTATGGCACTCCACGGCGATGCGCAATTCGCCGGCGTCGCCGTCTTTCAGCTTGGCCAGGTCGCGCAGCGCCGAATCCACCTGCGGCAGTGCGGCATGCGCCAGCGTCAACAACCGGCGCCCGGCGGCGGTGAGGCCAAGCGGACGCGTGGCGCGTTCGATCAGCTGCAATCCCAGCGCGTCTTCCAGCGCCTTCAACTGATGCGACACCGCCGACTGCGTAAGGTGCAGGCGTTCGGCCGCGGCAGTCAGCCCGCCGGCTTCCGTCACGGCCTGCAGCAGCCGCAGGTGACGCAGCTCGATATGATTGATATTCATATAAACAATGAAAAATATTCGTTTGTTTCATAGTATTCCCATCGGCATCATGGCGTCCATCATTTCTTGGGAGCATGCACATGGCACGGGCACACGTATTGGGCGTTCCGCGGATCGGTCCGAATCGCGAACTGAAATTTGCGCAGGAAGCCTGCTGGCGCGGCGAAATCGACGAAGCCGCGCTGAAGGCCGTGGCCAGCGGCATTCGCCAGGCCAACTGGCGGCAGCAGCATGCGGCCGGGCTGGATTTCGTGACGGTGGGCGACTTTGCGTTCTACGACCAGATGCTGAACCATGTCGCACTGCTCGGATGCGTGCCGGAACGCTTCGGCTTTGGCGAGCGGATTGCGCTATCGGAATATTTCCAGCTGGCGCGCGGCAATGCCGCGTGCCATGCGATGGAGATGACCAAATGGTTCGATACCAACTATCACTATCTGGTCCCCGAGTTCAAACCGGACACGCATTTCGCGCTCGATCCCGGAGGGCTGTTCGACGAGGTGACCGAGGCGCAGACGGCCGGGTTCGCTGCCAAGCCGGTGCTGATCGGCCCGTTGACCTTCCTGTGGTTGGGCAAGGAAAAGGCGGCGGGTTTCAATCGCCTCGACCTGCTCGACCGGCTGTTGCCGGTCTATGCGCAGATTCTGGCGCGCTTGAAAGCGCAAGGGGTCGAATGGGTGCAGATCGACGAGCCTGCCCTCGCGCTCGACCTGCCCGCCGAGTGGCGATCGGCTTTCGAACGCGCCTATCACGCCCTCAACGGCGCGGGCGTCAAGCTCCTGCTCGCCAGCTATTTCGGGCCGTTGCGCGAGAACCTGCTGGTGGCGCTGAAGTTGCCGGTGGCCGGCGTGCATGTGGATTGCGTTCGCGGCGGCGACGAGCTTGCCCAGGTGATCGACTGGCTGCCTGCCACCAAGGTGCTGTCGGTCGGCGTGATCGATGGCCGCAATATCTGGAAGACCGACCTGAACGCCGTGGTCGATCGCTTCGAGGGCCTGCATGCACGCCTGGCCGACCGGCTGTGGGTGGCGCCTTCGTGTTCGCTGTTGCATGTGCCGGCGAGCCTGGCGGGCGAAACTGCAATGGATGCGGAGCTGGGTAACTGGCTGGCGTTCGCCGACGACAAGATCGCGGCCTTGTCCACGCTCAAGACCGCGTTCAACCAGGGGCGTCAGGCGGCGGCTGCGGAACTGTCTGCCAATGCCCGGGCGCTGGCGTCCCGCGGGGCTTCATCGCGCGTACACAATACGGCGGTCGCTGCGCGGCTGGCCGCCCTGACTTCCATCCATGACGTGCGCAACAGCCCGTTCGCGGTTCGTCAGTCCGTGCAGCGTGAGCGTTTCAAGCTGCCGGATTTTCCTACCACGACCATCGGCTCGTTTCCCCAGACGCCGGAGATCCGTCATGTGCGTGCCCGCTTCAAGGCGGGCGCGCTCGGCGAGGCCGATTACACCACAGCCATGCAGAACGAGATCGGGCACGCCATCGAGAAACAGGAAGCGCTGGGGCTCGACGTCCTGGTGCACGGCGAAGCCGAGCGCAACGACATGGTCGAATATTTCGGCGAGCAGCTGTCCGGCTTTGCGTTCTCGCAGAACGGTTGGGTGCAGTCCTACGGCAGCCGCTGCGTCAAGCCGCCGATCATATATGGCGACGTGTCGCGTCCACGGCCGATGACGGTGGCCTGGGCGCGCCATGCGCAGTCGCTGACCGTGAAGCCGGTGAAGGGCATGCTGACCGGCCCGGTGACGATGCTGCAATGGTCGTTCGTGCGCGACGACCAGCCGCGCGCAACCACTGCCCTGCAGATCGCGCTGGCGATCCGCGATGAAGTGGCCGACCTTGAAACAGCCGGCATCGGCATCATCCAGATCGACGAACCAGCCTACCGGGAAGGCCTGCCATTGAGGAAAGCAGATTGGGCCGCGTATCTCGAGTGGGCGAGCCGGGCATTCCGCATCAGTGCGTCGGGGGTGAGCGATGCGACGCAAATCCACACCCACATGTGCTACTCGGAATTCAATGACATTCTCCCCGCCATTGCGGCCATGGATGCCGACGTCATCACCATCGAGACCAGCCGCTCGGACATGGAGCTGTTGCGCGGTTTCGGCGAGTTCAGCTACCCGAACGAAATCGGCCCCGGCGTGTATGACATCCACAGCCCGCGCATTCCAGATGTGGAGGACATGACGCGCCTGCTGGAGAAGGCGGCCCAGGTGATCGCGCCCGACAGGCTCTGGGTCAATCCCGACTGCGGACTGAAAACGCGCGGCTGGGCGGAAACCGAAACGGCGCTCGCCAACATGGTGGCGGCGGCCCACACCATGCGGCAGTCGCTACAGTCCGCAATCCGATAGCCGGTGCAGTGGTTTGTCTGCGCAAAAGCAAGCCCTGCCGGCTTGCACCGGCAGGGCGCCTGATGCCGTCAAGCTACTGACGGCGAGTTGAAGATCGGCTCAGCGCCGGCTCATTCAATCCCGATTGTGATCGCGGTCGCGACCATGGTCGTCGTCGTGGTCATTCTTCGCCTGCGGGCACGGTGTGCTGATCATGATGGTGCGATCGACGCCGCTGTCGGGATGCTGCACGTTGACGTAGGCGACATTCGGCTTGAACTTGTCGAAGTACAGGCCGGTGCTTTCCGCGCCCTTGGTCGACAGGCTGGCCCACTTGCCGATGGCTTCGGCGACACCATCGTCGTTCTCGTCCCTGGCAAACCAGATGTCCTCGATGCCGCCCGGCTGGTCTTCGACGATGTAGATGTTGCCGTCGGCGTCGATCGCCAGGTTGTCGGGGTTGGTGAAGGCGCTGCCGGCCCGTTGCCTGGTGGCCATGTCCAGCGTGTCGCGGCTGGCGAACAGCTTGACCGTGTTGCTGCGCAGGTCGATCGAGAACACCTTGTGGTTGGTGGTGGTTGCCACATACAGCTGCTGCTTGCCGTTCTTCAGCGTCTTGATTTCCAGGTCTTCAGGACGATCGAAGCCGGTGCCCCGGAAGGCCGGCAGCTTCGGCGTGGCGCGGCCGTCGATCGCGGTCAGGCCGTTGGGGTCGGTGACGACCACGGCACCGGGCAGGGCGACGCCGTTGTTGTCGGTCAGCGGAACCCAGGCGGCGGCACCGGTGGCTTCCTTGACCGTGCCGTCTCCCACGCGCAGCACGAAGGTCTGGCCGGCGGCGAAGAAGTCGTCGCCGTTGTCGGCCTGCGGGTTGGCCGAGGTGAACTTGAAGATGTGGCTATTGTCGCGCTCGTCGATGAAGTACAGATTGTTCTTCTGGTCGAACGCCAGGCCTTCGTGGGAGACGCGCGGCAGGATGTCGCGGTGCTTGATCACGATGTCGGCGGGTGCGGCCAGCGGATTGACCACTTCGAACAGGCGGCCGTACTTGCTGGTCGGGCCGGCCGGATCGCTCCACGATTCTTCGGCGGTCAGGAAGGTGCCCCACGGAGTCCAGCGGGAGGCGTCAAAGGATACGTGGCTGTCCAGTGCGGGCGCGGCAGAAGGGCTGTGCCAGATGGTCTCGGTCTGCATGGTGCGCAGATCGGTGCGCTGGATGCCGGCCTGGCCGGTTTCGAACACGGTGAACAGGAAACGGCCGGCTTCGGGACCATTCTCGTTCACGGTGTGCATGTCGTAGTTGCCGCTGTCGAAACGGTGGGCCTGGGCGGGGTCGCGGGCCACGATGGTCATCTGGCTGAAATGCGGCGAGGCCAGCTTGTAGGGGGCCGACTCGGGTAGCGTGCCGGCGCCGACGTCGCCGGTCATGGGCACGAAGTGGTCGAAGGATGCGCTGCCAGCGAAGGCCGATGAACCGGCCAGAACCAGGCCGATTGCGAGCGAGAGTTTCTTGAGTGTCATATGGAGTTCCCTTGATCGTGAATGGAGGTTGTACTGATGACTGGTACGGATCGACTACGGAAGCAGGCTGATGAGGGCACCGTATGCCGGACGTCGATCGAATCAGTACGCGGGGCATCCTAATGAGGCGATATGTCATGCGTATTGCATCTCCACCATCTGCAGGAGAAATGCCGATTCTCCGTCGGGTGCGGGCGGAACTCGGTTATGCGCCCACTGTCGTTTAGTGGACTCGTTTAGAATCCCCTCACTTTGAACACCATCCTGCATCGCTTCCTGTTATGCGTGCCGCTAGCGCTGTGCCCGGCATGGGCACGTGCGGCAGCGCTCGACCTGCCTGAGCGTCCCGGCACCTTCTGGTCGCAGCCGGATGGCTTGCCCGTTCCGGCTGCGACGCCAACGGGCGTCGTGCGCTTCGCCAGCCTGGCCGCCCTGACCGACCATGCGCTGCGCGAACGGGCGGAGACGCGCGCGGCCTGGCTCGGCATCCAGGCCGAGGCGGCGCGGCTGGATGCCGCCAGCGCGGCCAACTGGCCGACGCTCACGGGGCAATTGAGTTTCACCCATAGCCGGGCGTTGTCCAGCTCGGGCGCGCAGGTGCCCACGCTCGACCGCTACGGTCCCAGCCTCAGCCTGGCCTATGTGCTGGTCGACTTCGGCGCACGCGCCGCCAGCATCGATGCCCAGCGCTATCAGCTCATTGCCAGTCTGCTGACCGGCAACCGCACCCTGCAGGATACCGTTGCCGAAGTGGAGGCCGCTTATTTTGCCTTGTTGGCTGCGCGTGCGCAGGTCACCGCCCAGATCCAGCAGGAAACCGCCTTGCGCGCCAGCCTCGACGCGGTCGACGCCAGGTTGCGGGGCGGGCTGGCCTCGCGTGCCGACCAGCTGCGTGCGCGAGCTGCGCTGGTCGAGGCCGAACTGGCGCGCCAGGCAGCGGAGCGTGACCGGGCCAAGGCGGAAGCCGCGTTGAAACAGGCTGCGGGCCTCGCCCAGACGCAAACGCTGGAACTCGACTGGCAGGCCGTGCCGCCGGATCCTCTGGCTGCCACGACCCTGCTGGCCGACCTGTTGCAGGAGGCCCAGCGCAATCGCCCCGACCTGCAAGCCCTGCAGGCTGCCGCGACCAGCGCACGCTTCGAGGCCGAGCGCGCACGCGCGGCCCGCTGGCCAAGCCTGTCGCTGGCGGCCAACACCGGGCGCACGCTGTTTCTGGACAGCGATCGCTCGCCGTCGACGACCTACAGCGTCGGCGTGAATGTGACGATGCCGCTGTTCGACGGCGGGCGGCTGGCCGCGCAGGCGCGTGCCGCCGCGCGCGATGCCGAGCGTCTGCAGGCCGATGCCGAGGCGCAGCGCAGCCAGGTTGCGCTGGCAGTGGCCGATGCCTATTACGATGTCCGCCAGGCTCAAGCCCAGCGCGAGGGGGTGGGAGCGCAGTTCGACAGCGCCAGCGAATCGGCGCAGGCGGCCGAAGCGCGCTACAAGACCGGTGTCGGCAGCCTGCTCGAATGGCTGACCGCCCAGGCCGACCTGGCGCGCGCGCGCCAGGCGCAGGCGCAGGCCGATAGCGATTGGCTGGCGGCATTTTCCCGTTTGAATCATGCCTTGGGCCGCCTGCCCGCCACCTCTCCTGCGAGCCCCCCATGAAAATGCGTATCCTGTTGGTCGTCGTTGTACTCGGATTGATGGCCGGGGTGGCCTATCGCATCCAGCATTCAGCATCCGGCGACAAGAAGGGCGGCGGAGATCGTGCGCTCAGCGTCAGGACGGTCCCGGTGGCAGTGCGCGACTTTCCGCGGGTGATCGACCTGCCCGGCACGCTGGAAGCGGCACAGCAGGTCGCCATCGTCGCCCAGACCAGCGGGACGGTGTTGCGCCAGCATGTACAGGAAGGCGACGCCGTGCGAGCAGGGCAGGTCCTTTTCAGCCTGGATAGCCGCCCCGCGCAGGCACGTATCGCGCAAAGCCAGGCCACGCTGGCCGGCGCTCGCGCCGAAACGGCCGATGCTGTCCAGAAACTCGATCGCCTCAGTCCACTGATGAAGTCGGGCTACATCAGCCGCCAGGAGTTCGCCGACGCGCAGCTGGCACTGGAATCCGCGCGCGCGCGCGCAGGCACCGCGCGCGCCGAGCTGGAGGCGGCGCAACTGGACGTGGCATACGGACAGATTCGCGCGCCGATCGACGGGCGCGTCGGGCGTATCGCCGTACGCCCCGGCACGCTGGTGCAGGCGGGTGGTACGCCGCTCACGACGATCCTGGCGCCCGGCACGCTCGACGTGCGGGCCAGCGTGTCGCAGCAGGACTGGCCCGAGCTTGCGGCTGCACGGGCGCATGGCAAGGTGACGGCCGAGGTGTTCCGGGATACGGATCGCACTGTCCGGGCGCAGGGCGAGCTCGTGTTCGTCGATTCGCAGATCGATGCCACCACGGGCGCGGTCCCGATCAAGGTGCGGCTGGCCGGGGCGCCGACCGCGCTGCTGTCGGGACAGGGCGTGCGGGTGCGTCTGCGTCTGGGCATTGAGCCGAACGCCAAGGTGGTGCCGGAGGCTGCGCTGCAGCACGCCCAGATCGGCTCGTATGTGTATGTGGTGCGCGGCGGCAAGGCTGTCGTGCAGACGGTGAACGTGACGCGCAGCCTCGACGGCGAAGAGGTGGTCGAAGGCGAACTGCGCGCCGGCGAGCCGGTGCTGATCGAGATTCCGCAACGCCTCAAGACAGGCAGCAAGGTCAAGCTCGAAGGCACGCATCGATGAATCTGTCGCGGCTCTTCATCGAGCGCCCGGTCGCCACGCTGATGCTGGTGCTGGCGATGGCGCTGTTCGGCGCGATCGCCTACATGCAGCTGCCGGTAAACGATCTGCCGCAAGTGGATTTTCCGACCTTGCGCATCAGCGCCTCCTTGCCCGGCGCCAACCCCGAGACCATGGCCAACACCGTGGCGACGCCACTGGAGCGGCAATTGGCGACCGTGGCGGGGATCGAGTCGATGAGTTCGCAATCGGGCCAGGGCTCGACCAGCATCACGCTGCAGTTCGAGCTCGGGCGCGACATCGATGCCGCCGCGCAGGACGTGCAGACCGCAATCGCGCAGGCGGCACGCAACCTGCCGCAGGGCATGGACCCGCCTCAATTAAGGAAGATCAACCCGGCCGATTCGCCCATCATGTATCTGGCGCTGTCGGCCGAGCGTCTGCCTTTGACCGAGCTCGACGCCATCGCCGATTCGCGCGTGGCGCAGAAGCTGTCCGGCTTGTCCGGGGTGGCGCAGGTGCTGGTGTTCGGTTCGCAGAAATACGCGCTGCGCCTGTATCTCGATCCCGCCAAGCTACAGCAGCGCGGGCTGACTTTCGCCGATGTGATCCAGGCAGTACAGAATGCCAATGCCAACCTGCCGTCCGGCACGCTGGACGGCGCCAGCCGCGCTTATACGGTGAAGGCGCCGGTGGCGCTGGCCAATGCGGCGGACTTCGGCGACATCGTCGTGGCCTATCACGACGGTACTGCATTGCGGGTGAAAGATCTCGGCCGTGCCGAGGACAGCGTGGAAAACGACAAGGCGCTCACCTGGTACAACGGCACTCGCGCCATCGTGCTGGCGGTGCAGCGCCAGCCGGGCGCGAATACGGTCGCGGTGGCCGACCGCATTCGCGCGATGCTGCCGCAGATCGAAGCGGAACTGCCCGACGGCGTTCGCCTGCAGGTGCATTTCGACCGCTCGCGCTTCGTCAAGGATTCGCTGCACGAGGTGAACTTCACCCTGCTGCTCGCACTGGGCCTGGTGATCCTCGTCATCTTCGCCTTCCTGCACAATGTCCGCGCCACGCTGATCGCCGCATTGGTGCTGCCCAGTTCGCTGCTGGGCACCTTCGCCTTCATGCACCTGCTGGGCTACAGCCTCAACAATTTGAGCCTGATGGCGATCACGCTGGCGATCGGTTTCGTGGTCGACGACGCGGTGGTGGTCATCGAGAACATCGCGCGCCACCTGGAAATGGGCAAGCCGCGCATGCAGGCCGCGCTCGACGGCGCGCAGGAGATCGGTTTCACCGTGCTGTCGATGACGATTTCGCTCGCTGCTGTCTTCTTGCCTATCCTCTTCATGGGCGGCATGATCGGGCGGCTGTTCCAGGAGTTTGCGGTGAGCATCGGCGTCGCCGTGCTGCTCTCCGGCGTGGTGGCGCTGACGCTCACGCCGATGTTGTGCGCGCGCGGGCTGGTCAACGAGCCGCTCAACAATCGCCTGTCGCGCCTGTTCGATGCCGGTTTCAATCGTTTCCGTGATTTTTATGGCGACACCCTGCGCGTGTCGATGCGCCACCGAGGGGGCATGCTGCTGTTCTCGGTGATCGTGCTGGCCGCGATGCTGTGGCTGTCCGGTCACGTCAAGCAGGGATTCATTCCGCGCGTCGACTCCGGAATGATTTTCGCCAGCGTGCAGTATCCGGAAGGCATTCCGTTCGACGAGCTGACCAAGCGCCAACAGACACTCGCCGCACTCGTGCAGAAGCACCCGGCCGTCGAAGGCCTGATGTCGAGCGCAGGTCAGGGCGGCGGCGGCGTGACCGGCGGCAACATCGGGCGGCTGGTGATACGGCTGACGCCGCGCGGGACGCGCAAGAGCGCAGACGAGGTGATCGACGAACTGCGCGCGATCACCCGCAAGGTCAGCGGCGTCAACGTCACCTTGCAGAACCCGGCTTCGATCAACGTCGGCGCGCTGGCCTCCAGCAGCGATTACCAGCTGACGCTCATATCGGGCGATTTCGAGGCGCTGAAGACAGCGTCGGCCGAGGTCGAGAAGCGGCTGGAAGCGCTGCCCCAGATGGAGGACGTCGACAGCAATCTCGAACTGCGCAATCCCGAATTGCGCGTCACGCTCGATCCGCTGGAAGCCGCCCGGCTCGGCATCACCTCCCAGCAGGTTCAGCAAACGCTGTACGACGCACTGGGCGGGCGCCGCATCAGCGAGATCTACGGCACGAGCGACCAGTACGTGGTGAACGTCAAGGCGCTGCCAGAAGCCCAGCTGGATCCGGCAGTCATCGGCCAGCTGCCCCTGAAAACGGCAGCGGGCGGGATCACGCGGCTGGATGCCGTGGCACGGGTCGATCCGGGCGTGGGTCCGATCGCGGTCTACCACTACGGCCAGCAACCGGCCGTCACCCTGTCCTTCAATCTCGCGCCGGGCGCCTCGCTCGATGCCGCGCTGGCCGCGGCATACGATGCCGCCAGCGAAGTCGTGCCGCCCGAGGTGGCGCTGGAATTCACTGGTGCGGCACAGAAGTTCCAGGAATCGACGGTCCAATTGCCTTTGCTGCTGCTGTTCACCGTCGTGATCATCTACATGGTGCTGGCCGTACTGTACGAGCATCTCGGCCATCCGCTGACCATCCTCACCGCGCTGCCGCTGGCGGGATTCGGCGCGTTGCTGGTGCTGCTGCTGGCCAACGACGAACTCAATATCTTCAGTTTCGTCGGCATCATCCTGCTGGTGGGACTGGTGAAGAAGAACGGCATCATGATGATCGACTTCGCCCTGGCCCGGCAGCGCGCGGGAATGAGCGCCGAGGATGCCATCGTCGAGGCCTGCCTGGTGCGTCTGCGGCCGATCATGATGACCACCTTCGCCGCCATCTTCGCTACCCTGCCGATTGCCATCGGCTTCGGTACCGGCGGCGAGGCGCGCCGTCCGCTCGGTATCGCCGTGGTCGGCGGCCTGTTCTTCTCGCAGTTCCTGACGCTCTACATCACCCCCACCTTCTACGTCAGCATGGCGCGGATGGAGGCGGTCCTGCGGCGCTGGCGCGCCCGTTTCGCTTGAGTTGCTCAGGCAGGCCGATCGATATCATCAATCGTTTTCATCCAAGATTTCCGTTGGATCGATATATTTGTTTTCTCTAACATTGCTCCTGTCTTGATTGGCATCGTAAATCAACCGAACAGGAGCAAATCATGCAGTACACGACGTCCCCCACCATCCAGAACCTCGAAGCGGCCTTTGCCGGCGAATCGATGGCCCACATCAAGTACATGTGGTTTGCGCGCCAGTGCCGCAAGGCCGGCGACGAGGCCACGGCAAGGGTGTTCGAAGACACCGCCGCGCAGGAAATGCTGCACGCCTTTGGCCACGCCGAGCTGCTGTTCGCCGACGAAACGATGACGCCGGCCAAGTGCCTGCAGTATGCGATCGACGGCGAAACCCGCGAGTACACCGAGATGTACCCCAAGTTCCGCCACGAGGCGATGACCGAAGGCAACACCGCTGCGGTGGCCGAGATGGACGAGCAGATCGCCGAATCGAAGGTGCACGCCGAGATCTTCAAGGCAGTGCTGGACAAGGCCGCCAAGCGTTTCGCCGCGCTGATCAAGGTGGAAGAGAAGCACGCGATGCACTACCAGGCGCAAAAAGACGCGATTGCCGCCTGAATGAATTATTGAAGACGACTTGGTCGATTGAAAGGAAATAACATGAAAGCTTGGCAATGTATCGTTTGCGGTTACATCTATGACGAATCCAAAGGCGACCCGGAGCATGGCATCGCCCCCGGCACCCGTTGGGAGGACGTGCCGGAAGGCTGGGAATGCCCCGACTGCGGCGTGGCCAAGGCGGATTTCGAGATGGTTGAAATCACGGCTGCCTGAACGCCATTGAATGTAACCGGGGCCGCACGATGCGGCCTCCATTCTCCAGGAGCTTTTTATGCCCCCCATCGTCATTGTCGGCTCGGGTCTTGCCGGCTACACCTTGCTGAAGGAAATCCGCAAGCGCGACACGAGCACGCCCGTCACGCTCGTCACGGCGGACGACGGGGCCTTCTATTCCAAGCCGAACCTGTCGAACGCTCTTGCGGCAGGCAGGTCTGCGGCCGCACTGGCAGGCGCCAGTGCGGAGAAAATGGCGGCGGACCAGCATGCAACGGTGCTCACGCATGCGCGCGTGACCGCGATCGATATGCAGAACCAACGCGTGCAAACCGGCAGCGGTGCGCTCGACTACGGCAAGCTGGTGCTCGCCCTGGGGGCCGATCCGATCCCGCACGGCCTGTCCGGCAGCGGCGCTGCCGCAGTGCTGGCGGTGAATGATCTGGCCGATTACGCCGCCTTCCGCGATGCCCTCGACGGCAAAAAGCGCGTCACGGTGCTCGGCGGCGGACTGATCGGCTGCGAGTTCGCCAACGATCTGGTGCACGCCGGCTTCACGGTCGATGTGGTCCACCTGGGTGAATGGCCGCTGGAGCGGCTGTTACCGGTCGAGGCCGGCCGGCGTCTGGCCGATAGCCTTGCCGCACTTGGGGTGAACTGGCATTTCGGATGTACCGCCAGAAGCGTCGAGCCGACAGCAAGCGGGTATCAGGTCGGGCTGGACAACGGCGAAGCCGTCGCGGCGGATGTCGTGCTGTCGGCGATCGGCCTGCGCCCGCGCACCAGGCTGGCGCAGGCGGCGGGCATCCCGGTCGGGCGCGGCATCCGGACCAATCGTCTGCTGGAAACCGGGGTGGCGAATGTGTACGCGATGGGCGACTGCGCCGAAGTCGACGGGCTCAACCTGCCTTATGTGCAGCCGCTGATGGTGCAGGCGCGCGCGTTGGCCGCCACGCTCGCCGGCACGCCGACGCCGGTGGTGTACCCGGCGATGCCGGTGATGGTGAAGACGCCGGCGCATCCCGTGGCCGTGCTGCCGCCCAAACTCGGCGCGGCAGGGGGCTGGAAAGTGGCGTGCGGCGATACCGGCATCTGCGCACTGCATGTCGACGACTGTGGTCGCCTGCAGGGCTTCGCGCTCACCGGCAGCGAAACCGGTCGCCGCAATACGCTGGTGAAGGAACTGGCTACCTGAGTCTGGCGCGGACGCTACGTGTCGTCATGCGCAAGCGGCGGTTGCAGCGCGTCGATCAAAGGGCAGCGCACCTTGCCCCGCCTGGTGGCGCAGCGGCCGACAAGTTGCGTCAACACACCCTCGATGCGCTGCAGGTCGGCCAGACGCGTGCGCACATCGGCGAGCTTGCGCTCGGCGATGGCGCGGGCATCCGAGCACTGGGTGCCGTCATCCAGCCTCAATAGTTGTGCAACCTCGTCCAGCGTAAATCCGATGCGCTGCGCCGCCTTGATGAACAGCACGCGCGCCACGTCCGCCCGGCCGTAGCGGCGGATGCCGCCCAGCGGCTTGTCGGGTTCCGCCAGCAGGCCACGACGTTGATAAAAGCGGATCGTCTCGACGTTGACGCTCGACTCGCGTGCCATTTGTGAAATCGTGAGTCCTTGCATGGTTGGCATCCGATGGATCGTTTTCCTCTCCAGTAAACCCCGCTTGACACCGTAGCATGGTACGGACTTTAAGCTTGCGCCATCTTATCCCGGAAAGGAGAAGCCATGTCGCAAGAGAAGGCTGGGCGCTTGCCTCTCATCGGTGGCGTCATCGCCGCCATCGCCGCCTCCCTGTGTTGTGTCGGCCCCCTGGTGCTGGTCGTGCTTGGCATTGGCGGCGTCTGGGTCGCCAATCTCGCGGTGCTGGAACCATTCCGCCCCTGGTTCCTCGGGGCAGCCATCATCGCCCTGTTCTTCGCCTGGAAACAGATCTACCGGGCACCGGCCGCAGCCGCCTGCACGCCCGGCTCCCTATGCGCGATGCCTCAGACCAACCGGATCTACAAAGTGCTGTTCTGGATCGTGGCAGCGCTCATCGCGCTCGCTGTGATCTTCCCGTATCTCGCCCCGCTGTTCTATTGAAGGAGTCTGGCCATGCAAAAACTGATTCTCGCGTCGATCCTCGCGTTTTCCTTCACCGATGCCGCGTTCGCTGCAGTGCGCACGGTCACGCTGTCGGTTCCCGGCATGTACTGCGCGGTCTGCCCGATCACGGTGAAGAAGGCCCTGGAAAAAGTGCCCGGCGTGTCCAAGGTCAACGTGTCCTTCGAGAAAAAGGAAGCTGTGGTGACCTTCGACGACGCCAGGGCCAGTATCAACGCGCTGGAGGATGCCACTTTCGAAGCCGGCTATGAATCCACCGTCAAGGCCGCTGCCCGTGACGGGCAGCCCAAATGAGCGAACACGTTCTCCACGTGACGGGCATGAGCTGCGACCACTGCGCCGCATCCGTAAGGCAGGCGCTGCTGACGGTGGCCGGAGTGACCCGTGCGGAGGTGTCTTATCCCGATGCCACGGCCCGCGTGGATGCCGAGGCAGACACCCCTGCAGCCGCCTTGCTCGACGCCGTGCGCGCCAGTGGCTATGGCGCGGAACTCGCGGGTGAAACATGCTGCGGCGCTTCGCCCGCGGCCGATTCCAGACTCACGATCGCCATCATCGGCACCGGTTCGGCAGCCTTCGCCGCCGCCATCCGCGCAGCGGAGGAAGGCGCGGCGGTGACGGTGATCGAAGCGGGCGTCATCGGCGGCACCTGCGTCAATGTCGGCTGCGTGCCGTCGAAAATCCTGATCCGCGCCGCCCACGTGGCGCACCTGCAAGCCCAACATCCGTTTCCCGCATTGGCCCGGCACGCGCCCCTGCTGGATCGCAAGGCGCTGGTCGCGCAGCAGCAGGCGCGCGTGGAAGAACTGCGCCACGCCAAATACGAAAGCATTCTGGAAGCCAACCCCGGCATCACGCTGCTGCGCGGCTTGGCTCACTTCGAGGATGCCAGGACCCTCGTCGTGCACCAGGCCGACGGCAGCGAGACGCGCCTCACGCCCGACCGCATCCTGATCGCCGCCGGCCGTTCGCCGTATATTCCGGACGTACCAGGTCTTGCCGGAACGCCGTTCTGGACGTCGATCGAGGCCTTGATCGCCGAGGAAACGCCAGCCCATCTGATCGTATACGGCGGCTCGGTGGTGGCGCTGGAACTCGCGCAGGCGTATCTGCGCCTGGGCAGCCGCGTCACCCTCGTAGCACGCGGCACGCTGCTGTCGAAGGAAGACCCGGCGATTGGCGAAGGGCTCAAGGCCGCTCTGATCGAGGAAGGCATGCGGGTTCTCACGGATACCGCAGTGACCGGCGTGTGCTTCGACGGCAAATTGTTCTCGCTCGAAACCAGCGCGGGGCTCATCGGCGGCGACAAGCTGCTCGTCGCCACCGGGCGCACGCCCAATACGGCGGGGCTCGATCTCGCGCGTGCCGGCGTGGCCATGGATGCCGGGGGCGCCATTGTCGTGGACGACCACCTGCGCACCTCCCAGCCGCATATCTTCGCGGCCGGTGACTGCACCAACGCGCCGCAGTTCGTGTACGTGGCCGCGGCCGCGGGCACCCGCGCTGCCATCAACATGACCGGCGGCGATGCCGCGCTCGATCTGTCCACCGTGCCGGCGGTCGTGTTCACCGATCCGCAGGTGGCCACGGTGGGTCTCACCGAAGCGCAGGCAAGCAGGCTAGGCATGGCAACCGACAGCCGCACCTTGACGCTGGACAACGTGCCGCGCGCACTGGCCAACTTCGATACCCGCGGCTTCATCAAACTCGTGGCGGACAGAGACACCGGACGCCTGCTGGGTGCGCAGGTGCTGGCGGGAGAAGGTGGCGAGATCATCCAGACCGCCGCGATGGCGATAAAGAACCGCATGACTGTCGCGGATCTGGCGGGGCAGTTGTTCCCTTATCTCACCATGGTGGAAGGGCTCAAGCTATGCGCCCAAACTTTCACCAGGGACGTGAAACAGTTGTCCTGCTGCGCGGGCTGATCCACCACGTGGTCGTTGCCGGGGTTGCTTGTGCTGGGGTTTGCAGCACCAACTCCGGGAGGGATAAGCGGGGTTTCCTAAATGAAACGCATCGGTTTATAGTGCAGTCATGTTCCGCAAGAAAATACGCCGATCAATCGCTTTTCTCTGTGCCGTGATCCTGATCTCGGGCCAGCTCGCGGTCGCGGCGTATGCATGCCCGCTGCAGATGATGCTTTTCGCGGCACCGAACGCGGCCGAGGACGCCGACATGTCGCCGGATTGTGCGCGCGAAATGGCGAGCAAACCGACTCCGTTATGCAAGGCGCACTGTGACCAGTCCGCGCAGTCGAATCAGGTTCCGGCTATCGATCTCCTGCCGTTCGCATGGTTGGGATTCTGGATCGTGCCGCATCTTGACGCAGGCGATCGTTCTTCCTCCCGGAGCCTCCGTGACAGCCCGATGTGGCTGGCGGACGCTTCGCCCCCGCTTCGTATCCAATACCAGGTTTTCCGCATTTAGACCGCTTCGGTCGTGACGGGCGGTGCTGCGTTCGCGCGGCGCCTTGTCTTGTTCAGCCGAAGAGAGGTCGTCATGTTCTCCCTCATCCCGTTTCAACCCGGGAAGCGTATGGTCGTCGCCATGCTGCTTGCCGGTTTCAGCACGCTTGGCCACTCGCTGACGTTCGACGAAGCGCTGCGCCTTGCCCAGGCGGATGCGCCTCAACTCAAAGCCCGCGAAGAAGACGCCGCGGCAGCGCAATCGAATTCATTGCCCGCGGGCGAGTTGCCCGACCCGAAACTCGAGCTTGGCATCGATAACCTGCCGATCAGCGGGCCCGACCGTTACAGCGTGTCCCGCGACTTCATGACCATGCGCCGCATCGGCGTGATGCAGGAGTTTCCCAATGGCGCCAAGCGGGAGGCGCGTATCGCGGTAGCGCAGAGCAAGGTGGCGGTCGCCGAAGCGCAGACCCGTATTACCCGCCTTACCGTCTTACGCGAAGCGGCCATCGCATGGATCGCGCGCGCAAGTGTCGAACAAGCGCTCGTCCGCATGGATGACTTGCGCGCAGAAAACCGGCTGCTCGATTCGGCAGTCAAGGCCATGCTCGCCGGTGGCAAAGGGACACCGACAGACGCAGTCATGCCGCGGCAGGAGGCGGCCCTGATCGAGGACCGTGCGGACGAGCTGCGCACGCGGCGCGAACAGGCCATTGCTGCCCTCAAGCGGTGGATCGGTGCCGCAGCCGAAGAGCCCTTGCAAGGCACTTCACCGGATTGGCCGATCTCGCACGACGTGCTGGCGCACAGCCTGCACCGGCATCCGGAGTTGACCGGGTTCGATTCGCAGGAACGCATGCTCGACGCCGAGATCGGCGAAGCGCAGGCCGAAAAAAGGCCGGACTGGGCGCTGGAGCTGGCCTACCAGCAGCGCGGCCCGCAGTTCAGCGACATGGTTTCGCTGCAGATGAGCTTCGACCTGCCGATCTTCCCCGGGTCGCGCCAGGACCCGAAAATCGCCGCCAAACGCGCCGAGCGTGCGGGTCTGGATGCCGAGCGCGAGGCCACGCTGCGCGAACACGCCGCCATGCTGGAGTCGGACCTGGCCGAGCACCAGCGACTTGCGAATACCGTCAAGCGCCAGCGCGAGGTGTTGCTGCCGCTCGCCGACGAGAAGGTCGAACTGGCGATGGCGGCCTGGTGCGGCGGCAAAGGCAGTCTGGCCGAGGTGATTGCCGCGCGCCGCGAACGCATCGATACGGAACTCAAGGTCATCGAACTGGAAGGGCAGCGCCGGCAAGTCGCTGCACGTCTGTATTACGCCTACGGCGATCACCCAGGAGAACAACAATGAGACAGCCCCAGAAAATCCTGCTGTTCGTCGCACTCGGTACCGCCTTGCTCGCGCTCGGCGCAACCGGCGGCTGGTGGTGGGCCAGCCAGCCGGCACCTAGGGCGGCCAAAACAGAACCCGCCAGTCTCCAACCCGGACAGGGTGCAGGCAAGGTACTGTACTGGTACGACCCGATGGTTCCCCAGCAGCATTTCGACAAGCCGGGCAAGTCGCCTTTCATGGACATGGCGCTGGTGCCCAAGTATGCCGATGCCAGCGGCGAAGAGACGGGCGTGAAGATCGATCCGGCCGTCGCACAGAATCTCGGCGTGCGGCTGGCGAAGGTGGAGCATATTCCGCTTGCCTTCCAGGCCGAGGTGACCGGGATCATCGGCTTCAACGAGCGCGACGTGGCGGTGGTGCAAAATCGCAGCGTCGGTTTTGTCGAGCGCGTCTGGCCCTTGGCGCCGGGCGACATGGTGCGCGCCGGGCAGCCCCTGGTGGAATTCCTGGTCCCCGAGTGGGCGGCGGCGCAATACGAGCTGCTGGCGATCCGGCGATCCGGCGATGCGGGTCTGCTGACCGCGGCGCGCGACCGCCTGCGCTTGCTGGGCATGCCCGAGCGCATGATCGGCGCGGTAGAGAAAACCGGCGTCGTGCAGTCGCGCTATACGGTCGCCGCGCCGATTGGCGGGGTGATCCAGTCGCTCGACGTACGCGCAGGCATGACATTGATGGCCGGACAGACGCTGGCACGCATCAACGGGCTGTCGAGCGTCTGGCTGGAAGCAGCGGTGCCGCAGGCGCTGGCGGACCGGGTGGACACAGGCGACCGCGTGACCGCGACCGTGGCAGGAGAAGCAAGCCCCATCGAGGGCCACGTCGCCAGCATCGTGCCCGTCCTTCAAGGCGCCACCCGCACCCTGCAGGCACGGATCGAGTTGCCGAACCGGAATGGACAGTTGCGCCCGGGCATGTCCGCGCAGGTGTCCCTGCAAGGCAAGTCCAAAGGCACGGCGCTTGCCGTACCCACCGAGGCCGTCATCCGCACCGGCAGGCGCGCGCTGGTCATGCTCGCGGGCGAACAAGGCCGGTACACGCCGGTCGAGGTGTCGCTGGGCGAGGAGGTCGGCGACCAGACGGTCATCACGGCCGGACTGGACGAAGGACAGCAAGTGGTCGCGAGCGGGCAGTTCCTGCTCGACTCCGAAGCCAGTCTCAGCGGGATCGCGGCACGGCCGGCGGAGAAAACAGCCATGTCGGCATCACCTGCAATGGACGAGGCGGAGGCCACCATCAAGGGCATCGCCCCGGGCGAGATCACCCTGACCCATGGACCGTTCAAGATGCTGGGCATGCCGGGCATGACCATGACCTTTCCCTTGGGGACACCGGACCTGGCCCAGGGTTTCAAGGCGGGCGACAAGGTGCGCGTCGGCGTGCGCCAGACCGACGATGGACTGGTTGTCGAACGCATCGAGCGGTCAGGAGTCGGACAATGATTGCCAAGCTGATTCGCTGGTCGGTCGCCAATCGCATCCTGGTGCTGCTGGGCACGCTGTTCCTCGTCGCCTGGGGCATCGGGTCGGTCAAGACGACGCCTGTCGATGCGCTGCCCGATCTCTCCGACGTGCAGGTCATCATCCGCACCAGCTATCCTGGCCAGGCGCCGCAGATCGTGGAGAATCAGGTCACCTATCCGCTGGCCACCACCATGCTATCGGTGCCGGGAGCCAAGACGGTGCGCGGTTTCTCCTTTTTCGGCGACAGCTTCGTCTATGTGCTGTTCGAGGACGGCACAGATCTTTATTGGGCGCGTTCGCGCGTGCTGGAATACCTCAATCAGATCCAGGCGCGGCTGCCGGCCACGGCCCGCTCGAGTCTCGGCCCCGACGCCACCGGCGTGGGCTGGATTTACGAATATGCATTGGTTGACAGGACGGGGCGCCATGATCTGGCGCAGTTACGCGCCTTGCAGGACTGGTTCCTGAAATTCGAGTTGAAGACCCTGCCGAACGTGGCCGAAGTGGCCACGGTGGGCGGCATGGTCAAGCAGTACCAGGTCGTGCTCGACCCGGTGAAGCTGGCCAGCTTCGGCATCACGCAGGCCGCGGTGAAGGACGCCATCGGCAAGGCGAATCAGGAGAGCGGCGGCTCGGTACTGACGCTCGGCGAAGCCGAACTGATGGTGCGCGCCAGCGGCTATCTCAAATCGCTCGCCGACTTCCGGGCCATTCCGCTCAAGCTGGCGAACGGCGTGCCGGTCCTGCTCGGCGACGTGGCAACCATCCAGTTCGGGCCGGAAATGCGGCGCGGCATCGCGGAGCTGGATGGCCAGGGCGAAACGGTTGGTGGCGTGGTCATTCTGCGCAGCGGCAAGAACGCGCATGAAACCATAGCGGCGGTGCACGCCAAGCTGGAACAGTTCAAGGCCAGCCTGCCCAAGGGCGTGGAGATCGTCACCACCTACGACCGCAGCAAGCTGATCGACCGCGCGGTGGAAAACCTCACCCATAAACTCATCGAAGAATTTATTGTCGTCGCACTGGTGTGTGCCCTGTTCCTGTGGCATGTGCGCTCGTCGCTGGTGGCTATCGTCTCCCTGCCGCTGGGCGTGCTGACGGCGTTCGTCGCCATGCGCTACCAGGGCGTGAACGCGAACATCATGTCGCTGGGCGGCATCGCGATCGCCATCGGGGCGATGGTGGATGCGGCCATCGTCATGATCGAGAATGCCCACAAGCATGTCGAAACATGGAAGCGCGAACATCCCGGCCAGACGCTCCAGGGCGAGGCGCACTGGCGGGTCATGACCGAGTCCGCCGTCGAGGTCGGGCCCGCGCTGTTCTTCTCGCTCCTGATCATCACCATTTCCTTCGTGCCGGTGTTCATGCTGGAAGCGCAGGAGGGTCGGTTGTTCGGGCCGCTTGCGATCACCAAAACATACTCCATGGCCGCGGCGGCCGGTCTGTCAGTGACGCTGATTCCCGTGCTGATGGGCTACTGGATACGCGGAAAGGTCCCGGATGAAGCGAAGAATCCACTCAACCGCTGGCTCATCGGCGCCTACCGGCCGCTGCTGGATGCGGTGCTGGCACGGCCGAAGACGACGCTCGCAGTGGCCGCGTTGCTGTTCCTCACCGCGGCCTGGCCGATCAGCCGGATCGGCGGCGAGTTTCTGCCGCCGCTGGACGAAGGCGATCTGCTCTATATGCCGTCGGCGCTGCCTGGGCTATCGGCGCAAAAAGCCAGCGAGTTGTTGCAACAGACGGACAGGATGATCAAGACCGTGCCCGAAGTGGCCCACGTCTTCGGCAAGGCCGGCCGCGCCGAAACCGCCACCGACCCGGCGCCGCTGGAGATGTTCGAGACCACTATCCAGTTCAAGCCGCACGACCAGTGGCGGCCAGGCATGACGCCGGAGAGGCTTGTGGAGGAACTGGATCGCACGGTCAAGGTTCCGGGGCTCACCAACATCTGGATTCCGCCCATCCGCAACCGCATCGACATGCTGGCCACTGGGATCAAGAGCCCTATCGGCGTCAAGATTTCCGGCGGCAACCTGGCCGACATCGACCGCATTGCCCGGCAAGTCGAGCAGGTCGCCAAGGCGGTGCCGGGCGTCTCGTCCGCGCTGGCCGAGCGGCTCACCGGCGGCCGCTATGTCGATGTCGATATCGACCGCGCCGCGGCCGCCCGCTACGGACTCAATATCGCCGATGTGCAAGCGGTCGTGTCCGGGCTCGTCGGCGGCGAGAACATCGGCGAGACGGTCGAGGGTTTGGCGCGCTATCCCATCAACCTGCGCTACCCGCGCGAATGGCGCGACACCGTCGCGCGACTGACGCAATTGCCCATCGTCACGCCCATGGGCAGCCAGATCACGCTGGGCATGGTGGCGCGGGTCGCGGTGGTGGACGGCCCTCCCATGCTCAAGAGCGAAAACGCGCGCCCCTCGGGCTGGGTGTATGTGGACGTACGCGGACGCGACCTGGCTTCGATCGTGGCGGACCTGCGCACCACCGTGGCGCACGAGGTCAAGCTCGAACCCGGAATGAGTCTGGCCTACTCGGGGCAGTTCGAATTCATGGAACGGGCCAATGCGCGTCTGGAGCTGGTCGTGCCGGCCACCTTGCTGATCATCTTCGTGCTCCTGTATCTCACCTTCAGGCGCTTCGACGAAGCCTTGCTCATCATGGTCACGCTACCCTTCGCACTCACCGGCGGAGTGTGGTTTCTGTACCTGCTTGGCTACAACCTGTCGGTTGCCACCGGCGTCGGGTTCATTGCGCTGGCCGGCGTATCGGCCGAGTTCGGCGTGATCATGCTGCTGTACCTGAAGCAGGCCTGGCACAGTCGAATCGAAGACGGCAACGAGACGAGCGCGGCCCTGCTCGATGCCATTCGGGAAGGGGCGGTGCTGCGCGTACGGCCCAAGGCCATGACCGTGGCGGTCATCATTGCCGGTCTTTTGCTCATTCTATGGGGCGGCGGTACCGGCAGCGAAATCATGAGCCGCATCGCCGCGCCCATGGTGGGCGGCATGGTCACCGCGCCGCTCCTGTCCCTGTTCGTGATTCCGGCTGCGTACCGGCTGATGCGCCGCCGACAGCTTCCTTCAGCCGTTAACTCATGAATCCTTGGAGAATGAAAATGAATGCACTGGTTACTTCCACGATGGTCGCACTGATAGCGGGCACCCCGGCGCTTGCCGCAGACATGGGCGACATGAAGATGAATGCCCCATCCGGCATGCAGGGCGATAGCAAGCATCAGGCCGTGCAGGGGACGGGTGTCGTGAAGGCCATCGACCCAGTCAAAGGCAGCATCACGATCGCGCATCAAGCCATCCCCGCGCTGAAATGGCCCGCGATGACGATGTCGTTCAAGATCGACAAACCGCTTGCCTCAACCGTCAAACCCGGCCAGCACGTGGCGTTTGAGCTGGTGGCCAACGGGATGGGGGGCACGATTACGAGAATCACGGTTCTAAAATAAATAAGGGGGCTTCCTTCCCTGTATCCTGAAAAAGGGGAGGCACCATAACGGGCTTTCGCATCTTCTGCACGTACCGCACTGTACTCTGTCCGCCCATCACCAGCGCACGGCCAGCACGGTGGGTATTGTCGGGCTTGAGATTGTGTACGGGGCTTCAGCAACGCGGGCAGGGCTCAACCGGCAGTTTGCGTGCGATCCAGCCCGGCCCGGCGCTGCTTCCCAGCATGCCTTCCTTGATGGTGTAGACATGGTTGAAACCCGACTCGCGGAGCACTTTCTGGGCATTGGTGGCGCGACTGCCAGCGAGACCGATCAGACCGATCGGCGCATTCCTGTCGCCGCCCAGTGCCGTGTCCACCTGCCCAACGAATCCGGCCTCACCCTGCGCGTTCGCCATGTTGATGCGCAGCGCGCCTTGGGCCACGCCGGTTTGCCGCCATTCGTCGGAGGTGCGCACATCGATCAGCGTGAGCGTGCCGGCCTGGGCCTGGGCATAGGCATCGGGCGCGGACAGCGTGGGTCCGCCGTCGCGGGAGCATGCGCCGAGCGACAACAGCGTGAACGCGGCGATCGCAGCAATCGACAGACGAGACACCGACATGATCGCTCCACAGCAAGACAGGACGGCGCATAGTGTAGCCGTGGCGAACGGTGTCCGATAGCCGCCGCATAGCCAGTGCGGGCGACATGCGCGAAAATGCCGCATGGACATCTTCCGCATCTTTCACCTGCAATGCGCGCGTCGCCTGCCCGCCTTGCCGGAATCCCATCCCTGCTCGCGCCTGCACGGCCATTCGTTCAAGGTCGAGCTGACCGTCAGCGGCGACATCGATCCCGTGCTGGGCTGGGTGCTCGACTTCGCCGACATCGAGACGGCCTGGCGCCCCATCCATGCCGCGCTCGACCATCGCTGCCTCAACGACATCGACGGCCTGGACAACCCGACCAGCGAAAATCTGGCCGTGTGGCTGTGGCGGCAACTCAAGCCGGCGCTACCCGGCTTGAGCGCTATCTCGGTCATGGAGGCTCACGACGCGGGTTGTATCTACTGCGGCTGACGGCTGCACAATGCAGACCAGGCGCAACACGCAACCAGCCCCCTGACACAGGACATCAGGAGGCCGGCGTGGTTGTCGAGGATAGGCCGCTTGAAGCGGCTCCCGGAGATCAGAGACCCATGCTGGAAAAATCCAGATCGGCATGCGGCGTGTCGGCCACATTCTCGTCGATCATCGCCCAGGTCTCTTCATCGACAATGTCTTCGGCGGGGTGATGAGCAAAAGCCGAAAACGAGGCGAGCAGGGAGGTGAGTACTGCAGCTTGAAGCATGCTTTTCATAACCGGATTCCTTTAAAGAATTGAGTGTGAAACGTCGCTCGGCGTGCTGCGATCGCGTATCGAGCTGTTCGCGCCGGCCGATGGAAAGCATCTTAGGCAGCGGGCGTGTCGGGCGTGTGTCCTGCCGGCATCAGTGTGTGGCAGTGTGTCTCAGCGGGCTCCGTAACAAAAAAAGGGCACACGAACCGTGTGCCCTTTTTCCTGCAACGAATCAACGATCAATGCGTGTGCTCGGTGCCGCTGCTCTCATGGCCGGCTTCGGCGCTGGCCTCGTCGTGGCCGCCGGACTTGCCGTGGAAAATCTTGCTTTCCGTCGACTTGCTGCCGCCTTCCGAACTGTCATGGTGTGAACTGCCGCCTTTGTGGGCACTGCTGCTGTGGCTACCCCCCTTGTTGCCGCCGCCCATGTACTTCGGGCCCTTCTTGCCGTCCGAATGGCCGCTATCGGAATGGCCGTCGGTGTGGCCCTCGGCTGCATAAGTCACTACGCTGCCCGTTGCAAGGCCGGCAGCCAGCAACACCATCGTTGCCCATTTGCTGTAAGCATTCATGAATCAAAACTCCTGTTGCGTGTGCAAACACCGGGCGGCAACCGCCCGGTCAAGCGATCAACGAACGCCGTTGTCGTGAACGAACTCGATCACCTTCAGGTAGTCGTCCGCAGCGGTTGCGAAGTCGTCCGCGCCACCCACAGGCGTCGGGTCGGTCCAGTTGGTGCTGTTGAACACCGCGTCGTACAGATTCACCGTTTCCGCTTTGTACGTCACGCCATCCGACTGCAGGACCAGCACGGTTGCGGTCGCATTCTTCCAAGTGGTGTAGCGGTCGTAGTTGACGGAGGAGAAGTCATAGTACGTAGTGCTGCTGTTGATCCCCAGGATGGAGTCCATGTAGACCACGGTATCCACGCTGATGTTGCCGGTCTTGTCCGCAGCGGCGGCCAGCAGCGCAGCCGGATTGAAGTTGGCCGGCAATGTCACGCCCGGCAACGTACCGGTCTTCATGTAGGTGTCATACAGCGCCAGGTTTTCCAGCGGCGAGTCGATGGCCGTGCCGTTTACCGTCAGGCGACCGGCGGCGTCCAGCGCAATCACCGCGCCAGATGTCGTGAGTTTGGCAAGCGCTTCATCCAGCGAATGCTGCAGCACTTTGTCCGGCGCGCGCGCCACGCTCAGACGGCCCAGATCGACTTCAGCCGAGTAGACGTTGTACGTCGTCGTGCCCAGGGTGACCGTGGTCAGCAGGTTGCCTTCTGCATCGTAAGGGATCACCACCGGGTTGCCGGACGCATCCTTCAGCGGAACCAGATTGCCGGACGCATCGTAGACGTAGGCGATGACCTGCACCAAGCCGCTGGACGTCAGGATGGGCACACCGTTGGCGTCGCGCAGCACGACAACCATGTCGCCGAATAGATCACCCTTCTTGGTGCCCGCACCGGCAGGCTTGCCGCCGCCGCCGGACTTGCCGCCCTTCACGCCCGCCCATACCGGACGGTCGCTGTCTTCTTCTGCGGCCGGAATGCGGAAAATCTTGTTGCTCGATGCGCCGCCCTGGCCCTGACCGCCCTTGTTGGCCGAGCCTTTTTTGGCACCGCCCTTGTTGGCGCTACCTTTTTTGGTGCCGCCGTCTTCCGCTGCATGAGCGGCCGAAATCACGCCCAGATCCAGACCTGTGACCGAGTTGACCGCCAGCGGAACAGCCAGCATTGCAAACATGGTGCCACCTACCAGAATCATTTTTTTGAAGTTGTATGTGGGGTGTGTCATGTATCTCTCCATATTCAAATTTGATGACTGATCACTTTGACCTTTGGCCCCGATCTTGTAACGAGGCCAACATTACATTCACTACAATTGAAGACTAGCAGGTCCCTTTAAAAGGGCCATTGATTTTTCTCAATGGCCGCCCATTAAATTTTCATCGGATTCAGTAACTTAGAAGCGATAGCCGAGACCAACACGGGCCAGGTTTTCCGTGTTGTCGAAGCGCATGATGTCCGCTGTCGGTTGCTGGGGGCTGACCGTCACCGGATCGTTGTAACGGGTATAGCTGTAGTCCATGCGAACGAAGGTGTTGCGCGAGGCCGGAATCTCGGCGCCGAGGCCGACGCGTGTGCCGTCGAAATTGTCGCTCTGGTTGACCGGCGTACCGGCGCCCCGGCTGTAGAACGTATTGAAGCGGGTCTGCACCTGGCCGATGCGGCCGTAGAGCAGGCTGCCGTTGGGCAGCACATAGCCGATCCGTACGCTGCCGCCATAGCCGCCGCGTTTCTCTGAGGCAAAGTCACGGCCGCCCGAGCCTGCGGTATCCCGTTCGTGCTCCCAGCCGAAATTGGCTGCCTCCGCCTCCAGTTCCAGACCGACATAGATCTGGTTGAAGGTGTAGCCGTAGCCGGCGAAGAAGCCGCCGGTGAAGCCGGAGCGGGCGAAATCGCCAGTGAAGTCATAGGGGCCGACACCGCTATCGTACTGTGTGCCGGTCAGCCGGGTACCCAGGGTGCCGTGACCGAGGTTGGCGCCCATATAGAGGCCGCGCAGTTCGGTGGCCGGGCGCGTGGCGACGAGGGGGCGCTGGCCGCCGAAGCGCCAGCCGAGGCCGAGGCTGAAGACGGCGTCGCCGGTCTTGAAGGTTTCTGTCGTGGTCGCGCCGCCGCCGGAAGACTGATAAGGCACGTCATAGCTGCCATAGCGGGTGACGCTGTA
Source organism: Thiobacillus thioparus DSM 505 (assembly GCF_000373385.1). Lineage (GTDB taxonomy): Bacteria > Pseudomonadota > Gammaproteobacteria > Burkholderiales > Thiobacillaceae > Thiobacillus > Thiobacillus thioparus. The sequence goes on along the minus strand of NZ_KB891316.1, from coordinate 568,591 downwards.
ATCGGTGCGCACGAACAGGTTGCGCGAAGCCGGGATTTCCAGGCCCAGGCCGACACGGTTGCCGGTCAGGGTTTGATCCCGGTCGTAGGCGCCCGTGCTGAACTGGTTCTCGGTGTAGTAGGTATGGAAATCGGTACGCACCTTGCCGAATTTGCCATACAGCATGCCGCCGTCGAGCAGGTAGCCGGCGCGCAGACTCAGTCCATAGTTGCTGTCCTTGTCCACAAATACGGTGGGGGCGTCGTTCTTGATCTTGCGGTGTTTCCAGTTGGCGTTGCTGTCGCCGCCGTCGAGTTCGACGCCGAGATACCAGTTGTCGGCGAGCTCGGTGCCCCAGCCGCCGAACAGCGCGTAGCTGGCGCCAAAGCCGCCCATGCCGGCGGTGTCGCTGCCGCCGCCGCCGCGCGGCCCCCAGGTTGCCGTGGTCAACCCGCCATGACCGAGTTGGGCGCCCAGGTAGAAACCGGAATATATGCCTTGCGCACGCGGCGCTTCGGGGGCGCCGGCCTCGCGTTCAGGGATGATGGCGTAGTCGCGGTTGCGTGCCGGGGTGTAGCCGACGCTGACCAGCATCTGGTTGCGGCTGTATTGCGCGGCGATGTCGCTGGAGGCCCGGTCGACGATGCGCAGGTCGGCACCCAGATAGACGTTGGGCATCACGTAGTAGCGCAGGCCGGCACCGGCGTCGACGATCTTGTCGACGCGGGCGAAGTCGTTGAAGTCGCTATGCGTGTAGGCGGCGCGGCCGTTGACCGACAGCCTGCTGGTCAGGTGGCGCTCGACCTCGAAGCCGTAGGTGGTGTCGGTCGAACTGGAGGCATAGCTGGGACCGCTGAAGACGGTGGTTTCTTCGAGCGAGCGGTCGATGAAGAGGGTCGCGGTTGTCAGCGATGTCGGTTTCCAGACGGTCAGCAAGCCGAAATACGGCTTGGTGATGTCGGAGAACCCGCTGTAGTCGAAATTCTGGCCCATCACGCCGGCGAAGGCTTCGCCCGTCAGGCGCTGGGGCTGCAGGGTGAATTTCACCCCGGCCGCGGCACGGTAACCGTCCGAGTCACGATTGAAGGTCTGGCCGGGGATCAGGTTGTCGTAGCGGCGATTGTCGGTCGCCACCTGGCCAAAAAGCTCGTATTGGGGGGACAGCACGTAGCCCAGGCGTACGCCCAGCGAATTCAGGTTGTGGTCCCGATAGTCGTTGTTGGTCGGCAGGCCGGAGGCGAGCGCGCCATTCTTGTAGTCGTAACGATCGTATGTGCCGCCAAGACGCAGACGGAAGGCGCCGAACGCGTGGGCCACGCCGAGATGGGCTTCGTCGTGATCATACAGGGTGGGCTTGATCTGGCCGATATTGCTACCCGGAGTGGAACGGTCTTCGTGATCGCGCGAGTGGCGGGCGCCGCCAAACACGTTGGTCGTCGGGCTGAGGTCATAGCGGCCGTCGAAGCCGAGCCAGTAGTCGTTGACGTTTTCCGAGTCGTGGTTGCGGTAACGGTCCAAGTCGCCGCCCGCATCGAAGTTCAGCGCGTGTTGCTGCCATTTGGATTTCAGCGCGATCGACGGCGACAGTGTGTAGACGACGTCATCGGTCACGTAGGTGCGCGGGGCAGTGTAGGGGCGCTCGGCGTAGATGTTGTCGTCGTAGGTGGCAGCCAGCGACACTTCCGGGAACACCAGGAACGAGCCCCAGGGAATGCCGGGAAACTCGTTCGGCTGTGTCGGGAAGACCGAAGTCATCGGGCGGGTCGCCAGCACGGGGGGAACCGTGGCGACGGGTGCGCCGCCTTGGACGCCGCTCGGGCTCTGGTTCTGGGTCTGAATCGGGGGCGCGGCCGGCGGCGCACCCCACACGTTGAACGACGCGGCGCCAAACAGGGTGGCCATGCATGCGGCCAGCGGCTTCAAAGCATATTTCATTCGTATTCTCCGGGGCACACCGCCTGTTGGCGCCCCCCCTCTCGTTATTGGGGTTTCAACGGGTCAAGCAAAAAGGGAGTCCAATTCTAAGAGAATAATTTTTGTTGTCTGCTCGAATTGAGAATTGTCAATGCGATAAACGTATCAATTAGGCGACAGGCAATTCAGCCCTGCGCCAGTCGTGTCAATCCGTTGTAGTCGTAGTCGATGCAGCCGCCCTTTTCGATATGGATCAGGCCGCGTCGCCTGAATTCGGCCATGATGCGGCTGGCCGTTTCGGGCGTGATGCCGAGCAGGGCGCCCATGTCCTCGCGGCTGGGCAACAGCGTCTCGGAGAGTGTGCCGTCGCAGCCGAGGGTGATCAGGAGGCGGGCCATGCGGGCTTCCGCCGGGCCGGTGGAGAGCGCCACGATGAAATGGTCGGCCTGGTCGACCGAGCGCTGCCAGCGCTGCTGCAGGGCCTGGTGCACGCTCGGGTTGGTCTTGTCGAGTTGCAGCACCACCTCGCGCGGGATACGACAGACGTCGGCGTCATGCAGGGCGATGGCAGAGTGGTGATAGCGCTCGCCCACCAGCGTTTCCATGCCGGCCACATCGCCAGGGCGCAGCAAGCGCACGATGCGCTGCCCGCCGTTGGGCAGGTCGACCTTGAGCTTGATGAGTCCGTGACGCAGGGTGTAGACGTAGGGTGCCGCCGCCCCCTGCTCGTACAGCACTGCATTCTGCAGGACATGCAGATTGTCGATGGGCTGCAGGATCGTATCCAGCTCGGGCATGGACAAGCCCGAGAACAGGACGAAGTTGCGTACGTCGCACACAGTGCATTTCGCGCGGCCGATCCACTGGGGATTGGTGCAATTCGTTTTCATGGGAGAGTGGCCTTGTAGCAGGAGGCGTCATCATGCGGGCGACAATTTGCGAACATCAAATTCCATTCTGTGTTGTTGTGGACATGCCGTGTCCTCGGGCGCCGGGTCTGGTGTCTGCGGTCAGACAGCCCGGATGGGCGGCACGTATTTACCACACTATAGGTCAACTGCAATTGCGAAAAATCAATCCGCAGCAAGCGCACGGGCGTGGCGATCAAGTGCGCAGGGCCGCAAGAGCGGCTTGTATTAATCTAATAATCGTGCGAATGTACGCTTCATGAACAAACGACAAACCAAGGACCTGCTCTACGAACAGGTCGCCCGCATCGGCAAGGCCGTCTCCAGCCCCAAACGGCTGGAGCTTCTGGAAATACTGGCCCAGGGCGAGAAAACCGTGGATGTCCTGGCTGCCGAAGCCAATATCGACATCAGGCTGGCGAGCGCACACCTCAAGGTGCTGAAGGCGGCTCGCCTGGTCGAGGCGCAGCGCGACGGCCGCTTCATCGCCTATCGGCTGTCGGGCGAGGACGTCAGCGCGCTGTGGGTCAACCTACGCACCGTGGCGGAAGAACATCTGGTCGAACTGAAAGTGGCCATGGACCAGATCTTTGCCGCGCCGGAAAAGCTCGATACCGAAACGCGGCGTTCGCTGATGAAGAAGGCGCGGCGTGGCGACGTGGTGGTGATCGACGTGCGTCCCTCCGCCGAATTCGCCAGCGGCCACCTGCCCTTCGCACGTTCGATGCCGCTCGACGAAATCCGCCAGCGCATCAAGGAGCTGCCCGCCGACAAGGATATCGTCGCCTACTGCCGCGGACCGTTCTGCATGATGTCTGCCGAGGCGGTGGCCTTGTTGAAATCGCATGGCTATCGTGCGCGGAAGATCGCCGACGGTATTCCAGAATGGCAGGCGGCGGGCTTGCCACTGGCCGAGTCCTGACCATTCTGCGTGCACAAAATCAATACCAAGGAGACTTCACATGTTTTTCCGTCAATTGCTGGCCAGGGACGCCACCCTGTCCTATTTCTTCGGCTGCGGGTCATGCCATGTCGGTGTCGTCGTTGATCCCGTTCTGGGCGATGAGCTGTGGTTCCTCGAGGAAGCGGCAAAACAGGACGTGAAGATCACCCACGTCATCGACACGCATGTCCACGCCGACCACTTTTCCGGCGCGCGTGCCCTGGCAGAAAAGACCGGGGCAGCCTACTGCCTACACGAGTCCAATGCAGGGCGCGTGAACTACCTCTTCGAGCCGCTGAAGGATGGCCAGCGCATCGAGGTTGGCAACGTCTTTGTCGATGTCCTGCATACCCCGGGTCATACACCGGATTCGATCTGTCTGTTGGTGACCGACAAGCGCCGCACCGAGACGCCATGGTTCGTCCTGACCGGCGACACCCTGTTCGTCGGCAGTGCCGGACGGCCCGATCTCGCCGGCAAGGAAACCGAAATGGCGGGACAGCTCTATGACACGCTGCACAAACGCCTGCTGACGCTGCCGGCCGAGGTCGAGCTTTATCCCGGGCACACCTCGGGCAGCGCCTGCGGCGCCGGTATGTCGGGCAAGCCGATGTCGACGCTCGGTTTCGAAAAACGCTGGAATCCCATGCTCGCGATGAGCCGGGATGCGTTCGTTATCGCGCTGACCGAAGCCATTCCGCCGCGCCCTGCGGAAATGGACCGCATGGTCGCCTTCAACCTGGGTAACTGATACATGTCGCTGACTCAGGGCGTGGCGGAGTACCGCTACGGCATCCGCCATAACTTCGCCCAGTTCTCGCACCAGCTGGTGCAGGTGTTCCTGGTCGGCCTCACCATCGGCATGTTCCGCACCGTGGTGCCGGCGCTCGCGGAAACCGAGTTCGGCGTGGCCAAGGGCTCGTTCATGATGCTGATGGCCTTCGTCACCGCCTTCGGCTTCGTCAAGGGCACGCTCAACTTCGTCGCCGGCCGCCTGTCCGAGCGCATGGGCCGCAAGAAGGTGCTGTTCATCGGCTGGCTGGCAGCGGTGCCGATGCCCTTCATGATCCTCTATGCGCCGAACTGGAACTGGATCGTGGCGGCGACGGTGCTGCTGGGGGTGAACCAGGGCCTCACCTGGTCGATGACGCAGACGTCCAAGCTCGATCTCACCACCGCCAACCAGCGCGGCCTCACCATCGGCCTCAACGAATTCTCCGGCTACTTCGGCGTGGCGATCGCAGGCATCGTCACCGGCTATATGGCCACCGCCTTCGGACCGCGCCAGGGCCTGATGCTGTTCGGTCTCACCGTCATCCTGCTGGCCGGGCTGCTGACGCTGCTGTGGGTCAAGGACACCCTGCCGTGGGCGCAGGCCGAAGGCAAAAAACACGCGGCCGGGCAGATGACCGGTCCGAAGCCGCGCTATCCCGCCAACATCGCGGATAAGCCCGGCACCTGGGACGTGTTCACCCTGATGTCCTGGCGCGATGTGCGCATGGCGTCGATCAGCCAGGCCGGCCTGGTGGAGAAATTCGTTGACGCGCTGGTGTGGGTGTTCTTCCCGGTCTACCTGCATCAGCGGGGATTGTCCCTGCCCGGCATCGGCTGGGTGGTCGGCGTGTACGGCTTCGTCTGGGGCATGTCGCAGTTCTTCACCGGCCATCTGTCCGACCGCATCGGGCGCAAAAAGCCCATCGTCTGGGGCATGTGGCTATGCGGAACCGGGGTCGCCCTGGTGCTGCTGGGCGACGGCGAACTGTGGTGGTCGTTCGCCGCTGCGGTGATGGGCTTCGGCATGGCGCTGTTGTACCCCACGCTGTCCGCCGCCGTCTCCGATATCGCCCACCCCAACTGGCGCGGCTCGGCCATCGGCATCTACCGCTTCTGGCGCGACCTCGGCTACGGCATCGGCGCGCTGCTGCTGGGTGCGGTGGCCGCGCTGTTCGGCGGCATCGAGGCGGGATTCTGGTTCACTGCCGCCGCCATGTTCGTCTCGGGCCTCATTGTCCTGATGGCGTGCGAGGAAACTCACCCGCGCCTCAACCCGGCCGACGCCTGAGCCTGCTTCAACCATGAACAAAACCCCTTACATGATCAAACTCGGCGCCCTGTTTGCCAGCCTCGTCGTGCTGGCCGCGCCCGCCCGGGCGGAAGAGAACCCTGCCGTGGTCGACGTGTTGTCCGGTTATATGGACTTCGCCGAATACGGCAGCAGCCTGATCTGGCCGGAACAGATTCCGGCTGACGACTGGAAGAAGGTTTTCGTCGTCGATGCGCGCGACTCCGCCCAATACGAAAAGGAACATATTCCCGGCGCCGTCAATATCGACTGGCGGCAGGCGGTGGCTCGACGTGCCGAGCTGCCGCGCGACCGCATGGTGGTGGTGTACTGCAACTCCGGTTCGCTGTCGGCGCAGGCAGTGTTCGCCCTACGCCTGCTGGGCTACGACAACGTGAAAGTTCTGCAGGACGGCATCGAGGGCTGGAAGAAAAAGGACGGCTTCGAGGCTTACGCGCGCGCCCGCCAGCCCGCAGGCCACTGAGCCGGCGTGAACCCCGCCGACTACGACGCCTGGTACGCCACCCCGCGCGGCCGCTGGATCGGCGAAACCGAATACGCACTGGCTTCGCGCCTGCTTGCGCCGCAGGCCGGTGACAGCCTGCTCGACGTCGGCTGCGGCACCGGCTGGTTCACGCGTCGCGCCGCGGCCGACCATCTTGTCGCAACGGGACTCGACCCGAATCCGGACTGGCTGGATTACGCGCATGCCCACAGCAGTCCGGCACTGAACTGGGTGGAAGGCGATGCGCGCGACCTGCCCTTCGCCGATGCCAGCTTCGACCATGTGCTGTCCATCGCCGCGCTGTGCTTTATTGACGACGAACGCCAGGCCGTGGCCGAGATCGTGCGGGTGGCGCGCCGCCGCTTTGCCATCGGCTGGCTCAACCGATCCAGTCTTCTGTATCGCGAAAAAGGGCGCGACGGCGGAAGCGGCGCCTATCGCGGTGCCCGTTGGCATACTCCAGGCGAAGTGCGTGCATTCTTCACCGGTCTGCCGGTCTCCAAACTGACCTTGAACTCGGCCGTTTTCTTGCCTTTAGCTATGCGTCTGGCTCGCCGACTGGAACCGGGGATGCCAACCAAGCTGCTGTGGGGCGGACTGCTGCTAGCGACCGGCGAGAGGGCTTGATACCGAAACCGGGTGGGCAGCATCCTGGCCTGTACGGCCTGGCCAATGATGTGCTTGAGGACGCCGATCGAGGTGCGGCGTCCATAAATAAATGGCGCCGCACCGGGTTCTCGTGGCGGGGCTTACTGGATTGCCAGCTTCCTGGCTGAAGTAGCTGCTTTCTTCGGCAGGGTCAGCTCCAGCACGCCATCGTTGTATTTGGCCTGGGCCTTGGTTTCGTCGACGTCGTGGGCCAGCGTGAAGCTACGCGACACCTTGCCGCTGTAACGTTCCGAACGCAGCACTTTCTCGCCTTCCTTCTCTTCTTTCTCCATCCTGGTTTCGGCGCTGATCGAAACCTGGTTGCCTTCGATGCTGACGTGGATATCCTCCTTCTTCACGCCCGGAATGTCGGCATGCACGGTATAGGCATTGTCGTTTTCCTTCACATCCATCTTGATCTGCATCTGCGGCTGGCCTTCGAAGAGCGCGGGGCGCACGAAAAAGCCCTTAAACAGGTCGTCGATATCGCCAAAGGGGTCGATGCGGGCAAGATTCAACGGATCGTAACGCGAGAGGTTGGCCATGATGGTCTCCTATGAAACAGGTTGTCATACAACGGACGCCAGCCGCACGTGCGGCTACACATTCAATCTAGACCCATATCCCGCCAAATCAAGACCCGGGCATCTCCTTATGAGGGGCCAGGCGGGTAAGGGGCGAAGGCAGGTTTCTTCCGTGGCGCGGGCACGCCTGACGGACGGCGTGAAAAGGCGCGCAAGGCAGCGGCCAGGAGGGGGAGAGCCGAGAGAAAGCAGGGCGCGCCATTAGGTCGCGCTCAATGACCTTTGACGATGCAGTTCCGACCGTGTTGCTTTGCCTGATAAAGCCGTCTGTCCACCGCTTCAATGAATACAAGCGGGTCGTCCTGATGCGAGGGGATGATCGTGCCGACCCCGAGGCTGACCGTGAGGATCTGGCTGACCGGGGATTGCGCATGCGGAATCTGTTCCTTGAAGATCAGGCTGCGGCAGCGCTCGGCGATCTTCGCCGCCGACCCTTCGTCGGTTCCGGGCAGCACCAGCACGAATTCCTCCCCGCCGAAGCGGGCGAAGAGGTCGCGCGCCCGGGTCGCAGCCGAATTCAGGGTCTGGGCGACCCGTTTCAGGCAGGCATCCCCTTCGATGTGGCCATAGCAGTCGTTGTACTGCTTGAAGTAATCGATATCGAGCATGATGACCGACAGTGGCTGGTTGTTGCGCCGTGCGTGGGCCCATTCCACTTCCAGGATGGAGTCGAACATGCGCCGGTTGGCGACGCCGGTCAAACCGTCCTTGAAAGACAGCGCCTCCAGTTCCTTCTGCAGGATGACCAGTTGTTCCTCGGTCTTTTTCCGCTCGCTGATGTCGAACATGAATCCGACCAGGGCGTCGACTTCGCCGGCATCGTTGCGGACCACGTGCACCACGTCGCGGATCCAGACGTGATCGCCGTCCTGCGTCAGGGCGCGGTAGTCGGCTTCGTGGTCGGTTCCCGCCTTGGACTGCGCGACGCAGAAATTGACCACCCGCTCCCGGTCCTCGGGATGGATCCGGGTCGCCCAGTCTTCCACGGTCACCCAGCTTGCCGGCGACCAGCCGAGCAGGCTCTCGATCTGCGGCCCGATGTAGGCGAAACGCATGGTTTGCCAGTCGATCTTCCAGGGGATGGCCCTGGTCGATTCCAGCAGGGTCTTGTAGACCGCGCTGTCGATTTCCGTGTCTTTTGAACTGTCAGTCATGTGGAGGCACCCGATCTGCAGGGGAATGTGTTCGCGCCGTTCAGCATACTACGACGCATCGAGGCGTGGAATTCCGCACGCCCGGAGGGCGACCATACACCTCAGAGTCGCGAAGCGCGAGCAAAAAGCTGCAACAACTGTTCCGGCTCGTCGTAGGCGATCCGTTTGCCGGCGCGCAGGTCGCGGCGCATCAGGCGGATCATGCGGTCCAGCACGTCTTCCGGGAAGCTTTCCGCAGCCTGGCCTGTGACCTCGGCCAGGCGCCCGGCGATCACCGCTGCATCGCTGACGACCGCGCAGATGCGATACCGGTAGGCGCCGCCGATGGCTTCCGGCGGCAGGTCCATGAAGCGCCCCGCCTGCTGGCGGAAGAAACTCAAAGGCAGGCGGTAGGCGTTGTTGCCCAGTATCGGAAGGTCGTCGGGGACCGGCTCCTCCTCGTCCAGCACCTGAAGCCGCGTGGCCAGCTGCAGCAGCTGGTCCACGCGATAGCTCGCCTGCATGTGGGGATTGCCCACGCGTACCAGATTGGCGATCAATTCGCCCAGCGAGGCATGGCCGATGATCGCCGCCCGCTTGGGCAGCCCGCCCCAGGCGCCATCCGCGCCGCTGAGCAGTGCCTCGATCACGGACGCATTCTCGAAACCGCCGCCGGCATGCATGTGCACCAGCAGTTTCAGCGGCGGCGGCAGGAAACTGCGGGCCACCGCGACGAACGCACCCACCTGGAAGGGCAGGTAGGTTCCACGGTCGTCTTCGATGCTGATCCCTTCGATGGCCTGTTCGGCCAGCAGGCTCAGGATGGAACAGGCCGTATCGGGATCTTCCGCGAAGGCATCGCAGCCGTCCACGATATTGATCAGGATGCGCGGCTTGCCGCCATCGTCGCCGCGGATGTTGGCGTTGAGCCACGCGATGCTGGCCGGCAGGCTGCGGCGCAGTGTCTCCACGTCATACTGCCCGGCCATGCCCGCCTTGCTCAGATAGATTTCGTGCAGGGTGTTGGGCACGCCATAGGCCTGCAGCTTGCGTTGCGAAGGCGAGGGCGTGAACGTGCCGTCGGCCGCCGCGAGGCCGATGTCGGTGAACGCGAAGCAGCTGTTCATGTTGGCCTGGTGGTCGCGCAGATACATCATGAAATCGTCATCGACCTCCAGTTCATCCGGCATGGCGTAATCCAGCGTGCCCAGAAGGATGTTGCGGAAACCGAACTCGCGCAGCCTGGGGAGGATGGCCAGCTTGTCTGCGAGTGTCTGGCCAATGCGTGCGCCAACGGGGTTTTCCCGCAGGGACAGGTCGATCAGGTACGGCTGGAGGTTGCGGAGCCTGTCGATTTTTTCCTGTGCCCCGGCCAGAATGGCGTGGGCCTGGGTGAACGTATCGGGCGAGCGCGGCATGGTTATTCCGGACTAATGAATGGGTTGACGACGAATAGTCGGGGACAATGCAAATACGGCTATCTTCTACTGTGGAATGACTTTTGTCATTCGCGCTATCTGGCGGCTGACAGCGTGTCGGTTTCGCGGCCGCGCAGGCTAGAATAGGGGCGCCTGAAGGCTGCTCCAGGGAGCGATCCGTGACTCGACAGGATATGCAGCGAGAAATCTTATGCAGCAACAATGAAGACCCATGACCGATTCGGATCGGTTGCTCGCCCCATGGCTGCGCTTGTATGAAGACGAATAGCCCCGTTTCCCTGAACAATGTTCTGGATCTGCTGCTCGACGCCATCTGCGTCGTGGATAGGCAGGGGCACTTTGTGTTTGTCAGCGCCGCGTGCGAGCGTATTTTCGGTTACACCCCCGAAGAGATGATCGGCAAGCCGATGATCGATTTTGTGTTTCATGAAGACCGGCCGCGAACGCTGCAGGCCGCTGCCGAGATCGTCGCCGGTCACCCCCAGCCCCATTTCGAGAACCGCTATGTACGCAAGGACGGCCAGATCGTCCATGTCATGTGGTCAGCCCGATGGTCCGAGACGGACCTGGTACGGGTCGCCGTGGCACGCGACGTGACCCAACGCAAGCGCGCCGACTCCATGCAGGCGGCCCTGTATGCCATTTCCGAGGCCGCGCACTGGGCGGAAGATCTCGTCACCCTGTTTCAGCAAATCCACCAGATCATCGGCGGCTTGCTGCCCGCCGCCAATTTCTTCGTGTCGCTTTACGATGAAGACAAGGACGCGTTGAGCTTTCCGTATCTGGTCGACGAACACGACCCGTTGCACAGGGAACCGGATGCGGCGGCACTGAGCGAGGAGATCATCCGGGGCGGGCAAATTTTGCTGCTGACGCCCGATGCCAAGGGAAATGCATTGAACTGGCTGGGCGTTCCGCTCAAGGCGAAGAAGGGCGTCATCGGGGCACTCGTGGTGAAGAACTATCACGCCGAGGCCCGCTATACCGTGGAAGATGTCGAACTGCTGCAGTTCGTCGCTAACCAGGTTGCGCCCGTGATCGAGCGCAAACAGATGGAAGCCTGGCTGCAGCACATCGCGCGTCACGATCCGTTGACCGGCCTGCCCAACCGCGAACTGTTCCATGATCGCCTGCAGGCTGCGCTGCGCTATGCAGAGCGGCACCGTACCCCGCTTGCCCTGCTCTATCTCGATCTGGATAAATTCAAGCAGGTGAACGACGCGCTGGGGCATCCCGTCGGCGACCTTCTTCTGCAGGAAGTGGCCCATCGCCTCAGGCAGTGCGTACGTGAATCGGACACCATCGGCCGCGTCGGAGGCGACGAGTTCCTGGTGCTGCTCAATGACATTTCGCCTCCGGAGTGCGCCTTGGTCGTCGCCGATAAAATCCGGATAGCCCTCGACCGGTCTTTTGATCTGGCCGGGCATCGGGTACACGTCCCGCCGAGCATCGGCATCGCGCTGTATCCCGAACATTCCGGCGATTACACGCAGTTGATCCGTCATGCCGACCAGGCGATGTATGAAGCCAAGCGGAACGGCGGCAACCGCTTCCAGGTATCAACCCTGCCCGGTAGTGAGAAGTAATCGGGGATTTCAAGCAACGGCGCTGGGAGCGCCCAGCCACTATGGCTGTGTAAGCAATCAACCACTACCCTCAAGACTCATGACTGACGCTCAATCCATTTTCAATCGAATGGCACGCCCTCCTTTCTTATTTGCTGGCGAAGGGCAGATGAACACGCCAGAAGTGCAAAAGCTTGCAAACGTGCTCCGAGGATACGACAAGAGAGAGGCCATATCTCTGGTAGCAGGACTCCTTACTGTTCCGAGACTACAAGCAAATTGCTTCCGGCTTGAACTGCTGGCCCAGTTAATTGCAGCAAACTGTGATGGAAGCAAAAAACCTACATGGCAACACATTTCTCATTGGCTTAATCGCCAGTTAAGCGCAGTCGCTTGGGCAGAAGACCCACCCGAAGATGTATTCGTTTCCAACGTCATCACTCGTTCTAAAGATTTTCTTGTACTCGGAGGACTTTGGGAGGTTCCTGATTCGGCAACACGCCTGTTAATCGAGTGCGTCGAGCGATACGGAGGAGACGAACAGCTCGAATGGTTGAAGCCTGTTTATGCCTTGCTAGACCTCTCAGATATGGTCTTGCGCCGCTCAGGCCTTGTTCGCTGGCAAAGCGAATCTTCGATTCCAAAGAGGCAAGTGCCATTAAACGCCAAGATGCCAATTCACGAGTGGGGGGAACGGGGGGTCATTTCGCCCGAAGTCTTGGAGGCCGAGCACATCTCTCTCGCAATGTTGGAGGAGTTTGTCTTACCGGAAGACGAAGTGGTGCACCTGATGTTTCAGAGCAACCAGGAGTCGCTGCTGCATGAAAAGCCGCTACTTCGATTCGGATCGGAAATAGTTCTGGCTCTACCTACTGCCATTACGTATGCCGTACGTCGGTTCATTGTCAAACGTGCTAGGGCAGCGAATCAATTAAGCACCCTCGAAAAGGTGCTGATGGACTCTGTATTGAGTCAAGCTCACCGGGTGATGCGAAGCGGTAGCCGGCATGGAGTCGAGCAAATTGAACTGCCGCGCTACCTCAATGGAGTACCTAGTATTTGTCAAAGCCTCGCTTATAGAGTCGACAAGCGCAGGATTATCCACTTATTGGTAATGCCAGATTCGCTTGAGCAGTTCGCTTCAACGGGGCTTCTTAATCCTACAGACTTCGTCGAAAGCGAAATCGCAGCCGTCGATCAGCATATTGCCGATCTTCGGTCATACCTAGAGTCGACAGAAGAAATTGATTCCGCGCACACATTCTTGCTGCTTGGGCACCTTGGGCAAGCCTATATCTTTAGCCCGCCGCCACCGCGAGCGCGCTGGACTTTCGATCCATGTCGTCTGCATGACCTGGATCATCTTCTGCGCAATTCCGATGCGCCATTGGACAAACTCTTGCTTTTGCTGACACAAAGGCAAAGTGAAGAGCAAACGGACCTTCATCTCCCCAACATCAACGGCCTGCCCAACCTTTTTGCATACTGGTTGAGGGAAGGCCATTCGCTGCGGGCCGCCGATATTCCCCATGACAAACCGGCCTATCTGCAAATTGCCACCGACTTTGTGATGGAGCTTCGTCGATCTAGGCGCAAGGAAATCGACGAACATTGTGAACTACATATCGATGGCAAGCCGATCATTGTCGTTCATGCCAATTCGGACTCGGTATATGGATCAGTTAAGTCGATTCCTGTGTTCGCAAGCATCACTCATCTGGAAACTGGAGTGTTAAGTTTCTGCCTAGATCATGGCCAAACTACGGTATGGATTACGTTCCTGGCCGGCAACAACCCTACAGTAAAGGAACTGGCATACAAACTATGGGAGGGCTTGCAGGTTTTGGTATTCCGGGCACTCAGATTGTGCAACCCGCCCATATGGTTTCCCTATCATGCAATTGAAATCATTTTCGATATGCATAGGGTTGCCGCGCCGCAGGAAGCCCGTGACAACCCTACTCATGGGAAAGGATTTGAAGTTCGTTATCACCGGGAGAGGCCTGTAGCTAAGATTGCTGCCGAGCCAGGGTTTCTATGCTCATTTTCGGGCGTGGGCAATCAGGGTGAGAAGGGGCTCCTTGCCCAATTCATTCTCGCATTCAGAACGCTTTCTGGACATCAATGTCCTCTCTTGGAAGATTGTGAGGAAGAAGCCATCCAAATCTTGGGAGGGAATGACGCCAAAATTATCCATTCTTTCGAGACTTTCAGCCCCATAGAGTTTTTGCTTTCGAACGATCAGCGACCAATCTTTCACCGTCCAGGCGAGCATGTCGATGTTGTATTGCGCTCGGTATTCTCATGGAGGCCGTCAAGCAATAAGAAGGTAGTATTAGATTTGGAAGCCAGCCGAATTGCGCTGAATGAAGCCGTTAAGCATCTAATGCAGTCCATCATTAAAGGGCTTTCTCGGTTTAATCGACAAGCCATGGTGGTTGAGCTTCTTCATTTCCACGAGACTTTGCTTCGGGACAAGAGTCGATGGCGTTCTACGGCTCGGGCCGTTAGGGCTCTATATGGCGTGGACGATGGAACCGATGCCGCAGAGCAAATAGAAAAAGAACGCTCGCAATCAACTTTGACGCTGCGGGCATTGGTAGAGGCGGCAATTTGCGAATGCCCTTCCCAAGGTGGGCTGCAGCCAGATGGATATTCGGTGGATGAATTGTTTGGTTTGATGTGCGCCCTGATTGAGCTTGGCAGAGATTCAGAAACGATTTACCACGGCATGGCATCAGCTGGCATTTCCATATACCCGAATGGCAGCTATAGTTTTGATGCCGATATCCTTGGCAAAATCGGCCAGCCCTACACAATGGAGAGCTTTAGGGTAATGTATGCTGCAGCCGCAGCCGACTATGAAAATTGGGTCATCCCCAAAGACCCAGATGCTGCAGAAAATTCCCGCACAGAGGCTCAATCGCCCGAATTCTTACGGGCGTTCGAAGCTGAATACGATATTAGTTTCGACCACTTCCTAGATGCCGTTGGTGCGCTACTAGATGCCATAGTTGAGCGTAACTCGGTTGTGGTCACACTAACGAGACAGGAAATCCTTGAATGCTGTCTCGTAAGAGGTTTGACCGAAGCTGAGGTGGATGCATTGCTGTTGTCGTTTGCCTTACCATCGCGTCCAACTTGGCCCCCGAAGCAGCCGCACTCAACACCGAAGGATGTGGAGCCATGGTCATTTGGCCGACGGCTGTCAGTAATGCTGCGTCCGATTATTGAATGTGACCCGGCAGAACCAAAAACATATGCAATTGGTGCAGGAACGTTCCGCGAGGCGATTGCTTATGTCTTGGACTCCTTATTTGATGGTCGTTTTGACGACAAGGGCTTTTCGTCTCCCTTAATGCGTAGCTACATTGGTGCTCGCAACGAGGCACTTGGCTACGAATTCACTCGCAGTGTTGCAGATCGTCTGATAGAACTAGGATGGCAAGCGGAGCCGGAATTGCTTATGACAAAACTAGGCGCCAGCAAGAATCCGAATTTGGGCGATATTGACGTACTTGCTTGGGCTCCAAATGGTCAGGTTCTTGCCATCGAATGTAAGCGCCTGAAAAAGGCGAGGACCATATCCGAAATTGCCTTGACCTGCGATCGCTTTAGGGGGTACGCAAACGATCGGCTTGACAAACATCTGCGCCGCGTACGCTGGCTTGTGGAGAACCGTGCCATGCTAGCCAAATTCACTGGATTGCCAGAAGCTGCCGTTAAGCTACGGGCTCCTTTGGTGACAAGTGCCCCGGTGCCATTTAGATACCTACAAGACCTGCCAATCAAGCCAGAGGATATTCTCCATTTTGGCGATCTCGGCCAACTGACGCCTTCGTAATTCCGAAAATCCCTATTGACCAATATGGAGCAGGCCACGGTTATAAGCGTGGTCCAAATCACCGTTCCTAACTACAAAGGCTCATTCAAAGCTGAAAAAGCGGCCATTCACGATGGACAGCAATCAGATCTGGGTGAATGGCCGAAATGGCCAAGGATGTGACGGTCGACAATCCATGTAGACGGGCGGGTCGTCGGCCGAAGCAGCTATTAATAAATGCCTTCTGGTTTACCGTCAGCTTGGGGACAGGACGCAGACGTTACCATGCTGGCCAAGAGTCTGGTTTACCGTTCCCTTAAACTTTCACTCGTCACCTGCATCAACGGACTCAGGAAATACTCGATCACGCGCCGCGTGCCGGTCTTGACCTCGACCGTCACCGCCATGCCTGGGGTCAGGCGTACGGTCTTGTTCTCCACCCTGATGGTGTCCTTGTTCAGCTTCACCCGGGTCGAGTAGATCAATCCAACCTTCTCGTCCTGGATCGCGTCGGACGACACCTGAGTGATGGTGCCGTGGATCGTGCCGTATTTGGTGAACGGGAAGGTCTCCACTTTCACTTCGGCATCCTGCCCGGGATTCACAAAGCCGATGTCCTTGTTCGGCAGCATGGCTTCGACTTCCAGCACGTTCTCTTTGGGTACGATCACCATCAAAGGTTGTGCCGGCGTAACGACACCTCCAACCGTACTGATTGCAAGTTGCTGTACCGTGCCGGCGACCGGTGCGGTCAAATGCATCAAGCGGCTACGCTGTTCCGCCTTGATCAACTCCTGTTCCAATGACACGGCTTTCTGGGATGCCAGGTTGAGTTGATCCAGCAGCTGGCGGCGCGTCTCGGCTTCGAGCGTGGCTTGCTGGCGTTGCGATTCCACCAGCTGGGCACGGATTTCCACGACATGCGATCGACTGCTGGCCAGGTCCTGTTCCTGCTCGATGCGCGCCTGCTCGCGTTCCAGATAGCCATGCTGGGACATGAACTGCTCCTTCATCAGCTTCCGGTAATCCTGCGCACGCTGGCGGGCGATAGGGACGGTTTGTTCGAGCTTGCTGACTTGTTCCTGGGTGGTCTGGAGCTCCGCCCGGCGGCGGGTG
This sequence comes from Thiobacillus thioparus DSM 505, assembly GCF_000373385.1. Classification (GTDB taxonomy): domain Bacteria; phylum Pseudomonadota; class Gammaproteobacteria; order Burkholderiales; family Thiobacillaceae; genus Thiobacillus; species Thiobacillus thioparus. The sequence goes on along the minus strand of NZ_KB891316.1, from coordinate 551,972 downwards.
ATCTCGGCCTGCAATTGCAGTTGGCGAGCCTGATATTCACGGTACTGGCCGGTAGCCTGGCTTTGTTCGGCCAGAAGGCGGTCTGCATCTACACCGGCCAACAGTTTCAGCTTGGGTGGCGCGCCGTGCTCAAGCGCGGATAGCAGCGCTTGTGTGCGCAGCGCTTCCAGTTGCGCGGTCAACGCTTCGTTGCGCAGCCGATCGCTGTCGGCGGCGGCACTGGTGGCATCGAGCTCGATCAGCAGCTGGCCCGGTTTGACTTCCTGTCCGTCGCGCACATGGATGGCCTTGACCACGGCCGTCTCCATCGGCTGGATGACTTTGGTGCGGTCGTTAGGGATGATCTTGCCGACCGCGGTGGCCACCACGTCGATGCGGCCAAAGATCGCCCACAGCAGCGCAATCAGGGCGAAGGCCATGATGAGCCACAGCGTGATGCGCGGGGCGGGATGCACCGGCGTATCGCGCAAGGAAAGTGCGGCGGGCAGGAACTGGGCTTCGTGGGGTTGCAGGTCGGGGGCGTCGGTCTCTTTCCGCAGCGACCAGGCGTGACGGAAGACCTTGATGTAGCGTTTGAGCAGATCGGCCAGGGCGTGTCGTTTCATGTGTCTGCCTCAGGCGTGTTGCAAGCGATGCAGGCGGGAGTAATGCCCCGCCTCGTGTTCCAGCAGTTCGGCGTGCGTGCCGGCCTCGACGATCTGTCCATGATCCATCACCAGGATGCGATTGGCATGGCGTACCGCAGACAGCCGATGAGCGATGATGATGACGGTACGTCCCTGGCAGATGGCCTGCATGTTGTTCTGGATGATGCGTTCGGATTCGTAATCCAGCGCGCTGGTGGCTTCGTCGAAGATGAGGATGCGCGGCTGCGTCATCAAGGCACGAGCGATGGCGATGCGCTGGCGCTGGCCGCCGGACAGGGTCGAACCGTGCTCGCCGACCATGGTGTCGTAAGCTTCGGGCAGTTCCAGGATGAATTCGTGCGCGCCAGCGAGCTTGGCGGCGGCCATGACCTGCTCCAGCGGCGCACCGGGGTCGGCCAGCGCGATGTTCTCTCTTAACGTCCGGTTGAACAGCACGTTCTCCTGCAGCACTACGCCGACTTGCCGTCGGAGACTGGAAGAATCGGCCAGCGTCAGATCCAGGCCGTCGATCAGCACACGGCCGCGTTCGGGTACGTACAGCCGCTGGATCAGTTTGGTCAGCGTACTTTTACCGGAGCCGGAGCGGCCGACGATGCCGATGACTTCGCCTGGTTGGATATCGAGGCTGATACCTTTGAGCACTTCGGGTGTATCGGGGCGGTAGCGGAACTGCACCTGATCGAAGCGGATGCGGCCGGCAATCGGCGGCAGGCTGCTCTTGGCACCAGCCACTTCGGTGGGAGAGTTAAGGATATCGCCCAGACGTTGCACGGAAATTCCGGTCTGCTGGAAATCCGTCCACAGCTGCGCCAGCCGCATGATGGGCTGCGCCACGCGGCCGGCCAGCATGTTGAAGGCGATGAGCTGGCCGACGGTGAGCTGGCCCTCGATCACCAGCTTGGCGCCGAGCCACAGGGTCCCCACGGTGACGAGCTTGCCGATGAGGTTGGTGCTCTCATGCGCCAGGGTGGAAAGCGTCGCGGACTTGAACCCGGCGGACACATAGCTTGCCAGCTGGGTATCCCAGCGGCGCTGCATCTGTGGTTCGACCGCCATGCTTTTTAGGGTGTCGATGCCGGAGACGGTCTCGACCAGGAAGGCCTGGTTCTCGGCGCCGCGGTTGAACTTCTCGTGCAAGCGGGCGCGCAGCAGCGGCGTGACAAGCAGCGCAATCACGAAATACAACGGCAGAGACGCCAACACCACCAGGGTCAACCAGTCGCTGTAGAACAGCATGACGCCGATGAAGACGACCGAGAACAGCACGTCGAGCACGACGGTGATCGAGTTGCCGGTGAGGAAGGCGCGGATGTTCTCCAGTTCCCGGACGCGGGCGACCGAATCGCCGACCCGGCGGGCCTGGAAGTAGCCCAGCGGCAGATGCAGCAGATGACGGAACAGGCGTGCGCCGAGTTCGACGTCGATGCGGCTGGTGGTGTGGGCGAAGACGTAGCTGCGCAGGCCCGACAGGACCACTTCGAAGATCGACACCACCAAGAGGCCGACGGCGATCACGTCCAGCGTCGTCAGCCCATGATGCACCAGCACCTTGTCCATCACTACCTGGAAGAACAAGGGGGTAACGAGTGCAAACAGGTTCAACACAAACGACACCAGCAGCACTTCGCCCAGAAGCTTGCGGTATTTGACGACGGCGGGGATGAACCAGGAGAAATCGAACTTCGCCATCTCCCCGATCAGCGAGGCGCGGGAGGTGAAGAGGATGAGTTCGCCGGACCAGCGCGCTAACAGTTCATCGCGCGAGATCACCTGCGGCCGTTCGGCCCTGGGGTCGTGGATCAGCGCTTTATCTGAATCGAAGCGGGCGAGGATGAAGTATCCACCTGAACTATCCATTGCCATCGCCGGCAAAGGGGTGCGATCGAGGCGATCAAGAGAAGTCTTGACCGGCTTGGCCTGCAAACCCAGTTGCCTGGCGGCAAGGAGGATGTCGCTCTTGCCGAGTGGCTCGGCCGACGCCTTGAACTGATGCGCGAGCTGCTCAGGATCGGCGGCGATCTGGTGGAAGCGCGCGAGCATGACCAAGCAGGTTAGGCCGGTGTCCACCGATGGCGGTAGAGAGGTTGGTTCCGTTTGCATATGCAATCCGCGGGCCGATCATCCCCCATCCCTTTGCTGGGACAGGAGGATGACACACCGCCAGAGGTTACTGCCAGTTGGCGGCGATGACGCCCGCGAGGGCATCCTGATAGTTCTGCGGCAGGGTGGTCTGCCCGGCAGCCGGCGGGGCAAAGCTGGCCATGGCTGCTACAAGATTTTCTAATTTGCCATCAACCCCGTCACCAATCCCCGAAGTTGTCGGCGATTGAGCCACTTTCATGGTCCAATTGAAATTTAGAGCCGATTCGCTGATATTAGAATCATATTCTTCCGGGGTTTTATTTGGAGAAGACGGAAGTTGATGGTATCTAAAATACACATCAACCATGTCATGTTCATCCCCGTTCACTATGGCATGCGAGACCTCTCCAAAAAGATTGCCATTCTCGATATATTCAGATTTTGCATAATCCAAACTTAATTCAGTAATGCCAAGAGACTTAAGCTTGAGCAATTCCCCTTTGTCGGTTGTCCCGTTGCTATTCTTGTCTTGCCACAGCCTTAATGAAGAAAAGCTCTTATCCTTTTTGTTGATTACCCCGTCACCATTGCTATCCAACAGGGCAAGTTCTGCGAAGCCATCACCACGATTAAGGCCTCCAAACATTTCACTGACGCCATCAATTTTTTTGTTGCCATTACGATCCATTACCAAGAACGCATCGTCAGGCGACAACCAGCCTGTCCTTTCTGCAACACCATCGCCTGTTATATCGAAATCCACCCCCGATTGGCCAATGGATACGGTCTCAACCCCATCACCATCAAGGTCGATAGCAATCGGGGAGCCATTCGCATTAAAATCACTCTCAAGAGATTCAACATAATCTGTAAGGGGAAGGCGGCTCCATGCACCTTGAACATATTGATTGGTTTCTCCGAGAAGATACTGCAGACCGTAATAAGCTTGCGCGTAGCCAACAGTCACAGTGTCCCAGCCATACCCATTGGGATTGAAATTAGGATTTAAATAGGTTTCAATTACCGGGTCGATTGGCAATGGATCAAGATACTCAAACCAATTATATTCACTAAAGAAATCATTGACGTGCGTGGATACGTCTAGAAGTGAATTAGGCGCCAAGTAGTTGCCAGTAATTCCGGCGCTATTTGTAACAGACTGCGCAAAATCCAGCGTATTTCCTGCAAAATCCGCTGCGTCAAATAACGCCCAATAAGCGTCCAAAAATCCTGAGCTACTCAAATTGAATGTAGTGGAATTAATTTCCGTAACGGAGGAATTACTTAACCAATACCCCGCATCCGTCCAGCTTTGGAGAACAATTTCATTCCCGGAAGCGTCCTGCCCCAGAACCTGTACCGTCCCTTCTGGAACCCATTCATCTGTTGCCTGCCCAGAAATTAAGCCGACCTCTCCGTATCCGATACCGCTTTGGCCAAGCAGTTCAAAAGTAAGAAACTCACTTGAACCAGTCGAATATTGTCGGATGGTCAAATCCCCACCATTTTCAGACGGATTTAACAATTCATAAATTTCGTTCCCTAATATTTCCCCCAAATTGCTCAAGTTTCCATTCAATGCATTTTGTGCACCGATGGCAGAAAATTGGATTGCCAAACCAGCCAGCCTGACTTGCGGGATTGGCAATGTAGATAGAAGGCCACCTCCTGCCGCAACTAATCCTGCACCACGTTGTAGCACCATATTGAAATTTGCGTCATTCGGATTGTTCTGATACGTCGTTAGAGCCAGTTGAAATTCACTGGCAGTAGTCGTGAGTGCAAGTAAAGCCGCTTGAGAACCCGTGACTGTCAGAAGTAACTGAGCGAATGGGGAGTTAGTTGCAAGTCCGTTAGCCAGCGTTGTACCAAATTGGACAAGTGTCGCCACTGCGGCCACCGATTCCGAAGAGTTCGGATGCTGAGAATCGTAGGACACAATTGCGTTAAATGTATCAGTTAAGCTATTACCAAATTCCAACAAAGGTTCCATGCCATTGGCGGTCATATTAATCCCCCTAATTTATTCAGTAAGCAAGAAAATGAAACATTGCGGCACCAAAAAGAAAACCTAACAATAGAAAACAAAATGTATAAATAACCTGATATATGACTATTAACCTTGCCCTTCTATAATCCTGATCATTCACGGATTGGTTGTAATGTTCCATTGTTGTTACGTTATTCACCCCGTTTTTCTGCCTCCAGAACATGTCTCCAAATAGCTTGTCTGACATCCTTCGGGCAATGAATGCAACAGGTAGAAATACATAAAAAGAAATAGCCATACTTGAAAAAACAAATGATGAAGATAGGGTGGTCTTTACGTCTACATCCAATGCGCGAAAAACGATTAGCGTGCCAAACCAAATTGCCTGGGGACCAAGAAATACAATTAAGGTAGCATGACCAATTCCAAGCTTGTTGGAGGCATTAAACCTATTTCCAATTTTGATGAGCCAGGAGTTTTGAGTAGTTTTGAAAGTCGAATAATTCATAACATTTCTTCGTTTGTTTAGGACCTACACAATTTTCCTTGGCATAGATAGGATGTTGTATAGAAATGGGATGCAACGCCCTTAGCCCATACTCAATCATGAGCGTTAAGGATTTGCAAAAATTAAAAGGTATGAAACATTAATGGCACCTAGCGACAGCACAGGGAAAATGGCTGGCTAGCTGCAGTGAGCAACTTGGCTGGCTGACCAAAGTTTGAGAAACAACTTCAAGTCTGAGGTCAGATACTACGCGATCTCGACGGAAACTCGTCAATACAACTTTAGTTGTAGTTACATGTAACCAACTGTTTATAAATTAAATTAATTTTAAGGGTGTGATATTGGCCGGTTAGATTCTGCAGAAACCAGGTGGGTCGACAGAGCGAATGTCCGCTCGACGAAAATTGGCCGCCTACACTTGTCCGGAGCTTCTTCGTCTGCTTCGGCCGAGAAGTACGCATTGGCCGTAGAGAAGTTTTTGAGTGAGGCTGCCATCCAAATGACCATTCTGCAGAATACCTGAAGGTCGGTTTCTGACCGTCAGCCGCCGCACCAATTTGCAGCACATCCCCTGATCCATGCACTGCAGTTGAGCGCACCCCCCATATCGTGCCCTGCCGAGCTTCATCAAGCCCTTGAATTCATTACGCTGTGCCGCCTTGGCACAGACCCTGCTGACGGACAGGGCAAGGAGTCATCATGTCTGTCGTTTCATCTGTCTGCTGTTATTGCGGCACCGGTTGCGGGGTGCTGATCGAAACCGGCGCCGGGAAGATCACCGGCGTGCGCGGCGATCCCGCGCACCCGGCGAACCGGGGCAAGCTCTGCACCAAGGGCGCGACGCTCGCCCTGTCGGCGGCTGCGAGCGGACGTGTCCTGTATCCCGCACTGCGTACCGGGAAGGGCGCGCCGCGCCGGCGCGTGGACTGGGGTGTGGCGCTTGATCATGTTGCCGAGAAATTCCGCGCCGTCATCCGGGAACACGGCCCCGATGCGGTGGCGTTCTATATTTCCGGCCAGCTCACCACCGAGGCGTATTACGTCTTCAACAAGCTCGCCAAGGGGCTGATCGGCACCAACAACGTCGACACCAATTCGCGTCTGTGCATGTCGTCTGCGGTAGCGGGCTACAAGGTCACGCTGGGTGCCGATTCGCCGCCGGGCTGCTACGACGACATCGATCACGCCGGCACGATTTTCATCGCCGGATCGAACACGGCCTATGCGCATCCGATCCTGTTCCGCCGCATCGAGGCGGCGCGCAAGGCCAACCCGGACCTGAAGCTGATCGTGGTCGATCCGCGCCGAACCGACACCGCGGCCGAGGCCGACCTGCATCTCGCCATCCTGCCCGGCACCGACGTCGCGCTGTATCACGCCATGCTCAACGTGATGCTGTGGGAGGAGCTGATCGACCGCGACGCCATTGCGGCGTACACCGAGGGCTGGGAGGCGTTGCGCGACCAGGTACGCGACTACACGCCGGAAAAAATGGCACCGATCTGCGGCGTGGCGGCGGCCGACATCGTGCAGGCGGCGCGCTGGTTCGCCGCCGGGCCGACGCTGTCGCTGTATTGCCAGGGGTTGAACCAGTCGAGCTGCGGTGTCGACAAGAATGCCGCGCTGATCAACCTGCATCTGGCCACGGGCCAGATCGGCAAGCCGGGCGCCGCTCCGCTGTCGCTCACCGGCCAGCCCAACGCGATGGGCGGACGCGAGGTCGGCGGGCTCGCCAATCTGCTGTCCGCGCATCGCGATCTTGCCGACCCCGAGCACCGTGCCGAGGTCGCGCGCCTGTGGGGGGTGGACGCGGTGCCGGCGACGCCGGGCAAGACCGCGGTGGAAATGTTCGAGGCCGTGCGCAGCGGCGAGATCAAGGCGATCTGGATCGCCTGCACCAACCCCGCGCAATCGCTGCCCAACCAGCATCGGGTCCATGACGCCCTGCAGGCGGCCGAATGCGTAGTGGTGCAGGAGGCGTTTGCCGATACCGAGACCGTGGCCTTTGCCGACGTGCTGCTGCCGGCTGCCAGCTGGGGCGAGCAGGACGGCACCATGACCAATTCCGAACGCTGCATTTCGCGCGTGCATGCGGCGGTGCCGCCGCCGGGCGAGGCGCATGCCGACTGGGCCATCGTGACCGCGTTCGCGCGCCGGCTGATGCCGGGCGAGGGCGCGCGGCTGTTCCCCTACGACAGCGCCGAAGCCGTGTTCAACGAACATCGCGAGACCACGCGCGGGCGCGATCTCGACATCACGGGCCTGTCCTATGCGCGGCTGGACCAGGCGCCGCAGCAATGGCCGTTTCCCGAGGGCGCGTCCGCCGGCCAGATGCGTTTGTACGCCGACGGCGTCTATCCCACCGCCAGCGGACGGGCGCACTTTCATGCCGTACCGTATCGTCCGGTGGCCGAGGCGATCGACGCGCGCTATCCCTTGCACCTCAATACCGGCCGCCTGCGCGACCAGTGGCACGCGATGAGCCGCACCGGCCGCGTCGCGCGCCTGTTCGCCCACGCCGACACGCCACTGCTGTCGATGGCGCCGCGCGACATGGAACTGCGTCGGTTGAACCCAGGTGATCTGGTGCGTGTGAAAAGCCGTCGCGGCGACGTGGTGGTGGCGGTTGAGGCCAGCGAGAGCCTGCGTCCCGGGCAATGTTTCCTGCCGATGCATTGGGGCGCACGCTTCATGGGCGGACTGGGGATCAATGCGTTGACCCTGCCGACTTTCGATGCGATGTCGAAGCAGCCGGAACTCAAGCATGCCGCCGTGCAGGTGGCGAAGGCCGACCTGCCCTGGCGCATGGCCGCGCTGGCGATAGGCGACGGCGCGAAGCTGCTCGATGTCGTGCAGCCGCTGCTGCGCGCGTGCGATTACGCGGCCGCCGGACTGGCGGGGCGCGAACGCGACGTACTGACCCTGCGCCTGGCGCATACGCAGCCGCTGCCGGCATCCCTGCTGGCGGCGCTCGATGCCGCGCTGGGGCTGGACGATCCGCTTGCGGTGATGCATTACCAGGACAGTCCGCGCGGCATTTCCAAACGTGTACGTGTCGAATCCAACAAGGTCGTCGCCGCGCGGCTCACCGGCGAAACCGCCGCCTTCGACTGGCTGCGCGATGTCATCGTAGAAGGCGTGGATGCCGCTTCGTTGCGCAGCTGGATGCTGGCGCCGGTGGCGCGCCCGCCGGCCGGCGGGGCCGGCCGCGGTCGCATCGTGTGTAATTGCCTGAACGTGGCCGAGCCCGACATCGTCGCCGCGATCACGGCCGGCGCCGACCTGGCCGCGTTGCAGGCCACGCTGAAATGCGGTACCGAGTGCGGCTCGTGCGTGCCGGAATTGAAACGGCTGCTTGCCGGGAATCGGGCGGCGGCATGAGCTATGCGACCCTGATCCGCCAGATCGAAGCCGGCGAAGGACTGGGCTTTGTCGATGCGCGTGCACTGGGCGCAGCCCTGCTCGATGGCGGCGTGCCGGAGCTGGAAACGGCGGCTTTCCTGGTTGCATTCAACCAGCACGATCCGGGACTGGACGCCTGGCTCGGCATGCATGCCGCGCTGGCCGAACGCCTGCCGGATTTCGTTGCACCGACAGGACCGTTCCGTACCGTGGTGCTTCCTACCTATCACGGCGTGCGTACGCAGCCGCATCTCACGCCGCTGCTCGCATTGCTGTTGAGGAGTTTCGGCATACCGGTACTGATCCACGGCGTGCTCGAAGGCGGCGGCGGGACGGCCGCGGCTTACGTCCTGCGCGAACTCGGCATCATGCCTTGCAGTACGACGGCCCAGGTCAATGCGGCGCTGCAGGATGACGGTATCGCCTTCGCGCCGGTGGCGTTGCTGAGTCCCGGCCTGGCCGCGCTGCTGGCCCTGCGCGCGCGGCTGGGTATCGACGGCTGGGTGACGCGGCTGGCGGCGCTGGCCGACGTACTGGGCGAGCGTTCGGTACGCGTGACACCCGTGATCTCGGAGGGAGAGGTTGCGCCGACACGTGCGGTGCTGGAAGCCCTGGGGGGACACGCCGTGCTGCTGCAGGGCTGCGAGGGCGAGGCGTTTGCCGATCCGTTGCAGCGGCCGGACATGGTGCTGGTGCAGGACGGACAGGGACAGCGCGTGTACGAGGCGCAATCCGCCACCGCCATGCTGGCGAATCTGCCCGGGATGGAGGCGCGGGCAACCGGTACATGGATCGACCAGGTCATGCACGAACACTTGCCGCTGCCGTTGCCGATCCGCAATCAACTGGCGGTCTGCCTGTATGCGGCAGGGTATACCGAAGACCTCAACCAGGCGCGCGCCATCACCGCGATCAATGGGTTCGGACGGGTGGCGGCATGATTGCGGTGCATGGCACGCGTTCAGGCACCGAGATGGTGCGCGGCCTCTGAATGCGTTGCTGACCCGCGGTTCTGGAACCCAGTAAAAACAAGGTGCCAGCCAGGTGCCTGCACCATGGCATAACGATTGCTAGATGTTGTAGCAAGCAGACCGAATGCAACGGCGTATCTCGGTCATCACTTTTGGTCTTCCGTTTGGAGTGGTGATATGGATATGAGTACGCCCATGGGACACGGTCCCAAAATGAAGCTGGTCATGGTCGGCAATGGCATGGCGGGGGTGCGCACCCTCGAGGAATTGCTGAAGCTGGCACCCGACCTCTACGATATCACCGTGTTCGGCGCCGAGCCGCACCCCAACTACAACCGCATCCTGCTGTCGCCGGTGCTCGCTGGCGAGCAGACGGTCGACGACATCATCCTCAACCCGACCGACTGGTACGCGGACAACGCCATCCACCTGCATCTCGGCAAGAAGGTAGTGAAGATCGACCGCTCGGCGCGTTATGTGGAAGCCGAGGACGGCACCCGCGCCGAATACGACCGCCTGCTGCTTGCCACCGGTTCCAATCCCTTCATGCTGCCGGTGCCGGGCGCCGACCTGCCGGGCGTGATCAGCTTTCGCGCCATCGCCGACGTCGACGCGATGATCCGCGCCTCCAGCCAGTACCGGCACGCCGTTGTCATCGGCGGCGGCCTGCTCGGGCTGGAAGCGGCCAACGGCCTGATGAAGCGCGGCATGGACGTGACCGTGGTGCACATCGGCCCGTGGCTGATGGAGCGCCAGCTCGACGAACCCGCTGCACGCCTGCTGCAGAAGAGCCTGGAAGAGAAGGGCATGAAGTTCCTGCTGCAGAAGCAGACGGCGGAACTGGTGCGCGGCGAGAGTGGACGAGTCGCCGCGATCAAGTTCAAGGACGGCGATTCCGCGCCCGCCGACCTGGTCGTGATGGCGGTCGGCATCCGCCCCAACACCGAGCTTGCCGAATCGGCCGGCCTGCACTGCAACCGCGGCATCGTCGTCAACGACACGATGCAGACCTTCGACCCGCGCGTCTATTCGATCGGCGAGTGTGCCGCGCATCGCGGCGTCGCCTACGGCCTGGTCGCACCCTTGTTCGAGCAGGCCAAGGTGTGCGCCAACCATCTGGCGCACTACGGCATCGGCCGCTACCAGGGCTCGGTGACCTCGACCAAGCTCAAGGTCACCGGCATCGACCTGTTCTCGGCCGGCGATTTCATCGGCGGCGAGGGCACCGAATCCATCCTGTATTCCGACCCTATCGGCGGCGTCTACAAGAAGCTCGTCATCAAGGACAACAGGCTGGTCGGCGGCGTGATGTACGGCGACACCGTCGACGGCGCCTGGTATTTCGCGCTGCTACGCGACGGCAAGAACGTGTCCGAACTGCGCGACCATCTGATGTTCGGCCAGGACCACTGCGGCAACCTCGGCCACCAAGGCGTCAACAAGGCCGCGACCATGACCGACGACATGGAAGTGTGCGGCTGCAACGGCGTGTGCAAGGGCGACATCGTCAAGGCGATCCGCGAGAAGGGCCTGTTCACGCTGGAGGACGTGAGGAAGCACACCAAGGCGTCGAGCTCCTGCGGCTCGTGCACCGGGCTGGTCGAGCAGATCCTGGCGGTCACCGCAGGCGGCGATTACTCGGCTGCGCCGAAGACCAAATCGATGTGCGGCTGCACCGACCACACCCATGAAGCCGTGCGCGAGGCAATCCGCGACAACAAGCTGCTGACGATCCCGCAGGTGATGACGTTCATGGAATGGCGCACACCCAACGGTTGCGCCAGTTGCCGGCCGGCGCTCAACTATTACCTCATTTCGACCTGGCCGGGCGAGGCGGAGGACGATCCGCAGTCGCGCTTCATCAACGAGCGCGCCCATGCCAACATCCAGCGCGACGGCAGCTATTCGGTGATCCCGCGCATGTGGGGCGGACAGACCACGCCGGCCGAGCTGCGCCGCATCGCCGACGTCGCCGAGAAATACGCCATCCCGACGGTGAAGGTCACCGGCGGCCAACGCATCGATCTCTTGGGCGTGAAGAAGGAGGACCTGCCGAAGGTGTGGGCCGACCTCGACATGCCGTCCGGCCACGCCTACGGCAAGGCGCTGCGCACGGTGAAGACCTGCGTCGGCTCCGAGTGGTGCCGTTTCGGCACCCAGGACTCGACCCAGATGGGCATCGACCTCGAGAAGGTGTTCTTCAAGATGTGGGCGCCGCACAAGGTCAAGCTCGCGGTGTCGGGCTGCCCGAGGAACTGCGCCGAAGTCGCGATCAAGGACGTCGGCATCATCGGCGTCGATTCCGGCTGGGAGATCTACGTGGCCGGCAACGGCGGCATCAAGACCGAGGTCGCGCAGTTCCTCGTCAAGGTGAAGACGCCCGACGAGGTGCTCGAATACTCCGGCGCCTTCCTGCAGCTGTATCGCGAAGAGGCACGCTATCTCGACCGCACCGTGCACTATGTCGAGCGCGTCGGCCTCGACTACGTGAAAAAGAAAATTCTCGACGACGCCGACAACCGGCGCGCGCTATACGAGCGCCTGCTGTTCGCGCTGTCGGTCGAGCGCGATCCCTGGGTCGAGCGCGCCAGGGAAGGCAAGCTCAAGCATGAATTCGAAACCGTCGCCGCATGAAGGAAGCACACGATGAATAACTGGACTGACATCCTGGATGTGAACGACATCCCCAAACTCGGCGCACGCGTGGTGCGCCACGGCAGCCTCGACATCGCGGTGTTCCGCACCGCCGACGACGAGGTCTTCGCGCTGGAAGACCGCTGCCCGCACAAGGGCGGGCCGCTGTCGCAGGGCATCGTGCACGGCAGGAAGGTGACCTGCCCGATGCATAGCTGGAATATCGAGCTGGATTCCGGCTGCGCCGTGGCGCCGGATCATGGCTGCGCGCGCGAGTTCGCAGTCAAGGTCGAAGACGGCCGGGTGTGGCTGGACTTCGCTGAAGCGGCCTGCGCCGCTGCGTGATGCCCCGAAGCGAACGGGGGGTCAGCGCCCTTCGGGCAGCACGATGTTGACTTCCAGCACCTCGTAGTTGCCCTGCTTCTCGAGTCCCACCTTGATGTCGTCGGGATTGACCGGGAAATATTTGGAAATCACCGCGACCAGGTCCTTCTGCAGGTCGGGCAGGAACTCCGGGCCGGACGCGCAGGTGCGTTCGTGCGCGATGATGAGCTGCAGCCGCTCTTTGGCGACCGATGCGGTGGATTTTTTTTCGCCGAAAATGAGGGAGAGCCAGGACATGTCACTTGCCTCCGAACAGACGCTTGATCAGGCCCGGTTTTTCGTACTCGACGAAACGCAGCGGGTGGGTTTCGCCGAGGAAGCGGCCGATTGCATCCTGGTAGGCATCGGCCACCGGCGTGGCTTTCTGGTGGATCGCCGGGATGCCCTGGTTGGAGGCCTGCAGCACGGCCTCGGATTCGGGAATGACGCCCAGCAGCGGAATCCGCAGTAGTTCCTGGATATCGGTATAGGTCAGCATTTCGCCTTCGTGCGCGCGTTTCGGCGAATAGCGCGTGACCAGCAGGTGCTCCTTCACCGGCTCGCGGCCTTCGATGGCGCGGCGGCTTTTCGACTGGATGATGCCGAGGATGCGGTCGGAGTCGCGTACCGACGAGACTTCCGGGTTGGTGACGACGATGGCCTCGTCGGCGAAGGTCAGCGCCATCACCGCGCCGTGCTCGATGCCGGCAGGCGAGTCGCAGATGATGTAGTCGAAGCCCTGGTGTTCCAGCTCCTTCAGCACTTTCTCCACACCTTCCTCGGTGAGCGCGTCCTTGTCGCGCGTCTGCGAGGCGGGCAGTACGAACAGGTTGTCGCAGTGCTTGTCCTTGATCAGCGCCTGGTGGAGGTTGGCGTCGCCCTGGATGACGTTGACGAAGTCATACACCACGCGGCGTTCGCAGCCCATGATGAGGTCGAGGTTGCGCAGGCCGACGTCGAAATCGATCACGGCCGTCTTGAAACCGCGTAGTGCCAGGCCGCTGGCGATCGAGGCGCTGGTGGTGGTCTTGCCGACGCCGCCCTTGCCGGAGGTGACAGTGATGATGGTGGTCACGGAGCTTCCTTCTTTTTGCATGGTTTAGAGAGGTTCGATGACGATCTGGCTGGCATCGGCCAGCCGGATTTGCGCCGGTTTGCGCGCCACGGCGGCGTCCGGGGCGGCGTCGAAGGTGCGATAGACGCCGGCGATCGAGACCAGTTCGGCCTCGAGGTGCGTGGTGAAGATCCGTGCCGAGGTATCGCCGCGCGCACCGGCGAGCGCCCGGCCCTTGAGCGGCGCATACACATGGATGCTGCCGTCGGCGATGACTTCCGCGCCGGGATTGACCGCAGCGAGCACCACGATGTCGCCACCCGCCGCATACACCCGCTGGCCCGAACGCAGCGGCTTGTCGATGATGCGGGTGGGAGTGGCGGGCGCTGCAGGTTCCGGTGCCGGCACCGCTTCGGGTTCGGGCACGGGTTCCGGTTCGGCTGCGATGGTAGTGGGAGCCGGCGCGACATCGTTCAGTACCAGTAGCCCGGTCTGCTGGGCGGCGGTGGCCAGTTCGGCGGATGCGTTCTGCACTGCGAACGGGTTCAGTCCCCGGCTTTTCAGTTCCCGCACCAGCCACGCCCAGTCGGGCGAAGGGGCGTCGACCGGCAGGCGTCCGCACTCGAATACCGCCGCCTCGCCGCCGAAAAAGTCCGGCGTCGCGGCAAACAGCGTGGAGATGTGGGTGTCCAGCGCGGCGTGCTCGGCGCTGTTGAGGATGACTTGTATCCCGGCGAGTCGCGTGGTCTTCAGTTCCAGCGCGGGCGCGGGACGGGGCTCACGTCGGCGCGGCATGGCGGGCAGGGGGATGGAAATTCACAAAGCGGAGGGTTCGAAAGCAACCCCGAGAGTCTAGCCGCACCTGCCACACGGGGCAAGGCGCGTTGCTCTGTGCGTGTACTCAGGCGGCCTCTTTCGGTCGCATCTGGCGGCTGTAAAGGAATTCCAGCACCTGGCTGCGCAGCGCGTGATAGCGCGGGTCGTGCGCCAGCTGCAGTCGATCGCGCGGGCGCGGCAGGTCGACGCTGAGGATTTCGCCGATGGTCGCGGCCGGGCCGTTGGTCATCATCACGATGCGGTTGGACAGCAGCACCGCCTCGTCGACGTCGTGGGTCACCATGATGACCGTGCTTTGCGTCGCTGCAACGATTTTCATCAGCTCGTCCTGCAGGTGGGCACGGGTCAGTGCATCGAGCGCGCCGAAGGGTTCGTCCATCAGCAGTACCTTCGGCTCCATCGCCAGCGCGCGCGCAATGCCGACGCGCTGCTTCATGCCGCCGGAGATTTCGCCCGGCAGCTTGGTCGCGGCGTGGGTCAGGCCGACGAGTTCCAGCGCTGCCGAGGTGCGCGCCTTCAGTTGCGCTTTCGATTCGCTGCCGCCGAATACTTTTTCCACCGCGAGATGGACGTTCTCGAATGCGGTAAGCCAGGGCAGCAGCGAATGGTTCTGGAACACCACCGAACGCTCCGGCCCCGGCCCCTTGATCTCCTTGTTGGCGAGCAGCAGCACGCCGTCGGTGGCGTCGAGCAGGCCCGCCACCAGATTCAGCAGCGTGGACTTGCCGCAGCCCGAGTGGCCGATCAGCGCGATGAACTCGCCCTGCTCGACATTCAGGTTGATGTCGGTGAGCGCGGTGAACTTGCCCTTCTTGGTGCTGAACACCATGCCGGCGTTTTCGATCTGGACGTAGCTTTGCATGTTTTTCTCCGTGAGCAGTGAGCAGTGAGCAGTGAGCAGTAAACGGTGAGGGGTTGGCGGTGAGCGGGGGGCTGCCTTTTCCGCTCACCGTTCCCCGCTTACCTCTCACTCATAACTAAACCGTTTCGCCAGCAGCATCAGCCCCTGTTCGAGCAGCAGCCCGACGATGCCGACGACGAAGATGGCGATGATGATGTGGGCGACGTTGAGGTTGTTCCATTCGTCCCACACCCAGAAGCCGATGCCGACGCCGCCGGTGAGCATTTCGGCGGCGACGATGACCAACCAGGCCACGCCGATGGAGAGCCGTACCCCGGTCAGGACGTAGGGCAGTACAGCCGGGAACAGGATCCTGGTGAACACCTTGAACTCAGACAGGTTGAGCACGCGCGCGATGTTCAGATAGTCCTGCGGGATGCGTTGCACGCCGGCAGCGGTATTGAGCACCATCGGCCAGATGCTGGAGATGAAGATCACCCAGATCGATGCCGGCTCGGCCTTCTGCAACACCAGCAGGCCGATCGGCAGCCAGGCCAGCGGCGACACCGGACGTAGGATGCTGATGATGGGCGACAGCATGCGGTTGAGGAAGTCGAAGCGCCCCACCATGAAGCCGAGGGGAATCCCTACCAGGGCGGCGGCACCGAAACCCATCCCGACGCGATACAGCGAGTTGAGGATGTTCCAGCCGATGCCCTGATCGTTGGGGCCGTTGTTGTAGAACGGGTCGGAAAACAGTTCCACCGCCGAGATCCAGGTTTCGTAGGGGCCGGGAATGTTCTTGATGCTATGGGAGATCAGCCCCCACAGGCCGACGAACAGCAGCATGCCGAGCAGGGGCGGGATGGCGTTCCTGAACAGGGTCAGCGCGTTCTCGACGAGGCGCTTGCCTGATTCGGTTTCGAAATAGGGGGTGCGGCGGGTGGGGGCTGCCGCCGTCGACACCTGCGGCGTCGGAGCGATATCCTCGCCGGACAGGAGGTCGTTCAGATTTTCGGTTGTTGCATTGACTGCACTCATATCGCACTCCTGAATGTTTACGCGACGGCGGTGGTGGCCTGCTTCATGGCGGATGCCAGCGTGCCGGCGGCTTCCGCCCACGCCTCGAACAGCTGACCATGGAACAGCTGGGCTGCCGTGTCCTTGATCGGCAGCACCTGCCGCCAGCTGCTGCATACCAGTGCAATTGTTTCCGGCGTCATGGCCTTCCTTTCTTCAATCAGGCCTTGATCTTGAAGCTGTCGGCGTAGGCCTTGGGGTTCTTGCCGTCCCACACCACGCCGTCGATCAGCTTGCTGCTGCGCATGTCGGACTTCGGCAGCGGTGTCTTGGTCTGGGCTGCGGCCTGCTTGTAGATGTCGATGCGGTTGACCTTCTTCGCCACCGCCAGGTAATCCGGATGCTCCTTCAGCAGCCCCCAGCGCTTGTGCTGGGTGAGGAACCACATGCCGTCGGACAGGTAGGGGAAACCCACCAGCCCGTTGTTGTAGAACTTCATGTAGTTGGGGTCGGTCCACTTCTTGCCGATGCCGTTGTCGTACTGGCCGAGCATGCGGTCCTCGATCGAGTCGAAGTCGGTGTTGACGTAGGACTTGGCCGAGATGATCTTCGCGACCTCCGAGCGGTTCGACATGGTGTCGATGTACTTCGATGCATCGAGAATGGCCGCGACCATTGCGCGAGCCGTGTTCGGATACTTCTGTACGAACTCGGCGGTGGTGCCGAGCACTTTCTCCGGGTGGTCCTTCCAGATGTCCTGCGTTGTCACCGCGGTGAAACCGATGTTGTCGTGAATCGCGCGCGCACCCCACGGCTCGCCCACGCAGAAGCCGTCCATGTTGTCGACGCGCATGTTGGCGACCATCTGCGGCGGCGGCACGGTGATGACCTTGGCCTGGGTGAAGGGGTTGATGCCATAGGCCGCCAGCCAGTAATACAGCCACATCGCGTGGGTGCCGGTGGGGAAGGTCTGGGCGAAGGTGTATTCCTTGGGCTCGGCGGCGATCAGCTTGGCGAGCGAGGCGCCGTCGGTCACTCCCTTGGCCTTGAGCTGGTTCGACAGCGTGATCGCCTGGCCGTTGTTGTTGATCGTGGCGAGCACCGCCATGTCCTTCTTCGGCCCGCCGATTCCCATCTGCACGCCGTAGATCAGGCCGTACAGAACATGCGCCGCGTCGAGCTCGCCGTTGACCAGCTTGTCGCGCACCGCCGCCCACGAGGCTTCTTTCGAGGGCGTGATGGTGAGGCCGTACTTCTTGTCGAATCCCTTCACCGAGGCCATCACGACCGACGCACAGTCGGTGAGCGGAATGAAGCCGATGTTGAGGTTGGGTTTTTCGGGGGCATCGGAACCGGCGGCCCACGCACCCTGGCGCACGCCCGGCGGCACCATGGCCATGAGGACGGCGGCGACGGAAAGTCCGGTGGTCTTTTTCATGAAGTCACGCTTGCTCTGGTCTTGCACATGAGATTTGTCCTGGATGTCGCTCACGGTGTGTTCTCCAAATGCCCGGAGGGCATAAATAAAAAAGGCGTCGCCTTCAGGGCGGACGCCTTTGTCCAGTGATGAATGATTTGACGGTCACGCTGAAAGCCACATCGTTGCGACTGTTCAGTTCAGGTTTAGCAACCGCTGTGCCAGCTATTCAAGTGCCTTGTATTGCATGCGTTTTATGGAAATCGGCCCGGTCATGTGCAGTTGCGCACCGGGAATTTGTGCACCCACGCGGTGCATGTTTTCACTGCCGTGCACCAATCGGGGCGGCACGCCTCACGCCAGCGGCTTCTGCAGAATCTGCCGCGCAATGTCCGCCAGCTTCAGGCCGCGATCCATCGCCGCACGCCGCATCTCGCGGTATACCTCGGGCTCCGATGCCCCGGTCTGCTTGATGAGCAGCGCCTTGGCCTGGTCGATCAGCTTGCGTTCCGACAATTCGAGGCGCGTCTGTTCCAGCTGGTCGTGCAGCGCCTGGAATGCCTCGAAGCGCGACACCGCGACGTCGAGGATCGGGCGGATGCGCGCGGGGTCGAGCCCGTCGACCACATACGACGTCACCCCCGCCTGCGTGGCCGCGCGGATCGACTCTGCGCTGCCGTCGCCGGTGAACATCACGATCGGACGCGGACAGTCCTGGTTCACCACGCAGATGTGCTCCAGCGTGTCGCGGTCGGGCGAGTCCTGCGCGATGATCACCACGTCCGGGCGCAGCGCCTGGATCTGCACATCCAGGCTGCGCGCCGAATTCAGCGTGGCCGTCACCACGCAGCCCGCCGCTTCCAGTGCCGGTACCAGCATTGCCAGCCGATCCGGCTGGTTCTCGACAATCAGTATGCGCATGCTTGTTTCATGTTCTGGGTTGCCTCCAAAAAAACGCGGCCTCCGGAGAGGCCGCCAAGTCGGAGGAGACTGCCTGAGCAACCTGGCCTTGCGGTTTGGATACTCAGTCAGGGTGTAGCAGGGGGCGTGCCAGCTTGCAGATTGATTAATAATCAAATGCTTATTGATAATCGAGGGGGTGAACCGGTTGGTTGGGATGTACGCTTGTGGTGCATGAAACGGACAATCGGAATCAAAACGGGGCGCATGCGAGGCGGCCGGGCATCTTGCTACCCGAATGTCCGGTCATCGCTTACGTATCAACGTGGTTGATCGTGGGGCGGCCTGTCGGACGGGTGCCGCCGCGGCGGATGCCGGACGGGCGGGTAATAGATCGGCTGGGGCACGTAAACCGGTTTCTCGATCACAATGGGAGCCGGAGGCTGCAACGCACGGCGCCGGGCATCTTCGGCCTCCTCCGCGCGACGGGCGGCTTCCATTTCGCGGGCCAGTTCCTGTGCCTTTTTCGCTCGTGCCTCGGCTTGGCCGATGGCCTCCGCGTCGGGTTGCGCCGCGTCCTTCAACTGCTCCGCCTTGAAGCCGGCCGGCGGCGGCAGGGAGGAATACGTGACACGCCCCGCGCTGTCCCGCCATTTATACAGCGGTGCGGCATGCGCCGCCTGGCAGGCAAATCCGACAAGCAGCAAACAAAGTAACTTGAGTGGAATCATCGTGGCTCCGGTCGGGATTCCCGCGCGCCGGGAATCGCCATCCCGTTTCCATTCTGGAAGGTGGGGACGGAATGTCCGGCCAGCCGGTTCCGGCTTACGAGCATCGCATCTGCGGCGTCAGTTTCATCCATTTCATCAGCCAGGCTTGTGCCCGCGCCCGGGCATGACGCGTGGCGATTTTCTCCTCGGGCGTCTGGTCGGGGCGGAAATCGAACGCACGCCGTGCCATCGGATATTCCTGCCATTCCACCGGGACGCCGCGTTCCCATAACGCATAGAATGCCCGCCCGCCGTTCATGCGACGCAGCTCGTAGTCGGCGTCGCCGATCAGGTAGAGGACAGGGGTGGTGATCTGCATGATCTCCGGCGCCACGCGGAACAGCTGATCCGGCTCGGGCGCGTTGGGGTTCTGCATGTGGCCGTAGTAGCTGACGATGGCGGCGATATCGGGGCCGCGCTTGGCGGCCAGGCGGATCGCGTAATACGGGCCGCGCGACAGGCCGACGATGCCGACCGGTTGCTTGCAGGCATTGGGCAGCGACTTCAGGTAATCGAGCCCGGCCTCCACATCCATTTCGGTGTCGGGGTTGTGTGCTGAGGGCCAGCGTTCGATGAAGCGCCCACTCTGCCAGTCGGGGGCGACGACGAGAAAGCCCTGTTCGGCGAGTTCGCGCACGTGGGCGCGTTCGTCGCCTTCATAGCCGCGCTTGGCGTGGATGAACAGCACTGGCGGGAACGGGCCTTTGCCGGCAGGCGTGGCGATTTCCACAGGCACCTCGGTGCCGTCGGCGGACTGGATGGTGGTTTTGCTCAGATCGACGGCCTGGGCGAGGACCGGGGCCGCCAGCGCCGATGCTAAGATGGCGCCCGCAATGGCGAGTCTTCTCATGGTCTTCTCCTGTCGTTTTTCTGGCCCTTATTCTAGGCCCGTGCCTTCGATTTCACGTGCAGTCAAAAAGTACCCGGCGGGGGTCGAGCCTGCCGGGCGTCGATCCCTTGAAGGGTACGGTTCGCCGTGAGTGCGTCTTTCGACGAGCCGTCGATCCCGCCGCGGCTGCGGCGACCGCTTGCGGCCCTGTGGATTTCGCTGGGGCTGCATGCGGCCGTGATCGCGTTGGTGCAGGTGGTGCCGCCAGCGGGCGTCAGCGTGGAAGCGCCGGTGATCGAGGTGCGCCTGGTGGCGCCACCCCCGGCGCCTGCGGTCAATGCACCGCCGCCGCCATCGCCTGTCGCGCCGGAGCCGGATGTCGCGTCCGCTGCGCGGCTGGCCCCGAGCCCTGCGCCGAAGGCCTTGCCCGTGGCGCCGCCACCGCCCGTTGTCCCGCCGCCCGCCGCCACGCCGCCGCATGACGCGCCGTTGCCTACGGCGCCGGCCCCTTCGCCGACAGTGGGTCCGGTGCCGGCCGCCGCGCTCACCAGTTCGGTCGACCTCACCTATTACAACGCGCGCGATCTCGATGTGCAGCCGCACGCGCTGCGTGTCATCCGGCCGGACTATCCGGCCGAAGCCGACCGCCAGCGCGTGTCCGGCACGCTCCGCCTGCAATTGAAGCTGGAAGCCGACGGGCGCGTCAGCGACATCGAGGTCGTGAGCGCGACGCCGCCCGGCGTGTTCGAGGACTCCGCGATCAAGGCGTTTCGCGATGCGCGTTTTGCGCCGGCACAGAAGAACGGCCGCCCGGTACGCGCGCTGGTGGTGATCGAAGTGGTGTACGACTGGGCGGGCCAGCCTCGCTAGGAGGGGGCAGACCGTATGCCTCAGGAATCGGGCGGCGCCGCAAGTCCTTGCAGGATGGGACAGTCGGGGCGGTGGTCGCCGTGGCAGGCCTGCGCCAGCGCGACCAGGGTGGCACGCATCTCGCTCAGCGCGGCGATGCGCGCGTCGAGGTCGGCGATATGGGCCTCGGCCAGATGTTTGACGTCGGAACTGGCGCGGCCGGGGTCGTCCCACAGCGACAGCAACTGCCGGATCTGCTCAAGCGAGAACCCGAGGTCGCGGGCGCGGCGGATGAAGCGCAGCAGGTGCACATCGCGTTCGTTGTATTGCCGGTAGCCCGAGAACGTGCGGTTGCTTTCGCGGATGAGGCCGATATGTTCGTAATGACGGATCATCTTGGCCGACACGCCGCTGGCGCGGGCGGTTTCGCCGATGTTCATGTGCGGGGCCGCCAGCGCTTGAGCGTGAGCGCGTTCGTGACCACGCTGACGCTGGAGAAGGCCATGGCCGCACCGGCGATCACCGGGTTCAGGAAACCGAATGCCGCGAGCGGAATGCCGACCACGTTGTAGACGAAAGCCCAGAACAGGTTCTGCCGGATCTTGGCGTAGGTGCGCTTGGAAATGTCGATGGCGTCGGCCACCAGCGCCGGGTCGCCGCGCATCAGCGTGATGCCGGCGGTGTGCATGGCGACGTCGCTGCCGGAGGACATGGCGATGCCGACGTCGGCCGCCGCGAGTGCGGGTGCGTCGTTGATGCCGTCGCCCACCATTGCCACGGTGTTGCCCGCAGTCTTGAGCTGGCTCACGTGTGCAGCCTTGTCGGCCGGCAATACCTCGGCCAGCACGTTGTCGAGGCCCAGTTCGCGGGCCACCGCCTCGGCAGCGCCGCGATTGTCGCCGGTGAGCATGACGGTCGTGATGCCCTGTTCCCTCAGACGCGCCACGCCTGCGGCTGCGCTGGGTTTGACCGCATCGCCGAAGGCCAGCAAGCCGAGCGCATGATGATCGCGGGCGCGCGCCAGCCACGACACGCTGCGGCCTGCGGCTTCGTGTTCGGCGGCCTTGGCGTCGAGCGCGGCGGTGTCGACGCCGTTCTCGTTCATCAGGCGACGATTGCCCAGCCACCAGGTTTCGCCTGCCACCTCGCCGGCGATGCCGCGCCCCGGCAGCGCCTGTTGCGCACGCGCAGGTTGCGGCGGGATCGCGCGGGCCGCGCTTTCCTCCAGCACCGCGCGCGCCAGCGGGTGCTCGCTGCCGGCCTGCAATCCGGCAGCGATGGCGAGCACCCTGTTCTTATCGCTATCGTCGATCGCCAGGTAGGCCGCCACGTGCGGCGTACCGTCGGTGAGCGTGCCGGTCTTGTCGAACACCACCGTGCCGATCTTGTGCGCCAGTTCCAGCGCTTCGGCGTCCTTGATCAGGATGCCGTGGCGGGCGGCAACGCCGGTTCCTGCCATGATCGCGGTGGGGGTGGCAAGCCCCAGCGCGCACGGGCAGGCGATCACCAGCACCGCCACCGCGTTGAGGATGGCCTGTTCGGCGTTGCCGCCCAGCGCCCACCAGGCGACGAAGGTGATCAGGGCTATGCCCATCACCACCGGGACGAACACCGCGCTGACCTTGTCTACGAGTCTCTGGATCGGCGCCTTGGCGGCCTGCGCGTTCTCCACCAGGCGGATGATGCGTGCCAGCGTGGTTTCCGTTCCCACCGCCGTGGTGCGCGCCACCAGCACGCCCTGCGCGTTGATCGCACCGCCGGTCACCGTGTTGCCCGGCTGCTTGTCGACCGGCAGCGATTCGCCAGTGAGCAGGGATTCGTCGACCTGGCTCTCGCCTTCGACCACTTCGCCGTCCACCGGCACCCGCTCGCCGGGGCGGATCACCACGAGGTCGCCTACGCGTATCGCGTCGATGGGCATATCGCGATCGACGCCGTCGAGGCGCACGCGCGCGGTCGTCGGGCGCAGGGCCTGCAGGGCGCGGATGGCTTCGGTGGTCTGGCGCTTGGCTCGCGCCTCCAGCCATTTGCCGAGCAGCACCAGGCTGATCACCACCGCCGAGGCTTCGAAATACAGGTGCATCGCGTCGGCACGCGTCAGCAGCAGGTACAGGCTCAGGCCATAGGCCGCGCTGGTGCCGACCGCAACCAAGAGATCCATGTTGCCGCTGCCGGCGCGCAGGGCTTTCCAGCCGGCGCGATAAAAGCGCGCGCCCAGCCAGAACTGCACCGGGGTGGCGAGCGCCAGTTGCAGCCAGCCCGGCAGCATCCAGTGCGCCCCCAACAGGCTGGCGAACATGGGGGTGATCAGCGGCAGCGACAGCCCGATCGCCAGCGCAACCGGCCACCAGTCGGGCAGGGTGCGCGCCGGGAGGGTCGTGGGTGCTGCAGTGGTTTGCGGCAGTCGCGCCTCATAACCGGCGCGCTCCACTGCGGCAATCAGCGCGGCCGTCGACGTGCCCTGCGTGAGCTTCACTGTCGCCTGCTCGGTGGCCAGATTGACGCTGGCATCGAGCACGCCGGGTACTTTGTTCAAGGCTTTTTCCACCCGTGCCGAACAGCTTGCGCAGGTCATGCCGATGATGTCGAGTTTCAGCGATTCGGTCGGCACGCTGAAGCCGGCCTTCTCGATGGCACGCTGCACCGACGCCATATCGGTGTCGCCCACAACCGTCGCGATCTCGGTCGCCAGATTGACGGTGGCCTCGGTCACGCCCGGCAGTTGCTTGAGCACTTTTTCCACCCGCGCGGCGCAGCTCGCGCAGGTCATGCCCTGGATGCCGACAGATAATGGGTTGGTCATGTGCAAACTCCTGTGGATACGGTTGAGTGCACCATAAACCTTGCCATCATGGCAAGGTCAAGCCAATCTGCCGCGGGTCAGATCAAGGGGCGGGCACGCAGCGGCAGGGCATAGTAATCGGCGAGCCGAGCCATCGCAGCCGGGTTGATGAGTCTTAGGCGGCCATTGCCAAGGGTATAGAGCCCCATCGTCTGCAGACGTTTCAGGGTCTTGTTGGTGTGCACCAGCGACAGGCCGAGGGCGTCGGCGATGTGTTGCTGGTTCAGCGGAAGGGGCACGCCGTCGGGGCCGGCCAGGCCGATGTGCTCAGCACGTTTGTATAGATGGATCAACAGCATGGCAATACGTTCTGCCGCCGAACGTCGTCCCACCGACAGCAGATTTTCGTCGACGATCAATTCCTCAGCCGCGGACAGCCATGTGATGTCGAATCCCAGTCCCGGGTGGGTGCGGTAAATGTCCCACAGGCGCTCATTCGGAAAAACGCACAAGGAGACGTCGGTCAAGGCCTCGACACCGTGCGGCGAGGCCTGCCCCAGTTGATGCTGCAGGCCAACGAAGTCGCCCGGCAAAAGAAAATTGAAAATCTGGCGCCGGCCGTCGCTCAGCGTGCGGTAGCGGAAAGCCCAGCCTGACAACAGTGTATAGAGCGTGTTGCTGGCACCACCTTCGCGCACGATTACTTTGCCTGCCCGCACCGGTGTCTGGCGTTGCTTGATGGCCTGGATAAATTCGATTTCCGCTTCGCTATTGGCGGAAAACGCGCCGGTTTTGCGCAAAGGGCAGGCGCTGCATGGGATTGGCTGATTCATCAATCGATACCGGTAAACGGGCCGAAGGAATCGTAAGGGATTTCGCGTAACGGCAGGTATGTCTTTTCACATTGCCGCTATCTCGGCCATCGATTATGTTGCACTTCCGCTACCGGAAACCCATCGCATGCCCAATGTCTATCAATTGATCTATCTGAGCCGCCTGACCGAGGCGGCCTCGCCTGCCTGTGTGGCAGAAATTGTACGGATGGCGCGCCAGCGCAATCTGGCTTCCCACATCAACAGCCTGCTTGTATTCGACGGCTGGCGCTTTTGCCAGACGCTCGAGGGCGAGTATGCGGCAGTATGCGACCTGGCCGATCGCATTCGTATGGATGAACGACATACCGGCTTCCGGGTGCTGTATCGGGCGGAATCGACGGCAGTGAATCTGTTTGGCCGGAGCAGTCTCGACTATGCCCTGAGCTATGACGATGGCCTGAGCTGCCTCGAAGCAGCACGTGGTCCGGAAGCCCTTGCCCTGCTCTCCGGGCTGTTGCCCGGACTGGATCGGGAGCCGGTCCGCCCCGATCAGTAAATTCCTACCGGTATTTTTCGGCTGATTCCTACGCGGGCTTGCAACTGCCTCCGACTGCAGCCGCCCCGCCACTCATCCACACTGCCCCTACAGGCTCGGACCGGCTCCATCTCGCCGCAGATGCGGAGGGCGAGCCGTGGTCTGTCATGCCGGCATCCGCCGGGCGTGCATTCTGGACAGGAGAAACATGTCATGAAACCCAATACGAGCAAATCCGGAATACAGGGCGAGGGCGATTACGACTCTGCCAAAAAATACGATGAGCAAGCGCGTGCCTTTGCCGAGTCCGGCAAGGTCGAGCAGGCGGCGAAAGCGGCCGCACCGCGCAATGCACAGGAGAAGGAGGACATGCGCAGGGCCGAAGCCGAAGGACGATCGCACGCCAAGGTCGATCCAAAAGGCAGTAAGGACAATGGGTCGCCCAGTCGTCCCAAGCCGGTCAAGGAAGCGCCCGGAAAGCATCCTCAAGGACGCAACCCCGCTCCTGAAAAGCTGCCCGGACGTTGAGCCCTCCGCTTTGTCACGCGTTGAATTTATCCAATGAATCAGGAGATACCCATGAATATGTTTTCATCCAGCCCCATCCTTTCATCCAGTACGATCTCGGGCGACAAGGTCGTCAATCGCCAAGGCGAGGATCTGGGCGACATCAAGGACCTGATGATCGATGTCGATAGCGGTCGCGTCGCGTATGCGGTTCTGGAATTCGGCGGTTTCCTCGGCTTAGGCAGCAAGTTGTTTGCCGTCCCCCTTTCGGCGATGGAAGTCGATCCGGAAAACCACCGCTTCATCTTCGACCAGAGCAAGGAAACGCTGAAAAACGCACCCGGGTTCGACAAGGACAACTGGCCGAATTTCTCCGATCGCGATTGGGGTACGAATGTCCATGCGCATTATGGCGTCCGCCCGTACTGGGAGTGATGGACTTCCGTCCTTGTCTGTATGGAGAGGGGCGGCGTCTTCTATCCGCCGGGCGGGATTGCCCGCAGGATTTTCCGGCTTATTCGAGGAGTTCACATGAACAGTACGAGCCACTGGGGCGTCTGCATGTCTTGCAAATGGTGGCAGATCGAACCGAGTGCCCATCTGGAGAGCGCAACCCACGGCCTGTGCATCGACGCAACGCTCCAGCCTTATATGTTGCGCGTATCGGGTCGCAGCGGATGTACCCGCTTCGCGCAGGGCGAACCAGCACGAGCCGAAGGCTCCGGAGCGTGTCCGCCCACCGCGGAGCCGGTTCGTTGAAGCGTGCGGGCCATCGTCCCTTCCGGTTAGCCGGAGAGTGGGGGCCGATACAGCGTGATCACGCAGAGGAAGGAGGCCGTCATGCCAAGAGGAAGCAAAGCGAAGTACACCGACAAACAGAAACGCCAGGCTGAGCACATCGAAGACAGCTACCGCGAGCGCGGTGTCCCGCAGGATGAAGCCGAAGCGCGTGCTTGGGCCACCGTCAACAAAATGACGGGAGGAGGCAAGAAAAGCGGTTCGGGGCGAGGCAAGGAAATCGATCCGTCTCCCGCCAGGTCGGGCGGCAGAAAGGGTGGCGCTGCCTCTGCCGCGCGCACGGCAGCCGAACGTAGTGCCTCGGCGAAGAAGGCTGCCCAAACACGCGCCCGTCATGCCGCAGCCAAGAAGCCGGAAGCCGAACGGTCTGGATGAAATCGACGCGCGATCTCTTCCGCAGCGAACCCCCAGAAGGGCGGTTACCGAGCGTCCCGCTGGCGCGTCCGGACCGGAAACGGGCGCCCAGTTGTCCGTCAGCGAGAACCTACATTGCCGTGCCGGGAAACTTACAGTTTTATCGGCAGTGTCGGATACCGCCCTCCCTGCGCAGGAATTAACGTTCAAAACACCGAATCGAGCGTGAGGCCGGCGGCACGAGTCTCTGCTCATGGCGCGCCAATCCGATTGGGTCGTGTTCAAACCCATTATTGAAGGAGATATCCATGAAGCTCAATCCCGCAATATTCCTGGCGCTCGGTTTTGCCGTTTCTGCCGCCGGGCCGCTGTATGCCGCCGATTCAAGCGGCCACCAACAGGATCAATCCAGTACGTCGACCGGCATGACAAGTGACGCGACCCAAAAGAACTACCAGGATGCCCTGGATAACTGCAAGAAAAAGACCGGGGCGGCCAAGTCAAAATGCATGAAAAGCGCAGCTGAGGAAAAGTGCAAGGATCTGACTGGAACGGCAAAGTCGACGTGTATGAAGGATGCGACGAGCAAACATCCCCGTTCGTCCGTCGATTCACCGGGCATGAAACGCCAGCAGGATGGCGGTCGCACCGATATGCCGGGTGAGTCCCCCATGGGAGGACCCACTGACGGCTCATCCGGGCAGCCCGGCTCGCCAGCCGGTTCGTCCAACGGTTCTTATAAATAGCGATCGCACGGAGGTCGTGGCCCCAGAGGCCGCTCTCCGCGTGCGCCACGTTCTTTCCTATCGGTGCACGCCTGTGCACAGGGCATGAGGCGTGTGGGGCGTCAGCATCTGCCTACATCGCCGAGAACGGAAACTGACAATTTTCTCGGCGAATGCGGATGGTGGACACAAGCCGCGGGACCTAGAGTGGTGATCACGCCGAGCCGACCGACAGGCAGCATGCCAGCCATCGGACGCTCCGGCCAGTTCGCCACCCAAATCCACTTGAAGGAGTTTGAAATGAAATTACGCAACGCGATGTTCATTGCCTTGGGGCTTTCCGCCATGGCTCCGCTCTATGCCGCCGATATGAAGGATGTCATGGAAGATCGAGCCGAGGCCCGCCACGACGCCGCCAAGAATCAGGCAGAAAGGAACTACGACATAGCCAAGGACAATTGCAAAAAAATGGCTGGCAATGCGAAGGACGTATGCATGAAGGATGCGAAGGCCGCCTATGTCGGCGCCAAGGCCCAGGCCAAGGCAGATGAGAAAGCGACCGATAGCCAGGCCGAAGCCAACGAAGACAAGATGAAAGCCGACTACAAGGCCGCCAAGGAGCGTTGCGACAGCCTGTCGGGCAGCGCGAAGGATGCCTGCGTCAGCGAGGCGAAAATGAAATACATGCAATAGCAGGCGAGTTCCGGTGTGCGTCCCCTGGCGCCTATCAGCGGATCGGGCGCCACGTCGCGACCGGACGACTTCCCGATCCCCCCGCCCGCTGTTCTTGCGGACGAACCCTGATCGCATAGAAGAGAGAGTCCATGACCAAGCCGAAGAATACGTCCCCTACGCCCGCGAAAAGGAATACCGCCCCGCATCCGTTCGAGCAGGCGGGTAACGGTGGCGAATTGCATCAGACGACCGACCAGCGCGGTCATTCGCTCACGACCAATCAGGGCGTGGTGATTGCGGACGATCAGAATTCGCTCACCGCCGGCGAACGGGGGCCGACGCTGCTCGAGGACTTTGTCCTGCGGGAGAAAATCACCCACTTCGACCACGAACGCATCCCCGAGCGGATCGTGCATGCGCGCGGCTCGGGCGCGCACGGCTATTTCCAGGCTTATCGCGATCTTGGCGAACTGACCTGCGCGGCCTTCCTGCGCAACCCGGATGTGCTGACGCCCGTGTTTGCACGCTTCTCCACGGTCGCCGGCGGGGCGGGATCCGTCGATCTGCCGCGCGACGTGCGTGGGTTTGCCGTCAAGTTCTACACGGAAGAAGGCAATTTCGATCTGGTGGGCAATAACATCCCGGTGTTCTTCATCCAGGATGCGATGAAATTTCCCGATCTGGTCCACGCCGCCAAAATGGAACCCGACCGCGGCTATCCCCAGGCGGCGACTGCGCACGACACGTTCTGGGATTTCGTTTCCCTCATGCCCGAGAGCATGCACATGATCCTATGGGCCATGTCCGATCGGGCGGTCCCGCGTTCGCTGCGCATGATGGAAGGGTTCGGGGTCCATACCTTTCGCTTTGTCAGCGCGGAGGGAAAGTCGATTTTCGTCAAGTTCCACTGGCGTCCCCGCATCGGCTCGGCTTCCGTCCTGTGGGACGAGGCCGTGAAGATTTGCGGCGCAGACCCCGACTTTCACCGGCGCGACCTGTACGAGGCGATCGAGCGCGGCGACTTCCCGGAATGGGAGCTGTCGGTGCAGACATTCGACGAGGCCACCGCCGAGTCCTTGCCCTTCGACGTACTGGATCCGACCAAGCTGATTCCGGAAGAAACCCTGCCGTTGCAGCCGATCGGGAAAATGGTGTTGAACCGCAATCCCGACAATTTCTTTGCCGAGACCGAGCAGGTCGCCTTCCATCCGGGACATGTCGTGCCGGGCATCGATTTCAGCGACGATCCCCTGCTGCAGGGGCGGCTCTTTTCCTATCTCGACACCCAGCTGTCTCGGCTTGGCGGTCCCAATTTCCATCAGCTGCCCATCAATCGGCCGCGCTGTCCGATGCACAACTTTCAGCGCGATGCCCTCATGCAGACGGACGTTCCCCAGGGGCGGGTGAACTACGAGCCGAACAGCCTTGCACCCGAATCGCCGAAAGAAAATCCGGCCGCCGGATTTGCCACGCATCCTGCCACCCAAAGCGGCGATAAGATGCGGGTGCGACCGGAGTCCTTCAGGGACCATTACAGCCAGGCGCGCCTGTTCTACCGTTCGATGACCGCGCCGGAACAGGATCATATCGCCAGCGCTTTTGCCTTCGAGCTCGGCAAGGTGGAAACCGTCGCCATACGTCGCCGCGTACTCGGCCATCTCCGCCATGTCGATCCGGAACTGTGCGACAGGGTGGAGCGGGGGCTGGGCATGGAAGGCCAGGCCGACGCGATTGCTCCGGCTGCACCGCCGGTCGATCTGGACCTTTCCCCGACCCTCAGTCTGTTGGCGAAGGCTAAGCCCACGCTGGAAGGCCGCAAGATCGGCGTCCTGGTCAGCGAGGGCTACGACTCCGCCATTCTGGATGCCCTGCAGACCGCGGCCGAGACCGAAGGCGCGGTTCTGGAACTGATCGGTCCGCATGTCGGCGAAATCAAATCCAGTTCTGGCCAGACACTCACGCCGCACCACGCCGTGGCGGCCGCTCCCTCGGTCCTGTTCGATACGGTCGTTCTGGCCATTTCCGGGCCGGTTGTCGATGCCATGAAGCAGAAGGCGGCGGTGATGAATTTCATTCTCGATGCCTATGCGCATCTGAAAATCATCGGGTACACGCCCGATGCGATGCCTCTTCTGGACCGGGCTGAAGCCGCAATCGACGACGGCATCGTGGAGATAGATACTCGAGGAGGCGTGACCTCCTATATCGACGCAGCCAAATACGGACGCGTCTGGTCGCGAGCCGTGCTTGTCCAGGCATAGCACCCGCTGGCCACTCTCACTCAATCTTTGAAAGGAGCTCCTATATGAATTTCCCGCAACGTGCTTTCCCTTCCTCGACCCTGGCGACATCCGGCGGCATCAGTACGGCCATGCTCGAGAACATGAGTTTCCCCTACGAACTTCCGGCCTTGCCTTATGCCATGGATGCGCTGAGCCCGGTCATTTCCGAAAACACGCTCAGGTTCCACCATGGCAAGCATCATCAAACCTATATCGATGCCCTCAACAAGGCGATCGACGACACCGAGTTCCAGGCCATGCCGATCAAGGCCATGATCCTGGCTTCCGGCGCGGGCGGAAAAACCGAGATTTTCAATAATGCGGCTCAGGCCTGGAACCACGCGTTCTACTGGGACAGTCTCTGCGAAAAAGGAGGAGGCGATCCGTCGCCGATCCTGAAGCAGATGATCGACGCATCCTTTGGTTCGGTCGAGGCGTGCCGTCAGGAACTCCTGCATGCCGCCGTGACCCAGTTCGGAACCGGCTGGGCCTGGCTGGTTCTGGAAGGCAAGAAAATCAGCGTGATGAAGACCGAGGACGCGGATACGCCGCTGACGTCGGGCATGAAGCCCCTGCTCGCCATTGACGTATGGGAACACGCGTATTACCTCGATTACCAGAACCGGCGCAAGGACCATGTGGCCGGAGTCATCGACAAACTCATCAACTGGAAGTTTGCCGCCGACAATCTCGCCTGAAACCCGAAGCCATCACGTCAAGGAATTAATCCCATGAATAACAGCGAAAGCATCGCCCGCGACGGAGAGATCCCGATTTACGACGCGGTCAGGCACCTCGCGCGGGACGAGGTCGAGAAGACGGTCCGGGATAACGCAGCCGCCCGAGACTTTGACGTCACCGACGAACACATGAGCGTGATCCATTCCCTGATCGAACACTACAAACAGGATTGCAGGTCACGCGACTGTCTTGCCGCGCACGAACACATGCGCTTCCTTGAGGAAGCGTATGAGTTCAAGGGAGGCGGAAAATATCTGTACCGGCTGTTCGACGCCGTGCCAGGCACGCGCGGCGTCCTCATGCCGATTCATGAGCTCGCAGGATTACCTACCCTCAGGCTGGAACAAGACAAGGGATTCGGAACGGCGTTCTGAACGGATAAGCACCCATTGCCAGGTGCGTCGCTCAGTGAAGCCGATCCGGTTGCTCGATGACACCACGCGCGAAGACAGTGGTCGCCCTGTCGCTCGCGGCGGTGGCAGTCCTGCTCGTGGGGGCGGCGAGCGTGCGGAACTGGAATGGTCTGCGCGAGCCGATTGCTCATGCGGTTCACGTCAAGACGGACCGCACATTGCGGATCGGGGGTGATCTCGACATTGGATTGCGATGGCCGTATGTGCAGGTTCGCGCGGCCGATGTGACGTTTTCAAATCCATCCTGGGCCAGGCGGACGAACATGATCGAAGTGCGACATGCGACGGTCGACATCGCCATTTCCCCGCTCTTTCGCGGCCGGATCGTGTTTCAGGATGTCCAGCTCGATCATGCCGCGCTTGCCTTTGAAAAGAGCCGGGACGGCCGCAGGAACTGGCTGCTCGATCGGCGTCAGCGCGACAGCGAGGCCCGTGTCGTCATCCGGCATCTTGCTGTCAGCGACGGGCGCGTCGAGTACGACGAGCCTGCGCAGGATACGCGTCTGAGCGCCCGGATCGCGACCGCGAAGCGCGGGCCGGACGGCGCATCCGCGCCGTTGACGTTCACCGTGCAGGGGCGCTACAAGGGCGAGTCCCTTGTCGCGCAGGGCGCCGGTGACCCCGTGCTGGCGTTGCGTGACAAAACGCGGCCGTACCATCTGAATGTGTCCGGAAAGATCGGCCAGACCGCGGTCGGCGCAGACGGTCACATCACCGATCTGCTCAAGCTGTCCGCGGTCGATCTCCAGATCGTGATCAGTGGCGCCAGCCTTGCGCAGCTCTATCCATTGGTCGGCGTCGTCTTCCCGGATACGCCGCCCTATCGAACTCACGGCCGCCTGGTGCATGGTCCCCGCCAGTGGCGTTACGAAAAATTCACCGGCGAAATGGGCAGAAGCGATATCGCAGGCAGTCTCAGCGTCGACACGGAGGGCAGGCGTCCCACCCTGGTTGCCAGACTCGATTCGACGCGCCTCGACATTTCCGATCTGGGACCCCTCGTCGGGGCCGGGCGCGCAAACGGAGGGGCTGCGGCGGCCCAACGTGCACCAGCCGGCATCTTGCCTCGCAAGGCCTTTCGGACCGAGCGTTGGAACCATATGGACGCGGATGTGACCCTCAATGCCGGATCGATCGATCGCCCGGAAGCGTTGCCGCTCCATAGGTTGTCGACGCGTTTGCAATTGCGCGACGGGCGCCTGAGGCTGGATCCCTTGCAGTTTGACGTGGCGGGCGGGACGCTGGCGGGCTCGGTGGAGCTGGATGGCCGCGCATCGCCGATCCGCGCGGCGGCGAAACTCAAGGCGCGCAAGCTGCAGTTGGCCGGGCTGTTTCCCACCTTCGACCGCACCATGACGAGCATCGGCGAATTCAATGGAAACATCGATCTAAAAGGGCAGGGCGATACTGTCGCGGCGATGCTCGGTAGCGCGGACGGGAGGGTGTCGCTTCTGATGGACGGCGGTGAAGTCAGCAAACTGATGATGGAGACAGTCAGCCTTCATCTGCTTGAAATTATGCAACTGAAACTCGCCGGCGACGAACCCGTCCGGATCCGCTGCGGAATCGCCGATTTCGGCGTGAAGCAGGGCGTCATGGAGCCCGACATCCTGGCCCTCGATACCGACGTCAGTCGCATCGACGGAAGCGGGCGGATCGATCTCGGGCAGGAACGCCTCGACCTCACCGTCGTGCCGAAAAGCCGAAAGCTCAGTCTGGTCGCATTGCGTACGCCCATCCACGTGCAAGGCAGCTTCGCCCATCCGCAGGCCAGCCTGGACAAAGGCAAGCTGGCCATGCGCGGTCTCGGTGCGCTTGCACTGGGCGCGGTCAATCCCGCACTGGCACTCCTCCCGCTGATCGATGTCGGGCACAGCGTCGAGAGCGAGTGCCGACGCCTGATCGAGGAGGTAAGAACGTCCGGTCGCTAACTGCACCCGAACCCGTCCGGAATGACGTATAACCTCATTGATCAATCCCTATCGGAGGCATGATGGACAATGCGCACGAAACCCCTGTCGACCTTGCGCGAGGCCGGGGAGAAAGCGGTTTCGCCGAGACGCCGGAACCCGCCCGGATTTCCACCGACATCCACAGCCTTCCGCTCATCCTGCTGACCATATTCGCGAGCGTATTCATTCTCGACTGGGCCGAGGATTTCTTCATTCCGCTGGTCCTGGGCATCATCATCAGCTATGCGCTTTCCCCACTGGTCAAGCAGTTGCAGAAATGGCATGTGCCGCGCGCGGTCGGAGCCGCGGTGTTGTTGCTCATGATCGTGGGCGGCAGTGGCTTCATGGCGTATTCGCTGCAGGATGAAACTGCGAGCATGATTGAAACCCTGCCCGAGGCGGCGCAGAAATTTCGCCATACCCTGAACCAGGAATGGCGCGGTTCCAAGGGCGCGATTGATAATGTACAAAAAGCGGCGGATCAGATCGAACACGCCGCGAGCGAGACGGCTGCGGCAACGTCGCCGACGCCGCGCGGGGTGACCCGCGTCCAGATCGAGCAGCCCAAGCTCAATATTCGGGACTATCTGTGGAATGGCACCCGAGGCGCGTTGTCCTTCCTGAGCCTCGCTGTGATGGTGTTGTTCCTGGCCTACTTCCTGATGCTTTCGGGCGACGCGTTCCGGCGCAAGCTCGTCAGGCTCTCCGGTCCAACCCTCAGCAGAAAGAAGATCACTGTCCAGATGCTGGACGAGATCAGCGTCCAAATTCAGCGTTACCTGCTGGTTCAGGTCTTCACCAGCATTCTCGTCGGGATCACAAGCTGGCTCGCCTTTCTCTGGATCGGTCTGGAGCATGCTGCCGTGTGGGGCATTGCGGCCGCCATCCTCAACCTCGTTCCCTACCTGGGCGCCATCATCATCATCGGCGGGACGGCGCTGGTGGGTTTTCTGCAATTCGAGAGCATGGGCATGGCGCTTACGGTCGCTGCGATCTCGCTCGCCATCCACGGCCTGGAAGGAAATTTGCTGACGCCCTGGCTCACCGGCCGTGCGAGCCGCATGAATGCGGTGGTTGTTTTCGTCGGCGTGTTGTTCTGGGGATGGTTGTGGGGTGCGTGGGGACTCTTGCTCGGCATGCCGATCATGATGGTCATCAAGTCGGTGTGCGATCGCGTCGAGGAATTCAAGTCCGTCGGCGAATTCATGGCGGGCTAAGGCTTCCGGAAGTGCCCGCCTGCCCGGCGTACATCCTTTCCTGCACCGCGATCCGCATGCGATCAAGGTCATCCGACACGCGCTTCCTTCATTCCTACATGCGGAAGCGTTTCCTTCTTATACCTGTAGTCACGGACCCTGCTTAAAGTGGACGTGTAGCTATCTGCTGTCGTCAACCGCGTCCACGAGTCGGTATTGGCGAAAGGATCCTGCCATCCAGTACGGGTCTCCACGGCCGTGGCGAGGATTTCCGCCGAGCGGACAGGTAGCTACACCACGGCGGAGGGCGTGCAGGGCCATCCGGATTTTTCTTGAACTTGAAACCGTATAGGTAAGTGGTCTTTCTATTTCGATTCCATGACAACCGGGAAGGAGCAACACATGAAGCGAGTGAATCATATGGCGGCAGGCGTCTTTTTGCTGGCCCAGGCATTCTCCGGAGCGGCTTTTGCCGCGTCGGTCACCCTGAGTGGCGATAGCGTTGATTTCACGTTCGACGATACGCTGATGGGGCTCTTTGGCCAGCCCGTTCTGAGCGGCGACATCCTGTCTTTCACGCCGGTGGATTTCAAGGCGTCGTCCACCAACGGCGCGGGTTATACGCTTACCGCCAACACCGCCAATATCCAGATGACGGCCCACAATGGCTTTTCATTCTCGAGCATCGATCTTGCCGAACGGGGCGATTACATGCTGCTTGGCGGCGGCAGTACGGCTGACGTCGCAGGCCAGGTACGGGTCTATGACGTGCTCGATCCTGCGAAGGACACGACGACCAGCATAGCGCCCGATGCAGCCATGGATCAGACGGGGGACAACACGCACCCGTGGACCGCTTCGGCATCCACCGATCTGTCCGGGTGGACCGGTACCCGGACAGTGAATGTGTCGTTCCAGAATCTTCTCGTGGCATCGACGAGCGGATCGTCATCACTGGCCTATGTGGACAAGAAGTATGGTGGCTTGACGGCTACCACAGCTGCGGTGACGCCCGTTCCCGAAGCGCAGGTCAGCGCCATGATGCTTGCCGGGCTTGGGTTGATCGGCTGGAAGATCAGGCGTCGCCGTATTTGATATCACGGGATGCAAGGCCGGAAGCCGGTTGATTGGCTGAGGATCGGCCGAAAAAGCGGTCGACCCGACCGGCCCCGCATCCATTAACCAGCAAAAAGGAAACCATCATGAATGCCAGCAAATTATTTGCAGCCATGCTCGCCGTCAGCGCCCTGACGATGGGAGGGTGTGCGGTGACGCGAGAGCAGTCGACCGTCGGACAGTATGTGGACGATTCGACGATTACGACCCAGGTCAAGGCCCGGTTTGCGGAAAGCCCCGTGGTCAGCGCCATGGCGATCAAGGTTGAAACGCTGAATGGGACCGTCCAGCTCTCCGGCTTTGCCAAGAATGCGACGGAACGGGATACGGCCGAATCGATTGCCCGCAAGGTGCCGAACGTGAAGACGGTCAAGAACGACATCGTCGTCAAACCGTAAGCAGTGGGTGCGCACCCAATCCCTTGGTGCGCGATTGTGTAGTGAGTGTTGAAAAGGAGAGAGCCATGAATTGGGACATTATCGAAGGCAACTGGAAGCAGGTGAAAGGCAAGTTCAAGGAGCAGTGGGGCAAGCTCACCGACGACGATTTCGACGCCATCGAGGGCCGTCGCGAACAGCTCACCGGAAAGATCCAGGAACGCTATGGCGTGACCCGAGATGACGCCGAGAAGCAGGTCAAGGAATGGCAAAGCAAGGCCAAGGACGACTGGTTCCATTGATATCGTCGGCGGTCTTCATGGAAACGGCAGGCAGGCGGGATCGGCTCGATGTCGGAGCATCCCGTTGCGCCGCCGCACGGTGACATCCCATGATCACGATCCGCACAGGCCAGGCGCCTGCGATGCTGGATCGCCAGGCCTTCGGCCAGCGATTCCGTATGGCCTATGCCGATCCCTTGTACGGGAAGGTTGCCGACGCACTCGAACGCGTCGAGGAAGTCGCCTGGCAGGCGTATGTCGCAGGCAGAAAATCGCCTCGCACCGAGCGTGCCGGTGCGGATTTCGAGAACCCCGATTTCGAACTGTCGAGCGAATGGCTGGCTACCCGGCGCCGTTTGCTGCAGGCACAGGAGAAATGGGGCTGCCCGGAGACGCCCACACGCGTCCTGCTGGTTTGCGGTGCGGCCCGGAACGACGGGACCTGTCCCGGCGAGATGTCGAAGACGTTTCGCCTGCTCGGCCGCATTCGGGAAATCGTCATGCAGGACGGGGCGGAGACCGACGTGCTCGACCTCAGTCTCCTGGTGTCCGAGTATGGCCGCCGCATCCACCCGTGCAAAGGCTGCGTGTCCACCGCCATGCCGTTGTGCCACTGGCCCTGTTCCTGTTATCCGAACCACGGGCTGAATCAGACGAACGACTGGATGGCGGAGATCTACGAGCGCTGGGTGGCCACCCATGCCGTCGTCATCGTCACGCCGGTTTACTGGTACCAGAGTCCGAGCGCGCTCAAATTGATGATCGATCGTCTGGTGTGCGCGGATGGGGGAAATCCCGATCCCACACGCACGGCCGGCAAGGATCCTGTCCGGGCCAAGGACCTGGAAATGGCCGGATGGAGTTATCCCAAGCATCTGGCGGGTCGAGTGTATGGACTGATGGTGCACGGCGACGTGGCGGGGATAGAAGGTTCGCGCCGTGCGCTGGCCGACTGGCTCGACTGGATGGGATTGATCGATGCTGGCCCGCAGGCGCGACTCGATCGCTATATCGGCTATTACGAACCGTATGCCAACAGCCATGAAACGCTGGACCGGGATTCGGCCGTACAGGAGGAAGCCGGCAATGTCGGCCGCGCGGTTATGCATGCGGTGAAGGCCCTGCGTGGCGGGAAATGGACATCCTGTCGACCGGCCGGGCGTAATCCCCGTCCCAAATAGACCGCGCCGATGCGGCCTGGTGCCGGCGAATACCGGCATCGCGTTTCCCCGTCGCACGGACGGATCGGTATCCACGAAAGGAGCGACCATGAAAATCAAGCATGTGATATTCGGCGAACGGTCATTGACCAAGGTGGCCGGCCTCTTCATGAACCGGAGCGGGGCGGAAGATGCCGCGCAGCAAGTGAAACGGACGGCGGGTCTCGACGATGCCCAGGTCAATCTGGTGGGCCCGCCCGATGGAGACGCTCCCGGCAGCCCCGCATTTTCCAGCAAGCTGGAACCCGAACAGGCGGGCATCTGGCGTACCCTGGTGAGAGCGCACGTAGCCTCCGGAACCGCGGGCATCGCGGTAGGCGTCCTGCTTTATCTAGGGTTCATCGTGGCGGGCAACCCCGCGGTCATGAGCACGCCCGGCATGAGCCTGATGGCCTTTGTTTTCTTCGGCGGGCTGCTCGGGCTTCTGGTTGGCGGCTTGCTGACGGTGCGTCCCGACCATCTCCTCGTGATCACGTCCGTGCGACGGGCCATTCGAAAGGGCCGCTGGGCCGTGGTCATTCATCCCGTGACGCAAGCCCAGATCGACCGGGCCGTGAACGAACTCCGTGGACGCGGCTATCGCGTCGTGCGTAGCCTGTGAAGGCAGCCATGCCCAGGTTCGCATCAGGCACAGGCATGGCGAATGGGAGGGGACGGTGGCATGGATTGGCGTTCAGTTTTCGTTCCCTCTATCCCACTTCTGGAGATCGTACTTCGCGGTACGGTGATTTATCTTTTTCTCTTTTTCATGCTGCGGGTCTCGCGGCGTGAGATGGGTGGAATGGGGATTTCCGATCTGCTGGTGGTGGTGCTTGTCGCCGATGCTTCGCAAAACGCCATGGCCAGTGAGTACAAGTCGATCACCGAGGGACTTGTACTGGTGGCGACGATCGCATTCTGGGACTTCTTTCTGGACTGGATCGGTTACCGGTTTGCCTGCGCCGAACGCTTCCTTCGCCCTGCTCCGCTTCTCTTGATCAAGAATGGTCGTCTGCTCAGGCAAAACATGAAACGCGAACTGATTCGGGAAGAAGAACTAATGGCGAAGTTGCGTGAACACGGTATCAGTGAACGCGGGTTGGCGGAAATCAGTCAATGCTATCTGGAAGGCGACGGGCGAATCAGCGTCATTAAACGTGCGTCCACCTGAGTAAAACGGCTTACGTCATACATTCAGAATTTGCAAAGTGCCGCGCAGCGCGTCGATAGCATGGCTAGAGCAACCGACTTTTTCTGCTTCGCGTGCGTGGCCAGGAAGGCCTTCTCATGTTCATATCCTGCGTGGCTACTGTTACGGCTTGCCGTGGTGCGTACCGGGGTAGGCCTTGCTGCGCAATTCATGCCGGGCCTGCTTCGCCAGGTCCGTGTAACGGGCCCGGATGCGTTCCAGATCCTCCGGCTCGAGCTCTTCCAGATCGAGCAGAGAGTTGTGCGCGTCGTGCGCCGTGCGAATCAGTTCGTCGAGCTTGATCTGCATCGCTTCGGCGTCACGGTTTTGCGTGTTCTGGATGAGGAACACCATCAGGAACGTGATGATGGTGGTGCCGGTATTGATGACAAGTTGCCAGGTGTCGTTGAAGTCGAAGAAGGGCCCGCTCAGCCCCCAGACAACGACGATGCACAGGGCAATCATAAACGCACGGGGCCCCCCCATCATGCGGGCTGCAGTCTGGGCGAAGCGCGAAAACCGGCTGCCGTTGTTGAGAGCGCTCATTTTGCTTTCCGGGGCAGAAGCACACCGCACCCGGCGCCCACGGTTTCCTTGTCGCAATATTGCGTGGACGGGTTACGCCCCGGGCTGTGTCTCATGGCGATCCTTTTGCACGTTTTCGCACATCGTGCCGGTATGTTAGGGAGAAAGATGTGTCCCCATCACCAGTCACCGCCGAGCACTTTGTAGGAGGCTTCCCATGTGTGTGTGGGTGCATCCCGATAGCGCGTGGGGAGCACCTGCATGCACGTTTGCGCGGCGAAAGCCGACATGGGGCTGCACTAGAATCAGCACATACAAAGAGGACGCCTACGCATGGCCGGAAGGAATAGTCGGAGTCGGTGGCGGATGCGTTATCTGCGGGTTCCCATCCGCGCCGGCCGGAGCTGGGCGGCACACCGCCTGACGACGCATGGCGCAGCGCTGGCCTATTACGCCGTCTTCGCGCTCTCGCCCATACTCGTCATCGCCGTGTCGATCTCCGGCCTGTTTTTTGGTCGGGATGCCGTCGAGGGACGGATCGTGGTCCAGATGGAAGGCTTACTGGGCCACGCGGGCGCCAGTCTGGTGCAGAGACTGTTGGAAGCGAGCTATCTGTCCGGCCAGAGCGGCATTGCGATCCTGCTTGGGCTCGCTGGCATGCTGATGGGCGCCACGGGGCTGTTCGTTGAAATGAGCGTGGCCTTCGAACGGATCTTCGGCGCGAAACGCGAGTACCGTCACGTGATGACAGTGCTGCTGATGGATCGCCTGCGCGGGCTGGCCATCCTCATCGGCGTCGGCTTTTTGCTCATCGTCTCGCTGCTGGCAAGTACCGCGACCATTGCATTGGGTAACTATCTCACACGCGGCTTCGGTACCTGGTTAGGACTGGCCGGCGTGTTCCAGACCCTGGTCTCGCTGGCCTCCATGACCGCGCTGGTGCTGCTGCTCTACCGTCTGCTCATACCGGTACGGCTTCCGCGCCGCATTCTGCTGACGGGTGCCGCGGTATCCGCGGTGCTGTTCGAGGTGGGCAAATGGGGAATCGGACTGTATCTGGGCCGAGGGGCGATCATGAGCACGTTCGGGGCGGCCGGTTCGCTGGCGGTGATCCTGCTGTGGGTCTATTACGTTTCGCTGATCATGCTCTACGGAGCGGAGGTCACCCACCAGTTGTATCGCCTGCATCGGATCCACCAGCGGGCGGCAGGATGTGTCGCTCGCGTCAGTCGATGAAGCAGCGCCCGTAAGGAAGACCATGGCGAAAATCGGGTCAGGCAAGCGCCGGATGGGGCGCCATTCAGATCGCCCCCAGACTGCTTCCGCGATGATCCGGTTTTCGCTGAGCAGGCCCACCCGGCTTCAGCCAGCCAACGCCTCCGCATCCGTCATCAATTCTTCCTTGCGGGCTTGCAAGATGTCACGCATTTTCACCAGGTCGACTTTCGACGCACGTGCTTTCGGAAACATTTCGTTGCGCTCTTCCTTGACGTGGTGGTCGATGTATTCGCCCAGTACCGTCACTTTGGCGTCATAGAGCGTGTCGCCCGGTGTCATTCCCTGGATCTGGGCGATCAGGTCCTTGGCGCTGGCGTGTTCAACCCCGGCTTCCTCCATCATGAGATCTTCCTTGATCGCCTTGCGCACCGCCGGGTAGAAAATTTCCTCCTCCAGCTGTGCATGCACGGTCAGTTCCCGACAGATTTTTTCTGCCAGCTGACGTTTCTTTTCCTTGGAACTGCCACGCGCTTCGGCCAATTCCTCGTATTCTGTAAACAACTTCTTGACGGCCTTGTGGTCGGCGTCAAGGAAATCGCATGCGTCTTTCTGTTTGGTGGCAGCCATATTTTTTCCTCTGGAAAAGGGATGAACAAACGAACCTCCAGACAGTTGTCCGACAAGGTATTTTGCATTAAACGGGGTACTCCGCCTGTACACAATCGCCTTCCCCCCAACTGCGTGTCAGACAATCCCTATAAGTGGCAGCACGGAGAAAAAGAAGCACGCCGGAGCGTAAGCGGCGGGCTTTAAGCTCCCGGAAATTCATGGTTTATTCGCAGCGTGGGCGGTACCGGTAGGCCCGCCGCAACAGGCCTGAAGTGGCAAACCGGATATACGTTTTGGCGCGCTGTTCTCGCAAAGCTGAGCCGACGATCCCTCACGCTAGGAGGATTTTCCCTTGCGCGGATCGGGCGGCCGCGGCTGGCTGTCCACGTATTTCGCCACATCCCAGGCTTCCTGCTCGCTTAACGAGCTGCCTTTGCCAAGGGGCATGTTCGCGTGGACGAATGCGGCGGCATTCTTGACCGTAGACATGCCGGCCCCGCCGTTGAACGAGTTCTTTCCCCACAACGGCGGGAATACGTAGCGACCGCCCATTTCCGTTCCCTGTCCGTCGGCGCCATGACACAGGGCGCAATTGGCCTCGAACACCTGCTTCCCGCGTGCCGCGTCCGGCTTCTGCGACGGTTCGGCAAGCTGGGGATAGCCGCGGCCCTTGAGCTCGACGCCGAGCGGCGCGCCCTTTGCCAGCCAGTAGCTGTAGCTGACCAGCGCCACCATTTCCTTGCTGTCGGGGGCCGGCGCTTTTCCGTTCATGCTGAAGCGGAAGCATCCGGCGAGACGCTCTTCATAGGTGTTGACGTGCTTGTTCTTGTCGCGATAGGCCGGAAACATGCCATACGCGGCCCACAAGGGGGCCGAATCCGCCTTGCGGCCCGCGCCCAGATGGCAGTTCACGCAATTGAGCTTGTTGCCGACATATTGGCGCGCATACGTCTGGGTGTCGGTGAAGATGGCCTTGCCCAAACGAACGGCCTTGCCGAATTCGCCGGTGGGCATGGCCTCGTCGGACGGAGGCGAAAAGTCGACCTGAATGGCCTTTGCGTTACGCAGCCTGGCAGGGCTGGGCGTTTGCTCGATCACTTTGGGCATGGCCTCGCCGGGTGCCTTGCCATGGCCCGAGGCACCTGGCAGTGAAGGGGCCGCTGCGGGCGGCGGAGCGGTCTCGGCAACGAGGGTGGCCGGTACTGCGATGACGCCTGCCACGAGGAGCGTTCCGCCGACGGTCATCACGATCCAGCCGGGATGGAATTTGCGCGTCCGCTTCTGGCTTTCATACCAGGTCCTGAATGACATTATTTCTCCTCCCCCGGGCGCGACGGGTTTTCGAGATACCGGCTGACGGCAGCGATTTCCGCGTCGCTCATTTTTTCGGCGACGGCCTGCATCAGGCCCAGCGGATCATTGGTTCGCTGAGCCCTTCTCCAGGCGTTCAGCTGGGTCTGGGTGTAGGCCATGGGCTGGCCGGCGAGGGCAGGGAAATGCGGCGGAACCCCATCACCCGCTATGCCGTGACAGGCGAAACAGGCGGGCATTTCCTTGGTCCAGTCGCCCTCCGTGGCGATTTTCAGCCCCTGCGCGTATTGAGCCGAAGGGGTGTGCGGCGCGCCCGCCTGCCTCCAGCCCGGGAGGCTGGCATAGTAGTCGGCGGCATCACGCATCTGTGCGGCGCTGAGCGAACGGGCGATCGGCGCCATCTGGGGATTCTTGCGCGTTCCGTCGGCAAATGCCTGGAGCTGTTTCAGCAGATAGGCTTGGCCCTGGCCTGCGAGCCGCGGAAACCCGGCGGCTGCCTGGCCTTCTCCCTTGGCGCCATGACAGGCCATGCAGGCGGGGACGCCCCCGCCGCCTTGCTGTGCA
The DNA here is from genome assembly GCF_000373385.1 of Thiobacillus thioparus DSM 505. GTDB lineage: Bacteria > Pseudomonadota > Gammaproteobacteria > Burkholderiales > Thiobacillaceae > Thiobacillus > Thiobacillus thioparus. Next base: position 508,694 of record NZ_KB891316.1, on the reverse strand, counting down.
AGTGTGGCGCCGGCAAGACGATCGGCGTGCGCCAGCGACGCGCCTGTCGCGACCCACGCAATCGACACGACGCCTGCGAGCCGGGACCGGAAATCCGTGGCGCCGGCGGGCAGGTGCGCAGGGCGAGGCGGAACGCGCTTCCTTGATCCCGGCATCCAGGCAACGATGAACGGCAGTGGCATGGAGGGGCTCCCATTGGTTGGCCGAGTGGACAGAATAACAGAATAGAGGAACCTCGAGGGGCCTGCAGTCAGGCTAGCATCAGGCACGCAGTAGGATATGTCCGACGGCAGCGCGTCCACGGGATGCCGGGATACGCTTGCGAAGCGTTGCAAGCCGGCAGTTGCAGGTCTTACCCGATGGTTTTGCCCGGCTGGAGCGGATCGAAATCCACCCAGTCCCCGTCGCGCAACGTGCCATCGATTTCCTCCACTTCATCTGCATATTCGCTCAGGATCTCGATCGCACTGTCTCGACGGGCCGGGGCATCGGCCGCAACCGCCAGCAGCATGCCGGGTTCACGAGGCAGCGGATTGCCCGGCTCCTGCGTCTCGTTTTCGTCCATGTTTTTCAGCGCGCCGACCAGAGCGCCGGCATAGGCGCCAACTGCGGCTCCGAGCAAGGGACCCACCGGCCCGAGCGCGGGAAGCGTCGCCACACCGACCAGCGTGCCGGCCCCCAGTCCGCCGGCTGCACCCGTCATCGCGCCGGAACCGGCTTCGTGCGTGCCCGGGGATTCGTCCACATCGCCGCCCATCGGATGGATGGCGTGCTGGCCGTGAGGGTTGACGTACACCAGACACATCTCAGGCTTGCCGAATCCGACACGCCCCAAGTCGCGGGCAGCAGAATCCGCGCTGGTCAGTTGATGGAAACGGCCGACGATCAATGTACTCATCACAAGCTCCTTTCTATGGTTGCGGGAATGAAATGGCGGAAGCGGGCTACAGCCAGTATTCGAACCGCCGTGCGACCCATTCCTTCATATGCTGCAGGGGAGAGCGGCGTTGCCAGCGGGCGGGTTCGATCAGGGTGGAAGCCGCCCGATCCTGGTCGAACATGGCTTCCATCTGACGTGAGAAATGGGCGCCCAGAATCACGGCATTGATTTCGTCGTTGTGCAAATAGCTTCGCCAGTCGAGATTGGTCGAGCCGATCGTGGCCCATACACCGTCAATCGACGCCGTCTTGGCATGCAGGACGGTATCGCGACGTTCGTAGATCCGGATGCCGGCGCGTAGCAGTTCGGTGTAATGCGACCGCCCGGCCTGGAAGACCAGCCATGAATCGCTTTTTCCGGGCAGGATAAGTTGTACATCCACTCCGCGACGTGCCGCGCCGATCAAGGCGTGAACCAGATGAGGATCCGGCACGAAATAGGCATTGGTCAGATGGACGAAACGCTCCGCGTGGTCGATGGCGGACAGCAGGGTGAGATAAATCGGACTGGCAGGTTCGTCCGATTCGCTGGCGATGGCTCGCACGATGTCCTTGCCCTCGGTGACGAGTTTCGGGAAATAGTGTTTCTCGGGCAGCGGCGGGCCTTTTTGCCGTGCCCAGGTGTCCATGAAATATTTCTGGAGCTCGGCGACTACCGGTCCTTCGACCTGCAGTTGCGTGTCGCGCCACCCGACCTGGGATTTGCCGCCCTTCTTCGTTGATCGCGAGAAGGAACCACTTGAATAGCTCTCGCTGATATTGATCCCGCCCAGAAAGGCAATTCGCCCATCCACCACGAGCAGCTTGCGATGGTCGCGGTTGTTGAGCCGCCATTTCCGCTTGTGTGCGTTCGCCGGGTTGACCGGATTGAACTCAAGAATCCGGATGCCGCCATCGCGCAGACGATCGAAGAATTCCGCAGGGGTATCCAGGCAGCCGACGCTGTCGTAGATCACATTGACCTGAACTCCCGACGCCTGTTTGGCCAGCAGCAGGTCGGCAAATTCGGTACCGATCCTGCCGTCATCGAAGATATAGGTTTCCAAGTTGATGGAATGCCTGGCGGCACGGATGGCCGCAAACATGGCGGCATAGGTGGCAGGCCCGTCCTGTAGGAGGCTGAGTTTGTTGCCCAGAACCAGCGGACTGTCCTGGTTCAGCGCTTCCTCGACGGCGAGATGTTTTTTCAGAATGGCGTTATCGCCTGAGGCGTCTTCCAGGGTATCGATGATCTGCTTGCTTTTTTGCGTCGAAACCGGGCCGTGAGCGCTTTCAAATGCCACGGGCCCGGCTTCGGGTATCGGATGCACCGTCTCGGGCGGCGTGGCGCAGGCTGAAAGCGAGGCGATGGCGAGTAGGGCCAACCATTGGAACAGGCCGGGAAAGGGCAGGATTCGGGAATGGCCGACCGCGGATGAATTCAATCTCCGCATGTTTCATTTTCCGGATCCGCTCGCGTGAGCGGGATTGATCGGTTTACGGCCGGCGCGGGCTGCCGCCATCAACCACTGGAAAGCGTGAGCGCCGGGCGATGGCACAAGGGCAAGTGCCTGCCGCGCAAGCAAGCCGACCAGTACCGATCCGCTCAAACTGCGCCAGGGTTTCCAGTACATCAGTATCATGCCTGCCAGCATCCCCCCGCCGAGACTGGCATACGGGTTTTCTGCCACCACCCGGCGTGCAAATGGGAGAGCGGTTCGGGCAAGTTGATCGAGCGCATCCAGCGCGCCGGGTGCGCGATGAGCTTGCATGCGGGTGAGCCGTTGTCGCAGGATGGCGCGGTTGAGCGCTAGCCGATCCTCCGGCTTGGTGGGAGGGTTCGTTGGGATTCCAGGTGCAGGAGTCGTCATTGCGGTTTCTTCCAGCCGGCTAATTGCATGTCGTCCGCGACTTGGGTGCGCACGCGCGAAAACGCCGGGCATCCCGGCGTGTCGCCCTTCAGGCGCCAGGCGCCGATCGCGGCGGCGACCATGGGAATGAGAGGCACTGCCCACAGTAGCCAATACAAGCCTGCGTTAGCCGCATGCAGCATCAGTGCGATGCCTGCAAAAATCACGGCGAGCAGGACGCCCGCACCCAGCAGTAACAAATAACCCAGGCGCCGGAGCAGGCGCGCCTGCAAGCGCATCGCGTCCTGCCGAATGAGCGCGGAATAGGCGGCAGCATGCTCGGCCAAGAGGGCCGGCTCGTCCAGCAATATCCTGAGCAAAGGCGGCCACATCCTTCAGCGCCCCTTCCCGTGGCGTAGATCCATCACGAATGTCCGTGACGCTTGCCGACCGTACCGGCGAGCATGGCGATCGCGGCGCCTGCCGCGGCCGCCATCAACAGGGACTTAAGGGGCTGGGCCTGCACATATTGGGCGGCCTGGTCGGTCGTGTGGCTGAGGGCTTCGCGGACTTGCGCAGCGCTGTCGCGAAGAATTTCCTTGCCTTGGGCGGCAGCTTCGGCCGCGCCCGCCTGTGCCTCGTCCAGCGAACGGTGAATGTGCTCTTTGGCTGTGTTGTTGCCGGTGTCGTTCTGCGAAGTCGGGGTCTTGGGATTGAGGTTTGTCGGTTCCATGGAAGCGTTCCTTTAATTAATAAACGTGGGAAAGAAAAATGTGAGCCAGCATCTGATTACAGGCCTGGAGTGATCGTAAGCCCCGGCATGAGGGATTCGAATGGGCGTATGCCGCAGTCCCTTGTCCGTCAATGCTTTGATCGTTTGTAGGCGGCCTCCGACGGACTGCCGCAGGTTGAGTGGTGTCGGACGACGCTTACGGGGGGGCGCACCGTTTGCCGCGATGCGTCGTGGCGTTCTCCGACAGACACTTCCTGTTCCCCGGTCCAGGATGAAGCATTGCCGTAACGACACCACCTGGAAAAAAACATGTCGATGCTGCCGATCTTCAACCGGACGCGATCACGCCCCCTCATCCTCGTTGGGGCGGGCGTATGAAGGTCGGTCTGGAGTCACCGTTCTTGCGCCTTCGCAGCCTCCTGCGGAAGGCGCTTGTCGTGCGCCGGTGCTGTGCCAGCGTTTTTTACCGCAATATCCTGTAAGGAGAGATCGCCATGCTTAAATGGGCGCTGTTGTTTTTCGTCGTATCGCTGATTGCCGGCCTGTTCGGATTCACTGGCATTGCCGCGGGCGCTGCCGCTGCGGCCAAGATCCTGTTCTACATCGCGGTCGTTCTTTTCGTCGTGTTTCTGCTGCTGGGGGTGTTCGCAGCACGGGCAATCAAGTAAGCATGCCTGCCTGCTGCGCCTGTGTGTAAGCGTTATCTGACAGGCCTTTCAGTGGGGGCCGATGGTACAGGCTGGGGCCCGGCTTAAGCTGGTAAGCATCCACAGTGGGGAATCCCGTCCTGTTATGCCCTTTCCATTTCCCGTGCGGAAAATCCAGGAGAATGCTCATGTTGTATTACGCGCTGGTATTTTTTATTATCGCCATCATCGCTGCCGTGTTCGGATTTTCCGGGCTGGCGGCCGGTGCGGCCGGCATCGCCAAGATTCTGTTCATCGTGTTTCTGGTGATGGCACTCGCCACCTTCGTGGTCAATCTCATGCGGGGTCGTTGACATGACCGGGCCCAGATCGACGAAAGTCCTACAGAGCGGGAGCATGGCATGATCCAGGTCGCCATCGTGGATGATCACCAGATTGTTCGAACCGGTTTCCGAGAACTGCTGAATGAAGATTCAGCGATCAGCATCAGTTTCGAGGCGGCGAACGGCGACGATGCGCTGGCACTCTTGCGCACCACGCCATGCGACGTGCTGCTGCTTGATATTTCATTGCCTGGCAAGAGCGGGGTGGATGTGTTGCGTACCGTACGCCAGCGCCACCCGGACCTCAAGGTGCTGATTCTGAGCGGCTTCCCAGAGGAAAGCTATGCGTTGGCCATGATCAAGAATGGCGCCAACGGCTATTTGTGCAAGGACTGCGAACAGGCCGAGTTGTTGAAGGCGATTCATACGGTATCGCTCGGGCGCCGTTATGTATCGTCGCGCACTGCGGAATTGCTTGCAGACGAAATGAGCGGCGGGCGCAGCGGTGAACTGCATGAAATTCTGTCGGATCGCGAACTTCAGGTTTTCTTGAGGCTGGTGCGCGGCGAATCCGTGTCCGACATCGCCGAACAGCTGCATCTCAGCGTCAAGACCATCAGTACCTATCGTTCGCGGCTGACAGAGAAGCTCAATGTCACCAGCAACGCGGAATTGGCAACCTATGCAATACGACACGGACTCATTGCTCAATAAGACGGCGTCTCACAGGGCGAGTACCCATCCCATGCTTTCCGATACCTCCATGTTGAAAGTTTTTCTGATCGAGGATTCGCTTTTATTGCAGGAGCTCCTCGGGGGCATACTGGGCGAACTCGACGGGGTCGAATTCTGCGGCTGCGCGGAGGGAGAAACCGAGGCCCTGAACCGCCTGGCCGAGACACCCGTCGACCTTGTGATTATCGATATCGAACTCAAACAGGGCAGCGGTATCGGCGTGCTGGACGCATTGCAGACGGATTCCGGCCTGTATGGATCCCCCGGCAAGGTGGTGCTGACCAACTACGCGCACACCACCATGCGCCAGCGCTGCGACCGTTTCGGGATGGACGCCTTCTTCGACAAATCCATGCAGATCAACCAGTTGGTCGAGTACGTCAACGAAGCTGCCGCACGGAAGCGATCTTCGCCCTGAACCGGACCGGCGTCTGCGCCTCAGACTGGAAGTTTCACCCGGATCGTGACGCCTGCATCCGGCGCGGAGCGGATATCGAGCTGTCCTCCATGCGTGAAAACGCGGTGTTTGATGCCTGCCAGCCCATGCCGGGCGAGCTTGGGCGAACCGGGATCGAATCCGACGCCATCGTCCTCGACCTCCAGTTCGATGGTTTCCGGGCTCATGCGTAGCGCCACCTTGACATGACGGGCCTGGGCATACTTGCGGATATTGGTGAACGCCTCCTGGACGATACGGAACAGGCTCAGCGAGACGTCCTCGGAGAGCTCGGGCTCGGACTCCGGCAATGCCACGACGACGTCGATCTTTTCCTCGCCCTGCCGAAATTCTTCGATAAGCGCTTTCAGCGCTTCAATGAGCCCAAGATCGTATAGCAGGGCAGGCCGCAGATTGTTGGTGATGCGGCGCTTGAGCGTGATCCCGCTGGCCAGGCTCTGGCGGAGACGCACCAGACGTTGTGCCACCAGCGCCTGCGCGTCGGATGGAAGTTTGCGTTCGATCCAGTCTGCGTCGAGTTTGGCTGCGGTCAGAAGCGCTCCGAGCTCGTCGTGCATCTCGCGCGCCAGATCCAGTTTTTCCGTCTCCCGTACCGTGGTCAGGTAGGTGGCAAGATTGGTCAATTCTTCGGTGCGGCTACGCACTTCGTCTTCGAGCCGCTCGTTTTCCTGCGCCAGCATGCGATGGATTCTTTCCCGCAGATCCTGTTTCTTCTGCTGCTGCGAGATGACCAGCATCAGCAGCAAGAGCGAAGCGCCGGCCAGGACGATCGCGCTGAGGCGGGCATTCTCGAAGCCGCTGGTGGATTGTTTGACGTTTTGCAGGTTTTTCGTGAGCAGGGAAACTTTTATCGTGGCTTGTTGCTGCCGGTAGGCGTCCATCGCCAGCGAGTCCTGATCAAACCAGTTGGTGTCCAGCGCTATCCCGCCTTCCACATGACGGGCGGTGAGTTCCATGCGAGCTGCGAGGTTTTCCGCCCGTTTGACGAGCTGGTCGACATTGCCTGCCTGCGGACCGTCCTGCTCGTCACGCTTGATGGTTTCCAGCGTGTCGTGGATTTTTGGGCGGACGGTCTTGTAGACATCGAAATAGGCCTGGTCGTGGGTGAGTGCGTAGCCGCGAACCGAGGATTGTGCCTCGACCAGAAGCTGGCTCAAACGGTCCAGGTGATCGGCCCGCTGATTCATCAAGCCGAACTCTTTCAGGGCGTCGAGGCCTGCCGAGGCCTGCATGTAGCTCGCCACCAACAGTCCGATCAGAAGCGCCATGCCGACTGCCAGGGAGAGATGGGTGCTGCGCCGCAACCCATCGTCGGGTAGCGGCCCTTCATTCAATGGGGCGGGGGGAGACGTATTCGGCATGATCAGGCTTCGCTCGCGCTCATGATGTGCGTTTGTTTATTGCAGGAATCATCCGACAGGTCAATCCGTTCCATCCGACAGAATCGCCATGTCGTCGGGTTATATGATGTTTTCACGATCCGGCGAAAAGACGGACCGTGACGGATTGCAAGGGCCACAGCCTATTTCTTGACTTCGGGAGAACACCATGAAAACACTTTTTGCATTTTTAATGTCCTCGGTATTTGTCGTCCTGGCAGGTTGTAATACCGTGGCGGGCGCCGGCAAGGATATGGAGCGGGGCGGCGAAAAAGTCCAAGATACGGCGAAGGACGTTCAAAACAAGATGTAAGGACCGGGACCTATTGCTTTCCCACAGGAGTTCATCCATGCGCAGCGCATCCACTCAAGCGAGCCGGCAGAGCCGGTCCGGCGAAACGTCCGATCCGGCAGGTTTCCTGTCCGATGTAAAAACACTCAGGGCCCGAGCCCGCAAGCATATCGAGAAAGGCGCCGTGACCGACGACTACGGCATGAACGCGAAGGCCGCGGTCAAAATACTGAATGATGCGCTGGCTACCGAGCTTGTCTGCACCCTGCGGTATCGCCAGCATTTCTTCGTTGCCAAAGGGATCAATTCCGAGCCGATCGCGCAGGAATTCCTGGTGCACTCCAACGAGGAACTGGCCCATGCCGACCTGATTGCCAAACGGATCGTGCAGTTGGGGGGTACGCCAGAGTTCAACCCCGACAGGCTTGCGAAGCTGTCGCATGCCGAATACCGAATCTGCGACACGCTGGAAGCGATGATCCGTGAAAATCTCGTGGCCGAACGAATTGCAATCGAGAGCTATCGGGAAATGGTGCGGTATTTTGCGCAGCATGATCCGACGACGCGCGCCATGCTGGAAGGAATCCTGGCGATCGAGGAAGAGCACGCCGACGAACTGTCGGACTTGCTGCACTAATGGAAATTCCCTGACTGGAGCGCGTGCCTCAGTCTTTCGGATTCTGCGGGGTCTGTCTCGCGACGATGCCGGACAAGGCCTTGGGTAAGAGCACCCACATGCGGCCGCGCTGTTTCATGCGGCCGGCGAGTTCACCGGCTTCGTCGCCAAAACCCCAGAAAAAATCGGCACGTACGCCGCCCTTGATCGCACCGCCGCTGTCCTGCGCCATCACCAGCCGGTTCATCGGCTGGGTCGAATTGGGCCGGGTGGTGGCCAGGAAGACCGGCGCGCCGAGCGGAATGAACTTCGGGTCGACGGCGATCGAGCGGCCGCCGGTCAGGGGCACGCCCAGCGAACCGAGTGGCCCGGGCAGGCCGTCGGGCAGTTCGCGGAAAAAGACGAAGCTCGGGTTGCTGGCAAGCAGTTCGGGCAGCTTGTCCGGGTGCTTCGCGCCCCAGTCCTTGATGCCTTGCATCGAAGCCTGTTCGAGCTTGAGTTCGCCGCGTTCGACCAGCAGTTTTCCGATCGACAGGTAGGGATAGCCGTTCTGGTCCGCATAGCCGACCCGCATATGCGAACCGTCGGGGAGCTCGATGCGGCCCGATCCCTGGATCTGCAGGAAGAACAGGTCGACCGGATCCTCGGCCCAGGCGATGGGCTTGCCCTTGAAGCTGCCGCCGCTGCCGTTGGCAGAAGGCTGTTCGATTTCCTTGCGGGTGAGGTAGGGCACGATCTTGTTGCCGACCAGGCGGCCGCGCAGGCGCAGGCTTTTCAGTTCGGGATAGATGCTCGCCAGATCGACCGTGATGAGATCGTCCGGCGCGGCATAGAGCGGATAGCGCGCACGTTCGGTGCGCACGCGGTCGCCTTTCAGCAGGGGCTCGTAGTAGCCGGTGATCATGCCGTCGGTGCTGCCGTCTTCCTGCGTGGCCTGGTAGGGCTGGAACCGCTGCTCGAAAAAGACGCGCGCAGCCTTGTCATCGGGCGGAGGCATGGATATCGCCTCGCTGCACACCGCCTGCCAGCCGCTTTGCTTGACGAGCGTGGCGCAGCTGCGCAGGAAAGCGATCCAGGCTTCGCCGATCTGCTCGTCCTTTCCCAGACCGACCGACGACCAGCTCACCGGTTTGAGCGTGGGATAGGTGATGGCCGGCGTGGGGATGGGCGCTGCAGGCGGCACCGGCTCCGGTGCCGGACGGGGAATGGGGCTGGGCACCGGCGGCGCCATGGGAGGCGATACCGCACAGGCTGACAGCAACAGAACGAACAGCCACGGGCTTGCGCGTAACGGCATCACGGGTGAAGATGGCTCACATCGAAAACACCTGTCGAGTATATCAAGGGAGCATCGCGCCAAATGGAAACCCAAGGACTGGGCTGGTTGATACTGGAAGCTGCCATTGCGGCGGGATTGCTGGCATTCATCGTGTGGTGGACGATGAAGAAGTGAGAATGGGTAAGCACTAAGTGGTGAGTGGATAAACCAAGTGGCTGCTTACCGTTTACTGCTCACCCTAATGCAGTACCCGTGGCATCGACAGGGTGAACGGGGGGATTTCGGCTTCGAACTTGTTGCCGTCTTCCGCCACCATCTGATAGGTGCCGCGCATCGTGCCGACCGGCGTCGCCATCGCGGTGCCGCTGGTGTACTCGAAACTCTCGCCTGGCCGCAGCAGCGGTTGTTCGCCCACCACGCCGAGTCCCTTGACTTCCTGTGTGACGTTTTCCGCGTCGGTGATGATCCAGTGGCGCGAGATCAGCTGCGCCGCTACCGTCCCGCTGTTGGCGATGGTGATGGTGTAGGCGAACACGTAGCGGTCGGCGGACGGGTCGCTCTGGTCGGCCAGATACGCGGTGTTGACGCTGATGCTGATTTGATATTTCTTGCCTTCTGCCACGGGTTCGCTCGACGGGATGGAATGCGTCGAGTGTAACGCAATGACGTGACGGGCTGGTAAAATGGCCGGGTTTTCCCAAAAATCCCGGAGCTTCCCATGACGTACCGCATCGCCCCGTCCATCCTGTCCGCCAACTTTGCCAAGCTGGGCGAGGAAGTCGACAACGTACTTGCCTCCGGCGCCGACATCGTCCATTTCGACGTGATGGACAACCACTATGTTCCCAATCTCACCATTGGTCCGCTGGTGTGCGAGGCCCTGCGCAAGCATGGCGTCACAGCGCCGATCGACGTGCACCTGATGGTCAAGCCGGTCGACCGCATCATTCCCGATTTCGCCAAAGCCGGGGCAACCTACATCACCTTCCACCCGGAAGCCTCCGAGCACATCGACCGCACCATCGGCCTGATCAAGGAAAACGGCTGCAAGGCCGGCCTGGTGTTCAACCCGGCCACCCCGCTGGACGTGCTGGAATACACACTGGACAAGCTCGACATGGTGCTTCTGATGAGCGTGAACCCCGGCTTCGGCGGCCAGAAGTTCATCCCCTATGTGCTGGATAAGGCACGCGCCGTGCGCAAGATGATCGACGACCGCGGCCTCAAGGTGAACATCGAGATCGACGGAGGCGTCGGCCCCGCCAACATCGCCGAAGTCGCGCGCGCCGGGGTCGACACTTTCGTTGCCGGTTCGGCCGTGTTCGGCGCTGCCAAGGACAGCGACCCGCAGCGCTACAACAGCATCATCGCAGCGATGCGCGCGGAACTCGAGAAGGTCTGAAAATCGGTAAGCGGTGAGCAGCGAGTCGTGAGTGGAAAAGCCGCTCAAGCCACTGCTTGCCACTCACTGCTCACCACTCACTACTTACCCAAAATGAATTTCCCAATTGCAATCAAAGCCGTCGTCATCGATCTCGACGGCACCCTTCTCGATACCGCGCCCGATCTGGCCTACGCCGCCGAACTGATGATGGCCGAACTCGGCCTGTCGTGTCCGTCGCAGGGCACGATCGTCACCTACATCGGCAACGGCGTGTCGCGGCTGGTCAAGCGCGTGCTGACCGGTGACATGGACGCCGAGCCGGATGCGGCGCTGTTCGAGAAAGCCATCGCTTCGTACAACAAGCATTACAGCGCCCACGTGTCCCTGCACTCCCGCCCTTTCCCCGGCGTGGTCGAAGGCCTGCAGGCACTCAAGGCGATGGGGCTGCACGTGGCCTGCATCACCAACAAGGCCGAAGCGTTCACCCATCCGCTGCTGAAGGACACGGGACTGTTCGATTATTTCGAGCTGATCCTGTCCGGCGACACGCTGCCGAAGCGCAAGCCCGACCCGCTGCCCTTGCTGCATGCCTGCGAGGTGTTCAAGATCAAACCGACCGATCTGCTGCTGATCGGCGACTCGCTCAACGACACCCAGGCCGCGCGTGCCGCCGGCAGCGCAGTGTTCTGCGTACCCTACGGCTACAATCGCGGCCGCCCGGTGACCGAACTCGACCTGGATGCCGTGGTGCCGAGCCTGGCTGAGGCAGCCAAGATGGTGGTGAAGGCAGTCTGATCATGGGGGGCGCCGTGAACGACAGGCGATGGTGAAGGTGGAACGCATCCGCACGTTTCGCCTTTTTGCCATTCACTTTTTCACGGACTCTCCATGACTGAACAAGACTTTTTCGGCCTCGCCCGTCAGGGCTACAACCGCATTCCGCTGGTGCGCGAACTGCCCGGCGACTTGGAAACGCCACTGTCGGTGTATCTCAAGTTGGCCAACGCGCCCTACACCTATCTGCTCGAATCGGTGGTGGGCGGCGAGCGCTTCGGGCGCTATTCCTTCATCGGCCTGCCGGCGCGCACCGTGATCCGCGTGCGCGCCCATCTGCTGACGGTGGAAACCGACGGCAAGGTGATCGAGGAATACAACCTGCCCGATCCGCTGGCTTTCGTCGCCGAGTTCCAGGCGCGCTTCAAGGCCGCGCCGGTGGCAGGACTGCCGCGCTTTACCGGCGGACTGGCCGGCTATTTCGGCTACGACACCATCCGCTACATCGAGAAACGCCTTGCCGATACACGCAAGGACGATGTGCTGCACACGCCGGACATTCTCCTGATGCTGACCGAGGAGCTCGCTGTGTTCGACAACCTCGCCGGCAAACTCTATCTCGTCACGCATGCCGACCCGATGCAGGCAGATGCGTATGCGCAAGGGCATCTGCGCCTGGCCGAGCTGACCGACAAACTGAGCGCACCGGTGATCGTGCCGGCCGAACCTGTTGCGGATACGGCAGAGCCGAGTTCGGAATTCGGCGAGACCGAATTCAAGGCGGCGGTGCAGAAGGCCAAGGATTACATCGCTGCAGGCGACGTCATGCAGGTGGTGCTCTCGCAGCGCATGGCGCGCCCGTTCGCCGCCTCGCCGCTGTCGTTGTACCGCGCCCTGCGCAGTCTGAATCCTTCGCCCTACATGTTCTTCTACGATCTCGGCGGGTTCCACGTCGTCGGTTCGTCGCCGGAAATCCTGGTGCGGCTCGAAAGCGACCTTGTCACTTTGCGCCCCATCGCCGGCACACGCCCCCGCGGACTCACGCGCGAGGACGACCAGCGCCTGGCCGAGGAACTGCTGGCCGATCCCAAGGAATGCGCCGAGCATCTGCAACTGCTCGACCTGGGCCGCAACGACACCGGTCGTGTCGCCGTCACCGGCAGCGTCAAGGTCACCGAGAACATGCAGATCGAGCGCTACTCGCACGTCATGCACATCGTGTCCAACGTCGAAGGCAAGCTGAAGCCCGGCCTCACCGCGCTCGACGTGCTGCGCGCCAGTTTCCCGGCCGGCACGGTGTCGGGTGCGCCCAAGGTGCGGGCGATGGAAATCATCGACGAACTCGAACCGAGCAAGCGCGGCATCTACGCCGGCGCGGTGGGTTACCTGGGATTCAATGGCGACATGGATCTGGCGATCGCCATCCGCACGGCCGTGGTCAAGGACGGCATGCTCTACGCCCAGGCCGGCGCCGGCATCGTCGCCGATTCGGTGCCCGACAACGAATGGATGGAAACGCTCAACAAGGCCCGTGCCGTCGTGCGTGCCGCCGAGCTTGCCCAGGCGCGCTTCGGCGGAGAAGCGGTCGACTAGCGCGAACCCGGCCCGGCCGGGCGCTCGGGTGAGGCAACGCGATGAAAACGTATATCGCACTCTTTCGCGGCATCAACGTTGGCGGAAACAACAAACTGCCGATGAAAGAACTGGCAGTAGTGCTGGAAGGGCTCGGTCTGCAAGGTATCGCGACCTACATTCAGAGCGGCAACGTGGTATTCCAGGGCAAGGCTGTCGATCCTGCGCTGCTGTCGAAAAAAATCGGCACTGCCATCGGCAAAAGCCACGGCTTCGAACCCTGGGTGCGGCTGCTCGATATGCCGACGCTGGAACAGGTGATCCAGGGCAATCCCTATCCTGAAGCGGAGTCCGTGCCCGGCACCCTGTATGTGAATTTCCTCGCAACCGTTCCGCCCCAGCCCAATCTCGAGGGCCTGGAAAAACTCCGGGCTGCGAGCGAACGTTTTCAGCTGGCGGACGACGTGCTCTACCTGCATGCGCCGGACGGCATCGGCCGATCCAAGCTCGCTGCCGCCCTGGAACGTCTGCTGGGCGTGCCGATGACCAGCCGCAACTGGAACACCGTGCGCAAACTCGGCGAGCTGGCGCGCGCTGCCTAGCGCCGGCCTGGACTGTCAGTCGTACCGGTTTTTCCGGATGAGCGAAGACCCGGCCTGCGTCATTTGACCGGAATCGTGGCCGGCATGGGAGTCGCCCGCACGGCGCCTGCCTGACTGCGCAGGTCAGGCAGGAACACCGCCAGTAGGCCGATCAGCGGCAGGAACGAACACAGCATGTAGACCGTTTCGATGCCCCAGCGGTCGGCCAGCCCGCCCAGCACGGCCGCGCCGATCCCGGCCAGGCCGAAGGCCAATCCGAAGAACAGCCCCGACACGGTGCCGACCTTGCCCGGCATCAGTTCCTGCGCGTAGACCACCATGGCCGGGAAAGCCGAGGCCAGCATGAAGCCGATGACTAGCGTCAGCCCCGCCGACGCGGCCAGCCCCACGTAGGGCAGCGCCAGCGTGAACGGCGCCACGCCCAGGATGGACAGCCAGATCACCCGCTTGCGGCCGATGCGGTCGCCGATCGGCCCACCCAGCAGCGTGCCCGCCGCCACCGCGAACAGGAAGTAGAACAGGTGGTACTGCGCTTCCTGCGCGTCGATGCCGTAGTGCTGCATCAGGTAGAAGATCAGATAGCTGCTGATGCTGGCCAGGTAGAAGAACTTCGAGAACATCAGCGCCATCAGCACCGCCAGCGTGCGCAGCACGCGGCCGCGCGGCAGGTCGTGGCTGGCGGCGGATGCGGCCTTTTTCGGCTTGCGATGCTGGTCGCGGTACCAGATGCCGACCCCCGCCAGCACGATCATGGCCAGCAGCGCGAAAAGCGAAAATACGGCCAGGCTTTTCTGGCCGTGCGGCAGCACGACCCAGGCCGCGAGTAGCGGGCCGAAGGCCGCGCCTGCGTTGCCGCCGACCTGGAAGATCGATTGCGCCAGGCCGTGCCGTCCGCCCGAGGCCATGCGCGCCACCCGCGAGGCCTCCGGATGAAAGATCGACGAGCCGCTGCCGATCAGCGCGGCCGCGGCCAGCAGCAGCGGAAACGTGGTCGCCTGCGACAGCAACAGCAGCCCGGCCAGGGTGAAGCCCATGCCCAGCGACAGCGAGAACGGCTTCGGATGGCGGTCGGTATACGCGCCCACCAGCGGTTGCAGCAGCGAGGCAGTGAACTGGAAGGCCAGCGTGATGAGCCCGATCTGCGCGAAGCTGAGATCGAGTTCATGCTTGAACAGCGGATAGCTCGCGATCAGCAGCGACTGCATCGTGTCGTTGAGGAAATGCGAGAAGCTGATCGCGCCCAGTACCTTGAAGGCGGTGCGGTCGGCGTCGGAATGCGCGGTCGTCATGGCGAAGGGTTCGAGGATGAACGAACCGTCAATTTAGGGCTAAGATGCTTGTCCGTCTCACTGAAATAAGGCAGTGACCTTTTCGAAATGGACATTCACCTGCACGGCGGCCAAGACCTGGACCAGGGCCGGATGCCCGTCACCGGCAAGGCCATCGACTATCCCACCGGCCACGTGGTGCCCAGCCACAGCCACCCCACCGCCCAGCTCATCCATGCTGTCCAGGGCGTCATGGTGGTTGCCGCCCGGGGCGACCAATGGGTGGTGCCGCCCACGCGCGGCCTCTGGGTGCCGGCCCGCGAGCCGCATGGCATCCGCATGGTTGGCGACGTGAAGATACGCACCGTCTACATCCGTCCCGACGCCAGCCCGAACCTGCCGGCCGACTGCCAGGTGGTCGGCATCTCGCCGCTGTTGCGTGAACTGATCCTGGCGGCCATCGAGGTGGCGCAGCCCTACGATCCGGATATGCGCGACGGCCGCCTGATGCAGTTGCTGCTCGACGAAGTGGCGGTGCTGCCCAGCCTGCCGCTGCATCTGCCGCAGCCCAGCGATCCGGATTTGCTGACCATCTGCCGCGTCCTGGCCGATGCGCCCGACGATGCCTCCACGCTGGGCGACTGGGCAGGTCGCCTGGGCGTCGACGCCAAGACCATCCAGCGCCGCTTCGCCCGCCAGACCGGCATGACCTTCGGCCAATGGCGCCAGCAGGCGCGCCTGATCACTGCACTGGAGCAACTGGCCGCGGGCGTGAAGGTCGTCGACGTCGCACTCAACCTGGGCTACAACAGCCCGAGCGCCTTCGCCACCATGTTCAAGCGCCAGTTCGGCGCATCGCCCAGCGGTTACTTCCGCTGAGCCGCGCCGGCCACCTCGCGATAGCGGAAGCAATCGACCGTATGGTCGTTGACCATACCCGTGGCCTGCATGTGCGCATACACGATGGTCGAGCCCACGAACTTGAAGCCGCGTTTTTTCAGATCCTTGCTGATCGTGTCGGACAGCGGCGTGCTCGCCGGCACCTGCCCGATGTTTTTCCACGCGTTGGAGAGGGGGCGGCCGTCCACGAAATTCCAGAAGTAGGCATCCAGCCCGCCCGCCGTCTCGCGCAGCGCCAGCGTCGCGCGCGCATTGGTAATCGTCGATTCGATCTTCAGCCGGTTGCGCACGATGCCCGCATCCGCCATCAGCCGCGCCACGTCCGCCTCGCCGTAGCGCGCGATGCGCTCGGCGTCGAAATTGTCGAATGCGCGCCGGTAGCCTTCACGCTTCTTCAGGATGGTGAACCACGACAAGCCCGCCTGCGCGCCTTCCAGAATCAGGAATTCGAACAGCGCGCGCTCGTCGTGCAGCGGCACGCCCCATTCCTCGTCGTGGTAGGCGCAGTAGAGCGGATCGGTGCCGCACCAGGTGCAGCGGGGGCGGTCGGTCATGGGGATGACTTGTTGGGAGGTGGGCGGTAGTTTGGCACAACGACAAGTGGCAAAGCCTTATTTCACTTGTTTCAGTGATATGGGCCGACTTGCAGTGGGTCTGATTCGGCCTGAGCCGCCGGTGGCGTACTGCGTGGCCCAGGTCGGCTATGCATTGCACACCAGCAATTAGCCCGCTTGCAGATGATATACACGGCCATCGTCGGCCCTGCAGGCACCGATTACTTTCATACCGTGGCTGCCCCATTCGCAATTCAGGCACGTATTGTCTTTAGCCACAAGTTCGGCAGCGCCTTTGCGAATATGTTTACGATATATCCTCTGGATATTCCTGAACTCGCCCAAACATTCTCGCGTGAAGCAACGGCTGTCGCGCCATTCGCCAACATAAATCTTGCCGTCCAGGCGAATCTGGACGCTGCTAAAGCGCGACCAGCCGATTTTTAATGTGCCAGCACCAGCCTCTGGTTTGTCGGCGGACGACAGCGCGACATCCGTAGAGGCGCAGCCGGTGAGCAGGCTCAGAGCGAACAGAGTGGAAATTTTCCAGTGTTTCATTACGAACTTCTTTCAAGATGTGGATCCATCGGACAGGCTGGCTCACTTCAGGTTGCCCGCTTCCTCTTCCTCCTTACGGTGGGCCAGCCGATACAGGACCGGTAGGACCAGCAGGGTCAGCGCTGTCGAAGACAGGATGCCGCCGATGACGACGGTAGCGAGTGGGCGCTGCACTTCGGCGCCGGTGCCAGTCGCAATCGCCATCGGGATAAAGCCGAGCGATGCGACCAGCGCGGTCATCAGCACCGGACGCAGGCGGGTCAGCGCGCCATCGACAATCGCCTCGTCGAGCCGTTTTCCGCCTTCGCGCAGGCTGTGGATGTGGGCGATCATCACCAGACCGTTCAGAACGGCCACACCCGACAGCGCAATGAAGCCGACGCCCGCAGAGATCGACAGCGGAATATCGCGCAGCCACAGCGCGAGAATGCCGCCCGTAAGCGCGAACGGCACGCCGGTGAACACCAAGAGCCCGTCTTTGACGTTGTTGAACATGGCGAACAGCAGCATGAACACCAGCAGCAGCGCGACCGGGACGACAATTTGCAGGCACTTGGCGGCCGATTGCAATTGCTCGAAGGTGCCGCCCCAGGTTGTCCAGTAGCCGGCTGGGACCGGCGCGTCGGCCTGGATTTTCTGGGTGGCTTCGCTGACGAACGAGCCGATGTCGCGACCGCGTACGTTAGCGGTGACGACCACCCGACGCTTGCCGTCTTCGCGGCTGATCTGGTTGGGGCCGGGGGCAACGTTGATGTTCGCCACCTCGCCCAGTCGCACGAAGTTGGCTTGCGCATTGTCCGCTGAGGATGGCAGGGGGATCGGCAACTGCTGCATCGCCGCCAGGTCGTTGCGCAGGCGCTCGGGCAGACGGACAATGATGTCGAAGCGCCGATCGCCCTCGAACAGCACGCCAGCTTCGCGCCCGCCGAGTGCGATCGACACTGCATCCTGCACGTCGCCGACATTGATGCCGAGGCGCGCGGTTTTTTCGCGGTCGATCTGGATCGTCAGCATCGGCAGCCCGGTGGTCTGTTCAACTTTGACGTCGGCCGCGCCTGGCACGCTCTCGAGCACTTGGGAAATAGCTTCAGCGCTGGCGTTCATGGTGTCCATGTCGTCGCCGAACACCTTGACCGCCACGTCGCTCCTCACGCCAGACAGCAGTTCGTTGAAGCGCATCTGGATCGGCTGGGTGTACTCGTAGTTATTGCCGGGCACCCTGGCGGTCACCTCCCGCATCGCCTGCACCAGGTCGGCCTTGCTGCGCGTCGAATCGGGCCATTCCGACTGCGGTCTGAGCATGATGAAGTTATCCGCGACGCTGGGCGGCATCGGGTCGGTGGCGATTTCCGCTGTGCCGAGCTTGGCGAAAATCCGCTCGACTTCTGGAAACTGTTTGATCGTGCGTTCGAGTTCGGTCTGCATCTCGACTGCCTGCGACAGGCTGGTGCCGGGAATGCGCAAGGCGTGCAGCGCGATGTCGCCCTCGTTGAGGCTGGGCACGAATTCGCTGCCCATGCGCGTGAGCAGCAGCGCCGACAAAACCACTGCGACGCCCGCAAAACTCAGCACCAGGGGGGCATTCTTCAGCGAAAAATCCAGCATCGGCGCATAGCCGCGCCGCGCCCAGCCCATCAGGCGATTTTCCTTCTCGCTGACCTTATCGCCGATCAGTAGCGCGACGGCGGCGGGGATGAACGTCACCGACAGGATCATCGCGCCGAGCAGGGCCGCGACCACGGTGAACGCCATCGGGTGGAACATCTTGCCCTCAACGCCAGTGAGCGCGAAGAGTGGCAGGTAGACGACCATGATGATGAGCTGGCCGAACAGCAGCGGCCGCCGCGCTTCGCACGACGCCAGGAACACTTCGTGAAAGCGCTCGTTGCGGGTCAGGGCTCGCCCCGCAGCAGCTTGCGCGTGCGCCAGCCGGCGCACGCAGTTCTCAACGATCACCACCGCGCCGTCGATGATGATGCCGAAGTCGAGTGCGCCCAGGCTCATCAGGTTGGCGCTGACCTTGTTGCTGACCATGCCGGTAAAGGTGAACAGCATCGCCAGCGGGATGACCATGGCGGTGATGATCGCGGCGCGGATGTTGCCCAGGAACAGGAACAGCACCGCGATCACCAGCAGCGCGCCTTCGATCAGGTTTTTCTTGACCGTGTCGATCGCCTTGTCGACCAGGATGGTGCGGTCGTACACCGTCTGCGCAACCACCCCGGCAGGCAGCGTGCGGTTGACTTCCTCCAGCCGCTTGGCCACCGCCTGCGACACGGTGCGGCTGTTTTCTCCGATCAGCATGAACACCGTTCCAAGCACGACTTCGCGCCCGTTCTCGGTCGCGGCGCCGGTGCGCAGTTCCTTGCCCATACCGACTTCGGCCACGTCGCCGATGCGAATCGGAACGCCTTCCCGGCTGCCGACGATGATATTGCCGATGTCGGCCAGATTGGCGACCTGGCCGGGCGCGCGGATCAGGTATTGCTCGCCGCTTTTTTCAATGTAGCCCGCGCCCGTGTTGCCGTTGTTGCGCTCGATGGCGGCAACCAGGTCGTGCAGCGTCAGGCCGTAGGCCATCAGCTTGTCGGGCAGCGGCGCAACCTGAAACGTCTTGGCATAGCCGCCGATGCTGTTGATCTCGGTCACCCCCGGCACGTTGCGCAATTGCGGCTTGATGATCCAGTCCTGGATCTCGCGCAGGTCGGTCGGCGTGTAGGCGCTGCCGTCGGCTTTTTTCGCGCCGGGTCTGGCCTCGACCGTCCACATGTAAATCTCGCCCAGGCCGGTCGAAATCGGACCCATTCCCGGCGCGACGCCGGCGGGCAATTGCGCGCGCGCCTGGCCGATACGCTCGTTGACGAGTTGCCGCGCAAAGTAGATGTCGGTGCCCTCCTTGAAGATCACCGTCACCTGCGACAGGCCATAGCGCGACAGCGAGCGCGTCTGCTCCAGACCGGGCAGCCCGGCCATGACGGTTTCGATCGGGAAGGTGATGCGCTGCTCGGATTCAAGCGGGGAATAACCGGGAGCGGCGGTGTTGATCTGCACCTGCACGTTCGTGATGTCAGGCACGGCATCGATCGGCAGCTGCTGGTAGTTGTACACACCGAGCGCTGCCATGCCCAGCGTCATCAGCAGAACCAGCCAGCGCTGGTCGATGGCAAAACGGATGATTTTTTCAAACATGATGGGATTTTTCCTAAAGCGCCGCGTCGCCGCGCTTGCCGGAGCGAATGCGCAGCACGTCTGCAAGTTCAGAAACAACGATCAAACCGTCGCCGGGATTGCTTGTGCAAGCCGCTGCGCGGATGGCTTCCACCACCGTCTGCGCGTGTTCATCTGCGCAAAACATCAGCAGCACCAGCCCAGCCGCTCGTGGGCGTGCGGGTTCCACTCGGTGGGCACAAAGGCGTGGTGCGGCCCCTGTCCACGGAAATGGCCGTACGCCGGAAAGTAGGTGAAGCCGGACAAATGGGCGAGGCCATACAGTGCCTGTTCAATGCTGTCCAGACGATGCGGCTGCACGATAGCGATGATCTGTTTCATCGGGGTCTCCTAGTGGTTATGGCTCGCGCCGGATTTTTCCAGATCGGCCTTGATCAGGAAGCTGTTCGTCGCGGCATACACTTCGCCCGCATTCAGCCCGCTGACGACCTCGATGAACTTGCCGTCGCTGCGCCCGAGTTCCAGCGGGCGCGCTTCCAGATCGTTGCCGTAGCGTCCGAACACCACCGTCCAGTCACGCACGCTCTGAATGGCTTCAGCGGCCACCGCGACCGGCACCTCGACCGAGCCGGTGACCAGCTGTACCTTGACCTGCAAGCCCGGGCGCCAGACCCCGTTCGGATTAGGCAACACCACCCGCGCGGTGGCCGCGCGCGTCGCTTCGCCGACCAGCGCGCCAACATAGGAAATCGTGCCGCTGCCCCGCGCCGCAAACGCTGTGGCCTGGATGTCAGCTTTCTGGCCGGGCCTGACTGCACCGAGGTCCTTGGCCGCGACCGTCATGTCCACCCACACCGTGGACAAATCGGCGATAACGAAAATCTTCGCGTCGCCCTGCACGGCTTCGCCCAGCGAGAGGTGTTTTTCGACCACCACGCCGTCGATCGGCGCGCGGATTTCGTAGCGCGTCAGCGCGCCGCCCGGTTGTCCCGCGCCACCCAGCGACGCCAGCTTCTGCCGCGCGTTCTGCATGGCAATTTCGGCTTCCTGCATGGCATGCTTCGCTTGCAGGTAGTCCTGCTCGGCTGAGATTTTTTCTTCCCACAACTGCTTCTCCCGCTCAAACGTCGTGCGCGTCAGCGCCAGGCGTTTTTGTGCCGCCAGCAGTTCGCTGCGCTGGTCGGCCAGCGCCTGGCTGGAAATCACCGCCAGCAGTTGGCCTTTTTTCACCAGGTCACCTGCATTGGCCGGCGAAGCCGCCACCACCCCGGTCAGCAAAGGCACCACATGCACCATGCGGTCTTCGTTCAGGCGAATCTCACCGATTAGTTGCAGCACGGCATTGATCCGTGCCGGGCCCGCAGTCAGCAGGCTCACGCCGTTTTGCTTGAGCTGCACATCGCTCAGGCTCACCCGCGCTTCAATCTGGTCGTAGCCGAAGCGGTACGCCTTGCCTCCGGACTGCGCGGCAATCTCCACTTTGAACGAATGCGGCTCGACCACCTCGGCGTCGCTCTTGAGGTAATCACCTACCTTGGCAAACTGGATGGCCTCCGGCGCGCGCCCGAGGCGGTGCAGCGTAATGACAACCTGGCTTGACGACGGATCGACCGGCTTGCCGTCGCGGTAGAGATAGACGCGAAACTCCGGCGGCACGCCTTGTTCAAAGATGGTTACTTCCAGCCCATAGCCGTTGTCGTTAAAAAGCTTGCCGCCGTGCGGGCCCTTGGCTGGACTAGCTTCTGCCGTGTGCGCTTCTTCGTCGTCGTGACCCGACGCTTCGGCATGACTTTCTTGCCCGTGCCCGTCGTCTGCGGACTGCTGCTTGCCCGTGCCGAGAATCAGCCCGGCCAACACGACGCCGATCCCCAGGACAGCGGCAATGGAAAGGGTCTGTTTTTTGTTCAGATTGAGTTTCATGTGGGCTCCTACTGCTGAGTGGCGGCTGGCGCTAGAGTCGATTGGGTCGATGCCGCGCCGAGAATGCGTTCGATTTCGGCGGCGGATCGATGCGCTTCAGCCAGTGCGCGCAGATATTGGGATTTGGCCTGGAATGAAGTGCGCTGGGCGTCCAGCACTTCGAGGAAGCTGAATTTGCCCAGTTCGAAGCCCTTGGTCGCGGCGTCGTAGGCGCTCTGCGCACCCGGCAGAATGTCCCGCTGTAGCGACGCCACCTCCTGGCGTGCCGTATTCAGGCGTTCATGCGCTTGCACAAGCTCATTGGACAGGCGGATCCCGGTGGCGGACAGTTCGTCGCGCGCCTTGTCGGTGCGGCGAAGCGCTTCAAGCAGGTTCCCTTGATTGCGATCAAAGATCGGGATCGGAATCGAAACGCCGAGGATCGCCTGGTTGATATCCAGTTCTTCGATGCGTTTGCCACCCAGGATGACAATCATGTCCGGAACGCTCCGGCTTCGTTCAACTTCCGCCAGCGATTGCCGACGATCAACCTCAATCCTGGCTCGCAGCAAGTTGGGGGAAGCGGCGAGGCGCGCGTTCAGGTCTGCCATGGCGGGGAGTGGCGGCAGGGCTTCGGGGTCGCCTTCGACGCGCTCGAAACGCGGTGACGAATTGCCCCAGGTGGCAGCCAGTCGGCGGCGTGCGGTCGCGACCTCGCTTGCTGCCTGCGCCTGTTCAACACGTACGGCGGCCTCGGCCACGCGCGCCCTGGTTTCTTCGACCGGGGACACCTTGCCAGCTGTGACTCGCCGCGCGGCGGCAGCGCTGGCGCGTTGCGCAAGCTCGACCGACGCCTGGGCAAGCCGCAGACGTTCCTGCGCAACCAGCACGTCGAAAAATGCCGCCGTTACCGCCGCACGAATCTCGGCACGTTTGGCTTCCAACTCCAGGGATGCAGCATCGCGGCCGCGCTCGGCAGCTTCGATCCTGGCGCCACGCTTGCCGCCCAGTTCGATCGGTTGATTCAACTGTAGCGTCGTGGTCCGCGCCTCCCGGAGCGTGTCCTCGATCAAGGCCGAAAGCACTGGATTGGGCCGGGCTTGTGCCTGGGTGATGGTGGCGTCGAGTGCCTCCAGTTCGCGGCCCGCCGCCGACAACTCTGGGTTGGCGCCAAGTGCCAATTCCAGTGCCGCATTCAGGGTAAGTGGGGCAGCCGGTTCGCTGGCGCGTGGCGCGCCTTGTTCCAGACCGGTTTGCGGGATTTGCGCCCACGTCGCCAACGGCAGCGCGAGCAAGAATACGGATAGCGTAAGTCGCATGGTTTTCCTCGTGTAAGAAACAGGGCGAAGAACACCGGCGCGCGACGGGATCGCGGCACAAGGCCGCATCGAACAAATCAGACGGGGGCGCCGGTCAGGCGCGCTTTAGAGGGGGGCGGTCGAGCAGAGGGGGGATGCGGCTGAGGAAGGCGGCTGGCGCGTGTTTAAGCGGACCGCCCTTCAGTTCCAGTCCGGGCAGGGAGCTGGGCTGATGGAAGATGAAGGAAAACACATGGTGGCAGTGGCTGCCATGATGATCGTCTTCATTGCACGGTTCGCCGTCGGTACTGCCGAGAGCGTCGAGGCCATGGCTGGCATGCTCGGCATCGTGATGGTCGTGATCATGGACATGTGCGCCCACCGTGTCCATCGCCACGTGCTCATGCAGGCCGGCCGCCGCTGCCCAGGCGAACTGGAGGGGAACGACGAGCATGATAATCAGGGCGATGAGACGACGCATGGATCGGATTGTACTGATTCCAGCGTATTCACCAAGAGTTCGATCGTACGCATTTGCTGGAGTTGGTCATTCATCGGCATTTCTAGTCAATGGCCGGTGTGCGGTGCTTAGCTGATCTGGTTGGCGCAGTACACCAACGGCGGCTCTGGCCGAGTAGCGGCCCCATAGAGACGGAGTTCCCGTGGCTTTCCCTGCCACCGTCGTCATCCATTTCCCATACGCCTCGTCGTGTCAGATCGCCGATTTCAACCCTGCTCCGACCGCCACCAACGCGATTTCGTGTTTTGCACCGCTTCTTGAAGGGAAGCCGGGAACGGATTCAGTTCTTTCCCAAGCCGTGCTGCTTGAGCTTGCGATACAGCGTGCGCTCGGTGACGCCCAGCGCGGCGGCGACGCGGGCGCGATGGCCCTGGTGCGCGTCGAGCAGGGATCGCAGGTGCGCGCGTTCCATGTCGCGCAGCGAGGCGCTGGCGGCGTCGGGGCGCGCGTGTGCGACGCGCGGGGGCAGCCGCAGGTCGGCTGCGCGGATAGTGCCGTCGCGACAGCTGAGCACGGCATGCTGCAGGAGGTTGCGCAGTTCGCGCACGTTGCCGGGGAAGTCGTAGGCCTGCAATGCCGAGACGGCGTCCGGCGCGAGCCGGCAGGGGCTTTGCCCGCCGGTCAGCCGCTTCAGCAGGAAGTTCGCCAGGTCGGGCAGGTCGGCGGCGCGCTCGCGCAGCGGCGGCAGGGTGACGTCGATGCCGGCCAGGCGGTAATAGAGGTCGAGCCGGAAGCGTTTGGCATCGACTTCGTCAAGCAGTCTGCGGTTGGTGGCCGATACCACGCGCACGTCTGCAGTCAGCGTCTGCGTGCCGCCGACTCGGCGGAATTCGCCGGTTTCCAGTACGCGCAGCAGCTTGGCCTGCATGGCCAGCGGGATCTCGCCCACTTCGTCGAGGAAGAGGGTGCCGCTGTCGGCGAGTTCGAACAGGCCTTTCTTCAGGCCGTTGCTGCCGGAAAACGCACCGCGTTCGTGGCCGAAGAGCTCGCTCTCGAACAGGCTTTCCGGCACGGCTGCGCAATTGATGACGATGAATGCCGTGCCTGCGCGATTGGAACGCGCATGAATAAAGCGTGCGGCAAGTTCCTTGCCGACGCCGCTCTCGCCGTATAGCAGGATCGACGCCTCGCTTTCGGCCACGCGTGCAAGGTTGTCGACGCAGGTGAGAAAAGCAGGCGACTGTCCAATCATCTGCATGGCGTCGCATTCGCTGCCCGCCTCGGCCTCCAGCGGAAACAGCTGCTCGCCCAGGTAGAGCTCGCCATCCGCGCCGTGCAAGCGGTGTCCGCGGATGCGAGTGCGTTCGGGCTGGTTGTCGGCGTGGTAATGGGTGTGCAGGACTTCGACCGTCTCGCCCTGCGTGAACAGGGCCTGATGCGGGCAATGTTCGCCGTTTTCGTGGCAGGGTCGCTGCGAGTGGTGGGAGACCGCATGGCATTGCTGGCCAACGATGGCGGCGGGCGTCATCCCGTAGGCATCGCAGTAACGCTGGTTGGCGGCGACGATGCGGTAGCTGCGGTCGATCACCACGAACGGCTGCTCGTGCGTGTCGATCAGGCTTTGAAGTTCGATGTTCATATCTGACACTTTCGTCATGACAATGATGGAAAATGGCATGACGAAATGGCCATGTCAAATCTGTTTATCCCGGGTAACCCGCATGCGGGGCGTTCTTTATGGGGTGGCATGCCTGTTGCTGTATAGGTGTGCAACATCAACCACTGAGGCGAAACATGGCACATATCGTTATTCTGGGTGCGGGCGTGGGGGGCATGACCATGGCCTACGAAATGCGCGAATCGGCGCGGGCGGAAGACAAGATCACGGTGATTTCGAATCTGCCGTATTTCCAGTTCACGCCGTCCAACCCCTGGGTGGCGGTGAACTGGCGCAAGCGCGACGACATCACAATTCCCGCCGCGCCGTATCTGAACAAGAAGAACATCGATTTTATTGCGGTCGGCGCGGCGCGCGTGCACCCTGAGAAGAATCAGCTCGAGCTCACCGACGGCCAGATCGTGGACTACGACTTCCTCGTCATCGCGACCGGCCCCAAGCTGGCCTTCGATGAGGTGCCCGGACTGGGGCCGGAAGGCCACACCCAGTCAATCTGCCAGGTCGAGCACGCTGTGGCGGCAGGCAAGGTGTGGGACGATTTCGTGCAGGCTCCGGGGCCCGTCGTGGTCGGTGCGGTGCAGGGCGCCTCGTGCTACGGCCCGGCGTACGAGTTCGCCATGATCATGGATACCGATCTGCGCAAGCGCAAAATTCGCGACAAGGTGCCGATGACCTACGTCACCGCCGAGCCCTACATCGGCCACCTGGGCCTGGGCGGCGTCGGCGACTCCAAGGGCATGATGGAGTCCGTGATGCGCGACCGCCACATCAAGTGGATCTGCAATGCCAAGGTCACCAAGGTCGAGGCCGGCAAGATGTTCGTCTCCGAGCACAACGAAAAAGGCGAGGTGATCAAGGAGCATGAACTGCCGTTCGCCTACTCCATGATGCTGCCGGCGTTCAAGGGCATCGACGCCGTGTTCGGCATCGAGGGGCTCACCAACCCGCGCGGTTTCATCGTCATCGACCCCTATCAGCGCAATCCCAAGTTCCCGAACATCTATTCGGTCGGCGTGTGCGTCGCCATTCCGCCGGTCGAGCCCACGCCGGTACCCACCGGTACGCCCAAGACCGGCTACATGATCGAGTCCATGGTCACGGCCACGGCACACAACATCCGTGCCGTACTCGATGGTCGCGAGCCCACCGAGAAAGCCTCCTGGAATGCCATCTGCCTGGCCGATTTCGGCGACACCGGTGCGGCCTTCGTCGCGCTGCCGCAGATTCCGCCGCGCAACGTCAACTGGTTCAAGGAAGGCAAGTGGGTGCACCTGGCCAAGGTGGCATTCGAGAAATACTTCATGCGCAAAATGAAAAAAGGCTCGACCGAGCCGCTGTATGAAAAATATGTGCTGGGCCTGATGGGGATCAAGAAGCTCAAATAATTCCCTCGATGCCCGGCATCAAAGCGCCTTCGGGCGCTTTTTTTATGGGGGTGAGTCATGTATGGAGATGCGGCGATGACCGGGGCCGTTTAATTTTATGGGGAGCCCTTGAACAACGGATACCCATGTCCTATTAATTAAAACTGTTCATTTATGCAACACATTTTGTTTTTATTTTTCAATTATGCAACGTTGATATTTTTTGCAACACAATAGGCGCCGCGTCATTGCTGGAATAAGCAAGCTGTTTTCAACGTCGATTTTTTTGGGGAGAACGCACTTGATAACCAAATCAGTTTGGCGCCATATTTTGAGGGTGCAGGACGTTCTCCCAACGTTGCTTGCCCTTGTCTTGTTGGGGATGTGGTCTTTCCCCAGCTATGCGCTTCCGGCTTTTGCCCGGCAGACAGGGCAGAACTGCCTAGCCTGCCATGCCGGTGGCCAGTTTCCGGAACTGACCCCATACGGGCGGCTGTTCAAGCTCACAGGTTATACGATGGGGGCCCGTGCCATGCCCCTCTCGGTGATGGCGGTCCTCGACTACACCCGGGTACGCAACCCCAAGGACTCCACCGGGGTGAAGGACACCGTGGACTTCCACAAGCAGGGCACGCCGATATTCGACGTCGGCAGCGTTTTTCTTGCGGGCAAGATTACCGACAACCTCGGCCTGTTCGCGCAGGCGACCTACGCGAACTATGACCACCAGCAGGACAACGGCGACTGGGTGGGCCACCTGAGTCCGGACAACACGGAGTTTCGCTATGCCGATCGTTTCATCTCGCCGGGCAGCGACCTCATCGTCGGCGCTTTCGCCAACAACAACCCGAGCATGCAGGATGTGTGGAACAGTGCGCCGGCCTGGAGCTATCCCTATGTTGGGCCGACGTTCGCGCTCGGCGCGCCCGCTTCGCCCCTGCTTGACGGCGGGCTTGGGCAAGACGCGGTGGGTGCCGGTGTCTATGCCTACTGGAACAGGAGCCTCTATGGCGAACTCGCGCTCTACAAGACGGCCAACGGCCCTTTCGGATTCCTGCATCCAGGGGACAACTCCGGCATCGCGAGGATCAAGGACGGCGCGCCCTACTGGCGACTGGCCTACACCAAGGCGTTCGGGCCGCATGACCTGATGATCGGCACCTCGGGCCTGGTCGCCGAGATCCACGAGAACAACGACGTCAACCAGCCGACCGACCGCTACCGGGATTACGGGCTGGATGCGCAATATCAATACATCCTCGACCCGCACACGGTCACGGCCCACATCAGCTACATCCACGAAAACGTGAAGTGGGGCGACCCGCTGGCATTGGGCTACGACAATGCGAGCGATACCCTGAAGGAACTCAAGATCAAGGGGGCGTATGTCTACAACGCCACGTATGGCGCCAGTCTGGCCTACCAGCAGACCACCGGCTCGACCGATGCCGGATTTTTCGGCGGGCCGGCGGACATCACGGGCAACTTAAGCGGGAGTCCGGATACGACTGCCTGGATTCCCGAGGTGTTCTGGACGCCCGTCCAGTACCTTCGCATTGGCGCGCAATACTGGCATTACACGAAATTCAGTGGCAGCCACAGCAACTACGATGGCTTTGGCCGCAGTGCCAGCGACAACGACACGCTGTTCGTTTATGTATGGGGCGCCTACTAAAGCAGGCCTGGCAACGCACTTTTCTGACCTGAAGGGATTCCAATATGAAGACAGCCGTGTACACGATGTTGGCGCTGGCTATCGCGAGCCTGGGGAGTGGATGCGTCAATCTGGAACGCTCGCGCGATATCGGCAATCCGAATGTATCGGGCCGGACACTGGCGTTGCAGGTCTGCTCGAGCTGCCACGGTGTGGACGGCAATTCGACTTCGCCCGCTTTTCCCAAGCTGGCCGGGCAGCAGGAAGCGTATTTGATTGCCCAGCTCAAATTCTTCCGCGGGCATGACCGTATCGATCCTGCGGGTTCGGAATATATGTGGGGCATTACCCGAAAATTGACCGACGAACAGATCGCGGGGCTGGCCCGTTATTTCTCGCAGCAGAAAGATGCGCCCAATGTCACGGGCGACCCCGCAACGGTTGCAGCCGGAAAGGCGATTTTCGAGAACGGCATCCCTGACAAGGGAGTGGCCGCCTGCGCGGGCTGCCATGGCGCGATGGGCATGGGCAAGGACACCTTCCCGCGCCTGGCGAGCCAGCATGCCAACTACATGATGAAGCAGCTGCATATCCTGTCGGAGACCAACCAGCGTCCCGCAGGCGCGATGATGAAGCCCCTGGTCCATGGCCTGACGTCCGCAGATTTGGTGGCGGTGACGACCTACCTGCAGAGTGTCTCGCCCAACTAGCGATCGCCGATGCCAGCCTGGGCGTGCGCGTTGCACGCTTCCAGTGTGATGAAATGGCGCCATGAAAAAGGCCAACCACACGGTTGGCCTTTTTCATGCAGGCCAGCGGTGGGCTGGCATGGGGGATGGTCATGTGGAGATCAGGGCGTCCGGCAAGTCGGGACACCCATCCTGAACTTGTCGCGGTATGCGCCGGCAGGGGATAATGCCCCCTTTCAATGATGCCCTCCCCGGCAGCGACAGAATAACCGGACGATCGGCCGGGTATCCCTCTCCAGACGAAGCAGCAGGGGCTATGCAAATCAATAGGATGGCCGCGATATGCTGCTGATGATCGACAACTACGACAGCTTCACCTACAACCTCGTGCAGTATTTTGGCGAACTGGGCGAAGACGTCAAGGTGATCCGCAACGATGAAATCGACCTTGCCGGCATCGCGGCGCTGAAACCCGACCACATCGTCGTCTCGCCCGGCCCCTGCACACCCAACGAGGCGGGCGTGTCGGTGCCGCTGATCAAGGAGTTCGCCGGCAAGGTGCCCATCCTCGGCGTCTGCCTCGGCCACCAGAGCATCGGCCAGGCCTTCGGCGGCCGGATCGTGCGTGCCAAGGAACTGATGCACGGCAAGACCTCGATGATCCACCACCTGGATGTGGGCGTGTTCAAGGGTCTGCCCAATCCCTTCCGTGCCACCCGCTACCACTCGCTGGTGATCGAACGCGAGTCGCTGCCCGACTGCCTGGATATCACCGCCTGGACCGACGACGGCGAGATCATGGGGGTCCGCCACAAGACGCTGGCGGTCGAGGGGGTGCAGTTCCATCCCGAATCCATCCTTACCGAACACGGTCACACCATGCTGGCGAATTTCCTGAAAGGCGCGCGATGATCACGCCGCAGCAGGCACTCGCCCGGCTGGTCGAGCAGCGCGAAATATTCCACGACGAGATGCTGTCGCTGATGCGCCAGATCATGCGCGGCGAGCTCACGCCGGTGCAGATCGCCGGCATCATCACGGGCCTCAGGGTAAAGAAGGAAACCGTCGGCGAGATCGCCGCCGCCGCGCAGGTGATGCGCGAATTCGCCGCCCAGGTGCCGGCGCAGCACAGCGCGCATCTGGTCGATACCTGTGGCACAGGGGGCGACGCGGCGCATACCTTCAACATTTCCACGACGGCGGCTTTCGTTGCCGCCGCCGCCGGCGCGCGGGTCGCCAAGCATGGCGGGCGTTCGGTGTCGTCCACCAGCGGCAGTGCAGACGTGCTGGAGGCGCTGGGCGTGAACCTCAATCTCACGCCTGAGCAGGTGGCCGAGAGCATCGATGCCATCGGCATCGGCTTCATGTTCGCACCGAATTTCCATGGCGCCATGAAGCACGCCGCGCCGGTGCGGAGCGAACTGGGCGTGCGCACGCTGTTCAACATCCTCGGCCCGCTCACCAACCCGGCCGGCGCGCCGCACCAGCTGCTGGGCGTGTTCCATCCCGACCTGGTCGGCATTCTGGTGCGCGTGCTGCAGCGGCTCGGCAGCCGCCACGTCATGGTCGTGCATGGCTCCGACGGCATGGACGAGATCACCCTGAGTGGCGAGACCCTGATCGGCGAACTGAAGGACGGCGAAGTCAGCGAATACACGATCCGTCCGGGCGAGTTCGGGCTGGAGACCAGCGGCAGCGAGGTGCTGAAGGTGTGGGACGCGACACAGGCAAAGGATATGTTGCTGTCCGTGCTCGACGGGTTGCCTGGGCCGGCGCGCGACATCGTGCTGCTCAACGCCGGCGCCGCCATCTACGTGGCCGACTGTGCCGATACCCTGGGCGAGGGCATCGAACTGGCGCGCGCGGCAATTGGGAGCGGCGCCGCCCGCGAAAAGCTGCGGCAGCTGGTGGCGTTCTCCCGGCACGCCACGGGGGGTTGAGCACGATGTCCGACATCCTCGAAAAGATCCTCGCCACCAAGCGCGACGAAATCGCCTCGGGGCTCGCCACAGTGCCGCTGGCCGAGATGCGCGCACGCGCCGAAGCCGCCGCGCCGCCACGCGATTTCGTCGGCGCCCTGCGTGCGAAGCTGGCCGCTGGTTTTCCGGCGGTGATCGCCGAAATCAAGAAGGCCAGTCCGTCCAAGGGCGTGATCCGGCCCGATTTCAGACCGGCCGAGATCGCGGCCAGTTACGAGAAGGGCGGGGCCGCGTGCCTGTCGGTGCTGACCGATCGCGACTACTTCCAGGGCAGTGCCGACTACCTGCAGGCGGCACGTGCCGCGTGCCGGCTTCCGGTGCTGCGCAAGGATTTCATCGTCGACTCCTACCAGGTCTACGAGGCGCGGGCGATGGGGGCGGACTGCATTCTATTGATCGTCGCCGCGCTGGAGTTGCCGGCGATGCAGGCACTGGAAGCGCTGGCGTTCGACTTGGGGATGGCGGTGCTGGTGGAGTCGCACAACGCCGATGAACTCGATGCCGCGCTGCAATTGAAAACGCCGCTGCAGGGCATCAACAACCGCAACCTGCGCACCTTCGAAGTCAGCCTCGGTACCACGCTGGCGCTGTTGCCCAAAATCGGCAACGACCGCATCGTCATCACCGAGTCCGGCATCCTCGCGCCGACCGATGTCGCGACCATGCGCAGCCATCAGGTCAACGGCTTCCTGGTCGGCGAGGCCTTCATGCGCGCGGCCGACCCGGGCGCCGAGCTGGCCCGTCTCTTCGCCTGATTAAAATCGTTCAGCGCTTGCTGCCGAACAGGCTGCCGAGCACGCCGCGTATGAGGCTGCGACCGACCTGGCTGCCGATGGCGCGAGCAGCCGATTTGGCGAGCGCTTCGGCCGCGCCTTGGCGGCGACCGTTCCCGGTCAGGATCTCACCTAGCACCCCGCCGAGCCCGCCTCCCGTTGGAGATTGCGCTGCGGTCTTGGCCTGCTGCGCCGCCTGCGCCGATTGTTCCGCGCGCGCCTTCAGTGTTTCGTAGGCGGATTCACGGTCGACGGTCTTGTCGTAGACGCCCGCGACCAGCGAGGACTGGATCAGCTGCGCGCGTTGGGCGTCGGTGATCGGCCCGATCTGGCCCTGCGGCGGGACGACGAAGGCGCGTTCGACCACGCCGGGCCGGCCTTTGGCGTCGAGCAGCGATACCAGCGCCTCGCCTACGCCCAGCTCGGTGATGGCGGCGGCTTCGTCCAGCGCCGGGTTGTCGCGCATGGTCTCGGCGGCGGCCTTCACGGCCTTCTGGTCGCGCGGCGAGAAGGCGCGCAGCGCATGCTGCACGCGGTTGCCGAGCTGCGACAACACCTTGTCGGGCACGTCGGCCGGGTTCTGGGTGACGAAGTACACGCCAACGCCCTTGGAGCGGATCAACCGCACCACCTGCTCGATTTTCTCCACTAGCGCGTCGGGCGCATCGTTGAACAAGAGGTGGGCTTCATCGAAGAAGAACACCAGCTTCGGCTTGTCGAGGTCGCCAGCCTCGGGCAGGTGTTCGAACAGTTCGGACAGCAGCCACAGCAGCAGCGTGGCGTACAGCTTGGGCGACTGCATCAGGCGGTCGGCCGCCAGGATGTTGATGACGCCACGGCCGCGGTCGGTCTGGATCAGGTCGGCGATGTTCAGCATCGGCTCGCCGAAAATCTGTTCACCGCCTTGCGATTCCAGCGTCAGCAATCCGCGCTGGATGGCGCCGATCGAGGCGGAGGAGACGTTGCCGTATTCGGTGGTGAATTGCTTGGCGTTCTCGCCGACGAAGGCGAGCATCGCGCGCAGGTCCTTCAGGTCGAGCAACAGCAGGCCGTTGTCGTCGGCCACCTTGAACACCAGATTGAGTACGCCGCTTTGCGTGTCGTTGAGGTCCAGCATGCGCCCCAGCAGCAGCGGGCCCATGTCGGACACGGTGGCGCGCACCGGATGCCCGCTGCTGCCGAAGGGGTCCCACAGGGTGACCGGATAGCCCTGGTAGGCAAAGCCTTCGAGCTTGAGCGATGCGACCCGCTCGGCCACCTTGGCGTTGCCGCCGCCGGCCTGCGATACGCCGGACAGGTCGCCTTTCACGTCGGACATGAAGCATGGCACGCCTATGCTGGAGAAATGTTCGGCCAGCGTCTGCAGGGTGACGGTCTTGCCGGTGCCGGTGGCGCCGGTGATGAGCCCGTGCCGGTTGGCCATCTGCGGCAGCAGGACGAGGTCGGTGGTGGCGTTCCGGGCGACGAGCAGCGGTTCGGTCATGGTGCATCCTGGGGTGTCGATATGCGGATTCTATCGAGTTCGATGGCAACGCGTACCGGGCAAAGAATAGAAGTAAACGCTAATACTCCGGGTATCATCTCGCTATTATGAAAACAGGAGGAAAGTTTGTGGCAATGGAACAGCAGGTGCATGAAATCGTCATCGTGGGCGGCGGAGCAGGAGGACTGGAACTGGCGACCCGCCTGGGTGACAAGCTGGGAAACAAGAAGCGCGCGAATATCACACTGATCGATGCCTCGCCTTCGCATCTGTGGAAGCCGTTGCTGTACGAAGTCGCAGCGGGCAGCCTCGATTCGTATGCCGAGCGGCTGGAGTACCTGGCGCAGGGACACTGGCACCATTTCACGTTCCGTCTCGGCCGCATGGACGGGCTGGACCGACAACGCCAGGAAGTCCGCGTCGCACCCACATTGGACGAGAACGGGATCGAGATCATCCCGCGCCGCAGCTTCCGCTATGACACGCTGATCATTGCGGTCGGCTCGGTCGGCAACGACTTCGGCGTGCCCGGCGTGAAGGAACACTGCATCATGCTCGACACGCCGGAGCAGGCGCGCGAGTTCCATCGCCGTCATATCAACGCCTGTCTGCGCGCCAACACCCAGACCGAGGCCGTTGCGCCCGGCCAGTTGACCGTCGGTATCGTCGGTGCCGGCGCCACTGGGGTCGAACTCGCGGCCGAATTGCACGACACCACACGCGAGCTGTCGTCCTACGGCATGGATCACATCGAGCCGGACAAGAGCCTGAAACTGCTGATCGTCGAGGCGTCCGACCGTATCCTGCCGGGGCTGCCGCCCCGCCTGTCGGCCGCAGCGGCCGATCGCCTGGCCGAGCTGGGGGTCGAGGTGCATACCCGGGAACGGGTGGTCGAAGTGCGTGCCGACGGCATGCTGACCGCCGACGGCAAGTTCATCCCTGCCAGCATGATGGTGTGGTCGGCCGGCATCAAGGCGCCGGATTTCCTGAAGGACATCGACGGTCTGGAAACCAACCGCAGCAATCAGCTGATCGTGCGTCCCACGCTACAGACCACCCGCGACGACAACATCTTCGCCTTCGGCGATTGTGCGGCGTGTGCACTGCCCGACGGCAAGGGCTTCGTCCCGCCGCGCGCACAGGCCGCGCACCAGCAGGCCTCGATGCTGGTGAAATCGATCTGCCGGCGTTTCCGTGGCAGGTCGCTTCCCGAATATGTCTATCGCGACTACGGTTCGCTCGTCGCGCTGGGCCGTTTCTCCACGGTCGGCAATCTGATGGGCGGACTGTCCGGCGGCAGTATCATGATCGAAGGCGTGATGGCGCGCTTCGTCTACTGGTCGCTGCACAAGATGCACCAGATTGCACTGCATGGCTGGTTCAAGACCTCGCTCACGACCTATGCCCATTTCATCAGCACGCCAACGCGGGCGCGCATCAAGCTGCATTAGTCATCCCACAACCATGCTGCTCCGCGCACCCCGCTGGAGTCGCCGTATTTCGGCGGTACCAGCCGGGTATCGACGCGATCGGAAAATACGTAGCGCGGCCATAGCCGTGGCACGGTGTCGTAGAGGCGGGCGATGTTGGAGAGCCCACCGCCGAGCACGATGACGTCGGGGTCGAGCAGGTTGATCACGCCGGCCAGCGCACGCGCCAGCCGTTCCTCGTAGCGCGCGAGCGTGGCGCTGCAGGGGCCGTAGCCCGCGTTGGCCAGTTGCACGATCTCGTGTGCGGGCAATTCCTCGCCACCATAGCGCACATGGTCGGCCGCGAGCGCCGGGCCCGACAGCCAGGTTTCGATGCAGCCCTTCTTGCCGCAATAGCAGGCCGGCGCGGCGTCGAGCTCGCGCGGGTTCGGCCACGGATGCAGGATCGCCTCGCCGGTGGCCGGATGCTGGCCGGTGCCGGCGCGATCCGCCTGGGCATGGGCGAACTGGAAGTAGGGCAGCGGCGAATGTCCCCATTCGCCCGCAATCGAATTGGCGCCGCCAAGTGCGTGGCCGCGCACTATCACGCCGCCGCCGACGCCGGTGCCGAGGATCACGCCGAATACGCTGGTGGCGCCGGCTGCGGCGCCGTCGATGGCTTCCGACAGCGCAAAGCAGTTGGCGTCGTTGGCGAGCCGCACTTCGCGGTTCAGGGCGCGTTCGAGGTCTGCCTGCAAGGGTTTGCCGTTGAGGCAGGTCGAATTGCAATTCTTCATCAGACTGCTGGCGGGCGAGATGGCACCGGGGGTGCCGATGCCGATGCTGCCCTGTCGGCCCAGTTCGCTTTCGGCCTGATGGATCAGCGCGGCGACGGCCGCCACGGTGGCCAGGTAGTCATTCTGCGGGGTCGGCACGCGGCGGCGCAGGACTTCGCCGCCGCCGGCGTCGAGCGCGATGAGCTCGATTTTGGTGCCGCCGAGGTCGACGCCGAGGCGGGGGGACGGGGCCGGGGTGCTAAAATTGCGCATTATTTTTGCGTTGGAATCGACATGGCAGGACATTCGAAATGGGCCAACATCCAGCACCGCAAGGGACGCCAGGATGCCAAGCGCGGCAAGATCTTCACCAAGCTTATCAAGGAAATCACCGTCGCCGCGAAAATGGGCGGCGGCGATCCCGCGATGAACCCGCGCCTGCGGCTGGCGATCGAGAAGGGCAAGGCCGAGTCCTTGCCGAAGGACAACATCGAGAACGCGATCAAGCGTGGCACCGGCCAGCTCGAAGGTGTGAACTACGAGGAAGCGCGCTACGAAGGCTACGGCATCGGTGGCGTCGCGGTGATGGTCGACTGTTTGACCGACAACAAGGTGCGCACCGTCGCTGACGTTCGCCATGCCTTCGTCAAGCACGGCGGCAACATGGGCACCGACGGCTGCGTGGCATTCCAGTTCAAGCATTGCGGCCAGATCATCCTGGAGCCGGGTGCGAGCGAAGAGGCGGTGATGGAAGCCGCGCTCGACGCCGGTGCCGACGACATCATTCCCAACGAGGATGGTTCGATCGAAGTGTTGACCTCGCCTGATCCCAAGGCCTTCGAAGCGGTGAAGGAGGCACTGGAGAAGGCCGGCTTCAAGCCGGCGGTCGCCGAGATCACCATGCGCCCGGAAGCCGAGACCGAGCTCGCGGGCGACGACGCGGTGAAGATGCAGAAAATCCTGGACGCGCTCGAAAGCCTCGACGACGTGCAGGAGGTCTACACCAACGCGGTCTTGCCGGAGTAATCCACCCATTGCGCATCCTCGGCATTGATCCCGGTCTGCGCCTCACCGGCTTCGGCGTGATCGAGCAGACGGGCCAGAAGCTGGCCTACGTCGCCAGCGGCGTCATCAAGAGCGGCGAGGGCAGCCTGCCGCAGCGGCTGGGCGTGCTGTTCGCCGGATTGAACGAGGTGATCGCCGCCTACCGGCCCGATACCTGTGCGGTGGAAATCGTCTTCGTCAACGTCAACCCGCAGTCGACGCTACTGCTGGGGCAGGCACGCGGCGCGGCGATCTGCGCGGCGGTGTCGCGCGAACTGATCGTCGCCGAGTACACCGCATTGCAGATCAAGCAGGCGGTGGTCGGCCACGGCAAGGCCGCCAAGGAACAGGTGCAGGAGATGGTCAAGCGCCTGCTGAGCCTGCCTGTCGCGCCGACGGCCGACGCCGCCGATGCGCTGGCCTGTGCCATCACCCATGCACATGGCAGCCGATTGGGCACACACTCCACCTCAGGCTACCGCGTCAAGGGCGGGCGACTGGTATGAACAAGGATTCCACATGATAGGCAGGATTACCGGCACCCTTTCCGCCAAACAGCCGCCGCAGGTGCTGGTGGATGTCAACGGCGTCGGCTACGAGATCGACGTGCCGATGAGCACCTTCTACAACCTGCCGCCGATCGGCGAGAAGATCAGCCTGCTCACCCATCTGGCCATCCGCGAGGATGCGCATCTGCTGTATGGCTTCGGCAGCGAAGTCGAACGTGCGGCGTTTCGCGAACTGTTGAAGGTCTCTGGGATCGGCGCCAAGACGGCGCTGTCGGTGTTGTCGGGCCTGTCGGTCAACGATCTGTCGGCGGCGATCGCGGCGCAGGAAATTGGCCGCATCGTCAAAGTCCCGGGCATCGGCAAAAAAACCGCCGAGCGTCTGCTGCTGGAACTCAAGGGCAAGCCGGTATTCGCGGGCGCGATCGCCAGCCCGGAAACGCCCGGCGTATCGGACGATGTGCGCCAGGCCCTGCTGGCACTGGGCTACAACGAACGCGAAACCACCGAGGCCGTACGCCAGTTGCCCCCCGACCTGCCGGTGGGCGAGGCGATCCGACAGGCGCTGCGGGCCTTGTCCAAGACCTGAATTCCCGCATGACGCAGCCCGCTCCACGACATCGGCCGTCGGCATCGCTGCAACACCAGCTGGTATGGCTGCTGCTGAGCGTGATAGGCATGTTTGGTGCGGGAATCGGCCTCAGCCTGTGGTTCAGCCTGGAGTCCAGCAGTGAGGACCAGCAGCGCTTCATCCAGCATGAGGCCGAACAGACGCGTACCAGCCTGGTGCGGCAACTGGAGTATTACCGCAGGCTGCTCGATAACTCGGCGCGCGCGCCCGAGCTGGTCGGCCTGATGCGCAACGGCACGATCGAGCCAAAGCAGCAGTGGGCACGTTCGCGCCAGCTGCTGCTGCCAGAGATATCGGGCGTGGCATTGGTCGATTTACACGGCAATGTACTGGGCGACGCGGGGTCCTTGCGCATCAGCCCGGCCTGCCGTCAGGACATGAAGCGCGCGGGCGCGTTGACGGACGGCCGTCCGCGGATCCATCGCGAGATCACCGGCGCCGAGCATGTCGACCTGCTCGCACCCGTGCGTGACGCCCGGGGCGATCTGCTGGGCGGCGTGTTCTTGAGCGTGCGCCTGGCACAATTCCAGCGCGTGCTCGATGATTCGATCCAGCCGGGTCATGCCGCCGCGCTCGTCGATGCACGCGAGAAAACAATTGTCAGCCGTGGCGAGATAAGCGGTCATGTGCGTGAAATTCGTCTGCCCGTGGCAGACACGGACTGGACGCTGATCGTGCAGACCCCGGTGCAATGGCTGACGCGCAGCGGCTGGCGGCAGGTGGTGGCGGGCTTGCTGACCCTGGGCGCCGTGTTGGGCGTGCTGATCGTCGCCATGATCCGGCTGCGCCACACCATGCTGCGCGACATCGTGTCCACAGTCGACGCCCTGACGGCCCTGGCGCATGACGAACCGGTCCCTACCATCGTGCCGCACTACATCGAGTTCGAGACGGTGGCGGCCGACATCAACATGATCGCCTTGCACGTGCAGGAGCAGCGTGCGCGGCTGGAGCATCTGAGCCTGACCGACCCGCTCACGGGACTGCCCAACCGGCGCGCATTCGAGACCCGTTTTCCCCTGGCACAGGGGCTCGCGGAGCGGCAGCACGCCGTCGCCCTGGTCATGCTCGACATCGATCATTTCAAAGGAGTCAACGATCGCTATGGGCATGGGGTGGGCGACCAGGTCCTGCTGGCCCTGGCGCAGTCGCTGAAAGCGTTGACCCGACGTGCCGATCTGGCCGCGCGTCTGGCCGGCGACGAGTTTGCGGTGCTCCTGTCGGGGCTTGATGCCGCCGGTGTGAACGCGTGGTACCAGCGCCTGAGCGATCATTTCAGAAGCGAGCTGAATGCCTTCGGCCTCGAGCTGGATACGGGTCTCAGCGCGGGGCAGACCTGGCTGGGCAGTGCCGCCAGCGACACGCTCAACGCCGCGCTTGCCCGCGCCGACCGGGCGCTTTATCGCGCGAAAGCGCGCGGGCGGAGCCAACTGGCACAGGACGTGGCGCCGGGGGAAGACGCCACGGAGTAGAATCCGATTGTATTCCGTAACGCCGTTTCCGGCTCCATGATCGAAACCGACCGTCTCATCGCACCCGCAGCCGTCAGCCCACAGGAAGAGCAGATCGAACGCGCGCTGCGGCCGCGCACGCTGGCCGAATACGTCGGCCAGGCCAAGGCGCGTGAACAGCTCGAGATCTTCATCCATGCCGCGCGGAAGCGCAGCGAGGCGCTCGACCACGTGCTGCTGTTCGGCCCGCCCGGGCTGGGCAAGACCACGCTGGCGCACATCATCGCGCGCGAGATGGGCGTCAACCTGCGCCAGACCTCGGGCCCGGTGCTCGAGCGCGCGGGCGACCTGGCGGCGCTGCTGACCAACCTGGAACCGCACGACGTCCTCTTCATCGACGAAATCCACCGTCTCTCGCCGGTGGTCGAGGAAGTGCTGTATCCCGCGCTGGAGGATTTCCAGATCGACATCATGATCGGCGAAGGCCCGGCGGCGCGCTCGGTCAAGCTCGACCTGCCGCCGTTCACCCTGGTCGGCGCCACCACCCGGGCCGGCATGCTGACCAACCCGCTGCGCGACCGTTTCGGCATCGTTGCGCGGCTGGAGTTCTATTCCGCGGAAGAACTGGGCTTCATTGTCCACCGCTCGGCGGGGTTGCTGCAGATGAATCTGGATGAGGCCGGCGCACTGGAAATCGCCCGCCGTTCGCGCGGCACGCCGCGCATCGCCAACCGTCTGCTGCGCCGGGTGCGCGATTATGCCGACGTCAAGGCGGACGGGCAGGCCACCGGTGCGGTAGCCGATGCGGCGCTGGTGATGCTGGATGTGGATCGCGCCGGGCTCGACGTGATGGACCGGAAACTGCTGTCGGCCGTGGTCGAGAAATTCATGGGCGGCCCGGTGGGGCTGGACAACCTCGCTGCCGCCATCGGCGAGGAGCGCGACACCATCGAGGACGTGCTCGAGCCTTTCCTGATCCAGCAGGGCTATCTGCAGCGCACCCCGCGCGGCCGCATCGCCACGCCGCTGGCGTATCGCCATCTTGGGTTTGCTGCGCCCACCGAACCGAGCGCGGATCTGTTCTGATGACGTTTGTCTGGCCGGTCCGGGTGTACTGGGAAGATACCGACGCGGGCGGTGTCGTGTATTACGCCAACTATCTCAAGTTCATGGAACGCGCGCGCAGCGAATGGCTGCGCGCATTCGGCGTCGAGCAGGATGTCCTGCGCAACGAGGCGGGCGTCGTGTTCGTGGTGCGGCGGGTGGAAATCGATTACCTGTCGCCGGCACGCTTCAACGAGCAGCTCGAGGTGTCAGTAGTGCTGCACGAAGCCGGACGTGCCAGCCTCAGCGTACGACAGGAACTTATGCGCGGGTCCACCCGTCTGGCAGAGGCCGTCGTGACGCTTGCATGCGTCGATGCGATACGTTTCAAACCCGTTAAAATACCTGAGCCCATTCTTCAAGCATTGGCCCCCGCAACGTGAACCCTGAACTCGGTCAAGACCTCTCGCTGTTTCATCTCGTCCTCCATGCCTCGCTGCCGGTACAGGTTGTCATGGCACTGTTGCTAGGCGCTTCGCTGATGTCGTGGTGGTACATTTTCATCAAGATGTTCGCCCTCAAGCGGGCCCTGCGCGTGACCGACAGTTTCGAGCGCGAATTCTGGGGTGGCGGCGACATCAACGCCATCTATCAGCGGGTGGCCGGCGAGCGCGAAGGCGCGGGCGAAATGGAACGCATCTTCGAAGCCGGGTTTCGCGAATTCATGAAACTGCGACATCAGACCGGACTGTCGCTCAACGTCGTCATCGACGGCACCCGGCGCGCGATGCGTGCGACCTACCAGCGCGAACTCGACGGCCTCGAGTCGCATCTGGCCTTCCTCGCCACCGTTGGATCGGTATCGCCCTACGTCGGCCTGTTCGGCACGGTGTGGGGCATCATGATCGCCTTCATGGGGCTGTCGAGCGTGGCGCAGGCCACGCTGGCGCAGGTCGCGCCTGGTATTGCCGAAGCGCTGATCGCCACGGCCATGGGCCTGTTCGCGGCAATTCCCGCCGTGGTTGGCTACAACCGCTACACCCATGACATCGATCGCCTGGCCAACCGCATGGAAAGCTTTATGGAGGAGTTCTCCAACATCCTGCAGCGGCAGCAGGCGACGGCCAAATCGGTATAGCCCGTGGCACGGACCCGCAAACAGGTCGCCCAGATCAACGTCGTGCCGATGATCGACGTGATGCTGGTGCTGCTGGTGATCTTCATGGTGACCGCGCCATTCATCAACCCGGCCCAGGTCGAATTGCCGAGCGTCGGCAAGACCTCGCAGACGCCGCAGAAACCGCTCGAAATCATCATCAAGGAATCCGGTGAATACCTGCTGCGCGACCGTGCGTCCGGTGGCAGCGAACGGGTGGTGGCGAAATCGGCGCTGCCTGATGAAATTGCCGCGTTTCATCGCACCCAGCCGGACCAGCCGGTGGTGATCGCGGCGGACAAGAAAGTCCGCTACGAGGAGGTGATGCATACGATGACGCTCCTGCAACAGGCCCGGATCACGCGTATCGGCCTGCTTGCCCGCCCGGCCCCATGAATTTCACGGCAGACGCCCCGCCTGGTTCGCGTCCCGTTCCCAACCTCCTTGCGGCTGCGCTGGCGGTGGGAGTGCATGTGCTGTTCGTTCTGATGCTGGTGTTCGGCGTGTCATGGCAGACCCACCATCCAGAGGCAGTCATGGTCGATCTATGGGAAACCTTGCCGGACACGCCGCCACCTCCGGCCCCGCCTCGCCCGCCGCCCGTGAAAGCGCCCAAACCGGAGCCTGTCGCACCCGCCCCCAAACCGGTGGAAAAGGAACCGCCGCCGCCAAAGACGCCCGACATTGCCCTGGAAAAGAAAAAGGTTGAGGCCGAACGCCTGAAAAAACTGCAGGCCATGCAGGCGGCCGAAGAAAAGACGCGGGCCGAAGCGGCCAAGGCCTGGCGTGAGAAACAACAGGCCGAACAGAAGCGGCAGGCATTGCTGCGGCAGATGGAAGAAGAGGACCTGAAGCAGCGCGTGGCGACTGAGGCTGCGGCAAACGAGGCCCGTCTGGCCAGGCTGACCCAGGCGCAGGCGGCAGCCAACAAGCGTCAGGCCGAGATGGCGAGTGTCGTGGGACAGTACCGCGACCAGATCAGCGCCAAGGTGCGGGGCAACACCCGGCTACCCGACAATCTGAAGGGCAATCCTGAAGTCCGTTGCCTGGTGAAACTGCTGCCCACTGGCGAGGTCCAGAGCGTGCGGGTGACGAAATCCAGCGGGAATCCTGCGTATGACGATGCAGTGGTACGCGCCATCGAAAAGTCCTCACCGTTGCCCTTGCCGAGTGACCGCGATGCACGCGCCGCGTTTGTCCCGGAACTTTCCTTCGTCCACCGCCCCAAAGAGTAGGCCTTGACGGGCCGGTACGCGGTCCGAGCCGCGTGCAGCCTATGCTAGACTGCCTAATCGAGAAAGCGTTTGTGAGCCCGATGTCCGTATCCATGCTGCGTGCCGTTCTGTTGTTTCCCCTGTTCTGTCTGGCCTTGCTGAGTGCGCCGTTTTCCGCGCGCGCTGCGATGGAAATCCAGGTCATCGGGGGCGCGGCCAACAAGATTGCCGTGGCCATAGTGCCGTTTCAGGCCGTGCCCGGTCAGCCCAGCCCTGCACTGACCCAGATTGCCGGAGACGACCTCAATCGCAGCGGCCAGTTCAGGCTGGTGGACGTGGGCGGGGCGCCGCAGCCTGTCGTGCCCGCACAGGTCGACTACGGCGTCTGGCGCGGCAAGGGCGCGGACGCGCTGGTGGTTGGCCAGGTCACTGCGCAGCCGGGCGGCCGTCTCGAGATCCGCTTCTATCTGCTTGACGTTCTCAAGCAGACCCAGCTCGCGGCCTACAGCTACACCATCACGGCCGGCCAGTGGCGCGCCACGGCACACCAGATTGCAGACCTCATCTACGCGAAGCTGACGGGCATTCCCGGCGCATTCAGCAGCCGCATCGCCTACGTACAGAAGCAGGGCCGTCGCTATGAATTGCGAGTGGCCGATGCGGATGGACAAAACCCGCGCACGGTCGTGCGCTCCAACGAATCGGTGATTTCGCCGATGTTCTCGCCTGACGGCAACCAGATTGTGTACGTGTCGTTCGAG
The DNA here is from genome assembly GCF_000373385.1 of Thiobacillus thioparus DSM 505. Lineage (GTDB taxonomy): Bacteria > Pseudomonadota > Gammaproteobacteria > Burkholderiales > Thiobacillaceae > Thiobacillus > Thiobacillus thioparus. The sequence continues at coordinate 465,416 of NZ_KB891316.1, read as the reverse complement.
GACAAGAAGCCTGTCGTATATGTGCAGTCGCTCAGGGATGGCCAACGCCGCAAGATCGCAGCATTCAAGGGGTCCAACTCGGCCCCGGCATGGACGCCGGACGGCCGGCGGCTGGCTGTCGTGCTGACGCGCGACGGCGCTTCGCAGATTTATATGATCAATGCCGATGGCGGTGGATTGGCGCGTCTGACGCGGGGCAGCAATATCGACACCGAACCGGTATTCTCCCCTGACGGACAAACCCTGTATTTCACCTCGGACCGGGGTGGCAGCCCGCAAATCTATCGCATGGCGGCCAGCGGCGGCGAAGCCAAACGGGTGACCTTCAATGGCAGCTATAATGTCTCCCCCGCGATCAGCCCGGATGGACGGTATCTGGCCTACATCAGCCGCGACGGCGGGCGGTTCAGCGTGACCTTGCAGGAATTGGCCTCGGGACAGACCCGTGTGCTGACCGATACCGCGCGCGACGAGTCACCCAGCTTCGCCCCGAATGGCCAGGCCGTGTTGTATGCCACGGTGCAGGGTGAACAAGGAATACTCGGCACGGTGAGCCTGGACGGTAAAACGCGCGCACGCCTGTCGGAATCGGGTGTGGATGCGCGCGAGCCGGTCTGGGGCCCGTGAAAACGCGCATTTTTTGATGTTGGATGTCGGTTGGGCGGTTGCTGGGAGTAGACAAGTACCGCTCATGTCGGATTGTATTCATTCGGATTGTATTTTTGTATTTATTCATAAGGAGAGATAAATGAACAAGATTTTATGGCCCATTCTGGTTGCGTTGACCTTGTCTGCATGTGGTACGACCGGCGGCACGCAAGCGACGGTCGAAGACCGCACCGGCGGCACGGCCGGCACGGCAAGTACCGGCCAGGGCACCGAAACCACGGGCGTGGGCGGTAGCGGCGTCGCAGGCAATGCGATGGGTGGCCAATATTCCGGCGATCCGCGCAAGAACCCGGCCAGCCCCCTGTCCAAGCGTAGTGTCTTCTTCGATTACGACAGTTTCGTGGTGAAGGACGAGTACCGTCCGATGCTCGAAGCGCACGCCGGCTATCTGATGTCGAAGCGCGATGCGCACGTGATCCTGCAGGGTAATGCCGACGAGCGCGGCAGCCGCGAATACAACCTGGCACTGGGACAGAAGCGCGCTGAGGCCGTGCGCAAGGCGCTGGCCGTACTGGGCGTAAGCGACGCGCAGATGGAAGCGATCAGCTTTGGCGAGGAAAAACCGCGCAACGAAGGCCATACCGAAGAAGCGTATGCCGAAAACCGTCGCACCGACGTGGTGTATAGCGACGAGAAATGACCTTGCTTCGACGTAATGGGCTGATCCTCGTTTCGATGCTCATGCTGGCGCAGCCGGCATGGGCGGCACTGTTCGGCAATGACGAGGAAGTGACCCGTCAGATGCAGGCATTGCAGCAGCGCGTGGAGGCGCTCGATGCGCGGCTGGCCAAGCTGGAGCAGTCAATACAGCAAAATCAGTCCATGCTGGATATGCTGAAGGATGTGGAAGCGCTCAAGGCCGAGGTGGCCAGGCTGCGCGGCCAGTCCGAGGTCCAGGCGAATCAGCTGGACACGCTGGGCAAACGACAGAACGACTTGTATGCCGATCTCGATCAGCGCATTGTCGAGCTCGCCAAGGCGGCCAAGCCGGTGCCGGCGGCTGATGCGGCGCAACCAGTTGCACCCGACTCGCAGGCTGCTTCCGGAGCGGTAGCCAAGCCAACAGCAGACGGATCTGCGCAAGCCGATCCGCTGGCCGAGTCCCGCAGTTACGAAGGCGCGCTCGCCCTGTTTCGCGACGCCAAGTACACAGACGCCATCGCCGGTTTCAAGAGCTTCCTCAAGGCCTATCCGGGGAGCGCGCTGGCAGCCAACGCGCAGTATTGGGTTGGCTATTCGTATTACGCGCTGAAGGATTACAAGACCTCGCTGGCGCATCAGCAAAAGCTCGTGGCGACCTATCCCGACAGCCCCAAGGTACCCGATGCGCTGCTCAATGTCGCCACCAACCAGATCGAACTGAATGACATGGCCGCTGCGCGCAAGACGCTCAAGGATCTGGTGGCCAAGCATCCCGGTACGCCGGCGGCCAAACTTGCCGCGCGCCGGCTGGCTGCGATCAAGTAAACGCCGTGTCCGAGTCCTTGACGCTCCAGCCGCTGGAGGGTGGCCATGACTGTCATGACGCGCAGCCGCCGACCGCCACGCTCCACCCGCAAGGGGTAGGCCGTGGGTGTCCCCGCGAGCACCCTGAAGAGCACAAAGGGGAGACCGCGGCTGTAGAGCCGACAAGTCGGCAACAACCACGCACTAATGATACTAAAGCATCAACAGCCACGCTTCGCCTGACGGAGGTGTTTCTGTCGCTGCAAGGCGAAACCAGTCGAGCCGGCCTGCCGACCGTGTTCGTCCGCCTGACGGGCTGTCCGCTGCGTTGCCGCTGGTGCGACACGACCTACAGTTTCCAGGGCGGCGAAACCGTTACGCTGACGTCGCTGTTGGCACGGGTAGCGGACTATGGCGTGCCGACCGTCTGCGTCACGGGGGGCGAACCGCTGGCACAGAAAAACTGTCTGCCGCTGCTGACCGCGCTGTGTGACGCCGGTTATTCGGTGTCGCTGGAAACCAGTGGTGCACTCGACGTCAGCAAAGTGGATCCGCGGGTGTCGCGCATCGTCGACATCAAGCCGCCGGAGTCGGGCGAGGAGGCACGCAACCGCTGGGAGAATGTCGCCCACCTGACGTCGCGTGACGAAATCAAGTTCGTGCTGGCCAACCGTGCCGATTACGAATGGGCACGCGAGGTCGTCCAGGCACAGAAGCTTGCGCAGGTGTGCCCTATCTTGTTTTCTCCGGTGCAGGGTGAACTGCCACCCGCCCAGTTGGCGGGGTGGATTCTGGCCGACCGCCTGCCGGTGCGTATGCAAGTGCAGTTGCACAAGATCCTGTGGGGCAACACGCCAGGCACATGAAACCCGCAGTCATCCTGCTCTCCGGCGGCCTGGATTCCGCCACCGTGCTGGCGATTGCCCGTGAAGCGGGCTATGCCTGCTACGCGCTGAGCCTGGATTACGGCCAGCGCCATACGGCCGAGCTTGCCGCCGCCGCGCGCGTGGCCAGGAGTTTGGGCGCCGTCGAACATCGGGTGATGCGCCTCGGATTGGGTGACATCGGCGGTTCGGCGCTGACCGACGTCTCCATTGCCGTGCCCGAAAGCCCGACCGACGGCATTCCGGTCACTTACGTGCCCGCACGCAATACCGTGATGCTGGCGCTGGCGCTCGCCTGGGCCGAAGTGCTCGGTGCGCGCGACCTCTTCATCGGCGTCAATGCCGTCGACTATTCCGGCTATCCCGATTGCCGCCCCGCGTTCATCGAAGCATTCGAGCGCATGGCCAACCTGGCGACCAAGTCCGGAGTCGAGGGCGAGCGATTGCAGGTTCATGCGCCGCTGCAAACCCTGTCGAAGGCCGACATCATCCGGCAGGGCACCGCGCTCGGGGTCGATTACGCGCAGACGGTGAGCTGCTACCAGGCCGATGCCGAAGGCCTGGCCTGCGGGCGCTGTGATTCCTGCCGCCTCCGGCGCGAGGGTTTCCTCGCCGCGGGCATTCCCGACCCAACGCGCTACGCGCAGGAAACGCGTTAGCCGGCGAGAGGCTTGTTTGTCTCCCGGCTATCGATTGTGGGCGGACTTGCGCGGAGGCGCTCAATGGTATTTATTATCCAGCTTCGGTTCCGCGCGTACGCATTAAAATCCGCCTATTTGTCCGGGCAAGGCGGCAATCCGCACTTCCCTTTCCTGAGAGAGGAATAGATTCATGACCTACGACAATTTCGCAAGCGCGCAATCGATTTTTCTGTGGTCGACCTTCGCGATCGCACTGATCATGGGCGCCGTGGTCAACAAGACCAATTTCTGCACCATGGGTGCCGTGTCCGACTGGGTCAACATGAGCGACACCGGCCGCATGCGCGCCTGGATACTGGCCATTGCGGTCGGCGTACTGGGCGTGACAGCTCTGGAAGCCGCCGGTCTGGTGAACGTGACCGGCACCTTCCCGCCCTATCGCCAGACCAACTTCGTCTGGCTTGAAAACGTACTGGGCGGCGCCTTGTTCGGAATCGGCATGACGCTTGCCTCGGGCTGCGGCAACAAGACGCTGATCCGTATCGGTGGCGGCAATCTCAAGTCGGTCATGGTGTTGCTGGTCATCGCCCTGATCGCGTATTTCATGATCAATCCCTTCCCGGGCAGCGACAAGACGCTCTATTCCACCCTGTTCTATCCGTGGACCAACCCGACTGCCGTTGCGTTGACGACCAACCAGGACCTCGGTGCGATGCTCTTTGGCGACAAGGCCGCCACCGGCCGCATGGTGATGGGGGCCGTCATCGGCGGCCTGTTGCTGATCTGGGCCTTCAAGTCGGCCGATTTCCGCAGCAGTTTCGACAACATCCTCGGCGGCCTCGTGGTCGGTTTGGCGGTGCTTGCCGCTTGGTATGTCACCAGCAACATCCGGGTGGATGCCAGCGGCGACATTCTCACGCTGCAATCCTTTGTCCAGGACTGGGATCTGTATGCGCCGGCCGACGCGGTCAGGCCCGCCGCAGCCGGTCCGCTCGCCGCACAGTCCTTCACCTTCATCAACCCCATGGGGCAAACCCTCGGCTACGTGGCGAGCGGCTTCGACCGTACGCTGCTCACGTTTGGCATCATGGCGCTGGCTGGTGTGATCGCCGGTTCCTTGCTGTGGTCGCTGATTTCTCGCAATTTTCGCATCGAGTGGTTCGCCTCCGTCCGCGATTTCTTCAACCACCTGGTTGGCGCGATCCTGATGGGATTTGGCGGCGTGCTGGCGATGGGTTGCACCATCGGCCAGGGCGTCACCGGCTTCTCCACCCTGGCGCTGGGTTCCATCCTCACCTTCGTCGCCATCGTGCTCGGCAGCGCAATCACGATGAAAGTGCAGTACTACAAGATGGTGTATGAGAGCGAGGCGACTTTCTTCAAGGCATTCGTCACCGCGCTGGCCGACCTCAGGCTGCTGCCCGCTGGAATGCGCAAGCTGGAGGCGGTTTAAAGCACATTTGGCTTTGACGCGAATTCAAAATCCAGTATAATTTTGCGCTTTGCCGGACACGACACTTGTCAGGTAAAAGGGTCGGTAGCTCAGCCGGTAGAGCAGCGGACTTTTAATCCGTTGGTCGCGAGTTCGAATCTCGCCCGACCCACCACATCCAAAAAGCCACGCGGAAGCGTGGCTTTTTTATTGTCGACTTACTGCTATGGTGCTGACCGGGTGACGAAAAATGTCACCTCGTGCCATGGTTGGTCATGCTGGAGGGGGCTTAATTCTAGGGAATAGTATTGGGAATGCGACGCATGAAAATCAATGTGCGCCTCAAAGCTAGGATGGGTGGGCTTCCCAGAAGTTGGGCTCACAAAATCAGATCTTGGCCCTAAAGTTGGCATGGCTGCTGCTCGTTATAGCTCCAGACACGGGAGGCTCGTGTTCAACTTGCCCAACTTAAGGAGATTTGAAATGCGTAAAGTTCAACAGGGTTTTACCCTAATCGAACTGATGATCGTCGTGGCGATCATTGGTATTCTGGCGGCAATCGCGATTCCTGCCTATCAGGATTACGTCACTCGTGCCAAGTGGTCAGATGTCATTTCGCAAATGGAGCCCACCAAGATGGCAATTGCGGAGTGCCTCCAGAACAACGCGAGCAGTAACACTAACTGCACGGCATACGGCACCAACACCAACCAGCTCGGTATCGCTTCGCCGACGATTCTTGTTGGATCAGGGCGCATCGGTTGAGAATCGCCTGTCCAATCTGGCAACCCTGAGCGGGCGCCACGAGTTGTGGCGCCTTGCCTGGATACAGATTGCGGCACATCCCTGGCTGGGTATCGGACCCATGCATTTTGCAACTATTCACAATGACTTCGGTGCCCATCCGCACAATGCGCTGCTGCAATTGGCGGCTGAGTGGGGTATACCTGCCACGTTGGGACTCGTTTTGCCTGCTGTGGCGGGATTGCTTGTTTTGCTGGCCGATTTACGCCGCCCCGCTGTTTCACACAATTTCCTCCTGGTGTGTCTGACTGCCAGTCTATTGGCGGCCGGTGTTCAATCCATGGTGGACGGCGTCATCGTTATTCCCTACACGCAAGTGTGGCTGGTGTTGATCTCGGGGTGGGCGCTTGGAGTACATTTCCGGGATAAGGTACAAATTGTCGCCGCTTCTCGGCCAATACGTCTAGTTGTGCCGACTTTATCCTTAGTGGCGCTTGTTGCGTTACTGAATGGTGTTTACCCCGAGATACTGAATCGCGCTGAAGCGACCAAGGCATTCGTTGATGCCGGAAACCGGTTAGTGCCGCCGCGCTACTGGGCGGTGGGCTGGATTCCATGAGGTTGGCCGGGGGTAGGCATTGCGTGTGTGTGGTCAATATTGGAATGTCCGGTTGTCAGGTATATTCAGTCTGTAGTCAATATTATCCGTATCGTCTCAAGCGTAAAGCCGCGGGTTTGCATGAAGCGAATCTGCTGGGCTTTCTCAGCCGAGTCGGCAGGTGCTGAGCCGAATTTCTTCTGCCAGACTTGGTGGGCACGTTCTAGTTCAGTGTCGCGGTTTTCGCGTAATACGCTTTCGATGATGGCATCATTCACACCCCGCTGCCGCAGGTCATAAGCGAGTTTGACGTTACCCGCGCGCGTGCGATGATCGGCCACGTAACTTTCGGCAAACCGCCGGTCCGACAGCCACTTCTTTTCCTCGAACTCATCCAGCAACACGTCGATGTCGTGCTGCGCGAAGCCCGTCAGCCTGAGCTTGCGGGCGAGCTCAAAGCGGCTGTGCTCGCGCCGCGCCAAGAAGCGCAGGGCATGTTCACGTAGGTCGCCAGGTTCAGGCTTCGACTTCATCCTCGTCCTCGACCATCGCGGTCGGATTGTTGACGCCGACCGCGGCGCGGATCTTGGCTTCGATTTCGTGCGCGATCTCGGGATGTTCCTTGAGGAATTCACGCGCGTTGTCCTTGCCCTGGCCGATCTTCTCGCCGTTGTAGGCGTACCAGGCGCCGGATTTGTCGACGAACTTGTGGGCGACGCCGAGTTCGATGATTTCGCCTTCGCGCGAGATGCCCTGGCCGTAGAGGATGTCGAAGAAGGCTTCCTTGAACGGCGGCGAGACCTTGTTCTTGACGACCTTGACCTTGGTTTCGTTGCCGACGATTTCATCGCCTTTCTTGATCGCGCCGATGCGGCGGATGTCGAGGCGCACGCTGGCGTAGAACTTCAACGCGTTGCCGCCGGTGGTGGTCTCGGGGTTGCCGAACATGACGCCGATCTTCATGCGGATCTGGTTGATGAAAATCACCAGCGTGTTGGTGCGCTTGATGTTGGCGGTGAGCTTGCGCAGTGCCTGGCTCATCAATCGCGCCTGCAGACCCATGTGCGAATCGCCCATCTCGCCTTCGATTTCGGCCTTCGGGGTCAACGCGGCGACCGAGTCGACTACCACCACGTCGACCGAGCCGGAACGCACCAGCATGTCGGCGATTTCCAGCGCCTGTTCACCGGTGTCCGGCTGCGAGACCAGCAGGTTGTCGACGTCGACGCCGAGCTTTTGCGCATAGTTGGGGTCGAGCGCGTGTTCGGCGTCGATGAAGGCAGCGGTGCCACCCATTTTCTGCATTTCGGCGATGACCTGCAGGGTGAGCGTAGTTTTGCCGGACGATTCCGGACCATAGATTTCGACCACGCGGCCACGCGGCAGACCGCCGACGCCCAGTGCAATATCGAGCCCCAGCGAGCCGGTGGAGACGGCCTGGATGTCGCGCGCGATGTCGTGGTCGCCCAGGCGCATCACCGAGCCCTTGCCGAACTGCTTCTCGATCTGGCCGAGCGCGGCGGCGAGCGCCTTCGATTTGTCTTCTGCCAATGCGGGGGATGCCATGGTTCTCTCTCCTGATGATCGGTTTGCGTGAAAGGCAGGCGGCGTCGCGTCTGCATGGGGTGCAATGTAGGCGATATATTTTTAAGTGTCAATAAAAAATATCACCTACATAAAAAGTACAACTTGATAGATTGTATTTGATGCGTGCCGCCCTATAATTCCGGTCAAACCGGCTCGAGCGGAGCGAGCGACATGATTACAAAGGAAAAAATGCACCTGGACGTGAAGTGGGCAACGCGCCAGCGGCTGCAGTACATCGAGATCATGGCCTGGTATGCCGGGGTGGTGACCCGTAGCGACGTCGCCCGCGCCTTCGGCCTGTCCGACCCAGCCGCGACCAAGGACCTCAAGCTCTACGGCGACCTGGCGCCCGGCAACCTCGTCTACAACCACAGCGTGTTCGGCTTCGTTCCGGGCGCGGGGTTTGCCGCGGTGTTCACCGACCTGGCGCCCGTCGCCGTGCTGCCGATCATCGCCGCCAACCTCGCGGTGGCGAACGGGCCGTATGGCGGCGAACTGGTTTACGGCCTGCCGACAGCGTCGCTGCCCTTGCCGGCCCGCTTACCCGGTCCGCAGACCCTGGCGCAGATCACCCGTGCCATCTACGGCCGGCGCAAGCTGCGCGTCAGCTACCGTTCCCTCTCCCGGCGCGAGAGCGGTGCGGAGCGGGTGCTCGAGCCCCACACCTTGGTCAATACCGGACTGCGCTGGCATGTGCGGGCGTATAGCGAGGAAACCTGCGACTTTCGCGATTTCGTGCTGTCGCGCGTGATGGCGGCCGAGTGCCTGGAGGCGCCCGCCGAATCCGGCGAGCAATATGACGACGACTGGGTGGAACAGGTGAGCCTGCGGCTTGCTCCGCACAGTGGACTCGATGCGCCCGGGCGCGAGAGCCTGCTGCTGGATTACGGCGCGAGCGGCGAGTTCATCGAAGTGAACGTGCGGCGCGCCCTGCTCGGCTATGTGCTGCAGCGGCTCAGGGTCGACACCACGCCTGACCACAGCCTGAACCCGAACGCCTACCAGTTGATGCTGCTGAACCGCGACGAGATCGAGCCGTTCGCGGCTTGGGCCTTCAGCGAGCGGTAAGCGGTGAACAAAAGCAGTAAAGTCCGCCCGCTCACCGCTCACCCAATCAATTCGATCAATCCGCGCAAGGCCGCGGCGACCGCGCGGGAGCGGATCTCCTCGCGGTCACCATCAAGGCGGCAGGTAGACGACATGACCGTGCCGTCCGCCAGCGCCCAGCCGTAGCACACCAGGCCGACGGGTTTTTGCGGGGTGCCGCCGCCGGGGCCGGCGATGCCGGAAATGGCGAGAGCTGCCTGGGCGTGGCTATGTTTCAGGGCGCCGGCCGCCATGGCACCGGCAGTTTGCTCGGAAACCGCACCGTGGGTGGTGAGGGTTTCTTCGGGCACGCCCAGCATTTCGACTTTGGCGGCGTTGGCATAGGTGATGAAGCCGCGCTCGTACCATTCCGAGCTACCAGGCAACGAGGTGAGCAGTTGTCCAGCCCAGCCGCCGGTGCACGACTCGGCGGTGGCCAGCATCCAGCCGCGTGCGCGCAGTTTGTCGCCGAGTTCGATGGCGAGTTGATGGAGTTCTTCGTCGCTTACACGAGCCATTGCAATCCCTTGATCACGGCGATGGCATAGCCTGCCGCCAGAAGATCGTCGAACATCACGCCGAAGCCGTTTTTCAGATGCGTGTCGGCAAACCGGATCGGCCAAGGTTTCAGGATATCGAACAGCCGGAAGAGTGCAAAGGCCAACGCGATCCATGGCCAGCCCGGCGGCGAAAACAGCAGCACCAGAGCGAAGGCGACGATTTCGTCCCACACCATGCCCCCGTGATCGGCGACGCCCAGTGCGCGGCCGGTGCGGCCGCAGGCCCAGATTCCCAGGAGGAATGCGGCGACCAGCAGAATGATCCGGTTCGGCAGGTCAGGTGCGGCGGCGGCAATCAACCAGAACAGCGGCAGGCCGAGTACGGTGCCGACGGTGCCAGGCGCCTTGGGCGCGAGTCCACTGCCGAAACCGAGGGCGACCAAGTGAGCCGGATGGGCAAGCAGGAACCGGAGATCAGGTTGCAAAATGGTCGTATCCCGTTTTGTCGACAGGCAGCGGCTGACCCTCGGCATCGAGGACAGTGAGGCCGGGCTCGGCATGGATGTGGCCGATGCGCGTGACGGCCACGCCTGTGGATGCGGCGGCTGCCAGCACCGCATTGCGTTGGCCAGTGGGAGCTGTGAAACACAATTCGTAGTCGTCGCCGCCTGCCAGCACGCAATCGCGCGCCACGGCTTCATGCTGGTAGGCCTGCACCACTGGCGATGTCGGCAGTGCGGAAAATTCGAGTGTGGCGCCGACGCGCGAGCGTTCCAGGATGTGGCCGAGGTCGCCCAGCAATCCATCCGAAATGTCGATCGCGCTGGATGCGAGCCCGCGCAACGCCATGCCAAGCTCGATACGCGGCGTTGGCAGGTAAAGCGCCGGCAGCACCTTGGCGGCGTCGATCTGTTCCATGAACAGGCGTCCTTGCCTGTAGGCCAGCGCCAGCGCAGCCGAGCCGATCACGCCGGACACCCAGATGTCGTCGCCGACCTGGGCGCCGTCACGACGCAGCGCCTGCCCCGGCGGCACTTCGCCCATCACCGTGATGCTGATCGTCAGCGCGCCACGCGTGGTGTCGCCGCCGACCAGTTCGATGGCGTGCATATCGGCCATGCGGAAAAACCCCCGCGCGAATGCGGTAAGCCAGGCATCGTTCTCGTCAGGCAGCGCGATGGCCAGCGTCGCCCAGCGTGGCGTCGCGCCCATCGCGGCGAGGTCCGACAGGTTCACCGCCAGCGACTTGTGGCCGAGCCCGGCCGGGCTGTCCTGCGGCGAGAAATGGCGGCCCTCGAGCAGCATGTCGGACGATACTGCGAGCTGCATGCCCGGCGTGGGTGCCAGCAGCGCGCAGTCGTCACCGACCCCCAGCACCGCGCCGGGGGTGGCGCGGGTGAAGTGTTTGGCAATGAGGTCGAATTCCATGTGGGTGAGCGGTGAGCAGTAAGTGGTTTTTCCGCTGGCTGCCTACTGCTCCCCGCTCACGCCTTTCTTCTTCGCATGCGCGATCTCCACCGCGCGCACGTCCTGCGCCAGCTTGTCGAGCACGCCGTTGATGTATTTGTGGCCGTCGGTGCCGCCGAACTTCTTGGCGAGTTCGACGCCTTCGTTGATGGCGACGCGCCACGGCACGTCGGGGCAATGCAGCAACTCATATGCGCCGATGAGCAGGATGCCGCGCTCGATGGGCGAGAGTTCGGCGAGCGGACGGTCGAGCAGCGGCGCGATCCGCGAACTCAGCATGTCCTCCTCTTTGAGTACACCGTAGAGCAGCGTGCGGAAATAATCCTCGTCGGCGCGCTTGAACTGCTCGTCCTCCTTGAGATTGGCGGCGATCAGGGTGACGTCTGCACCGCCCACCAGCCAGGCGTAGACGCCTTGCAGCGTGAATTCGCGTGCGGTCTTGCGGGAACCGGCCATCTCAAAGGCGTTTCAGCAGGTTGGCCATTTCGATCGCGGCGCGCGCAGCGTCGCGGCCTTTCTCGGCCATGCGCCGGTGGCCCTGCTCTTCGGTGTCCACGGTGAGGATGGCGTTGGCGATCGGTACGCCGGTTTTCAGCTGCACATCGAGGATGCCGCGTGCGGATTCGTTCGAGACCACTTCGAAATGGTAGGTGTCGCCACGCACCACGGCGCCGAGTGCGATGAGCGCATCGTATTTCTCGGACAGCGCCAGTTCCTGCAGCGCCAGCGGATGTTCGAGCGCACCGGGCACGTTGACCAGCAGCACGTCCTCACGGGCCACGCCCAGCCGCAGCAGTTCCGCTTCGCAGGCCGACAGCAGACCCTCGCAGATGTCCCGGTTGAAGCGGCTCATGACGATGCCGAATTTCAGGCCCTGCCCCTGGTAGGCGGGGTCGAGTTCGGAGAAATAGTCCTTGTTGGTTCCCATGGTGCGTCCTTTTTTCAGTGGCTCATGCTTTTTCGGAATAGCCGGTGACTTCCAGCCCGAAGCCGTCCATTGCGGGCATCTTGCGCGGGCTCGCCAGCAGCTTCATCTTGCCGACGCCGAGGTCGCGCAGGATCTGCGCGCCGATACCGTAATCGCGCAGATCATACTTGCGGCTGTCGGCCCGCGGCGGGTTGATGCGGTGCAGCAGCGCCTCGGCGGTTTCCGGCCGATGCAGCAGCACGATGACGCCGGATTGCGATTCGGCGATGCGCTCCATCGCGCCCATGATCGGCCAGGAATGGCCGCCGCCGGTGACATCGAGAAAGTCCATCACGCTTAATGGCTCGTGCACGCGCACCAGGGTTTCGCGGTCGGCGTGAATCTCGCCCTTGACCAGTGCAAGATGGGTTTCCTTGGCGCACTTGTCGCGGTAGGCGACCAGGCGGAAGGCCCCGTACACCGTCTGGATGAGGCGGTCGGCGGCGCGCTCGACCAGGCTTTCGGTCTGGTTGCGGTAATGGATGAGGTCGGCGATGGCACCGATCTTCAGGCCGTGTTCCTGCGCGAACGGGATCAGGTCGGGTAGGCGCGCCATGGTGCCGTCGTCCTTGAGGATTTCGCAGATCACCGAGGCGGGTTCGAGTCCGGCGAGCCCGGCGAGGTCGCAGCCGGCTTCGGTGTGGCCGGCGCGTACCAGCACGCCGCCGGGCTGCGCGCGCAGCGGGAAGATGTGGCCGGGCTGGATGATGTCGGTCGGCTTGGCGTGCTCCTTCACCGCGGCCTGGATGGTGACCGCGCGGTCGGCAGCGGAAATGCCGGTGGTCACGCCCTCGGCGGCCTCGATCGACACGGTGAATGCGGTGCCGTGCGGCGTCTGGTTGTCGTTCACCATCTGCTTCAGGCCGAGCTGGCGGCAGCGGTCGTCGGTCAAGGTGAGGCAGACCAGGCCGCGCCCGTATTTCGCCATGAAGTTGATCGCGTCGGGCGTGACGTGCTCGGCCGCCATCACCAGGTCGCCCTCGTTCTCGCGGTCTTCCTCGTCGACCAGCACGACCATGCGCCCGGCCTTGAGTTCTTCGATAATTTCCAGCGTGGAGGCGAGGCTCATCAGTCTTTGTCCGTTGTTTGGGTGAATTGCATCATGCGCTCAACATAGCGCGCGATCATGTCGACTTCCAGGTTGACGCGGCTGTCCGTTTGCAGGTGCTTGAGTATGGTCATCTCCAGCGTATGCGGGATGAGGTTCAGCGCAAAGCGCGTACCGTCCACGTGGTTGACCGTCAGCGACACACCGTTCACCGTGATCGAACCCTTGCGGATGATGTAGCGCGCAAGTGCGGGGGGCGCATCGATTTCCAGCAGATGCGATTCGCCCGCCGGCGCGAAGCGGTGCACCTTGCCGACGCCGTCGACATGTCCGGATACCAGATGGCCGCCCAGTCGGTCGGCCATCCGCAACGCCTTCTCCAGATTGACCTCGGCGCCGGGCACGAAACCCGCCGTGACGCGCAGGGTCTCGGCAGAAACGTCGGCGGTAAAACTGTCGGTCGTCAGCGCCACTGCGGTCAGGCACACGCCGTTGACAGCGATGCTGTCGCCGATGGCGACGTCGGAAAAATCCAGCCCGCCACCGAGGATGACCATACGCGCGTCGGCACCGTGTGCTTCGTATTCGTGGATGCGGCCGATGGATTGGATGATGCCGGTGAACATGCGTGTAAAGGCCAGCCAGTAAGACCCGGCATTGTAGGCGTTTAGGCGGGGCGGGTGAACCCCGGCGCGTCATCGCCATAGCAAGGATGGGTGACATTATAAAGATAAGAGGGTCTTCAAGTTGTTATAATGAGCGCTTTGCAGGAATCGAAGGCTTGGCATGACGGCGTTTCCCTCCCTGTCCATACGGGGCCACACCCTTTTGCCCATTGTGCAGGGCGGTATGGGCGTTGGGGTCTCGGCACATCGGTTGGCCGGCGCAGTGGCGCGCGCCGGTGCGATGGGTACGATCGCGAGCATCGACCTGCGGCACCATCACGCAGACCTGATGGAAGCGGCGAAGCATTGCCGCGACAAGGACACGCTCAATCGCCTGAATCTGATCGCGCTTGATCGCGAGATCAAGGCGGCCTTGGAAATTGCATCCGGTCGTGGTCTGGTGGCGGCGAACGTGATGAAGGCGGTGGACGCGCATGCCGCCTATGTCCGCCAGGCCTGTGCCTCGGGTGTACAGGCGATCGTGATGGGGGCAGGGCTGCCGCTCGACCTGCCGGAACTGACTGAGGGCTATCCCGATGTCGCGCTGGTCCCGATCCTGTCCGACGCGCGCGGCGTCGCCATCCTGCTGAAGAAATGGTCGCGTCTGAAGAAATTCGGGAGCGACGGACGGTTGCCAGACGCCATCGTGATCGAGCATCCCCGATACGCGGGTGGCCACCTCGGTGCGCCGACCCCGGCTGACCTTGCCAGCGCGCGCTTCGATTTCGCCGAAGTGCTGCCCGGCATCTTCAAAGTGTTCGAGGACATGGGCATCGCGCGCGGGCAGATACCCGTCATCGTCGGCGGCGGCATCAACAGCCACGAAAAACTGTTGGCCGCGCTGACGCTGGGGGCCAGCGCCGTGCAGCTCGGCACGCCGTTCGCCGTCACCGAGGAGGGCGACGCCCACCCCAACTTCAAGCGCGTGTTGCTGGATGCGAAACCCGAAGACATCGTCACCTTCATGAGTGTGGCCGGCCTGCCTGCGCGCGCCGTGAAAACACCATGGCTCGCCAATTACCTCAAGCGCGAACCCCGGCTGCAGGCGTGCGCCAAGGCTGATCCCGAGCGTTGCGCCATCGGCTTGCACTGTCTGACACAGTGCGGGTTGCGCGACGGCCTCGAAAAGGCCGGGCAGTTCTGCATCGATTCGCAACTGGTCGCCGCCCTCAAGGGCGACGTCGGCAAGGGCCTGTTCTTCCGCGGTTCGGAACCACTGCCCTTCGGCCGCGAGATCCGCACAGTGCAGCAACTGATCGACTACCTGCAGACCGGCGTGATGCCGCATCCGGTCGCAATACAGCCGGAGATGCTGGCGGCGTGAGCGTCCTCACCGACCATATCCATACCTTTGGCCGCGCCATGCTGGAGCGCTATGGCGAACGGGTGCACAAGATCGCCCTCGACGCCGGCTTTACCTGCCCCAATCGGGATGGCAGCAAAGGCATCGGGGGCTGTACCTTCTGCAACAACAAGTCCTTTGCCCCGGGGGCGCGGGATCCGGCGCCGCTTGCCGCGCAGTTCGACCGGGCGCGCGGCCGTATCGCGCGTCGCACCGGCGCACGCCGCTTCATCGCCTATTTCCAGGCGTATACCAACACCTATGCGCATGTGGACGAACTGCGCGCGCTCTACGATATGGCGCTGGCCGCACCTGACGTGATGGGGCTGGCAATCGGCACGCGGCCCGACTGCGTACCGCCGCCGGTGCTCGACCTGCTGACGGAATATCGTGCGCTGGGCCACGAAGTGTGGCTGGAGCTCGGCCTGCAGTCGGCCTTCGACGCCACGCTGGCCCGCGTCAATCGCGGCCACGGTTTTGCCGAGTACGAGACGGCGACGCGGGCGGCCCGGGCGCGCGGTATCCCGGTGTGCTGCCATCTCATTGTCGGTCTCCCCGGCGAGGATGCATCGCACAGCCATGTCAGCCTCGATCGCGTGCTCGACGTCGGCGTGGACGGCCTCAAGCTGCATCCGCTGCACGTAGTGAAGCACACCCGGCTGGCCATCGAATGGAGACGCGGCGAGTACGAGCCGCTGGACGAGGCGGCCTACACGCGCATCGCCGCCGACCTGATCGAGCGCACCCCGTGGGAGGTGGTGTACCACCGCGTCACCGGCACCGCTGCGCCCGACATCCTGCTGGCGCCTGCCTGGTGCGCGAAGAAATGGGATGTACTCAACGGTATCGCCAGTGAACTGACGCGGCGCGGCAGCCGGCAGGGCGCGCGTGCGGGCCAGGCGTGGATGGAGAATATATATGCCACTTGATCTGATCTGCCCGGCGGGTAACCTGGTTTCACTCAAGGTCGCCATCGATCACGGCGCCGACGCGGTCTACATGGGTTTCCGCGACAACACCAACGCGCGTGCCTTCCCTGGACTCAACTTCGACGAGGCCCAAGCGGCGGAGGGGCTGCGCTATGCGCATGACCGCGGCCGCAAGGTCCTGCTCGCGCTCAATACTTATCCGCAGCCCGATACCTGGACCCGCTGGACCGATGCGGTCGACCGTGCGGCGAAGCTGGGCATGGATGCGGTGATCCTGGCCGATGCCGGGTTGATGCGTTACGCGGTCAAGCAGCATCCTCATCTGCGACTGCATCTGTCGGTGCAAGGCTCAGCCACCAGCTACGAGGCGGTGAATTTCTACCGCGAGCATTTCGGCATCCAGCGCGCCGTGCTGCCGCGCGTGCTGTCGCTGCCGCAGGTGGAAAACGTGGTTAAGCACACCGATGCCGAGATCGAACTGTTCGGCTTCGGCGGCCTGTGCGTAATGGTGGAAGGGCGCTGCCTGCTCTCCTCCTACTGCACCGGCGAATCGCCCAACTCGGCCGGCGTGTGTTCGCCGGCCAAAGCGGTGCAGTGGACGGACACGCCGGCCGGGCTGGAGTCGCGCCTCAACGGCGTGCTGCTCGACCGCTACGGCAAGGGCGAAAAGGCCGGCTATCCGACCCTGTGCAAGGGCCGCTTCGAGGTCGGAGGCGAGACCTATTACGCCATCGAGGAACCCACCAGCCTCAATACCCTCGACCTGTTGCCCGAGATGCTGAAAATCGGCATCGCAGCGATCAAGATCGAAGGACGCCAGCGCAGCCCGGCCTACGTCGCGCAGGTGACGAAAGTGTGGCGTGCCGCCATCGACGCAGTGAAGAAAAATGCCGACGGCTTCAAACCAGCGCCCGCCTGGCAGGCCGAACTCAACAAACTGTCGGAAGGGCAGAGCCATACGCTCGGCGCCTACCACCGGCCCTGGAAGTGAGACAGATATGAATCTGAGCTTGGGTCCCTTGCTGTATTACTGGTCGCGCGACGACGTGCTCGCCTTCTACGACGAAGCGAAACACTGGCCGGTGGCGCGCGTCTATCTGGGTGAGAGCGTGTGCTCGCGTCGCCACCTGCTGCGCCTGCCTGACTGGCTGGCGCTGGCGGAGCAGCTCGCCGCCGCCGGCAAGGAAGTCGTGCTTTCCACCCAGACGCTGGTCGAGTCGGAATCCGACCTGAAAACGCTGCGCCGACTGGTTTCCGATGGCCGCTTTCTGGTCGAGGCCAACGAATGGGGTGCGGTGCGGCTGCTGTCTGGAGCAGGCGCGCCGTTCATCGCCGGATCCACGCTCAATGTCTACAACCCCGAAACGCTGGGCGCACTCGCCGAACTGGGCGCGCGGCGCTGGTTGCCACCGGTGGAGATGTCGCACGCCACGCTGGCATCCCTGCTCGAACAGGTGCCCGACGGGATGGAAACCGAGGTATTCGCCTATGGTCGACTGCCGCTGGCGTATTCCGCGCGCTGCTTCACCGCGCGCCACTACAACCTGCCCAAGGACGACTGCCAGTTCCGCTGTCTCGACCACCCGGACGGGCTGGCGCTGGCCACCCGCGAAGGCGAGCCCTTCCTCACGCTCAATGGCATCCAGACGCAGTCGGCCGGGGTCTACACCCTGATCGGCGAACTGCCAGCCCTGCGCAACCTTGGCGTCGTCAGCCTGCGCCTGTCGCCGCAGTCGCGCCACATGGAACGTGTGATCGATGCCTTCCGGGCTGCACTGGCGGGCGAGGCTCGTGCAGCGGAAAAGCTGGCGCGCGTCATGCCCGGGCCGGCGGTCGACGGATATTGGCATGGCCAGGCCGGCCTGGACCACAGCGCGGCGCGACTGGCCTGAGATGTTGATCACGCGCAGACTGGAGTTCGATGCCGGCCATCGCATTCCCAATCACACCAGCCAGTGCCGCCATCTGCATGGCCATCGCTACGTCATCGAGATCACGCTTGCGGGCGAGATCATTCGCACCGAAGGCGCGACGGAGCAGGGCATGGTGATGGATTTCTCCGACGTGAAGACGATTGCCCACGCGGTGCTCATCGATCATTGGGATCATGCTTTCCTGGTGTACCGGGGCGATCAAGCCGTGACCCGGTTTCTCGCGTCGTTTCCCGATCACAAGACCGTGGTGCTGCCGGTGGTGCCGACCGCTGAAAACCTGGCGGCCGAGGCCTTCCGCATCCTCGACGCTGCCTATGTCGATACCTATGGCAACCAGCTCAGGCTGCAAAGGGTGCGGCTGTACGAAACCCCCAACAACTGGGCCGACGCGGTGCGACCGCTTTGACGAAAGGAGCAATCATGCTGACGCTTGCCGTCCCGACATTCCCGAGTCGCCTGCTTGCCAGGCTGCCGTCCGCCCCGCCCAGTCTGGCGTTTTCGCTGGCAGCCAATCGCCTGTTGTGGCCCGCGCTGCAAACGCTCGACTGGGAACCGCTGGTCGGTCGGCGTTATGCCATTCGCATCAATGACCTTGGGCTCAGTCTGCGTTTCACGGTCGGCCCGCATGGTTTTGCCCCGGACAACGGCACACCTGATCTCACCATCAGCGCGACTGCACGCGATTTCCTGCTGCTGCTCGCCCGCCGCGAAGACCCGGACACCCTGTTCTTCAGCCGCCGTCTGGTGAGCGAGGGCGATACCGAGCTTGGCTTGATCGTCAAGAATCTGCTCGACGCCCTGGATCCCGATACGGTGCTGTCCCGCCTGCCCGCGCCGCTGGCGCGTGCGGCGCGGCGCCTGATGGCAGGGTAGGCGCGGGCACGGACGACCAGACAGCGGGATCAGGCGAGATGCGGCAGCGTGATCTTTTGATCGACGCTGAACTGGTAGTCGTGGAAGACATGTTCCGCGCTGAGCACCTGGTAACTGCCGTCCGGTGCGCGCCGGGTGGTGTCTTTCAACCGCCAGGCGGTCTGGCCGCAGGTCCAGATGTCGAAGTTGCGCATGTGGGTGCACAGGCAGGTCTTGTCCATGACCTTCACCTTTTTGGCTGTCGGATGCAATTCCACTTCGCGGTTGTAGGCGTCGATGTAGGCGCAGCGGCTGTTGGCGTCGAGCAGGTAGCCGTAGGCCTCGCAGTTGGGACGGATACCCGAGCCGATTCCGGGGCTGCCCTTG
Organism: Thiobacillus thioparus DSM 505; assembly: GCF_000373385.1. Lineage (GTDB taxonomy): Bacteria > Pseudomonadota > Gammaproteobacteria > Burkholderiales > Thiobacillaceae > Thiobacillus > Thiobacillus thioparus. The sequence goes on along the minus strand of NZ_KB891316.1, from coordinate 446,238 downwards.
AGCATGCGCATCGGGTAGCCAGTCGGCGAGATCGTGTTGACCTCGATGTCGTCCTCGCTGGCCTTGAAGTATTCCTGCTTGACCTTGTCGGGCAGGCCGCATTCCTCGGTGACGGTGAAGCGCGTGGCCACCTGTACGGCGGCGGCGCCCTGCTCGAGGAAGGCCGCGGCGTCGCTGCCGGTGAAGATGCCGCCGGCGGCGATCACCGGGATGTCGAGATGCTCGGCCTTGAGGTAGGCCAGTACGTCGTCGACGAGGGTGGCGAGATCGTATTTCGCCCAGTCCTCGATGCCGAAGCCGAGATGACCGCCGGCGAGCGGGCCTTCCACCACGATGTAGTCCGGCAGGCGCTGCAGCCGGGCGTTCTTGCGCAGGAACATCGCCAGCGCGCGCGGCGAGGAGACGATGATGCCGAGCTTGGCGTCGCGAAAGCGCGGATGGTCCTCGATCAGCGCGAACGAGCCGAGATGCAGGCCGGCGGAAAGCGTGATGCCGTCGATGCCGGCATCGAGCGCGGCAGACAGGCGCATGCGCAGCGTCTCGCGCGGCGCATTCATGGTGAGCTTCTCCATGCAGTTGATGAAGATCATGCCGTCGCCGCGCTTGGCTTCCATCGTGCGGCCGACGTGGTAGCGCGTGGCCTCCTCGAGCACGGCGAGGTTGAAGTGCACATTGGATTTGTCGCTGTTGGCGGCGTTGGTCTTGTATTTTTTCAGCTTCTCGCTGACGAACTTGGTGTCGAAACGCCGGTCGGACACAGTCTGCACCATGGCATCGGAGATGTGGCCGATGCCGCCGAGACGCGCGACTTCGAGCGCCAGCTCAGCGGTGGAGATATCCACGCCCATGCCGCCGATGATGATCGGCACCAGTTCCTGCCTGCCGAAGCGCAGGCGGAAATCATCCACACGTTTCATTCTGTTCCTTATTGAGTGCTGTTGGCAGTCGGGCCGTTCCCTCGGTGAGCAGACGCTGGAACGTCTATCTGACTGAGGTGGCGCAACTATCCCTTGTCTTTCCCGGGTTGGCGCAGTCCCCTGGCACAAGCGTATCGAGGGTCGCGTTCACAGGGTCGGACATTCCCCGCAAACCGGATTGTATCCATACGCCATGCTTAAGGCACCGGTAAGTTCGTTGCATTGTCCATTTCTGTACGCGTCATTGTCGCCTTGCCCAGCACAATGACGTCCGGGCCAGCCAACGAAACGATTCTGGATGACAGTCAGTCCAGGCGTGCCCAGGCGGCGCGTTCAGGATGAGTTCGGGCGGCGAGAAATCCGCCGGGCGGGCCGGGGCAGACAACACGTGCAGCGGCATCGTGGCAAGCCGCCTGGATCATGCAGGATTGCCCCGACGAATGGCCCGCACGTTCACCAGTGCCGTGACGGCCTGCAACATGAACCACAGCAGGGTGGCCGCACTCAGGAACAGACCCCATTCCCGACCCATCCCGCCTGCAATGCCGCCGAGGCAGAACAGCACGGCGCGAGCGCTGCCGTAGCGTCCCAGGCGGCTGCGCAGCACGGCATGCCAATCGCCTTGCATGCCCGGATGCAGCCATACCGGCAACAGCTGGCTGGCCGCGCCGGATACCAGGGGCGGCAGGAAGCCGGTGACGAAGGCCGACGTGGGGGTCGACGCCGGGAAAGCGACTGCGGCGGCGCCGAACAGCATGCTGGCAGCGAATCCGGCCAATGCGGCGGCGAGCAGCGGCGCGGCGCCGTGCCACGCAAAAATTTCAGCACGATAAAGCCGCAGCCAGCGGGTTCCCAGCCGCCCTAGCGGAACCGCCCATAACACCGCGCCGATCCCGGCAAGCGGAGGGCCGAACCATGCCGCGCCGACTGCAACCAGCACCGTGCCGGTCATGGCCCACGGCAGGTTGCGGCGCAACCACGGGCCGACCTGCGGGTCGGGCCTTCCGGCCACGGTCGGCAACAGCACCGCAAGCGTGCTCACGGCCGTCAATCCGATGAATCCGAGCGTGTTGAGATGAAGATGGAGGCGCCGCAATCCCGCCCATTGTTGCGGCCAGAATACGTTCGCGAGTATGGCGAGCAGGGCGCATGCGAGACAGGCCAGGGCGGCTTCGTACCAGGCCAGGCCCGGATGGGGGCGGCCGAGCATTCCGGTCCGCCGGCGCCGGCTCCAGGCGAGCAGCAGGCCGGCGGCCATCAGCGCGAGAAATGCACCCGCGTAGCGCCCCCATGCCATGCCGGGGAGACCGAATGCAGCCACGGCCAGGACGCCACCCGCCAGCGCCAGGACTGGCAGGCCGGCGAGTCCTGCGCCGGGCGCGCGCGTCCGGGTAAGCACCGGAATGAAATGGCTCATGGCGCCGAAGATCAGCGGCATCGCGCCCACCGCCAGGATCAGGTGGAGGGTGACGAGGCGTCCGGCGTGGAGCGAACCCAGCAGGGCTGCGACGAATGCAGCCAGGGCAAGGCACACCAGCGCCGGCAACACCGTGCGTTCTCAGTTGCGGATGAAGTCGATCACGATCTCGCCGGAGTTGCGCTGCAGATACTGGATGTCGACCGTTTCACCGTAGCGGTTGCGGAGCTGGTCGAGCAGGGGCAGGGGGTCGTGATCGTTGACGAAGCGCATGCGTTCGCCGGCGTTCAGTGCGTCCAGCGCGCCAAAAATGGCGGCATGCCGAAAACGCTTGGCGATTCCGCGTGCGTCGAAGGGATAGACCTGATCCTGGCGAAGATGGAGATGGGCATTCATGGCTGTCGTCCTTAAAGATGTAAATGGAATACATATTATAGACGCAGGAGCCGGTTTCCGTGTGCAACTTTTTCCTGTGGGTGGATGCCGATTCCAGGCCTTGCGCGCCGACGGCGGACAGCTCGCGCGCCTTGTGTGAGCTACGGACCGGCGTCCAGCTCATCCGCGCCGGGCACGCGGAAAATGCCCTGCAGTCGAAGCAATTCCTCACGATGCTGTGTCACCAGGTCGTTCAGTATCGTGTGGCCTGCGCGCGTCAGATGCACCTCGACCGCGCGCCGATCGGTACGCCCGGTCTGGCGTTTCACCAGTCCCAGCTTCTCGCACCGCGAGATCAGCGAAACCACGCCGTGATGATGGGCCTGCAGGCGTTCGGCCAGCTCGCTGACCGTAGCCCATTCACGGCCTGGAAAGCCGCGGATATGCAACAGCAGCTGGTATTGAAGATGGGTGATGCCGCGCAGACGAGACGCCTCTTCGCTGAAACGCAGGAAACGCCGGAGCTGGTAGCGGAAATGGGAAAGCGCTTCGAAATCCTTTTTGCTGAGGCGGGATGACGTCATGTTCAGTGCTCATAAAGATGGGCTGGATTTTATATCATGCTGTGATATAAATAGACCGTGGCCGTATTCGCCGAGGTGGGTCTTGATGCCGCGGTCGGGAATGGCTGTCGTGGTGGCCGTCCAGAGAGGAGATTCGCATGAGTATCCTGCATATCCACAAGCTTTTCACTTCCCCCCATGGCTGGAATGCGTTGTCGCAGACCCAGCCATCCGCACTCAAGCTGTTCATCCTGCTCGTCCTGCCGTTTTCGCTGGTTCCGCCCCTGATGCTCGAGTACGCCGGCCATCATGTAGGCGCCATCCTGTTTCCGGATACGCCCGGCATGGCGTGGAGCCTGGCAGCCCTGTTCTTCCTGATGGCCGAATTGCTGACGGTTCCGCTCATGGCGTGGACGATCAAGTCGGTCGCGCGCAGCAAGGGAATCGAGAGCAGCGACCGGGCGGCCTTCATGCTGGCGGCGATCGCGCCGGTTCCGCTCTGGCTGTCGTCGTTGGTGCTTTTCTACGACCAGATCCTGTTGATCATGGCCGGCGTCACTCTGGGACTGGTCGGGTCCGTCGTCCTGATTTTTCGCGGCGTGCAAAGCATCCTGAACGTCGACGAAGGCCTCATCGCCATCGACATTGCCTACACCGTCACAGCGCTCGGTCTCATCGCATGGGTGGTATTGGTCATGCTCGGACTCATCCCGGCTCTGGCCTGATGCGAACGCCTGCATTTTCTGGCCGCCCGGCATCCTGCGCCGGGCATTTCTGAGGAGGTTGAACGATGGATGCAACAGTTAGCTTGCCCGCTCTCGATGAAGAGGGCTATCTGGTCGAGCCCGGGGACTGGAACGAAGCCGTGGCCGAACACCTCGCACGCGCGGAAGGCGTCAGGCTGACCGACGAACACTGGGATGTCATACGCTTCATGCGTGAGTACTATGAAGAACATCAGATCGCGCCGGATGCGCGTTACGTGATCAAGCATTTGTCGAATCGCCTGGGCGCCGACGCGCGCAACGCACTCTTCAAGCTGTTTGCCTATGGCTACGTCAAGCAGGCATGCAAGATCGCCGGGATGAAGCGGCCGCGCGCCTGGAGCACAGGCTGATCCCTTCGGGGCGTGTACACGTCCGTCAGGTGAAACGTCCGCCATGCCGGAAGAATTGGCGGACTGCCGACAGCAGGTTGAACGCCAGCAACAGCGCCGACAACGCGAGCATCAGGCCGCCTCCGCGCGCGAGCAATGGCCAGAAGAGGCCCACCGCGAGCAATCCGCAGGCGGCCAGGTGAAAGCGGAATTGCCAGCGCGTGCGGTCTTCCGCAATCATGTCCTTCATCGTGGGGATGCTGCCCGCGCGCGCCTGCAGCTGCGCCTGCAGATGAAACCACGCCAGGAAAGGCACGATCTTGTAGAGCATGCCGTTCACCACGCTCACCGCGAACCCGCCAATGAACAGCATGGCCAGCAATAGCGGATAGGCGTCGCTGTCCGCCCAGGTCGGGCTGAACTGCGCCACGATCCAGACGGTCACGCTGGCGATCAGGCTGGCCATGCCCAGGCGCCAGAAATCGAGTGTGACGTCAGGCAGTTTCCGGCGCCGCCGCGCTTGCACCCTCAGGGTGGCGACGGCAAACAGCAGGATGCCGGCGGCAAGGCCTGCCTCGACGAGCACCCCCAGGCGCGGCGGCAGTCCCGGCGCGGCTGCGTGCATCAGCAGCAGGACGAACAGTCCGGGTGTCAGCCAGCGGCCAAGCAGCGGCGGATAAGGCGGCGTGATCTGGAACATCGGGACGACCTGGAAGGCGACGCCGACGACCAGCAGCAGGACCCAGCCGAGCAGGCCGAACGCGAGGTGGGCAGCGAGCGTGGCCGCGCGGGCTGGCGCGATCCATACGCCTGCGCGCATCAGTGCGAGCGCCAAGCCGAGCGTGAACGTCAGGCCCAGACTCAACACCGCCAGCCGCATGCCCCAGACCGTGACGTTGCCGGTCGCGCGCACGAGGCTGACGGTGGCGGCTGCGAGAAAGACGGCGAAACCGATGCCCAGCAGGACGATAGCGATACCGAATGCAAGCGGCCCGGCGGACAGGAAGCCCATCATCAGCGATAGCGTCCCCAGAACGAGCGGCGCCTGTGTAAACCAGGCCACCGCGCGGGGCATGGGCAAGGGCGACCCGGCCACCACTGGCAGCATCTGCATCAGCGCCCCCAGCATGGCCATGGCGAGGAACCCCAGGGTGAGTGCGTGGGTGAGGGCAAGTGCCTGCGGCGTCCAACGCGATGCGAGCGACGCCGGATCCATGACGATCAGCAGTGCGGCAACCAGAAGAAACAGCGGAGCCGTCAGGAAAAACTGCAGCGGCAGCGAGAACGGCGGCGCCTGCTCGAAGGACAGGCCGGCTTGCGTGCTCATCGGACGGCGAGCGCGTCAGCGTGCATCCGCCGTGCCGGCCGGATGGATCAGGATGACGTAGCTGCCATCGGCTTCCATTCGCGTGGCGTGGCGGTAGCCGCGCTCGGCGAGCAGGGGATAGAGCGGAAACGGCTCCCGGTGCAGCAGCAGGCGGATCGACTGGCCGGGACGCAGCAGGGCCAGCGTCTGCATGACTTTTTCCATCGGCTCGGGTGGTTCCAGTTCGCGTGCGTCGACGAGGATCTCGTCGGCCAGCACGGTCATGCGACGGCCTGCATGGAACGGATCAGGTCGTCGCGGCTGTTGCTCAACACCTGGTCCGACATGGGATAGAGCATGTTCTCCTCCTTCAGGTTGTGCTGCTGCATCAACATGTTGAGCGTTTCGGAGAGGCCGAGGCAGGCATTCCGGTCGCCCGCCGCGAACGCACCCGCCATATCCTGGATCAGACCGCGCATCTGCTCGTGCTCCATGCGCATGACCTGTGTCGGTCCCTCGCGCATGCCAGTACGGGCCTCGAAGGCGGGGAACAGCACCGTTTCCTCCATCGACAGGTGGTGGGCCATGGCCGCCTGAAACTGGTCGAACAGCGTACGCGCGCTGTCCCAGTTTTTTTGCGCGGCGGCGGCTTCGGCGGAGGCGAATAAATCGTCGCAGGCGCGATGGTCGCTACCCAGGAATTTCAGAATCGTGTCCATGTTAAACCCTCCATAAGATGATGAAAAAATACATGTTTAAGTATATCAGGACTTCCTAACCTTAAATTCTTCTTGACTGTCCCACAAGATGTCGTATGGTTCATGCACGCAACACACAAGATGTTGTTTAAAAGGAGGGTGGGATGAATTCAGTAATAGCAGCAATGCCAGGCGAAGTCATCAAGCGCGACGGCCAGCGGGCGCGATTCGACGTGGCGAAGATCCGTTCGGCCCTGCTGCGGGCCGGACAGGCCAGCGGGGAATTCGGCGAGGCCGAAGCCGATTTGCTGACCGCCCAGGTGATGAAGGTACTGATGCATAGCTTCCGCAACGCGCCGCCTGACATCGAGCGCATTCAGGATGTCGTCGAGCAAAGCCTGATCGCCGCCAATCACCTTCACACGGCACGCGCCTACATCGCCTATCGCGAGAGCCACAAGAAGCTGCGCGAGGACCGCAAGACGCTGGTCGACGTGGAAGCGTCGATCAACGAATACCTGTCGCGCCAGGACTGGCGCGTCAACGCCAACGCCAACCAGGGTTACTCGCTGGGCGGCCTCATCCTCAACGTCTCCGGCAAGGTGGTGGCCAACTACTGGCTCAACCACGTCTACCCGCCCGAACTGGGCGCGGCGCATCGCGACGGCTCGCTTCACATCCACGATCTCGACATGCTGGCGGGTTATTGCGCCGGCTGGTCGTTGCGCACCCTACTGCATGAAGGCCTCAACGGTGTGCCCGGCAAGGTCGAGGCGGGACCGCCCAAGCACATGTCCTCGGCGGTCGGCCAGATCGTCAATTTCCTCGGTACGCTGCAAAACGAATGGGCGGGGGCGCAGGCCTTCTCCTCGTTCGACACCTACATGGCGCCGTTCATCCGCAACGACGCGATGAGCTACGACCAGGTGCGCCAGTGCATCCAGGAACTGATCTACAACCTCAACGTGCCGTCGCGTTGGGGCACGCAGACGCCGTTCACCAACCTCACCTTCGACTGGACCTGCCCGGAGGATCTGCGCGAGCAGGTGCCGGTGATCGGTGGCAAGGAAATGCCCTTCAGCTACGGCGAACTGCAGGCCGAGATGGACATGATCAACCGCGCCTACATCGAGGTGATGACCACGGGCGACGCGAAAGGAAGGGTCTTCACCTTCCCCATCCCCACCTACAACATGACGCCCGATTTCCCCTGGGAGTCGGAAAACGCCGAGCGCCTGTTCGCCATGACCGCGCGCTACGGCCTGCCGTACTTCCAGAACTTCATCAATTCGGAGATGAAGCCGAACCACATCCGCTCGATGTGCTGTCGCCTGCAGCTCGACCTGCGCGAGCTCCTGAAGCGCGGCAACGGTCTGTTCGGCTCGGCCGAGCAGACCGGCAGCGTGGGCGTGGTGACGGTCAACTGCGCGCGTCTCGGCTACGAATACCAAGGTGACGAAGCCGCGCTGCTGCGCCGCCTCGACGCGTTGCTCGACATGGCGCGCAATGGCCTCGAGATCAAGCGCAAGGAAATCCAGCGCCTGATGGATAACGGCCTCTTTCCCTATACCAAGCGCTATCTCGGCACGCTGCGCAACCACTTCTCGACCATCGGCGTCAACGGCGTCAACGAGATGATCCGCAACTTCACCGCCGACGAGCACGACATCACGACTGAATGGGGCCACGATTTCGCGGTGCGCCTGCTCGACCACATCCGTGGCCGCATCGCCGCGTACCAGGAAGAAACCGGCCACATGTACAACCTGGAAGCCACCCCGGCCGAGGGCACCACCTACCGCTTCGCCAAGGAAGACGCCAAGCGCTATCCGGACATCCTGCAGGCGGGCACGGTTGACGCGCCGTATTACACCAACTCGTCGCAGCTGCCGGTGGGGTTCACCGACGATGCCTTCGAGGCGCTGGAGCGGCAGGACGATCTGCAGCGCAAGTACACCGGCGGTACCGTGCTGCATCTCTACATGTCGGAGCACATCTCGTCCGCCGAGGCGTGCAAGAAACTGGTGCGTCGTTCGCTGGAACGCTTCCGCCTGCCCTACATCACCATCACGCCGACCTTTTCGATTTGTCCCAAGCATGGCTATCTCGCCGGCGAACACGAGTTCTGCCCGGCATGCGACGAGGAAGCCCTGTCCCGCAAACGTGCCGTCGCTGTTTAACCCAAGGAGACCGAGATGAATGATATGACTGTTCCGACCCAAGCCCTTAACGCCGCCGCCCTGACGGACGCGGAACGCACCCGCTGCGAGGTGTGGACCCGGGTGATGGGCTATCACCGCCCGGTGACGAGTTTCAACACGGGCAAGAAGAGCGAGCACCGCGAACGGCGCTTCTTCGTCGAAAGCCGTTGCAGGATGGGATGACCGTGCTTCGTGTCGGCGGCTTCACGCCGCTGTCCACCACAGACTGGCCCGGCATGCTGGCTGCGGTGGTGTTCTGCCAGGGCTGCCCCTGGCGTTGCCGCTATTGCCATAATCCCGACCTGATTCCTGCGCGCGGCGAACACGAAATTCCCTGGGAGGCGGTGCTGGCCTTCCTGCATCGCCGTCAGGGACTGCTCGACGGCGTGGTGTTTTCCGGCGGCGAACCGACGCTGCAGGCGAGCCTGGCAGATGCGATACGCGAAGTGCGTACGCTCGGGTTCCAGATCGGTCTACACACCGGCGGCATGTATCCAGAGAAACTGGAGACAGTGTTGCCGCTGGTCGACTGGGTGGGGATGGACGTGAAGGCGCCGTTTGCAGCGTATCCGCGCATCACCGGCGCAGCCGGCAGCGGGGCGCGCGCTCTGGCCGGCTTGCAGCAGGTCCTGGCGTCCAGCGTCGACCATGAGGTCCGCACGACCGTGCATCCTGTCCTGTTGAGCGATTCAGACCTGGCAGACATGGCGCGCGACCTTGCCGCACGCGGCGTGAAGCATTACGTCATCCAGGCTTTCCGTAGCCAGGGGTGCCAGGATAAAGGCTTGTGCGGGAACACGGAACGCGACCGTCCCCTGCAGGCGGTGGGCGACGATCTGGCCGGGTTGTTCGAGGATTTTCGGGTGAGGGCTTAACGCCGGCCGACGCGCAGGAAAAGCGGCCACTGCAACGGCCGGGCCGTGTCCATATCGCCCCACGCGGGCGCCAGTTCGGCCATCAGCGCCGGCAGCGGATCCAGCCCTTGAGCGTCCTGGTAACGCTTGACCGCCGACCAGGTGGAGAGATACGCAATCAGCCGGGGCAGGCTCCACGCAACGTCGATTCGAAATGCGGGCGCTTCGATTTCCGCAAACGGAAAATCCAGGCTGCGATAGCCGTTGTCGATCAGCGCGCGCTCGGGCGGCCAGTAGGGGCCGACCGTTTCGGCATAAAAGCGCTGGAACGGCGCATCCAATTCCCCCGGCAGCACCATGCGGCCGTAGCCCCACAGGGCAAGTACGCCGCCGGGTTTCAGCACGCGCGCCACCTCGGCGTAAAAACGCGGCAGGTCGAACCAGTGCGCCGCCTGCGCGACGGTGACGAGATCGACGCTGCGCTCCGCCAGGCCGCTGGCTTCGGCGGGGGCTACCCGGAATTCGATCGCGGGATGGGGCGCGGCGTGGCGGATCTGCTCGGCCGAAGCGTCGGTGGCGGCGACCCGCCGGAAATGCGGTGCCAGCCCCAGCGCGGCCTGGCCGCTGCCGGTGGCGCAATCCCACGCGATATCGTGTTCCGCGCATCGGCCGGCAAGCCAGGTAAAAAGCGGAGCGGGATAGTCGGGGCGATAGGCCGCGTAGCGGTCGGACGCGCTGGAGAAGTGGTCCTTGAATCCGCTCACGCCGGCAGCAGCGTCAGGCGCAGATCGTCGCCGATCTGCCGCACATCGGCCAGTTTGAAGCGGGCGGCGTCGGCCAGCGTTGCCAGCGGAGGCATCGCGAACAGCCCGCGCGCGGCGTCGCCAACCGCCATCGGCGCCATGTAGGCCACCCATTCGTCGACCAGCCCGGCTTTGATCAGCGCGCCATTGAGCGCGGCGCCGGCTTCGACGTGCAGTTCGTTGACGCCGCGCTGCGCCAGCAGCACGAGCAGTGCGGCGAGGTCGACGCGGCCGCCCGTCCCCGGCAACGCGATCACTTCCGCACCGGCCTGTTCGAGCGCGGCGCGCGCAGCAGGGTCGGCATGGTGACAGGCGATCAGCGCGGGCAGGATGGCGGCATCCGCGGGCGTGCGCAGGGTCGAATCGACAACCACCCGCAGCGGCTGGCGGCCGATATCCAGATCGCGCACATTCATGCGCGGATTGTCGGCCAGCACAGTGCCGCTGCCGGTGAGAATGGCGCAGGCGCGTGCGCGCAGGCGCTGCACGTCGGTGCGGGCCGCCTCGCCGGTGATCCACTGCGACGCGCCGTTGGCGAGCGCGGTCTTGCCATCGAGCGTCGATGCGGTCTTGAGGCGCACCCAGGGGCGCTGCCGCGTCATGCGCGAGATGAAACCGGGATTGAGTGCGCGCGCCTCGGCCTCCATCAGCCCGACTTCGGCCTGGATGCCGGCCAGCGTCAGCATCGATATGCCCCCACCGGCGACCAGCGGATTGGGGTCGCTCATCGCCGCCACCACGTGCGCCACGCCCGCGTTGATCAGCGCTTCGGCGCAGGGCGGCGTGCGGCCGTGGTGCGAGCAGGGTTCGAGCGTGACGTACACCGTCGCGCCGCGTGCCGCCTCGCCCGCGGCTTGAAGGGCATGGATTTCGGCGTGCGGGGTACCGGCGCGTTCATGCCAACCTTCGCCGATGATGCGCCCGTCCTTGACGATGACGCAGCCGACGCGCGGGTTGGGACTGGTGGTGTAAAGCCCGTGCGCGGCAAGTTGCAGCGCGCGGGTCATGTGCAGGTGATCGGCGGCGGAGTGGCGGTCGGCACGCACGGCAGACTATTCGAAGAGGTCGTCCACGCCCTGCGGCGGCGTGCGTTCCAGGTCCTGCAGCATCTCGCGGAAATCGTCCGGGTCCTGGAAGCTCTTGTACACCGAGGCGAAGCGGATGTAGGCGATCTTGTCGAGCTTCTTCAGTTCGCTCATTACCAGTTCGCCGACTTCGCGCGCGGGCACTTCGCGCTCGCCCAGCGTCAGCAGGCGCTGACGAATGCGGTCGACCGCGGCGTCGGCCAGTTCGGTGGACACCGGGCGCTTGTGCAGTGCGCGGCGGAAACCCTCGCGCAGCTTGGTTTCGGAAAAGTCTTCACGTGTGCCGTTGGACTTGACGATCTGCGGCGGCCGCAGCTCGGCGGTCTCCCAGGTGGTGAAGCGCTTGTCGCACGCGGCGCAGCGGCGGCGGCGGCGGATCGCATCGCCCGCCTCATTGACGCGGGAGTCGATGACCTGGGTGTCGAGGGAGCCGCAGAAGGGACACTTCATTTTGGTGAGCGGTAAGCAGCGAGCAGTAAGCGGTGGGTAGATAAGTTAGCGGTGAGGTTTTTTCCGCTCACCGCTTCCTGCTTACCGCTCACCCATACACCGGAAACTTCGCCGTCAGCTTCGCCACTTCACCCTTCACCCGTTCGATCACCGCTTCGTCATTCGGCGCTTCCAGCACGTCGGCGATCAGGTTCGCCAGTTGCTCGGCTTCGAGCTCCTTGAAGCCGCGTGTGGTCATCGCCGGGGTGCCGATGCGGATGCCGCTGGTGACGAAAGGCTTCTGCGGGTCGTTGGGGATGGAATTCTTGTTGACCGTGATGTGGGCGCGGCCGAGCAGCGCTTCGGCTTCCTTGCCGGTGAGGTTCTTGGGTTGCAGATCGACCAGGAAGACGTGGCTCTCGGTACGGCCGGAGATGATCCTGAGGCCGCGCTCGACCAGCACTTTGCACATCACCAGCGCGTTGTCGATGACCTGCTCCTGGTAGAGCTTGAATGCCTTGGTCGACGCTTCCTTGAACGCCACCGCCTTGCCGGCGATGACGTGTATCAGCGGACCGCCCTGCAGGCCGGGGAAGATCGCCGAGTTGATCGCCTTCTCGTGCTCGGCCTTCATCAGGATGATGCCGCCGCGCGGGCCGCGCAGGGTCTTGTGGGTGGTCGAGGTGACGACGTCGGCGTGCGGCACCGGGCTGGGGTAGACGCCCGCGGCGATCAGGCCCGCGTAGTGCGCCATGTCGACCATGAAGATCGCGCCGATCTCCTTCGCAATTTTGGCGAAGCGCTCGAAGTCGATGCGCAGCGCATAAGCCGAGGCGCCGGCGATGATCAGCTTCGGTTTGTGTTCGCGCGCCAGCGCTTCCATTTTCGGATAGTCGATCTCTTCCTTCTCGTTGAGGCCGTAGGCCACCACGTTGAACCACTTGCCCGACATGTTCAACGCCATGCCGTGGGTGAGGTGGCCGCCTTCGGCCAGGCTCATGCCCATGATGGTGTCGCCGGGCTTCAAGAAGGCCATGAACACCGCCTGGTTGGCCTGCGAGCCGGAGTTGGGCTGCACGTTGGCGGCTTCGGCGCCGAACAGTGCCTTCACGCGGTCGATCGCCAGCTGCTCGACGATGTCGACGTATTCGCAGCCGCCGTAGTAGCGCTTGCCGGGATAGCCCTCGGCGTACTTGTTGGTGAGCTGCGAGCCCTGCGCCTGCATCACCGCCGGGCTGGTGTAGTTTTCCGACGCGATCAGCTCGATGTGGTCCTGCTGGCGCTGGTCTTCTTTCTGGATCGCGGCCCACAGGTCGGGATCGGTCTTGGCGAGGGTGTCTTGACGGTTGAACATGGATGGCAGTCGGGCAGGGCTTGAAAGAACGCGATTTTAACACGCAGCGGTTTCGCGGCGGCTCGTATAATCGGCCAAAACCGGAGTGGATTCATGCAAAGACGAGACTTTCTGGCGGGTGCCGGCGTGGCCGCCGTGCTGCCGCTGTCCGCCGCACAGGCCGCGCCTGCCGAAGGGACGCAGTTGCCGTCGATTCGCTGGCGGCTGGCGTCGAGCTTCCCCAAGAGCCTGACCATCCTGTATGACACGGCGGAAACCCTGAGCAAACGCGTGGCCGCGCTCACCGGCGGCAAATTCCAGATCCGCGTGTTCGCTGGCGGCGAACTGGTGCCCGGCCTGCAGGTGCTCGACGCGGTCGGCAATGGCACGGTCGAGTGCTGGCACTCGGCCGGCTATTACTACGTCGGCAAGAACATGGCGCTGGCCTTCGACTGCGCGGTGCCGTTCGGCCTCACCGCGCGCCAGCAGAATGCCTGGATGTACGCCGGTGGCGGCCTCTCGGCGATGCGCGCACTTTACGCCAAATACAACGTGGTGCAGTTCCCCGGCGGCAACACCGGCACCCAGATGGGCGGCTGGTTCCGCAAGGAGATCAAGTCGCTGGCCGATCTCAAGGGCCTGAAAATGCGCATCCCCGGCATCGGCGGCCAGATCATGGCGCGGCTCGGCGTGGTCCCGCAAACCCTGCCCGGCAGCGACATCTATCCCGCGCTCGAACGCGGCGCGATTGACGCCGCCGAATGGGTGGGCCCCTACGATGACGAAAAGCTCGGCTTCCACCGGATCGCCAAGCACTATTACTACCCCGGCTGGTGGGAAGGGGAAGCGCAGCTCTCCTTCTACGTCAACCAGGCTGCGTGGCACGCCCTGCCCGAATCGTATCGCCAGGCCTTCGAAGCGGCCAGCGCCGAGGCCAACCAGCTGATGCTCGCGCGATATGACGTCCAGAACCCGCCCGCCCTGCTTCGCCTGGTGGGACAGGGCGTCAAGTTGCACGCCTATCCCAAGGACGTGATGCTCGCCGCCCGCCGCGCCAGCTTCCAGATGTATGAGGAAGAGGCCCGGACCGACCCCGACTTCGCCGCGATCTACCGTGCGTGGAAGCAGTTCCGCGATACCGAGTTCCAGTGGTTCAAGGTTGCGGAAGCGGCGTATGCCAACTTCAATTACTTTGTAAAATGATTCCGGTGCTCACCCCGAGCACCGTTCGCCCTGAGCTTGTCGAAGGGCATGCTCGCCAGAGAGAAAACCGAGGCACCATGAACAAACTCGACCAGCTCATCACCACCTTCGACCTCGGCTTGCGCACCGTCTTCGCCAGCCCCCACGCCGGCCGCCCCTATCCCGGCGCCGGGCCGGAAGCCGACCTGAGCGAGGCGGAAAAAGCCCAGGCCGCCGCGCTCATGCGCGTCAACCATGTCGGCGAAATCTGCGCCCAGGCGCTGTATGCCGGTCAGGCGCTGACCGCCAAGAATGAGGGTGTGCGTGCCGAACTCGAACAGGCGGCGCGCGAGGAGACCGACCACCTCGCCTGGTGCGAGACGCGCATCAACGAACTCGGCGGCCGCAAGAGCCTGTTGAATCCGCTGTGGTTCGGCGGCGCGTTCGGTATGGGTGTCGTCGCCGGACTGCTGGGTGACAAATGGAACCTCGGCTTCCTCGCCGAAACCGAGCGTCAGGTCGAGGCGCATCTCGATGGCCATTTGCAGAAACTGCCGGAAGCCGACGCGAAGAGCCGTGCGGTGGTCGAACAGATGAAAGTCGACGAAGCGCAGCACGCGCAGACCGCGGTCGATCATGGCGGTGCGCCGTTGCCGTTTCCGGTCAAGCAGGCGATGCGCTTTGCTGCCAACGTGATGCGGCAGACGGCGAGTCGGATTTAACATTGGGGGAGGGCGGCTGCTACGAGCATTAACGGCTTGGCTCGGTTAAGGCGCTCGCGTCAGTGCATCGCTTGAAGATGCTGGTTATGTTGCGAGCGAACGAATGGCCGTGAAAAAAAGATAACAGCACGTAATTACGCCAATAACTATCAATGTCCATACAAGCCTAAGCAGCCACGGTTTAGGCTGGGGCTGAAGAAGTACAGTCACAACTTTGGCTGGGCCATCATCTGACTCGACGTGTGTGTTCACGCGCTCCCATGTGTCAGGCGCGAAGTACAGATAATTGACGCTTACCTCCTTCCTAGGCACAAGGGTTGGGAATACCATTTCTTTCCCGCCCCCAGGAAGGTCTCTGATTTCGTACGCAACATCGGGATAGACGTTAACGTTTGGCAGAAAGTTGTGCCCGAGTCGAACATTGGTTGCAGCCTTACGCCCCGTGTTTTTTATGATAACGGAGTGAGTATTGACGATTGCTCCCAGCGTCCCATCTGCTTGCGGTTCCAGCCGGTGCGATGAGATGAACCCCAAGTGAGAGATAAGCTTTGGCCGACTCTCCACGAGATGGTTTATGAAGGCACCAAGAAACAGCGTGACAATTGGCATACCTACCGCCGCAACCAAGTTCCAATCGATGCTCATCTTCCCTGAGTACTCCTAGCAACATAATATTAAATAAACATTTGAATAGGTGTCTATCCAGAAATCCAAAAGGTTTATAGCACGCTCCGTTGCATGGTCGGTCTTGTTCTGGTGAAACTGGGTATTTCATTGCCAATTCGAATAAGCAGAAAAATCCCGCGTGTTAGCATGACATCAAGGTAGCGTTAGACAAGTCGCAACACATCCTTGCGCCGATAGGCGCTGTATCAATCCGTCTTCGTAGTGCTGAACGACACCGCGAATATCGTTTGACGACAACAAGAGTGGCTCACGGCTCACAACCGGAGGTGAACATGCAATACGTGCTCGCGCTCGACCAGGGCACCACGAGTTCCCGCGCGATCGTGTTCGATCATGCAGGCCAGATCAAATCCATCGCGCAAAAAGAGTTCCGGCAGATCTTCCTGCAGCCGGGCTGGGTCGAGCACGACCCCAACGAGATCTGGTCGACGCAGCTTGGCGTCGCCGCCGAGGCGATTACACAGGCCGGCTTGTCGGGGCGCGACATCGTCGCCATCGGCATCACCAACCAGCGCGAGACCACGGTCGTGTGGGACCGGCGCACCGGACAGCCGGTGTACCGTGCCATCGTGTGGCAGGACCGGCGCACCGCGGGCCTGTGCGACGAACTGCGCGCGGCGGGTCACGAAGCGCTGTTCCAGCGCAAGACGGGGCTGGTGCTCGACGCTTACCTCTCGGGCACCAAGCTGCGCTGGATACTCGACAACGTGCCCGATGCGCGGCGCCGCGCCGAGGCGGGTGAACTGGCGTTCGGCACCATCGACAGCTGGCTGTTGTGGAAGCTCAGCGGCGGTACGCTGCATGTCACCGACGCGACCAATGCCTCGCGCACATTGCTGTTCGACATCGCGCAGCAGGCATGGGACGACGAGCTGCTGGCATGCATGCGGGTGCCGCGCGCCATGCTGCCCGAGGTGCGCGACTCCAGCGACGTGTACGGCGACACCGATCTGCTGGGCGCGGGGTGCATCCCCATCGCGGGAATGGCGGGCGACCAGCACGCCGCATTGCTCGGCCAGGCCTGCACGCAGCGCGGCATGGTCAAGAATACCTACGGCACCGGCTGCTTCATGCTGATGAACACCGGCGACACGCCGATTCCCTCGCGCAACCGCCTGATCACCACCACGGCGTGGCGCATCGCGGGCCGCCCGAGTTATGCACTCGAAGGCAGCATCTTCATCGCCGGCGCAGTGGTGCAATGGCTGCGCGACGGGCTGGGCATCATCCGCCACGCCTCCGAGGTGGAAGCACTGGCGGCGAGCGTGCCGGACAATGGCGGGATCTATCTGGTGCCGGCGTTCGTCGGCCTCGGCGCGCCGCACTGGGACCCATACGCGCGCGGGTCCATCCATGGCATCACGCGCGGCACCACGGCCGGCCATCTGGCGCGTGCCGCGCTGGAATCGATTGCCTACCAGGTGAGCGACCTGATCGCCGCGATGCAGGCTGATTCCGGTCTCGCCCTCGGCGAGCTGCGGGTAGACGGCGGCGCCACCGCCAACAATGCGCTCATGCAGTTCCAGGCCGACCTGCTGGGGGTGCCGGTGCTGCGTCCGATGGTCACCGAAACGACGGCGCTGGGGGCGGCCTACCTGGCCGGCCTGGCGGTGGGCTACTGGGGCGGGCTGGACGAGGTCGCCGCGCAATGGCAGGTCGAGCGCGTGTTCGAGCCGGCCATGGGGCGCGATCAGGTCGCCGAGCTGCGCGGAAACTGGGCGCGCGCGGTGGAGCGTTCCAAGGGCTGGGCCGAGCCATGAACCGGGATGAGGCGATCGGGCGTCTCGCGGCGCGGCGCACGCCCTGGGACATGATCGTGATCGGCGGCGGCGCCACCGGCCTCGGCATCGCGCTCGACGCTGCCACGCGCGGCTACGACACGCTGCTGCTGGAACGCGACGATTTTGCCCAGGCCACCTCCAGCCGCAGTACCAAGCTGCTGCACGGCGGCGTGCGCTACCTGCGCCAGGGCAACATCAAGCTGGTCATGGGCGCGCTGCGCGAACGCACCCGTGTGCTGGCCAACGCCCCGCATCTGTCCAGCGAGCAGCCCTTCATCATCCCGGCTTACAAGCGCGGCGAAAGTCTGTACTACGGCTTCGGCCTGGGGCTCTACGAACGCCTGGCCGGGCGCGCCCGCCTGGGGCGCTCGCGGCGGCTCAGCGCGGCCGAGACCCGCCGCGAGCTGCCGACGCTGCGCGCCAGCGGCTTGCGCGGCGGCGTGCTGTATCACGACGGCCAGTTCGACGACGCCCGCCTCGCGGTCTGTCTGGCGCAAAGTGCCTGGGACCACGGCGCCACGCTCGTCAACTATTGCACGGTAGTGGGTTTGCTGCGCACCAGCGGGCCGGGCACGCCGGTGAGCGGCGTGGTGGCGCGCGATCGCGAGACCGGCACGGAGCACGAGATGCCTGCGCGCGTGGTCGTCAACGCGACCGGGGTATTCTGCGATTCGATCCGCCGCATGGCCGAACCCGGAACCGCCGCGTGGGTGGTGCCCAGCCAGGGGGCGCACATCGTGCTGGATCGGCGCTTCCTGCCCGGGCGCAATGCGCTCATGGTGCCGCGCACCGACGACGACCGCGTGCTCTTCATCATTCCCTGGCAGGACCGCCTGCTGGTCGGTACCACCGACGTGCCGGTCGACGATGCAACGGCCGAGCCCCGCGCGCAGCCGGCAGAGATCGATTTCCTGCTCGAACACGCCGGACGCTACCTGCAGGACGTGCCGCAGAGAAAGGACGTGCTGAGCGTGTACGCCGGGTTGCGTCCGCTGGTGCGCGTCGGCAGTGGACACAACACTGCGGCACTGGCACGCGACCACCTGTTGCGCGAGGAATCCGGTCTGGTCAGCATCACCGGCGGCAAGTGGACGACTTATCGCGAGATGGCCGAGCAGGCCGTCGACCTTGCCGCGCGTGTCGCGCAGTTGCCTGACCGTCCCGGCCGGACGGCGGACCTGCTCCTGCACGGTGCTACCCCCGATCCCGCGCCGGCCCCGTTGCGTGCCTATGGTTCGGATGCTGCTGCGATACTGGCGCTGGCGCAGACACGACCGGAGTGGGCGGCTCGTTTGCATCCGAGGCTGCCCTATATCGGTGCCGAAGTGGAATGGGCGGCCCGTCACGAAATGGCGCGCAGCGTGCAGGACGTGCTGGCGCGGCGTACCCGCGCATTGCTGCTCGACGCGCGCGCCAGCATCGAGGCTGCGCCTAATGTGGCGGCCTTGCTGGCCGGCGCACTGGGGCGCGACACTGCCTGGCAGGCGCGTGAAGTGGCGGCGTTTGCGGGGTTCGCCCAGGCTTATCTGGCATGCGAGTCCGGGGTTGCAAGATAACGCTAGGTTTTCCTGCGCAAGCGCCTATGATCGGTCTGTGCTGTGTTGCCGTTGAGGCGGCACGGTTTTCTGAAGACGTTGCAAGGAGCATCATCATGGCAAAAGGCCAGTTACGCGGAAACAAGGAAGCCAAGAAACCCAAGAAACCCAAACAGGTTGTGGTTCCTGTCGGATCGTTCATCACTGCCCCCTCCAAAACAGGCAAGCCCATCAAGGTCCCGCACTGATCGTTGATGGAACCGAAAAACGCCACCGCCCAGGTGGCGTTTTTGCATTGGGGGCATCGGTCGGGCTGGGAGAACAGGTTTTACGGGCAGCCGCAAAAGGTGAAAATAGTGGCCTATGGTGACCGCCACCTTCCGCTTCCATGAGGAACTGAACGACTTCCTGGCGCCGGCGCGGCGCAGGCAGGCGTTCACCGTGCCGTGCGCGGAGGCTGCCACGACCAAGCACATGATCGAGGCGCTGGGCGTGCCGCACACTGAAGTGGAGCTGATCCTGGTGAATGGCGAATCGGTCGGCTTCGGCCGATTGCTGCAGGACGGCGACCGGGTGGAGGCGTATCCGCGCTTCGAGGCGATGGACGTGGCACCCCGTGTGCGGGTGCGCGAGTATCCTTTGCGTACTCCCCGTTTCGTCGCCGATGCGCATCTCGGCGGACTGGCCCGCATGCTGCGCATGCTGGGATTCGACACCTTGTACGACAACCACATCCACGACGACGCCATCGTGGCGATATGCGAGCAGGACGGCCGCATCGTACTGACGCGCGATCGCGAACTGCTGAAGCGCCGCGCGGTGACGCACGGCTGCTACGTGCATGCGCTGAAACCGGAAGCTCAGTTGCAGGAGATTGTCGAACGGCTCGACCTGGCACGCAGCGCGCGGCCATTCGCCCTGTGCCTGCATTGCAATGTGCCGCTGCGTCCGGTCGACAAGGCCAGCGTGGTGGACCGGCTGCCGCCCAGGGTGCGGATGCATTACGATCGTTTCAGCCTCTGCGACATGTGCGGCCGCGTGTACTGGGAAGGATCGCACTGGCTTCATATGCGGCAGATGCTGGATGGCGTGCTGTCGCCATGAAACTTGAGCGGTGCCGTTCGGTCCATCGTGGGATTGGAGGAGGATCTATGAGAAATTTGAAGCTGCAAATCCTTGCATCCCTGCTGGCCGGGCTGGCGCTGACCGGTTGTGACGACGCCCCTTCCGGTTCGTCCGGCGCGGCGGATGCGGAGGCCGCGCCGCTCGATCGCAAGCTGGATACCACCCAGGTGGCGCGCGGCAAGGCAGTCTATGAAAAGCACTGCATGGAATGTCACGGTGTCGGGGGCAAGGGACAGCCGGGCGACTGGCGCGTGCGCGATGCCGAAGGCATGTTCCCGCCGCCGCCACTGGACGACAGCGCGCATGCCTGGCACCACCCCACCGCAGCCCTGCTGGAAGTGATCCGCGACGGCAGCCCGCAGGGACAGGGCAAGATGCCGGCCTGGAAAGGCAAGCTCTCGGAGCAGGACATGCAGGACGTGGTCGCTTATATCAAGTCGCTGTGGTCCGATCCGGTGTACCGTTTATGGTGGAAGATGGAACAGCAATCGCTGGAGCCGTGAAACTTGTTGGCGTTTCTGCCGTCAGCGGAGGACGACAGGTAAAATACCTGCCATTGAAACCCTACCCATCTGGAGCAACCCCATGAGCGAATACGGATTCGAAACCACCATCAGCGGTCCTTTCAACGCAGCCGTCGACAAGGTCACCGCCGCCCTCAAGACCGAAGGCTTCGGCGTGCTCACCGACATCGACGTGCAGGCCACCATGAAGGCCAAGCTCAACGTCGACGGCCGTCCCTACCGCATCCTCGGCGCCTGCAATCCGCCGCTGGCGCACCAGGCCATCACCGCAGAACCCGACGTCGGCATGCTGCTGCCCTGCAACGTCGTCGTGCGCGAGGAAGAAGACGGCAAGGTGACCGTGTCTTTCCTCGACCCCGGCATCATGGTGAAGCTGGTGAGCAACACCGCTGTGCACAATGTCGCGACTGAAGCGCGTGCGCGCCTGATGCGGGTGAAGGACAGCCTGGCCGCCTGAACGGTTTGAGGGCCAGAAAAAAGCCCGCAACTGCGGGCTTTTTTGTTTCCGCGAACGGGCCCATGAAAGCTTGAGGCTCACGGTATTACCCGTAAGGGAAACCCTGAACAAGTGCCGATCCCGAACCTGCGGTCCGGCGAACGAGCGGTTCCACCAGTGGACACGAGGTTTGCGTGCGCATCATCGCCCGCCTTCCTCGCAGATTGCTCTTTTTCGGAGCAAACCGCCAAATCGCAGGCGGATTCATCCCATCGCCAGTAACGCCCGTCTCGCCTGATGCAAGTTGCCCAGCGCAAACAACGTGACGAGTTGCTCAGTGCTCTTCGCCAGTCTGCGATAGCAAAGCTCCGTATAGCCGAACTGCCGCTTCAGAATCCGGAACGGATGCTCGCCTATCGCACGCAGCCTGGCAATCGCATGGTTGAGTCCGCGCGTCCAGGCATTCGCGACTTGCTAGGCTTGGCCTTGCGGGCTACTCGGTCCTCGATCAGGTTCTCTTCAAGTCGCGCATGGATCTGTGGATAGCCTGACCCCGGTCGGCACTGAGACGTTCCTCGTCGCCATGCAGTAAATCGCCGAACTGCGGCATGTCGGATGTCTTGGCGGTGCTGATGACGGTATGCCCCAGCCCGCTTCGATCGTCGACGCCGATGTACGCTTTCATGCCGACATGTCATTGGTTGTCCTTCTTCGTGTGGTTCATCTCGGGATCGCGCTGGCCATCCCGGCTCTTGGTCGACGGCGGGGCAGTAATGAGGGCGTCGTGCAGGGTTTTTCCCATGGTGGCGTCGGAGTAGAACCACTGCTGCATAAAGTGGATGCGCAGTATGGTCGACAGCTCGTAGAGACGCCAGTCATTGCCGGCCTTGGGTAAACGGGTTCGATGACTGTCTGCAGCCTTGACCACGGCACGACGGCTTCCATCTCCAACAGAAACTTCCCGCGCCGCTCTGTTTGGATTTCTTCGCAAAGTCGGTGGCGGCAAGGCTTGGCTGCTTCATCGGTAACACGCGTAGATGATGAAGTCAGAACTCTAAAACGTAGGGAACTTGTTCAGGGATTCCCTAGGGATAAAAAGGTTGGTCCATAGTCATTCGCTATATAAATTATTGACATTAAGTCTTTGAAAACCGTAATCGAATAATTGATGATTGGCGATTGACGCAAACAATCACTTCATTGCCAGCGTCTGCCGGTTTGGAAGCGTTGCGGGGATGTAACGATGGGGCACTTCTCATTGCTTGCGTTTTTCCCCAACGCGTTTCCATATTCATAAATTACCGGATGCGGGGACGCATACTGGAAATAGGGAGAGCGATCCATGTATTACCATTTGAAACGCGCCACAATTGCGTCAGCAATTCTGTTCACATTCAATACCTACGCCAGCGATACAGTATTGCCGACGATCGAGGTCGATGGCGACCGCGAACAACCCAACCTGGACCTCAATGCACCATCGTCCACCGGTAGTCGCCTCAAGCTAAGCACGCGTGATACACCAGCCAGCGTGGAAAGTGTTGACGAGGAAACCATGCGCGAACGCGGCGATTTCAGTGTGCGCGATGCCATCACCCGGACCACCGGCCTCACGGACATTGCCACGCAAGGCGATGGCGGTGTTGCCTATTCGGCGCGTGGCTTTACCGGTAACAACTCGGTCGCCGTTTTGCTTGATGGTCGCCAAATGATGGTCGGTGCCGGCACCGTGACCGATCCATCTAACACCTGGGGTTATGGGCGCATCGAAGTATTGCGTGGGCCGGGCTCCATTCTCTATGGCACCGGCGCGACCGGTGCCACCATCAATGCCATCCGCAAGGCGCCGCTCGCCGAATCGACGGGGGAGGCGCTGATCGGCATTGGTGAGGGCAATACCTACCGCGTCGGTTTGGGCGGTACCGGTGCGCTTGGGTCAGCCGGTGCTTTTCGTATCGACGCTTATACGGAGGGCAGCGATGGTTTCATCGATCGTGGCGATTCGAAAGCCAACAAACTCATGACCAGTTTTCGCCTTGATCCGCGCAGCGATCTGCGCATCGAAGTGCAGCTGGACCATGCCGACCAGAACCCTACTCGATACTGGGGTATGCCGCTAATCAATGGCGCTATCGACGACTCGATCCGCAGACGCAACTACAATGTCGGAGATGCCAAGATCAGATACGTCGATGACCGCTTGCTCGGCCGTGTTACTTGGGAAGCCGCGTCAAATCTGACAGTGCGCGACGAAGTGACCTATTTCACCGCAAAGCGACACTGGCGCGACGCCGAAGAGTACGCGTATAACTCACTGACCAATCAGGTCGACCGAGCCAGCTTCGGCGAAATCCGCCATTGGCAACAACAGGTCGCGAACCGTCTTGAGGCCGCCTATAAGACCAAGGGCAATCGCTTCGTCGCCGGTTGGGAAATTTCAGAGTTTGATTTTCACCACTACAGCAACGGTTTTGGCGGCAGTGATTCGGTGCCGTTGCAAAATTTCGACTCGGGCAGTTTTGCCCCCCAAGGGATCCCCGCCATACCGAATTTCAGTTCGCATACGCGCGGCCTGGCGTTCTACGCCGAAGATGCCTACGATATGACCGAACGCCTGCTGCTGCTCGCGGGAGTGCGTTACGACAATTACGATTACACGCGTATTACCTCCAGCACCGGCGCCAGTTTCGATACCGACCTCGACAGCACCGCGGTGCGCCTCGGCCTTACCTACCGGTTGACGCCGAACACTTCGATCTATGCGCAGGCCAGCACGGGTAGCGACCCAATCGGCAGTCTGCTTTCGATCAGCTTGGCAAACAGTCGTTTTGAGCTGACGAAAGGCAGGCAAGTCGAAGCTGGACTCAAACAGAGCTTCGCGGGTGGTCGCGGCGAATGGACGACGGCGTTCTATCACATCAAGAAGGACGACATTATCACCCGAGATCCGAACAATCTGGCGCTGTCGATTCAAGGGGGCAGCCAATCATCGAAGGGCGCGGAATTCTCCACCAGCTTCGTTGTCGGCAAGGGCTGGCGTATCGATGGCAACGTCGCCTTGTTGGATGCGCAATTCGACGAATTGACCGATGGCACGGGAACTTCGTTCGCGGGCAAGCGACCGCCGAATGTCGCCAACCAGGTTGCCAACCTGTGGCTGAACTACGATAAGCGCGCGTGGCAAAGCGGCATCGGCGCACGCTATGTCGGCAAGAGCTATGCCGACAATGGCAATACGCAGGCGCTGCCCGCCTACACGGTAGTGGACGCGAGTGTGGCATGGCATAAGGGTCGAAACACCACGTTCCGCGCTATCGTGCGCAACCTTGGTGATCGCGTATATGCGACCACGGCCTATACCTCTACGCAAGTTAGTCTTGGCGATCCGCGTCATGTGGAATTGACGGCCGAGTTCAAATTCTAAAGTATGTCCCTGCGGCGCATCTTGTATCTGACGCATCGGTGGCTAGGCATCGCCATTGGCGCCATGGTGCTGCTATGGTTTGTTTCCGGCGTTGTGATGATGTACGTGGCGTATCCGCATCTCGACGATGCGGAACGCCGTGCCGCACTCATGCCGCTGGCGGCAGAGCAGATCAAGGTCGATGCTGCAACCGCATGGCAGGCTGTGGGAGAACCCGGCGCGCCGGACTCGGTGCGTCTGGTCAACTTCGCATCTCTCAACGCTGCTCGCCCCGGCTATCTGTTCATGAAGACAGACCGTCCCTTTGTAGTTTGGGCCGACAACGGAAAACTGCGTTCCGAGGTCGTCGCTGCAGAAGCTATGCATGCCGCGCAGGCAATGCGCGGCGGAGCAGTCAAGGCAATCAACAAGATCGATATCGATCAATGGAGCCTGGGTGGTCTCGATGCCCATCGGCCGCTGTATCGCATTGAACTGAACGATGCCATTGGCAGCATAGTGTACGTATCGTCGCGTACCGGCGAAGTCGTGCGCGATACCGGTCGGTCCGAGCGTGCATGGAACTGGCTTGGTTCGGTGATCCACTGGATTTATTTCACGCCTTTGCGCATGCTGCGCGAACCCTGGCGACAAGTCGTAATGTGGACTTCAGGTATCGCCTTCGCGCTGGCACTGACAGGCGCCAGTGTCGGCTGGCTTCGTATTCGTTGGCGGAAACGCTATTCACGCAATCGCGTCACACCGTATCGCGGCTGGCAGCGTTGGCACCATTTCCTTGGCCTCGGCGCGGCGTTGTTCTCGCTGACATGGCTGTTCAGCGGTTGGCTTTCCGTCAATCCTTTCCACCTGTTTGACCGTGGCGGTATTACACACGCGGACCGCATGGCCATTTCCGGTGGCGAGCTGGGAAGAACAGAATTGTCACTGGCGCCAGCAACGTTGTTAGCGCGACAGTCTAAACCGATTGTCGAGATCGAATGGCTGAGATTTTCCGGCCAAGGCTATTTGCGCCTGTATCGGCAAGGCAGCGAACGAAGCATCCTCGTGTCGGCGGCTGACTTTTCGTCGACGACATTTTCTCGAGAACGGTTGCTTGCCGCAGCGAAACGGCTTCGCCCCAATCTCCCTGTCATTGGCAGTACATGGATATCCGAAGGCGATTTTTATTACTACCGTCATCACGACGACGATCCCGTGCTTCCGGTTTTGCGAGTCGATTTCGACGATACGGACGACACCAGTTTTTATCTTGACCCGGCCAGTGGCCGCATCGCCGGTTATGCGGACAACAATAGCCGTCTTTATCGCTGGCTGTTCAATGGCTTGCACCGGCTCGATTTTCCTTTCCTGACTCGGCATCGTCCGGTGTGGGATATTGTGGCGATTGCACTATGCCTCTTCGGCGCGATGTTGTCGTTCAGCGGTGTTGTACTGGGCTGGCGACGCATACGAAAGTAATCTGTTTTGGCTTCTTGGCAATCGAGGGATGGCTGGTTCCGAAGTCAAGGCCCAAGCGGATAACTGCAATTATTGGATACAACCAACCAGCAGCTTATTTTCTGACCCGGGAAGCCAACCTGGACGGGTTAGTCGTTTTCCGATACCCACAAGACTGAAGATTTGTAAGACTCGGGGGATGTGAAAAGACTGAGAACCGGATTTCCCATTAACACATCGAACGCCGATCACCGTCACCCCCATGGCAGCGCCGGCGTGCAGAAGCTCGAGCTCAATGCAGGGAAGAAATGGGCAACCGACGCGCCGCTGCGCCAGGCCATGAGCGATTTAACCAGGCGATGGCCAAGGCTGTGCCGTTGATCCGCAAGAATCAATTCGACAATGCTGCGTACCCGGCGCTGGCGGCGACGATCAAGCAGAAGGTGGCCTATGCGGTCGAGCACTGCAAGCTGGAGCCGAAAGCCGACGCCACGCTCCACCTTGTGCTCGCAGACCTGGTGGCCGGTGCCGAGGTGATGGAAGGGAAAACCGCGAGTCCTCGCCACGACGGTGCGGTCGGGGTCCTGCAGGCGCTGAACGCTTATGGGCGCTATTTCCAGCATCCCGGTTGGCAAGCGCTCCGGGACTGAAAATCAAGACACCTGGCCTGAGCGGCCGCCCGGTCGACGACACGCTGACCTAGGAATCCAGCTCCTTCAGCACTTCCTGTACCAGCACCCACGGCGCCACCACCACTGCCCAGAACATCGGCTGGCGTGCGTGCCAGTCCTCGGCGTCGCTGAGCTCGGCGCGGGCGATGCGGCCTTCTGTCAGCCATGCCTGCACGGTCGCGGCATTGTTCTCGGCGACGTGCAGGGCGGCGTCGACCAGATCCATGCTGGGGGCGACCTTGATGACATCGCCGCGCGCGAAGTGGCGTTCGAGTTCGGGCCAGGCGAGCTGGGCGGTTTCGAGGTTGAGCTTGGCGCGGAGGATGTCGCTGGGGGTCATGGCGAGATGCAGGTTACAAGGTGCAAGTTACAAGTGGAAACGCTAGCGGGATTTGCCGCCGCCGCGGCGCTGACTGAGAGGGTGCTTGGGCACTTGCGGCATACGATCTTCCCCGGGCTTTAGCCCGCTGGAAGTCGGAGTCCCCTTGCGGGGCGGACGGCCGCGGCTGGCGGAGGCGGGCTTGCCCGATGTCGGTTTGATGGCGCCGGATTTATTCGTGCCCGCTTTGGCTGGCGCGGGTTTGGCCGCATGGGGCTTGGGTGAACCGGGTTTGCCGGATGCCGGCTTGGCGCGGCCGCCTTCGGCGCGCGGGGTGCGCGTGCCTTCCGGCTGCTTGCCGGTGCCGGCGGGCTGGTAAAGCGGAATGAGGTGTTTCTTGCTGTTTCCGATGAGGTCTTCGCGGCCCATTTCCTTCAGGGCTTCGCGCAGCAGCGGCCAGTTGTCCGCGTCGTGGTAGCGCAGAAAGGCCTTGTGCAGGCGCCGCGTGCGGCCCTGTTTGACGACAGACACCGTCTCGGCCTTGCCGCCGAGCACTTTCTTCAGCGGGTTCCTCTCGGTGTGGTACATCGCGGTCGCCAGCGCCATCGGGGTCGGCAGGAAGGTCTGCACCTGGTCGAGGCGGAAGTCGTGTTTCTTCAGCCATAAGGCCAAATTGAGCATGTCCTCGTCGGTGGTGCCGGGATGGGCGGCGATGAAATAGGGGATCAGGTACTGCTTCTTGCCGACTGCCTTCGAGGCCGCCTCGAACATCTCCTTGAAGCGGTCGTAGGCGCCCATGCCGGGCTTCATCATTTTCGACAGCGGGCCGGCCTCGGTGTGCTCGGGCGCGATCTTCAGATAGCCGCCGACGTGATGCTGCACCAGTTCCTTGACGTATTCGGGCGAGCGCACCGCGAGGTCGTAGCGCAGGCCCGAACTGATGAGGATCTTCTTGATGCCGGGCAGCGCACGCGCGCGGCGGTACATGTGGATCAGCGGCGTGTGGTCGGTGTTGAGGTTGTCGCAGATGTCGGGGAACACGCACGACAGCTTGCGGCAGGCGTGCTCGATCTTCTTCGACTTGCACGCCATGCGGTACATGTTGGCGGTCGGCCCGCCGAGGTCGGATATGACGCCCGTAAACCCTGGCGTCTTGTCGCGGATCGCCTCGATTTCCTTGATGACCGAATCCTCGGAGCGGCTCTGGATGATGCGGCCCTCGTGCTCGGTGATCGAGCAGAAGGTGCAGCCGCCGAAGCAGCCGCGCATGATGTTGACCGAGAAGCGGATCATCTCCCACGCGGGGATCTTGGCGTCGCCGTAACTCGGGTGCGGCGCGCGCGCGTAGGGCAGGTCGTACACCGCGTCCATCTCCGATGTGGAAAGCGGGATTGGCGGCGGGTTGAGCCAGACGTCGCGCTCGCCGTGCGCCTGCCGCATGGCGCGCGCATTGCCGGGGTTGGATTCGAGGTGGAACACGCGCGAGGCATGGGCGTACAGCACCGGGTTGTTCTTCACCTGGTCGTAATCGGGCAGGCGGATCACGGTGCGCGCGCGCACTTCCTGCTTCGCCGCGAGCCGCTCGGCCTTGGGGACGATGCGCACCGGCGCCGTACCTTCAGGCGTCTGCGCGGTGGGCCCGGTGGGCGTCATCGCGTAGGGGTCGACGTGGGCGTCGATGGCGCCGGGGGTGTCGAGCTCGGTCGAGAGCACCTCGATCCAGTTTGAGTCGCCTTCGATCCCCGCCTCCGGCGTGGGCGGCTTCCAGTCGTGCGCCACCATGAAGCCGGTGCCGCGCACGTCGCGGATGTCGCCGATCTTTTCGCCCTTGGCGAGGCGGTGGGTGACGTCGAGCAGCGCGCGTTCGGCGTTGCCGAAGATCAAAAGATCCGCCTTCGAATCCGGCAGCACCGAGCGGCGCACGGTGTCCGACCAGTAGTCGTAGTGCGCGATGCGGCGCAGGCTGGCCTCGATCGAGCCGATGATCACCGGGGTGCCGGGATACGCCTCGCGGCAGCGCTGGGCATACACGGTCACGGCGCGGTCGGGGCGCTTGTTGGGCTCGGCGTTGGCCGTGTAGGCGTCGTCGGAGCGGATCTTGCGGTCGGAGGTGTAGCGGTTGACCATCGAGTCCATGTTGCCCGCCGTGACGCCGAAATACAGCGTCGGCTGACCCAGCGCACGGAAGGCGTCGGCCGAGTGCCAGTCGGGCTGGCTGATGATGCCGACGCGGTAGCCCTGCGCCTCCAGCAGCCGCCCGACCAGCGCCATGCCGAAGCTGGGATGGTCGATGTAGGCGTCGCCGGTGACGAGAATCACGTCGCACGCATCCCAGCCGAGCGCGGCCATCTCGGCGCGCGACATCGGCAGGAAGGGGGCGGTGCCGAAGCGGGCCGCCCAGTGCTTGCGGTGGGAGAACAGGGCGTGGGTCATGGCGTGTTTATCCGCGAAATAGGCGGATAAGAAAGATTCAGTTGACGCCCAGCAGTTCCACTTCGAACACCAGGGTGGCGTTCGGCGGAATCACGCCGCCGGCCCCGCGCGAGCCGTAGGCCAGTTCCGGCGGAATGGTGAGCTTGCGCTTGCCGCCCACTTGCATGCCGGCCACGCCCTGGTCCCAGCCGGGGATGACCTGGCCCATGCCGAGCTTGAATTCGAACGGATCGTTGCGGTCGACGCTGGAGTCGAATTTCTGGCCGTTGGTGAGCCAGCCGGTGTAGTGCACCGACACGTACTGGCCGGCGCTGGCGGTGTCGCCGCTGCCGGCGACGATGTCTTCGATGATGAGTTCGCTCATGATTCAGTCCTGGAATGTGAGGTTGCGAGGGACGCACAGGCGACAGCGCTGCGCGAAGCCGCTCATTTTCTCACGTTTCCGGGTCAGCGCCACTCGGCAGGCAGGAAGCCCGTGTCTGGATCGACATTCAGGGGGACTTCCCTGACGCTGCTGGCGTCCGGCGGCGCATCGCGCAATACGACCTGCGGAAAGCCCAGTACCACGACGACCATGACGAGCTGGATCAGGAGGAAAGGAATCGCGCCCCAGTAGATGTCGGCCGTGCGGACCGCTTTGGGGGCGACGCTCTTCAGGTAGAACAGGGCGAAGCCGAAGGGCGGGTGCATGAAGGCAGTCTGCATGTTGACCGCGAGCATGACGCCGAACCAGATCGGGTCGATGCCAAGCTTGTAGGCGATGGGGCCGACCAACGGCACCACGATGAAGGCGATCTCGAAGAAATCGAGAAAAAACGCCAGCACGAAGACCAGCAGGTTGACCGTGACGAGGAAGCCGAGCACGCCGCCAGGCAGTCGGCTGAAGAGGTGCTCGACCCAGACGTCGCCGTCGAGCCCGCGGAACACCAGGGTGAAGATGGTCGAGCCGATGAGGATGAAGATGACGAAAGTGGTGAGCTTGGTCGTGCTGTCCATCGCCTGCGTCAGCTGCAGGCGGGAGAGCCGCCCGCGTGCCAGCGCCAGCAGCAGTGCGCCGGCCGCGCCCATGGCGCCGCCCTCGGTAGGGGTGGCGACGCCGAGGAAGATGGTGCCAAGCACCAGGAAGATCAGCACCAGCGGTGGCACCAGTGTGGTGAGCACGCGCAGCATGAGGGCCATGCCGTGCAGGGTGCGCGCGCTGGCCGGCATGGCGGGGGCGGCGTGCGGTCTCACCAGCGTCACGCCCAGAACGTAAAGTAGATACAGGCCGACCAGCGCCATGCCAGGCAGCAGGGCGCCCTTGTACATGGCGCCGACCGGGGCGCCGAGCTGGTCGGCCAGGACGATCAGGACCAAGGAGGGCGGAATGATCTGTGCCAGCGTGCCCGAGGCGGCGATGACGCCGGCGGCCAGCCGCTTGTCGTAGTCGTAGCGCAGCATCACCGGCATCGAGATCAGGCCCATCGCGATCACCGACGCGGCGACGACGCCAGTGGTGGCCGCGAGCAGCGCGCCGACCAGGATCACCGCGTAGGCGAGGCCGCCGCGCAAGGATCCGAACAGCTGGCCGATGGTGTCGAGCAGGTCCTCGGCCATGCCGGAGCGTTCGAGAACCAGGCCCATGAAGGCGAAGAAAGGGATGGCCAGGAGCGTGGGGTTGGCGACGATGCCGTAGACGCGCTCGGGTAGCGCCTGCAGCAGCGAGACGTCGAACAGTCCGGCAGCAATGCCGACGCCGGCGAACAGTAGGCCGTTGGCCGCGAGCGCGAACGCCACCGGATAGCCCAGCAGCAGGAAGGCCACCAGGCCGAGGAACATCAGCGGTGCCATATCGCCCACGACCGCACCGTCCATCAGACTTCTTCCTCCGGAGCCTCGTGGGGCAACACGAGATGGCCCGAGAGCACGCCGATGCGCTTGATGATCTCGGCGATTCCCTGCAGCGCGAGCAGGGCGAATCCGGCGGGCAACAACAGCTTGACCGGCCAGCGCACCAAGCCGCCGGCGTCGGGCGACATTTCGTGCGTGACCCAGGCCTCATGGGCCATCGGCCACGCCAGCCACATGAGCAGCAGTGCCATCGGCAACAGGAACAGCAGTCCGCCGACGAGGTCGATCCAGGCCTGTCCGCGCGGTCCCAGGCGATTGTAGAAAATGTCGATGCGCACATGGCCGTTGTGCTTCAGCGTGTAGCCCGCGGCCAGCAGGAACATCGCGCCGAACAGGTACCACTGGATTTCCAGCCAGGCGTTCGAGCTTTCGCCAAGCAGATAACGGGCGAGTGCGTTGCCGGCCGAAATCAGCGTGGCGACGAGCACCAGCCAGATGACAAGGCGGCCGACTCGTTCGGTCAATGCGTCGATCAGGCAGGCCAGGGCGAGCAGGGGCTTCACAACGCGCCGGCTTCCTTGAGGAATTCATCCAGTCGTTGGGCGACTACGCGGTAGCCGGCGGCGTTGGCGTGGATGGGGTCGGACTTGAGGCGGGCGTCCTTCAGCACCTCGTTGAACGCGTCCTGTTCCAGCGGCAGCTTCATGTCCTTGGCGACGCGGGCGTAGAAATGCGGCGCGCCGCCGAACAGCCTGGGTTCGGGCACGCCGATCAGCACGACCTCGGCACCGCTGGCGCGGATGGTCTGCACCAGCAGGCGCAGGTTGTTCTCGGTCGTGGCGGCAGGCTGCTGGTGCAGCATGTCGTTGCCGCCCAGGCACAGCAGCACCAGGCGCGGCTTGTGCTCGGCCAGCACGGCGGGCAGGCGCTGCAGCCCGGTGGCCGTGGTGTCGCCGGGCACGCCGGCGTTGATGACCGTGTGGCCGGTCAGCGACGCCAGCACGGCAGGATAGGCTGTCTCCTCGCTGGCACCGGTACCGTGGGTCAGGCTGTCGCCGAAGGCGAGGATGACGTCGTGCGGGCTGAGCCTGGGCAGCGTGGGCGCGCGGCCGCACGAGGCGAGAAGGAGAACGGCGAACAGCGCCAGGACATAGCGCCGGGTTGCCAACATTTAGTTGCCGGCCACCGTCATGTGGTCGATCAGGATGGAGCCGACCTGCTTGGAACTGCGTCGCTCGATGTCCTTGCCGATGGCGACGATGCCCTTGAACATCGCGGCCAGGTTGCCGGCGATGGTGATTTCCTCGACCGGATACTGGATCTCGCCGTTTTCCACCCAGAAGCCGGCGGCGCCGCGCGAGTAGTCGCCGGTGACCATGTTGGCGCCGTGGCCGAGCAGTTCGGTGACCATCAGCCCCGTGCCCATCTGCTTGAGCAGGCCGTCGAGGTCGTGCTCGCCTGGCGTGACGATCAGGTTGTGGCTGCCGCCGGCGTTGCCGGTGGTTTTCATGCCGAGTTTCTTCGCCGAGTAGGTCGACAGGAAATAGCCCTGCAGCACGCCGTCCCTGACGACGTCGCGGTCGAGACAGGCGACGCCTTCGCTGTCGAAGGGCGCGCTGCCAAGGCCGCCAGGAATAAGGGGCTGCTCGCGGATGTTCACCAGCGGGGCGAATACCGGCTGCCCCAGGCTGTCGAGCAGGAACGACGACTTGCGGTACAGGCTGCCACCCGACACGGCGGCGACGAAGTTGCCGATCAGGCCGGTGGCGATCGGCGCCTCGAACAGCACCGGACAGGTGCGGGTGTCGAGCTTGCGGCCGTTGAGCCGGCGCACGGTGCGGGTGCCGGCGATGCGGCCGACGGTTTCGGCGGAGTCCAGGTCGTTTGCATTGCGGGCACTGGTGTACCAGTAATCGCGCTGCATGCCGCCCTTGTCCTCGCCGATCACGGCGACCGACATGCCGTGGCGCGAACCGGCATAACCATTGCAGAAGCCGAGGCTGTTCGCGTAGATGAACTGCGAGGTGTGCAGGCTGACACCGGCGCCTTCGGAGTTGGTCAGCCGCTTGTCCACCGCCAGTGCCGCCGCTTCGCAGGCCTGGGCACGCTCGGCGGCCTCTTCCACGGTAAGCGCCCACGGGTGGTAGAGGTCGAGGTCGGGCATGTCCTTCGCCAGCCGGTCGGCGTCGGGCAGGCCGGCTGCTTCGTCCTCTGCGGTGTAGCGGGCGATGGTCAGCGCTTTTTCCACCGCGCTTTTCAGCGCGGCTTCCGACAGGTCCGAAGTCGAGGCATGGCCGCGCCGCTGGCCGATATAGACGGTGACGCCGGCGCCCTTGTCCTTGTTGTATTCGATGGTTTCGATTTCACCCTGGCGTACGCTGACGCTCTGGCCGACGCCCTCGGAGATTTCGGTGTCGGCGGCAGTGGCGCCCTGCTTGGCAGCATGCTCGATGACGATCCGGGAGAGGGCCATGAGCTGGTCGCGGGTATAGCTGAATTGGGAGCGGGACATGTCGGGCTATAAAAGGGAAGTGGGACGCAAGTCGGGTCGGCTGTTGTATTGATTCGGCACGTTTTGTCTGGGCAGAAACTACAATGGCGATAATAACAGTAACCGAAAGTCTCACCGTGCGCCTGATCGACCCTGATGCCGAGCTGGAATTCGACCCTGACGACGTCTACGACGGTCCCAGCAAAAGCCAACAAAAACGCGAAGTCGAAGCCCTGCAAGCGCTGGGCGAAATCCTGGTCAAGCTCCCCGATGCCCAGTTCAAGCGCATCGAATTGCCGGAAGACCTGCGCGTCGCCGTCGCCGACTGCCGCAAGATCACCCAGAACGGCGCGCTGCGCCGGCAGAAGCAATATATCGGCAAGCTGATGCGGTCGGTCGACCCGGCGCCGATCCAGGCGCAGATCGACGCCTTCAACGGCGTGTCCGCGGCGGAAAACGCCAAGCTGCACCAAGCCGAGAAGTGGCGCGAGAAGCTCATTGCCGACAACGAGGCGCTGACGCTGTTTCTCAACAACCATCCGGATACCGATGCCACGCATCTGCGGCAGCTGATCCGCAATGCGCGCGACGAGGCCGCGCACAACAAGCCGCCCAAGGCCTTCCGGGAAATCTTCCGGGTGATCCGCGAGGCCATGCAAACGAAATAAGCCAGGGGAGGCAGCATGTGGGGACGCATCGTCAAAATCGCCTTGAGCCTGCCGTTCCTGATCGTGGCCGGGCTGTTCGGGCTGTATCTGATCTTCGGGTTCTTCCTGATCGACCCGCTGGCGCAGAAGCTGCTGCCCTGGATCGGCGAGAACAAGCTCGCCAGCCAACTGAGCGTACGCCACGTCAAGTTCAATCCTCTCACGCTGGAAGCCACGGTGGACGACCTCAAGCTGGCCGAGCAGAACGGCGCGCCGCTGGCGAGTTTCGAGCGGCTGTATGTCAACCTCGATACCACCGGGCTGTTCCGCTGGGCCTGGCGCATCCGGGATATCGAGCTCGATCAGCCTCACGCCACCGTCGAGGTGCGCCCCGGCGGTACGCTGAACTGGGCGGCACTGATCGCCAAGCTCAATGAAGACA
This sequence comes from Thiobacillus thioparus DSM 505, assembly GCF_000373385.1. GTDB lineage: Bacteria > Pseudomonadota > Gammaproteobacteria > Burkholderiales > Thiobacillaceae > Thiobacillus > Thiobacillus thioparus. Next base: position 411,475 of record NZ_KB891316.1, on the reverse strand, counting down.
AGACACCGCCGTCCGATACGATCGCGCGGGTACTGATCGACCACATCCGGATCGACGATGGCCACATCGTCTATACCGACGCGAACCGTGCAGGCAAGCCGTTCAACGCCGTATTGGAGCCCCTTGGCATCGAACTCGACGGGCTTTCGACCCTGCCCGAGGATCGCGGAGATTACCTGATCGCCGCCAAATTGCCGGCGCAGGGCGGTACCCTCAAATGGAAAGGCGACGTCGGCCTGAACCCTGTCGCGTCAAGCGGCGAACTGGGCTTGGAGGGCGTGCAGCTGGCCAAACTGCTGCGGGTGATCAAGGGTCCGCGCAATTTCGAACTGCCCTCCGGCACCTTGGCGGCCGGTCTGCGCTACCGCTTTGCCCTGGTGCGCGACAAGGCGGGCGAAGACGTGCCCTGGGTGCGGATCAACGGCGCCAACCTGATCGTGCAGAACCTGGCGCTGGCGCCGCGCGACGGCGGCGAGCCAGTGCTGCAGCTGGCCGAGGCGCGGGTCGGCAACGCGAATTTCGATCTGGCCACGCGTACGCTCGATGTCGCGAGCGTGAATCTCACCGGCGCCAAACTGGCTGCGACGCGGGACGTCAAGGGGATGCTGGACTGGCAAACACTGTTCGGTGCAGAACAAGGGGCGGCCCCGCCCCAACCAGCCTCTCCCAAGACAGCCGAACCGATGGTGTCCTGGAAAATCGGCGTGCGCGAAATCAAACTGGCCGACTGGACGTCGCGTTTCACTGATCAGGGTTTTGCCACGCCGCTGGTCGTGACGGCCGAGGGCTTCGGCCTGACCGCGGCGCTGACAGGCGAAGTGGGCGCCAGGACCGCCATCGACGTCGGTCCGGTGAACGCCGCGCTGGGCCCGGTCCGGGTGCAGTCGGGGTCGCAGCAGGTGGCGGAGTTGCGGCACGCGGCGCTGGTCAACGCGGGCATGAAACTGGCGGAAAATCGCATCGACATCGAGGCGCTGGAGCTGAATGGCGCCAAGGCCACCGTCACGCTGGATAAGAAAAAAAACCTCAACTGGGCCGATATTCTAAAAAAAGCGCCCGGCGCACCTGCCGCTACCCCGGCCAGGCCAGGCACTGCAAACGTTTCGCCCGTGGTCGTGCAACTCGCGCGCCTCAGCCTGGCCGATCTCGAAGTTGACATCGTCGACCAGTTGCCCGCTGCGCCGGTCAAGCTCGATGTTGCCAAGGGTTTCGTCACCCTGAAAGATCTCAGCCTGGACCTGGACAAGGCAGTGCCGCTGGAGGCCGGTTTTGCGCTTAAGCAGGGTGGCCGTTTCGATGCCAGCGGCACGGTCGTCCCGGGCCGGGCGTCGGGTCAACTGGACGTCAAGCTCACGGCGCTGTCGCTGAAACCCTTCGCGCCCTACGTCAACCAGTTCGCCCGACTCAATCTGCGTTCGGGCACGGCATCGACGCACGGCAAACTGGCGTTTGCGCAGACGAAGCGGGGCGTGAAGCTGGATTTCCGCGGCGGATTTGCGGTGGACGATCTGGCCATCACGGAAGAAGACACTGGGGATGCCTTCCTCGGCTGGAAGAAACTGTCGTCTGGCAGCCTCGATTTCAGGCTCGGCCCCAATCGGCTGCACATGAACGAACTGGTGGCGCTGAACCCGTTCGGCAAGGTGATCATTTTCGAGGACAAGACGATCAACCTGCAGCGCATCCTGCGGTCGTCGGACAAGCCACCTGTCGTCGCAACCGGCAAGCCAGCGCCGTCCGCGCAGCCGGCGGCTGCATTCCCGCTGGCCATCGAGCGCCTGCGCATCGTCGGCGCCAATGCGGAGTTCGCGGATCTCTCGCTGACGCCGCAGTTCGGCACCCGCATGCACGATCTCGGCGGTGTCGTGACCGGTCTCTCGACCGACCCGGCTACCACCGCGCAGGTCGAACTCGACGGCAAGGTGGACGACTACGGGTCGGCCCGTGTGCGCGGCTCGATCCAGCCGTTCCGGGCGACCGACTTCACCGATCTCACGCTGGCTTTCCGCAACCTAGAAATGACGCGGCTGACTCCGTATTCGGGCAAGTTCGCTGGCCGCCGCATCGATTCCGGCAGGCTCTCGGTCGATCTCGAATACAAGATCAAGGATCGCCAACTGGCCGGCGAGAACAAGTTCGTCGTCAACAAGCTCAAGCTGGGCGAACGCGTCGACAGCCCCGATGCGCTGCATCTGCCGCTCGATCTCGCCATCGCCTTGCTGGAAGACAGCAACGGCGTCATCGATCTCGACCTGCCGGTGTCGGGCAGCCTCGACGACCCGCAGTTCAGCTACGGCAAGATCATCTGGAAGGCTATCGTCAATGTGTTGACCAAGCTTGTCACGGCCCCTTTCCGTGCACTCGGCAAGCTCATGGGGATCAGTGCCGAGAAGATGGAGGCCGTCAACTTCGACCCCGGCAGCAGCGCGCTCATGCCGCCCGAGCAGGAGAAGCTCAAGACGTTGGCCGAAGCCCTGGCCAAGCGCCCCGCGCTGACGCTCAGCCTGGCGCCCGGCTACGATCCCGAGGCCGACCGGCGTGCCCTGCAGGAACAGGAGATGCGCATGGAAGCCGTTGCTGTCGCGGGCATCAAGCTTGCCCCGGGCGAGGCGCCCGGCCCGGTCGACGTCAACAACTACAAGATCCAGACCTGGCTGGAAGACCGCTACGCGGCAAGCGCCGGCAAGGAGGACTACCAGAAACTGCGTACCAGTTTCCGGGACAAGAATGCGGGTGCCGCCGCGCGGGTGTTGGAAAGCGAAATGGTCGAGCGCCTTGCGCGCCGCTTCAAGACCCGCGACACGGGTCCCATTTCCGCTTTCCACGCCGAACTGCTGGAACGGCTGACCAGGCAGGCGAAGATCGCCGACGAAGCCCTGCTCAAACTTGCGCAGGCGCGCGGCCAAGTCATGCACGATGCGCTGGTCAAGCTGGGACTCGACGCCAGCCGCGTGAGCGTATCCGAACCCATCAAGCAAACCGCCAAGGAGAAACTGGTGGGGAGCAAGCTGAATCTGGGCGCTGACGCAAAGCCCAAGGCCGAAGCTGCACCTGTCGCCATGCCCGCCGCCGCCCCGCCTTGATTCCGATTCAAGCGGGTCGGCGTTTCGTCGTTAAGGGTAGGCCTTCCTACCTGTTGACCGTGCCATGACGTTTCGCCGAATTCGCATTCTCATCCTGCTGGGTATTCTTGCTGCCGCAGTCGGCCTGACCTGGTTGGAGCAGACTAGGGTGCGGGCCTGGGGCGGGCCGTTGGACGTAGCCGTCATCCCGATCAACGGCGACGGCTCGGCGCAGGCGGAGGGCATGATCCGTGCGCTCAAGGCGAGCGATTTCGACGACATCGGCACTTTTCTGGAACGCGAGACCGCGCGCTATGGTGTGAAACAGTCGCCGGCCGTGCAGATCAGCCTGCTGCCGGAGCTGCATGAACAACCGCCAGCGCCACCGCACGACCATAATGCGCTGAAAACGGTGTGGTGGAGCCTGAAACTGCGGTGGTGGGTGTATCGGCAATCGGGCGAATGGCTGCCACAACTGGGCAGAATCAAGCTGTTCGTGCTGTATCACGCGCCGCAGGATGGCGTCGCGCTGGCGCATTCGCTGGGATTGCAGAAAGGCCTGATCGGCGTGGTGCATGCCTTCGCCGATCCCCGACAGACGCAGCAGAATAACATCGTGATCGCGCACGAGCTGTTGCATACGCTGGGGGCGACCGACAAGTACGACGCCGAGGGCCGGCCGATTTACCCGCAGGGCTATGCCGAACCGGAGCGGCCGCCGCGGATGCCGCGCCACGAGGCGGAGATCATGGCGGGTCGGCTGATGGATGCCGCGGGCCGGCTGGTGATGCCGCCCAGTCTCGGCCAATGCGTGATCGGCGCCATGACGGCGCATGAAATCAACCTCGACGAAGGCTTCAAACGGCGCTTCGCGTCACCCTAGGACTGGCGCTGCTGCGTCAGCCGTGCCAGACCGTAATGGATGAAGGCCAGCGCAGCGAAGACTGGGCCCAGCAGGTTCAGCAAGGGAACGAACTGCACCAGCCCGGTCAGTACCCCCAATCCCCACCAGCCGCCGCGCGCGTTCTTGAACAGTACCGCCATTTCGGCTGCGCTCGCATGTTCGGCGATCGCGTCGTAGCGGAACAGGCGCTGGTTCAGATAGGCCGCGGCCGCGAAGGGTACGAGCACGCCGACGCCGATGAGCCATAGCGGCAGTGTCACGATCCACAGGACGATGAATACGATCATCGCGATCAGCGCATTCCACAGGCTGCCGACGAAGCTGCCGCCGTTTTCGCGCTTGAGTTCCGGGTAATGGCGTTCGGCCACGATGCGGATCAGCGCGGTCATGCCGAACAAGGCGGTGATGACGAGGGCGGTGAGATAGACCAGGGGGACGTAAAACAGCACATGCAGCAGTGCCTGGATGCCGTTGGCGATCCATACCGGCTCGAGACCGGTCAGCCAAGCCTGGATGCCGAGCTTGCCGAGCCCCAGCGCGATCCAGCCGGAAAAGGTGGTCCAGAACGTCACGGCCAGCACCAGCCAGAGCAGACCGGCCGCCAGCATCGGCCAGATCACCACCCACAGCACCCGCGGCTGGAACAGGTCGTGCAGGGCGCGCATCAGCGAATCGAGTACGGTTGTCATACCGATAGCCTCAGGGCCGACTTGGGACGGAATACGTCGATCGTCCCCGCCCGGGTTTCGAGATACGGCCCGCCGATGAGATCGATGCAATAGGGCACGGCGGCGAAGATGCCGTCGAGCGTTTCCTTGATCGCCTTGGGTTGCCCCGGCAGGTTGAGGATCAGGCTGCCGCCGCGCGTGACGCCGACCTGGCGCGACAGAATCGCGGTCGGTACATACTTCAGCGACACCGCGCGCATCGCTTCGCCGAAGCCGGGCAGCACCTTGTGCGCCACGGCGAGCGTGGCTTCTGGCGTGACGTCGCGTGGCGCGGGTCCGGTGCCGCCAGTGGTGAGGATGAGCGAACACGTTTCGGCATCGGCCAGTTCGATCAGCGTCGCCTCGATCAGCGCCTGCTCGTCGGGAATCAGCCGGGTGACGAATTCGACGGGATTGAGCAGCACGTCGCCGAACCAGGCTTCGAGTGCGGGCAGGCCCTTGTCTTCGTAGACGCCGCTGCTGGCGCGGTCGCTGATGGAAACCAGGCCGATGCGGACGGGATCGTGAGTCATGTGGTCATAAAAGAGGGTTGCGCGAGTCCCCGAATTTATCAGAATGCAGGGAATGAAGATAAAGGAGAGCGGGATGAAGCTGATCAGGATGGTGTTGGCGGCAGGCTGTTTATGGGCGACTGCGGTACTGGCCGACCCGCCCCCGGGCTACCCGTTTGTCGGCTTCGATGCCGGCCTGAAGGCGGCGCACACGAGCGGCAAGCCGATATTCCTCTATTTTGGGCGCTATGGCTGCGCCTGGTGCGAACACACCAACAAGACGACCTTTTCCGACGCGGCGCTGAAAAAACTCTACAGCGACAACTATGAACTGGTGTATGTCGACGCCGAATCGGGCAAGCGGCTGACGCTGCCCTCCGGCGAACGCATCACCGAGGCCGAACTGGGCGCGCGCCTGCAGGCGTTTGCCACGCCGCTGTTCGTCTACATGACACCGCAAGGCGACAAGATCATGCAGGTCCCTGGTTTCAAGACCGTGCAGGATTTCCGCGATTTCGACCGCTACGTGCGCGGCGGCTATTACAAGCAGAAGACCCTGCTGCAGTTCCTGGACGGCAAGTCGTGAGGTCGGCGCTCCTGCTGCTGGCTGTCCTGGCGGGCAGCGCGCATGCAGCCTGGCAGTGGAGCGAGCCGCTGACCGTCAACTCGGTGCGCGGCGCGAAAATCTACCCCCATATGGAATCGGCCAACCGCCACAACGTGGCGGTATCGGGCACGACTGTCGGTGTGGTGTGGGAAGACAACCGTAGTGGCAACCCGCAATGCTATCTGGCGATGAAGCTGGCGACTGCAGCAGGTTTCCAGCCGGAAATCCAACTGAGCCAGACCGAGTGCTATGAGCCGGTCGTGGTCGCATTGGACGGCGGGCGCTTCGTGGCGGCCTGGGAAGAGGCGGGCAAGGTTCATGCACGGCTGCTGCCCGGCGGCGCGACATTGAACTTGTCGACTGCCGAAGCGGGCCAGGTCACGCTGGCAGCGGGAGCTGGCACGCTGTACGCTGCCTGGGCAGAACAGGCCGGGCGGTTCCGGCGCATCGTCGTGTCCCGGCTGGACGTGACGGCTGGCACGCTACGGACGGAACCTGCGCAGCCGGTCGAGGCGGCCATGCCGACTGACGAACAGGGGTGGCCCGCGCTGGCCGTGGCGGGCGACGGCAGCGTGACCGTGGCGTGGGAGGATCGCCGCGATCACCACACGGTGCCGCTGACCAGCCACAGCAGCGATGGCCGCAGTTTTTCGCCACCGGTTCGCCTGAGCGACCTGCCGAAGGGCGCCGGGTTGGGCCAATCCCTGGGGCTGGGCGCGGGCACGGGCGCGATGCGGCCGACGCTGACGGCCTGGGGGGCGCTGGGCATCGTTGCGGTCTGGCTCGACAAGCGCGACTTCCTGTCTGGCTATGACGTCTATGCGGCATTCGACCCGGGCGCGCGCCGCTTCGGCCCCAACCTCAAGGTGCAGGACAGCTTCGGCGACAACATGGCGCAATGGCATGCGCAGATCGTCGGCAGTGCCGACGGGCGGCTGCTGGCATTGTGGGACGATGCGCGCGACGGCACTCCGGACGTATGGCTGGCCGACTGGGACGGTACGGCATTCGGCGACAATGTGGCGATCCCGGGTGCGGCTGGACCTGGCGTGCAGTCCGACCCGGCCGTCACACTGGATGCCACAGGCGGGCTGCACGTGGTCTGGTTGGAACAGGATGAACAGGCCGGTACGCGCGTCCGTTATGCGCATGCCGAGTGGAAGTAAGACGCCGGTGTGGTGCCCTAGATCCAGCCGCGCTGTTTGAGTCGTCGATACAGCACGAGGACGGCTGCACCGGTCAGCGCCAGCAGGGCCGGATAGGCCCATGGCCATTTCAATTCGGGCATGTTGACGAAATTCATGCCGTAGAGACTGAATACCACGGTGGGCAAGGCGAGCAGCGCGCCCCAGCCAGCCAGTTTCTGCACCGACTCGTTCTGCTTCACCGACAGCGAGGCGAGGTGGAACTGCATGGCATCGGACGTCGAGGCGCGCAGGCGATCGATGGCGGCCGACACCCGCACCGCGTGGTCATGGATGTCGCGGTAATACGCCTTGAGTTCCTTGGTGGACAACTCCGGATGCAGGCGAACGAGGTTCTGCGAGATCTCCTGCATCGGCTCGGTGGCGTCGCGCAGCGCGGTGAGGTCGCGTTTCATCTCGTACAGCTGTTCCAGCATGTCGCGCCCCGACTCGACACCGCCCATCAACTGGCTTTCCAGCGAATGGAAGCGTTCCTGCATGCCTTCGATGACCGGCCTGAACTGGTCGACGATAAGATCGAGCACTAGATACAGCGCGTAAGGCGTGGCCGCCTTGAGCCCGTTGGGAAGACGCTGTAGCCGGTCGCTCACGCGCTGGTAGCCGCCGCCGCTGTCGTGGCGGATGGCGACGACATAATTCCTGCCCACGAACAAATGCGTTTCGCCGAGTTCCAGACGCGCTTCCCATAGCTGGGCTGTGCGCACCGCGATGAAAATGTGGCCATCGTATTCTTCCAGCTTGGGGCGCTGGTGCGTGGAAATCGCGTCTTCCAGCGCCAGGGCATGCAGGCCGAGTTCCTGGCCAAGGCGGGTGATGGTTTGGCTGTCGGGCGATTTCAGTTCGACCCAGATAAACCGGTCCGAGTGTCCGACATGGTCGCTGATGTCGTCGAATGCGATGGGCTGGGCTTTGGAATCGGTGAAAAGCAGGCAGTTGATGGTGAACTCCAACAGCGGGGACAGTCGTGATTCTAGGGCGTGTCCATGTGGATGGCACGCGGATTCAAGATCGGCAGGCTTTGTCCGTCATTGTGGGGGGCCATGCATCTCGCCCCCGTTTTGTTATTGCCTGGCTCGAAGTTGCGCTCGCCACGCAATAACAATTGCCGTTCGAATAATAAATCATGGGAGACAACATGAGGAGAACAGGGATGTGCCTGGCCTTGCTGCTGGGCACAGCATGCCAGGCTGCGCCGCCAGCACCGTATGCTTTCGGCGTGCTCAACCACCGGAGCCTGCAAGCAACTGCGGCGTACTGGAACCCCATCCTGACGTACGTCTCGACGCGTTCGGGCGTGCCGCTGGAATTGCACATAGGGCGCACCGCGAATGAAACCACCGACCGCGTGGTCGCGGGGAAGCTGGATTTTGCCTACACCAACCATCTGTTTACGCCGAAGCGAAACAAGATGGGCTGGCGTGTGCTGGCCCGGCAAGACACGCGGGGAATCCGTGGACAGGTGGTGGTGCTCGACAACTCGCCGATCACCACGCTGCACGAACTGGCCGGCAAGCCGGTGGCGTTCTCGAATCCCTATGGCCTCACCGGCTACTACCTGCCGATGGACGCGCTGCTGCGCGCGGAGATCAATGTCACGCCGCTGTTTTCCGGCAATCAGGAAGCGGCGATAGGGCAGCTGGAATCGGGCCAGGTCGCCGCCGCCGGAGTCAGCGATCAGGTCATGGCCGATTTCGCCCGGCGCCGCCAGCTGAAATATCGGGTGCTGGCCGAATCGAAACCCTATTTCGACCTTGCCGTGATGGCGTCGCCGCGGATCAGCATGGCGGACGGCGAGAAGGTCAGGCAGGCTTTCGTCAACATGGTGGGCGACCCGGCGGGGCTGCGTGTGTTGCAACAGTCGGCCCGGTCGCTCGGGCTGGCCAAGGTACGGGGATTTGTCGCGGCGGACGATCGTGATTATGCCGACTACCGTGCGTTCTTCCAGCATACGCGGGTACCGCTGAATGAGTGATCCGCAGTCGATGCGCAACACGCATTACAGCCTGCATATGCGCATCCTGGGCACGGTGTTCGTGTTGGTGCTCGTCATGTATCTGGTGGCGCTGGCCGTGCTGGGCCTACCGCTTACGGAGCGCGCCCAGCAACAACTCGATGTGGGTGCGGAACGCGAACTGGGCGCGATCATGACGGCGATCCAGGATCAGGCGCTGTTGCGCGATTATCCCGCGATTGAGCAGGCGATCCATGCGCGAGTGGATCGTTTCCATGCCCTGGATGTGCGCTTCGCTACCCACCAGGTCACGTTCGAGGCGGGCGCGCCGTCTGAGCTGCACCCTTATCCAGCCTGGTTCGCCGCGCTGGTGGATATCCGTGCGCCCCGCGCGCAATCCGAACTCGTCGTCGGCGGCGCATCTTACGGTATGGTTTCGGTTGCACTGGATGATGCGCCGACCATCCAGGGCTTGTGGATCCTGGCGGTGCGCTTCACCGTGCTGGCAGCCGGTAGCCTGATCGGCGTCATGCTGTTGCTGCGCTGGCTGCTGCAGGTCAATCTGCGCGGCCTGTATGCCCTGCGCACGGCGGCACGGGCGATCGAGAATGGCGATTTCAGCGCGCGCGCCAGTCTGGTATACGGTTCGCCGCCGGAGGTGCGCGATACCCAGCTGATGTTCAATCGCATGGCCGATCATGTCAGCCGACTGATCGCTGCGCTGGGACGTGAGCATGACGACTTGCTGGTCGAAAAGGAACGCCTGCGCGTGACGATCGAATCCATTGCGGATGCCGTGGTCGTCACCGATGCGAAAGGGCGGATCGAGTTCCTCAACCCAAGGGCGGAAGAGCTGACCGGCTTCAGCAGCACCGATGCGCGGGGGCGACAGATATCCGAGGTGCTGCCGTTGGCCAATGAACAGAGTGGGGCGCTTGTGGCGAATCCGCTCGAACAGGCGCTGCGGCGCAATACGGTGGTCGAGCTGGGCAATCATACGGTCATACGCCGCCAGGATGGCGCAAGGATTGCGATCAGCGATACCGCCGCGCCGATCCGTTCCAGCGACGGCAAGGTGCAGGGCGGCGTGCTGGTGTTCCAGGACGAGAGCGAACGCCGCAGTCTGATGCAACGGCTGGCCTGGCAGGCCGAGCGCGATCCGCTCACCGGTCTGTGGAATCGCCGCATGATGGAGGACAAGCTGACTGAGGCCTTGCTGAGCGTGCAGCAGGAGGCACGGCATTGCATTTTCTGCTACATCGACCTGGATCGATTCAAGCTGGTCAACGATACTTGCGGCCATCGTGCGGGCGACGCCTTGCTGCAACGCCTGACGGCCATCATGGCGCAGCGTGCGGAAGGCAGGAATCATTACCTGGCACGACTGGGAGGCGATGAATTCGGCCTGCTGTTCGTCGACACCGCTTTGCCCGCAGCGATGGATCACATACAGGGGTTGCGCGACGAAATCGGCCGCTTCCGTTTCGAATGGGACGACAAAGTGTTTCGCCTCGGGGTGAGCTTCGGGGTAACCGAATTGCATGGCGGCATGGTCGACATCGGCGAGATCCTGGCGCAGGCCGACACGGCCTGCTACCACGCCAAGTCGCTGGGCGGCAACGCGATCCAGGTCTATGAAAAAACCCACCCGGCCCTGCAGAAGATCAACGACGAGATGCAGTGGGTGGGCGCGATCACCAAGGCATTCGAGGCACACCGGTTCGTCCTGTATCGCCAGCAGAAGGTCGCCCTGTCGCCGGACGCCGCGACGCAGCATTATGAAATCCTGCTGCGCCTGCGCGGCGAGGACGGTGCGATCATCTCGCCGGGTGAGTTCCTGCCGGCAGCCGAACGTTACGGGCTGGCGCCCAGCTTCGATCGCTGGGTGATCCGCAATTTCTTCGCCTACCTCGACACGCATCCCCAAGACGAGGCCAGTTATGCGATCAACCTGTCAGGGCGCAGTCTCAGCGATCCGGGTACGGCCGAATTCGTACTCGACGAAATCGGCCAGTATCACTTCGACCCTGCGCGGATCAGTTTCGAGGTGACCGAAACCGCCGCCATCGACAGCCTCGATTCATGCGAGAAATTGATCCTGGCACTGAAGTCGCGAGGCATCCAGTTCGCGCTGGACGACTTCGGCAAAGGGCAGTCGTCGTTCGGCTACCTGAAGCGATTGCCTGTGGCCTCTCTCAAGATCGATGGGGATTTCGTGCGCGGCATGGACCACGACCGCGAAAAGCTTGCCATCGTCAAGGCCATGCACACGCTGGGGCATGAGTTGGGCAAGCAGACCATCGCCGAGCAGGTCGAGACCGAAGCCGAACTGGCCTGTTTGAAAAAAATGGGCGTGGATTTCGTGCAGGGCTACCTGCTGCACCGGCCGGCGCCGCTTCCGGTCGACTGATCCACCAGGCCTGCATAGAGTGCGGTGTAGTCCGACAGGATCGCCGCTTCGGAATAATGGCGCGTCACGTCGGCATGGCCCGCCTCGATCAGCCGGGCCTTGTGACCGGCATCGAGCGCCAGTGCGGTGCGCAACACGTCGGCCAGCCCTGCCGCATCGGCCAGCGGGGCCAGCAGGCCGTTGACGTCATCCTGCATCAGCTCCAGCGGACCTTGCGCGCGCGTGGCGACGATCAGGGCACGGTTCGCCCAGGCCTCCAGGATGACGTTGCCGAGCGGTTCGTGTACCGACGCGCAGATGAATACATCGGCCAGCTGGTAATACGGCGCCGGGTCGTTCTTCCAGCCGATCCAGCGCACGCGCGCAGCGATCCCGAGTTGCCCCGACAAGGCTTCCAGTTCCTTGCGCAGCGGTCCGTCGCCCACCATCAGCAGATGCAGCGGCATGCCGTCGTCGGCTTCGGCCGGCAGCCTGGCGAAGGCATGCAGCAGATCGCTCCAGCCTTTGTTGGGATGCAGCCGGCCGAGGCCGAGCAGGATGCGGCAGCCATCGAGCCCGAGCTGGTGGCGCAGCGCATCGAGCGCAGCGGCCGACAGGCGTTCCGGTGTGTCGACGAAATTGCCGATGCAATGCACGCGGTCGGCAGGCAGCCCATGCGCGGTCAGGTAGTCGTGAATGCCGTGCGTGTTGCCGACCCAGGCGTGGGCATGGCGATAGCCCTTGAGGTTGTAGAAGCCGCCCAGCCTGGCCAGGTGTACCGGCAGCCGGTTGGCAGGCAGATGCACGATGCGTGTGGCGCGTCCCATATAGGTCTGCACCACGTCGGGCTGGAAGTCCGCGATGACGCGATTGATCTTCCAGCGCGAGTACACATCCCATACTCCCAGCATCGGCGCGTGATAGTGGCGTACCGCAGGGTCGATGGCGCGGGCGATTTCGCCACCGGCCACGGTGACCGCGGCAACGGGCTGGCCATGGCGCGCCAGCGCGTTCACCAGCCGGATGAAGAAACGTTCTGCGCCGCCCAGGTGCTTGCCGCCGATGACATGCAAGCTGCGCGGCGGTTCGCCCGGATGAGTCAAGGATGGGCGCTCAAAACGGCAGTGCGAGGTTGGGCGCGGATTGATGGATCACGCGGCGAAAGTCGGCCTGAATCCGTTCCAGTGCAGCGGCATTGTCGGCTTCGAAGCGCAACACGATCACAGGCGTGGTGTTCGACGGGCGCGCGAGGCCGAAGCCGTCGGCGTACTCCACGCGCAGGCCGTCGAGCGTGATGACTTCCTTGGCATCGGGGAAGCGCGCGGTTTTCTGCAGCGTATCCATCAGCGTGTAATGCTCGCCTTCGGCCATCTTGATGTTGAGTTCGGGTGTGTTCACCGTGTCGGGCAGGCTGTGCAGGGTGGCATTGATGTCGGCCTGTTTGCTCAAATATTCGAGCAGGCGCGCACCGGCGTAGAGCCCGTCGTCGAAGCCGAACCAGCGCTCCTTGAAGAACACGTGGCCGGACATTTCGCCGGCCAGCAGCGCGCCGGTTTCCTTCATCTTCGCCTTGATGAAGCTATGGCCGGTCTTCCACAGCAGCGGACGACCGCCGCGTTCGCGGATCCAGCTGAACAGGTTGCGCGTCGACTTCACGTCGAAAATGATCTCGGCACCCGGGTTGCGGCTGAGCACGTCGTCGGCGAACAGCATCAGCTGGCGGTCGGGGAAGATGATGCTGCCGTCCTTGGTGACCACGCCGAGGCGGTCGCCGTCGCCGTCAAAGGCCAGCCCGATTTCGGCGTCGCTGGTCTTCAGCGCAGCGATCAGATCCTGCAGGTTCTTGGGCTGCGAGGGATCGGGATGATGGTTGGGAAAGTTGCCGTCGACTTCGCAGAACAGTTCCTCCACCTGGCAACCCATGTCGCGATAGAGCTTGGGTGCAAATGCGCCGGGCACGCCGTTGCCGCAGTCGATGATGATCTTCATCGGGCGCGTGAGCTTGACGTCGGAGACGATGCGTGTGAGATATTCTCCGGCGATGTCGTGCTGGCGGTAGCCGCCGTCGCCGTGTGCGAGATCGTTGTTCACCAGCCGCTCGCGCAGCTTCTGGATGGCCTCGCCCGACAGTGTCTCGCCGCCGAGCACCATTTTCAGGCCGTTGTAGTCGGGCGGGTTGTGGCTGCCGGTGACCATCACTGCGCTGTTCGTTCCCAGTTGATAGGCAGCGAAATAGGTCATCGGCGTGGCGACCATGCCGAGGTCGACGACGCCGATGCCGGCCTTGCGGATGCCGCGCGCCAGGGCTGCGGCGAGATCGGGGCCGGACAGGCGGCCATCGCGGCCGATGCAGATTTCGGTCTGGCTGCGTGCGACCGCTTCGGAACCGATGGCGTGGCCGATGGCCTCGACGATTTCCGGCGTGAAGGTCGTGCCGACGATACCGCGGATGTCATAGGCCTTGAAGATTTCCTTGGGGTATTCCACAACACGCTCCCTGTTTTCAGATGGACCGATTTTACCCGGGCTGTGTGTCGAAATGCTGCATCAATCGGCGCGGAAGCCAGTCGAGGTTGCCCGGGAACGGACCGGAAGGGAAGGCGACGTGGCCGCCGGTGGCAGGTTGTTCGAGCGTGACTGCAGGAGAGACTTCGTCAGGCGACGGCAATGCCCTGGCAGGCAGGAATGGGTCGTTTCGCGCGTTGATGACGAGCGTGGGGATGGCGATGGCGTGCAGCAGGGGTTTGGAAGACACCTTCAGCCAGTAGTCGTCGGCATCGCGAAAGCCATGCAGCCGGGCTGTGACCAGCGTGTCGAATGCGCGGAAGGTGGTGGCAGCTGCAATCGCTTTCGCATCCAGGACGCCGGGAAAGCCTGCGGCCTTGCGCAGGGCCTTCTGCTTCAGGGTGACGAGAAAGCGAGCGGTGTAGACACGGCGATTGAAGCCACGATCAAGCGTGCGGCCGGCTGCAGTGAGATCGAGCGGCGCGGAAACGCCGGCGGCACGTTCGACCAGCGTACGTGCCGCTTCGCCCTGTTCGCCCAGCCATTTCAGCAGCGCGTTGCCGCCGAGCGAAACACCGACGGCGTAAACCGGGGCATGGGCATGCAAGGATTTGACGTGACGCAGCATGCGTTCGATGTCCTTACTGTCGCCGGCAAAATAGGCGCGCGGCAGGCGGTTGTCCACGCCCGAGCAGCCGCGGAAATGCGCCACCACGCCATGCCAGCCGCGTGTTCGGGCATGGGCCATGAGGTCGCGTGCGTAGTGGCTGTCGGCACTGCCTTCCAGGCCATGGAACAGCACTACTGCCGGTGCACCGGCCTGGCCGTCCACCCAGTCGAAATCGAGAAAATCGCCGTCCGGCAGTTCCAGTCGCTCGCGCCGGTAGACTATCGGCGGAACATGGATGAACAGGCTGCTGTAGATGGTTTGCAGGTGGCCGCCTGGCAGCCAGACAGGGGCGCGATAAGCCATGTTTTCCGGAAAGGACATGGCGCGGGGTTTAGCCAAATCGCCGCCGATCCTTCTTAATGCAGGACCACGGGCGGCGTGCGTGAGGGCGGTGTGCCACCCACCTGGAGCGGCGAGGCGTGGTGCAGCACCATGCGCCAGCCGCCGTCGGCTTCCTTGCGGTAGACATTGGTCGCGAGTATGGGCGGGCGCGGTTCGGTCTCCTGGCCGATGACGAGGTATTCGCGAACGATGCGGACGACCTGCGAAGTTTCGCGTATTTGGTGGGCGACTTCCACCCGTACACTGAACTGACCAGCGGCCTCGAACATGCTGCGCCAGCCGGCCGCCACGGCGGTCCGCCCATTCAGCGGCGCGGCCATGGGATGGATGCAGGCGATGCTGTCGTCGCTGGCCCAGACCGCCATCATGGCGTCGAGCGAACGGGTCTCGAAAGCCGCGTAGAACGCGGCCTCGACGGCTTCGGGAGTGGGAAACGTGGATCCGGGCATGGTTCTCGAATCAGGACCTGCCGCCCCGGGCCGGGGACGACAGAGCTAGTGATGACTGCCGCTGGGTTTGCCTTTCAGGCGATAGAGCGTGCCGCAATAGGGACACAGCGCATCGCCACGCGCTTCGATGGGCAGGTAGACGCGCGGGTGGGCACTCCAGTCGCTCTGCTGCGGCATCGGGCAATGCAGCGGCAGGTCGCTTTCGGTGATTTCGATGACGCGCTGGGTATTGTCGTGCCGTTCGCTCATATCGTGCACGCTCAGACCGGGCTGAGCCAGTCGGCATGGGCGTCGGCACGGCCATGCACGCAGTCGAAATACATCGCCTGCAAGCGTGCGGTGATGGGGCCGCGGGTTCCTTCGCCGATGGTGCGGTTGTCGAGTTCGCGGATCGGCGTGACTTCGGCGGCGGTGCCGGTGAAGAAGGCCTCGTCGGCGCAGTAGACCTCGTCGCGCGTGATGCGCTTCTCGATCACCTGCAGGCCGATTTCGCCAGCCAGTTGCACGATGGTGTCGCGCGTGATGCCCTCCAGGGCGGCTGTCAGATCGGGCGTGTAGAGCTTGCCGTTGCGGACCATGAAGAAATTCTCGCCCGAGCCTTCGGCGACGAAGCCGTCGACGTCGAGTAGCAGCGCCTCGTCGTAGCCGTCGGTTTCGGCTTCCTTGTGCGCGAGGATGGAGTTCATGTAGTTGCCGTTGGCCTTGGCCTTGCACATGGTGATGTTGACGTGGTGGCGCGAGAACGAACTGGTCTTCACGCGGATACCGCGTTCCAGCGCTTCCTGGCCCAGATACGCGCCCCACGGCCAGGCGGCGACGATGACGTGCACCGACAGGTTCTTGGCCGAGATGCCCATGGCCTCAGAGCCGAAAAATGCCATCGGGCGCAGATAGCCGGATTCGAGCCTGTTCTCGCGCACGACGGTGCGCTGTGCCTCTGAAATCGTGGCCTTGTCGAACGGCAGCTTCATGCCGAGGATGTGGGCGGAGCGGAACAGACGGTCGGTGTGCTCCTGCAGGCGGAAGATCGCGGTGCCCTGCTCGGCCTTGTAGGCGCGCACTCCCTCGAAGACGCCCATGCCGTAGTGCAGGGTGTGGGTCAGGACGTGGGTGGTGGCGTCGCGCCAGGGGACGAGCTTGCCGTCGTACCAGATGACGCCGTCGCGGTCGGCCATGGACATGGTGAAAATTCTCTAACG
This sequence comes from Thiobacillus thioparus DSM 505, assembly GCF_000373385.1. Lineage (GTDB taxonomy): Bacteria > Pseudomonadota > Gammaproteobacteria > Burkholderiales > Thiobacillaceae > Thiobacillus > Thiobacillus thioparus. The sequence goes on along the minus strand of NZ_KB891316.1, from coordinate 394,973 downwards.
AATGGAAAACGCCAATCTTACCGGATTCCGGGCGGCGAAAAGCACCCGGCGCGCAGCGGATGTTACCGGACAGGCCGCCCGGCCGGGCGGCTTCAAAGATAGGTTTTGGCTTCCTCGCCCGGGTTGGGGAGCCCCGCCAGGCGCCAGGCCTCGCGGGGGGTGGGGAACAGGTGTTGCATGCAGTCGGCCTCTTGCCCGACGAGGTGGCAGACATGGCTGAGCGCGGTGACGTTGTTGAACTTGGAAAACTCGCTTCGCAAGGCCTGCAGCAGGGCAAACTGTGCCTTGCTGAGGGGGCCGATGCCGTCGGTTTGGGCGATACGGTCGGCCAGACTTTCAGTCCACATGGCGGGGTCGATCAGGAAACCGTCGAGATCGAAGACGGCGGTGCTGGACGAATCGAGCCGTGTATTCATGGCAACCTCCTGGTGCGGCACATGGGAATGTTAGGTATAGCACCCTGTTCACAATCAGCCAGGCTTGAGCGGAAGTACCGATTCGGCCGGTTGCGGCCGGCCGAAGTGATAGCCTTGGGCATAGTCCACGCCAAGTTCCGTTACCCACCGAAGAATGGCCTCGGTCTCGACGTATTCCGCAATCGCCAGCTTGCCATAGCCGTGTATGGCTTCGACCAGGGCTTTCACGAACAGGCGGTCATCCTCGCTGTGATCAAGCGTGCGAATGAACGAGCCGTCGATTTTGACAAAATCCACCGGCAGATGTTTCAAATACTGGAAGGTGGAAAAACCAACGCCGAAATCGTCCAGCGCCAGCTTGCAGCCGAGCGCGCGAATGCCGGTGAGCAGGATCTCGGCATGCGTCATCTGGTTGAGGGTCGCCGTTTCGGTGATTTCCAGGATCAACTGGTGCGGCTGGACGCCTTGTTGTTCCAGCATGGCCTGAAGTTGGGCGGGCAATTCAGGGTTGTCGAGGCTGCGGGCGGACAGGTTGACCGCGAGATGCAGACCGGGCTGGCTCGCGATCAGCGAGATGGCATGCTGCAGTACCCATTGGTCGATCTCCCGGATCAACCCCGAGGCTTCTGCAGCAGCGATCAGCGGGGCGGGCGGCAGAATCTGGCCGTCCGGCGTCCGGACTCGCAGCAGCGCCTCATAGTGCACGGCCCGTCCGGCCTGGATCGACATAATGGGCTGGAGGAACAACGCCAGCCGGTTGTCATGCAGCGCGTCGGTGATCAGCGCAAGCTGCGACGTGCGGTCCAGCAGGCTTTCGCGGGTGCCGTCCCCGGGATTGTAGAGATGCCAGTTGGAACGGCCTTTGGCACGCGCCTGGGATAGCGCCAGATCGGCATGGCCCAGCAGGCTTTCCGTGGTGCAGTCGGGCTGGACTACGGCGATGCCGACGCAGGCGGTGGCGATGTGCTGGTCGCGGTCGCCCTTGCATAGGAAACGTGCAGTCTGCAGCAACTGGGCGTCCGGCAAGGGTTAGAAATACAGGGCAAATTCGTCGCCGCCCAGTCGCGCGGCCAGCTTGGGCGCCGGCTGGAGTTCGCGCAGGCGTTCGGCCATGTTCTGGATCACGGCATCGCCGGCGCTGTGACCGGCCAGGTCGTTGATCGCCTTGAAATCATCCAGGTCGATCAGCAGGAGGGCGCCGCTCTTCAGTTCGGTCAGGGCGTGGGCCAGTCGCCGCTGGAAGCCCTGGCGATTGTAAAGTCCGGTCAGCGTGTCGTAGTCGGACAGATAGCTGGCACGCGCCTGCGCGCTCTTGAGTTCGGTCAGGTCCAGTCCCACCGACAGGATCAGGGGTTCGCTGTCGCCTTTCTGGCCGATCAGCGAATGCACCCAGGTGATATTGCGCAGGCCGTCGGGGGTGGCGAGCAGCGCCTCGAATCGCAGCGGCGCGGGGTCGTTGAGGAAATGGACGAGGAGTCGCGAACGCCAGTCGCGGCTTTCCTGCGGCGCGATCATCTGCTTGAAGTAATCCTGCCCGATCAACTGCTGCTCGGTGAGGCCGGTCAGGGTTTCCACGTAATGGTTGGCCATGCGGATCACGCCGTGGCGATCCTGGGTCAGGATCAGCGCCTGCGCCGTGTCCAGCAGGCCGGAGATGAAGTCGCGTTCGTGCGACAGGGTATCGACCAGCTTGGCAAGATCGTTCTGCTGGTTGAGTGCGGCGGCGTCGAGCGATTCGAGCTGGCTGGCGAGCGTGAGCGCAGCTTTCTCCAGGGTGGAGAGTTCGTCGCCCGGTATGATGTCGCGGAACTGCAGATGCTGGCGGGCGTCGCGCCAGCGGCCGTCGCCCAGCAATGGCAGGCCGGTGCTGACCCGGTTCATCCGCCGCATCAGCCAGGCGAGCGAAACCAGCAGCACGCCTTCGGCAAGGATGAAAACGGTCAGCCCTGTGACCAGATTGGTGAGGAAGGATTGCCGGATGGCGCGCTCGGCATCGGTTACGTCCTTGCGCGCGATGAAATACGGGGTGTCGGGCGTGCTCGCAAGGGGCTTCAGCTTTTGCCACACATAGGCCTTGCCTTTGCTGTGGGTCAGCGCCGATTCGAGCTGTGGCTGTTGCGGATAGGGAACGAAATCCGCCTTGTCCACCATCGTCCGGATGTCCGGGGTGGTGGCGGCGATCAGCGTGGTTTTCTGCTGGCGATCGACAGCGACCGCCAGATCGTGTCCGCTGCTCTGGCCAAACGTGCTCAGCAGGCTGGAGAGATCCATCGATATCACCACCACGCCGGCGGTACGGCCCTGGCGCAGCACCGGCGCCATGCCGTAAAACAGGCAGCTTTCGGCACAGTACAGGCCGCTGGCCGGATGTTCGTTCGAGAGCACTTCCCTGAGCCTGGAGGCGATCAGCGCGTCGGGCGCCGGCGTGCTGCCGAAACCGGTCAGCAGCCGTTGACCGGCGTCGTACAGGCGCAGGCTTTCGAACCCCTGATTGAGGCTGAGTTGGTCCCAGTAAGGCTGCAGGGCGAAGCCGGCATTCAGATCGGGTGGCCCGCCATGGCTGGCTACCAGAAAATCGGCCAGTGCCGATCCGGCATCCACCAGTTGGCGTTCGTTCTGTTGGATCAGGAAGCGTAGCAGCGCCTCGTTGCGGGTTGCGCTGTCGAGGCGTGTCTGCTGGACTTCGCGGCGCAGGTTGGCGTCGTTGATCCAGGTGAGCGCCATCGTGCCAATTGCCATGGCCAGCGTGAGCGGCAACAGCAGCTTCCATTTCAGGCTGAGAAAGGCGGGCGATCGCATGTGGCCTAGAACCGGTAGGCAGCCTGCAGGAGCCACATGTTCCAGCGTTGTTCGCGGCCGAGAAAGACGGGGTTGTCCGGGCCCGGCAGCCAGCCGGTACCATCGACATGGTGGAATTCCGCACGCAGCATCAGGTTGGGCGTGGTGTCCCAGCGCAGTCCCAGTGTCGTGTCGCGGGCAAACATGCTGTGGGCCGGTAGACCGGTGGCGGCGGCAAACAGATGGCCGTCCTTGTCGTGCTTGTCCCGGTAGAAGATGTCATGGCGCAGCATCAGTTCCCAGGCCGGCAGGAAACGCCATTCGCCCTGGAGATACCCCGCCTGGATGACTCGGTGGCTGTTGGGCAGGAACGGGCCGAAGCCAGCGGTATCGAAGCGGGGTTCGCCGTACTCGGCCGTCAATGTGACGGTATCGAGGCGTTGTTGGACCGTGAAGAGGATATTGCGGAACTGCACCTTGCCTGCTGCCAGCGTGTCGCTGCTGCCGGGCGCATACTCGGCCCGGGCATTGGCATACGTCAGCATCAACGTGGTATCGGTTGGCAGATCCCAGCGCAGGCGGGCGCCGAGCGCGCCTTTGCCTTCCAGCTTGCCCGGCCGCGTGTTGCCGAGAAAACTGTAATCGACTGAGGGGCTGTCGAAATTGGGGCGCACCCAACCCAGCAGGAAGTCGAACGCGCCGTATTCCTGCACGCTGGCACCGTGCAGGAAGGCTCCGGGCGCGGCGAGCAGCAAGTCGCGGCTATTGTCGACATAGACCGATTGGGGCAACAGGATGCCGGAACGCGTGAACGGTACGTCGCGCGTTTCGTTATACAGGCCGTAGGGGAGCTTGACCTTGCCGAACTTGAGTCCGAGCTGGCTGACTTCGGTCTGGTAAAACTGCCAGTCCGCCTGGACATAATCCACGCGCAGACCATCCTGATCGCTTTCGCCCGCACGCCGATACAGTATCTGGCCGGACAGCCGCACCGCGTCGAGCGCCTGCCAGGTCCCATGGAGGCCGGCTTCGGTGAATTCGGTACTGACACCATTCCGGCTGTCGCCGAAGAAACGGTTATTGGTACTGCCGATCAGGCCCTGGGCGGCGAACCCCTGGATCTGGTAGCGGGGACCGGCCAGTTCGTCGGCCCAACAGACGGGCGACACGGCCAGCAGGCTGCCCAACAGCAGGATATTCCAGCCTAAGCGTCTTGATGCCGTCATAAACCATGTCCTTACTTGTATAACCGATTGCGCCCGGTGTGGCCCGAACGCGTGCCCGCATTTCGTTCTCGTCTTTTACCTGAATCGGCGCACCGGCCATTCCGCTGAAGCTCATCCGGTCCCAGGTTTGGCGCAGACGATAGGGATAAAGGCCGAGTTTTTCCTTGGCAAAGGCCACATGCGCTGGATGGTCATCCGGCAGGACGAAAACCACGATGGGTTGGTGGTTGGGCCACAGCGTCTGGCGCAGGGTGTAAATGTTGCGCAGGGAGGTGATGCTGATGCTGTGGCCTTCAACGTCGGGATTGACGATGATTCCAGCCGATGCGGCAAACGGGCTGAACAGACATGTCAGCAACATCAGCCGCCAGAAAAAGAAATACGCTTGAGCCACTGGGCGTCAGAAAGTTGTTATTTGGGTTGCCGCTTTATAGCATGGCAAATGCCGCACGGGCAGCAATCAGAGGATTCATTGGCGGTCGAGTTGCCTGACCAGCGTGCGTACCGGGGCGGGCAGCGCGGCATCCAGGGCATCAGCCAGCGGGAGCCAGATCTGGCCGGGCGGCGTGTCGGGGCGCGGCGCCAGTTGGAGCCGAACCGGCTGGATGTGCAGTTGAAGTGAGTGAAGCTGTGCGTGAACCGCGGGAGCGCCTGCCTGGCCAACGCGGTGAAGCCGAAGCGCTCGTGGCAGTGGCCGGCGGCATCGACGTCGAGGGGCAACTCGGGCAGGCTCCACAAGCCGCCCCAAATACCCTGCGAGGGACGCTTTTCAAGCATGAGTTCGCCGCGGTCGAGCAGCAGCAGCATCTGCACCTGCTTTTCTGGCAGCGTTTTTTTGGGACGTGGTGCCGGCAATTCGTGGGCGCGGCCTTGCGTATGGGCGATGCAGTCGACGTTGACCGGACAGGCTGCACAGTCTGGCTGGCTGCGGGTACAGACGAGCGCGCCGAGATCCATCATGCCCTGGGTGTAGGCCTCGATGGCCCTGTCCGGCAGCAGCGATTCGGCCAGCGTCCATAATGCCGACTCGACTTTTTTGTCGCTTGGCCAGCCTGCGATGCCGCCATGGCGTGCCAGTACGCGCTTGACGTTGCCATCGAGAATGGCGCAGGGCTGGCTGAATGCCAGCGCTGCAATGGCGGCGGCAGTCGAGCGTCCTACCCCCGGCAGTTGCGCGATGGCGTCGGGCCGGGCCGGAAATGTCCCGTCATGTCGGGCCATGACGGCGCGTGCCGCGGCGTGCAGATTGCGTGCGCGGCTGTAATAGCCAAGCCCGCTCCACAACGCGAGCACGTCGTCTTGCGGGGCGGCGGCCAGGGCCGGCAGATCGGGAAAACAGGCGATAAAACGCTCGAAATAGGGGATGACCGTGGCAACCTGGGTCTGCTGCAGCATGATTTCAGACAGCCAGATACGGTAGGGATCGCGTGTGCCCTGCCATGGCAGGGTATGGCGGCCATGGTGCAGCTGCCAGTGGATGATGCGGGACGCAAATGATTTTTTCACCCCGGCAGGGTAGCACCCTTTAGGTCACAAGCCGTGGCGAAGGGACGGCGGATGAGGGCATGTGCGAAGCCCACGAGATGGCGCCTCGCGGCCCGCATGTCAGTTGCCTGCTCAGGCGTGGCCGAGTTTCTGGCGGAACAGGTTCATCAGCTTGCCGAACGCCGATTCGGTGATCGATTTGCGTTCGACCAGCACGGCCTCGCCGCGGCGCAGCTTGTCGGCCAGGCGATGCAGGCCGATGGAAAAGCTGTTCATGCCGTCCTGATCCGAGAACAGGTAGGTGTTCTTGATGCTGCTGACCCAGCCCAGCCGCGCCCAGCGGAACGTGCCGTCGTCGTAGTGGAATTCCACCCAGTCGCCCTTGTTCAGGGCGCGCGCGCTGGGTGAATTCGTCTTCCACTTCAGGCGTGGCTGGCTCGGCTTCGGCTGCCACCACTGGGGCGGCTTCCGGGACGTCAGGCGCAGGGGCCAGCGCCTCGATTTCTTCGGGTGTGATGTCGGGCAGCGGAACCGGTTGGGAATTGGGCCGCACCGCGTTGGCGTGCAGGATGACCAGGGTGGCAAAGAAGCGATCGGAAAGCTTCTGCGGCAGGTCGATTTCTGCCGTACCTTCACGCAGGCGCTTCAGCAACCCGGGCAGAATGCGCACCAGCATCAGGCGTGCATCCATGTCCGCCTTGGGCTGCACGCTCCAGACCAGTTCGCGCATGGTTTCGACATGGCTGTTGAAATGCGCGCCCTGCTCGCCTTCGCTGATGTAGTCCTGGGTAAGCAACTGCGCCCAGTCGCGGCGCAGGAATTCGCGTACCGCGTCGCCTGCCTGCTGGTCCTTGAGTGCACGATTGATGAAATCATGCACGATGACCGGCGCGAGTTCGGCGCGTTCGCTTTGCTTGATCTGGGCGATATCCGGTTGCAAGCTGACATCCACCGTCTCCTCGAGCGTTTCTTCCAGGCTGGAGGCCATGGCCTCCAGCTCTGCGGCAGCGGATTCGAATACGGCAATGTCCTGCTCGAAACTGTCCAGTACCCGGCTGACCACTTTCGAAATGGCATCGAGACGGGCATTGCCCGTCTCGTTGTCGGGCAGGTGCACGGAAAGCGTGGCGATCGCATCCAGCATGCGGCGCACAGGATGATTCGACTGCGAGAAGAAATTGCGGTCCAGCATCGCCGCCTTCAGCACCGGAATCTGCAGGCGCGCGATTTGCGCCTTGAGGCGATCGGGGATGGAGGCTTCGTCAAAAACCACGTCGAACAGCATGGCCACGGCGTCCACCAGCACCGCATCGAGCGGGCTGGCTGCCTGCATGACCGGACTTTGCTGCAAGCTGCGCAGCACGTTGCTGACGTTGGCGGCTTCCAGGAGGGGCAGTTCGAAGCGTCCGCCCCCAGGCAGCATGAGGGCACCGGATTGAAGTTGGCTGAGCGAATCGAGCAGGCTGAAGCCGGCAAGCCCGGCCGGCGTACCGCCACTGCTGGTACCGGAACCACCGGCATATCCGCCCGTGGCCGGAGCGCCGCCGTGCGCGAGCTGCTCGAACAGCCTGAACATGTCGCCGCCGGTTTGTCCCTGCATGGCAGGACCCGTACCGGCAGAGGGCGTGCTGTGCTGGGCGGAGCCTGAGCCTGAGCCTTGTGCCCGGTTTTTCGCGCCGACCTTCAGGTCCGGCAGGATGCCGCGGTCGATCAGATGGCGGTTGATGGTCTGGTAGATGTGGGCGAGTTCGGTGGTGAGTACCAGGTCGAACTGGTTCAGCAGAACGATCCGAACGTCCTGCTCCAGTTGCATGCGGGTGATGCCGTCGAGCATCGCTTCGCACAGCGCACGCGGGCCAAGCGGATTGTCGTTCTCGGCCAGGTCGCTGCGGCCCAGCAGATGGGCAATACGGGCGTCCAGTGCAACCAGTTCCTCGGCGCAGTTGAAGCGCAGTCGCGAGGTGGCTTTATCGACCGCCAGCGTGATTTCGAAATCCTGGTCGTCCACCAGGGACAGTTCGAGCAATTCGCTGCCCGTCGTTTTCTCGCGGTTGAGCGCAAAATCGCTGAAGCTCTGGCAGTAGGCGTCCTTGCAGGCGCTCAGTAACTCGTTGGCCTGCTTGTTGAGAATGCCCTGGGCACCGTAGTACGTGTTGCGCGTGTCCAGCAAAGGCGAGCGGTCGGCCATTGCCAGCAGGGTGTTTTCCATGGCCTCGGTCTGCCGGGTCAGCACACGGGTCGCACCTTCGATCAGCAAGTCGCGGCAGCCGTGCAGAACGGACAAGGTCTCGGCGGAGACCTGCGCCCGACGCGATCGCTCGAATTGATTGAGGTTAACTACGACTGATTTGTCTGGCATCTCGCGCTCCATGGGGATCACCTCGCGGTATCGGCGGCTGGCCGGCCTGAACGGAGGGTATACGCGTGACAGGAGTACTGCCGGCGGCCCCGCTATCTCGTCCGCCGGATGTAGCTGGCGAGACCGGTAACTTTGCGTCCCTGCCTCGCGGCGGGTTTGCCCTGTTCGGTGGTCGGCGATTGCGCCGAAAAATCGACACACAACCGCATAACTGACCTATCGACCAAGCTGAACAAAACTTGAGTGTAGTCGAAGCAGAAATATTAGGAGAGGCCGGTCGCCAAACTATCCTTGAGGCGTAGCATGGCATTTCGGGTTAGTGACTGCTCTGGAATGCGTGCCCGTCCGGTACGGATTTCAGTTGCGAGTCCCTCGCAATCCAGCGAAAAGCGTTGTTCGCCTTCACTGTCGCAAAACAGCAGATAGCCGCGTACGCCGACCCAGGCCACGCGGGCGGTCGCAAGACCCTCGTAGGGCGGGTCGAAATCCACCCAGTCTCCCTCGATCAATTGCTGCGCCTGCCGCAGGGCGGGATCGTTTTCCTGCGAGCCCGGTGCCTGGTTGGCAAATGATTCGATTTGCGCCGGCGAAATGCGCTGCGGGGTAAACGTGCTGACCCGTGCTTCGCGGTGTCCCAGGGCAGGGCGGATCCAGCATTCCTGGGTGGCGGTAATGGCGCTGAAAAAATCTTTCAATTGCGCCGGTTCGGCCCCCTGGGCCAGGAGGCCCTGCCGCAATGCGGCGTTGATGGCCGGGATCGATTGCAGTCGGGCTTCCCGTGTGGCGTCGCTGTCGGGGGGTTGCAGGCTGAGGAAGAGGTTCAGCAGGGTCTGGCAGGCTGCCCGCCAGTCGGGGCCTTCGCCGGATTCGGCCACATATAGAGAGGTCATATGCGGAACCCAGGCGTTTTCCAGCCGCCGCAGGACGGATTCCGGGGCAGGATAACGCTCGGTCAGGTCGTTCAGGTTTTCCAGAGCCAGCAGCGTGCCCAGTTCCTGCCGCTCGATCTGCTCCAGATGCGCCACTTCAGCATTCAGTGCGGCTTCTGTGCGCATATTTTCGCCCGCCAGCCAGGCGGCGAGTGCGCTGTGTGCCCGGGCAAAGGCCTCGTTCGGGTGATCGGCATCGTCGAGAACGGTGGCACAGGCGGTATGGATTTGCTCGAGCGCGTTGTGGTGCGTTGCGTCGCCTTCGGGAAAGCGCCGGGAAAACTGGCCCATCAGGTCGATAAGCTGGCGTGCCGGGTGCTGGTCGTCGCTGAAAAACTCAGGCGAAATGAGCGCCACCCTGAGGGCCGGGATCTGCAGGTGCGCGATTTCAGCCTTGTAGCGCGGCGAGACGGCGGGATCGTCGAGGATGAACTCGAACAGACCAGCCAAGGCATCCAGTATGGCGAGATCGAACGCGCCGGTGCCGGCCTGGCGTGCATTCTGCTGCAGTTGTCGTAGGACCAGGGCTGGCGTCTCGGCGTTGGCGCTTACGAGGTCGGGAGGAAAGGCGCGCCAGTCAGTCAGGCTGTCGACCAGGCTGTGCGGCGAGGCCGCCGGGAACAGGCCTGTTGACACCCCTCCGCTTGCCGGGCCGAGGCCTCCGGTGGCAGATGAAGCGGATCGGATATGCGCCAGCACATCGTGCCCTGCGTCGGGATCGCTTCGTCGGGGCGGGGGCGGGCGGGGGACGTCCGGCACCGGAAGGTCGGGAAGATCGGCCACGCTCAGGAATTGGTTGAGCGCCGTGTAGGTGTGTTTCAGCGTATCGAGCAGTGGCGCGCGTACGCATCCGAGCAAAAAGGTGCCGCAAGCCGGACTCATGCCCTGCGAGTCGAGTGCGCGCGAGAGGGCGCGAATGACCGGAAGCGGGCCGTAGACATCGGGATGATTCAGGTTCGTGTTGTTTTCCAACTTGGCCCGTTGCACGGCCTGGATGCGGCGGAACAGCGGCAGCATGTCGGCGCGCAGGGTTTCGGTCATGTCGGCTGCGAGTTTCTCTTCAGCCAGCTGGCGCTTGAGCGTGTCGTCGTCCACCAGTTGCAGTTCGGGCGCAGGATCGCCATGGTGGCTGGGAAACGTCTCGGGCCGGGCGAGGTGACGGCGGAACTGGTCGGCAAACGCGGCGGACAGGGCTTCCGGACTGGCGTTGAGCAGGTCGAGGCAGGTTTGTCCCGTGGCGATGTGCGGGGTGTCCATCCGTTCGGCCAACACCCGGAAGATGGTGTCCTGAATCGCGATGCGGCTGCGCTGGAAGAAATTGTCCAGCGCCTGCGTCATGCGCGCATCGACCTCGTGCAGCAAGGCGTCGGGGGAGGGCGGGACGGGCTTGGTATTCACGGCCTTAACACTATCAGGAGTGACCCCAATCAATCGGCGGCAAGCCATATCTGGAGCGGGCGAAGGGAATCGAACCCTCCTCATGAGCTTGGGAAGCTCAGGTAATGCCACTATACGACGCCCGCGCGGTATCGGTACCCTTCAGGGTAGAATTCGGCATGATACTGAAACTTGCATGCCTCCGATAGAAGAAGCGATTTGTGATTGAACTGCTCATCAACGGCGAATCCCGCAGCTTTCCCGCTCCGCTTACCCTGAGCCAACTGGTCGAATCATTGGACCTGGCGGGGAAACGCATTGCCATCGAAAAAAACGGCGAGATCGTCCCGCGCAGCCAGCATGCCGACACCCGGCTTGCCAGCGGCGATCGCCTGGAAATCGTCGTCGCGGTTGGCGGCGGCTGATGCCGGGAGAGGGGCGTCAGAAGACACCCTTCTTTCATCACGCTTCACACGTACCCTTCACCTCTTGCGCTTTACTCTTGGCTGAACCTATGGAACCTCTCGTCATTGCCGGACAATCCTATGCCTCCCGCCTGCTGGTCGGCACCGGAAAATACAAGGATTTCGAACAGACGCGTCTCGCGGTCGAGGCCTCAGGCGCGCAGATCGTCACCGTCGCGATCCGCCGCACCAACATCGGCCAGGATGCCAGCCAGCCCAGCCTGCTGGACGCACTGCCGCCGTCGAAATACACCTACCTGCCCAACACCGCCGGCTGCTATACGGCGGACGACGCGATCCGCACCCTGCGTCTGGCGCGCGAACTACTGGACGGCCACAGCCTGGTCAAGCTCGAAGTGCTGGGCGACGCCGAATCGCTCTATCCCAACGTGGCTGAAACGATCAAGGCCGCCGAGGTGCTGGTGAAGGACGGCTTCCAGGTGATGGTCTACACCTCGGACGACCCGATCGCCGCCAGGCAGCTCGAAGACATCGGCTGCGTCGCGGTGATGCCGCTGGCGAGCCTGATCGGCTCCGGCATGGGCATCCTCAATCCGTGGAATCTGCAGATCATCATCGACCGGCTTTCGGTGCCGGTGATCGTCGACGCCGGCGTGGGCACAGCCAGCGATGCCACCATCGCGATGGAGCTCGGCTGCGACGCCGTGCTGATGAACACCGCGATTGCGGGTGCGGGCAATCCGGTGCTGATGGCGTCGGCGATGAAGAAGGCGGTGGAGGCCGGGCGCGAGGCCTACCTGGCAGGCCGCATGCCGAAGAAGGTCTATCAGGCCAGCCCGAGTTCGCCGACCAGCGGCCTCATTACCGGAAATAAAAGCGCGGGCAACAAATAAGCATGGCGATCGATACCGGCGCGCATCCGCGCATCCGTTCCTATGTGTTGCGCGCCGGACGCGTCGGCTCCGGCCAGGCGCGTGCGCTGGCCGAGATCGGGCCACGGTTCATGCTGCCTTACCAGCCAGGCGTACTCGATCTCGATGCCGTGTTCGGCCGGTCGGTCCCCCGCGTCCTGGAGATCGGTTTTGGCATGGGCGAAGGACTGGCCGAGATTGCCGCTGCCCATCCCGAAAACGATTACCTCGGCGTGGAAGTCCACACGCCGGGCGTCGGTGCACTGCTGAAGCAGGTCGGCGAACGCGGCCTCGCCAACGTGCGCGTTATCCAGCACGATGCCGTCGAGGTGCTGACCCACATGCTGGCGCCCGACAGCCTTGCCGGCATCCACATCTTTTTCCCCGACCCCTGGCACAAGAAGCGCCACCACAAGCGGCGCCTGATCCAGCCGTCATTGGCACGACTGCTCGCCAGCCGCCTCCGCCCTGGCGGCTATATTCACCTGGCGACCGACTGGCAGGATTACGCCGAACAGATGCTCGCGGTGCTTTCGGCCGAGCCGCTACTTGCCAACACCGTGGCAGGCTACGCGCCGCGTCCCGATACCCGTCCGCTGACCAAGTTCGAACAGCGCGGCATTCGCTTGGGACATGGAGTGTGGGACCTGGTATTCCGCCGATCTTAGAAATCCGCCATGGCATCATGCAGCTATGATGCATGCCATGGACATCCTCGAACTCGCCAAGGCCGCACTTGCGCTGTTTGCCATCGTCGATCCGGTCGGCGTGATCCCGATGTTTCTTCTGGCCACCCAGGGCTACACGCTTGCGCAGAGCAACGCAGCGGCTCGGATCGCCGCATTGACTGTGTTGGGGGTGCTGACACTGTTCGCGTTTTTGGGCGAGCCGTTGCTTATGTTTTTTAGCATTCGTCTTGCTGCGTTCGCCGTGGCGGGTGGTTTGCTGCTGCTGTTGCTGGCCCTGTCGATGGTGCAGGCGCGCGTCAGTCCGCAGCGGCAAACTCAGGATGAAGCGGTCGAGGCCGAGGAGCGGGATGCAGTGGGCGTGGTGCCGCTGGGCATTCCCCTGCTGGCCGGACCGGGTGCGATCACCCACGTGATCGTGGCGGCTTCCGCTGCCAAGGGCGAAGTGCTGCATCAGACGGCCCTGCTGATCCCGATCGGACTGGTTGCGCTGTCGGTCTGGCTGTCATTTCGTGCCGCACCCGTGATTTCACGGCGGCTGGGAAAAACCGGGATTCATGTCGTCACCCGCTTGATGGGGCTGATCATCGCGGCGATTTCGGTCGAGATGATCGCGGACGGACTCGGCAAACTGTTCCCCGGCCTGCTGACCTGATTGGGTGCATCGTGCACCGGCAAGGCGCGCAGTTCGGCAACTTGTTCTTCATTCAGGCGTCCTATCATGCGATTGCGCTGGCGCGATTGATGCACCATGCAAGCCACCAACTCTCCACCAACTCTAATGAATGAGGAGTCAAGTATGGAATTCGGAATCGTCGGACTCGGCCGCATGGGCGGCAACATGGCGCGGCGCCTGGCCCGCAAAGGGATCAAGATAGCTGTCACCAATCGCAGCCATGACGTGAGCGAATCCATTGCAACCGAAACCGGGCATCTCGCCTGCGCTTCCCTCCAGGACATGGTGGCTGCCTTGCAGGCGCCACGCATCGTCTGGCTGATGCTGCCGGCGGGCGAGGCCACCGAGACGGCGCTGGATACCCTCATCCCCTTGCTGTCGCCAGGCGATCTCGTGGTCGACGGGGCCAATGCCTATTACAAGGACGATCTGCGTCACGCGGAGCGGTTGGCGAAACAGGCGATCGAATTCGCCGACGCCGGCGTGTCCGGCGGCGTGTGGGGTCTGGAGAACGGCTACTGCATCATGTTTGGTGGCAGCGATGCTGCCGCCGCGCGCCTCAAACCCTACATGGAAGCACTCGCGCCCACCCCGGCGGAGGGCTGGCTGCACACCGGCCCGGTCGGCTCCGGCCACTTCGTCAAGATGGTTCACAACGGTATCGAGTACGGCATGATGCAGGCCTTCGCCGAAGGCTTCGCGCTGATGAAGAACAAGCCGGGCTTCGATCTTGATGTCGGTGAAATCGCCGAGCTGTGGCGGCACGGCAGCGTGGTGCGCTCCTGGCTGCTGGACCTGTCGGCAGACTTCCTGGCGAAAGATCAGGCACTGGAATCGATCGAGCCCTTTGTCGCCGATTCGGGCGAGGGCCGCTGGACTGCGCTGGAATCGGTGGAGCAAGGCATCCCCACGCCGGTGATGACGCTGTCCCTGATGATGCGTTTTGCCAGCCAGGGCAAGAACGATTACGCCGCGAAAATGCTGGCGAAAATGCGCCAGGGGTTCGGCGGTCATGCGGTGAAGGAAGGCTGAGATGAACCTGGCCCATAACGCGAGCCTGGACAACCTGCCGTGTTCGTTCGTCATCTTCGGCGCGACCGGCAACCTCGCCTCGAACAAGCTGCTGCCCGCGCTGTATCACCTCGAGGCAGCGGCGCGGCTGGCCGAGTCGCTCACCATCATCGCCTTTTCGCGGCGCGACTGGACGACGGAAAACTGGCGCGAATACATGCGTGAAGTCCTCAAGGACAAGATCAAGGGCTCGCTCGATACGCCGGTATTCGAGCGCTTTCTTGCGCGCTTCGCCTATCACAAGGGCGATCTCAACGATGTCGAGTCTTTCCGTGCGCTGGCGGATCGTCTGCCGCCGGAGTCTGCCTGTTCGAGCACGGTGTTCTATCTGGCGATCAAGCCGGCCGAATTCAGCGCGGTGATCCAGAACCTTGAAGCCGTCGGGCTCAACAAGCCGCGGGGAATGAACCGGGTGGTGATCGAAAAACCCTTCGGCGAGGATCTTGAATCGGCGCAGATGCTGAATCGCCTGTTGCACCAGCATTTCGACGAAGAGCAGGTCTATCGTATCGACCATTTCCTCGGCAAGGAAACGGTGCAGAACCTGCTGGTTTTCCGCTTCGCCAACACGCTGATCGAGCCGCTGTGGAACCGCAATTTCATCGACCACGTGCAGATCACGGTGGCCGAGTCGATCGGCATCGAACAACGCGCCGACTACTACGACCATGCGGGGGCGCTGCGCGACATGCTGCAGAACCACCTGATGCAGCTGCTCACCGTCGTTGCGATGGAGCCGCCGCCCGCGCTCGAGGCCGATGCGCTACGCGACGAGAAGGTCAAGGTGCTGCGTTCGATCCGGCCGATCGCCAAGCGTGCGGTCCATGCCCACGCGGTGCGGGCGCAATATGCGCGTGGCAACATCGACGGCCAGCCGGCCATGGGCTATCAGCAGGAAGCGGGTGTCGAGTCCAACTCGATTACCGAAACTTTTGTCGCGGCCAAGTTCTACATCGACAACTGGCGCTGGCGTGGCGTGCCGTTTTATCTGCGTACCGGAAAAAGACTGGCGAAACAGACCTCGATGATCGCGATCCGCTTCCGCCACCCGCCGCAGCAGCTGTTCCGGGAGACGCCGCTCGAGTCGGTTGCGCCCAACTGGGTGTTGCTGTCGATCCAGCCCGAGGAGTCGATGCGCATGGAGATCCACGTCAAGCAGCCGGGCCTCGACATGGACACGCGCGTGATGCAGATGAACGCAAGTTTCCTCAAGACCGACGAACAGACGCTCGATGCCTACGAGACCCTGCTGCTCGACGTGATCGAGGGGGACCGCTCACTGTTCATCCGCTTCGACGAAGTCGAGTGGGCGTGGCGGGTGGTCGACCCCATCCTCCAGAACTGGACGGTCGAGCGCGAGTTCATCCCGACCTATTCAGCCGGTTCCTGGGGGCCGGCCGAGGCAAACCGGCTGTTCGACAGCGATGACCAGACCTGGCGCAACGAGCTATGACGCTGCCTGAATGGCGGGTATTCGATGATGTCGACGGCCTGGTGGCCGCGCTGGCCGACGCACTATGCGCCGAAGCCGAGGCGACCATTGCCGCGCGTGGGGTCTTTCACCTGGTGCTGGCGGGCGGCAGCACACCGCTTGCCCTGTATCGTGCGCTGGCGGATCGGCACGTGGGCAATGCGCAATGGCAGGTGTGGTATGGGGACGAGCGCTGCCAACCCTTGGATCATCCCGAGCGGAACAGCGTGACGGCTGAAATGGCCTGGCTTGCCGCGTCGCGCATTCCGCCGTCAAACCGCCGTCCGATTCCGTCCGAGCGTGGCGCTCCCGAGGCCGCTTCCCTCTATGCCGACTGGCTGAAGGGCGTGGGCGATTTCGATGTGGTGCTGCTCGGTATGGGAGAAGACGGCCATACTGCCAGCCTGTTCCCCGGCCATGACTGGGGAACGGCGTCAGAAAGCGCGGATGTGCTGGCGGTGCATGATGCGCCGAAACCGCCGCCCGATCGGGTGAGCCTCTCTGTGGCACGGTTGAATCGCAGTCGGCGCGTGTGGTTCGTGATTACAGGGGCAGGCAAACGGCATGCACTGAGGCGGTGGGCGGCAGGCGAAGCGCTGCCGGTGGCCGCCGTGCATGGCCGGCAGCAGACCGTTTGCTGGGTCGATGCATTGGTCTGGCCGGCGGACGATTGATTACGCAGCGGTATCGGGGGAGGAGGCTGCGGCTTTCTGGGGTTTGGCCGCCGCCAGCATTGCTTGCCGCGATGCCGGCGTCTCCAGGCTGATGCGGCCGAGCGTGCCGCTGCGGTAATCGGTCAGCAGGATCATCGCGGCTTTTTCCAGATCGAGTTCGCCACTGCGCCCTTTCAGAAGGCAGCCGCGTTTTTTCGCCACTGCCTCCAGCACGCCGGTTGCGTCGAGTCCCTCCAGCGCGAAGCCGTAGCGGGCCTTCAGCAGGGCCGGGTAGCGTTCCAGCAGTATCCCCGCCAGAAACACCGCCACCTCCTCGTCGATCACCGCATTGCGGCCGATCGCATGGCTGGCCGCCAGCATGAAGCCGTCGGCATCGTGCTCGATCTTCGGCCACGTCATCCCCGGCGTGTCGACCAGGATCAGGCGCGGCGAGAGGTTGATGCGCTGCTGCGACTTGGTCACGGCCGGCTCGTCACCCACCGCCGCCACCTTGCGCTTGACCCAGGTGTTCATCAGCGTCGATTTGCCGACGTTGGGAATGCCCATGATCATCAGCCGCAAAGGCTTGAAGGCATCGTCGCGGTGCGGCGCCAGCTTCTGTGCCAGCCCGGCGAGCTTCGCGACATCGCTGGCTTTCTTGGCTGAGATCGCTACCGCGAGCACGTTCGGCTGTCTATTGAAATACTCCAGCCAGGCACGTGTCGCCTCCGGGTCGGCCAGATCGGCCTTGTTCAACAGCTTGAGGCAGGCCCGCTGGCGATGCGCACGCAACTCGTGAATCATCGGGTTGCTGCCGGCCTCCGGCAGGCGCGCGTCGAGCACCTCGACCACCACGTCGATCTGCGCCATCGTCTCCGCGGCTTTCTTGCGCGCGGTGGTCATGTGACCGGGGAACCACTGGATCGCCATGATGTGCAGGTGTCGGCTAAAGGGTGTGATTATCGCATCAGTGCGGCATCAGCCGCCGCCACCGCCGCTACCCACGCCGTGTGCCGCTTGCAGCACCAGCGCATCGAAATCGGCGGCGCTCATCAATCCGCGCTCGGCGACGATGTCGCGCACCGGGCGGCCGGACTTTTCAGATTCCTTGGCGACTTCGCCAGACTGGTTGTAGCCGATCCGGGTGTTGAGCAGGGTGGCGAGCGCGACGCTCTGGTGGATGAAGAAGGCGCAGCGTTCGCGGTTGACGACGATGCCCTTGAGGTTCTTTTCGGTGGCGGCGTTCATCGCATTGGTCAGCCAGTCCATGGCGTCGAACAGCGCGCTGCCGAGCGCCGGCATCATCACGTTGAGTTCCATCTGCCCGGCCTGCACCATGTAGGACACCGCGGCGTCCTGCCCCAGCACCTGGAAGCACACCTGGTTCAGCATTTCGAACATCACCGGGTTGACCTTGCCGGGCATGATGCTGGAGCCTGGTTGCACCGGCGGCAGCTGGATTTCGCCGAGGCCGGTACGTGGACCGGAGGCGAGCAGGCGCAGGTCGTTGGAGATGCGGGTGAGTTCGAGCGCCAGATTGCGGATCTCGCCCGACAGGCGCGCGAGGTCGTTCATCGACTGCATCTGCGCGACCAGCTGGCCGACGCGGATCGGCTCGCCAGTGAGTTTCGCCAGTTCGGCGGCGACGCGCGCCGGGTAATCGGGCGAAGTGTTGAGGCCGGTGCCGGCGGCGGAGCCGCCGAGACCGGTCTCACACAGTGCCGGGCGCACGGCGTCGAGCGCCGATGCGCAACGCGAGAGCGTCCAGGCGTAGCCGGCAAACTCCTGCCCCAGCGTGGTCGGCACCGCGTCCTGCAGGTGGGTTCGGCCCGACTTTACGGTGTCCCTCTCGCGTTCGGCCAAGCGGCTGAATTCGGCGGCCATACTGTGCGCCGCAGCGGTCAGGCGCGGCAGCTTGGCCAGCACGGCCAGACGGATCGCCGTCGGAATGGTGTCGTTGGTCGACTGCCCCATGTTGACGTCGTCGTTGGGGTTGACCGGCTTGTAGGCACCTTTCTCGCCGCGCAGGGCCACATTCGCGAGGTTGGCGATGACCTCGTTGCTGTTCATGTTGTGGCTGGTGCCGGCGCCGGCCTGGAAACGGTCGACGACGAACTGGTCGAGATGCTCGCCGCCGAGGATTTTCTCGCAGGCGGCGGCGATGGCGTCGCGCTTTTGCTCGGACAACCAGCCCGGCTGGCAGTTGGCGTGGGCGGCGGCGAGCTTGATTCGCACATGGGCTAGTACGAAATCCTTATCCGGCCGGCGTCCGGAAATGGGAAAATTGGCGACGGCGCGCGCTGTTTGTGCGCCGTACCAGGCATCCCCGGGAACCGGGACTTCGCCCAGCGAGTCTTTCTCAGTGCGAAATTTATTCGTGGCGAATTCATTCATGATGGTAAAACCAATGCAGACATTACAAGGTGGACGATTTTATCCGATATGGCTGGCCGGGCTGTTGCTGGCGCTGTTCGCCTCCTGGGCCCAGGCGGGCGGATTCAAGCTGACCGATACCGACGGCAAGACCCATACGCTGGACGGCTACAAGGGCAAGTGGGTACTGGTGAATTTCTGGGCAACCTGGTGTCCGCCTTGTCAGGAGGAAATTCCAGACCTGATCGCGCTGCACGGCGAAAAAAAGAACAACCTCGTCGTCATCGGCATCGCCATGGATTATCGCAATGCCAAGCAGGTGACCGATTTCGCGGACGGACTACTGGTCGATTACCCGATCGTGCTAGGTAATGCCCAGGTGGCCAGCCAGATCGGACCGGTACAGGGTTTGCCGACTACCTATCTATACAACCCGGACGGTAAAATGGTTGCCCAGCAAGTGGGCGCGATTACCCGTGAATCGGTGGAAAGCTTCATTGCCAAGAAAAGTGCACGCACCAAAAAATAAGCCACTGCATAACGAGGAGACACCATGCGTCGACTATTCATCGCGTTCCTGATGGTATTTGCCGTATCCGCCAGGGCGGAGACACGCGACCCCCTCAGCCATTTCTTCCAGCCCAAGTTCGGCGATTTTCATGCCGAACTCCAGACCGCCCGTGAGCAGGGCAAGAAAGGCATATTCCTGTTCTTTGAAATGGACGACTGTCCATTTTGCGAACGCATGAGAAGCACCATCCTCAACCAGTCCGACGTCCAGGATGCCTATCGTGCACAGTTCCTGCTGTATCCGATCGACGTCAATGGCGATACGCAGATGACCGACTTCCAGGGCAAGCAAACCACCGAAAAGGCATTCGCGCTCGCCAACCGCGTGCGCGCCACGCCGACGATGCTGTTCATCGACCTCGACGGCAAGCTGGTTACGCGCTATGTCGGCCCCACCAAGGACAAGGCCGAGTTCCTGCTGCTCGGGAAATATGTGGCCGACGGTGTCTACGCGAGCGAACCCTTCACCAAATACAAGCAAGGCAAATGAGGCGCGCGGCGTGGGTCGCGTTGCTGGCATGGACGTTGTCCACCACGGCGTCCGCAGAACCACTGACGCTGGATGAGGCGCTGGCAAGCGTAGCCGCACCCCATCCCGATCGACGGGTCGCGGAAAGCGAACTGGCCTTGGCGCGTGCCAACCGCGAAGAAGCAGACAGCCGCCAGGATTTCAGCCTGTCTCTGGACGGCAGTCTGCGCACGGGACGTCAGCCGGGTGGCGACTGGAAGCCCGACAACATCGGCCGCATCGTGGCGCGCAAGCCGTTGTTCGATTTCGGCCGCAGCAGCCAGGCCATCGCCGCGGCGGATGATGAGGTCACGGCCCGGCAGGAGGCGCTCTACACCGTGGAAAGCCTGCGCCGCATCGACATCATGGCGCGTTACTTCGATGTGCTGATGGCCGACCGGCAGTATGCTGCCGACAATGAATTCATGGCGGTCGCCTACGTCGCGTGGGACAACGCCAAGGACCGCTTCAAGGTGGGGCAGATCAGTCAGCCCAGCCTGTTGAAACTGGAAACCGAGTACCAGGATATCCGGGAGCGCAGAAACGCCAGCGAGCAGCGCATGCGCAGCGCGCGGCAGCGGCTTGCCCAGGCCATCTATCGCCCCGACACACTGCCTGAAGAACTGATCGAGCCCGAGCTCAAGGGTAATGCCCGCCCAGTGCCGGACTACGAAACCCTGCTGCCCTGGGTCATGGCGAAGAACCCTCGCATCCTTGCCCTG
This sequence comes from Thiobacillus thioparus DSM 505, assembly GCF_000373385.1. Lineage (GTDB taxonomy): Bacteria > Pseudomonadota > Gammaproteobacteria > Burkholderiales > Thiobacillaceae > Thiobacillus > Thiobacillus thioparus. Next base: position 374,337 of record NZ_KB891316.1, on the reverse strand, counting down.
CGTGCCCAATTGTCGGCGTCGGAAGCGCGGCTGGCGGCGATACGTGCGGAGCGCAATCCGACGCTTGATGCCGAAGTCATCGGCGGCGGCTACAGCCGGGAGTCGGTCACACGCGACGAGGCCAGCGCCGGCCTGGTGTTCACGATCCCGCTGTATCAAGGGGGACGCGTGGATGCCCGGATTGCGCGTGAGCTGGCGCAAAAGGAACGGACAGCCGCCGAGTTGGAAAAACTCAAGTTCGACCTGTCCGGCACCCTGCTCGCAACCCTGCAGGAAATCGAATGGCTGCGCGGCAGCAGTCGCGCGGCGGCCGACAAGCAGATCGAGTATCGCGACTGGGCGCTGGAACGTGCGCGTGCGGAATACGAACTGGAACTGAAAACCAATCTGGGCACCAGCATGGCGGAAACCCAGATGGCGCAGATACGCCGCAAGCAAGTGGAATATCGACTGGCGCTGGCGCTGACGCGGTTACAGGCATTGTCCGGTGGCAATCTGCCGCCTGTTGAGGGAGCACGAAAATGAATCAGCGCATGGCGGCCATTGCACTAGCCGGATTGAGCCTGCTGGGTACAAACCCGCTATGGGCCGCAGACAAGGTTGAACTCACCACCCGCGTGTCCGGCGTGGTGGAATCGGTGCTGGTCAAGCCCGGCCAGCGCGTGAAGAAAGGCGCCGTCCTGCTGCGTCTGGACAGGACTATCCTGCAGGCGCGCCTTGAGGAAGCCACAGCGGACCATGCGCGTGCGCAGGCCGATGAGGCCGATGCCAAGCGCGAACAGGGACGGGCGCAGGAGCTGTACGACCGGACGGTGTCGTCGACCAGCGAACTGGAGGCCGCCGAATTGCGCTACGCGCGAGCCCAGGCCGCGCTGTCGGCTGCCCAGGCGCGCCGGGTGATCGCGCAGAAAAATCTGGCGGATGCCGAGTTGAAAGCGCCGTTCGATGGCGTGGTGAGTGCGATACCAGGCGGATCCGGTACCGTCGTGGTCGCGGATTGCCAGCCAAAGCCGCTGATCGTCCTGTCGCGCTAAGCATCGAACCAGGCTGTCCCGGCCTGGTGCATCCGTGGCCGTGACTGGACCAGCCGTGTCAGATCATGCGCCGGGCGATTTCGGCTTCCATTTCAGCCGCCTGGTGCGGCGACGCCACCGCAGCGATCACCTTGTAGCACATCGGCAGGACGGCGTTGAAACCGGCCAGATCCTGTACTTCGCTCATTTTCCGGTAGGCCGGGGACTTGGTTCCCACCAGGGCGGCCAGGAATTCCATCGCATAGGTGCGGGTGCTTTCCAGATTGGCGGCGGATTGCGCAGGTGCGGCCGCTGCGGGAGCCGGGCTGCGGGAGGCGGCCGGCGCGGGCTGCGAAGGCGATGCCATGTTGCGTAGGGCCTGGATGAACCCGCTTTGCAGCAAGTCGTTCACCATCGCTTCCAACTCGGCGCAGTGGGGCATCTTCTTGCAGAGTTCGCCAAACGAAATGCCATTTCCCACACTGAACAGGATTTGTCGATGTCGGGGCCGCAAGGTATGGCCGAGGTTGAAGATTTCTTCCTGTCCCTTAACCGTACGGGACAATTGCATTGTCATGTCCATGGTCGCCTCCGTTGTTGTGATTGCAGGCATTTAGCCTGTGGCGGACATCCTGCATGGCTTGTGCCAGGCGAAGAAACGCTCCGAACGCCTTGTTTGACAAGGTATGCGGCGCAGGAGGCCGGGGAGGAAACGGTTGAAAAGTGTCGATGGCGTGACGGCCGGTTGAAATTTCGTCAGCGGACAGGGCACGCGGGGCAAGGCGTGCCTGAAACGGGAGTTTCAGGCTAGGCGTTTTTGGCGTGCGGCATGTCCCTGCAAGGGGCGTCAGCTGCGCGAGTCGGAGTCGGCACGATTGTCGGCCGATTGGGTGCGAGGGGTGTAATCCCAGTTGTGTTTCCAGGCGTTGACGACAAGCGTCGGATACTCCGGCTGGCCCAGGCTGCCGTTGTAGCGGCCCAGCGCACGGAACAGGTCGCCGTGTTCGATGTCGATGTAGTAACGCAGGATCAGCGCGCCGTATCTCAAATTGGTGCGGAGCTGGAACAGGTTGTGGTTGGGGTTGCCGATGGTCTTGATCCAGAAGGGCATGACCTGCGTGTAGCCGCGCGCACCGACCGGCGACACGGCATATTTGCGGAAACCGCTTTCCACCTGGATCAGCCCCAGCATCAATTGCGGGTCGACGCCGGCGCGCGAAGCCTCCCAGTGCAGGGTGGTCAGGAATTCGAGCCGTTCGTCCTCGTCGGGCATGCGCTTGGCCAGCCGGCGCGACATTTCCTTCAGCCAGGCGGCACCGTCTGCCGGATTGCGGAATGCAGTGCGGGTGACCGGCGTGTCCGCCAGGGCGCGCTGCAGCGACGAGCGCACATTGGCCGACATCGCTTCTTCGAGCTGGCCGCCCGCAAACGCGGGCTGGGCAAGCAGCAAAGTGGCGATCAGCAGGCCGATGTGCCTCGTTTTCTTCATGTCAGCGTTCCAGCAGTCCTGTCAAAAATTCCCTTGCATCGGCGAGCGCGATTTTTTGCGCTTCGCCACTCTGCCCCGGCGCGGCGCGGCGCGGCTGGTATTCGATCACGCCATCCTTCAGCCCGCGCTCGCCCACCGTGATGCGGTGCGGGATGCCGATCAGCTCGGCATCGGCAAACATCACGCCGGGGCGTTCGTCGCGGTCGTCCAGCAGCACGTCGAACCCGGCAGCAAAAAGTTCAGCATACAACGTATCGGCAGCGGTTTTAACCACCTCGCTCTTGCCGTAGCCGATCGCCACGATCACCAGCAAGAACGGTGCCATCGCCTTCGGCCAGATGATGCCTTTCTCGTCGTGGTGCTGCTCGATGGCCGAGGCCACGATGCGTGACACGCCGATGCCGTAGCACCCCATTTCCATGACCTGTGCCTTGCCGGCTTCGTCCAGGTAGGTGGCATTCATCGCCTGCGAATACTTGCTGCCGAGCTGGAACACATGGCCGACCTCGATACCGCGGCACAGCGCGAGCGTGCCCTTGCCGTCCGGACTGGGGTCGCCGGAGACGACATTCCGTATATCGGCCACAACATCCGGTTCCTGCAGGTCGCGGCCAAAATTGACCCCGGCGAGGTGGAATTTGGGCTTGTTGGCGCCGCATACGAAATCGCTCATCGCCGCGACCGTGCGGTCGGCGATGACCCTGATTTTGGCGCGGTCGAGCCCGACCGGCCCGAGGAAGCCGGGCGGACAGTCGAAGACGGCACGGATTTCGGCTTCGTTCGCCAGCCGGAAGTCCGCCATGCCTTCGAGCTTGCCGAGCTTGACCTCGTTCAGCATGTGGTCGCCGCGCAGCAGCAGGACGACCAGCTGCTCGCCCACCATGACCGCGATGAGCTTCACGGTGCGGGAAAGCGGGATGTCGAGCAGAGCGGCGACGTCCTCGCAGGTGGTTTGTTTCGGCGTATCCACTTCGCGCAGCGTTTCCTGCGATGCGGCGCGCGGGGTCGTCGGGGCAAGCGCCTCGGCCAGTTCGACGTTGGCCGCGTAGCCGGAATCCGGGCAGTAGGCGATCAGGTCTTCGCCGGAATCGGCCAGCACGTGGAATTCGTGCGAGGCCGAGCCGCCAATGGCGCCGGTGTCGGCTGCCACGGGGCGGAAGGTCAGTCCCAGCCGGCTGAAAATCCGCGTGTAGGCGTCGTACATCGTCTGGTAGGTAGCAGCCAGGCTATCCTTGTTGGCGTGGAAGGAGTAGGCGTCCTTCATCAGGAATTCGCGCGCGCGCATGACGCCGAAACGCGGGCGGATCTCGTCGCGGAACTTCATCTGGATCTGGTAGAAGTTGACCGGCAATTGCCGGTAGCTCTTGATCTCGCGGCGCGCGACGTCGGTGATGACTTCCTCGTGGGTGGGGCCGAAGCAGAAGTCGCGCTGGTGGCGGTCCTTGATCTTCAGCATCTGCGGGCCGAACACCGCCCAGCGTCCGGTTTCCTCCCACAGTTCGGCAGGCTGCACCGCCGGCATCAGCAGTTCGATCGCGCCGGCGCGGTTCATTTCCTCGCGCACCACGGCCTCCACCCGGCGCAGCACGCGCAGGCCCAGCGGCATCCAGGTATACAGCCCCGATCCCAGGCGCTTGATGAGGCCGGCGCGCAGCATCAGCTTGTGGCTGACGAGTTCGGCCTCGGACGGGGCTTCCTTGGTGGTGGAAATGAAGAACTGGGTGGCGCGCATGGTGGAATAATCGGGACGAAAACGCGCATTTTAGCGTGCAGACGAGTAATCTTTCGCGCTCGATTTTTGGATGGGGTGGCCATGCGCTTGAAGTTTGGTAAACGCCGGGCAGGCGACGAGGGACTGGAAGTGACCGAGGAACGCGGCATGCGCGTGCTGCACCTGGGCAGTCGCGCGATCCAGAGCGCGATGCGGGTGAACCGGCCGTGGGACCTGGAACTGGCGTACACGCGTGCAATGATGGGGTTCCTGATGTTCAACCCGATGCCGCAGGACGTGCTGATGATCGGCCTGGGCGGCGGTTCGCTCGCCAAGTTCATCCGCAAGCAGCGGCCGCAGACACATGTCACCGCAGTGGAAATCGATCCGCGGGTGGTCGCTGCCGCGCGTACGCACTTCGAATTGCCGCCTGACGATGCCACGCTCAGCGTGGTGGAAGCCGATGGCGCCTTGTATGTGCGCCAGCATCCCGGCAGCGCGGACGTCATCCTGCTCGACGGTTTCGATGCCGGCAATCAGGTCGAGGCGCTGGCGACACAGACGTTTTATGCCGCCTGCCGCCGTGTGTTGAGGCCGGGTGGCATTCTGGTGGTGAATCTGTGGGGGCGCGACAGCGAATTTGCCGAGTATTTCGCGCGGCTGACGCGAGCATTCGACGGCGAGGTCGGCTGGATTTCTGTCCAGAACAAGACCAACGTCATCGTGTTTGCCTTTGCCGACCCGGGCGCTGCGGCCCGGCTTGAAGCGATGCGGCCGCAACTGGCTGATCTGTCCAAGCGCTACGGCCTCGATCTGCGCGGTTTTGCGCGTGATTTTCAGTGGGCCGAGGGGATAGCGCCGTTGCTTGAATAGGCGGGGCGATTGAAGCGATACAGCCGGACGCTTTCGTCATCCGAGCCGGAAGCCAGGGTCTGTCCGTCGGGGCTGAAGCGGATGACGGCGCCGCACAATTCATGGGCCTGGTAGCGCCGCACGACCCTGAAATCCGTGGTGTCGACGATGCGGATGGCGGAGTCGGTATGGCGCCCCAGGGTGGCCAGATAGCGGCCATCGGGGCTGAAGGCGATCGAGGTCAGCAAACCATTGTGCTCGGTCGGAATACTGCGCGCTTCTCCACTGGCGACGTCCCATTCGAGCAGCCGGAACCAGGTGCCTGCCGCCAGGATGCGGCCATCCGGACTGAATTGCAGATCGTGTGGGGTATGCGGCGTGCGGATCGTCCGTCGTATTTTGTAATCCGCATCGAGGAGCAGGATGGCGTGATCGAGGCCGACGGCCAGCTGGGTGCCATGCGCCGTCAGCGCGACGACATCGTCGGATAACTGAATTTCCCGCACAGGCTGGAGCGTGTCCGCAGACCAGACACGCAAGCGGCCATCGCGCTGACCGCTCACCACCTGGCCTTGGAATAGGGCCAGCGCGGTTACCTTCCCCCCCTGGACATGCCGCTTGATGTGTCTGTCTTGCCACAGGATCAGGCGGCCATCGTCTCCCCCGCTGACAAAGTCGCCTGAGGCCAGCGGCAGAATCGCGCGTACCGCCCGCCGATGTCCGCGATACTCGCCGAGCGGGTGCAGCGTGGCCGCATCCCACATCCGCAACTCGCCGTGGAAGCCACCACTGATGAATTGCCGGCCGTCCGGTGTGTAGGCGAGCGCCGTGGCGCCGAATTCATGGATTCCCGCCAGCACCCGGTCGGGCGGAGCGGCCGACATCAAATTGGAGCATCCGCTCAAAATTCCAATTAAAACAATGCTTAACAGCAGGCTTCGAATCATGGAAGGTTTGCAATTTTCGGCGGGTATGAAAGAATGCAGTTAATCGAACTTTATTGATGGTGGCGGCCATGATCGACCGAGAAGGGTACCGCCCGAACGTAGGCATTATATTGTGCAACGCGAGCAACCAGGTCTTCTGGGGCAAGCGCGTCAATCAGCACGCCTGGCAGTTTCCCCAGGGCGGCATCAACGCAGGGGAGACGCCGGAACAGGCCATGTTCCGGGAACTGGAAGAGGAAGTGGGCTTGCTGCCGGCGCATGTGCGTATCCTGGGCCGCACGCGCGAATGGTTGCGCTACGACGTGCCTCCCCACTGGACGCGGCGCGACAGCCGGGGTCTGTATCGCGGCCAGAAGCAGATCTGGTTTTTGCTGCGATTGACCGGACGCGACTGCGATGTCTCGCTGCGCGCCAGCAGCCATCCGGAATTCGATGCCTGGCGCTGGAACGAATACTGGGTGCCGATGGAAGCGGTGGTCGACTTCAAGCGCGAGGTTTACCGTCTGGCGCTCGAGGAACTCGAACGTTATCTGCACAGAGATGCGCGTCATGTGCGGCAACGCGCCCCCCGTCTGTGCGGTCGGCGGGACGCGGCACCGGACTTCCTGCTGAAGCCCTGACCCGGAATGACGGAGGCGTGATGAAGATACGAATCCATGCTTCAACCACGCTGACGACATTTTCCGGACCCGGGCCGGGCCAGCCTTTGTGGCAGATTGCGCCCACGCGCGATCTTGCCGGCAAGCGGCTGACCGATTTTATGATGTTGATCCCGCGTTTGCGCAGTCGCCCTCGAGTCGAGATCGAACGGGCATCGCGCGAAATTCAGGCGGTACTGGCGCTGCATCAGGATGTGGTGTTCGCTGATCTCAACCTGAAACTCAACCTGCTGTGGGTGTCCCTGCGCCCGCGCCCGGGGGCGATCAGCGAGCTGGCCGCAGCGATTCGTTTGCGGGTGCCCGAAGCCGTGCTGGTCGCGCATTACGCCGAGCCGCGCTAGCGGTTTTCCGTGGTTGGCCGGACAAGCTCCGCGCTTGCCTGTGCATTCCGTATATCCCTGCAGATTGCAGGGAATCCCGCGTCCTTTCTGCGTTCCCGTTCACCCAAAGCGACAGAATTCGTTAAAATGAGCGATTGCTAATTTAATCCTCTGGAGCACACATGGCCGTTTCTGAACTTCAGGTGCAGACCGCACTGAAAGAGTTGGTCGACCCCAACACCCATAAGGATTACGTCTCGACCAAATCCGCCCGCAACATCAAGATCGACGGTGGTGCCGTGTCGGTCGACATCCTGCTGAGCTACCCGGCGCAGAGCCAGTTGCCGGTCATCAAGCAGCAGATCGAAGACAAGCTCAAATCCATCGACGGTGTCACCGCCGCTACCGCCAACGTCAGCTTCAAGATCGTGTCGCACAGCGTGCAGCGCGGCGTCAAACTGATCCCCAACGTCAAGAACATCATCGCTGTGGCCTCTGGTAAGGGCGGCGTCGGCAAGTCCACCACCGCCGTTAACCTGGCGCTGGCACTGTCTGCCGAAGGCGCGCGCGTCGGCATGTTGGACGCTGACATCTACGGCCCGTCGCAGCCGACCATGCTGGGCATCACCGACAAGCCCGAGTCCAACGACGGCAAGAACCTCGAGCCGCTGATTGGTCACGGTATCCAGGCGATGTCCATCGGCTTCCTGATCGACGTCGAAACGCCCATGGTCTGGCGTGGCCCGATGGTCACGCAGGCGCTGGAGCAGCTGCTCAACAACACCAACTGGAGTGACCTCGACTATCTCGTGGTCGACCTCCCGCCCGGCACCGGCGACATCCAGCTGACGCTGGCGCAGCGCGTGCCGGTGACCGGCGCGGTGATCGTCACCACGCCGCAGGACATCGCGCTGATCGACGCGCGCAAGGGGCTGAAGATGTTCGAGAAGGTCGGCATCCCCATCATCGGCGTGGTCGAGAACATGAGCCTGCACATCTGCTCGAACTGCGGCCACGAAGAGCGCATCTTCGGCGAAGGCGGCGGCGAGCGGATGTGCAAGGACTACAGCGTGGAATTCCTCGGCGCGCTGCCGCTGGATGGTGCGATCCGCGCCGACACCGACTCCGGCAAGCCGTCGGTGGTGTCCGATCCGAATGGCCGCGTGACCGAGATCTACAAACAGATCGCGCGTCGCGTTGCTGTTAAGATTGGCGAAACCGCGGTGGATCACTCCGCCAAGTTCCCCAACATTGTCATTTCCAATACCTGATGAGCATCAAGTCCGACCGATGGATCCGTCGCATGGCGGCTGAGCATGGCATGATCGAACCGTTCGAGCCGGGACAGATCAAACAGGCCGGTGGCCGATCCATCGTGTCGTACGGTACGTCGAGCTACGGATACGACGTGCGATGCGCCAGCGAATTCAAGCTGTTCACCGATATCAACACCACGATCGTCGACCCGAAGGCGTTCGATCCGAACTCGTTCGTCGAGGTCAAGGGCGATTCGTGCATCATCCCCCCGAACTCGTTCGCGCTGGCGCGGACGGTGGAGTACTTCCGTATCCCGCGCAGCGTGCTGACGATCTGTTTGGGCAAAAGCACCTACGCGCGTTGCGGCATCATCGTCAACGTGACGCCGCTGGAACCCGAATGGGAAGGCCATGTGACGCTGGAGTTTTCCAACACCACGCCGCTGCCCGCGCGAATCTACGCCAACGAAGGCGTGGCCCAGATGCTGTTCCTCGAGTCCGATGAGGTGTGCGAAACCTCGTACAAGGACCGCGGCGGCAAATACCAGGGCCAGGTTGGGGTCACGCTCCCCAAGATCTGACCGGCGCCGCCATTTCAGCCCGCGCGCAAAAATTCATCCGGCTGCCGCGCACGCGACGTACAATCCGCGTTTTTCTCCCGCCCCTCCCTGAGGAGTCGCCATGCGTTTTCGCTTTCCCATTGTCATCATCGACGAAGATTTCCGTTCCGAAAACGCATCGGGACTGGGTATCCGCACCCTGGCCGAGGCGATCGAAAAGGAAGGCATGGAGGTACTCGGCGTCACCAACTATGGCGACCTGACTTCGTTTGCCCAGCAGCAGGCCCGCGCGTCGGCCTTTGTACTGTCGATCGATGACGAGGAACTTGCCGGTAGCGACGAGGATACGAGCAAGGCACTGCAAAAGCTCCGCGGATTCGTCGAGGAAGTGCGCTTCCGCAATGCCGAGATCCCGATTTTCCTGCACGGCGAAACCCGCACCGCACGCCATATCCCGAACGACATCCTGCGCGAACTCAACGGTTTCATCCACATGCTGGAAGACACGCCGGAGTTCCTTGCGCGCTACATTGGCCGCGAGGCGCGCGCCTATCTCGATTCCCTGGTGCCGCCGTTCTTCCGCGCGCTGACGCATTACGCGGCGGATGGCTCGTATTCCTGGCACTGCCCCGGGCACTCGGGTGGCGTGGCTTTCCTGAAGTCGCCGATCGGCCAGATGTTCCACCAGTTCTTTGGTGAAAACCTGCTGCGTGCCGACGTCTGCAATGCGGTCGACGAACTCGGCCAACTGCTCGATCACACCGGGCCGGTGGGGGCGTCTGAGCGCAACGCGGCACGCATCTTCAATTGCGACCACCTGTTCTTCGTCACCAACGGCACCTCGTCGTCCAACAAGATGGTGTGGCACGCCACGGTTGCGCCGGGCGACATCGTCGTGGTCGACCGCAACTGCCACAAGTCCATCCTGCACGCCATCATGATGTGCGGCGCGATCCCGATCTTCCTGACGCCGACTCGCAACCACTACGGCATCATCGGGCCGATCCCGCTGGACGAGTTTCGTCCCGAGAATATCGAAAAGAAAATCGCCGCGCATCCGTTCGCCAAGGATGTGAAGCGCAAACCGCGCATTCTCACCATCACCCAGTCGACCTACGACGGCATCCTCTATAACGTCGACATGATCAAGGAACTGCTGGGCGACTACATCGATACCCTGCACTTCGACGAAGCCTGGCTGCCGCATGCGACCTTTCACGACTTTTATCGCGGCATGCACGCCATCGGCAAGAACCGGCCGCGGGCGAAGGATGCGCTGGTGTTCGCCACGCAATCCACGCACAAGCTGTTGGCGGGCCTGAGCCAGGCTTCGCAGATCCTGGTGCAGGACTCGGAGACGCGCAAGCTCGACTTCCATCGTTTCAATGAAGCCTATCTGATGCACACCTCGACCTCGCCGCAATACGCCATCATCGCCTCGTGCGACGTGGCGGCGGCGATGATGGAGCCGCCCGGCGGCCCGGCGCTGGTGGAGGAATCCATCCGCGAGGCACTGGATTTCCGCCGTGCCATGCGCAAGGTCGACGAGGAATTCGGCGACTCCTGGTGGTTCAAGGTCTGGGGACCGCAGAAGCTGGCCGAAGAGGACGTGGGCGATCGCGAAGACTGGATGCTCGAAACCGGCGCGCGCTGGCACGAGTTCGGCAAGATCGCGCCCGGCTTCAACATGCTCGATCCGATCAAGGCCACCGTCATCACGCCCGGCCTGGATGTGGACGGCGCATTTGCCGACTGGGGCATCCCGGCGGCGATCGTCACCAAGTATCTGGCCGAGCACGGCGTCATCGTGGAAAAGACCGGGCTGTATTCCTTCTTCATCATGTTCACCATCGGCATCACCAAGGGTCGCTGGAATACCCTGGTGACCGCGCTGCAACAGTTCAAGGCCGACTACGACGAAAACCAGCCGCTGTGGCGCGTGCTGCCCGAGTTCATCGAAAAGCATCCGCGCTACGAGAAAACCGGGCTCAAGGACCTGTGTGACCAGATCCACACCATCTACAAGGCCAAGGACGTGGCGCGTCTGACGACCGAGATGTATTTGTCTGAAATGGCCCCGGCGATGAAGCCTGCGGACGCCTTCGCCAAGATGGCGCACCGCGAGATCGAGCGCGTCGAGATCGACAAGCTTGAAGGCCGTATCACCGCCATGCTGGTCACGCCCTACCCGCCGGGGATTCCGCTGCTGATCCCGGGCGAGCGCTTCAACGGCACCATCGTGCGCTATCTGCAGTTCACCCGCGAATTCAACGAGAAATTCCCCGGCTTCGAAACCGATGTGCACGGTCTGGTCGAGGACGTGGTCGACGGCAAGCCCCGCTATTACGTCGATTGCGTGATCTGACCAGGCCGCCGCGTGCGGCCGAGGCTTGATTTGCCAGGCAAAAAGCGTATGATTTGCAGTCCCCGGTTTGCCGGGGATTGTTCTTTTGACTTTACCACCTTGCTCCACCGCACCGCAGCGGGGGGCTGAACCGAAAGGAAACTTGATGCGGCATTACGAAATCGTATTTATCGTCCATCCCGATCAGAGCGAGCAGGTGCCCGCCATGATCGAACGCTACAAGGGCAACATCACCACGCGCGGCGGCAGCGTCCACCGCCTGGAAGACTGGGGCCGCCGCCAGATGGCCTACCCGATCCAGAAGGTCCATAAGGCCCACTACGTGCTAATGAACATCGAGTGCGACCAGGAAACGCTGGAAGAACTCGAGCATGGCTTCAAGTTCAACGACGCCGTGCTGCGCCATCTGACCATCAAGCGCGACGATGCCGTGACCACGGCTTCACCGATGATGAAGGAAGAAAAATCGCGTGACATGCTGGACAGCGCCAAGGCAGAAGGCGCCAAGCCGGAAGCCGCAGTCGAACAGCCCGCGGCAGCTTGAGTGAGTGAACCGGCTGGTCATCAGTGGAGTCCTCATCCAGGTTGATCTTGTGCGTTACAGCCCGGCTGGCGTACCGATAGCGGAAGCGGTGATTCTGCATCGCAGCAGTCAGGCGGTGGCATCCCAGGCCCGGCAGGTGGAATGCGAGTTGACGGTGCAAGCGAGTGGATCGCTTGCAAGCCAACTGGCTCAGCTGGTGGTAGGAACGCAGGTGAAACTAGAAGGCGCGTTGAACCGACGCAGCATGAACAGCCGGCAACTGATCTTGATATTGAATCGAATCGAAAAGGAATAAATCATGGCACGTCCCATGGGTGGAAAATCCGGCGGCAAGTTCGCCAACAAGCGCCGCGACAGCGGCAATCGCGGTCTCTTCAAGCGTCGCAAGTTCTGCCGCTTCACTGCTGAAAAAGTGGTCGAAGTCGATTACAAGGACATCGAAGTGCTGAAGGAGTTCATCGCCGAGAACGGCCGCATCATCCCGGCCCGCATCACCGGCACCAAGGCGCACTATCAGCGCCAGCTGGGTACGGCGATCAAGCGTGCGCGCTTCCTGGCGCTCATGCCTTACACCGATCTGCATTGAGGAGACGACCATGCAAGTGATTCTGATGGACAAAGTCGTCAACCTGGGCAATCTGGGTGACGTGGTCAAGGTGAAAGACGGCTACGCCCGCAACTTTCTGATTCCCACCGGCCGTGCGCGACGCGCCACGCAGGCCAGCATGGAAGCGTTTGCCGCACAGAAGGCCGAACTGGAACGTGTGGCCGCCGAAAAGCTGGCCGATGCCCAGCGCCGCGGCGAAAAACTGGAAGGCGCCAGCGTGACGGTCAGCCATAAGGCCGGCGTCGATGGCCGCCTGTTCGGCTCCGTGACCAACGCCGATATCGCCGATGCGCTGAAAGCGCAGGGCCACGACGTGGTCAAGGCGGAAATCCGCCTGCCCGAAGGCCCGTTCAAGGCCATTGGCGAATACCCGGTGGTGCTGGGTCTGCACCATGACGTCACCGCCAACATCACGGTGGTGGTGGTCGGCGAACAGTAATCCGCCGGCCATTCCCGGAAAGGGAGCCCTCGGCTCCCTTTTTTATTTGTCCTCAGGACATACCCGGCTGTCCACGCCTTATCCACAGCTTTTCCCTTGGTGGGTCCGAGGCTGAAGACTAGAATCCTGCCATGGCCGCCATCCACTCCCTGACCGCAAATTCCGATCCCCAACTGGCGCAGATGCGTCTGCCGCCGCACTCGCTGGAAGCCGAGCAGGCGGTGCTGGGCGGCCTGTTGCTCGACAACAGCGCATGGGACCGCATCGGCGACGTGGTATCGGAAAGCGATTTCTACCGCCAGGATCATCGCCAGATCCTGCGCGCGATCGTGCGGCAGATCGCCGAGAATCGCCCGGCCGATGCCGTGACGGTGTCCGAGGCGCTGCAGTCCATGGGACAGCTCGAAAACGTCGGCGGGCTCGCCTACATCGTCGCGCTGGCAAGTAACACACCGTCGGCTGCCAACATCCGCCGTTATGCCGAAATCGTGCGCGAGCGCTCGGTAATGCGGCGGCTCGCCGAGGTGGCGACCGGAATCGCCGACACCGCCTATTCGCCTGCCGGGCGCAGCGCCTCGCAACTGCTCGACGAAGCCGAAGCCAAGGTGTTCGAGATCGCCGAGTCCGGCAGCCGCGGGCAGGCGGGATTCACCGAAATCAAACCCTTGCTGAAGGAAGTGGTCGAGCGTATCGACGAGCTCTATCACCGCGACAACGATTCTGGCGTCACCGGTGTGCCGACTGGTTTTCACGACCTCGACCAGAAGACCTCCGGCCTGCAGCCGGGCGACCTTGTCATCGTCGCCGGACGACCGTCGATGGGCAAGACCGCCTTCTCGATCAATATCGCCGAAAACGTCGCGCTCGACACCGGCCTGCCGGTGGCGGTGTTCTCGATGGAAATGGGCGGTGCCCAGCTGGTGATGCGGATGATCGGTTCGGTCGGCAAGCTCGACCAGCACCGGCTGCGCACCGGCAAACTGGGCGAGGACGACTGGCAGCGCCTCACCTACGCGCTCGGCAAGCTCAACGAGGCACCGGTGTTCATCGACGAGTCGCCAGGACTCAACGTGCTCGAACTGCGCGCACGCGCACGCCGGCTGATGCGTCAGTGCGGCAAGCTCGGTCTGATCGTGATCGACTATCTGCAACTGATGGCGGGCAGCGGTACCGGCGAGAACCGCGCCACCGAAATATCCGAAATCTCGCGCGCGCTGAAGGGGCTGGCGAAGGAGTTGCATGTGCCGGTGATCGCGCTGTCGCAGTTGAACCGGAGCTTGGAGCAACGTCCCAACAAGCGCCCGGTGATGTCCGATCTGCGCGAATCGGGCGCCATCGAACAGGATGCCGACGTCATCCTGTTCATCTATCGCGACGAGGTCTACAACCCCGATACCCAGGACAAGGGCACGGCGGAAATCATCATCAGCAAGCAGCGTAACGGCCCCATCGGCACGGTGCGACTGGCCTTCCTCGGCGAATACACGCGCTTCGAAACGCTGGCGCAGCCGGGCTCTTACTAAACCGATGCGGCCCATCCAGGCGCGAATCTCCATCGGCGCGATGGCGCACAACCTGCGTGTGGCACGCAGTCATGCCGGTACAGCGCGCGTGTTTGCAGTGGTCAAGGCCAATGCCTACGGTCACGGGCTGTCGCGTGCACGGCGCGCATTGGCGGCTGCCGACGGCTTTGCCGTGCTGACACTGGAAGAGGCAGCCAACCTGAGATTGATGGGGGTCGACCAGCCCATCCTGCTGCTCGAGGGCATGTTCGGCGCGGACGAAATCGCCACCTGCGCCGACCTGGATCTGTGGCCGGTGTTGCATCATCCCGCCCATCTCGACTGGCTGCAGCAGCAACCGCCCGCGCGGCCTCTTCAGGTTTTCCTCAAATTCGACAGCGGCATGCACCGGCTGGGATTTCCGCTGGCCGATCATGCCGCCATCGTCGCACGGACGAGAAGCCTGAGCGCGGTGGCCGGCATTACCCTGATGACGCACTTTGCCCAAGCGGATGAAACGGTCGGCGTGGACTGGCAGCTGCACCCTTTCCTGCGCGAACTGTCGGCCTACGGCCTGCCATGGAGCAGCGCCAATTCGGCTGCGCTGTTGCGTTATCCGCAGACCCTCGGCGCCTGGGCGCGCCCGGGACTGATGCTCTATGGTGCGTCGCCGTTTGCCGACGTGTCGGCCGAGCAATTGGGCTTGAGGCCGGCCATGACCCTGCAGTCGGAAATCATCAGCGTGCAGACCCTGCAAGCGGGCGAGGGCGTGGGATATGGGCAGTTGTTTCGTGCCGACCGTCCCATGCGGGTGGGCGTGGTCGCCTGCGGCTATGCGGATGGGTATCCGCGTCATGCACTGACCGGTACGCCGGCTCTTGTCGATGGACGCCTCAGCCGGACACTGGGCCGGGTGTCGATGGACATGCTGTGCGTCGATCTGGGCGAATGCCCCGAAGCCGGCGTGGGGAGCCCGGTCGTGCTGTGGGGCGAAGGTTTACCCGTGGATACGGTAGCCGCAGCCGCAGGCACCAGCAGTTATGAACTGCTGTGCGCGCTGGCTGCGCGGGTTCCAGTGGAAGAAACCGACTAGGGCTTAGTGCGTCGTACCAAATGAGGGATCGCGGGTGCCAGGCGGCATCGGCAGGCCGGCATAGTGACTGGCCTGGGCGATCGGTCCAAGCGGAAACAGGTTGTACAGGAACTTGTGTCCGCCCTGGCCTGCAAATTCCTCTTCCAACGAATGCGCCAGCATGCGCGCATTGATGGTGCCGCCATGATCGGCGTAACAGTCGCGCAGATAGCGAATGATGGCCAAATGGCCGTCGGTCAACTCCAGCCCATCCCGGTGTGCCCGCTCGATCGCCTGTTCTTCCGTCCAGGGTTCCAGGTCGATGAGATAACCGCGGACCGTTGGGCCCGAATGTTCTTGTTCCACCATTTTGTTGATATCCAGCATGATGACCTCCTTGTGGTGTGCGTGCCTTGTTTATAGAACGTGAACGATGGAAACCAAGGCGTTTTGTACGCGTCTGGATGACACTTGAAATGGATATAATCTTTTTAAATCAATCAAGGGAGATAACAATGACAGCCATGGCACGCGCATTCGTTACCGGCTTGTTTCTGACGCAGGCGATCAATCCGGTCTATGCTGGCCTGTTCGACTTCAAACTGGGGGGTGGCGATAAAAAAGAGGCCGGTCAACCGTCCGGCTCTGCGGGGCCGGACGGGGCACAAGGGGAAGCCAAGGAACTTGAAAAATGCGACAAGCCCTACGGCACGCTGGCCGTGGTCGAGCCGCAGGATGCCGTGATTTCCCATCTGCTCCAATACGGCCTGCAATCGCCGACCGGCCTGATTCGCATGATGGTGCAGCAATCCAACTGCTTTGTTCTGGTGGAGCGGGGTCGCGCCATGCAGAACCTGATGCAGGAGCGTCAACTGGCCGAGTCCGGCGAACTGCGCAAGGGTTCCAACATGGGTAAAGGCCAGATGGTCACGGCCGACTACGTGCTGACCCCCGATGCAGTATTCTCCAGCAAGGATTCGGGCGGCGTGGGTGGCGCACTGGGCGGCCTTGGCGTGTTGGGCGCCGTGGCGGGCCTGGTCGCGGCCGGCCTCAAGTTCAAGTCGGCGCAAACCACCATGATCCTCTCGGATTCGCGTTCTTCGCTGCAGCTCGCTTCGGCCACCGGCAATGCCGAGAAAACGGACTGGAGCGTGGGCGGGCTGCTGGTCGGCGGCGGCGCGGCCGGTGGGCTCGGCGCCTACACCAATACGCCGGAAGGAAAGGTCATCGCGGCCAGCTACCTGGACAACTGGAACAACATCGTGCGCTCCATCCGCAACAATCCGGAGATGGCCCGCCAGGAGATCAATCTCAAGGGCAAATCCGGCCAGCCGACCAAGGCTGGCATCGTGTTCGAGGAAGGCGACACGGTAACCGGAAAAATTGCCGGACTGAAGGTCTACGCCCAGCCCAAGAAAACCTCCAAAGTGGTCGCGACTCTCGCGCGAGGTGAAGAGGTCATCTATACCGGCCATGACCAGGGCGGATTTATTTCCGTCCAAGGCCAGGATGGCGAAGGCTGGGTGGAAAAGGTGATGGTGAAGAGGTAGGCGTTTGTGTTTCGTCTATTGTGAAAAAGCCGGGCTTGCCCGGCTTTTTCATGAGGTCTATGAGGCTGGATCGAACGCCGAGAAACACTCCAGGTGGCGTTCGCCCACAGTGGTCCCGGCACAGTCCAGGTCAAGCACGGCCCTGTCCAGCGCGGCGGAAAACGCCGCAAAATCCGCAATGTCTTCGTAGATCTCCATCCACGTCGTAGGATCGTCGCAGCGTCTCAACCGACGAGGCCGCTGGCTGCAATACCGGGCCAGCGCGTCCAGCAGCGCATCGATCCGGCGCGCGGCCAAGCCGGCCTGTACAGGATCGATTCGGTAGTAGACATAGGCGTGCTTCACCTATTCGGGTAGCGCGTAGGGCAAGGGTTTCAGAGTCAGGGCGGCACCGTCGCCCGCTTTGAGGTGCAGGGTTTGGGTAGCTGCGCTTTCGACCTGGGCCACGGCCAGCACATCGAAGCCGCCAGCCGGTGCCGGTGCTGCATTGACTACCGTGCCGGTGGCCTGACCCTCGATATCGGCGCTGTACAGATTGTCGCCAGGTGCGGCTTCGGCATCCACGTGCGCAAGGAACATACGGCGCTTGAGTTTGCCCAGATACTGGCTGCGGGCGACGATTTCCTGGCCGGGGTAGCAGCCTTTCTGGAAGCTGACGCCGCCGATGACCTCGAAATTGACCATTTGCGGGACGAACTGCTCCTGAGTGGCGGCAACGATCATCGGAATGCCGGCGTTGAGCCGTAGCCAGTCCCATACCGGAGCGCCGACCGGGGTGGCCGCTTCGCGCAATCCCTGCCAGACCGTGGCGGCGCGTTCGGGGGGGATCGACAGGACGAATTTGTCGTCGCCGACGCGGATGACCTGGCCGGTCTCTCCGGTGGCGGTATGCATGGTGGTATTCGGGAGGACGCCCATCGTGGTACTCACCATTGCCGCCGCCCGCTTGCCGGCGACGACCAATCGGACGTTTTCATCGCTGGCGTCCCGTCCTTGTACCTTGGCGCGCATGATGAACATGGACAGCCGCTTCAACACGCTGGGCAAGATGTCGCCCGATAGTTGCAGGCAGTAATCCTCACCCTGCCGCCATACCAGAAAATTTCCGAGCAGGCGTCCTTTGGGGCTGCAATAGCCGTTCCACTGGGCGGCGTCGGCCTGCAGGCCGCGAACGTCGTTGGTGAGTTGGCTTTGCAGGAAACTGGCGGCTTCGTCGCCGCGGAAAGCGATGACGCCGAGTTGCGACAAATCCGCGACAATGGTGCCGCCAGCGGCAGCGGCGCGTTCTGCCGCCGGGTCGCCATAATGCAGAACCGTGCTGTCTGCGATTAGCGCGCCTTGGGATTGCAGAAAGTTTTTCCAGGAATCGATCACGATGCGTTCCAGTCAAAGAGGGATGTCATGAAGGCCAAAAGTGTACACGCTGATGCACGAGATTGAACTCAAACCCTCGCGCCGACTGGGGCTGTTACTGCTGGGCATGGCCACGCTGGCAGGGCTTGCCCTGCTTCTGACGGACATCCCCGCAGGCGTTGCGTTTGTGCTGGGGAGTGCCGTGACTGGCCTGGGCGTATGGGGTTGGAAGCGAGCCTCACCGATGACGAGTCTGCGTATTGCGGCAGACGGCCGTCTGCAATGCCTGGATGGTCGGGCCGAGTGGGGCGACGTCAAGGTGCTGGACGACAGTTTTGTTTCGAGCGGGTTGATCGTGTTGCGCTACCGTACCGCCGACCGTCGCGTGCATGCCCTGACGCTGTTGTCCGACAGCGCGGACGCTGACAGCTTGCGCCGCCTCAGGATGTCGCTTCGCTGGGCACGCCGCACACGCTCGGGCACAGGGTTCCCGGACGCGGGTTGAGGACGGTATTGCCGGCGATCGGCAGGATTTCCGGATAGTCGCGGCTGAAATGCAGGCCGCGGCTTTCCTGTCGCAACTGGGCCGAGCGGATGATGAGGTCTGCGCTCTGCACCAGATTGCGCAGTTCGATCAGGTCGTTGGAAACCCGGAAGTTCCGGTAAAACTCGTCGATTTCGGCGCGCAGCAGGCGAATCCGGTGCGACGCGCGCGCCAGCCGCTTGTTGGTACGCACGATGCCCACGTAGTCCCACATGAAGCGCCGCAGTTCGTCCCAGTTGTGCGAGATCACGACCTCCTCGTCGGGGTCGGTGACGCGCGATGCGTCCCAGGGCGGCAGGCTGAGCGAAGGGGCGGGCGGCGTAGCCAGGATGTCGGCGGCGGCGGCATGGCCGAATACCAGGCACTCCAGCAGCGAATTGGACGCCAGGCGATTGGCGCCGTGCAGCCCGGTGAAGGTGACCTCGCCGACAGCATGCAGGTTGCACAGGTCGGTGCGCGCATGCATGTCGGTGATGACGCCGCCGCAGGTGTAGTGTGCGGCCGGCACCACCGGGATCGGCTGGCGCGTGATGTCGATGCCAAGTTCCAGGCAGCGGCCGTAGATCGTCGGAAAATGCTCGCGCACGAAGTCGGCCGGCTTGTGGCTGATGTCGAGGTAGACGCAGTCGACGCCCCGTTTTTTCATCTCGAAGTCGATTGCGCGGGCGACCACGTCGCGTGGCGCGAGTTCGGCGCGCTCGTCATGAAGCTGCATGAAGCGGCTGCCATCGGGCAGCAGCAGGCGGCCGCCTTCGCCACGCACTGCCTCGGAAATGAGAAAGGATTTGGCGTGCGGGTGGTACAAACAGGTCGGGTGGAACTGCACGAACTCCAGATTGGCCACGCGGCAGCCGGCGCGCCAGGCCATGGCGATCCCGTCGCCGGTCGAGGTATCGGGGTTGGTTGTATAGAGGTAGACCTTGCCGGCGCCACCGGTGGCGAGTACGGTGTGCCCGGCGGCGAAGGTTTCGACCTCGCCGGTGCCCTTGTTCAGCGCATAGGCGCCATGGATCTGCCGTTCCTGACCGCCGGCGCGCTTGCCGGTGATGAGGTCGATGGCGACGTGCTGCTCGAAGGTGTCGATGTTGGGATGGGCACGCACCCGGTCGAGCAGGCTGGTCTGTACCGCGTGTCCCGTGGCGTCCGCCGCGTGCACGACCCGGCGTTTGGAATGTCCACCCTCACGGGTGAGGTGCAGGCCGCCCGGCGTTTGCGGGTCGGGGGTGAAGGCGACGCCGTTGGCAGTCAGCCAGGCAATCATCTCGCGCGCCCGGCTGGCTACCAGCCGGGTGACCGCCTCGTCGCACAGCCCGGCCCCGGCGACCAGGGTGTCGTGGACGTGCGCCTCGACCGAGTCGCCGCTGTCGACCGCGGCGGCGATCCCGCCCTGCGCCCAGTCGCTGGCGCCGTCGGTCATCTGGCGCTTGGTGACAATGGCGACGCGGCGCTGGTCGGCAAGCTTGAGCGCGGTGGTCAGCGCGGCGAGGCCGCTGCCGAGGATGAGGACGTCGTGTCTGTGCATGGTGGTCGGGGGATGATAGCAGGCTTGGGCCGTGTCCGAATAACCCTGCTCGGGATGAACTTTTTTGCCTGGAACCGCTCACACGTTCCGGAAGGTGCGGTCACGTATACTTTCAACACAAACAAAAAGCAGCAGGGAGATATGTCGGACCGCGAACTGGATCAGGTGTTGGTCGAACGCGCCCAGCAGGGCGACAAGCGCGCTTTCGAGCTATTGGTGAGCAAGTATCACCGCAAGCTCGGGCGGCTGTTGTCGCGCATGGTGCGGGATGCTGCGGAGGTGGAAGATATTACGCAGGAAGCTTTTATCAAGGCCTATCGCGCGCTGCCTGGATTCCGGGGCGAGAGTGCCTTTTACACCTGGCTGTACCGCATTGCCGTGAATACCGCCAAGAATTACCTGGTCGCGCACAAGCGCATGCCGGTATCGAGCGATGTACAGGCGGAAGATGCGGAGAATTACGAGGACGGCGACCTGTTGCGCGATATTGCGACGCCGGAAGCGGAACTCCAGACCAAACAGATCGCCAAAGCGGTCAATGAGGCAGTCGATGCGTTGCCCGAGGAATTGAGGACAGCCATCACACTGCGCGAGATCGAGGGCATGAGCTACGAGGAAATCGCGCAGATGATGGATTGCCCGATCGGTACCGTTCGCTCGCGGATATTCCGCGCGCGCGAGGCCATAGCCGAAAAGATACGCCCGATGCTGGGCACCAGTCAGGACAAAAGGTGGTAACCATGTCAGCACTTCTTAAAACCCATCCCCAGAGTGAACAGGCCGACGACGACTGGCGTCTGTTGCTTTCAGCCGCGCTTGATGGCGAGACGGAGCGTGCCGAAACGGAGGCCTGCCTCACGGCCCTGAAGCGCGACGGCGAGTTGCGGCAAAGTTGGTCAGATTATCATCTGATCGGCGATCTGATGCGAGGTGAAGCCCCGGCACAGGAGGACTTCATGGCACGTTTCTCGGCGCAATTGTCTGCCGAGCCGACCGTGCTTGCGCCGCGCCGAAGCGTGTGGCCGCAACGGGTTGCCGTGGCCTCGTTTGCTTCGCTCGCGGTGTGGGGCGCGATTTCACTCACCCGGATGATGTCGGAAGAGCCGGCCACGCTACCCATGGCAACAGCCCCCGGATTTCAGCAAGCCTCGCTGTCGTCGGAACCGTCAAGCGAAGACGCCCGGTTTGCGCCTTATCTGGTGGCGCATCAGGAATTCGCCCCGATGACGGTGGTTTCCCCTTACCAGCCGGCGGTGGCCGTAGCGGTGGAGCCGCGCTGATGCGGTCGCTGGCTGGATGGCGGCAGGGTTGGCTGGTTGCAGGGTTCGCAGGACTGGTTTTGCTGTCCGGCGGGGCGCGTGCCGATGCTGCGGCCGATTGGCTCAATCGGGCGGCCGCAGCGGCCAAACAGCAGAATTACAGCGGTATCTATGTCTATCACCATGGCGAGCACGTCGAGGTATTGCGTGTGCAGCACCGTGCCGATACGAACGGCGAACAGGAAAAAGTCGAAGTCATGGATGGCACCTCGCGCCAGTTCATGCGCATCAATAACGATGTGTACTGCCATTTGCCGGATGGCAAGCACGTTCGGCTGGAGCGCAATGCACTGCGCCGTTTCTTCCCGGCCTTGCTGCCTGCGCAACCGGCAAGCCTGCTCGATTTCTACGAGGCGAAGCTGGGCGGAATCGAGCGCGTAGCAGGGCGCACCTGCCAGGTGGTGACGCTGGCGCCGCGCGACGGATACCGATATACCTACAACTTCTGGCTGGACACCCGGACAGGCTTGCCGCTCAAGGCGCGCATCGTCAACGATAGCGGCAACGTGATCTCGATCCTCGTGTTCTCGGAAATCCAGATCGGCAAGGCTCCGGACATCCGCAATGACATGGCAGGAAAGATCGTCCAGAAAATACAGCCGGGCAAACCTGTCATGAACGACTGGAACGTGACCCCGCCACCCGGATACGAACAGGTACAGGAAGCGGTACGTGTGCTGCCCGGCAAACGGGCGCCGGTCACACATCTGGTTTTTTCGGACGGATTGAGCGTGTTATCGATGTTTGTCGAGCCGGCGAATCCGCAGGTGCAAAGCCTGCATGGCCTGTCGGCTGAAGGCGCGATCGGTATCTATGCCCGCGAGGTGGATGGCTACATCGTGACGACGCTGGGTGAAGTGCCGAACATGGCACTCATCGAAACCGGCAATTCGGCAACCCGGAAGTAAGGCCGGTCATGCTGGAGCAAACAGCTGAAGTCATCCACACCGCATCCGATGGCGTCTGGGTGCAGGCCGTCGAGCCGTCGGGGTGCGGTACCTGCGGCGGACAAGGGTGTTCGTCGCGACGCATCGCCGAGCTGTTCCAGCGCAAGCCCCGGAATTTCCTGGTCGATTGCGATCTGGCCCTGGCACCCGGAGATCGCGTGGTGATCGGGATTGCTCATGGCAGCGTACTCAAGAGCGCAATGCGCGCCTATGGCCTGCCATTGGGGCTGATGCTGGGGGGTGCGCTGCTGGCGCAGGCCGTCCAGCCCGGTGACGGCGCGGCGCTTGCCGGCATGCTGATCGGAGGGGCGGTGGGCTGGCTACTGGCGCGTGGCGGCCGGACGGCCCGTCCGGTGGTGCTCAGACGCGAAAACCGAATTCCGTTTCAAGTAATGAAAGGACAGTCATGATAAAAAATGCTTTGGCGGCAATCGCGCTGGTGTTTGCCGTGTCGGTACCTGCATTGGCGAAGGACGTGATGGATGTGGCCGATCTGGTCGAGAAAGAGGGACCGGCCGTGGTCAATATCAGCACCACCAAGATGGTGAAGCGTGGCCAAGAGTTTGATGACGAAGGCATGCAGGAATTCTTCCGCCGCTTCTTCCCGGGCATGCCGGGTATGCCCGGAGGGCAGGGAGGCGGACAAGGCCCCGGCCCCATGCAGGAGATTCCGGCGCGCGGCGAAGGCTCGGGTTTCATCGTCAGCAACGATGGCTACATCCTGACCAATGCACATGTGGTCAAAGGCGCGGATGAAGTGGTGGTCAAGCTCATTGACAAACGAACCTTCACGGCCAAGGTGGTAGGGGCGGACGCGCGTACCGATGTGGCTGTCATCAAGATCACTGCCAACAATCTGCCTGTCGTCAAACTGGGCGACCCCACCAAACTGCGGGTGGGCGAGGCGGTTGCAGCCATCGGTTCGCCCTTCGGTTTCGAGAACTCGGTCACCGCAGGCATCGTTTCCGCCAAGGGGCGCTCGCTGCCGTCGGAGACCTACGTCCCGTTCATCCAGACCGACGTACCGATCAATCCCGGTAATTCAGGCGGGCCCCTGTTCAATATGAAGGGGGAAGTGGTCGGCATCAATTCGCAGATTTACAGCCGCAGCGGCGGCTATCAGGGCGTATCGTTCGCGATCCCGATCGATGTGGCGATGGAAGCGGCGGCTCAGCTGAAAAGCGGCGGCAAGGTGTCGCGCGGCTGGCTGGGCGTGGTGATCCAGGAAGTGACCGCCGATCTGGCCGACTCCTTCGGCCTGGATCGTCCGCGTGGGGCGCTGGTGTCGCAGGTTCAGGAAGACAGTCCGGCGCAGAAAGCGGGGCTCCAGGCGGCCGATGTCATCCTGGAGTTCAATGGCAAGACCGTGGAGAATTCCAGCGACCTGCCGCGCATCGTCGGCATGGCCAAGCCGGGCACCAAGATCCCGCTGCAAGTCTGGCGCAAGGGTAAAGTCCAGCAATTGAACGTGGTACTGGGCGAATTGCCCATTGAAAGCCAGCAGGCCAGCAATGACGGCAAGGCTATTTTGCGCGGCGGGCTCGTCCTGACCGAACTGGGTGCGGATCAGCGGCGGGCGCTCGACCTCGACTATGGCGTGCTGGTTGCGGATGCAACGGGCGATGCGGCACGTGCCGGCATTCGGACGGGAGACGTCATTCTGGCGGTCAACAACACCAAGATCACCAGCGTGGCGGTTTATCGCAAGGCCATTGCCACGATCCCAGCCGGCAAAAGTGCGGCGATCCTGGTGCGGCGCGGCGACGATTCGCTCTACATCCCCTTGAAGATTTCGGGTGGGTAAGGCGCTCACGCTCTATACGCGGAAAGGTTGCCCGCTCTGCGAGGAACTGGCGACCGAGGTTCATGCCCTTCTCGCAGAAACGGGGCACGTCCTGGCCCCCGTGGATGTGGATGCCGATCCGGCACTCAAGGCAGAATACGGCTGGGAGGTTCCGCTGTTGTTTGACGGCGACACCGAGATTTGCCGCCACCAACTCAATCTGCCCGCGTTTCAGGAATGGCTGCGCTTCAATCCTTGAAATCCGTTAAAATCCGGGGTCTTATCGAATCCCTGATCGGGCACGGAAGCGTGCCCGTTTTGTTGTGTCCCAGAATCTGATCCGCAATTTTTCCATCATCGCCCACATCGACCACGGCAAGTCCACGCTGGCCGACCGTCTGATCCAGTTTTGCGGCGGGCTGTCCGAGCGCGAGATGGAGGCGCAGGTGCTCGATTCGATGGATCTGGAAAAGGAGCGCGGCATCACCATCAAGGCGCAGACTGCCGCGCTCACCTACAAGGCGCAGGACGGCCAGACCTATCGCCTGAACCTGATCGACACTCCCGGCCACGTCGACTTCTCCTACGAAGTCAGCCGCTCGCTGTCCGCCTGCGAGGGGGCGCTGCTGGTGGTCGACGCTTCGCAGGGCGTGGAAGCGCAGACGGTAGCCAATTGCTACACCGCGATCGATCTCGGCGTCGAGGTCATTCCGGTGCTGAACAAGATCGACCTGCCGGCGGCCGATCCCGACCGGGTGGCAGAAGAGATCGAGGATATCGTCGGGCTGGATGCGAGCGATGCGGTGCGCGCCTCGGCCAAGACCGGCATCGGCATTCCCGAAATCCTCGAAGTGGTGGTGAAGCAGGTGCCGCCGCCGCGCGGTGACGAATCCGCGCCGCTGAAGGCGCTGATCATCGATTCGTGGTTCGACAACTACGTCGGCGTAGTGATGCTGGTGCGCGTGGTCGACGGCGTGTTGAAACCCAAGGACAAGATCCGCTTCATGGCGAGCGGTGCGCAACATCTGACAGAGCACGTCGGCGTGTTCACGCCCAAGTCGGTCGACAGGCCCCAGCTTTCGGCGGGCGAAGTCGGTTTCGTGATCGCCGGCATCAAGGAACTCAAGTCCGCCCAAGTGGGCGACACCATCACCCTGCTCGACCGTCCCGCCCGTGAACCGCTGCCGGGCTTCAAGAAGGTGCAGTCTCAGGTGTTCGCCGGCCTATATCCGGTCGAATCCCACGACTTCGAGGCGCTGCGCGACGCACTGACCAAGCTGCAGCTGAACGATGCCGCGCTGCAGTTCGAGCCCGAGGTGTCGCAGGCGCTTGGATTCGGCTTCCGCTGCGGTTTTCTTGGCCTGCTGCACATGGACATCGTGCAGGAGCGGCTCGAACGCGAGTACGACATGGACCTCATCACCACCGCGCCGACGGTGGTGTACGAAGTGCTGATGAAGGACGGCACCCTGATCAACGTCGAGAACCCGTTCAAGCTGCCTGAGCTGTCGAAGATCGAGGAAATCCGCGAGCCCATCATCACCGCGACGATCTTCGTGCCGGAAGAGTTCGTCGGCAACGTGATCACCCTGTGCAACCAGAAACGCGGCATGCAGCTCGACATGCAGTACCACGGCCGCCAGGTGATGCTGCGCTACGACCTGCCGATGAACGAAGTGGTAATGGATTTCTTCGACAAGCTGAAATCCACCAGCCGCGGCTATGCCTCGCTCGACTACGAATTCAAGGAATATCGTGCGGGCGATCTGGTCAAGCTCGACATCCTCGTCAACAACGAGAAGGTCGATGCGTTGTCCTTGATCGTGCACCGCGCCAGCAGCGTCTATCGCGGTCGCGAACTCGCTTCCAAGATGCGCGAGCTGATTCCGCGCCAGATGTTCGACGTGGCGGTGCAGGCGGCGATCGGCGCCAACATCATCGCGCGCGAGAACGTCAAGGCGCTGCGCAAGAACGTGCTGGCCAAATGCTATGGCGGCGACATCACGCGCAAGAAGAAACTGCTGGAAAAGCAGAAGGCCGGCAAGCGCCGCATGAAACAGGTCGGCAACGTCGAAATCCCGCAGGAAGCCTTCCTTGCGATCCTCCAGGTCTCCGATAAATAAGCAGTGGACTCCTCAACATGAACTTTGCCCTCATTCTTTTCGTTGCGCTCGTCGTCACCGGCGGCATCTGGCTGCTCGACCTGCTGCTGCTCAAACGCGGCCGCGACCGGGATGCCAAGGAACCGCTGCTGGTGGAATACGCCAAGAGCTTCTTCCCCGTCATCCTCGTCGTGTTCGCGTTGCGCTCGTTCCTGGTCGAACCGTTCAAGATTCCGTCCGGCTCGATGATGCCCACGCTGCTGGTCGGCGACTTCATCCTGGTCAACAAATTCACCTACGGCATCCGCCTGCCGGTCATCAACAAGAAAATCGTCGAACTGAACGATCCCAAACACGGCGACGTCATGGTGTTCCGCTATCCGGGCGACCCCAGCCTCGACTACATCAAGCGCGTGATCGGCGTGCCGGGCGACGTGGTCGAGTATCGCAACAAGAAGCTCACCATCAACGGCAAGCCCGTTCCCGCTACCAATACCGGCACCTACAACTATGTGGGCAATGGCCTGAATTACATTACCGCGATGGTGTACAAGGAGCGTCTCAACGGCGCCGACCACACCATGATGACGGAGCCGGACAAGCCTTCGGTCTATCCGACCCAGGTGGTGGACTTCCCCTACCGCGAGAACTGCTCATACAATGCCGAGGGCGAAGGCTTCGTCTGCAAGGTGCCGCAGGGGCAGTATTTCATGATGGGCGACAATCGCGATGCCAGCAACGACAGCCGCTACTGGGGATTTGTCCCGGACAGGAACATCGTCGGCAAGGCCTTCTTCATCTGGATGAATTTCGACGAATTCGGCCGCATCGGCACCACCATTCGATAAGGAGAGAACATGTATCGCACGCGCGCCATGAAATCCAAACAACGCGGACTGACCATGTTCGGCTTCCTGTTCGTCGCCGTCGTGCTGGTTATGGTAGCCATGCTGGCGATGAAACTGGTGCCGGCCTATATCGAGTATTTCTCGGTGAAGAAGATCCTCGCCACGATGGGGCAGGAATCCGACCTCAAATCCAAGAGCAATGCCGATATCCGTAGTGACTTCGCACGGCGCGCCAATGTCGGGTATGTGACCGTGGTCAAGCCCGAAGACATCGCCATCGATCGTCACGGAGCCGTTCCGGTCATTTCCACCGACTACACCTTCCGTACCAAGCTTGTCGGCAATGTCAGTCTGGTGGTCGATTTCAGTGCCAGTTCCGACCCAAACGCGGCCCCGGTCGAGGTTGAATAACGCCTTGCTGAACCAGCGCCTGCAACAGGTGCTGGGTTATACCTTTGTCCGCTCCGATCTTCTGACCCAGGCGCTGACGCACCGCAGCTACGGTGCGCTCAACAATGAGCGGCTCGAATTCCTCGGCGATTCGGTATTGAACTGCACGGTCGCCCGGGCCTTGTACGATGCGTTTCCCGAGTTGCCGGAAGGCAGCCTGTCACGCCTGCGCGCCAACCTGGTGCGGCAGGAAACGCTGGCAGACATTGCCGCCACCCTGAAACTGGGCGAAAGCCTGCGCCTGGGCGAAGGCGAACTCAAGAGCGGCGGCTTTCGTCGTCCTTCGATCCTTGCCGACGCGCTGGAATCGCTGTTTGGCGCCATTTTCCTCGATGCCGGATTCGAGGCTGCGCAACGCGTGGTGCGTGGATTGTTCGATCCGCTGGTGGCAAGAATCGATCCTCGGGCCTCGGGCAAGGACCCCAAGACCGAGCTACAGGAAATACTTCAGTCACGACGGCTTCCGCTGCCGGACTACCGCCTGATCGGTACCCAGGGCGAAGCGCATGACCAGAGTTTTATCGTCGAGTGCGTGCTGGCCAAGCCCGTGCTCAGCACACGCGGCATCGGCAAAAGCCGCCGCGCGGCTGAACAAGAAGCCGCCCGCCAGGCGTGCACCGCATTACAGAAATGAAAAGGCATGCGACATGAGTGAATTCAAATGCGGCCTCATCGCCATTGTCGGGCGTCCCAACGTCGGCAAATCGACGTTGCTCAACCGTATCGTCGGTCAGAAGATCAGCATCACCTCACGCAAGGCGCAGACCACGCGCCACCGCGTAATGGGCATCCACACCACCGATGAAGCGCAATTCGTGTTCGTCGACACCCCGGGGTTCCAGACCCGCCATGCCGGCACCATGAATCGTGCGATGAACAAGCGGGTGCGCGAAACGCTGTCGGATACCGACGTGGTGATGATGCTGGTGGAGGCGGGACGGCTGAAGAAAGAGGATCGCCAGGTGATGGACCTGCTGCCCAAGGATCGCCCGCTGATCCTGGTGGTGAACAAGATCGATCATGTCAAGGACCGAGCCGAGCTGATGGCATCTCTGCAGGAAGCGGCCGCCGCGCACGCGTTCACCGAGATCGTGCCGGTGTCGGCCAAGCAGGGCAGCAATCTGGACGAACTGCTGAAGACGCTGCAATCCCATCTGCCGGAGAATCCGCCGCTGTTCGACGAGGACGATGTCACCGACCAGACCGAGCGCCAGCTGGCGGCGGAATTGATCCGCGAGAAAGTGTTCCGCCTGTGCGGCGAGGAAATTCCCTATGGGGTCGCCGTGACCATCGACAAGTTCGAGGAGGAAGGCAACTTGCGCCGCATCTTCGCCACCATCCTGGTCGACCGCGACAGCCACAAGGCCATCGTCATCGGCAAGGGCGGCGAAAAGCTCAAAACCATCTCCACCCAGGCACGCCTCGATATGGAGCGTGCCTTCGACAGCAAGGTGTATCTGGAGGTCTGGGTCAAGGTCAAGGGCGGCTGGGCCGACGACGTGCGGATGCTGAAATCGCTCGGACTGGATTGAGTGGGCGATGTCCGCAGACGCGCGCGTCAACAACGAACCCGGTTTCGTCCTCCACACGTATCCTTTCAAGGAAACCAGCGTGGTGGCGGAAGTGTTCACGCGCGACCACGGGCGGGTGGCACTGATTGCGCGCGGCGCCCGGCGCCCGACTTCGACCCTGCGCGGGCTGATGCAGCCCTTCACCCCGCTGCTATTGTCGTGGTTCGGCAAGTCCGAACTGAGAACCCTGCATGCCGCAGAATGGCAGGGCGGCTTGCTGGCGCCGCAGGGGCGCGCGCTGATGTGCGGCTTTTATCTCAACGAATTGCTGCTGCGCCTGCTTGCACGCGGTGATGCGCACGAGACGCTGTATGACCGCTATGTCGCCACCCTCGAGCAACTGGCCGGCGAGGCCGGCAGATCCGATTACGAACGTGCCACTTACTTGGAGCGCATATTGCGGCGCTTCGAAAAAAACCTGCTGAGCGAAATCGGCTATGGCGCCACCTTCGACGTCGATGCCGACAGCGGTGCACCGGTGCAGGCGCAGGTGCGCTATGTGTTTCAACCCGAGCGTGGCGCCCTGCAGGCGAGCGGACAGCCGGGCTGCCCGGTGTCCGGCCAGACCCTGATCGACCTGGCCACTGACCGCTTCGAGCGGCCGGCGACACTGGTCGAGGCCAAGGCGCTGATGCGCACCCTGATCAACCATACGCTGGGCGCGAAGCCGCTTTATACTCGCCAGCTGTTACGCGAACTCACCGAACTGACACAATGAGCATCTTCCTCGGCGTCAACATCGACCATATCGCCACCCTGCGCCAGGCGCGCAAGACCCGCTACCCCAGCCCGGTCGAGGCGGCGCTCGCGGCCGAAACCGCCGGCGCCGATTCGATCACGCTGCACCTGCGCGAAGACCGCCGCCACATCCAGGATGCCGACGTGGCGATTCTGCGCCAGGTATTGAAAACCAAGATGAATCTGGAGATGGCGGTGACCGAGGAGATGCTCGCGATCGCCGTCGCTACCCGGCCGCAGGACGTCTGCCTGGTGCCGGAAAAGCGCGAGGAACTCACGACCGAAGGCGGGCTCGACGTCAAGGGCCAGATGCAGAAAATGGCTGCTGCCTGCAAACGGCTCGGCGATGCGGGTATCCGTGTCTCACTGTTCATCGACGCCGATTTCGCCCAGCTTGACGCGGCCCATGCGGCCGGCGCGCCGGTGGTCGAAATTCATACCGGGCATTATGCCGACGCGGAGACCGACGAAGCGCGCATCGCCGAATTCGAGCGCATTCGCATGGCCGTTGCCTATGGCCGCAGCATCGGGCTGACGGTGAACGCCGGCCATGGTCTCACCTATCACAATGTCCAGCCTATCGCTGCACTGCCCGGCATACACGAACTCAACATCGGCCACGCGATCGTGGCGCAGGCGCTGTTCGTCGGCTGGAAGGAGGCGGTGGCCGAGATGAAGCGATTGATGGTGGAGGCCGCAGGCTGATGGCTTCGTCTGCCCTTCATGATCGTGGATGCAGAGGGTGACAGGCGAACAGGCTGCAGGATCGTTTGACCAATGAACGAGCTGGAACAACGCATAGGCATCGAGCAGATAAGAGTGGGGTTGTACATCCGGCTGGATTCCTGGACGGATCATCCTTTTCTTTTCAGCAGCTTCAAGATTCGCAGCGAAAAACAATTGCAGCAGTTGCGTTCCCTCGGGATTTCGCATGTGTTCTACGACAGCAGCAAAAGTGATTTCCCCCCTTTGCCGGCGCCCAAAGCGAGTGCCTTGCCGCCGCCCCCATTGCCGCCAGATCCGGAAATGGAAGCGATGTGGGCAGAAAAAAGGAAACGGCGGGAGCAGCTTTCGCGCCAACGCGAGGCACTCGGGCGCTGCGAACGACAGTTCGCTACCGGAGCCTCAACCGTCAAGTCGTTGTTGCGCAACCTCTTTTCCCGCCCGGATGAATCGGTCCAGCAAGCGCAGACACTGGTATCGGACATGGTGGACTCGATGCTGGCAGACAAGGACGTTGCGCTCCATCTGGTGAATACCAAGGCAGGGGACGAAAACGCGTACTACCATGCCCTCAATGTCACGATGCTGTCGCTGGTGCTGGCAAAGGAAGCGCAACTGGGTGTCGAGGAAATGCGCACGCTGGGACTCGGCACGCTACTGCACGATATCGGCAGGGAAAAGATACCCAGCCAGATTCTTCTGAATAAAGGCCCCTGGACGAAAGCCGAGCTCAGCTTCTACCAGCAGCACGTGGCGTATGGCATCGACATGGCGCAACGCCTGCCCGGCATGCCTGTCGCCGCACTGAACGTCATTGCCATGCACCATGAACTGCTCGACGGCAGTGGCTATCCGGGCAGACTCGCGGGCGGGCAGATCGGGCGGCTGCCCCGTATTGCCTGCATTGCCAATGCCTTCGACCATTACTGCAACCGTATCAACCCGGCGGAGTCCATGACGCCAGCCGAGGCCATTGCCTTCATGTTCAAGAAGGAACCGGGCAAATACGATCCGGTCTTGCTGCAGCTGTTCGTTCGCTGCATGGGGATCTATCCGCCCGGTAGCGTCGTGCAGTTGAACAATGGCCAGATTGGCCTGATCATGAGCGTCAATCCGGGCCGGCTCTTGCACCCTTCGTTATTGATCTACGATCCCGATGTGCCCAAGGAAGAAGCCTTATGGCTGGACATGCGCGAAGCGCCCGAACTCTCCGTGGTCAAAACCCTGCGTCCTGCGGAACTGGATGTGGCGGTGATCGCCTACCTCGACCCGCGCACCCGCATCAGTTATTTCACCGAAAACAGCCTGTCGAACAATCGGCCAGCTTGAGGTGCCTTCTCTACGGGCTGCTTCACCACTGCCTTTTCAGTCAACGGACTTTCCTTGGCGCAGCAGTTTCTTCTTCAGCTTGAGGCGCATGTACTGCAGCACGATGACCGCGACGGCGTCCAGCAGGATGAGGGTGATGATATGCAGATTGCAGCGGATCGCCTGATCGTATACTCCAGCACGGCCAGGATGGTGACCCGGATTCCGGCACCGGTCTGGTGTGGAAGCTGAACACGGCGAGATTCATGCGCGCCAGCCCCGCCGGCAGCGCGATGTACCGCGCACTGTCGGAATCGGCTACGCGGTGAAGGTGGAGCCAAGGCTGGCCGACGCTGGCGGCTGCTCAGAAATTTGAACAGCTATCCAAAGTAGTCGCGGTGTCGATCATATCTCAAGCTGGGCACCGAGTTCGACCACCCGGTTGGCGGGGATCTGGAAAAAGGTCATGGGGCTGGCAGCGTTGCGTGCCATGGTCGCGAAAAGATGTTCGCGCCAGAGCATCATGCCCTCGCCTCGCGTGGGGATCAGGTTCTCCCGGCTGAAGAAGAAAGTGGTATCCATCAGATCAAACTGCATGCCACAGGGGCATTTCGACAAGGCCTTGGGAATGTCGATGTCATCCATGAACCCGTAGCGGATGACGACGTGGTAGAAGTCCTCGGCCAGTTGTGACATCTCCAGCCGTCTGTCGGCAGGGACATACGGCACTTCGGCATAGCGCACATTCAGGATCACCACACGTTCGTGCAGCACCTTGTTGTGCTTGAGGTTGTGCAGCAGGGCTGAGGGTGCCCCGTTCGCATCGGCAGTCATGAATACGGCGGTTCCCGGCACACGAACCGGTGGATGCGCCAGAAGCATTTCCACGAAAGGGGCGAGTGGCTGCGCAGTTTCCCGCAAGCGCTCCAGCACAATCTCACGGCCGCTCTTCCAGGTCACCAGCAGGGTAAAAACCAGCAGGGCAGCTGCCAGAGGGAACCAGCCGCCGTCCGGTATCTTGACTGCATTGGCGCCGAAAAAAGCAAGGTCGATGGTGAGAAAGACCATCAGGCCGGCCAAGGTTACACCGAGACCGAGATCCCAGCGCACGCGCATGACCATGAACATCAGGATGGTGCTGATGGCGAAGGTGCCGGTTACGGCGATGCCGTAGGCGGCGGCCAGGTTGCTCGAACTCCGGAAGACCAATACCAGCAGGGCGATGCCGACCGCCAAGGCCCAGTTCACAAAGGGGATATAGATCTGACCCACTTCGGTGGCGGAAGTGTGGCGAATGATCAGGCGCGGCGCATAGCCCATCTGGATGACCTGGCGGGTCACCGAGAACGCGCCCGAGATGACGGCCTGGGAGGCGATCACGGTCGCCGCGGTGGCCAGGCCGATCATGGGGTAGAGCGCCCATTCCGGCGCGAGCAGATAAAACGGGTTGCGGAGTGCCTCCGGGTTGGCGAGCAGCAGTGCGCCCTGGCCGAAGTAGTTGAGCACCAGCGCCGGCAGGACATAGGCGAACCAGACCAACTGGATGGGGCGGCGGCCAAAATGCCCCATATCCGCATACAAGGCTTCCGCGCCGGTAATCGCCAGGACGACCGCACCAAGGATGAAGAAACTCGCCGTACCGTGTGCGGCGAAGAAATGTACGGCGTGGATGGGCAGCAGGGCGGCGAGAACCTGGGGATGCTGGAGGATGCTGAGCGTTCCGAGCACGCCCAGCACCCCGAACCAGGCCAGCATGACCGGGCCGAACAACTTGCCTATCGTGTTGGTTCCTTGACGCTGAATGACGAACAGTCCGATGAGGATGCCTAGCGCAAGCGGCACGATGAAGGGGTGCAACGCGGGCGTCCCCATCTCCAGGCCCTCGATGGCGGAGAGTACGGAAATGGCCGGGGTGATCAGGCTGTCACCGAAGAAAAACGAGGCGCCCAGGAAGCCCAATGACATCAGGATCCAGCGGCTACGCGATGCCAGCGGGGCTTGTCCCTGAACGAGAGCGAGCAAGGCCAGGATTCCGCCCTCGCCCTTGTTGTCGGCACGCATCATGATACCGACGTACTTCACGGAAACGACCAGAATAAGTTCCCAGAAAATCAGGGAGAGGATGCCTAGAATGTTGTCCTGGCTGAGTGCCAGGTGATGCCCGCTGAAGACTTCCTTCATGGTGTAGAGCGGACTGGTGCCGATGTCGCCGAAGACGACGCCTAGGGCGCCGAGGGCGAGCGCTCGGGTCGTGCTGTTTGCCGGGTGAGGCTGGTTCATTATTTTTTCTGGCTGCAACGCCTTATCCGAACTTGTAGAGGATACCAAAACCGCCGCGGGGATAATCCCAGTCGACATTGTGGAACTCGTCGCAGATGATACGGCAGGTACCACACTCGAGACAGCCGTCGGTGATCAGGCTGACGCGTCCCGACTCTCTGCTCCAGCAACCGGCCGGGCAGCAGACCACGCATTGCTGGGCCGTGCAGCGGGTCGCACAGACGTTGGCATCCTTGATCTTGATGTGCGGTCGGCCAGCATCGACCCGATAACGGTTGAGATAGAGCTTTTTCTCGACCTGTGCCTGGACATTGGACGGCATGTGGTTCTCCTAGCGGGTGGCCCGCCACAGGTGGTAGGCATCGCCCAGCAGGCCCAGAAGCGAACGCCGTTCGCGGAAGGCGTTGAAAATTTCCTTCTCCTTGTGGCGCTTGTCCATGCCATCGACGCGGAGCATGGTGTGAGCGGCCTGATTGAGCAGGGCGGGATAATCGTTGATGAACTGGCGCTGGCGGTCGAGCGTCTCCGGCAGGCGGCGGTATTTCTTCAGATCCTTCATGACAAAACTGGCGTCGAGCCGCGCGCGATAGCGGGCCAGGTTGGCCGCGGTCGCCGGTCGCTTTTCCCGTAACAGTTCGATCAGGGTCTCGGCCGCCATCTGGCCGCTGGTCATGGCGAGATTCGAACCCTCGCGGTGCACGGCGTTGACGAAGCCGGCCGAGTCGCCGACCAGCATCCAGCCTTCGCCGTAGAGTTGCGGCAGCGCGTCGTAGCCTCCCTCGGGAATGAGGTGGGCGGCATATTCGCGCGGCTCGCCGCCGGCGATGAGCGGCGCGATGGCCGGATGGGCTTTCATCCGTTCCAGCAGTTCCACCGGGGCGAGGTGTTGCCGCTTGAGATCGGAAAGCATGCAGCCAATGCCGATGGAGATCGAATCCTTGTTGGTGTAGAGGAAACCGGTGCCCACCATGCCCTGTGAAATACTGCCCAGCATCTCGATCACGGCACCTTCCTGGCCGCTCAGGTTGAAGCGCGCATCCACGGTTTCCTTGGGCAGGAAAATGACTTCCTTCACCGCCAAGGCCGCCGTCTCCGCGCGTATGTCCTGACGCAGTCCGGCTCGGGTGGCGACCAGGGAATTCGCGCCGTCGGCCAGAATGACGGCATCGGCGTAGATCCGGCCGTCCTCGCGATCCACCTCGACACCGATGACCTTGCCCTGCACGTCACGCAGCAGGGCCTTCACCGTGGTCTCGCATAGCAACAGGGCACCGGCTTTCTGCACCTGATCGGAGAACCACTTGTCGAAACGGGCGCGGATGATGGTGTAGCGGTTGTGCGGGGGCCGCGCGAACTCGGCCGAGCGGTAATGACCGCCGATGTAGGAATCCTCGTCGAGTACCCACATGCGCTGTTCGATGATGTGCCGTTCCAGGGGCGCGCTGTCGCGAAAATCGGGGATCAGCCGTTCCAAGGCATCGGCATACAGGATGGCGCCCTGGACATTTTTCGAGCCGGGGTATTCGCCGCGTTCGATCTGCAGGACATTGATCCCCGCCTTGGCGAGGGTGTAGGCCGCCGCGTTGCCGGCGGGGCCGGCGCCCACCACGATGACGTCGAACTTTTCGCTCATGTGGCTTCCTTGAAGGGTTTGCCCAGGTAGCTGGCGAAGGCCTTGGTCAGGGCAGGCAGTACGCTCACGCAATCGCCGACCAGGGCATAGTGGGCGAAATCAAAAATGGGAGCATTGGCATCATTGTTGATGGCGACGATACAGTCAGAGCTTTCCATTCCGACCCGGTGCTGGATGGCGCCCGAGATACCCGCTGCGATATAGAGTGCGGGGCGCACCGTCTTGCCGGTCTGCCCCACCTGGCGGTCGGGCGTGATCCAGCCGGCGTGGATGGCGGCGCGGGTGGCCCCTACCTCGGCGCCCAGCACCCCGGCCAAATCCCATACCAGCCGGAAATTTTCCGCCTTGCCGAGGCCCTTGCCGCCCGCGACAACGATCTTGGCATAAGGCAAGTGCTGTTTGTCGCCGAGCGCGTCGGGCAGGAAATCGAGGAGTTTGGTGACGATGCTGTCCTCCACCAGGCCAGGCTCGAAATCGACGATCAAGCCGCGGCGCTCCGGTTGCGGTTCCGGCATCGGCATGACGCGATGGCGTATCGTCGCCATCTGAGGCCGGTAGTTGAGCGTGGCGATGGTGCACAGCAGGCTGCCGCCGAAGGTGGGTCGCGTAGCCAGCAGGCAGCGGTCTTCCGGGTCGATCGCCAGTTCGGTGCAATCGGCGGTCAGGCCGGTCTTCAAGGTGGTGGCCACCGAGCCGGCCAGATCCCGGCCCAGCGTGGTCGCGCCCAGGAAGAGAATCTCCGGCTTGTGGGCGTTGACCAGTTGCGTCAGCGCCTGGGTATAGGGCTCGTTACGGTAATCCCGCAGCACCGGGCTGGCGACCCGGTAGCAGCGGTCCGCACCATAGTGGAAAGATGCCTCGCAATGGGTGTCGAGTTCCGGTCCCGGTGCGCCCATGGCGACAGCGCAGAGTTCCACCTGCAACTGGTCGGCAAGTCGCCGCCCCTGTCCCATGAGTTCCCAGGATACGGGGTGAACGTGTCCGCGTTCGCTCTCGACGAAGACCCAGACGCCGCGATAGGCGAGCAGGTGTTCGTCGAGTTTGATCTTGCGTTTCTTGACGGGTTTCGTGGTTGGCGTGGCTGACATGGCGGAGAGTGTGGGTTATTGCGTGTCCGAACGGCGTTGCTCCAGTTCCTTGCGGACTTTCGGCATTTCGTTGAGGAGGCGCTCCAGCAGATTGTTTGCGCAGCTATCCGGGTCGGCAGGGTCAAATGGAATTGGCTTGGCCTTTTCGGCGCGCGCCGCCGGCCCGAAGACGCGGCTGACGATGGTGGGGCTGCCTTTCAGCCCCACCAGCTTGATGTCCTCGATGCCGGCGGCATTGCGATCCCAGTGGCGGATGGTCGCCCGTGCCGCGCGGAACATGCCGGGCGTCGAGGCGAAGCGGATCTCGTTGCTGCCTTCCAGCATGGTGATCAGCGCTGGCATGGCCGTTTCCAGAACCTGCACACCGCCTTCGGCACGGCGTTCCACGACGATGCGCCGCTGCGCCGGATCGACCTCGACGATGCGCGAAACATAGGTCAGCAGCTGCATGTCCAACCGCTTGGCGATGCCCGGGCCGACCTGGGCGGTATCGCCGTCGATGGTCTGCTTGCCGGTGAACACCAGGCCGACCGGCATTTCCTTGTCCAGGGTGCGGATGGCTGAAGCGAGGACGTAGGACGTGGCCAAGGTGTCGGCGCCCGCGAAGATGCGATCGGTAACCAGGATGGCCTCGTCGCAGCCCAGGGAAATGGCCTTGCGCAGGGCCGGTTCGGCCTGGGTCGGTCCCATGCTCATCACTGTCACCCGGCCTCCCAGTTGATCCTTCAAGCGCAGGGCTGCCTCGATGGCAAACAGGTCGTAGGGATTGATGATGGCGGGCACCCCCTGGCGCATGATGGTGTTGGTGACCGGATGCACGCGGATATGAGCGCTGTCCGGAACCTGCTTGATGCAAACGACGATATGCATGGCGGATAAGCGAGGTCAGGGTTGGAAGCGATAGCCGACGCCGGTCTCGGTGAGAATGTGGCGCGGCTGGGTGGGGTCGGATTCGATCTTCTGGCGCAGATGACCGACATAGACCCGGAGGTATTGATGGCTTTCCACCGCCTGGGCGCCCCAGACCTGGGCAAGCAGCTGGCGATGGGTCATCACCCGCCCGGGATGCGTGGCCAGGCAAAGTAACAGGCGGTATTCGATCTGGGTCAGATGGACAACCTCGCCCTTACGCCGCACCATGCGTCCGACGCAATCGATTTCAAAATCGCCGAAATGGATCAGCGGCTGATCCTGCTCGTTTTCGGCGCTGCGGCGACGCATCAGGGCACGGACTCGCGCCAACAATTCCGATACGCCGAAGGGCTTGGTCAGATAGTCGTCGGCGCCGGCGTCGAGCGCCGCCACCTTCTCGGTCTCCAACGAGCGTGCAGAGAGCACCAGGATAGGGACAGCGGACCACCCCCGATAATCCTGGATGAATTCAACTCCGTCCTGATCGGGCAGCCCGAGATCAAGCACGATCAGACTGGGTTGGCGCAACCCCAGTTCAATGCCGGCCTGGCGGGCGGAACCGGCCATCGCAACGCGGTAGCCTTCGCTCTCCAGGGCAGAGGCAACGAATTGCCGGATGTGCCGGTCGTCCTCGACTACCAGAATCCGCATGTCTTCGCTCATGCCTGGGCCTCCAGTTCGGCGACAAGGGGAGGCGTTTCCATCGGCAGACGAACCTTGAAGCAGGCGCCGCCGTCGCTGCGGTTTTCCGCATCGACGCGCCCTCCATGCGCTTCAACGATCGTGCGAACAATGGCCAGGCCCAGCCCCACGCCGGGGATGTTCGATTCGCACTGGCCGCGGCGGAACAGGCCGAAGATTTCCGCTTCGCAGCCGTCCGGCAAACCTGGACCGCGGTCGCAAATTTCGATTTCCAGCCAATTTTTCATCTGCCCTGCCGACAGATCGATCCCGGTTCCAGGCGGGCTGTACTTCGTGGCGTTCTCCAGCAAATTGCAAAGCGCACGTTCCATCAACACGGAGTCGATTTCGACCGGAGGAAGCGTCGACATGATCTCGACCTTGACGGGATGTCCATCGAGCTGCATCCGCATCTGCTGAAGGCTGGCGCCGATTACCTCTTCCACCGGCTGCCATGCCTTGTTGAGAGTGACCGCCCCGGACTGCAGGCGCGCCATTTCCAGGAGATTGCTGACCAACCGGTTGATGGTCAGGCCCTGGTCGCGAATGGCAATAATCATGGCCCGCTGCTTTTCCGGCTCGGTCGCCCGCCCCTCTGCCAACGTATCAGCCATTCCTACCAGGGCTGTAAGAGGGGTGCGCAAGTCGTGGGAGAGCGCGGAAAGAATGGTACTGCGCAGGGTTTCGGAGGCCATTTTCACCTCAGTCGTCTTGGCGAGTTCGGCGCAATGGATGCGCTCCAAGGCCACCGCGACCACCGATGCCATGATTTCCAGCAACTCCCGGGCATAGCCCGTCAGCGTGTCCGCGTCGTCCAGAACGAAACCAAGGACGCCTTGCAATCCTCTCGCCACTCGTAGAGGCACAACGGTCAGAGCACGCGTGGTACCCGGAACAGGCACAATGGCGAGATTCCGGCTGGCGATGATGTCAGCCAGGCCTGCTGGGCTTAATGGCGCCGGCAGATTGTCGAACGCGTCAGGTGTGAAGATTCTGACATCGTCCACGCTAAACGATGTCGTCAGAAAATGACTACTGATCTTCAGCACGTCCGCCGGAGTCTGCGCGGCGGTGAGCTGGCTTGCCAGCACATACAAGGCTCGCGAATGCTGCTCCCGCACTTTGGCGGCTTCGACGTGATTTTTCAACGTAGAGGTCAGATGCCCCACCAGCAAGGCCACTCCCAGCATGATGAGGGCTGTGATGAGGTGCTGAATTTCGGTAATGGCCAAGGAAAAGTAGGGCGGGACAAAGACATAGGCGAACGCCAGCGACCCCAGCAAGGCCGTCAC
This sequence comes from Thiobacillus thioparus DSM 505, assembly GCF_000373385.1. Lineage (GTDB taxonomy): Bacteria > Pseudomonadota > Gammaproteobacteria > Burkholderiales > Thiobacillaceae > Thiobacillus > Thiobacillus thioparus. The sequence goes on along the minus strand of NZ_KB891316.1, from coordinate 334,357 downwards.
GACAGCCGGACCGCGTCCCGACCAGACGGCCGTTGCGACCACCAGGAGGACATAAAGCAAAGCAATGTTGGATAAATCGATGGCCGTCCGCAGAGGGGCGATCAGCAGGGTGAGTGCTATACAGCCAAAGATTCCAAGCCCATATGGCCTGATTCGCACGATAAAGGTACTTGAGAGCTGAGAGTCTTGAACCGGAGGGTCATGGTACCCGGGGTCCAATAAAAAAATTATAAAAATAGCGGCAAGAGAATGTCGTCATCATCGGAGTGGCGAAGGGCATCCCGTATGCCGAAAATGAAGACTCGGATAAAGCGGACAACCATTCAAGGCCGATGGAGCCTTCTGCCTAGCCGAATCGGACGAAGAAGTGACGAGGCCTTGAGTGTCGTTTCAAGGACGTTGGCCAGCTCGAGAATCACGAAGCGAGACTCGCTTACGCACGTGATGGGTGGTGCACCCGTCACGGCGGTGGGATCGTCTTCTTGACGTTCTCTAGCGGAAGCGTCGACAACTGGACATTCTCGACTGTCTCTGGTCGCTTTTCAGCAGCGTTTCTGCCACCACACGTAGCCACCAATAATCAGCGCCACAAATGCGATGACGCCAGCAGTGATGAAGTGCTGATATTCCCTGATGAGGGCTTCGTTGCCGCCCAGAAAATAGCCGAACAGGGTGAGAATCAGCGACCAGAGCCCCGCGCCGAGGCTGGTGTAGGACGCAAATGCGCCGAGATTCATGCGGGAGAGCCCCGCGGGGATGGAAATCAGGTGGCGAATGCCGGGGATGAGGCGACCGGTAAAGGTGGACACTGCACCGTGCTTGACGAAAAACGCGTCAGTCTTGTGCAGCAGTTCGGGGCGCACGAAGAAGTAGCGGCCCCAGCGTTCGAGGAAAGGCCGCCCGACCCACATCGCTACCGCGTAATTGAATAACGCACCGACCAGGCAGCCGACAGTGGAGGTGAGCAGAATCAGCCCGATATTCATTTGACCCTGGTGAGCGAGGTAGCCTGCCGGAATCAGGACCAGTTCGCTCGGCACCGGCAATACCGTGGATTCCAGCGCCATCAGGATAAAGATGCCGATATAGCCCCAGTCGTGGACGGTGGCGAGGATCCAGGCGATGAAGTCTTGGAGCATGGGGGTGAGGGGTGAGTGGGAAGTGGTGAGTGGTGGCGGAAAGTGGAAACTCCACTCACCACTTGCGACTTACCTCACACCACCGCTTCTTCCTTCTTTTCCACAGGCTTGATGAAGTGCTCGCGCTTGACGCCGAACATCAGCAGCAGTGGCGAGGCGACCAGCACCGACGAATAGATGCCGAACATGATGCCGATGGTGAGCGCGAGCGCGAAGTTGTGCAGCGCTTCGCCGCCAAAGAACAGCATCGACAGCACCATGATCTGCGTCGACCCGTGGGTGATGATGGTGCGGCTCATGGTGCGGGTGATGGCGTCGTCGATGATGTCCGGGATGGTCGCGCCGCGCATCTTGCGGATGTTTTCGCGGATCCGGTCGAACACCACCACCGATTCGTTGACCGAGTAGCCGAGAATCGCCAGCACGCCGGCCAGTACGGTGAGCGTGAATTCCCACTGAAAGAAGGCGAACACGCCGAGGATGATGACGATGTCGTGCATGTTGGCGAGCATCCCCGCCACCGCAAAGCGCCATTCAAAGCGGATCGCCAGGTAGGCCATGATGCCGAAGGCGACCACCAGCAGCGCCAGTGCGCCGTTGTCGTAGAGTTCCTTGCCGACCTGCGGGCCAACGAAGTCGACGCGCTTCAATTCGAGCCCAGGGTTGGTGGCGGCCAGTGCGGTCATCACGCGGTTGCTGGTTTCCGCAGCGTTGCTTTCACCCTTGTTGGGCAAGCGGATCAGCACGTCGCGGCTGGTGCCGAAGGTCTGCACCGACACTTCCGTCAGGCCGGCGTTTTCCAGTACCGTCCGGATGGCCGGCAAATCGGCGGGCTGGCTGGTGCGCACTTCCATGACGGTACCGCCCGTGAAGTCGACGCCCAGATTCAGGCCCTTGTCCCACAGTGCCCAGATCGCAAAGAGAAAAGTGAGCAGCGAAATTGCCGTCGTCACCTTCCCCCAGCTCATGAAGGGGATGTTCTTCTTGAATGGGAAAAATTCCAGCATGGCGTTGCCCTTAGATCGAGACTTTGGCCAGCCGCGCCTGGCGGCCATAGGTGAGATTGACCATGGCGCGCGACACGGTGACGGCGCTGAACATGGAGGTGAGGATGCCCAGACACAGGACGACTGCAAAACCGCGCACCGGACCGGAACCCAGCCAGAACAGGGCGACGCCGGCGATCAGCGTGGTGAGATTGGAGTCGAGAATGGTGGCCCAGGCGCGTTCGTAACCGGCGTGGATCGCCGCCTGCGGGGTGGCGCCATTGCGCAGCTCCTCGCGGATCCGCTCGTTGATCAGTACGTTGGCGTCGATCGCCATGCCGAGCGTAAGCGCGATCGCCGCCATGCCGGGCAGGGTCAGTGTGGCCTGCAGCATCGACAGCAGCGCGATCAGGAAGAAGCCGTTGATGGCAAGCGCAATCGAGGAAAATAGTCCGAAGATACGGTAGTAGATCACCATGAACAGCGTGACGGCGAGGAACCCCCACAGGTTGGAGTGGAAGCCCTTGCTGATGTTCTCCGCACCCATGCTCGGGCCGACGGTGCGTTCCTCCACGATCTGCATCGGGGCGGCCAGCGCGCCGGCGCGCAGCAGCAGGGCGACGTCGGAGGCTTCCTGGGCGGATTCCATGCCGGTGATCTGTACGCGGCCGCCACCGATTTCCTCGCGGATGACCGGCGACGTGATGGCCTCGGCCACGCCTTTCTCGATCAGCAGGATGGCCATGCGCTTGCCGACGTTCTCGCGCGTCACATCCTTGAAGATGCGTGCGCCCTTGCCATCCAGGTTGATGTGGACGGCCGCCTGGCCGCTGGTGCTTTCAAAGCCGGGCGAAGCGTCGGTGATCGAATCGCCGGTCAGCACCACGTCCTTCTTCACGGCGATCTTCCCACCGTCGCGGCTGGATACGATGTCGTCGCCAAACGGGGCCTGCCCCTGCTGGATGGCGGTCGGATCGGCCTGTTCGTCGACCATGCGGATTTCCAGCGTGGCCGTGCGACCCAGAATGTCTTTTGCCTTGGCGGTGTCCTGTACGCCAGGGAGCTGTACCACGACGCGGCTGGCGCCCTGCTGCTGGATGACGGGCTCGGCCACGCCAAGTTCGTTGACGCGGTTTCTGAGCGTGGTGATGTTCTGCTGCAGGGCGAATTCCTGCACTTTGGTTTCGGCCTGCGGTTTCAGGCGTGCGGTCAGCGTGAAGCCCTCGGCCTGGTCATCAGTGGCGAAGAAGAGCTCGGTGAACGTGCTCCCCAGCTTGCTGAGGGCCGCATCGCGCTGGTCGCGGGTGGCAAAGTGTACGGTCACGGCGTTGCCTTCGCGGCTGATGCGTCCGTAGCGGATCTTGTCGCCTCGCAGTTCGGTGCGGAAATCGTTCTGGTAGCGGATGGCCGCCTTTTCCAGTGCGGCTTTCATGTCGACCTCAAGCAGGAAATGCACGCCGCCGCGCAAATCCAGACCCAGATACATCGGCAGCGCGTGTATCGACGACAGCCATGCAGGCGAGGCCGACACCAGGTTGAGCGCGACGGTATAGCGTTCCCCCAGACTGTTCTGCAGCACGTCCTTGGCCTTGATCTGCTGGTCGGTGCTGGCCAGACGGACCTTGATGCTATTTCCCGCCAGCTCCACCCCCTGATTGCCCAGATTGGTGGCTTTCAGCGAGGATTCCACCTGACCCAGCAGTGCCGTGTCGACCTTTTCGGTCGTGCGGACGGGGGAAATCTGCACCGCAGGCACTTCGCCAAAGAAATTGGGCAGGGTGTAGAGGAAGGCGATCACCAGCGTGATGCCGATGAATACATATTTCCAGAGCGGGAAGCGGTTCATTTTAGGAGGCGAGGATTGGAGAGCGAGGAAGTAGGGGTCGGGAAAAACGGGTGGCCAGGGGTTGGTTGTGTGGCCGCAGGCCAACCGCCAATCCTGGCTCCTGGCGCCTAACCCATCGTCTTTACAGGCCTTTGATCGTGCCCTTGGGCAACAGCGTCTGTACCGATTGCTTCTGTACGTGAGTGACGACACCGTCGGCGATTTCCAGGGACACATATTGATCGCCGAGCTTGACGATCTTGCCGACCTGGCCGCTTGCAGTGACGACTTCGTCGCCCTTGGCCAGTTCCGTCAGCATTTTCTTCTGCTCCTTGGCGCGTTTCATCTGCGGACGGATCAGCATGAACCAGAACAGGACGAAGATGATGATGAGCGGGAGGAACTGCTCATAACCCGGGTTGGCCGCTGCGGCGGCTTGTGCATGGGCAAGGGAAATCATGGGTAAACGCTCCGAATCAAGGCTATTCAGTTAAAACCACGGGATTCTACCACCCACGCGTTTGCATCTCGTGAAACCGGGCCGTGAAGTCGGCAAAGCGATGCGCTTCGATCGCGGCGCGCATCCCGGCCATCAGCCGGTGGTAGTAGTGCAGGTTGTGGATCGTTGCCAGCCGCGCACCAAGGATTTCGTTGGCACGGATCAGATGGTGCACGTAGGCGCGGCTGAAGTGGCGGCAGGTATGGCAGTCGCATTCGTCGTCGATCGGCGCGGTGTCGGTCTTCCAGCGCGCATTGCGGATGCGCATCTCGCCGCGCCGGGTGAACAGGATGCCGTGGCGCGCGTTGCGCGTCGGCAGCACGCAGTCGAACTGGTCGATGCCCTGGGTTACTGCCGCGACCAGGTCGGACGGCGTGCCGACGCCCATCAGGTAGCGCGGCTTGTGAGCCGGCAATTGCGGCGCGGTGTGGGCGAGGATGCGCGTCATGTCGTCCTTCGGCTCGCCCACCGAGAGACCGCCGATGGCGTAGCCGTCGAAGTCCATGGCGATCAGCTCGCGCGCCGATTCGTTGCGCAGGCCTTCGTACATGCCGCCCTGCACGATGCCATAGAGCGCATTGGGATTGCCGGCATGTGCCGCCTTGGAACGTGCCGCCCAGCGCAACGAGAGCCGCATCGAGTCGGCCGCTTCGCGCTCGGTGGCAGGGTAGGGCGTGCACTCGTCGAAGATCATCACGATGTCGGAATTCAGCGTGCGCTGGATCTGCATCGAGATTTCCGGCGTCAGGAACAGCTTGTCGCCGTTGATCGGCGAGGCGAACTTCACGCCGTCCTCGGTGATCTTGCGCAGCTTGCCCAGGCTGAACACCTGGAAGCCGCCCGAATCGGTAAGGATGGGCCTGTCCCAGCCCATGAAGCGATGCAACCCGTCGAATTTTTCGATCACGTCCAGCCCTGGCCGCAGCCACAGGTGGAAGGTGTTGGACAGCACCATCTCGAAGCCGATATCGGTGAGTTCGGCCGGCGACATGGCCTTCACCGTGCCGTAGGTGCCCACCGGCATGAACACGGGCGTCTGCACGGTGCCGTGCGCGAGCTGGAGCTGGCCGCGGCGCGCGCCGCCGTCGGTGGTGAGGAGATCGAATTTCATTCGGGGGGGCGTTTCTCTAAAAACATCGCATCACCATAGCTGAAGAAGCGGTAGCGCTCTTTGATGGCATGCGCATAGGCGGCGCGGATGGTGTCCACGCCGGCAAACGCCGAGACCAGCATCAGCAGCGTGGAGCGGGGCAGATGGAAATTGGTGATGAGCGTGTCGACCACCCGGAATCGATAGCCCGGCGTGATGAAGATGTCGGTTTCGCTGGAGCCTGCGTGCAATCGACCAGCCTGCGCGGCCGCTTCCAGCGCGCGCAGGCTGGTGGTGCCCACAGCCACCACGCGGCCGCCGCGTGCGCGGGTCTCAGTGATGGCATCGACCGTCTGCGGGGGGATCGTGTAGCGCTCACTGTGCATTTTATGCTCGGCCACGTCGTCCACCCGTACCGGCTGGAAGGTGCCGGCGCCGACGTGCAGGGTCACCCGTTCCGCACGGACCCCCTGTTCTTTTAGCGCAGCCAGCATCGCGTCGTCGAAATGCAGGCCGGCCGTCGGCGCCGCCACCGCACCCGGCTCGTCGGCGTAGACGGTCTGATAGCGCGCTTCGTCGTCTGCCGTCGGCACGTGTTCGATGTAGGGCGGCAGCGGCAACCGGCCGAACTGGTCCAGCACCTCCAGCACCGGGCGCGGAAAGCGCAGCTGCGTCAGATCGTCCTGCCGCGTCAGCACATCAAGGAGGGTGTCTTCGGAAAGATGGATGTGCGAGCCTGGTTTCGGCGCGTGGCTGGCGCGGATGAAGGCCAGCGCCTCGAATTCGCCCACGACCCGCTCCACCAGCAGTGCGACCTTGCCGCCGGAGTCCTTCTGGCCGAACAGCCGCGCCTTGATCACGCGCGTATCGTTCATCACCAGCAGATCGTCCGGCCGCAGCAGCGCAGGTAGCTCGCTGAACCAGCGGTCATGCAGTGCACCGGTCGCCTCGACGTGCAGCAGCCGGCTGCCGCCGCGTACCGCGGGAGGAAACTGGGCAATCAGGTCGGCAGGGAGATCGAAATCGAAATCGGCAACACGCATGGGGCGCGATTATAACGGTCGCCTTGCGGCAGGCCGTCCGATTCGGCGATAATGCGCGGCTTCTGTCGCCGGACGCGTTCGCATCCGGCCCCTTTGCCGGGATGGCGGAATCGGTAGACGCAGCGGATTCAAAATCCGCCGGTGGTAACACTGTGGGGGTTCGAGTCCCCCTCCCGGCACCAATAAATACGCGTGGTTTTGTTGTATGGCGTTCCCGGACGCTAAGGTCCTTCCGTCCCTCAGCCCATCAGAATACGACCGTTCGCCCCAATTGTGGGTAGCCGTGAAAATCGAACTGCCTGCTACCGCCTCCCAAAAAAATCTTCGTCGCTTCGGGAATAAATCCCAATCCATTTCTGTTTACTCACATGACAAGCGTATCCACGTGTGATGGCACGGGATAAATCCGCCTTGATGTTGCGCCTTTAGGATGCGATGCACCCGCCCAAGGCCTGGCCACCCTGGACGACTCTCGCGACAAGGCAGCGCCACCGATTTCCATACGAGGACGACCCGGACATGGCAAAGAGAATTCCAGGCTGGGTGCCACTGGCAGCGGCTTTGGTTGCCGCCCTGGGGGGTGGGGGCGCAGATGGCACAGCAGCGCATGCAGTGGGCGATTACCACAAGACATACGACCTTTGGCAACCGCCGCCAGATCAAGCAGATGCCAGCGCGAAGTTCGATCTCGAGTGGTTGTACGGGGAAGGACACAGCGTGGCCAAGGACGATTTGGCGGCGATTAAGTGGGACCGTCTTGCCGCCAACCCGGGCGACAGCATTGCCGACGAGGTCACCGTGAATACCGCACGCGTTGCCGACGGCAAGGCTATCCAGGTAGGCGTGGCGCTGGTGCTGCCGATAAGGCATGAAGTGGTCTGGGACGTGTTGAACGATTACGAGAACATGCCCCGCTTCGTTCCAGACATCCTTGCCGCCCGTCTGATCAGTGCCGGAGCCGGGAGAAAACGCGTGGAGATCGAAGGCGTGGCGCGACTCCTGTTCCTGGAATACCCAACCCGCACGACCCTGGATGTGATGTATCCCCCCGACGGATCCATTGTCATCAACTCGGTGGCAGGCAATCTGGCCATCCACGGTGTCGTGCGGGTGCAGGGCAACGGAACATACACCCGGATCGATTATCAGGTCCGGATGACACCGGATTTCTGGCTGCCGCCGCTGATCGGCGATTTCTTGATCAGCCGCCAGATCAAGCGTCAGTTCGAGGGTATGGTGTCGGAGATGCATCGGCGGGCGGACAACCGTCAAATGGAGGGCCGCACCCTTGATGGATTAAGGCTCAGCGGTATCCGGCCGGCTTGGGACAATTCATGGTTCGCCGATTCCAAATCGGAAACGCGGAATTTAGCGGAGATCCAACGAACTGCCGGACCTTGAAGGAGCCAGCATGCATCTAAAGAAGATCCTGACTTTTCTTTCCAGCGCAGCTGTCACCATAACGCTGCTCAGCTGCACCGTCATATCGCCCGCTTCGCCAACGAGTGGAGCGTCGCTCACCCAGAGCGACCGCCAGGCGGAATTGAAAACCGAATATGCCGCGTTGAGTGGCGCGAGTGGAAAAGTCTTCACTCTCGATCCGGGCCAATCGACGGTTCGAATCTATGTGTTTCGTGGCGGCCGGGCTGCCGCAGTGGGGCACAATCATGTCCTCTCCGCGCCCCGGTTCGTCGGGTTTTTTTACCTGCCGGCCACCGGAGCGGCAAACGGACGATTTGATCTGGCATTTCGTCTCGACCAACTGGAGATCGACAATTCGAAGTACCGGTCGACTCTCGGTAGCGCCTTCGCGTCCATCCTGTCTCCCGAGGCCATAAAAGGGGCGCGTGAGCACATGCTGGGCGTGAATAACCTACAAGCCGACAAATTCCCCTTTGTTCGCGTGCATTCGCTTCGGATCACCGGGGAATCCCCCAAATTTGCCGCCAAGGTGCAGATCGAAATGCACGGCCAGCAGCACGTGATGTGGATTCCTCTTGCCGTTGAGGGTTTGCCGGAGCACCTGGTGGTCGCGGGATCGTTCGTCCTGCGTCAAACCGATTTTGGGGTGCAACCCTACTCGGTATTGGGTGGGTTTCTCGCAGTGCAGGATGAGGTCGTGGTCGAATTCAAATTGCTGGGCGACCGAGGGCCACCGTGAATCGCCTAGAACGCTGTAAAGACCTTTGAGTCGAGCTTGTGAGTTCGGTTTGGCCGAGTCAGGGACAGTGGGGTGACTGGTGATCGGCCAAAACGGACAATCGCATTCAAGGAAAAAGTGTCTGGTGATAGCCTCAAAGCTGACGCGGCGGTTCTGGTACGGCAACAACGGGTGCCATGTACTAGGTTGATTGGAGGCTTGGATCAACTTTAGTCAAGGCAGCATTTCTTGAATTTGCGTCCACTGCCACAGGGGCAAGGGTCGTTCCGGCCAGTCTTCTTTGCCCGATTTCGTCTTCCCATCAGTGCTTCAAGACCCTGATCGATAGGAACAGGCGCCTGCATCCCTTTGGTTTCTTCATCCAGGTTCTCATCGTGAACCCACGGAAAAACCAAAGAGACACCAAACCTTACGTCCGGCGCCGATGAGGTCATGCAGAGCCCAAACCACCGCCCAGCCTTCTCCCGGTATTTCCGAAGCACGCAATAAGACTTCAAGCGAGGGCCAGCCACTTGTGCAGGCTCATCGGTGCAGTGGAAGGTAATCCCAAAACCTTCCTTGAAGCCAAATGTGGCGTCATGCATCTCGCCATCTGCACGCGTCCGAGCAGCTAGCCTGTCAACAGCACGACTTATTTCGTTTACAGCTTGTTCGCTCATTGCAAGGAGCATGAAGCCGAGGTCGATAGTTACAGGGTCTGGTCGCGCCTCAATTTCCTTCACTACTTTACCAAGTGTCGTTTTTCCAAACCGTGTCAGGACGCCATCGGGCGTTGCGGCCCCTTGTACGCCAGCACGTCTAACGGCCATCGCGATGTCTAACCCGGCTGAAAAGTCATCCCCTAAATACACCAGGTTAACATCAGGCTGCACCCATAGATTTTTGGACAGGTGATAGCCAAGGATAGTCAGTTCCTGCGATGCCATGAGTTGCTCAGCATAGTTGGCACGGCGGTTCACGTAGCTGAGAAACTGTAGCGGTGACTGCAGCATTTCGGTCATGGCATCCACAGCGAAAACGTCCATAACCAGCGGTGCTTGAACCCGATCGATCGATTCTGTCTTCAGAAACTGCCGTGTCTGAAAGCTCAAGGCTGGGTAGTGATCGCTGACGACACAGAAGATGTAGATTTCTTTGATCTCACTTGGTAGCTCAACCGTATGCCCGTCTGCGGTTGCCAGCCGGTATGGCTTGCCGAGTAAGACCTTGGCGCAAGCGGCCCCCTGGGCGTAAGCAGCCTGGACTGCCTTCATGAAGTCGTCCCGGATAACCTGGTCATTCCCCTTTTTCGATTCCAGAGTCAGGCGCTTCGATTTGGCCTGCACGATGACGACCCGATTGCCCCAGACGACTAGCACGTCGATGTCAGAAACCTTCGTCGCCTTGGTCTCGAAAACATCCACGTTCAAATGAACATGATCGTCACCAAAGACCAAGCCGAGGCGCTCAGCTACAAAGGTCTCAGTGAAGCCGCCTCGGTTTTTAGTAAGCGTTGGCAGATATAGCTTGTCCTGGGCCATCCAGTAAAAGGGCGCTTCGTAAATGGCCTCGGCAAGCGAATAGGATTGGAGTGATAGGAGCTCTCCGCTTGGCATCCGCAGCAGGGGCATGGCTGTGATGACGTTGAAGTCGTGAAGCTCGTTGAACCCCGCATTGCGTTCAGCAGAAGACAATTCAAATATGCCAAGCACCCGTTCCACCACGTCGGGAGCAAGTTTCGCCTTCACTGCAATCTCATCAGCAGTGAAGGCGAATAGAGGAAGCATGGTCCATTCGTCAGGGTGCTGCTTTCGCATGTGCTCACGAATTGCGTCAAAGTGGTCGGCGTGGACCTCTTCAACCGCTTTGGCGACACGCGAGGCCAGATCGATGGTGAAGCCTCGGTTTGCCTCGAGCCATGACGCGTCGGCCGCGTATTTACGGACGGCCAAATCGAGGTATTGGAAGTTGTAAGCCGCTTCCCCGCTGTAGAAGATCGGCTCTCGCAGTACAGCCCCCCGCTCAAATGGATCGAAGCCGCTGTCAACAGCTTCTTTGGTTAGACCCGACCAGAACTCTCCAGACAGACAGTGGTGCAACTCTTCAAGGAGTTGCTCTGTCGCATCCATGTACTCCTGCACTAGCTTCGGTGTAGGCAGGCTCCAATCGATCTCAGCCTTGACCATTAAGCCAAGCAAGGTATTGATCTCCGTTCGGATGAGTCGCAAGGGTGAGAACATCTTCCTCAAATCGGCTTCCTTCATGTCACCCGAGTGGAGGATGATATTGTCCCGGAAGCAGATGTGCGCGACAGCATGGATGTAGCCAGGCCGGCAACAGAGCGCGGCTAGGTCAGCAAAAACTTCTTGTTCTGAACGAGTTGTCGGCTTCATCGCCGACACCGTAACTCAAACATACCCAACGTCCAAGGCCGATACTAAGGGTAGAAAATTGTGCGATTACAGCCATTCCACTGAGTTGGTTCCACTGGCGGCTCTGGCCGAGAACCAGACAGTCATGGAAGAAAGCTTGAATACTGAAACCTCGGGTTTCGTACTCCCGGATTTACCTGCCTGCGGTTTTTAACGCTTGTGAGATGCCTTAGTTAGCAGCGCGAGCTTGATGCTCCAGTATGCGGGTTTCGCATGACCGGATGCGTCGAATAGCAGCGCCGCACCCTGGCCGGGAAAGAATTCCGGTATCCACGAATAACGATCGGTCGCCCCCCAGGTGGAGAAGCTGCGGCACTGCGGTACGGCCAGGCAGGCCTGCAGCATGGCGCCATACAGCACAGCCTGTTTCTTGAGAGCCGCGCGGCTCGCTGGCAGAGGCAGCATCACGTCCATTTCGGTGATGTCGGTCTGCAACCCGAGCGCGGCCAGGCGCTTCATGTTGAGGCGCACGTCCTCGGGGCGGGGCGCGTCGTTCAGGCTCACGTGCATCTGCAGGCCCACGGCGTCGATCGGGACGCGGTGCGTGCGCAGGCCGGCCACCAGCGTGTAGATGCCGTCCGACTTGGCCCCGGCGCCTTCGCCGCCATAGTCGTTGTAGCGCAGGCGCGCCTGCGGGTCGGCCTCGTGTGCCCAGCGGAATGCCAGCGCCAGATAGTCCGCGCCGATGCCGCGCGACCAGAAGGTCTCGCGTGGCTTGCCGTCTTCGCCGACCGCTTCGGCCGCCACGTCCCATGAGGCCACGCGTCCGCGATAGCGGGCGACGACGGTCTGGATGTGCTCGCGCAGGATGGCCTTCAGTTCGTCGGAACTGAAATGGCCCTGCGTCAGCCAGTCCGGCAGTTGCTGATCCCACACCAGTACATGGCCGTTTACCTGCATGGCATGCGCTTCGGCGAATGCGACAAGGGCATCCGCCTGCGAGAAATCGAAGCGTCCGCGTTCGGGCTGGATGACGGAGAATTTCATCGCGTTCTCCGGCGTGACGAGGTCGAACTCGCGCGCCAGCAGCCGGGAATAGGGGGCGTCGGTGCCCAGGGCCTCGACGTTCACGGCCGTGCCGAAATGGATCCCGGCCGTGTGCGCCAGGCTGCGCACGCCGCCGGCGGCAAGGGCGAAGGTGGCCGTGGTGCACACGACGGCGGACGCGATTGCCATGAGGGTGATGCGCCAGGACATGTCAGTAGCCGCGTAGCGCGGCGGTCCCGGCCCACTGGGTGACAAAACCCGGGACGGGTGGTGGCAGCGGCGGCCGCAGGCCGGCCTGGCGGGCCCAGCCTTCGAGCCAGGATTCGCCTTCCGCGCCGCTGGCCCCCAGGGGCGCGGCGTAGGCGGGATCCCTGAGCGCGTCATCCAGCGTGACGAAGCGGTAGCCGCGCTGCCTGAGCATGTCGGCGAGCGCGTCGAAGTGATCCGCGTTGAGCGAATTGGCGTGCAGCACCAGCACGTGGGCGATGGGGCGGCCGAACAGGTCGAGCGCCAGCTGCTCGGCCTGCGCGAACACCGTCTGCATGTAGGGCACGTAGGCGGCGCCGATGCGGCGTGCCGCGTCCTCGTCGCCTTGCGCCTGCGCCCGGGCATACGCAGCGGCGAACACCCATTCCGGGCTGTTCACGGTCACGGGGGCCACGACATAGCCATGCGCCGTCAGGAAATCCCGGAAAGCCGCGCGTACTTCGGGGGTCGTCCCCTGGTGCAGGAATGGATGGCGGAACCAGCGCAGAGTCTTGCCTTCGCGCTGCATGAGGGGGAGGGTCACGGTTTCGCCCTGCAGCAGATCGGCCTCGAACTCAGCGAGTGGCACCCGGTTGAGCGAGAGGTGCGAAAAAGTGTGATTACCGAGCTCGAAGCCAGCCTGCAGCCACACGCGCAGCAGGCCGACCCGACCTGCATCCAGGATGCCGTCGCGGGTCAGTTTCGCCTCGTTGACAAACCCGACTGCGGGTACATGCTCGGCCTGCAGGCTGTGCAGCAGGCGGGCGGTCATGTCCTCGAGATAGCCGTCGTCCTCGGTCGGAACCGAGGCAAAGGGCAGATCATCGAAGGTGACCGCCACCGTGCGTTCCAGCGGCGGCGCGGCCGACGCGGCGAAGGGGAGCAGGCAGAGAAGGAGAAACAGCCAGCGTGTCATGTTGCCCAAGTGCGACGCATTCCGGAGGGGGGTCGCCTTGCTGGACGGGACTTAGAAACGGCGTGTCAGGCCGAGTTCGAACGTGCGCGAGCGGTATCCTGCCGTGGGGCCGCCGCCATAGCTGGAAAAGCCGGCCTTTACGTCGAGGAACCAGTCCCGGTACAGGCCGAAGAAGCCTTCCGCCACGATGTCGCCGCCGCTGCGAAAGCCGGATTGGGTGTTGTCCTTGTAGGGGCCGTAGCTGAAGGCCACGCTCACGCCGTCGTCGTCGCTGATCTTCCAGTAGGTGAAGGCGGTCAGTGCGTAGCGTTGATAGAGGGAGGGGGCGTAGTAGCCGTTGCCCGGGTCCTGGTCGAAACCGAACCAGCGGCCGCTCACGCCGAGGTCCAGGTTCAGGCGCTGCGTGCGCAGGATGGCGCGGCGCGGCGCAAGCTCGGCCTCCCAGCGGTCGTTGCCGTCGGAGAACGTGTCGTAGGCGAGGCGGCCGGCGACGGTGTAGCGCAGGTCGGGGGTCCAGGTCGCGTCGAGGGTATTGGCGCGGCGCTCGATGCCGAGCGCCGCGGCACGGGGCGACACGGCAAACAAATCCTGGCGACGCGACAGCCGCAGGGCAAGCTCGTCCCTCGGCTGCAGGTCGGCGCCGAGTTCGTAGATGAAGCGGCTGTCGCCCGTGGCCGTGCCGCCGCCGACCTGCGCGTCGAGCGACAGCCTGGGCGAAATGCGGTGCTGGACGCCCAGCCAGGCACGGTTGTAGCCGACGGTGGTGCCGCCGTCCGGCCTGGCGTAGGGGCTGCCGGCTTTCGTATTGATCGATTGGCGGTCGGCTCCGCCGAACAGGCGGGTTTCGGGGTTGATCACGTATTCGCCCGCCAGTCCGGCATGGCGGAGCGTGATGTTGTCGGAGGCCGACTCGTAGCCCAGATTGAGAGTGGCGTTGGACCGCTGCGGCGTGTAGATGAAGCGGGTCAGGTCGGCGGTTTCCTTGCTGTCCAGGCGCAGACGCGCGACGTCGGCAAGGCTCGCCAGCGCTTCGCGCGGGCGATGGGCGTAATGCAGGGCGATGGTGCGGGTGTAGCCCAGTTCGTAGTCGTCGCGCAGTTCCGGTTCGAGTGCGGCGATGAAGCCGAGGGCGGGCGTCGGCCGTTCCGCCCAAGCCAGCACGCGCGCTTTCTGCTTGCGGTAGGCAAGGTTGTCGCCGAAGCGTGTCTTGTAGGCTTCCAGCAGCTCCATCGCACGCGCGTAGTCGCCCAGTTCGGTGACGACGACGATGTATTCCATCGATGCGGCTGCCACGCCGGGCTGCCTGGCCAGGTAGTCGCGATAGGCGCGCGCCGAGTCGTCCAGCTGGTTGCGCCAGTAATACACACGGGCAATCCCCAGGCGTGCCCCGGGGTCGTCCGGTGCGATTGCGAGGATGCGCCGGTAACTGTCCAGCGCCGTGGCGTAGTCGCTGCGCCAGGCGGCGATATCGGCGCGGCTGCGCAGGTACTCGAGGTTGGTCGGGTCGAGCGCCACCGCGTGCTCGATGGCGTCCGCTGCGTCGCCGGCTTCCTTGTCGGTGGAGTAGCTCTGCGCCAGGCGGTAGTACAGGGCATGATCCTGCGGGGCGAGGCGGCTCGCTTCCTTGAGTGCGGCCGACGCGGCCGCGGGATGGTTGCCCAACGCATAGAGATCGGCCATGCGCAGCCAGTAATCCTTGCTCGTGCCGAAGCGCTGGCGGAACAGCGCGTCGTATTCCTGGACGGCCTGGGTGTCGCCGCGCTCGGCTTCCAGTTCCATGTACTCCAGCATCACGTCCTTGTCCTGCGGACGCTGCGTCAGGTAGGTACGATAGCGCGGCACGGCGGCGTCCTTCTTGCCGCTGCGCGCGCTGGCCCGGGCGAGACCGAGCAGGGCATCGGCATCCTGGGGCGTCGCGGCAAGGATGCGTTCGAAGCTGTCGGTCGCCACGGCGTAATAGCCGGTCCACAGGGCGATTTCGCCGCGCGCACGCAGGTAGGTCGGATTGCCCGGGTCGAGTTCGACGGCTTGCGCGATGGCGGCCAGCGCGCTCGGACCTTTCTGGATGGCGGCATAGGCCTGCGAAAGCTTGTAGTGCAGGCGGGCGTCCATGGGCGCGTATTGCGTTGCCTCACGCAGGGCTTCGGCGGCACCAACAGGATCTTTGAGCTGGGTGGCGCGAATGTCGGCGATGCGTTCCCACAAATCCGCCTGCGCCGGGTTGGCTGCCAGCGCTTGCTGATAGATGCCCACTGCGTCGGTCCATTGACCCTGCATCTCGGCACGCAGGCCGGCGTCGGGGACGGGCTGCGCAGCCGCCGGCAGCGGTGCCGCCGCGAGACAGGCCAGAGCGAGGATCGGAAGCAATTTCATTTGCGCCACCGCCGGTTACGGAAGATCCACAGATCGGCGGCGAAGCGGCCGACCGTGATGAGATCGAACAGTAGCACGGCATAACGCAACGGCATCACCAGCAGGCTCTTGAAGAAATATTCCAGTCGATGTCCCTTGGCCACCGTGACCAGGATGCTGGTGCCGACGGCGGTTTCCGCAATGAGCGTGATCGCCAGCGGTTCCCACAGTTGCAGCAGGATCATGATCAGCAGCGCGGTCGGAAAGGCCACTTTCTCGAACGCCGACATGAACAGCACCCAGCCGATCGGACGACCGTATTTGCGCGTGTAGTCGGCGCCAAAGGGCTGGCGGTACTGTTCGAAATGCACGCGTTTGTCGGCGTGGTTTCCGGTCACTTTGGCGGCTTCCTTCTTCTTGCGGCGGTAGCGCTTGAAGGCCTTGAACGGGCTGCGCATCAGGTCGTCGAAATAGTAGCAGCTCTGCAGGAAGGACGAGGACCACAGATAGATCTGCCCTGGCACCCGGCCGACTTCCGGTTCCTGCGAGCGGGCGTAGACGTCGGTCACCTGGATGTTGCGGTAGCCGTTGTCGTTCATGGCGAAGCCGATGAAGATGTCTTCCGAATTGGTGAGGTCATCGCCCAAGATCGGCTCGTAGCGGTCGAACACGATGGTTTTCAGCACGCTGCGGCGGTAGGCCACGGCACATCCCACCGGATTGAGAATGCTGCCGAAGAAGGTCACCTGCCCCAAGTACACGAATTTCTGCAGGAAGTAATACAACACGTCGCGGTACATGTTGGTGATGCCGCGCTGCAGGTGGTGGAACCAGCCTACCCTGGGATAGATGGTGGCTTCGGGATGGGATTTGAGAAAGGTTTGCAGCGCCTCGGTCTTGAGCATGGCGTGGCGGTCGCGGTCGCGCAGCGGCAACACGGTGCCGCAGGCGCTGGCGATGCCCTTATAGAGTTCCTCGACCACGCGGTCGATGTAGTTGTCCGATTCCAGCACGGTGTCGCCGTCGAGAATGAACTCGACGTCAGAATCGAATTCGCGCGACTGGCGCTTCAGGGTCGGCGTCTTGCCGATCGAGTGCGCGCGCCGGATTGTGATCAGGTCCATGCCGTTGAGGGCACAGAAGGTCTGGGCATATTCGACCGTGCGATCGCGGCTGCCATCGTCGATCAGGATGATGCGCGTGGGCTTGCGGGTCTGGCGCGCCAGTGCGGCCAGACACAGAGGGATGTTGCTCTCCTCGTTGAAGGCGGGGATCACGACATCGACCGTGGCCTCGCGCCAATCCTCGGCCGGATTGGGAAGGGTCTTGTCCGGTCCGTGGGCCAGGCCGATGAGGCTCAGCACCGTGTTCGGGCTGAGGATGAAATAAGGTGTCGTGGCCATGGGCGTCTATTCTAGGCGACGCGCCGGATCTTCGCGGATTCGCGCGTGATCAGGTCGTCAAGTGTGTCGTTCAGCTTCCATTCCGGTTCGAATCCGGTGAGCGCCCGCAGTTTGTTGAGCACCGGACGCCGGTGTGTGACGTCCTCGAATTCCTCGCCGTAGGCATCCTTGTAGGAAATGTAGTGCAGCGGCGAACTGCTGTGCGCGCGTTGCACGATCAGCGAGGCCAGATCGTGGATGGATATCTCCTGGTCGTTGCCGACGTTCACCACTTCGCCCCAGGCTGCCGGGCAGCCGGCAAGGCGGTCCAGCGCCACCACGGTGTCGCGTACGTCGCAGAACGAGCGTGTCTGGTTGCCTTCGCCGTAGACGGTGAGCGGCTCGTTGTTGACCGCCTGCCTGACGAAACTGGGCACCACCATGCCGTAATGCCCGACCTGGTTGGGGCCGATGGTGTTGAACAGCCGGGCGACCACGATGTTCAGCCCGTATTTGCGGGCGTAGGAGAAGGCGAGGAACTCGTCCGCCAGCTTGGTCACGGCATAGGCCCAGCGCAGGCGGCCGGCGGAGGGTAGCACGATGTAGTCGATCTCGGAGAAGCTGCTGCTGGTGTTGAAGCCATACACCTCCGAGGTCGAGGCGATGATGACCTGCGGGTTCCAGCCACCGTGCTGGATGGCGCGCAGGATCCGTTCGGTGCCGGTCATGTTGGTCGCCATCACGGCCACCGGATCTTCCAGTACCTTTTTCACGCCGACGACCGCAGCCATGTGGTAGATGCGGTCGGCCCAGGCGACAGCCTTGTCGAGGCCGTTCCAGTGCAGGATGTCGGCCTCGGCAAAGCGGAAGGCGGAGTTGCCGCGGAAGGGGTCGATGTTCGCAAGGGAGCCGGTGCTCAAATTGTCCACGACATAGACCTGGTCGCCCAGCGCCAAATGGTGCTCCGCCAGATGCGATCCGATGAACCCTGCGCCGCCCGTGATCAAAACATGCATATCCCACCTCTCCGAGTTTTCGCCAGCTACTGCCGAACGATTAACAGGCTGCCCGTGCGGTCCAAAATCGAGACCCAGTAAAAACAATGAGTTGTCGGATTTTGTTGGAGGCCGGACTGCTAGCATCGTGCCTATCCATGGTGCAGCAAGGAGCGTACCAATTCGTACGTATGTAGGATAGATCCCTTCAAGGGCACCTTTTGGGTGCATGCTCGTCCCTGTCTTACGGCGACATTGAAGATTCGGGGCACATTTTTGGGGCGGCGTTTTGGCCTGTCATGTGCCCATCACCAATTTTTCCTATGGTTAATCAAGTGGTGACGTTTTTATTGCGTCAGTGGCATAGCCGTTGCTTGTTGACGATCGGGCGGCATCGAATGTCATAGCCAAATGGCGCGGCACATTCCGGTAGGGAGAAACACTGCATGACATCATCAGTATTTGTGCAAGAGAAAAGGAATGAAGTGGCGGGCCCGTTGCATCGCCCGGTCTGTCTTCAGTTGAAAGCGCATCAGGCCGCGATCGCGGCAGCCCATATGCGCGACATGTTCGCAACCGATCCGGCGCGCTTCGAACGGTTCTCGCTCCAGGTCGGCGAGTTGTTGCTGGATTATTCGAAGAACCGCATCACCGGCGAGACAATGGGCCTGCTGGTCAAGCTGGCCGAGGAGGCCGACGTTGCCGGCTGGCGCGAGCGCATGTTCAGCGGCGACAAGATCAACAACACCGAGAATCGCGCGGTCCTGCATGTGGCCCTGCGCAACCGCAGCAACCATCCAGTCATCGTCGACGGCGAGGACGTGATGCCGAAGGTGAACGCAGTGATCGAGCGCCTGGGTGCGTTCGCCGAGCGGGTGCGGAGCGGCGAGTGGCGTGGCTATACCGGCGAGCGCATCACCGATATCGTCAACATCGGCATCGGCGGTTCCGACCTCGGTCCGCAGATGGTCTACCAGGCATTGAAGCCGTACCGCCATCCGCGCCTGAAGATGCATTTCATCTCCAATATCGACGGCGCGCATGTGAAGGAGGCGCTGGAGGCGTTGAATCCGGAAACGACACTGTTCATCGTGTCGTCCAAGACCTTCACCACGCAGGAGACGATGACCAACGCGCACTATGCGCGTGCGTGGTTCCTGGCGCAGTCGCAGGCGGAGAAGCACATCGCAAGGCATTTCGTGGCGGTGTCGACCAACCGCGACGCGGTCGCCGCATTCGGCATCGATCCCGCCAACATGTTCGAATTCTGGGACTGGGTGGGGGGACGTTATTCGCTGTGGTCGGCCATCGGGCTGTCGATCGTGCTGGCGGTAGGCGCAGAACGCTTCGTCGAATTGCTGGAGGGGGCCCACGCCATGGACGAGCATTTTCGCCATGCGCCGCTGGCCGCCAACATGCCGGTCATCCTGGCGCTGCTGGGCGTCTGGTACAACAACTTCTTCGGCGCCGAGTCGCACGCGATCCTGCCCTACGACCATTACCTGCGCAGCCTGCCGGCCTACCTGGAGCAGGCCGACATGGAAAGCAACGGCAAATCGGTCGACCGCGACGGCAACATCGTCGACTACCCCACCGGCGCAATCGTATGGGGTGCCACCGGCATCAACGGCCAGCATGCGTTCTACCAGCTGCTGCATCAGGGTACCAAGATCATCCCGGCCGATTTCATCGTGTCGATCGAATCGCACACCGAATTGCAGGAACATCACGACATCCTGATCGCCAACTTCCTCGCGCAGACCGAGGCGCTGATGCGCGGCCGCACGCGCGAGGAGACGCAGCGTGAAATGGGTTTGGCTCAGACCGGCCAGTTCGTGTCGCACAAGGTGTTCGATGGCAACCACCCCAGCAACGCGATCCTGCTGCAGAAGCTGACGCCGCATGCGCTCGGCATGCTGATCGCGCTGTACGAGCACAAGATCTTCGTGGAGGGCGTGATCTGGAACCTCAATTCCTACGACCAGTGGGGAGTGGAACTCGGCAAGCAGCTTGCCAGCCGCATCCTGCCCGAGTTGCATGCCGACGCACCGGTGGCAGGGCATGATGCCTCGACCAACGCGCTGATCAATTACTATCGCCGCATGAGTCACCCACGCACTGGCCTATAGTTTGAAGATGGAGTTGATTGCAGGCGATATTGGCGGAACCAAAAGCTGGCTGGCCTGGACGACAGGCGAGGCGGACAATGCGATGCGTCTGCGCTTCGAACGGGTATATGCCAGTGCCGATTTTGCGTCTGCAGAAGCCTTGTTGCGGCAGTTCATCGCCGATGCACAGGATGCGCCCCGGCCGGACAGGCTGGTTCTGGCGCTGCCCGGGCCGCTGCATGCGCAGCGGGTGAGCCTGACCAATCTCGACTGGACGGTCGATGCAGGCTCGCTGCAGACTGTGCTGGGCATCGCCGGGGTCCATCTCATCAATGATTTTCAAGCCGCCGCAGCCGGGGTGGCCGCCTTGTCGGCGGCCGATTGGGTCGCGCTCAATCCGCAGCTGGCCGAGCCCGGCGGCGTGCGTGTCATCACGGGCGCAGGGACGGGGCTGGGGCTCGCCTTCATGCTGGCGGACGACCGCGGGCATTACCGGACGTTTGCCACCGAGGGCGGGCATATCGACTTTGCGCCGGCCAGCCCGGTCCAGGCGCGCCTGCTGGAACGTTTGCGGGGAGAATACGGTCATGTGTCCTGGGAACGCGTGGCCTCGGGTTCGGCCATGAACGATCTATACCGCTTTTGCTGCATTGAGCATGAACGGCCATTGCCCAATGGCGCGGTGGACGGTGCCGGGCTTGCTGCGCGTGCTGAATCGGGCGATGCCGCCGCCGAAGCCGCACTGGATCTTTTTGTCGACCTGTACGGTGCGTGGGTGGGCAACGTGGCGCTGCTGTATCGGCCGCATGGCGGCCTGTATATTGCGGGCGGGGTGAGTGCGCATTTGCGCATGCGGATGCAGTCCGCCCGCTTCATGGAAGCCGCCGTTGCCAAGGGGCGCATGCGCAACGTGGTCGAGCGCACACCGATTTTCCTGGTTACCAGCAGCAGGCTGGGCGTGGCGGGGGCGCTTGCAGTGGGGCAGACCATGTCCCGTGGGCAGCATCCCGTCCCGCCCTTCAATCAATAACGAGACAGACGAGGAGCAGTTCATGACTCTTTCCAAGGCCGAACAGGAACGCCTTTACCGCTATTACACCGAACCGAAAATGGTGACTGATCTCACCCGCAAGACGCTGGCGCTCGTGCTGGCGGGCGGAGAGGGTTCGCGGCTGAAGGACCTGACCGCCTGGCGCGCCAAGCCAGCCGTCCCGATCGGTGGCAAATACCGCATCATCGACTTCCCGCTGTCCAACTGCGTCAATTCCGGGATTCTCCGCATCGGTGTGCTCACGCAATACAAGTCGCATTCGCTGATCCGGCATCTGCAGCGCGCCTGGGGTTTCATGCGTGCCGAGATCGGGGAGTTCGTCGAGATCCTGCCCGCGCAGCAGCGTACCCACAAGAAGGAGTGGTACCAGGGGACGGCCGATGCGCTGTTCCAGAACATCGACATCATGCAGCGCCATCACCCGGAATACGTGCTGGTGCTTGGCGGCGATCATGTCTACACCATGGATTATTCGGAGATGCTGCTGTACCACGTTCAGACCGGTGCGGATTTCACCGTCGGCAGCATCGAGGTGCCGGCTACCGAAGCGAGCGGATTTGGCGTGATGTCGGTCGACGAGGAGATGCGCATCACCCGTTTTACCGAAAAACCCAGGAATCCCGACTGCATTCCCGGCAAACCCGGGACAGCCCTGGTATCGATGGGCATCTATATTTTTTCCAAGGACTTCCTCTACAAGACCCTGATCGAGGATGCGGGCAGAACCAGTTCCAGCCACGATTTCGGCAAGGACATCATTCCCGCCAACATCGGCGAGGCCCGCGCCATGGCCTTCCCGTTCCGTGACAAGGATGGCGACCCCGCCTACTGGCGCGATGTGGGAACGCTGTTTTCCTACTGGCAGACCAATATGGAGTTGTGTTCGATCGAGCCCGAACTCAATCTGTATAACCGCGACTGGCCGATCTGGACCTACCAGCCGCAATACCCGCCCGCGAAATTCATTTTCGACGACGAAGGACGGCGCGGCGAGGCCATCGATTCGCTGATCGCAGGCGGCTGCATCCTGTCGGGCGCGCGGGTCAAGCGCTCGGTCCTGTTTTTCGCCACCACGGTGGAAAGCTACAGCCTCATCAAGGACAGTGTGATCCTGCCCAAGGTCTCGATCGGCAGCAATTGCCGCATCACCCGCGCCATCATCGACAAGGGGACGGTCATCCCGGACGGCATGGTCATCGGCGAGGACCTGGTGGAAGACGCCAAGCGCTTCCACGTCACGCCCGAGGGCATCGTGCTGGTGACGCCCGCGATGCTCGGCCAGAACCTTTACGCGAGACTGCAGAATGACTACGACGGCTAAATCGCTCAATGTGGTGCTGTGCTGGCACATGCACCAGCCGTATTACCGGGAGGGCCTCAAGGGCGCCTACCATCTGCCCTGGGTGTACCTGCATGGCATCAAGGATTACAGCGACATGGCCGCGCATCTGGAGCGCTACCCGGAGATGCGTACGGTGGTCAACTTTGCGCCGGTGCTCCTGGAGCAGCTGGATGATTATGCCCAGCAACTCGACGTGTTGCTGAAGCACGGCAAACCCACCCAGGACCACATGCTGAATCTGCTGTCCGGCGTCGAGCGCATCCCGTCGGATGCCGCCAGCCGCCTGCGCATCGTGCGGGATTGCCAGCGTTGCAACGCGGCGCGCATGATCCATCCGTATCCGGCCTTCCATCGCCTGCTGAGCATGATCGGCGTGACCGATGAGACGAGTGGCGACAGCGCCGGTCTTCCCTGGCTGATGGGTTATCTGTCCGAGCAGTATTTCCTCGATCTGCTGACCTGGTATCACCTCGTCTGGCTGGGGCATTCGCTCAGGCAGCTGCCGCTGGTACGGCGCTTGATGGCACAGGAAAGGAATTATTCGGCAGCCGACCGTCATGAGCTGCTGCACCTGATTCAGAACTGCATCGCCGGGCTGATTCCGCGTTATCGCGCGCTTGCCCAACGCGGCCAGATCGAGTTGTCGATGACCCCTTATGGCCATCCCATCGTGCCCCTGCTGAACGATTTCTCCAACCTGCGCGATGCAATGCCTGACGCTCCCGTACCAGATGCGCCCGGCTATCCGGGCGGGGCGGAGCGTTCGCGCTGGCATTTGGCGCATGGTGTCGAGGTGTTCGAGCGCTATTTCGGCATGAAGCCGTCCGGCGTGTGGCTGTCGGAAGGCGGTGTCAGCGAGGATGCGCTGGCCCAGCTCGACAAAATGAATTTTTCCTGGACAGCGTCGGGCGAGGGCGTGTGGCGCAACAGCTGCGACAAGTCGGGATGCCCGCCAGAGCAGACGCAAACCAAGCGTGCGCTGTTCTCGCCAGCCCAGGTCGACGGCTTCAAGACGCGGGTCTTCTTTCGCGACGACGGCCTGTCGGATCTGATCGGCTTCAAGTACAGCGACTGGCACGCCGACGACGCGGTGGGTGACTTTGTCCAACATCTGGAAAACATCGCCACCTTTTTCGGCAAGGAGGCGAACCGACATGTCGTCTCGATCATTCTCGACGGCGAGAATGCCTGGGAGTATTACCCCGACAACGGCCATCATTTCCTGAATTCCCTGTATGCGGTGCTGTCCAACCATCCCACGCTCAAGATCGGGACCTTTGCCGAACAGGTCGCGCACATCCCGTCGAAACCGATGAAGCGGCTGGCGGCCGGCAGCTGGGTGTACGGCAGCTTTTCGACCTGGATCGGCTCGAACGACAAGAATCGCGGCTGGGATTATCTGGTTGCCGCCAAGCAGGCCTACGACAGCGTGGTGGCGTCCGGGAAACTGAATGTCGATCAATTGGCGATGGCCACCCGCCAGCTCGCCGTTTGCGAGGGATCGGACTGGTTCTGGTGGTTCGGCGACTACAACCCGGCAAGCAGCGTGAGCGACTTCGAGCAGTTGTATCGAACCCAGTTGCGCGAACTGTATCGTCTGCTGGGCGTCGCGCCGCCGGCCCTGCTGGATGTGCCGCTGTCGAGCGGTGGCGGCTGGGCGGAAAACGCCGGCACCATGCGCAGGAATGCCGGATGAATTTCAATACGCGCCGCGCCGGCATATTGTTGCACCCGACGTCGCTGCCATCCTGCGCGCTGGAAGACGTCGAGCGCTGGCTGGATTTCCTGCAGGCGGCCGGTATCACGGTATGGCAGATGCTGCCGCTCGGCATTCCGCTGTCTGGACTGTCTCCCTACCAATGCGCCTCGGCGTTTGCGGTCAACCCTGCACTGTTTCCCGGAGCGCGTGCCGACATGCGCGGTTTCTCCAGTTGGCGCAAGAAACAGCACCACTGGCTGGACGATTACGCGCGCTTCATGGTGATCAAGCAGGAGCAGGGCGGCGCTCCCTGGACTGATTGGCCGCGTGAACTGCGCGACCGCGATGCGCAGACGCTCTCCGCGTTCGATGACAGCCATGCCGATGCACTGAAAGCCGTCATGGCCGAGCAGTATCGGTCCACCGTGCGGGGGCAGCACATCCGCGCGGCGGCAGCGGAACGCGGGATCCGGATGTTTGGAGACATGCCGATCTTCGTTGCGCACGACAGTGCCGACGTGTGGGCCCAACGGCACCTGTTCCTGCTGGATGAAACGGGACATCCCACCGTGGTGACCGGAGTACCGCCGGATTACTTTTCCGAGACCGGACAGCGCTGGGGCAACCCGCACTACAACTGGGACATGATGCAGGCCGACGGCTTCGCCTGGTGGCGGGCTCGGCTGCGCGCCCATTTCGAGTGGTTTGATCTGGTTCGTATCGACCATTTTCGCGGGCTGGCCGCGGCCTGGACGATTCCGGCCAGCGAGCCGACCGCCATCCATGGCGAATGGCGCGCGACCCCCGGCGTGGCGCTGCTGCAGGCGGTCAGTGCCGAAATGCGGGACTTGCCGCTGGTGGCCGAGGATCTCGGCATCATCACGCCGGACGTGACCGCGTTGAGGCACCAGTTCGGGCTGCCCGGCATGTCGGTGCTGCAGTTCGCATTCGACGCCCATGCCGACAACCCGCACAAACCCGAGAATGTGCAGCCCGATACGGTGTATTACACGGGCACGCACGACAACGACACCACGCTGGGCTGGTGGCGCACGCTGCCCGATCATGTCCGGCCCGAGGTCATGCAGCGGCTGGGCGTCTCGGATCCCGATGCGGTCCTGGGCGCGATGATTGCCACGGTGCTGGAAAGTCGTGCCGCCCTGGCGATGTTGCCGCTGCAGGATGTGCTGCACCTCGGCAGCGAGGCGCGCATGAATACGCCTGGTACGGACAGCGGCAACTGGACTTGGCGGTTTGAATGGGATGCGCTGGCGCCCGGCCTGGCTTCCCGTTTGCTACAACAATTACAGAAAGCCCATCGATGCGAGACACCCCCAAAACCATGAAGGCAGCGCCCACGACTTCGCCGCGGCATGCTCCGCCTGGTACCAGCCTGCCGGCGATCAGCGAACCGATCTTGCGAGTACAGGCCGGCACGCACCATGACCCGTTCGAAGTATTGGGCTTGCTCGTCCAGCCGGATGGCAGCATCCTGATCCGTGTCTTTCTGCCTGCCGCCGAAGCGGTCGAGGTGGCAGGCGATCGCATGATACGGGTAGCGGGCACCGATTTTTTCGAGCGAAAACTACCGCCAGGCACTGCGGTTGACCCGCATCCGGTTTTACGTTGGCAGGACAAGCAGGCGGGCAGTTGGCATACCACGCATTGCCCCTACAGTTTCGGACCGCAATTGGGCGAAATGGATCTCTATCTGATTGGAGAAGGTCGCCATTTCGAAGTCTGGAAAATACTCGGCGCGCGCGTGAAAACCATCGATGGCGTGGAGGGGTGCCTGTTTGCCGTATGGGCGCCTGCGGTGCAACGGGTCAGCGTCGTCGGTGACTTCAATGAATGGGATGGGCGCCGCCACCCGATGCGCTGCCGGGGCACTTCAGGTATCTGGGAATTGTTTGTTCCCGAGTTGACCGCAGGGCATGCCTACAAATATGAAATCCTCGGCCGGCATGGCCAGTTGGTGAGAAAGACTGATCCCTACGCACGGCAGATGTTCATGCGTCCGGAGACCACCAGCTGCGTACCGAATGACACGCCTTATGCCTGGCAGGACGGCACTTGGATCGCGGCACGCGCCCACTTCGACTGGCAGCACCGACCTGTCAGTATTTACGAGCTTCATCCTGGCTCCTGGCGGCGGCACGCCGATGGCGGTTTCTATACCTGGGGCGAACTGGTGGCCGAGTTGATCCCCTATGTGCTGGATCTTGGCTATACCCACATCGAACTGATGCCGGTGGCCGAACATCCGCTCGATGCTTCGTGGGGCTATCAGGTGTCCGGCTATTACGCGCCGACTGCGCGCTATGGTTCGGCTGACGACTTCCGTGCGTTCGTCGACGCCTGCCACCAGGCCGGCATCGGTGTGCTGCTCGACTGGGTACCCGCACACTTTCCGAAGGATGATTTCGCGCTGGCGCGTTTCACCGGCGAGCCGGTCTACGAACACGCCGATCCGCGCCGTGGCGAACATCAGGAGTGGGGCACGCTGGTGTTCGACTTCGGCCGTAACGAAGTGCGCAATTTCCTGGTGGCCAATGCGCTCTACTGGCTGGACGAGTTCCACATCGACGGCCTGCGTGTCGATGCGGTCGCTTCGATGCTGTATCTGGACTATTCGCGGCAACCGGGCGAATGGCTGCCGAACCAGTATGGCGGGCGCGAGAACATCGAGGCGGTTCAGTTCCTGCGCGAAATGAATACCGAAGTCCATGGCCGTTTTCCCGGCGTGCTGACCATCGCCGAGGAATCGACTGCGTGGCCGGCGGTGTCGCGTCCGGTCGAGCTCGGCGGCCTGGGTTTCTCGATGAAATGGAATATGGGCTGGATGAACGACAGCCTCGACTACATCGAGAAGGAGCCGATCTATCGAAAGTACCAGCACAATCAGCTGACTTTCAGCCAGATGTATGCGTGGACCGAGAACTTCGTGCTGCCGCTGTCGCACGACGAAGTGGTGCACATGAAGAAAAGCCTGCTCGACAAGATGCCGGGCGACGTCTGGCAGCGCTTTGCCAACCTGCGGCTGTTCTACGCCTGGCACTACGCGCATCCGGGCAAGAAGCTGCTGTTCATGGGCGGCGAATTCGGCCAGTGGAACGAATGGAAGGAGGCCGGCCAGCTCGACTGGGTGCTGCTCGGGTTTCCTGCGCACGACAGCATCCGTGCGCTGCTGCGCGATCTGAACCGACTCTATCGCAACGAGGCGGCGCTGCATGAGTTCGACTTCGATCCGCGCGGATTCCGCTGGATTGATTGCCACGATGCCGACCAGTCGGTGCTGAGCCTCGTGCGGCAGGGGCGGGATGCGTCCGCCCAGCTGGTGGTGCTGCTCAATTTCACGCCGGTGCCGCGTCGCGGCTATCGCATCGGCATGCCGTCGGGCGCCGCATGGTGCGAGGCGCTGAATACCGATTCGATGTATTACGGCGGCAGCAACCTCGGCAACGGCCAGCCGCTGCATCCGCAGAATCTGCCCTGGATGGGGTTCGACCATTCCGTTGAAGTGACGCTGCCGCCACTGGGGGCGATCTTTCTCAAACCTTGCAGTTGATTCGATCAAATAAAAACACGGAAAAAAACAATGAAACGCGGAGCAATGAAAATCCTGTTTGTCGCCAGCGAGGCCTACCCGCTGGTGAAAACCGGCGGGTTGGGCGATGTGGCCTACAGCCTGCCGCATGCCTTGCAGGCACGCGGCGCCGATATCCGTCTGGTGCTGCCGGGCTACCGGGCGCTGTTGCGCCAGCTCGACCAGGTGCGCATCCTCGGCTGGCTCGACGTGCGCGGCGCCGAAGGCATCGTCAGTGCGCGCATCCTGGAAACGCGCCATCCCGATTTTGCCTTCCCGCTTTGGGTGATCGACTGCCCGCCCTTGTTCGACCGCCCGGGCAATCCCTATGTCAACGCCAACGGCCAGGACTGGCCCGACAATGCCGAGCGCTTCGCAGTGTTCGCGCGGGTGGCTGCGCTGCTGGCGCAGGATGCGCTCGATATCGGATGGCAGCCCGCGGTGGTGCATACTCACGACTGGCAGACCGGGCTGGTGGCGGCGTTCCTGGCCGACCAGCCCGGGCGCCCGAAAACCGTGTTCACTATCCACAATCTGGCCTACGGCGGCTATTTCTCGCATGGTGATTTTGTTCGCCTGCAACTCCCCGGCTCGTGGTGGTCGTCCGAGGGCGTGGAATTCCACGGCGGCCTGTCCATGCTGAAGGCGGGCATCGTCTACGCCGATGCCGTCACCACCGTGAGTCCCACTTATGCGGCCGAAATCTGCACGCCGGCATTCGGCTATGGACTCGACGGGCTGCTGCTTTCCCGGCAATACAAGCTGCACGGTATTCTCAACGGAATCGATACCCGGATATGGAACCCGTCCACCGATCCGCACCTGCCCGCGCATTATTCGATGAGCCGCATTCTGCCCGGCAAGCGGCGCAACAAGCAGGCGCTGATCGAGCGTTTTCTGCCGCGCGCAGACGACGATGCGATGCAGGCGCCGCTATTGGGACTGGTGGGCCGGCTGGTCGAGCAGAAAGGGATCGACTGGGTGTTGGCGGCGATCCCGGTGCTGCTGTCCGAGACCGATGCGCGCTTCGTGCTGCTCGGCAGCGGTCAGGCTGCATACGAGCATAAGCTTACGCGACTGGCCAAGCAGCATCCTGGGCGCGTATTCGTCGAGATCGGCTACGACGAGGCGCTGGCGCATCATATCGAAGCGGGCGCCGACCTGTTCATGATGCCCTCTCGCTTCGAACCGTGCGGGCTCAACCAGATGTACAGCCTGCGATATGGCACGCCGCCCATTGTCTTCAAGACGGGGGGGCTGGCCGACACGGTGATCGACGCCGACGCGGAGAATCTGGCGGCGGGCAACGCCACCGGTTTCGTGTTCGACACGCCGGAGGTGGCGGCTTTTCTGCAGGCCGTCCGGCGCGCGTTCGACCTGTACCGCCAGCCCACGCAATGGCGCCGCCTGCAGCAGAACGGCATGCGCCAGTCGTTCGACTGGGCGGATAGCGCCGGCCATTACCTAGCGCTCTATTCCACATGAACTCAGCGGGAACCACCATGCCAGACGAGAAACCTGTCTCCCCCAACCGCATCGCCCTCAAGCAA
Organism: Thiobacillus thioparus DSM 505; assembly: GCF_000373385.1. Taxonomy (GTDB): domain Bacteria; phylum Pseudomonadota; class Gammaproteobacteria; order Burkholderiales; family Thiobacillaceae; genus Thiobacillus; species Thiobacillus thioparus. Next base: position 304,989 of record NZ_KB891316.1, on the reverse strand, counting down.
TTGCCCGATAGCAGCGAGGCGCTGACCGAGGATTTCCAGCGTTACCAGTTTTACCATCTGGGACGTTTCCATGGCTGTCCCGCCGTCTATACCTACCATGCGCTGGCCTGGACGTTGCGCGACCGTCTCATGTCGGATTGGATGAACACCTATGCCGAGCGTGACCAGCCTGGCAAGCGCCGCGCGTATTACCTTTCGCTGGAATTCCTGATCGGCCGCGCGCTGTCCAACCACGTGCTTAATCTGGGGCTGGACGCGGCCTCGCGCGAGGCATTGCAGAGCTTCGGCCAGACGCTCGAGACCGTGGCGGAGGAGGAGACCGACGCCGGGCTGGGGAATGGTGGCCTGGGCCGGCTGGCGGCCTGTTTCATGGACAGCTGCGCCACCCTGAACCTGCCGGTGATGGGCTATGGCATCCATTACGAATACGGCATGTTCCGCCAGCACATCGAAAACGGTTATCAGGTCGAGGAACCCGACCATTGGCTGCGCGACGGCAATCCATGGGAGGTCGAACGCTCCGAATTCACCTGCCGCGTGCCGTTCGGCGGACACACTGAGCATTTCCACGACAAGACGGGGATTCCCCGCGCGCGCTGGGCGGATACCAGCGATGTGCTGGCGATTCCCTACGACATGCCGATCTCGGGCTACCGCAATCATGCGGTGAACACGCTGCGTTTGTGGAAATCTGCCGCTACCGACGTGTTCGATCTCAACGAATTCAACGCCGGCAGCTACTCCGAGGCGGTGCAGGCGAAGAATCACGCCGAGCACATCTCGATGGTGCTGTATCCCAACGACAGCAGCGAGAACGGCAAGGAACTGCGCCTGCGCCAGCAGTATTTCCTGGCCTCGGCCAGCCTGCAGGATGCGCTGCGCCAGTGGCGCGCGGCCGGCAACAGCAATTTGATGCAATTCGCCGAGCACAACGTCTTCCAGATGAACGACACGCACCCCACCATCGCGGTGGCCGAACTCATGCGTCTGCTGCTCGACGACGAACGGCTGCAGTGGGACGAAGCCTGGGCGATCACCTCGCGGTGCATGGCCTATACCAACCACACGCTGCTGCCCGAGGCGCTGGAACGCTGGCCGGTGGCATTGTTCGAGCGCTTGCTGCCGCGCCCGCTGGAAATCATCTACGAAATCAATGCCCGATTCCTGCGCCAGGTGGCGATCAAATGGCCGGGCGACATCGACCGCCAGCGACGCATGTCAATCATCGAGGAAGAACCGGTACGCCAGATTCGCATGGCGTGGCTGGCCATCGTCGGCAGCTTTTCGATCAACGGCGTGGCGGCGCTGCATTCGCGCCTGTTGAAGGAAGGGCTGTTCCGCGATTTCGTCGAGCTTTGGCCGCACAAGTTCAACAACAAGACCAATGGCGTCACACCGCGTCGCTGGGTAGCGCATGCGAACCCCGGCATGACGGCGCTGATCAGTTCGAGAATCGGCGAAGGCTGGATTGCCGACCTGTCGCACCTGGCCAGGCTGAAGCCCCTGGCGGCGAGCGGAAACGAGGCGTTCCATGCCGAATGGCGTGCCGCGAAACGTGCCAACAAGGTGCGGCTTGCGGCGCTGGTCGAGGCCGAATGCGGCGTGACGTTCGATCCGTCCGCCCTGTTCGACGTACAGGTCAAGCGCATCCACGAATACAAGCGCCAACTGCTCAACGTCTTGCATGTGATTCATCTCTACAACCGCATCAAACACGGGCATCTGGAGGGCTCGGTCAACCGTTGCGTCTTGATCGGCGGCAAGGCCGCACCGGGTTATGTGATGGCCAAGCGCATCATCAAGCTGATCAACAGCGTGGCCGACGTGGTCAACAACGATCCCGACGTCAATGGCCGGCTCAAGGTGGCCTTCCTGCCCAATTACCGGGTGAGCAGCATGGAAATCATCGCGCCGGCCACCGATCTATCGGAACAGATTTCCACTGCGGGCAAGGAAGCCTCCGGTACCGGCAATATGAAATTCATGATGAACGGCGCCGTCACCATCGGCACCTACGATGGGGCGAATATCGAGATTCTCGATGCCGTGGGTGAGGACAACTTCTTCCTGTTCGGCCTGCGCGCCGACGAAGTCGAGGCACTGCGCGGCCGCTATCAGCCGCTGTCCTATATGGAGCGCGATCCGGCCTTGCGCCAGGTGATCGACCTGCTCATCTCCGGCCATTTCAACCCCTGCGAACCGGGCATCTTCGACATGATTCTCGGGGCCATGATGAGCCCGAACGATCCCTGGATGGTGCTGGCGGATTTCCGGACATATGTCGATGCGCAGGAACGGGTGGACCAGGCCTGGCAGGACGAGGCGCGCTGGACGCGCATGAGCATCCTCAACACGGCGTCGAGCGGCTTTTTCTCGACCGACCGCACCATGCAGGAATACAACGCGGATATCTGGAAGCTGACCTGAGTGCCGTAGGGAACCCAGCAACAAGAAAGCCGGGGATTCCCTGCTTTCTTGCAGGCAATATGTGACCTTACGCGGCCTGAACCGGGATCGCCTGGCGCGTGTCCATGATGCGGTTGTCCGCGTCCACGTACACCAGTTCCGGCGCATAGCGCGCCAGTTCCAGTTCGTTGTAGGACGCAAAGGTGGCGATGATGATGAGATCGCCCGGGTTCGCCTTGTGCGCGGCGGCGCCGTTCACCGAAATGATGCCGGAATCGCGCGCGGCACGGATGGCATACGTCGTGAAACGTTCGCCATTGGTGATGTTGTAGATCTGGATCTGCTCGTATTCGTGGATGTCGGCCGCGTCCAGCAGGGTTTCGTCGATTGCGCAGGATCCTTCGTAATGCAGCTCGGAATGCGTGACGGTCGCCCGGTGCAGCTTGGACTTGAGCATCGTTCTTTGCATGACGGTGCCCTCAATAAGAAAGGGCTCATATTATACCCTTTGGTTTTGACGACCCAAAGGGTACAAGTAAAACTTCAGGCCGGATTGCCCAAGCTGAAATCGAGGTTGTCGATCAGCCGGGTCGACCCCAGCCAGGCCGCGCCCAACGCCACCAGCCGGGCACTGTCTGGCATGGGCGATTGCAGGGTCGCGGCATCGCGCAGCGCCACGTAATCGACCCGCCAGCCTGCCATTTTCAGGTGGCGGCCGGCGGTGGCGCACAAGGCCTCGAAATCCCGTTCGCCTGCCTGGACGGCGGCCACGACGGCAGCGAGTTCGCGCTGCAGCTGGGGCGCCTGGATGCGTTCCGTCGCGCCGAGATAGGCGTTGCGCGAACTCATCGCCAGCCCGTCGGATTCGCGCAGCGTATCGCCCGCCACGATGTCGATCGGCAGGTTGAACTGCCGGACCAATTCCTGGATCACCCGCAATTGCTGGAAATCCTTTTTTCCGAACACGGCTACGCGCGGCTGCACCAGGTTGAAAAGCTTTAGCACGACCGTTGCCACGCCGGCGAAATGACCGGGACGGAAGGCGCCGCACAAGTCCCGCGTCAGCGCTTCGGACGGCTGCACGATGAAATCCTGCGGGGCCGGATAGAGGGCATCGACGTCGGGCGCGAACACCAAGTCGCAGCCGGCGGCGGCGAGTTTCTCGCAGTCGGCTGCGAGGGTGCGCGGGTAGCGCTCGAAATCCTCGCCGGCACCGAACTGCAGCGGGTTGACGAAGATACTCGCGACAACCGGACTGCCATGCCGCCTTGCCAGTTCGACCAGCGACACATGGCCGGCGTGCAGATTGCCCATGGTGGGTACGAATGCGGTGCCGGCTTGTCCGGCGAGTGCGGTGCGCAGTTCGGCGACGGTATGCAGGACCTGCATCAGAAGGTGTGGTCGGGACCGGGGAAACGGCCGTCCTTCACCGCGGTGACATAGGCGCGCACGGCGGCTTCGATGCCGTCGGCGCCGGCAAGAAAGTTCTTCGAGAATTTCGGCGCGCGCGGATACAGGCCCAGCATGTCGTACAGCACCAGTACCTGGCCGGAACAGCCGGCCCCAGCGCCAATGCCGATGGTCGGAATCGTGAGCGCCTCGGTGATGGCCTGGCCCAGCGCGGCGGGCACCATTTCCAGCACGATCAGTCCGGCACCGGCGGCTTCCAGCGCGCGGGCGTCGGCGACCAGTTGCGCGGCAGCCGCGTCCTCGCGTCCCTGTACCCGGTAGCCGCCGAGCTGGTTGACCGACTGCGGCAGCAGGCCGAGATGCGCGCACACCGGGATGCCGCGCTGCGTCAGGAAGGCGACGGTGCCGACCATGACCGCGCCGCCTTCCAGCTTGACCATATGTGCGCCCGCAGCCATCAGCCGTGCCGCGGCGGAAAACGCACGCTCCGGCGAAGGCTGGTAGCTGCCGAAAGGCAGGTCGGCGACGATGAAGGCACGTTCGGCCCCGGTGGCGACGCAGCGCGTGTGGTACGTCATCTCGGCAAGCTTCACCGGCAGCGTCGAGGCGTGTCCCTGCACCACCATGCCGAGGGAATCGCCGACCAGCAGCACCTCGACGCCGGCGGCTTCGAGCACGCGCGCAAAGCTGGCGTCGTAGCAGGTGAGCACGGCGATCTTCTCGCCGCGTTCGCGCATTGCCTTGAGGGTGGACAGGGTGACGGCCATGTTCAGGCCGCCCGGCTGAAAAATTCGCGCGGACCGCGCATCTTGCTCATACGCTCCAGCAGCAGCTCGAAGTCAGCTTCGTTCTCCGCGAAGTTGAGGTTGCTGGTGTTGACGATGAGCAGGGGCGCGGCCTCGTAGCGATGGAAGAACTCGCTGTAGCTGTTGGCCAGGCGCTGCAGATAGCCGGCATCCATGCCGCGCTCGAATTCCACGCCGCGTCGCCTGACGCGTTCCTGCAGCACCTCGACCGGCGCCTGCAGATAGATCACCAGATCAGGTGTCGGCGCCTGCAGCGCGAGGTCGGCATATACCTTCTGGTAGAGCTCGAACTCGTCATCGTCGAGATTGAGGCGTGCAAACAGCATGTCCTTGTCGATCAGGAAATCCGACACGGTGCCGGCGCGAAACAGATCGCCCTGGGCGAGATCGCGCAACTGGCGTGAGCGTTCGAACAGGAAGTGTAACTGAGTCGGCAGCGCATAGCGCCTGGGTTCCTGGTAGAAGCGCGGCAGGAAGGGGTTGTCGCTGGCATTTTCCAGCAGTGTGTCGGCGTCCATGCGCTCGGCCAGCTTGTAGGTGAGGCTGGTCTTGCCGGCGCCGATCGGGCCTTCGACAACGATGTAACGGTAACGGGAGAGACTCATGCGTTGACGGCAGCGGCAGGAGGGGGAAGGTGGACCACGCTTTGGTCGGCACAGCCGGCGAGCCAGTCGGCGGCGCGGCCGTGGCCGGGGATCACGACATCGGGTGCGATCTCCAGCAGCGGCAGCAGCACGAAGCCGCGCGTATGCATGCGCGGATGCGGCAGTGTCAGGCCATCTTCGTGGAAATGCGCGTTGCCGTAGAGCAGCAGGTCGAGATCGAGCGTGCGTGGCGCGTTGCGGAAGCTGCGCTCGCGGCCGTGGCGGTGTTCAAGATCCAGCAGGGCGGCGAGCAGCACGCGCGGCGCCAGTTCGGTTTCCACCTGCGCCACCGCGTTGATGAAGTCGGGCTGGTCGACATGGCCGACCGGCGCCGAAGCGTACAGCGAGGAACGGGACAGCAGCCGGGTGCCTGGCAAGCGGTCGAGCTCGGCGAGCGCGTATTCCACCTGCGCCGCTGGGTCGTTGAGGTTGGCGCCGAGGCCGATGGTGGCGGTGATTTTCATGCGGGCTGCGTCTCGCCGGCGGCTTCGCCCGGCTTCTTGCGCTTGCGCTTGCGGCGCGGCTTGGGCGCGTTGTCGGCCAGCAACATGCCGGCGCGCTCGTCTTCGCCGACTTCCTGGAAACGCGTCCACCATTCGCCGAGTTCGGCAGCGACCTCGCCCGACTCGGCGCGCAACAGCAGGAAATCGTAGGCGGCACGGAAGCGCGGATGCTCCAGCAGGCGATACGGGCGTTGTCCGCCGCGCTGCTCGAAGCGCGGCTGCAGTGCCCAGATCTCCTTCATCATGCCGTCGTAGCGGCGCGGAATGGCGAGCTGGCTGCGTTGGGTATCGAGCACCTCGTCCATCGCGGCAAACAAGGCGGGCTGTGGCTTTTCGCCGGCGGCCTCGAGCGCGCGCCAGCGCAGCAGCACCTGCGGCCATAGCAGTGTGCCGAACAGGAAGGCGGGCGACGAAGGTCGGTCCGACTGAATGCGCTCGTCGGTGCTCTTCAGCGCGGCATTGATGAAACGTTCGCCGGTGGGGTCGTCGAGGATGGTGTCCAGCAGCGGCAGCATGCCGTGATGCAGGCCTTCGGCGCGCAGCTGGTGGACACCGCGCAGGGCGTGGCCGGACAGCAGCAGCTTGAGCGCCTCGTCGAAGATGCGCGCGCGCGGGATGTTGGCGAGCAGCGGCGCCAGCGCCGCCACCGGTTTGCGCGTGGCGGGGTCGATGTGGAAGTCGAGCTTGGCGGCAAAGCGTGCGGCGCGCAGCATGCGCACCGGATCTTCGCGGTAGCGCGTGTCGGGATCACCGATCATGCGCAGTACGCGCTTCTTGCAATCGGCCACGCCGCCGAAATAGTCGTGCACTTCCTCGCGCGCCGGGTCGTAATACAGCGCGTTGATGGTGAAGTCGCGGCGCGCGGCGTCGTCCGCCATGCTGCCGAACACGTTGTCGGACAGCAGGCGTCCATGTTCGTCGGTCAGGCGCTTGTGCGCTGCCGGGGACTTGTCGCCGGCAGCGTGCTCGTCGTCCTCTTCGGTCTCCTTCTGGCCATTGGCGCGGAAGGTCGTGACCTCGATGGTCTCGCGCCCGCACATCACGTGCACGATCTGGAAGCGCCGCCCGATGATGCGCGAGCGGCGGAACAGCCTGCGCACCTCTTCCGGGGTGGCGTCGGTGGCGACGTCGAAATCCTTGGGCGTCATGTTCAGCAGCAGGTCGCGCACCGCGCCGCCGACGAGATAGCCTTTGTATCCGGCCTGGGCCAGGGTTTCGCAGGTTTTCAGCGCGCAGTCGTCGAGCTGGTCACGGCGGATGCCGTGTGCGGACAGCGGCAGGATCTGCGCCCGGGTGCCGTCGACACGCGGTTTGCGGCCAAATACTTTGTTGATGATGCGACGAATCATGAGGTGCGCGAGGGCGGTGGAATGCTGACCAAGTGGCGATTATACAGGCTGAGCCCGATCGCTCTTCCGCCAGAGCGCCGCCGTGCCGGCACCATACAGTGCTTCGAGCGATACCGGGGTGAGCAGCGCGGCCGGCGTGCCCAGCTGCCAGCGTCCGTCGCCGTACAGGAACAGCAGATGGTCGCAGTGGCCGGCGGCCCAGTTGGGGTCGTGCAGGGTCAGCACCACGCTGTGCCCTGCATCGGCTTCATTACGTGCCCAGGCCAGCAGCCGGGCCTGATGCGCCGGATCGAGATGGGTCAGCGGCTCGTCGAGCAGGGCGATGCGCGGCTGTTGCGCCGCCAGTTGCGCCAGCCGTGCGCGCTGGCGCTCGCCGCCCGACAGGCTGTCGAGCGGGCGGTGGGCGAGATCGGCAAGCTCCCAGGCGGCGAACAGGGGCGTCAGATCGAGAGCGGTCACACCGAACGGATAATGGCCCAATGCGACGAAGTCGGCCACGCTGCCGAAGAATCCGCCTTCGTCGCCCTGCGGCAGCACGCCAATGTGTTGCGCACGGGTGAGTGGCAGCAGCGCAGCGAGTGGCTGGTTGTCGAGCATGATCTGCCCGCACGCGGGCACGGCGAGCCCGGCCAGCATCGAGATCAGCGTCGACTTACCGGCGCCGTTGGGTCCGAGGATGCCGAGCACCTCGCCGGGTTCGAGTACGAGGTCGAGCGTGTCCACCAGCGTGCGAGGGCCGACTTGCAGGGTCACTCGGTGGGCGACGAGGCTCATGGTTTGCGCAACAGCCAGAGCATCATCGGCACGCCGAGCAGCGCAGTCAGCACGCCGACCGGCAGTTCCCGCGGCGCGATCACGGTGCGCGCCAGCGCGTCGGCTAGCACCAGCAGGCTGCCGCCTGCCAGGACGCAGGCAGGCAGCAGCACGCGGTGACCGGCGAAGCCGGTTTTCCTGAGCGCATGCGGCACCATGAGGCCGACGAAGCCGATGCTGCCGGCCTGCGCCACCACCAAGGCAGTGCAGGCGCCGGCCAGCGTGAACAGCATCCAGCGCGTGGGCGCGACCGTCACGCCGAGCGAGGCGGCTTTCAGCGGCGACAGCTGCAGTACGTCGAGCCGCCTCGACAGGCCCAGCGCGGCGCCTACGGCCAGCAGCAGCGCCGCCCACAGCATGAACGGATTGCTGGTCCATGCGAGGTCGCCCATCAGGAAGAACAGCATGCCGGGCAGGCGCTCGATCGGCGCCACGCTCAATACCAGCGCAATCAGAGCGCCGAAGCCGGCGGCCAGCATCACTCCGGCAAGCAGCAGCGGCGTATGGTCGCGCGCCAGCAGGCGGCCGCCGAGCGCGGCGGCAAGCGCCAGCGCCAGGAGACTGCCGGCGAAGGCCAGCATCGACACCCACGGCCACGCCAGTCCGGCGGCCATGCCCAATAGCGCCAGCAGGCCGGCTCCGCCGGACACGCCGAGCAGATAGGGTTCGGCCAGGGGATTGCGGAACAGCGTCTGCATCAGCGCACCGGCCAGTGCCAGCAGGCCGCCGCAGGCGAACGCCGCGGCCACGCGCGGGCCGCGCAATTCGGTGAGGATCTGCATGGCGAGTTCATGGTCGGCGGGCAGGGCGCCGGCCATCAGGCCCAGCGCCAGCGCCAGCAGGGCGGTCAGCCCAAGCAGCAGCAGTTTGGCGGCGGAGGACAAACAGGCCTATTGCTTCGGCTTGTTGTCGGCGCCGGGCGGGACGGCAGCGGCCGCTTCCGGCAGCAGGGTGACGCGCTTCATCACGACCGGCTCGATGGGGACGTCCTGGTAGGGGCCGCGGTCGCCGCGCGGCGTCGCGACGATGGCATCGACCACCTTCATGCCGTCGACCACCTGGCCGAACACGGCATAGCCCCAAGTGTCGTAGCTTGTGCCGCGGTGATCGAGGAAGGCGTTGTCCGCCACGTTGATGAAGAACTGCGAAGAGGCCGAATCGGGATCGGCCATGCGCGCCATCGACAGCGTGCCGCGCAGGTTCTTGAGGCCATTGTCGGCCTCGTTCCTGATCGGTGCGTTCTTGGGTTTTTCCGCCATGTCCGGCGTCATGCCGCCACCTTGGATCATGAAGCCGGGAATCACGCGGTGGAAGATCAGGCCGTCATAGAAACCGGTCTTCACGTAGTTGATGAAATTTCCCACCGACTGCGGCGCGTTCCTGGTGAAAAGCTCGACCGTGATGTTGCCCTTGCTGGTTTCGATCAGGATGCGCGGATTGGGTGGCTGGCCACCAGCCGGGGTGGTGGAGACAGTCTGCTTGCCGGGCTCGCTGGCGCCGCAGCCCGACATGCCGAGCAGGATCGCGCCGAGAAACAGCGTGGTGGACAACAGGGGAAAACGGGCCATCGGAACGCGCTCCAGGAAGAGAAAGAGAGATTCTAGCGGCGAGAAGCACGGTTACGCATCCGAGCGCAGGCAACGGTCGATTTCTATGCGCACGGTATCCAGCGGCAGGCAGCCGCTGCAGACCGGGTGCAGTTGCGTGTCCCGCTGCACGATCAGGGTAGGAAAGCCGCGCACGCCGGCCTGACGCGCCTGTCTGAAATGCGCCTGGGTGCGAGCACGTGCCGTGCCGCTGTCGAAGTCGCGCAGGAAGGTTTCGCCATCCACGCCAAGGCCCTCCGCCAGGTCGGTCAGCATACCGGCTTGCGTCACGTCGCGCCCCTCGGCATAAAACGCCGACTGGATTGTCTTGAACATCGCGAATATCTGCGTGGAATCGATCCCGCCGACCGTCACCACCGCACGGCAGGCGGGTTCGGTGTCGTACACGAAGCCTTCCGTCAGCGCGCCGTCGAAGCGGAAGGGCTGGCCGGTACGGGCCTGTACCGCATGCCAGTGATGCAGGATGTCTTCGCGCCCCGTTGCGGTCATCGGCGCGGTTTCGCCCGGCCGCAGGCCGCCGAGCACCAGCGCGATTTTCATGCGTTCGCGGTATTCGTCTCGCAAGGTCTCGATCACCGGAGAAAATCCCCAGCACCAGGAGCACATCGGATCGGCGAAATACCAGAGGATGGGAGGGTTCATGCGCAGTGGCCGTCGAAACAGGACAGCTCACAGCATAGGCGATCCACGCCCTAGGTCTTCTTCGGCGTGTCGTCGGACTTGGGCGGGGTGTCGTCGTCCATGATCACGCTGTGCGCCGGGCCTTCAAGGTCGTCGAACTGGCCGCTTTTGGTTGCCCACAGCATGAACCAGGCGATGGCGCCGACCAGCACGAGGCTGAGTGGAATGAGCAGCAGAAGGATGTCCATGTGCGGGGTCGGTCAGGTGACGGGTCTGGGCAGGGGGAGGTCTGCCACAGCGGGCGCGGCTCTGGATTTGAAGTCGGTGAGCCGCAACGCATTCAGTACGACCAGCAGCGAACTGGCCGACATGCCGATGCCGGCGATCCAGGGCGTGACGTGGCCCAGCGCGGCAGCGGGAATGGCGACGAGATTGTAGGCCAGTGCCCAGCCGAGGTTCTCGCGGATGATGCGCTGCGTCTTGCGGGCGAGTGCGACGCCGTCGGCCAGGGTGCCGAGGCGGCTGCCGAGCATGACCATGTCGGCGGCCGCCTGCGCGACGTCGGCGCCTTCGCCCATGGCGATGGATACCTGCGCGCCGGCGAGTACCGGCGCATCGTTGATGCCGTCGCCCACCATGGCGACGATGCGGCCTTCGTTCTGCAGGTTCTTCACATAGGCGAGCTTGTCTTCCGGCAGCGCGCCGGCATGCCAATCGGCGATGCCGAGCTGCTGCGCGCTGCGCCTGACCGCAGCCTCGGCATCGCCGGACAGCAGGTGCAGGCGCAGCCCTTGTTTTTGCAGGGCGGCGAGGGCGGCCGGGGCATCTGCCCGCGGCGTATCGGCCAGCGCAAACCAGGCGACCAGTCCGGCTTCGTCGGCCAGCGCCACCCAGCTGGCGCTGCTGTCCGATTCCGGTGGCGGGGGCGGCGTTTCGCTGGCAGCGGCGAAATGTGGCGAGCCCAGTCGATAGATACGGCCATCGATACTGCCTTCGACACCGCGGCCGGGCGTATTGCGGATCAGGCTGGCGGTCACGGTGGATACGGCCGACTCGCGCAGCGCTTTGGCGATGGGGTGTTCCGAGCCTGCTTCGAGTGCCGCGGCGATCGCGCCGACTTCGGCTTCGCTGTGGCCGCCCAGCGGAACCACCTGACGTACGGAGAGGCGGCCGTGGGTGAGCGTGCCGGTCTTGTCGAACACCAGGTCGGTGGCGTGCGCCAGCGTTTCCAGGGCATGTCCGCGCGTGGTCAGGAGGCCCAGGCGCGTGAGCTGGCCGGTGGCGGTGGTGAGGGCGGCTGGGGTGGCGAGGCCGAGCGCGCAGGGGCAGGTGACGACCAGGACCGACACCACGATCCACAACGCTTTCGACGGGTCGATGACATACCAGGCGAGGCCGACCGCAAGCGTGATCAGCAGCAGCAGGCCGACGAACCAGGCGGCGGCGCGGTCGGCCAGCTGGCCGATGCGCGGCTTTTCGCTCTGCGCGCGATCGAGCAGACGCACGATCGACGCCAGCCGCGTATCGGCACCGAGCCTGTCGACGCGCACTACCAGCGGGCTTGCCTGGTTGAGGCTGCCGCCGACCACATGGGCGCGCACGCCTTTCGATACCGGTAGCGATTCGCCGGTGAGCATGGCTTCGCTCACCGCGCTGTCGCCCTCGACCACCTCGCCATCGGCGGGCAGGGTTTCGCCGGGGCGCACCAGTACATGGTCGCCTACCGCCAACCGTGCCACCGGTACCTGCTCCTCGTCATGCGCAGGCCAGTTCGGCAGCCGCGTGGTGGCGGCGGGAATGAGCTTCACCAGCTCTTCCACTGCGGCGCCTGCGCGGCGGCGTGCATTCATCTCGAGGAAACGTCCGGTCAGCAGCAGGAAAATGAACATGGTGACCGAGTCGTAATACACCTCGCCGTGCCCGCTAAAAGTGCTGTAGACGCTGGCGACGAAAGCCGTGCCGACGCCGAGCGCCACCGGCACGTCCATGCCCAGCATGCGGCGCTTGAGATCGCGCCACGCGCCGATAAAGAAGGGCCACGCCGAGTACACCACCACCGGTATGGTCAGGATCAGGCTCGCCCAGCTCATCAGCAGCCGGATATCGGCGCTCATGTCGGTGGCGGTGTACGAGGGCAGTGCGTACATCATGACTTGCATCATGCCGAGGCCTGCGATGGCGAGCCGCTTGATCGCAGTATTGCGTTCGCGCTTGTAGATGTCGTCGGAGCGGCCGGGATCGAAGGGGTGGGCAATGTAGCCGATGTCGGAGACTGCCTTCAGGATCGCCGACAGCTGGATGCGGCTGTTGTCCCAGCGCACCCGCGCGCGGCGGGTGGCGTAGTTGATCTCGACCGACAGCACGCCTGGCAGTCCTGCGATGTGTCGCTCGTTCAGCCAAATGCACGCGGCGCAGACGATGTTTTCCAGGATCAGCGCGGCTTCGCGGATGTTCTCTGTTTCCGTCCGCACGAAGCTTTCCTGGATCTCCGGCAGATCGTACAGGCCCAGCTGTGCGAGCTCGGCCTCCGCTTGTTGAGGCGTGGCGGGCAGTACGGTGCGGTGAGTATAGTAGGCGCCCTGGCCGCTGTCGATGATGGTCTGTGCCACGGCCTGGCAGCCGCGGCAGCATGCCTGACGGGTATTGCCTTCGAACTGGATGGGGTAGTGGGCGCCGGCCGGCACTGGCAGGCCGCAGTGAAAGCAGCCCGAAAAAGACGGGGCGTCCGTGAGCGCAGGAGAATCGCTCACGAATCGCCCCACAGGAGAACGCCCGAGGGCAAGCCCGGGAGAGAGGCCGGGCCGGCAGGCGTCAGAGGGTACTTCTTGTCAGAAACGGAACCCGTAGCCGATACCCCACACCACCGGATTGATTTCCAGATTGGTGAGCTTGACGCCGCCTGATTTGACGTCGGTGTCGATCCAGATTTTCTTAACGTCGAGGTTGATATAGCCATTCTTGGTTACCGCGATGTCCACGCCCGCCTGCAGAGCGCCGCCGAAGCTGTTCTTCCCGACGCTCAGGCCGGGAGCAAGATCGACATTATAGAAGCGGGTGTAGTTCACGCCTGCACCGACGTAGGGCTTGATCGTCGGCGTGGGGTTGAAGTGGTACTGCACCGTCAGCGTGGGCGGCAGATGATTCAGTTTTCCAAGACTGGTGCCGTTCAGCGTCACTTCGTGGCGCGCGGTGGCCAGGATGAGTTCCATGCCGATGTTGGGTGTCACGAAATAGGTGAAGTCAACTTCCGGCACCACTTCGTCGGACACGTCGAGTCCGGCCAGACCGGAGGATTTGACGTCCGGGACGATGTCGACCGCGCGAACGCGCATCATCCAGTTTTCAGCCAGGGCGGAGGTGGGCAGAGCGGCAACCAGGGCCAGGACAAGCAGGGTTTTTTTCATGTTCGCTACTCCTCTTAAAAAGACAAAGATATAAACAAGACATACATATCGTAATTAAGAAAAAATGCGGACGCAAGCCAAAAATGAATCCGCTACCATGGCGTCATGAGCGAACGTCTCCAAAACGCCACAAATTTTCCGCCGGTCGAGACCGCGCTGCGCGAGCCCAATGGCCTGCTGGCGATGGGGGGCGATCTGTCGGTGGAACGCCTGCTGGATGCCTATCGCCACGGCATCTTCCCCTGGTTCAACCCCGGCGAGCCGATCCTGTGGTGGAGTCCCGACCCGCGCATGGTGCTGGTGCCGGGCGAGGTCCGCGTCACCCGTTCGCTCGCCAAGCGTATCCGCAATGGCGGCTTCGAGGTACGCGTCGACACCGCGTTTGCGGACGTGATGCGGGCATGCGCCGAACCCCGTGAAGGGGCCGGCGGTACCTGGATCTCGCCGGCGATAATCGCGGCCTATACCCACCTGTTCGATGCCGGCTACGCGCATTCGGTGGAAACCTGGCGCGACGGCCGCCTGGTCGGCGGCCTCTATGGCGTGGCGATTGGCCGCATGTTCTACGGCGAGTCGATGTTCAGCCGTGAACCCGATACCTCCAAGGTCGCGCTGGTCTGCCTTGCGCGCCAGTTGCAGCAATGGGATTTCGGCCTGATCGACTGCCAGATGGAAACCGCGCATCTCGCCAGCCTCGGTGCGCGCACGGTGCCGCGCACGGCGTTCACGGCAAAGCTGGCGGAATTGGTAAACTTGCCGCATCGCCCTGGCCCCTGGACGTTTAATGCACCCGACTGAACCGCCCTTCCAGCGCATCCAGTTCTATCTGACCGCGCAATACGACTGCAGCTACCTGCCGGATCGGCGCGCGCGTTCGCAGGTGGCCACGCCCACCCATCTGATCGATCACCAGGCCTACAGCGCGCTGATCCGCGCCGGCTTTCGCCGTAGCGGCCAGTTCACCTACCGCCCGCACTGCGAGCAGTGCCATGCCTGCGTGCCGGTGCGCGTCGACGTGGCTGGCTTCGTGCCCAACCGCACCCAGCGCCGCTGCCTCAAGCGCAACCGGCACCTGGCCGCGCGTTTCCTGCCGCTCGACTTCAAGGAAGAACACTACGCGCTCTACCGCAGCTATCTCGGCAGCCGCCATGCCGGCGGTGGCATGGATCGCGACGGCCCCGACCAGTACACGCAGTTCCTGTTGTCATCCAACGTCGATACCGTGATGGTCGAATTCCGCGATGGCGACGAACTGGTGATGATCTCGGTGATCGACCAGATCGACGACGGCATTTCCGCCGTTTACACTTTCTTCGATCCCGCGCGCGAGCAACAAAGCCTCGGCGTCTACGGCGTTCTGTGGCAGATCGAACTGGCCAAACGACTGGAACTGCCTTACCTCTATCTGGGCTACTGGATCGACGAGAGCCGCAAGATGGCCTACAAGAAACAGTACCCGCCGCTGGAGGGGCTGGTCGACGGCCGCTGGCAGGTTCTCGACGCATGAAATGGCTGGTCGCCATGTTGCTGGCGACCATGCAGGGCTGTGCGCTCACCGTGAGCAATTCGCGCGCCCTGCAGCCGATCGACGGCTTCGAGCAGCTGGCGGACGACGCCCGCGTCTGGGTCGAGCCTGGCTACGAAGCCTACGGCGAACGCGTGTCGGCGGCGCTTCCGGCCGCCATTGCCAAAGTCGAAGCGGCGCACTATCTGCCGTTCCTTCGTCCGCCGCGCGTGAATGTCTGCGGCAGCGAGGACTGCTTCAACCGCTATGTGTATACCCCTCGGCTGTCCGCCGCGGTCATTCCGGACAATCGCCTGATCCTGTCGCCGAACCTGAATGGCCGCGAAAGCGCCCGCCTGCCCGGGCTGCTGGCGCATGAATTGGCACACCTTCACCTGGGCCAGCGCATCGGCCACTACAACAGCACCCTGCCGGTGTGGTTCCACGAGGGATGGGCCTCGTTGGCGGCGGAGGGTGGCGGCGCCGAATATGCCACCGATGCGCAGGCGTATGCCGCAATCCGTGCCGGCCGACGGGCCGATCTCATCACGCGCGATACCCCCGACCGGCGCCACCGAGCAGGCGCGTTCGGTCTCAATATTTTCGAGTTCTACCGCGAGTCCATGCTGCTGGTCGGCTGGCTCAAGGCGCAGGACGAGACGCGTTTTCGCCAGCTGGCCCTGGCGGTACAGGCCAATGCCGATTTCGAGATCGCCTTCTGGGACATCTACGGCCAGTCGCCTGCCACCCGGTTGGCGGGCTTTTACGAGGGCGTTCAGAGCAACACCGTATTCAACGATAATGGGCAAATCCAGGCCGCACCCGCACAACCTTAACGCCACCTCACGATGAAACCCTATCTCGACCTGATGCGCCACGTGCTCGAGCACGGCACCCGCAAAGACGACCGCACCGGCACCGGCACCTTCTCGGTGTTCGGCTGGCAGATGCGCTACGACCTCGCCGCAGGCTTCCCGCTCGTCACCACCAAGAAATGCCACCTGCGTTCCATCATCCACGAACTGCTGTGGTTCCTGCAGGGCGACACCAACATCCGCTACCTGAAGGAAAACGGCGTCTCGATCTGGGACGAATGGGCCGACGAGAACGGCAACCTCGGCCCGGTGTACGGCCACCAGTGGCGCAGCTGGCCCAAACCCGACGGCGGGACGATTGATCAAATCAGCGAAGTGGTGAAGACGCTCAAGACCAACCCCGATTCGCGTCGCATCATCGTCTCGGCCTGGAACGTCGCCGACCTCGACAGGATGGCGCTGGCACCGTGCCACGCCTTCTTCCAGTTCTACGTTGCCGACGGCAAGCTGAGTTGTCAGCTCTACCAGCGCAGCGCCGACATCTTCCTAGGCGTGCCGTTCAACATCGCCAGCTATGCGCTGCTGACCATGATGATGGCGCAGGTGACAGGACTGGGACTCGGCGACTTCGTCCACACGCTCGGCGACGCGCATCTCTACCTCAACCATCTCGACCAGGCGCGCGAGCAGTTGAGTCGCGCGCCGCGCCCGCTGCCGACCATGACACTGAACCCCGACGTGAAGGACATTTTCGGCTTCCGCTTCGAGGACTTCACGCTCGCCGGCTACGACCCGCATCCTGCAATCAAGGCGCCGGTGGCAGTTTAGTGAGCGGAAAGCAGTGAGCGGAGAAAACATGGCCCAGAACAAACCGCGCGTCAGCGTCATCGCCGCGCTTGCCAGAAATCGCGTCATCGGCATCGAGAACCGCCTGCCCTGGCGGCTGCCGGAGGACCTTGCGCACTTCAAGGCCTTGACGCTCAACCATCCCATCCTCATGGGCCGCAAGACCTTCGAATCGCTCGGCCGCCCGCTGCCCGGACGCACCAACATCGTCATTACCCGCAATGTCGACTACCGCAGGGACGGCTGCCTCGTCGCCGACTCCATTCCTGCCGCGATTGCGCTGTGTGAGGACGCTGACGAAGTCTTCTTCATCGGCGGCGCCGAACTCTATGCGCAGGTCATCCCGCTCGCCGACCGTCTGTACCTGACCGAAGTGGACATCGACGCGCAGGGCGACGCCTGGTTTCCCGACTACGACCGCAGCGCGTTCAGGGAAGTCTCGCGCGAGTCGCACACCGGCGTGAAGGGCGATGCGCTGCGGTTTGATTTCGTGGTGTACGAGCGGGGGTAAGCGGAGGTATCTTCACCTTGCTCAGGCTGTCCCGTGTCATGCAGTGAACGTTGCATCAATGGAAAGGGAGCAAGTCATGTCCGATCTAAGCCCGCTTGAAGAACTGTTTCCTCGCCTGGTCCCCGAGATCGTGGCGTTCTGGGGATCGCCCACCTGTTTCGCTCAACTGCAAGCCTTGCTGGTGGACAGCCGGGGCGGTCGCCAGGGATTCCCGGCGGACGTGTATTCCGATCTCTCCTTGCTGCTGACGCTGGTTCCGCGGCCGAAAGGGCCTTACGACATCTGGAACGACGCGCTGGATGCGGATAAGACGGCGTGAAATGCCGGCCAATTGAAATTTCAAGGAAAACCGAATGAATGTAATTGACAGTAATGCAACTCCGCAAGGGCGTACAGCATGAATGGTTTGCCCAAGTGTCCCCAGTGCGGCTCCGAATTTACGTACGAGGACGGCACCCAGTACGTGTGCCCGGAATGTGCGCATGAATGGAGCAAGGATGCGTCAGCAGCAGCCGACGAGGCAAAGATCGTGCGCGACGCCAACGGCAACGTGTTGGCGGACGGCGACACGGTGACGGTGATCAAGGACTTGAAGGTGAAAGGCTCGTCGCTGGTCGTCAAGGTGGGGACCAAGGTGAAGAACATCCGCCTTGTCGAGGGCGACCACGACATCGACTGCAAGATCGATGGCGTCGGGGCGATGCAGCTGAAGTCGGCGTTCGTGAAGAAGGCCTAGCATTGTCTACCGTACATGGAACCTGTTGGGTGTAGTGTGCGGCAGGTCTAGTGTTCCATGCGTTCGACCAGTTTTTCCAGCTGCTGGGCCAGGGTATCCCAGACGATCATGGGGCCCTTGTTTTCGAATTCGGCTTCGGACCATTGCCCCACGGGACGCTGTTTGTATGCTTCGACCTGGCTGGAGAGTTTGTCGCGCTCCGTCTTTGCGCTTGCCAACCGCGTCGTCACGTCGCTGTTTCCCGCCTTGGCAATCCCATGCTGGGCGCGTTCGAGCAGGGTATCCACATGCCTCAGACGCATTTCGTGTTCGAGGATGTGCTGCTGGATCAGATGATTCATTTTAGGTGTTTCAGTCATGCCCATTCTCCTGAATTGAAAGTATCCGTCTGGATGACTTAAAAATAGTCATCAATCCGTTCGGCGACAACCACCGTCTTTGATTCCGAAATGCGGATACATCCGGCAACGCGCTGAAGAAGGCAGATGCGCAATAAAAAAACGGGGCCGCGGCCCCGTTCGTGTTCATGCGTGTCGAACAGTTCGTGTCTAGCTGCGCGCGCCCATGGCCAGCGCGCGGTTCTTGCCGGCTTGGCGCGCCTGCTCGTCGGCATCGCGGTCCCAGGTGTCAGCGATCCAGCCGCCCAGGTTCTCCAGTGCGATATGGCCGAGCGCATCGATCCATTGCGGATGCTCGTTGAGCGCGGGGATGTAGTGGAATGCCTTGCCGCCCGCCGCGAGGAAGGTGGCGCGGCCTTCCATCGCCAGTTCTTCGAGGGTTTCCAGGCAGTCGGCAGTGAAGCCTGGCGCAACCACGTCGACCCGACAGGTACCGGCGCGCCCGAGTTCGTCCAGCGTCCTGTCGGTGTAGGGCTTGATCCATTCGGCGCGGCCGAAGCGCGACTGGAAGGTGAGGCGAACCTGCTTCGGGTCGAGTCCGAGCGCTTCGGTCAGCAGGCGACCGGTCTTCTGGCATTCGCAGTGATAGGGATCGCCCTTCTCCAGCGTGTAGCGCGGCACGCCGTGAAAGCTCAGCAGCAGCAGGTCGGGACGGCCGTGCATCTGCCAGTAGTCGCGGATGTTGGTGGCCAGCGCGTGGATGTAGGCGGGGTGGTCGTGATAATGCTTGAGTGTGCGCAGGGCCGGCTGGGTGCGGACTTTCTGCAGCCAGGTGAACGCGGCGTCGAATGCGGTGGCGGTGCTGGAGGCGGCGTACTGCGGGTATGCAGGCAGGATGAGGATGCGGTCGCAGCCGGCGGCTTTCATCCGCGCCAGTGTGTCGGGAATCGACGGCTGGCCATAGCGCATCGCGTAGTCGACCATGAACGGGCTGGCGATCCGTTCGCCCAGCCAGCCTTTGAGCAGCTTGGCCTGTTTCTCGGTGTGCACCTTCAGCGGCGAGCCGTCCGGGGTCCAGATTGCGGCATATTTCGCAGCGGATTTTTTCGGCCGGGTGTTGAGGATGATGCCATTGAGAATCAGCCACCACACGGCGCGTGGAATCTCCACTACGCGCGGGTCGGACAGGAATTCCTTGAGGTAGGTGCGCAGCGCCTTGGGTGTCGGTGCTTCGGGGGTGCCGAGGTTGACCAGCAGGATACCGGTTCTGAACAGCTGGCCGTGGGGAGACCCGGGCTCTTTGAGATAGGACATCAGTGATGGGATAGCGCGCTGGATAGCAGTTTGGCGGTGACGTCGACGATCGGCACCACGCGCTCGTAGGCCATGCGGGTGGGACCGACGACGCCGAGCGTGCCGACCACCTGGCCGTCGACCGAGTAGGGCGCGGTGACCAGGCTGCATTCGTCGAGCGGCAGCAGTTCGGACTCGCCGCCGATGAAAATCTGCACGCCGGCGGCGGTGCGCGACTGGTCGAGTAGTTGCAGCAGGCCGGTCTTCTTCTCGAAGGCGTCGAACAGGCGGCGCAGGCTGCCCATGTTGCTGGAGAGATCCTGCACGTCGAGCAGCTTGCGGCTGCCGGACACCACCACGTTGTCCTGGCTGGCGTCGTGCGCCTGGCTGCCGGCGTCCACCGCTGCCGCCATCAGTTGGGTGATGTCGTCGCGCATGCGGCCGAGTTCGTCGCGCAGCTTGCTGCGCACCTGGTCGAAGCTGTGGCCGGCGAAATTCTGGTTGAAGTAGTTGGCCGCCTCGGTGAGCGCCGAGGCGCTGTAGGGCTGCTCGGTGACGATGACGCGGTTTTCGACCTCGCCTTCCATCGTGACGATGATGAGCAGGATGCGCTTGTCCGACAGGCTGAGAAACTCGATCTGACGGAAGGCCGGGCTGCGGCGCGGCGTCATCACCAGTCCGGCAAACCGGCTGAGATCGGACAGCAGGGTGGAGGCCGCGGTCATCAGCCGCTGCGGGTCGGACGAGGTCAGGCTGTGTTCGAGCTGGTTGACCTCGACTTGCGCCAGGGGGCGCACGGTCAGCAGGGTGTCGACGAAGAAACGGTAGCCGCGCGGCGTCGGGATGCGTCCGGCCGAGGTGTGCGGGCTGGTGACGAAGCCCATTTCCTCAAGGTCGGCCATGATGTTGCGGATGCTGGCGGGCGACAGGTCCAGCCCGGCATGCTTCGACAGGGTGCGCGAGCCGACGGGTTCTCCTTCGCTGATGTAGCGTTCTACCAGGGTTTTCAGCAGGATGCGGGCGCGGTCGTTGAGCATGAGTTGATTATATAGGGGTGAGCAGTGAGCGGTGAACGGTGAACGGAATTCCCGCTTACCGCTCACCGCTCACTGCTCACCCCTTATAATCGCCCCTCATGCAAATCCCTTTCCACACTGTCGGCCTGGTCGGCAAATACGACAATCAGGGCATGGAAGCCTCGGTTCGGGCACTGGCGGAATTCCTTCAGGCGCGTGGGCACGAGGCCCTGTTGGCCTGCCAGACGGCAGAACATTTCGGGATCACGGACTTCCCCACGCGCAATCTGCACGACCTGGCGACCGAAAGCGATGTCGTGGTGGTACTGGGCGGCGACGGCACCATGCTGTCGATCGCGCGCGAACTGGCGCCGAACGGCGCGCCGCTGATCGGCATCAACCAGGGGCGGCTGGGTTTTCTCACCGACATCACGGTCGATCACATGTTCGATGCCGTTGCCGAGATTCTCAGCGGCCAGTACGTGGCGGAGGAGCGCATCCTGCTGAACGGGCAGGTTCGCCGTGGGGGCGAACTTGTGTTCGAGGCCACGGCGTTCAACGACGTCGTGGTGGGCAAGGGCGGCTCGGGCCGCCTGATCGATCTGGAAATCGCCATCAACAGCGAGTTCGTCTACAGTCAGCGTGCCGACGGCCTGGTCGTCACCAGCCCGACCGGCACCACCGCGTATGCGCTGTCGGCCGGCGGCCCCATCGTGCATCCGACGCTCGAAGCCGTGGCGTTGGTACCGATCTGCCCGCATACCCTGTCGGCGCGCCCGATCGTGGTCAGCAGCCATTCGCGCATCGAAATCCATCTCACCTATGCCGACGATGCACGCGTGCACTTCGACGGCCAGCATTATTTCGACCTCCTCAGCGGCGACCACGTGTGGATCACCCGCGCCAGCCGCCCGGTCACGCTGCTGCACCCCCACTCCTACAGCTACTACGATACCCTGCGGCAGAAGCTGCACTGGGGCAAGAAACTCTAGCGCCCGGACCGCGCATTCCATGCTCGTCCATCTCTCCATTCGCAACTACCTGCTGGTCGAATCAGTCGAGCTCGATTTTGCGCCGGGGTTGACCGTTCTGACCGGCGAGACCGGCGCCGGCAAGTCCATTCTGGTCGATGCGCTGGCGCTGGCACTGGGCGACCGCGCCGAAGGCGGAGTGGTACGCAGCGGGACGCCGCGCGCCGAAATTGCCGCTGAATTCGCGATCGAGGGGGTGCCGACTCTGGCTGCCTGGCTCGACGAAGCCGGCTTCGCGTCGGATGGCGGCACGCTGATCCTGCGACGCGTCATCGAGGCCGGCGGACGTTCGCGCGCGTTCATCAACGGTAGCGCGGCGCCGTTGTCGCAGTTGAAGGACGCGGCCGAATATCTGCTCGACATCCACGGCCAGCATGCGCACCACGCCCTGCTGCGCCCACAGGCCCAGCGCGAGGTGCTCGACGCCTATGCCGGTGCGCAGGCGCTGTCCGCCGCCGTGAGTGCGGCCTGGCATGCCTGGCAGGCCGCGCGGCAACGTCGCCAGGATGCCGAAACCCACAGCCAGGCGCGGCAGATCGAGCGCGAAGGTTTGCACCTTGCCGTGGAGGAACTGCGCGCGCTGGGCGACGACCTCGCACGCTGGGACGAGATCCAGGCCCAACACGCGCGGCTGGCGCATGTCACCACGCTGATCGAAGGCGGGCAGGCACTGATCCAGGGGCTGGACGAGGGCGAGGGGGCGCTGTCGAGCCGTCTCGGTGAAATGTGCGCGCGGCTCGACGCCATGCAGGCGGTGGACGGCAGCCTGGGGGAGGTCGCCGCGCTGCTGAACTCGGCCAGCGCCAATCTGGGCGAGGCTGTGCATGCATTGCGCCGCTATGCCGATCACCTGAATCTCGATCCCGAACGGCTCGCCGAACTCGACCGCGTGCTCGGCGACATGCATCGCCTGGCGCGCAAGCATCGTGTGCAGCCGGACGCGCTGGCCGGCCTGCTCGAGGGTTATCAGGCACGGCTGGTCGAGCTGACCGCCAGCGACGACCTCGATGCGCTGCAGGCGGCCGAGGATGCCGCTTTCGCGCAGTACCAGACCGAAGCGAAGCAGCTCGGCGCGCAGCGCCGCAAGGCCGCCGCCGCGCTGTCGAAACAGGTGACGGCGGCGATGCACGAGCTCGCGCTCGCCGGCGGGCATCTGGACATCGTCCTGCAGCCGGTCAGCGAGCCACGCGCGCACGGGCTGGAAGACGTAAGCTTTCTCGCTGCAAGCCATCCCGGCCTGCCGCCGGGGCCGCTGGGCAAGGTGGCCTCGGGCGGCGAACTGTCGCGCATCAGCCTGGCGATCCAGACCGCGCTGTCGGGCGTGGCCGGCGTGCCAACGCTGATCTTCGACGAGGTCGACGTCGGCATCGGCGGCAGCGTGGCCGAAGCCGTGGGCCGCCGGCTGGCCAAGCTGGGCGAGACCCGCCAGGTGCTGGTCATCACGCACCTGCCGCAGGTGGCGGCGCGCGGTACGCAGCATCTGCGGGTGGCCAAGCAGGCGAACGGTCGTTTCGTCTCGTCCAATATCGCCGTCCTCGATGCGGACGCACGCGTGGAAGAGATCGCGCGCATGCTGGGGGGCCTCAAGATTACCGCCACCACCCGGCAGCATGCCGCGGAGATGCTCGCCGGGTGAGACGCGGGTTGGTGCTGTCCCTGCTGTGTCTGGCCTGGGCGGCTGCCCCGCCTGCGCAAGCCGAGACGATGCACGGCGTCGTCATCGTGGTCGTCGACGGCGATACCGTCCTGTTCAAACCTGATCATGCCCATACATCAGGACGCACCTTCCTGAAAGTCCGCCTTGCCGACATCGATGCACCGGAAACGGACCAGCCTTATGGAGACGCAGCCACGCGCGAACTGGCGGCGCGCGTGCTGAATCGGCGGGTGGCGGTGACCGCGGTCGCGACCGACGTCTATGGCCGCACGATCGCACACATTCATGTGGCGGGACACGAGGTCGGAACGGAATTGGTGCAATCCGGTTTCGCCTGGGCCGCCACGCGTTCCCGGCGCGCTGCTGAACTGGCGAAGGCGCAGCGCCAGGCGCGCCTGGACCAGCGCGGGCTCTGGCAGGGCGCGGCGCCGGCGCCGCCGTGGGAGTGGCGGCGAACGCATCCCAAAAGAGATCACAACCGTTTCTAGACGCGGCGCACTATGCCGGTTGCCGCGGAAATAGCGGGCGAGTCTCTCTGTGGATTGCGCTCGGCATCAACCCTACGGTTTAGAAGCATATTAGCGAATAACGTTATAACTGCCTGTCATAAAAGGATTTTTTAGGACCCGAACCGTCATCAGGCCACCTGTCCGGTTTTATAATCGGGCGCAGCCCTGCGTCAGACGGGGACCACAACGACAACTCAACCAGAGAGAGCGAGGAAGATGAAACTCATCACGAAGACGCTGTTCGCGTCCGTGCTGCTGGTGTTGGCCGTGCCGGTTCAGGCAGCGGGCGACCCCAAGGCCGGGCAACTCAAGACCTCAATGTGTGCCGGTTGTCATGGCATTCCCGGGTGGCGTACCGCTTATCCCTATGTGTACAGCGTCCCCATGCTCGGCGGGCAGCACGCGGAGTACATCGTGGCTGCGCTCAAGGCCTACAAGGGTGGCGAACGCAGCCATCCTGGCATGAAGAGCATCGCAAGCAGCCTGTCCGAACAGGACATGGAAGATCTCGCGGCCTATTACGAATCGTCGTACACCGGCCCGGCCAACTGAGGAGAGACACATGAAAACAACGCTGCTCATCCTCACCACCGCCGCGCTGGCCGCCTCGTTTCCGGCGCACGCCGCCGGCGACTACGAGGCCGGCAAGGCCAAATCCACCACCTGCGCTGCCTGCCATGGCCCGGACGGCAATAGCACCGTGACGAGCTTCCCCAAACTGGCCGGCCAGCACCGCGATTATCTCCTTCAGGCCCTGCACGAATACAAGATCGGCGTACGCAAGAACCCCATCATGGGTGGCCAGGTGCAAGCCCTGTCCGATACCGACATGCAGGATCTGGCCACGTACTTTTCCCAGCAGAAGGGGCTGACCCTGAAGTATTGATTTGGCGGTATGGACAGGAAAAGGGCGCTGCCATAGGCAGCGCCTTTCTATTTCTGATGGGCATCCGGAATTCGCCGCTGGCGGCCCGGCTTCGCAGGCGCCCGAAACGGTACTCGGCCGGTGTTTGAATGAAATACGCAGGACCATGCGGCCTGCCTCCGAAAAATCCTGATTTCCACAGCAGTGGCATGCCCATCTGCTATACATCGTTTATCCGCATAAACAGCGTAGCCACTGCATGGATGCCGCCATGACGACCATGGTGGTTTGTCCTCTTGTGCGGATAAGCCACGCTCCTGGACCCCTGTGGAGGCGTGTGCATCATTCGATAAGCGGAATACCCGAAGTGCATACAAGGAGGAACATCATGGATATCCAGTGGAAAGTGGCAGGCACGTACTTTGAAGCCTGCAATTGCGAGGCCGCCTGCCCGTGCGTGTTCACGAGCCCGCCGACCGATGGCGATTGCAAGGCGCTGATCGGCTGGCACATCGATCAGGGCATGTTCGCCGGGACCGCCCTCGACGGGCTCAACGCCGCACTGTTTGCCTACGCGCCGGGACATATGCTGGAAACCAAATGGAAAGTCGCCCTGTATGTCGATGAACGGGCCGATACGCAGCAGACGGACGCCCTCACCAAAATATTCTCCGGGGCGGCCGGGGGCCACCTTTCTGCGTTGACGCCGTTGATCGGCGAAGTCCTCGGGGTCAAGAGCGCCGCTATTGATTACCGTCTCGAAGGCAAGCAACGCAGCCTGACCATTCCGCAAGTAGCACAAATGGAAATCGAGGCGATGCCCGGCCAGGGTGGAGAGGATGTCACGCTCACTAGTATTCCGTTCACACCGGTGCCGGGTTACCCCACGGTGGCGTGCAGATCGAAGCGTCTGAGCTTCCACGATCACGGCTTCGATGTGGAGATTTCCAAGAAAAATGGGTTTTATTCTCCCTTCAGCTACCAAGCCTGATGGGCGATACGGGACCCGCGCCGCAAGCTTCGTAGCAGTTGCCAGCGTCGTCGGGATCACGGCGCTGGCATGGGGGTATCTCGCCTATCAGGCGTGGGCTATGGACCACATGGACGTGGTGGACATGGCGATGCCCAATGCCCGGGAATGGGGACCGTTTGACCTCGCGTTGGTGTTCACGATGTGGGTCGTCATGATGATCGGCATGATGGCGCCATCTGCCAGCCCAGTGCTCCTGCTGTTTGCGCGCATCCGGCATGAACGCCGTTTCCAGGTCTCATCAGGGATGATGAGCGGCCTGTTCCTGTTCGGTTACCTCCTCGCGTGGACGGCTTTCAGCGTGGCCGCGACACTGATTCAGTGGGGATTGCACAGTGTCATGCTGATTTCGCCTGCGATGGTCGGCACCAGCCCCCTGCTGGGCGGCGCGGTGCTGGTCGCCGCCGGCATCTACCAGTGGACACCGGCGAAGCACGCCTGCCTCAACCATTGCCGCTCTCCGCTCGGGTTTCTCCTGAACGAATGGCGCGACGGTGCACGGGGCGCTCTGGTCATGGGATGGCGGCATGGCCTCTATTGCACCGGCTGCTGCGGGCTGCTGATGCTAGTCCTGTTTGTCGTGGGGGTCATGAATCTGCTGTGGATCGCCCTGCTCGCCGCTTTCGTGCTGCTGGAAAAAAATCTGCCGCAGGGGCGAAGGCTCAGCCACGCCACGGGTCTGGCCCTGGTCGCGTGGGGAAGCTGGATGGCGCTCGGGATCCCGCGCTGACCGGGCGGAACAGCCCGGCTTCAATATGCTTCTGTTTTATTTCGCCCGGCTCGCCCTGAGTTCGGCCATCGCATCCTGCTGCAATTTCTGAAGTTTCGGGAGCGTCGTTGCCATGCGTGCCTGCATGGCCTGCATGGTGTTCTGCATCACGATGGGCATCTTTGCGATGACTGCCTGTCCTGGTTCAGACTTGTAGAAATCAAGCATTCCATTGACCTCCTTCTGCGTGAAGGACTGCATGTAGATGTCAACGAACATCGGCTCCAGCGTCTCCCATTTCATGTCCGTCCTGATCAGGGCGATCATCTGCGTGCGCATGCTGTCCATGATCTTCTGCTGATCGGTTGTAAGCGTCGGCTGGCCTGCGAGTGCCTGTTTCATGGAACGCTGCATCATGGTATCGACTTGCCCCATGGTGCTATCAACCAGCTTGCGGGACTGGGTGATGGCGAGCAGTTCCCTGACGGACGCTTCGCTGGCAGGCAGTTCCGCCGCGATGGCGGGGCTCATGACGACATAGGCAAGCAGGATGAGGTGGCGAAGTTTGATCATGTTTTTCCTCATGGGCGGGTTCGGCTGACTGGCGACATGCCCGGTTGGCTGGGAAACCGGGCAGGATATCCGGGTAATGATACTTAACGTTCGAGCGTGACAACGTGTGCCTGGATCTTGCTGTCGACAGGACCTGGCCCGAACCGTTCGGTGATCGCTGCGGCTGCAAGCTCGGTTGCCTCGCCCAGCCGGGTCTTGTCGCGCGCCTCGATTTCATTGCGCAGGGGGGTACCCTGGCAGTAGGCGAGCGCGGGGATGTGCGGGGACGCCGCCGCACTGCGCTGTGCGACGGTATGGACGTGCGGTGAGGTGACAACGCCACTGCTCCGGAGGTCGCGCTCGATGCGTGCGAGATCATGGTAGCCATGCGGCGTGCGCGCCATGAAGCGTGGGGGATCATTGGGAAAGAGGGATTCCAGGGCGGTCTCCACCGTATGGGCAAACTCGTTCTCCTCGATCCGGTCCCAGACGCTGAACAGCAGCACACCACCCGGTCTGAGCACGCGGAATGCCTCGGAGAACGCCTTCGGCTTGTCGGGAAAGAACATGACCCCGAACTGGCACACCACTGCATCGAACTGCGCGTCCCCGAATGGCAGCTGCATGGCGTCTGCCTGGTGCCATTCCACCGGGCGGCTCGTACCGATCTTGGTGGCCATGTCCAGCATGGGACGGTTCAGGTCCGTGGCGACAATCGCGACGTCTTCCGACAGTGCGGATGTCAGTCGACGGGTCAGGACGCCCGTGCCGGCGGCAATTTCGAGTACACGGGAGAGGGGGCGTGAAGCCAGGCGGTTGGCAAGGTCATCGGCGTATGGCTGGAAGATCAGCGGGACGAGATATTCCTCATAGAGCCGGGGAATGGAGCCGGCAAAAATCGTGTCGGATTCAGGACTGCTCATCGCCGTCTCCTTTGCATTGCGTTGTGTGAAGTGACGTGAAACAAGGTGGCATTCCGATGGCGCCGGGTGGCGCTGGCCCAGGCCCGCCAGACAATGCCACTTCTGCCGCCTTCCAGTCAATTACGGGTTCCACTCCGAACCCCGCCTTGTCTGGCCCGGCATGCGAAGAACGTGGAATGCGACCTACAGTTCTGCCAGCGTTTTGATGTGTGCCGCCACGCTGCGTCCCAGGGAACTGAGGTCGTAGCCGCCTTCGAGCACCGAGACGATGCGCCGCCCGGCATGGCGTGCGGCCACGCCCATGACCTGCTCGGTGATCCAGACGTAATCCGCTTCCACCAGGCCGAATTGCGCCATGTCGTCCTCGCGGTGGCCGTCGAAGCCGGCGGAGAAAAACAGCATTTGCGGGCGGAAGGCCTCCAGCCGCGGCAGGATCAGGGTGATAAAGGCTTCGCGGTAAGTTGTGCCAGTGGTGCCGGCAGGCAAGGGCACGTTGACGATGTGCTCGCTAGCGGTGTCCGCGCCGCGGAAAGGATAGAAGGGGTGCTGAAAGGTGGAGCAGAGCATCACGCGCGGGTCGTCGCGGAAGATGTCCTCGGTGCCGTTGCCGTGGTGGACGTCGAAATCGACGATGGCGACGCGCTCCAGGCCGTGCTGTTCGAGCGCGTGCGCGGCGGCCACGGCGATGTTGTTGAAGATGCAGAATCCCATGGCCTGGTTGCGGGTGGCGTGGTGGCCGGGCGGACGGATGGCGACGAAGGCGTTGGCTTCCGCGCCCTGGGTCACCCGGTCGACTGCCATCACGGCGCCGCCGGCCGCGTGGCGCGCGGCCTCCAGGCTATACGGATTCATGCCGGTGTCGGGGTCGAGCATGCGTACGCCTTCGCTGGGCACGGCGGCGTCGACGGCATCGAGGTAGGTGGCGTCATGCACCCGCAGCAGCTGGCTGCGGTGAACGCACGGGGCTTCGTGATGGGCCAGGAAGTCGAACAGATGGGCGGCATGCAACCGGTCGTCGATGGCGCGCAGGCGTGCGGGGCTCTCCGGATGCCAGTCGCCCATGTTGTGCTGGAGGCATGACGGATGGGTGATGTAGGCGGTGTGCATGGCGCAGGCAAGGGAAGAAATAAATCAACTATACGCCCGGCATGATGGCGCGGCAGCAGGGGATGGCCTAGCATAGGCTGATTCCCGATCCGCTCGATTAGGCCGCAGCAATCCAGGCTGACCCAACCATGCCCCGACACTATCTGCACCCTCTGTTCAACGCCCGTTCGGTCGCGGTCTTTGGTGCCAGCGAACGCGAGGATTCGGTCGCCGGCACCCTGTTCCGCAACCTGCGCCAAGCCGGCTACAAGGGCGAGGTCTATCCGGTCAACCCGAAGTATGCAACGGTGTTCGGCGTGCGCTGCTACGCGTCGGCCGGCGAATTGCCGGCGGTGCCGGAGTTGGCCCTGATCGCCACGCCCGCGTCGACCGTGGTGTCGATCATGCAGGCATGCGGGCAGCATGGGATCCGCCATGCCATCGTGCTGTCCGCCGGATTCCGCGAAGTGGGCGAGCAGGGGATGGCGTTGGAGGATGCCCTGGTGGCGATTGCCCGGCAATACGGCATCCGCTTCATCGGCCCCAACTGCCTGGGTATCCAGCGGCCGTCCATCGGCCTGAATGCCACCTTCAGCCAGGGCGTCACCCAGGCCGGTGACCTTGCGCTGGTGTCGCAATCCGGCGCGCTGTGCACGGCCATGCTGGACTGGGCGGAAACCAACGGCATCGGGTTTTCCAGCGTGATTTCCACCGGCGCATCGGCCGATCTGGATTTCGGCGAGATTCTTGACTACCTCGCCGTCGACACGCAGACCAAGGGCATCCTGTTGTATATCGAGGGCATCCGCGATGCACGCCGCTTCATGAGTGCGCTGCGCGCAACCGCCCGCTTCAAGCCCATCGTCATGGTCAAGGTGGGGCGCCATGCGACGGGCGCCAAGGCGGTGATGTCGCATACCGGTGCCCTGGTGGGATCGGACGCGGTGTTCGATGCGCTGGTGCGACGTGCCGGCGTGGTGCGGGTCAATACCATCCTGCAGCTGTTCGCCTCGGCGCGGGCGTTGTCCACGCATATCCAGCCCACCGG
The DNA here is from genome assembly GCF_000373385.1 of Thiobacillus thioparus DSM 505. Classification (GTDB taxonomy): domain Bacteria; phylum Pseudomonadota; class Gammaproteobacteria; order Burkholderiales; family Thiobacillaceae; genus Thiobacillus; species Thiobacillus thioparus. Next base: position 274,957 of record NZ_KB891316.1, on the reverse strand, counting down.
CAACCGGCTTGCCATCGTCACCAACGGCGGCGGGCCCGGCGTCATGGCGACCGATCTTGCGGTGGACATGGGCGTGCGCATGGCCGAGCTGTCGCCCGAAACGATCGAAACGCTCAACGGCGTATTGCCGTCCAACTGGTCGCAGGACAACCCGCTCGACATCATTGGCGATGCCACCGCAGCGCGCTATCGCGCTGCGGTGGACGCCTGCCTTCGCGACGACAACGTCGACGGCGTGCTGGCCATGCTGACGCCGCAGGCGATGACGAGGCCGACCGAGGCGGCCCAGGCGGTGGTGGACGCGGCGAAGACTTCGAGCAAGCCGGTGTTGACCTGCTGGATGGGCGAGGCGCAAGTGATCGAAGGCCGGCGGCTGTTCAAGCAGGCGGGGATTCCCTATTTCACCACACCGGAGCCCGCGGTCGAGGTGTTCTCCTTCCTCTCGGCTTTCTACGAGAACCAGCGGCTATTGATGCAGACGCCGGGGCCGCTGTCGCATCAGGCCGAGCCGGACGTGGAGGGCGCGCGCCTGATCATCGAGAGCGCGCTGGCGCATGGCCGCCATCTGCTGAACGAAGTGGAATCGAAGGCGCTGTTGTCGGCGTTCCACATCCCGATCGCGCAGACCCTGATTGCGCGTGATCCCATGGAAGCGATGCTGCTGGCGCAACAGCTGGGCTTCCCGGTGGCGATGAAGATCAACTCGCCGGACATCACCCACAAGTCCGACGTCAATGGTGTACGGCTGGGCCTGTCCAGCGGCCAGGCGGTGCGTGCCGCCTTTGGCGAGATGCTGGCCGACATCAAACGCCTGCGACCTGACGCCACCCTCGACGGCATCGTCATCGAGCCGATGGCGGCGCGTCCGCATGCGCGCGAAGTCCTGCTGGGCATGACCTCGGACCCGGTGTTGGGTCCGGTGATCGTGTTCGGCGCCGGCGGCGTCGACGTCGAGGCCCTGCAGGACCGCGCCGTGACCTTGCCGCCGCTCAACCACTATCTGGCGCGCGACCTGATCCGGCGGACCCGCGTCGCGACCTTGCTGGGCCCGTTCCGCAATCGCCCGCCGATCGACATGGATGCACTGGAGAACGTCCTGCTGCGCTTGTCGGAAATGGTCTGCGAGCTGCCGTGGCTCGCGGAAATCGACATCAATCCCCTGCTGGTGGACGAACACGGCGCGCTGGCGCTGGATGCGCGCATTGTCATCGCGCCGCGCGTGCCGACCGCCGACCGCTACGGCCACATGGCGATTCATCCGTATCCCGCGCATCTGGTGACGCGCTGGCAATTGCCCAGCGGCAACGACGTGTTGATCCGACCGATCCGTCCCGAAGATGCCGACCTGACCCAGGGTTTCGTGCGCAGCCTGTCCGAGGAATCCAAGTATTTCCGTTTCATGGATGCGGTACGCGAGCTTTCCCCCACCATGCTGGCGCGTCTGACCCAGATCGACTACACACGCGAAATGGCGCTGCTGGCGTTGACCGAGATCGATGGCAGGGAGGTCGAGCTGGGCGTGGCGCGCTATGCCATCAATCCGGATGCCGAATCCTGCGAATTCGCCCTGGTGGTCGACGACCGCTGGCAGAAACAGGGGATCGGCCACAAGCTCATGGATGTACTGATGGACGTTGCGCGCAGCAAGGGTCTGAAAGTGATGGAGGGCGAGGTGCTGAAGACCAACCGCCCCATGCTGAAGTTGGTGGAAGCGCTGGGCTTCCATATCGAGGTACACCCCGAGGATGACACTGTCCGGAAGGTTTCACGCGCGCTCTAGCGCGGGCAGGCCAGTTTGAGGCAGATGCTTGTCCGCAGGTGCGGACAGGGTCAATGGAATACGCTGTACTGCCGAGTGCAGACTTTGTTGCGCCCCGCTTCCTTGGCGGCATAGAGCGCCTGGTCGGCGATGCTGACCAGCGCGTCGATGTCGCCGGTGACGGATTCGCGTGTGGCTACCCCGATGCTGACGGTGAGCGTTTTTTCCGTGTTTCCGATGGTGATCCGCTTGGCGCTCAGGTTCGCACGCAGGCGTTCGGCCGACTGCAGCGCGGCGTTGAGATCGGTGTTGGGACAAATAACCAGGAATTCCTCGCCGCCGATACGGCAGACACTGTCCTCGCGACGCGCCGAGGCACGCAGGATGGCTGCAGCTTCGCGCAATACCCGGTCCCCGGCAGCATGGCCATAGGTGTCGTTGATATGCTTGAAATGATCGATATCGACCACCATCACGGCAATCGGCTGGCCTGAGCGAGAAGCGGCACTCCAGGCCTGTTCGAGCTGGTCCATGGCCGAGCGGCGGTTCGGCAGCCCGGTCAGCAGGTCGGTGAGCGCTGCGTTGGCCAGTCGGCGGTTGGCCACCGCCAGTTCGGCTGCGATCTGGCGCAGTTGCGCACGATCCTTTTCCCAAGCGGTTTGCAGATGGATCATGCGCTGTGCGGCACGCAGGCGGGTATGCAGGCCCTTGGAACTGAGGTTGCTAGGTAGATAGCCGTCAGCATCGGCTTCATAGGCGCGGTTCAGCTGTTCTTCGCCGTGCTCGTCGGACGTCATCAGAATATGCATGCGTCGACCTTCATCGGTGGCCCGCAGGGCCTGGCACAATTCCAGGCCATCGAGCAGGGGTAGCTCGTAATGCGCGATGATGACATGGGGCAGCACTTCCATCGCCAGGGCAAGCGCAGCGTTCCCGTTCTCGGCCGGGTAGACCGTATGCTCGCTGTTCTCGACCAGCAAGGTCATGATGTGGCGACGGCGGGTGGCATCGCGGTCCGCCACCACGATGCGCAATGGCATTTCGATATCCGCCATGTCGCCATCATGGGCCTGGCCTTCGGCTTCGTGGTGGCCGTGGCAGATCTCGGCAAACGACGGCAGCGCGACAGCCGGGATCTTCAGCAGCTCGCTCCATTCCCGCCAGTGATGGATGACGTCGTCGACAAAGCTGCCGGCCGTTTCCGGGGAAATGTCGAGCGCAACGGCCTTCGCCATCCAGTCCTTCAGCAGGTCGGGCCGTGCGCCGGCATCGATCTGTCCAAGGTCGGCCAGCTGGTGCGACAGGCGCAGCATCAGCACCAGGCTGTTGGCGCGCGAATCATGGGGGAAGCCTGGATGGTCCGGCTCTTCGTAATGGGTAAGCGGCTCGGTGAAGGTTCTGGGCATGCCCCAGTCGGCCATCATGACGGTACCCATTTCGACATGGTCGGTTTCCAGGCGGGACCGTTCAAGGGCGATGAGCGCTTGCGCGGGGTCGGACCGTCGTGCCAGCAGGACCGTGTTGTATTCGTCGGGATAGGCCGTCGCCAGCGCCAGCTTCCCTACCTGCGCCAGCAGGCCACAGACGAACAGTTCGTCCGCGGCGGCCACATGCACTCGCGTCCCGAGGGCCTGCATGCACAGCGCCATCAGCAGGGAATGCGACCAGTATCCCTTGTAGTCGAATGCCTCGCAGGCGCCGTCACGGTACTGGTCGACCAGCGAAAAACCCAATGCCAGATGGCGCACCGTCGCCATGCCCTGGCGGACGACGGCTTCCTGAATCGAGACAACCGGTCGTGCAACGTGCGAAGCGGTATTGGCCAGTTTGATCAGTCGCCCGGACAATGCGGGGTCGGTCTGCACGACGCGTGCAATTTCACCCAGTGTCGCATTCTCGCGTCTGGATAACTCAAGTATCGCCAGTGCGACCCCGCGAGGAGAGGGCAGTTGGCCGCTGAGTTTCAGTTGTTCAGCCTGTGTCATCGTTTATTAGTGGCGAAGCAAACGTTAGTGGCGGCCCCTCACAGGGCGGCCCCGAATCAAAACGGTCGAGTCAGAACCGATGCAAGTGGGGAGCTTTTTCCCGGCGGTGTCAGACTGTCAACAGTGATAACGACAGGATTTCGACAAAATGAAGGCTGCTTTCGCGGATTTGATATCGGCGGCTGGCGCCTGCTACGCGTCGCCGAGCTTGCGGTCCAGGCAGTGGAGGTAGGCCGCCGAATCGAACGCCGTCTGATGGCGCTGCACCTGCCAGATCATTTCCCCAAGGCAGTCCATGACGTCATGCTGCGCGTCCATGGCGTTGCCATATTGCTTGAGCAGCCGCCGGTAGCGTTCGAGGATGCCGGGCGGCTGGTCGACCGACACTTGCTCGGCGATTGCCAGGTGCATGGAAAGATGTAGAAAAGGGTTGATCTCGCCGGATTCCGGCAAGTAGTCCCGCTCCCGGTAACGATCGGGCTGGTCGAGCAGGGCATGGTATTCGGGATGCGCCAGTACGGCATCGAGCGCCGGCTGTTCCGCCCCCGCCAGCGGCTGTCCGGCCCGGTACTTCGCCCATACATCGAAGAAGAACTGGCGGACCTGGTCGCGGCTGGGATTGAACATCAGCCGCGGCGTGCCCGGAGCGGAGCCGGCGCAACCAGCTTGCCCTTGAATTCGCACAGATCCGCGATGATGCATTCGCCGCATTTCGGCTTGCGTGCCTGGCACACGTAGCGCCCGTGCAGGATCAGCCAGTGGTGGGCGTCGATGCGGAATTCCGCGGGGATGGTCTTGAGCAGTTTCTTTTCCACTTCCAGCACCGTCTTGCCGGGGGCCAGCCCGGTACGGTTGGCGACGCGGAAGATGTGGGTGTCGACCGCCATCGTCGGCTGGCCGAACGCCGTGTTGAGAATCACATTCGCCGTCTTGCGCCCCACGCCGGGCAGCGCCTCAAGGGCCGCGCGTTCGGCCGGCACCTGGCTGCCGTGCAGCTCGACCAGCATCTGGCAGGCGGCGATGAGGTGCCGGGCCTTGCTCTTGTAGAGTCCGATGGTCTTGATGTAGTCAGCGAGGCCGGCCTCGCCCAGCGCGACAATCGCCTCGGGGGTATGGGCCACAGGAAACAGCCTGCGCGTCGCCAGGTTCACCCCTTTGTCGGTCGCCTGGGCCGACAGGACTACGGCCACCAGCAATTCGAACGGCGTGGTGTATTCGAGTTCGGTGGTGGGATGGGGGTTGGCCGCGCGCAGGCGGCTGAAGATTTCGTGGCGTTTGGCGGCGTTCATCGGGGTTGGATCACTGGTCTTCCACGCGTTTCCTCAGGGCCTGTTTTTCGGCCTGTCGCCGGGCGCGAGGCGTTTTGTCGTGCTTGCCGGCCTTGCGGGCAATGGCCAGCGCAACAAAGGGGTTGCGCGGTTTAGGGACGCGCCTTTTCAGCGGCGGCTTCATGCCGCCATCGGCACGGCGGCACGGACGCGCTGGACGGCACGTGCCTTGTTCCAGTTGTTGGCTGCGATCAGCAGTCCCAGAGCGATGAAGGCGCCGGGGGGCAGGATCGCAAGCAGAAAACCCTGATAGTGGGGCAGGATATGCAGCACCCATCCCTTGGCAGCCTGACCGAACACCATATCGATGCCGGAGAGCAGCGTACCCTTGCCGGCGAGCTCGCGAATCGCACCCAGCACGATCAGCACCAGCGTGAGGCCCAGGCCCATGGAAATGGCGTCGATCACGCTGTGCAGCGGGTGATTCTTGGCGGCAAACGCGTCAGCACGTGCCAGCACAATGCAGTTGGTGGTGATGAGCGGAATGAAAATCCCCAGCACCAGATAAAGCGGATGCACGAAGGCGTTCATCGCCAGGTCGATCACCGTGACCAGTGCCGCGATGATGAGGACGAACACCGGGATGCGGATTTCATTCGGCACGAAATGACGGACGCTCGACACCGCGCCGCTGGATGCCGCCATCACCATCGTCGTAGCCAGTCCCAGCGACAGTGCATTGACCACGTTGTTGCTGATCGCCAGCAGCGGGCACAGCCCGAGCAGTTGCACGAGCCCGGTGTTCTGCTTGATAAGCCCGTTGTGGAACAGGCTGCGGAATTCGCTCATCGTCATCATGCTTTCTTCTCCTTCGCGGCGGGTGGAGCGGCAAAAGCCGCACGGTGCCGCGCAAAATAATCGAGCGCGCTCTTGACGGCCTTGACCACGGCGCGCGGGGTGATGGTGGCGCCGGCGCGCGCATCAAATGTCCCCCCATCCTTGGCGACTTTCCAGCGCTTGGACTCGGGATCGGTCAGCGACTTGCCTGAAAACTGGTCGATCCAGGCGCTTTTGGCGCGGTCGATGTAGTCGCCAAGACCGGGCGTCTCATGGTGAGCGGTGACGCGCACTCCGATCACCTTGCCGTCGATGTCGATGCCGATCAGCAGGGCGATATCGCCAGCATAGCCGTCCGGCGCGACAGCTTCCAGCACCACTGCAGTGGCCTGTCCGCCACGGCGGGCGATCCACAGGGCGGAAGGCTGGCGCGTGCCAAGGAGATCGTCCGGCGGCAGGTCCTGCCGGCTGGCCAGCAGGTCATTGTCGTAGGACGAAGCGGGCAGCACCTGGTTGATGAGTGCGAGTTTCTCGGCCTGCTGGCTGCGGGTGATAACGGGTTCGGTCCGGTCGTGGGTGAATGCCAGCATTGCCGTACCGACGAGCGCAAACAGCAACAGGACGGTTCCTGCGCGGAACGCGTTGCGGGCGGCAGCCGTCATGCTCACGCGCGCGGTTCCTTGTCGGCGCCGCCATAGATGCGCGGTTGGGTGTACTGGTCGATCAGCGGCACGCACAGGTTCATCAGCAGGATGGCGAAGGCCACGCCGTCCGGGAAGCCGCCCCAGGTGCGGATGGCCATGGTGAGAAACCCGGCGCCCAGGCCGAAGATCAGCTTGCCGCGCGGCGTGGTCGCGCCCGACACCGGGTCGGTGGCGATGAAGAAGGCGCCCAGCATGACCGACGGCGCGAACAGGTGAAACCAGGGTGGACCGAACCGGCCGGCGTCGAAGAAGTTCAGAAAGCCAGCCGTGAGCCAGATGCCGGCCAGAAAGGCCAGCGGCACCTGCCAGCTGATGATGCGCAAGGCCCACAACAGCAGGCCGCCCAGCAGGAACGCGCCCGCCAGCCACTCGAAGCCGACGCCGCCGTAATGCCCGAAAATCGGGTGCGTCATCACTTCGTCGACCGTCAGTTGCTGCAGCAGGCCGGTTCGCAACGCATCTAGCGGGGTGGCCATGGTGACAGCATCCAGCGTGGCCCGGGGCATGTCGCCGCCGAAAATGACCGTTGCGCTTTGTGCCAGCGTGAGGTGCACCGAAGTCAGTTCGTTCGGGCCAGCCCAGTGCGTCATCTGTACCGGGAAGGACACGATCAGCACGGCGTAGCCGACCATGGCCGGGTTGAAGATGTTCTGGCCCAACCCGCCGTAGAGATGCTTGGCCACCACGATGGCGAATAGCGTGCCAGTGACGATCAGCCACCATGGCGCCAGCGAAGGCAGCGACAGCGCCAGCAGCCAGGCGGTGACGATGGCGCTCAAATCGGCGAGGAAGGGTTTGACCGCATAGCCGCGCGCCTTCAGCATCGCTGCCTCGGCAGCCAGCGCCGTGACGGTGGCGAGCGACAGCGTGACGAGGATGCCCGGCCCGAACAGCCAGACGTAGGTTGCGATGCCGGGCAGCAGGGCCGCCAACACCCAGGCCATGACTTGGGTGACGCTGGTGCGGTCAAGAATGAATGGAGAGGGCATCAGGGTTTTTTCTCTTCGGATTCCAGCGGTTTACGCGCCAGTTCGCGGATTTTAGTCCGACGTGCCTCGATCTCCTCGATCTGATGCAACTGCTCGGAGGTCAGTTGATCGACGTTCTTGGGCGCGGCGTCGGATTTTTTTGCCTGCGCGCGTGCCAGCGCGGCGGCGATCAACGCTTTCTTGGCGTCGGTATCGCTGACCGCAGCGCCTTCGGCGGCCGGAGCGGCGGCGAGTTCGGCGCGCTGTGCCTGATCCAGCGCGGCTTGCGCGCGCGCGGCCTGGGCCTTGGCGGCGAGCTTCTCGGCCTTTTCCTTCTTCTCGCGCTCCTGCCGGAACTGACGGAATTCGTGGCGCTCGCGTGCCAGATCGGCGGCGCGCTTGTCCTTCTCGCGTGCCCAGATCTCGCTCTTGGCGTAGCGATAGAAATCGACCAGCGGAATATGGCTGGGGCAGACGTAGCTGCAGCAGCCGCATTCGATGCAGTCGAACAGGTGGTATTCCTGTGCCCGGCCGAAGTCGCCCGCCTTGGCGAAACGAAACAGTTCCTGCGGCTGCAGCTCGACCGGGCAGGCGTCGGCGCAGCGGGTGCAGCGGATGCACGGCAAGGCCTTGGGCAGGGGCGGGAACAATTCCGCGGATTTGACCAGGATGCAGTTGGTGGCCTTGACCACCGGCACGTCGAGATTCGGCATCGGCACGCCCATCATGGGCCCGCCCATCAGCACCCCCGTGGTGCCGTCGCGGTCGCCAGCCAGCGTGATCAGGGTGTGCATCGGGGTGCCGATCAGCACCTCGAAGTTCTGCGGGCGCAATACGTGGCCGGTGACGGTGACCAGCCGCGTGATCAGCGGTTCGCCATGGTGGATCGCACGCGCCAGCGCATAGCTGGTGCCGACATTGAAGACCTGGATGCCGATGTCGGTGGAGAGCTTGCCGGACGGGACCTGCCTGCCGGTGAGCGTCTCGATCATCTGCTTGGCGCCGCCGCCCGGGTAGCGCGCCGGCACCTTCACCACTTCCACCGCGAAATCCAGCTTCGCGGCAGCGGAGCGCATTGAATCCAGCGCCTCGGGTTTGTTGTCTTCGATGCCGACGAGTATTTCGGTGCTGCCCAGCAGATGGCGCATGATCCCCACGCCCTGCAGGATTTCGTCGGCGTGGTGGCGCATCAGCATGTCGTCGCAGGTGATCCACGGCTCGCATTCGCCGCCGTTGATGATGAGCGTGGTGCAGGCGTGAGACGCGCCGGGATCGAGCTTGACCGCGCTGGGGAAGACCGCGCCGCCGAGACCGGCCAGTCCCAGGTCGCGCAACTGCATGCGCAGTTGAGAGGGCTCCATCGCCTGGTAGTCGAGCGGAGCATGCGCCACCCATTCGTCGCGACCGTCGGTTTCGATCGTGATGCACAGATCGGGCAGGCCGGAGATATGCGGGACCGGTTGCAGGTCGATGGCCGTGACCGTGCCCGAACTGGAGGCATGGACGGCCGTCGAGATATAGCCGTCGGCGGCTGCGATCATCTGGCCCTTCAGGACCCGTTCGCCGATCTCGACCACCGGCTTGGCCGGATTGCCGATGTGCTGGCGCAAGGGGATGACCAGTTTCTTCGGCAGCGGTGCGGCATGAATCGGGCGCGAAGTGGATTCTGCCTTGTGCTCGGGGGGATGCACGCCGCCCTTGAACTTGAACAGTTCGCGGCTCATGCACCCTCCGTTTCGGCAATCTTCTTCATCATCACTACCGGATGCTTCCATTTCCAGTGGGGCAGGTCTTCGGCGATCGGCACCATCGAGATGCAGTCGACCGGACAGGGCGGCAGGCACAGTTCGCAGCCGGTGCATTCGGCGGCGATGATGGTGTGCATCTGCTTGGCCGCGCCGGAGATGGCGTCGACCGGACAGGCCTGGATGCACAGGGTGCAGCCGATGCAGGTTTGTTCGTCGATGAAGGCGACCGACTTCGGTTTGGGCGTGCCGTGGGCTTCGTCGAGCGGCTTGGGTTCCACGCCCAGCAGTTCGGCGAGTTTCTTGACACCTTCCTCACCGCCCGGCGGGCACTGATTGATGTCGGCCTCGCCCTTGGCGATCGCCTCGGCATAGGGACGGCAACCGGGAAAGCCGCACTGCCCGCACTGCGTCTGCGGCAGGATGGCGTCGATCTTTTCCGCCAGCGGGTTGCCTTCCACCTTGAAGCGGATGGCCGACCAGCCGAGTACCAGGCCGATCGCCACGGCCAGCAGAACCATCACCCCGATTGCGGCCAGCATTATTTGACCAGGCCCGAGAAACCCATGAAGGCAAGCGACATCAGCCCCGCGGTGATCATCGCGATGCTGGTGCCTTTGAACGGAGAGGGAACGTCGCAGGTCTCGATCCGTTCGCGGATGCCGGCAAACAGGATCAGCACCAGGGTGAAGCCGATCGCGCCGCCGGCGCCGAAGAACAGCGATTCGACGAAATTGTGCTGCGCCTGCACGTTGAGCAGGGGAATGCCCAGCACCGCGCAGTTGGTGGTGATCAGCGGCAGATAGATCCCCAGCACTTGGTACAGCACCGGGCTGCTCTTGTGGATGAACATCTCGGTGAACTGCACGATTCCGGCGATCACCACGATGAACGAGAGCGTGCGCAGATAGAACAATTCGGGGCCGAGCAGGTATTCGTTGACCAGATAGCTGGCGCCGGAGGCCAGCGTCAGCACGAAAGTCGTCGCCAGCCCCATGCCGATTGCCGTTTCCAGTTTCTTCGACACGCCCATGAAGGGGCACAGGCCGAGAATCTTGGCCATCACGATGTTGTTCACGAACACCGTGGAAATGAGAATGAGGATGTAGGTTTCCAAAGCAGGCAGCCTGACGCAATGCCGCATTATCCGCCGCGGAAGGCGGGGGATTCAAGCCTGATATTGCAGATTGTACGGAAGGGAGGGCAAACCTTCGGCCGTCGATGCAGCACAACCGCCAGACGCGGCCCGACCCGTCCAGGCGTTTTGCGCCCCAGACGGGTCGGGCCGCGCCTGCCGCTGGCAGGTTTTTGCATCGGCCGGGTCAGGGTTTGGACGCTTGTGCCACGCCGGAGATACGCGCGGCAGGCTGGACGCGCTTGCCGCCTCTCAGCAACCGCACCGCAAACAGGGTCAGGAAGAGCACGCCAACCGAGAATACGACGTCACCCGGTACGCGCAGCCAGACGAAGGTTTCCATCAGCGTCGAATGCACCACTTCCGGGGAGCGGGCAAACCAGACGCCGTGGCTGACGCTGGCCCATGCCTGGTAGAGGCCGGCCGGTACCAGCGACATGAATACCATCATGGCGAGGCCGATGTTGAGCGACCAGAACATGGGTTTCAGCAGCCTGTCCGACCAGGCATGGCGATCACTCAGGCCGCGCAGGCAGAATAGCAGCAGGCCGATCCCCAGCATGCCGTATACGCCGAACAGGGCGGCATGGCCGTGGGCTGCCGTCATGTTCATGCCCTGCATGTAGTACAGCGCGATGGGCGTGTTGATGGAAAAGCCCAGCAGGCCGGCGCCGACCACATTCCAGAATCCCACCGCAATGAAGCTCAGGATCGCCCATTTGTACGACTGGACCCAGGGTGCGGATTGCGAACGCTTGTAGTTGCGGTAGGCCTCGGCCCCGATCATGGCGAGCGGGACCACTTCCAGTGCCGAGAACATGGCGCCGATGGCGATCACGTGGGTCGGCGTGCCGGTGAAATACAAGTGGTGCAGCGTGCCCAGGATGCCGCCGAACAGGAACACGATGGTCTCCAGCACGATCGCGCTGTTGGCGGTCGCGGCACGGATCAGGCCCAGGCGCGTGAACAGCAGGGCGATGACGGCGGTGGCGAACACTTCAAAGAAGCCCTCGACCCACAGGTGGACCAGCCACCAGCGCCAGTACTCGATCATCGAATAATGGGTGTGCGGGCCCCAGGTCAGCGAGGTGGCATAGAAGCCGCCGATGCAAAGCGCAGCCAGGAACACCATCGCGATCAGGCCACGGCTTTCGGACGGTTTTTTCAGCGCCGGCCAGAGGCCGCGGCCGAGCAGGGTGGCCCAGAACAGCAAGCCGATGAACAGCAGGATTTGCCATACCCGGCCCATGCTGGTGAACTCCAGGCCCTGGTTGCCGATCCAGAAGCTGAATGTGGTTCCGAGGTGTTGCAGTGTGCCGAGCCAGCCGGTGACGGTGGAACCGACCACGATGAACAAGAGGGCATAGAAGAGCACATCCACGCCCAGTTTCTGGAACCGGGGCTCATGCCCGGAGATGGCGGGCGCGATATACAGGCCGGTGGCCAGCCAGGCAGTAGCAATCCAAAGGACCGCAAACTGGGTATGGATGGTCCTGCTGACCGTGAAGGGCAGGATCTCGCCCAGCGGGATGCCGAAGAAGCTGTTGCCTTCCACCGCGTAGTGCGCGGTGAGGATGCCCATGCCCACCTGCGCCAGGATGAGACCGATCACCACGAAGAAATACTTCTTGGTGGCCTTCATCGAGGGCGTGGGCTTGAGATCGAACAGCGGGTCGGACTTGGGCGGGACCGGGTCGTCTTCTTCCTTGTGGCGGCTGTGGAAGAAAATCATGCCGGCGATAGCCGCAATCATGAGGATCACGCTGGCGATCGACCAGATGCCGATGGTCGCGGTGGGCGTATTGCCGACCAGCGGCTCGTGCGGCCAGTTGCTGGTATAGCTCAGGTCGGTTTCGCCCGGCCGGTCGGTGGTGGCGGCCCAGGCGGTCCAGAAGAAAAAGGCGGTCAATGCCTGGCGGTCGGCCGGGTCGCGCAGCGAATCGGTCGCCATGGCGTATTGGGTCCGCAGGGTGTCGAGCGTACTCTCATGACCGAACAGGCCGCGATAGTGCGATGCCACCTGGCGTATCGCGGCAGCCCGGTCGTCGGACACCGTGAGCGTGGCGTCGGCACTGCTGTATGCGTTGTGCCGCATTTCGACTTTCAGCAGACTGTTCACCTGACCCTGCTGACCCACGTTCAATTGCGCGAAGGGCATCCCGTAATCGCGTTGCGCCCATATTTCGCGCAGCGCCAGCGCTTCGCGATGCAGCCAGTCGGCCGACCAGTCCGGAGCGAGGTAACTGCCGTGGCCCCAGACGGTGCCCATCTGCTGGCCTCCAGCCGACAGCCAGGCCTGCTGGCCCTGCTGAATCTGATCGGCGGTGAAGATCAGGTCGCCTCTGGCGCTGACGACTTTTTGCGGAATGGGTGGAGCCTTGAGGTAGATTTCCGTACCGACCCAACCGAGGGCGGCGAAGGACAGTACACAGATGACGGCCAGCCAGGTCCAGAGCTTGCGTGTGGCGTTCATGGCGAATTTCCTTTCTTAGCGAAGGGGCTGCAAAAAAACAGATTATTAAAGATGTATATTACATACATGATTAAAGTATGCAAATAAAAATATCTTCAGATCGATTTGTTATGATGCATTCATACAACACTGGGCGATTTTCTGGTCGCCATGTCATGAACATGTATGATTGGTGCATGTTTTATTGCGGACGAGCCGGTCAATAGCGGGTTGATTTATTACAGGATGCTGCTGCCATGAGACTGACTGCCTACACCGACTACGCGCTGCGCACGCTGATGTATCTCGCCAGCCACCGCGACCGGCTGGTGACGATTTCCGAAATTGCCGACATACACGGGATTTCGAAGAATCATCTGATGAAGGTGGTGTATCAGCTTGGGCTGACCGGCATGGTCGAGACGGTGCGTGGCCGCAATGGGGGCTTGCGCCTGAATCGCGAACCGGCCGATATCAACATCGGGGAGGTGGTGCGCAATACCGAAACCGATTTCAACATGGCCGAGTGCTTCGACCCATCCGGCAACCAATGCCTGTATTCACCCGCGTGCGCGCTCAAGGACGTACTGCAATCGGCGACGGCCGCCTATCTGGACAAGCTGGACAAGGTGACGCTGGCGTCATTGACCAGGCGTCGCCCCGACAAGAAAACGCAGGCTACGATACAGGTGCATCCCCGTGCCAGGAAAGTCCGGGCGGCGGGCTAAGGGCCTGGCTCAGTTGGAGGTGTTGGCGATTCCGGGCGTGCTGCTGGCCCAGAAATCGTAGCCTTTGCTCAGGAACTCGCCCCACGGCAGGTAATGCGAGCCGTCACACGAGAAGGTGAGGCCGACCATGCCGTTGAAAATATTAAGCGAACCGGCACGCAGGTAGAACGTTTCGTCCATGAAACGCAACGCGCGCAGGGTGTCCAGAACCGGGCGTATCCTGTCCTTGGGCACCACCGCGTCGTCCGGATAAGGGCGGCGCGGATAGCTGAGACAGGTGTCGGGGTCGGTCAGCGCATCGATATCCAGCAGACGGTAGCGATAGGGGTCGTCGACCAGCCAGACTGTGGCGCGGCTGCTGGAGAAATGCAGCTTGCCGTGGAACACGCCGCGGTCGGTCATCAGTTCTTCCATCACGCCCAGCACGGTATCGAGGTTCAGGTCCAACTGGCTGTCGCTGCGGGTCTGATGGAATACCGCGCCGCGGATCGCCGGGTCACCCTTGATCTGCCGCCAGGCGGTGGGTTCGTTGTAGAGCTTGGCGGTGATCGGCAGGTCGCGCAGGTCGAAATCGGCTCCGACGAAACCGAGTACCTGTCCGTCGTCGTCGCGCACGATCTGGATCGCGGTCAGCGACGGCCGCCTGGCCCGCAGGCTGATGTAGGCCTGCGACAGCAGGAAACCCTGGTTCGGCACGGCTTCGTTCATGTAGGGACGATCGGAGCGGTCGCGCCCGTAGTCCGTCTCGATCAGGCCGGCATGGCTGATGTTGTCGCTGAGCTGCAGGGCGTGGGTGTCCAGCGCATACATGTACTTGCAGGCAGGCAGCCCGTTCAGGGCGTGCGTCAACGCGGCGTTGAGGCCGGCCCGGCTGGGCCAGGCCCGGCTGCATGCCTGTGCCGCCAGCGCCAGCGGTTCGCGCAGAAGGTTGGCGAGGGCGTTGCGTTGCTGGGCGACGCTTTCGGCAAGCGTGGATGGAGTGGACAGGGGCGACCGGTCCGGGATGACGATGTGCATTGCGTGTGTAGCCTATGAGTGCGAGTGTCCCTGCAGGGACGGGGAGCGCAGCGAGATCACCGGCCAGTTCCTGGCTTCGGCGTGCGCGCGCAGCGTGGAGTCGGGGTCGACGGCAACGGGATGCCGGACTTTTTCCAGCAGCGGCAGGTCGTTGAGCGAGTCGCTGTAGAACCAGCTGGTACTGAGGCAGTCCAGCCGCGTGCCGCGCGCTTCGAGGAACTGCTCGAGACGGACGACCTTGCCTTCGCGGAAACATGGCGTGCCGGCGACTTCGCCGGTGAAACGGCCGTCGATTTCCTCGGGGTCGGTGGCGATCAGGTGCGGGATGCCGAACTCCTTCGCGATCGGCCCGGTGACGAAGCTGTTGGTGGCAGTGATGACGGCGACCAGGTCCGCGCTATCCAGATGCTTGTTGACCAGGTCGCGTGCGGCTTGGGTGATCATCGGCTTGATGCGGGTCTCCATGTATTCGGCGTGCCAGGCGTCAAGCTGTTCGCGCGTGTGGGTGGCGAGCGGACGCAGGGCGAACGCTAGGAAGGCGTAGATGTCGAGCCGGCCGGCCTTGTAGTCCTCGTAGAAGGCGCGGTTCTTGGCTTCGTAGTGCGGGCCGTCGACCACGCCTTTGGCGATGAGGAATTGCCCCCATTCATAGTCGGAATCGCCGGCGAGCAGGGTGTTGTCGAGATCGAACAGGACGAGATTCATCGGATATACGTTAGCAGGTTCAAATGACAGGAATTCAGGCGCGCGGGGCCTGGCCGCGGTCGAGCCAGAATTCGCGCAGTTCGTAGGCGCCCCAGATGGCGAGGGCGACGTGGTCTTCGCGGCGGATGGCCCGCTCTTCGGGGCTGAGTTCGTCGAGCGGTGCGGCCAGCACGTAGAACGGGTCGAGCACCTCGTCGACGAAGGCTTCGTCCTTGCTGTCCACCGGTAAGTTCCAGTCGGCTTCCCAGTGTTCCACGACAAGCAGAAAACCGGCAGCCCACAACTGGGCATAGGGGGGGATGCCGGCCGCCTTCAAGCGTCCGGCTTCGGCGGGCGGCAGTTCGGCCAGCAGCCCGTTCCAGTCCATGATCAGCGGCGACAGCGCCCTGGGGTCGGTGAGATCCTCGATCGGGGCGGCGAGCGCACGGGCGATCTCGTTGCGGCGGCGCTCGAACAGCGCCAGGAACCGCGCCGCGTCGGCTTCGTCCTCGAATATCGCATCGAGGCCGTCGTCGCGATCGAACAGTACCGGGAAATATTCTTCGGGCGGAATGGCGCGCGGGCTGCAGGCCAGTGCCGTGACGAAGCCGTCCAGGCCTTCGAGCGAGACCGGGACGTCGGTGCGCTCGTCGATGAGGTCGACCAGGTCGGCCAGCGTATCGATCTCGTCGTCGCTGAGTGGGGCGTGGGGGGATTTGGGTGCGGGCATGGCTGGGCTTCTAAATAAGGATGCGGACCGCGCATCGCGTAAAATCGGCACATGAATTTTACCGTGCTGGGCCAGTCCGCATCACTGTTGCCCGAATCCTTTTATCTGGCCGGCTGGCTGGGTTTGGCTTTTCTGGCCTGGCGCTGGATGGTGTCGGGTGACTGGCGCAGGCTGGCCGAGCCATCAAGACTGAACCTGTTCCTCGGCGCCACGGTGGCCGTGCTGGCCTTGTGGCAGATCCGCACAGGCGTCAAACCCGGGCTGGCATTCCATCTGTACGGACTGGCGGCGTTGACGCTGATGTTCGGCTTCTGGCGCGCCACGTTCTCGGGCGTGCTGGTCCTGCTGGCGAACGCGGCATTCGGGCATGGCAGTTGGGAGGCATTGGGTGCGGATGCGCTGTTGATGGCGGTGCTGCCAGCGGCCGTGAGCTGGAACGTCTATCGTTTCGTCGAGCGCCGTTTGCCGAATCACTTCTTCATCTACGTGCTGGGCAATGGTTTCTTCGGCGCCGCGCTTTCGGTGGCGGCGATCGGCGTGACGACCACGGCGCTGATGGCGTTGTCCGGGGTGTACCCGCTCGATTATCTGCTTGCCCAATACACGCCGTATGCCACGGTATTGATCAGCTGGGCGGAGGCTTTTTCGACCGGCATGGCGGTGACGATGATGGCGGTCTATCGCCCTGCCTGGCTGGAAACCTTCGATGACGCCAAATACATCCAGAACAAGTAGTCCCTTGCTTATCAGCTATCCCGACCTGCCGGTCAGCCAGCGCCGCGACGACATTCTCGCCGCGCTGCAGAAAAACCGCGTGCTGATCCTGTGCGGCGAGACCGGCTCGGGCAAGACCACGCAGATACCCAAGATGTGCCTGGAAGCCCGGCTTGAATCGGAGACAACGCGCTCCGGCAAGCTGATCGGCTGCACCCAGCCGCGTCGCATCGCCGCGCGCTCGGTGGCGGCGCGTATCGCGCAGGAACTGGGCAGCGAGCTTGGCGGCCGGGTCGGCTACAAGGTTCGCTTCACCGACACCGTGCGCCACGACACCGCGATCAAGGTGATGACCGACGGCATCCTCTTGGCCGAGAGCCAGGGCGATCCGCTCTTGAGCCGCTACGACACGATCATCATCGACGAGGCGCACGAGCGCAGCCTCAACATCGATTTCCTGCTCGGCTACCTGAAGACGCTGGTGGAGAAGCGTGCCGACCTGCGCGTGGTCATCACCTCGGCGACGATCGACGCCGAGCGCTTCTCCAAACACTTCAACGATGCGCCGGTGATCGAGGTATCAGGGCGCACCTACCCGGTGGAAATCCGCTGGCGGCCGATCGAGCGCGAGGAGCCGGCAACGCCGGCCAAGGTCGAACGCGAAAAGAAAGACAAGGACGCACCCGACCAGATCGCAGCGATACTCGACGCCACCGATGAGCTCGCGCGGGTCGGCCCCGGCGACATCCTGGTGTTCCTGCCAGGCGAGCGCGAGATCCGCGACACCGCCGAGGCGCTGCGCAAGCACCATCCGCCCGGTACCGAAATCCTGCCGCTGTTTTCCCGCCTGTCAGTGGCCGAGCAGGACGCAATCTTCAAGCCCACCAGCGCGCTGCGCCGCATCGTGCTGGCCACCAACGTGGCCGAAACCTCGCTCACCGTTCCGGGCATCCGCTACGTGATCGATCCCGGCACCGCGCGGGTGAAGCGCTATTCGGCACGCAACAAGGTCGAGCAGCTGTTGATCGAGAAAGTCTCGCAGGCCTCGGCCAACCAGCGCGCCGGACGCTGCGGCCGGGTGGCCGACGGCGTCTGCATCCGGCTTTACGACGAGGCCGACTTCGGCAACCGTCCGCGCTTCACCGATCCCGAACTGCTGCGTTCGTCGCTGGCCGGCGTCATCCTGCGCATGAAGTCGCTCGGCCTCGGCGACGTCGTGGGTTTTCCCTTCATCGACCCGCCGAGTTCGCGGCTGGTGACCGACGGCTACCAGCTGCTGGCGGAACTGCACGCGCTCGACGAGCAGGGGCAGCTGACCAAGATCGGCACCCAACTCGCCAGACTGCCGCTCGATCCGCGTATTGCACGCATGCTGCTGGCGGCGGAGCAGCAGCGCTGTGTACGTGAGGTACTGATCATCGCCAGCGCGCTGTCGGTGCAGGATCCGCGCGACCGCCCGATGGAGCGCGCACAGGCAGCCGACGAGAAACACAAGCTGTTCGCCGACGAGCGCTCCGACTTCATGGGCTGGCTCAAGCTGTGGCGCTGGTACGAGGAGCAGGTGCAGCACAAGAAGACGAACCGCCAGTTGCAGACGCTGCTGCAGGATCATTTCCTGTCGCCGCGACGGATGCGCGAATGGCGCGACATCCACGGCCAGCTGCACGCCCAGGTGAGCGAGTTGGGTTTAAAGGAGAACGAAAAGGACGCGGGCTACGACACGATCCACCAGGCGCTGCTGACCGGACTCCTCGGCAACATCGGTTTCAAGTCAGACGATGCCAAGGCACGCGCCAAGCCCGGCGAAGGCAACTACCAGGGCGCGCGCGGCATCAAGCTGTCGATCCATCCGGGCTCGGCGCTGGCGAAGAAAAGCCCGAAGTGGATCATGGCCGCCGAGCTGACCGACACCGGCAGGCTGCTTGCGCGCACCGTGGCCGAGGTGCGGCCGGAATGGGTCGAAGCCGCGGGCCGTCATTTATTGACGCGCATGTACATCGAGCCGCACTGGGAAAAGGACGGCGCCCGCGTAGCGGCGTTCGAGCGCGTGAGCCTGTACGGCATCACCCTGGTGCCGCGGCGCAAGATCCACTATGGCCCGATCGATCCGGATCTGTCGCGTGAGCTGTTCATCCGCGGCGCGCTGGTAGCGGGCGACTACGATACGAAGGCGCCGTGGTTCGTCCACAACCGCGCGCTGATCAAGGAAATCGAGGACCTCGAACACAAGGCGCGGAAGTCGGGCGTGTGGCTGGATGAGGAGCGCATCTTCCGCGTGTTCGATGTGCGCGTGCCGCAGGGCATCCACAACGGCGCGGCGTTCGAGACCTGGCGTGCGGAAGCCGAAGCCGTCAACCCGAAAATCCTGTTCCTGCAGCGCGAGGACATCCTTGGCGAGGGACTCGGCGCCGACCACACGCTGTTCCCCGAAACGATGCAAGTCGACGGCGAAGCGTGCCAGCTGAAATACCGCTTCGAGCCCGGCCACGCGCTCGACGGGGTGACGCTGCGGTTGCCGCTGTACCTGCTCAATCGCATCGAAGCCGCGCAGATCGACTGGCTGGTGCCCGGCCTGATCCGGGAAAAACTGACCGCCTTGCTGAAATGCCTACCCAAGGACAAGCGCCGTCCGCTGATTCCGCTGCCCGACACGGTGACCGCGTTTCTCGGCGTGGCGAAGCCGGGTGAGCAGACGCTGACCGAGGCGCTGGCCGGATTCGTCCGCAGGAAGACCGGCGCCGACATCCACCCCGACGAATGGAAGGGCGAGCTGCCGGCGCATCTGAAAATGAACGTGAGCGTGATCGACGACAGCGGTCAGGAACTTGCCAGTGGGCGCGATCTGGCTGTGCTGCGCCAGCAGCTGGGCGGCGCGGCACGCATCACCTACGGCGGTGGTGCCGAGAACAGCGAATTCGAGCGCATCGGGCTGACCGAGTGGAATTTCGGCG
This sequence comes from Thiobacillus thioparus DSM 505, assembly GCF_000373385.1. GTDB lineage: Bacteria > Pseudomonadota > Gammaproteobacteria > Burkholderiales > Thiobacillaceae > Thiobacillus > Thiobacillus thioparus. The sequence continues at coordinate 255,280 of NZ_KB891316.1, read as the reverse complement.
ACCTGCCCGAGCAGGTGAAATTCAAACGCGGCGGGCGCGAGTTACTGGGCTATCCAGCATTGGTCGACAATGGCGAGAGCGTCGACCTGCGGCTTCTCGATACTGCAGATGTGGCCGAAAGCGAAACGCGGCGCGGCGTGGTGCGGCTGTTGCGCATCGCGCTGGCGGCGCAGTTCAAGCAGCTTGACAAGGACCTGGCGCGAGAAACCGCGCTCGCACTGAAATTCCGCAGCTTCGGCAGTCCCGAGCAGCTGCGCGCTACGCTCATCGATGCGATCGCCACCCGCGCGCTACTGGGCGACGACGACACGCCGCGCGACGGGAAAGCCTTTGGCAAGCAGAAGGAGCGCGCCAAGCCCAGAATCGCCGTGGTGAAGCAGGCGCTGCTGCGCGACAGCGCGGAAATCCTGGACCTGCATGCGCAGGTGGCGACGCGGTTGAATGCCAAGCCGCAGTTCACCGCAGTGATGCGCGACGAAACCGCGCATCTCGCCGCACTGGTGCCGACGGACTTCATCACAGCCACGCCATGGGCACATCTGAAGGATTTGCCGCGTTACCTGCGCGGCATTCTCAAGCGGCTGGACAAACTGCCTGCGGCCGAGCAGCGCGACGCACGAAGCATGGCCGGCGTGCTGACGCTGCAGAACAAATACCTGACGCGGCGAGGTCAAGTGGTGGGCACGGCATCCGCCGCGCTGGACGATTTCCGCTGGCAGCTGGAGGAACTGCGGATATCGCTCTTTGCCCAAGAACTGAAAACTCCGTATCCGGTATCGGCGAAGCGGCTCGACAAACTATGGGACGAACTTGCCAGACAGCCCTTGAATTGAGTACGGTTAGCGCATGAGCGAACGCGTATTCAATCTGCCGAACGTCATCACCCTGCTGCGCCTGGCTGCCGTTCCGGGCGTGGCATGGCTCATCCTGCAGCAGCGTTGGGACGCCGCGTGCTGGCTGTTTCTCGCCGCCGCGGTATCGGATGGCATCGACGGCCTGCTGGCACGCTGGCTCAATCAGCTGACCCAGCTCGGCGCTGCGCTCGATACCGTCGCCGACAAGGCACTGGGCGTGGTGACGCTGGTCATGCTGACCCAGGTGGGTGCGATCCCGCTGTGGGTGACGCTGGCGATCCTGTTGCGCGACAGCATCATCGTGCTGGGTGCGTTGAGCTATCGCGGCCTGGCGGGGCACCTGGAAATCCACCCGACCTGGCTGGGCAAGACGCACATGTTCGCGGAGCTGTCGTTGCTGTCACTGGTGTTGGGCGGACTGGCCGGGCTGCTGTCGCTGGGCGACTGGCTGCATGCTCTGTTCGTCGCTGTCTTCGTCATCGCCGTGGCTTCCGGCGTGCAGTATGTGTGGATATGGGGTGCCAAGGCGCGGCGCGAACGCGAGGCGATCCGTCTGAAGCCGCGCTGATTCGCTTTACTGAAACGGCAGACGGCTCTGACGCTCGGACTCGCTGCCGGATTTGACCTGATACATGGCCGCGTCGGCCGCCCGGATCAAGGCGTCTTCGTCGTTGCCGTCGTCGGGGTAGAGTGCCTGGCCGATGCTGGCGTCGATCTCCAGATGCAGGTCGCCGAAGCGGGCGGTTTGCGCCAGACTTTGTTCGATCTTGAGGGCTGCGGCAATGCAGTCCTGGCGTCCCTGAACACCTTCCAGCAATATCACGAACTCGTCTCCGCCCAGGCGCGCCACCGAATCGGATTCGCGTACGCAATCCTTCAGTCTTTGCGCCACTTCCATCAATACGGCATCGCCGACGTGATGGCCGTGCCGGTCGTTGATGTCCTTGAAACGATCCATGTCCAGGTACAGGATGCCCACTTTGCCGCCATAGCGCAGGGCATGGCGGATCGCCTGCTGCAGCCGGTCGTAGAACAGCCGCCGGTTGGCCAAGCCGGTCAGGGGGTCGTGGGTGGCCTCTTCGCGCAGTGCAGCACGCGACTGTTCCAGTTCTTCCATCTGGTCGTGAATTCGTTGCGACTTCAGTTTGATCTTGCGTGTCGTCTGCCAGGCGATCAGCAGCGCCAGCGTGATGGCCGCGAGACCGAAGGCCAGTGTGAGATAAAGCGCGTGCCGGTAGGTCTGCTGCGCCTGTTTCTGGGCGGCCAGATTGGCCCTCTGGTAGGCCGTGCGCATCGTGGCCAGCTGCCGGTTGAACTGTTCCTGAAGGGGAATGGCTTCGTGTACCAGAACCTGGCGCGCCATAAGGCCCTGATTGGCATGAAGCAGATCGATCAGGCGCTCTTGTACCGCCCGGATTCGCATGATCAGTTGCGTCTGGGCATCGAAGTTGCGCTGCTCGGTGGCGGTGAGCCCAAGCTCATGTAGCGCGTTGCGCCCTTGCATGACAAGAAAGCCTGCATGGTTGAATTGCAGGAAATGGGCGTCGCGTTCGAAGGGGTCGTCGGTCAGCACCATGCGGAACAGGCTGTCAGTGCGGATATGCGCCGCCACCTGGGTTTGCGTGATGAGGTCGATCTTGCGATTGTGAAGCTCGACCACGATGTTCAATTGCCTGCCCAGCGCCTTGAGCTGGAACAGGCTGTTGAACAAAAGGCCGCAGATCAATGCGATCAGGGCAATAAAGGCGGTTCCGATAAGGGGAGAAAACCCCCTCTGTATAGGGCTGGGATTCGTGGGCGGGGGGGGGTTAGCCACGGCCCGCCGCCGCGAAAATGTGGGGAGCGCCGGAACCCTGCAAACTTCGCAGGGCATCCCTGACTTCTTCGGCATGTCGCGCGGGGTCTACGTGATCGAACCGGGCTGCGATGCGTCCATCCGGGGCAATGATGAACGTGTGGCGGCGGGCGAACCGAATGATTCCGAGGTTGAGCAGGCTGTCATAGGCACTGGCGGTACGCCCGTCGGGGTCGGACAGCAGTGGAAACGGCAGGCCGTACTTGCGGGAAAAATCGGCATGCGAACGCGTGCTGTCGACGCTGACACCGACTACGGCCGCATCGAGTTTTCCCAGGGTGCCGATGTCGTCGCGGAAACGGCAGGCTTCGCGGGTGCAGACCGGCGTGTCGTCGCGCGGATAGAAATACAGGACCAGCCAGCGTCCGGCGTAGTCGCTCAGACGGTGCATCCGGCCGTTCTGGTCCTGCAGGGCGAAGTCCGGCGCGGCACTGCCTTCCGTCCGTTGCGTACCGGGTCTCAGCATCCAGAACGCCACGCTCGCAGCCAGCAGCAGCACCGCCAGTCCGCCCATTATCATTTTGAACATAAGTTCTCCTGAGATGCATCATAGACTGCCCGTGGCAGATACGGAGTGTATACGCGACAGTTCGTGTATACACACGGTATTCGGTAGAATGCGCGCCACGCCCCGGTAGCTCAGTGGATAGAGCAACCCCCTCCTAAGGGGTAGGTCGGACGTTCGATTCGTCTTCGGGGCGCCACGTTGGATTCGCCCGATGTGCGTCGCACACAGATAAAAGCCAGCCGTCATTTCCTAGGCTGTATTCGGTTCAGTTTGATTTTTGCCAACCCGGGAAGGGCTGGATCTTGATCACCTTACGGATGTAAGGTGGCGTCCCCACGGGGATTCGAACCCCGGTTACCGCCGTGAAAGGGCGATGTCCTAGGCCTCTAGACGATGGGGACCCGGACGACGGTGTGAACCGCCAACTTTTACTACTCAGGCTTGCGCCCTTCCTGCTTGTTGTACAGCTGGGTCAAGGTGACGCCGACAAACAATCCGACGAACCCCAATGGTATCAGCGAGAGCCAGTACTGTGCGTTCCCGTTGCCATGAAGCATTTCCCAAAACCCGACAGCCAAGCCCGTTACACTCAGGATCAACCCCAGCAGTGTGGTGATGACGCCAAGCTTGTGCATCGTACATCCTGTCAGTTGGTGGAGGTAAGCGGGATCGAACCGCTGACCTCTTGCATGCCATGCAAGCGCTCTCCCAGCTGAGCTATACCCCCAACGAAGCCGCGCATTCTATAGATGCATTTCGTGCTTGTAAAGCCTTCGCGGCGATCTCAGTCAGGAAAAAGTTTGCCGGGATTGAGCAGGCCGTGCGGATCGAATTGCCGTTTGATCGCGCGCATCAGGTCGAGCGTGGGAGGATCGATTTCCTGCGGCACGAAGCGGCGTTTTTCGGTACCGATGCCGTGCTCGCCCGAGAGCGTGCCGCCCAGTGCCAGTACGCGCAGCATGATGGTATCGAGCGCCAGGCGCGCACGCGCCATTTCGCCATCGTCGTCGGGGTGCACCATCAGGTTGACGTGCAGGTTGCCGTTGCCGGCATGGCCGAACGAGACGATCGGCAGCTGTTGGGTCTGCGCGGTGTGGTCGAGGAAGTCGACGAGGTCGGCGAGCTGCGACACGGGCACTACGACGTCTTCGTTGATCTTCAGCGGCGCGATCTGCTTGACTGCGTGCGACAGCGATTTGCGCGCCGTCCACAGCCGGGTGATGTCGGCGCGCGCGAATCCGCTCTTCATTTCGAGCAGACCGTTGCCGGCGAGCGCCTGTTCCAGCGCGGCGATCTGACGCGGAAGATCCTGCGCGGCACCGTCGGCCTCGACCATCAGCAGGGCCTGCGTGCCAGGCGGCAGATCGTCCGCCGCGCCGGTCGGTCGGATGGCGTCGAGGGCATGCCGGTCCATGAACTCGAGCGCACTGGGTACCACAGCCTGGCGCATGGCACGGCCGACCGCATCGAGCGCGGCCCGGTTGCTGGCAAAACACAGGCGCAGGGTGGCGACGGCCTCCGGCGCGGGCAGCAGTTTCAGCGTGGCCTCGGTGATGAGGGCAAGGGTGCCGCCGGACCCGATCAGCAGACGGGTGAGGTCGTAGCCGGTGACGCCCTTGGTGGTGCGGCAGCCGGTACGGATTTCGCGGCCGTCGCCGGTGACGGCGCGCAGCCCCAGTACGTAGTCGCGGGTGACGCCGTATTTCACGGCACGCGGGCCGGCGGCGTTCATCGCGAGGTTGCCGCCGATGCGGCAATAGGCGCTGCTGCCGGGGTCGGGCGGATAGAACAGTCCGGCGCCGCGCGCAGTGCGGTCGATTTCCTCGGTGACCACGCCGGGCTCGACGACGATGAGCCGGTTGGCCGGGTCGAATTCGAGCACGCGGCGCATGCATTCGAAGCTGACGACGACGCTGCCGGGCGCGGGCAGCGCGCCGCCGACGTTGCCGGAACCAGCGCCGCGCGGGGTCAGTGCGATCCGGTGTTCGAAGGCGGCGTGCACGAGCGCAAGCACTTCGTCGTGCGAAGACGGGAACAGTACGGCGTCGGGTTCGACCCGGCGCGGCGTTTCATCGCAGGCATAGAGCGCGCGCGTGGCGGCGTCATCGAAGACGCGATCGGCCCCGAGGGCGGAACGGAAGGCGGCAAGCACGCGGTCGGACAACATGGCGAAGCGATGAGGCAGGGGGGGGTGCGTCAGACCGGTTGTTCGGGCGGGAGTTGCGCCACCAGTTGCGCAATCATGTCGGCATCGAAATCCATGCCGATGTCCCAGCCAGGGTTCAACGCAATCGGTATGCCGCCGCCGATGCGGCGCAGCAGCCAGGAAAACTCGGTCAGCAGGCCGCCCGAGAAGTCGGGGAAATGTTCGACAAACGGCTTGGCGCGTTCGGGACTGGTGAACATCACCAGCACGCGCTCGCCGTCCTCGTCTTCGATGATCAGCGGCTCGGCTTGGGTCGAGCGCTGGAAACCTTGAATGGCGTCCTTCTCGTCGCGCACCGGCATGAACAGCTGCTGGTCGAGCAGGCGCAGCACGAAGGTCTCGGGATCGAGCGTGCCGGCGTGGACGGCGGCAAGCTGTTCTTCAAGTGTGTTGTGGGGGGTGAAGTTCATGGCAGTCGGGCAGGACGGAGCGAGGCAGAGGCCAGTGTAACGTATGCGGGGGCGCTTGCGCGCGGAAGCGCGCAGCGCAGCCATACCATGCAGGTTGGCCGGAGCGTGGCTACGAAGTGGGGCGGCGTCCTTTTCAGGGTTCCCAGCGTTCGGGATGTGCCCAGAAGCGGGGATTGAGCCAGTCCGGCACTGTCTTGTAGGTTTCGAGGTCGTAGTAGTAGATGCGCGGACCTTCTGCCGGTTCCGTCGACGACAGCGTAAAACCGAGGGCGCGAAAGGCCGCGTCGTCCAGTGCGCAGCCGGGCAGCGCGGCAAGCAGGAGGCGCGGCGCGACATAGAGGCGCGTGCGGCTGATCAGGTGCTGTGCCTGCTGCGCGTCCAATCCGTTCAGCGCGTCGACTCCCAGGGCCAGCGCGCAGGGCTGGGCGGGCGGGTTGTTGTCGGAGGTGTGCAGCGGGATGTCATGCAACACGTTGCGGACCAGCTGATGGGCGGCCTCATCGAGTGCACACACGCTGTCCGGCTGGATCTCCAGCAGGCGGGTCTGCAGATGCTCGCGCCAGTTCATGCCTTGCGCGGCACTCGAACCAGGCGGGTGCGTGCCAGGCGGTCGTGCAGGAACTGGCGGTCGCGGTCGAACAGAGCCCACCAGAAACCGGCGCCTGCCAGCGCGAGGCCGAGCAGTGCAAAGACGAAGCGTAGTGCGGACTGCCGGAGGGTGGGGCGGCCGCCGTTCAGATCGACCAGCCGGATACGCCAGGTTTTCATGGCCAGGGTTTGCCCGCTGCGCATCCAGAACGCGCTGAAGTAGGCGAACAACACGCCGATCAGATACAACTGAAAGACATAATGCCGCCAGCCGGTCTCGGCATTGCCAACCAGATAGAGAAAAGGAAGCGAGGCAACGAACAGGACTGCGGTCACCAGCAGCAGCTCGTAGATCATCGCGGCGACGCGCGCCAGAAAAGTGGCAGAGATGGGGGCTATTGCGTTGTCTTGCATGGAGGCTCTATATTGCGACTTAGGTGCGACACTTTGCCACAGCGCGCCGCATACAAATCAAAACCAAGGAGGGGGCTCGATGCACATCGTAAAGCAACTCATGGCAATCCCCGGCGTCATCGCTGCCGGCGAATATGCATACCGTGGCGACCGCTTCTCTTATCAAGGCGCACTGACCGACGAATTTGCGCGCATGGCGTCGATCCTGTGCCGTGCCAATACCCTGTCGGTCAACATGCAGGCCGAAATCCTCGATTCCTTCTCCGAGAGCTGCGGGTGCCGTCCGGTGCAAGGCTGGATCGTGCGCGGCGCACAGGTGACGGTGTGCGCGGTCGGCAACTATTTTTCCTTCATCGAAAACCGTGACGACTTGCTCAACGACGTCATGACCATCATGCGCGCCAAAGTCGGCGACGTGCAGGATGACCTGCTGGTCAATCTGTATGCCAGGCTGGGGGGCAATACCAAGGAAGCGCTGTACTGAAGTCTGATATCGATATGAAGGGGGAAGACAAGATGGATCTGCAGAAAATGATGGATTTGCCGGGCGCACTTGCGGCGTTTACCTATGCCGACAAGGGGGATCTGCAATCGCATGTGTTGCGCGAAGGTACCGAGCTGACGCCGCAGGTGCTGGATTTGCTGGCGCGTTCGTGCGTGGCCAATCTGGCGATTGCCGGTATGGAAGCACGTGGCTGGGAAGCGCTTACTGGTCAAAGCGGATTCCAGCCGATCAAGGGTTTCTCGGTGGTGGGGCTGGAATGGTCGGTGGTGGTGAACGGCAACTGCGGCGTGGTGGTCAGGAATCGCGACGCCGATTACGAAGCCACGTTCGATGCCCTGCAGGCCTGAGGAGCGCGTATGTCGCTGAGAAAAATCCTGGTGCTCGACGGCGTGACGGCCGTGTGCCGCTTTCGTGACGACGGCGTGATCATGGAGGCCGAAGGCATGTTGTCACCCGAGTTGATGGAGCGTTTGGCGAAATTCGCCCATTGGTATCGTCGCATGGTGTCGGGCAATACCGATCTGCTGTCCCTGTTTTCGCAAATGCGCGGCTGGTCCCCGTCGCAGGGCTGGGTCGTTCAGGGGGTCGCGACGACAGTGTGCAGCGTCGGCAACATGGTCTGCCTGTTCGAGAACGCGGAAGGGGCGTTGAACGAAGTCATGCAGGCGCTCCGCGAAGCCGCACACGAGTAATACGCCCAGGCCACGCCTGCGGCGTTGTTGAGTAGAGCGATTGCCGCTCCGCCCCTCCTTGCCGGAGGGGTTTTTCATTGGCCTCAGGAATGTTTGCTGGCCCCGGCGTGAGGATCGTGAAAATAAGGCGCGGAAGTCTGCCGGATGGTTGCCATGGCATGATTTCTTGACCGTTACAGGGCAAAACGATTACCCTCACAGGTTCACCAACGAATTGATTTTTTACCAGTTTATGGAAGCCACGGGCGCCGAGATCGTCGTACGTTGTCTGGCCGAAGAGGGGGTCGAGTTCGTGTTCGGCTATCCCGGCGGGGCCGTGCTCAACATCTACGACGAAATCTTCAAGCAGAACAAATTCAAGCATGTGCTGGTGCGCCACGAGCAGGCCGCGGTGCATGCCGCCGATGCCTACGCGCGCTCCACCGGCCGTGTAGGCGTGGCTTTGGTCACCTCCGGCCCGGGCGTCACCAATGCGGTGACCGGTATCGCCACCGCCTATATGGATTCCATTCCCATCGTCGTGGTCACCGGCCAGGTGCCGACGCCGGCGATCGGTCTCGATGCCTTCCAGGAAGTCGACACCGTCGGCATCACGCGTCCCTGCGTCAAGCACAACTTCCTCGTCAAGGACGTGAAAGACCTCGCCGCAACGATGAAGAAAGCTTTCATTATCGCGGCCACCGGCCGGCCCGGTCCGGTCGTGGTCGACGTGCCCAAGGATGTGACCTATCACACCACGGATTTCGAATACCCGGCGACGGTCGAGATGCGTTCGTATAGCCCGGTGGTGAAAGGCCATAGCGGCCAGATGAAGCGTGCCGTGCAGATGCTGCTGGAAGCCAAGCGCCCGATGATCTATGCCGGCGGCGGCGTGGTGCTGGGCGATGCCTCGGAACAGTTGGCCGAATTGACGCGCCTGCTGGGCTTCCCCATCACCAATACCCTGATGGGGTTGGGCGGCTACCCCGCGACCGACCGGCAGAACCTCGGCATGCTGGGCATGCACGGCACCTACGAAGCCAACATGGCGATGCAGCATAGTGACGTGCTGCTGGCAGTCGGTGCGCGCTTCGATGACCGCGTGATCGGCAACCCCGCACATTTCGCGCGCGAGCAGCGCCGCATCATCCATATCGACGTCGATCCTTCGTCGATTTCCAAGCGCGTCAAGGTCGACGTGCCGATCGTCGGTGACGTCAAGAACGTGCTGACCGACATGCTGGCCCTGTTGAAACAGGCCAAGGAAAAACCGGATGTGGCCGCGCTGAACGCATGGTGGACGCAGATCGAATTGTGGCGTTCGAAGAACTGCCTCAAGTACAACCGCAACAGCCCGATCATCAAGCCGCAGTACGTGGTTGAAAAGTTGTGGGAAGTGACCAAGGGCGACGCCTACGTGACGTCCGACGTGGGCCAGCACCAGATGTGGGCGGCGCAGTATTACAAATTCGACAAGCCGCGCCGCTGGATCAATTCCGGCGGCCTGGGCACCATGGGCGTCGGCTTGCCGTATGCCATGGGCGTGCAGCTCGCGTTCCCCGACGCGCAGGTCGCCTGCATCACCGGCGAATCGAGCATCCAGATGAACATCCAGGAACTCTCGACCTGCAAGCAGTACCGCATTCCGGTCAAGGTCGTCACGCTCAACAACCGCTACATGGGCATGGTTCGGCAGTGGCAGGAGTTCTTCTACGGCAGCCGCTATGCCGAGTCCTATATGGAGTCGCTGCCTGATTTCGTCAAGCTGGCTGAAGCCTATGGCCACGTCGGCATGCGCATCGACCGCCCCGAGGACGTCGAGGCCGCGCTGAAGGAAGCCTTCTCGCCCGCGCTCAAGGAACGAATGGTGTTCATGGACTTCCAGACCGACCAGACCGAGAACGTCTTCCCCATGGTGGAAGGCGGCAAGGGGCTGTCGGAAATGATCCTGGCGGAGGAACTGTGATGAGCCGCCGCCATATCATTTCGCTGCTGATGGAAAACGAAGCGGGCGCGCTGTCGCGTGTGGCCGGGCTGTTTTCTGCGCGTGCCTACAACATCGAGTCGCTCACTGTGGCCCCGACCGAGGATGCCACGCTGTCGCGCATGACCATCGTTACCGTGGGGTCCGAAGACATCATCGAGCAGATCACCAAGCAGCTGAATAAGCTGGTCGACGTGATCAAGGTGATGGACCTGACCGAGGGCAGTCACATCGAGCGTGAACTGATGCTGGTCAAGCTCCGGGCGGTGGGGGCGGATCGCGAAGAGATCAAGCGCACCGCCGATATCTTCCGCGGCAACATCATCGACGTGACCGAGTCGACCTACACCATCGAACTGACCGGTGCAGGCTCCAAGCTCGACGCCTTCCTGGAGGCGATCGATTCCGCCTCCATCATCGAAACCGTGCGTACCGGCGCGTCAGGCATCGGACGCGGCGAACGCAGTCTCAAAGTCTGATTTTTTATTTCTTCAGGAATTCACCATGAAAGTTTTCTACGACAAGGACGCTGACCTTTCCCTCATCAAGAAGCGCAAGGTCGCCATCATCGGCTACGGCTCGCAGGGCCATGCCCACGCCAACAACCTGAAGGATTCCGGCGTCAAGGTCACGGTCGGCCTGCGCAAGGGCGGCGCATCGTGGGACAAGGCCAAGAAGGCCGGTCTCGACGTCAAGGAAATCGGCGACGCCGTGAAGGCAGCTGACTTCGTCATGATCCTGATTCCCGACGAGTTGATGGCCGCGACCTACTACAACGACATCGAGCCCAGCCTGAAGAAAGGCGCCACGCTCGCCTTCGCGCACGGCTTCAACATCCATTACAACCAGATCACCCCGCGTGCCGATCTCGACGTCGTGATGATCGCTCCCAAGGGCCCGGGCCACCTGGTACGCTCCACCTATACCCAGGGCGGCGGCGTGCCTTCGCTGATCGCCGTGTACCAGGACAAGTCCGGCAAGGCGCGCGACCTCGCCCTGTCATATTCCTGCGCCAACGGCGGCACCAAGGGCGGTGTGATCGAGACCACCTTCCGCGAAGAAACCGAGACCGATCTGTTCGGTGAACAGGCCGTGCTGTGCGGCGGTTGCGTCGACCTGGTGAAGGCCGGCTTCGAAACCCTGACCGAAGCGGGCTACGCGCCGGAAATGGCTTACTTCGAGTGCCTGCACGAGCTGAAGCTGATCGTCGACCTGATGTACGAAGGCGGCATCGCCAACATGAACTACTCGATCTCCAACAACGCGGAATACGGCGAATACGTGACGGGCCCCAAGGTCATCAACGCGCAGTCCAAGGCCGCAATGAAGGAATGCCTGGACAACATCCAGAACGGCAACTATGCCAAGCAGTTCATCCTCGAAGGCCGCACCAATTACCCCGAGATGACCGCGCGTCGCCGCCTCAACGCCGAACATCCGATCGAAGTCGTCGGCGCCAAGCTGCGCGCGATGATGCCGTGGATCAGCAAGAACAAGCTGGTCGATCAATCGAAGAATTGATTCCGTACCTATACGGTCAGGGGGTGGGGCGCGAGGGCCGATCGGCCCGCGCGCCTCACCCTTTTCTTCTCACGCCTTACCCGATCTATTTATGACACATCCTCTTATCGCCCGTGAAGGCTGGCTGGTTTTGCTGGCCGCATTTGCGGCCGCATTGATTGCGACCTGGCTCATCGGCTGGTGGTCGATTCCATTCTGGATCTGGGCGGTGTTCGCGCTGCAGTTCTTCCGCGATCCGGCACGCGTGCCTCCGGCCGATGCCGACGCGGTTATCTCGCCTGCGGATGGTCGCATCGTCTCGGTGGAGAAGGTGCGCGATTCCTACCTGGAACGCGATGCGTTGAAGATCAGCGTGTTCATGAACGTGTTCAACGTGCACTCCAACAAAAGTCCGGTCGACGGCGAGATCAAGGGGCTCTGGTACATACCCGGCAGCTTCGTCAACGCCGACCTCGACAAGGCGTCCACCGAAAACGAACGCAACGCGATCTGGATCCAGACCGCGCGCGGCGATGTGACGAGCGTGCAGATTGCCGGCCTGATCGCGCGGCGCATCCTGTGCTACGTGCGCACCGGCGACAAACTGGTGCGCGGCCAGCGCTACGGCTTCATCCGCTTCGGCTCGCGGGTCGACGTCTATCTGCCGACGACGGCGCGTGCCGAAGTCTCGATCGGGCAAAAAGTCACGGGCGGGCGTACCATACTGGCTCGCTGGTAACGCGGGCGAATACGCCTCAGTCCTCTTCATGCTCGACTTCCATCACCGAAAAACCGAATCGAAGCGCCCCCGGATGCGTGATCGCGGCATCTATCTGCTGCCCAACCTGTTCACCACCGGTGCGCTGTTCGCCGGCTTCTTCGCGATCGTGCAGGCGATGAACGGCCGCTTCGAACTCGCGGCGGTAGCGATTTTCATCGCCATGGTGCTTGACGGCCTCGATGGCCGCGTCGCCCGCATGACGCATACCCAGAGCGCCTTCGGGGCCGAGTACGACAGCCTGTCCGACATGGTGTCGTTCGGTGTGGCGCCGGCGCTGGTGATCTACGAATTCGCCCTGCAGGGCATGGGCAAGTTCGGCTGGATCGCCGCCTTCGTCTATTGCTCGGGCGCCGCGCTGCGGTTGGCGCGTTTCAACACCCAGATCGACACGGTCACCGACAAGCGCTTCTTCCAGGGTTTGCCCAGCCCTGCGGCCGCGGCCCTGGTCGCCGGCTTCGTCTGGGTGATGGTCGAGTATGGCATCGCGGGCCACGACATACGCTGGCTGGCCGCCGTGATCGCGCTGTTCGGCGGGCTCACCATGGTCAGCAACTTCCGCTATTACAGCGGCAAGGAAATCAACCTCAGGAAGAGCGTGCCGTTCTTCGTCATCCTCTTGATCGTGCTGGCCTTCATCCTGGTGTCGACCAGCCCGCCCGAAGTGCTGTTCGTCGTGTTCCTGCTGTACGGACTGTCGGGCTATGTCGATGCCCTGTTGCAGCGGATCCGCCACAAAAAATCGGTCGAGACGGCTGCCCCCTTGCAGGGCGGCGAAAAGTAGATAGAATTTGGTCCATGTCCAACCAGTCGCACCCGTCCTATCTTCTCTGCCTGTCGAACGTCCTGTTCGGCAGCCTGCTGCTGCGCGTCGCGCGCACATACTGAACCCCCTCCCCCGCAGTACCCCGCGCCGCCTGCTTCTCGCGGCAACCCGATATAATGCGTCGGCCTGACGCCGACCCTCCATGGAGCCTGCCATGAAAGACCGTTTGTTTATTTTCGACACCACCTTGCGCGACGGCGAGCAAAGCCCCGGCGCGTCGATGACCCGCGACGAGAAAATCCGCATCGCGCGCCAGCTGGAAAAGCTCGGCGTCGACGTGATCGAGGCGGGGTTTGCCGCCGCCAGCCCGGGCGATGCCGAGGCGATCCGCACGATCGCCGAAACGATCCAGAACTCGACCGTGTGTTCGCTGGCACGCGCCAACGAACGCGACATCCACGCGGCGGGCGGCGCGATCAAGCCGGCGAAGTCCGGGCGCATCCACACCTTCATCGCCACCAGCCCGATCCACATGGAGAAGAAGCTGCGCATGCAGCCGGACCAGGTGGTCGAGGCGGCGGTCAAAGCCGTGAAGCTCGCGCTCGAATACACCGACGACGTCGAATTCTCGGCCGAGGATGCGGTGCGTTCCGACATGGATTTCCTCGTCCGCATCTTCGACGAGGTGATCAAGGCCGGCGCCAAGACCATCAACGTGCCCGACACCGTCGGCTACAGCATCCCGGCCTTGTGGGGCGAGCGCATGAAGCAGCTGATCGAGCGCGTGCCCGGCTCCGACAAGGTCGTCTGGTCGACCCACTGCCACAACGACCTCGGCATGGCGGTCGCCAACTCGCTCGCTGCGGTGATGAACGGCGCGCGCCAGGTCGAGTGCACCATCAACGGGCTGGGCGAACGCGCAGGCAATGCCTCGCTGGAGGAGATCGTGATGGCGGTGCGCACCCGCAAGGACGTGTTCCACTGCGACACCCGCATCGACGCCACCCAGATCGTGCCGGCGTCCAAGCTCGTCTCCACCATCACCGGCTATCCGGTGCAGCCCAACAAGGCCATCGTCGGCGCCAACGCCTTCGCCCACGAATCCGGCATCCACCAGGACGGCGTCCTCAAGCACCGCGAGACCTACGAAATCATGCGGGCCGAGGACGTGGGCTGGAATGCCAACCGGCTGACGCTCGGCAAACTCTCCGGCCGCGCCGCGTTCAAGAGCAAGCTTGCCGAGTTGGGCATTGTTCTGGAGACCGAAGAGGCGCTCAACGCCGCGTTCGCCCGCTTCAAGAGTCTGGCCGACAAGAAGCGCGAGATCTTCGACGAGGACCTGCAGGCGCTGGTGTCCGACGAGGGCTATGCCACCGAGCACGAACGCTTCAAGCTGGTGTCGATGAAAGTCTGTTCCGAGACCGGCGAGACGCCGCTTGCGCAACTGGTGTTCACCGACGATGGTGCGGAATGGCGGGCCAGCGGAGAGGGCTCAGGCCCGGTCGACGCGACCTTCAAGGCGCTGGAATCGGTGGTCCACAGCGGGGCGGACCTGCTGCTCTATTCGGTCAACAACATCACCAGCGGCACCGATGCGCAGGGCGAGGTGACGGTGCGGCTGGCGCAGGACGGGCGCGTGGTGAACGGGCAGGGCGCCGACACCGACATCGTGGTGGCCTCGGCCAAGGCCTATCTGCATGCGCTCAACAAGCTGCATAGCAAGCGTGAGCGCGCGCATCCCCAGGTGTGAGGCCGGCCCGATGGAAATGCCCCGCCGGGGCGTTTCCATTGACCCGGCCGATCCGTCCCGGTAGGCTCCACGTCCATGAACACGCAACACGTCATTTCCGCACCATACTTCGCCAAGCGACTGTGGCTAGGGTTCTCCCTGTGCCGCAGTCCGCTCCACGCTTAACTTAATTTCATTTACGGGGCACTGCGGGTCCGACCGCCTTGCACCCTGTTTGCCGTCGACCCGCCGTATCCCTCAGGGTCCTGAACATGGCAAACACGACACAAGCTGGATTACTCAATCAGGATGCGCTGGTCGGCGTGTGCTTTGCGCTGCTCGCAGCGGTGGGTTTTTCGGCCAAGGCCATCCTCGTCAAGCTGGCCTATCTCGACCGAGTCGATGCGGTGACGCTGCTGGCCTTGCGCATGGCATTCTCGGTTCCGTTCTTCATCGGCGTGGCGCTGTGGGTCCGACGCCAGCATGTCGAGCCGCTCAGCCGGCATGACCGCTTCCTCGTGCTGGTGCTGGGCCTGGTCGGCTATTACCTGTCCAGCTTGCTGGATTTTCTCGGACTGCAAACGATCTCCGCCGGCCTGGAGCGGCTGATCCTGTTCCTGTATCCGACGATGACGGTGATCCTGTCGGCACTGCTGTACCGGCGCGCCATCGGCAAGTCGGTCATGGCTGCGATGGCCGTGTGCTATGCGGGGATTGCATTGGTGTTTGTCCACGATGTGGGAACGATGCAGGGCGGAATCGTGCTGGGCGCGTCGCTGGTGTTCGCCAGCACCCTGTCCTATTCCGTCTACCTGGTGGGCGCGGGCCATGCCATCGCGCGGATCGGCGCGGCACGCTTCACGGCCTACGCGATGATCGTGGCGACGGCGGCCAGTGTGTTGCAGTTCGCATTCACGCATCCGCTCCATGCGCTTGAGGTGCCGGCACGGGTAGTCGGGCTCGCCCTGGCCATGGCGATCTTTTCCACGCTGCTGCCGGTGTTCCTGCTGTCGCACGCCATCCGTCGCATCGGTTCCGGCAACACGTCGCTGATCGGCTCCATCGGGCCGGTCAGCACCCTCCTCATGGCCTATGTGTTCCTGCAGGAGAGCCTGTCGCCCTTGCAGGTCGCCGGTTCCGCGCTGGTGCTGGCGGGCGTGCTCATCGTCAGTCTCGACAGCCGGCGTGCCCGCACGTAGCAGGCGGGACTACAGCAGCTGCTGCGCAGGATAGGTCATGTCCCAGTACAGCCACAGCCACCCTCCCAGGCTGGCGAGGACGAAGACCAGGCACCAGAACGTGTCGAGCCGGTCGGCCGTTTTGTTCATCGCGACACGCCGTGTCATCTGCCGGCAAGCTGGTCGCCATGCTTCTGCCGCAGGCTGTCCAGCAGTTGCTGGGCTTCCTGGCGGCGGCCGGCATCGGCGTCCTCGCGACCGGGACGGGCGGGCGCGGCCAGGGCGCGCTTCAAGTGATCGGCCGCCTGCACGTAGTCGCCCTGGTCGGCGAGCAGGTCAGCATAGAAGTAATTGGGGTCGATGCCGTCGGGATTGAGGGCGAGCGCCTTCTCAAGATAGGCCTTCGCTTTCTGCTTGTCGCCGAACCCGATCGGCCATCCCGGGACCTTGGCGTAGAGGCTGCCCAGCGAGTTGTAGACGGAGCCGTTCAGCGCAGTCGGATTGATCTTCTCGGCCGCCAGCAGCAGGGTGCGCGCCTGCTTGACCTTGCTCAGCGCACCCAGGCCGCCGTCGGCCTTGGCCGCGCTGGCGAGGACGATGGCTTCCCAGATCATCGGCTCGGCCCGGTTGGGGTAAGCCTGGGCCACCTGTTGGGCATGCGCGATCAGGGTGTCGAAGGCGGCTTCCCTGCCGGCTTTGGGCGTCTGGTAGGACACCTTTGCCCAGCGATGGCCGATGTCGGCGATGGCGTCATCCAGCGGGGACGTGGCGGCGAGGCTGGCTGCATTCAGACTGGCGAACAGAATTAGCGTGGCGATGGACGTGCGGAACATGGTCGTTCTCCGGGTGGCAGGCATTAACGGGTGGATTCGGTGGCGAAGGGGCGCATCAGGGCAGCCTGTTTGATCAGGCTCGGGTCGACCAGGCGCGGGAGGATCGAATTGATGCGCACGAACAGCTTCTCGGGCCAGCCGAGGTAGCGCTCGCGATCGTCGCGTTCGATGGTGGCGATGACGCTGGCGGCCACGCTTTCCGGCTCGTCCTGGTTCATCTTCAGGGCGTTCGCCATGCGCGCGACCACGTTGCGGTTGAAGGCGGTCTTGGTGAAACGCGGGGCGACGTAGGTGATGCCGACGCCGGTGCCCGCGAGTTCGCGCCGCAGCGCTTCGGAAAAACCGCGCAGTGCGAACTTGCTGGCCGAATAGGAGGCGAAGCAGGGAAAGCCGATGGAGCCGAAGATCGAGCCGACGTTGACGATCTTTCCCGTGCCGCGCGCCAGCATGTGGGGCAGAACGGCATTGACCAGGGCGATCGGCGCGATGGTGTTGACCTGGAACAGCATGGCCGTGTCGGCGGCGCGTTCCTGGGCAAAGAATCCGAAGTTCTGCACGCCTGCGCAATTGATCAGGATGTCGATGGTTCCCGCCTGCTCGAGTGCCTGCTCGATCAGGCGGGCCGGCATGCCGGGCTGCGCGATGTCGCCGGTCAGCGCCATGACCTTGCCGCCCGAACCGCGGAGTTCCGTGGCGAGGCGCTCCAGCCTGTCGCCGTCGCGATTGACGAGGATAAGCGACGCGCCGCGCCAGGCGAGTTCGCGCGCGATGGCGCCGCCGATGCCGCCGCTGGCGCCTGTGATCAGAACCGTGCTGCCGGATATGTTCATGTGTTCTCCTGAAGATCGATGCTGCGAAAAACGTTGCCGTAGAGACGGAAGAACGCGCGGGCGTTTTGTACGACGCTGTCGCGCTCGCCCTCTGTGTCGAGCCGGTTGACCAGCCGCTCGAAATCGCCGATGTGCTCGACGTCGAGTGCGCCGTGGCTGCTCAGGTAAGTGAAGGCAGAAGGGGGCAGATCGAGTGCCGTCTGCAGTGCACGCGCCGCATTCGAGGCGAGGCTGACGCTGGTGCCTTCGAGGACGTACACCATGCCGAACAGGCCGACCGGATTGCGCCGCATCACCGTGTCGTAGGCATAGGCGACCATCACGCCGGTATCGAAATCGGGCTGGCTGTCGCGGACGGCGTCCGCATCGCCGCCGGCAGCGGCAATGTCGTTGAGGATCCACTCGTGATGGCCGAGTTCTTCCTCGATGTAATGGGCCACCGCGCTGCGCAGCCATTCCTGGCGGTCGGTCAGGCGCGCGCCGCAGGCCATGAGCAGCGGAACGGTGTGCTTGACGTGGTGGAAGGCGCGGGTGAGGAAGGCGAGGTAGTGAGGCCGCTTCACCTGGCCCGCCAGGGCGGCCGTGATCAGGGGCGTCGACAGCAGGGCCGCGCGTTCGGCGGCGGTGGCGTGCTGGAGGTGCGGGTAGAAATCCATAGAGGTCCGGTTCGGGTTCAGGATGGATACAAGGCGTCGATCTGCGCGGCGTAGCGCCCGAAGATGGCGCTGCGGCGCAGGCGGCCGTTCGGCGTCGACAGCCCGTTGCCTGCGGTGAAGGGTTCCGCGGCGGGAATCCAGGCGCGCACCCGGGCATAGTCGGGCAGCCGTCGATTGGCCTGCTCCAGCGCCGCCTCGATGGCCGCCTGCGGGATGCCCGGACGGTGCACGATGACCGCGCAGTTGAACGGCCGGGCCTCGCCGAAGCAGGCGGCCTGGGCGATCGCCGGGTCGGCCGCCAGTTCGCCCTCCACCCACTCGGGCGCGACGTTGCGCCCGAAGGCGGTGACGAACATGTTCTTCTTGCGTCCGGTGAGGAACAGGAAACCGTCTGCGTCCCGGTAGCCGAGGTCGCCCGTGGCGATGACGTCCGGCTCGGCCCCTGCGTCGTCCTCGCCCAGATAGCCGCGCCAGCGGAGGCCCCGAATCAGGATCTCGCCGTCGTCGGCGAAGGCGAGTTCGAGATGCGGCAGGGGCTTGCCGACGCTGCCGATCCGGCTGTCGTCGGGGCGGTTGACGGCAACGACGGACGCGCATTCCGACAAGCCATAGCCTTCGTGTACGGGCAGGCCCAACGCATGGGCTGCCTCCATCAGCCGCACCGCGACCGGTGCGCCGCCGACCGCCAGATAGCGCAGGCCATGCGGCCGGGGGGTTCCCGTCTGGATCGCCGCGACGATCTCCCGCAGCATCTGCGGGACCATGATCGCGGTGCTCGCGTGCCAGTCTCCCAGCGCGGCCAGCAGGCGCCCGGCATCCAGCCCGGAACTGCCGGAGAGCCCCACCGAGGCCAACCCCGGCAGGCAGATCGTCGCGCCCGCCAGCAGCGGCGTATAGAGTCCGCCGATGTTTTCCAGCAGGGTGCTCAACGGAAGCAGGCCAAGATGGCGGTCGTCGCGTCGGGCCGCGCTGGCGATGCGCAGCGACTCGGCGACGGTCTCCATCGTGTCCCATCCCAGGCAGACGCCTTTCGGTTCGCCCGTCGTCCCCGACGTGAACGTGATCTTGTGCGTGCCGGCGGGCAGGGCAGCAACAGGTTCGACGGGCTGCAGCCGTACCTGCATCACTGCGCCGCAAAAGCTTGCGACGGACAGGCTGGGTGTTGGCAAGGCCGCCAGCAGCCGCTGGGGCTGGTCGGTCAGCACCAGGTCGATCGAAGCGGTCCTGAGTACGTGGGCCAGCTGGGCCGGCGAGAAAAACAATGGCAAGGGAATGCTCGGAATGCCCGCTGCGTGCGCGGCCAGGTCGGCCAGTGCCCAGGCCTTGCCGTTGTCGGCGAGGATCGCGACCGCACGCGGGGCCGCTGCGCGCAGCAGGCCGGCCAGCCTTGCGATTTCAGCCGGCAGTTCGCCATAGGTGAGCGCACCGTGTTCGTCCTGCAGGGCCACCTTGCCGGGATGGCTTGCCGCATGGCGTTGCAGGGCTGCGAAAATCAGGCTCATGCCGGTTCTCCGGCCAGGCAGCAGCGCGACGGCGCGGGCAGCCGCATGGCCCGGTAGCCGGCCTGGACGTTGCCGACCAGCACGCGCGGTGCGTGGTCGTAGTAGCGTCCCCAGGCGGCGCGTTCGTCCGCCGGGATACGGTCGGCCGTGGCTGCCTGGATGTCGATGGGGAACAGGCCCAGCCGGCAAAAGGCGTTGCGCAGCCCCGTCGTGCCGGTGAACACCACCCACTCGTAGCCTTCCTGGTGGAGGCGTGCCGTCAGCAGGCCGATCATGGCGCGGACCGCACCCGGAAACGCCCCGGAGAAATGGCCGACCTCGACGATGACGTGACGCTCGATGCGTTTGCCGGCGCGTGCCGCAATGACTTTTTCTATCGGCGCGTCGAGGTATTGTTCGAGAAACAGGTTGCGGCTGGCCGAGCGCAGGCCGAATGCGCCGCAGAGATCGCCAGCCTCGTTGCGCACGCTGAACAGGCGCGGCATGAAGGCCTCGATGCGGGAGCCGAAGCTTTCCGCAAAACACTGGCTGATGAAGGTTTCGACCGTGGCCCGGTTGCTGCCGATATGCTCGAACAGGTCAAAACGCGGCTGGCCGGATGCCTCGTCCGTAGCAGGGGCGGCGCGTTCCACGCTGCGCAGCGGAGGCTGCAGGGCCGGGATGGCCGGCGGGGTGTCGATCGTCGGCAGGCGCGCGGCAGGGTGGGAAGGCATCGGGTTCCTTGGCATGATGTGCGGCAGATGCCACACGACAGGCAGGGAATTGCAATACCGGTGCCAGCTGGTGAGCCCGACTGGAAAAATCGCTCAAGCGATTGATATGAAAGGTGTTAGGGGATCAAGCCGGCGGTGTTCAGGGTCTGCCCGATCCACCTTCCCGCCGCGCATCCTGCAAGTCTTGTCGACCAATCTTGCAGTCGCCGGCTATTTGGGACAGGCGGGCACCTCGCCGACGGTGAAGACAATCGAGATCCCGTGTTCCGGGACGCAGGTCGAGACATAGCCGATCGCGCCTGGCGTGGCCCGCACGAACAGGATGACCGCCTCCTCCGAGGCCAGCACGTGCGGCGGCAGCACACCGTGGAAATACATCTCGCGCCAGTAGTCTTCCAGCGCTTCCGGCGCGTGGCCCAGGATGATTCGCGAGAACGCACGGCGCAGCGGGTGGGCCGGCGGCAGGTTGACCGGCTGGATGCGGGTGCCGTTTTCCCAGTAGTTCTGCTTGCGCCTGAATATCAGTGCGACGGATTCGCGCGTCAGGTGCTGGTCGGTCGCGCCCGGCGCGGCGATGACCGCGAACGGCAGGTCGGCCGCCGCGGCGGGCAGGGCAAGGGCTAGCCAGAGCGCCAGCAGGGACAGGATCGTCGGCATGCGGCGCGTCAGAACAGAAGGCTGAGCGAGGACATGAAGCCTTCGGGCGCGTCGATGGTGTTGTGCGTGGCGCCGTTCCATTCCGCCTTCAATACGATCGCCGGCGTGACCCGGTAATTCAGGCCGGCGACCCACAGCCGGGTGGCCTGCGCTTCCTGCGCCTTGCGGTAGAGCTCATAGCGGCCGACCGCATAGAGCTTGGCGGTCAACGGGACCACCAGCTGGCCGAAGGCGCCTTTCTCGTCCCAGTCGCTGCCGTTGTCCGAGAACCGGTAGATGCCTTCGCCGCTGATCTCGTAGCGGTTGCGCGTCCAGACGAAATCGACGCCGAGCAGGCGTTTTTTCTCGTCGCGGGTCTTGCGTTGCTCGAAGGCGGCGTAGGAAAAACCGATCTGCCCGTCCGTGAGCAGGGGGAAGGCCACATGGGCGCCGATGGCCTCGTAGAACGGGTCCAGAACCGGATTGGGGCGCAACTCCCCGCCTTTCGATGCGTAGAGGGAATACTCGGTGCCGTTCGCCACGGTGGGCAGCGTTCCGTTGAGCATCAGCCCCGTCGCGTTGGTGGGAAACGTCTCGGTGGTGACGAGCGGACGCGACGTCGTCCAGACCAGCGGCGTCGCATGGATGAGGTTCCAGCGGCCGATGGGGGTGAGGAACTTGCCGGCGCGGATCGTGGTGGTGTTGGTGATCGCATAGTCGAGGTAGAGCCGCTCCAGCGCCAGGTAGCGGGTCTCCCCTTCGCGGTCGGACACGGGCGTCGCCAGCACGTTCTCGTAATCGAGCTCGGAGAAGAATTTCCAGCGGCTCTCGCCCTGCCACCAGACGAACAGGCTCAGGTTGTCGAGGGCGGTGCGGGCGGGCGCATGGCGCAGGTGTTCAAAGCTGGCCGTGGCATAGCCGCCCAGCGAGAAGCCGGTGTCCGCCAGCTGGAG
Source organism: Thiobacillus thioparus DSM 505 (assembly GCF_000373385.1). GTDB lineage: Bacteria > Pseudomonadota > Gammaproteobacteria > Burkholderiales > Thiobacillaceae > Thiobacillus > Thiobacillus thioparus. The sequence continues at coordinate 233,211 of NZ_KB891316.1, read as the reverse complement.
GCCTTCGCCCAGGCGGTAGTTGATGTCGGACAATGCGCCGTCTCCGGCCGCGGCCTGGGCGCACGCGAACGCCAGGGCGAACGCGGCGAGCCGCCGCGCGACAGCGCGCAAGGACAGGCACGGAGTCGGCGGGGGCGGACCGGAATTTTCGTGTTCTTGTCGCGTTCCGGCCTCATTCCAGACTTTCATTCGGCTACCATCCTCGGTGTGACCATACGCAAGACGCTACTCGTCGCCTTCCTCAGCGTCGGCCTTTTGCCCGCCATACTTCTGGCCAGCCTGGCTTTTGTCAAGGCGCGCGAGGCCGTGCAGGCGGAGATCGAACGCAACCTCGCCATCCAGGCGACCGGGGTCGCCGCGGACATCGACAAGATGATGTTCGAGCGTCTGCAGAACGCCGCCACCTGGAGCCATCTCGACATCCTGCAGGACCTGCAGGTACGCGATGTCGACAAGCGGCTCTCGCATTTCCTGTCCGATCTGCATGCCGGCTACAAGGATGTGTATCTTGCGCTTGCGTGCGTCGACCGCGACGGACGCATCATCAGCAGCAGCGACGCGGCCGAGGTCGGCCGCCGGGTGACGGACCGGCCGGTCTGGCTCGGTGCCGTGCTGTCGGGCGCGGACGTGGCGCTCGAAGCGCCGACCGGCCAGGAAGACGGCGCGCTGGTGATGCGGGTGCCGGTGGCCTCGGCGTTCGCCGGCGGCACGCTCGGCCAGCTGCGGCTGAAACTCGACTGGACCGAGATCGACGACGTGCTGGACCAGGCCACCAGCGGCGGTGGCCGCATGCTGGCCGTGCTCGACCGCGAGGGCCGGCTGATCGCAGCATCGAAGGAACTCCGTGCGCGCGGCATGCTGCTGGGCAAGGCGCTCGCCGCGTGGCGCACCGGCGCGCCCGGTCCGACCGTGTCGGTGCGGCCGGGCGCGCCGGTGGCGGATTCCGACGTCATCGTCGGTGCCGCGCGCGCGCGTGGCTATGCCAATTTCGCCGGCTTCGGCTGGACCACGCTGATCATCCAGCCCGTCGACCAGGCGCTTGCGCCGGTTCATCGCATGGCGCTCATCTTCCTCGGCCTGCTCGGCCTCATTATGCTGCTGACCTTCTCCATGGCCAGCTGGGTCAGCCGCGAGATCGCCCGGCCCGTCGCCGCGCTGACCGGCTTTGCCCGCGGCTACATGCGCAACAAGGTCCTGCAGGCGCCGCCGGTTGCGCGCGGCGGCGAAGTCGGCGAACTGACCGACGCCTTCGTCCAGATGATGCGCGACATCGACCAGTCGCAGCAGAACCTGGTGCGTGCCTCGAAACTGGCGGTGATCGGCGAGATGTCCTCGGTGATCGCGCACGAGGTACGCACGCCGCTCGGCATCCTGCGTTCCTCGGCGCAGATGCTGCAACGCGAATCCGGCATCAGCGACGAGGGCCGCGAGCTGGTCGGTTTCATCGAAAGCGAGACCGAGCGGCTCAACCGCCTGGTGTCGGCCATGCTCGATACCGCCCGGCCGCGCGCGCCGTCGTATGCCGCAGTGGACATGCACGCGCTGATCGAGAAGAGTATCGCCATGCTGGGCGCGCAGGCCGACAGGAAGCAGGTCAGCGTGACCGCCCGCCTGCGGGCAACGAAACCGGTGATCGAGTGCGACGCGGAACAGATCACCCAGGTCCTGCTCAATCTGTTGATGAACGGCCTGCAGATCCTCGATCATGGCGGACAGATCGAACTGGCGACCCATGACGACGACGCGTTCCTGACCATCGAAATGGCCGACGACGGGCCGGGCATCGATCCGGCCGAACGGACCCGCGTGTTCGAAGCCTTCTTCTTCAAGCGCGAAGGCGGCATCGGGCTGGGACTGGCCATCGTGCAGCAGATCGTGGGTGCCCACGGGGGCGAAATCGAAGCAGCGGAAAGCAAACTGGGCGGCGCGTTGTTCCGCATCCACCTGCCGCGCAGGCAATCGGGAGAGACATGAAAGGCAGACAGATCCTCGTCGTGGACGACGAACCCAAGATGCGCCGCGTCCTCGAAATCATGTTGCAGAAGATGGGCCACCGGGTACTCGCGGCCGGCAACGGCGTCGAAGCGCTCGCGCTGTTCCAGGCGAACAGCGTCGACCTCGTCATCACCGACCTGCGCATGCCCGAGATGGACGGCATCGAACTGCTGGCCGCGCTGCGGGCGCAGGCGTCTGACGTGCCGGTGATAGTGATCACCGCGCACGGCACCATCGAGACCGCGGTGGCCGCGATGAAGCACGGCGCCTGCGACTACATCCTGCGGCCGTTCGACATCGACGTGGTGGAACTTGCTGTCGAGCGTGTGCTGAACGGTGCCGCGGTGGCGCAGCAGAACGCCTTCCTGCGGCAGGAGATCGAGCGCGGCTGGGATGCCTTCGTCGGCACCAGCGAGCCGATGCGGGCGGTGTACGAACTGATCCAGCGCGTCGGGCCGAGCAAGGCCTCGGTGCTGATCACCGGCGAAACTGGCACCGGCAAGGAACTCGCCGCGCGCGCGCTGCATCATGCCTCGCCGCGCCGCGACAAGCTGTTCGTGCCGATCAATTGCGCGGCGATCCCGGCCGACATCCTCGAGAGCGAGCTGTTCGGCTACGAGAAGGGTGCCTTCACCGGCGCGGTCAAGGAACGCGTCGGCAAGTTCGAACTGGCCGACGGCGGCACGATCTTCCTCGACGAACTGACCGAAATGCCGCTGCCGCTGCAGGCCAAGCTGCTGCGCGTGCTGCAGGAAAACACCATCGAGCGCCTCGGCGGCAACCGCGTCATCGAACTCGACCTGCGCGTCATCGCCGCCACCAACCGCGATCCGCTGGAAAGCGTGCGGGAAGGCACGCTGCGCGAAGACCTCTACTACCGGGTCAATGTGTTCTCGATCGAACTGCCGCCCCTGCGCGCGCGGGTCGAAGACATCGCCGGCCTGGTCGAGCACTTCATCGTCAAGCACGGCCATTCGACGGCAGCGACCCGCCTCACGCCGCGGGCGCTCGAGCGCCTGCGCGACTATGACTGGCCGGGCAACGTGCGCGAACTGGAAAACATGGTCGAGCGGGCCTTGATCCTGAGCGGCGGCGGCACGCTGGACGAACAGCATTTCCTGCTCAACCCGCGCGCCGCCGACAACAAACCCAAGCCGGCCACCGCGTCGGCCGAAAGCCAGAAAGCGCCGCCGCCGCTGAACCAGGCGGTCGAAGATCTCGAGGCGCGGCTGATCGACGAGGCCCTGGCGCAGGCCGAGGGCAACAAGGCCAAGGCTGCCGCGCTGCTCGACATCAGCGAGCGCACCCTCTGGTACAAGCTGAAGAAATACCGTCCCGACCAGTCCTGAACGCCGCGCGGTCCTGCAAGTTTTGTCGACGATTCTTGCATGCGCCCCACGCCGTCCTGCGGTGCGCGCGGCGGCGGGTGCGCCACGTATTCCATGAAATCAATGCCTTGAAGCGAGGCCGTGCAACTGGCATTGCGCTTGCAGATTGGAGGTGTCGCCGGCAGATCCGGCGGCCACTCCATTCACTTCAGGAAGACTCCATGAAACTTCAGCATCTGGCATCGTTCGCCCTGCTTGCCCTGTCCACCACGGCATTCGCCGACGGTTTCTACGGCGTGGGCGAGATCACCCGTTCGAATCTGTCGCTCGACCGCAATCACTTCGACAGTGCGCTGCTCGCCAACGGCGCAACCGGACTGTCCAGCGGCGATTCCGGCAACAACACCAAGTGGCGCCTGCAGGGCGGCTATCGCTTCAATCCGAACCTGGCGGTGGAAGCCGGCTACATCGATTTCGGCAAGGCCAAGTACACGGCCAGCTACAGCGGCGGCAGCGCCCAGGGTTCGCTGAAGGCCGGCGGCGTGGATCTGGCGGCGCTGCTTTCGCTGCCGCTGAGCGACAGCCTGTCCGTGTTCGGCAAGGCGGGCGTGGTCGCAGCGAAAGTCGATTCCCGCCTCGCTGCCAGCGGTGCGGCCGTTGCAGCCAGCGGCGACGCATCGACCCATGTCGTCCGTCCCCTGCTGGGCGTGGGCGCCCTCTACAAGCTCAGCGACCACGTCGACCTGCGCGCCGACTACGACCATGTGAGCGGGCTCGGCAAATCCGACAAGACCGGCAAGATGACCGCCAACATGGTTTCGCTGGGCGTCGCCTACAACTTCTGACCACTCGTCCGGCCGTGTCTTTCGGCCGGTGCGTGCCGCTGGTTTAGGGTGTCTGGTGCGACGGCCCGCTGAACTTCGCGTAGTAGATCGCGGCGAAGAAAAACACCACCGTCAGCACGATCTCGCCCCCGGCCAGCCACGCCGACAGGCCGGTGTCCGACCACGCGCGCACCACGCCTTCGGTGAAATAGGCCAGCATCAGCATCGGCGCCCATTGGTAGGTGTAGCGGCGGCCTTTCAGGATGCCCATCAGCGGCAGCAGCAGCGGCAAGACTTTCATCACCAGTCCGGAGCCGCCGGGGCGCAGCGGCGCGAGCCACAACTCCCACGCCAGGCAGAGAAAAATCAGCGCGATCAGACTGATGCTGGATACGATTTGCAGGACTTTCATGCGACCGGCCTCCGGGTGTTCATCCCCGGGCGACCCGTGGCGGGTCGGCCTCCGACAGCATTCGCCTGGCCGTCGATCCCGCTGCGCGGGTCCCTCGCCGGGTGGCTCATGCTGCCACCTTGCGTGCGGTTTCGGCCAGGCGCTTGCCCAGTGCAATGCACAGCGTGCGTTCCGCGTCGGTCAGCGGCTTGTCGTCGGCGGCGCCGGCCCAGTGGCTGGCGCCGTAGGGGGTGCCGCCGCTCTCGGTGTGGTTCACTTCCGCCAGGGTGTAGGGCAGGCCGACGATCAGCATGCCGTGGTGCAGCAGCGGCAGCATCATGCTGGTCAGCGTGGTTTCCTGGCCGCCATGCAGGCTGGCGGTGGAGGTGAACACGGCGGCGGGTTTGCCGACCAGCGTGCCCTTCGCCCACAGCGCGCCGGTGGTATCGAGGAAATACTTCAGCGGCGCGGCCATGTTGCCGAAGCGGGTGGGCGAGCCGAGCGCGAGGCCGGCGCACTGCTCCAGGTCGGTGAGTTCCACATAGGGCGCGCCTTCGTCGGGCACCGGCGGCTCGGCCACCTGGGTGCGCGGCGCCACCGGCGGCACCGTGCGCAGCCGGGCGGACGCCCCCGCCACCTGGTTGATGCCGCGTGCGATCAGATGCGCCATGTCGCGCACGCTGCCACCGGCACTGTAATAGAGGACAAGAATCTCGGTCATAGCGGTTCGTCTGCAATCAGGGTGAAATCGACCAGGTCGAAGCCCGGCGTGTGTTCCAGCAGCCGGCCGAAACTGAGCGTGTACTGGTGCGGCGCATGCAGCACCTCGGCATCCATGCCGGTCTCGTACAGATGGCGCGGCAGCAACAGGCGGTCGGACTGTTTCAGCGCATGCAGGGCGGGCAGGAACAAGGCCGGTTCCGGGCTCGCCTTGCGATGGCCGCGCAGCGGGCGCACCCACACCGGCTGGATCTGCGGCGACAGCCGTTCGACGCCGAGTTCGACCTGGCGCGCATCGCGCATGCGGATCCAGCGGATCGCGCCCAGCGACCACCCCGAGGCCGTGCCGGCATGCAGCGCCAGCGGATCGCCCACCTTCAGGTTCAGCGGCGTATCCGGCGCGCCGGCGAGGGCGACGCCGGCCGCGCTGTCGTTGGTGACGGACCACACGGTGGCGTTGACGGCGACCGGCGAGGCGAACATCCCCTGGACGTCATGGATCGGCAGGCTCTCGTCCGGTTCGCTCTGCTCCGTACACGGGATCTGTTCCAGCAGCCGGTGGATGGCGCTCACGCCGGCCACGACCTGCACCGTGCTGTCGGGCGCCGTCGGGTAGCGCTTGTACGTGCGCTGGGCGGTAGTGCCCCATTCCTTGAGCAGCCGCTTGCACAGCGTCAGGCTGAGCGCGCGGTCCATCCCCGGCGGCAGGTCGACCTGTTCCGGCGTCTCGCCCTTGCGCAGCCGTACCGCGGTTTCGTGCACGTGGCGGCACAGCGTATCGGTGTCCAGCCACAGGCCGCCCGGCTTGCCGCCGGCCGCGACCTGGGTCGGCGCAATGTCGCCGTCGGTGGACACCGGAAACCCGAGATGGTCGGCGACCGGCCCGTAGGTCAGTTCGGCGAGGGCGGCGAAACGGTCCAGGTAGAGCCGGGTATGGGTGAGCTCGGCCGGGCTCAGGTGCGGCGGATCGGCCAGCGCGATCAGCAAGGCCTGGCGGTAGCTCAGGCTGGCCGTCGGCACCCCATCGGTCGGCAGCTCCGCCACATTCGTGACCTGCGCGTACGCATGGAGCTGGTGCAGGTCCTGCCACAGGCCGGCGGGCGGCGGCGTGTAGGTCATGAAACAGGCGGTCTGCAGGTCGCGCAGCGCGGCCGCCACCTGGGCAGCGAATTCGGCCAGGCGCCGGGGATTGGCGCGGCCGAAGCGCTGGTCGGTCAGGGCCATCAGCAGATGCTTGTAGCCGAGGCTGCGCTCGCGCTGCAGGTCGCGCAGCAGGGCACCGGCCTGCCGCTGCTGCGCATAGGGCGGCACCCCCGATTCGGCAAGCAGCGTTTCCAGGCTGGCCGCCACGCGCACGATCACGGGACGGTACAGCGACAGCAGGGTATGGCGGTCGTCGGCGCCCAGCGGATGGCGATTGAGGGCGTACAGCGCGGCGAGCAGCTGCTGGGCCGCGTCGACCGGGCTGGCGTAGGGCAGGCGGCCCAGCCACGCGGCCACGGCCTTCGGCCGGGTTTCGGCGGTGGACTGGCTGAGCGGATCGACCTGGGGAAGACTGAACGCGAGCATGCCGTTCAGTCGAACACGACGGTCTTGTTGGCGTACACCAGCACGCGGTTGTCGAGATGCCATTTCACCGCGCGCGACAGCACCACCTTTTCCAGGTCGGCGCCCTTGTTGATCAGGTCGTCGAGGCTGTCGCGGTGCGAGATGCGCGCCACGTCCTGCTCGATGATGGGGCCGTCGTCGAGCGTCTCGGTGACGTAGTGCGCGGTCGCGCCGATCAGCTTGACGCCGCGCTCGAACGCCCGGTGGTAGGGCTTGGCGCCGTGGAAGGCCGGCAGGAAGGAATGGTGGATGTTGATGATGCGGTTGGGGAAATGGCGGATGAAATCGGCCGACAGCACCTGCATGTAGCGCGCCAGCACGATGAAGTCGATCTTCTGGTCGCGCAGGATCGCCAGCTGGATCTGCTCGGCCTCGTGCTTGGCGTCCTTGTGCACGAGCAGGTGCTGGAAGGGCACGCGGTAGGCCTCGGCCAGCCAGCGCGTGTCCTCGTGGTTGGACAGGATGATCGGCAGCTCGCAATGCAGCTCGCCGCTCTGGTAGCGGTAGAGCAGGTCGGCCAGACAGTGGTCGAACTTCGACACGAACACCGCCAGGCGCGGCTTGCGGCTCGACTCGGCGAGCCGCCAGGTCATCCCGAAGCGCTCGGCGATGGGACCGAAGGCGGCGGCGAACTCGGTCAGGTCGAGGTTGAAGTCCGCCAGTTCCCATTCCACCCGCATCAGGAACAGCTTCAGTTCGGCATCCTGGTGCTGGTCGGCATGCAGGATGTTGGCGTTGTGCGACAGCAGGAAATCGGCAATGGCGGCGACCAGCCCCTTCTGGTCGGGGCAGGAAATCAGCAGGACGGCGGTATGACGCATGGGCGGACCGGGAAGGTGTGGTTTTTTCGCCATCATAACCAAAATTACCCTGATTCTCTTAAGGGAAGCGGCCGTCGGGCCTCCCCCGGGGCCGGCGCGGCGCCGGGTTTTTGCTGCGCCGCGCAAAGATTCAGCAGTCTTTGCGCGGCGCGCGCGGCCTGCAGGCGGACTGGACAAACCGGACTTCACCGCGTTCCACGGCCCGGCCGGGCGTTTCGTGGCGCCAAGCCCTGTCCTGCCGCAGTGCTGGTCAAACTTTAGGCATCCCGGTCGGCAAAAACTTTGATTTGTCTTGGGATTTTCAGGGCCATAAAAAATCTTGTCCGGACACGCCGGTTCCGGGTTGACATGCCGGGCAGGACACCTAGAATTTGTATCCAGCCTCCACCAACACCACAATATGTTGTGAATAAAACTGTTGGCGAGGGTCGGGCAAGCTGTGTATAAGGTGTGGATGTTTCGCACCCCGGCACGGCCAGCCCGGATTGTCGTTACACCCACCACCAAGGAGCCCCCCTCGATGCTGAACGTCGCCACCGAATCCGCCGCATCCGCACCCATTCCCTCCATTGAGCCTGCCGACGTGGCAGTGATCGATACCCGCTACGCCGACTACAAGATCATCCGCCGCAACGGCGCGGTAGTCGGCTTTGCGCCGAACAAGATCGCCATCGCCGTGACCAAGGCCTTCATTGCGGTGCAGGGCGGGCAGGCGGCGGCGTCGGCGCGTATCCGCGAGCTGGTCGAGTCGATCACCGGCCAGGTGACCGCGGCCCTGATGCGGCGCACTCCCAACGGCGGCACCTTCCACATCGAGGACATCCAGGACCAGGTCGAGCTCGCACTGATGCGCTCGGGCGAACACGAAGTCGCCCGCGCCTACGTGCTCTACCGCGAGAAGCGCGCGCAGGAACGCGCGGCGCAAAAGGCCGCCGGCGTCCCCGAAGCCACCCTGCACGTGCTGGAAGACGGCCAGAAAAAGCCGCTCGACACCGCACGCCTCACCGGCCTGCTGGCCGACGCCTGCACCGGCCTCGGCGACAACGTCAAGGCCGAGCCGATCATGCACACCGTGCTGCGCGACCTCTACGACGGCGTGCCGATGGCCGAAGTCGAGAAGGCGCTGGTGCTGGCCGCACGCTCGATGATCGAGCAAGACCCGGCGTATTCGCTGGTCACCGCGCGCCTGCTGCTCAATTCCATCCGCCACGAAGTGCTGGGCGAGGCCGTGACGCAGGCGCAGATGGACCAGCGCTACGCCGAGTATTTCCCCCAATTCATCAAGAAGGGCATCGCCGCCGAACTGCTCGACGAGAAGCTCGGCCAGTTCGACCTCGCGCGCCTCGCCAAAGTGCTCGACGCCGGCCGCGACTACCAGTTCGGCTACCTCGGCCTGCAGACCCTGTACGACCGCTATTTCCTGCACATCGAAGAATCGCGCATCGAACTGCCGCAGGCCTTCTTCATGCGCGTGGCGATGGGCCTGGCGATCAACGAGATCGACCGCGAAGCGCGCGCCATCGAGTTCTACCAGGTGCTGTCCTCGTTCGACTTCATGTCGTCGACGCCGACCCTGTTCAACGCCGGCACCCGCCACAGCCAGCTGTCGTCCTGCTACCTGACCACCGTCACCGACGACCTCGACGGCATCTACCAGGCGATCAAGGAAAACGCCATGCTGCAGAAGTACGCAGGCGGCCTGGGCAACGACTGGACCCCGATCCGCGCCATGGGCTCGCGCATCAAGGGCACCAACGGCAAGTCGCAGGGCGTCGTGCCCTTCCTGAAAGTGGTCAACGACACCGCCGTCGCGGTCAACCAGGGCGGCAAGCGCAAGGGCGCGGTGTGCGCCTATCTCGAAACCTGGCACATGGACATCGAGGAATTCCTCGACCTGCGCAAGAACACCGGCGACGACCGCCGCCGCACCCATGACATGAACACCGCGAACTGGATTCCGGATCTCTTCATGCAGCGCGTGATGGAAGGCGGCGACTGGACCCTGTTCTCGCCCAACGACGTGCCCGACCTGCACGACCTCTATGGCCGCAAGTTCGCCGAAGCGTATTGCGAATACGAGCGCAAGGCCGACCGCGGCGAGATCAAGCTGTACAAGCGCATCCCTGCCGTGCAGATGTGGCGCAAGATGCTGTCGATGCTGTTCGAGACCGGCCATCCCTGGATCACGTTCAAGGACCCGTGCAACATCCGCAGCCCGCAGCAGCATGTCGGCGTCGTCCACTCGTCCAACCTGTGCACCGAGATCACGCTCAACACCAACGACCACGAAGTCGCCGTGTGCAACCTCGGCTCGGTCAACCTCGTCAATCATTTGAAGGACGGCAAGCTCGACCTCGACAAGCTGAAGGCGACCATCCACACCGCGATGCGCATGCTCGACAACGTGGTCGACGTCAACTACTACGCCGTCGGCAAGGCGCGCAATTCCAACCTCAAGCACCGTCCGGTCGGCCTCGGCATCATGGGCTTCCAGGATGCGCTGCAGGAACTGCGCGTGCCCTACGCGTCGAACGAGGCGGTGGAATTCGCCGACCGCTCGATGGAAGCCGTCGCCTACTGGGCCTACTGGGCGTCGACCGAGCTCGCCGAAGAGCGCGGCCGCTATTCCAGCTATGAAGGCAGCCTGTGGAGCCGCGGCATCCTGCCGCAGGATTCGCTGAAGCTGTTGGCCGAGGAGCGCGGCGGCTACCTGGAAGTGGATTCCAGCAGCACCCTGAACTGGGACGCCTTGCGCGAGCGCATCGGCCAGTACGGCATGCGCAACTCCAACTGCCTGGCGATCGCGCCGACCGCGACCATCGCCAACATCGTCGGCGTCTCCGCGTCGATCGAGCCGACCTACCAGAACATCTACGTCAAATCGAACCTGTCGGGCGAATTCACCGTCGCCAACAAGTATCTGGTCAACGACCTGAAGAAGCTCGGCCTGTGGGACGAGGTCATGGTCGCCGACATCAAGTACTTCGACGGCTCGCTGGCCAAGATCGACCGCATCCCGGCCGACATCCGCACGCTGTACGCCACCGCGTTCGAGATGGAAACCCACTGGCTGGTCGAGTGCGCCTCGCGCCGCCAGAAGTGGATCGACCAGGCGCAGAGCCTCAACATCTACATGGCCGGCGCCTCGGGCAAGAAGCTCGACGAGACCTACAAGCTGGCGTGGCTGCGCGGCCTCAAGACCACCTATTACCTGCGCACCATGGGCGCTACCTCGGCGGAGAAATCCACCGGCAAGGGCGGCGAGCTCAATGCCGTGTCGGCGAGCGGCGGCGCGGGGGCGATGAGCAGCGGCGGCAGCGCGATGAACCGGGCCGCGGCCAACCTGCCGGAGCCGGAAATCGAAGGCAAGGCCTGCACCATGCGCCCGGGCGATCCCGGGTTCGAGGAATGCGAGGCGTGCCAGTAAGAGGTAGTGAGGAGGAGCAGCACCAAAAGAAGAGGCCAAGCCGGCCAATGGATGTTGACGCGATGTGCGTGGGTTCGTTGGCCGGGGCAGCCCCTGAGCTGAAACTCGGCCAGGCTTGCAGCCCGTCCTCAAGATGAACAAGTAGTGTGGGCTCAGCCCACTTTGGGACAACCAAAGGAGATAACAAACGATGCTGAATTTTGAAGAAGACTTCACCCCCGCCGCCCGTACCGTCGACGTGCCGTCCTTCCTGCGCAAGGAATCCGCCGCCCCGGCCGCCGAACCCGCACCGCAGGCCCGTCGCGTGCAGGCCGCCGACAAGCGCGTGATCAACGGCGCGACGGATGTGAACCAGCTCGTCCCCTTCAAGTACAAATGGGCGTGGGAGAAATACCTCGCCGGCTGCGCCAACCACTGGATGCCGCAGGAAGTGAACATGTCGCGCGACATCGCGCAGTGGAAAGACCCGACCGCGCTCACCGAGGACGAGCGCCGCCTCGTCAAGCGCAACCTCGGCTTCTTCGTCACCGCCGATTCGCTGGCCGCCAACAACATCGTGCTCGGCACCTATCGCCACATCACCGCGCCCGAGTGCCGCCAGTACCTGCTGCGCCAGGCGTTCGAGGAGGCCATCCACACCCACGCCTACCAGTACATCGTGGAAAGCCTGGGCCTGGACGAAGGCGAGATCTTCAACGCGTATCACGAAGTCGCCAGCATCCGCGACAAGGATGACTTCCTCATCCCCTTCATCGACACGCTGACCAACCCCGAATTCAAGACCGGCACCCCCGAGGCCGACCAGGCCCTGCTGAAGTCGCTGATCGTCTTCGCCTGTATCATGGAAGGCATCTTCTTCTACGTCGGCTTCGTGCAGATCCTCGCCCTGGGCCGCCAGAACAAGATGACCGGCGCCGCCGAGCAGTACCAGTACATCCTGCGCGACGAGTCCATGCACTGCAACTTCGGCATCGACCTCATCAACACCATCAAGCTGGAAAACCCCCACCTGTGGACCAGCGAGTTCAAGGCCGAAATCCGCGACCTGATCCAGAAGGGCGTCGAGCTCGAATTCCGCTACGCCGAAGACACCATGCCGCGCGGCGTGCTCGGCCTCAACGCCAGCCAGTTCAAGGAATACCTGCGCTTCATCGCCAACCGCCGCTGCCAGCAGATCGGCCTCGACGAAATGTTCCCCGGCGTCACCAACCCCTTCCCCTGGATGGCCGAGATGATCGACCTGAAGAAGGAGAAGAACTTCTTCGAGACGCGCGTCACGGAGTATCAGACGGGCGGGGCGTTGAGCTGGGATTGACCGGCTGGGAAGACAAAAAGGCGCAGGGGACTGCGCCTTTTTTATTGTGGTGTGCTGATGCGTGGTCGCAGAGGCATAGCTGACATTCCGATAGAGTTTAAGGAGAGCGAAGCAAAAATGGCCGACAACCATCAGATTAAGTGCATCAACAAGAGTGATCGCTATAACCCGCATGAGCGGATCACGCATGTGGGTGGCACAAATGCAGACGGAGCTCGCTGGAAGCTGACGCAGCCTGAAGCCATCTCAGGAATCGAATCCGGCAAATGGAAATTTTGGGTAAGCGTTAATGGCAATTCCGTTTGGGTCGTCGTTGCCACAAGCGCAGCGGGTAACAAATACCTAAAAACACAGAATGACGGCGAGCACCCAAACAATTTATTGAGCCTGCCTGAGTGCCCATAGTGGGTGTGTCTAGGATGCAGATATCTCTGCGTTACTGGTAGTGATAGTCACTGGCTTGTTGTCGTACTTTCTAGCAGACATTGGGGTTCCGATCGGCCCCATAAGGAGATAAGAATGGCTGTTTTGCCTTATGTCACCGCCACGGGAAATATCGAGAAAGCATTAAAAGGTATTAAAGCTGCGGCAACTCCGGAAGCGGTCAGTCAAGATTTCGTCAAGACGATACTGGGAATAAAGGGTGGGTCAGGCAATCAGATGACTGCGTATCTAAAAAAGATTGGATTCGCAACAACTGATGGAACCCCCACCGATCTCTACAAAAAATTTAGAAACTCGGCGACGGAAGGCTGGGCAGCCGCACAAGCAATAAAGACAGGCTATGCATCTTTATATGTCAGGAATGAGTATATGCATAAGCTCTCTGACGAGGATCTTAAGGGGCTCGTCGTCGAGGAGACCGGGGCTGAGCAAGACTCCAATGTGGTTCCGTTAATACTTGCATGTATCAAGCAGCTAAAGAAGTTTGCGAAGTGGGACGTGCCCCCCATCGAGGAGAAACCCGAGAAGGCAGTTATGGAAACGCTCCCTTCCAACACACTTCCCCAACAAAATCCTATGGCTCAAACTTCACAGCGGCTTGGTCTTAATCTCGGGTACACCATAAATCTAAATCTCCCTGCTACATCTGATCCCGCAGTCTTTAATGCGATCTTTCGCGCATTGAAGGAACATCTATTGAAAGCTTCCAATGAGTGACGTAGACGACTCCGTCCGGTCATTTGGCATGTCGGGCTTTCTCATATGCGATGAGTTGCGACAGATCGAGCAGAGATTTGGAATTGAACTCGGGCACGTGTCTAAAGCAGAAGTAGGGAGCGCGGTGGCTTACTACCCGCAATTCGAGCAGAGCGTTCGCCTCGAGGCAGCGGACATGTCTGAGAACTATGAAGTCTTTTATTGTCTTGAGCAGGCGATTCGCAAGCTGATCGTTGAGACACTAGAGGATAGCGAAGGTACAGACTGGTGGAACAGTATGCGTATTGCTCCCGACATTAAGGCAGATGTAGCGAGTCTTGTGAAGAAGGAGCGGGACAACGGTGTCACGCAACGATCCGACAACATGATCGATTACACAACCTTCGGTCAGCTGTCAGGCATCATTACCTCCAACTGGGACTTGTTCGAGCCGACTCTCAAGAACAAACGTGGTGTCGAGCGCGTAATGGCGAACCTGAATCTCCTTCGTGGCCCCATTGCACACTGCTGTCCTATGCAAGAGGATGAAATAGATAGGCTACGGCTCGCTGTGAAAGATTGGTTTCGAATGATCGGTTGAACATTAATGGGACGAAGGATCAGGTCTTGCACATTAACGAGTAATTGGGGTCAGACTGAATTGCCCCCTATTTGTTTCGGGGGGCGATGTGTTGGGTGCTATATCTGTTTGAGGGGCGAGCTATGAAAGTTTTTATCAGTTGGTCTGGGGCTAGAAGTAGGGCCGTCGCCGAACTTCTAAATGATTGGATTAAATGCGTTATTCAAGCCACTAGGCCGTGGATTTCTACACGAGACATTGATCGAGGCGCACTGTGGTTTAGCGAAATTAGCGATCAACTTAAAGATACTTCAGTCGGTATCGTTTGCCTTACACAAGAAAACAAAGACAAGCCTTGGATTCTCTTCGAAGCCGGCGCTTTGGCGAAAGGCCTTTCGTACAATCGTGTTTGCACCTTCCTTATAGATCTTAAATCCGCTGATCTTGAAGATCCTTTAGCTCAGTTCAACCATACATTTCCCTCAAAAGACAGCATGTGGGGGCTGGTTCGAACTCTCAATGGATGCCTTGGAAGTAACACATTGGATGAGCGTGTTCTTGAGCAAGTTTTCTCAACATACTGGCATCAGTTTGAAACGAAATTTAAGGAAATTCTGAAACTCAATCCTCAAGGTGAAAAACCAGAACCGCGATCAGAGAAAAACTTACTGGCGGAAATTCTGGAAAACACTAGGTTCCTCAACACGCGGCTGCGCAAGCTTGAAATGCGGGCCGAACGTGAATTTTCTCCTCTCCAACAAATAGCGCAACGGGGTTTGCTAGAACTGTCTCAGGATCCGCATCCGCGAACCATGATTGCCGAGATGGTGGCGGCTGGGATTCCTAGGGTTGAGATTCTTGAAAGAATGCAAGATTCGGGGCTCTCGACAGCCACGATACGGATGTGGATTAATCAAGCCAAGAAAAAGTATGGCAATGACGGCGAAAAAGAAGTTCTGGGAACTTGGGACATAAACGCACAGTAAATGGGGTCAGACACGATTAATTTTCAAATGGGAAGATTGCGACATGGCTAGATGCACAGCACCAATAAATGGACATCGCACAGCGAGCGGGGCAGCGGCCTGCCCCGCATGTAGTAGCCGCTCTCGCGGCTACGGGTCATATTCATCCTACTCCTCGTCGGGGAGCAACGGAAGCAGCTGGGGCGGCCGGAGTAGCGCTGGCGGGTCCGGCAGCAGCGTAAGGCCGCGCTGGTCGCGAGCAGGTTCGTCCGTGGTGTACACGCCTGCCGAGGTGCGGACGCTCACGCCAGTCCGCGAAAACGTCGAGAAGCGAGCGTCCGTGCCTGATCTTCGGGACGTCTTTCTTTGCCACGCGTGGGACGACCGGAAAGGGGCCGCCAAGGAGCTGCACGATCTGCTCGAGTCGCGCGGTGTCTCGGTTTGGTTCAGCGAGAAGGACGTCCTCCTCGGTGCGACGTTGCTCCGCGAAATCGATAAGGGATTGGCAAAGTCGCGAGTCGGGATCGTGCTGGTGACCCCTGCGCTGCTGCGCCGGCTCGCAGGAGAGGGCATCGCTGACAAAGAGCTTTCGGCACTCTTGGCGCGTGATCTGCTCGTTCCCATCGTGCACGACACGACGTATGAAGCTCTCCGAGAAGTCAGTCCCTTGCTCGGCTCGCGAAGTGGCCTGAGCACTGCAGAAGAGCCAATGGCAGACGTCGCGGCCAAGCTCGCGGAGCTACTCACCCTCTAGCTCTTCACCGACGGGGGATCAGCTTAAAGGGGTCAGCTTCTAATAAATGGGGTCAGACACCATTGCCGCTAAAGGGCGCAGCTTCGGATTGTTTGCCCGAGCGTTTGCGGCAATGCAAAAATCATTATGAATAAAAAATCGAAGCAGCCCCCTTTTATCCTTCCTTTAATCCTGCTTATGAAAATAATCCGAACCCACGTTCGCAAATTTATTGCGTTAAGTCTGTTGCTCTCCTCGATCCCTGCGCTTGCCGCGGAAATGCGTGACGGCGCGGATTGGAGCGGCCTTTATGCCGGCGTGAAGCTTGCCGAGGGGTGGGGCGAGGCACATCTGGGCACCGGACGTTACGATCCGGCATTTCCCTTTACGCCCACGTCGGTCAATCTGCACGGCGCGGGCGCGGGTTTGTCCCTGGGGTATGACTGGCAACGCGAGAACCTGATTTATGGCCTCGGGGTGGACGTGCTGGACACGCACATCGAAGGCAGCACCAGCCTGTACACCAACCCGCTTCCAGGCGTGGCGGACGGTTGCGATAGCGCCCGCGCGAACTGTCCCATGCATATCAGGCAGCGGGTGGAAAACCTGGTGACCCTGCGATTGAAGGTGGGGCAGGCCTACGAACGCTATGCCGTGTATGGCACGGCCGGCGTCGCCGCAGGAGAGGTCCGGCGCGACATGTATGAGGCCATCCAGTACTGGGGTCCGACCGGAAACTGGGGATCCGACAAACACCTCGCCACAGGCTGGACCGCGGGGGCGGGCATGCTTTACGCGCTGTCGAAAAATGTGCAGCTGCAAGCCGACTACCTTTACGTGGATCTGGGCAAGAAGGACTATCGATTTACGGATACCCCGTCCTTTGTCTACGAGCAGGATGCGGCCATCCGGTTTTCGTTGCTGAGTCTCGGCCTCAATTACAAGTTTTGAATCGCAGAGAACAAAAGAAATGGGGTCAGTTCAGACTTGAATTAACCCGCGATGAAACGCATCCCACCCCCGCTTCTCTGGCTCGCCATTGCACTGGCCGGCATGGCACTCGCCGCCGCCGCCAGCTCCATCATGGTGGCATGGCTGAAGCTGCAACCCTGCCCGCTGTGCATTGCCCAGCGCACGCTGTTCATGCTGATGGGTGGGATGGCGCACTGGTCGCCTTCTTCACGCATCGTAATTAGAGGGGCCAGGCCCACATTGTTTTCGACATTCGAACCTGGCCCCTTTGACTCACACTCTGGATTGCGACCGCCCAAGAGCGAAAGAGCCGTGCCGATCCCGAAGGGCAGACGCCTTGCCTGTGCTTGGCGCTGGTTTCGCCCCCCGCTTCATCGCCAGCCGCCGGACCGATTGTTCCGGACATGCGGACGGAAACAGTAGTGCATCCAGAACCGCGGTTCGGCATTAGGGCGGATACTTTCACCCGCATTTACAAAGGCGACAGCATGACTATCGAACTCAGTAAGGAAGACCGGGCGCAAGCCGTTGCATCAATCGAGCGTTACTTCCAAGAGAACATGGAAGAGAGGATTGGCAACGTTGCAGCCGCCGGCTTACTCGGCTACATCCTTGAAGAAATCGGACCGAGCATCTACAACAAGGCCGTAGCCGATGTTCAGGTCCGGCTGCAGGCAAGGGTGTCCGAGATCGACTTCGAGATTCACGAGGAAGAATTCTCCTATTGGCGCAGGGTCGCGAAGCAGCGCAAGGCAAAGCCGTGAAGCCTGAAAATCTAAGGGGCCAGGCTCGAGTTGATTACGAACTAATGAGGTGAATCATGACTTATACCTACTGCATGACGTCGAACTGCGCGCTGGCTGATATCTGCGCGCGTTATGAGGACGATGCAGGCAAGCATCTGCTTTCTCGCACTTATGCGGACTTCAGCGAGGAACTGGTCCGCCAGCCGGACAGCACCACAACTTGCCCGTTTTACATGCCTAAGGGCGACGCGCAGCAGACCCGGCACTAAGCAAACCAAAGAGGCCAGGCACGAATTGTTTTCCCCCGCATGTGCGCGCCATGAGGGGGATGCCAGAAAGCCTCTGCTGATCCGCACCTAAGCCGATTCCAGTACCGTGATCCGCAAGCCGGGCCACGCGGGCTGGCCTGATTTTCATCGGCACGTGCGACTTGCCATCGGATGGGCCGTTCACGTGAATTCGCACGCGCCTATTTCTTCCCGGCAGGTTCATCGCCCATGCGCCAGATATCCACATCCTGGCCCTGCTCGCGCAGGCGGTCCGCCTTGGCGGACAGGTAGCGCTGAAAGCTCGGCTCGTTTTCATAGGCGCCGCTCAGCACATAGGTAAGAATGCCCTGGGTATGGAACAACTTGAAATAGGCCTCGGAGCGGATGATCTCCTTGCCCTTTGCGTCGAACAGCACGATGGCGGGCGCATATTTGATGTCCAGCGCCCTGGCCCATGCGCGCGCCGTGGTGGCTTTTCCCTGCGGGGTGGTTAGCGGCGTGTCCGACCACATATTGAGTTGAATCGCATCGAACCCGGCAATGATGGCGCGCGTCTGCTTGTCCGACAGGATTCTGTCGTGCAATTCGGCGCAGGCGGGGCAATCGCGTTGCTCGAAGAACACCGCAACCGGCCTGGCCTTGCCCTTGCGCGCGAGATTGAAGGGCGGCTTCTTGAAGAAGGATTCTGCGATCAATTCGCTGCCTGTCGCAGGCGGCTGGTGCGCCGCGACGTAATCGAGGTAGTTGGAATCCTTCGTGCCCTGCGCAGCAAACTCCAGCGCAGTCATAAATCGGGTGGGCGGGATGTAGCCATTGAGCCGCAATACGGTTTGCCCAGCTTCGTCGAAAAACAGGATGGTGGGGGTGAATTGCACCTTGAGGCTGGCGGCAAACTGCTTCTCGGTCATGGATCGGTTGTCGAGCCCCACGACCTCGCGGTCGCCCCACATGTTGATGGCAATCACGTCAAAGTGCTTCCGCAGATAGGTTTCGATGTTCTTTTGCGAAAGATTGCGTTCGACCAGGGCATGGCAGTAGGGGCAGCCGTCCTGCGTGAACAGGATCATCACACGCCTGTTTCTGGATTGGGCTTCTGCAATATCGTCCCGGAGGCTGAGGAAGCTTGCCTTGAACCAACTCGGGTATTCGGTCTGGACCGCGCCATGGAAAGCGCCCTCTTTCTTTTCTGCTGCGCCGGCAAGGCAGGAAAACAGGAGCAGGATGCATGCGAACCCCTTCAGGGAACGCGGCCAGTGCGTCGAATGTGAAATCATGTGTTCTCCAGCTTGCCGATCAACGACGGTCTCGAATCAACCCAATCGACGCCCTGTCCGAATGGATCGCCGCAGCGTCGGGGTCTTGGCGCAGTCCGCAGTTTCGATCATAGGCGAATTGGGGTCCGAAGAACATTCGCGCGCGTCGGGTCGCTGGTGCGGATTGCATGCAGGGTCGACGAGGCAGGTTCGCGGAAACCTCGGGAGCACCGCTACCAATTTTCTTTCGATCCTGCCACCTTTGCTCACGCGACCAGAACCGATGGCGTTTTCCGGGCCGCCACAATCTGGTTGCGTCCGCAGCGTTTGGCTTCGTATAGCGCGATGTCGGATGTGCGGATCAGCTCGGCAGACGAGGCGACGGAAGCAAGCTCGGACGAAGACACGCCGAAACTCAGGGTGACCTGGCTGGCCACGGGCGAGGCTTCGTGGGGAAGATTCAAGGCCAGGATGCGCTCGCGTAACTGTTCGGCCACGGCTATCCCGCCGCTCAAATCAGTCTGCGGCAGCAGCATCCCATCATTGCGGTCATCGGCTCGTCCGGTGCGGGCCTGTCCACAGTACGCCGCGCGTTCAAGTCATTTTCGAGCGCCTGAACATCAAACCCGCGAATAAACGGGGTCAGACACGATATTCATACCGAACAAGGGGGGGCAGACCACGGTTTTGCGTGAGGGTGCTGTCAAAATCGGTGTCTATCCCCCTGATACGCAGGCGAAAAGCGAATTGCCGGAATATTTATCGGATGGGCTCGCCTGGCGCTTCTTTCAACAGCCCCTCTCTTTCTTCTCGCTGTGTCTTTTTGGCATATACAACGGCCCATGCGTCCACCTCGTACTCGCTCCAGCCAAAATTGTGGTCCTCTTTCTTCCAGGCATCAGCCACCTCCTGAAGTGGAGTTTCACCACCATTCTTTCGCGTCATAAGTTGCATGATTCCACCTTCTTCTAGTAAGGAACGTCCATTCTTCCAAGGCATACGCGCCAGCCCTTCGTGATCGGCACGAGGATGCGGCGGCGGCAAGCGCCATCGCAGTTGGCACGATCATCTTCATCATAGTCCTCTCTTGAGAAAACATTCGAACATGGCGGCGCTGGTCGTCTTTGTGGCGTGTACGGTGCTGGGGTTGTGGGCACTGCTGCGCGGCGACAACAAATAGACCGGTGCACGCAGTATGGGGTTTACAGGCCCCGGGCTCGATTGATCCTTCGAACCAGCGGGGGCGGTTTGGACAGGCAATGGGAGACAGGCCGCCGTCTCCCTGTGATTCACCGCTTCTGGCCCTGCCGCACACCCTCGCCATGGGCACGCGGATCAATTGCGTCCATCCTTGAACGATTTCAGGGTCTGCGTGCCCGGAATGTATTGGGTCCCCCAGTTCACGAAAGCAAGCAGGATCTCGCCCAGCGCCGCACCCTTGGCGCTCAGCGAATAGGCATAGCGCGTTGGGCGTTCCTGGTAGGCGGCCTTGACGAGGATGCCCGCGTTTTCGAGGCGCTTGAGGCGGTCGGCGAGCGTGCTGGTCGGGATTTTTTCGGGCGAATCCAGCAGTTCGCCATAGGTGTGCTTGCCGTGCAGGATGTCCCGAATCACCAGCAGCGACCATTGATCGCCGAGCAGGTCGAGCGCATTCGCAACCGGGCAGGGTGAGCGTCGAAAAGTGTCAGGTTTGGTTTTGCCCGTTTTCATGGTTTTGGCTCCAGGCCGTTTTTTTAGTAACTTGTATTATACAAGTTACAATGCTAGCCTGATAGTCACTTGCAATAGGCAAGTTACTATCAGGAGAAAATCATGCTACAGACGATTCCCCCCTCTACCGACAATCTGCACTTGCGCGTTCCAGCCCAGGCGAAGCTGATAATTGGAGTGATACTTGCAATGTGGTTCTCGCTTGTCGTTGTATTGGGCACGGGCGGCGCATTCGCCGGACCGCCAGGGAGGCCGCCGCTGCCCATCCTCGTTGCAGTGGTGGCACCGCTTGCCCTGTTCTTTATTGCGTCGCGGCTGTCGCCCTGGTTCTACGGTCTCGTCATGGCGGCCGATCTGCGTATTCTGGTCTCGATGCAGGCGTGGCGCGCCGGGGGCCTGGGATTTCTGGCGTTGTATGCGCACGACGTACTGCCGGGCTTTTTCGCGTTTCCGGCGGGGCTGGGCGATATCGCGGTAGGCGTCACTGCACCCTTGGTGCTGCTGGCTTTGCTGCGTCGGCCCGACTTCGTCGCCAGCAGGGGGTTCCGGCGGTGGAACTGGCTGGGAATCCTCGATCTGGTCATGGCCCTCACGCTCGGGGCGTTTGGATCGATGCTTGCCAGGGGGGTGCCGGGTGAAATCACCACCGGGGTGATGGCGTTCATGCCGGAGGTGATCATTCCGGCGTATCTGGTGCCGATTTTCCTGATGCTGCACATGGTGTCGCTCATGCAGTCGCGGCGCATGCAGGCGTCGGCGTAAAGGCAGCAGGGGCGGGTGCCTGGAGGGCGCGGGGGCAGGTCTTGCACGAACACAGGGCCGCTGGTAGCCAGACGGCCCCTTTGCTCACGCGACCAGAACCGATGGCGTTTTCCGGGCCGCCACAATCTGGTTGCGTCCGCAGCGTTTGGCTTCGTATAGCGCGATGTCGGATGTGCGGATCAGCTCGGCAGGCGAGGAGACGGACGCAAGCTCGGACGAAGACACGCCGAAACTCAGGGTGACCTGGCTGGCTACGGGCGAAGCTTCGTGGGGAAGATTCAAGGCCAGGATGCGCTCGCGTAACTGCTCGGCCACGGCGATCGCGCCGTTCAAATCAGTCTGCGGCAACAGGATCGCAAACTCTTCGCCGCCGATTCGGGCCGCCACATCGCCAGGGCGGGACAGCGCGTGGTACAGGGTCTGCGCCACGTCCACCAGGCACAGATCGCCGGCCGGATGCCCATAGTGGTCGTTGTATTCCTTGAAGTGATCGATATCGGCCATGATGAGCGACAACGGCGCATTGTCGCGTTTCGCTCTTGCCCACTCCTTGCCGAGTTCTTCCTCGAACAGCCGTCTGTTCGGGATGCCGGTGAGACTGTCCAGACGGACCAGGTATTCCAGCGCCTGCGCCACTTCGCTTGACGAGAACAGCTCGCGGCGCAGTTTTTCCGCGTTGCGAAACAGGCGGTGGACCTGGGCGGACGTGGCGAGCATGGTGAGACCGAAGATGACCATCAGCAGGCCCATGACGAGGTGGATGCGGTCGCCCACCCACATCATGCGTATGCCGATGGGGACCACGACCGGAATGGCGAAGCACCCATAGGCATGGCGCACGGACGAGAGCAGCGGAACGGCGCCGGCCACCATTCCACCCAGTACAAAAGCGAGCACAACCTGGTGCGGGAAGGAACTGGGGTGAAACAGGAGAATGCCGGACAGCCCCCACACCACGCCGGCAGCGCATGCGCCCGCCACGAAATACTTCGTCCAGACAGCCAGGTCCGGCTCGCTCCTGGGGGAGGCGTTTCTGAACGCCCGCAAGCTGAGGAACCGAGCCCCGGTGACGGCGACCAGCAGGCCTGACCAGCTTAGCAGGACGGGCGTGGGCATGGCGCCCCACAGAACCGCGACAAGAATGAATCCGTTGGCCAGGTTGGCGATCAGCGATATGGAGAGCTGGCGAAAGCTCTGCGCAATCTGCGGCACAAGGATGCCCTGATCCCGGGAGTCTGAAGAGGGTGGCACAGGGATATCCAAGGGCGAGCTCCCTTGACGGGGTTTGCGGACGCATTTTGCCTGCGCACGAGCGTCTATCCAATATAGGCCAAGTTGCGCGGATCATGGTTCGGACATACGCATGAACTGCAACGTCTGGGCTACGTAACGGGGCCCGGCCCGAATGGATTCCAGCCCGCGAAACAATAGAGGACAGACCACCGGTAATCAAGGGGGCCAGCCCCTTTGATGGCCCTTGATTGCACGCATTCGTAGGGACAGGCGTAGGATGGGGTGTCCCAATGAAGCAGGACGGCAAGCCCATCAACATCGGTTCCCCTCACCGCAATCGAGCTACAGGCAAATACGACCATGGCCCAAAAAGAAGCTGTCCTCGCCTCTGAAAATCCCCAGGTGACCGATCTGCTCCATCAACTGCGCGCGGCCTCGACCCCCGAGGCGCAGCGCGATGTGATGATTAAAACCATCCTTGCCAGCCGCAACAATGAGATCAGCGTGGCAGAAGGCAAGGTGGTGAGTCTGGAATTCGTCAGAATCAACACCGAAACGCAGGCGCACTTGAAGGAAGAACGGGCACGATTGAAGGCCGCCCGGCAAACCGTTGACTGATCCTGAATCAAAGGGGCCGGGCTCGAATGGACGCCACGCGCTTGGCGAGCCCCGGGGCTCACGAGGTTCGGATTCTGTTCTTCGCGGGATGCGCGGGTTAAACTTTCGGCTCTGCGGCCTTCTGGCCAATCCGGGGGAATAACCGATCATGTCCCAGCAGCATCCCATCATTGCTGTGACCGGCTCGTCCGGGGCCGGCCTGTCCACGATACGCCACGCGTTCAAGTTCATTTTCGAGCGCCTGAACATCAAACCTGCGATCGTTCATGGCGACGGTTTCCGGCGTTATACCGATCGGCAGTTCGCCGCCTTGCTCGACGAAGCGCGGAGCAGCGGCCGCAACATTTCCTGGTTCGGGCCCGAGTGCAATCATTTCCAGGAGCTGGAATCGTTCTTCCGGACCTATGGCGAATGCGGCAGCGGGGTGGTTCGCCAGTATGCGCACACGGCCGAGCATGGCGAGGAATTGGGGGTGCAGGCTGGCGAGTTCACGCCCTGGGCACCCCTGCAGCCGGGCAGCGATCTCCTGTTCTATGAGGGGCAGCATGGCGGCCTGATGGCCAACACCTGGACCCGCCGCAAGATCGAATCGCGCCACTTTCCGCCGGAAATCGACCGTCGCACGGGCCGCCAGGGCGTCGACGTGGCCCAGCATGTGGACCTGCTGATCGGCGTGGCGCCTGCCATCAACCTGGAGTGGATACAGAAGATCCACCGCGACTGCAAAAAGGGCACGTGCTCGCCCGAAGAATCGGTGGAAACCATCCTGCGCCGCATGGACGACTACATCCATTACATCGTTCCGCAATTCGGCCTGACCGATATCAATATCCAGCGCATGCCGCTGGTGGATACCTCCGACCCGTTCATTGCGCGCGACGTGCCGCTGGCCGACGAATCGCTGTGCGTCATCCATTTTCGCGACCGCGAGCGCCATGATTTTCCCGATTTGCTCAGGCGCATTCCCGACGCCTACATGTCACGTCCGACCACGATGGTGGTTCCCAGCAAAAGCCTGCGCCTGGCCCTGGGTATGATTTGCGGCCCGATTCTGGCCAGGTTCATGGAGGCGCGCAGCGAAGCAACCACGTAAATAGGTCGGACTCCATTTACTCTGGCGCAATCAAGGGGCCAGGGTCGAATGGATTTCACGCCAGGTACGCTTTGGCTTCTTCGCCCGGATTGGGCAGACCTGCGATACGCCATGCCTGGCGCGGGGAACGGAACAGTTGATGCAGGCAATCCGCGTCGAGGCCATTCAGGTGACAAAATGGCTCAAGGCCGTGACCGCGCCGAATTTGTGGAATTCATCGCGCAAGGTCAGTAACAGCTCCTGCTGCAAGTCATCCATTTCTCCTATGCCCTCGGAATTCGCGATGCGCTGAGCCAGCGCGATATCCCATTGTTCGGAATTGATGAAGAAACCATCCTTGTCAAAAAGGAAACTCAGATCTTTCGCGGCGGCCGGGTTCATGCGCTTGTCCTGTGTGCAGGGTTGCGTCAGCGCCACCCTGTCAACCAATGCCGATTACGCGGCACGATGGCTAATCGAAACGATGGCCAAATGATGCCGATAAGGGCGACGATTGGCAGCGAGGGGACGTCCGAATTCCGTGTAAGCCATGTCTGAAAATGGGGCGGGGCTTCCCGCGCGAGTTGAAGTGGCCGGGTTAGAGGAGGCAGGTGCTGTCTTCCCGCTTGCGAGAACGCACCTGCCAGGCATGGGCATGAGACGTTTCAGGCTATTTGGCATAAGGTACGCATGCTGATGCGGCTGGAACCTCAGTTCGTACCGGCGATTCATTCTCAATCTGGATACAGGAAGGGCTTGCTGCGATGAGCGAATTGACCATCTGGACCTACGACTGGGTGCCCGAAGGCCCACGTGGTTTTGTGCGTGACCTGAGGCTGAGGTGGGCGTGCGAAGAAGCCGGTCTCAGCTACGCAGTCCGCACGGTTCCATTTGACGGCTGCGATGCCAATCATCTCGCGCGCCAGCCTTTTGGCCAGGTTCCGTTCCTGAGCGACGGGGAACTGGAGATGTTCGAAAGCGGTGCCGGGCTGCTGCATCTGGCCCGGAAAAGCGACACGCTGATGCCGCGCGATCCGGTTGGCGAAGCGGAAACGTTGCAATGGACGATCGCCGCGCTCAACTCGATCGAGATGGTCACCGTACCGTGGTGGTTTCTGAATATCTCCGGCGACGAGAACAATGGCCTTGGCGCATGGATGGGCCAGCGTCTCGACCAGCTCGAAAAAGTACTGAGCGAGCGAGCATGGCTCGCGGCGGGCCGCTTCACTGTCGCAGACCTGCTGATGGCGGACGTGTTGCGCATTCCGGACGTCCGTTCGTTTGGCGACCGGCCGGCGACCGAGGCCTATGTGGCGCGTGTCACGGATCGTCCCTCATTCAAAAAGGCCCGGGCCGACCAGATGGATCATTTCGAGGCCGCCGACGAGAAGCGGGCGAAATGAATCAAACGGACCGGGCTCGAGCGATTTGCCTTCGATGAACCCGGGCGACGCGTTCACGCCGCGCGCTTTATTTCGTGAAATCGTCGGGCCCAAAGATTTGCCGGATCTCGATGGTGTCGCCTTCGTCAGCTGGGCAGCGCTGCGCCCACTTCACCACGTCTTCCTTGGACGGCGCGTCCACCAGCCAGTAACCGCCCAACACTTCTTTCGCTTCGATGAACGGTCCGTCGGTGACGGAGGGCTTGCCTTGGGCGAACGACACGCGCGCCCCCTTGGCCAGCGGATGCAGGCCGTTGAGCGATTCGATTTTCAAGGCTTTGCCCATTTCCTCGTTGAACCGTCCCATCGCTTCCATTTTCCGGAGATCCGGCCTGAAGTCCGGTGCCGGTTTGCCGCCTTGGTAAAGAGCGGGAATCATCAGCATCATGAATTGCACGGTCATCTCCTTTAGGGTTGTCGATAACAAGGACGACGTTTGAGAGGGGGCCAAATCGACAGGCGCAAACGCCAGCAGCGCAATCCAAGGTGCCAGATCGAATTGATTCCGCTGTCCGGAATCCCAGGGTCAGGGATGCGTGTACCCCAAGACCAACAGCAGCAGCGCCGTGAGGGCCATGGCTGCATGGAGGCTGACGCCCATCATCGGCGGCGGCGAGCGATGCTCGCGATTGCCCATGCGCAGGACCAGCAGAACCAGCCCGCCGGCCAGCGCCAGAACGAACAGCAGCGCCGCATCGTTGTACAACATGTGAACGGGACTGCTGAAGATATGCCTTCCCAACAGGATCAGGCCCAGCAGGGCGGCGCCGGCGTGCGCCGCCGCCAGGGCACGGGAGCCGCGTCGATAGCGCACGCCCAGCACCACGAGCCACAGGCCCAGCGCCACCGCCAGACAAAACAGAACGATTGCGGCAAGGATCATGCGTTCTCCATCAAAGCGTGCGATACAAGCTTGAATACGACTGGGTTTAATCGGACTGAGCGTTCGAAGCGCGCCTTCGAACCTTGGGCGCTACCCCGTATGGGACGTAGGCAGGCTGAAGACCCGTCAAATGGGGCGTTGTTCCATCCGTCTGAAAAAACACTTAATCAGTTAGCCCGGGAGGTTTGCCTGATCGCTGTCGGAGCGGTGTGAGGATGTCTGCCAGGCCGTTGTGATCGATTTCCTGCATCAGGGCCAGCAAACGGCCAATTTCACCCGGAGGGAATCCGTTGCGCGCGAACCAGTTGAGGTAATTGCCCGGCAGGTCCGCAATGATCCGGCCCTTGTGCATGCCAAATGGCATCTCCCGGGTGACAAGCAATTCCAGGTCCTTTGGACACATGTTACCCATTGCCTTGGCATCGAATGAATAGGTCAGACTCAACTGACCTATTCATCCTCGTTTTGCCAATTGATGTGTCGCGCCCAGAACCGCGCCGATCGTCACCAGCACGACGCCGGAAATGGTCACGGCATCGAGGGATTCCTTCAACAATGGCACGGCCGCCACCGCCGAGATGCCAGGAACCATGGCCAGCATGAGCGTTGCCTTTTGCGGCCCGATGTTGTGGATGGCGTAGGCGAAGAGCAAGCCGGCAATCGAGGCGGCCAGGATGCCTTGATAAACGCCTTGCAACAGTATGAAGGACGGGGAAACGGTGGTGATGGCCTTGGGCAGGAACAGGAGATAAACCGGCGTGTAGCAGACCATGGCAATCACGGCGATGCCGATCGTGGCTTCGAGGGGGGAGACCTGCCAATGCTTGAGCAATAAGCCAAAGCATGCGTAGCTGATTGCGGCCAGGAGAAAGAACACATCCCCCACCCATTGATGGGCGGGTGCACCGGAAAGCTGCCCCAGGCTGTGTATGCCAATCAACACGATTCCCAAGCCTGCGACCAACAGGGCAAATTCGGTCCGGATGCCAGGGCGATGCCCGAGTACGAGCCAGGCGATCAATGCACTCGCAAAGGGAATGCCGCCATTGACCAGAATGCCCGCATGCGCGGCCGGCGCAAGGGAAAAGCCCGAGTAGACCAGTAACCCGTAAATCAAGCCGCCAAACGCGGCCAGCACGGCAAGCCGCGGCCACTTGAGGCGGCGCCATCGGGCCAACACAAAGGGAAGACACACGATTCCCGAGAAGACAAACCGTATGGCTGCCATGTCGTAGGGCGTAAGCGGACTGCGGCCGCCCAGCCGGGAGACGATGTTGAACCCGGACCAGACCACGACTACCACGGCTGCAGCCGCAAAGCCCTTGAGCAGGTGGAAACGGTGGACCGGAATAGGTAGGTCTGCATCGGTCATGCGATGGGCTTCGGGGATGGACGGTAGCGCTCACCTTACCACTGACCACTCAATCGATCGCGTCGTGAACCAAGGCGACACGGATGCAGTGAATTCCAGCGAGCGGCTTCCAATAAATGGGGTCAGTTCAACCTGATTCCTTGCTCGTTCGTGTTTCGCGCTTTAACACGTGTCCAATCGCCCCTTTTTCCTCAGTTGGGGCGGTGAATTCAAGATCGAGAACACCACCACCGGGCAGGTGATATTGAAGCTTCCCTTGGCAAAGTCGACCTCGATGTTGCCGTCGTCGTTTTTGTAATCAACCAGCAACGCGACTTCGAACACCACGACCTCGCGCGGTGGGACTGCGAACATCGTACGATTCAAGCTCACGCCGGCAGAAATCGTGGTGGCGTTGCTGTCGCCGCCGATGAAGGTTTGGGCGAATGCGCCGGTGCCGCCAAGGTAGACACCCTCTGTCTCCTGGTAGGTACCGGGCCGAGGCCAGCCAAACGACAAACCGAGCTGCGCTGTTGCCGTCACCTCGCTGGTATTCACGCCGATGGTCCACGGGGCATGCGCGCGCAAATGGCCGTTCGCCGACATGAACGTTGCGGCATTGATGACGGCATAGTCCTGAAACGGATTGGCCCAGTAGAAATAAAAGCCGACTTTCTGCACGCCCTGGTATTGCGAGGTGGCCAATCGGAATTTGGCCGAGCTGCCGAACGGGATTGCCGCCGAGTCGATATCCAGGAGCGGAGTGCTCCAGATCAAAAACGGCGTGTCCAAATTGAATGAAGGATAGGGAAAGAAATCGCCCGCGACCGACTGCGCCAGTGCTTCGCTTTGTGCGATTAACGTGGCCCGCAGCGTCTTCTGTTGCCGCGCGGCACGCTTGAGCGCGTCTGCTTTATGCTTCTCGATCATGCGCGTTTGTTCCGCTTCGCGCCCTGCTGCGATGGCTTGCAGTTTTGCCGCATCCATCCCTGCGGCTTTTAAGAAACGCGTGCCGAGTTTTTCCGCTGCGCGCGCGTTGCTGGCGAGCTTGGCAGATTGGCCAAAATCCGGCCGTGACACCGATAAGCTGCTGATGCGCTCGGCTTCGGCAGCAATCACGGCCTTTTTAAGTTGCGTCCTTGAAATCTGTTTCATTTCGTCTCCTCGCGGCAAAAGCGGGATGCGGGTTCTGGGCGTCGGGTGGATCGAGAAACCCAGCTTAAGCGGGGAAAGGAAAAGCGACTGCGAGGAGGAACCCCCGCCAGGATCCAGAAGTGATATTAGGCAGCCGCACGAAAAATAGAAGGTTCCGCGATCTTTTGTGCGCTTGATGCTCCGGACCGGCGTGATCGACCCGCGCGCCCGCTCAATACGGCGTGCCATCCTGGTGGAAGAAGCGCCACTGGCCATCGGCGAAGGTGGCGAACAGGTCGTCGTCGGGGTAGGTGACTTCGTCGCCCGGCGAGCGGTCGCCGATTTCCAGATACAGCACGTCTTCGCCGGTTTCGTTCAGCAGTTGGCTGGCATTGCCGGTGCCTGCCTTGAAGCCGGCGCACATGCCGGGCGCCAGGCGCACGCTGCCTTCGTTGGTGCGCAGGGTGGGCGATCCGGCGAGGATGTAGATCAGCTCGTCCTGCCGGGAATGCGCATGGCGCAAGGCCGAGACCGCGCCGGGGGCCAGGCGCGTGAGGTTGACGCCGAAGTTCGTCAGGCCGAAGGCATCGCCCAGGGCGCGCTTCTCGCGTCCCGCCAGCCGTTCGCCCAGAAAAGCCTGGATCGACTGGGGGTAGGTCGAGGGACGGCCGCGCGGTGGAATGCCGAGGGCATCGAGGGCGACAGGGGTGGGGTGCGTCATGGCGATTTCTCCCGGTGATGGTTTGTGTCCGGCTAGGCGCGCCGGGCCAGTTTGCCGAGTGCTTCCAGCGCCTGTTCCACCCGCGCATCCCAGGGCAGGGCGGCAGCCAGCCGCAAGCAGTTGCGATAGCGGCCCTGCGGCGAGAAGAGGTTGCCCGGGGTGAAGCTGATGCCTTGCCGCAGCGCCTTGTCGTGGAGGGCGAGGGTATCGGTCTGCTCCGGCAGTTCGACCCAGAGCACGAAGCCGCCGTCGGGGCGCGATGTCCGGGTGCCGGCCGGAAAATGCCGTGCGATGTGCGCCTGCATGCGTGCCAGGTTGTCGGCGTAGGTGCGGCGCACCTTGTTCAGGTGGCGTTCGTAGCGACCGTCTGCCAGATAGTGGGCCACGGCCAGTTGCGGCAGGGTGGCGCTGGACAGGGTGCTGACGTACTTCAGGTGCTCGACGGCCTTGCGCCAGCGTCCCGGCACGATCCAGCCGACGCGGTATCCGGGAGCGATGGTCTTGGAGAACGAGGCGCAGAGCAGGACGTTGTCCGCGTGGTCATAGGCCTTGGCCGGACGGGGCCGCTGGCGTCCATGCGCGAGGTCGCCGTAGATGTCGTCCTCGATGAGCGGAATGCCGCGCGCGGCAAGCATCTTCACCAGCCGGGTCTTGTGGGCGTCGGGCATGAGGCTGCCGGTGGGGTTGCTGAAATTGCTCACGACGGTCACGGCCTTGACCGGCCAGCGTTCCAGCGCCAGGGCCAGGGCGTCGAGGCTGATGCCTTCGACTGGGTCGCTGGGGATTTCCAGCGCCTGCATGCCCAGGGACTCGATCGCCTGGAGGGTGCCGAAGAAGGCGGGGCTCTCGATGGCGATGATGTCGCCGGCCTTGGCCACGGCGCGCAGGGCGAGGTTCAGGGCTTCCTGGCAACCGTCGGTGATGACCACGTCGTCCGGGCCGAAGGCACAGCCGCGTTCGGCGGCGCGTTGCGCGATCCGTATCCGCAGGGGCTCTTCTCCGGGGGGGAAGCTGTAGCGGCTGGCGACGTCGTTGCTGTCGCGCAGGCAACGGTTGAACGCGGCGCGCAGGTCGGCCAGCGGAAGATAGTCGGGGTGGGGGGTGGCCGCACCCAGCGAAACGAGGTCGGGCCGAAGCGCGTTGCGGCACAGGCGCAGGGCGACCTCGGTGACGCTGACCGTGCAGGGGCCTTCGGCACTGTCGTTGCCTTTTGCGGGAGGCAGCGAGGATTCGGGGTGGCGTGCAAAGAAGCCGGACTGCGGCCGGGCTTCCAGCCAGCCGTGGCTTTCCAGCAGCCGGTAGGCCGACACGGCCGTGTTCTGGCTGACCCGGTGCTGTTCGGACAGCCTTCTGACCGAGGGCAGGCGGTCACCGGGCTGGTATACGCCCTGGCGGATGGCGTTCTTCACGTGCGTCGCGAGGTTTTCGTACAAGTTCATTGCAGCCTCCTGTGTGGCCAGTGTAGGGCCAGTCCCATGCCCGGATGCAGTACACGCGATGCCGATCCTTATGGATACAGTTGGGGTCCGTGTGCAACTGTAACCTAACAAAATCGGTTTTTCTGCATCTGTATTGAGGTGCCGCGCCTGCCTAGTATTCCGGGCATGGACGGCAACACACGGCATGAAGGAAACGCGGATGTCCGGCAGCTTGTGCGCCGGGCGGAAGCCTTGCGCAGGCGCTATATCCGGAGGCTTGTACGCAGAATCCTGCGGCGCCTGTATGTTGCCATGGCCTGCTGGCGGGCCGAGTCCGAACTCGGCGCGTTGAGCGACCGGGCACTGCATGATCTGGGCGTGGGCCGGGGTGGCATCATGTACGCGGTCCGCTATGGCCGAACGGAACGCGGGGCGCGCGCACTGCGTCGGCTGCTGGATTCGGCACGAGAATTGGGAACGTACATCTGGAATCGGAGGACACGTGATCACGAAAGCGCAAGCCGACAGAGTCGGCAAGGAGTGGATCGAAGCCTGGAACAGCCATGACCTGGACCGGATACTGTCGCACTACAGCGAGGACTTCGTGATGTCTTCCCCGCATATTGCCGTGATCGCGGGCGAACCGGGCGGCGTGCTCAAGGGAAAACGCGCGGTGGGGGACTACTGGAGACAGGCCCTGTCGCGCGTCCCCGACCTGCACTTCGAACTGCTGGCGATATTTGCCGGAGCGGACAGCGTGGCGATCCACTACAACGGCGTGCGTGGCCCCGTGATTGAAGTGCTGTTCTTCGATGCCGGCGGCCTCGTCGAGCGGGCGGCGGCGCACTATCTGCCATAGCGCAGGTATTTTCCGTTCTGCCGTGCGAATTCCTGGGGCAGAAACCATGGGGTCAGCTCAGGTTCGATTCAATTTCTGAGACCGCAGAGACCACGGGTCAGGTCTTGCTTGACGTATTGCCTCGCAAGGCCTGACATCGAATGGGTTGATTGCTGTCTCGGCAGGCCGGTAAAGATCGGCGTTCGCAGTCCCGTGGCCTCAAGAAAGTGGCGCGCACTGACGTATAAGAGGAGCGCTTCTGCTTTTCTGAAATAGCCCACCCACAAGGGATTGAGCGCAGTCCCCACCCCCAAGAAGGCATCATGCATCCACTCAAGCCCCTCGCAGCGGCCGTGTTCATCGCACTGGCCTCCATGGCACATGCTGCAACCGTCACGATTTCCGGGGGCGGGGTGGAGATTACGACCGACCCGAACGCAAGCCCGGCCATCAATTTCACCAGTTATGTCGGCGCGGCAATTTCCACCCCCTTGATTACCGGCGACGTGACCGGCTCGGGTGAATTGCACCTCAACGGCACCGTCACCTTCAACGGCAACATCGGCACAGCCGGGACACCAATGGGCTATGTGAGCACAGGGAGCGATTATGGAGCGGCAACCTCAAGGCTGGCGGACGGGAATGTCTACACCTTCAACGGTGACGTCCACACGTCGAATTTCATTATTAACAATGGCAGCAACGGGCTCCCCTATAGCGCCACGGTCGTGCTGGGAGGAGATATATCGGCCTCCAACAACTTTGACTGGAAGGCCCCGAACACAGGAAAAATCTCCACACTCGACCTGCAGGGCAACGCGTTGACGACGAATAGCGGGTACTTCAACACCAACTCAGGCGGAACCCTGGCCCTGGTCAGCACCATCACCGCGGCGGGCGGACAGACCAGTTGCACGGCCGGCGGCAACACGGCCGGCTGTATTCGCGCGTCATACAACGGGATGATGGGCATGTCGCAGTTGCCTGTCGCGCTGCAGGTCCGGATGCGCGTCGCCAACGGCGTGACACTCAGCAATGGCACGCAATATACGATCGTCGATTTCAACAGCGGCCAGCCGGTTGTCCCCACCTTGTCGAGCAGCATCACCTCTCTCACCAGCGGATTCACCTTCGCGCAGGACATCACCAACACGCAGGATCTGGTCATCACCGTGACGGGTGCCGTCACGACGCCGCTGTTCCGCGCCAACGCCGGCCCGGTCGGCGGCAATGCGGCGGGCGAGCTGGATGTGCTGTCGGGCACCGCGACGGATCCCAACATGATCGCCGCTATCGATACGCTCAACGCCATGGGCGCCAGCGAGCAGGCCGCCGCGCTGCGCCGCATCGCGCCGGACACCGGCCGCGCAGTGCGCGTGGCGGCGAACCAGACGGTGAACGGTGCGCTCGACAGCGTGGCGGTTCGTCTGGAAGGCGTGCGCCAGCAGGGCTTTGTGGTGGGGCTGGTGGACGAGCTGAACAAGGGCAAGCTCAAGGTGGCATCCAGCGGCGACATGGCGGGGCTGCTGGACGCCGACGGCAGCAAGAAGCGCAGCGTATGGATGAAGGGCTTTGGCGCGCACGACAATCAGGATCAGCAGGCTGGATATGCGGGCTACGACAGCACCACCTGGGGCATGACGTTCGGCACCGATACCTTGCTGGACAACGATTGGGTGGTGGGTGGCGCGCTGACCTACGCCAGGACCGGCGTCAGCATGAACGACTTCCGCAGTGGCGACAGCACGGACATCGACGTGTATCAGGCCACCGCCTACGCCAGCCGCAATTTTGGCCTGTGGTACCTGGATGGCATGGCGGCCTATGCCCGCCAACAATACGGCAGCAGCCGTAACACCACGGTTTCCGGCGTGGCCCATGCCGATTTTGGCGGCGACCAGATGGCCGCGCGCGTCAGTGCGGGCTGGCCGTTTGCCTTGAACGGCAACACGACCCTGACGCCCATGGCCGGACTGGAATGGAACCGCCTCAAGCAGGACGGCTACACGGAGTCCGGCGCTGGCGCCCTGTCCATGACGGTGCAGGATGCGTCCGCCTCACGGGTTCGGAGCATTCTGGGCGTCAGCGTCTCAACCCGGGCCGAACTGGCCAATGGCACCAAACTGACGCCTTCGGCCCATGTGAACTGGCGGCATGATCTCCAGAACGACGGGCTGAATTCGACTGCAAGCTTTACCGGCGGCGGCGCAGCATTTGTCACGCCCGGCCAGGATCTGGCAAGCAACACCTACAATGTGGGCGCGGCCCTGGTTTTCCGGAAATCCCGCGCTTTCACCTTCACCGTGCAACTGGATGGCGAAGTGGCCTCAGGCTATCGGGCTGTCGCGGGTCAGGCCGTGGGACAGTGGCTGTTCTGATTCGAATGCCGCGACCGGCTTGAAGGGTGACGTCCGGGCAGCATGCGCGTAGGACGGGGACGTCCCGAGCGGGGCGTGCTCAACACATGGCCGATGGCGGCCAGACCGCTCCGCAGTCGCCGGCATTCCCCGTGCTACCATCCGCCGCCATGCGATTCCTCCCGCTCCGACAACGTCTACGCGACTTCGGCGCTGCGCCCTGCCATGAGGGGCGTGCTGCGGGCGTGGGAGCAGGGGCCTCGTTCGACACCAGGCGGCGGCGCGCGAAGGGCAAAATTTGATGAATCAGTTCAAGTTGGCGCTTTTGATTCAGTCGCAGGTTGGCGCTGCGTTGAGGTGCACAGGAATGAAGAAGAATGGAGGTTGCTGGGTTGAGAAACGAGCACACTGACCTGGATATCGTCCGGCGGATCCAGAATGCGATCGACATGCTGCCCAGCCCGATCTTCATCAAGGACGCGGACTGCCGCTACATTGCCTGCAACCGCGCCTTCGAGAAATACATCGGCCTGTCGCGTACCAGGATCATCGGCGCGACGGTTCATGACGTTGCCCCCGCCGAGCTGGCCGCCATCTACGAGAAGGCCGATCGCGATTTGCTGGCCGACGGCGGCACGCAAACCTACGAAACCAACGTGTGCTACGCCGACGGCAGCGTCCACGATGTCATCTTCTACAAGTCGGTGTTTTACGATGCGGACGGCCAGCCCGACGGCATCTCGGGGGTGATCCTCGACATCACCGAGCGCAAGCGTCAGGAAGACGAACTCGCGCAGGCAGCCCGCGAGGATTTCCTGACCGGCGCGGTGAATCTGCGCACCTTCTACGAACTGGCCAACCAGGAGTTCGCGCGCTTCAAGCGCACGGGTGAGGCGTTCTCCCTGCTGGTGCTGGATCTCGATCGCCTTAAGAAAATCAACGACACGCTCGGTCACGAAGCGGGCGATGACGCGCTGCGGAAATTCGTCCAGATCGTCAGGCACAATCTGCGCGAGCAGGATATTTTTGCCCGAACGGGAGGCGATGAATTCAGGCTGCTGCTGCCTGGTACGCCCCGGGTCGGGGCGATCGTGCTGGCCGAGAAAATTCGCGGCGAGGTGAACCAGGTGAGCCTGCACGCGCCGCACGGCAGCGTCAACTTGTCCATGAGCGCCGGGCTGTGCCGATGCCATCCGGATGACGCCGGCATCGACGACATCGTCCGCCGTGCCGATGCCGCGCTTTACGAGGCAAAAGCGGCGGGCCGCAATGCGGTCAGGGCACATTCGG
Organism: Thiobacillus thioparus DSM 505; assembly: GCF_000373385.1. GTDB lineage: Bacteria > Pseudomonadota > Gammaproteobacteria > Burkholderiales > Thiobacillaceae > Thiobacillus > Thiobacillus thioparus. The sequence continues at coordinate 197,295 of NZ_KB891316.1, read as the reverse complement.
GCAGCCAATAGCGCAGCTTGAAATCAATGCCGCTCTGTTGCGGTGAAAAAATGAGGAACAGACCACGGTCGTGCGTGACGCGCACTTTCGGGGCCGGCGTACGAACCTCGGAGTCAGGTCTCGCCTTCTGCCGCAAGAGACAAGACCTGACTCCGGGATATAGGTGCCAACTGACGTATGGCGAGATTCCGTTTCCCTGTAAATGAGAACGATTGAAAAAACGGTCTAAGCACACAACCTGGTCTATTTCATGACGGCTATAGCGCGGGAGGTCCATGCGACAACCTCCCAACCTTCGTTCAGCTGAAAAACGATCCGCGTGCCGGATTTCTGCGCCTTATCTATACTGGGGCATTCGTTTCGCCCACGGGAGGAGCCATGCGCCGCCTCATCTATGCATTGCTGCTGCCGCTGAGTTTCGCCGCCGCAGCCGACGACGGAACTGAACTGGAAAGGCTCTCCAGCGCCTTGAATATGCTCAACCAGCAGCAACGGGCAGTCTATCAGCACTTCCAGATGGTGCAGGAAGTACGCCGCGGCAGCGCCCAGCCGCTTTATGGCATGCCGGCGCTCTCGCCGCTCGACGGGCAGATCGCGAACTACGACGCGGTGGTCGCGGCGCAGAGAAATGCGATCCAGCGCAGGGAGGCTTTGTCTCGGCAGGCTGATGCGCTTTTGGCCAAATACAACGCAATCGAAGCGCTGAAAGAGCCATTGCAGGCGAGGATCTACGAGCTCACGCTGGCCCCGGGACCGAATGATCGCCCAGGCGGCGATTGACCTGGGCCAGCCATGAAGCGTGAACCTGCGTCGAATTTCAATCTGCGGCCGTGGCTGTTCCTCATCGTGGCACTGGCGTTCGTGGCAATGGTGTCGATTGCCACGCTGGCGTTGCTGCATGAGCGGTCCAGCCTGATGGAGGACCGCGTCACGGCGACGCGTCATCTGGTCACGTCGGCGTACGGCGTCTTGCAGCACTTTCATAGTTTGCAGCAGGCAGGCACGCTGACCGAGGCGCAGGCGCAGCGCGCGGCGATCGAGGCGATACGGGCGATGCGTTATGACGGCAACGAATATTTCTGGATCAACGATCTGCAGTCGCACATGGTGATGCATCCGGTGATGCCGGAGCTGGAGGGCCGCGACCTGTCGGGCTACACCGATCCGAACGGCAAGCGGCTGTTCGTCGAATTCGCCGAGACCGTACGCAAGCGGGGCGAGGGCACTGTCGAGTACCTGTGGCCCAAACCAGGGTTCACGCGCCCGGTCCCGAAACTCTCCTACGTGAAGGGCTTCCTGCCCTGGGGATGGGTCGTCGGCTTGGGTATTTACGTCGACGACGTCGACCGCATTTTCTGGGACCGCGTGCGCGGGCAGGTCGCCATCGTCGGTGCCGCGCTGTTGCTGCTCAGCGGGCTGATGGTGTGGGTGGCGCGTCGGGTCGAGCGCGAAATCGATGGCTACGCGACGCGGCTGACGCGCTCGAACGAGGCGCTGCGGCAGGCGGCGACGGTCTTCGAAAACACGAAGGAGGGCGTGATCATCGCGGACGCGTCCCACCGCGTGGTGGCGGTCAATCGCGCGTTCGTCGAGATCACCGGCTACAGTGCGGACGACATCGTCGGCCGTACCCCGGCGATGCTGCGCGCGCCGTGCGACGACGACGCGTTCTATCGACATATCGGCGAGGCGGTCAGGGAAAGCGGCCACTGGCAAGGTGAAACCCGGGACCGGCGCAAGAACGGCGAGGAGTATCCGGCGTGGCTCAGCGTCAGCGTCGTCCGCGACGACGATGACCGTGTGACGAACCATGTCAGCGTGTTTTCCGACATCTCCGTGCTCAAGGAATCCCAGGCGCGACTGGACCGGCTGGCCCACCACGATCCGTTGACTGGCCTGCCCAACCGGCTGTTGCTCAACGCACGCGCGGACCATGCGCTGGCGCGGGCGCGCAGGAACGATAAGCAGATGGCGGTGCTGTTTCTGGACCTCGACCGCTTCAAGTTCATCAACGACACGCTGGGCCATCCCGCGGGCGACCTGCTGTTGCAGCAGGTCGCCGACCGGCTCAGGAAATGCGTGCGCGACGAGGATACGATCAGTCGACTCGGCGGCGACGAGTTCACGATCCTGCTGGAGGATCTGGACGACTCCGCCGCGGCGAGCGGCGTCGCCCGGAAAATTCTCGGTGCGCTGTCCGAGAAGGCCGTGCTGTTCGGCCATGAGGTCTTCGTCACCTGCAGCATCGGCATCAGCGTGTATCCCAGGGATGGCGAGGACGTCGTGACGCTGTTCAAGAACGCCGACAGCGCGCTGTATCGGGCCAAGGACCAGGGGCGGGACACCTACCAGTTCTATACCGAGGAGCTGACCACGCGGGCGGTCGAGCGGCTCGAACTCGAGACCGATTTGCGCCACGCGATCGACACGGGCGAACTGTTGGTCTATTACCAGCCGCAGGTCCACTTGCGCACCGGCAGGATCACCGGCATGGAAGCGCTGGTGCGCTGGCAGCATCCGCGCCGCGGATTGCTGATGCCGGCCGACTTCATTCCGCTCGCCGAGGAAACCGGCCTGATCGTGCCGCTCGGCGAATGGGTGCTGCGCACCGCGTGCATGCAGGCCCGAGCGTGGATGGACAAGGGCCTGAGCTCGGCGCCGGTCGCGGTCAACTTGTCGCCGCGGCAATTCCGGCAAAAGGACCTGGTGGATCGAATCTGCGCCGTGTTGCAGGAAAGCGGATTGCCGGCCGACCATCTGGAGCTCGAAATCACCGAGGGCCTGGCAATGTTCAACGTCGAAGCGAGCATCGACGTGATGGAACGGCTGAATGAGCTCGGCGTGCTCTTCTCCATCGACGACTTTGGGACCGGCTATTCTTCGCTGAGCTACCTCAAACGCTTTCCGATAGAGAAGATCAAGATCCATCAGTCCTTCGTGCAGCGTATCACCACCGATCCGGAGGACGCGGCGATCTCGTCCGCCATTATTTCGCTGACGCACAGCATGAAGCGCAAGGCAATCGCCGAGGGTGTGGAAACCGACGCGCAGCGCGAATTCCTGCTGTCACATCACTGCGACGAAATCCAGGGCCATCACTTCAGCAAGCCCGCGCGGGCGGACGAGATCGAACACTTGCTGCGGGAAATGGCGCAGAAACACGATACCTGACGCGCCACTGCGGATCCGCGCGAAGATGTCGTAACCTGCCCCGACTCGGCGAAGCCCCCGTGCTACCATCCGCCCCGCCATGCGACTCCCTCAACTCCGACAACGTCTCCGCGACCTCGGCGCCGCGCCGTGCCATGAGGGCCGCGTGCTGCGCGCGTGGGTGCAGGTGCGCTCGCTCGACAACAGGCATCGGCGCGCCGAGGACTTCCTGCCGCTGGCGATGCGTAACGCGCTTCCGGATTTGTTCGGTGAGTTGAACGCACTCGCGCGCGTGCATTCCGAGCACGCCGGCAACGATGGCTCGGCGCGCCTGCTGGTGGCGCTGGCCGATGGCCAGACGGTGGAGACGGTGCTGCTGCCGCGCGACGGCGTGTGCGTGTCCACGCAAGTCGGTTGTGCCGTGGGCTGCGTGTTCTGCATGACCGGTCGCTCCGGCCTGCTGCGCCAGCTTACCAGCGCGGAAATCGTCGCCCAGGTGGTGCTGGCGCGCAGCCGGCGCCCGGTGAAGAAGGTCGTGTTCATGGGCATGGGCGAGCCGGCCCACAATCTGGACAACGTGCTGGAGGCCATCGAGCTGCTCGGCGTGGAAGGCGGCATCGGCCACAAGAACCTGGTCTTCTCCACAGTCGGCGATCGGCGCGTGTTCGAGCGCCTGCCGCAGTCCGTAGTGAAGCCTGCCCTGGCGCTCTCGCTGCACACCACCGATCACGCGCTGCGCCGGCGTCTACTGCCCAGGGCGCCGGACATCACGCCAGACGAACTGGTCGAATTGGGCGAGACCTATGCTCGCCGCACCGGCTATCCGATCCAGTACCAGTGGACGCTGCTCGAAGGCATCAACGACAGCGAGGCCGAGCTGGACGGGATCGTACGACTGCTGGCCGGCAGGTACGCGGTGATGAACCTGATTCCCTACAACAGCGTCGAGGGTGTCGAGGGATTCGACTTCCGCCGCCCGAGCTGGGCGCGGGCGGCGGAGATGGCGCGCAGCCTGCACCAACGCGGTGTGCTCACCAAGCTGCGCCACTCCGCGGGGCAGGATGTGGAGGGCGGGTGCGGCCAGCTGCGGGCGCGGGCGCTGCAGGAATCAGGCCGTTAGAGGGCTAGGATCGCCTGCCGCTTTACAACACGGCGTCGAACCCCTCGAATTGCGGCGGCCCCAGGTAAATGCCCTTGGAAGCGCCCGCGTTGGCATGGGCCTGGCGGAAGGCCTCGGATTTGATCCAGTCTTCGAAAGCGGCCCTCGACTCCCAGATCGAATGCGATGCGAAGAGCGAGAATTCGTCATTGCCGGCCCCCTTCAGCAGATTGAAGGTCTTGAACCCCGGCACCTGATCGAGATGAGTCTCGCGGTTGCGCCATATCTCGATGAATTCCGCCTCTTTTCCCGGTGCAATCTTGAATCGGTTCATTGCTACAAACATCCTGTACTCCTTTCGCAAACAGTGTGATACCCGACTCGGGCAGTATTGGAGCGTGTGAACGTGCATCATGTCCGGATCCAGACCTGTAAATGCGCGTATCCCGCAAGCGCTACCGACCGTGCGGTGAACACTTTTCAGGTTTGAACAGGCATGGAGTCGAATCGGGCGTCGCGGCCTCGCGACGCCCGTATCAGTGACATCCTGCGTACTGAAAAGATTCCTGTCCACCTCACATTGACGGGACCGGTTTTGAATATCGCTTGTGCTCGAATACATGGGACCGGCCACTATCGCCCGGTTTTCCGCGTGTCGAGTCGGTCTCGACATGACCTGTCCGCTCGCAATGCGTACGCTGCTTCGGCGAGGTTCCCGGCACAGGTGTTCGATCCAGCGCAGCGTTCAAGCCTGCAACGCGGGAAAGCGTACGGCAGACTGGGACGACAGCCTGGCCATGCAGGCCTCGAACAGGCGGCTGCCCAGCCATGCAGCCAGCCACGCTTGAAGGGAAGGCAGGTCCTGTTCGGCAAACCAGCGCGGATCCACGCCCGCGAACTGACGCACGAATGGAAATATCGCCAGGTCGGTAGCGCATGGCGTGGCGCCGCCCAGATAGGGCTGACTGTGGAGCCGGGCCTCCAGCGGAACGAGCAAGGCCGCCACGGCATGCGCCCGCAGCGCGTCGCGGGATCGTTCGTCCTCCGGATAGCGATCGGGATACTTGTAGCGATCCAGATAATGCTTGAAATCGCCGTCGTTGCGGTGCAGTAGGTCGAGGTTCTCGGGTGATTGGGCCAGGCGCCACCAGCCATCGGGATCGTCCGGCGCCAGCGCCCATGCCATGATGTCCCAGCTCTCCTCCAGCACTCGTCCATCGGGCAAGTGCAGCACCGGCACCGTGCCTTTGGGCGACAGGGCCAGCAGCGCGGCGGGCTTGTCGCGCAGATCGACTTCTAGGGCCTGGAAATCCCGCCCGGCCTGAAGCAGGGCCATTCGAGCCCGCATCGCATAGGGGCAGCGGCGATAACTGTAGAGCAGGGGCAAGGCGTTGACGGTGGGCACGTGCATGGCATTCAGCAAACGCAGACCGTGCGGACAAGCAGGGCATCAACAGGAGGCAGATAAGGCTTCATGTTGGAAAGCAACACATGGGATCAGCAAGACACATGGCGTCGGACACGATTCATTTCCGCCGCGGCGGGAAATGTCGCCGCGAACACACAAGCGAGGATGGACGAGTAGGATACCGGATGCAAGAGAACGGGATGTATACGTTCCGGGGTGACAACAATTTAACCAGGGCTTACGCTTAAATGGGTACTGTCTACACGATTGGATTTACAAGAAAGCCGGCGGCAACGTTTTTTGGTCTGTTGAAGCGGGCCGGCGTAAGGACGGTCATCGACACCCGCGTGAATAATATCTCGCAGCTCGCGGGATTCTCGAAACGGGAAGACCTCCGGTATTTCCTGGAGGCGATCTGCAACATCGATTACGTCGAGTCGAAAGACCTGGCGCCAGAAAAGAATATTCTGAAGCGCTACCAGCAAAAGGAACTCACGTGGGAGGCATACGCGGCCGAATACACGAACGGCCTTGCCAGAAAAAATGCAGAAAGGCTGGTCGACCCAGCTATCGTCGACCAGGGATGCTTGTTGTGCAGCGAGCATTTTCCGCATCACTGCCACAGACGGCTTGCCGCCGAATATCTCCAGGCGCACTGGGGGAAGACTTTCGAAATTAGGCATCTGGTCGACCTCGAGTGACGAGGGCCGCCTGATGCCGCGACAGGCTGGGATCCTTGCATCTCCGACTCGGGCAGCCGCGAGCCGGTTCGCGGCCTGCTCAAGGGAAGGCACTGCCTGCTCGATGCGCTGCACAGGTGAAGTACAGGACAAATCAGGCCGGGCCGGTCTGTCCCTCGTCGAGTTGCGTGAAATAAGCACCATGAAAAAAACAGGGGGAATACCCTGTCATCCTGCTTCGCACCGTGTCGGACAAGACCGGCCCCGGTGAATCATATAAGCCCGATTTTTCTTGTATCTCAGGAGACGACATGAAAGTTGCTTACGTTTTTACGACCAATATGGCATCCACGTTCAAACTGAACACGATGATCCTGCCCCAGCTCGAAGCGGGCAATCATGGCGCGCAGGTGGTCGGGATGATGTTTTTTGACGACAATATTTATACATTGCGCAGCGGCGATCCCTTTGGCGAAAGGCTGGCGAAAGTGGCCAAGGCGCAGGGGATTCTGCTGATGGCCTGCGATCAGTGTGCGGTACGCCGTGGATTGGCCGAAGGGGCGTTCGAGCAATGCGGGAGTGGCGAAGTCAAACCGAAAGGCCTGGTCGAAGGCGCGCATGTGGGGTGTTTTCCCCAGCTATACGCGGCCTTGTCGGGCACGACGGATGTCCAGGTGATCTCGCTTTGATCGTTCATCGGGCACGGAGCCTATCGCATCACGCCTTCAGCTTCTGAAACGCCGCTGCCATGGCGCCCCCCATTGCGGGTGACGGCGCGCGCTTCGGTTTGCTTCCCGATGCCTTGTTGGGGCTGCGTGCATCGTGCGGCTTGCGTGAGGCGTCCGTTCTGACGGCCGGCTTCTCCGCTGCCTCGCTCAGCCGCATCGTCAGCGCGATGCGCTTGCGCTTCTCGTCGACTTCCAGCACCTTCACCTTCACGATCTGCCCGGCCTTGACCACGCTGTGCGGGTCCTTGACGAAGCTGTTGGACAGGGCGGAGATGTGGACCAGGCCATCCTGATGCACGCCGATGTCGACGAAGGCGCCGAACGCGGCGACGTTGGTGACGACGCCTTCCAGGATCATGTCGGGCTTGAGGTCGGCCAGCGTTTCCACGCCGTCCTTGAAGCTTGCGGTGGTGAATTCGGGGCGCGGGTCGCGGCCGGGTTTCTCGAGTTCCTTGAGGATGTCGCTGATGGTGGGGAGGCCGAATTGCTCATCCGTGTATTTCGACGGATTGAGCGATTTCAGGAGGTTGCCATTGCCGATCACGGCCTTGAGGTCCTGCTGGATGTCGGCGAGGATGCGCTGCACCAGCGGATACGATTCCGGATGGACGGCGGAGGCGTCGAGCGGGTCGTCCCCGCCCACGATGCGCAAAAAACCGGCTGCCTGTTCGAAGGTCTTCTCGCCCAGGCGCGGCACGTCGCGCAGCTGCGCGCGGCGGGCGAATTTCCCGGTGGCGTCGCGGTGGGCGACGATGGCCTGCGCGACGCTGTTGCCGAGGCCGGAGACGCGCGCAAGCAAGGGCGCGGAGGCGGTGTTGACGTCCACGCCCACGGCATTGACGCAATCCTCCACCACAGTGTCGAGCGAGCGCGCCAGTTCGAACTGGCTGACGTCGTGCTGGTACTGGCCGACGCCGATAGACTTCGGATCGATCTTCACCAGTTCGGCCAGCGGGTCCTGCAACCGCCGTGCGATGGACACCGCGCCGCGCAGCGAGACGTCCATGTCGGGCAGTTCGCGCGAGGCGAATTCGGACGCCGAATAGACCGACGCGCCGGCCTCGGAGACGACGATGCTGGTCAATTTAAGTTCAGGGCGCAGCTTGATCAGGTCGCGTGCCAGCTTGTCGGTTTCGCGCGAGGCCGTGCCGTTGCCGATGGCGATCAGCGCGACGCGGTGTTTCTCGGCGAGCCTGGCCAGCGTATGCAGCGAGCCATCCCAGTCGTTCCTCGGCTGGTGCGGATAGATCACGGCGGTGTCGACCACCTTGCCGGTCTCGTCGACCACAGCCACTTTCACGCCGGTGCGCACGCCGGGGTCGAGCCCCATGGTGGCGCGCGGCCCGGCGGGGGCGGCGAGCAGCAGGTCCTTGAGATTGCGTGCGAACACCTGGATCGCTTCGGTTTCGGCGCGGGTGCGTAGTGCGCCCATCAGTTCCAGTTCCAGGTGCATGAAGCTCTTGACGCGCCAGGTGAAGCGCACTGTGTCCATCAGCCAGCGGTCGGCGGGACGGTTCAGGTCCTGGATGCCGAAGCAGCTGGCGATGCGCGCTTCGCAGGGGTTGTGCGGCGCGCTCCAGCCCGGTCGTTCTTCTTCGCTGTCGAGGCGCAGCCGCACGTCGAGCATCTCCTCGCGCCGCCCGCGGAACAGCGCCAGCGCGCGATGCGAGGGGATGGTGCCGAGCGATTCGGAATAGTCGAAGTAGTCGGCGTATTTCTCCGCCGCTGCGTCCTTGCCTTCGCGTACCCTGGATTCGACGACGCCATGTTCCTGCACATAGTCGCGCAACCATTGCAGCAGGCCCGCGTCCTCGGAAAAACGCTCCATCAGGATCTGCCGCGCGCCGTCGAGCGCGGCCTTGACGTCGGGCACGCCCGGGTTGTCGCCTTGTTCGGTGGCGAAGGACTCGCGCAGGTATTGCGCCGCCTCCTCTTCGGGATTCAGCATCGGGTTCGCCAGCAGGGTGTCGGCCAGCGGCTCCAGCCCGGCTTCCTGCGCGATCTGCACCTTGGTGCGCCGCTTCGGCTTGTAGGGCAGATAGAGGTCTTCCAGTTGCGTCTTGTCGGGGGCCAGCGAGATCGCCTTCAATAATTCCGGCGTCATCTTGCCCTGCTCGGAGATCGATTCGACGATAGCCGCGCGGCGCGCTTCCAGTTCGCGCAGATAGCGCAGCCGATCTTCCAGCAGGCGCAGTTGCGCGTCGTCAAGCCCCCCGGTCGCCTCCTTGCGATAGCGCGCGATGAAGGGCACCGTCGCCCCTTCGTCCAGCAGGGCAATGGCCGCAGCCACTTGCGCAGATTTGGCCGAGATCTCGGCGGCAAGTCGATGTTCGATGGAAGGGAGCATGGTTCGATTGACTGAATGAGCCAGCCTCTATGTCGCGAGGCCGATGGGTGAAACGTACAGGTTGCGCATTATGCCGAATATCATCGGATCATTGTGACGCGAGGGAGGGATGCGCCGGCGAAGCGCCCGATAAATATCAATATGGCCATTGGACGTATTTGCCGGAACCCCACCGGTACCAAGGTGCAGGTCCATTCCGAGCGGGGACTTGCCGCACAAGTGCCGTACCTGCCCCCGGCAGGTAGTCGAACGTCTAGAGGAGAATCTTGCTTTTCTTTGCGTGATGTCGAGGCTGGGCGAGAGTTTCCAGCCGCTGCCGGCCCGCCCCGTTCAGGGCGGTAGCGGTCGATGCTTGTCGCGCCGCCAGAAACGGCCCATCAGCGGCTTGACGCTCGTGCCGTGCATCAATATGGACAACGTAACCACGATCAGCGTCAGTTGCATCAGCTCCAGCGCCAGGGGTTCAGGTAAACCGTGCTGGATGGCGTACATCAGGTAGTAAAGCGAACCGATGCCGCGTACTCCGAACCAGCCCGCCATGCCGTGCATGCGCCATGATGCACGGGTGCCGAGCAGGCCGATGAAGACGCTGAGTGGCCGCGCCACCATGAACAGGAACAGCGCCAAGGCAACCGCCTGCCAGCTCCACGAATCGGGGTAAAGCGTTCCGCCCAGTAGCAGGACCAGCATGAGTTCAGACAACCGCTCCAGATGTTCCTTGAATATCAAAGCCCCTTGGCTGACGGTAGGCGAAACCGCGGGGTCGGGATTGGCCGAATCTGCACGCTCGACTGCCTGGGCAGAGCGTAAGCCCGGGGAGTGGCGGTTGGCGAGCCTCAACTCGGTCTGGCGCAGTGCCACCGCGGCGAAAAATACCGCCAGGAATCCCCAGGCATGAACCTGCACGGTTAAACCGTACACCAACCCGATCAAGCCAAGCCCGAGAAAGTCATCCAACAGTTCGTGCTTGTGCGGTTCGCCGCGCAGCTTCCATCCCAGATGTGCCAATGCGGCCCCCGCAGCCACGCCAATCGCAATTCCGCCCACCGTCGCCCACAGCACGTCGACCGCGGCCCATCGCAGGCCGAAATCACCGATCTCGTGCAGGCCCAACAACCCCATTCCCAGCATTACAAACGGAAAGGCAGTGCCGTCGTTCATGCCTGCTTCAGAGGTCAAGGTGAAGCGCAATTGGTCGCGGTCACCGGGATGACGACTCTGGATGTCGGTCGCCAGCACTGGATCGGTTGGCGCCAGAATCGCGCCCAGCAGGACCCCCGCACCCAACGGCAGACCGAGCAGGTAATAGGCGAAGGCGGCGACCATCCCGACGCTCAACACCATCGATACCGTCGCCAGCAACACGGGCGCACGCCAGCGCGCAAAACTGAACGGCACCGGCATTTTGACGCCAGCGGAAAACAGGGAAATCAGCACCGCGACTTCGGTCAGTACTTCCAGCAGTGCCGATTCCTTGAGTGGATTGAAGTGAAACAGATCGAGGAACGTTGGTCCTACCAGCAGTCCCACCGCCAGATAGATAATGGCCGATGTGACCGGCAGGCGTTTGAGGACGGTAAAAGTCACGCCCATGAAAAGCAATAGGCACCCAACGAATATGAACCATTGTGCGTTAGTCATTGTTCGGCCAACTCATGGCGTTTCCAGTTTGAGACACTGTTCCGGGTTCGTGAAGCACGGTGCGACGATCCATGGAAATCAAAGGGGCGGACTGAGCTGCCCCGGATTTCCGGAAAGCCTTGTGGATATCGGTGCAGGCGGGATCGACTTCCTCAGTCCGTCCGGATTCTTGGGCCAGAATGACTGAGGATCTATTCAGTACTTGGCTGGGCGAGTGAGTTTACGCTATCGCGGACTCCACGCATTGAGTCCGTCGCAGCGCCAGAGCTCCTGGCGATCCCCGTCCCGTCCGTGACGGGCCGTGATTACTTTTTGTCCAGCTTGGTGAACTTCGAGCCTTCCAGCGTCAGGTTGTACATCAGCCCTTTCTGGCCAAAGATGAAGCCGACGATCGGGTCCTTGATGTTGTTGGTGTCGACCGCTTTGCCGACGCCGAGATCCACCAGGGCGACGGAGCCGTCCACGCCTACTTTCCAGCCCTCGCTTGCGCGGAATTTGTCGAGGGCGGATTCGTTGGTGAAGAGGATGACGATGCTCTTGGCTTGCGCGCCCAGCTGAAAGCCGATGGAGGCGGCGGCGGTGCTGTAGTAGGCGACGGACTTGCCGTCTACCCGCAGCGCGCCTTCGCCGTATTCGCCGCCGACTCCGATGCCTGCCTTGTAGACCTTGGGAAATACCAGCGCGCCTTTGGCAATGCCGAGATAGGCCTTGGCTCCTTCGATTTTCTGGAAGGCCTTCAGCGTCGCGTCGACTTCGTGATCGATTTCTGACGCGCTGGCTGCGTGCGCCATGGGGGCGGCGAGGAAAAAGGCGGCCAGGGCCGTCAGCATCAGGGTGGGAACGAGGTTCCGCCTTGTCGCAATCATGGGATTCATGGACATTCTCCTTCGTACAGGCTTCATATAAACAGTGTAGTGCAGCACAGGGTAGTCAGTGGACAACTCAATCGCGCGACGGTTCTGTCCGATACAGGGAGGCGTTCATCCCTTCTGCCCGGCCCATGCGACTTGTTCCAGCTCTACTCATCGTTGTCATCGCTGTCGGTGCGTGGAATCATTTTTCCGCGCGGCCCGTCGACCGTGCTGCGGGCATCCTTGCACCGGACGACCCGGTGCAGACCGACCGGCCGGGGCTGCCGGCGTTCTCGGTGGCGGGCTACCGGATCATGCCGGCTGCGGCGTTTTCGCTGCAGGCCCGCGTGCTCGCGACGGAGACCTATCATGTGGGCCGCGAAGCCGATCTGTCTCCCGTCGATTTCGCACTGGGCTGGGGATTGATGTCGGATAGCGCCGTGCTGGATCGCCTGCAGATCAGCCAGGGCAATCGTTTCTATTTCTACCGCTGGTCGGGCGCGCCGCCGATTCCGCCGGTGGATATCGTCGAGCATAGCGCGAACATGCACATGATCCCCGCCAACGATGACATCAAGCGGCGCCTGGGCACGGTGCGCGCGGGCCAGATCGTCGCGCTGAGCGGTTATCTCGTGCGCGTGCAGGCGCCGGACGGCTGGCACTGGAACAGTTCGATGACACGCAGCGACTCGGGCAACGGCGCCTGCGAGCTGGTGTGGGTGCAAGATCTCGCGATACGTTGAGCCGGCCGTTCGGCGACTTGACGAGACCCGGCAGCCGGGTCATTCAATCAGCACGCTGACCCGATCCCTGCCATGGGATTTGGAGTGGTACATCGCTTCGTCGGCACGCGACAAGACTTCTGTCATGGTCTCTCCGGGCCGCGCAGCCGTCACGCCAAAGCTGGCCGTCATGCACAGTTCGGGCTGCGCAAACTGGAGATGCTTGGTTGTTTCGCGTATCCGCTCTGCCAGGGCGGTCGCGTCTTCGATCGTTGTGTTGGGCAGTAGCAGCACGAATTCTTCCCCGCCATAACGTGCGACGAAATCGCTGACGCGGAGACTGTCCCTGAGATGGTCGGAAAATGTCTTGAGTACGGTGTCGCCCACTGCATGTCCGTAGGTGTCGTTTACGCGCTTGAAGCAGTCGATGTCGGTCAGGATGACGGACAAGGGCGGGCCATAGCGCATCTGGCGATTCAATTCCATGACCATCCTGCTGTCCAGATGCCGTCGATTTGCCACATCGGTGAGGGGGTCGGTGAGCATCAGTTCGCGGATGTGCGTCTCGCTTTGCTGCAGCTTCGCGTAGGCGGATTCGCGATCCTTGACGAAGTAATACAGCATGATCGCAATCAGGATGAAGCCGCAGCCGAGGTTCAGGAGAAAGTAGAAGGTATTGAGTCCGGCCGGCATCGGACGTGCATGGGCGGCAAAGGTCTGGTCGAAGAGCGCGGAGAGGACGAGCAGGGCGAGAAAGGCCAGCATCCAGCGTGTTGCCGCCTTCAGGTCGATAAAGAACAAGGCCGCCAGCGGCGCAAAGATGGCCCAGATCATCACCACACTGCCGTTGGCAAAGCCGCCCAGGCTCCACATCAGGAGATACGGTAGCAGTAGGATGAGCAACTGCTGGCTGAAGCAGAAGAAGGCGAAGTGCCGGGTCTTGAAGAAATACAGGGTGCTGCTGAAGGAAACGACGGAATACGCGAGCGGAATGGCGCCGGAGAATGGATAGCCGTTGTATATGTAGAAACCGCCCCAGAAGATGGCCAGGAAGGCGATGCTGATGGACGTGATCGTCATCACCGCTTTCTTCAGGCGGAGGTCTTCCGAGTCGTCGGGCGCCACGCCCATCAAGGGCCAGCGCCGTAAAAAGCCGGGCGGCGGGGTCTCTGTCATGCGGCAGCTACCTGAGGAGGGCGGTAGAAATTGACGATATCCGATTGGTATCGGTATCCCGCTCAAAAAATGAAATGCAGAATACCAGGTCGATACGACTTCTCGCGGAGCCAAGGTGGCGCGCTCGACCCGAATACCCCTTGGCGCACGATGTCCATCGGGGTTTTTCCTAATGCCTGTCGTCCAGAAAGCGCTTTATCGTGCGCGTATGGGGTAGGACAATACGTTTTCTCAAGGACGGCAAGCCAGGAAGAGGGTACATGGTGATGAATGCCGATTTGAACGCACGCGTCATGCTGGATACGGAAGCGATGGCGTGGCTGGCGACGGATGACACGCGAGGCGGCTGCAAGCTGCTCGAGCGCGTCGACACGGGGGACGCCCAGGCAACTAGCGTGGTACGGTGCGCGCCGGGATGTGTGCTCGAGCCGCCCGGGCAGGGACTGGGCGAGGAAATCCTGGTCCTGGAAGGAACGTTGGCGGAGGGGCGGGCCGGGTATTCGGCGGGCGCCTACCTGCGCTATCCGCCAGGCGCGCCGCGCACGTTGGGTACCGATCAGGGCTGCGTCTTGTTCATCAAGCGCTATCCGTTCGAACCGGAGGATGTTGCCGTCGTGCGGATCGATACGGCGAAGACGCCCTGGTTCCCCGGCCTGGTGTCCGGCCTGAGCGTCATGCCGCTGCATCAGTGCCAGCATGAGCACGCCGCGCTGGTCCGCTGGCAACCCGAGACGTATTTCCAGCAGCATGCGCATTTTGGGGGCGAGGAGATCCTGGTCCTGTCCGGCGTGTTCGAGGACGAATACGGCCGCTACCCGACAGGTACCTGGATCCGCAGTCCGCATATGAGCCGCCACCAACCCTTCAGCCGCACGGGGTGTACGATCTTCGTCAAGACAGGCCACTTGCCGGTGACGGATCGTCAGCCTGCCTGATCGCGTTTCGGGTCCAGGGCACGCATTTTTCATGGCGGGCGGGATCGCAGGCGGTCAGTCGCAAGCAGATTCGTCCGTCGCAGGGCTGGCTTCGCTGGCCAGTTCTTCGGTCCAGGCGAGCGACTGCAGTTGGGCAAGATTGACTTCTTCCGGACTGGAATCGATAGCGCTGGCGTAGCGGGCGATGCGCTCGAAATCGCCGCGTTCCGACGCTTCGGCGAGTTTCAGGAAGGGCGCATAAGGTCCCGTCTGGTGGACCAGGGCCTGGACGACGGAGGCGGGCATGGGGAGTCGTTCGAGCAGCTGGGCAAGCGGGACTTCCATCAACGGTTCGGCCAGGGAGAACAGCCCGGTGATGAACAACTCGTCTTGGGCCTGTCGGTCGAGCCGGGACTGGCCGAGCAGTTCACAGATGCGGCCGCGCGTCACGGCTGTCCGCGCCGCCAGGGCATTGGTAGGCGTTGGTTTTGCGGTGACCAGCAGCAGCGCGAGCCAGCGATACAGCGTCTTCAGCCCGATCAGGGTCAGGGCCTGGCGCACTGTGTGGACCTGCTGCTGGAGGCCCGCGGCAGCGGAATTGGCATAGCGCAGCAGACGCAGGGTCAGCGCGGCATTGCGGCGCAGCGGCTCTTCGATGTCGCTCAGGTCTTCGCAGTTGCTGACCTTGTTCATCAGATCGAGCACGGCCAGCTGGCCCGGCTGGATGGATTTGTTGGCCAGATTCTCCGGGCGGGCGAAATAATAGCCCTGGAAATACTGGATGCCGCTGTTGCGGCAGAGTTCGAACATCTCGCGGGTCTCGACCTTCTCGGCGATGAACTGGCCTTTGAAGTCGCGTTGTATGTGCGCGAGGATTTCCACGGTTTTTTCGGGATGCTGTTCGAGCACGTCGAGCTTCACGAAGTCGACCATCGGCAGTAGCGGGCGGTA
Organism: Thiobacillus thioparus DSM 505; assembly: GCF_000373385.1. GTDB lineage: Bacteria > Pseudomonadota > Gammaproteobacteria > Burkholderiales > Thiobacillaceae > Thiobacillus > Thiobacillus thioparus. The sequence goes on along the minus strand of NZ_KB891316.1, from coordinate 181,628 downwards.
TTCCTCCAGACAGACGAAATCATCCAGGGCGAAGCGGTAGCCAAGTTGCCGGAGCTCCCGGATGCGGGCGATCAGCACCGACGAGACAGGGACGGTCTCGAGAATTTCGTAGACTACATGCTGGGGCGGCAGCAGGCAGACAAAATCGCTCATCAGGGTGGCTTCGTCCAGATTGATGAAGGCGAGCTTGCCTTGCAGCAGCCAGTCGGGACCGAGGCAGAGGGTATTGCTGATAACGCCGACGCCGGCCTGCAACTGGCTGCTGATCTGGGCCGAGACGGAGGCCATCGATTGCCTGAACAGAAGTTCGTAGGCGAACAGGCGATGTTGGGCATCCACAATAGGTTGCCGCGCCAGAAAGGTTTCCATGCCCATCCAGTCTCCTCGCAAGACTTGTGTTTATATCGTTCTCAGCAGAGCATTCAGTTCGTCGACATCACCGGGAGCCTGAGTGCAGTGTCGTCCGAACCGGTCACCGTGAAGGGGACCGGAGACGCATCGCTGCATCTTCGTGCGCTTCGCAAGACGAGGTAGCGGCGCATCCCCACAGAACTTGAGGCCCATCCTTCCAGATGAATGCAATCCTTCTCGGCAACAGCGACCTGCCCGTCCCTTCTGTCTGCCTGGGCACCATGACTTTCGGGCAGCAGAACAGCGAGGCCGACGCGCATGCCCAACTGGACTATGCCCTGGGTCAGGGCATCAACTTCATCGATACCGCCGAGATGTACCCGGTGCCCGCACGGGCGGAGACGGCGGGACTGACCGAACGTCATGTGGGCACCTGGCTGAAGCGCCAGGCGCGCGACCGCATCGTCCTGGCGACCAAGGCAACCGGCCCAGGCCGGGCATTGGACTGGATCCGGGAAGGCCGGCTCGATTTCAACCGGCCGAACCTGCAGCAGGCGCTCGACGGATCGCTGCAGCGGCTGCAGACGGACTATGTCGATCTTTATCAACTGCATTGGCCCGATCGCAATGTGCCCATGTTCGGCCACTATCACTTCGACCCGGCCCAGGAGCGCGAGACCGTTCCACTGCAGGAAACCCTGGCCGCGGTGGTAGATTTCATCCGGGCAGGCAGGATTCGTCACTGGGGGCTGTCCAACGAGACACCGTGGGGGCTGATGACGGTGCTGCGGCTAGCCGACGCGCTGGGACTGCCCCGCCCGGTTTCGGTCCAGAACGCCTACAGTCTGCTGAACCGGACCTGGGAAAACGGCCTGTCCGAGATCGGTTTCCGCGAACGCATCAGCTTGCTGGCTTACTCGCCACTCGGCTTCGGCGTGCTGTCCGGCAAATACCTGGATGACCCGAAAACGCCAGGGCGGGTGAATCTGTTTACCGGATTCGCCAGCCGCTACGGCAAGCCCAACACGGCGCCGGCCGTGGCCGCGTATGCAGCACTCGCCCGGCGGCATGGCCTGACACCCACCCAACTGGCGCTGGGTTTCGTCTATAACCGCTGGTGCGTCGGCAGTACGATCGTCGGCGCCACCACGATGGCGCAGTTGCAGGAGAATCTGGCGGCGCGCCAGACCAGGCTGGGCCCTGACATCCTGGCGGATATCGAACGCATCCACCTCCAGTTCCCCAATCCGGCGCCCTGAACCCGGGACAGGCTGTTCGCGCCGTCCGGTGCGCGCGTTCGCTGGTGGTTGAAACTTACCAGTTTCCTGGCATGGTAATCGCACCTCCCTGATTGTCGGGTCACTCAGGAGGTGCGTCATGATGACGGCCAGGAAGGCGCCACCACATGTCGAACGAAGCGATATCGTGGAATCGGAACTATTGGATATGCTGCAGACGCTGATCGATGCCCACTGCGGGCTGTCGGCAATTCATCAACTACTCGATGAAGCCAAGACAATGCCGGAAATCCGTGCCCGCTTTGCCCAGTGGCAGGCGAGCCAGCGCGAGCACGACACGTAACGGATCAGGTTCCCGCAGATGCCGGCATGCGGATGCCGAACAGGGCATTCACGGATTCACGCCCCAACACCGAGGCGTCAATCCTTTGTCTTGTCCTGTGGAACGACGGTCTCCGGCACCGGAGGCGTCTCGGGTACCGTGGTTTTCTTGAGCTCCTTCTCGGCTTTCTTCTTCTTCTTTTCCAGCTCGCGTTGCCGTTTTTCGTACTGATAGTTGGGTTTCATACCTGAACAATAATGGGAGCCGGGCCAAACAACAATAGCGAAAGCAGGGCGGCGCAGGATGCCGCAGAATTGATGTCGCTGCTCGGGGGCTGCGGATAGCGCAATGTTTGACCGGACAGGGTCCGCGTGAACCCTGCCCAAATGCATGACCTCAGGGATGGGCTTCGGTCGTGGGAGCGGCGCTGGCTGCGACGGCTGGAACGGCTCCGGTTGTGGCCTGTGGCTGTTGCGTTCCCTCGGGTTTGTCCGCAGGTGGCGCATCAATGGTGACTTTTTCGCCCATCAGAACAGTAATCATGGTTGGGTAGTCATACGCAGCGCCGCTTGCCACGTCGACGCCTGCACCAATCACCCCGCCAAAAATGATGTTGCCGAACGCCATGGCCTTGGTTGACGATTTCACGCTGGCCAACCCCGGCTCCTGGTTTGCCTTCTCACAGTTGATCAGGAGATCTTCGTAGCTGCGCCTGACGGTCACCGAGCCTGGGCTTGTGACAAACCAGGTACCCTTGTTGTTGGAGAGTTTACAGTTCGCACTCATGACAGCTTCGCCCTGCTTGCTGCGCGTTTCCACCGAGACGCTCTGATTCTGGCCGGAAACAATCGAAGCGCAGCCCGAGCCCAGCATCGTTGCAGACATTAAAACGACTAGATTGATCTTATTCAAAATAACTCCTCCCTATGAATGCCTTTCCAGTAAAGGCGGGAGGATTCTATCTGCCTGTTTGTGGGAACGATAGCTGCCGGCAACTGACCGGGCGACGTCCGAACTGCACAGGACGTCACCGGGCGATCAACCCACTTTCGGCAGGCGCTCGAGCGCGGCCCGGATCGCTTCTTCCGGATAGGCGAAGTCTTCGAGCTTGCCGCTGAAGTAGCTGTCGTAGGCGGCCATGTCGAAGTGGCCGTGGCCGGACAGGTTGAAGAACAAGGTCTTCGGCTCGCCGCTTGCCTTGCAGCGCAGGGCCTCGTCGATACAGGCGGCAATGGCATGGTTGGACTCGGGCGCCGGAACGATGCCCTCGGCACGAGCGAAGGTGACGCCGGCCTTGAAGGTGGCGAGCTGGTGCACGGCTACCGCCTCGAGCAGCTTCTCGTGATAGAGCTGCGATACCAGCGCGGAGTCGCCGTGATAGCGCAGGCCGCCGGCGTGGATGCCGGGCGGCATGAAGTCGTGGCCGAGGGTGTACATCAGCATCATCGGCGTGAGCTTGGCAGTATCGCCGAAGTCGTAGGCATAGTGGCCGCGCGTCAGGGTGGGGCAGGAGGCGGGTTCGACCGCGACCAGACGCACGTTCTTGCCGGCAGCCTTGTCGGCGAAGAAAGGGAAGGCCGCGCCGCCGAAGTTGGAGCCGCCGCCGCAGGGAGCGAAGATCATGTCGGGATAGTCGCCGGCCTTCTCGAACTGTTTCTTCGCTTCCAGTCCGATCACGGTCTGGTGCAGCAGGACATGATTCAGTACCGAGCCGAGGGCGTAGTTGGTGTCGGCACGCGAGGCGGCGTCTTCCACCGCCTCGGAAATCGCCAGGCCGAGTGAGCCCGGGTTGTCGGGATCTTCCGCCAGCGCGGCGCGGCCGGAATGGGTTTCCATGCTGGGGCTGGCGAATACTTCCGCGCCCCAGGTTTGCATCATGGAGCGGCGATAGGGCTTCTGCCCATAGCTCACCTTGACCATGTAGACACGTACCTCCAGCCCGAACATCTGGCCGGCCAGCGCCATCGAACAGCCCCATTGCCCGGCACCGGTTTCGGTGGCGATGCGCTTGATGCCGGCTTCGGCGTTGTAGTAGGCCTGGGCCACCGAAGTGTTGACCTTGTGCGAGCCGGCCGGCGAAACGCCTTCGTACTTGTAGTAGATCTTCGCCGGGGTGCCGAGTGCCGCTTCCAGGCGATGGGCGCGGAACAGCGGCGAGGGGCGCCACAGCTGGTAGATTTCGCGCACTTTCTCCGGGATCGGGATCCAGCGTTCCGCAGACATTTCCTGCTCGATCAGGCTCATCGGGAAGATCGCCGTCAGCGCCTCGGGTCCGATCGGCTTGCCGTCCGGACCTAGCGGGGGTGCCGGCCGGTTGGGCATGTCGGCGACGATGTTGTACCAGTGGGTCGGAATCTCCGATTCATCGAGCAGGAACTTGGTTTGCGGCATGGCATTCTCCTTTTTTATGGGATCGTGTCGGCATTTCGGACAGGCAGGTCGACCAAAACCATCATCGACCAATCGCTCCGGGCCGTCAATGAAGCGGCAAGCCGGTACGGTCCGAATGGGGCGGCTGGCGGACGGCAGATCCGCACGCGAAATTCCTGATTGTTTTTGTCGGGTATTGGCCTACAAATGAATACAGGCCGCACGCTGATCCCGCACTGCCCCCACCGAAGTTCCCCCAACTCAGGAGACGTTCACCATGAGAAACATACACATCGACTATCAAGGCCCGGACCAGGGCTTCCAGGCCGCCAGCCTGCTCGCGAAAAAGGCGGCGAAAGACAACCAGATGAAGGATCCGACCATCATGTCGTGGCATCGGAGCAGCAGGGCGGGCGAGACGCTGCCTTTTTACGATGGTGCCGATCCGGAAACTTGGTGGGAGAAATACGGGGAGGGCAACGGTGGCAGGTTGGAGGTCAGCGTAGGGGATGACTACCAGTTCATCATGATGGACACCCGCGGCTTCGAGATCGTGGGCGACATGCCGCTGCGCAACCTGACGGATCGCGACGGCAATCCGTACCTGTGCTACACGCCCCTGCAGGGGATGGATTCCCAGGTCCCCAAGCAGGAGGCCTGCACCCTGCTGGACGGCTGGATGGCCGATCAATTTTGACGCCTACCTGGCGCAAGGCAGGCAGGTCAGAGGAGAAACAGGACAATGAACCATACCGTCACGCTGCTGATGAGCCAGTTCGTCACCCACGACGTGAAGCATTTCATCGTCAGCAAGCCGGAAGGTTTCTCCATCGTTCCCGGCCAGGGGGTGGAGCTGGCGGTCAACCGGCTCGAACTGCGGGAGCAGGGCCGGCCGTTCACTCCCACCGGGCTGGCCGGCGACCGGGTGCTCGAGTTCACCATCAAGGCCTATCCCGACCACGCGGGCGTGACCCAGGCGCTCCACCAGCTGGAGCCAGGAGCCGAACTACTGATGTCTGAGCCGTTCGGCACGATCCGCTACGAGGGCCCCGGCGTGTTCATCGCCGGCGGTGCAGGCATCACGCCTTTTCTCGCCATCCTGCGCGATCTGGCAGGCAAGGGGGAGTTGGACAGGCAGACCCTGATCTTTTCCAACAAGACCCCGCGCGACGTGATCTGCGAAAGGGAACTGCGCCATGTTCTGGGTGAGCGCTGCATCCTGACCTGTACCGGTGCCGCGGCGCCGGGGTATGAAAGCCGGCGCGTCGATCGTGCGTTCCTGGAAGAAATGGTCAGCGATTTCACGCAGCGTTTCTACGTTTGCGGTCCACCACCCTTCATGGATGCGATCAACGCCGCACTGACGGATCTGGGAGCGCATTCGGAAAGCCTGGTGTTCGAACGGTGACATCCCGGCCCGCTTGCCCGGCCTGAGGACTTCAAATGAAAAACGGGGCTTGACGCCCCGTTTTGTCGATCTGCCCTTCCTTATTTCACCGGTTTGACTGTGGCCAGACCCAGTACTTCCCAGTCCTGCATGCCGCCGCGGTACCACTTGATCTTGTGTGCGGGATAGCCGATTTTCAGCAGGCCCTTGATGTTGGTGGGAGATTGCCCGCACCAGGGGCCATTACAGAACATGACGACCGTCTTGGCATTGTCGAACATGTAGAAACCATCCTGGTTCCTCACGCCGAGTTGCTTTTCCAGGATTTCCTGGACCGTAATGGGGTCGGACTTGCCGATATTGAGCTTGTCCCAGGGGATGTTGACCGAGCCCGGTATCGTGCCCTTTTCCACCCAGTCCGGCGTACGTGAATCGACCACGACGATGGATTTGTCGCCATCGCTCATTTTTTTCAGGTAGTGAATGATTTCAAGCTCGCCGATGGTCTCGACTCCCGGTGCGAGTTCGCCTGGTTGAATACAGAAGGGCGGGCACTTGCGAGAAGTCTTGGCGAAATCGGGATTGACGGTGTTGTTTTGATCCTGATTGCGCACGATCGTGACTTTCTGGTCGCCATGCATGACCTCGACTGAGGCCAGGTCGGCGGCAATGTTCACGTCCAGTGCGCTGGCGGCTATGGGCACCGCAAGCGCGGCGAAAAGGGTAGAGGTGGCGATTAACGAGCGAAGCTTCATGTTGTCTCCTAAAGTGATGCGGAATATGCAAGGGGTCGATCTAGTCGCATTCCGGTTCTTCGTGGGTTGCACTGCTTTTCTTGGATGTAGATGGGGCGTTGTGGGCATCCTCCTTTGTGCTGGGTTGGCTTGGCTGATCGTTGGCTGCTTCAGGCGAGGGATGAGGCGGGGCGTCACCGGCTGCATTGGCGTTGCCGAGCGCCAGGCAGAGTACGGCCGCGACGATGCGGAATAGGCCGGTCATGCTTGTCATAAGGTGTCCTCCATGGATGGGATCGATTGTTTATCCGCCGTAAACAGGCAGGGTTTTGCGTACCCGTCATGCATATTTCGTGCCGATTTTTATCTATATGATTCTTAATACGATTTGGTTTCATGAGTGTACGCCTGTGACACAGTTGTCAGGAAACTTGTCATGACAACAGGACAGCGCGTCCTTTATGGACAGTCGAATCCTGAGGATCTCCTGTTCCCTGTATGACCAAGGGGCGGCAGTTGAACATTGGGCAGGTTTCATGGAGGATCCAGGCGTTCCTACTGAAGCTGCAGCGCAGCCGGATATCTCTTACTCATGATGCGAAAATCTGTGTGGCGCAATGTACGGTTCGTCGCAAGCAGCCTTGTCTGGAGGCTTGTGACGTGACGCGTTACCACGCCCTGTTGCTGGGCCTGTTCGCGCTCGTATGGGGATGGGCTGCCATCGAGCCGACGTATCCGCACGACTGGCTGCTGGAGAATTATCTGGTATTCGTTTTCGTGCCGCTCATCCTGCTGACCGCACGCTATTTCAGGCTGTCCGATCTCTCCTATACGCTGATCACCGCCTTCATGCTGATGCATGTGGTGGGGGCGCACTACACTTATGCCGAAGTGCCGTTCGGCTATACGCTTCAGCAGTGGATCGGGGCGAGCCGCAACATGTACGACCGTCTGGTTCACTTCAGCTTCGGCCTGCTGCTGGCTTATCCGCTACGCGAGGTCTTCATGCGCGTGGCAAAAGTGCGCGGGCTGTGGGCATACTGGTTTCCGTTCGAACTGGTGCTGGCCTTTTCGGGTGCCTACGAGATCATCGAGTGGCTAGTGGCCGCACGGGTCGATCCCTCGGCAGGGCTCGCTTTCCTGGGTGCGCAGGGTGACGTATGGGATGCCCAGAAGGACATGGCGGTGGCGGCCGTCGGCGCGGCGGCCAGCCTGCTGATCGTGGCCCTGGTCCACTGGCGCTACGATCCGGCTTTCGGCAGCGACCTGCGCGCCAGCCTGAAAATCGATCACAGCGACCGACCATTGGGTGAGCAGACCTTGTGGGCGATGTTCAGGAATCGCCGCAGGCGCTGACGTTCAGGCATGTCCCCCGAGGTGAGCCGGACAGGCAGGCGACACTAATCCCGCCTGCGGTCGTCATGATCGCGGTCCCGCTCGCCTCCGCCATCGCGGCCTCTGTATCGGATCTCCCGGGGATAACGGTCCCGCGGCAGCTCTCTCCAGGGTCCCGTTCGTTCATGCGCATAGCTCCACCGTTGATCGTGGTAGTAATAGAAAAAACCATTGTGGTAGTAGTAGGGCTCGACGCCCAACTCGACCACCAGCGGCAGTGCGGGTGCCACGACCCATTCAGGCCCCGGGTGCGAGGGAGCTACGACGCATCCGGAGAGTAGGAGCGCGGCAAGCAGCGCGATAGAGAACTTCCTGTGCATGTGTTTCTCCTGATCAGCATCGTGAATGCGGTGCCCGCCACCCAGCCTGCTGACAAGAATGCGCATCCGGGTATGCGGGTTTCGAGCTTGAAACCTAGCGCATGCCGATTGAACTTCAAGCAGCCGAGCAGGCCTTGGTTACATTCGGTTACAACTCGTTACATATTCACGGGTCTCCGACATTCCGGGGATACATCGCCGCCCCAGAATGCGTTTCATGCCGACCTGCTTCGGGCCGGCTTCTTGACAATCTTTCTGAAGGAGATCGCAATGAAACTGATCCCGGGTTCTTTTACCAAACGTGCATTGATGGTGGGTTTGATCGCCGGCAGCGGCATTCTAGCGGCATCGTCTTTCGCCATGACGGCGAGTGGGCCTGCCGGCAGGGACGGCTGTGATGCCCGGCAGGGCCAAAAGACCCACGCCAAGTGGGAAGCACGGCGAGCCGAGCACCTGTCTGAGTTGAAGGAAAAACTCAAGCTGAGTCCTGATCAGGAAGCCGCATGGGGCACCTTCACTCGTGCCGCCCAGCCTGGAATGCGTCATGCAAGTGCCGATCGTCAGGCCATGCGGGACGAGTTTGAAAAGCTGAGCACGCCGCAACGCCTGGACAAGATGATGGCCATGTCGGACGCGCGCCGCTCCCGGATGCTGGAGCGCAACCAGGCCATCAAGGTGTTCTATGCCCAGTTGAACCCCGAGCAGCAAAAGGTGTTCGATGCCGAGGCGATGCCCGATCCCATGCGGACACGCGAGCATCACCGCTTCCAGTCCTGAGTCGTCAGGCAGGCGGTAGGCAAGCGTGGGCGGCAATCGCCCACGCTTTTTTATGGGGCCTGCCGGCCTCGAATAAACAATGGCGGAATGGCCGCGCTTCCAATACTATTTCCCGAATAAAAAATAATGGAGGAGGGGTTCATGTTCATCGGAACGTTATCGAATCGAACTGGCCGTGTCGCGGCCGCCTGGACGAAACGGACAGCTAAGCATACGCCACGTCGATGACGCATTCGGCAAGAAGGCGTCCTGATAACGCGGTAAATGACGGCCCGGACTGGGTGCGTGATCAGCCGTGTGGGAGCGCAGCACGATGAGCCGGTCGACGACCGCCGTCTTGCTGTCCGCACTCGTATTACCCGGCGCCGGCCATCTCTATCTGAAACACTATCCGCGCGGCATCGCCTTGATCGCGATCAGCCTTGCGTGCCTCTGGATCTTCATGGACCGGGCGATGCAGCAGGCGTCGATCGTTCTCGATCAGGTGGCATCAGAAGTCGGGGCGGTCGATGTCGGCCAGCTGTCGAACCTGGTCACACAGACGTCGAATGGCCCGGACAGTCTCGTCGTTACGGCGGCTTCGCTGGTGCTGGCCGGCTGCTGGGTGATCGGGATCGTCGATGCCTACCGGATCGCACGAAACCAGCAGAACCGGAACGCATTGTCCCGCACTCCCCCAAGACAATAACCCTGACTGATTCGTTCCCCCCAACCCTTATCGCGATCAGGAGTCGTTCATGAGCAGGTTCCTTCCCCCGTTTCAAACCCTTCTGAATTTGACGCGCGCGATCCTCCTGCTGGGGTTGCTGGCGTTGACAGGGTGCGCCAGTTTCTATGTGGACACCGCCACGAAAGAGATTCCCGTAGACGCCTACCAAAAGCCCGCTTCGCCCCATCCCGTCCAGGTCGTTTTCGAATTCCAGACCAAAGGGGTGACGAATGCCCGGGCTACCCAATATCTGGCGCCGCAGGTCCTTGAGCAAATCAAGAGTAGCGGCCTGTTTTCGGAATTGAAGACAACACCGGTCGAAGGCGGGGCTCTGCTCAGCATCGTGCTGAACAATGTTCCCCTGACCGACGATGCGTTCGGCAAGGGATTTGTGACGGGGCTGACGTTCGGATTGGCGGGCTCGCAGGTTTCCGACGGCTATGTCTGCACCATGAAGTACCTCGCACAGCCGCAAGCCCCGGCCATCAGCAGTACCGCGCGCCATGCCATCCATACCGTGATGGGGGCGAAAGATGCGCCTGCCAATGGAACCCGGATGGATAGCCTGGAGATGGCTGTCAAAACCATGACGCGTCAGATCGTGAGCACCGCGCTTGATGCGTTGTCCCGCGATCCCGGATTCAAATGATCGTCGCAGGCGCACGGTCCGATCCTGGACGGCGGTGTTTGTCCGCACTGGCAGGGCTGGCGTTCGCCGCGCTGACTGGCTGCGCCCAGTTGCCGCTGGGCGAACCAGCCGCCAGTTTCGGCAATATCGAGAAGGCCGGCCGGTCGGGCACAGCGCCGGTCGCCGTCGGGTCGTTCCGGCTTGATCCGGGCGCCGCTCCAGGAATCGACACGGGGCTGAGTGTCCGCTCGAATGTGGTCGTGTCGCCCATTCAGGGTTCGTTTGCGCAGTACCTGAGGCAGACGCTGATCACCGACCTGCAGGCGGCAGGACTGTATGATGCCGCATCCCCGAGCGAAATAAGCGGCTTTCTGACGGATTCGACGCTGGATGTGCCGCTCGATACGGGCCATGCAAGCCTGGGCGCCCGCTTCGTCGTGGTCCGGCTGGGTAAAGCAGTGTATGACAAGGAACTGAACGTCAGTGCGAGCTGGCCGTCTTCATTCGTCGGCATGGAAGCCATTCCGTCCGGGGTCAACCAATACGGGGCGCTGTATCACACACTGATTGGAAAGCTGTTGGACGACCTGGATTACCAAGCGGCCAATCCGAAATGAGGAAGTGGGTTCGGTACAAGATTAATTGCCTGGAAAGGAAGAACGATGGCGACACCAGATATCCGCAACATTGCCGTATTTTGTGATTTCGAGAACGTGGCGATCGGCATCAAGGAAGCCAGCTATCCCGAGTTCAAGATTCGCCCGGTGCTCGAGCGCCTGCTGCTCAAGGGCAGTATCGTGGTGAAGAAGGCCTACTGCGACTGGGACCGCTACAAGGAATACAAGCGCGACATGCACGAGGCGGCCTTCGAACTGATCGAGATCCCGCATGTGCGGCAGTCGGGCAAGAACTCGGCGGACATTCGCATGGTGGTGGATGCGCTCGACCTTTGCTATACCAAATCGCACATCGATGCCTTCGTGATCATCAGCGGGGATTCCGACTTCTCGCCGCTGATCTCCAAGCTGAAGGAGAACGGCAAGAGCGTGATCGGCATCGGGGTGCGCGGCTCGGCCTCGTCGCTGCTGATCGGCAACTGTGACGAGTTCATCTTTTACGAGGATCTGGTGCAGATCAGAGCGTCATCCAAAGCGCCGGCCAGAAAGCCGGCGCCGGCAGCACCGGCCAAAGAAGCGGCCGTCAGCACATCCAAGAGTCCGCCCCGACGACGTACCCGGCCGATGTCGGAGAAGCCGGTTGCAGCCGACGAAGGGCGGGTCGCTGCAGTGGCCGAACCGAGTGCCGAAGACAAGAAGAACCAGGCGATCGAACTCGTGGTGGGTACGGTGGAGCAACTGGTGGCGGAGCGCGGTGGCGAAGGTTCCATCTCGGCGTCGCTGATCAAGAGCACCATCAAGCGGATACGCCCGGGATTCAGCGAGTCGGAATACGGCTACAACGCATTTGGAAAAATCCTGGACGATGCGCATAAAAAAGGCGTGCTGGTGGTGGACAAGAAGGAGGGGGGCGCTGTCATCGTCAGCCTGCCTCCCTCGCGGGGCTGAGGTACAGCCGGAGGCTCCGGTCTTTTGCCGGAACGAAAAACACTAAGCCACGCCGAGAACGGCAGTCCAGTCTGGCTGACTTCACGGGTGAGGGCAGGTTTGGAGCGAGACAGATGCTTTTTCCGTTGATCGACGAATTGGCCACGACCGATATCGTGAGTGTGCTGCCCCGTGTGGCGGTCCGCCATGCGTTGCAGAAGATGTCTCAGTACAAAGTGCGCAACGTGGTGGTGGAGGAGGCATCGGGCGGCTATGGATTGTTGACTGCGTCCGACGTGGTGCGGCTCCGCTTCTCACAACTGGGGCTCGATGCCGCGATTAGCGACGTGGGCTACCACGCCCTTCCCTACATCGCCAAGGGAAGCAATCTGCTGGATGTGATCGAACTGTTCGACGACGCGCATGGCTACGCGGCGGTGATCGACGAGTCGAACACGTTGTTCGGCATCGTCTCGAATACCGATATTCTCGCCAGCCTTGACCCGCAGACCATGCTGCAGCGCCAACAATTGCGCGATCTGCTGCGTCGCCATGAGGTCAAGAAGATGCCGTACGATACGCTGATCGGCGACGTGCTGGCATGTCTGGTCGATCAGGACGATGCGGTGGTCGTGACCAAGCAGGGCGTGGGAGTCGGCATCGTGACGACGCGCGATGCCATCCGCCTGCTGCACGACGAGGTGGCGCTGACGGACCCGGTGCATGTTCACATGTCGGTCCCGCTCCGTACTGTGACCTGCGACCTGACAGTGGGCGAAGCGGTGGCGGCCATGCGCGACCTGAATTTCAAGCGGTTGGTGGTGGAAGACCCGCAAAACCGGGAATTGATCGGCATCATCACCCAGCGCGATCTGATTGGCGTGGCCTACAGTCGATGGGCCGAGTTGATGCACCACCATGCGCTGGAACTGCGCGAAATCATCCATGTACTGGAAAACAAGACGGCGCGATTGGAGAAAATCGCCGCGACCGACCCCTTGACCGGGATGGCCAACCGGGCACGCTTCGAGGAATTGCTGCTCACCGAGCAGGAACGGCACTGCCGTCTGCCCGCGGTGCCGTTCTCGGTGCTCATCGTCGACATCGACCGCTTCAAGCAGATCAACGACACCTGGGGACACAACCAGGGCGATATCGTACTGCGTGGGGTGGCGCAACACATTCAGGGACAGTTGCGCCACATCGACACGCTGGCGAGATGGGGCGGAGAGGAGTTCGCGGTATTGCTGCCGCAGACCGATTTCGAGGCAGCCCGTCTGGTTGCGGGCAGGATCTGCCGGTCGCTGGCGCAAAACGTGTTTGAAAGGGTGGGGTGTGTGACGGCCAGTTTCGGCGTCGCCATGTACCAGACCGGCGAATCCGCGTCGGCGTTGCTCGGCCGTGCCGACGATGCGCTGTACCGCGCGAAGCGCAATGGCCGCAACCGCGTCGAGTAGGAATGAACAGACTCCTGTTGATCGCCGCGCTCGCAGTCGCCGCCTACTTCACGTTTGCCCCGAACCTCCATCCGTCGGGCGTCCGCGCGGCCACGGCTTCGCACGACGTGTCGCAGGCGGAGCAAGACGACAGCGATGCCGTCCTCGAACACGCATTCACGCATCGCATCGACAACCTGCAGGTGGCCGGGCAGGGAACGGTAGCGAAGCTGCTGCCGGATGACGCCAGCGGCAGCCGGCACCAGCGCTTCATCCTGCGGCTGGCCTCCGGGCGTACGCTGCTGGTGGCGCACAACATCGACTTGGCCGCGCGCATCGAGACATTGCAAGCGGGGGATACGGTGGCCTTTTACGGCGAGTATGAATGGAACCCGAAGGGCGGCGTGATCCACTGGACGCACCAGGACCCGCAGGGTCACCATGCTTCGGGCTGGATCAAACATGGCGGGCAGGTCTACCGGTAGGGCGGGTCATGCCCGGCCAGGGCATTCAACAAGCGGCCCAACCGTCCCGGGAATTACTTGGGGTGGATGCCCAGATAGGCCGCCATGCCGGTTTCGATCCGGACGAGCTGTTCCGCGTGGCATGCCTCGCGAATCTCCTCGGAAAGGGAATGGGCGGCCGCAGCATGGTGGCTGGGAGCAAGAAGGGGCAGGCTGACGCAGATGGCGACCCTGAGGCGGGTGCGGGCGCGCAGCAGGCGCAAAAACTTCTCCCAGCGTTCGAAGGGCCGCTCGGGTAGCCGGATGTCTGCGGTGGCGGGATGGATGCAGCGGGGGTATTCCCGGGACGTGTCGATGCAGCCCCCTTCCTGATAGATCCCCTTGGGATCGCGCAGCCGCAGCATGCGCTGCAGGATGCGCGCCACTTCTGTCGGATCGTTCTGCGTGGCGCGAACCCGTTCCTCGACGATCTTCTCGTCCATCTGCAGCTCGCCCTGGTCATCCACGTAGGCTCCGTGCCGCCAGTGAAAGATTTCCAGGCATTTCGTCGTCAGGCTGAACGGCCGGTCGCGTTTCCAGAAATTGCTGAACAGTCCGTCCCCGAGATAGAACACCCATGAGCCTTCATAACCGGTCACGTCGGCGGAGCGCTCATCGGGGTTGCGAAACCAGAGGCGGTCGCCGGGGACATAGTATTTCGGCGGCAACGGGGTTTCCATGGCGCCGTATTCATGCAGGAAGACATCATGGAATTGTCCAGACATGATGGGCCGGCTCTCCCACTGGCGCTGCAGGCGCTGCAGCAATGCGGGGTTGCGGGCAGCCAGTTCCTGGGCCAGAGCGAGCAGAATGACGTATTCGGTCGCCCGGTAGCAGGAAAAGGCATAGAGCTGGCCGGACACTTCGGGCTGGGTGGCCTTCACCAAGCCTTCGATCAGCGACCGGCCCGGCAGGATGGTGAAGCCCTTGCCCTCGACGTAGGTCCAGTAATCCTCGGGGCGCTCGGCCTCGGTCGTGTGGAAATCGAGTGCCGTCCGGCGTGCGGCCTGGACGATGTTGCGCCGGATGTGGATCGCCGAAATGGCCTCTGCGTAACTTGGAAACTCGAAAGCCACTGGCCCCACCAGCATGGCCGCCAGAATCTCCCGTTCCAGGTCGGCGACGTTGGCTCCAGTGTCGAGGTTGAGCCATTGGCTCAACAGGGTGGTGTCGAAGTCGGGCGCCCATTCTTGCGCGACATCCGGCCTTAGATGGAAGCGAAGGGCGAGGTCTTCCCGGTGAACCTCCACCAAGCGATCGAGTTCAAGCGAAGCGAGGAAGACGAGGAAATCGCGGCGTGTGGTGGCGAGGCCGGCCTCGCCCTGCGTGTGGATCAGGATGCCGCCGCTGACGGAAGTATTGTCGGGATTCATGGGAATGTCGGTCTGGTCGGATTTACATGAAGCGGTCGAGCAGCCGGCGGCTGGTCTTGTCCAGTTTGGACAGGTCGCGGATCAGGTACTGTACGCCGTGACTGTCGCTGATAAGCAGGGCGGTTGCGCCGAGGCGGCGGATATCTTCCTCGCCCTTGAGAATGAAGCGGGTCTCGCCGCGGTCGGTTTCGACCGTCCAGGTGCTGGGCGTGGCGAAGGTGGAGACCTGCCGCAGGCGGCGGATCTCAGGCATGAATTCGCGGCTGGCCAGTTCGGCTTCGAGCAGGTTTCGCGTCGCCTCGGGTAAGTCGTTCAGACGGTCGATCCAGACCAGTTCGTGGCCGTCCGTGCCCATCAGTGCAATACCCTCCGCCGGCGCGGCGAGAGGGAAGGCGCGCACGGGCTGCACGCCTGCGTGCACGCTGCCGTCAGGCGCGGTCAGCAGGAGTCGGCCATGCGGGTCGCGGGTGAGTTGGAAGGGAGCGGTCGTCATGGCAGGTCACTTCGGCATAGGGGGTTTGGCCTCGGCGCTGGCCGTGGGCAGCTCGTCCAGGTCGGTGTCGACGTTGCGTGCCTGGGCCTGGTATAGACGGTAATAATGGCCTTCGCGTGCCATCAGGTCGTCGTGGTTGCCGATCTCGACGATCCGGCCGCGATCCATGACGACCAGCCGGTCGGCCTGGCGCAGGGTGGACAGGCGGTGGGCGATGGCGATCGTGGTGCGCCCGCGCACCAGGTTGTCGAGTGCCTTCTGGATTTCCTTTTCGGTCTCGGTATCCACCGAGGAGGTCGCCTCGTCGAGAATGAGGATGCGCGGATCGATCAGCAGCGCACGTGCGATGGAGATGCGCTGGCGCTCGCCTCCGGACAGACCCTGGCCGCGTTCTCCCACCAGCGAGTCGTAGCCGTGCGGCAGGCGCAGGATGAATTCGTGGGCATGAGCGGCGCGGGCGGCGGCAACGATCTCCGCACGGCAGGCATCGGGTTTGCCGTAGGCGATGTTCTCGGCGATGGTGCCGAAGAAGAGGAAGGGTTCCTGCAGCACGAGGCCGATGTGGCGGCGGTATTCCGCTACGGGCAGGGAACGGATATCCGTGCCGTCGAGGCGAATGGTGCCTTCCGACAGGTCGTAGAAGCGGCAGATGAGGTTGACCAGGGTGCTCTTGCCCGAGCCGCTGTGGCCCACCAGACCGATCATCTCGCCTGGCTGGATGTCCAGGTTGAGGCCGCGGATCACACCGCGGTTGCCGTAGCGGAAGGACGCGTCGCGGATCTCGATCCGGCCCTGTACCCGATCGAGGTGCGTCGGCCGGGTCGGCTCGGGGACACTGGAGACGTGGTCGAGGATATCGAAGATCCGCTTGGTGCCGGCTGCGGCCTTCTGGGTCACCGAGACGATACGGCTCATCGAGTCGAGGCGGCCGTAGAAGCGGCTGATGTAGGCGAGGAAGGCAGTGAGCACGCCGACCGTGATCTGGTCGTGGGCGATTTGCCAGATACCAAAGGCCCACACCACCAGCAGGCCGATCTCGGTAAGCAGGGTGACGGTGGGCGAGAACAGCGACCACGTCTTGTTGAGGCGGTCGTTGACGGCCAGATTGTGACGGTTGGCCTCGCGGAAGCGCTGTGCCTCGCGCTTTTCCTGGGCGAAAGCCTTTACCACGCGGATGCCGGGGATGGTGTCGGCCAGCACGTTGGTGACTTCCGACCAGACGCGGTCGATCTTCTCGAAGCCGGTGCGCAGGCGGTCGCGTACCAGATGGATCATCCAGGCGATGAAGGGCAGCGGCAGCAGGGTGACGAGCGCGAGCGCGGGGTTGATCGAGAACAGGATCGCCGCGGTCATGGCGATCATCAGCACGTCGGTGGCGAAGTCGAGCAGATGCAGCGAGAGGAAGACGCAGATGCGATCGGTTTCCGACCCGATGCGCGCCATCAGGTCGCCGGTGCGCTTGCCACCGAAGTACTCGAGCGAGAGCTGTAGCAGGTGCTCGTAGGTGGCGGTACGCAGGTCGGCACCGATGCGTTCGCTGACCCGGGCGAGAATGTAAGTGCGGGCCCAGCCGAGGCCCCAGGCCAGCAGGGCGGATGCGAAGAGACCGGCAAGCAGCAGGGCGACGACCCCGGTATTGATCGACTGTCCGTTCTGGTAGGGAATCAGCACCTTGTCCATCAAGGGCATGGTCAGGTAAGGTGGTACCAGCGTGGCGCCGGTGGCGGCCAGGGTCAGCAGGAACCCGGCCAGGAGCTGGCCCCGATAGGGGCCGGCAAAGCGCCACAGCCGGAACAGGGTCCAGGTCGAGGGTGCCTCGTGCAGTTCGCGGCTGCACAGCGGGCATTCCGTCTGATCGGGCGGCAGCGGCGTCTTGCAGGCAGGGCAGACGGTTTCATCCGGGGCGGGCACCGGCTGGCCGGAGAGATGGGCTGTCAATTCCGCCGCAAAACGGTCGGCCAACCGCAATGCCGCTCCGTTATGCACCAGCGTGAAGCGCCAGCTGGCCAGGCGCGAGGCCGTGTCGTGCAGTTCCAGCGTGCCCACGCCGGCATGGTCGTGGTGCTGCAGGGACAGGCCAGGCCGCAACGGCCAGTCTGCCCAGCCCGCGTCCCCCGCCGACCGGGCCAGCAGGCGCCGGTCGGTCAGGACCAGCCGTTCCGCGGCAAAAGCCAGATGGGCGTCGAGATCAGGCTCCAGTGTGGCCACGATCGGCTCGCCGGCAGCAAGCCGCACGTCCAGTTCGGCTTGCCAGGTATCGGTGGCGCTTGCAAAGGCACCAGGCAGGGGAGGGGGTGTACGGATCATGGGTGAATGGCGTTGCGCCGGGGGAGGGCGTACCCGCAGGCGCGACAATAAATTTTTTTCATTTTTCCCTGTACATCTGCATCCGACCAGCCCCCGGCAAAGCGGGGTTTATTGTATGCTGCGCGGCGTGGTTCCGTGTAACCTGAACGTAGCAAACAACAATCTTTTCCGGCGAAGCCCCAGCGTCCCGATCCGCCTTTCCATGCCTGCCGCATTTCACTTCATCGTCCGGTCCGGACGTCGCGCGTCGTGAACAGAAAAACCATTGAATTCCTGCGTGTCACACATCTGGACGGACCGAATATCTGGACCTACCGGCCTGTGCTGGAGGCCTGGGTCGACATCGGCGATCTCGAGGATTCGCCCTCCAACACGATTCCCGGCCTGTACGAGCGCCTGACTGGCTGGCTGCCCGGCCTGATCGAGCATCGTTGCGGTGTCGGCGAGCGCGGCGGCTTTCTGCTGCGTCTGCGCGAGGGAACCTGGCCGGCCCATATTCTCGAACACATCACGATCGAACTGCAGAACCTGGCCGGCATGAAGGTCGGCTTCGGCAAGGCACGCGAGACTGCCGAACGCGGCATCTACAAGGTGGCGGTACGGACGCGCAATGAACAAGTCGGACGTGCCTGCCTGCAGGCGGGACGCGACCTGCTGATGGCCGCCATCGAGGATCGCCCGTTTGATATCGAGGGCACTGTGGCGCGTCTGCGTGATCTGGCTGACCGGCGCTGCCTGGGGCCGAGCACGGCCTGTATCGTCGATGGCGCGGTCAGCCGCCATATCCCGTCCATACGCCTGACCGAGGGCAACCTGATCCAGTTGGGCTACGGCGCCCGTCAACGCCGCATCTGGACTGCGGAAACGGACCTGACAGGCGCGATTGCCGAAAGCATCGCGAGCGACAAGGACCTGACCAAGCGCTTGCTGAAATCCTGCGGGGTACCGGTCCCGGACGGCCGTATTGCAGAAAGCCCGGAAGATGCCTGGGAAGCGTCGGAGGAGATCGGCCTGCCGGTCGCGATCAAGCCGGTGGATGGCAACCATGGCCGGGGCGTTTCCCTCGATCTCGCCACCCGGGACGATGTCGAACGGGCCTATCGGCTGGCCCTGGCGGAGGGAAGCGAGGTCATCGTCGAGCGCTATGTGCCGGGCAACGAACATCGGCTGTTGGTGGTTGGCCCGCGCGTCGTCGCAGCGGCGCGCGGCGAGGCAGCCTGGGTGAAGGGCGACGGTCGCTCGACCATCGCCGAGTTGATCGACCGCCAGCTCAATACTGATCCGCGGCGCGGCGTGACGGAAGACTACCCGCTCAACCGGATCCTGATCGACGAAGACCCGGCGGTCAGTCTCGAACTGGCGCGCCAGGGGGTTGCGCCAACCGACGTCCCGGCAGCGGGACAGACCGTCCTGATCCAGCGCAATGGCAATGTCGCCTTCGATGTCACCGACACGCTTCACCCCGATGTAGTGGAAACGGCCGTTCTCGCCGCGCGGGTGATCGGACTCGACGTCGCCGGCATCGACATGGTGGCGCAGGATGTCTCGCGGCCGCTCGCGGAACAGAGCGGCGCCATCGTCGAGGTAAACGCCGGGCCGGGGCTGCTCATGCACCTCAAGCCTGCCGAGGGCAGTCCCCGTCCGGTGGGCCGTGCCATCGTCGATCACCTGTTTCCCGATGGGGAGAGTGGCCGCATTCCCATTGTCGGCATCAGCGGCTCGCAGGGGGGCGCCTCGATCGCCCATGTGGTCGCCCAGTTGATTGCCTGTACCGGCAAGCGTACGGGACTGGCCTGTCGCGACGGGCTTTATCTGGGGCTGCGTCAGGTCAAGCCGGGCAATTGCGCAAGTTGGCGTGCGGGTCGGCAACTGTTGATGAATCGGGGCGTGGATGCCGCCGTCTTCGAGCACGATGCCCGCTCGATCCTTCACGAAGGGTATGCCTATGACCGCTGCCAGGTCGGCGTGGTGACCGACCTGCAGATGGACGCCTCGCTCGCGGAGTACTACATTCGCGAACCCGAACAGATGTACACGGTCATGCGCACCCAGGTGGACTTGGTCCTGCCCGACGGGGTGGCGGTTCTGCATGCGGGCGACCCGGCCGTGGCCGAACTGGCCTCGCTGTGCGATGGGACAGTGCTGTTCTATGCCCTCGATCCTGGGCTGCCAGTGATCGACATGCACTGTGCGGGCGGCGGCCGGGCTCTGTTTCTCCACGACAACCAGGTGGTCGTCGCGGGTGCCACGGGCGAGACGCCGCTCTTCAACCTGGCTGCCCTGCACCCTGCTATGAGCGGAAAACCGATGCTTCAGCCCTTGCACGTTCTCGCCGCAGTGGGGGTGGCGCTGGCGCTCGATATTCCGCCGGAACTGATTCGTGCGGCAATGGATACCTGCGTCTCGTTACCCACCCCTGCGATCCAGACCAACTACTAGGAATACGATCCGGCAGGGCGAGCCTGCCGCGGGATACCCAACAGGAACAGGCGTTCATGGAAATATCACGCATCCGAGCACTGCGCGGGCCCAATCTCTGGAGCCGGCACACGGTCATCGAGGCGCTGGCGCAGTGTGCGCCCGAGGAGCGGTTGATCGACTCGATCAGCGGGTTCGAGGCGCGCTTGCGGGCGCGCTTTCCGGAAATTGGTCCGATGTGCCCGATCGGACAAGAGGATGATATTTCCGTGGCGCATGCATTGGCGTTTGCCGCACTCGGCCTGCAGGCACAGGCCGGCTGTCCGGTCAGTTTCTGCGTCACGTCGCCCACGGTCGAGACGGGGACCTACCAGCTTGTCTTCGAATATACCGAGGAGGCAGTCGGCCGACTCGCGCTCGAACTGGCCGAGTCGCTGTGCCGGGCAGCGCGCGACGATGCTCCGTTCGATCTGGAGGGCGCCCTGGCGCGCTTGCGGGAACTGGACGAAGACGTCCGCCTCGGCCCGAGCACCGGCGCAATCGTCCAGGCCGCCGTCGCGCGCGGTATTCCCTATCGGCGGTTGACGGCGAGCAGCCTGGTGCAGTTCGGCTGGGGAAGCCGCCAACGGCGCATCCAGGCCGCCGAGACGGATACGACCTGCGCCATTTCCGAGGCGATCGCCCAGGACAAGGATCTCACCAAGACGCTCCTGGAGGCTGCGGGCGTGCCGGTGCCGCTGGGACGGATCGTGACCGATGCCGAGGCGGGCTGGGCGGCCGCCTGCGAGATCGGGCTGCCGGTGGTGGTCAAGCCGCGCGACGGCAATCAGGGCAAAGGAGTAACGGTCAACATCCTGACGCGGGAACACTTCATGGCGGTCTATGGCGCCGCGGCGGCGATCAGCGAGGAAGTGCTGGTGGAACGCTTCATTCCGGGCCACGACTACCGCCTGCTCGTGGTCGGCAATCGTCTGGTCGCCGCGGCCCGCCGCGAACCGCCGCATGTGGTCGGCGATGGCGTGCATACCGTGGGCGAACTCGTCGCGCAGGTGAACAGCGACCCACGCCGCGGCGAAGGGCATGCTACCTCGCTGACGCGGATTCGGCTCGACGATATCGCGCTGGCCCGCCTCGCCGTGCAGGATTACAGCGCCGACTCCATTCCTGCCATCGGCGAACGCGTCGTCCTGCGCAACAACGCCAATCTGAGCACGGGCGGCACGGCGACCGATGTGACCGACGATGTCCATCCCGACGTGGCGGCCCGCGCGGTGGAGGCCGCGCAGATGATCGGACTGGACATCTGCGGCGTCGATGCGGTCTGTCAGACCGTGCACAAGCCGCTCGAAGAACAGGGCGGCGGGATCGTAGAGGTCAACGCGGCGCCGGGCCTGCGCATGCATCTCATGCCCTCCTACGGCAAGGGACAGCCAGTGGGCGAGGCCATCGTCTCGGCCCTGTTTCCGCCCGGCGAGGATGGCCGTATTCCTATCGTGGCGGTGACCGGTACCAACGGCAAGACCACGACCGTGCGCCTGATCGCCCATTTCCTGGCGCTTGCCGGCAAACGCGTCGGCATGACCGCAACGGATGGCGTGTATGTGCAGGGCCGGCGCATCGACACCGGCGACTGCAGCGGCCCGAAAAGCGCACGCAACATCCTCCTGCATCCGGATGTCGACGCGGCGGTGCTGGAGACCGCCCGCGGCGGGCTGTTACGCGAAGGTCTGGCGTTCGACCGCTGCAAGGTCGCGGTGGTGACGAATATCGGCATGGGCGACCATCTCGGCCTCAACTTCATCACCACGGTGGAGGATCTCGCCGTGCTCAAGCAGGTCGTGGTACAGAATGTCGCGCCGGACGGCGTGGCAGTTCTCAATGCCTGCGACCCCAAGTGCGTCGAGATGTCGATCCATTGCCCGGGATCGGTCATCTTCTTCGCCGGCGAGTCCCATCATCCCATCATCGCGGCCCATCGCGCCCAGGGGAACCGGGTGGTCTACCTGGACGGCGACTGCCTCGTGGCGGCGCTGGGCGACAGCGAGCAACGCCTGCCGCTGGCGGAGATCCCGCTGACGCGCGGCGGCACCATCCGTTTCCAGATCGAGAATGCGATGGCGGCCACGGCTACTGCCTGGGCGCTGGAGCTGGACTGGAACGTCATCCGACGCGGCCTGCACAGCTTCGACAGCACGGCGCAGAACGTCCCCGGCCGCTTCAACCTGTTCGATTACCGTGGCGCCACGCTCATCGCCGACTATGGCCACAACCCCGATGCCATTCTTGCCCTTGTCAGGGCGGTGGACGCCCTGCCGGCACAACGCCGGATCGTCGTGATCAGCGGCGCAGGCGACCGGCGGGACGAGGACATCCGCGAACAGACCCGTACCCTGGGCGCGGCATTCGACGAGGCGATCCTCTATCAGGACCAGTGCCAGCGCGGCCGTGCCGAAGGAGAGGTGCTGGCGCTGCTGCGGGAGGGGCTGCGCGACGCACCGCGCACGCGCGACATCACCGAAATCACCGGCGAATTCCTGGCCATCGATATCGCCCTGTCGCACCTGAAGCCCGGCGACCTGTGCCTGATCCTGATCGATCAGGTGGAGGAGGCCCTGGCCCATATCGCCCGGCGCATCGCTGAGTCCTGACAGGCGGCTGCCGTCGCTGACGCAGTTTTCTGTCCGGCGATGCCGGACGCCCCGCTGAACTATTGCCGACCGCCTCCTATCCAACCGGCTGCTCGCTCGTCATGGGCATCGACTTTGCTTGTGTCGAGCACAGACATGCCGTTTCCCTGGAGGAGGTGGAAACTTCATGAAAAATTCATGGAAAGACAGCATCTACCTGCAACGTGAAGAACTGGCCGGCATCCTGCGCGAGCCATTGGCGCAACTGGCCGGGCATTGCGCACCGGTATGGGGCGATGGCGAGGCGCTGGATGCCGTTCTCGTCGCGCATTTTGACGGCATTCCGCATTGTTCCTTTCTTTACTGCGTAGGGGTCGATGGGGTTCAGATCTGCAACAACGTCGGCCAGCATGGAATCGAGCCAGGTTACCTCGGGCGCGACCGCTCGCAACGCCCCTACATGAAGGAGGCGGTGCCGGTGTGGGGGTTTCTGCTCTCGGATGCCTACATCGGCCTGAACCGGCACCGCCCTTCGCTTACCGCGCTGCAGGCCGTTAGCCAGGACAGCCAGACTCTCGGCTATCTCGGGGCCGACTTCGACTTGCGCAATCTGCCGGTGACGTCCGTGCTCTATGAAGAGCCCGGATATTGGCGGCAGGTGAAAGGCGATCCTGCGATCCGCGGTACCGTATTTCAGCAGTGCCGGGTGGAAAGCCCGATGGATGGTAATCTGGAAAAGGCCCTGTCCATCCTCGAGGAATTGCTGACGCAGCGCGGCATGTTTCAATGCCAGATCCACTTTTCCAGCAGCCAGGCAACGATCTGGACTGTGGACGATCCCTTCCGCTATCGCATTCTGGATGCGGATGCACTGAACGACCCGGATATCTGCCTGATCTATCCCTCGCGTCCGTATCCTGCCGACGCAGCCATCCCGCCGGGCGATATCAGCCGGATACTCGGCACGATGCAGGCCTTGCGGCTCACCGATCCGACTTTTTATCTGCGCATGGCCTCGATCAATATTTTCAACGGCTTGGTGAGCGTGACGTTTTCATGCGATGGTTCCCACTACATGCCGCATGTGGAATTCCTGATGAAGGACACATCGTTCTGGTTCTGATCCGGGCACGGAAACATACGTGGCATGCATCGGCGCAATAATCGCGTCCCGAACGGTCGTGAGCCCGAAGGTTCCACGCCACATGTAATGACGAAGGACCAACAATGAACTGTACGAAATTCATCTGTGTGATCGGCTGCATGCTGGGACTGACAGCACCCGCGATGGGGCAGGCGCTCGAACCCGCACTGTCGGCACGGACGCTGGTCAATGTCGATCCGCATGCGCATTACAAAGTGGTGTACGACATCCATTCCGCCGAGACGGCAGCAGGCATCAGCAAAGGACTGTTCTATGCGCGCGGCCTGATCGAAGCCTATCGCAAGCAGGGCGTCGCGCCACCGCAACTCGACATCCATCTGGTACTGCATGGCGAGGCAGCGCAGTATCTGCTCATCGACACGACCTATCGCGATGTCGTCGGCGATCCCTTCGCGGTCAATCTCAATGCGAAGATCACCCAGGATTTGCTGGATATTGGGGTGAGCGTGGAAATCTGCCACAGCGTGATGAAATCGAAGGGCTGGACGGCCGACGACGTCCTGCCCGGGGTTACGATCGTCCACGACGGCTATACGCGCATCGTCAAGCTACAGAACGACGGGTACGCCTATATCGGAGGATTCTGAACGGGTAGAGTCCTGCATCCTGGATACCTTCCCACACTTGATCATGCCGTCGAGACACGCTTCGAACGGGTGGGTTAATATGGGCCGTCATGACTTGGCCCCGCCCCCGATTCCCCTACGTCCAGAAGCGTCACCGCGTCGGTCTGCTTTCGTTGCGGCTGTGGTTGCGCCACATGCTTTTCTGGAGCGGGGCAGTCGCCGTTGGCTTGGCAGCCACGGCGTTCGCCCTGAGCAGCGACTATGCGCATACGCTGTTCCGCTCGGTGGTGGCAGCGTCCCCCTGGCTGCCCTTCCTGGTCACGCCCCTGACGCTTGCCGGCGTGGCTGCGCTGACGCAGCGTTATTTCAAGGGAGCGGAAGGCAGCGGCATTCCGCAGACGATCGCGGCCATCCGCATGTCCGAAGGCAGCGATCGCGACGCGGTGCTGTCCCTGCGCGTGGCCATCGGCAAGATGTTCCTGACCTGCATCAGCCTGGCAGGCGGTGCCAGCGTGGGTCGCGAAGGCCCCACAGTCCAGGTGGGCGCTGCGCTGCTGTACAACCTGCGCTGGCTGGTCCGTTTCCCTCGTCATCTGATGGAGCGTGGCCTGATTGTTGCTGGCGGGGGCGCTGGCGTGGCGGCGGCCTTCAACACGCCGCTCGCGGGGATCGTGTTCGCCATCGAAGAAATGGCCAGGTCGTTCGAGGAGCGTTCCAGCGGCACCCTGATCACGGCGGTCATCATTGCCGGCCTCGCCGCAGTCTATGTGCAGGGCAACTACACGTATTTCGGTGCGACCAATTCCACGCTCGCCGGAGCGTCCGGCTGGTTCGGCGTGTTGTTGTGCGGGCTGGCTGGCGGTCTGCTGGGCGGGGGATTCAGCCGTCTGCTGCTGGCCTTCTCGACGCATGGCCTGCCGGGCCGGGCGGGGGTGTTCGTTCGCACCCACCCCGTGAAGTTTGCCGCGCTCTGTGGCCTGACGCTGGCGCTGATCGGCTTCGCATCCGGGAGCGCTGTCTACGGCAGCGGCTACGTGGAAGCCAAGCGTCTGATCGAAGGCACGGGAACCGTATCGGCGGGATACGGGATATGGAAAATGCTGGCGACCTTCGTGTCGTTCGTCAGCGGCATTCCCGGCGGATTGTTCGCGCCCAGCCTGTCGGCCGGTGCGGGAATCGGCCAGGTCGTGGCGGGCATGCTTGGCCAGGCGGATGCCGGCGCATTGATCGTGATCGGCATGGCGGCCTATTTTGCCGGCGTGGTCCAGGCGCCCATCACCGCGTTTGTCATCGTGATGGAAATGACCGGCAACCATGACATGGTGGTGCCCCTGATGCTGTCCACGCTGCTGGCCACCGCCGTGTCGCGGGTCGTGTGCCCGCGGCCGCTGTACAAGGCCCTGGCGAGCAACTATCTGGCACGCGTACGCCCGTCTGCCTGACTTGCTGTGAGATGCCCGATGCAGCGCAGAGACCCTGTGACGACCCTCCTGGAGTGCCCATGAAAACCTTGACTGTCTTGCTACTGGGCCTGGTCCTGACGATGTCAGGCTGCAGCAATCTCACGCTGGAAAATTACAACAAGATCGCCATGGGCATGCCGTATGATGAGGTCGTCCAGCTGATCGGGACGCCCGATCGATGTGACGATGTGATGGGCGTGCGCAGCTGCCAGTGGGGCGATGAGAAACATTCCGTCCACGTGAATTTTCTTGCGGGCCAGGTGCTGTTGTTCTCGTCCAGCAATCTGAAATAAGCTTGTCGAAGACCCGCGTGCCTGTGTACCGCGAGTGACAGGGTGTGCGTCGCCCCACCCTCTCGAATGAGATGAGCGAATCAGTCAAATCCTCCGTGCTGCGGCTGAACGAATTGCTGCCCCTGAAGGCGCGCCAGGACCGCCACGCGCCGGCATTCAGGGCCTTGCATCGCGCAGTGATCGTGTCTCTGGTCGTGCGCGGACGCCCACCTTCCCGGGCGGAGATCGCCGCCCAGGTGGGCGACATGCAGGTTGACGCGGCACTTGCCCGGCTGGGAAACGATGATCTCGTCGTGCTGTCCGCAGACCGGCGTGACATCCTCGGGGCCTACCCCGTCACATCGGAAATCACGCCGCATGCACTCGAGGTCAATGGCCACTCGATTTATGCCATGTGCGCGGTCGATGCGCTTGCTGTCAGCCCCTTGTTCGATTGTCCGGTACGCATCCGTTCGCATTGCCGGGTGACGGGGGATGCGGTCACGATCAGGCAGCACGGCGAGCGCATCGTGGGCGCCAGCCCGGCCGCAGCGCAGGTGGGCGTGCGCTGGCAGGCGCCTGCGGGCGACAGCGCCGCGCACAGCCTGTGCACCGAGATGATCTTCCTGAAAGACGTTGACGCCGCCGCCCAATGGCATGGGGGCGATTGGCAGAGCCATAGCTTATACACGCTGGAACAGGCCGTGGCATTCGGCGTGGATTACTTCAGGCCGTTGCTCTGAGTGGCGGCTGCGGATGCGCAGACCCTCAAGGGATGGCAAACGGCGCCGATAGACAAAATGAGACGTCTCGAATTGTCTGCATAAGGTGAAAGGGTGCGTTTCTCCTGCCGCCCGTCGGTTTTTCGTGTAGGCCTCACTACAATGCATTCATGCCGGACCAAAGGGGAGGATGATGGCGCTGCAACCCGCAAGCTTGGCTGATTGGCTCGCCTTTTTGGGACGGGCCGATATCCCTGTGCTGAAGCGAACCGCGCGCGAGCTGGAACGGCTGCGCGAGGACGAGGTTCAACTCAACGCACGCGCGGTTGCCGACGTGGTCACCGACGACCCGCTGATGACGGTCAAATTGTTACGCTACATGCAGACGCACAAGCGCCGAAACCAGACTCACGAGCTGGTCGACGTGAAACAGGCGCTGCTCATGATGGGGCTGGACACGTTTTTCCGCGAAGTGCCGGCAATGCCGATCGCGGAAGAAATGCTGAAGGAGCACCGTGCCGCGCTGGTGTATCTGTTGCGCACGGTCAGGCGGGCGCAGCGTTCGGCGTATTACGCCTTCGACTGGGCATTGCGCCTGCACGACATGCATGCGGAAGAGGTGCAGGTCTCCGCGCTGCTCACCCATGTATCCGAAATGCTGATGTGGTGTTTCAGTCCCGAGCGGATGCTCGAAATCCAGAAATTGCAGGCAACCGACCACGCCATGCGTAGTGCCGACGCGCAGACGCTGGTGCTGGGTTTTGCCGGCCTGGAGTTGCAGCGCCAGTTGACAATTACATGGCGCCTGCCCGAATTGCTGAGAAACCTGATGGATCCGGCGCTGGCGCAATCGATCCGTGTGCGCAATGTCATGTTGGCGGTCAATCTGGCCCGACATTCTGCCCATGGCTGGCACGACGCAGCCTTGCCGGACGATTTCGATGAAATTGCCGCACTGCTTCACATGGATCCGAACAAGGTGATGGCGCTGGTGAAGGCCGGTCCCGCGATCGCCTGAGGCAGCCCGTTTGCCGGGCGGCGAGGCTAGGCCAGCTTGGGCATGACGGTTTTTTCCAGTCGGGTGGCGAGTTGGGCGATGGCCTGCCCCGCCGGACATCCCGGGGCGTTTTGCATCAGCAGCTGCCGCCGCATCACAGCCTGGCGGACCTCGGGGTCGATCGGGATATCCCCCATGTGGACCAGGCGGACGGGATGACCGGTCACGGTCGTGACGAAACGGTCAAGGACATGCTGCAGCTGGTGGGTGATCGGCAGCCCCGCGCCTGGACGGGAAGCCTGGTTGACGACAATGCGCACGGTTTGTCGCTGCTGTTGCCCCACCAGCACCTTGATGGTGGCGTAGGCATCGGTGAGCGAGGTCGGTTCGGGGGTGGCGACCATCAGGACCTCGGAAGCCAGCGAGACGGCAAACAGCACCACATCTGAAATCCCGGCGCCGGTATCCAGCAATACGATGTCGTAATTCGGCACCAGACTGCTCATGATGCGCAGGAACTCGTTGCGTACCTCGGGGGTGAGCCGCGAATATTCGACCAGGCCGGACCCTGCCAGTAGGACCGAAAATCCGCCTGGCGTCTGCAGGACGGCTTCTTCCAGCTTGGCCTTGCCAGTGAACACGTCGTGCAGGGTGATCTTGGGGTAGAGATTGAGCACCACGTCGAGGTTGGCGAGTCCGAGGTCGGCGTCGAGCACCAGGACCTTGTTCCCACGCTGGGCCAGAGCGGCAGCGAGATTGGCCGAGATGAAGGTCTTGCCGACGCCGCCTTTTCCGCTGGTGACGGCGATGACCTTGCCAAGCGGCTTGAGCGGGAGAGGGCTTGTGTCCTGCTTGCCGGAGAGGGGTGGCGTGAGCAGGTCGTTCATGCGTTGACTCGATGAGGGGAATGGCTTCCGGGACCTGCCCCGTCAGGTGCGCTGTCTGGCGTCGTCGCTGCCTGATCCATGACGAAATGGCCGAACAGCAAGCCTTTTTCCTCGGCACTGACCGAAATCTCATACGGCAAGTCGAGAAACACCTGATTGCGTCCGTCGGCCTTGGCGCGATAGAGCTGCTGGTCGGCGCGCTCGATCCATAAATCGGTGGTGGAGCGCACCCATTCCGGCGCATAGGCGCCGCCAATACTGATCGTGACATGCAGGTTGACCAGCGGTGTCACCGGGATGGACAGCGATTCGATCGTGCGGCGCACACGCTCGGCAACTGCGCGCCCGCAGTTGGGCCGGCAGTTGGGCAGGATCATGGCAAATTCCTCGCCGCCATAGCGCGCGACCGTGTCCATGGGCCGCACACAGTGGCCCAGGCAGGCGGCGACGGCCTGCAATACCTGGTCGCCGGCCAGATGGCCGTGGGTGTCGTTGATGTGCTTGAAGTGGTCGATGTCGAGCAGCAGCAGCAGGATGGATTCCCCGGAGCGGGCCGCCACCTCGATTGCGCGTTCGAGCGTCGCGATGAAGTGCCTTCGGTTGCCCAAGCCCGTCAGGGGATCCTTGAGCGAGAGTTCGCACAGTTCATTGATCACGCGCTGCAGATAGGCGAGCGGCAGTTCGTCGCTTTCCTGGCCGCTGTCTTGTCCGGCGTGTTCCAGTAACGCACGCGCGTCGTCCAGTTGCAAATCCTGCAGATCGATCAGCGATGGGTGGGATGTGGAAGCCACAGAAGGGGCTCTATACCTGGCGTCAGAATCGTGCAAAGGATCAGAAAAGGAAACCCAGCCGTATGTGGCGCGAAGTATGTGTCTATTTGCGCGTTTGATCAAGCACTTGGGAAACGATCGTGAGCGAGGTGCCGGTCTCTCACGGCATTCCTCACAGATGTGGGCAGAGGGGGCAGCAACCGGCCAGACGGGCGTTACCGACGGTTTCCCGTCAAGCGGTGAATGGAGCGGTGTGCGACGTATCGCGCCTCAGGCCACGCTGCCGAAGCTGGGATCCGTGGCGATGTACGGCGCCTTGAGGCCGGCTATACGGCAGCTTTGCGCGATCGGCCCGCCGGGAAACAAGGTATAGAGGTATTTCACGCCACCTTGACGGTGGAAGCGCTCGTCCAGGGCGTCATGCAGATCGCGCAGATTGATGACGGTGTCGTCGGCATGTTGCGCGTAGTAGTGCTGGAGGGCGCGAATCACGTTCCAGTGGTCTTCGGTGAGTGCCAGGCCCTCCTCGCGGGCGATGTTCGTTGCGTCATCCCGGGTCCATTCCATCGGGGCGTCGGGAAAATCGGGATTGGGGTTGGGCTCCCGGATCAGATGGTTGATGTCGGCTGATTCGTGCAGCATGGTCTTCTCCTTCGGGGGCTTGCAGGATGTCCTTTAAAAGTAGGACAGGCCTCCTTTGGATACAAGGCGCATTTCGGCCGGGTGGCTTCGCATGAGAATGCCCGAGGTAATCGGGCTGGCACGCCCTCGATATGTCAAAAAACCGTGCCCTTCGGGGCACGGTCTCGTTGGCAGGCGGCAGTGATTCGCGCGCCGGTCCGGTCAGCGACGGCCGCCTCCGCTTGCGGTGGCGCTACTGCCCGCGCCCGACTGCAGGGTAGACGTATCCAGATAGCGGTTCACCGTATCGGCACCGGCGCCTTGGCGCACGAAGTCGCTGAACTCGGCGCCGCTGAGGTCGTCTTCGATCTGCGTGTTGTGGATGTCATTCGGCATGTTGGCCCAACCTGCGCCCATGGGGCTGTTGTGGTCGGCCAGCGCCGAAACCGAGAACAGGGCGGCAAGGGAGCCGAAAACCAGGGCGTGTGCGATGTGCTTCATGAGTCACTCCTATCGAGATTGAAATATCCGGATGCAGGTGAGTGCATGCGGTATGTGCATGGTAGGGAGGCTGTGTGGCCGGTCTGTGTCCCGGCCGTTCCAGAACGTGGCAGTTTGTGACAGGGGGCCAGACGGGCTACGCTGAAAAGGTCAGGTTTCCATGAGGCGTCCATCATGTCAAAACGATCCTATCCATTGTCCAAGGTCTACGGCCTGCTGGAACCGGGGCCGGTGGTTCTGGTGACGACTCGCCGCAAAGGGAGGCCCAACATCATGACGATGTCATGGCACACCATGATGGAATTCGAGCCGCCGTTGATTGGCTGCGTGATCAGCGGGCGTAATGCCTCGTTCGACGCGCTTCGGACGACGAAGGAATGTGCGATCAACATTCCGACACAGGATCTGGCGAAACAGGTGGTGGGCGTCGGCAACTGCTCCGGCGAGACAGTCGACAAGTTCGCCCGATTCGGCCTGACTGCGGTCGAGGCTTCCGAAGTGAAGGCACCGTTGATCGCCGAATGCTATGCCAACCTCGAATGCCGGGTGGCCGACACACGGCTTGTGAATCGTTACAATTTCTTCGTTCTCGAAGTGGTGCGGGCCTGGGTCGACACCGCTGTCAAGAACCCGCAGACCTTGCACCATCGGGGCAACGGGGTGTTTGCGATAGCCGGCGAGACGATCAGGCTGCGTTCGGCGATGAAATAGGCCGATTTTGCAGTTGGAATCCTGCGGCAAGTTGATAGGCTGAAGTCACATTCAGCTTGTCGAAGCGGAAGGGGACGGTCATGAGCATTGCAAAAACCATCGAAATCTCGGCGAGTTCCGAGAAAGGGTTCGAAGACGCGATCAAGCAGGGGGTAGCCAAGGCGGCCGAATCGCTGGAAAACATCACCGGCGCCTGGATCATGGACCAAAGCGTGAAAGTGAAGAAAGGCAAGATCGTCACTTACGGCGTCAGGATGAAGCTGACTTTCATCCTGAAATAAGTTTTCCGGCACGGGGCGAGTACCGGATCGTCGCACCGTGCCCGATCACGCTTTCAATACCAGGGTATGTATTGAAAGCGTGTGCTTTAAGCTTCCGACCGTCTGGCCGTGGCCGCATAATGCGCGCTGCATTTTGGCCGCGTCCGCGGCAGTTAGAGTTCATGCCCAATCTCCCTTACTGGCGCCTGTCCGGTTTCTACTTCTTTTATTTCGCCTTCGTCGGCGCCATGTCGCCGTTCTGGGGGCTCTATCTGCGCTCGCTGGCGTTCAATGCCTTCGAGATCGGCGTGCTGATGTCGCTGCTGCAGGTGATGCGGATCTTTGCGCCCAACATCTGGGGGCATATCGCCGACCGTACCGGGCGCCGGACGACGATCGTGCAGATCGCGGCGCTTGGTAGTGTGCTGGTGTTCGGCGGCGTATTTCTCGGCAGCAGTTTCTGGTGGATGTTCGCGGTGATGGCCGCGCTGAGCTTTTTCTGGAGCGCGTCGCTGCCGCTTGTCGAGGCGATGACCCTGTCGCATCTGGGCGAGCGCACCGATACCTACGGTCGCATCCGCCTGTGGGGGTCGGTCGGCTTCATTCTGATGGTGGTGGGCCTGGGCTACGCCTTCGATCATGTGGCGATCGGCTGGCTGCCGTGGGCGGTGCTGGCGGTGATGCTGGGCATCCTGGCGTTCGCGCGGGTCATTCCTGAGGCCGATATCCTGCCGCACGCCACCGACCATCACTCGGTGTGGGATGTCGTCAAGCGTCCCGATGTGGCGTCGCTGCTGGCTGCCTGCATGTTGATGGCGGTGACGCACGGCCCTTACTACACCTTCTATTCGATCTATCTGGTCGACCACGGCTACGATAAGTCCACCGTGGGCTGGTTGTGGGCGCTGGGTGTGCTGTGCGAAATCGGCATTTTCCTGGTCATTCCGCGCGTTTTTGCGCGGGTGACGCCGCGTCGGCTGATCCTGGCAAGCTTCGCACTGGCGGTGCTGCGCTTCCTGCTGATCGCCTGGGGCGTGGAATCGGCCTGGCTTGTGTGGGGTGCCCAGACGCTGCATGCCTTCACCTTCGGCACCTTCCATGCCTCCGCCGTGGCGCTGGTTCACCAGCATTTCCGTGGCCGTCACCAGGCGCGAGGCCAGGCGCTCTACACCAGCCTGTCCTATGGCATCGGCGGCACGATCGGCGGCTTGGCCAGCGGCCTGACCTGGGAATCGCTGGGGTCGGCCTGGACCTTTACCCTCGCTGCCGCCAGCGCGGCGCTGGCCTGGGTGGTCTATGCGGCCTGGGGCGGAACAAAACCCGTGCCAGCGGCCCCTAAGCTATGAAATAATCAGCGTTTTACGCGCTGTATGGCCTTATTCCGCATGCCCGGTGAAACCTTGTTCAAGAAACTGTGGGACGCCCACGTGGTTCATGTCGAACCCGATGGCACCACCCTGCTGTATATCGATCGTCATCTGGTGCATGAAGTCACCAGCCCGCAGGCCTTCGAAGGGCTGAAGCTCGCCCACCGCACGCCCCGCCGCGCGGATGCGGCGATTGCCGTGCCGGACCACAACGTGCCGACGACCGACCGATCGCAGGGCATCGCCGATCCCGTTTCGCGCCTGCAGGTTGAAACGCTCGACGCCAACTGCGCCGAGTTCGGCATCACCGAATTCAAGATGGACGACATCCGCCAGGGCATCGTCCACGTCATCGGCCCCGAGGAAGGACTGACCCTGCCCGGGATGACCGTGGTCTGCGGCGACTCGCACACGTCAACCCACGGCGCCTTCGGTGCACTGGCGTTCGGCATCGGCACGTCCGAAGTCGAGCATGTGCTGGCGACGCAATGCCTGTGGCAGAAACCTTCGAAGACCATGCTGGTGAAGGTGGAAGGCCAGTTGGGCCACGGCGTGACCGCGAAGGACATCGCGCTCGCGGTCATCGGCGAGATCGGCACCGCCGGCGGCACCGGCTACGCGCTTGAATTCGGCGGCTCGGCGATCCGGGCCCTTACCATGGAAGGGCGCATGACCCTGTGCAACATGGCGATCGAGGCCGGCGCGCGCGCCGGCATGGTGGCGGTCGACCAGGCCACCATCGATTACGTCGAGGGCCGTCCGTACGCGCCGAAGGGCGACGCATGGGACCAGGCGGTGGCGTGGTGGAACACGCTGCACTCGGATGCCGACGCCGAGTTCGACCGCGTGGTCGAACTCGATGCCGCGAAGATCGAACCGCAGGTCACCTGGGGTACCTCGCCCGAAATGGTGGCGACCATCGGCGGCTGCGTACCCAACCCGGCCGACGCGTCGAGCGAGGTCAAGCGCCACGACTGGACGCGCGCCCTGGAATACATGGGCCTGCAGGCCGGCACGCCGATCGCCGAAATTCCGGTCGACAAGGTGTTCATCGGCTCGTGTACCAATTCCCGCATCGAGGATCTGCGCGAGGCCGCCAGCGTGGCGAAGGGTCGCAAGGTCGCGCCCAACGTCAAGCTGGCGATGGTGGTGCCCGGTTCCGGCCTGGTCAAACAGCAGGCCGAGGCCGAAGGCCTCGACAGGATTTTTATCGAGGCCGGCTTCGAATGGCGCGAACCCGGCTGCTCGATGTGCCTGGCAATGAACGCCGACCGCCTGGAGCCGGGCGAGCGTTGCGCCTCCACTTCCAACCGCAATTTCGAGGGACGGCAGGGGCAGGGCGGCAGGACGCATCTGGTCAGTCCGGCGATGGCGGCTGCTGCTGCGTGTGCCGGCCATTTCGTCGATGTCCGCAAGGAGTGAAAGATGAAGAAAATCTTCGGGTTGTTGGTGTTGCTGGCGATGGCGCAAGGCGCATGGGCGGAAGAGAAAAGCGTTGTCCAAAAGACGGGCGACGCCGTGAAGAAGGGCGCGGAAGCGACGGAGCGCGGCATCAAGAAAGGTGCGGAAGCAACGGAACGTGGCATCAAGAAAGGCGTTGAAGCGACGGAGCACGGCGTCAAGAAGGCGGGCGAGTGGGTCGGCGAGAAGATGCAAAAAGGCGGCGAAAAACTGGAGAAGGTGAGCAAGTGATGCGTAAGTTCTCAGTGTTGGATGGATTGGTCGTGCCCCTGGATCGTGCCAACGTCGACACCGATGCGATCATCCCCAAGCAGTTCCTGAAATCGATCAAGCGCGCCGGCTTCGGCCCGAATCTGTTCGACGAATGGCGCTATCTCGACCACGGCGAACCGGGCAAGTCGAATCACGACCGTCCGCTGAATCCGGATTTTGTGCTGAATCAGCCGCGCTATCAGGGCGCATCGGTGCTGCTGACACGCGACAATTTCGGCTGCGGTTCGAGCCGAGAGCACGCGCCATGGGCGCTGGAGGACTATGGCGTCCTTGCCATCATCGCGCCGAGCTTCGCCGACATCTTCTACAACAACTGCTTCAAGAACGGCATCTTGCCGATTGTGCTTGACGCTGCGGTGGTAGACCGACTGTTCCGCGAATGCGAAGCGAATGAGGGGTACGCCCTGACAGTGGATCTGGACAAGCAGACGGTGACCACGCCAACGGGTGAAAGCATCCGGTTCGATGTGGATGCGGGGCGTAAGCACCGTCTGTTGAACGGGCTCGACGACATCGGCCTCACCCTGTTGCAGGCCGACAAGATCAAGGCATACGAAGAACGGCGCAAGCAGGAAGCCCCCTGGTTATTTAGTGGATCACAACAATGAAGATTGCAGTCTTGCCGGGTGACGGCATCGGTCCGGAAATCGTCGCGCAGGCGGTGAAGCTGCTGGAAGTCCTGCGTGCCGACGGCGCGAAAATCGAAATGGAGACCGCGCCCATCGGCGGCGCGGGCTACGACGCGGCGGGCGATCCGCTGCCTGAGGCGACGCTGAAACTCGCGCGGGAGGCCGATACGGTGCTGCTCGGCGCTGTCGGCGGCCCGCAATACGACACGCTGGATCGTCCGTTGCGCCCCGAGCGCGGCCTCCTGCGCATCCGCAAGGAGCTCAACCTGTTCGCCAACCTGCGGCCGGCGCTGCTGTATCCCGAACTGGCGGGTGCGTCCTCGCTGAAGCCCGAGGTGGTGTCCGGTCTCGATCTCATGATCGTGCGTGAGTTGACCGGCGACGTGTACTTCGGTCAGCCACGTGGTATCGAGGTGCGGAATGGCGAGCGCGTCGGCTTCAACACGATGCTGTATTCCGAGTCCGAGGTGCGCCGTGTCGCGCACGTCGCCTTCGGCATCGCGATGAAGCGCGGCAGGAAGCTGTGTTCGGTCGAGAAGGCCAACGTGCTGGAATGCTCCGAGCTGTGGAAGGAAGTGATGATAGAGGTGTCGAAGGACTATCCCGAGGTCGCGCTTTCCCACATGTACGTCGACAACGCGGCGATGCAGCTGATCCGCGCGCCCAAGCAGTTCGACACGATCGTCACCGGCAACATCTTCGGCGACATCCTGTCCGATGCCGCGTCAATGCTGTCCGGCTCGATCGGCATGCTGCCATCGGCCTCGCTCGACGAGCACAACAAGGGCATGTACGAGCCGATCCACGGCTCGGCGCCCGACATCGCCGGCAAGAACCTGGCGAATCCGCTGGCGACCATTCTGTCGGTGGCGATGATGTATCGCTACACCTTCGCCGACTTGGCGACCGCCGACCGCATCGAGAATGCGGTGAAGAAGGTGATCGCGCAGGGTCTGCGTACCGGCGACATTTGGACTGAGGGTACGCAGAAAGTGTCGTGCAGCGCGATGGGCGACGCGGTGGTGAAGGCGCTGTGATTTTTCCCGCGCACGGCCTGCGAGGCATGCGCGGACCGATTATCTGGAGACGAACATGATGAAAGTAGGACTGGTCGGCTGGCGCGGCATGGTGGGTTCCGTGCTGATGGGGCGCATGAAGGAAGAGCGCGACTTCGATCACATCGAACCGGTGTTCTTCACCACCTCGAACGTCGGCGGCAAAGGACCCGACATCGGCCGTGACGTGCCGCCGCTGAAGGATGCCGGCAGCATCGATGAACTGAAGGCCTGCGATACCATCATCACCTGCCAGGGCGGCGACTACACCAAGGAAGTCTATCCGCAGCTGCGTGCGGCGGGCTGGAATGGCTACTGGATCGACGCCGCCTCGACGCTGAGGATGAAGGACGAGGCCATCATCATCCTCGACCCGGTCAACAAGAATGTCATACAGGACGGCATCGCCAATGGCGTCAAGACCTATGTCGGCGGTAATTGCACGGTGTCGCTGATGCTGATGGCAATGGGCGGGCTATTTGATGCCGGCCTGGTCGAATGGGTGTCGCCGATGACCTATCAGGCCGCCTCCGGCGCTGGCGCGCGCAACATGCGCGAACTGATCGCCCAGATGGGCGCAGTGTATGCCGAAGTGAAGGACCTGATCGCCGACCCGGCTTCCGCCATCCTCGAAATCGACCGCAAGGTGGCGGATTTTATCCGTTCCGACCGCTACCCGGTCGACGCCTGGCCGGTGCCGCTGGCCGGCAACCTGATCCCGTGGATCGACGTCGCGCTCGAGTCCGGCCAGTCCAAGGAGGAATGGAAGGCGCAGGTCGAGGCCAACAAGATCATGCGCCGCAGCGACAAACCGATTCCGATCGACGGCCTGTGCGTGCGCGTCGGCGCGATGCGCTGCCACTCGCAGGCGCTCACCATCAAAATGACAAGAGATGTCCCGCTGGCCGACATTCACAGCCTGATCGCCGCCCACAACCAGTGGGTGAAGGTGGTACCGAACGACCGTGAACTCAGCATGCGCGAACTGACCCCGGCCGCAGTGACCGGTACGCTGACCGTGCCGATCGGCCGCATGCGCAAGCTCAACATGGGGCCGGAATACCTGACCGCGTTTACCGTCGGCGACCAACTGCTATGGGGGGCAGCCGAACCGCTGCGCCGCATGCTGCGCATCCTGCTGGAAGCCTGACCGAATGGGGTTGAGGGCGGCAGGTTCAAGACTGGTGCGATTGTTGCACTAAAGATTGCGCCTGACGAGCCGTCAATAGTGACGTCAAGGATTCAACAGCCCCGCTAGCGGGGCGAACAGGGAGAGACGGATGAAATTGAAGCGCTTCACCACCCAACTGGTGGCTGCCGGCCTGATCGCCGTGCCGCTGATGGCGGATGCAGCCGGGTTGGGCAAGCTGTCGGTCACCTCTACGCTCGGCCAGCCGCTTGCGGCCGAAATCGAGTTGTTCGCGGCAGACAAGGCCGAACTCGACAGCCTGTCGGCCAGCCTGGCTTCCGACCAGGCGTTTCGCGATGCGCACGTCGAATTTGCCCCGGTGTTGTCGTCCCTGCGCTTCACGGTCGAGAAAAAGCCGAACGGCAAGGCCGTCCTGAAAGTCAGTTCCAGCCGCCCGGTGAACGACCCCTTCATCGATATGCTGGTCGAACTGAACTGGGGTTCGGGACGACTGGTGCGTGAATACACCATGCTGCTCGATCCTCCGGGTCTCGCGGCAAAACAGACGGTGGCGCCCGTGACGGCCGTGGCGCCGTCGAACGGCCCCGCAGCCAAACCCGCCCCAGCTCCAGCCCCGGCCGTGGCAGCACCCAAAACGACGACTCCCGCTGCGGGCAAGGCCGCGCCCAAGGCCACGGCGGCGGACCATGTCAAAGTCAAACGGGGCGACACCCTCATCGGCATTGCCAGCCGCGTGCGCCCCGAAGGCGTGAGTCTGGAGCAGACCCTGGTTGGCCTCTATCGGGAGAATACCCAGGCTTTCGACGGCAACATGAACCGTCTGCGGGCAGGCAAGACGCTCGACGTTCCGTCCGCCGACAAAGTGGCTGCCATTCCGCAACAAGATGCAATGCGCGAACTCAGGCTGCAGGCGGATGACTGGCGTGCCTATCGGCAGAAACTGGCCGGAACCGTGAGCGCAGCTCCCGCGGCCAAGGCTACACAAGGCCAGGCCAGCAGCGGCAAGGTCACGCCCAAGGTGGAAGATCACGCCAAGCCGGCAGCCGAAGCGCCGAAGGACGTCCTGAAGCTGTCCAAGGCCGCGCCGCCTGCCACGACCGCGGGCAAGGCCGATGAAACCCGGGCGCTGCAGGAAAAACTGCGCGCACAGGAAGAGGATGCGACTGCCCGCGAAAAAGCGCTGAAGGAGTCGGGGCAGCGCGTGGCTACACTGGAAAAGCAGATCCAGGATATGCAGAAGCTGGTCGAGATGAAGGAGAAAGCGAAAAAAGAAGCCCCAGCCCCCGTTCCTGCTCCGACCCCAACCCCGGCCCCGGTTGCTCCGCAGGCGGCCAAGCCTGCGCCTACTCCGGCACCAGTTGCACCCACCGTCAAGGCGCCGCCGGCCAGCCCCGAACCAGCTCAAAACTGGTACGACCCTCTGCTCGCCGACCCGTTGTATTGGGGGGGGGGCGTAGCCGCGCTGGGCTTGGGCGGTATCCTGTGGTGGATGATGGCGGGTGGCGGACGCCGCAAAGGCGGCAGCGCCGCCCTTGAAGACAGCATCATGAGCGGCGGCGACGTGCGCCCGAACACGGTCATCGGTGCCGCATCCGGTGGCAGCGTTAATACCGGCGACACGTCTTTCCTGACCGATTTCAGCCAGGCGGGTCTGGGCACCATCGATACCCACGATGTGGATCCCATCGCCGAAGCCGAGGTGTACATGGCGTACGGCCGTGATGCCCAAGCTGAGGAGATCCTCAAGGAAGCCATCAGCAAAAATCCGGACCGTCACGAAATCCGCGTCAAACTGCTGGAAATCTACGCTGCGCGCCGCAATACCTCAGCATTCGAATCGGTTGCCGGCGAGCTCTATGCTGCGCTTGGCAGCAAGTCGAGCCCTTTGTGGGACAAAGTCTGCGAAATGGGCCGCAGCATCGATCCGACCAACCCGCTGTATGGCGGCGTGCAGTCGAGCGCTCCTTCTGCCGCGGCGGAAACGGTAGCGGCGACAGCGGCGATCGCCGGTGGAGCCGTGGCCTTCGCAGGCGAGCCGGCGAAGGCCGAATCCGCCATCGAATCGGCACCCGCTGCCGAACATGAAATCGAGCCAGAGCCGGTAGCCGACAACATGCCGCTGGAATTCGAATCCGCGGGGCATGTCCTCAATTTCGACATGCCGTCCGAGCCTGCGGCTGAATCCTCTGCAGCCGGCTACGTCGAGGCGGATACCCATAGCCTGAACTTCGATCTACCGGATATCGATCTGCCTGCGGAGGAGGACGACTCGTTGAAGCTGGATCTCGGCCTGAATGACGATAATGGTCCGGACAGCAAATTCGATTTCAGCGGCCTCGATCTCGATCTGGGCGAGTCGGGCGACAACGAACTCGAACTCGACGAAGTCGGTACCAAGCTCGATCTTGCCCGTGCCTATGTGGAAATGGGTGACAAGGAAGGCGCACGCGAGATCCTCAACGAAGTGCTGGCCGAAGGCAGCGAAAGACAGAAATCCGATGCGCAAGGCATGTTGAGTTCGCTTGGTTAGATGCCCCCATCCGGCTGCCCGCATCCTGCTGTGGTGCGGGTGGGCAGTGGCGGTGGAACGTGCTGTCTTGCCCCAGCTTGCTTTCCTGGCCGTCGCCCTTGCGACGGCCTTGCTGTTTGCATCTGCCCGCCATGAGGCCTGGCGTTTGTTGCGCCGAACCCGTTGGCTGATGGTTGTCCTTCTGCTTACCTACGCCTACACCATGCCCGGTACGCCGTTATGGCCCCCGCTCGAATGGGCCAGCCCGACCTTGGAAGGGATCCGGCTGGGTGCACTGCGCGTGGCGCGGCTGGCACTGATGATCGCTGGACTGGGGGTGCTGCTCGCCACCACTATCCGCCCTCGCCTGATTTACGGCCTGTATGGCCTGGCCCGCCCGCTGGTCTGGTTGGGGTTTGATCGTCGCGCCTTCGCAGTACGCCTGGGGCTGACCCTGGACTACGTCGAGCATGCGCCCAAACCGGCGCGGTGGCTGGATGCGCTGCGCGTGCCATTGCCGGATGACGCCGGCCCCGCCACGTACACTCTGCGCACCGAACGCTGGCAAGGCTGCGATAGCGCCGTCATACTTGCGGGCTTGCTTGGGGTGTGGATCGTGCTGGCGTGAGGCCGGGTGAGTATGCGTATCGTATTGGGGCTGGAATATTGCGGCGTCGGCTTTTGCGGCTGGCAGTCGCAGCCGCAGGGCTGCGGTGTGCAGAACGCACTGGAAGCGGCCGTGTCGGCGATTGCCGGCGAAAGGACGGTCGTCACTGCAGCCGGGCGCACCGACACCGGCGTGCACGCGGCATTCCAGGTCACCCATTTCGATACTTCGGCCCAGCGTCCGATTACGGCCTGGGTGCGCGGCGTCAATAGCCATCTTCCGCCTGGCGTGGCGGTGTTATGGGCGCGCGAGGTGGGCGAGGATTTT
Organism: Thiobacillus thioparus DSM 505; assembly: GCF_000373385.1. Classification (GTDB taxonomy): domain Bacteria; phylum Pseudomonadota; class Gammaproteobacteria; order Burkholderiales; family Thiobacillaceae; genus Thiobacillus; species Thiobacillus thioparus. The sequence goes on along the minus strand of NZ_KB891316.1, from coordinate 140,383 downwards.
CATGCGCGTTTCGCCGCCACACAGCGGGGCTACCGCTATGTGCTGCTGAATCACCCGGTGCGGCCCGGCCTCAATCACGGGCTGATCGGCTGGCATCATCGTCCGCTCGATGCCGACGCGATGAACCGGGCGGCGGCGCATCTGATCGGTCGGCACGATTTTTCCGCCTTCCGTGCCGCCGAATGCCAGGCCCGGTCGCCGGTCAAGGAGCTGCGGCTGGCGCAGATCGAGCGGCGCGGCGATTACCTGCTGTGCGATTTCCGCGCCGACGGTTTCCTGCACCACATGGTGCGCAATCTCATGGGCTGCCTGGTCCATATCGGCGCCGGCATGCAGTCGCCCGAGTGGATGCACGAGATCCTGCAAAGCCGCGATCGCACGCTGGCAGCGCCCACTTTCGACGCCGCCGGGCTGTATCTCACCCACATCCGGTATCCTGCGCACTTTGCCTTGCCGGAAAGCTCGGAACGATGGCTGTTCGCGTAAAAATCTGTGGCATCACCCGGTTGCAGGACCTGCAAGCCGCCTGCAGCGCGGGGGCGGATGCCGTGGGCTTCGTGTTCTACGAAAAAAGTCCGCGCCACGTGTCGGTCGAGGCCGCCGCTGAACTGGTGCGCGCATTGCCGCCCTTCGTCCAGAGCGTGGGCCTGTTCGTCAACGCCGAGCCGGCCTTCGTCGAAAGCGTGTTGCAACGTGCCCCGCTCGACCTGCTGCAATTCCACGGCGACGAGACGCCGGCCGACTGTACGCGCTTCGGCCGACCCTATATCAAGGCGGTACGGGTCAATCGGGACACGGATTTGCTAAAATGCGCGGCTGACTTCGATGCCGCACGCGGCCTGTTGCTCGATGCCTTCGTGCCGGGCGTGCCGGGCGGCACCGGGGAACGCTTCGACTGGGCCCTGATCCCGCCGGATCTCCCAAGGCCGATCATCCTGTCGGGCGGCCTCACGCCCGACAACGTCGCCGATGCGGTGCAGCGCGTGCGACCGTGGGCGGTGGATGTGTCCTCCGGGGTCGAAGCGGCGCTGCTTGTTAATGGGGCGGCCGTTGCCGCCAAAGGCATCAAGGACGCGCACAAGATTGCGCAATTCATTGCGAAAGCGAAAGAAGCATCATGAAGCTCACCGATCTACCCGATTCCCGCGGCCACTTCGGCCCCTACGGCGGCATTTTCGTCGCCGAAACCCTGATGGCGGCGCTCGACGAACTGCGCGTCGAATACGACAAGGCGCGCAACGATCCCGCTTTCATCGCCGAATTCGAGTATGAGCTCAAGCACTACGTCGGCCGTCCCAGTCCGGTGTATCACGCCAAGCGGCTCTCCGAAGCCTACGGCGGCGCGCAGATCTACCTCAAGCGCGAGGATCTCAACCACACCGGTGCGCACAAGATCAACAACACCATCGGCCAGGCGCTGCTGGCGCGGCGCATGGGCAAGAAGCGCGTGATTGCCGAAACCGGCGCCGGCCAGCACGGCGTCGCGTCGGCCACCGTCGCGGCGCGCTACGGCATGGAATGCGTGGTCTACATGGGTGCCGAGGACGTCGCCCGCCAGTCGCCCAACGTCTTCCGCATGAAGCTCCTGGGCGCCACCGTGGTACCGGTGTCGTCGGGTTCCAAGACCCTGAAGGATGCGCTGAACGAGGCGATGCGCGACTGGGTGACCAACGTCGAGTCGACCTTTTACATTCTTGGCACGGCCGCCGGCCCGCATCCGTATCCCATGCTGGTGCGCGACTTCCAGTGCGTGATCGGCCGCGAATGCCTCGTCCAGATGCCGGAACTGGCCGGCCGCCAGCCCGATGCGGTGATCGCCTGCGTCGGCGGCGGTTCCAACGCCATCGGCATCTTCCATCCCTATATCCCGCATGAAAACGTGCGCCTGATCGGCGTCGAAGCGGGCGGTTCCGGCGTGGCCAGCGGCAAGCACGCGGCGCCGCTCACCGCCGGCACGCCCGGCGTGCTGCATGGCTTCCGCAGCTACCTGATGCAGGACGAGAACGGCCAGATCATCGAGACCCATTCGGTCTCCGCCGGTCTCGACTATCCCGGTGTTGGCCCCGAACACAGCTACCTCAAGGATGCCGGCCGTGCCGAATATGTCGCGATCGACGACGACGAGGCACTGGCCGCCTTTCACGATCTGTGTCGTTACGAAGGCATCATTCCCGCACTCGAATCCAGCCATGCCGTCGCCCATGCCAAGAAGCTTGCGCCGACCCTGGGCAAGGACAAGATCATCCTGGTCAATCTCTCCGGGCGCGGCGACAAGGACATCAACACCGTGGCCAAGGTATCGGGGATCACACTCTGAACCGGCTCCCCAATTGAATCGAATCTTCCAGAAGACCACACCATGAGCCGCATCGGCCAGACCTTTATCGCGCTGAAAGCGCACAACAGAAAAGCCCTGATTCCCTTCATTACCGCAGGCGACCCCGGCAAGGGCCTGACGGTGCCGCTGATGCACGCGCTGGTGGAAGCCGGGGCCGACATCATCGAGTTGGGGGTGCCGTTTTCCGATCCCATGGCCGACGGCCCGGTGATCCAACGGGCATCCGAACGGGCGCTGGCGAACAAGGTCGGGCTGAAGGACGTGCTGGCGATGACGGCGGAATTCCGCAAGACCAATACGACGACGCCCGTGGTACTGATGGGCTATGCCAACCCGGTCGAACGCATGGGCTACGAAACCTTTGCCCTGGCGGCGAAGGCGGCCGGCGTGGACGGCGTGCTGACGGTGGATATTCCGCCGGAGGAATCGGCCGGCGTGTCGGACGTGTTCAAGGCCCACGGCCTCGACCCGATTTTCCTGTTGTCGCCGACGACGCCGGAATCGCGCGTGGAACAAGTGGCGGCGGCCGCCGGCGGTTTCATCTATTACGTCTCGCTCAAGGGCGTGACGGGTTCGGCCAATCTCGACACCGAGGAAGTCGCGCAGAAACTGGCCATGGTGCGCAAGCATTGCAGCCTGCCGGTGGGCGTGGGCTTCGGCATACGCGACGCGGCAACCGCCGAAGCGGTGGCGCGCATCGCCGACGCGGTGGTGGTGGGCAGCCGCATCGTGAACGAGATCGAGACCGCGCCCGAAGGCGAATGCACCAACCGCGTCAAGCACCTGGTGGCCGAATTGCGCCGCGGCGTCGACGCGGCATCGAAATAAACGGAGAAGACACATGAGCTGGTTTCAGAAAATCCTGCCGCCGAAGATCAAGCGGCGTGCACAGGCATCGAAGAAGTCGATGCCCGAGGGCTTGTGGTCCAAGTGCCCGGCCTGCAACGAGGTGCTCTACCGTGCCGATCTGGAAAGCAACCTGGAAGTGTGCCCGAAGTGCGGTCACCACCATCGTATCGGTGCGCGGCAGCGGCTGGCCATGCTGCTGGATGCGGAGGGGCAGCATGAAATCGGCGCCCATATCACGCCCCTCGACCCGCTCAAATTCAAGGACAGCAAGAAATATCCCGACCGCCTGAAGGAAGCGCAGACCGGCACGTCGGAAACGGATGCACTGGTGGTGATCGGCGGCAGCGTCAAGGCGGTGCCGGTAGTGGCAGCGGCGTTCGAGTTCAAGTTCATGGGCGGCTCGATGGGGTCGGTGGTTGGCGAGCGCTTCGCCCTGGGTGTGGAAGCGGCGATCGAGTCGAACTCGGCCTTCGTCTGCTTCTCCGCCAGCGGCGGCGCGCGCATGCAGGAAGGCCTGTTTTCGTTGATGCAGATGGCCAAGACGTCGGCGGCGCTGACCCAGTTATCGCGCCATCGACTGCCCTTCGTGTCGGTGCTGACCGATCCCACGATGGGCGGCGTGTCGGCGAGCTTCGCCATGCTGGGCGACCTGATCGTCGCCGAGCCCAACGCGCTGATCGGCTTTGCCGGGCCGCGCGTGATCGAGCAGACCGTGCGCGAAACCCTGCCGGAAGGGTTTCAGCGCGCCGAGTTCCTGCAAGAGAAGGGCGCCATCGACCGCATCATCGATCGCCGTCAGATGCGTAGCGAGCTCGCATCCACGCTGGCGATGATGATGGGCCGGCCGGCGCTGGCGGCCTGACATCCGAGTTGATTGAGCGCCCAAGTCGCCGGAGACATGCCCGCATCGCGGCGATTTGTTTGATTCCTGTCTGGCATACCGTCCTGGCGTAACCTGATCGTGCAACGTCTTACTTCCCTTGATGCCTGGCTGGCGCGGCTGGAACGACTGCATCCCAGTACGATCGATCTCGGCCTCGATCGGGTGCGTCGGGTCAAGGATGCACTTGGACTCGTTCCGGATTTTCCGCTCATCGTCGTGGGCGGCACCAACGGCAAAGGCTCTACCTGTGCGTATCTGGCTACCATCCTCGATGCCGCCGGCTACAAGACCGGCCTGTACACCTCGCCGCATCTGCTGCGCTACAACGAACGCGTGCGGGTCGCCGGCAGGGAGGCGAGCGACGCCGAACTCATCGCTGCATTCGAACGGGTCGACGCGGCACGCGGCGACGTTTCGCTGACCTACTTCGAATTTGGCACCCTGGGCGCGATGGCCCGGTTCATCGATGCCGGCATCGATGTGGCCGTTCTTGAGGTGGGCCTTGGCGGGCGGCTCGATGCCGTGAACGTATTCGACGCCGACGTCGCGGTCGTCACCAGCGTCGATCTCGACCATATGGACTACCTGGGCGACAGCCGCGAAAAGATCGGCTTCGAGAAGGCGGGGATTTATCGAACCGGACGTCCTGCAGTTTGCGTCGATCCCGTGCCGCCGCTCAGCCTGCTTGAACATGCCCGTCGTATCGGTGCCGACCTGCGGTGTGTGGACCAGGATTTTTCCGCGCAGCGCGAGGACGACCACTGGACCTATCGCAGCCTCGCTACATGCTGGGCAGATTTGCCGCTGCCCGCCATGGCGGGCGCCTGCCAGTTGCGTAACGCGTCCGGTGCGCTGGCGGCGCTGGATGCCATACAGGATCGTCTGCCCGTGGATGAAGCGGCTATCCGCCGCGGGCTGGCGGACACGCGCGTGCCGGGGCGGTTCCAGCACATCGCCCAGGCGCCGGCAGTCATTCTGGACGTGGCGCACAATCCGGAAGCCGCGCGGGCACTGGCGGCCACCCTGCACGACCAGCCTGTAGGCGGACGCACGCTGGCAGTCGTTGGCATGCTGGCCGACAAGGATGCGGCGGGGGTGTTTGCGGCATTGCGCGACGAAATCGATGCATGGTGGACGTGTACGCCTGCTTCGCCGCGTGCGCAGGATGCCAAGGCACTGGCTGCCGAACTGCGCGGCCAGGTGGGCGAGGTGCCGATACACGTGCAACCGGATGTCGCCCGTGCACTCACGGAGGCACGAAGCGCGGCGCGCGAAGATGATAGAATTCTCGTCTTCGGTTCGTTTTATACCGTTGCCGCCGTGCTCGACCATGCCGCCACCCAGCAGTGAAAATGACCTCAAACGCCTCGCCAGGCGCCGACTGATCGGTGCGGTGGCGTTGACCTTGCTAGCGGTGATCGTGCTGCCGCTGTTGCTGGAAGACGAGCCGCCGCCGACGAGTACGCTGTCGGTCCACATGGCCGAAGCTCCGACGCCCGTACCCGAACAACAGGCGGTCGCGCCAGTGCCTGCAGCCGAACCCGCGCCTTCAGCGCCGTCGCAGCCCGCGCCGCCGCCGCCCGAACCCGCAAAACCAGCAGCCAGACCCGAGCCCAAGCCTGAAGGCGAACCGGTCAAGCCTGAGCCTGTCAAAGCGGAACCCGCCAAACCGCAACCCAAGCCGCATCCCGTTGCTGCCCCTGTTCCCCATAAAAAACCTGCGGCAACCAGTGAAATGTTCGTGGTACAGCTTGCCGCCCTGTCCGATGGCGCCAAGGCTCGCGAACTCAAGGCGCGCGCGGCACTGGCAGGATTGCCGACCTACACCGATACGGTTGGCAATCTGACGCGTGTGCGTGTAGGGCCTTATCCGACGCGCGAGGCCGCGGAGGCAGCGGCAGGGCGGCTGGCTGAAAACGGCATGACCGGGCAGGTGCTGGCCAAATGAACACGCTCGACCTCATCGTGGTGCTGGTGCTGGTCCTGACCGTGGTACGCGGCCTGATGCGCGGCATGGTCGATACGCTGTTTTCGCTGGCCGCCTGGATCCTGGCATTCATGCTGGGAAAATGGGGCGCGTTGGTGGTGGCACCGCTGTTGCCGATCGGGATCGAGAGCCCGAGCATTCGCTACTTCGCCGGTTTTGCAGTGGTTTTTCTGGTGGTGCTGATCGGCGTGCTGCTGCTGGGGCATGCCCTGGTAACACTGGTCAAGGCGGTGGGGCTGGGCGGCGCCGACAAGGTGCTGGGCGGGGTGCTGGGGCTGGCCAAGGGTCTGGTGATCCTGATCGGGCTGACGCTGGCGGCCGGGCTGACTTCGCTGCCGCGTACCGACTTCTGGAAGCAGGCCCGGGTGTCGGGCAGCCTGCAGGCGATGGCGCAGCGCGCCTTGCCGCTGGTGCCGGCCGACGTGGCGAAGTACATTCGTTTCGAATAACTTTATGGATGGGTGCACATCATGTGCGGGGTAATCGGAGTCGTTTCCAATTCGGCAGCCAATCAGCTTTTGTATGACGGGCTGATGGTGCTCCAGCATCGCGGTCAGGATGCGGCCGGCATCGTGACGGCGGAAGAAAGCCGTTTCCACATGCACAAGGGGCAGGGGCTGGCACGCGACGTGTTCCGCACCCGCGACATGCGCAATCTGCTGGGCGACATGGGGGTGGCGCACGTGCGCTATCCCACCGCCGGCAGTGCGTCGTCGTCGGCCGAATCGCAGCCGTTCTACGTGAACTCGCCCTACGGCATCGTGCTGGGACACAACGGCAACCTCACCAACACCGACGAGCTGAAGGAGTCGCTGTTCCGCGCCGATCTGCGCCACGTCAACACCAATTCGGATTCCGAGGTGCTGTTGAACGTGCTGGCGCATGAACTCCAGGTGCGCGCCGCCGGGCGCCAACTCAATCTGGACACGATCTTCGGCGCGGTGTCCGGCGTGCATGCGCGCTGCAAGGGCGCCTATGCGGTGACGGCCTTCATTGCCGGCCATGGTCTGCTGGCCTTCCGCGACCCGTACGGCATCCGGCCGCTGGTGATCGGCGTCAATGAACAGGTTACGCCGCACGAGTACATCGTCGCGTCGGAGAGCGTGGCGATCGATACGCTGGGCTTCCGTCTGCTGCGCGACGTGGCGCCGGGCGAAGCGGTGTTCATCGACTACGAGCGCAAGCTGCACAGCCGTCAGTGCAGCGACAAGGCCGTGCTCAATCCTTGCATCTTCGAATACGTATACCTCGCCCGTCCCGACTCGGTGATGGACGGCGTCTCGGTCTACAGCACGCGGCTCGCCATGGGCGTGTCGCTGGCCGAAAAGATCAAGCGTGAATTCGCCCATCTCAGGATCGACGTGGTGATCCCGATTCCCGACACCAGCCGTCCCTCCGCACTGCAGCTGGCAAACCACCTCAACGTGCCCTACCGTGAAGGCTTCATCAAGAACCGCTATATCGGGCGCACCTTCATCATGCCGGGACAGGCGCTGCGCAAGAAATCGGTGCGGCAGAAGCTCAATGCCATCGCCGAGGAGTTCAAGGGCCGCAACGTGCTGCTGGTCGACGACTCCATCGTTCGCGGCACCACCAGCCGCGAGATCGTGCAGATGGCGCGCGATGCCGGTGCCGCCCAGGTGTATTTCGCCTCGGCCTCGCCGCCGGTACGTTTCTCCAACGTCTACGGTATCGACATGCCGACGCGCAACGAACTGATCGCCAATGGCCGCACCGACGCAGAGATCGCGCGCGAGATCGGCTGCGACGCGCTGATCTACCAGGATCTTGACGCAATGGTGGAGGTGGTCCGTTCGGGCAATCCCGCGATTCAGGACTTCGATACCTCGTGCTTCGACGGTCGCTACATCACCGGCGACGTGACGCCGGAGTACCTGAATTACGTCGAGGCCGTGCGCAACGGCGAAACCCCGCCACCGTCGGCGCTTTCCACCCAGCAACTCGACCTCAATCTGGCGGCGAATAACGGTTGACCGTGTCCGGCGCCGGGCGTAAATTGTCCTTGGCGCCGATTTGAACCTCAGCTTGCGGGCGCTTGATAAATTCGGCTAAAGCGTCGCCAGGGAAACCCCGAACCGCGCTTGCCGTTCGGGGTTTTTATTTTTGGGATCAAACATGGACAACGACGAATACGACATTGAGACGCTGGCCGTGCGTGCCGGTACGGTGCGCAGCCAGTTCAACGAACACTCGGAGGCGATATTCCTCACCTCGAGCTTCATGTTCAGCAGCGCTGCGGAAGCGGCGGCACGCTTCAAGGGCGAACAGCCCGGGCCCATCTACGCGCGCTTCGCCAATCCTACCGTCAACATGATGGAAGCACGGCTTGCTGCGCTGGAAGGGGCCGAACGCTGCGTCGCGTTCGCCTCCGGCATGGCGTCGATCCTGGCGACGGTGATGGGGCTGATGAAGGCGGGCGAGCATGTCGTTGCGTCGCGTTCGATCTTCGGCTCGACGGTGCAGCTGTTCTCCAACATCCTCGGCCGCTTCGGCGTCGAGACGACCTATGTGTCGCCGACCGATCCGGCGGAATGGCGCGCGGCGGTGAAGCCGAACACCCGACTGTTCTTCGTCGAATCGCCGTCGAATCCGCTCACCGAAGTCAGCGACATCCGCGCGCTCGCCGACATCGCGCACGAGGCGGGCGCCTGGCTCGCGGTCGACAACTGCTTCTGCTCGCCTGCGCTGCAGAAGCCGCTCGAACTCGGCGCCGACATCGTGATCCACTCCGCCACCAAGTATCTCGACGGGCAGGGCAGGGTGCTCGGCGGCGCCGTGCTGGGCAGCAAGGAGTTGATGGAGGGCGTGTTTACTTTCCTGCGCACGGCCGGTCCGACGCTGTCGGCGTTCAACGCGTGGGTGATTCTCAAAGGCATGGAAACGCTCTCGCTGCGCATGGAAGCGCATTCGAAAAACGCGCTGGCGCTGGCGCAATGGCTGGAAGCCCAGCCCCAGGTGGCGCGCGTGTGGTATCCGGGTCTGCCTTCGCACCCGCAGCATGAACTCGCGATGCGCCAGCAGAAAACCGGCGGCGGCATCGTCTCGTTCGAGCTCAAGGGCGGCAAGGATGCCGCCTGGAAGCTGATCGACGCGACGAAACTGCTGTCGATTACCGCCAACCTCGGCGATACCAAATCCACGATCACGCATCCCGCGTCGACCACGCACAGCCGCATGACGGCGGAACAGCGCGCGGCAGCCGGCATCAGCGACGGGCTGGTACGCATCGCCGCAGGGCTGGAATCGGTGGCCGACATCCAGACCGATCTGACACGCGGGCTGGCGGGATGAAAGCGCTGTCCGGCCTTCTGCTCGCGCTGTGCGTGGGGATGGCGCATGCGGCCGACATGACGGTGCTGCGTTACGTCGACCAGGAACCGGGCGGCCCGCCTTACGCGACGCGCATCCTGGTCACCCCCGATTTCATGCGCATGGACAGCGGCGAGGACGCGGGTGATTTCACCCTGCTGGACCGGCGGAAACGGGTGGTCATCAACGTCATGCACGACAGCAGGCTGGCGATGGTGTTCGCGTCCGGCACGCTGCCGCTGAAACCCGCCGGCTGGAACGCGCGGCTCGCTAAGGGCAAGGCAGAGCGTGGCGGCCGGCATTTCACGCTGGCAGTCAAGGGCGTTGCCTGTAGCGAAGGCATTGCCGCCAGACATGCCATGGATGCGGCACGCGCGATGGCCGAGATGAAAGCCATTCTGGCCGCGACCCAATATCGTGTGTGGAAGGCATCGCCTCCCGATTTGCAGCACGACTGTGACCTGGCGAATCAGGTGTGGAACGCGGGTGACACGCTCAGTCTTGGCCTGCCTCTCGAGGAACGCGAGTTTACCGGGCGGACGCGGACATTCGAGAGCGAAACCCGGCTGCCAGTGGATCCCGGGCTGTTCCGCGTGCCGGAGGGCATGGCGCAGATCAATGCGCCTTCATAGACATAGCGCAGGTTGATGCGCCGTCTTAAGAGAGACGGAGATCAACACGCCGTCATAGCGCGCCCACCTGCAGCGTGCAGCCCGCGGCGTCGCACGCGACATAGCCCCAGCGGGTATACCAGTCCGGCACCACCCAGCGCACGCATGCACGATCGTCGACAGTGAGCGCATGCTGTGCGGGACGATGGGTATGCCCATGGATCAGACGGCAGACCTGGTATTCGCGCAGTACGCGTACCACTTCATCGGCATTCACATCCATGATCCCGGCGGCCTTGTGCGCCTTGGCCGCTTCGCTGCCCGCCCGCGCCTGGCGTGCCATGCGCTGGCGCAGCGCCCGCGGCAGGCGACGCAAGAGTGCGCGTGTCAGCGGATGACGGACGCGGCGGCGAAAATCCTGGTAGGCCGTGTCGTCGGTGCACAGGGTGTCGCCGTGCATCAGCAGCGTCGGCACCCCATACAGGTCAATTCGTGCCGGATCCGCGATCAGCGTCATGCCGGATCGTGCAGCATAGCGTTCGGCCAGCATGAAGTCCCGGTTGCCGTGCATGAAGTACACTCGCGTACCGGCTGCACCCAGTGCCGCGAGCCGGTTCGCCGTGTCGCCGGCGACTTGTTCCCCGTGGTCGTCGCCGATCCAGGCTTCGAACAGGTCGCCCAGGATGTAGAGCGCGTCCGCACCGGCCACCTCGTCCTGCAGGAAGCGAAAAAAACGCCCGGTGGCAGCCGGGCGTTCGTCGGTGAGGTGCAGGTCGGCAACAAAATAGGTGCGGCCTGCGCCTGGTTTTGAGGTCAGGCTCACCGTGCCGGTCAGACGATTTCCGCCTTGGTGATCACCACGTCCTCCAGTGGCACGTCCTGGTGGCCCGCGCGGTTGCCGGTCTTCACTTTCTTGATCGCGTCGACCACGTCCATGCCCTCGACCACCTTGCCGAACACGGCATAGCCGTAGCCCTGTGGGGTGGGGGCGGTGAAGTTGAGGAAGCTGTTGTTGGCGACGTTGATGAAAAACTGCGCCGTGGCCGAATTGGGATTGGGCGTACGTGCCATGGCAATGGTGTAGGCCTCGTTCTTGAGGCCGTTGGAGGCTTCGTTCTCGATCGCATCGCGGGTGGGCTTCTGCGTCATGCCGGGCTCGAAGCCGCCGCCCTGGACCATGAAACCGTCGATCACGCGATGGAAGATCGTGCCGTCGAAAAAGCCGTCACGCACATACTGCAGGAAGTTTTCCACCGTCTTCGGGGCCTTCTCGGCGTCGAGTTCGAGGGTGATGATGCCGTGATTCGTATGCAGCTTGACCATGTGGAGTCCTATGGAGAGTTTACGGGGATGAGTGGGCTCGAGGCCGCGTTGCAGGCACCGCGAGGGCTGCCTTTATTTTTTGGTCGGTCGGACGGAACCAGACACAGGTTTGCCCGCCGGTTTGGTCGCCTGACCGCCGAGCATGTTCTGGATCAGCTTGAGCCTCGTTTGTGCAGCCTGGTTGCCATTGTCCAGTGCCAGAACCTTGCCATACTCGATCGCCGCCATTTTGGCATAAATGTCACCAAGGTTCTCGTGCGCGGTGACGTAGTCGGGATGGGTTCGAATGGCCATTTCGAGGGCGTTTCGCGCCAGTTCGTAGCGGCCCTGCGAAGCATAGAGCACGGCCAGGTTGTTGTAGGGCTCGGGCAGTTCGGGATAATTTTCGGTCAGGCCCTTGAACACGTCGATGGCATCGTTGGTCTTGCCCAGGTCTCCGAGGATCAGGCCTTTCAGGAACAGGGCCTGCGCGTCCTTAGGCTTGTTGGCCAGATAACGGTTGGCCTGGTCGAGCGCGGCGGTCAGTTCGCCCTTGCGGAACTGCAGGTTGATGTCCTGGATTTCATCGGCCTGTACGGGAAGGCCGACGAGCATGACGCCGGCAATAACGGCGGCAAGGAAACGTGACAAGGCCATGTGATATGCTCGGATCATCTTGGGAAGCCGGCATTCTAACAACATCGACCCCGCTAAGACAGTCGGTGCGCCGCCCCGGACCGCCCCCTGACATTTCGCCCCAGGCCTGTTCGCACCATGCTGCACATCACTAATTCCCTCACGCGCACCAAGGAAGAATTCGTCCCGCTTACTCCCGGCGTCGTCCGCATGTATGTGTGCGGCATGACGGTGTACGACCTCTGCCATCTGGGCCACGCGCGTGTATTCGTGGTGTTCGACATGGTGACGCGCTGGCTGCGTGCCAGCGGCTACCGGGTCGACTACGTTCGCAACATCACGGACATCGACGACAAGATCATCAAACGCGCGCATGACAATGGCGAAACCCCGGCTGCGCTGACCGGGCGCTTCATTGCCGCGATGCACGAGGACGAGCGTGCGCTGGGCGTGCTGCCGCCCGACCACGAACCGCGCGCCACCGAATACGTGGCGCAGATGCTGGCACTGATCGGGCAGTTGATCGCCAACGGTCTGGCCTACCCGGCGCCCAACGGCGACGTGTATTACAGCGTGCGTGCGTTTCCCACCTACGGGCGGCTGTCGGGCAAGAGCCTCGACGAGCTGCGTGCCGGCGAGCGGGTGGACATCGACCCCAACAAGCGCGACCCGATGGATTTCGTGCTGTGGAAAGCCGCCAAGCCGGGCGAACCTGCGTGGGAGTCGCCGTGGGGGCCGGGCCGTCCCGGCTGGCACATCGAATGCTCGGCGATGAGCGCCGAGTTGCTCGGCCAGCATTTCGACATCCACGGTGGCGGGCAGGATCTGCAGTTTCCCCACCACGAAAACGAAATCGCCCAGTCGGAAGGTGCGCACGGCTGCACTTTCGTCAACTACTGGCTGCACAACGGCTTCGTGCGCGTGGACAACGAGAAGATGTCCAAGTCGCTCGGCAACTTCTTCACCATCCGCGAGGTGCTGGCGAAATACGACGCCGAAGTGGTGCGCTTCTTCATCCTGCGCGCCCATTACCGCAGCCCGCTGAACTATTCAGACGCGCACCTCGACGACGCCAAGGGTGCGCTGACGCGGCTATATACGGCGCTGAAGAACGCACCTGTCAATACGCCCGCCCCTGACTGGGCGCAGCCGGTTGCCCAACGTTTCAAGGCAGCGATGGACGACGATTTCAATACGCCGGAGGCGCTCGCCGTGCTGTTCGAACTGGCCGGCGAGGCCAATCGCGGCGATATCGCTGCCGCGACGACGCTTCGCAGCTTGGGCGCGGTGCTCGGTCTGCTGCAGCGCGAAGCCACGGATTTCCTGCAAGCCGGAAGCGCTGCCGATGGCCTGTCCGAAGCCGGGATCGAGGCTTTGATCGCTGCGCGCCAAGCGGCGCGCAAGGCGAAGGATTTTGCCGAGTCGGATCGCATCCGCGATGCGCTGACCGCCGCCGGCGTCGTATTGGAAGACGGGGCGGGCGGAACCACCTGGCGCCGGGCCTGAACATGCCCGGCATCGGCGGGGTGGCAGTATGTTTCGCCCTGGCAGGATAATGGCCGTATGACATCCAGTGCACTCGTCTTGGTAGGCGCCATGAATTGGAATAGACCCGATTGGCGCGGCAGCTTCTATCCGGAAGACCTGCCGGATGACTGGATGTTGTCTTATTACAACACGCAATTCCAGGCAGTCTACCTGCCGGCCGTCATGTGGCAGGCCGCATCGGATGCGATCTGGGCGCAATGGCTTGGCGATACCCAGGACGGATTTTGTTTCGTGCTCGAGCCGGGCGATGCCGGGGCGGTTCCGCCGGTTTCGCCTCGTGTCCTGCTGGCGACGCCCGCATGGACGGCGGCGCATGTCTGGTGGCTGGATCAGGCGCCTGATCTGCGCGCGCTGGCACAGCGCATCGCACAGCAAGCGACAACCGGCTCTCCGCTCTTCGTCTTCAGCCTGACTGGCGACCTCGTGCAACTGGAGCGGGCAAATAACCTGAAGCAGGTCATGGGTTATTGAGCAGGGGGAAAATACCTGCCAATGGCGGCAGCGTGGCCAGCTTCGGTAGAATAGCGGCCCTCAACTAAAAAAACAGGCTCGATTTCTTGCAAAACGACATTCTGGTCGAGATCGAAGATGCTGTATTTGGCTATGGCGCCCGGCCGGTTTTGAAGGGCATCAACCTGACCGCCAAACGGGGACAGGTCGTGGCCATCATGGGCAGCAGCGGTTGCGGCAAAACCACCCTCCTGCGCCTGATCGGCGGCCAGGTCAAAGCTGGCCAGGGTACAGTGCGCGTGGCGGGCGAGTCGCTGGGTGAGCTCGACCGGGCCGGCCTCTACCGGGTGCGTCGAAAAATGGGCATGCTGTTCCAGTTCGGCGCGCTGTTCACCGACATGTCGGTGTTCGACAATGTGGCCTTCCAGCTGCGCGAACATACCGACCTGCCGGAAGACGTCATCAGCGATCTGGTGCTAATGAAGCTGCATGCCGTGGGTTTGCGTGGTGCCGCCCATCTGATGCCTGCCGAGCTCTCCGGCGGGATGGCGCGGCGAGTGGCACTGGCCCGTGCGATTGCGCTGGAGCCCTCGCTGGTGATGTACGACGAGCCGTTTGCCGGCCTCGATCCCATTTCACTGGGGGTGACCGGCAACCTGATCCGGCGCCTGACCGACACCTTGGGGCTGACTTCGCTGGTGGTCACGCACGACGTGCAGGAGTCGTTGAAAATCGTCGATTACGTCTATTTCGTCTCCGAAGGCGTGATCGTGGCAGAGGGTACGGCAGCGGAGATCCGGGCGTCCGGGCTCCCCTATGTGCATCAGTTCGTGCATGGCGAGTCCGATGGGCCGGTGCCGTTCCATTATCCGGCGCCGCCCTATGTCGACGACCTTAGGTTGGGAGCGCAGAGTGCTTAAGCAGGCTATCGAAAATCTGGGCAACCACACCATACAGGGCGTCTGGCGCATCGGCTTCGCCAGTCGTTTCTTCCTGTCGATGCTCCTACATTCGGGAACCGCGTTTCGCCGCTTCGGCTTGACCATCCGCGAGATGTATTTCACCGGCGTGCTCTCGCTCATCATCATCCTGGTGTCGGGCTTGTTTGTCGGCATGGTGCTCGGCCTGCAGGGCTATGAAACCCTGCAGCGCTATGGCTCCGAGTCGGCACTGGGCACGTTGGTGGCGCTGTCCCTGGTGCGCGAGCTGGGGCCGGTTCTGGCCGGGCTGCTGTTCGCCAGCCGCGCCGGATCGGCCATCACTGCGGAAATCGGCTTGATGAAGGCAACCGAGCAGTTGTCGGCGATGGAAATGATGGCGGTCGATCCGATCGCTCGCGTGGTAGCACCGCGCTTCTGGGCCGGGGTGATTTCGATGCCGCTGCTGGCGGCGCTGTTCTCGGCCATGGGCGTGCTGGGCGGCTACCTGGTCGGTGTGAAGCTGATCGGCGTGGACGAGGGTACGTTCTGGTCGCAGATGCAGGGGGCCGTCGATTTCGAGCAGGACATCCTGAACGGCGTCATCAAGAGCGTCGTGTTCGGTATCGCCGTCACCACCATCGCGCTGTTCGAGGGCTACGATGCGCCGCCTACTGCCGAAGGCGTGTCAGGCGCCACCACGCGAACCGTCGTGACCTCCAGCCTGGTCGTGCTGGCACTGGATTTTATCTTGACCGCATTCATGTTCCGGGGGCTCAATTAAATGAACAGGACCGTACTCGATTTCTGGGTGGGATTATTCGTCATCGCAGGTATCGGCGCATTGCTGTTCCTGGCGCTCAAGGTCGGCAGCATGAGTACCGTAAATTCTGCAGACAGCTATGAAGTCATCGCCGATTTCCAGAACATCGGCGGCCTCAAGCCCCGCGCACCGGTCAAAAGCGCGGGGGTGGTCGTGGGCAGGGTGGCGGATATCCGCTTTGACAATGAAAAATACGAAGCCGCCGTCACGCTTCGCTTGGACAAGCGCTATGCTTTCCCTAAGGACAGTTCGGCGGCCATCATGACTTCGGGCCTGCTGGGCGAGCAATATGTCGGGCTGGAAGCCGGTGGCGACAACCAGAAACTGAAAGACAAGGATCGGATCCTGATCACGCAGGACGCGGTGGTACTGGAAAATCTGATCGGCCAATTTTTATACGGTAAGGCTCAAGAAGGGGCGCCAAAATGACACGCAACACTCTGACCCGCACACTCCTGGCAGCTGGCATGCTGCTGACCGCTCTGCCTGGGGAGGCCGAGACCATCAACTTGCAGCAGGCTGTGGAAATGAGCCTGGCTGCCGATCCCCGCATCAAGGAACGCGAACAGGTCGTCGAGGCCGCGCGCAGCATGGTACAGGAGGTCCAGGGGAATGCCGGCTGGCGGCTCAACGCCAATGCGTTCATTGGGCTGGCGCCGCAAGTCGAGGGTGGGTTTTACCAGGGCGGGAGCTTTAGCGGAACCGTGCCACGCACCGACGGCGACGAGTTCCATGGCTTGTCCGACTGGACGCACCTCGATTTCGCGCTGATCAAGCCGCTCTTCACCTTCGGCAAGATCGAACATTACGGCGAGGCCGCACAGGGCAATGTCGACCTCAAGCAGGGCGAACTCCGGCAAACGCGCACCAATACGGTGTACGACACCAAGCGTGCCTATTTCGGCTATCTGACCGCGCGCGATACCCGGGTTTTTCTGGAGGACATGCAGGATCGGCTGAACCAGTCCATCGGCTCGGTCGAGCGCAATCTCAAGAAGGAAAACGGCGAGTCCAAGCAGTCTGACCTGTATGCGTTGCAGACCGCGAAAGGTTTGCTCTCCAAGTATGTGAGTCAGGCGCGTGCCGTCGAGAAAATCAGCCTGGACGGCTTGAAAGTGCTGACCGGCGTGGGCCTGAAGGAGGACCTGAGCGTGGCGGACGAGCGCATCGCGCCGGTGCCGTTCCCGCAGATCGATCTGGCCGAATTCCAGGCACGCGCCCTGCAGGACCGTCCGGAAATGCAGCAGCTCGAAGCCGGGTTGCGCGCCCGTCGTGCTCTGGTGGCGGCCAAGAAGGCGGATCGCATGCCGGACGTATACGCGGGCGTGATCGGGCAGTTCAACTTCGCTTCGCAGCGCGATCGGCTGGATAATCCCTACATCAACGATCCCTTCAACTGGGGCGGCCTCACGCCGGTGGTGGGCGTGAAGTGGGACACGATCTTCGGGACCGCCAATGCGCGCGTCAACCAGGCCCAGGCCGAGCTGGAAGCGCTCAACCACAAGAAGGCGTTTGCAGTGGCGGGTATCCCGTTCGAAGTGGGTGAGGCCTATATCAATGCCCAGGCCAACTTCAATGCGCAACACGAACTGAGCGAAGGCGCCACGGCGGCGCGGCGCTGGATGGTGGCGTCGCTGGCCGATTTGTCAGCCGGGCTGGAAAGCGCCGACAAAGTGGCCGACGCGATCAAGAGCTACGTCCTGGTGCAGACGGAATATCTGCGTACGGTGAACGACTACAACATGAATGTGGCGCAATTGGCGCGCCTGACGGGTGAACTCAAGTAACGCGATCGCGTCTACTCCATAACCGATTTCCCGTATATCCATTAAATTCGAATAGGACATAGTTATGTTGCGCACGTTTTTTCTGCTGCTGGCACTGGTGTCGGGATTCAGTACCCCGGTGCGGGCCGCAGATACGCCGCCCGATGTGTTGGCGCGCAGCACCACGCAGGAAGTGCTTGCCATCCTGAAGCAGGACAAGGAGATCCAGAGCGGTAACCTGAATAAGGTGTATCAGCTGGTCGAAGCCAAGATCCTGCCCAATTTCGACTTCAACCGCATGACCCAGCTGGCGGTCGGCAAGCACTGGCCGCGCGCCACCGCCAACCAGAAGCAGGCGCTGGTGACCGAATTCCGCAATCTGCTGGTGCGGACGTATTCCAGTTCGTTGACGGCCTTCACCAATCAGACGGTCGAATTCAGGCCGCTGACGATGAAGCCGGACGATACCGACGTGACCGTGCATTCCGAAATCCGCCAGCCCGGCGGGCAACCGATTCCCATCGACTACAGCATGTACAAGACCAGCTTCGGCTGGAAAGTCTACGACGTGTCGATCGACGGTGTCAGCCTGGTCACCAATTACCGCGCTTCCTTTGCCAGCACCATCCGTCAGAGCGGGATCGATGGCCTGATCAAGACCCTGGCCGACAAGTCCGCACGCAGCGTGTCCCAGCCGGCGCCGCGTTCCGGCTCGTGATCGCATGCGACGACACATGCTGTCGCATCGCCGGTGCGGTGACGGTCGACAGCGTGGGCAGCCTGCTGCGCGAATTGCAGCCTCAGCTTGCCCGAGGGGTTGAAACCCTGGATTTCAGCAAGGTCGAAACCGTCGATTCGGCTGCACTCGCGCTCATGTTCAGCGCCATGCGGCAGACTCGCCAGGCGAATCGTACGCTGACCTTCACTGGTCTGCCGCCCAGTTTCACCACATTGGCGGAGTTGTATGGCGTATCGGATCTGCTGCCGACATGAGCCAGGCGACGCCCGCCATCCACGTCGACGATCTGCGCAAGCGTTTCCGCACCACACAGGCCTTGGACGGCGTGTCGCTCGACATCCAGCCGGGCGAGTTCTTCGGCCTGCTGGGCCCCAACGGGGCAGGCAAGACCACCCTCATTTCGATTCTGGCCGGGCTCACGCGAGCTGACGCCGGCCAGGCCACCATCATGGGCCACGACGTGGTGCGCGATTATCGCCAGGCGCGCCGTGCGCTCGGGGTGGTGCCACAGGAGCTGGTCTACGATCCTTTTTTCAATGTACGCGAAACCCTGCGCATCCAGTCCGGCTACTTTGGCCTCAAGCACAACGACGGCTGGATCGACGAGATCATGCATCACCTCGATCTTGCCCAGCATGCCGGCAAGAACACCCAGAACCTGTCGGGCGGCATGAAGCGCCGCCTGCTGGTGGCACAGGCACTGGTGCACAAGCCGCCGGTCATCGTACTCGACGAGCCGACGGCTGGCGTCGACGTCGACCTCCGCCGCTCGCTGTGGGAATTCATCAGCCGCCTCAACCGCGAGGGGCATACCATTCTCCTGACCACGCATTATCTGGAGGAGGCCGAAGCGCTGTGCGGCCGTATTGCGATGCTGAAGAGCGGCCGGGTTGTCGCCTGCGATACCACGCGCAACCTGCTGCAATTGACCAACGAGCATTGCGCGCAACTGCGGCTGGACAGGAACGACGTGCCGGTCGCTTGGCAGGATCGGCTGCTGCGCGATGCGGAGGGTGGTTGGCGCATCAATTTCAGCGAGTACCTCGAACTGGAAACCCTGCTGGCCGACCTGCGCGTCACGGGCGTGCGCGTGACCGAAATGCATTTGCAGGAACCGGATCTGGAGGATGTCTTCACGGACATCATGAAGCGCACATGAGCGGATTCTCGGCGCTGTTTTACAAGGAGCTGCTGCGCTTCTGGAAAGTGGTGGTACAGACCGTGGTCGCCCCGGTGGTGACGGCGCTGCTGTATCTCCTGATCTTCTCGCATGTCCTTGAGGCGCATGTCGAGGTCTATCCCGGCGTTTCGTACACCAGCTTCCTGGTGCCGGGACTGGTGATGATGAGCATGCTGCAGAATGCCTTCTCCAACAGTTCGTCCAGCCTCATCCAGTCGAAGATGCAGGGCAATATCGTGTTCGTGCTGCTACCGCCACTATCGTATCTGGAGTTCTTCCTGGCCTATCTCGGCGCGGCGATCCTGCGCGGGCTGATCGTTGGGCTCGGCGTATGGGCGGTGACCCTGTGGTACGCGCCATTTCAACTGCCGCATCCGGTTTGGCTGTTGGCGTACGCGCTGCTGGCTTGTGCCATCATGGCTGCGGTCGGCATCGTGGCGGGTATCTGGGCGGAAAAATACGACCAGCTGGCGGCATTCCAGAATTTCCTCATCCTGCCGCTCACCTTCCTGTCCGGCGTGTTCTACTCGATCCACTCGCTGCCACCCTTCTGGCAGGCCGTGTCGCGCGTCAATCCGGTGTTCTATCTGATCGACGGTTTCCGCTATGCCTTCGTGGGCCAGTCCGATACCGATCCCGGGCTCGGCCTGCTGGTCGCGGGTGCCTGCTTTGTGGCAATATCCGCGCTCACCCTGATGCTGCTGAAGAGTGGCTACAAGCTCAGACATTAGTATTGCGAAAGACGAGGCAAGACAAGCATGGTTACTCCCGACGACATCAAAGGCTGGATCACCGAGAAACTGCCGTGCGACCACATCGAACTGGACGGCGACGGCCAGCATTTCCAGGCGGTGATCGTCAGCCCGGCCTTCAGCGGCAAGAACATGATCCAGCAGCACCGGCTGGTCTATGATGCGCTGGGTACCCGCATGCACGCGCAGATCCATGCGCTGTCGATGAAGACCTACGCCCCCGAAGAGTGGGCCGCCCGCTGAATGGATGCGCTGCTGATTCACGGCGGCAACCCGCTTGCCGGTGAAGTACGCATTTCCGGCGCCAAGAATGCCGCGCTGCCGATCCTCACCGCCAGCCTGCTCAGCGCCGAGCCACTGAAGCTCGGCAACGTGCCGCATCTCAAGGACATCAGCACCATGCTGGCGCTGCTCGGCCACATGGGCGTGCGCGTCACCCTGGACGACAAGAACCATGTCACCCTGTCCGGCGAATCGATCCCGCACAAGGAAGCGCCCTATGAAATGGTGAAAACCATGCGTGCCGCGATCCTGGTGCTGGGGCCGACGCTGGCGCGCTTCGGCGAGGCACGCGTCTCATTGCCTGGCGGCTGCGCCATCGGCTCGCGCCCGGTCGACCTGCACATCAAGGGCCTGCAGGCCATGGGCGCCGATATCAATATCGAGCATGGCTATATCCATGCACGCTGCAAACGCCTGCAGGGTGCGCGCATCGTGATGGACATGGTCACCGTGACCGGCACCGAGAACCTGATGATGGCCGCCGCGCTGGCCGACGGCACGACCGTGCTGGAAAATGCCGCGCGCGAACCCGAAGTGGTCGACCTCGCACGGTGCCTGATCGCGATGGGCGCCAAGATCGAAGGCGCTGGTAGCGATGTCATCACCATCCACGGCGTCGACTCGCTGCACGGCGCCGAGTATGCCGTCATGGCCGACCGCATCGAGACCGGCACTTTCCTGGTGGCCGCCGCGATGACGGGTGGGCGCGTGCGCGCCACTCACGCCCAGCCCGATACGCTGGAAGCGGTGATAAGCAAACTGCGCGAGGCCGGAGCCCAGGTAAGCGTCGGCGAGGACTGGATCGAAATCGACTCCGATGGCAAGCTGAAGGCAGTCGACGTGCGCACCGCGCCGCACCCGGCCTTTCCCACCGACATGCAGGCGCAGTTCATGGCGATGAATGCCGTCTCCGAAGGGGCGGCCAGCGTCACCGAAACCATCTTCGAGAACCGCTTCATGCACGTGCAGGAATTGCGTCGCCTCGGTGCCAACATCGAGGTATCCGGCCACACGGCGCTGGTGCGCGGGGTGCCACGGCTCGATGGCGCCATCGTCATGGCGACCGACCTGCGCGCCTCGGCCTGCCTGGTGCTGGCCGGACTGGTGGCGGCGGGCGAGACCACCATCGAACGCATCTACCACCTTGACCGTGGCTACGAACGCATCGAGGAAAAGCTCACCCAATTGGGCGCGCGCATCAAGCGCGTGCACTGAAGACAGATATTGAACATGAGCAACTCCGGCATCACGCTGGCCCTGTCCAAGGGCCGCATCTTCGAAGAAACACTGCCGCTGCTGGCGGCGGCGGGTATCACGCCGACCGAGAATCCCGAGTCCTCGCGCAAGCTCATCATCGGTACCAACCGCGCCGATGTGCGCCTCATCATCGTGCGCGCCAGTGATGTGCCGACCTATGTGCAATATGGCGCCGCCGACCTCGGCATCGCCGGCAAGGATGTGCTCAACGAACATGGCGGCAACGGCCTCTATCAACCGCTCGATCTGCAGATCGCACGCTGTCGCATGATGGTCGCGGTACGCGAAGGCTACGACTATGCCGGAATGGTGAAGCAGGGCGCACGCATCCGCGTCGCGACCAAGTACGTCAACGCGGCACGCGACCATTTCTCCAGCAAGGGCGTGCACATCGACCTCATCAAGCTGTATGGCTCGATGGAGCTGGCGCCGCTGGTCGGACTGTCCGACGTCATCGTCGATCTCGTTTCCACCGGCGGCACGCTCAAGGCCAACGGGCTGGTTGCGGTCGAGCACATCAGCGACATCAGTTCGCGCCTGGTCGTGAACCAGGCCGCACTCAAGCTCAAGCGGAACCTGATCCAGCCGGTGATCGATGCGTTCGCTTCGGCTGTTGCCGCCGGCAGCACGCGTTAAAGCGTTCCGCACGCCGTGACGATCGAATACCGCCGCACGGCAGGGAATTAGCATGTGCGGGATCGCAGGCGTCGTTTCAGCCAACCCGATCGAAGCGGCCCTGCTCGACGACATGGCGCGGCGCCTCGTCCATCGCGGACCGGACGGGCAGGGCAGACATGTGGCGGGCAATGTCGGCCTGTTGCATACGCGGCTTGCCATCATCGATCTGGAGGGCGGCGCGCAGCCGCTCTACAACGAGGACCGCAGTCTCATCCTGGTCGCCAATGGCGAGATCTATAACTACCGCGAATTGCGTTCCGAACTGGAAACGCTCGGCCACCGCTTCGCCACGCATTCCGACTGCGAAACCATCCTGCACGGCTACGAGGCCTGGGGGATCGCTTTCCTCGACCGCCTGCAGGGCATGTTTGCCTTTGCGCTCCACGATGTGCAGCGCGGAGAACTGATTCTGGCGCGCGACCGGCTGGGCATCAAGCCGCTTTACTACTGCCGCGATAGCCGAGGGCTGGCGTTTGCATCCGAGATCAAGGCGCTGCTGCCCTGGTTGGGGAAGCCCGAGGTCGATCCTCAGGGTCTTGCCCAACTCCTGCAGTCCAATTTCACCTGTGCGCCGCGGACGCTGCTGCAGGGCGTGGCGAAATTGCCGCCAGCGCATCTGGCCCGGATCGATACCCGTACCCTGACGATCGAATTGCATGCCTACTGGTCGCCGTTGCAGATCACTCCGCTTGATCTTGGGTTGGACGATGCGCTGGAGTATTTCGACGTCTTGATGCGGGACGTGATGGACATCCATATGCGTGCCGACGTCCCGCTGGGCCTGTTCCTCTCCGGGGGCGTCGACTCTTCCTTGCTGGCCGTCATGCTGGCGCAACGGATGGCTGAGCCTCTGCGTACGTTTTCGGTGGGCTTCCCGGGCAGTTCGGTGCACAACGAGCTTGACGCGGCACAGCGTGTCGCCGAGCAGTTCCATACCCGCCACAGCGTATTCGAGGTGAGTGCCGACGACATGCTGAACTGCCTGCCGCGCAGCGTCTGGGCGGCAGACGATCTCACTGCAGACTATGCCAATTTGCCGGTGTCGATGCTGGCCGAGCAAGCCGGCGCAGAACTGAAAGTGGTATTTTCCGGCGAAGGCGGAGATGAAGTGTTCGCCGGCTACGGGCGTTATCGTTCACCTTGGGTCAAGCGAGCCTGGGCGGCGATGCGTGTTCCCGGCAGCGGCGGCTTCCGCAGCAAGGGCGTCTTCGACGGCACCCGCGCTGCATTGTTCAGCCCGCGGCTGGCCGAAGCCTTGCCCGGCTGGCGGCAACCATTCCAGCAGGCGTGGCAGCGCACCCCGCGGCAGTGGACACGGCTGCAACGCATGCAATGCGTGGATATGGAAACCTGGCTGCCGGACGATCTGCTGATCAAGGCCGACCGCATGCTGATGGCCTGGGGCATCGAAGGCCGTGTGCCGTTCCTCGACCACCGGGTGGTCGAATTCGGCTTGGCGTTGCCGGATGCTTACAAGATCGAGGGACGAACCGGCAAGCGCTTCCTGCGACTGTGGGGCGAGCGCTATCTGCCACACGAGCATCTATGGGCGCGCAAGAAAGGCTTTACCGTGCCGGTAAACGACTGGCTGCGCGGCGAGCGGCTGCAGACGCTGCTCAAAGTCCTGCCGGAAGCGGACGGGATCCGTGCCTGGTTCGACCCATCCGAGGTCCGCAAGCTGCTGCGTGCACAACAGCAGGGCGGCCGGCAGGGCAGTGCGATATGGACGCTGCTCAGCTTTGCCGTCTGGCACCGCATCTTCGTCGAAGGTGAGGGAGAAAAACCCGCTAATCAGTCGGACCCGCTGGCTTTCATTGCATGAAAGTCCGGAGTGGTGCGGTACTATCCACCCTGCCGGATGCACGGTGCATTCGTCGATAAAGTCTAGCGATGAAATCCTTTTTCCGCCCCGCAACGTGGCCGCCCGTCGTCCTCGCCTGGTCGTTCCTCCTGCTGCTGCCGTTTGGCCGTTCGTCCGAGTTGCCCGTGTTCATCATGGCCATCCTGGGCGGCATGCTGATCTGGCGGCATGGCAAGCAGGTCGTGTGGGAGGGCGGCGCCAAGACCTTCAGCCTGCTGTTCCTGTGCATCTGGATTCCCATGGCGCTGTCGGTGCCGGATTCCATCTGGTTCACCAAATCGCTCAGTACCACGCTCACCTACCCGCGCATCTACTTTGCCGGCATCTATCTCATCTGGATGCTGCACGAAGATCGCGCGCGCCAGCGTCTGCTCAAGCTGTCGGCGTGGTTGCTGCTTTTCTGGGTCCTGGATGCCCTGATCCAGGCCGCAGTCGGCTACGATCTGCTTGGCTATGCCTACCCCGAACGGCTGAATGGCCTCTATGGCCCGCATGACTGGAAGCTCGGCCTGACGCTTGCCATGCTGTCGCCCATCGTGTGGGAATACGTTTCCCGTCACGGCGCCAAATGGCAACTGGCTTTGGCCTGGCTCGGCACCGCAACTGTCGTTCTGCTCGCCAGCAACCGCGAAAGCTGGATCGTCTTCGCCATCGCCACCCTGATGTGGAGTTGGGTGTACGCCCGGCGGCTGGGGTTTCATCCGGCCCGGCTATGGGTACCCATTATGCTGATCGCCGTCGTGGCAGGATTTGGAACCTATCAGGTCAACCCCAAGTTTGCCCAGCGCATGAACCAGTCCGTTGAAGCAATGGATTTCAGTTACGAGGGCCTGAACGCCGCCAGTTCCCAGCGTTTGCATTTGTGGCGCAACGCACTCACGGTGCTGGAGCATTATCCGGTTAACGGCGCGGGTGTCCGCTCGTATCGCTATGCCTATCCCCAATTTGCCGAGGCAGGGGATCCTTTTCTTAGTCCTGACGGTACAGGGCAGATCTATGCTCACCAATTGTTGCTGGAGGTGGGATCTGAAACGGGGCTGATCGGGCTGGCAGGATTACTGGTGTTTTTTGTTCTTTTTATTCGGACAGGGCGGGGAATATCGGATTTTCCGTTAGTGTGGGCGTCATGGCTGGGAGCGTTTTCCTGGCTGTTTCCCCTAAACACCCACAGTGCACTTTATTCAGCGTACTGGTCATTGTTGATCTGGTGGCTGATTGCGATTGTTTCTGTACGACATTCGTACAATTGATACCCCCAAACTCCTTGGCATACATACGTAAAACCGGTGGTGTGTGAGATCGATGGGTGCATTTAAATTCCTCGGTATGTATGGGTAGGTTGGCCTTTTTGTTTGTACCTGCCGGGCACGGTAAAATACAACGTAAAACTTCTTGAAGCCATTTGCTTTTTCCTTCTGGGTTCGTCTCGATAAGATAGGATGCTTCCAAGTGACGTGAACAAAGTAAGCGCTTCTTTAATTTAATTAAAGAGCTGAAGGGCCGTTCGATTGGACTCCAATTGGTGTTTGAAAACAGTATCGACAGGGGACGCTGGCGCGAACTGACCGGTATGGATAAATTCACCGTTCTTTTGCTCAGCTAGGCCGCCAATTGGCGGACATCCAGTGCTCTTTTATGGTTTTATAGTGCGATCCACCCAGCCCATCATTCAGCTATTAACACGACTCTGGCGCCACATTAGCCAGCGGCGTCGCGCCCAACTTGGGATGCTGCTCGTGCTGATGGTGCTGGCCTCATTCGCAGAGATTATCAGTATCGGGGCGGTATTGCCTTTCCTTGGCGTACTTACGGTGCCTGACCGCGTTTTTATGCACCCCGCTGCTCAGCCCTTCATTGAATTGCTGGCGCTCAAAGAGCCTAAAGAGCTTCTGCTTCCACTCACCATACTCTTTGGCTTGGCCGCTTTACTGGCGGGCGCGATGCGCCTGGCGCTGCTCTGGGCCAGTACCCGCCTGTCCTTCGCAGCAGGCGCCGACCTGAGTATGAGTATCTACCGCCGTACGCTTTACCAGCCTTACTCGGTACATGCTGCCCGCAATAGCAGCGAAGTCATCAGCGGTATTTCGGGCAAGACCAGCGACATTATCTACAGTGCGATCATGCCGGTTCTGACGCTTGTCAGTTCCAGCATCATGCTGCTCATGATTCTGGTTGCGCTTTTATCCGTAGACCCTTTTATCGCGCTAGCTGCCTTTGGCGGGTTTGGCATGATCTACGCCTTCATCATCCGTATGACACGAAAGCGTCTATTGATAGATAGCCAGCGGATTGCTCGCGAAGGTACACACGTCATTAAAGCTTTGCAGGAAGGCTTGGGTGGAATACGCGATGTTCTAATCGATGGCACCCAGCAGACTTACTGCCAGATATACCGCGATGCTGATCTTCCGCTACGCCTCGCACAGGGCAATAACATATTCATTAGCCAAAGCCCTCGCTATGGAATGGAAGCTTTGGGCATGCTGCTCATTGCCATACTGGCCTATGTTCTCGCCCAGCAACCGGATGGCATCGCCAAGGCGATTCCGGTGCTGGGTGCCCTGGCGCTAGGCGCGCAGCGCCTGTTGCCTGTCATGCAGTTGTCCTATGGTGCGTGGTCTGCTATTCGTGGCGGGCAGGCATCGCTGCAGGACGCGCTTCAGTTACTCGATCAACCACTGCCCGAATACGCTGATCAGCACCTCACTGAACCTCTGCCGTTCGGAAAAAACATCGCCCTGAAGCAACTCTCGTTTCGCTATGCTCCGCAAGCGCCCTGGGTGCTCAATAAGATTGACTTTGCCATCGCCAAAGGCAGCCGCGTGGGCTTCATCGGCACGACAGGTAGCGGCAAGAGTACTTTGCTCGATATCGTCATGGGACTATTGCCGCCTACGCAGGGCGCGCTTGAAATCGACGGTCAGCCCATTACGACTGTCAACCATCGAGCTTGGCAGGTGCATATTGCGCATGTTCCACAAGCCATTTTTCTGGCCGATAGCAGCATCGAAGAAAACATCGCTTTTGGTGTGATCAAAGATCAGATTGATCCCCAACGCGTCAGGCAGGCTGCTCGCCAGGCTCAGATCGCAGATATCATTGAAACTTGGCCTGAACAGTACAAAACCTTTGTAGGCGAGCGCGGCGTTCGGCTCTCCGGTGGCCAGCGTCAGCGTATCGGCATTGCACGCGCCCTCTATAAGCAGGCCGATGTGATTATTTTTGATGAGGCGACTAGCGCGCTCGATAATGAAACCGAGGAGGCTGTAATGCAGGCTATTGAAGGCCTCAGCGACGACCTTACAATTCTTATCATTGCCCACCGTTTGACCACCTTGAAAAACTGCGACCAGATCGTAGAGTTGTGTGGTGGTGGCATTAAGAAAATCGGTACTTATCAAGAAATTGTTGCTAATTTAGCTTGATTTCCAAAACAGGAAAGAGACGTTCTATGCTCACTAATTCTTCCATTCTGATTACGGGAGGTACTGGTTCTTTCGGTCATACCTTCGTGCCAATGACCCTCGAGAAACACAATCCTAAGAAGGTCATCATCTATTCCCGTGACGAGATGAAACAGTGGGAAATGGCCAAGAAGTTTGCCGGAGACAAGCGGGTGCGGTTTTTTATTGGCGATGTGCGCGATCGTGAAAGGCTCTACCGTGCACTCGATGGCGTCGACTATGTGGTTCATGCGGCGGCAACTAAGATTGTCCCGACAGCCGAATACAACCCGTTTGAATGCGTTAAGACCAACGTCATTGGGGCGATGAACCTCATCGATGCCTGTATCGACAAAAAAGTCAAACGGGTCGTTGCACTTTCTACTGACAAGGCTAGCAGCCCCGCCAACCTTTATGGTGCGACCAAGCTGGCCTCGGATAAACTCTTTGTGGCTGGCAACTCCTATGCGGGTGGGCATGACACTCGCTTTGCCGTCGTTCGCTATGGCAATGTGATGGGATCCCGGGGCTCGGTCATTCCCTTTTTCCTATCCATCGCCAATAAGGGAAAGATCCCAATCACTGACGCGCGCATGACCCGTTTCATGATCAGTCTGGAACAAGGCGTTGAACTTGTCTGGCATGCATTCGAAGACATGGTGGGGGGGGAGATTTATGTCAAGAAAATTCCTTCCATGAAAGTGACGGATCTCGCCCTCGCCGTTGCGCCCGATGCCAGTCAGGAAATCATCGGTATTCGTCCTGGCGAAAAACTCCATGAACAGATGATTGGCACCGAAGATGCATTGCATACCTACGAATATGCCGATCACTTCAAAATACTGCCTGCGATCCACAACTGGAGTTCGGACCCCGATCGCATCAACGGCGGAAAGAAAGTCGCTGAAGACTTCACTTATTGCTCGGACAGCAACCCCGATTGGATGAGCATCGATACTCTGCGGGCCTGGGTCGAACAGAATCGCGAAAAGATCGGAAACATCTAAGGGCTGTGATGATTCCCTACGGACGACAGGACATCAGCGAGGACGACATCCAATCGGTTGTGGATGTATTGCGTTCGGATTATCTAACCCAGGGGCCGGTCGTGCCGGCCTTTGAAAAAGCCATTGCCAACTGCTGCGGGGCTACTCATGCCATCGCCGTTAACAGTGCGACCAGTGCCCTGCATATCGCCTGCTTATCGCTTGGAGTGGGGCCAGGCGACTGGGTGTGGACCAGCCCGATTACCTTTGTGGCAAGCGCCAACTGCGCGCTGTATTGTGGTGCGGGAGTCGATTTCGTTGATATCGACCCCCGCACCTACAACCTGTCGTCACAGGCCCTGGCACGTAAGCTAGAGGACGCCGAGCGTGTCGGGCGACTCCCGAAAGTTGTCATCCCCGTGCACTTGTGCGGACAAGCGTGCGACATGCAGGCTATTCACGTATTGAGCCAGCGCTATGGCTTCAAGATTATCGAAGATGCCTCGCACGCCATTGGCGGGAAATACAAGGGTGAACCGATTGGCAATTGCCGCTACAGCGACATCACCGTCTTCAGCTTTCATCCCGTAAAGATCATCACCACTGCCGAGGGTGGCATGGCGCTGACCAACGATCCCGAACTCGCGGGCCACATGTCGTTGTTGCGCAGCCATGGCATTACGCGCGACCCAAGACAGATGACTCACGAACCCGACGGATCTTGGTATTACCAGCAGATTGATCTCGGCTACAACTACCGCATGACCGAGCTGCAGGCCGCTCTTGGTTTGAGCCAGATGCGGCGACTGGATGAATTTGTCGCCAAACGTCACGCCATCGCAAGACGGTATGACGAACAACTGGCGGACTTGCCGGTGGTTATCCCTTGGCAACATCCAGACTGTTATTCCGGCCTGCACCTCTATGTCATCCGCATGCAGTTGGACCAGATCAAGAAGAGCCATCCTCAGATCTTTGAGGCGTTGCGCGACCAGGGAATCGGCGTCAACCTCCACTACATCCCCGTGCACACCCAGCCCTACTACCAGCGAATGGGATTCCAGGCCGGCGACTTCCCGGAAGCCGAACGTTACTACACCGAAGCTATCAGCTTGCCTATGTACCCTGTTTTGACGGACAAGAATCAGGATTACGTGGTGCGCGTCCTTAAAGAACTGCTGCAATGAAGATCGGAATTGGGGCAGTACAGTTTGGCGCGAACTACGGTATTTCTAACAAAGACGGGAAGACGCCGGAGTCGGAAGTCCGGACCATTCTCTCTACCGCGTTTGAATTGGGCGTGAGGTTCATTGACACAGCGTCTCACTATGGCGATAGCGAAGAAGTAATTGGGAGGGCCATGCCCCCGGATACTTATTTCAACATCGTTACTAAGACAGTGGCGTTCTCCAAGCAAATGCTGGACGAAGTCGATGCACAAAACCTGGAAGACGCTTTCCATGCCTCCTTGCTGAAACTACGCATGCCATCGGTTTACGGCTTATTGATGCATAGGGCTGACGATCTACTGGTACCGGGCGGAGACTTGCTGATGAATCGGCTATTGCGGCTCAAAAAAGATGGATTTGTCAGCAAGATCGGGGTATCGGTCTATTCGGGTCAGCAGATCGATCAGGTGCTCGACCGGTTTTCTATCGACTTGATTCAGTTGCCCATCAATATGCTGGATCAGCGCTTATTGCGGGGCGCCTATCTGGAAAAACTCAAACGAGCTGGGGTGGAAATACATGCACGCTCAGTATTTCTACAAGGGCTTTTGCTGATGGGGCAACAAGATATACCTGATTATTTTAATAGCGTTCGTGAGAAGCTTGACTCCTACCATCAAATCATTAGTAAACGTGGGTTGACGCCGCTTCAAGCTGCCCTAGGCTTTGTCCTGGGAATTCCAGAGATTGATCAGGTTATTTGTGGTGTGAACAATTCCGAACAACTTCGGGAAATATGCGAGGCGAGCCAAGCAAAGATTGATTGGAGGGAATTCACAAATTTCGCAGTTTCTGACGAGTCGATCGTCAATCCATCGCTTTGGCGGCTCGATGTGGGGAAAAAGGGCAATGTCGCGGCTTAACCTGGCGATATGCGGAACTTCCAGACAACTGCCCCAAAGCCCCGTCGCTATCCGTACAATTAGGCCATTACACAACGGTGACGTGGTCAAAAAATGATACTTGCGATATTACAGGCCCGTGTTACCTCGTCTCGCTTGCCGGGGAAAGTGCTAAAACCGTTGGTTGGCGCGCCCATGTTATTGAGACAGATCGAGAGGCTGCAGAAAGCGCAGAAGATAGATCGATTACTGGTGGCAACCAGTAACGAGCCATCAGACGATCTGATAGAAAAGCTCTGCGAAGAGCATGGCATCGGTTGTTACCGTGGAAGTCTCAACGACGTTCTGGATAGGTTTTATCAGGCTGCGCGCGTCTTCAACCCAGAACATGTTGTGCGTCTTACCGCGGATTGTCCTTTGGCCGATCCAATGCTGATTGATGATGTCATCGGCTTTTATCTGGATGGTGGCTTTGATTACGCTAGCAATGCAATAGAGCCCACATTCCCTGACGGACTGGACGTCGAGTTATTCCGCTTTTCCTGCCTTGAGCAGGCATGGCGGGAAGCTACGTTGCCGTCTCAACGTGAACATGTGACACCGTTCATCCATCAGCAACCTCTTCGATTCAAAATAGGTCATTACAAGAGTCCAAGCGACCTCTCACATTTGCGCTGGACGGTGGATGAGCCAAAGGATCTCGAGCTGGTCACCATGGTTTACGAGGCGCTCTATCCAAAGAATCCTGATTTTTCCACGCAGGACATCTTAAGTCTGCTGGATCAGCGTCCGGAATTGGCGAACTGGAACACCACCCATCAACGCAATGAGGGATATCTAAAGTCCCTCAAGGCAGATATGTCATCAACTGCTTACCAAATCAAAGAGAATTAATATGTCTGAACGCTATCAACACTCAGAAGAATTGCTGGATAGGGCTCTAAAAACCATTCCGCTTGGATCACAGACCTTTAGCAAAAGCAAAACCCAATACCCGATGAGCGTTTCACCATTCTTTATTCGGAAGGGCAAGGGTTGTCGGGTATGGGATGTCGATGGCAATGAATACATTGATTTCATCAATAGTTTGGCCGCCATCACCTTGGGTTATTGCGATCCAGATGTGGATGCCGCAGTGCGGGCTCAACTTGAGGACGGCGTGATCTTTTCGTTACCGCACCCACTCGAGATGCAGGTGGCTGAGCAGATCGTCAAACTTGTGCCGTGTGCCGAAAAAGTTCGTTTTGGCAAGAACGGCTCCGATGCCACGGCCGGGGCGATTCGTATCGCGCGCGCGTACACGAATCGCGATCATGTCGCGGTCTGTGGCTACCATGGCTGGCAGGATTGGTACATCGGCACTACTGCGCGAAACCGCGGCGTGCCCCAGGTCACGCGCGACCTCTCGCATACATGGACCTATAACGACATCAGCAGTCTTGCCAAACTGTTTCAGGAATACCCAGACCAGATCGCCGCAGTGATCCTTGAGCCGATGAACGTAACAGAGCCGCTGCCGGGTTTCCTGGAAGAAGTGAAAGCGCTGGCGCACAAACATGGCGCGCTGCTGATTTTTGATGAGACTGTGACGGGCTTCCGCTATGCCGTTGGCGGCGCGCAACAGCACTTCGGGGTGACGCCCGATGTCGCTACCTTCGGCAAGGGGCTTGCCAACGGTTACCCGGTATCGGCCGTTGTTGGCCGAGCCGATGTCATGCAACTCATGGAGGAAGTGTTTTTTTCTTTCACCTTTGGAGGGGAGACGCTTTCTTTAGCGGCGGCGCTCGCTACCATGCAAAAACTCAAGAGGGAACCGGTCACCGAGACGCTCTATGTCCAGGGGCGAAAGGTGATCGATGGCTTAAAGACGCGCATCCTGGCGGCAGGCGCAGAAGATTTTCTGAGCACATCTGGTAATCCGACATGGAGCTTCTTCCTGATCAAAGATGTAGGCAACTATAGCCAGTGGCAGATCAAGACATTGTTTTTGCAGGAGATGTTCGCGCGCGGAATCCTAACTATTGGATCGCACAACATGAGCTATAGCCATTCGGATGCCGATCTAGATCGGCTTTTCAGCGCATACGATGAGGTGATCCCGATGCTGGCCGAAGGCGTGCGCGGAAACAAGCTTGAGTCGATGCTGCGCTGTCAACCGCTAGAGCCATTGTTCAAGGTGCGTTGATGCGTAAGGCTTCAGACCCGCTACTCATTGGCTACCGGCCTGACGGCACCAGTGACCGTATGTAAAGAACAAGGCTAGCAGCGGTTATGAAGATACTTGTCCGTACCGATGCATCGGTCGAGATTGGCAGTGGGCATCTGATGCGTTGTCTGACACTGGCCGATCAACTGCGTTGCGAGGGGGCAGAAGTGGCTTTCATTTGCCGCGACTTGCCCGGCGGAATGTTCGACTTGTTGAGCGTACGTGGTTATCGATTTGCCAAATTACCCTTGGCTGAAGTGGAAAAGGTTACTCAGCAGCATGATGCAGGTGAAACAAACAAGGCGGCCGCGCAGTTGTTTCCGGACGGCGTTGATTGGCTGGTGGTTGATCATTATCAATTGGATGCTGCATGGGAGCGTGCGCTACGCCCATGCGCGCGCAAGCTCATGGTGATCGATGACCTTGCGAATCGACCGCATGATTGCGATCTGCTGCTCGATCAGAATTATTATCGGGATATGGAGCGGCGCTACCAGGGCTTGGTGCCTGAAGGGTGCGTCACCCTACTTGGGCCAAAATATGTGTTGTTGCGTCCTGAATTCGCTACCGCAAAACAGAAGCTCAGAGTGAGAGATGGAACAGTACGGCGTATCCTGATTTTTTTCGGTGGTAGCGATTCGACCAATCAGACGCGTAAGGCATTAGATGCAGTTAAGCTGATCGCCAGACCGGAAATTTCCGTTGATGTGGTCGTGGGTGCGGGCAACCCCTATCGGAATGAAATCCTATCCCTGTGTAATGAGATGCCGAGCACGCAATTCCATTGCCAAGTATCCAATATGGCTGAACTGATTGAAGCTGCAGATTTGGCGGTCGGTGCAGGAGGTGTAACCACTTGGGAGCGATGTTCATTGGCATTGCCGACGCTTACTGTCGTACTCGCGGATAACCAGCTTCAAACAACTTTGGACTTGGAGCAAATGGGGGCAATCGAATTCCTGGGATGGGAAGGTGAAATTACTGCCACCGACCTGGCGCAGGCAATTGAGCGCCTTATTGAAAGTCCAGCTGAGTTGAAGAGGCTTTCGGCACAGGCTAGCGTTGTATTGGGGGAATGGCAGGGGACGGAAACGGTCACCGCCATCATGAAGAAAATCTCGATCATTTAAAAGGGCAAATAGATGGCTCCTAAAGGGCACCATTTTCTAACTTATATATTGGATCCTGTACCCGAGGAACTGTGGCGCAACAGTCGGCCCCTCGCTGGAACTAAACTTGGCTATTGTGAAACCTGCAAGTTTTACCATGTCGATCCCTATCCGCCCGCCGAATATCTTAGCGATTTCTACAGCCGTTACGAGATGCCAACCCCCCAGGCAAATTTGGCTGAGACAGCGCGCTTATTGGGCAGAAACTTGCAGCGTGATGCGAAAGTTATCGATATGGGGTGCGGTGACGGAGGCTTCTTAAAGGAGATGCATGCGTTAGGGTTTAACAATCTCACTGGATTTGACCAGAGTCCCGGACTGGAGCGTGCACAGAAATTGGGATTTGGAACATTCTTCAAAAAGAGTGTATGGACATTTCTTGATGAGGCGGAGTCCAGCGGGGAAGTGGATGCAGAAGCATTCGTGATGGTCAATGTCTTGGAGCATGTTACCGAACCCATCAAGTTTCTTGAAAGAATACGCGGGGTTATGAAATCCGGTGCGTTGCTGGGCGTCACGGTCCCGAACGATTTTAGCCCGTTGCAAAAAGCCTTCTTGAAAGCTAAGGGACATCTACCCTGGTTTGTCCATCTTCCTGATCACGTTAACTATTTTGATTTTGATTCCCTTAAGAACGTCCTTGAGCAAAATGGTTTTGATGTGATTGACCAGTCGGCGTTATATCCATTGGAATTATTCCTGTTGCAAGATCTTGACTACGTGGCCCATCCGGAATTGGGTCCTATTGCGCACCAGCGACGGGTAATGTTCGAGGAGAACTTGAAAAAGGCCGGGATGACTGATGTTCTTGATCATTTTTATGAAACCCTAGCAGCAGGTGGTTACGGTCGAGATGTGATGATGGTGGCGAAAAAGCGTTAGATGTTGCTTAACTTGGAACAAGCAAACACAAAATGAAGTTGGTCTTGCTGGGCGATATTCACGGAAATGACTTTGCGTTGCGGGCTGTCCTCACCGCAGCCACTTCAAACGGGGCCGATAAATTGCTTATAACGGGTGATCTTATCGGTTACTACTATGCGCCAAAGAAAGCACTGGAATTGCTTAAGCCATGGGACAGGCATGTAGTGAGAGGCAATCATGAAGACATGCTGATTGCAGCACGCTCCGATTCCGCATTTCTGGATCGAGTGGATGCGCGCTATGGAACGGGCTTACGCACTGCCATCGAGCAACTAAGCGAGGAACAACTCGATGAGTTGTGCAGTCTGCCTCACCCTTTGGATCTCATGATCGACGGATGCAGGATTTTGCTATGCCACGGCTCCCCTTGGAACAATGACCAATACGTCTATCCGGATGCGCAACCGGAGTTGTTGAGTCGATCTGCGGTGCAGGATTTCGACCTGGTCGTGCTGGGCCATACGCACTACCCCATGCAGCGAAAGATCGGCAACACACTTTTGGTGAACCCCGGCTCTGTGGGGCAGCCTCGCAATCGTCAGCCGGGCGCGCATTGGGCGCTTTTCGATACGGCTACCCAAAGCCTGGAATTGCGTTGCGAGCAATATGATGCATCCGGACTGGTGCAGGAGTGTCAGCAACGTCATCCTGAACTACCCTATTTAGCAGAGGTCCTGACACGCAAATGAGCAACGTAGTTCTTATTACAGGGATAGGCGGAGATATCTCGCAAGGAGTCGCTACGATTCTCCGGGAAAACCGGCCAGACCTCTACCTGGTCGGCGTGGATATTCATGCACAACATGGCGGGCATTTATTCGTGGATCACTTTCTACTGGTCCCCCAAGCAGGTGATCCTGAATATCTGGATACGATAAAAGAAATCGTCAGGAAATATTCCGTCGGGATGGTGATACCGATGTCGGAGCCGGAGTTAACTGCAACTTTGCCATTTCCAGAATTGGCTTCTGGAGTGAAATGGATCACTGCCGGGCAGCGTGTCGTCAAGGCAGGGTTGGACAAGCTGGAAACAATGAATTCCTTGATGGATCTTGGCATACCAATACCTTGGACGCGCCCTGCGCGCGCCGGGCGTCCTATTGCGTATCCCTGCATCCTGAAGAATCGGACAGGTTCCGGGTCGCGGGCTATCTTTACAGTTGCTGATGATGAAGATGCTGATTACCTGGTCAAACGTTACCCGGATGCAATCTTCCAGGAATTGGTAGGGTCGGCAGAGCGAGAGGTGACATGCGCCGTATATCGCCGTCTTGACGGAAAAGTCTCCAGTTTGTTGATGCTGCGGCGCCTGACGGGGGGATTTACTGGCTGGGCGAAGATAATAAAGGATGAGGAAACGACCCGAATGTGCGAAGCCATCGCTATAGGCTTGGATCTGCGTGGCAGCATGAATGTCCAACTGCGGCTTACCGATAAGGGGCCACGTGTGTTCGAGATCAATCCGCGCTTTTCTTCGACTGTATTGATGAGGCACCGATTGGGATACACCGACGTGCTCTGGGCCATTGATGAAGCCGAAGGAAAGCAGGTTGTTTTTCCAGAAATATCGCAGGATCGCATCATGGTGAGAGTCCAGAGTGCAGTAATTATTGATTGAAAGGCATATGAAACCTATTCAAATAGCCGGCCGCCAGATCGGCCCGAGTTACCCGCCATTCATCATTGCCGAGATGTCTGGTAACCATAACCAGTCGTTGGAACGTGCTTTGGAAATCGTTGAAGCGGCGGCCAAGTCAGGCGCACACGCACTGAAGATACAGACCTATACGCCGGATACGATGACGATCGATCTGGACGAGCGGGAGTTTCACATAAGCGATTCCAACAGTTTGTGGAAAGGTGCCTCGCTTTACAAACTTTACGGCGAGGCATACACGCCGTGGGAGTGGCACAAGCCGATCTTTGATCGTGCACGCGAACTTGGCATCATCCCTTTCAGTACGCCATTTGACGATACTGCAGTGGATTTCCTTGAGGCATTGGACGTGCCTTGCTATAAAATTGCCTCGTTCGAGAACACCGACTTGCCGCTGATCCGCCGCGTGGCGGCAACCGGTAAACCACTGATTATCTCCACCGGCATGGCGACTGTGGCCGAATTGGATGAGACCGTCCGAGCGGCACGTGAGGCGGGGTGCATGGATTTAATTCTGCTCAAATGCACCAGCACCTATCCTGCTACAGCCGAGAATACCAACATCCTGACCATCCCGCACTTGCGTGAATTGTTCGGGTGCGAAGTGGGGTTGTCTGATCACACTATGGGAGTCGGAGTTTCTGTTGCCAGTGTCGCACTGGGGGCCAGCGTCATCGAAAAGCACTTTACCCTCAGCCGCGCAGACGGCGGCGTAGACTCGGCTTTCTCCATGGAGCCCGCGGAGATGACGCAACTGGTGTTGGAGGCCGAACGGGCCTGGCAAGCACTTGGGCGAGTAAGTTACGGGCCAACGCAGGCGGAGAAGAAGTCTCTCCAGTATCGTCGGTCGCTATATGTGGTGCAGGATATCAAGGCGGGGGACGTGTTAACGAAAGAGAACGTACGAGCGATTCGTCCCGGTCTGGGGCTGCCCACCAAATTTCTGGGAGAGATACTGGGTAAAACCGTCAGTCAGGATGTGAAGCGCGGGACGGCTCTCAATTGGGGGATGCTGGGTTGAATCCAGAAATTGTCTTGGAATTCTCGGGAGGCTATTTGCGTCCGCTGAAACTGGAGGATTTGCATCCCGGCTACGTTGCCGGATTAAATGACCCCGAAGTGAACAGATACTTGGATGGCGTCAAACGAGTTGCCCAGACTGAGCAGAGTGTCTCGGAGTTTGTGAAGCAGAACCAGCAGTCCGAGAAT
The DNA here is from genome assembly GCF_000373385.1 of Thiobacillus thioparus DSM 505. Lineage (GTDB taxonomy): Bacteria > Pseudomonadota > Gammaproteobacteria > Burkholderiales > Thiobacillaceae > Thiobacillus > Thiobacillus thioparus. The sequence continues at coordinate 102,529 of NZ_KB891316.1, read as the reverse complement.
GCAGTGTTGTTCGGGGTATGGTTGAACGGGGCTCAGCATCATTGCGGCACAGTCCGTCTCCATGGGATAGAAAGCCATCACAAGACCGCGCACATAGGCATTTGTTTGTTCGACAAATCTGTATGGGGAAAGAAACTTGGCTCGAAAGTAATAGAAGCCGTGACTCGATGGGCGTTAGATAAGCTAAAGCTACGATGGATAGAGGCGGGTGCCTATTCGGAAAATATCGCTTCGCAAAAAACGTTTTTGGCTGCGGGATATGAGTGGATATACGATATTCCGGACAAATATATTTTTGAAGGAAAGCCGAGCACGGTGAAAGTATATGCAGCGAAAAGCTTAGCCGTATAGGCTGTTTCATTTGGCGCTGTTTCGTGGACGGCTGTCATTTAAATGCCTCCAATTTGAGTAAATACAAACCTTCATTACTAATAAAGCGTGAGTGGGCGATGGATCTTCTGGAATTAAAAGCGATCTACAAAAGCGGGGTCAATATTATTGATTACCTAGTGTGCCGAGGAGTAGGGCGCACCGACGCGATTGCAATTAGCTACGATTTGCAGGCGGGTACCTACACAGCGTTGGCTGATGAGAACAGTACCTACATTGACGAATATACAAGTGAGATTGCCGAAACCCTTAACACTTTAGGTGCCGGTACTGAATCAATCATGGAGGCCGGTGTCGGCGAGGCGACCACACTTGCAAATGTCCGCCGGCAATTAAGATTTGAGCCGGATTCTTTTGGATTCGATATTTCGCTTTCGCGAGCTTTGTTTGGTCAAAAATATTTCAACAGGAAAGGGCGGGGGAGCTCAAGCCTTTTCGTCGGGGACATGTTTAGTATCCCCTTGGCCGATGATTCGGTTGACATTGTTTACACTTCTCATTCGATTGAGCCAAATGGAGGACGCGAGGAAGATGCGCTCTCCGAGTTATATCGCGTGGCCAGGAAGTATCTAATTTTGTACGAGCCATCATATGAAATGGCTACGAACGAAGGTAGGCAAAGAATGGATCATCTGGGCTATGTCAGGGGTTTGCCTCAAGTCGCTGATAAGCTCGGGATGAATGTTTCCGACTACAGGTTGACCAAAGTATGCTCAAACTCATTAAATCCAACAGCGATGCTTTTAATTGAGAAGAACAAAAGAGCTAGCGGCAATCGTAATGTGGAGTATAGATGCCCAAATAATGGGGAACGGCTTCAGCTGTCCCATGGCTGCTATTGGTCTGAATCCTCATTAAGGATATATCCAGTGGTGTTGGGTATTCCGTTGCTTACCCCTCAGCACGGAATTATCGCCACTCACTATGCAGAGTTCATTTGAGTTGCCGTGTAATCGGGAATGCTATTGAAATGTATCCAGGTGCTCGTTTCTATGGAATTAAGGAAATCATGCTTGGCTATGCGCAGTTGCCAAAATTCCTTCCATTTCCAGTCGCTATTCATCATGGGTGGCATCGAGACGTACATGACTTTGAGGCGGTTGCAAAACCGCCTGAAATTTGGGTATGGTCTGAGCGCATTGCAAGGGAAATGATTAGGTTCTATCCGAGAGATAGAATTAGAATTGTTGGATCGTTTTTTTGTTACCTAATGGAGTCTATTAAAAACGAGTTACCTCCAAAGGAAAAGAACGGAAGTATTTGTATCCCACCGCACTCTTCGCACTTCGCAAAGACAGAGTACTCTGTTGATAGCTTTGCGCGGGCATTGGATCAGTTGGGCGATGACTTTAAGCCTATCACTGTAATGTTGTATTACCTTGACATGGATCCGCATACAGTAAGTGTGTATAAAAGCTTCGGCTTCAATGTGGTGTCAAATGGGAATCTTTTTGATGAAAATTTCCTGAGAAATTTTATTCTTAACGTTTACGATAAGAAGCATTGTATTTTTAGCGATCTGGGGAGCGGGGTGATTTATGCCGGGTACTTGGGTTTAAATCTTCACCATTTAGAGTTGCCGTCTCAAGTTAAAAACTTGGGAAATCCGCACCTATCAAAAGAATACATTGAAACGAGTTTCAGGTTTGACAAAAATTTTCTGCTTTCAATCAACAGCACTTCAATTAATGAAGAGATGGGCACAAACCATCTGCTTTCACCTCAAGAGTTGAGACGGGCGATTCTGCGAAACTACTTTACTTGGAGTTTTGTGCGCACATTCACGTATACGATGGCGCGGCGAATTGGAGGCGCAGTTTTGCACAGGATTGGACTCCGGCGACGTTCTTTAAATGTTTGAGCGGGTAAAAAAATATTTTCTTCGGCAGCAGTTTGATCCGGGACTTCTCGGTATTTGGCTAAACCCATTCTATCTCGCACGTAAAGAGTTGCACCGGGAAATGGTCCGTTTTGCGCCGAAGATGAATGGTAGCCTGTTAGATGTAGGGTGTGGCTTTAAGCCTTATCGAGAGTTGTTTCTCTATGCGTCCGATTATATCGGGCTGGAGTATGACACTCCGGTAAATCGCATTGCTAAGCGCGCAGATTATTTTTACGACGGGAATACGTTTCCGTTCGATGCGTTGTCGTATGACGGAGTCATCTGTAACCAGGTTCTTGAGCACGTTTTCAACCCGGATCAATTTCTTCAGGAGATTTCTCGTGTTCTCAAACCGGGCGGGAAATTGTTAATGACGGTTCCGTTTGTCTGGGATGAGCATGAACAGCCATGGGACTACGCGCGATATTCGTCGTTCGGCTTGCGAAGTTTGCTAGAACGGAACGGATTTGCCGTAGACGAGCAACGCAAGACGAATGCCGATGTGCGAGTGCTATTTCAGCTGATCAATGCATATCTATACAAGGCATTGCAAACCTCAAACGCGAAAGTAAATTTGTTGGTCTGTGCCTTTGTTATCGCGCCGTTTAATTTGATGGGAATTGTATTGGGCAAGCTATTACCCGCCAACCCTGACTTGTATCTCGATCAAGTGGTATTGGCCAGAAAGAGAGCCGAATGATGTTGTCAGAAAGTTATCTTAAAAAGCGTGTTCTGATCACCGGCGGCCTTGGCTTTATTGGTTCGAATCTCGCCCGCGCTCTGGTGGCGCAAGGAGCGGAAGTCACGCTGGTTGATAGCCTTATCCCCCAATACGGAGGAAACCCATTCAACATCGACGATATTCGCGACAAGCTAACCGTGAATGTCTGCGACGTGCGCGACCCGTTTGCCATGGCCTACCTGCTCCAGGGCAAGGATTTCCTATTCAATCTCGCGGGGCAGACCAGCCATCTTGACTCGATGTCCGATCCTCAGACTGATCTGGATATCAACGCTGCGGCACAACTTGCGATTTTGGAAGCCTGCCGTAAGAGCAATCCAGGAATCAAGATTGTTTTCGCGAGTACACGCCAGCTTTACGGCAAGCCGGATTATTTGCCTGTGGATGAGAAACACCCGATCCGACCTGTGGATGTTAATGGCATCAACAAGCTTGCAGGGGAGTGGTATCACCTTCTCTACAACAATGTTTATGGAATTCGTGCTTGTGCGCTGCGTCTTACCAATACTTACGGACCAGGTATGCGAGTCAAGGATGCGCGGCAAACCTTCCTCGGCATCTGGGTGCGTTTGCTGATCGAGGGGAAGCCTATCAGGGTGTTTGGAGACGGCCTGCAATTGCGCGACTTCAACTATGTGGATGATTGCGTCGAAGCCTTATTGCTCGCTGGGGCCAGTGATGATGCCAATGGCAAGATATACAACCTGGGCAGTTCGGAGGTTGTTGGCCTTAAGGCGCTGGCCGAAATGATGGTCGAGCTGGGAAATGAACTGAAAATTGGCGGCGGCTATGAATTGATCCCGTTTCCGCCGGAGCGCAAGGCTATCGACATTGGTGATTACTACAGTGATTTTTCACTGATTACCCATGAGTTGGGCTGGCAACCCAAGATTGATTTGCGTGAGGGCTTACAAAGAACGATGGCTTATTACCAAGCCAACCACATGCATTATTGGAACAACGATCAATGATCTTGATGAACGATTTCAAGGCTGAGCCGCACGAGTTGCGTGAGGCGATGTTAGGCGCCGTACGGCGCGTGCTGGAATCAGGCTGGTATGTGCTGGGCAATGAGGTCGTTGCATTCGAAAGACAGTGGGCATCCGCGTGTGGCGTGAAACATGGCGTCGGGGTGGGCAACGGGATGGACGCAATCGAGATAGCCTTGCGTGCACTCGACATCGGCCCCGGCGATGAGGTGATCACCACGCCTATGACGGCCTTTGCTACAGTCCTTGCCATCTTGCGTGCGGGCGCGACACCCGTCTTAGCCGATATCGATCCGAAAACCGCGCTTCTCTCGATGGAAAGCGCGAGCCGTTGTGTTTCATCCAAGACCAAGGCCATTGTGCTGGTGCATCTATATGGGCAAGTCAGATCGATGGATGGTTGGGTGGCGTTCAGTACCAAGTACGGTATTCAGTTGATTGAAGATTGCGCCCAGGCCCATCTGGCAACTTGGCGAGGTAAAGTAGCAGGCAGCTTTGGCGCAGCTGGCGCGTATAGCTTCTACCCTACTAAAAACCTGGGCGCTCCCGGCGATGCCGGCATGGTCGTTACCCAAGATGAAACATTGGCCCAACGCGCCTGCCGGCTGCGCAACTATGGCCAGAGCGTACGCTACCACCACACTGAGCTGGGGCTAAACAGCCGCTTGGACGAAATCCACGCGGCCATGCTGACCGAACGACTAAAATGGTTGTCGGAGTTTACCGAACGTCGTCGCCAGATCGCTAAAGCTTATCGCGCCGGCATTCATAACCCAGCCATTCAGCAACTTGCCGCTCCCGAAGAGGCTGAAGCACACGTATATCATCTCTTTGCAATTACCTGCGAGCAGCGTGAAGCCTTGCAAACCCACTTGCAGCAGCAGCATGTTCAGTCGTTCATTCACTACCCCATTCCGGTTCACCATCAAGAACCGTGCAGGACGATCCAGCATGACCCGCTCGGCTTAGCTGCGTGTGAACAGCATGCGGCAACTTGCCTGTCGTTACCCTGTCACCCGCAGATGTCCGATGATGACGTCGCCCAGGTCGTAGCCGCCGTCAATGGGTTCCGGGCCAGATAATGGAACACTACGTCACCCTGTTCGATAGCCTGTTCCTGCCCCAGGGACTAGCACTACACATGTCCATGGAGCGGCATGTAAAGGACTACACGCTATGGGTATTGTGCGTGGATAACGAAACGCATGAGATATTGAGCAAGCTGCGTCTGCCAAATCTGCGGCTGCTTAAACTCGATCAATTAGAGACTGAAGAACTCAAGCATGTTAAACCCACTCGCACCAAGGGCGAGTATTGCTGGACATTGACGCCATTCGCGCCTCGATTTGTTTTCGACGCCGATTCTACCGTTACCCGTGTGACCTACCTGGATGCTGACCTGTGGTTTCGGAAGCACCCGGCGCCAATCTTCAGAGAGTTCGAGGCATCCGGTAAGCACGTGCTGATAACTGATCATGCTTATGCCCCGGAGAACGACGCAACGTCCACTTCGGGACAGTATTGTGTGCAATTCATGACCTTTACACGGGATGGTGGCGAGACAGTTAGAAAGTGGTGGGAAGAGCGGTGCCTTGAATGGTGCTATGCACGATTTGAGGACGGAAAGTTTGGGGATCAGAAATATTTGGATGACTGGCCTGAGCGATTTCCAGACTCTGTCCATGTCCTAAATGACAAAGAGTTGGCACTCGCGCCGTGGAATGCTACGAGATTCCCCTACGGAAATGGAATCGTGTGGCATTTTCAATCTTTAAGAATTGAAAAATATTCCAGAAGAGCATTCGCAGTATTTTTGGGACCCTATACGCTGCCACGCGTGACCTTGAGTTTTGTATATGCAGGCTATGTCGCCGAATTGCGAAAAGCCGTCGAGATATTGCTGCAAAATGGATTCGAAATACGGCCACAACAAAGACGAACGTTATTAAGCAAACTTAGAACCCGAACGCGTTTTGCTTATGGGCAAATACGAAAACTCTTTCCTGTGACAAGGATCCCGCTTTGACAGCGCCGACTCTTCCTGACCTGCCACCTAAAATCCATCGTCGAGCATGCATATATTAGGCCGCGCGGGGTTGAATTCCGAGATGCCAACGCTCCAACTGACTGCCAGTTCTTCCTTGATTGTGAAACAGGAGGGTGGCACGCGTCTCCAGGGAGTGAATAAGAAATCCGAACCTGGGAAGCCACTGATCACAGTTATTACGGTTGTCTTCAATGGTGCGGCCATATTGGAAAATGCCATTCAGTGTGTGGCGAGGCAGACCTACGATAATGTGGAATATGTCATCATTGACGGTGCCTCTGCTGACGGCACATTGGACATAATCAAAAAATATGAACATACAATTGATTATTGGCTGAGTGAACCAGACTGTGGGATTTATGATGCTTTCAATAAGGCTATAAGCAGGGTGTCCGGTGAATATTACCTTGTGCTCGGGTGCGACGATGAACTATTTGATGATGCAATACAACAAGTTGTAAATACCCAGTTGAAGCACGCTGAGGTTGATTTCGTCGTGGCCTCAATGTGGCTGGGGAATAGGCTAAGGAAAGGGATGCGCCCAAGTAAGGGATGGCTTGGGGCTCATGCCATGGTTAATGGGCATAGTGTAGGTATGCTGATTCGAACCAGAGTACATGATCAGCTTGGTCCCTATTCAACACGTTACACATTGTGTGCTGACGGATTGTTCATTAAAAAGCTCTTTTATTCATGGTTACGGGGTGTCGAATCAGATGTTGTCATGGGCCGCTTTGCCACTGGTGGGGTTTCGAACTCTAATCTCGCCCGGGGTTTGTGCGAGGGGTTTCAGGTGCAATTGGAAACGGAAAAACACAAGTTTTTGCAAGTATTGATTTTCATTGCGCGATTAATAAAAAATTTTCCTCGACTTTGACACGCATTGAAAATGCTGGATAAAAACGATTTCTTGAATCGGCTGGATCAACTCGATAAGGTCGCGCTGGAATTGGGGTGTGGCCCTAACAAAAAGCTGATGAGCGCCATAGGGATTGATGCCATTAATTACGAGGGTGTGGATATAGTTGGCGATATTTTCGAAGTTCTTGGAAAGTTTCCGGAAAAATCAGTGGACTCAGTTCACTCGTTCCACTTCTTTGAACATATAGCCAATTTTCAAGAGCTACTTAGCAATATAGCTCGGGTCTTGAGACCGGGCGGCCATCTCGAAGTAGTGGTCCCCCATTTTTCAAATCCTTATTTTTACTCTGATCCAACTCATAGAACCTTCTTTGGCCTGTATACGTTTTGTTATTACGCAAGCGAGTCTTTGTTCAGTCGTAAGGTGCCGACGTATCAGCACTCTATCCAATTTGATCTGATCGCTGTCGATCTCGTGTTTAAATCAACCCGCCCATTTTTTATTAGGCATGGGGTCAAAAAATTGTTTGGACTTATTTTCAACAGCGTTGGCTATATGCAAGAGTTCTACGAGGAAAATCTGAGCCATATTGTTCCCTGTTATGAAGTCAGGTAACGGCTCAGGAAAAAATAGCCCGTTCGATGCCGCGCTTAAAAGTTCTTGTTCTGGCCCGCTACACCAATCTCGGTGCCAGTAGCCGACTCCGCTTCTACCAGTTTCTCTCTTACCTTGAGGCTCAAGGCCTCCAAGTTGATAGTGCCCCCCTCTTTGACGATGATTATTTGACGCGTTTGTACGCGGGGTCTGGACCTGATTGGCCAGGGGTCGCCATGGCCTACCTGAAACGTGTTTCTGCTTTATGGCGTTCGAGGAAATACGATCTGGTTTGGCTGGAATACGAGGCTTTTCCCTGGTTGCCGGCCTGGCTGGAAATGGTATTGGGTTTGGGTGGGGTTCCCTATATTGTGGACTACGATGACGCCATCTTCCATCGCTATGATCTGCACCGCAATCGGTGGGTGCGCTCTCTGCTCGGCGGGAAAATCGACCGGATCATGGCAGATTCACAGCTGGTCATTGCCGGTAATCAATATCTTGCCGAACGGGCGTTGGCCGCAGGCGCGAAACGAGTGGAGATTTTGCCAACCGTAGTGGACACTACCCGCTACCAGCCCCAATGCAATACACAACCGGATGTTGTTACCATCGGTTGGATTGGTTCCCCATCAACACAGCGTTATCTAGATATCGTTCTTGGTGCCATGTCCAAATTGTGCCAGATGGGCAAGTCAATTCGACTGGTTGTAGTGGGCGGCAAAGTGCCAGTGCAAGCCAATCTACCCATTGTGAACATGGAGTGGAGCGAAGCGGGCGAGGTCGGCATGATCCAGTCTTTTGATGTGGGTATCATGCCTTTACTTGACAGTCCGTGGGAACGCGGCAAGTGTGGTTACAAGTTGATTCAGTACATGGCTTGTGGAAAACCGGTTGTAGCTTCCCCGGTAGGAGTTAACCAGAAAATCGTCGGGCACGGTATCAACGGCTTTCTTGCTGGAGACGAGGAAGAGTGGGTGAGCTATTTATTACGTTTGATCGAAGATCCATTGCTGCGTACGGAAATGGGAAAGAAAGGGCGTGCCAGGGTAGAGGCGGAGTTTAGTTTGGAACTGGCTTCGCCAAGATTGCTGTCGCTCATACGTGCTGCAGCCAGCAGATCAAGTCTTGGGTGATCTTCATGATTTACACAAGATAGACACAAATTCCAATTCATAAACAGCGTGGTGCCAATCTGGGATACCACCACACATTGCCTCTGGATCCTGTAATTGGCCTCTGCTCTAGAAACGAGAAATCTGTTTGCCCACGGGCTAAAGAAGGATTGATGGATGTGTGGTATTACTGGCTTTCTGGGGACTTCTTCAAGTGGCTCAGCTGTTGTTGCCGATCGGATGGCATCGGCCCTTTATCACCGTGGCCCCGATGATTCTGGTGTCTGGGTGGATGAACCAGCAGGAGTGGCACTGGCGCATCGCCGCCTGTCTATCCTAGACCTGTCTCCTGCCGGCCACCAGCCCATGGTGTCGCCATCAGGTCGTTATGTAATCGTTTTCAATGGCGAGATATACAACCACTTGGAATTGCGAGAAGCATTGCCAGATGGGAAGTGGCGGGGACACTCCGATACCGAGACGCTACTGGCGGCTTTTGAGTGCTGGGGAGTGGAGGCATCGCTTAAAAAGAGCGTGGGGATGTTCGCCATTGCGCTGTGGGATCGCGAAAGCCGCACGCTTACGCTGGGACGTGACCGATTAGGAGAAAAACCGCTTTATTATGGCTGGCAGAATGGCGTACTACTGTTCGGCTCGGAACTCAAGGCATTGCGGGCTCATCCGGCTTTCCAGGGTGTAATCAACCGTGACGCGCTGACGCTGTTTTTGCGGCACAACTATGTGCCTGTGCCTTATTCCATCTACCGCGGAATCAACAAGCTACCGCCTGGGACTTTCTTGCAGGTCAATGCGAGTGCCGCCTTGGCAAGCTCGAGTGTGATTCATCCGGTCAGCTATTGGTCGGCACGCGAAGTGGCAGAGATCGGCCAGGCAAACCTGTTCCGAGGCAGCGACAACGACGCGTGCGAAGCTCTGGAGGCTGTGCTCGGGCAGAGCATCAGGGGCCAGATGCTGGCGGATGTGCCGTTGGGGGCGTTTCTTTCTGGAGGGATCGATTCAAGTACCGTGGTTGCGCTGATGCAGACGCAGTCCAAGCGTCCGGTGAAAACCTTCACCATCGGATTCAATGAAGCAGGCTACAACGAGGCGGAGCATGCCCACGCGGTGGCACGTCATCTGGGCACCGAGCACACCGAGCTTTATGTGAAGCCGGAAGAGGCGCAGGCGGTGATCCCGCTGCTGTCGGGGCTTTACGACGAACCGTTTGCGGATTCCTCGCAGATTCCTACCTATTTGGTGTCGCGCCTAGCGCGCGAGCATGTGACAGTGAGTTTGTCCGGCGACGGCGGCGACGAACTGTTTGGCGGCTACAACCGCTATTTCTGGGCCCAAAACATCTGGCGGCGACTGGGCTGGCTGCCGCAATCCCTTCGCGCAGCGGTGGCTGGAGTGCTGACAACCTTGCCACCGACCACCTGGAATTCGGTGTTCAGGAAATTTGAACGGATGCTTCCCGCGAATCTGCGCTATGCCAATCCCGGCGACAAGCTGCACAAACTGGCTGAGATCCTGGCCGTGCGCAATCCGGAGGAAATCTATTGGGGGCTGGTATCCCACTGGAAGCAGCCTACACAGATAGTGAAATATGGAACCGAACCCCCCACCGTTTTGACCGACGCCAGCCAGTGGGCGAATGTTCCTGATCTGACTCATCGCATGATGTATCTCGATACGGTGAGCTATCTGCCTGACGACATCCTGACCAAGGTGGATCGAGCCGCCATGGGGGTCTCCCTCGAAACGCGCGTGCCTTTGCTGGATCACCGCGTTCTGGAGTTTGCCTGGGCACTACCGCTCACGATGAAACTGCGCGACGGACAGAGCAAATGGCTGTTGCGGCAGGTGTTGTACCGCCATGTTCCGCAGGAAATGATCGAGCGTCCCAAGATGGGGTTTGGTATTCCGCTCGATGTCTGGCTGCGGGGGCCGCTCAGGAGCTGGGCGGAGGAACTGTTGAACGCATCCAGTCTGGAGACGAGCGGTTATTTCCGGGCTTCCCTCATTCGCGACAAATGGGACGAACATCTGTCTGGGCGGCGCAACTGGTCGTACTACCTGTGGGATATATTGATGTTCGAGGCGTGGAGGCGGCAATGGCATTGAAAGTATGCCAACTCTGCGCGGTGGACTTTACGCTAGACAAGTTCCTGTTGCCGTTGGTGGACGGCATGATAGCCGTGGGTTGGGAGGTGGTGTCGGTGTGTTCGGATGGACCGGCTATTTCCCACTTGCGTCAGAGCGGCTATGCCATCAGGACCGTGAACATTCCGCGCAGTCTCAATCCGCTGCGTCTGATGCTGCCTTTCTGGCGTCTGTATCGTTTGTTCCGGCAGGAACACTTTGATCTGCTGCATGCGCATACGCCGGTGGCGGCGCTGATCGGACGTATGGCTGCACGGTTGGCAGGGGTGCCGATGGTGGTTTATACCGCGCATGGGTTTTATTTCCACGACGCGATGCCTGCCTGGAAGCGGCGGCTGTTCGTGGAAATGGAAAGGATAGGCGGCTGGTTTACCGATCTGCTGTTTACCCAGAGCAGTGAGGATGCACAAACGGCTGTCGAAGAAAAGTTGCTGCCTCCAGAACGGGTTCTGGCCGTAGGCAATGGTGTGGATCCAGACAGCTTCGATCCAGGTACAAGACGACCGCGCAGCGAGGTGAGGGCGGAACTGGGCCTGCCCACAGACGTGCCAGTGATCGGCATGGTGGGACGTTTGGTCGGGGAAAAGGGGGTACGCGAATTTCTGGCTGCTGCCGAAATGCTGGCGAAGGACCTTCCAAACGTATATTTCTTGCTGATTGGTGAACGGCTGGCGAGCGACCATGCAGACCCGATGGACGATGCCTTGAAGCGTGCCAGCAGCAGTTTGGGGGCAAGGCTGGTTCTGCCCGGCATGCGGAAGGACATTCCAGACCTGATGGGGGCGATGGATGTGTTCTGCCTGCCTTCTTACCGTGAAGGAATGCCCCGCACCATCATCGAAGCGATGATGTCGGGCTTGCCGGTGGTGGCCACCGACATCCGCGGGTCGCGCGAGGAAGTAGTGGCTAACGAAACCGGCCTGCTTGTTCCCGCGCGCGACGCGTCAGCGCTCACTCAGGCCTTCGCCCGTATGCTGCAAGCTCCGGCCGAGGCGCATGCCATGGGCGAGGCCGGCCGCAAGCGTGCCCTGCGGCTTTACGACGAGCACAAGGTTGTGGCGCTGCAGATTGATACAATTCGACGATTTGCTCGCCAATATCGACTCCTGTGATGCGACCGGCTCACGTGCTGGCGCAAAAATAGCGATAGGCCACAAGTAAATGCAGATGAGTGTTGACGCATGGGGAGCTCCGCTCGCCGCTTTCCTGCTGTGCTGGTTGACGCTGGCCTGGCTGCTGCGGCGTGGGGAACGCCTGCCGATGGACCACCCCAACGCCCGTTCGCTGCATGCCACGCCGACGCCACGCGTTGGCGGGCTGGGCATCATGGCAGGAGTGGGGGCCGCGAGCCTGTGGGGCGGCGATGGCACCTTGCTGCCGGTGGGCCTGGGGGCGTTCGCGCTGGCCGCCGTGTCGCTGCTCGACGACCTGCGGGGATTGTCGGTGCGGGTGCGTTTCTCGGCACATTTCCTCGCGGCGGCAGGCTGCCTGCTGGCGCTGGGGCTCACCGGCTGGGCCCTGCTGGTGGGCACGCTGGCGACGGTATGGATGACCAATCTCTACAATTTCATGGATGGTTCGGACGGCCTGGCAGGCGGCATGGCGGTCATCGGCTTCGGTGCGCTGGCGCTGGCCGCGTGGATGGGGGACGCTCATGGACTGGCCGTATTCTGCGCTGCGATTGCGGCGGCGGCGCTGGCGTTCCTGTACTTCAACTTTCCGCCCGCGCGCGTGTTCATGGGCGATGCCGGATCGATCCCGCTGGGATTCATGGCGGCCACGTTCGGCATCCTTGGGGCGCGACAAAACGTATGGCCCTGGTTGTTTCCGCTGCTGGTGTTTTCGCCCTTCATCGTCGATGCCAGCGTGACGCTCGCACGGCGGGGCCTGCGCGGTGAAAAGATCTGGCAGGCGCATCGTTCGCATTATTATCAGCGCGTGGTATTGCTGGGAGCGTCGCACCGCCAACTCGCCCTGGCAGCCTATGCCCTGATGCTGGTGGTTGCCGCGCTGGCATTCGTGTTGCTGATTCTGCCGCTGTGCGCCGTGTGGGTGCTTATACTGTCGGCGACAAGCTATCTGCTGATTTTTCGCGCCATCGACTGGCGCTGGCATCGATCCCGTAATGAACGTTAATCCCCGCACCGCCATCATCATCCTGCACGACATCCTGGTGGCGGCTTTCGCCTGGATGGGTGCCTACTGGCTGCGCTTCAATCTGGCGATGCCGCCCGAGTTCCAGGAGGCGGCCCTGTCCACGCTGGCCTGGGTGGTGCCGTTGCAGGCCGTGGTGTTCTGGCGCTTCGGTCTGTATCGCGGCATCTGGCGTTTCGCCAGCCTGCCCGATCTCAAGCGCATCGTGCTGGCGGTGGGTCTGGCTGCGCTGCTGGTTCCCGTGACGCTGATCCTGTTCCGTGTCCACGCGGTGGTCCCGCGTTCGGTGCTGATTCTCGATCCGTTGCTGTTGGTGATCGTGATGGGAGGCAGCCGCCTGGCCTATCGGGCGTGGAAGGAGCACCGGCTTGCCAGCGTGTTGCGTCCGGACAGCAAGCCGGTATTGGTGGCTGGCGCAGGTTCGGCGGCGGATTTTCTGCTGCGCGAACTGGCGCGGAATCCGGCGGGTTTTCACGTGGTCGGTCTGCTGGATGACAATCGCGACAAACAGGGGCGGCTGGTGCAGGGCCTTCCTGTTCTGGGCGCGTTGGACGATGTTGTGGCCTGCGCGAAGAAAATGGAGGTGGACGACATCGTGCTGGCGTTGCCGTCGGCCGCGCACGCCGTGCGCAAGCGCATCACCCAACTCTGTACCGAAGCCGGGTTGAACGTGATGACCATCCCGTCGCTCGAGGATCTGGTGGCGGGCCGGGTGTCGGTGTCCAGCCTGCGTCGTGTCGAACTTGACGACCTGCTGGGACGCGACCCGGTGCAGCTCGACGACAGCGGCCTGCACCAGTTGCTGACCGGCCAGGTGGTGATGGTGACCGGTGCCGGCGGCTCGATCGGTTCGGAACTGTGCCGCCAGATTGCACGCTTTGTCCCGGCGAAACTGGTTCTGTTCGAGCAGTCCGAACTGGCACTGTATGCGATGGAGCAGGAGTTGCCGCAGCATTTTTCCCAACTGAAAATTGTGCCGGTGATCGGCGACGTGAAGAATGCAGTCTGGCTGAGCCAGGTGATGGCCGAGCATCGGCCGGCCGTGGTGTTCCATGCCGCGGCTTACAAGCACGTACCGTTGATGGAGAATGACAATGCTTGGGAAGCCGTGCGCAACAATGTGCTCGGCACGCAGGTGGTCGCAGCGGCGGCGCAGGCGCAGGGTGTCGGCAAGTTCGTGATGATTTCCACCGACAAGGCGGTCAACCCGACCAATGTGATGGGGGCGACCAAGCGCCTCGCCGAGATGGCCTGCCAGGCGATGCAGCAACCGGGCGGCACGCGCTTCGTGTCGGTGCGCTTCGGCAACGTGCTCGGTTCGTCCGGCAGTGTGATTCCAAAATTCCAGAAGCAGATCGAGGCGGGCGGACCGGTGACGGTGACCCATCCCGACATCATGCGCTATTTCATGTCGATTCCCGAAGCGGCTCAGCTGGTGTTGCAGGCGGGCTTGATGGGTGAGGGTGGCGAGATTTTCGTGCTCGACATGGGCGAGCCGGTCAGGATTGCCGAATTGGCCCGACTCATGATTCGGTTGTCGGGTGCGGACGAAGACCGTATCCGCATCGAATACACCGGGCTCCGCCCCGGCGAAAAGCTTTACGAGGAATTGCTTGCCGATGACGAATCCACCCTGCCGACGCCGCATCCCAAGTTACGGGTGGCCAAAGCACGCAGGGCAGATGCTGACTGGTATGCCGAATGCCTGGCTTGGCTTGCCTATCCGGGCGCTTACGATGAGGCGACAGTCAAACGCCAGTTGAAGACCTGGGTGCCGGAATATCAACCCCAATTGTCTCCAGCATGAATGCGGTACAACTCGACAGGATCCGGCGTGTCCTGGTCATCAAGTGGAGTGCGCTGGGCGACGTGGTGACCGCCAGCGCACTCATGGAAGACATTGCGCGTGCCTTGCCGCACGCCGAGATACATCTCAACACGCAGCCCAACTGCAGCGGCCTGTTTGCGCACGATCCGCGTTTTTCCGAGGTATGGGCGATCGACGTGCGCAGTAAAACCCGGCGTTGGGCCAATAGCCTCGCGTGGCTCAAGAAAATACGTGCCGGGCATTACGATCTGGTCGTCGACCTGCAACGCTCGGATCATTCCCGTTTCCTGCTCACGCTGCTCTGGCTTGCTGGCCGTGCGCCGCGCATCCGCGTCGGCAACCGCGGGGGCCTTCCCTATACACATCAGCCGGCGCTGCGCGATCCTCGAGCCCATGCGTTCCCGATGATGCAGTCGGTATTACAGGCGATCGGCATCCCCACGCGAACCTTGCATCCGGTGCTGTATCCCGCACCGGACCGTGCACCGTTCATCGAGCAGTTGCGGCGTGAACATGGCCTCGGCGAGAATGATTACGTCGTGCTGCTGCCCGGGGCGGCTGCCGCACACCCGCTGAAACGTTGGGGCACGCAGCGTTTTGCCGAACTGGCGCAACGGCTGCACCAGCAGGGTATGGAAAAGATCGTCCTGATCGGCGGGCCGGACGAGGTGGATGTCTGCGCTGAAATCGCGACCCTCGGGGAATGGGTGGTCAATCTGAATGGCCGGCTCCAGTTACTGGATATTGCGCCGCTGTGCGCAGGCGCTGCCGCAGTCGTCGGCAATGACACCGGCACCGCACATTTCGCCTCGATAGCCGACAGGCCCTTGCTTGTTCTGTGCGGCCCGACCGACCCGCGTCGGGTCAAGCCGATCGGGCCGCGGGTTGTTGCGATCCAGGCCGAGCTGCCGTGCATCAGTTGCTATGCCAAGACCTGTAGCAATCCGGACACCCATGCCTGCATGAAAGCGATCACGCCGGAATGGTTGGCGGCAGAATTGCCGAACCTCATCGCTGGCAACCTGAAGGCCGGGCAGGACCTCCCCGGCAGTTTGCGCAGCTTCTGAGGCCGACCATGACCAAGTCGCGGCTACGCGTCAAAGTGATCAGTTCCACGCCCACGTCGACCTGGCTTCACCAATTTCCCCACAATGAGCCCGTATGGGGCGAATGCGAATTCGTCTTCGAGCGTGAGGCGCGGGATTACGACTGGTTGCTGGTCTACGACGACGTGCCCGCGAGACCGGGGGAGGCAAAGAAAGTCAGCCGCGAGCCGCTGGCCTGCCCGCACGAGCATACGCTGCTGGTGACCATGGAGCCTTCGTCCGTCAAGATTTATGGCAATGACTATGCGCGACAGTTCGGTGCGGTGCTGACCAGCCAGCCCGAGTGGGCGTTGCGGCACCCCAACCGGATTTACTCGCAGTCGGCGCTGCATTGGTTCTACGGGGTGGGACGGCATCGGACCGTGCCGTTCGACGACATCCTGGGCGAATCGCCACAAGACAAATCCCGCAATGTCTCGATGGTGTATTCGCCCAAGGCGATGCGGCATACCTTGCACTATCACCGTGCGCGCTTCATGCGCGAGCTGGTGGAGTTGATGCCCGAGCTCGATACGTTCGGCCGCCACAGCGCACGGCCGCTCGACGACAAGGCCGACTGCCTTCGCGCCTATCGTTACCACGTCGCGATCGAAAACTATATCGGCGAGCACCACTGGACGGAAAAGATTGCCGATCCCTTCCTGGGGCTGGCGCTGCCTTTCTACTGTGGCTGCCCCAATCTGGAGGCGTATTTTCCGGAAGAAAGTTTTATCCGTATCGATATCCATGACGCGGCTGGAGCCGCCGCGTTGATCCGAGAGGCGATCGCGAACCGTGAATTCGACAAGCGCCTGCCGGCGATCGTCGAGGCCAAGCGGCGTGTCATGTTCGAATACAACCTGTTTGCCGTGGCCGCTCGTGAAATTGCACGCCTGCATCGCGAGGGCGCAAAACCGGAAACGGGGGCGGCAATTCTGTCGCGCCGCGCCATGCGCATGTCCAGCCCAGCCACCCTGTTTCGGGACGTGTATGGCAAGCTCCGGGGACGGCTGCGCCATCTGCCCGGGGCGATCAGCGGAAAATCCTGACCGCTGCGGATCTGTATCGATAGCGTCTGCTTTATTTGGTGCGCGGTGCGCGGGCGAGCTCGGTATAGACGTCGAGCGTGGCTGTCAGCATGCGTTCCAGCGTGAACGGATTCTGTTCGGGTACGCGAGGCGGGGCATCCAGCCACCGCAGGGTTTTCCGGGCGGCCTGGCCGATGTCGCCGACGGGAACCGCACCTTCCGGCAGGATGGCCGCCAGTTGCTCTTTCACACCCCCGTGGTCATAGGCGATCAGCGGCTTGCCGAGGCTGAGCGCTTCCAGGCTGACCCGGCCAAACGCTTCGGGTTCGCGCGAGAGCGAATACACAATATCGCTGATGGCCATGATTTCCCGAAGGTCTGCGCGATGGCTGATGAAACTCAGATGCTGACACACGCCAAGACGTTTGCTGCGCGCTTCCAACTCGGCCATGAATGCCTGCTTCCTTGGATGGGTTTCGCCCACGATCAGGCCGTGGACATCGGGCCGAGTCTTGAGAACTTGTTCCAGCATGTCGATAAAGTCGGTCTGGCCTTTCCAGCGGGTCAGACGGGCGGGCAGCAACAGGATTTTCTTGCCTGCCAGGCCGGGATGTTCCTGCTGCCACTGGCGCATCCAGTCGTCAGGGGGCGTGTAACCCGACGGAAATTGCTCGGGGTCGACGCCCCGATAGATCAGGCGCACATTTTCCTGTGGCACCTTCGGGTAATTCCTGACGATGTAATTGATGATCATTTTTGAGATGGCGATGACCCGTTCGCCCTTCGTCATGACTGCGCTGTAGGCACTTACCGAATAGGGGCCATGCACCGTGGTGACGAAACGCGGTCGAGTCGACGGATTCATGCCGCGCCAGGCCAGCCAAGCGATCCAGGCAGGCACGCGCGAACGTGCGTGGAGGATGTCCACTTTCTCTTCCGTCAGGAATTTTCGCAGTTTGCCGACGAGCAGCAGCGTCTTGAGCGATTTCTTGCCGATCGGCCAGGTGAAATGTTCGGCACCGGTTTTCGTCAGGGGGGCAACCAGCCGTCCGCCTGCCGATATCACCAGAGCCCGGTGGCCTTGCTTCACCAAGGCCTGCGCTACTTCGAGTGTGCCGCGTTCGACGCCGCCGGATTGCAGGGCGGGCAGCAGTTGCAGGACGGTCAGTTTTTTTTCTTCAGCCATTCAAGAATCCATTCGGCACACCGGTCGGCCTCGGCCAACGGGTGCAGGTTGGGATGGAGCGTGCCGCTCGCGCACCAGCGCACGAAGCGGGTAATGCGTTGCGAATCGGCAAGTCGTGCGATCGCCTGGCCAACGCGGCTTTTCGGGTTGACCGGCAGGTCGAATACGCCGACATCGGCACCTGCCGACAGGGCTTCGAACACCATCGAGGCGCTGTCGGGCGTGACCCATACGATGCCGCATCGTGCAAACTGTGCCGGCAGCCAGTCGGGCGACGTCGCGGTATGCGGAACCACGGTCAGGGTGGCGGCGGGTGGCAGCTCCGCCAGAAATTCGGGCGGCGTGCGGCGCGAGGTGGTGAGCGTCCATAGCGTGTCGGGTGTACGTGTGAGGATGCTCTTGATCTGAAGCTGGATGGCGTCGCTGTCCCATTCGAAATGCGGCGAGAGGCCGCCGATCAGAAGCAATCCATGATGTGTATCGCTGTTGGCCGCAGTGCGCATGCGGTTCAGGGCGCCTTCCGTCACGAGCGTACGCATATCAGCTGCGATGCCGTCGTGCCGGGGCACAATGCAGAGGTCGAACCAAGCGCGCGGCAGGCTCGGTTTCATCAGGACGACGACCTGTCCCCCACGCGCACGTCGTGCCGCCAGTAGCGTCATGTGTGTGGCGTGCCCTGCGCCCACGATCAGATCGGGGGAGGGAAGTGCCTTGCCCGGAATGTGCTTCAGTAGCAACGCCAGCCAGGAGCGCCAAGCCGGCAAGGCGGGAAGCATATGGGTTTCGGTTGGCGTGGCGCGCGCCAGTGCCTCGACCAGTCCCAGCGATTGATTGACATGCCCCGGTTTGCCGTCGCTGACGATCCAGACCGTCAGGGCTGGGCGGTTGCCGGTTGCCTCAGTCAATGGACACCCTTGTCATTCCTGCCAGCCTTTGTATAGATGGGGTCGCACGAACCGATTATTGTTTTCATCGCATGGCAGAAGCAGCGTGGCTTGAGTGGCGCAAAGTGTAAACCATCTTGTCAGGGCGCGCCGAGTGCTTGCCCATGGGAACACCTAGAGTGCGTCGGTCCACCCGCGTTCGCGCGCAGCTTCCCAACGATAGGGTGCGGGGTCGACGGCTGGCATGGTGTCCTCCATCAGGTCGGTCAGGAGCTCTGCCGACGCAGGCGCCAACGTGACGCCATAGCGGTAATGTCCTACGTTGACGAAGACATTGTCGAAATCGGGATGGCGGTCGATGACTGGAAGATTGTCGGGTGAACCGGGACGCAGACCGGCCCAATGCCTGATGGGTTGAAGCTCTTCCAGGGAAGGCAGCAATTCGGCCGCCTCAACGTGCAGGCGCTGGCGTGTGGGTGCATCGGTGGTCTTGTCGAACCCGGCGTCTTCCAGCGTGCTTCCAGCCAGCACATGGCCGTCGCGGCGTGGAATCAGATACAGACCCTTGCGGTACAGGATCGTATCAAGCATGCCGGGTTCCTGTTTGAATAGCAGCATCTGGCCGCGTATCGGACGGATATTCGGGACACCTGTTAGATTGGGTAGCGCGATGCCTGACCACGCCCCGGTAGCTACGACGAACCGATCCGCCGTGTACGTGTCCTGTGCCGTGTGGACTGCCACCATATGCTTTGCACGGATGGTGACCGTTTCCACCGCGCTGTGTACATGGATGATCCCGCCCAGGCGTATCACGGCTTCGCGCAAGGCCGCGACCAGGCGCGGATTACGCACCTGGGCGATATCAGGCAGCCAGAGGCTTTCGCCTGCCTGTGTGAATTGGCGTTGCGCCGTCAGATCATGCGTTTCGCACCAGGCAAGTGCCTCGTCGATCCGGGGTTCGCTCGATACCTGCATCCCGCAGCACCAGTATTCGGCACTGCGTCCGCAGTATGCCTCGATATCCGCCACCCAGTCCGCATAGCCGGCCATCGAGCGCAGCGCCAGCGTGGAGAGCGCTTCGGTGTAATCCCACGGCAGCAGCGGCGACAGAATCCCCCCGCCCGCCCACGACGACTCGGCCCCTACGTCTCCGCGTTCCAGAAGCGTGACGCCATGGCCGCGTTTTAATAAAGCCAGCGCTGCGCTGAGGCCGGAAACCCCCGCGCCCAGGACGATGACGGACGTTCGCAGCCCCGGATTGCCTGGCTCATGCATGGGCTGAACCTACGACTAAAGTTGTATAGATGCGTCGTCTACAGCGTGGCAAGCTGACATTCCCATATAAAAAAGCGAGGGAGGGGGAAATGGGATGGCGTGGCTTCACACTGGTGGAACTGCTGGTTGTGCTGGCGGTAGGGTCGATTTTATTGGCGATTGCTGTTCCAGGCTATGGATTTCTGACGAGCACCAGCAGGCTGGCGGCCGTGACCAACGATCTGGTGACGGACCTGCAACTGGCGCGGTCCGAAGCCGTCAAGCGGGGCATGCGCGTTACTGTGTGCAAGACAGGCGATGCGGGGGCCGTCCCATCGGCTTGCGATGCCACGGCCAACTGGCACGAGGGCTGGCTGGTATTTGTCGATGGTGGCACGCCTGGTGTGGTCGATTCGGGTGACGTGGTGTTGAGAGTACAGGACACTGTCAATTCAGCGGTGATCATCACTACAGGCACGAACTACAGCCGCTACGTCAGCTATCTTCCAACTGGGAGAAGCCAGGGGTTAAGTCTGCCCAATGGCACCATCCAAATTTGTAACTCGGGCAATCGACGCGACATCATTATCAATAACACTGGGCGTCCCCGTCTCCTCTCAGGTATCTGCTGATCTCGCCAGCTGCTCAAGTTGGTCTCGCCCGTGACGTTAAGTATTGTGGATTGCTGAAACACAGTGCCGGCGGGGTTTGGCCGTTCATAAACCCAATCCTGCCATTCGTCTTGCGGAACTGGACATCACCGCCCCCGCTTCTTAAGGTGGCAGCGTGAAATGAGAACCTGAATAACATGATCGACGCCTCGGACACATCGCGCGGCTTTACCCTGATCGAATTGCTGGTCACACTGGCCGTGGCGGTCATTCTGCTGACCGTTGCCGTCCCGAATTATCAGATGTTCGTGATGAACAGCCGCATGGCATCGCAGGCCAACGAAATCGTCGGCGCGCTCAGCCTGGCGCGCAGCGAGGCCGTCAAGCGGGGCGCTCAGGTCAGCGTGTGCGCCAGCAGCAATGGCAGCAGTTGCACGGGCGGCTGGATGCAGGGCTTGATCGTGCGCGATGCGTCGGGCGTCATTCGCGTGCAGCCTGCCCTCACCGGTGGCAACACGCTGTCGGCCGGCGCAGTGACCACCATTACCTATACGCCGAATGGCCGCACCACCCTTGCTGCGGCCACCACCCTGACGCTGTGCCCCCCCGCCCCCGCCACCGTCAAGGGGCGGGCCATCCAGGTCGAGCTGACCGGGCGCCCGTACGTCGCCGACGCTGTCTGCCCATGAGGATGCGAATGAAACAGTCCGGTTTTACCCTGCTCGAAGTGCTGGTCGCGGTGCTGGTGCTGGCCATCGGCCTGCTCGGCCTGGCTGGCCTGATGACGGCCAGCGTCCGCAACAACCAGAGCGCGTACCAGCGCACCCAGGCCACCTGGCTGGCCTACGACATCGTCGACCGCATGCGTGTCGACCGGGCCGCGGCGTTGGCCAGCAATTACAACACGGCCCTTGGCAGCCCGGCCACCTGCGCAGCGACCCCGGTCCTGGCCGGCGCGACGATGGCAGCGAACGAACTGACCGACTGGAAAAACCAGGTCGCCTGTGCGCTGCCAGCCGGGGATGGTGCAATAGCCGTTCAAGCCAATCGCACCGTAACCATCACGGTGCAGTGGAACGATAGCCGAGGAGTCGGGAAGCACGACACGAGCACAGGTAACGCCGGCGACTCGGCCCAGCAATTCACGATCCAGACCCGGCTATGAAAACACCCATGACCCCCACTCAGGCAAAATCTCAGGCCGGCTTCAGCCTGGTCGAACTCATGGTGGCGATCACTATCGGGTTCATTGTGGTCGGCGCGGTCGGCTACCTCTACATCGGCAGCCGGGGCGCTTTCCGTACCGCCGACAACATGTCGCGCATGCAGGAAACCGCGCGCTATGCAATGGACACCCTGACCCGCGACATTCGCATGGCTGGCTATCGCGGCTGTGCGAGCGGCAGTGGCACGTTCAACAACACTCTGAACAACAGTTCGCTCAACGCCTACAACTTCGGTCAGCCGCTCGCCGGCTACGACGCGCAGAGCGCCAGCTGGTCGCCCGCCCTGCCCACCGGAACCGGCGGGCTGGATACGCTGAACATCCTGCCCGGGACGGATGCCGTCGTCCTGCGCAGCACGGCAGGCATGGGCGCGTACGTGACACAGCAGCCGGGCAACACCTCGGCCGATCTCAAGGTTACGACGCCTAACGATCTGGCGATCGGCGACATCGCCATGGTGACCGATTGCACGAATGCCACTGTTTTCCAGATTACCAATTTCAACTCAACGGGGGGCGGGCAGAACGTCGTTCACAATACCGGCACGGGAACGCCGGGCAACGCCACCCAAGATCTTGGCCACAACTTCGTCAACGGCGAAATTGCCAAGATGCAGAGCAAGACCTATTTCATCCGCACGGGTGCGAGCGGTCGTCCCGCGTTGTGGGTGTACGACAACTTCCTCGCCACCAGCGCGAGCAATCCCGTGGAACTGGCTGACGGCGTCCAGAACATGCAGATCCAGTACGGCATCGATACCAATTCGGACGGCGCCGTGGACAGCTACGTCACGGCCGGTGCGGTCGCGAACTGGGACCGGGTGGTGGCGGTCAGGATCAGCCTGCTGATGGCCAGCCCCGACAACAATATCGTCACCTCCCAGCAAACCTACAACTACAACAATGCCGCCGTGCCTGCCGGGGACCGGCGCATGTACCAAGTCTTGACAACCACGATCGGGGTTCGCAACCGCCTGCCATGAACACGATGACCCATACCGTGCCGCGCGCCGAGCGTGGTGTCGCCCTCATCACCGGCCTGATCTTCATGGTCGTCCTCACCCTGATTTCGATGGCGGCGCTGCGCACCACCCTGCTCGAAGAAAAAATGTCAGGCAATGCACGCGATATCGATCTGGCGTTCCAGGCCGCCGAGGCAGCTTTGCGCTCAGGCGAATCGGTTCTCAACGGTGCATCCTTGCCTACTTTCGCAGCAACAGGGGCCTATCTGACGCCAAGCAGTACCCGCAGCAATACGTCCTACTGGATACAAACGCACAACTGGGGAACGGATTCAGTTGCGGTCTCCACCGTCCCGGCTGGTGTCTATTCGGCCCCCAGTTTCGTGGTCGAGCAGATACCCAGTGGGGTCGCAGGCGGATTCAGCTTGAAGTCCGGCCCGATAACCGAGTCGGGCATGTATCGGATTACTGCACGCGGGACCGGCGGCAATCCCAATACCCATATCTATCTGCAGGAAACTTATCGCCGCTAGTGCCGATACTCTGGAGCATCGAACATGAAACGCATCAACGCCCTCATACTCGGACTGGTCCTCGCCACACTGTCGCCATTGGCTGGCGCGGCAGTCGATATTGCCCAAAAGCCGGTGTTCCTCAACCCGCCTGACCCTCGCATGATGCTGGTCATGTCGCGCGATCACCAACTGTCGATGAAGGCCTATAACGACTATTCCGACCTGAATGGTGACGGCGTATTGGACACAAGTTATACCGATACAGTCGAATATTACGGTTACTTTAATCCTAAGCGCTGCTATAGCTACACTTCTGGAAGTGGTGGCCGTTTCGAGCCAGCGGGAACGGCTGGCGGTTTAAATAGCCACGAATGTTCGTCTCAATGGAGTGGTAATTTCCTTAACTGGGCAGCCATGACACGGATGGACGTGCTACGCAAGGTGTTATACGGCGGCTACCGCTCAACCGATAATAATGGCACTGCGCTGGGGGACACGGTACTGGAACGTGCCATGCTTCCGAATGATGTGCATGCGTTTGCCAAAATATTTGCGCCGGCCGGTGGTGCGACGGATGTGGCGAAATTTACGCCTTACTCATATTCGTCAATTTCAATTTGTAACGTTACGCCTGCCACGAGTGGCCAGTCGAATAGTACGACCGTAGCGCCTGCGCTTCAGGTTGCCTCGGGGTCCTGGACCAACTGGGCGTTTTATGACGGCCAGCAATGCGGTGCAGGTAGCGGTGCTGTGGGAGATAAACCTTCATCAGGATCCATTACTACCCTGACTGCGCGAGTTGCAGTGTGCGTGTCCGGCAAAGAGGAAGATAACTGCACGACGTATGGGAGCAATAAGAAACCTACTGGCTTATTGCAGAAATATGGGGAAAGCACAGCTGCTGCCCGGGTGCGTTTTGGACTCTTGACGGGGAGCTATAGCAAAAACAAGTCGGGAGGTGTTCTGCGTAAAAATACTACTTGGATGAGTGGAAACACAACAGCAACTGACAACGAGATTAACACCGCAACTGGACAATTCATCAACCAGGGCGCGAGCGATTACGGTATCGTCAACACCATCAACCGGTTCCGGATTGCCGGCTGGGATTTTGGCACGCATAAGTATCAATACAACTGTGGCACGCCAGGAATTCTCACCTTTAACAATGGCGAGTGCGTCGACTGGGGCAATCCCTTGTCCGAAATGTATCTGGAAAGCTTGCGCTATTTTGCCGGCAATACATCGCCGAGTAATGCCTTTGACACATCAGATGCCAGTATCATCCCCAACCTGCCCAAGGTGACCTGGAGTGATCCGTTGCCGAGTACCGAATGGTGCGCGCTGTCTAATACCATCGTGCTTTCCACGGGCCTGGGCTCATTTGACGACGACGACTTTTCTTCAGCATCTGATGTACCCGGCCTGAATCCGGCGGTGTTGACGACGGCGGTGGGGACCAAGGAAGGAATTTCCGGCAGCTATCTGATCGGTGACAACTCCGTGACCTCGGATAACCAGTGCACGGGCAAGACGCTAGCGGATCTGAAAAATGCCAAGGGCATCTGTCCCGAAGGCCCGAGCCTGAAAGGTACCTATTTCATCGCCGGCCTGGCGTATTCCAACCAGACGGTGGATTTACGTCCGCTATATAAGGCTGATCGCACTAATCGCTGGGGCGATCCGAGCAAGGGCAACTATAAGCCGGACTACGCGGCGCGTCAGCCGATGGGCACCTATACGGTTGCGTTGGCCGAAAGCCTGCCCAAGCTGGAAATCCCGGTATCTGGCGGGACGATCAGTTTCCTGCCCGCCTGTCAGGCAAACAGCGACCCGAACGCGACGGCTTCCACTTCAGGCTGGCGTGTATGCTCGCTGACGGATATGAAAGTGCTGAGCCTGAACATGTCAGGCGGCAATATCGTCAGTGGTCAGTTGGAGATGTCCTGGGAGGACTCCACCTGGGGCAATGACTACGACCTGGACGGCAAGGAATTGATCGATTTCTGCGTCGGCACGGCCTGTTCGCCGGCAGTGTCCTCCAATGAATTCAAGATTACTGCACAAACCAATTATGCCCAAGCGGGACACACGCTTCGCTTCGGCTACACTGTGACCGGAAGCGACGCGGACGGAACCTATCTTGATATCCTGCGACCCGGGGGCCAGAATTTCACCTCGATCGCAACCCGTCCTGGAACGGTAACAGGGCCGACCTACAGAACCTTTGATCTTGGCTCCTCTGCAGCAAAGCTGCTGGAAAACCCGCTCTGGTATGCGGCTAAATACGGCAGCGCCGATTATCTGAGCGGGAACTGGGACGTCAAAAACAATAAAACAGGTGCAGCAGGTGCGGATGGTGTCCCTGACAATTACTTCAAGGTGACCAACCCTGCTGGCCTGTACGACGCGCTGGGCAAGGTATTTGAGGCGGCGGCCACGGCTGATGCGTCGGCGTCCGCCATCGCCACCAACTCCACCCGCCTGGACACCAACACCCACGTTTATCAGGCCTTGTTCCATACGCCGGGCTGGTATGGCGAACTGAAGGCCATTCCGCTGAGTTCGACGGGTGCGCCAGGTACCCCAAGTTGGGATGCCAGCGATAGCACCAATATCCCGGCTGCCGCTTCACGCAAGATCGCAACCTGGGACGGCTCGGCCTGGAATGCCGGCGCTGGGTCCGACTTCCTCTGGGGGGCGATCACCAGCACGCAGAAAAACGCGATCGACAGTGCGAATGCTTCCAACGGAAGCAGCCCCGTCCTTGATTACATACGGGGAGATCAATCGAACGAGGCGAATGGAACCTACCGCAAACGCAGCACGCTGCTGGGCGACATCGTCAACTCGGACCCACATTATGTGGCGGTTGAAAGCTACGGTTACGATCAGCCGGGCAGCGGCCTGTCTGCCACTGAGCAGGCTGCCTACACGACCTTCCGTACCACCTTCAAGGCGGGCCGGAAACCAGCGCTTTATGTAGGCTCCAACGACGGCATGCTGCATGCCATCAATGCATCCGACACGGCAGCGGGGGGCGGTGGACAAGAATTGTTCACCTACGTGCCCAATGCCGTCATTCCGAATTTGAAGAATCTGGCCAGTCCGACCTACCAGCACCAGTATTTTGTCGACGGATCACCCAATTCGGGTGACGCGTATCTGGGAGCGGCTTGGAAAACCGTCCTGCTGGGTACGCTCGGGGCAGGTGGCAAGGCGGTATTCGCGCTGGACATCACCGACCCGGATGCGTTCGATGCAAGCAAGGTCATGTGGGAGTTCACCGATACAAACGACCTCGGCAACATCATGGGACACGCATTCGTGGCGCGTATGAACGATGGCAACTGGTATGCCGTGTTCGGAAACGGCTACAACAGTGCCAACCAGCATGCGTTGCTGTATATGGTGCCGCTGGACAAGTCGCTGGGCTTGCCCGTGATCAAGATCGATACTGGGGTCGGCACCGACAACGGCCTGTCCGAACCCGCTTTGCTGGATACGACCGGCGACCGCATCGTCGATGCGATCTATGCGGGCGATCTGAAAGGCAACGTGTGGAAGTTTGATGTGAGCGGTGCTACGACGGGTTCTTGGAAAGTCGCATACAAAACCGGCTCAACGCCATCCCCGCTATTCCAGGCGATGATCGGAACGACAGCGCAGCCCATCACCAGTCCCCTGGAGATTGGTGCGGCGCCGAGCGGACAGTCGGGCTACATGATCTACTTCGGCACCGGAAAATACTTGGGCAACTCCGATATCGGCCCGACCAATACGCAAACGGGGTATGGCATCCTGGATTCCGGCTCGAAAATCACTAATGGCCGTAGCGATCTGCAAGGGCAGAGCTTCGTGTACGAGGGCCCGTATTCGGCCACCAACTCGGACGTGGTGCGTGTGGTCAGCACCACTGCGTTCAGCTATTCGGGAGGATCCGCCAAGAAGGGCTGGTATCTCGACCTGCTGTCGCCCAACACGCCGACGAACCTGGGTGAGCGCATCGTCAGCGTGCCGTTGCTGCGTTACGGACGCGTGATCTTCACGTCCATCGTGCCGTCCGCGGCAGTGTGCGACCAAGGGGGCTACAGTTGGCTGACGGAGGTGGATGCCTTCACGGGGGCAGGGCTGCCTTACAGCGTGTTCAACTTCAATGGCGACACCGTCTTCGACAGTTCGGATTATGTGAGCTACACCTCGGGTGGCTCTACGGTGAATGCTGCAGTCAGCGGCAAAAAACTCGCCAGTGAGGGCTTGCTCAAGTCGCCTACCGTCATCAGCGCGGGCGAGAAAGAATACAAAGTGGGCAGTGGCACCGCAGGCGGTATCGTGGTGGTGGAGGAAAAGGGAACGACAGGTGTTCCCAGGACATCGTGGCGTCAGCTTTTCCCGCAGTAAGCATTGATCGGATCAGAGGTGAATATGAAAAAGACCAGCCACTCAGGATTCACATTGATCGAGTTGATGATCACAGTGGCCGTCATCGGCATTCTGGCGGCGATTGCCTACCCGTCGTACACACAATACGTGCAGCGGGCTAGCCGGGCCGAGGCACGCTCGCTGCTGCTTGAAAACGCGCAGTTTCTGGAGCGCAATTTCACAACTGCCAACCGCTACGACCAGGACAGTGCAGGCAACGCGATTGACAGCTCACAGTTACCACGTCAGGTAAGTCCGGTCAATGGTGCGGCCAAATACAACATCACGGTTGCGATGGGGGCTGCGCCGGCGCAAACTTTTACGCTTTCCGCCGCACCAACGGGAGTGATGATAGGAGATACATGCGGCACACTGACGCTAACGAATACCGGCCTGCAGGGGGCTGGCGGTAACGTGGCAGATTGCTGGGGAAAATAATAGAAGGTTCAGTCATGCCGCCGCCGACATGCCGCCCGTCGGCGATATTCCGTCCCAGTTTTTACAGACCTTTGGGCAGGGGGAACCCCACGTTTTCCTGGACACCCGCCAGGTTCTCGATCTCACCTGCGCCGAGTTGTCCCAAGCGTGCGACGACCTCCCGGACTAGCACCTCCGGGGCTGAGGCGCCGGCCGTCACCCCTACGCGCTGCTTCCCTACAATCCACTGCGGATTGATTTCGCTCGCGTTGTCGACCATGTAGGCGGTCACGCCCAGGTTGCGGGCTACTTCCCGCAGGCGGTTGGAGTTTGAACTGGTCGGTGACCCCACCACGATCACCACATCGCACTGCGGTGCCAGCGCCTTGACCGCATCCTGCCGATTCTGCGTGGCATAGCAGATGTCGTCCTTCTTCGGGCCGGTAATGTGTGGAAAACGTGCACGCAAGGCGTCGACCACACGCGCGGCATCATCAACCGATAGCGTGGTCTGGGTGACATAGGCGAGCTTGTCGGGATCGCTGACCTGCAGGGCGGCGACATCCTCCGGCGTTTCGACCAGATACATGCCACCGTTCGACTGCCCTAGCGTGCCCTCGACTTCGGGATGGCCCTTGTGGCCGATCATCACGATCTCGAATCCCTTTTTGCGCATCTTGCTGACTTCGACGTGGACTTTGGTGACCAGCGGGCAGGTGGCGTCGAACACGTTGAGGCCACGTGCCTCGGCTTCGACGCGTACTGCCTGCGACACGCCGTGGGCGCTGAAGATGACGGTGGCCCCGGCGGGCACTTCCGCAAGTTCCTCGACGAAGATGGCGCCCTTGGCCTTGAGGTCGTTGACGACGAAAGTGTTGTGGACGACTTCGTGACGCACGTAGATCGGTGCGCCGAATTTCTCCAGCGCACGCTCGACGATAGCGATGGCGCGATCGACACCGGCACAGAAGCCGCGCGGGTTGGCGAGAAGAATGGTAGGAGTCATGGGCGTTCCAGGGTCACAGGATGCGGACGATTTCCACTTCGAACTCGATGGACAGATCGGCGAGCGGGTGGTTGAAGTCGATCTTCACCGCGTCGTCGCCGATTTCAAGGATGCGGCCGGCCAGTGTCTGGCCGTTGGGCATGGCGAATTCGACCAGTTGGTCGACCGCGAATTCCATTTCGGCGGGCAGGTCGGTTTTGGGCAGCACCTGGACCAGGTCGGGCTGGTTGGCGCCGAAGGCCTGCCAGGGGTCGAGCAGGAAGACGTGGCGTTCGCCGGGAACGAGATCGATCAGCCATTGCTCCAGCATCGGCGCCAGGGTGCCGTCGCCGAGCGTAAGGGTCTCCGGTTCGACGTCGTCGAAGTTGGAGACGATGTCGTTGCCGCCACGTGGGCGCAGCGCATAGCGAAGTTCGAACGTGTCGCCGGCGACAACCGCACGTGCGTTCATGGCTTGCTGGCCGTGGCCTGCTTGCCGCGCAGGCTGTCCCAGATCAGCAGCGCGGCGCCGACGGTGATGGCGGAATCCGCCACGTTGAACGCCGGCCAGGCGAAGCTCTTGTAGTGGAAATACAGGAAGTCCACCACATGGCCGAGCACCACACGGTCGATCACGTTGCCGAGCGCCCCGCCGAGCACCAGCGCCAGCGCGAATGCCAGATGCGTGTCATGGGCGTGGCGCTTCAGCAGGCGCACGATGACCACGGTCGCCACGACACCTACCGTAATGAAGAACCAGCGTTGCCATCCGCCTGCGTCAGCGAGAAAGCTGAATGCCGCGCCAGTGTTGTGCACCAGTACCAGTGAAAAGAACGGCAACACAGGGATGGCCTCCTGATAATCGAGCGCGGACGATACCCAGAACTTCGTCAGGTGGTCGAGCACGATCACAGCCAGGGCGATGCCCAACCATTTACGTATGGATGGATTCAGCAGATCACGCATGGCTGCGCACCTCGCCGCTGCCCGCCAGGTTGCTGACGCAGCGTCCGCACAGGCCGGGATGTCCGGCGTCTGCATCAACGTCGTCGCGGTAATGCCAGCAGCGCTCGCATTTCTTCGCGGCACTCGGGGTGACCTCGATGCGATCGGCGGCGGCGGCCACCAGGCGTGCCTGTGAGGTGATGAGGACGAAGCGTAGGTCGTCGCCCAGCGGCGCCAGCAAGGCCTGGGTGGCGGGGCTGGCGTGCAGGGTCACGTCGGCCTGCAGCGAGGAACCGATGCCGCCGGCGACGCGCACGGTTTCGAGCTCCTTCTGCACGTCGGCGCGCACCGCGCGGATGCGGATCCAGCGCTGGAGCAGGTCGGCTTCGCCGGCCTGTGCCGGCAGGTCGTGCCAGGTATGCAGGAATACCGAGTCGTCCTCGCCCGCCAGTTGCGCCCACACTTCTTCACCGGTGAACGACAGGATCGGCGCCATCCAGCGGGCCAGTGCCTGCGTCAGGTGATACAGCGCGTTCTGCGCGGCGCGGCGAGCGGAGCTGTCGGCACCGCTGGTGTAGAGTCGGTCCTTGAGGATGTCGAGGTAGAAACCGCCGAGGTCTTCGGAGCAGAAGGACTGCAGCTTCTGCACGATGAAGTGGAACTCGTAGGCGTCGTAGTGCGCCTGCAGTTCGCCCTGCAATTGGCGGGTCAATGCCAGCGCGTAGCGGTCGATCTCCAGCCAGTCCGTCACCGGCAGCGCGTGCGCCTGCGGATCGAAGTCCGACAGGTTGGCGAGCAGGAATTTCAGGGTATTGCGGATCCGCCGGTAGCCTTCCACCACGCGCTTGAGGATCTCGTCCGAGATCGACAGTTCGCCGGAATAATCGGTGGTGGCCACCCACAGCCGCAGGATGTCGGCACCGTACTGGTCCATCACCTTCTGTGGTGCGACGACGTTGCCCTTCGACTTGCTCATCTTGTGGCCCTTGCCGTCGACCACGAAGCCGTGGGTGAGGAGTGCATCGTAGGGCGCGCGGCCGTCGGTGGCACAGCCGGTGAGCAGGGAGGACTGGAACCAGCCGCGATGCTGGTCCGAGCCTTCCAGATAGAGGTCGGCCGGATGCGCGAGCTCGGGGCGGCGCTTCAGCACGCAGGCGTGGGTGACCCCGGAATCGAACCACACGTCGAGCGTGTGACCGGTCTTGTCGTAGTCTGCAGCGTCGCCACCCAGCAGTTCGGCGGAGTCGAGCGCGAACCAAGCCTCGATGCCTTTTTCCTCCACGCGCTTGGCCACGATCTCCAGCAGTTCCAGGGTACGCGGGTGCAATTCTCCGGTTTCCTTGTGGGTGAAGAAGGGCATCGGCACCCCCCAGCTGCGCTGGCGCGAGACGCACCAGTCGGGCCGGTTCCGGATCATTGCCTCCAACCGCGCGCGGCCCCAGGCCGGGAAGAACTGGGTCGCGTCGACCGCGGCCATCGCCTGCTCGCGCAGGGTCTTGTCGCCGCCGGCTTCCATGCCGATGAACCACTGCCGCGTGGCGCGGAAAATGATCGGCGTCTTGTGGCGCCAGCAATGCGGATAGCTGTGCAGCAGTTTCTCGTGCGCCAGCAGGTTGCCGCTGGCCTCGAGCGTTTCGACGATCAGCGGATTGGCCTGCCAGATGCTCATGCCGCCGACCAGCGGCACGCTGGCGTAGAAGCGGCCGTCGTCGCCCACCGGGTTGTCGACCTTCAGACCGTAGCGGCTGCCCACCACATAGTCGTCGAGGCCGTGGCCGGGCGCGGTATGCACCGCGCCGGTACCGGCGTCCGCCGTGACGTGATCGCCGACGATCACCGGCACCTGACGCTCCTGGAACGGGTGCCACAGCAGCACGCCTTCGAGCGCCTGGCCGGTGGTGTGCGCGATGACTTCGGCGCCGTCGGCGAGGCCGTAGCGCGTCAGCGCGGCTTCTCGCAGGCTGTCGGCGAGGATCAGGAGGCCCTTGGCCGTGCGCACCAGCGCGTACTGGAAGTCGGGGTGCAGTGCCACCGCCTGGTTGGCCGGCAGCGTCCACGGCGTGGTGGTCCAGATGACGATCCGAACCGGTTCGGCTATCGACGCAATGTCGAAACGGCGCGCGAGGTCGGCGGGGTCGGCCACGCCAAAACCGACGTCGATCGCCGGTGAGGTCTTGTCCTCGTATTCGACCTCGGCCTCGGCCAGCGCCGAGCCGCAGTCGACGCACCAGTGCACCGGCTTGGCGCCCTGATACAGGTAGCCCGCCTGCTGGATCTGCCCAAGCACGCGCAGGGTGTCGGCCTCGAACTGGAAGTCCATCGTGCGGTAGGGATGGTCCCAGTCGCCCAGCACGCCCAAGCGGATGAAGTCGGCCTTCTGGCGTTCGATCTGTTCGGTGGCGTAGGCGCGGCACAGTTCGCGGAACTTCGACGGGGGGATGTCCTTGCCATGGGTTTTTTCCACCTGCAGCTCGATCGGCAGGCCATGGCAGTCCCAGCCCGGCACGTAGGGCGCGTCGAAGCCGGAGAGGGTCTTGGCCTTGACGATGATGTCCTTGAGGATCTTGTTCACCGCATGGCCGATGTGGATGTCGCCGTTGGCATAGGGCGGGCCGTCGTGCAGGATGAATTTTGGGCGGCCGGCCGCCGCCTTGCGGATGGCTTCGTAGCGCTTTTTCTCCTGCCAGCTTTTGACCCAGCCGGGTTCGCGCTTCGCGAGGTCGCCGCGCATCGGGAAGGGGGTGTCGGGCAGGTTGAGCGTACTTTTATAGTCAGGCATGGCGTCTGGGTTTTATTTAATCGTGGCCAAAAAGTGTTTGGCGTTGTCGACGTCGCGGCGGATCTGCGCAACGAGGCTGTCAAGGTCAGGGTATTTTGCTTCGTCGCGCAGCTTGTGCAGGAAATCCACGCGCACGCGGCGGCCGTAGATGTCGGCGTCGAAATCGAACAGATGCACTTCGAGCACGGGCACGGCGTCTGCGCCTTTCACCGTGGGCCGCTTGCCCAGGCTCGCCACGCCGGGTAGTGGTGCGCCGTTGAGGCCGCAGAGTTCGACCGCGAAAATGCCCATCAGCGGCGGACGGTTGTGCTTGAGCTGGATGTTGGCGGTGGGAAAGCCGATGTCGCGCCCGAGCTTGTCGCCGTGCACCACGCGGCCCGAGATGCTGTAAGGACGACCGAGCAGGCGCGCCGCATGATCGAGCGCCCCCGCGGCCAGCGCACTGCGCACCGCCGTGGACGAAGCGCGTTCCCCCGCCACTTCGACCGTGGGCAGGAATTCCGCGTCGAAACCGAGCGACCGGCCTGTTTGCCGCAGCAGGGCAAAGTCGCCGGTGCGTTTGGCGCCGTAGCGAAAATCGTCGCCCACCAGGACGTAATGCGCCTGCAACGTACGCCCCAGCACCTGTTCGATGAAAGCCTCGGCGGTCAGTGAAGAAAACGCGCGGTCGAAGCGGAATACGTGGAAGCGGTCGATCCCCAGGCGTTGCAGGCATTCGGCCTTTTCGCGCAGGCTCGACAGACGCGCGGGCGCCTGCTCGGGCGCGAAAAACTCGCGCGGATGCGGCTCGAAGCTCAGTACGCAGCTCGGCAGGCCGCGCATCCGCGCCACGTCCTGCAAGCGGGCGAGCATGGCCTGGTGCCCGAGGTGCAAGCCGTCGAAATTACCGATGGTGACTGCGTGGGGCGTGCCGAGTGGACGAAAACCGTGGGTGATGCGCATTGCGGGCGAGGCGCCGAAAAGCGCTTATTCTAGCCGATTCGAACCCTTATTCCGCGGCGCGCCGGACGAACTGGCGCGGGCGGAAACCCATCAGACCGAGCGCGGCGAAATACAGCGCGATGCCGCCGCCGACCAGCAGCGACAGCCGGAGCAGCCGTTCGTAGGAGCGGGCGGCCAGCCACCACTGCGTCTCGCCCATGGCGAAGTAAAGCAGGGCGGCCATCAGCGAAACCGCCAGCAGCACGCGCAGGAAGTAGGCGGTCCAGCCTGGTTGCGGCTGGTATACGCCGTGCTTTTTCAGCAGATGCAGCAGCATTCCGGCGTTGAGGCACGCAGCCAGCCCGATCGACAGCGCCAACCCGGCGTGGCCCAGCGGGCCGATGAAGACGAGGTTCATCAACTGGGTGGCGATGAGGGTAAAGATGGCGACCTTGACCGGCGTGCGGATGTTCTGCCGCGCATAGAAGCCGGGCGCCAGCACCTTGACCAGGATCA
This sequence comes from Thiobacillus thioparus DSM 505, assembly GCF_000373385.1. GTDB lineage: Bacteria > Pseudomonadota > Gammaproteobacteria > Burkholderiales > Thiobacillaceae > Thiobacillus > Thiobacillus thioparus. The sequence goes on along the minus strand of NZ_KB891316.1, from coordinate 68,025 downwards.
GCCCGACCAGCCCGAGGCTGTAGGCTACCAGCGCGTGCTGGGTCATGGCGACGTCATGGGCGTCGAACGCGCCGTAGCGAAACAGCGTGGTGATGAGCGGCACCGCCAGCACCGCCAGCGCGGCCGCGGAGGGCAGTGCCAGCAGCAGGGTGAGCCGCAGGCCCCAGTCGAGCAGCCTGGAATATTCGGCCGGGGAGTCGTCGGCGTAATGCTTGGCCAGGCTGGGCAGCAGGATGGTGCCGAGCGCCACGCCCAGCATGCCGGTGGGGAATTCCATCAGACGGTCGGCGTAATACAGCCACGACACGCTGCCGGTGGCGAGGAAGGACGCGAAGATGGTGTTGATGAGCAGACTGATCTGCGCCACCGATACACCCAGCGTGGCGGGCGCCATCAGCTGCAGGATGCGATGCACGCCGGGGTCATTGATGTGCCGCGTGGGGCGCGGCAGCATGCCGATTTTCATCATGTGCGGCAGCATCCACGCCAGCTGCAGCACGCCGCCCAGCGCCACCCCCCAGCCCAGCGCCAGCACTGGCGGGTCGAAGTAGGGCGCCAGCCACAGCGCGGCGCTGATCATGGCCACGTTCAGCAGCACCGGCGCGAACGCCGGCACCGAAAACTTGCTGTAGGTGTTGAGCACGCCGGCCGCCAACGCGACCAGCGAAATGAACACGATGTACGGGAAAGTGATGCGCAGCAGCGTGACGGTGAGCGCGAATTTTTCCGGGTCGGCACGAAAGCCGGGCGCGCTGACATAGGCTACCCACGGCGCTCCTACGATGCCCAGCAGGGCGACGACGACCAGCGTCAGCGTCAGCGCGGTGCCGACCTGGTTGACCAGCGTATGGGTGGCATCATGACCCTTGCGGCTCTTGTATTCCGCGAGGATGGGCACGAAGGCCTGCGAAAACGCGCCTTCGGCAAACAGCCGCCGCAGCAGGTTGGGGATCTTGAAGGCGACGAAGAAGGCGTCCGTGAGCATCCCGGCGCCGAATACGCGGGCGATGATGGTATCGCGCACGAATCCCATAATGCGGGAGAGCAGGGTCATGCTGCTGACCGCAGCGAGGGCTTTGAGAAGGTTCATGGCGGGACCGGGTTTTGCGCGCATTGTGCGGGTCGCGCGGCTGTGCTGCAACACCGATTGCTGTGGGCTTGATTTTTTGTCGGGTTGTCCCGTACAATCGCGGGCTTTGGTGAATCAGCCCCGTTGCAAACGAGGCACCTACTAGATTAATTGCCCTGCGCGAGGCGCGGGGTCCACAGGAGCAGAAATATATGGCGAACTCCGCCCAGGCGCGCAAGCGCGCACGTCAAGCCAGCGCCCAGCGCGACAGCAACATGAGCCAGCGTTCCGAGCTCCGCACCGCGATCAAGAAAGTGCGCAAAGCCATCGAGGCCGGCGACAAGGCCGCAGCACAGCAGGTCTTCCAGGCGTCCATGAGCGTGATCGACAGCATCGCCGACAAGCAGATCGTTCACAAGAACAAGGCCGCGCGCCACAAGAGCCGTCTGTCGCAGGCGGTCAAGAGCATGGCCTGAGCGTCGGACGATCCCGGGTGAAACGACCCGCGCCGCAAAAAACGCCGCATTCAGCGGCGTTTTTCATTTCCGATCCCCCACGGTTGCTATTCAATCGCCATTCTCGGTGAGCAGTTCGTTGCTCTCGGCAAAGGCCTGTAAAAACCGGTAGGCGTTGGGATCGGTCGCCTTGAGCTTTTTATCCACAACGACGCAGCGGATGCCGTCCAATGTGGTGGGCTGTACATAGGGCGAATAGTTGGTGCGGTTGTTGGGATCGATGACAGCGAAGGCGCCTGCCAGGCGATCGGCCCAGTCGCTTGGGCGAAACCGCGAACCCTTGCTGGTGAGGCCGCGAATGATGAAGGGGGCGTTGGCGGTGGCGTCATCCATGGGGTGGGTGGGCGGTGGAAGGAATTGGCGGATTTTAGCATGCAGGGAGAGGCGCGCTGAGCCGGCCTCGCTTGCGCGTTTGCGGCATTTTGAAGATACTGGCGCAGGTACCTGACAAAAACCGTCAACAATTCATCAGGAGGAGGAAATCATGAGAAATCCGCTCGATTCGCTGTGGGGAACGGTCATCGCCGGTTTTGTTCTGACCGCCGTGCTGTATGTCTTTGCCAGAAACTTTCTGAGCTAAAGGGAGCATCGGCAATGGAGAACATCAATATCGCAGCAGTCCTGGCCCGCTGGATCCATTTCATGGCAGGCGTGATGTGGATCGGCCTGCTGTACTACTTCAATTTCGTACAGGTGACGGCGTTGAAAAATGCCGCCGCCGATGGCACGGCCGCCGGCATCAGCAAGCATGTTGCGCCGCGTGCCCTGCTGTTCTTTCGCTGGGCGGCTGTCGTAACCTGGCTCGCCGGCGCCGCTCTGCTGGGCCCGCTGTTTGTCGACGCCTTCCTGCTGCGTAACGGCATGGGCGGGATCGGCATCGGTGCGTGGCTGGGCACCATCATGCTGTTCAACGTCTGGGTTCTGATCTGGCCGAACCAGAAGAAAATCCTCGGCATGGTTTCGGCGACCGACGGCGAGAAGAACAAGGCGCGCCGGGTGGCCTTCCTGGCATCCCGCACCAATACCATGCTGTCGATTCCGATGCTGTTCTTCATGGCGGGCGGGTGGTCTCACCGGGCGCTTTTCGGCCTATAATCAAGGCGCTGCATAACAAGCACGGCGGCTTTGGCCGCCGTTTTCTATTTCGCTGATTTCACTCAATTACAGCAGCTATTTCGGGACAGCCTGGTTGGGGACTGCCATGACAACACATTTGATGAATACCTATAACCGCCAGCCCGTCGCCTTTGTGCGCGGCGAGGGTGCCTACCTGTGGGACGAAGCCGGCAAACGCTATCTCGATGCGGTCGCCGGCGTGGCGGTGAATGGCCTGGGGCACGGCCACCCCAAACTGGTGAAAGCCGTCAGCGAACAGGCGGCATCGCTGATCCATTCGTCCAACCTGTACCGCGTGCTGCGACAGGAGGAACTGGCCGACAAGCTGTGCGCACTGTCGGGCATGGACAAGGCCTTCTTCTGCAACTCGGGTTGCGAGGCCAACGAGGCCGCGATCAAGCTGGCGCGCCTGTATGGCCACGGCAAGGGCATCGAGATGCCGACCATCATCGTGATGGAGAAGGCTTTCCACGGCCGCACCATGGCGACATTGACCGCGACCGGCAGCCGCAAGATCCAGGCCGGGTTCGAGCCCCTGCTGTCGGGCTTCGCACGGGTGCCGTTCAACGATCTGGAGGCGATCCGCCATGTCGCCGAGCACAACAAGAGCGTGGTCGCGGTGTTGATCGAAGTGGTGCAGGGCGAAGGCGGCATCAACGTGCTGCCGTCGGAGTATCTTGCCGAGTTGCGCAAGATTTGTGACGTCCACGGTTGGCTGCTGATGCTGGACGAGGTCCAGACCGGCATCGGCCGCACCGGTACCTGGTTCGGCTTCCAACATAGCGGTGTCCTGCCGGATGTGATGGCGCTGGCCAAAGGCCTGGGCTCGGGTGTGCCGATCGGCGCCTGTCTGGCACGCGGTGCGGCGGCCGAAGTGTTCACGCCCGGCAGCCATGGCTCCACTTTTGGCGGTAACCCGCTGGCTTGCGCCGCGGCATTGGCGACGCTCCAGACCATTGAAGAGGAGAAGCTGCTCGACAACGCGCGCGTGCGCGGCGAAGCCATTCGCAGTGGCCTGCGCGCAGCGCTCCTCGGCATGCATGGCGTGGTAGACATCCGCGGCGAGGGCATGATGATCGGCATCGAACTCGATCGTCCGTGCGGCGAACTGGTGGCGGTGGCGCGCGATGCCGGCGTGCTGATCAACGTCACGTCCGACACGGTCATCCGTCTGGTACCGCCTTTGATCTATGGCGCGGCCGAAGTCGATACGCTGGTCACGGCGGTTTCCGGCATCGTGAAAAACTATCTGCAGCAGGCTGCGTGATGCTGAAGCATTTCCTGCAATTCAAGGACCTGTCGCGCGACGAACTGAACTATCTGTTCGAACGCGCGCGGCTGATCAAGTCGCGTTTCAAGCGCTATCAGCCGTATCACCCGCTGGTCGACCGGACACTGGCGATGATCTTCGAAAAAAGCTCGACCCGTACGCGGCTTTCGTTCGAAGCTGGCATGCACCAGCTTGGCGGCTCGGCGATCTACCTCAACACGCGCGACACACAACTGGGACGCGGCGAGCCGGTGGAGGACGCAGGCGAGGTCATCTCGCGCATGGTCGACATCGTGATGATCCGCACCTTCGAGCAGGAGATCATCGAGCGCTTCGCGTCGCATTCGCGCGTGCCGGTGATCAACGGTCTGACCAACGAATATCATCCGTGCCAGATCCTCGCCGACATCTTCACCTTCATCGAGCATCGCGGTTCGATCCAGGGCAAGACCGTGGCATGGGTCGGCGACTCCAACAATATGTGCAACACCTGGCTGCAGGCGGCTGAAGTGCTCGATTTCAACGTCCACGTGTCGACGCCTCCCGGTTATGAAGTCGAGCCCGAGCGCGCCAATCTATACGGCACGGACAATTACGAAAGTTTTGCCGACCCGATGGACGCTTGCCGCGGCGCCGATCTGGTGACCACCGACGTGTGGACCAGCATGGGCTGGGAGGCCGAAAACGAGGAGCGGCTGAAGGCATTCGCCGATTGGCAGGTCGATGCCGACATGATGCAGGTGGCGAAATCCACCGCACTCTTCATGCATTGCCTGCCAGCGCATCGTGGCGAGGAAGTCACCGCCGAGGTGATCGACGGCCCGCAGTCGGTGGTTTGGGATGAGGCCGAGAACCGGCTGCACGTGCAGAAGGCACTGATGGAATATCTACTGTTAGGAAAAATCGAATCATGAACATCGCCTATTTCAAGGACATGGATTCGCTCTATGTCGAAATCAGTCCCGAAAATCCCGCGCAGGCGTGGGAAGCACACGAAGGCATCGTGCTCAACCTGTCGGAAGACGGCCGCGTGGTCGGCATCGAGATCGAAAAGGCCAGCCTCGCCACCAACCTCGACATCCTGAAGATCGGCGGCTTCCCCGGTCAGGTCGAGATCATCGACAAGAACAAATCCGGTTCCACCCACTGACGCACACACCATGAACGACATCAAGAAAGTAGTGCTCGCCTATTCCGGCGGCCTCGACACCTCGGTCATCCTGAAATGGCTGCAGGACACCTATAAATGCGAGGTGGTCACCTTCACCGCCGACCTCGGCCAGGGCGAAGAACTGGAACCGGCTCGTGCCAAGGCGCTGCAGTTCGGCATCAAGCCCGAGCAGATCTACATCGACGACCTGCGCGAGGAATTCGTGCATGACTTCGTCTTCCCGATGTTCCGCGCCAACACCGTCTACGAAGGCGAATACCTGCTCGGCACCTCGATCGCGCGGCCGCTGATCGCCAAGCGCCTGATCGAGATCGTCAACGAAACCGGCGCCGACGCCATCTGCCACGGTGCCACCGGCAAGGGCAACGACCAGGTGCGCTTCGAACTCGGCGCCTATGCGCTGAAGCCCGACGTCAAGGTGATCGCCCCGTGGCGCGAGTGGGATCTGCTCTCCCGCGAGAAGCTGCTGAATTACGCCGAAACGCACGGCATCCCCATCGACATGAAGCACCGCCAGGGCGGTTCGCCGTACTCCATGGACGCCAACCTGCTGCACATCTCCTACGAAGGCCGCCATCTGGAAGACCCCAATGCGGAAGCCGAGGAAGACATGTGGCGCTGGACCGTGTCGCCGGAGAAGGCGCCCGACCAGGCTGAATACATCGAGCTGACCTACGCCAAAGGCGACGTCGTCGCGATCAACGGCCAGGCCATGAAGGCGCATGAAGTGCTGGCGAAGCTCAACGAGATCGGCGGCAAGCACGGCATCGGCCGGCTCGACCTGGTGGAGAACCGTTACGTCGGCATGAAGTCGCGCGGCTGCTACGAAACTCCCGGCGGCACGATCCTGTTGAAGGCGCACCGCGCCATCGAATCGATCACGCTCGACCGCGAGGTCGCGCATTTGAAAGATGATTTGATGCCGCGCTACGCCAGCCTGATCTACAACGGCTACTGGTGGAGCCCCGAACGCCGCGCCCTGCAGGTGCTGATCGACCATACCCAGCAGCACGTCAACGGCAGCGTGCGGCTGAAGCTCTACAAGGGCAACGTCATCGTGGTCGGCCGCGATTCGAAGACCGACTCGCTGTTCGACTCGACCATCGCCACCTTCGAGGACGACGCCGGCGCCTACGACCAGAAGGACGCGGGCGGCTTCATCAAGCTCAACGCGCTGCGCATGCGGATCGCAGCGAAACTCGACGCACGGAGAAAATAAGCATGTCCCAGTTCGACAATGTCTCGGTTGTTTCCAAGGCCAACGTCTATTTCGACGGCAAGTGCGTGTCGCACAGCATTACGCTGGCAGATGGCACCAAGAAATCGGTCGGCGTGATCCTGCCGTCCACGCTCACTTTCAACACCGGTGCGCCGGAAATCATGGAGACCGTGGCGGGTGCCTGCCGCGTCAAGCTGGCCGGTGAGAGCGAGTGGGCACGCTACGGCGCCGGCCAGTCGTTCAAGGTGCCGGGCAATTCCAGTTTCGACATCGAGGTGGCGGGCGAGCCCTATCACTACGTCTGCCACTTCGGCTGAGCTGAATCATGACCACCGTCACCGTCGTCAGGAAAGGCGGTCGTATCGCGATTGCGGCCGACACGCTGACGAAATGGGGCGGCGGCAAGGAATCCGCCGCCTATGTGGCGAACCACGAAAAGATCATTCACGTCGGCGACAGCTTCGTGGCGATCACCGGATCGGCGACCTTCAAGCTGATCCTGACGGATTATTTTTCTTCGCTGGAAGAGCCGCCGCAGCTGGACTCGGTGGCCAGCATCTTCAGCGTGTGGAATGCCCTGCACGGCGTTCTCAAGGAGCAGTACTATCTGCAGACAGGCGAGGACAAGGAGGAAGACCTGGAGTCCAGCCGCATGGACGTGCTGATTGCCAACCCGCGCGGCATATTCGGCGTGGCGGCGCATCGCACGGTGCAGGAGTTCTCGAAATTCTATGCCTATGGCAGCGGCAGCCCGTATGCACTGGGCGCGATGTACGCGGCCTACCGCGCGCCTTCGCTCGATGCCGAGGCGGTGGCGCGGCTGGGTGTGATGGCGGCGGCCGAATTCCATGACGAGTCGGGTTTGCCGGCGCAGTCATTTGTGATGGATGTTGAGGAGTAAACATGCCGAGTTTTGACATCGTGTCCGAGGTCGACAAACAGGAAGTGCGCAACGCGGTCGACCAGGTCAACAAGGAAGTGTCCACCCGTTTCGATTTCAAGGGATCCGATGCTCGCGTCGAACAGGCCGACTATGTGCTGACGGTCTACGCCGATACCGAATTCCAGCTCGACCAGGTGCAGGACATCCTCGCGCAAAAGCTCGCCAAGCGTAGCGTCGACGTGAAATGCCTGGACATTGGCAGCGTCGAGAAAGTCTCGGGCAACAAGGTCAAGCGCAGCGTGACGGTGAAGACGGGCGTCGAGACCGAACTGGCGAAGAAGATCGTCAAATGCATCAAGGACAGCAAGCTGAAGGTGCAAGCCAGCATCCAGGGCGACGCCGTGCGCGTGTCGGGTGCCAAGCGCGATATTCTGCAAGACACCATTGCGCTGGTGCGGAAGACCATCACCGACTTCCCGCTGCAGTACCAGAATTTCCGCGACTGACGAACAGGAGGCGCATATGGCCAAAGTCCTGGTTCCGCTGGCGGACGGCTGCGAAGAGCTTGAGGCCGTCACCATCATCGATTTGTTGCGCCGTGCCGGCATCGAAGTGGTGAGCGCCGGACTCAAGCCCGGCGTCGTCAAGGCCAGCCGCGGCGTGCAATTGGTGCCGGATCTGACGCTGGATCGCGCCTTGCAGGACGACTACGACATGGTGGTGCTGCCCGGCGGTATGCCCGGCGCGGCCCATCTGAAGGCAGACCCGCGTATTCTCCAGTTGCTGAAGGACATGGCGGCAGCGGGGAAATACACCGCCGCCATTTGTGCTGCCCCGATGGTGCTCGCCGAAGCGGGTGTGCTTGATGGCAGGCAGGCCACCAGCTACCCCGGTTTTCTCGATGGCTTGCCCGGCGTGACCGTTAGCGCGGCGGCCGTGGTGCGGGACGGCAAGGTGCTGACTTCGCGCGGGCCAGGTACGGCGATGGATTTCGCGCTTGCGCTGATCGAGACGCTGGTGGGAGTCGACAAACGCCAGCAGGTCGAAGCTGCCCTGGTCAGGCCATAGCCACCCATGCGTCGTCGTTGCTATTATTAACAAACCTATACCAAATATCCAGACGAACCGGAGACCGCCATGCAGATTCGCGAAATTCTCACCCTCAAGAGTGACACCATCTACAGCATCGCACCTACAGATTCAGTCGCAAGCGCCGTCGACAAGCTGGTGGGCCTGGGAGTCGGTTCGCTGGTCGTGCTCAAGAACGGCGAGATGGTGGGGCTCGTGACCGAACGCGATGTGGTGCAGGGGATGGTCAAGCAAGGCTGCAATCTTAAGGACGCGGAGGTCAGCACCATCATGGTGACCGAACCGGTGGTGGCCAACGCCGAAGACTCGGTCGACTATGCGCGGGATGTGATGACCAAGTCGCATATCGGACACCTGCCGATTCTCGACGGCAACAAACTGCTTGGCATCATTTCCTTTCACGACGTGGCGCGTGCCTGCCTCAAGGAAGCCAATTTCGAGAACAGCCTGTTGAAACGCTACATCAAGCACTGGCCTGAGTAAGCGGTCCATCCAGGCTGGCTAGCGGATCGACTCGATGTCGATCGTCTTTTCCATGACCTTGGGCACGATCAGCGCATAGCCTTGCTGTTGCCAGTGTGCCAGCTCGGTGATGGCATTGGGCACGACCTCGATGAAGTCCTGGAAATCCTCCACCTTGTAGCCGAAGTCCGCGGCCGCCTGTCCGCACACCTTGAACTTCACCCCGAGTCCGGCGTAGTAGCGCATGCGATCGACCGCGTCCTGGTATTTCGCCTCGTTCTTTTTCGCCACCGTCACGATTTCGTTGCCGTGGATCACGACGACGAGGCTCAGGTCTTCGGGCGAATAGTTGTAAGGCGCCTCCAGCAAGGGGTTCATCAGCGAACGCACCCAGTAGAGCGCACTGCCGATTTTCTGCGGGTGGTCCAGATAGAACTCGAACACGACCTTGGCGGGCGCATAGGGCGTGGCCACCCACGTTCCCGCAGCAAGCACCGAGGTGGACAAGCCCAGAAATAGGCCTGCCAACGCAATCAGAAGCGATTTCATGGTCGCTCTCCTTGCCGGGTGGAGGAGCTTGTTTTATAGGCGCTGAGCGGCGTTTTGCTGCAGGCGCCGCAGCGTCTGGAACAGCTTGAGCCGCGCCGGATCGATTTCGCCAGCCGTCGCCGCTTCCAGAAGGCGGCAACCTGGCTCGGACTCGTGCTTGCAGTCACGGAACCGGCATAGCCCCAGAAATGGACGGAACTCGATGAAGGCGTGCGCGAGGGCGCTGGCGTCCAGATGTTGCAGGGCAAACTCCTGTAGGCCAGGCGAATCGACCACAGCCGAATCGGCATCCAGACGGTGCAGACGGGTATGGGTGGTCGTGTGGCGTCCGCTGTCGAGCGCTTCGGAATACTCGGCGGTGACCGCCTCGGCATCGGGAAAGAGCGCATTGATCAGGGTCGATTTTCCCATCCCGGACTGGCCGATCAGCAGAGTGGTATGGCCCTGCAAGGCCGGCCGTAGCGGTGCGACATCGGTCAGCGCCGATAATGTGACGAGCGGGTAGCCGACGCGGGTGAGCAGCGTCAGGCGTTCGCGTGCGGCCGGTGTTTCCGGCAGGTCTGCCTTGTTGAGAATCAGCAGGCTGGCGATGCCCTGGTCTTCGGCGGCAAGGATGCAGCGCTGCACCAGTTCCATCGAGAAGCTCGGACGCGCTGCAACCACCACGGCCAGCTGCGTGACGTTGGCGGCGATGGCCTTGGATTTGAAGGCGTCGGAGCGATACAGCAGGCTGGCACGCGGATGCACCGTCTCGATCACGCCTGCATCGCCATCGCGCCGGACGTCGACGCGGTCGCCGCAGACCACGCGCAGGTGGCGGCCTTTAACCTGGCAGGGCAGGTCGCCGTCGGGGGTTGCGACGATGAAGCGGCGACTGAATGCGGCAGTGACCTGGCCGGTCAGAGTGTTCAGAATGGGGAGGTTCCGTTACCGGCCGCCCTGACCTGACTGGACAGGCCGATCAGCCGGTGTTTGCGTTTCTCGGAGAGTCTGGAATGCTCGTCTTGCAGACGCTTTTCGGCCTCGGTCGCATTCCCGTTCGGATGCAGGTTCACCATGTCCGCTGTGTATGGGTGGAACTGGGCATGCAAGCCGCGTACCTCCTCGTATCGGGACAGTTCGGACATGGTTTTGTCCGCGCCGTATATCCCCTGTCCGAGGGTGCAACGATCATCCAGGCGATTGCATCAGGGTCGAGGGGCTCCGCGCTGCTGCCGGCAAGAAATGCGGCCAAGCGCTGTTCCCACATGGCATGAGCGCCGATGATTTCCACCCGGTTCATGGTTGCGTCGATACTCCGTTGGACAAGCTGGAGGCTAAACGGATGAAAGTGCGCACATCTTGATGTTCACAGTTCCAGCAGGCTATCGACCTTGGCTGCGCAGATGAAATCATTCTCGGAGAGACCCCCGATGGCATGGGTCCAGAATTCGACCTTGACGGTGTTATAGCCGACGAGCAGGTAGGGATGGTGATCTTCGCGGTGCGATACCCACATTACGGCATTGGTGAAAGCCTGGGCATGGTAGTGATTCTTGAACGTGTATTCCTTGGCGATCTTGATACCGTCTCGCTGCCAGCCGGCAAGGCCCTTCAAGAAGGGCGCAATCTGCGCATCGGTCAGCGGCGCGACTCCGCCTTCGCAGGGCGCGCATTTCTTGCGGACGAGTTCTTCGACAATAGTGGTCATGACAGGCATCCTTACTTGAATTTGTAATATTGCTGATTGAGGTAGGCGCCGACGTGCGCCTCGTCCTCCGGGAACCAGCCAGCGCCGGTGTTGGCATTGCAACCGGAAATGCGGGCGGCGAGTTGCTGCGGGGTTTTGACCTTGCGGTCGGCGCGTGTGTAGATCTTGCTGCCGTCGTCGCCGTACATGCTGACATGGCAGCTGGTGCAGGCCTTGTCGTGCAGGGCCTTGCCGATCTTGGGGTCGCCCTTGGCAAAAGGCGCGGCGTGGACGCCGCCGGCCAGCAGGGCGCCACAGATGAGTGCGGTCACGATTTTCATGGGGATCTCCTCTTGCTTATCCGACCATTATCGTCACTGGCCTGCAATTGCGCCAGCGCGGAATGCATCGTGTGCGAAAATAGCGGCCTGTTTTTCGAAGGAACGTTGATATGGCCCTGAACCCCACGCATCTGCTCTGGCTCGACATGGAAATGACCGGCCTGTTGCCCGATACCGACCGCATCATCGAACTTGCCATCGTCGTGACCGATGCCGACCTCAATACCGTGGCCGAGGGTCCGGTGCTGGTCGTGCACCAGCCCGACGAGGTGATGGATGCCATGGACAGCTGGAACAAGGGCACGCATGGAAAGTCCGGGCTGATCGACCGCGTCAAGGCCTCGCAACTGAACGAAGCCGAGGTCGAGGCGCAGATGCTGGAATTCGTGAAGCAGCATGTGCCGGCTCGAACCTCGCCGATGTGCGGCAACTCGATTTGCCAGGACCGCCGCTTCATGGCGCGCTATATGCCGCAACTGGAAGCGTTCTTCCATTACCGCAACCTGGACGTCAGCACCTTGAAGGAGCTGGCCAAGCGCTGGCGGCCAGGACTGTCCGAAGCCTTCAAGAAATCCAACAGGCACGAAGCACTGGCCGATATCTACGAATCCATCGACGAGATGAAGTACTACCGCGAGCACTTCATCCGCGCGGAATAAAAAAAAGCGGCCGGCCGGCCGCTGCAGGAGGAGACAACCGTGAATCTCGTGGAATTATTCTCGAAATCGGCTGACACCCTGGATGGACCGCCGTAACCGGCGGTTCCGGGCAAGGATCAGGGCTTGATGTAGACGTAACCTTCCTTGGCCTGCAAACGGGCAAGTTCAGCCACACCGGACGGTACCACCTTGGCTTCCATGATGACCGCGTCCGGGCCCAGTTTGCGGGACATGAGGGTGTTGTTGCAGACGCGGAAATCAACGCCGCGATTCTTCAGCGCGGCGACCTGGGATTCAAAAGCGCCCTTGTCATCCTTGGCGTCGTTGAGCAGGAAATCGATACCTTTACCGTGAGCCACCACGACGATCTTGTCGGTCGGGCTGGCGTTGAGCTCGTTGTTGATATTGTTCATGGCGGCACGGGCGACGGAGGCATCATTGATGTGGTAGACGACTTTTGCCTCGTCGGAGGCGGCTGGGGCGGCGGCTTCAGCCTGGGGAGCGGCGTGAGCCATCGGAGCGCAAGCCAGAAACAGGGCGGCAAGCAGCGGGGTGAGAACGCGGGTCATAGAGGTCTCCTGAGTTGATATGAATAAACCGGCTTTATTGGGTAAGCCTGTAGATAGGACGGACCTACTGGAACGCTTATTCCATTCCGGAGCGCGCTTTTTTCTGGAATAAAAGGACTATCTTTCCCGTCAACCGGACATGATCATGCTCAGTCGTCTTCTTTTTGGCCCGCCTCGCCCCGGTATCGAAGCCTTGCGCCCGGTGCTCTACCGAATCGCCTTCGCCTGGTGCCATGACGCCGCGCTGGCTGACGATCTGGTTCAGGAAGCCCTTTCCAAGGGCTGGACGCGGCGCGGCCAGTTGCGCGACGAATCGTCCCTGAAGGCATGGATGGTGTCGATCATGAACCACTGCTGGCTCGATCACTTGCGCAGCCGGCGCGACTTTGACGATGTCGAGGACTGGCAGGACGAACTCGAATCCACGGCAGACACTCCCGATGCCTGTTGCGATCGCGAACAGGTGATCACCTGCGTACGCAAGGCCGTGGAACGCCTGCCGCTCGGACAGCGTCAGGTTCTGACGCTGGTCGATCTGGAAGAGTTCAGCTATGCCGAAGTGGCCGGGATCCTGGACATCCCGGTCGGTACTGTGATGAGCCGTCTGTCGCGTGCGCGCGCATCCCTGAAAAGCCTGCTGGGGCCTGCAATGCGGCAGCCGGCAGCCCAGCCGCAATTGAGGAGGGTCAAATGAAATCCGCTGTTTCGGATGAGATTCTGCATGCCTTCATCGATGGCGAACTTGATGTGGCCGAGAGCGAAACGCTGATCGCGCGGATGCAGCAAGACCCAGTGTTGGCGCAGCGCGTCTGTGCGTTGCGCAGCCTGCGCAGCATGGTCAAGCTGGCGTACGCCGAGCCGCCGGTCATCGACGCTCGGCCGCCCGTTCATCGCCGGCAGTTGATGCAACGCTGCGCATTCGGCTGCCTCGTTCTGCTCGTCGGCTTGAGCAGTGGCTGGGCTTTGCGTGGACTGGCGTGGCAGCAGGCAGGCGTCACACAGCCTGCTGCGGTTCCGGATGGGTATCGGACGGTCAGCCTGGCGCGCGAAGCCGATCCCAATCGCATCATCCTGCATATCGACAGTGCGGCACCGGAGAAGATGCGCGCGGCGCTGGATCGGGCCGACCAGCTGCTGGACGACGCGGACCGGCAGGGGCGTGCCATGCAGCTCGAGGTCATAGCCAACAGCCATGGCCTCGAGCTTCTGCGCGCCGGTCATAGTCCCTACGCAGAACGTATCGCACGCATGAGGCAGCACCACGCAAACCTGCAGTGGGTGGCGTGCGGCCAGACGATTGCCCGTTTCACCAGCGAGGGCCAAAAAGTGGAGTTGCTGCCTGCCACCCGGACGGCCCCCACTGCCATCGGCGAAATCATTTCCCGGCTCCAGCAAGGCTGGACCTATGTTCGGGTTTAAGCGCGAAACCGTTCTTGCCGTCCTGATGCTGTTCCTGCTGTTGCCCGCACAGGCGAGCGCAGCCCCGCTGGTCAATCGACTCGCCGATCATCCGTCTCCCTATCTGGCTTTGCATGGACACGATCCGGTGGCCTGGCAGGAATGGAATGCCGCCACGATTGCGCGTGCGCGACAGGAAAACAAGCTGCTGTTCGTTTCGGTCGGCTATTTCGCCTGTCACTGGTGCCATGTCATGCAGCGCGAGAGCTACAAGAACTCGCAGATTGCGGCCTTGCTCAACCGCGACTTCATCCCGGTCAAGGTCGATCGTGAGCTCAACACCGGACTCGACGATGCCCTGCAAACATTTTCCGCTCGTCTTCAGGGCGCGGCGGGCTGGCCTCTGAATGCCTTCGTGACGCCGGAAGGCTATCCGGCGTTCACGGTCTTGTATGCGCCTCCCGACGCATTCCGCACGCTGTTGACCCAGCTTTCGGCACGCTGGAAATCGGACCGGGCCGGCATTCGTCGGCTGGCTTCGCTGGTTGCGCCGCCGCCAGCGCAGCCGCCAGCAGACGCACCGCTGACGGCTGCGCGGAGCGAACAGGCCTGGGAACGCTTCATGACCGGTGTGTGGCAGGAGGCCGACAGTCTGCATGGCGGTTTTGGGCAGGTCAGCAAATTTCCCATGGCACCGCAGTTGAGCGCCTTGCTGGATCGCCAGGCGCAGCAACCTGACGCCAGGCTGGGCGAATTCTTGCGTCTGACATTCGACCAGATGGCGGCGCGCGGCATGCGGGACCATATTGGCGGCGGGTTTTTCCGCTATACCGTCGATCCCGACTGGGACACGCCGCATTTCGAGAAAATGCTCTACGACAATGCGCAACTGGCCGTGCTGTATCTGCGCGCCGCGACGGTATTGGAACAACCCCGTTATCGCGAGGTCGCCCGCAGTGCGCTCGGGTTCATGCAGGATGAATTGCGGGATGCGCGTGGCGGCTTCTACAGCAGCACGTCGGCGGTCGACGCGGCCGGGCGCGAAGGCGCCACGTATCTATGGACGCCCGATGAGCTGAAACGGCGCCTGCCGCCAGCGGTGTACGCGGCCGCGCACCGGGTGTGGCGCCTCGATGCGCCGCGCAGTTTCGATGCGGGCTACCTGCCTGCGGAATATGTTCCCCCCACGGCGGACGAACGCTCGTTGCTGGCCGAAGCCGCGCATATCCTGTATCCCGTGAGGCGCATGCGCAGCCTGCCCAAGGACGACAAGTTGAACGCCGGGCTGAACGGTCTCGCGTTGTCGGCGTTCAGCCAGGCCAGCCGGCTCGATCCGGGCTACCGCCGGGAGGCCGACCGCTTGCAGCATTTCCTCTTGACGCGGCTGGCCAGGGACGGCCGGCTGGTGAAAGCGATGGCGCATGGCCAGGTCCTGCCGGATGCGGAGCTGGAGGATTACGCCTATGTGGTGCAGGGTCTGCTCGACCATGCCGATGCCACGGGCAACGCACAATCGCGCGAACGGGCCCGGCAGCTTGCCCATACTGCCTGGCGCTTGTTCTGGCATGCGGAGGGCTGGAAGCGCGAGGCACAGCCCTTGCTGGCGACCTTGCAGGCCGAACCGGTGCTGGACGACGGCGCGCTGTATTCACCCTCCGACGTGCTCATCCTGGCCAGCCTGCGCGTACAGGATCCCGTTTTGAATCAGCAGGCGCGCCGTGCCGCGCGGTGGCGCCTGCCGGCCATGGAGCAGGACCCGTACGCCTATCCTACGCGTACGCGCGTGCTGGCGCGTATCCAGCCGGACTAGTTGATCTCGGGCTCGGGCGCCTGCGTCGATTCCACCGTGCGCTGCATGTGGCGCCGGCCGACCTGGATTTTCAGATTCAAGGTCTGCTGTTTGCGTGCGAGGGTCAGTTGTGCGTCTTCGCCCGGTTTCAGCGCGGCAATCAGATTGAGCAGCGATGCGGAGTCGACCACCGCGCGGCCGTTGACGGCCAGCAGGATGTCGCCTGGACGGATGCCGCCGACGTCGGCCGGTCCTCCTTTCAGCACGCCGGCGATCAAGGCACCTTCCGCGCTTTTCAGGCTGAACGATTCAGCCAGTTCGGGGCTCAGATCCTGTACCTCGACGCCGACCCAGCCACGCGTCACGCTTCCTGATTTGATGATCTGCTCCATCACCTTGCGGGCGATGCTGACCGGAATGGCGAAGCCGATGCCTTGCGAACCGCCGGTACGCGAATAGATTGCGCTGTTGATCCCGACCAGATTGCCGGACGCATCGACCAGTGCACCGCCCGAGTTGCCGGGGTTGATGGCGGCGTCCGTCTGGATGAAGTTCTCGAACGTGTTGATGCCCAGATGGGTGCGTCCGAGCGCGCTGACGATGCCGGCAGTGACGGTCTGGCCGACACCGAACGGATTGCCGACTGCCAGCACCCAGTCGCCCACTTCGAGGCTGTCGGGTTCGGCAAAGGTGATCGCCGGCAGGTCGCTGGCATCGATTTTCAGCACCGCCAGATCGGTCTCCGGATCGGAGCCGACCACGCGGGCGGGTACGGTCTTGCCGTTGGCCAAGGCCACCTGGATTTCGTCGGCGGCTTCGACGACGTGCTGATTGGTGAGAATGTAGCCGTTTGGACTGATGATCACGCCCGATCCCAGATTGGATACTTCGCGTGGGCGCGCATCCAGCCGATCGCCAAAGAAGTACCGGAAAATCGGATCCTGCAGGGCAGGGTGGGCCGGACTGCTGACTTTTTGCTGCGTGAAGACGTTAACCACCGCCGGGATCACTTTCTGTGCCGCCGGGGCAAAGGATTCGACGGGCGTGAGCGTACGGCTGGCGGGTTGCGTGGCCTGCTGGATGGTCAGGCTCGGCGCTTGTGTCTGCCAGCGCAGAAGTTCAGGTTTGAACAGGGCAATGATGAACAATACGCCCAGTGCCACGGTAGTGGTTTGAGCGAAGAGCAACCAGAATTTTCGTATATGCATTTCGATTAAATTCAGAGACTTGGCGTAATTTTTCAGCGGGATGATTATAGCCCAGCGTGAGTGGCGATTGAGTCTTTGCTGCGACGGGCTTCCGGTGAGGGTGGCAATTTGGTTAGAATGCCGGTTTTATCGCAACACGTTCAGGTTAGGGAAACATGAGCCAGGAAGCCGATGGGCAAAAAGTGGACACACGTAAACGAAAATTCCTGATCGCCGCGACCAGCGCCGTTGGAGGGGTTGCCGTGGCGGGAGTGGCTGTGCCGCTGGTGATGAGCATGCTGCCAAGCGCGCGCGCCAAGGCTGCAGGCGCGCCGGTTGAGGTGGATATCAGCAAAATTGAGCCTGGTATGCTGTTGACGGCTGAATGGCGCGGCAAACCGGTGTGGGTCGTCAATCGCACCAAGGAAATGCTCGATCTGATGGCCAAGCACACCGACAAGCTGGTCGACCCGAACAGCGAGCAGCCGCAGCAACCTCCCTACTGCAAGAATGCCACGCGCTCGATCAAGCCGGAATTCCTGGTGGCCGTGGGCATCTGCACCCACCTTGGCTGCTCGCCTACCTATCGCAAGGAAGTCGGTGCCGCCGATCTCGGCGCCGACTGGCCGGGCGGCTTCTTCTGCCCCTGCCACGGTTCGCGTTTCGACCTGGCGGCCCGTGTGTTCAAGAACGTGCCGGCCCCGACCAATCTGGTGATCCCGCCTCATCAATACCTCAGTGCCGGCAAGATACAGATCGGTGTGGACGCAAAAGGAGCCTAAAAGAATGTCTGCCCTGCAAAAAATGATGGGTTGGGTCGATGACCGCTTCCCTCTCACCGCCACCTACAAGGCGCATCTGTCCGAGTACTACGCGCCCAAAAACTTCAACTTCTGGTATTTCTTCGGCTCTCTGGCGCTGCTGGTGCTGGTGATGCAGATCGTCACCGGCATTTTCCTCACCATGAACTACAAGCCGGATTCGATGCTCGCCTTCGCATCCGTCGAGTACATCATGCGCGACGTCGACTGGGGCTGGCTGATCCGCTACATGCATTCCACCGGCGCCTCGATGTTCTTCGTCGTCGTCTACCTGCACATGTTCCGCGGCCTGATGTACGGTTCCTACCGCAAGCCGCGCGAACTGATCTGGATCTTCGGCGTGCTGATCTATCTGGCGCTGATGGCCGAAGCCTTCCTCGGCTACCTGTTGCCGTGGGGCCAGATGTCATACTGGGGCGCGCAGGTGATCGTCAACCTGTTCGCTGCGGTGCCGTTCATCGGCGACGACCTGTCGATCTGGATTCGCGGCGACTACGTGATTTCGGACGCCACCCTGAACCGCTTCTTCGCGTTCCACGTCATCGCCCTGCCGCTGGTGCTGATCGCGCTGGTAGCGGTGCACCTGGTGGCATTGCATGAAGTCGGCTCGAACAACCCCGACGGCATCGAGATCAAGAAGAAGAAGGACGCCAACGGCATCCCGCTCGATGGCATTCCCTTCCACCCGTATTACACGGTGAAGGACATCGTCGGCGTGATCGTCTTCCTGATGGTCTTCTCGGCAATCGTGTTCTTCGGTCCCACCATGGGCGGCTATTTTCTGGAAGCCAACAACTTCATCCCGGCCGATCCGCTGAAAACGCCGCCGCACATCGCGCCGCTGTGGTACTTCACGCCGTTCTACGCCATTCTGCGCGCGGTGCCGCCGATGTTCGGCTCCCAGTTCCCCGGCGTCGTGGCGATGGGCATGTCGATCGTGCTGATCTTCTTCCTGCCGTGGCTGGACCGCGGCAAGGTCAAGTCGATTCGCTACCGTGGCCCGATCTACAAGATCATGCTGGCCCTGTTCATCGTGTCCTTCGTGGGCCTCGGCTACCTTGGCCTGCTGCCGCCCTCTCCGGTGGCGACGATTATTGCCCAGACCTTCTCAGTGATTTACTTCCTGTTTTTCCTGTTGATGCCCTGGTATACCTCGATTGACAAAACCAAACCGGAACCGGAAAGGGTGACTGGCTAAATGAAACGCTTGAAAAATTTTCTTTTCCTGCTGATGGCGGTGCCCGTCATCGCTGTTGCCTCCGAGGAGGGGCCGCGTCTGGACAAGGCGCCTGTCAACCTGTCCGACCAGGCATCCCTGCAACGCGGCGCACGCATGTTTGTGAACTATTGCCTCAACTGTCACAGCGCTGTCTCCATGCGTTATTCGCGCATGCAGGATCTTGGGCTGACCGAAGATCAGATCAAAGAAAATCTGATGTTCGCGGCCGAGAAGCCCGGCGAGACCATGACAGTTGGCATGGACAAGAAAGAGGCCAAAAACTGGTTTGGCTCTGCTCCGCCCGACCTCAGCGTGATCGCCCGCGCACGCGGCTCCGACTGGTTGTACACCTATCTGCGCGGCTTCTATCGTGACGATACCCGTCCCACCGGCTGGAACAACGTCGTGTTCCCCAAGGTGGCGATGCCGCACGTGCTGTGGAGCCTGCAAGGTGAGATGGTTCCGGTCATGAAGAAGGAAGGCGAGCATGAAGTTATCGAACGCCTCGAGTTGGCCAAGCCCGGCAGCGTGACTCTGGCCGAATACGACGCCATGGTCGGCGATCTGGTCAACTACCTGACGTGGATGGGCGAGCCCGCCCAGCTCGAACGGAAGCAGCTCGGACTATTCGTCCTGGCCTTCCTGGCATTCTTCTTCGTGGTGGCCTATTACCTGAAGAAAGAGTTCTGGAAAGACGTTCACTGAACCCGGCCTAGCCGTTCGCCAACAGCCGGACTGTGTCCGGCTGTTGGCGTTTTAAGCCTTAAACACACGCAATACGTGCAACACGAGAGGGAGCCCCCGCCATGATGACCCTGTATTCCGGCAGTACCGACCCGTACAGCCATCGCTGCCGCATCGTCCTGTTCGAAAAGGACATGGATTTCGAAGTCATCGATGTGGACATGCACAACAAGCCGGAAGAAATCGCCAGCATCAGCCCGAGCGGCAAGATGCCGGTGCTGGTCGAACGCGACCTGATCCTGACCGAATCCAACATCATCAACGAATACATCGACGAGCGTTTTCCCCATCCGCAGCTGATGCCGCCGGATCCGGTCATGCGTGCCCGCGCCCGTCTGGTGCTGTTCAATTTCGAGCACGACCTGTTCACCCACGTCAATACGCTGGAACACAGCCTCGGCAAGGCCTCGGACAAGGCGCGCCAGGAAATCCGCGACAGCCTGTCGCAACTCACGCCCATCCTTACCAAACAGAAATACCTGATGAACGACGAGTTCTCCATGCTGGACGTCGCCATTGCCCCGCTGCTGTGGCGCCTCGAGCACTATGGCATCGAGTTGCCAAAGGTGGCTGCGCCGGTGCTCAAGTACCGCGAACGCCTGTTCAGCCGCCCGGCCTTCATCAATGCGCTGACGCCCACCGAAAAGGCGTTGCGCAAGTAAGCGGAGAAGGGACTAAGGGCAGCGCAGGTGGCTGAGATTTCAACCAAACCGTACCTGATCCGCGCACTGTACGAATGGTGCACGGACTCGGGCTATACGCCGCAGCTGCTGGTGTCGGTCGATGCGCGCACGCGCGTACCGCTTGGTTTCGTCAAGGATGGCCAGATCGTGCTGAACGTCAGCGCCGGTGCTACCCGTAATCTCACGCTGGAGAATGACTGGATCCAGTTTTCCGCGCGCTTCGGCGGTGTTTCGCATGAAATATCCATTCCGGTAGATCGGGTCGCGGCCATCTTCGCGCGCGAGAATGGGCAAGGCCTGCATTTCGAGCCGGTCGATGCGCCCGGGCCGCCCGAGCAGACGCCGCCGCCCGTAGCGGACGAATCATCCGCTCCGCCCAGAGGCAAGCCCTCGCTCAAAGTCGTCAAGTAATCGCTCAAGGCGCGCGGCATCGCTATAATGTCGCCCGTCGCCGCTTTAGCTCAGTTGGTAGAGCAACCGCCTTGTAAGCGGTAGGTCGTCAGTTCGATTCCGACAAGCGGCACCACATACGTTAAAAGACCCGCCGAGCGCGGGTCTTTTAACGTATGTCGGGATGGCGAGCGATTTGCCTTGCCCTATTCGATTCCCAGCCGTTCGAGCCGGTAGCGCAGGCTGCGGAAAGTGACGCCGAGCAGGCGGGCAGCGGCAGTCTTGTTGTAGCGTGTCTGTTCCAGTGCTTCGAGAATAGCGGTGCGTTCCATCTGGTCGAGATAGTCCTGCAGAGGATATTTGCTGCCGGGCGCGGTTCCGGTTGCGGGCAGGGTGGGCGGTGTCAGGTTGAGGTCGGCGGCGTTGATGTGCTGACCTTCGCACAGCGCAAGCGCGCGCTCCAGCGTGTTTTCCAGTTCACGTACGTTGCCAGGGAAGGCATAGGCACAGAGCGCCTGTTCCGCATCGCGATCCAGCTTGACGTCGGCCCCCCCCAGCTTGTCGAGCAGAAAACGCGCCATTTCCGGGATGTCTTTGGCGCGGTCGCGCAAGCTCGGCATGACGAGATCGATCACATTCAGCCGGTAATACAGGTCCTGGCGAAAGCGACCTGTTTCCACGAGCGCGGACAAATTCTGGTGCGTGGCGCTCACGATGCGGACGTCGATGGGCTCCTCGGTCGTGGCACCGACCTTGCGTACTTTCTTTTCCTGCAGCACGCGCAGCAGCTTCACCTGCATCGACAAAGGCAGATCGGCCACCTCGTCGAGAAACAGGGTGCCGCCGTTGGCTGCCTGAAAGAAGCCGTCGCGGTCGGCGACGGCCCCCGTGAACGCGCCTTTTCGATAGCCGAAAAATTCGCTTTCCATCAGTGTTTCGGGAATCGCACCGCAGTTGACCGCGACGAAGGGCTTGCCGGACCGGTTGCCGAGACGATGGATCAGGCGTGCCGCGAGTTCCTTGCCGCTGCCCGATTCGCCTGCGATATGCACCGGCGCCTGGGTCCGTGCGAGTTTGGCAATGCGTGCGCGGATGTCCTGCATGACGACCGATTGACCGATCAGTTCTCGGGTTGGGTCGTCTGCCTGCGTGGATTCGGGAATCGCTAGCGCGGATTTGACCAGGGTACGCAGCTGGTCGAGCGCCACCGGTTTGGCCAGATAATCGAATGCGCCCGCTTTCAGCGCGGCGACGGCGTTGCCGGCATTGCCGTAAGCGGTGATGACGGCCACCGGGACCGGTAGGGCCAGTGCGCTGGCGCAGGCAATCACGTCCAGCCCTTCGCCATCGGTCAGTCGCATATCGGTCAGGCAGAGATCGTAATGTGTCTGCCGCAGTCGGGCCTGCGCCTCGGCAACGCTGACGGCGCGATCGGTTTCCAGCCCCATCTTGACCAAGGTCAATTCCATCAGATCGAGCAGATCAGGCTCGTCGTCAACCAGCAGAATGCGTGGAGAGGTTGCCATGATCATCCGCCTCCGCGCAGGGCGAGGCGGAAACGCGCGCCGCCATTGCCGGGAACGTAGCTCAGCGCCGCATGGTTGGCTTCGGCCAGTTCGCGCGCCAGGAACAGGCCCAATCCGGTACCCTGCGCATCCGTGGTGAAGAAGGGCTCGAAAAGCTTGTCCTGGTGTTCCGAAGCCACGCCGGGTCCATCGTCACCGATCTCGATCTGCATGTTACTCCCCTGCATCTGAGCGCCGATGCGGATGCTGCCCGCCTGCTTGCGGCTGAAACGCCAGGCGTTGCGCATGAGATTCCACACGATCTGGCGTAGATGGTCAGGGTCGAACTGGAAATGCAGGCTGTCGGGCATGTCGACTATGACGGCGTCTGCCGGGATTTCTTCAGTCTGACGCAATTCGTCGACCAATAGGCCGAGCGCTGCGGCATCGAAACTGACCGGATGAAGCCGATCGCGCCGATTGAGCGTCAGCACTTCTTCCACCAGACGATCGAGCCGGCGTGCATTGTTCTCGATGATCCCGGTCAATCGAGCCTGAGTGATATCGTGCGTTTCCTCCCCCAACAGTTGCGCAGCATGGCTGATGGCGGACAGCGGGTTGCGGATTTCGTGTGCGATGTTGGCAGTGAGTCGTCCCAGCGCAGCCAGCTTGAGCCGCTGGGCCGCCTGTTCAGCCTGGCTTTGATCTTCCAGTACCAGCACGCGGCTGTCGTCCGGTGTTTCCAGCGGGATGCAGCGCACCCGCAACTGCGCGGCCGCGGTATTCAGGGTGAAGGTTGTTCCGGGCTGCATCTGCTGCGACATACGCGCCAGCTCGGGTGAACAGTCTTCCAGGCGGGTGACGCCCGGGACCGCCGCTGCCGGGATACCGAGCAGTGCCAATGCGCGTGGGCTGGCGTGTCGTATGATGCCGTCGCCGCGTATTGCCAATAGCCCGTCGGGCGAGTTTTCGATGGCCAGGGCATTGATGCGGTTCAGCAGTGCCAGTTCGCCCGCCTGCTGCTGCGCCAGTCTTTCCGAACGGAGTGCGCGCAGGGTCAGTGCATGCGCCAGCAAGCCGATGGCGAAATATCCTGCGCATAGCAAACCGACCTGGAAAAAACTGTCCATCCCCTGGCTGCCGCCCAGAATGCTGAAGCCGTGCTGCAGCAGAACGGCGATCGATGCCATGGCGGCATAGAGCAGGGTCAGGCGTCCGCTTCCGACCAGCCCGCCGGAAGCGATGGAAATCGCCAGTAGCAGGCCCAATCCGCTTGCCAGTTGCTCGCTGGTCGACATCATCAGCATGAACAGCACGATATCGGCTGTGATGTGGGCGGTGAGCTGGATCTGGAATCCTGGCCAGCGCGCGCGGATACCCAGCACGAACAATGCCGCGATCATCAGATAGGCAAAGGCGTAACTCTGAAAACGCCCGTTTGCGCTCTGGCGGAACAGATCCGACGTGCTGAACAACAGGCCGCTGAACACCAGCGCCGCAGCCAGCGTCAGGCGATACAAGTTGAAGTAATCGAGACTGCGCCAATGGGAAGCGAAATAGCCCGGCGTGGTCGGGCGCGGCATCGACGTTGCCGCTGCGTTCATTTCTTGCCGAGTTGCCGGTGTTCGGGTGTACAGAAGAAATTGCCGCCGGAATAAATGGCCTCGCTGCGCGGCAGGTTCACGCCACAATGCGCGCATTTCACCATGTCTTCGACGGTTTTTTCGCGCGTGGATGAGGACGGCTGGCCGAGCGAGCGCTGGTAGGCACGGAACAAGGCCAGCACGACAAAGCCAATCGCAATCAGCAACAGAATCTTGAACACACCCTCTCCCCCAAAATGGCGTTCAGCATAGCACGGAGGCGCCCCGGCCCGTTCCTGGAAAAGGCCCCCCTGGGCGGCTGGCGGCGTTGTCGGACAGGTGGGAATGCGTTTGATTGAGTAAAGCGGTTCGGCATAACTGTCTACTCCAAAGGGCATACCGCAAAAGTAGCAGATAGATAAGTCATCCCTATAGGCAAGCTACGTTGTCGGGCTTTTTTACAATGGAGCTTGTGCCATTGCAGGCGTGCCTGCCGCATCCATGAAAAGCGGCACGCAAACAAGGGCGTGCGGTAAGTGGAAGATCGATGGGCATGCATATTGCTTTAGTCGTTTCGACTAAGCGGATGTTTTTTTGCAGTTTTTTACCTCCCCACCCGGTGTCAGCCCGTTCGGTGGTTGGAGAAGGAAAAGCGGTACGAGCACCCTTAAAGAAACATACACAAAACGTACATAAAAAAAGCGCATTGTTTCGGCTCAGGCTGACGGGCGATAGGGAGATACACCGCAATGTTGAAAATCGAATTGGAGGAGGCATCATGAAATTCTTTAAACGCACCGCAGCCGCACTGGCATTGTCGGCTGCCATGCTGAGCGGGCCTGTGCAGGCCGTTCCGGTCACCGTGATGGGCGCCACGGTCAGCTTCACCTTTGACAGCGCGCTCAGCGGGCTGTTCGGCGTTCCCACGGCGACGGGGGATGCGCTGTTTTTCACACCCACCACCTACAAGGCCCAGTCTTTCAACGGCACCGGGTTTGCCTCGGCCAGCCAGACCTTCAACATCACGGTCAATGCCAATCCTGGCTATCGGGTATCGGCGGTCAACCTGACCGAAGATGGCGACTACTACAACATCGGCGCAGGCTCCAGCGTGGCCGTCGGCGGCAAGCTCTATGTGCGCGATCTGGAGTCGCCCCTGGCACCCGCCGCCAGCAGCAAAATCAAGTCGTCGCTCCCGCTGACCGACATAACCAACCTGGCGGATTTCGAGACCACCGACTGGACCTCGCACGCAAACGTCGCGATTCCGGCCGGATGGGGTGGAACGGACGGCATCGTCAGCGGCGTCAACGTCACCCTCGAAAACATCCTTCTGGCCAACAGCCTGTCAGTCGGTGGCGCAGCCTTCATCGAGAAAAAATTTGCCGGTGTGGCCATCGTGACGACGCCCGTGCCGGAACCGCAGGCGTATGCCTTGTTCATCGCTGGCTTGGCGCTGATTGGCTTCATGGGGTGGCGCAAGGGCCGCATCGCGATCTGAGCGTTGGACTCTTTTATGTAAACGGCCTCCCTCGCGAGGCCGTTTTTTCATGCGAAGGCCCACGGAATGCTGATCAAATCCCATCTAGCTATTCCATCTATATGAAATCGGTATGTCGTGACTGTCGGTTTTCTTTACACTTCAAACCAAATGAATTAATGGATGGTTGATTCCGGATAAAAAACATCGGGTAAACAGTATGGTATGAAGCTTTCATATGCATGGTACGTATTTTGCGTAAACGGCTGGGGGCACAATGAACAATAAATAGAATGTGCCCCCATTCCATTTCATGTACGCGATGAAATGGCCTAGCAGCGTGATGTTGGAGGAGGAGAGTGTCATGAGGCGCATGAGAGTTTTGGCGGTTGCACTATTGGCCGTATCCGGGATGGGAATGCAAACCACCCAGGCGGCATCCAATTGGGCGGGGACGGCCGATTACACGCAGGCCCCAGGCAGCAGTGGGGATGAGGACGTTGTCGGTCCGTTCGACACCTATGACGCGGGGTCCGGCGTCGTGCTCCTGAAATCAACCGGAACGACAGGGTCGGGGCCCAGCCTGGTTTCAAGCTTCAATGGGTTTTACCAATCCTTCATCACCAACCATGAACTGGCCGGAACGGTAGCGGCAGCGCCCAATCTCAATTCGACTTATGAATTGACCGCGGTGGCCAGCTTTACCGAGAGCGTGACGGCCGCCGGCGCGATCAGCGTCACGGGTGGCAGTTTCGCGATTTATCTGGATACCAACCCGAACCGCAGCTTCAATACGGATACCGGATTTACCGATGGCGACGCGATTCTGACCGGCAACATCATCGGGGGGACAGGGGTTGCCGACCCTGGCTTCTCGCTGGGGGTGACCAATATCACGATAGCCGTCACGAGCTTCAATGCCGCCGTGTACCAGCCCCCAACGATCGTATCGGGCGGTGGGGTCTTCACGCTCCAAATGAACAACCCCTATGACGCCAGCTTCCTGAACCCGATCACCAGCGTGATGGGCAACAGCGTGGCTTCGGGCGATCTAAAGTACGCGGCGGACGGGTACATTGCACTGGCAGTCCCCGAAGCCAAAACCTATGCCATGATGCTGGCCGGTCTTGCGCTCGTCGGCCTCATGGCCCGGCGCAACGCACGCCTGTCCGTTTGATTGCTGCGTTGCTTCTGACTCGCGGCTTCCGCAAGGAAGCCGTTTTCATTGAAGATTCTTTACGCGCGGGCAATATCGTGACATATGACGCGAATGGTCCGGGCAGTTTCAAGTTCCGGCAACATTGGCCCGTTACTTTTGTTGGATAATGCGCCTGCCCCGGCATTAACCGGCGGGCCGACTGATAATTACACGCTTGTCTGCCCTCAGGAAACACGCATCGACGCGAAGCATTTGGAGTAATGACAAACCATAACCAGTGGCTGTTCCGGCAGCAGCTTTCCGTCGTATCGCTGACCAAAATCCTGCTCGATCCCTTCGTGGCCGTGTTGGTGCTGATCGGCTGCGCACTCTATTTCGGCGAGGCCTTCAATGGGCCTTATCCCATCCTGGCGCTCATCGTCTTTACGCTGACCTTTCCCGGCAAATGGCCCGAAGTGACCTTGCGGGCCTTCTGGAACGAAGTGGTCATGCCGTGGTTTTTCCTGTCCGGCCTGATCCTGCTGTTCGGTTATTCCACCGGCTATCTCGACTGGTTTCCGCCCGACCTGGTGATGGCATGGATGCTCGTCACCCCCATCGCCATGTGGGGGGCGCACCGCGTCGTACGCAAGATCCTGCCGCGCCTGCTGCTGCTGGAAGGCGGCCGCCGCCGCGCACTCATCGTGGGGGCCGGGCACCTGGGAACCGAACTGCGCGGCCGTTTTGCCAATGACAGTGCGCTGGGGGTCGATGTGGTCGGCTTTTTCGACGACCGCACACTCGAGCGTACCGAACTGACCGACCCAGCCAAACTGCTCGGGCGGCTGGCCGACATCCCTGAATACGTCAACCGCAATGGCATCGACCTGGTCTACATCACCTTGCCGATGGCCTCGCAGCCCCGCACGCTGAACCTGCTCGACGCCCTGCGCGACACCACCACGTCGGTCTATTTCGTGCCGGACATCTTCGTGTCCGACCTGATCCAGGCGCGGGTCGATCATATCCACGGCATGCCCGTGGTGGCGCTCACCGAATCGCCCACGCTGGGCGTCAGCGGTATCGGCAAACGCATCAGCGACGTCGCCATCGCTAGCCTGATCCTGCTGGTGATCTGGCCCGTCCTGCTCATTCTGGCCGTCGGCGTCAAGTTGTCGTCCCCGGGCCCCATCATCTTCAAGCAGCGTCGCTACGGCCTCGACGGCCAGGAAATCCTCGTCTACAAATTCCGTTCCATGCGCGTCTGCGACGATGGCGACACCATCAAGCAGGCCGGCCGCAGCGACCCCCGCATCACCCGATTCGGATCCTTCATCCGCCGCACCTCGCTCGACGAACTGCCGCAGTTCATCAACGTCCTGCAGGGCCGCATGAGCGTCGTCGGCCCGCGCCCCCACGCCGTTGCGCACAACGAGCAGTATCGCAAGCTCATCAAGGGCTACATGCTCCGCCACAAGGTCAAGCCCGGCATCACCGGCTGGGCCCAGGTCAACGGCCTGCGCGGCGAAACCGAAACCCTCGACAAGATGCGCGCCCGCGTCCAGTACGACATCGACTACATGCGCAACTGGTCGCTAGTATTTGACCTCATGATCATCGGCAAGACACTCGCCGTCGTCTGGCGCGACCAGAACGCGTATTAGCCATTACAGGGTGGAACGCGCACCCGGACCATTAGCGGATCCGAACGTCCTTGCACCTGGCTGTGTCACGCTGATATTCGGGCTGGTCGGCCTGCGGTCTTTATAAAGTCAAATCACGAATCCCCGGATGGGGCGCTGCTTTCATGGAATGGCCGGCAGTATCCGGCTTGAAAGCGAAGTGGCGCATTGCCTTTGCCAAGAACAGAGAACGATATATCGAGTCTGTCTCCGTTCTGTGAAAGAGCGCTCGGACTGGCTTGCATATAGTGTTTGGTTGATATAGCGTACAAATTTCTTTTATTGCAATATCAGAAATACTAATAAATACGTATTTGTCGATAAATTTTACACATAATAATTGGCCGTTTATATTTCATTAACAATTTGATTTTAAAACAAAAGAGTTTATTTTTTCTAATTGATTTGGTCTGTTTGTGTCATATGAGATATTTTCTTTCGTTCTTTGTTAAGAAATTTGTCGGAATTTTTTACACATCTGGTTCGAACCTACCAGGAAGCCTACCAAAAACAACTAAATTCAAATCTTAAATGCTTGATTGTTAAGTCCATAAGTAAATCCGAGAAAAAGCTGGAATGGGCATTGCTAAGTGTGAGTCGCCGCTAAGGGCATTATTCGGTGAAGAGTATTACACCGTGTGGCAGGAGGATGTAGTTGTTTGATCGATCGATACTTTCTACATGAGGAGATTTATAAGATGAAATTCACAATGACGAAAATTGCAGCGGGTCTGATTCTGGCTGCGGCTGCAACAGGAGCTCAGGCTGTAGGCGTAACCTCT
Organism: Thiobacillus thioparus DSM 505; assembly: GCF_000373385.1. Lineage (GTDB taxonomy): Bacteria > Pseudomonadota > Gammaproteobacteria > Burkholderiales > Thiobacillaceae > Thiobacillus > Thiobacillus thioparus. Next base: position 39,043 of record NZ_KB891316.1, on the reverse strand, counting down.
TTCACTATTCAAGAAATTGGTGGCGTGGCTGGCATGAGCATGGCTTCTGCTACAGCAGGTACTGGTGGCGGTCTTTTTTACTTCGGCGCTGAGGCGGGGAATGGTGTTAACGCTGCCGGCTCAAAGGCGTTTGTAAGTGCGGGCACGACAGATGGCGCGATTATTGCCAACGGTGTAGCGCAGGGTAACGGAGCTTTCGCAACCCCTTTCACCTATGGCGGTTCTGTCCCTTCAATTTTCAACTTTTATGCTAATACTGCGGGCGGCGGTGTGACCGCGAGTTGGACCGGGGGCGATGGTGCTGGATCCATTAGCGTTGATCTGTCTGGGTTTGGCGGTTTTTGGAATGCAACCGCCAAGCAATACCCACTGTTCCCGGACGCTGGCACGCTGGTGACTAATGTCCAGACGATTGGTGGGGTCCATTACTACACTATGGATTGGTCGCATGTCATTACCGCTGCAGAAGATGTTGACTTTCAAACTCAACGTGCTGACTGGCACTTGGAATGTGTGATGGCTACAGCGCCGGTTCCCGAGGCTTCCACATACGGCATGATGCTGGCTGGCTTGGGCTTGGTGGGCTTTGCTGTGCGTCGCCGCAAGCTGATGGCTTGATTGGCTTCTGCTTAAAGCGCTAATTTAATTAGGGCGGTATAAATACGGCGGGTTGATCCCGCCGTATTTCTTGTTGCTAATTGATGTATTCGTGGGTTTTATGAATCAAATTCAACTTTTCTGGTCTGGGTTATCGCTTCCACTCAATGTGTGCTGGTAATATCCAACCAGCTTTTTGGGGAGCGGAGAGGTCGCAACCCATTAGCGCTCAATTTCAATAAAATTCCTGGAGGAGACATGCGTTTCATACTCAAATTCGCAGCGCTGGCCGCTGCCTGCATGGCAGCGTACCCCGCGCACGCCACTAATGGCTATTTTCTGCCGGGTTTTGGTTTCCGATCCCAAGGGATGGGGGGGGTAGGGATTGCGTATGGCCGTGACTCTTTGTCTACCGCGGCCAACCCAGCGAATGCAGTAAATACAGGAATGCGTGGCGACTTAGGGTTTGGGGTATTCAATCCAGAGCGGCATGCTACCGTAGGTGTGCCAGCTGGTGGGGGCACCGCTTTCGGATTTAGCGGGAATACTGAAAGTGATGCGAAATATTTCATCTTGCCGGAAATGGGTTTCAGCATGCCGTTGGATGACAAATGGCATGTTGCGTTGGCAGTTGTGGGCAATGGCGGAATGAATACAACCTATCCTGAGAATTTCTTTTCGTTTTTTGGTGATCCGCCTAAAGATGCCAAAATTGGCGTGGACATGATGCAGTTGCTTGTTCCAATAACTGCGGCCTATAAAGTCAATGAGAATCATTCTATTGGCGCATCTCTGGTTCTCGCAGAAACGCGCTTCCGTGCCTATGGCTTGGAGGCATTCAGAAATTTTGATAAGGACTTAGGGTTTGCCATTTCGGCTGATCCAGATCATTTAACTGGACAAGGGTTCGATTACAGTTACGGGGCGGGCGTTAGGCTAGGTTGGCAGGGCGAGTTTCTTGATGATCGGCTTACGTTGGGGCTTACTTACGCCACTAAAACTTATATGACAAAGTTTGACAAGTACCGGGGCTTGTTTGCGGAGCAAGGGGGCTTTGATATCCCGGAAAATTACGGTATTGGGATCGCGGTTAAGCCTGTCAAAGGTCTGATTGTCGCCGCCGACGTACTTAGGATCAACTATGCGGATGTTCCTTCCATTGGTAACCCAGGGATGACGAATATTGCCGGCACCCTGGGCGTCCCGTCATTGGCTACTGGAACTAACCCTAATCAATATGAGTTAGGCAACGACCAAGGTATGGGTTTTGGCTGGACAAATCAGACTGTTTATAAATTCGGCGTACAGTACGGAGTCAATAATAGACTGCAGGTTCGCAGTGGTTACAATTATGGGAAAAGCCCGATTCCCAATAATCAGTTGACGTTTAATCTTTTAGCTCCGGCTACAGTTGAGAAGCATTATTCACTTGGTTTTACTTACAAAGCCAACGAAAATCTTGAGGTGACTGGCACTTATATGTATGCCGCATCCCATAGTCAAAGTGGCTGTAAAAACAATATTGTTAATTGCGTTGAATTCGACATGCATCAAAATGTCTTCGCCATGAGTCTAGGATGGGTGCTTGATCCGGGTCCGGGCGAACTTGATGAATATGGCGATAGTGACTGGGGGGGTATCAACTTCGATGGCTGGTACGCCGGCTTGGGCGTCGGACAATCCCATTATCGCGACTTGGCTTCAAGTATCGATTCGGCCGTGGCCTCGGTGGGCGCCACGTCTACGACTTCGGCCAGCCCCCTTAGCGAAGGCTGGAAAGTCTACGGGGGTTACCAGTTCAATAAATATCTGGCTTTGGAAGGTGGCTATACCAACCTGAACGACGCCCATGCCAATACCACTATCACCACACCTTCTGCGGGAACGATCCGTACGAATGTGGCAACCGATGCCTGGTCGCTGGCTGCCGTAGGGACTTATCCGATTACTGACAAGTTTTCTTTGATGGGCAAGGTGGGCGCAGCGTATGTGCTCACTGAGATCACAGCCAAGGCTACTGGGTCGGGATCGGGCACGACAGCGAGCGTGGCTGTCGGAGACGATAGCTATCGTCCGGTTTACGGTGTAGGGGTCAATTATGCGTTGCTGGATAATTTGAATCTGCGCGCAGAGTATGAACGCTTCGATTTAAAAGATATCAATATTGATCTCATCACGGCAGGCGTCGCTATGAAGTTCTAAGTCGTTCTTAATCTGATGCAGGTTGCGCCGGGGATGCGTCCCCGGCTTTTTTGTCAGATTTGTCTGAAAATGCGAAGTGATCATTAAGTCTGACGTGAACCTGCATAAAATCGCATGCACTATGCATTCAAATTTTTTGGCGTTTTTAAATGCCTCGAGTGTTACTGGCCTTATGCCATCCGGCAACGTGTTGCTGTAACATTCGTACCACATAATTTCCAATAATCCGGACTAAGAGGAAGACCAACATGCATGGTTTGAAGAAGCTGTATCTCCCGTTGCTGATCGTTGCCCTGATAGCAGGTTGCGGCGACAAGAAAGATGGGACGGCGGAGGAGAGCAAGCCCACCCAGGTGGCAGCCAAGGTCAATGGCACCGAACTGACGGTGTCACAGGTGAACTACGCGCTGCAGCGCATTCCCAATCTCGATAAGGACCAGTCCAAGGCGGCTTCGCTGCAGGTGATCCGTAATCTGGTCGATCAGGAAGTGCTGGCGCAGAAGGCGCAATCGGAAAAGCTGGATCGTGACCCTGTCGTGGTGCAGGCGCTGGATGCGGCGCGCCGCCAGATCATGGCTGAAGTCTATATGACCCGTAAGCTGGGTACGCCGGCGGAGCCGACCGATGCCGAGGTGTCGGATTACTTCAACAAGCATCCTGAGCTGTTCACCAAACGCAAGATCTACCGCCTGCAGGAACTCTCGATCAAGGCGCCCAAAGAGAAGCAGGAGACGATTCGCAAGCAGCTGACCGATTCCAAAACGCTGGGTGATTTCGTTGCATGGCTGAAAGACGAAAAATATCCGGTGCAGGCATCACAAGGTGTGAAGCCTGCCGAGCAACTGCCGCAAGCGATCCTGCCTAAGCTGGCTGAAATGCCCGATGGCCAGGCGATGATTGTGAATACGCCGGAAGGCCTGCTGGTGATTGTGTTGGCGGATTCGCAGGTTCAACCAGTGACGCAGGAGCAGGCCAAGCCCGCCATCGCGCGCCTGCTGCAAAATGAGGCGCGCCAGAAGGCGGCCAAGGCCGAACTCGACAAGGTGAAGGCAGAAGCCAAGATCGAATACGTGGGTGAGTTTGCCGATGCCGGCAAGGAAGCCCCGGCAGCGCCTGCCACTCCGGCAGCGCCTGCCGAATCGGCTACAACCCCGGCTGCACCTGCTGCTGACGCCGATGCGATCAGCAAGGGCGTGTCCGGCCTGAAGTAGCAACAGTTACAAGATTCAAGTTGCAAGATGCAAGACAGAGTGTGGTGAAGCCACTCGCTCCTTTCTTGTGACTTGCAACTTGTAACTTGAACCTGCCTCCCTATGGCTCCCATTTTCGTACGCAGCCTGCCATTCGGGCTGTATATCGCTTTGCTCGTATTGGAAAGCCTGCTGCCCGACTGGGCGCCGGGCTTCGACGTGCGCTGGCTCTATCCGGTGAAAGCCGGGCTGGTTGCTTTTGCGCTGGCGGTGCTGTGGCACCATTACACCGAACTCCGGTCGTATGGCCTCCCGTTCAGACATCTGCTGTTGGCGCTAGCAGTCGGCCTCGGCGTACTGGTGCTATGGGTCAATCTCGACGCCGCCTGGATGCTGATGGGCGAAGCAGGCAAGGGCTACAACCCCACGGATGAAACCGGCCGCATCGACTGGCTGCTGGTGGCATTCCGCATCGCGGGCGCAGCCTTGGTGGTGCCGATCATGGAAGAGCTGTTCTGGCGCTCGTTCCTGCAGCGCTGGGTGCAGCAGACCGATTTTCTGATCCTTGACCCGGCGCAGATCGGTTTCAAGCCGCTGCTTGTCGCCAGTGCGCTGTTTGCCGTCGAACACCTGCAATGGCTGGCCGGGCTGGTTGCCGGGCTGGCGTATGGCTGGCTGTATATCCGCACCCGCAACCTGTGGGCGCCGATCATTGCGCACAGCGTCACCAACGGTGCGCTGGGCGCGTATGTTGTGACCACGAATCATTGGAGTTTCTGGTGAGATCTGCGCGGCCATGGAAGGGGCTGGTACTGGGTGTATTCCTTGCCCTGCCGGCATACGCGCAGGAAGGCGATACCTTTCGTCCGTTCGTATCCTATGGGACTTTTTTCGACAGCAACCTTTTCCGGCTTGCCGACAACGAAAGCCCCGGCACTCCGCGCAGCGAACGATACAGCGTTCTGAGCGCCGGGCTGAATGTGGACTGGAAGCCCGGCCGCCAGGAAATCGTCGCCAGCGCAACCAAGACCCGGGTGCGGTACAACCGCAACACGATCTACGACTCCGACGGCAATGATTATCAGGCCACCTGGAACTGGCGTTTGGGCAACCAGCTGAGCGGCAATGCGGGAGCGACCCAATCGCTCAGTCAGAGCAATTTTGACAGTGTGGGCCTGGTCAATAACCAGGTGACACGCAAACGTCGTTTCGGTCGTGCCGAATGGGAGTTTCACCCGCGTTGGCGTATAGGTGGGGGCGTCGAAACGGCGGACTACGCCAACAGCGCACCCTCATTGGTCTCGCAGGATGTCCAGCAACGGACGCAGGATGCCGTCTTGACCTATCGCACGCCCAAGGGCAGCAGCTTGCGTGCGCAGGTGCGTAGGATTGATGCCGAATACCCGAATCCGCAAATCCTGGCTTCGGTGTGTTCGTTTCTGTTTTTCTGTCCGCCGTTTCCCATGAACCCTACGGATGTGGCGGACAATAGTTACAAACAAACCGAATACAACCTGCTTGGCGACTGGAGTGCGTCCGGCAAATTGAAGCTGCGCGGTCAGCTTGGCTGGGTGGATCGCCAATACAAGAATGTCCTGCGTGGCGATTTCAGCGGTCCCGCGCCACAACTCAAGGATCGCCCGGATTTCAACGGCCTCGCAGGGCGAATCTCCGCAGACTGGTATGCCACCGGTAAAACCTTGCTGAGCGTATCGGCCTATCAGGAACTGGGGGGCGCGCAGGACATCAATGCCAGTTCGGTGCTGAAAAAAGGCGCGAGCATAAACGGCGTGTGGCTGATACGCGAAAAATGGCGCCTGAATGCTGGCGCGACTTTCGAGAATCGCGATTTCAAGGGCGACCCCGGCACAACACAACTGCAACGCAACGACGATACCATCAGCGAATCGCTCTCGATCAGCTATATGCCGATTGAAGCTGTTTCGGTGGATGTCGGCGTCAGCGCGGGACGGCGGGATTCCAACATCTCTGTCGAGGATTACCAGTTTCACATGCTGTTTGCCAACGTGAGGGCTGATTTCTAGGGGGCGATTGTCGAACGGTTGCGGGTATGGGTTTTGCATGGCAGACAGGCTGGACCGGGTGAGCAATTCTGACTATGGACACGGTTAGAATGACCGCTTGCCGTTGACCGGCAAGCAAAACTGGTTTGTACGGCAATCAGCCACAGGGTGGATGCCGCAAAGATAACAATCAATGAGGAGCGCGGTTGGCCAATAGGCTGCCGTCAATTGGAGAGAGCAATGATCAGGTTGTGGCGTAGTGTATGGATGTTGTGCGCGTTGCTGTTGGCGGCGCCTGTATGGAGTGCGGATAACGATTACCGGATGGGCACGGGCGATGTCCTGCACATCACCGTGTATGGGCAGCCCGATCTCACCACCGATGCGCGCGTGAGCGAGACCGGCACCATCACCTTTCCGCTGATCGGCGACGTCAAGATGGCGGACATCACCCCGGCCCAGGGCGAGGCCGACATTGCACAGCGCCTGAGCAAGGGCGGCTTCATCATCAAGCCCTTCGTTACTCTCAACGTGGTGCAATACCGCAGCCAGCACATCTCAGTATTGGGGCGGGTCAACCGTCCCGGCCAATACACGCTGGAGAAAATCAGCCGGGTGACCGATGCGTTGGCCTTGGCCGGCGGCATCATCATTGACGGCGCCGACACTGTCACCCTGGTACGCACGCGCGACGGCAAGACCAGCTACCACGATATCGATGTCGTTGCGTTGTTCAAACCGGGTGGCGAAGCCAGCAACGAACTGATCCAGGATGGCGACGTCATCAACGTGGCACGCCAGCCGATGTTCTACATCTACGGCGAAGTGCAGCGCCCCGGCGCCTTCCGTCTGGAGCAGAACATGAGCGTAGTACAGGCCCTGTCCTTGGGCGGCGGGCTCACCCAGCGCGGCACCCAGCGCGGCATCAAGATCCTGCGCCGCGACAACAAAGGCGCGATGCAGGAACTGGATGCCCAGCTGGCCGACCCGGTCAAGAAAGACGACGTGATCTACGTCAAGGAAAGCCTGTTCTAAGGAAGCCGCAATGAACTTTACCCAATTCCTGCTGATCCTGAATGCACGCAAGGGGATCATCCTTGGCGTTCTTTTGTTGACCGTTGCTGTTACGGCCGTAGTGAGCCTGCTATTACCCAAGCAATACACGGCAACTACCACGCTGATCATCGATTCCAAGAGCAAGGATCCTTTCACGGGTCAGTTGATGCCGTCCCAGATGTTTCCCGGTTACATGGCTACCCAAGTTGACGTTATCCAGAGTTCGAATGTCGCGCAGAAGGTTGTGAGCGAACTGAAACTGGCAAGTAGCCCTGGCACCCACGAGCAGTTCATGGAGGCGACCGAAGGCAAGGGAAACATCAATCAGTGGTTGGGCGATTTGCTGTTGAAGAAATTGAGCGTGGAACCCTCGCGTGAATCCAGCATCATTTCCATCGCATTCACCGGCTCCGATCCACGATTCTCGGCAGTCATCGCCAACGCTTTTGCCAAGGCCTACATCGAAACCAGCCTTGATCTGCGTGTGGAGCCGGCCAAGCAAACCGCCGCCTGGTTCGATCAGCAGATTATCGAATTGCGCAAGAACCTTGATGACGCTCAACAAAAACTCACCGCATATCAACGTGAAAAAGGCATCGTCGAATCCGACGAACGGCTGGACGTGGAAACCCGCCGTATGGCTGAACTGGCCAGCCAGATGGTGGCTGCGCAATCGGCGGCATTCGATGCCGGCTCGCGTACCCGCGACAGCGGCAGCATGCCGGAAGTGATCAACAATCCGGTCGTGCAAGGCCTCAAGGCGCAAGTGTCGCAAGGGGAAGGCAAGCTGGCCGACCTGGCCAAGCGCGTGGGGGTAAACCACCCGGACTATCAGCGCACCCTGGCCGAGGTGAACAGCTACAAGGCCAGGCTCGCCAACGAACTCAACACGGCAACGCGCGGCGTAGGCGCATATGCAGGGGCAACGCGCCAGCGTTATAACGAACTGGGTTCGGCTTTTGCCAAGCAGAAAGCCAACGTGCTGGCGCTCAAGCAGCAGCGTGAAGAAGCGACTCTGTTGGCCCGCGACTTGGACAATGCCCAGCGCATCTACGATGCTGCGCTGCAACGGTATGGCCAGAGCCGTATGGAGGCTCAGTCCACGCAGACCGACATCGCCGTGCTGAATTCGGCCACACCGCCTCTCGAAGCGTCCAAGCCGCGTGTGATCCTGAACATCCTGCTGTCGTTATTCCTCGGCACGTTGCTGGGTGTGGGGGTGGGCTTCCTGGTTGAGTTGCTGGATCGTCGTGTGCGTTCGGGCCAGGACATCGCCATGGGATTGGACATTCCAGTACTGGCCGAAGTGACGAAAAGAGGTCGCCGCCTGGAAGCGCTACGCCGAATCTTCCGACGCAATCGTCCCGCCATGGCCTGACCGCCGTCACCCTCACACCGCATAAGCCGAGGTCTATATGAATTCACTCACCAGCGCCAGCGAACAGGGCAGCATCGTCGAAGCGGCCGCAACCAGCATCCGAGCCGAAGCCAACATCGGCAAACTGCTGCAGGATGCCGGCAGGCTCAAGCCGCAGGACATGGAACGTGTACTCAAGCTGCAACAGGAACAGAACCTGCGCTTTGGCGAGGCCGCGCAAAAACTCGGCCTGGTGACCGAGGCCGACATCCAGCAGGCGTTGTCGCAGCAGTTCGAGTATCCCTATATCCCCGCCGCCGAGGCCAGCCTGAGTCCCGAACTCACCGCCGCCACCGCCCCCTACAGCAAGGAAGCCGAGGCCTTGCGCTCGGTCCGTTCCGAGTTGTTGCTGCGCTGGTTCAACGAGGGACGCAAAACCCTGGCGGTCGGCAGTACGCGTGCCGACGAAGGCGCCAGCTATCTGGCGGCCAACCTTGCCGTCCTGTTTGCGCAGATGGGGCGCAAGGTGTTGCTGATCGATACCAACATGCGGCAGCCGCACCAGCAGGAGATTTTTCATCTGGGCAACGGTATGGGCCTGTCCGACCTTCTGGCCGAGCGCGTGCCTTCGCTGCAGGTGCACTCGGTCAAACCCTTCCATACGCTGGCCGTGCTGCCCGCCGGCTCGCCGCCGCCCAATCCGGCCGAATTGCTGGCGCGCCCGAGCTTCGGCGCGCTCCTGTCCGGCCTGGAAACCAGTTACGACATCATCCTGCTGGACACCGCGTCGTCGCAGCTCAGTTCGGACTTCCAGCTGGTTGCCGCACGCGCCGGTGGCATGCTGATCGCCACTCGCCGTAACGTCAGCCGCCTGGCACCGCTGGCCGAGCTGAAGGAAAAAATCCTCTTCACCGGTGCGCAAGTCGTAGGCGCTGTCGTTCTGGATTGATGCGATGAATACGCTTGCCTCGCGTGCGTCCGTGCTCGGCGCGCTTGCTCCCATCAAAACCTGGTGGCCCGTCGTGCTCGGCCTGTTGGTGCTGTACGTGCCCACCTACTGGATGCTGGCGCATGGGCTGTGGAACTCGGAAGAGCAGGCGCATGGCCCCATCGTGCTGGTGGTTGCCCTGTTCCTGATCTGGCAGCGTCGCGCGGTATTCTCGGCTGACGCAGGCGTTTTGCCCACCCGTGCCGAGGTCGCGACCGGCTGGACATTGCTTGTCATCGGTTTGCTTGCCTATGCACTGGGGCGGTCGCAGGACATCCTGCTGTTCGAGGTCGGTTCGCAGATCCCGGTCATCCTGGGTGCGCTGCTCATCACGCTGGGCACCCGTGCTGCGCGCGCCTTGTGGTTCGCCTTGTTCTTCCTGATCTTTATGATCCCGTTGCCTGGGTTCATCGTCGATGCCGCCACCGGTCCACTCAAGCAATACATTTCGGTGATTGCCGAACATGTGCTGTATGCGGCCGGCTATCCGATAGCGCGCAGCGGCGTCATGCTTACCGTGGGGCCTTACCAGCTGCTGGTGGCCGATGCCTGTTCCGGCGGCCTGCATTCCATGTTCAGCCTGTCGGCCATGGGGCTGCTGTATCTGTATCTGATGCAGCGCACCAGCATCACACGCAACCTCATCATCATGGCCGCCATTCTGCCGATTGCCTTTGCCGCCAACGTGGTGCGCGTGATGGTACTGGTATTAGTGACCTATCATCTTGGCGATGAGGCCGGACAGGGTTTTCTGCATGGCTTTGCGGGCATCATGCTGTTCGTGATCGGCTTGCTGTTTTTGTTCGTACTGGATTGGCTATTGGGTTTCATCTTCCCCGACCGTCCACGCGCCTATGCGCAGAGCTGATACAAGGAGACCAGAATGAAACTCATCAGCTTCAGGCATCTCGTCATCGGTCTCTGCATGTTTGCAGCAGCGGGCATGGCGCTCGCGCTTAAACCGACCGTCAGGATAGTGGATGGCGAACCAAAACTTGATCTTGAAACCCTGATTCCCAAAGCCTTCGGCGACTGGAAAATCGATGAAACCATCGTGCCCCTGATCTCCAATCCCGAGCAGCAAGCGCTGATCAAGGAGATATACAACCAGACGCTGACGCGCACGTACGTCAATTCAAATGGCGAACACATCATGCTGTCCATTGCCTATGGTGGCGATCAGTCCGACAACATGGATGTGCACAAGCCGGAAGTCTGCTATCCCGCCCAGGGATTTCAGATTCTCAAGAACCCGACTATCGGTTCATTTGCCACCGGCGAAGGAAGCATCCCCGTCAAGCGTCTGGTCGCCACCCAAGGGCGACGAATCGAACCGATCACCTATTGGACGACTGTGGGCGATACCGTTGCCGTGAATGGATTGAAATGGAAACTCCAGCAATTGAAATATGGCCTCACAGGGAAAATTCCCGACGGGCTGTTATTCAGGATTTCCAGCATTCAGGCAGACGATACCAAGGCTTATCATATTCAGGACGCATTCACGCGCGACCTGCTTAAGGCGATGTCGCCCGACGGCCGGCAGCGCATTATTGGCCATCCGGCCGCAGCCAGTTGATTCGCGTTCCCGTTTAACCCGTTTTGCCCATTTCATACAACCCGACACCATGACCAAAAAAGCCCTCATCACCGGCGTCACCGGCCAGGACGGCGCCTACCTCGCTGAATTCCTGCTGGGCAAGGGCTACGAAGTTCACGGCATCAAGCGCCGCACCTCGCTGTTCAACACCGACCGCATCGACCATTTGTATCAGGACCCGCACGAGCAGGGTCGCCGCTTCATCCTGCACCACGGCGACCTCACTGACAGCTCCAGCCTCATCCGCATCATCCAGCAGGTCCAACCTGACGAGATCTACAACCTCGCCGCGCAGTCGCATGTGGCCGTCAGCTTCGAAGAACCCGAATACACCGCCAACTCCGACGCCCTCGGCGCCCTGCGTATTTTGGAGGCCATCCGCATCCTCGGCCTGGAAAAGAAAACCCGCTTCTACCAGGCCAGCACCTCCGAACTCTTCGGTCTCGTCCAGGAAATCCCGCAGAAGGAAACCACGCCTTTCTATCCGCGCAGCCCCTACGCCTGCGCCAAGCTTTACGCCTACTGGATCACCGTCAACTACCGTGAAGCCTACGGCATGTATGCCTGTAACGGCATCCTGTTCAACCACGAGAGCCCCATCCGTGGCGAAACCTTCGTCACCCGCAAGATCACCCGCGCCCTCGCGCGGATCAAGCTCGGGCTTCAGGAATGTTTGTTCCTCGGCAACATGGACGCCAAGCGCGACTGGGGCCACGCCAAGGACTACGTCGAAATGCAGTGGCTCATGCTGCAGCAGGACCACGCCGAAGACTTCGTCATCGCCACCGGCGTGCAGTACTCGGTACGGGACTTCGTCAACGCGGCAGCCAAAGAGCTCGGCATGGACATCCGCTGGGAAGGGCAGGGCGTCGACGAAAAGGGCTATGACGCCCACGGCAAATGCGTCGTTGCCGTCGACCCGCGCTACTTCCGTCCCACCGAAGTCGAAACCCTGCTGGGCGACCCCAGCAAGGCCAAGAACAAGCTCGGCTGGACGCCGAAGATCAGCTTCGACGAACTGGTGGCCGAGATGGTACGCGAGGATCTGAAGGCAGCCGAGCGCGACGAGCTGGTGAAGAAGCATGGCTACAAGGCCATGGATTACCACGAATAGGCCCATGGAGAAGAACGCCAAGATTTACGTGGCAGGGCATCGCGGCCTGGTCGGTTCAGCCTTGATGCGCAACCTGCGTGACAAGGGCCATACGAACCTCCTGACCCGGACGCACGCCGAACTCGACCTCACCAACCAGGCTGAAGTCGAAGCCTTCTTCGAGTCGGAGAAGCCCGAATACGTGTTCCTGGCTGCAGCCAAGGTCGGTGGCATCCACGCCAACAACACCTATCCCGCCGAATTCATCCGCGACAACCTCGCCATCCAGACCAACGTCATCCACGCTGCTTACAAGAACAACGTCAAGCGCCTGCTGTTCCTCGGTTCCAGTTGCATCTATCCCAAGTTGGCCCCGCAGCCGATGAAGGAAGAGCACCTGCTGACCAGCGAACTGGAATCGACCAATCGCCCTTATGCCCTGGCCAAGATCGCCGGCATCGAGATGTGCTGGGCGTACAACCGCCAGTACAAGACGCAGTATCTGGCCGTCATGCCGACCAACCTGTATGGCCCCGGCGACAACTACCACCCGGAGAATTCCCACGTCATTCCCGCACTGATCCGCCGCTTTCACGAAGCCAAGCTTGCCAATGCACCGAGTGTGACCGTGTGGGGAAGCGGGACGCCCAGGCGCGAATTCCTCTACAGCGAAGACATGGCCGATGCCTGCGTCTACCTGATGAACCTGCCGGATGAGCAGTTTGTTCCCTTGCTGGGGCAGGACCGCAACGACGGCCTGGCGCCATTGATGAACATTGGCGTGGGCCACGATCTCACCATTCGCGAACTGGCTGAAACGGTGAAGAACGTGGTGGGGTATCAGGGAGCAATCGAATTCGACAGCACAAAGCCAGACGGAACGCCGCGCAAGCTGATGGATGTTGGGCGACTGAATGCGATGGGCTGGAAGGCCAGCACCCTCATGAAAAGCGGTTTGGCGGTTGCGTATCAGGATTTCATCGCATCGAATGCATATTCATGAACCTGATGACTTGTCCGCGCAAGACGGCCATCCCCTTTCGCCTGCATTACGTATAGGTTATGTCCCTGTTCAAGCGACTCAATCCCCTCGCCGCTGTTGCCGACCAGGCATGGCTGAGTCTGCTCAATTTCTCGATATCGCTGGCCTTCATCTGGGGCTCCACAAAAACTGAGTATGGCTATTACATCCTGCTGATTGCGCCCCTGGTGCTGGTCCAGAGCATCCAGAATGCCATCGTCAACTCCCCGCTGGCTACTTTCCTACCTGCTGCGGCTGGAACTGATAAGAAAAATATTCAGACGACGGCAGCCTCGTTGCACATCTATCTGGCCTTGACGTGTAGCGTGCTGGGACTTCTGGGTTTGTTGGCCTATGGGTTTCTGACGCACTTTCACCTGAGCGGGTTGCTCATGGTGGGCTTCACGCTAGCCATCATTGGGACTATCGCACGTGAATCACAGCGTTCTTTTGCTTATGTACAAGGGCAGGGAATCCGCGCTTTTGCGGGCGATCTTGTCTATGGCGTGGTTCTTCTGACAGGCATCGGTTTGGCGATGGCAGGTTCCAGTTTGTCCGCAGGCATTGTATTGCTGCTGACCGGCATTGCCGGACTTGTGCCCTTACTCGCCAAGCTCACACAGTTCGAGGGCCTGCAGACCCATGTCGCCCCCCTCAGACAGTTTTGGTCGTGCGGCCGCTGGGCGCTGCCTTCAGTTATCGTTACTTGGGTCAATCTCAGTTCGTATCCCTACTTTGCAGGAAAGTCGCTGGGCCTTGCAATGGTGGCAGACATTGGCGCAGCAAGACTTTTCCTTATGCCGATAGGACTGCTGATGACAGCCTGGGCCAATTGGTACCGACCCAGGATCAGCCGTTGGTTTGCAGCTGGCGACATCGCTGCGATCAGACGCATCACTTATAAGAGTCTACTTGCCGGGTTCGTCCTCATGGCGACGCTGGCCGTTTTCCTGTTTGTCACCTACCCACTGCTTGAGCATTTTTTGGGGGCGCAGTATCAGGGCTTGAGGCCATTGGTGCTCATGTGGCTGCTTTTCTTTGCGATCGGCTTTTCCAGAAATATCTATATGGCCACGCTCATGGTCGATGCAAACGGCTACAAGCTTCTTCACCATATCACTTGGCTGGCACTGGCTTTGTCGCTGCCAGGTTTCATCCTGCTTTCGCACTATGGCGCGCTTTGGGTTGTAGGTGTCCTATGTGCCGTCGAATTGCTTCAAGTACTGATGGTTATCACCAAAGCCAGACAATACTGGGCAAGGCCACAGGCTGAGGGCATATCGCCATGCTGCAATTAATCTATGCCTATGTTGCGGGATTGGGGCCCTATGTTGCCGTCGCACTGGCGCTTGGTATCGGGATTCCGTTTCTGCTGTTGGTTACCCAGCCAGCTCGCTGGCTGGTGGTGTTTGCCGTGTTGTTCCTTGACCTGGTTCCATTTGGCGGCGGGGATCTCGCAGGCGCGTCTGAAGGGAGCTTGTTCAGGCAGATTGGTTGGGGCTCGGCTTTTATGGTTGCGCTTTTGTTTGCCTTGCGTAGCCGAGGCAAATTTACCGTACCGTGGAGTTGGGTGCCGGTGCCTTACCTGTTGTTGCTGGCTTATGCGCTGGTGTCAGTCATGTGGTCGGCAGAGCCGCTTGTCTCTGCCAAGCGTGCAGTTCAGCTTTTGGGCGTGCTCTTTGTTGCGCTTGCACTAGTACGGCATCGCCGAGAGGGTAATGCTTTTGGCTTGTTTGCCTGGCCGGGCCTGTTTTTCCTGTTGCTGGGGGTACTTGCCATTGCTTCACACAACCTATCTTTCGATCCGGATGGCAATTACAAAGGCTTCACCTTTACGAAGAACGTGTGGGGCCAGTTCGCTCTGCTCATGGCGATGGTCTATATGTTTCTGGCACTTAGCAAAAACAAGCCACGACTGAATTGGTGGCTGTTTGCGTTTGCATCCATCTCGTTGTTTGCTACTCGTAGCGCCACAACAATCAGCATCTACGTTGCATCGGTTTCCATCGTGCTGCTCTGGTATGCTTCAAAACGCTATGGCAACAAGCTTCAGATAGTCGCACTAGCCACTTCGATCGTGGGTGTGACCACTATGTTCGGCTATTTCCTTTTGCAAGGGAACCTGCCTCTTGAGGCTTTGTTGGAAGTCAGTCTGGGCTCGGTGGGCAAGGACGTCACCCTCACTGGTCGAACCGAGTTGTGGCACATGATGGGCTACGAAATTGCCCGTCATCCCTGGCTGGGGGCGGGCTATGGCGGATTTTGGATGGGCCTTGAAGGCCCCTCTTTTACCATCGTCCGGATGTTCAGTTGGCGTCCGGGGCAGGCCCACAATGGATATATCGATATCGTGAACGAAATGGGCTACGTGGGCCTGGCACTCCTGTTGATAGTGCTGGGAGCACATCTGCGCAATATCTACCGGATGAATCAGCGCGGCGAAGGACTTATGGCGGTATTTCATCTGGCCATTCTTGTAGCAGCCTTGTTGCTGAACGCGTCCGAGACCAACTTCATGAGAACGACGCATTTGTGGTGGATCATCCTGACCACCTCAATCATTGGCGCGCATGTGCACCTGTGGCAGAGGGAAGTTGTCACGAAGCAATCCACTGTGACCGTCGATCCGAAAGCCGCAATACGTCCATGAAATTCAGCCGAGCCGTGATCCTGCTGGTGTGCATGTGTATGGTGTTTAGTTCAGCTGCACGTGGCGGAGACGTTGAACTCGTCATGCAACCTGTTGCCATCTCTTCGCAGGGTGATTTGAGCGTGTTTGCCACGCCCATCGACGTGCAAAATGGTCGGATTGCTGTTGCCTTTGTGACCGATGCCGATGTCAAAACCACCCCAGGTTATCTCAACACCGTGGTGAGAGAGGGCAAGAAAATTGATAACGTCTGGCAATGGAAAAGCACAACGCTGGATACCAACACGCTGCTCGACCCCTATCACACTCAGCCTTCGCTGGCTTTCGATCGCAATGGCTACATCCATGTAGCCTACAACATGCATAATTTGCCTTGGCAATACGCCATCTCCGAGCAGCCTTACAGTGTCGGCGGGTTTGTGTTTCATGGACAGACTGTGAGCAAACGCGAACTCGACGCCTTGCGTCTGGAAAACAAGACCCATTATCCCGACATGGGCCGGGCGCTGATCCCCGGTAACCAGATTACTTATCCTGCTTTTTTCAAAGACCGGGCGGGCGATTTGTTCGTCAGCTATCGTTATGCCATACGCCCGGCTCGGAATTGGGATGCGCGTTCCAGAGCCGAAGGCATTGCCCGGTACGATACCGTAACCCGAACTTGGGCATCTGTAGGCGGGTTGGTAGGCTTGAAAAGTGGCGATGTCATGCCTTATGGGCCGGGGGCCTCGGTCGCCACCGCCTTCGCCTATGACGAGGATTATGTGCCTTATCTCGTTACCCTGGCGTTTGACGGCGACAATGCCATGCACGCCATTTGGACCTGGTGGGACAAACACAGCGGGCAAACTGGAGCGGTGAATGTATTGCCCAGCTACCGCAAGGTTGCCGATACGTCGCGACCGATTCCAGTTGCCAGTGCATCCACCAATCACATCCCAGGCTGGTCTCCCGGTACGCGGTTCGACACTGCCAAATCCATCGCCATTGCGGCCAATGGCGATGTGCTCGCTATCCTGGAACCGCAGGGCCAAAACCGCAAACTCATCCGCAGAGATCATGTGACGGGTCGTTGGAGCGTACCGGCCGACACTCCCAACAGCGCTTCAAAGATCCTGGTGGATCACGATGGTAACGAATGGCTGTTTGCTTCCGGTTTGAATATATTCAAACGTATACCGGGCGGCGATTGGTCGCGGCCTTTTCGCATCGGTCAGGGGCTATGCGATCCCAGGCCGGTATATTCGGAAGCAGAGAACAGCTTCTACATCCTCGCCAAAACCTGCCCCGATCGGAGCCAGGCTGTGGTGTATCGATTCCAGCTGGATTGACGATGGGACACTCGGTATTACTGGTGCCGCACGGTTTCCAGCCCAGCTACGAAAAAGGGTTCGCCAATGGTTTGGCTCGGAACGGCCTTGAAGTAGAACTAATTGGTTCAGATCGCACGCCTGTTTCGGATATCGATAGCTCGGTGAAAGTATTCAACCTGCGCCGCAGCCAAAACCCAAACCGATCCAAGCTTAAGAAAGTCCAGAATCTTCTGAGCTACCTGGTGAAGCTGGGACGCCATCTGTTATTGAGCAAGGCTCAGGTTGTGCACCTCAATGGCATGTTGCTTGGGGGTACGGGGTGGGCCGCCCTAATAGAGTGTCATATCTACAAACTGGTTGCCAGAAAATTTTTCCTAACCGTTCATAATCTTCTTCCGCACGATAACGAATCAGAGGAAAAAAAGGCGGAATTGAAAAGACTCTATGCTGTGCCGCACAAGCTCGTTGTCCATACTGAGAAAATGAAACGCGCGCTCATAGAAGAATACGAAGTGGCGCCCGAGCGAGTTGTGGTCATGCACCATGGGGTAGACGAGATACCCAAAATCGTCAGCGCCCCCGAGCCCGAAGTCGCGCTTAGAGTTTTGATATTTGGTGGGGTATTGCCATACAAAGGCGTCGACATTTTTCTGAAAGCGTTGGTCCACTGCAGTGCTTTCCCCATTGTCGCCAAGATTGTCGGTGAATCAAGGAATGCACAGTACGCAAAAGAAATCAGAGGCTTGATTGACAAAGTTTCCCTGCCTCACCGTGTCGAATGGGTTCAAGGCTTTGTTCCAGAGGACGATGTCCAAGGCTACTTCGAGTCTGCCGATGTTGTCGTACTTCCATACAGGCACATCGACCAAAGCGGTGTGTTGTTCACGGCATACCGATTTGGTGTGCCCGTTGTTGCTTTCGATGTGGGTGCGTTCAAGGAATACCTGCCACCGTATGCTGGGTTTCTTGTGGCTGGAAAGTCACCAGAAGCGCTCGCAGAGGCACTTGAAAGATTTTATACGTCACGTTTGGAATACAGTCGAGACGCAATCCGGAATTTCGCGGACTCATATTCATGGGAAAAAACAGTTCGTACGCTCATACCGCATTACATGGAACAAATAATTTGACGGCAGGGCCGGTCCTGCTGGTACCAACTGATTGGGAGATGGGATGGAAAAAAATTACGAGGCGCTGAATCTGACTCAGCCGGAAAGCGAACACGATCCTTTCACGGAAGATCGCTACCGCCAGTTTTACAAATTTCTACCCACAGGTACACGCAGCGTGCTCGATATCGGTTGCAACACGGGCAGAGGGGGCAGTGTGCTTAAGGATCTAGATAACAACCTTCTTATTTATGGCTTAGATGCCGTCCGTGATCGACTGGATCGCCTGCCTAAAGATGTTTACGAGCAAGGCGTGCATGGCTATTCCACCAAGATCCCGAACGAGGACGGTACCTATGACGCGGTGGTGGCAGGGGAATTCATCGAACATCTCTATCAGACGGATATCGATCAGACTTTGGGGGAAATTTTTAGAGTCCTGAAAATTGGTGGTCGCTTAATGCTGACTACACCTAATCCGTATGACTTAAAGAGAAAATGGCGCGGGCATTCGATTCTTGGAGGCGCTCATGTTTCGCAACATTTCCCGGACACATTGAGAATCAAGCTGAGGATGAGTGGATTTAGTAATGTCAAGATTTACGGCAGCGGAAAAGTCAGTCGCTATCTTGGGATGCGCTTTCCGATGTTATCCATATACGGAAGCTACCTTGCAATTGCGGATAAGAAATGAGCTATGCGCTAGATATGGTTAATGTATGAAGATTTTGTTATCAGCGTTTGGTTGTGTACCCAACTCAGGCAGTGAAGGTGGCGTAGGCTGGCGCTGGGCAATTGAATTGTGCCGCGCACATGAAGTGGTGATGGTCACTGATGTTACTAGGCGTGGTGCGATTGAAGATGAGTTGGAACAAAATCCGCAACCAAATTTGCGGGTCGTTTATTTTCGGCCTTGGTGGCTCTGTTCGATTCCACTGAATTCAACTACTGCGCAACTACTCTACTCTGCTTGGCAGTTTGCTTTGCTTCCATTTGCAAGAAATCTACATCGTTCACAACATTTTGATTTGGCAATGCATCTAACTTACGGTGTATTTCGCCATCCTTCTTTTTTGGGGTATCTCGGTATCCCATTCATTTTTGGCCCACTGGGTGGGGGAGAAGATGCTCCACTTAAGCTTAAGCGCTCAATTCTTGGGCGTGAGAAGTTGAAGGAATATTTACGCACGCTTATTAACAAAGTGGTTTTGTTAGACCCTTTTCTTTGGGTGGCCTATGCGAAAGCAACACTGATTTTGGTTAAGACAGAGGACACCCGCCAAGCTTTGCCATGGCCATTTCGCAAACGTGCCATTGTCTACGCAGAAATCGGGATTGATCCTATACGGGGCATTATTCCGACTGTCCGACAGGGCGATGAACCACTGCGAGTTCTGTTTGTTGGGCGCCTGCTTGGTTGGAAGGGGGCCCATTTGGCTATACGCGCTGTCGCCGAAGCTTTGAGTCGCGGTGTGGCTATAGACTTCACGCTGGTAGGCAGGGGTCCTTACGAGGATGAATTAAAACGTGTCGCCAAAGTAGTCGGAATATTAGATCGAATTCATTGGGTGAGCTACATCCCCCAAAAAGAATTATTTCCTCTATATCGACAGATGCATTGTTTCTTATTTCCAAGCCTACATGATTCAAGTGGAAACGTAGTGCTGGAGGCACAAGCAAACGGCCTACCTGTGATATGTCTTGATATAGGTGGACCGGTTACATTGGTGTCCGACGAAACGGCCATAATTGTCCCCACTCAAGGTCTTGATGAGGTTGAACTTGTCAATCTACTTGCGGACGCTCTTGGACAAATGGCCGCCAATGAAGGACGTAGAAATTTGATGTGTCAGCGTGCGCTAGCAAGCGTCGACGAAACCATGACCTGGGAAGGTCGCGTGAAGGGGGTTTTTCAGCTTCTGGAAAACAAGGGGGTGACAAGTGGCACTATCTGATAAATACGATCAATTTTATAGAACCGATGGTCAAGCGCAGAGGATCAACGACTACCCAATCCTGAAGTGGCCGCGTAATCGTGTGGAGGCGATAGTCGCGGTGGAAGGGACAGGAGAATCAATCATGGATATTGGCTGTGGCGACGGCAGCCTGCTTTACCAATTCCGCAACCGCTATAGCCATCTGATTGGCCTGGAGTATTCGGCCGAGCGTTTGCGCCAGGCCGAGGCAAACTTGGCAGCGTTGAAGTTCACGCCTGTGCAAGGCTCGGCTGAAGACATGTCTCAGCTGGTTGACAACAGTGTGGATCGCATCATCACGGCGGATGTGATCGAGCACATCCCAGATGTCTATGCCGCCTCGCATGAGATGTTTCGCGTCTTGAAGCCAGGCGGGTGGCTGGTCATCAACACGCCCAACATTGCGTTCATCAAGAAGCGACTGGTTCTGGCGCTGGGCAGATTTCCTTCCACGTCACAGCCCAATGAGGGACTGGGGAGCGATGTGCTGTTCGATGGCGGTCATCTGCACTATTTCACTTATCGTTCGTTGCGCCTGGTGCTGGAGCGCGCCGGATTCCAGATGGTTCGCCCGATGGGGTTTGGTCGCTTTGGTGTTTTCCATAACCTGAAGCCTTCGTTGACGAGTGGCGGAGTACAGTGGGTGGCGAAGAAGCCCGCGTAGGAATGGAAGCGTTGCGCATTTTGTTTGTCCACAACGCCTACCAGCAGCGGGGTGGCGAAGACTCGGTGGTGGACGACGAGATCCAGCTGTTGCGCGACCACGGATATGAGGTGGAACTGTACCGGCGCGAAAACCATGACATCGAATCCATGGGCAAGCTGGCGGTGGCACGGGATACCTTGTGGTCTGCACGAACCATGCGTGACGTCGAGGCCGTCCTGAGCCGATTTCGACCGGATGTGGTCCACAGCCACAATACTTTTCCGCTGATTTCGCCTTCGCTTTACTGGGCAGCGGCCAGACGTCATGTGCCTGTCGTGCAGACCTTGCATAATTTCCGCCTGCTTTGTCCGCAGGCGATGCTTTTACGCGAGGGCAAGGTGTGCGAGGACTGCGTGGGAAAGGTGCCCTGGCGCGGTGCGGCGCGGGGCTGTTATCGGGGGTCGTTGCCGCAATCGGCCGCGCTGGCCTCAATGCTTATGTTGCATCGCGGGATGGGGACTTATACAAGCAAGGTGACGTGCTACATTGCGCTGAACGATTTTTGCCGTGACGTGTTCGTGCGTGGGGGATTGCCTGCCGGCCGCCTGCGCGTCAAACCGAATTTCGTAGCGGACCCGGGTTTGGATTCAACTGCGCGCGCGGGGTTTTTATATGTCGGGCGCTTGTCTGCCGAGAAAGGCATCGCCACGTTGGCCGCTGCGCTGGCCACTTTGCCTGACGTGCAGTGTGAGGTGATCGGGACAGGTCCTGAAGAGGGGGCGATCGATTCGCTGGCGAACGTAAAAATGGCAGGCTGGCAGCAAGGCCCCTATATTGTCGAGCGGATGAAATCCAGCTTGGCTTTGGTGATGCCCAGTCTGTGGTATGAGAATTTTCCGCGCACCCTGGTTGAGGCGTTTGCCTGTGGGCTACCTGTTATTGCCAGTCGGCTGGGGGCGATGGCTGCATTGATACGGGATGGTGAAACCGGCTTGTTGTTCAACCCAGGCGATGCGAGCGACTTGGCAGAAAAACTGGCCTGGGCGCGGGCGCATCCGGATGCGATTCGTGGTATGGGCGAGGCAGCGCGCAAGGAATACGAATCAAAATACACGCCACGGCGGAACCTGGAAATATTGCGGGCTATTTATCGCGATGCCATGGCAGAAGCGACGGCAGATGAACCTGACAACGCATAATGAACAGGGACGCAACATGAAGCGGGTGCTTTTCATCACCGATCGGGTGATGCACTACCAGAAGGAAACCTACAAGGCGCTGGAAAAGCAGTTGCAGGCACAGGACATCGAGCTTTGGTTGTTGTCAGGGCAGGATGCCAGACGCGCAGTGGGGCGGGTCGGAATCAAGGAGCCTGTGGTGTTGAACGAGGCCAAGTACGATTTCCGAGAATACCGGTTTGGCACCTATACCTTTCGCCGCTATTTCGATGTTGTTAAAAAAATTGCCGAGATCAGGCCGGATGTTGTGATCAATGCAGCCCATTCGGGAAACTGGTCGCACTGGAAGATTAGTGCGCAGAAAGATCAGCTGGGCTTCAAATTGGTGTCCTGGTTGTGTGGCTACGAGTTCCACCCCGGCAAACTGAAAAGTTTTTTGCTCGATCGTTTTATTCCACGCTACGACTATCACCTCGCTTACCACTCCAACGCACGCGATTACGCCATGAGCCACGGCGCGCGTGCGGATCAGGTGACGGTGATGCATAACACGATTAACGAGGAAAAGATTACAACCCTGCCCAAGACCGAGGCACGCGCATTAGTGGTCGGCAAGCATCCCGAAATCGGCGACCGCAAGATCATCTTGTTTGTGGGCGCGGTGCTGGCGGAAAAGCGTATCGAGGTGATCTTGCAGGCGCTCGACCGGATGCAGCGCAAGGATGCGGTGCTGGTGCTGGTGGGCGATGGCGAGCATCTGCCTGTGATCCGACACTTATGTGCGGGGCGCGACGATGTGGTGCTGACGGGGTCGATTGTGGAAGGCGTGGGGCCGTATTTCGATGCGGCCGAACTCTATGTGCTGCCGGGTACCGGCGGGCTGGGGATCAATGAGGCGATGGCGCATCGCCTGCCGATCGTGTCGGGGTTTGCCGATGGCAGCGCGGACGACTTGGTGGTGGACGGAGAAAACGGTTTTCGTCTGCGTGAGGACACGCCCGAAGAACTGGCAGAGAAAATGGCAACGATTCTGGATTCGCCGGAATTGGCCGCCCGCATGGGCGAACGCTCGCGCGAAATGATTACCGGCAAGTTCGCCTTCCGTGAATTTATCAACCGCATTGTGACTGAACTGGCGAGGCTGGCCCAATGAAAACGCTCTACCTGGTGGCGGGTGCACGACCCAATTTCATGAAGATCGCGCCGATCGTGCGAGCGCTGGAATCCCACGGCGGCCTGCGATACAAGATCATCCATACCGGCCAGCACTACGACCGCGAGATGAACGAAGTGTTCTTCGAGGAATTGGGTATTCCGGCACCGGATGTGTTCATGGGGGCGGGCGGCGGCTCGCACGCGGAGCAGACGGCGAAGATCATGCTGGGCTTCGAGCAATTGTGTCTGGCCGAGCGACCGGATGCAGTGCTGGTGGTGGGCGATGTGAATTCGACTATCGCCTGTTCGATCGTGGCGAAGAAGATGCACATTCCGGTGGCGCATGTGGAAGCGGGCCTGCGCAGCGGCGACATGGCGATGCCGGAAGAGATCAACCGCATCGTCACCGATTCGATCTCGGACTGGTTCTTCGTCACCGAACCTGCCGGGGTGGACAACCTACTGCGCGAAGGCAAGGCCAGGGAGAAGATCCATTTCGTGGGCCATGTGATGGTGGATAACCTTCTCTACCAGCATGACAAGCTTCAGCAGGTGGATATGAGTGTATTTCCTACGGCAGGCTACAAGGCGGGACAGCCGCGTTATGGCGTAGTGACCTTGCACCGGCCGTCCAATGTCGACCATGCGGAGACGTTCACTGGTATCGGCCAGTCGCTACGTGAGATCAGCGAGACCCTGCCGTTGATCTTCCCGGTACACCCCCGCACCCGTGCCAATCTGGACAAATTCGGCATTGACCTGGGCGACCGCGTGACGCTGACCGGCCCGTTGGCCTATATGGAATTTCTCCATCTGTGGAAGGACGCGGAGGTGGTGATGACCGACAGCGGGGGGTTGCAGGAGGAAACCACCGCTTTGGGCGTGCCTTGCTTCACCCTGCGCGAAAATACCGAGCGGCCGGTGACGGTCGAAGAAGGGACCAATGTGCTGGTAGGCACGCGGCCCGAGAATATCCTGGCTGCATTTGCGGGCCTCGGTGAGGCGAAAACGGGACGTCGACCGGAACTGTGGGACGGCAGGGCGGCCGAGCGGATCGTGGCGATCCTCGCAACTGATCTGTCGAAGGTTTAAGAAATGTTGTTCAAGCGAACTGTCGGCTCTGTGCTCGGCGCCCAGATTGACGCGCTGACGTGGGACGTAGCGATTAGTCGCCTGCTCGGCTGGGCGCATGCGCGCGAAAGTCGCTATGTGACGATCTGCAATGTGCATGTGGTGGTGAGCGCATGGCGTGATGCGACCTACCGTGAGGTGATCAACGGATCGGACATGGCGACGCCTGACGGCGCCCCTGTGGCGTGGATGCTGAGGCAACAGGGATTTGCCGGGCAGTCGCGCATCAGCGGACCGGATCTGATGTGGGTATTGTGCGAGCGCGCGGCGAATGAAGGCGTGCCGATCTATTGCTACGGCAGCACCGAGGCAACGTTGGGGTTGCTGAAAGGGCGCTTGCCGGCGGCATTTCCCGATTTGCAGATGACGATGGAATCGCCGCCGTTTCGCGCACTGACGACGGAAGAGGATGCCGCAGCAGTAGCCCGGATCAATGACAGCGGCGCAGGCATCGTGTTCGTCGGGCTCGGCTGCCCCAAGCAGGAACGTTGGATGGCCGAGCATCGGGGGCGCGTCAATGCGGTGATGATCGGGGTAGGGGCAGCCTTTGATTTCCATGCCGGTACGGTGCAGCGCGCCCCGGCATGGATGCGCGACAACGGTCTGGAATGGCTGCACCGTCTGGTATCGGAGCCGAGGCGATTGTGGAAACGTTATCTGGTGACGAATACCTTGTTCATCCTGGGCGCGGCGCAGCAGCTATTGAGGAAGTGAGTTCAGTATTCAGGGCATGTGCCGGGACAGGGAGCCTGACGCAAGTTCTAACAATTGTATTGGGGAGCGATCATGACGGTTGTTGCTGTTGTCGGCCTGGGTTACGTCGGCTTGCCTTTGGCGGTCGAATTCGGCAAGAAAATCGAGACGATCGGTTTCGATCTGTCGGAGTCAAAAATCGCCAGCTACAAGAACTATTGCGACCCCACCGGGGAAGTCAGCACGGAAGACCTGAAGGCGGCAACCCACTTGAGCGTCAGCACCGACCCCAGCACGATTTCCAGGGCCGACTTCATCATCATCGCCGTACCCACGCCGGTCGACGAAGCCCACATTCCCGATTTCTCTCCGCTGGTCGGCTCTTCCACAACGGTCGGCAAGCACATGAAGAAGGGCGCTACCGTGGTCTATGAATCCACGGTCTATCCTGGCGCGACCGAAGAAGTCTGCATCCCGTTGCTGGAAAAGCACTCGGGCATGACATGGAAGCAGGACTTCCATGTCGGCTATTCGCCCGAGCGGGTCAATCCGGGCGACAGGGAACGCACCATCACCAAGATCGTGAAGGTCGTCTCCGGCGATGACGGTCCCACCTCCCAAGCGGTCGCCGAACTGTATGCCTCGGTCATTACCGCCGGTGTGCATCGCGCCAGTTCGATCAAGGTCGCCGAGGCTGCCAAGGTGATCGAGAATACCCAGCGCGACCTCAATATCGCCCTGATGAACGAGCTTGCGCTGATTTTCGACCGCCTTGGCATCGATACCCTGGAGGTTCTGCAAGCGGCGGGTACCAAATGGAATTTCCTGCCGTTCCGCCCCGGGCTGGTCGGAGGTCATTGCATCGGCGTCGATCCTTATTACCTGACCCACAAGGCCGAGATGCTGGGCTACCATCCGCAAGTGATTCTTGCCGGCCGCAAGATCAACGATGGCATGGCAGCCTATGTGGCGCAGCAGACCGTCAAAGGCATGATCAACAACGGCGGCACGGTGAAGGGCGCAAAAGTCATCGTGCTAGGGCTCACCTTCAAGGAAAATTGTCCCGATCTGCGCAATTCCAAGGTGGCCGATCTGGTAAAGGAATTAAAGGATTTCGGCTGTGACGTTGCCGTTCACGACCCCATTGCCGAATCGCAGGAGGCCGAGCATGAATATGGCATCCGCCTGACCCCCTGGGAGCAATTGCCCGGCAATGCCGATGCCATCGTTGCCGCAGTGTCGCACGCGGAGTATTTGGCCATGCCCTTGGCTGATCTGACTTCCGGGCTGCGCAAGGGTGGGATTTTTACCGATGTAAAGTCAGCCTATGATCAGGCAGCCATCAAGGCGGCCGGGTTTAATGTCTGGCGTTTGTAGACTGTTATTGGGAAATTAATGTGATCTTGGTTACAGGCGGTGCCGGCTTCATCGGTGCGAACTTCATTCTGGACTGGCTGCGGGTCAACGATGAGCCGGTCGTCAATCTCGACAAGCTCACGTATGCGGGCAATCTAGAGAATCTGGCCAGCCTGAAAGGCGATCCGCGCCATGTCTTCGTGCAGGGCGACATCGGTGATCGCGCGCTGGTCGGCCAACTGCTTGCCAGCCATCGCCCGCGCGCGATCGTCAACTTCGCTGCCGAGTCGCACGTCGACCGCTCGATCCACGGGCCGGAGGATTTCATTCAGACCAACGTGGTGGGCACCTTCCATTTGCTGGAAGAGGCGCGCGCTCACTGGATGGGGCTGCCGGAAGATGAAAAGGTTGCGTTCCGCTTCCTGCACGTATCCACCGACGAGGTCTACGGTTCGCTGGGGCCGGACGATGCGCCGTTCACCGAGACGACGCCGTTTGCGCCCAACAGCCCGTATTCGGCCAGCAAGGCGTCGTCCGACCATCTGGTGCGGGCGTATCACCACACCTATGGCTTGCCGGTGCTGACGACCAATTGTTCGAACAATTACGGCCCCTATCAGTTCCCTGAAAAGCTGATCCCGCTGATGATCCTCAATGCCACGCACGGCAAGCCGTTGCCGATCTACGGCGACGGCATGAATGTGCGCGACTGGCTGTACGTCACCGACCACTGTTCGGCGATCCGCACCGTGCTGGCGCAAGGCAAGACGGGCGAGACCTACAACGTGGGCGGCTGGAACGAGATGCCGAACATCGAGATCGTGAAAACGGTGTGCGCGCTGCTCGACGAAATGCGTCCCGACCCGGCCGGGCCCTATTCACGCCTGCTCACCTATGTGAAGGACCGCCCCGGCCATGACCGGCGCTACGCCATCGACGCCAGCAAGATCCATCGCGAACTGGGCTGGAAGCCGGCCGAGACCTTCGAGACGGGCATCCGCAAGACAGTACGCTGGTATCTGGACAACATGGCGTGGGTGGAGCATGTGGCGAGCGGCGAATACCGCAAATGGGTCGATACCAACTACGCAGAAAGAAGCGCTCAATGAATCGCAAAGGAATCATCCTCGCCGGTGGCTCCGGCACCCGTCTGTATCCGGCGACGCTGGCCGTGTCCAAGCAGCTGCTGCCGATTTACGACAAGCCGATGATCTATTACCCGCTCACTACGCTGATGCAGGCAGGGATTCGGGACATCCTGGTCATTTCGACGCCTCAGGATACGCCTCGCTTCGAGCAGTTGCTGGGCGACGGCAGCCAGTGGGGAGTCAATTTGCAGTATGCGGTACAGCCTAATCCGGAAGGACTTGCCCAGGCGTTCATCATCGGTGCGGATTTTGTGGGGAATAGCCCCAGCGCGCTGGTACTGGGCGACAATATTTTTTATGGCCATGACATGGCGAAAGACCTGTGCGCGGCGAGCGAGCGGGAAACCGGCGCTACGGTGTTTGCTTATCGCGTGCACGACCCGGAACGTTATGGCGTTGTGGACTTCGATGCCACAGGAAAAGCGGTCAGTCTGGAAGAAAAACCCGCTCGGCCCAAATCGCATTACGCAGTCACCGGGCTTTATTTCTATGACAAGCAGGTGGTCGACATTGCCCGCAACCTGAAGCCCTCGCCGCGCGGCGAACTGGAGATCACCGACGTCAACCGGCACTATCTTGACGCGGGCGAGCTCGAAGTGTCGATCATGGGGCGTGGTCATGCCTGGCTCGATACGGGCACCCACGAATCGATGCTCGAGGCTTCTCTGTTCATCGAGACGATCGAGAAACGCCAGGGCCTGAAGATCGCCTGTCCGGAAGAAATTGCCTATCGACAGGGATATATCACGGCCGAGCAAGTGGAGAAATTGGCCGCGCCCATGCGGAAGAATGGGTATGGGCAATATTTGCTGAATATGTTGAATGAACGGATTTTTTGAAATGGTGAGTAGGGAGCGGTGAGCAGTAAGCTGAAATCGCTCACCACTCACCACTCACCGCCCCCTCCAAAAATGAACGTAATCGAAACTTCCCTCCCCGGTGTCCTTATCCTTGAACCCAAGGTGTTCGGCGATGCGCGTGGCTTCTTCCTGGAAAGCTGGAACAAACAGACGTTTGCGAAATGCGGCCTCGAAGCGGATTTCGTGCAGGACAACCATTCGCGTTCAGCCAGGGGCGTATTGCGCGGATTGCATTACCAGGTCAACGAGCCGCAGGGAAAACTGGTACGCGTGGTGAGTGGCTCGGTCTTCGACGTGGCAGTGGATCTGCGCAAATCCTCGCCGCATTTCGGACAATGGGTCGGCTACGAGCTCTCGGCTGAAAACCAGCGCATGATGTGGATCCCGCCAGGGTTCGCACATGGTTTCCTGGTGTTGTCCGATAGCGCAGATTTCCTCTACAAGACCACCACGTACTACGCCCCGCAGTGGGATCGAGGCATCCGCTGGGACGATCCACAGATCGGGGTGGCATGGCCGCTCGAAGGGACGCCTGTGCTGTCCGCCAAGGACCGGGTTCAACCTTTGCTCAAGGATGCGGAGGTCTACGCATGACCACCGTTCGACGCATCCTGCTGACAGGGGCTCGTGGCCAGGTCGGCTGGGAACTGCGGCGCACGCTGAGTTGCCTGGGCGAGGTGGTTGCACTGGACTCCCGGTCCATGAATCTGGCCGATGCCGATGCGGTACGCCAGACGGTACGCGAAATGGCACCGAACATCATCGTCAACCCGGCTGCCTATACCGCCGTGGACAAGGCCGAGAGCGAGCCGGAACTAGCGCATGCGGTGAACGCCGTTGCGCCGGGCGTTTTGGCTGAGGAGGCGGCCAGGCTGGGTGCGCTGCTGGTGCATTACTCCACCGACTATGTGTTCAACGGCAGCGGCAGCACGCCCTGGAAAGAGGACGGCGCCTGCGATCCTCTCAATGTGTATGGCGCGACCAAGCTGGCAGGCGAACGCGCCATTCAGGCCACTGGCTGTCGCCATCTCATTTTCCGCACATCCTGGGTGTACGGTGCGCGTGGCAGCAACTTTCTGCTGACCATGCGCCGCCTGATGCGCGAGCGACCGGAACTGAAGATCGTCGCCGACCAGATTGGCGCGCCGACCTGGTGCCGCGATCTGGCCGAGGCCACGGCCTTGGTCTTGAGTCAGGTCGCAGCCCCGGCAAGCAGGTTCGATGAAGGAGCCCCCTGGGGGGTGTATCACATGACCAATGCCGGCGAGACCTCGTGGCACGGGTTCGCCAAGGCGATCCAGACGCACGATGACGCGGGTGCCCGCTTGCTTCCCATCCCCAGTAGCGACTATCCGACCCCGGCGAGACGACCGCTCAATTCGCGATTGAACAACGATAAACTGAAACAGACATTCGGTATAAGCCTTCAGGACTGGCATGCGGCGCTGGCGCTGTGTCTGGAGGCTGACAGCAAGTGATAAGGCTACGAGGGAGGCGCGTGTGAATGTGTTGTTGACCGGCGGTGCGGGCTATATCGGCTCGCATACCGCAGTGGAATGCCTGGCGGCAGGACATGAGGTGACGGTGTTCGACAATCTGTCGAACAGCAGCGTGAAATCGCTGGAACGGGTGGCGCAGATCGCCGACCGGCCGGTGACATTTGTGCAGGGCGACATCCGCGACCGTGCAGCGCTGCGCGCGCTGTTCGCCGGGCACCACATCGATGCGGTGGTGCATTTCGCTGGACTGAAAGCGGTGGGCGAGTCGGTGGAAAAACCGCTCCTGTATTACGACAACAACATCGCTGGCAGCATCGCGCTGTTCGAGGAAATGGCAGCGGCCGGCGTGAAGGCGGTGGTGTTCTCGTCGTCCGCCACGGTGTACGGCGATCCGGCGACGGTGCCGATTACCGAGGATTTTCCGCTGTCGGCGACCAACCCCTACGGCCGCTCCAAGCTGGTCATCGAAGAGATGCTGCGCGATATCGCGCTGAGTGATCCGGGCTGGAACGTTGCGCTGCTGCGCTATTTCAATCCGGTGGGCGCGCATGAATCGGGATTGATCGGCGAAGACCCGCGCGGCATTCCCAACAACCTGATGCCCTTTGTTGCGCAGGTGGCGGTAGGACGGCGCCCGCATCTCAACGTGTTCGGTGGCGACTATCCGACGCCGGACGGCACCGGCGTGCGCGACTATATCCATGTGGTCGACCTGGCGCGCGGGCATGTGGCGGCGCTGAACAAATTGCTGCAACTGGGCGGGGTGCAGACCTGGAACCTGGGCACCGGTCGCGGGGTGAGCGTGCTCGACATGGTGCGTGCGTTCGAGGCGGCCAGCGGCAAACCGGTGCCGTACCGGATCGTGGCGCGCCGTGCCGGTGACGTGGCGCAATGCTGGGCCGATCCGGCCCGCGCGGCGCGCGAGCTGGGCTGGCGGGCCGAATACGATCTGTCGCGTATGTGTGCCGATGCCTGGCGCTGGCAAGCGGGCAATCCCGAGGGCTATGCCTGAGGTGCAGGACGCAAGTTGCAAGATTCAAGAGGAGTGAGCGGCCTTCCGCCAAGCCACGGCCGCCTTGAGTCTTGTAACTCGAGCCGGATCAGCGCTTGCCGAACACCCCGCGTCCGCGGAAATACTGCACCCCAAGCCAACCGCCGAACAACCCGCCGAGGTGGGCGAAGTGGGCGACGCCCGCATCGGTGCTGGTGAGGCCGAGAACAAGCTCGACGATTCCATAGCCCAGCACGAACGTGCGCGCGGGAATGCGGATGAAGGGCAGGAAAATAAGGGTGATGACGTTGCGGGGGAAGTACATCGCATAGGCCAGCAGGAGGCCGAACACGCCGCCCGAGGCGCCGATGACGGGGCTGCTGCTGTGCAGGAAGTAGCCGGAGACGGCGATCTGCGTCATCGCGGCCACGACGACGCTGAGCAGATAGGTCAGCAGGTAGCGCAGGTCGTTCCAGCGCCTTTCCAGTTCGGCGCCGAACATCCACACGGCGAACATGTTGAATCCCAGATGCGTAAGCGAGCCGTGCAGGAAGCTGTAGGTGACCAGTTGCCACAGATGGAACGCGCCGCCCGAACCCGGCGGCCACAGGCCGAAGATGCGGATGATCTCGGGCCCGGTGACGAGTTCGAGCACATAGACGAGAACATTCAGCAGGATGAGGGCAAGTGTGATCGGCGGCATGAGCGCAGTTTCAAGTTGCAAGGGAAATCATCAGACAGGCTCCCAGTGTTGCAGTTTGAGTTGCAATGACTGCTGGCCATTGAATTCGTTCGGCATGAGTGCGTAGACGGCGCGGATGCGGTCGGGCAGCGGGTCGGCCTGGAAGAACCGCATGGCGTCGAACGAGGTCTCCCCGCACGCCAGCTTGAGTTTCAGGTGTTTCTCGCCGACGACGCGCTGCGCCACGACATCGAAGGTGGCGGTGAACAGCGGCGCGGGGAAGCCTTGCCCCCAGACCGCATGGTCGAACTGTTCGGCGAGCTCGTAGCGGTGCTCGGCGATGTCCAGTTCGCCGTCGGTTTCGATCATGCCTTCCAGATCCGCCGGGTCGATCAGTTCGCGCACCACGGCTTCGAACGCCTTGCCGAATTCTGTGTGGCGCCCGGCGGGAATGCTGAGCCCGGCGGCCATGGCGTGGCCGCCGAATTTGACGATCAGGCCGGGGTGGCGCTTGTAGACCAGGTCGAGCGCGTCGCGCAGATGCAGGCCGGGGATGGAGCGGCCCGAGCCCTTGAGTTCGCCGCTGTCGCTAGACGCGAAGACGATGGTGGGGCGGTGGAACTTGTCCTTCAGGCGCGACGCCAGGATGCCTATCACGCCGACGTGCCAGTCGGGCTGATACGCGGTGAGGCTGTGGCTGTCGTCGGGATTGAAGGTGGCGAGAATGGCGAGCGCCTCCTCCAGCATGTCGGCCTCGACGTCGCGCCGCGCGCGGTTGAGCGTGTCGAGCTGCTGCGCCAGCCGCTGCGCGGGGGTGGGGTCGTCGGCCAGCAGGCATTCGATGCCGAGCGCCATGTCGTCGATGCGGCCGGCGGCGTTCAGCCGCGGACCGAGCATGAAGCCGAGGTCGAACACGGTGGCGCGCGCAGGCTCGCGCCCGGCGGCGCGGAACAACGCGTTGACGCCGGCGTTGGCCTTGCCCGCGCGCACCCGCGCGAGCCCCTGGGCGACCAGGGTGCGGTTGTTGGCGTCGAGCTTGACGACGTCGGCAATCGTGCCGAGCGCGACCAGGTCGAGCAGGGTGCGCAGATCCGGTTCGGGCGTGTCGACGTAGACGCCGCGCTGGCGCAGTTCGGCACGCAGCGCCAGCAGCACGTAGAACATCACGCCGACCCCGGCCAGATTCTTCGACGCGAAGCCGCAGCCCGGCTGGTTGGGGTTGACGATGCAGGCGGCGTCCGGCAGCGCGTCGCCGGGCAGGTGATGGTCGGTGACCAGCACCGGGATGCCAAGCGCGTTCGCCGCCGCCACGCCGTCGACCGCGGCAATGCCGTTGTCCACCGTCACCAGCAGGTCGGGCTGTCGTGCGGCGGCGAGCTTCACAATGTCAGGGGTGAGGCCGTAGCCGTGTTCGAGCCGATTGGGCACGATGAAATCGACCTGCGCGCCGAGCAGGCGCAGGCCGCGCACCCCGACCGCGCAGGCTGTGGCGCCGTCGGCGTCGTAGTCGGCGATGATGAGCAGGCGCTTGTGGTCGCGAATGGCGTCGGCCAGCAGCGCAGCCGCGCGGTCGATGTGCAGCAGGCCGGCCGGCGGCAGCAGCTGCGGCAGGCGGTGCGCGACTTCGTCTGGATGGTTGACGCCGCGGGCGGCATACAACCGCGCCCAGGCGGGCGCGAGCCCGGCCTGCTCGAGGGCGGCGCGGGCGTCGGCGGGACACGAACGGATGGTGATGGAAGGCATGACGGGATTGTATTGTCAGACGGGGTGGCCGGGCGAATCAGGGATTCAGAATCTGGTGAAGTGCCGATTCTGTCCGCCGCGGACACGGAGTACCATCGTGCCATGAGCCATTTACTTCCGCTTTCCCGTGTGGCCAAGCTGGTTGGCCAGCCGCGTCATGCGCTGCAGGAGATGATTCGCGGCGGTGTGCTGGCGACCTTTGACGGCATGGTCGAGCTCGACGAGTTGCTGCGCGTGTTTCCCGAGGTGAAGTGGGACGACGATGCCGAATTTCGCCGGGTCCAGGAAATCAAGGACAAGGCGTTTGCCAAGCGGGTGCTGGAGCGTGCGCTGCCCGACAAGGATGTGCTGGTGGCGCGTCTGAACGCGCTGGGCAACGACTATGCGGCAGCCAAGGCCTTGCTGCTGCATTATGGCAACGTGATGACCTGGCTCGACGAGAAAATCGACGAAATCGAAGAAGACCAAAGCGCGGAAACGCGCCACGCCCTGCATACCGTGCGCGCATTTCTGCTGCGCAATCTGGCCGAGGTTCCGCCGGATGCGGTGCAGGCGCAGGCGACGATTGCGCAGGAAAGGATATTCAAAATCATGTCAGCCCATGTGACCATCCAGCCCAGCGGCCACGAATTCGACGTGGAGGGCAACGATACCCTGTTGGAAGCTGCACTGCGCAATGGCGTGTCGCTGAATTACGGCTGCAGCAACGGCAATTGCGGCGACTGCAAGGCGCGTGTGCTGTCGGGCGAGGTGACGAAGGTCCATGCGCACGACTATGTCCTGAGAGAAGCCGAAAAAGATGCCGGAATGATCCTGCTGTGCGCCTATGCGCCGGTCAACGATGTGGTGATCGAAGCCAATGTGGCGGGCGCGCGCGATATTCCGGTGCAGCAACTGACCGCCAAGGTGAAGTCGATCGAGGTGTTCAATCCGCACATGGCCGCGCTGCATATTCTCGCACCGCGCAGCCAGCGCCTGCGCTATCTCGGCGGCCAGAGCGTCGACGTGTCGATCGACGGGGTGAAGGGGCGCTATGCCATTGCCAGTTGCCCGTGCGAGGATCGTCACATCGAGATCCAGATCCCGCGCAGGGCGGACGATGCGTTTGTCGAGAGCGTGTTTGGCAGCTTGAAGGCCAATGACGTGGTGAAGGTGGAAGGGCCCTTCGGCGAATTCGTGCTGGACGAGGACTCGCCGCGTCCGGTGATTTTCCTCGCTTTCGGCGCGGGCTTCGCGCCGATCAAGAGCCTGATCCAGCATGCCATGTCGCTGGAACTGGCCGAGTCGATGGATCTGCACTGGCTGGCCGACGAGGCCGGGCATTATCAGGACAACCTGTGCCGCGCCTGGACCGATGCGCTGGATAATTTCAACTATCTGCCGCATGCGCCGACCGACGACCTGGAGGCCGTGCTGCAACGCATTGTGACGGATTACCCGGATCTGCATCGCTTCGACGTGTATGCAGCGGGGACCGCGACGCAGCTCGAACAGGCGCACCGGCATTTCGTGGCGGAAGGTTTGCACGAGGCGCGTTGGTTTTCTGGCGTGCTGGATACCTGAATGCGCCGCTCCCTGCGCTATCTGTGGCCGTTTCCGGTCACTCTGTTGGGCGTGCTGATTGCGCTCGCCGCTCGGAGTAGTGGAGGCGCCATGCGGCAGGTGGAGGGTGTGCTGGAAACCGCGGGCGGCTGGCCGGCATGGGTGTTGCGGCGCGGCTTTCCGTTCAGCGGACCGGTCGCGGCAATCACGTTGGGACACGTCGTGCTGGGCGTGTCATCGAGTGCCCTGGCTGCGACGCGTGTGCACGAGCGTGCGCATGTCAGGCAATTTGAACGTTGGGGTGTTTTGCTGCTGGTGCTGTATCCGCTGGCAGGGTTGCTTGCGTGGTTGCGCGGCGGCAACCCCTATCGCGACAATCCGTTCGAGCGCGAGGCGCAGATAGCGGAAGCCGCAGACCGGGGCGTATCGGGGCAATCCCGGCTGGCCGGGAATCAGTCGACGGGGCGGTGAGACGCTTCGCCTGGGTCGCCGGTGTCGGGGTCGATCCAGTCGGAAATGCCGATCTCTTCTTCGGCCTCTTCTACCGTTTCGCCAGGCTCGTAGTCGCTGTCGGCGTTGTATTCCATATCCTGTATGGCTTCCAGCAGGCTGGCGAAGGGACCGTATTCCTCGCCGGTCATGGCATCGATCCAGTAGCACCCATCTGGCCGCTCGATGATGCGGGTGTGGTCGTATTCAGCAGGGGTCTCGGGTATGGCAGGTTTCATGATGCGTCCTCCGTGCCTTGACTATAGGGCGGGAAGCCGGGCAGGGCAAGCGTCAGACTGCGCGCCCGAGCAGTGCCAGGCCGATCAGGGCGGCCATCGTCAGCACCAGGTGCAGCCAGCTCCATAGCCGAAAATGCCGCACCAGCGCGGTGACCTCGCGGTTGGCGATCAGGAAGGGGCGGCCATGCGGCGGTTTGCGCACAAGATGAATGCCGTCTTTCAAGCGGATATCGAGATGAGCCCGGTCGACTTCGTCGGATGCGGTCTGGCGCGCACGCTCCCACTCGTCGAGGCTGATTTCGCCGTCGCGGTCGGCGTCGAAACGCGCCAGCAAGGCGGTCTTGTCGGCCTTCCATTCGGCCAGCAGCGTAGCGAGATCGGCCTTCTTGTCGAGCACGGCATTGGGGCCGCCCAGGGTTACGTGGTCGCCGATCACGTAAATGGTGTCACCTTCGATCAGCGTCCATTCTGTTTTGCGATAATCGCCCGAGGTCGAGACCTGTTTGCGCGAAGTAAGAATTTCCGCGCCGTCGGGATCGATCAGTATGCTGCCGCTGCCGTCGTTCACGCCGAATGTGTCATGCGATATCGCGGATTCGACGTATTCCCAGCGGTCGCCGTTTTTGCGCTCGATGCGGTAGCGGTACCACAGGCAGGGCAGGCCGTTGACCGGGCTGATCAGGTTGTCGCCCGGCGGCTGGCTGCCGCGTCCGACGAGTTCGATGTAGCCTTGCGGGGCCGAGGCGATGCGCGAGGTTGGCGTATCCGCCACGGTGCGATAGCGCTTGAGGTTGGCAAACCACGCCCAGAAACTGGTCAGCCCGACCAACGCAAAACTGATTTGCCAGCCTAGATGTGAATGCAGCTGGAAGCCAAGCAGCAGAATGGCCAGATTACCGCCGCCCAGCGCGAAATTGGCGTAGTCATGCCGCCATTCGGCCGTCCAGCGTACCGGGAGCATCAGCGGTCGAAGAGCTGCTTCAGGTCGACGTCTTTCTTTTCCTCGGCAGCAAAGCGCAGCAGCGGAAACTGACGGAAGGCGAACAGACGCGCCACGAGGGTGTCGGGAAACTGCTCCACCCGCACGTTGTTGACGTTGACTGAATCGTTGTAGAACTCGCGGCGGTCGGCAATCGCGTTTTCCAGCCCGGTAATACGCGCCTGCAGATGCAGGAAGGTTTCGTTGGTCTTCAGATCGGGATAGGCCTCGGCGACCGCGAACAGATTGCCGAGTCCCACGCGCAATGCGCCTTCGGCCTGGCCCAATGCGGGGATGTTCTGCGATTCCCGTGCGCTCGCAACCTGGCTGCGCGCGTGCATCACTTTTTCAAGCGTCTCCTGTTCGAATTGCATGTATTGCTCGCAGGTTTCGACCAGCTTCGGCAATTCATCATGGCGCTGCTTGAGCAGGATGTCGATATTCGACCAGGCCTTGCCGACGTTATGCTTCAGCGTGACAAGCTGGTTGAAGATGAACACGCCATAGACTGCCGGAAGTGCGAGTACGATGAAGAAAAGCAGGAGGCCGGGCATGGTTGCGTTCCAGATGACGGGGTCGCAGAAATAGCGGACGACAACCGTTTAACTTGAGCGGGCGTCAGATGCGTGCGGCGAGAATGCCCGCGATCTCAGCGTCGGTGAGCGCAATCGGATTGGTTTTCATGCTGCTGCCGCGGCTGTTGGCCACGATGCGCGGAATATCGGCGGGCGTCACTCCGTACTGCGCCAGGGATGGAAGCTGAAGTTCGCGTGTCCAGGCGTCGAGCGTATCGATCAGGGCGGTGTGCGACGCAGTCTGGTTCAGTTGGCCCTGCTTGCCCAGCAGGCGCCCTACCTGTGCATATTTTTCCAGTACAGCGTGATCCGCTTCGCGTGCCTGCAGCGCGTCGATATTGACGCGTGTGGCCTGCGCTACCAGTGTGCCGCACGCGACGCCGTGCGGAATCGGAAAGAATGCTCCCAATGGCGCGGCCAGCCCGTGCACCGAGCCGAGGCCGACCTGCGCCAGCGTGATGCCCGACACCAGCGCCGCGTAGGCCATGCGATTGCGCGCCGCCGCATCGCCGGCATCGGCATACAAGGCCAGCAAGCCGTCGCGGGCGGCCTTCATGCCGCCCCAGGCAAGCGAATCGGTCAAGGGCGCGGCGCGGCAGGAAACATAGGACTCCAGCAACTGGGTGAAGGCATCCATCCCGTTCGCCGCAATCACGGAGGAAGGGCAGGTGGCGAGGAGATCGGGGTCGACCAGTGCGACTTCGGCCACTAGTTTTTCGTCGCGGAAGGATTTCTTGAAACCATCCGCGCCCTGCACGCTTAATACGGCGTTCTTGGTCGCCTCCGAGCCAGTGCCAGCGGTGGTCGGTACGGCAATGAACGGTGTGGCCGGACCGGCGTACGCGAGTTCGGGCCCCACGCCTTCCAGATGGTCCATCACCGAGTTGCCGGGCTTGAGCAGACCGGCAATCGCCTTGGCCGCATCCAGCGCGCTGCCGCCGCCGAGGCCGATGACCACGTCAATGGATTCCGGGCGTAAGGCGCGCACGGCCTCATCCACCATCAGCGGAGAAGGTTCGCCCGGAACAGCCAGATGCAACCAGGAAACCCCTTGTGCCTTTAGCCCGTCCGTCACGGTTGCCCAGAATGGCGAGTTCTTCAGCGAACCCGCGCCGGTCACCAGTAAAGCACGTGTGCCGTAGGTGCGGGCAATGGCCGGCAACTTGCCGAGCACGCCGGGACCGAACTCGATGCGCGGCAGGCGCGACAGGGAAAAAGCGGAAATGTGCACAAGCGGACTTTCTATCGGCAGCGACGTTGAATGGTAGCGAGTTTCCCGACGCATTGTCTGCTCAATAAGTGTGCATGATTTCCGGCTGTTTCGCGCTGTCCGCCGTTATCGCCATTTTGGCCGGGATGGCAGGATTCATTCAATCGATTGAAAACATTGGAGATGTTGCTAATGAAGTTCGATGAGCTTTGCTATAGAGCCCGCAAGTGTTGACGGCGCCAAGCTCGCTTTGCTATAGTTCCGCTTCTCGATTGACGCGGTTTCATTTGCGACAGGCGCGGGGTGGAGCAGTCTGGCAGCTCGTCGGGCTCATAACCCGAAGGTCGTAGGTTCAAATCCTGCCCCCGCAACCATTTCGAAAATAAGTGTTGACGTTTTATGTGATCTACGTAGAATGCGCACCTCTCGAAACAGCAACGCAGCGAAAGCGAAGTCAGTAAGAGATTGATCTTTAACAATTTACAGCCGATAGGTGTGGGTGTTGTTGCGGTAGTTGGGCTGACTTTGGTTGGTCTGACAACTAGCATAAATGCTCACACTTGAATGAAGCGTCGTTATTAATTTAGCGTCGCGAGTTTGAGTTGAGCGACTGAAGTATTAGTAGTAATTGCAGAGATTGAACTGAAGAGTTTGATCCTGGCTCAGATTGAACGCTGGCGGAATGCTTTACACATGCAAGTCGAACGGCAGCACGGGAGCTTGCTCCTGGTGGCGAGTGGCGAACGGGTGA